>OY970162.1:0-932500 GCA_963706635.1 uncultured Thermoleophilaceae bacterium
TACCACCGCCCAGGTCATCCGCGGCTTTCTACCGGGACAGACGTTCGAGCATCCCAACGAGACCGCAGTGCGAGTGCTGTGGACGCCGGCGAGCCGCGCCGAGGTCAATAAGGAGCTGCTTCTTGAGGCACTCGCCGACGAGCTCTCAGGTTGGACGGTGCGTGACGAGAATGGTCAGCCGGTCTCGCGCGCCGCCGGCTTCCTGCAGCCGGTCACCGACCATACGGACGAGTACGCCGTCGTCGAGCCCGACGGGCCGATGTTCTACAAGACCTGGCCACTGACGCTCCACTGCACGAATCCCGACTGTCTTCGTGTCGAGACATTCCAGGGACGAGACCGCGTGGAAGAAGACGCGCGACCCGCAGCGCTGCAATCTGTGCCGACGACCGCGGCGGCAGTTCGAGTACATGATGGTTCACACGTGCGGGCGTGACCGGGAGATACCGATCCCGCCCTGCAAGGTGAAGGACGGCTCCGGCAAGGAGCATGGCTGGCGCCACATCTTTCTCCACGACACGCACTCGTTCGAGACCGCCAGCTGGCGCTGTCGCTACGGCTCGTGTGGAGGGAGCGGAGCAAACGGGCGGCACGTGCAGGGGATGCGCCAGGTCGGCTGCGGCTGCGGCGAACCCGGCCCGTTCCGCTACGTGACTCTCCGCCAGGACCTACGTTTCATCACGCACACGTTGAAGCTCGTCACGTTCGACCCAGCGCCGATGGTGCAGCTGCGGTCGAAGTCCGGATCGGAGAAAGTCGTCGTCGGCTCGTACCTTGAGTTCTTCTCTACCGACTGGGAGCAAGCGTTGAACGAGGTCGGCAAGGACCGGGGCGACGCGGAGAAGAAGTGGCTGAAGGTCAAAGCCCTGATGGAGGCAAGCGGCGACTCCAGCGAGGAGATGGCCGACATGCGCAAGACCATTATGGGCGAGTCCGGCGGGGCTTTCGACGAAATAGTCGACCTCATAGGCGACGACGTGCTGCGGGCGGTCGGCCGCGGGCAACGCGCCCGCGAGCGCACCCTCATCTGGGGGGAGGCCTCCGACCTCTCGGTCTGGCGGCTAGACAAGTTCGAGGATGCCGCCAAGCAGTCGGGGCGCCCGGGCGCGGTCCAGGTCATTCAGGACGCCCGCCAAAGGCTCGACGACTTCGGCTTCTCCGACCTGCTCGTCGTGGACAACTTTCCGTCGCCCTCGCGGCGTACGGGTACACGCGCATTAACCGCACCCCCGAGGGCGCCCTGCTGAAGCCCTTCCCGACGCTGAAGACGGGTGGCGGGAAACAGAAGGGTCGCGTCCCTATCTACTGTGCGACGACGAACACGGAGGCGGTCTTCTTTGAGCTCGACGCCGAACGCGTCATCGCCTGGCTTGATGTCAACCGCGGGCTCGGCGTGCCGGCCCCGCAGCTGCCGTCGGTGTCCGACAGGGCCGCCCGTCGGCGCGCTGCGAAGGCGTTCATGCTACGCCTGATGCGCGACGACGAGGACGTTTATGAGCTCGCCTTCTTGCTGCAGCACACCCTCGCGCATGCGTTGATCAAGAACCTTGGCGAGCGCTCCGGCTTCGGCGAGGACACGATGTCGGAGTACCTGATGCCGGACACGCTCACCGTCGGTCTGTTTGTCGATGTGCAGCAGGACCTATCGCTTGGTGCGCTTGTGGCGCTCGTCGAGCACCGGCTCGGGGAGTGGCTCGACGCAGTCGCTGACGGGTCCGCCCACTGCCAGTGGGACCCCCACTGCGGCGAGCAGGACGGCGCCTGCATGTCGTGCCTGCACCTCGCCTTTTCCTGCGATAAGCACAACAACGAGCTCGACCGTGGCGTGCTGTTTGGCACCCCGGACGGTCATGAGCCGCGCGTCGACGTGGGTTACTGGGAGCAGGTGCCGCCTCTGCTGTGAACGGGCACGTCGAAGGCGGCGAGGCGCAGCGGCTCGTCGAGTGCGCGTACGGCATCCTCGACCTGTTCACCTCGGAGGCGGAGATGGTCGGCTGGGCTAAGGACCTCGACGCGGCGCGGCCCGACAAGATGGTGCCCGTGCACTTCGCGGCGAAGACCGGTGCGCTGTTGACCAGGCACCTGCAGCGGGCTGCCGTGGTCCGCGACCACGGAATGGTGGACGACTACCGGCTACGTGACTTCCAGCAGGTCGTCGCGCTGCTGCCCTACTTCCGCCTCTCGGAGGAGGCCCGTCGCCCGCCGGCACGCCCGAAGGTCGTCTTCACTGTGCCCGACAGCGTCACGCTGCCCGCAGAAGCGTCCACGATGCAGCGTTCGCTCGCCAAGTGGGTCTTCGATGCACTCGTCTCCACGACCGACCGGACCTTGCTCGCCTCCCCTTTCTGGACCGACAAGGGCACAAGGAAACTGTGGCCATACCTGCAGCGCTCCGTCGGCCTCGACATCCCGATCACGCTAGCCGGCGCGCGTCAGAAGGCTCCTGGCGAGGAGGGAAACGACGACCTCGGTGCGATGCTTCGACTCGGCCGCCAGCTCCGCGATTCCGGGGCGACCGTCCGCGTGCTTAGGTTCGAGCCTCCGAGCCCATACAGCATCTTCCACGCGAAGCTTGTCTGCGGCGCGCACGGCTACCTCGGCTCGGCGAACCTCACGGGCGCCGGCCTCGGCGACCATGTCGAGGCCGGACTGCCGCTCGACGCCACCGACATCGACCAGGTCTGGTGGTTGCTTGACCTGCTGGAGAAGGCCGGCCTGTTGACTCCCAAGGCGCCGTAGCCGACCGGACAGTGCTTAGCGTCGTCGGCGCTCTTTCAGCGCATCGCCGGGCCGCTCCAATCCAGCTGCGTGCCTCTTTTCGAGCGGTCAGCGGCATGACTCCGCGTTCCCGCGTCGAAGAGCGCCATGGCTGGCCTGGCGATGAGGAGAGTCGAGCGCAACTTCAACGAGTCGTTCGTGGCCCGCCTGGCGGGCCGCGAGAAGCAGTGTCAGCGTGTCTATCGCCCCGCCATCAGCGTGCACAAATGGTTCGCGCGGAGGCCTGGGTCGCTGTTTCGCGCGCTTGCCCTCGCCGAGCTCGGAGCCGGGGGCAAGGATGCCTATTTGCAAGGTCACCAGCTCAACGGGATCTGCCTCGACCCGTTCATGGGCGGTGGCACACCTCTGATGGAAGCTGCTCGGCTCGGCCTCGGCGTCGTTGGCTACGACACAAATCCAATGGCTCGCTGGATTGTCGAGCGCGAACTGGAGGACGTGGACCCGGATGAGCTGCGCGAGGTCGGCGAGCGGGTCGCGGCCGATGTTGAGCGCAAGCTGCGGCGCTTCTACCTGACCCGTTGCACCGGCTGCGGCCGCGAAGCTGAGGTCCGCCACTTTCTCTGGCTGCGGCACCATCGGTGCGCTTGCGGGGCTGAGCAGCCGCTGCTCGCCGACACGATGCTGGTATCGACCCGCCAACGCCGCCATCCACGAGAGGTGCACCTGTGCCCGCAATGTCTCGACGTGCAGGAGTTCGCTGCCGGAGAGCGGCCCGAGTGTTGCCCGTGCTGCAAAGCCCGCTACGACGACGGACTCTATGAGCCCGGCGGCTTGCACATCTGCGGCTGTGGTGAGCCGTTTCGAGTGCCGCCACGTGGGACCGTCGAGACCCCGTGCCAGCGGCTTGTCGCAGTCGACTACATTGTGCCCGCTGTGCCGCCAAACGCGGTGCCCCAACCCACCGGTTTAAGGCTGCCGGGCGCGGTGACCATCAGCGGCTGCGCCACGCCCAGCAACTCTGCGCTGAACATCCGTCTGAATTCTGGCCAGAGGAGCTGATTCCGTCCGGTAAGGAGACCGAGCGGCTGCTGCGCTGGGGGTATCTGCGCTGGCGCGACCTGTTCGGGGCGCGGCAACTCTACGGTCTCGCCATTCTCGCCGAGCACATTGCCTGCGAGCCTCCGGGACCGGTCAAGCGGGCACTTCAGACCGCCTTCTCCGACGTTTTGCGGTCACAGAGCATGCTTTGTCGCTACGACCGCCAGCTTCTGAAGCCAGCCGATGTGTTCGCTGTGCATGGCTTCGCGGTCCCCAGGGTGTCGTGCGAGGCCGCCCTGATCGGCGAACGCGGCCACGGCTCGGGGGGGTTCCGGCATGCGCTCGATAAATACGAGCGCGCAAAGCGGTGGTGTCGGGCCCCACAGGAGATCGTCAGCGAAGCAGGCCGCACCCGGCGTCTACGCACCGCACCGGAGACGCTTACGCCACAGCTGGTGCGGACCCCGGACCACGTCGCGGAGGGACACGCACTCCTCCGGCGCGCGTCGCTGGTCGTCGGCGAGCTGGAGGCCGGCTCTGTTCGGATCGTCCTGACAGACCCCCCGTACTTTGCGAATGTCCAGTACGCCGAGCTGATGGACTTCTGCTACGTCTGGCTGCGTCGGCTCGCACCCGGGACGTCGTATTTCGATGTCCAGACCGCGAAGACGGACACTGACGCCGTAGGGTCGGATAGCGCTGCCGGATCCGTGGGATCCGGCGAATTCACCGAGCGACTCTCAGAGGTGTTCTGCGCGGCCGCCAATGCGCTTCAGGATGGGAGGCGCGTTCCTCTTTACCTACCACCACAACGACATTGAGGCGTATGCGCCGCTGATCGTGGCCTGTCTTGACGCGGGACTGGTTCCGACAAGGCTGTGGGCCTGCCCGTCGGAGCTGCGGGTCTCAACCCACATTCAGGGTGGGCGACACGCAGCCACGGTCGACGCTGTCTTCTGCTTGCGTAAGCCGCCCGTCCCGAAGTATCTGCGGCGGCGCTTCCATGTGCGCCGCACCGTTCGCGCGCGGATCCAGGCTCTTATGAGTGCGGGGCACAGGCCGTCGGCGGCTGACTGCGCTGCGCTTCGTCACGCGGCGACGTCGCTGCGCGCGATGGTCGACTTGGCGGCGGGGTGGGACTCGGGGGCATCAATGGACGACCGGCTCGGCGCCGCACTAAGCGCTCTTGACAGCTGTCCGCGGGGTCATCGCCGGGCCGAGGTAGATCTCGAAGTTGCGTCGTCCGCGGGCTAGCCTGGGTGACCTGAGGATCCAGGCGGCTCAGGGTGCCCACGCAGTTGCGCCGGGGTGGGCTCGGCCCATGGCGGAGATCACCGCGCGACGGCAGGGCGGTCGCGCCGGGCACAGCCGTTACCTCGCTCGGCTGCACGTGATCGACGGCCGCGGGGCGCACGCCGCACGATGACGGTCACCAACTCCGGTGGCCGCTAGCCCCGGGCCTTCGGAAGCGCTCCGCTCCGGTAGGACGGCCGGCTAGGGCGCCGCACCACAGTCCGTCGTACCGCCTCCTCGTCTTCGACCAGCTTGTTGCTACGTCGATGTCGGGGTCCCCCCTCGTGGCCGAGTAGTCGCCACTGATGATCACGAGCGAGCCGTTGTCGAGCTTGCTCGCCCACGCGCTCACGCCCCCGGCGGCGGCTCCCGCGACACCACGATCGTCAACTCGTAATGCCCGTCGTCGTCCTCGAAGTTGATCGGGAAGCGGGCCTGGATCCAGCTGTCGTTCTCGATCACCTTGCGGTCCTGCGGCAACCCCTGCACCCCCTGGAACGACGGGATCGGGGTCGACGCTCGGTCCGCAGGCGAGAGGTCGTCGAGCTCGACCAGCTCAAAAACGGCGTCGCCCGCGTAGCGGATGGTGCTGATCGGGATGTCGCGCGTGGTGTCGTCGTCGAACTCGAGGTAGTCGTTGTTGTCCATGTGGAAGAGGTTGTGGCCGTTCGACGACACGTTGATCGAGATGTCGTCGGAGCCGGCCTCGCTGCCCAGGAAGCCGTCCGTCTCGTCCGGGCAGAAGAGGGTCGCGCGATCGAAGGCCTGCGTCTTCAACTCCTGCGGGTTCCCGTACAGGTAGGAGACGTCCGACTCGAGCGTGATGTGGACGCGCTTGGCCTGGAAGCTCGGATCGAGCCTCTGGGCGAGCATGAACAGTCGCGCTCCGCCGCGGTGGTCGAAGTCGATGGTCTCCGGGTCCAGGCCGCCGCCCGTGGAGTCGATCTCCTCGATGGGGCCGCCGGGGTGGCGGTCGGCGACGCGCAGCCTGAACGCGTGGTCGCCGGTGCCCGGGATGAAGTCGATGCCGTCGAGCCGGACGTGGTGGGTCACCTCGCCAAGGTTCTGCGGCGGCTTGTCGAGCGTGGCCGTGAACCAGACCGAGTCGCAGTCGTCGAACTGGGTGTCCGGCGCGGTCGGGGCTGTGCGGTCCGCCCACCTTGGCGTCGAACGGCATTCGCACGCCGCGCACGAGCCCGATCGCATCCTCCGGACTGGTGCCGGCGTAGCGGTGCACGTGAAGCCGGTAGCCGGCGTCGCCCACGCGGCTGCGCATGAACACGCGGATGAAGAACGGGACGCGCGGGAGCGCGTAGCGGGTGAGCGGCGGGCTGCGGCCGACGCTCTCCTTGGTGGTGGTGAACGGCGGCGCCGGGCGGCTGAGGTTGTCGGCGGTGTACACGTCGAAGCCGACCTGGTCGCCCCCGCTGGCGAGCGCGATCCCGTAGCTGCCCGGCTGGGTGATGCAGTACCAGTCCATCTGGCCGTCGACCAGGCCGCGCATGGCGGAGTAACGGCATCGCTCGTGCCCGGAGTCAGCCTCTCGGCGGTGTTGGCGCTGGCCCTGGGACGGCTCTCGTGGAGGTCGATTCGCAGCGGCAGGTGGTCGCTCGTGTAGAGCGTCGGCCCCTGGCCGGGCTGCGCCTGCGCGATGTCCCACGCCACGGCGATGTGCTGGGTGATGCGCCGGCCGGGGAAGGGGGCGGCCCGGAGGAAGTAGTCGAGCCGCTGGCCGGGGGCGGTCATGCCCGGGTCGCAGTCGGCGGGCATGCGGTTCGTGGAGGAGGGCGAGCCCGGGCACTGCTCCCACCACCAGGCGTCGCGCATGTGCTCCCGCCAGACCGATTGCGGGTCGCCGAAGCGCGCGATGGCCTCCTGCGTTGGCCTTCACTCCGCCCAGGGCCAGGCCGTTGACGTTGAAGTCCCCGCAGAAGATGACCTCCTCGCCGAAGGGCGGGGAGCCGACCATCGTCGTGAGGAGGTCCCAGACCAGGTCGAACTGGCTGTCGCGGGTGCCCTGGTGCTCCATGATCTTGCCCGTTCGCGTCCGCCTGGGTGTGGCTCATCAGCAGGTGCAGAATCGTTTCGTCGGGACTCCGCAGGCGCGCGTAGATGACCCCCTTCGAGGCCAGCGAGTCGTCGAAGTCGGAGTCGGGATAGGGGATGAAGAGGACGATCGGGACGCCGGGGGGCTGACCGAAGCCGATGCTCGCCAGCACGTCGATCAGGTCCGACGGCACGGGCGTGGCCTGGACGAACGGAAGCCGGCTGAACAGCATCAGGCCGCTGTCCTCGAGCTTGCCGGCGAGGAGCTCGAAGATCTTCACGGGGTCGAAGCCGATCCCGAGCGACCACGGCGCCGGGGGCAGGGGGAGGACGTCGAACGGGCTCGGCTTGTTCTGGCGCACGTCGAGCTTCAGCAGGTCGGCCTTCATCACCGCGTTGGGGTACTTGGGCAGCAGGAGGTCCTCGAAGATCGGCCGGGCGTCCTCGTCGAAGACCTCGTTGAGGCAGATGACGTCGTAGTCCTGGGGGCTCTGGAGGATGCGCTTGGAGATGATCACGGCGCGCTCCTCGGTGCTCGTGTTGGGGTCGGGGTTCCCCTGCGCGAGCGCCTCCATCCCGTACGAGCGGAGCTGGGTGTTCATGGTGAGGATGCGGAGGCTCGAGCTCATGGCGCCTCCGCCGTGGCGCACAGGCCGCGAGGCGCCCGGAAGCCGAGCGGCTCGAGCGCCGTCTGCGCGACCAGGCTCAGCGTGCCTCCGTTGGCGCTCAGCCGGACCAGCCGGCCGGCGGCGGCTCCGCCGTCGAGGGTGTAGAGCGCCGAGCCGAAGGACGCGACCGCCAGCGGGGCGTAGAGGACGCCGCCGCCGGTGGCCTTGGCGGGGGCGCCGGTGGGGGCCGGCAGCACGGCCAGCCGAGCGTCGACGATGTCCGCGACGGCGAGGTCGGCGTCCTCGGTCGCGGCGACGTCCACCGGGCTACGGGGTCCCGGCGGCCCGGCGCTGGCCGCCCACCCCGACCCGTCCAGCCCGTCGATGCGCACGACTCGCCCGGGCTTCGGGTCCGCGATCGCCACCCGCCCGAGCCCGTCGACGGCGATTCCCCGGGGCGAGTCGAACTTGCCCACCGCGGCGGCAGCGCCGCTGCTGGGCGCGCCGGCCGTGCCATAGGCGGTCCACCCGGCTCCCGAGAGATCGTCGACCCGGACGATCCGGTGGTTGCCGGTGTCGGCGACGTAGATCAGGCCCTTGGAGTCGACCGCGACTCCGCCCGGCCGCTCGAAGCGCCCCACCCCGGAGCCCCTGGTGCCGAGGCTGTCCCAGCCCGACCCGTCGATGTCGTCGAAGCCGACGATGCGGTGGTTGGCGGTGTCGGCGACCACGAAGCCGCCGTCCGGCCTCGCGGCGATGCCCCCGGGAGCGTCGAACTCGCCGCTACCCGCGCCGGGCGTGCCAAGCCAGTCCGGACTGTCGTCATCGATGTTCTCGAGCCGCGCGACGGCCATGCGGCGTGAGTCGGTTATGAGCAGCGCCATGCGGGGCCTCGCCTGCGCTTGGCTGTTTGGGGGCGGACCGGCCGACTCTAACCGGATCGCTCAGGGCGGGCGGCTCAGTACCCGCGCCGGCGCAGGAAGCGGTCGAGCTTCTTGACGAAGCGCTTGTTCCCCGGTGAGAACGTGGCCGAGCCCGGCAGCTTCTTCTTCTTGGCCAGGCTCCTCAGCTTCTTCAGCGCCTGGCGACGGTGGCCGAGCAGGTACTGGTCGCCGGCCCAGGCGGCGATCTGGCCGAGGGCCTCGCTGCGCGGGGGCTGCCGGTACCGCGCCTTCCAGCCCTTCCACCAGTTGCGGGCGTCGCGGCGAATCTGGCGCCGGAACTTCCGCGTCCGGTCCTTCAGCTTCCCGCTGCGGTAGCTCCAGATCTGGATCGGCATGCCCGAGGAGGCGAACGAGGCGAACACGAACGCGAAGCGGGCATCCGCGGACACGAGCTCGGGGCGCTTGTCGCCGTTGAGGTCGCGCAGGCGGTAGCCGGGATCCTTGAAGTTGTGGGTCATGCTCTTGTAGCGCCCGCCGCTGTAGCGGAGCACCCGGAGGAAGGTGCAGCAGTGGGCGCCGCCCGAGAAGACGGTCACGAGCACCTCTGGCTCCCGGTTGCGATCGAGATTGCGCACCAGAACGGGCTTCTTGCCGCTGGGGACGCAGTACGGCTCAGGCGTGCAGCCCTTGACGCGCAGCGCCCGTCGGTACGCCACCTTCCCCTTGCGCTGGATGGTCAGCTTGAGGTTGGTCGCCCGCAAGCCGGGCCCGGCCCCCTCGGTGTAGGAGAGCGAGGCCGTGACCTTTCCGGAGGAGTCGGTCTTCACGACTGCCGTGGCAGTGGCGGGAAGGGCGAGCAGGAGCAACAGCGACGCGAACAGCAGCAACGGGCGCAAGGCGAGCCTTTCGTGGGACGGGGCCCCTCCACCGTACGGGCGATGTGGCGAGAGCGCCACGACTGCGCGACGAGTTAGGCTCGGGAGGTCGACGAGCGGAAGGGGAAGCATGCCGATCGATCTTGACGAGTACCGCGATCAGAGCCGTCAGAGCTGGGCCCAAATGGCGTCGGGCTGGGAGAAGCGGCGCGAGTGGGTGATGGAGCAGACGGGGGTGGTCAGCGACTGGCTCTCGAGAAGCTCGGTCCGAAGCCCGGTCAGACGGTGCTCGAGCTGGCGGCCGGGACGGGCGACCTGGGCTTCAGGGTCGCCGAGCGCGTGGGCGAGGACGGGAAGGTGGTCTCGAGCGACTTCTCGCCGGAGATGGTGGACGTCGCGAGGCGGGTGCACGAGACCGTCGGCGCGACGGGCGTGGAGCACCGGGTCCTCGACGCCGAGCGGATGGACCTCGAGGACGACAGCTTCGACGCTGCGGTCTGCCGCTTCGGCTACATGCTGATGGCCGACCCGGCCGCGGCGCTCGAGGAGACGAGGCGCGTGTTGCGCACGGGCGGCCCGCTCGCATTCGCGGTCTGGATGGGCCCGGACCGGAATCCCTGGGCGGCCGTTCCCGGGATGACGCTCGTCGAGCGCGGGCACATGCCGCCGCCCGAGCCGGGGATGCCCGGGATCTTCGCGCTCTGGGACCACGATCGCATCCGGGAGCTCGTCACCGGGGCCGGATTCGGCGAGCCGGAGGTCGAGGAGATCACGTTCGAGTTCCACTACGCCGACGCGGAGGACGTCTGGGACTCCATCGTCGAGCCTGGCGGGCCCGCTCGCGCGGGTGCTGACGGAGTTGCCCGAGGACGAGCGCGCCGCCAGCCACGAGGCGATCATCGAGAAGATGGACGGGTTCCGTAACGAGGACGGCTCCTACGCGGCGCCGGCTGCCGCCTGGGGCGTGCTCGTGCGCTGAGCCGACGCCCCTACTTGTTGGTGTCGCAGTCCTTGGTGGTCGCGTTCGCCGGCAGGTAGCGGCTGAAGAACCAGGGCTTGTACAGCCCGAGCGCCTTCTCGTCGTCCGGCGAGACGGGCTTGAAGAGGTGGTCCGTCAGGCCCGGTCCCGGCGCATGAAGGCCGTCGATCTTGCCGCTGAAGTTGCCGGCCGCAAGCCCCCAGGTCTCGTACTGGGGCCCGGGAGCGGCGTGATGCGCGACGTCCGTGTGCGGCCGGTGACCATATGGGGGCGGGAGGACCCCCTACTGGGGTCCTTGTCGCCTATCGACCCCCGTTTCGGCCACTTGAGTCCCGGGCCAAACGGATCAGCTTGTGTTGTCGAGGCAGCGCAGAGGCAGCGCGTAGTAGCTTCTTCAGAGGTGCTTCCCGACTCGCACCGCGTCGCACTCCAGTGGCTCGACGAGGGCCGGCGGGTGGTTGCCGCGACGCTCGTCGAGACGGTCGGCTCCGCCCCGCTCGACCCGGGCGCGGAGATGCTCGTGGATGACAGCGGCCGGATCGAGGGGTCGGTGACCGGCGGCTGTGTCGAGGGCGCGCTCGTCGAGGAGGCGCAGGGCGTGCTCGCCGGGGCGCCGCCGCGGGTGGCGACCTACGGGATCAGCGATCAGCAGGCGGCGGACGTGGGGCTGATGTGCGGCGGCACGCGTGAGGATCTTCGTGCACGAGCTGGGAGATGAGCAGCGGGCCGCGCTCAAGGCGACCAGCGAGGCGATCGAGGCCGAGGCGCCCGTTGCGCTCACCACGCTTCTCGACGGTCCGGGCGCCGGGACGCAGATGGTGGTCACGAAGGACGACAGCATCGGCAGCCTCGGCATGACCGAGCTGCTCGACAAGAGCGTCGTGCGCGAGGCGCGCGGCTTCCTCGACCAGGCGCGCTCCACCATGCGGCGGTACAGCCGCAAGGGCGAGGTGATGGGCTCGGAGATCGGGGTCTCGATTCAGGCGTTCTCCCTGCCGCCGGCCATGGTGATCTTCGGCGCCATCGACTTCAGCGCGTCGCTCGCGAAGATCGCCGACGACATCGGCTACCGGGTCACGATCGTGGACGCGCGCGAGGCGTTCCTCCAGAGCCCGCGGTTCCAGGAGCACGCGGAAACTGCGAACGACTGGCCGGACCGCTACATGGCGGACAAACAACTGGGGCCGAACGACGCCGTGCTCGTCTTCACGCACGACCCGAAGTTCGACGAGCCGGCGCTGCTGGCCGCGCTCCAGAGCGACGCCGGCTACATCGGCGCGCTCGGCAGCCGGCGGACCCAGACCGACCGCGAGGAGCGCCTGCGCGCCAAGGGCATCGGCGACGACGCGCTGAGCCGCGGATCAACGCGCCCTGCGGGCTCGACCTGGGTGCGCGCACGCCGGCGGAGACGGCGGTCGCTGTGCTCGGCGAGATCCTCGCGCTGCGTGCCGGACGAGCCGGGCGGCAGGTTGACCGAGGCGAGCGGGCCGATCCATTCGCCGTTAGGTCCTCGCGCGCGCGGGAAAGACGGCAGCATGGAACAGAAGCCAAGCGAGCAGCGAGGCGGCACGACGCCGGACGAGGCCGAAGCGCACGAGAAGGGCGAGTGGGCTGCGAAGGCCCAGGAGGGAGTCGTCCCCGCGGAGCTCGGCGGCTCGGACGCGCCGGGGGAGATGCTGGACGAGGACCCCGAGCTCCAGAGCTCCGTTCTGGGGGAGACGACCGGCTCGGACGAGCCCGCCACCGAGGAGGGCATCGACCCGAGTGGCGGCGACGAGGCCGACGCGGTCTCCGACGGCGGCCCCGAGCTCCCCGAGGACGCCGAGCCTGACCTCAAGGACATCGGCGCGGCCTCGCGCGGCGACAACGACTAGCTCCCGCACGGCCCTTCCCGGAATCCCTGGAAGCCCACAGGCCCGCTGAGCTATGGTGAGCCCGAGGGAAGTCTGATGGAGGAGGAGCTAGCTGGTCGCTATGGCTTCGTCGTCGGGCTGGACTTTGGGGCTCGTGCTTGGTGTGGTCGTGATCGCGGTCGCCGCGGTCATCGTGATCACGATCGTCGCCCTCGCGATGAGGATCGCCCGGCAGGCGTCGACGGCGGAGGAGGGGGTGGAGGTCGTTCGGCGCCAGACCGACGAGCTCGCCGGCGTCGCGCGGATCAACGACTCGGGCGTGAGGATCCTTCGCTCGGCCCGCGCCCTGCGAAAGGCGGCGGTCGGCAGGTGACCCTCCTCGCGACCTCGGCGCACACCTACTGGTCGATCGCCCTGATCATCGGCCTGGTGGCGGCGCTGGTGGTCGCGGCCCTGCTGGCGGTGCTCCTCCAGCAGGTCGGGAAGATCCAGGGCTCGGTCGAGAACCTGCTGGAGATCGCCGGCAAGGTTGCGGGGAACACGGCCAACATCCCGCAGCTCGAGGCGACGGCCCCCGTGCTCGCGGAGATCGTCGACGAGGCGGTGGTGCAGGACGCGTACATGAGCGCGCTGACCGACGGCTTCGGGGAGGACGCGGCGTGAGCACCGACGGCTACGTCGTTCTCAGCGTCCTGCTCGCCGTGGTTGTGATCGCCGTGCTGGCGCTGGCGCTGATTCTCGTCCGGCGGCGGCTGACCGCGACCTCCGAGGGCCTCGCCACGCTCTCGGCCGCCCTGAAGGACGTCGAGTCCCAGCACCTGCGCCCGCTCGAGCCCGCGGTCAAGGCGATCAACGCCCAGTTCGAGATCATCCTCGGCGCGCTTCCGGGCATCGCCCGCAAGGCGGCCGATCGTCGCCGAGAGGAGGCCGCGATGACCCTCTGGTGGATCGGCGACGTAGTACTCCTCGTCGTGATCCTGCCGGTCGTCGTCTACCTCCTGAACGGAGTGCTGCAGGCGGCGAAGAGCATCGTGCCGAGCGTGGACGAGATCGCGGCCACCGCGGCCGCGGGATCGAAGGACCTCGACTCGGCCGCGCTGCTGGTGACCACGGACCAGCAGGTGAAGGACACGGTGGCCGGCGTCGCCAACTACGGCGGCTCGCTCGACGCGATCGTCGACGACGCGGAGGACGGGCGATGAGACGCCCTGTGTCAACCCGCCGTCGTTTGGAGGCGGTTGAGGTTGCCGTGGTGGGCGGGGTTGTAGGGGACTCCGTCCTGCCAGCAGCGCCACAGTACGCGCGTCCAGGCGCGCCCGAGGATGCGGATCGCGTGGGGGTGGTCGCAGCCACGCGCGCGAGCGCGGGTGTAGACGCCACGGGCCCATGGGTGCCAGTGGCGCGTGGAGTCCGCGAGGGTGGCGAGATGGCTGCGCAGCCGGTGGTCGCAGCCGCGCCTGAAGACGGCCGATCTGCGCTTGCCGGACTCGACCGCGACCGGGCACATCCCGGCGTCGGCGGCGAGCGCGTCGGCGCTCGGGTAGCGACCGCGGTTGTCGCCGATTTCCGCCACGAGTCCGGCGGCGGTGACGCTCGACTTCGGATCACGGAAGAGCGCCAGGAAGATCGCCCCGTCCGGATGCGATCGCACCGCGCCGGCGATCTGGCTCGTGAGCAGGCCGATCTGCTCGACGATCGGCCGCAGCGCCTTCACGAGCGCGAGCACGATCGTGCGTCGGGCCTCGACCTGCGCCTCGCCGCAGCAGCTCGCCGGCGCCCCGCGCAGGCGCTCGAGCAGCGCCTCGGGGCTGCGCCGGCCGCAGTAGCCGTTGCGAGCGAGGAAGCCCTCAAGGCGCTTGACGCCGAGGCCCCTGGCATCGGGCGGGCTCGGGTAGCGCTCGAGGAAGGCGAGCGCGATCTTCGAGTCGACCTCGGCGAAGATCGCCCGGGCGCCGGGCCAGAAGGCGTCGAGCTCGGCGCGCAGCCGGTTGGCGAGCTCCACGCGGGTCGCGACGAGGTCCTCGCGCGAGCGCGAGAGCGCCCGCAGCGCGACCGTCTCATCGCCCGAGGGCGCGAGCCGCGGGAAGCGATGGGAGTCGGTGCGACAGAGCTCGCAGAGCACGAACGCATCGAAGGGGTCGGACTTGCCGCCGGCGGGACGGAAGCGCTCTCGGGCCGCCTTGACCTGGTTCGGGTGGATCGCGAGCACCTCGATGCCCGCGGCCAGCAGCCGCCCGACCAAGAGCCCCTCGGGACGCTCGAGCGCGACCCGCTCGACCTGCTGCTCGAGCAGCAGGTCGATCAGCTCGCTGATCCCCTGCTCGGTGTGGGCGATCACCTCGGCGTCGAGCACTGCTCCGTGCTCGTCGGCGATCAGGACATCGTGCTTCTCGGCGGCCCAGTCGAGGCCGGCAACAGCTCCCATCGATCCTCCTCGGTCTGTTCTCGAAACGAGGGCGTCCGACCGGGAGGTACCGTTGCGGGTGCTCATAGGCAGGCCCTCGAGGGGCAACGCCCTGTTGCCGCTTTGGGTGCCTCGCACCGCCGGGAGGCGCTGGTCTCATCGTGGCCGTCTAAGCGGCGAGCGAGGCTGGCGCTCTCCCGGCGGTGGTCTTCAGCCCAACAGGCCGAGCAGCCTCAGGGCGTCCCCGGACGGCACTCGACGAGCGGCAAGGTTCTCCTATGAGCGGGGCGGCGGTGGTGATGATCGTCGCGGTCGTGCTGATCGTGCTCGCGCTCGTCTACTACCTGGTCTCGACGATCGTCGAGCTGCGGCGGATCGCCGCCGGCCTGGACGAGGTGATCGCCGGCGTGGGCGAGATCGCGGAGAAGAGCGAGCCGGTGAACGGCATCGTGAATTCGATCAACGAGCAGCTCGACGCGGGGGTCGACCTCCTCGAGGGGCTGCTCGTCAAGAAGGCGGGCCTGGCGGACGCCATGGGGCTGATCGACAGCGTCTATCCGGGCGCCGCGGCCGCCGGCCTGCGCAACTTCTCCGAGAGCACCGAGGTGGACGCGCCGCGCATCGGCGAGGTCTACACGAAGGGCACGCTCACGCTCGCGCGGCTGGGGCGCGAGGCGCCGATCGCCGCGGCCAGCCCCGCGGGCGAGGTGCTGAGGAACGTCGAGGGCGGCAGCCTCGCGGCGCGGCAGCTCTATCCCTCGGTGCGCCACGAGCGGCCGGAGAACCTGCCGAACTCGCCGGTCATCGGCACCGACGCCCCGGTCCAGTACGAGCAGCGCGACGACATCGGCGCGCCGCGCAAGCGGCTCCCGGACTGATCCAGAGTGCAGACCCCCGCGCCATTCGAGTACGAGCGAGCGACCAGCGTGGAGGGCGCGCTTGCGGCGCTCGAGCGGGCCGGATCGGACGCGCGCGTGATCGCCGGCGGGCACAGCCTGCTGCCGATGATGAAGCTGCGGCTGGCCAAGCCGTCGTACCTCGTCGACATCAACGAGGTCCGCGAGCTCGAGTACATCCGCGAGCAGGACGGCGCAGATCAGGATCGGCGCGCTCACCCGGCACGTCGCCCTCCAGGAGTCCGAGCTGCTCGCGCGGCACTACCCGCTCTTCAGGGACGCCGAGGACGTGATCGCCGACCCGCCGGTGCGCAACCGGGGGACGATCGGCGGCTCGCTCTGCCAGGCGGACGCCGCCGAGGACCTGTCGGCCGTCTGCTCCGCGGCCAAGGCCCAGGTCGTGATCCGCGGCAAGGACGGCGAGCGCGTGGTGGAGATGGCGGACTTCCACGTCGGGCCCTACATGACCGCGGTCGGCAACGGCGAGATCCTCACGGAGATCCGGCTGCCGCTGCGCCCCGGCGCGGGCAGCGCCCACGAGAAGGTGGAGCGGCGGGCGGGCGACTGGGCCATTGCCGCCGCGTCGGCGGCGGTGTGGATGGACGGCGGGACGATCGGGGACGCGGGCATAGCGCTCAGCGCGGTCGGCCTGACCACGATCCACCTGACGCGGGCCGAGGAGCTCCTCCGCGGCAAGGCGCCGTCGGCCGACCTGTTCGCGCAGGCGGGCGAGATCGCGTCGGAGGACTGCACGCCGACCGCCGACGGCCGCGGCCCCGTGGACTACAAGCGCCACCTCGCCGGGGTGCTCACCCGGCGAGCGCTGAGCCGTGCGGCCGCTCGCGCGATGAACCAGGAGGCCTGACGTGAACGTGTCGATGACCGTCAACGGCGAGCAGGTCTCAGGCGACGTCGAGCCGCGCCAGCTGCTCGTTCACTTCATCCGCGAGACGCTCGGCCTCAAGGGCACGCACTGGGGCTGCGACACCTCCAACTGCGGCGCCTGCGTGGTGCTGATGGACGGCAAGCCGGTCAAGTCGTGCACGGTGCTCGCGGCGATGTGCGAGGGCCACGAGATCCGCACCGTCGAGTCGCTCGAGCGAAACGGCCGGCTCGATCCGATCCAGGAGGGCTTCCACGAGAAGCACGGGCTCCAGTGCGGCTTCTGCACGCCGGGGATGCTGATGACCACGCGGGCGCTGCTGGACGAGAACCCCGACCCGAGCGAGGAGGAGATCCGCACGGCGATCTCCGGAGCGATCTGCCGCTGCACGGGTTACAAGAACATCGTCGCCGCGGTTCGCTGGGCGGCCGAGAATTCAGGGACGAGAGAGGAGGCTGGACAGTGGCCGTCGTAGAGGAGCGTCCGATCGGCTTCGGCCGCCTGAAGCGCAAGGAGGACGAGCGCTTCATCCGCGGCAAGGGCAACTACCTCGACGACATCGAGCTGCCGGGGATGGTCCACGGCGCCGTGCTGCGCAGCCCCTACGCGCACGCGAAGATCCTCTCGATCGACACCTCGCGCGCGCTGGCCCACCCGGGCGTGGCCGCCGTGGTCACCGCCAAGGACCTCGAGACCCTCGGCCTGGCGTGGATGCCCACGATCTCCTACGACACGCAGGCCGTGCTGGCCGGCGACAAGGTGCGCTTCCAGGGCCAGGAGGTCGCGTTCGTGATCGCCACCGACGAGTACACGGCCAACGACGCGCTCGAGCTGATCGACGTGGAATACGAGCCGCTGCCGGCGATCGTCAACGCCCGCAAGGCGCTCGACCCCGACGCCCCGCTGATCCGCGACGACAAGGCCGACCAGGTGGACAACACCGCCAGCCCGACCTGGGAGGCCGGCGACGAGGCCGCCACCGACAAGGCCTTCGCCGAGGCCGACACGGTCGTGAGCCGCGACATCATCTACCCGCGCTGCCACCCGGCGCCGCTCGAGACCTGCGGGATCATCGCCGACTTCAACCCGGAGACCGGGCAGCTCGACATCTACAACGGCAACCAGGCGCCGCACGCCCACCGCACGGTCTACGCGCACGTGGCCGGCCTCGCAGAGCACATGATCCGGATCAGGTGCAACGACATCGGCGGCGGCTTCGGCAACAAGGTGCCCGTCTACCCCGGCTACGTCTGCGCCATCGCCGGCTCGATCGTGGCCGGCGTGCCGGTCAAGTGGGTGGAGAACCGCAGCGAGAACCTGATGTCCACCGGCTTCGCGCGCGACTACCTGATGAAGGCGGAGATGTGCTCGAAGGACGGCAGGATCACCGGCCTGCGCGTCGACACGATCGCCGACCACGGCGCCTTCGACTCGACCGCGCAGCCCACCAGGTTCCCGGCCGGCTTCTTCCACATCGTCTGCGGCTCCTACGACCTCGAGGCCGCGCACGTGAAGGTCAAGGCCGTCTACACGAACAAGGCGCCCGGCGGCGTGGCCTACCGCTGCTCGTTCCGGGTGACCGAGGCCGTCTACCTGGTGGAGCGGATGGCCGACGCGCTGGCCATGGAGATGGAGGCCGACCCGATCGACCTGCGCATGCGCAGCTTCATCGCGCCGGAGCAGTTCCCCTACGAGACCACCACCGGCTGGACCTACGACTCCGGCAACTACGCCGAGACGATGCGGGTGGCCATGGACATCGCCGGCTACGAGGACCTGCGCCGTGAGCAGGCCGAGAAGCGCGCCCGCGGCGAGCTGATGGGGATCGGCGTGTCGTTCTTCACGGAGGGCGTCGGCGCCGGGCCGCGCAAGCACATGGACATCCTCGGCCTGTCGATGAACGACGGCGCCGACCTGCGCGTGCACCCGTCGGGCAAGGCGACCGTGAGCATCAGCGCCCAGACCCAGGGGCAGGGCCACGAGACGACCTTCGCCCAGATCGTGGCCGAGGAGCTCGGTATCCCGCCTGAGGACGTCGAGGTGCGCCACGGCGACACCGACAAGTCCCCCTACGGGCTCGGCACCTACGGCAGCCGCTCGACCCCGGTCTCCGGCGGGGCGGTGGCCGTGGTCTCGCGCAAGGTGCGCGACAAGGCCCGCCTGATCGCCGCGACGATGCTCGAGACGAGCCCCGACGACCTGGCCTGGGAGAAGGGCCGCTGGTACGTCAAGGGCGACCCCGAGAAGGGCGCGCTGATCGAGGAGATCGCCGAGCGGGCCTACAGCGGCGAGGCGATGCCCGAGGGCATGGAGGGCGGGCTCGACGGCCAGACGATCTACGACCCGCCCAACCTCACCTACCCCTACGGCGCCTACATCGCGGTTGTCGACATCGACCCCGACACGGCGCAGGTCACGGTGCGGCGCTTCATCGCCGTCGACGACTGCGGCGTGCGCATCAACCCGATGGTGGTCGACGGCCAGATCCACGGCGGCCTGGCGGAGGGCATCGGCATCGCGCTGATGGAGGTCCTCACCTTCGACGAGGAGGGCAACTGCCTCAACTCGTCGTTCATGGATTACCTGATCCCCACCGCGCTGGAGACGCCGGACTTCGAGCTCGGCGAGACGGTCACGCCCTGCCCGCACCACCCGCTCGGCGCGAAGGGCGTTGGCGAGTCTCCGAACGTCGGATCGCCGCCTGCGATCGTCAATGCAGTGATCGACGCGCTGCACGAGAGCCACGGCGTGGACCACATCGACATGCCCTGCACGCCGGCGCGCGTGTGGGCGGCGATGCAGGGGAGGCCCGAGCCGCCGCAATGATGCCGGCGGCCATGCAGCGGCGGGCGCGGCAGCTCGCCGACCAGGGCGAGTCGTTCGTCACCGCGACCGTGGTGCGCGCGCAGTCCCCGACGAGCGTCGTGGCCGGGAACGTGGCACTGGTTCTCCCCGACGGGACGGTGGAGGGCTTCGTCGGCGGCGCCTGCGCGGAGCACAGCGTGCGCGCCTACTCGCTGCAGGCGATCGAGAGCGGCGAGCCGGTCCTGCTCCGGATCCTCCCGTTCGGCGACGAGTCGATCGGGCCCGAGGGCCGGGAGGTGGAGAGCGAGGAAGGGGCCGTGACGGTCCAGAACCCGTGCCTGTCGGGTGGCGCGATCGAGATCTTCATCGAGCCGGCGCTTCCCTCGCCGCGCGTCCTCGTGCTCGGCGACACGCCCATCGCGAATGCCCTGCTCCGGCTGGGCGCCGAGCTCGACCTCGACGCCGTGGCCTTCGACGAGCCGCGCCCCGGCGATCTCGGGCTCGTGGTGGCCGCGCACGGCCGCGACGAGCTGCACGCGCTGCGGCGCGGGCTGGAGGAGGGGCTGCCGTACGTGGGGCTGGTCGCCAGCGAGAAGCGCGGCGACGGCGTGCTCGGCGAGCTGCGCGGCGACGGTGTGCCGCCGGACGCTGCTCGAGCGCATCGACGTGCCCGCGGGCATCGAGATAGGCGCGCGCACGCCGGAGGAGATCGCGGTGTCGATCCTGGCGAAGATCGTGGCCGTGCGGCGCAGCGAGCCGGCCGCCCGGCTCCGGTGCCCGTGGCCGCCACCGCCGTCGATCCGATCTGCGGCATGACCGTCGCCGCCGTGCGCCTCGACGCTGTCCGTCGAGCACGAGGGCGAGACCGTCTACTTCTGCAGCGAGGGCTGCAAGGCGCAGTTCGAGGCGGCCCATCAGCATGCCGCCGCCGACTGACGAGTTCGTCACGGGGCTCGTGCTCGGCGCCGGCGGCTCCAAGCGCCTGGGCCGCCCCAAGCAGCTGCTGCCGTTCGGCGACGGCACGCTGCTCGGCCACGTGGTCGGAACCGCGCGCGACTGCGGCTTCGACCAGACGATCGTGGCGATAGGCGGCGCGGCCGGGGAGGTCCGTGCGGGCGTCGACCTCGACGGCGTCGAGGTGGTGGTCAACGACGACTACGGCGAGGGCTGCTCGTCGTCGATTGCCGCGGCGCTCGCGGCGGTCGACCCGCGCTGCGAGGTCATTGTCCTGATGCTCGGCGACCAGCCGGGGGTGACCGCCGAGACGGTCGCCGAGCTGCTCGCCGGCCGCGGCGACGCGCCGCTCGCGGTCTGCCGCTACGACGACGGCAAGGGCCATCCGCTGGCGTTCGCCCGCAGCGTGTTCCCGGCGCTCGCCGATCTGCACGGCGACAAGGGCGTGTGGCGCCTGCTCGACCAGCGCTCGGACGAGGCGGCGGTCGTGCCGGTTCCGGGGCCGATCCCGCGGGACGTCGACACGCCGGAGGACTACCGGGCCGTGATCGACGCATGAACGAGCTCGTCCCCGACGTCGAGACGCTCGCCCAGCGGCTGGCCGCCGTCGACTACCTGGTGGACGAGGGGCTTGCCACGTCGATGTTCCTCAGCCTGCGGCTGCCGCAGCCGCTCCTGCTCGAGGGCGAGGCCGGCGTGGGCAAGACCGAGGCCGCGCTCTCGCTGGCCAGGGTGCTCGACACGCCGCTGGTCCGGCTCCAGTGCTACGAGGGGATCGACGCGGCCGAGGCGCTGTATGAGTGGAACTACCCCCGCCAGCTCCTCAGCATCCGCCTGGCCGAGGCCGAGGACTCCAAGCTGAGCGAGGCGGAGCTGTTCGGCTCCGACTACCTGATCCGGCGCCCGCTGCTTCGCGCGCTCGAGCACCCGGGCCCGCGTCCGGCGGTGCTGCTGATCGACGAGATCGACCGCGCCGACGACGACTTCGAGGCGTTCCTGCTCGAGCTGCTGGGGGACGCGAGCGTGACGATCCCGGAGCTCGGGACGATCACGGCCACCCATCCGCCGATCATCGTCCTCACCTCCAACCGGACGCGCGACCTCCACGACGCGGTCAAGCGGCGCTGCCTGTACCGCTGGATCGACTACCCGACCCCGGAGCGCGAGGTGGAGATCGTCCGCCGCCGGGTGAAGGGCGCGTCGGAGACGCTGGCGGTTCAGGTCGCGAACGCGGTCTCGCGGATGCGCGACAGCGACGTGCAGAAGCCGCCGGGGATCGCCGAGGCCATCGACTGGCTGGCGGCCCTGAGCGTGCTCGGAATCGAGAAGCTGGACGCCGCGGCCGCCGAGCTGACGCTCGGCTCGGTGCTCAAGTACGACGAGGACCAGGAGGTGATCCGCGCGGCCGGCCTCGACCAGCTCGTGGGCAGCGGTGGCTGAGCCGTTCGGGGTCGAGACCGTCTACCTCGACCTGCCGCCGCTGGCGGGCCGCTTGGGACAGCGCCTGCGCGCCGCGGGCCTGCCGCTCACGCCCGAGCGGTCGGCGGCCTTCGCCGAGGCGCTCACGCTCACGCGGCCGGTGAGCCGGCGCCGGCTCTACTGGACGGCGCGCTCGGTGTTCGTCACCGACCGCTGGCAGGTGCCGGCCTTCGACGAGGTGTTTCGCTCGGTGTTCGGCGACGGCGCGGCGCCGGAGGGGCCTCCCGCCGACCGCACGCCCACGGAGGCGGCGCCGGCCGACGAGCGCCACGGCCGGCCCGGCCTCGCCGAGGGAGGCGCGAGCCTGGGCTCGGCGGCAGCCGGGGAAGGGGAGGCCGAGGGCGAGATCGAGGTCCCGGCGGCGATGGCGAGCGACGAGGAGGTCCTGGCCTCCAAGAGCTTCGACGCGCTCGAGCCCCACGAGCTCGCCCGGCTCTACCGGCTGATGTCGCGGCTCGAGCTGGCCACGCCCCGGCGCCGCACGCGCCGCTACGAGAAGGCCCGCCACGGCGAGCGCATCCACATGCGCCGGACGCTGCGGCGCAGCCTGCGAACGGGCGGCGACCCGATCCACCTGGCGCGCCGGCGGCGGCGAGTGGTGCCCCGCCGGCTCGTGATGCTGTGCGACATCTCCGGATCGATGGAGCCGTACGCGCGCGCGTACCTCCAGTTCCTGACCTCGGCGGCGGGCAGCGGCCGTCACGTCGAGGCGTTCGCCTTCGCCACCCGTCTCACCCGCCTCACGCGCGCCCTCGCCTCCCGCCGCCCCGAGCAGGCGATCCAGCGCGCGGCCCAAGCGGCGCCGGACTGGTCGAGCGGCACCCGGATCGGCGACGCGCTCAAGGAGTTCAACGACCGTCACGGGCGCCGTGGCCTGGCCCGCGGGGCAGTGGTGGTGATCCTCTCCGACGGCTGGGAGCGCGGCGACCCGGAGCTCGTGGGCCGCGAGATGGAGCGCCTGGCGCGGCTCGCCCACCGGATCGTGTGGGTCAACCCGCGCGCCGGCGCGAGCGGCTTCTCGGCGCAGGCGGGCGGCATGAAGGCTGCGCTCGAGCACTGCGACGCCCTCGTCAGCGGCCACAGCTTCGAGGCGCTCGGCGAGGTGGTGGACGCGATCGCCGGCGGTGCGATCGAGGAGCCGCAGCCGGCCGCCGCCGAGGACGAGCCCGAGCCCTGGGCCAGCGCCACGCCCGTACCCGGCAGCTCGGTGGCGATGCCGAGCGGCTACGGCCCGAGCCGTGGCAAGACGACGCCGGGGTGGGGGAGCGGGTGAGCGGGGAGAAGACCTGCATCTATCCCGGCTGCGACCGGCCGGCCGCCCCGCCGCACATGATGGGCGGCCCGCAGCCGGCCTTCTGCGACCTCGAGGAGCACAACGCCTTGACCGCGCATCAGGAGCGCGAGCGTCTCGCCCAGGAGAAGGAGGAGAAAGATGGCTGACGAGGCCTACCGAGCGGTTTTCCTGCGGGTGCATCCCACCGGCAAGATGGTGCTGAGCCTCACGACGGAGTCCGACGGGCGCGAGGGCGAGTACGCGCAGCTCGTGGCCTCCGAGCTCGGCGTCCCCCCGCTCGACGTGAAGGTCAAGCCGGCGGACACGGACCGCTTCGGCACCGGCCACGGCTTCAACACGAGCCCCTCGCACGGCGCCCCGGCGGCGATCGTCAGCGCCAGCGGCAAGATCCTCGACAAGGCCAGGCTGCTCGCCGGCATGGCTCTGGAGGCCGACCCCGACTCGCTGACAAAGGTCAAGGGCGGGTTCGCCAAGGGCGACGGGAGCGACGCCGATCAGATGAAGACGATCGAGGACATCGCCCTCTACGCGCACGGCACCGGTGCCCTGCCGCCGGGCGTCGAGGGCGGGCTCGACGCCCAGACCGTCTACCGCGACTAGAGGTGGCCCTCGAGCACGACCAGGACCTCGTCCTTGACCTTCAGCGCCCCGAACAGCGCGGAGTACGGCTTGATGTCCCAGTCGGTCTGCTTGACGAGGGCGCTGCCGCTGACCGTGCCGTCGTCGGCGAGCACGAGGTCGAACTCGACCGGCCGGGTCTGACCGACCAGCGTGAGGTCGCCCTGGACGTGAACCCGGTTGCCCTCCGCCTCGGCGCCGACCTCGGTCGAGCGGAAGCTGATCTGCTCGCGGGTGAGGACGTCGCTCGAGATGGTTTCGTGGATGCTGGAGCGGTCGTCCTCCTGGAGGGCCTGCATGCCGCCCGTGCTCTCGATGACGCGGAACGACGTGCCGTCCGCGTCCAGCTCGGCGCTCGGCTCATCGCCGAGCACGAGCTGCGCGTCCCACGAGGTGACCCGGAGCACCAGGTCGTGCCCGGCCGCGGCGGCGGCCCCGGCGCGCTCGGTGCGCAGCGAGAGCCTGGCGTTGTCGGGCCCGAGCCGAAAAGTGCCCGACGGAATCGACACGAAGCGAGGATATATGGCGACTGAACTCGATCATTCCTTCTCGACGACCAAGCCGATCGACGAGAGCTTCGCGGCGATCACCGACCTGGAGCGCGTGGTGCCGTGCGTTGAGGGCGGGCGCGGTGATCGAGTCGACGGGACCGGATTCCGCCAGGGCGGAGATCGCGAT
Organism: uncultured Thermoleophilaceae bacterium; assembly: GCA_963706635.1. Classification (GTDB taxonomy): domain Bacteria; phylum Actinomycetota; class Thermoleophilia; order Solirubrobacterales; family Thermoleophilaceae; genus JACVRW01. The sequence goes on from OY970162.1 coordinate 24,306, forward strand.
GACGATGGGTGCGATGTCCCTCACGTTCACCGGCACGGTGGAGGTCGCCGAGAAGGACGCCGAGGCGCACCGGGCGCTGCTCGTCGTCAAATCGAAGGAGGCGGGCGGCCAGGGGCACGCCAACGCGGAGGTGACCTTCCAGCTCGAGGAGGGCGGCGGGAAGATCCACACCAACGCCCAGATCACGGGCAAGGCGGCCTCGATGGGCGAGGGCGTCGTCGTCGGCGTGCTCGATGCGCTCATCAACGACTTCACCGGGAAGGTCGGGCAGCTCTGACGTGGCGACGCTGCGGATGAGGGAGATCCGCGAGGGCGAGGTGCCGTTCGCCGCGGGCACCGCGATCCAGGATGACGCCGAGCGCCCCGCGTTCCGCGGCAACGGTCCCGAACGACTATGTCTGCGTGGCGTGCGGCAACGTACTTGCCCGGGCGATGCACCCGAGCAGATGAGCAAGAAGGTCCGCGTCCGCTGCGCCGTCTGCTCGACGGTCAACGTGGCGGTCACCGAGGAGCCCGAGTAGGCGGCTCCTCCGCTCGCCCGCGGGGTGGAGGAGAAGCTCGAGATCGGCGCGAGGGGATCCGCGATCGACCGCGTCGAGAGCTTCGGCGACGTGCGCGACCTCGTGCGGGTTCTGAGCGGCCGCGGAGGAAGCTGCGCGCGGGAGCGCGGTCCCCTGTTAGCTTGCCGCCCGGCGGGGGTGAGTTGGCGGGAATTCTGAAAAGGGGCGTTGCTGCGGCGCTGTGCGCGAGCGCCCTGCTTGCCGCGCCCGCGAGCGCACAGACTCCCGAGCACTTCGCGCGCGCCGAGGTGGCGCACTACCGCGCGGCGGCGGGCCCGACCCCCGACTGCGAGGGCCCAGCCGGCGACCCGGCACCCGGCTCGCAGGAGTGGCAGCAGCGCGACCTCGTCAACCAGTACTGCGCGACCGAGCGCCTCCAGGACGAGTTCGGCAGCCCCGCGTTCGCCTTCGCCTTCAACACCTATACACCGGGCCGCTACGCCCAGCAGAACCTCGACATGCTCGGCGGCGGCCCGGGGCACACCCACGGCAGCCTCGGCCAGCTCGTGCCCGGCGGGACGACCACCGACCCGTTCCGCACGATCGAGCGCTGGACGGCGGCCGGGCGCGGGCGCGTGGACAAGATCAGCTTCCCCGCCAGCGACGGGGCGACGCTCAACGGGTACATCTTCCGCCCGCCGGCGACGGTCAAGGGGCCGTACCCGGGCGTCGTCATCACGACGGGCTCGATCCAGGGCTATCAGCAGATGTACTTCTGGGCCGCGGAGGGTCTGGCCGAGGCCGGCTACGAGGTGATGACCTACGACGTGCAGGGCCAGGGCAACTCCGACACGCTGCCCGCCGAGTGCACCGGGCCGGACGACTGCCCGGGCGTGCCCTTCCAGCAGGAGTACAACTTCTTCCAGGGCGCCGAGGACTCGCTCAACTTCTTCCTCTCGACGCGCAACCCCGGCCGCGCGCAGCTCGACAGGAATCGCGTCGGCATCGCCGGCCACTCGCTCGGCGCGTCGGCGGTGAGCCAGGTCGGCCAGTGCGACCCGCGGGTGAAGGCGATCGTCGCCTGGGACAACCTGGCGGAGGCGAAGGGCAACTGCCGGGACCAGGTGCCGGACGGGCTGCCCGCGAGCACGCCGGCGGCGCCGACGCTGAAGACGCCCGCGCTCGGCATCAACTCCGAGTACTTCTTCAACCCGACGCCGATGAGCGCGCCGCCCGACCCGCAGTCCAAGGCGGCGGCGTACAAGCAGCTGACCGGCGCGGGCACGGACGCGATGCAGATCGCGCTGCGCAGCTCGACGCACCTCGAGTACACCTACGTGCCCTACATCCTCCCGGCCAGCCGGCTCGGCGAGCGGGCCGCCTTCCACTACACGCTCGCCTGGTTCGACCGCTACCTGCGCGGCATGCGCTCCGGCTACGACCGGCTCACGGCACGCAGTTCGACGGCAGCGCCGACGCGCACTCGATCGGCGCCGGGACCTACGACCCACAGGCGGCGCGATCCGACCGACCCGACGGCGGGCAACGTCCCCTACGCCATCAAGGGGCTGCCGGTGGCCGACCGCTTCTCCATCTACTACGCCTCCGAGTACTCGCTCACGCGAGCGGGCGGGGGTCCGAAGACGACGTGCGCCGACATGCGCGCGGGCTGCCGCTAACCCGCGCGCTAGAAGCGGCGCTTGCGACCCGGGCCGCTCTCCGGCCGAGGCTGCGGTGGATGTGCTGCCCGCTCCTTGGCGGTCATCGTCCTGACGGTGAGCGTTCCGGCGTCGAGCTGCTTCTGCACGTCTGCCAGCTTCACAACCCGACGTTCTTCGGCCTGTTGCCTGAGGGTCTTCATCCGAACACCTCGTTCTGTTGTGACGGAGACGACGACCGAAGCCGCCGCGCCGGGCCGCCTCGCGATTCGGGAGATTCAACCGACTCCGAATCGCCACAGCGCACGGAAGAGGAACCTCGCGGACAGCGTCGCTGCCTGCATCTATGACGGTAACAGGCGGGCGGCCGGGCCCGTGCTCGCCGGGAGCTACCGTAGGAAGGGAACAAGGGAGGATCGAATGGAGACGCAGGATCAAGCGGCGGCAGCCGCAACAACCGACGGCCCGCTACCCAAGGGCGGGTGGCAACGTCATGCCCGAGCGCTCCAGGGTCGGGTTCAAGGTCAAGAAGTTCGGCCTCTACTTCGTGAAGGGGAAGTTCAGCGGTGTGGAGGGCTGGATCGAGGTCCCGGACGACCCGGCGGCCACCCACGGCGAGGTGGTGGTCGAGGCGAAGACGATCAGCACCAGGATGCCGCCGCGCGACTGGCATCTCCGCACGAGGGACTTCCTCGGCGTCAAGCAGTATCCCGAGCTCCGGATAACCGCACACGGCGTCGAGCCGAGCGGGGACGGCGACTTCCGGCTCTCCGCCACCTTCGAGATGCACGGCGAGCGGCGGTCCGTGACGCTCGCGGCCCACGCGCACGATCACGTTCTCCACCTCGAAGGGCTCGTCAACCGCCACGACTTCGGCATCCGCGCGCCGTGGCACTCCGAGTGGATTGCCGCTCCGGAGATCCACCTCGACGTGGAGCTGGCGCTCGAGCGGGCGACCTGAGGCAGCGCCCGCTGCCTGGGCGGGGAATAGCCGCGGAGCCAGGCGGCGCCGCACCGGGCCGCTTTGGCTAGCGTGTCCCGGCCGTGCCGACAGGAGGGCGGGTTACAAGGCAGGTAGCGCTGGTCGCACTCGTTGTCCTGGCCGCCTGCGCGCCTGGAGCCCTCGCCGCCCCGCGCGAGCCGCTCAACCACGTCGGCCGCTGGACCACGGACGCGGGCGGGCGGGTTGTGATCCTCCACGGCGCGGCGGTGGTCCGCAGGGCGTGGGGGAGTCCGCAGAAAAGGCCGGCTTCCGCAAGGCGGACGCGACCTACCTCGCCGGCCAGGGCTTCAACGTCGTCCGGCTCGGGATGTTCTACGGCGACTTCGAAACGCAGCCGAACGTCTTCAACAGCGCCTATCTCGACACGTACGCCCGGACGCAGCGGCTGCTGGCCGACGCCGGCATCTTCACGGTCCTCGACTTCCACCAGGACATGCTCAGCCCGCGCTACCAGGGGCGGGGATTCGCGGACTGGTTCCTGAAGGACGACGGCCTGCCGAACCAGCCGCAGGTCGGCTTTCCCGGCAACTACTTCCTCGATCCCGCGCTCAACCGCGCCTACGACAACCTGTGGGCGAACGCGGGCGGGATCCAGGACCACTTCGCCGATGGCTGGCGGCGGGTGGCCCAGCGGTTCGCGAGCGCGCCCAAGCTGGCGGGCTACAACCTCTTCAACGAGCCCTGGCCCGGCAGCCGCTGGCCCACCTGCGCGAGCACTCAGGGCTGTCCGCCGGGCGGGTTCGACCAGACAAGCCTCACCGCGTTCCACAACAAGGTGGTGAACGCGATCCGCAAGGCGGACACCAAGCACACCGCCTACTACGAGCCGAACCTCCAGTTCGACGTCGGCGCGGCGACGGGCCATGGCAAGCTCGCCGACCCCAACGTCGGCTTCAGCTTCCACGACTACTGCCTCGGCGCCGCGCCGGGCCTGCCGCATGCGCCGGACCCGACGAACCTGTGCCGGCGACGTCGGCGAGCGGCGGGTCTTCCAGAACGCGGAGGACCACAGCAGGAAGACCGGCGCGGCGCTCTTGATGACCGAGTTCGGCGACGTCGACGACGCCGCCATCCACGGTCGCATCGCCGACCTGGCCGACGAGTTCATGATGGGCTGGACCGTCTGGTCCTGGTTCCGGGCCACCGGGCAGATCAAGCGGGACCCCAAGAAACCACCGACCGCCGACAACCTCAAGCAGGACATCCTCGACGCGATCGTGCGTCCGTACCCGCAGGCCGTGTCGGGCACGCCGCAGGGCTGGCGCTTCGATCGGGCGCGGCGGATCTTCACGCTTGCCTACTCGAGCGCGCGGCTGGGTGGCGGGCGCTTCGGAAGCGGCAGCGAATCCGAGGTCGCGGTGCCGAGGCGCCAGTACCCCCGCGGCTACCACGTCGAGATAGCGGGCGCCGGCGTCCGCTCCGCCTTCGCCGCACCGCTGCTCCTGCTGCGATCCGCCCGCGGCGCAAACCGGATCGAGGTACGCCTCTCCCCGGCGACCGCGAGCGACCGGCCCGGGTCGTTCGTCTCCTGCCTCGACCGGACCCGGCCGCGCTCGCGGATCGAGCGCAGGCGCAGCCGGGTGACTCGGAGGCGCCTCCTGGTCCGCGGGCGCGCCTCGGACCGCGGCTGCGGCGGCCACGCCGCGGTGCGCTCCTCCCGCGGACGCGTCGCCCGGGTGCGGGTCGCGCTCTGGAAGCAGCGGCGCGGGCGCTGCCGCTACCTGACGCGGCGCGGAAGGCTCTCTCGGCGGCGGAGCTGCCGCAGGGCGATCTGGCTGCGCGCCCGGGGCACTCGCCGGTTCGGCCTGCGCCGCCGCGTTCGCCTACGCCGCGGGGTCTACCGGGTCGCGGCGCGGGCGGTGGACGCGCGCGGTAACCGCGCCCGCCGGACGAGGGCGAACACCGTCCGCCTGCGGGTTCGCTAGCCGACGAACGGCGGCCGCGAACGAGGCGTACCATCGGCACTGATCGTGCAGGTCCGCATCCGCCTCGGCTCGGGCATCGCGCGGCTCTCCCCGTCGCCGCTCTTGACGCTTGAGCTGCCCGAGGGCGCGACGATCGACGAGCTCTACGAGGGCCTTGGCGCGAGCCATCCGGAGCTCGCGCCCGCGCTGCGCTCGGCGCTCGCCGTCGTCGGCGGCAGCCAGGTCGAGCGCCGCCGGCCGCTGCGGCACGGCGACGAGGTCGCCCTCCTGCTGCCGGTGTCGGGAGGCGGACCGGCCGGGCCCCCCACCCAAAGAAGGAGTTCCCCATGGCCATAGAGGAAGCACACGTACGCACTGGCGAGGTGCGGCAGACCGTCTTCGTCGACACGTTCACCGACGGGCTCCTCGGGCCCGATGTGCAGATGCTTGGCCCCGTCGCCGACGGCGGCCACATCGTCTGGAACTCGACGCCCGGCTGCTGGGGGCCGATGATCACGCCGTCGATTCGCGGCGGCCACGAGGTGAGCACGCCGGTGGCCGTCGACGGGGCCGAGGTCGGCGACGCGGTCGCGATTCGGATCAGGGACATCGAGGTCACTTCGCTCGCCACGGCGTCGGGCAACGACCAGCCGATGGAGGGTCGCTTCAACGGCGACCCCTATTGCGCGCCGGTCTGCCCGGGCTGCGGGGCGGAGTGGCCCGAGACGCGGCTCGAGGGTATCGGCCAGGAGGCAGTCCGCTGCGCGAGCTGCGGCGCGGACGCCACCCCGTTCACCTTCACGAACGGCTACACGATCGCCTTCGACGAGCTGCACTCGGTCGGGGTCACGGTGCCGGGCGAGGCGGCCGAGTCGTTCGCCGGCCAGGCGCCGCGCTTCGCCGCGCTGCCAGACCGCTCGGTCCAGCACCCGATCCTGAGCTTCGCCCCCCACGACATCGTGGCGCTCGCCACCCGGCTGCGTCCGTTCATGGGACAGATCGGCACCTCGCCGTCCACGACGATCCCGGACTCGCACAACGCCGGCGACTTCGGCTCGTTCCTGGTGGGCGCCCCGCACCGCTACGCGCTCAGCGGCGAAGAGCTCCAGCGCCACAAGACCGACGGGCACATGGACATCGACGCGGTGCGCGCCGGCGCGATCCTGGTCTGCCCGGTCAAACTCGACGGCGGCGGGATCTACCTCGGCGACATGCACGCGCTCCAGGGCGACGGCGAGATCGCCGGCCACACCTGCGACGTGTCGGGCACGGTCACGCTCGAGGTGGAGGTGATGAAGGGCCTCTCGATCGACGGTCCGTTGCTGTTCCCGCTGACTGAGGATCTCCCGTTCCTGGCGCGGCCGCTGTCGGCGGAGGAGCGCATGCGCGCGACCGCCTTGGCCCGGCGCTACGGCATGGACGAGCTCGAGGAGGCGCTGCCGGTCTCCGTGGTCGGCACGGGACCGGACTTGAACAGCGCGACCGACAACGGCCTCGCCCGGGCGGCGGAGCTGCTCGACATGTCGGTGCCGGAGGTAAAGAACAGGGCCACGATCTCCGGCGCGATCGAGATCGGCCGCCACCCGGGCGTGGTCCAGGTGACCTTCAGGGCGCCCGTGGACCGCCTCGAGCAACGGGGGCTGCTGGCCTACGCCGCGGAGCAGTACGCGAACGGCGCGAGCTGAGGAGGCGACCCAGGGACCCTGCCGCCGGTCAGCGCTTCGCCAGCATCGAACCAACATGATGCGACGGGCGCTCAACTCGATGCTCTACTTCCCCGCCCGCCGGCTGGAGGCGACTCCCGCCGACGTCGGCCTCGACCACAGCGAGCTCCAGATCGAGACCGAGGACGGGGAGCGGCTCCACGGGTGGTTGGTCGAAGGGAACGGGGCCCACCCGCGGCCAGGTGCTCCTCTGTCACGGCAACGCCGGGAACGTCGGCGACCGGGTCATGCACGCGGCGCTGCTGTCGAAGGTCGGCTTCGACGTGCTGCTGTTCGACTACCGCGGCTACGGCCAGAGCACGGGAAGCCCGAGCGAGGAGGGCACCTATCGCGACGCCCGCGCCGCCCGAAAGGCGCTACCCGACGGCGCGCGGGCGATCTACCTGGGGGAGTCGCTGGGCGGGGCGGTTGCGCTGGCACTGGCGCGTGAGTCGCCGCCGGCAGGGCTGGTGCTCCAGTCGACCTTCGCGAGCGTGCGTCAGATGGCTCGCCTCCACTACCCGTTCATCCCGGCCGGGCTCGTTCCCGATGCCTACCCCAGCATCGGCCGGATCGGCGAGCTCGACGCCCCGCTGCTCGTCCTCCACGGCGAGCGCGACGACATCGTCCCGGTCTCGCAGGGCCGCGCCCTGTTCGAGGCCGCGCCCGAGCCGAAGCAGATCCGCATCTTCCCGGGTCTCGGCCACAACGACCTGGTCCCGCTCGCGGGCAAGGACTATGCGGAGGCGGTAGCCAGCCTGGGCGGACTGACGAGCCCTACTCCGCCGCTACGGGCGCGCCCTGCAGCTCCTCCGCGAAAGCCTCCGACGTCCTCACGTCCGAGAACATCGGGTAGTCGAACTTGATCGCGTTCTCGTGCTCCTCGGGCGACGTCGCCGCGACGCAGTCGGACAGCGTGATGACCTCGTAGCCCTTCTCGTAGCCGGTCCGCATCGTCGACTCGACGCAGCAGTTGGTCAGGAATCCACCGAGTGCGATGGTGGTGATCCCGCGGGCGCGGAGTATGAAGTCGAGGTTGGTCGTGGCGAAGGTATCCAGACCCCGCTTGCCCTCGACGACGACGTCGCCCTCCTGCGGCGCCAGCGTGTCGACGATGTCCGCACCCCACTCGCCCTTGACGAACGCGGTGGAGTCGACGACCCCCTTGAGGATCCCGTACGGGTGCTCCGAGATCTCACCGTAGCCCGGGGCAAAGGTGATGGGCGCATGGACGATCGTCGCGCCGGCGGCGCGCGCGGCGTCCACCAGTGCCCGGGCGTTCTCCAGCATTCCGGTCTCCTCCATGACGGGCTGCACAGCGCCGTGGAGTGCGCCCCCCTCCGAGGTGAAGTCGTTCTGGAACTCGATCAGGACAACGGCTGTGGTCTTCGGATCGATGGCCACGGGAGGCTCCTTTCGCCGGGCGGAGACGACGCGGCCGACTCTAGCGCGACTTGCCGAGCCGATCACTGCGCTCGGAGCCCGCAGCCTGACCTCGCGCAAGCACCTGCGCCGCCAGCTTGCGGCTGGCCTCGTCGACCATCTCTCCGTCGAGCCGGGCGGCGCCCCTCTCGCTCGCCTCGTCCAGCGCCTCGAGCACGGCGGTCGCGTGCTCGAGCTCGGCATCCGTCGGCGAGAAGGTCTCGTTCAGCGGCTCGATCTGCGTGGGGTGAAGCGCCCACTTTCCGTCGAAGCCAAGGGCCCTGGCGTAGCCGGCCTCTGTGCGTAGGCCGTCCACGTCCGCGATGTCCAGATAGGGGCCGTCGATCGCCTGCAGCCCGGCGGCACGGGCGGCCACAAGCACCGTCATCCGCACGTGGTGCCAGCGGTCGCCGGGGTAGTCGGTGCCGATCGGTTGGCCGAGCGAGGCCGCCAGGTCGGCGTAGCCCGTGATCACGGTTTCAAGGCGGGGGGTCGCGGCGGCGATCTCGACGACTCGCGTCAAGCCGGTCGCCGTTTCGATCAGCGCCTGGAGGCCGGCCTCCGACGCGGATCCGAGCAGCCGGTCCACCTCGGCGAGCGTCGTCGGATCTTCGACCTTCGGCACCACCAGCGTGGCCGCTTCGTGGGCAGCGGCGACGTCATCGGCGCCCCAGGGTGAGGACAACGGGTTGATCCGGACGGCCACCGGCGACCCCTCCCACGAGCGCAAAGCAGCGGCGACGGCGGTGCGGGCCGAGTCCTTCATCTCGGGCGACACCGAGTCCTCGAGGTCGATCACCACCTCGTCCGCGGGCAGCGTCGCGGCCTTGGCCAGCATGCGCTCCGACGAGCCCGGGACCGACAGGCACGAGCGGCGGGACCGGACCATCGCTTGACCATAGTCCTCGGGCGCCCGTACGCTCAACACCCCGTCAGGAGGACGCGATGGCCCGTACGGAGGCCAGGGTTCGCGTTGGTGGCCCTTTCTTCGAGGACTTCGAGGTCGGTCAGGTATTCGCCGATGCGCCTGCCCTGACGTTGACCTTCGGGCATGCGGCGATGCACCAGGCGATCGTCGGCGACCGGCTGAGGCTGACCCTCGACAAGGAGCTGAGCCGAGCGGTGACCGGCCGCGACGAGGCCCTCCTTCACCCGAACCTCGTGACCGACGTGGCCATCGGGCAGTCGACCGGGCCCACCCAGCGAGTGCTCGGCAACCTCTTCTATCGCGGTCTGGTCCTCATGAGGCCGGTCTTCCGCGGCGACACGCTTCGGACGACGACCGAGGTCGTGGGCCTCAAGCAGAACAGCGGCCCCACGGGCCTCGTCGCGCTCCGCATCTCGACCACCAACCAGCATGACGAGCCGGTGCTCGACTTCTGGCGCTGCGCGATGATCCCGATGCGGGATCCCGACGTCGAGACGGGACACGCCGACCGCTTCGACGACATCCCCCAGGAGCTCGATCCCGCGCGTGTAGACGAGGCGGTGCCGAGCGACTGGCGTCTCGACGTCTTCCGCGAGCGCGTCCCGGGTCCGGAGCCCGAGCCCGGCGCCGTGTACGAGATCGAGGGCCGCGACACGGTCACGAACGCCACGGAACTCGCGCGCTTGAGCCTCAACATCGCCCAGGCGCACACCGACCCGGCCGCGCGGGGGAAGCGCCTCGTCTACGGCGGCCACACGATCGGCATCGCTGCCGCGCACGCCACCCGAGCGCTGCCCAACCTCGTGACGATCCTGGCCTGGCGCAGCTGCGACCACCTCGCGCCGGTGTCGGAGGGCGACGTGCTCGGTACTGAGCTGACCGTCGAGAACGCGCACGACGGCCTGGTCGAGCTGCGGGCGATCACCAGCACCGACGAGCAAGAGGTCCTCGACTGGCGCTTCGTGGGGCTGATGGCGTGAACAGCGTCCTCGAGGGCATGCGGGTAATAGAGGGGTCGGCCTACGTGGCCGCCCCGCTCGGCGGCATGACGCTTGCCCAGCTGGGCGCCGACGTGATCCGCTTCGACCCGGTCGGCGGTGGGCTCGACCGCACGCGCTGGCCCGTGACCGACGACGGGCAGAGCTTGTTCTGGCACGGGCTGAACAAGGGGAAGCGGTCGATTCAGATCGACCTGGGCACGCCCGAGGGCAAGGAGCTCGTCCAGGCGCTGGTCGCAAACGCAGGTCTCTTCCTGACCAATTTCCCCGCGCGCGGGTTCTTGGACTACGACGCGCTGAAACAACGGCGCGACGACCTGATCATGGTCAGCATCAGCGGCAACCACGACGGCTCGAGCGCCGTGGACTACACGGTGAACCCGGCCACGGGCTTTCCCTGGGCGACCGGGCCGCGGAACCTGTCGGTGCCCTTCAACCACCTGCTGCCGGCCTGGGACGCGATCACCGGCACGCTCGCCGCCACAGGTCTGCTCGCGGCCGAACGTCACCGCAACCAGACGGGCGAGGGGCAGCTCGTGAAGCTGGCGCTCTCCGACGTGGCCTTCGCCATGGTCGGCAACCTCGGCAAGATCGCCGAGGCGCAGCTTCTGAAAAGAGAACGTCACAAGGACGGCAACTACCTGTACGGCGCCTTCGGTCGCGACTTCCTGACCAAGGACGGCAGAAGGGTGATGATCGTCGCGCTGACACTGCGGCAGTGGAACAACCTGGTCGAGGCGACCGGGCTCGGGGAGGCGTTCGCCACGCTCGAGAAGACGCTCGACGTGGACCTCTCCAAAGAAGGCGACCGCTACGCCGCCCGCGAGGTGCTCGGCGCGGTGCTGAAGCCGTGGACGGTGGCCAGGACGCTGGAGGAGATCCGCGAGACCTTCGACGAGCACGACGTCTGCTGGGCGCCGTACCAGACGTTCCGGCAGCTGGTGGAGCAGGACCCACGCTGCTCGGAGGAGAACCCGCTCTTCGACGAGGTCGAGCAGCCGGGCATCGGCAGCTACCTGATGCCCGGCTCGCCGCTCGAGCTCGGCGCCTTCGACCGCCGGCCCGTCAAGCGTGCCCCCCTTCTGGGCGAGCACACCGACGAGGTCCTGTCGGACGTGCTCGGGCTGACGGACGCCGAGCTCGGGCGGCTCTACGACGCGGGCGTCGTGGCCGGGCCGCAGCCGGCCCTGAGTTAGGAGGCGGAACCCTGACGCATCTCGGTGAGCAATCTGGCCCACCTGTGCGTATGCGTTGATACGCCAACAGGCGGTCTTCTCGGCGTACGGCTGGCTGGGTAGGAGGCTGGGCCCGGCGGGCAGAAGCCGCTGATTTCGACCTACAGAGTCGCATTACCGGGCCACTGTCCCGGCTAAGCGACATCGTTGCCCCGTTTCGGCCGCCTCGCACCCAGCCGCAGTTCGCTCGCCCCGCCGCGACGCGTCGCATGAACCGCAGGCAAGAGCCCTGAGAATGCTCACTGAGATGCGTTAGGGGGGAGGCGGAACCCGCCCCATCCGCTCCGCCAGCTCGTGCCGGGTAGCCTGCTCCGAGACCCCAGAACGACCGACGAAGGAGGCGCGGTGAACGACGTCAAGCCGATCCCCGAGGGCTACCCGCAGGTCACGCCCTACCTCGCCGTGGACGGAGCGGCGGAGGCGATCGAGTTCTACGAGAAGGTGCTCGGCGCCAAGGAGCGGATGCGCCTTCCTGGGCCGGACGGCACGCTCGGGCACGCGGAGCTCGAGCTCGGGGACTCGCTCATCATGCTGGCCGACGAGAGCCCGGACATCGGTGTGCAGGGGCCGAAGACGGTCGGCGGCTCGCCCGTGACGATCAGCGTCTACGTCGAGGACGTGGACGCCGTGTTCGAGGCGGCGATCAGCGCCGGCGCGACCGCGCTACGGGAGCCGGAGAACCAGTTCTACGGCGACCGGAGCGGCCAGTTCGAGGATCCCTTCGGGCACAGGTGGAGCATCGCCACGCGCGTGCAGGAGGTCGCGCCGGAGGAGATGGAGAAGCGGATGGCGGAATTCTCGAGCGGATAGCCTCGGGGCCGATGCGCCTGCCGGTCAACGAGGTCATCGGCCTCCACACGTTCGTCTACCGCGCGTCGGGCGGGATCATCGGGCCGCGCATCCCGGGCCTTCCGCCGATGCTGCTGCTCGATCACGTCGGCGCCAGGAGCGGGAAGAAGAGGACGACCCCGCTCGTCTACATGGAGGACGGCGAGGACATCGTGATCGTGGCGTCGAAGGGGGGCTCGCCGCGGCACCCCGCCTGGTTCCACAACCTCAAGGCCAACCCGGATACGACGGTCCAGACCGGCAGGCGGAAGCGCTGGGTGCGCGCGCGTGTGGCGAGCAGGGAGGAGCGCGAGCGGCTCTGGCCGCAGGTGGTCGAGCTATACGGCGGGTACGCGAATTACCAGGAGCGAACCGAGCGGGAGATCCCGCTCGTGATCCTCGGACCGGCTTGAGCTAGCCGCGCTTGCGTCCGCGGCCGCTCTCGGGGCGCGGCTTGGGCGGGTGGGCGGCGCGCTCCTTCTTGGTCATCTTCCTGACCTTCAGCGTGCCGTCCTTGATCTGCTGCTGCATCTCCGCCAGCTTTTCCTCGCGGCGTTCATCGGCACGTTCTTTTGGCGTTGCCATGCACTACATCCTCTCAGGAGCTCCGGCGGCTCCCTTTTTGTCGACAGTCCTACCCATTAAACGCGCTCTGTAGCGCAAGGTTGCGGGCGCAACGGCTGTCAACCCCCTAGGGGCCATCCCCAATTGGCAAATCCGCTGCAGGCGGCATGATTCGGGTCGTGACGCCGCCCGTCCGCTACGCCAAGAGCGGGGACGCCCACATCGCCTATCAGGTGGTGGGCGACGGGCCGATCGATCTCGTCTACGTCGGCGGGCCGGCCGCTCATCTCGACATGGAGTGGGAGAACCCGCTGGCGGCGCGGGCGATGGAGGAGACCGGGAGGTTCGCGAGGCTCGTGCGGCTCGACCGGCGCGGGACGGGGCTCTCCGATCCACTCGTCGGGCCGCCCACGCTCGACCAGCAGATGGACGACCTCCGCGCGGTGATGGACGCCGTCGGACTCGAGCGGGCAGCGCTGTTCGGCGGCACGGACGCCGGCCTCGGCGCCATGTTCGCGGGCACCCATCCGGACCGGATCACGGCGCTCGTGCTCTGGGGAGTCGCCGCGCGGGCGGCCGACGCCATCACGCCGGAGCTCGCCGAGAAGTTCGCGGACGTGCTCGAGCACTACGGCGAGGGGCGCAGCATCGACATCTACGCGCCGAGCCGAAAAGGGGACGCGCGCTTCGAGGAGTGGTGGGCGCGCTACGAGCGCGCCGCCGGCAGCCCCTCGACCGCGCGCCAGCTCCTGGAGCTCACGGTGCAGACGGACATCAGCGCGATCCTCCCCGCCATCCGCGTGCCGACGCTCGTCATGCATCGCAGCGGTGACGTGCTCGTGCCGATCGAGCTCGGCCGCGACGTGGCCGCCCGGATCCCGGACGCGAAGTTCGTCGAGATACCCGGGACGGATCCCTACGGCTGGGCGTCCGACATCGATCCGGCCCTCGACGTGCTCGAGGAGTTCCTCACCGGATCGCTGGGAGCCAGGGAGCGCGACCGCGTGCTCGCGACCGTCCTGTTCACGGACGTCGTCGGCTCCACGGAGCACGCCGCGCGGGTCGGCGACAGGCGCTGGCGCGAGCTGCTCGAGGGGCACGACGCCGCGATTCGCCGGCAGCTCGGGCGCTTCCGCGGGCGCGAGGTGAAGACGGTGGGCGACGGCTTCCTCGCCACCTTCGACCGCCCCGGCCACGCCGTCCTTTGCGCGGACGCGATCGTCAAGTCGGTCGAGCCGATCGGCCTGGAGGTCCGGACCGGCGTCCATACGGGCGAGATCGAGCTGATCGGCGACGACGTGGGCGGGATCGCGGTGCACATCGGCGCACGAGTGGCCGCGCTGGCCGGGGGCGGCGAGGTGGTTGTGTCGAGCACGGTGAAGGACCTCGTTGTGGGGTCGGGCCTCGACTTCGCCGACCTGGGCACGCACGAGCTCAAGGGCGCGCCCGGCGAGTGGCAGCTCTTCTCGCTGCGGGACGGCGACTAGCCGCGAGCGGCGCGGCGGGCGGCTTCGAGCTCGCGCTTGACGGTGTCCGTCTGGTTGGGGATTCGCATGCGGCGCTCCAGGATCGGGATGGCCTCGGCGGGCTTTCCGGAGAGGCGCAGCGCCTTGCCCAGGTTGAAGAGGGCGTAGGCGTAGGTCAGGTCCGTGCTGCCGCCGGGGAAGGCGGCCACCGCCTTGCGCAGGACCGGCACCGCCTCGTCGTAGCGGCCCTGGCTCATGAGGCGAAAGCCCTGGTCGTTCAGGCCGGCCGCGTCGGTGGGCGTCGCGGGGGTCTCCACGGGGGGCGGAGCCGCGGGCTTCGGCTTGGCCTTGGGAGCGGGCGACGACGGCTTCTTCCGCGAAGCGTGCTGCCGCTGCGGGCGCTTCGCGTGCTTCGCGGGCGCCGAGGGCCTGTCGTCGCCGCCCGAGCTCAGCGCGACGATCCCGCCGACGAGCAGCGCGGCCGCCACCAGCGCCAGCGGCAGGAAGGGCGAGAGTCGCCGGCGCCCGACCGGCTCCGGCGGAGAAGGTGGAGGTGGCGGCGCTGCCGAGGCCCGCGGCGGAGGCGGCGCCGGCACCCGGTCGTCGCCCTCGAGCGCCTCCGCCAGCTCGTCCGCCAGCTCGCAGGCGCTGTCCTGACGCTCCGAGCGGTCCCGGGACATGCCGCGCTTGAGCACCTCCGCCGCCGCGGCGGGGGCGTGCTGCCATTCCTCGCCCAGGTCCGGGGGCGGCCTGTTGGCGATCGAGTGGGCGATCTCGAGGGGTGTGCGGCCGCGGCGGGCCTTGACGCCGGTCAGGGCCTCGAAGGCGACCGCGGCGAGCGAGTAGATGTCGGAGGCGGGGCTCGGGCGGTGGCCGCCCAGCTGCTCAGGCGCCATGTAGGCGGCCGTGCCCAGGACCACGTCGCTGCGGGTGATGCGGGTGTGCGAGGCGGCCGTGGCGATTCCGAGGTCGGCCAGCTTGACGGCGCCGTTCGAGCCGAGCAGCACGTTGCCGGGCTTCACGTCGCGGTGGACGACGCCCTGCTCGTGCGCATGGTCGAGCGCGCGCGCCACGCCGCTGATCACCCTGACCGCCCGGCGCGGCCGGAGCGGCCCGTCCTCGAGCTCGCGCGCGAGCGTGGTTCCCTCGACGTACTCCATGACGATCAGGACGCCCTCGTCGTCCGCCACCGCGTCGAACACCCAGACCAGGTTCGGGTGATTCAAGGAGGCGCCGAGCTTGGCCTCGCGGGCGAAGCGGTGGGCGGCGTCCTCGGGGCTGTCGCTATGGAGGCGCTTGACCGCCACCCGGCGGTCGAGCTTCTCGTCGTGCGCGAGGTAGACGGCGGCCATCCCGCCGCGCCCCAGCATGCGCTCGACGCGGTACCTGCCTGCGAGCAGGGAGCTTCCAGCCCCTACGACCATCCCCACCGTCTACCGGAGACGGGGCGAAATCAAACCGACGCGAGAGCGGACGCGGCGGGTCGGTCCTCCGCGACGGCCCGGCGCAGCGACTCCTCGAACCCCGCTGGCGCCACGTCGAAAGCCCCAGCCCCGGACGGGTCCGTCACGGTCGTCTCCGTCGCCAGGCCCTCGATCAGCGGCCGGGCCACGCCGGCGTCGACCGGCGTGACCAGGCCGATCCACAGCGACGAGAGCCGCGGAGTGAGGAAGGGGACCGGCAGCTTGGGGCGAGGACGGCGGCCGAGTGCCTCCGCCATGCGGTCGAGCATCTCGCCGTAGGCCAGCACGTCGGGCCCGCCGATCTCGATCTGGCGGCCCTCGCTCTCCAGGACGTCGGGCGCCTGAGCCAGGTAGGCGAGCACGTCGTCGATGGCGATCGGCTGGGTGGGCACCTTGAGCCAGGCCGGCGCGATCATCGCCGGCAGCCGCTCCACCAGGTAGCGGAGGGTGCGGTAGGACTCGCTTCCGGCGCCCACGACCATGCCCGCGCGGAAGTAGGTGAGCGGCGGGCCGTGGTCCGCCAGCGCCAGCGCCGTCTCGTGGCGGCTGCGCAGGTGGCGCGAGTGCGGCTCGCCGAGGCCGCCGAGGTAGACCACCCGCCCGATGCCCTCGCGCCGCGCCATCCGCGCGAATGCCTCGGCGCCGGCACGGTCGCGCGCGGCGAAGTCGCGATCGCCGCCGCGGCCCATGGCGTGGATGAGGTAGTAGGCCACCTCCACGCCGCGGCCGGCGTCCTCGAGGCTCGAGGGATCGAGCACGTCGCCCTCGTGGATCTCGTAGCCGCGGCGCTCGAGCTCGCCGGCGCGGGAGCGGTCGCGGACGAGACAGCGGACGTCCCAGCCGGCAGCGTGGAGCGCCGCGGCGAGCCGGCCACCGATGAAGCCGGTCGCGCCAGTCACCAGGGCCCGGCGGCGGCGCGGGGCGGCGGCGAGGCCCCCGGCGAGGGAAGGGGTGCCGGGGGCCTCTTGCCGCGTTGCGGGGCTCGTAGCGCTCACGCGTCGTGTGCCGGTCGCGCGACGCGCGGCTGGGGGGCGCCGGCGAGCTCGCCGATGCGAGCCGCGATCACCACGGCGGACAGGCCGACGAGGCCGTAGACCACCCTGGTGGCGGCGTTCGTCTCGCCGAAGTCGAGCCCGAACAGCCAGGCGACCAGGTCGAACTGGAACAGGGCAACGAGGCCCCAGTTGAGACCGCCGACCACCAGGAGGGCGGCGGCGACCGTGCTAAGCGTCTTCATTTGGACTCCTTCCGAGGGCGGACAATTGCTGTACAACAACTGTACAGAGTCCGTATAGGTTATGTCAAGTGCGTGCCAGCGCGGCTGCGCGGTCGGCCGCCGCCACCGGGCCCTCGGCGAACCATTCGGCGCCGATGCCCTCGGCGAGCGAGTCGCTCGCCCCAGGGCCGGCAACCGCCAGCGGGTGCTTCTTCGCCACCGCCGCGAGCTCCGATTCCGCCCGCCGGAAGCGCGAGCGCAGGACCGCGCTCACGACCACGAGCGACGGGGCGAGCTCCCGGGCGGCGTCGACCAGGCTCTCCCCCGGGGTATCGGCTCCGAGGTAGGCCACCCGCCAGCCGCGCGCCCGCATGGCGAGGCCGAACATCAGCAGCGGGAGGTCGTGGAGCTCGCCGGGAGCGCACGCCAGCAGCGCGAGCGGGCCGCCCCCGGACTCCCAGCCGCGCGCCAGCGCGGCCAGCCGCGCGCGCAGCAGGTTGCTCGCGAAGTGCTCCTGGGTGATCGTGGCCGTGCCCTCATCCCAGCGCTCCCCCAGCTCGCGCAGGTAGGGCAGCACCACCTCGGCCATCACGGTGTCGAGAAGGAAGGAGGCGAGCATGCGGTCAAGCGCCGCGTTGGCCTCCTCCGCGTCGAAGCGGTCGAGCGCGTCGCGCAGGCGCACGGCGTCGCGGTCGAGCGGCTGTGCGGCGGACGCGTCGGGCAGGCCGGCCTCGTCGGCGAGCACGAGTCGGGCCGCCTCCGCCGCCGACAGCCCCTCGCCCATGCGCTCCTGCATCCGCTGCACCCGGCGCTCGTCGGCCGGGGAGTAGAGGCGGAGGCCTCCCGACGTGCGCGCCGGCTGAAGCAGCCCGTACCGCGTCTCCCATGCGCGCAGCAGCTCAGGCTTCACCCCGACTCGGCGGCTCAGCTCGCCGATGCGGAGGCGGTGCTCGGTCTCGGGCACGCAGCCAGTGTACGGTAGCTGTACGGCACCTGTACAGGTGACGCCAGGGCCCGCGAGTGGGATACTCGCTCGTTAGGGAGGCGTCGGTGGCAGCGCTTGCACCCCGACGACCCCGCAGGAAGGATCGACCGATCCAATAAATCCGGGGCTTTGACCCCCGCGAGGATCGTTGCGCTCGGAGCGCTGATCGTGGCGGCCGCACTCATCGCGGTGGCCATGTTCGGGGGCGGCGGGGACTACAAGGTCTCCGCCTACTTCCAGAACGCGGGCCTGCTCGTCAAGGGGGACGGGGTGCGGGTCGGCGGGCACCTGGTGGGCAAGGTCACCGGTGTCGAGCTGACCAACGACAGCCAGGCGAAGGTGTCGATGACGGTCGACGACACGCTCGCCCCGCTCCACGACGGAACGACGGCAGCGATCCGCCTCACCTCGCTCCCCGGAACGGCGAACCGCTACGTGTCGCTCCGGCCGGGCCCCAACAACGCGCCGCGGATCGCCGACGGCGGGCGCATCGGCTCCGACGGAACCAGCTCCCCGGTGGAGCTCGACCAGCTGTTCGACAGCCTCACCCCGAAGACGCGCAGAGGGCTCCAGCAGCTGGTCCAGGGATCTGCCGCCTACTACACCGGGCGCTCGAGGGAGTTGAACGCGAGCCTCAAGCACCTGAGCCCGGCGCTGGCGGCGACCTCCCGCCTGACCCACGAGGTGACGCTCGACCAGCTCGTGTTCCGGCGCCTGATCGTCCAGACGGCCGGGGTCGTGAGCGCCGTCGCCCAGCGCCGTCGGGACCTCACCTCACTTGTCAGCAACGCCAACACCACGGCGGCGGCCATCGGCGACGAGAACCTCTCCCTCAGCCGCGCCCTGCTTCTCCTGCCGGGGACGCTGCGGAAGGCCAACACGACGTTCGTGAACCTGCGGGCGACGCTGAACGACCTCGACCCGCTGGTGAACGCCGCCAAGCCGGCGACCAAGGACCTGCCGCGTTTCCTCGCGGACCTCCGGCCCCTGGTGGCCGACGCGAAGCCGACGGTCAAGGACCTGAGCGCCCTGGTGCGCGAGCCCGGGCCCGGACAACGACCTCACGAACCTGACCGCTCTCCAACCGCAGCTGGAACAGCAGACGTCGAAGGTCTTCCCCGCGACGGTGAGGACCCTCCGCCGCGCCCAGCCGGTGGTCGAGCAAGCCCGCGTCTACACCCCCGAGCTCGTCGGCTGGTTCAAGGACTACGGCCAGAGCGCCGCCTCCTATGACGCGAACGGCCACTTCGCCAAGATCTCGCCGCTGCTGGCGCCGTTTGCCTACAGCGGGGGCCAGCTCGTGCCCGCCGCCCGCGGGCACGAATCGGCTGTCCGGGCTGGTGAGCCTGCTGAAGCACTGCCCAGGCAGCTCGGTGCCGCCCACACCTGACGGATCGGCGCCGTTTGCCGTCCCGGACTGCGACCCGTCCGCCGTTCCCCCGGGGCCATGAGACGGCTGCTCGCCATCATCTCGCTCGCCGCCTCTCTCCCGGTGCTGGCGGTGATGGGTGTGGGCCTCTCGTTCGGCGGAGGCGGCGGCTACAAGGTGCGGGCCATCTTCGACAACGCGGCCGCGGTCTCGCCGGGGGGCGACGTGAGGATCGCGGGCGCCCGGGTCGGCACTGTCGACTCGATGGACGTCACGCCGGACAAGAAGGCGGCGATCGTGCTCAAGATCGACGACGGGCGGTTCACGCCGTTCCGTCGCGACGCGCACTGTCAGATCGTGCTGGCCACGTTCATCGGTGAGAAGTCCGTGGAGTGCCAGCCGGGCACCGAGGCGGGCGGAGGTCCGCTTCCCGATGATCCGGCACGGCCCGGGCAGCGGCGAGCACCTGTTGCCGGTGACCCACACCACCACCCCGGTCGACCTGGACATCGTGAACAACACGCTGCGCCTTCCCTTCCGGCAGCGCCTCACGATCCTGATCAACGAGCTGGGCACCGGCCTGGCCGGCCGCGGGCACGAGCTCAACGCGGTGATCCACCGCTCCAACCCGGCCTTCCGCGAGACCGACAAGATCCTGGCCACGCTGAGGCGCCAGAAGCGGGTGCTGGCCAGGCTGGTGACGCGACTCCGACACGGTCATCGCCCCGCTGGCGCGCGAGCGGGCGCACGTGGCGGACTTCGTGGCGCAGGGGAACGCGACCGCGCAGGCCACCGCCGAGCGGAGCGCGGACCTCGAGCGCTCGATCCAGCGCCTGCCCGCCTTCCTGCGTCAGCTGCAGCCGCTGCTGGCCGACCTGGGCGGCGTCGCCGGCCAGGGCTCGCCGGTGGTTCACGACCTTGGCGTGGCGGCGCCGGCGACGAACGAGGTGGTCCAGGAGCTCGGGCCCTTCTCCGCCGCCGCCCTGCCGGCCGTCCGCAGCCTGGGCAAGGCCGCGGCCGTGGGCACCCCGGCCGTCGTGGCGGCGCGGCCGCTCACCAAGAGCCTGCGCAGCTTCGCGGGCGACGCCGTCCCGGTCTCGGCCAACCTGCGAGACCTCACGTCGAGCCTCGACAAGAGCGGCGGGCTCAAGCGCGTCCTGGACTACATCTTCTACCAGGGGCTCTCCATCAACGGGTTCGACGGGCTGGGCCACTACCTGCGAACCGAGCTGATCGCGAAGCTGGCCTGCGGGGTCTACGCGACCGCGCCATCGAAGGAGTGCAACGCGAACTTCATCTCGCGGCCGGCGACGACTACGGGCAGCCGGAAGCGCGGCGGGGAGCCGACGCTCGACTACCTGCTGGGGGCCAGATGAGCCGGGACAGGCGAGCGATCAGCTCGAGCCCGGTACTGGTCGGCGCGGTCACGGTCCTGGTGACGATCGTCGCCGTCTTCATCTCCTACAACGCGAACTCGGGCCTGCCCTTCGTTCCCACGTACGACCTCACGCTGAGGCTGCCCAACGCCGCCAACCTCGTGAAGGGGGCCGACGTGAACGTCGGCGGCGCGCGCGTCGGGTCGGTCTCCGAGATCACGCCGGTGCCCAACGCGAATGGCGAGGCCACCGCGGAGATCACGGTGAAGCTCAACAAGAACCTCGAGGAGCTGCCGTCCGACACCACCGTGCTCGTCCGGCCCCGCTCGGTCCTGGGGCTCAAGTACGTCGAGCTCACGCCCGGCCACTCCAAGACCGGTCTCAAGGCCGGCGCGGTCGTGCCGGCGCGCAACGCACGCCCGGTGCCGGTGGAGATCAACGACGTGATCAACACCTTCAACGCGCCCACCCGCAGGGGGATCCAGGAGACGCTGAACGGGTTGGGCCCGGGCTTGGCCGGCCGCGGCGGGGACCTGAACCTGGCCATCGAGAGCCTTCGCCCGCTGCTCGACGACCTCGAGCCGGTGGCGCGGGCGATCTCGGATCCGCGGACCCGGCTGTCCCGCCTCATCCGGAGCGCGGGAGCCACGTTCTCCGAGCTGGCACCGGTGGCCGAGACCCAGGCGGCCCTGTTCGTCAACCTCGACACAACCTTCACCGCGCTGGCCGGCGTCGCCCGTCCCTTCCTCCAGGACGCGATCTCCGAGTCGCCGCCCACCGAGGAGGCCGGGATCGTCCAGTTCCCGCTCCAGCGCCCGTTCCTGCGAAATACCGCGGGGCTGTTCCGCGACCTGGGGCCCGGAGTGGAGACGCTGCCGACCTCCGCGCCCGCCGTGGCCGCCGCGCTGAAGCAGGGCGAAGTGACCCTCCCGCTCACGCCCCCGTTCAACAGGAGCCTGGAGGGGGTCTTCCGGGCGCTCGGCGACCTGGCCGGCTCCCCGCTCGCCGAGGCCGGCGTGAGGCGCCTGGCCCAGACCGCCGCCTCGCTGAAGCCGACGCTTGCCTTCCTCACCCCGGTGCAGACGACGTGCAACTACGTGACGCTCTGGTTCCGGAACATCTCGAGCCTCCTGTCCTACGGCGACCAGCATGGGACATGGCAGCGCTTCGTGGCCCTGGTGGCGGCGGATGGGCCGAACAACGAGGGCGGTCCGGCCAGCGCGCCGGCCAACGGCCCCGCAGCGGGCAACTTCCTCCACAACAACCCCTACCCGAACACCGCCTCGCCGGGCCAGACCGCCGAGTGCGAGGCCGGGAACGAGACGTTCATTCAGGGCCGGCAGGTGATCGGCAACGTGCCCGGGGGCCAGGGGACGCGGACGCAGGGACAGGTCGTGCCGTGAGCCTCCGCCGCCGCCCCATGACGAGGTTCCGGGCGGGCGTGCTGGCGATCCTGGTCATCGCCGTCGGCGTCTACTTCAGCTTCGCCAAGGACATTCCGTTCACCGGGCCCTTCCAGCTCAAGGCGGTCTTCTCGAATGCGGAGACGATTCGGGTCCACTCCCCGGTGCGGATGGCGGGCGTCGAGGTCGGACAGGTGGTCAAGGTCGCAGCCCGCCGATGGGAACTCGCGCGCCACCGAGGTGACGATGGAGCTGAAGGACAAGGCGCTTCCGATCCACAGGGACGCCCGGATCAAGATCCGGCCGCGCACGTTCCTCGAGGGCAACTACTTCGTCGACCTCAGCCCCGGCGAGCCGAGCGCCCCGACGGTCGGGGACGGCGACACGATCCCGCTGACCCAGACCGCCTCGCCGGTGCTGCTTCAGGACGTTCTGGACGTGTTCAAGAGCAACACGCGCGAGGACCTCCAGAAGCTGTTGCAGGGGTTCGGCGGGGCGCTTGGCGGGAAGCCGCTGCCGGGCGAGGACCAGAACCAGGATCTTCAGATCCAGGGCCTGACCGCGGGCCAGACCCTCAACCGGGCGCTCGTGTACTCGCCAGGCGCGCTGCGCGGGACCGCGATCGTGAACCGGGCGCTGCTCGGCACCCGGCCGCACGACGCGTCGAAGCTGGTCGCGAGCCTGCAGCTCGTGGCGGCCGCGCTCGACAGCCGCGAGGAGCAGCTCAAGGACCTGATCACGAACTTCAACGACGTGACCGGGGTGCTCGCGAACGACCAGCAGGACCTGCGCCAGACGATACGGCTGCTCCCCGGCGTGCTCGGGGCTGCGGTACCGGCGTTCGACAGCCTCAACGCGTCCTTCCCCCCGACGCGTGCCCTTGCCCGGGAGCTCCTCCCGGGGGTCCGCGAGCTCGGGCCGACGATCAACGTCGCATTCCCCTGGATAGCCCAGACGCGCCGGCTGGTCTCGCCGCCCGAGCTGCAGGGACTCGTTCAGGACCTGCGACGGGCGGTTCCGCCGCTCGCGAAGACCACCCGCTCCAGCCTCCAGCTGCTGCCCCAGGTGAACCTGGTGGATCGCTGCGCGCTCGACGTGGTCCTCCCCACCGGCGAGCGCGTGATCAACGACCCGCCGTTCACCTCCGGGATCGCGAACTACAAGGAGTTCTTCCAGGCGCTCGTCGGACTGGCGGGGGAGGGAGCCGGCTTCGACGGGAACAGCTATTACACGCGCGTCTTCTCCGGCGGCGGCTCGGTGCCGGTCCGGACATCGCCGCTGCCGGGGACCCCGCAGGCATTCGGCAACGCGGTGCTCCCTCCGCAAGGCACGCGGCCGGCCAGGCCGGGAAGCCCGCCGCCCTACAACTCCAGCGTCTCCTGCTATCGCAGCGACCCGCCCGATCTCAACTCGGCCAGGACCGGAGGCGGGCCGTGAAGCTCGCCATCCGGAAGCACCTCAGCGACTTCCTCGTCATCACCGTGATGGTGATCGTCGCCATCGGCACGGCGAGCTACATCCTCGCGAACCAGCGCTTCAACCTTCCGGGCTGGGTGCCCTTGGTGGGCACCGACTTCTACACCGTCAAGGCCGAGCTCCCCACCGCGCAGGCGCTGCTGCCGGGCCAGGGCCAGAGCGTGACGGTCGCGGGCGTCAAGGTCGGCGAGATAGGCAACGTGAACCTCGAGCACGGGGTGGCGGTCGTCGACCTGAACGTCAAGCCCAAGTACGGGCCCTTCTACCGCAACGCCACCGCCCTGCTGCGCTCGAAGACCGGCCTCAAGGACATGTATATCGAGGTCGACCCCGGCAACAGACGCGCGGGCAAGATCCCGGAGGGCGGCGAGATCGGGCTCGCCAACACCCTGTCCGACGTCAACATCGACGAGATCCTCTCCGCGCTCGACGGGGACGCGCGCGCCTATCTGGCGGTCATCCTCAACTCCGGCGGCGAGGCGTTCAGCCACCAGACGGAGCCGGGCACGGCCCCCTCGGAGGTCGGTGCCGGCAACGAGCGGACGAGCCAGACCCCGGAGCAGGACCTGCGGCAGACCTTCAAGCGCTTCCTGCCGACCGCGCGCGACACGAGAGCGATCACCCGGCTGCTGGCCGGCCGCAGGCGGGATCTCCGCCACGTGGTGCACAACCTTCAGGAGCTGAGCACCGCCCTGGCCGCGAAGGACACCCAGCTCGCGTCCTTCGTCGACTCGGCCAATGCCAACTTCGCCGCGGTTGCGCGGCAGGACGTCGGGCTCAGCCAGGGACTCAACCTCCTGCCGGGCACGCTCGGGCAGGCCACGACCACCCTTCGCCAGGTGCGCACCTTCGCGGCCAACCTGGGGCCGACGGCGCAGGCTCTGCAGCCGGGGGCCCGCGCGCTCGCGCCGGCCCTCCGCGCCACCAGACCGTTCCTGCGCGACTCCACGCCGATCATCAAGAGCCAGCTGCGGCCATTCGCGCGCGCGGCCCAGCCGGCGGCCCGCAATCTGGCCCCCGCCGCACAGGACCTGGCCGTAGCGACGCCCGACCTGACAAGCACCTTCAAGGTCGTGAACGTCCTGCTCAACATGCTCGCCTTCAACCCCCGCGGGTCAGAGGAGGGCTTCCTGTTCTGGAACTCCTGGGTGAACCACCTCGGCACGCTCGTGTTCAACACCGCCGACGCGGAGGGGCCGATCAGGCGGACGCAGCTGGTCGTCAACTGCGAGAACCTCGGCTCCGCCGAGCTCGCGGCCTCGGCCCTGCCGGCCGCCGGGACGCTCCTGAAGCTGACGAACCTCCCGAAGTCGAGCGAGGTCTGCAAGTGATCAAGGAGGTGCCGAGCGTCGGCCGGATCCTGGTGATGGTCGGCTTCACGCTCTCATGCTTCGGGATCCTGCTCTTCCTCTGGCTGTCCTTCGGCGGAGCCGTCCCGCTCGAGCCCAAGGGCTACCGGTTCACGGTGAGGTTCCCGGAGGCGACGCAGCTCGCTCAGGAGGCCGAGGTGCGCATATCCGGCGTACGGGTCGGCAAGGTGACGAAGAAGAAACAGGACACCGCCACCGGCCTGACATCCGCCACGATCGAGATGCAGTCGAGGTACGCCCCAGTCCCGCGCGATACCCGGGCGATCCTGCGGCAGAAGACGCTCCTCGGCGAGACCTACGTCGAGCTCTCCCCGGGTCACAAGTCGTCGGGCAACCTGCCGGATGGCGGGACCCTGGCACCGGGCCAGGTCTCGCGCACCGTGGAGCTCGACGAGATCTTCCGCGCCTTCGACGAGCCCACCAGGACGGCGTTCCAGGTCTGGCTCAAGGACCAGGGCCGGGGTGTGAACTTCCGCGGCGAGTCCATCAACGAGGCGCTGGGCAACCTGAATCCGTTCGCGCAGAACACCGACCGGGTCCTGCGGGTTCTGCACAGCCAGGAGGGCGCGACTCGCAGGCTCGTGCGGGACAGCGGGGCGGTCTTCCAGGCCCTGAGCGCACGGCACGGGCAGCTTGCCGGCCTCGTGACGAACTCGAACCGCGTGTTCGAGACGACGGCGGTGCGCAACGCCTCGCTCGCGGATGCCATCACCGTGCTGCCGACCTTCCTGCGGGAGACGCGCCGCACCGTGAACCGGGTGACTCCCTTCGCGCTCAACACCAACCCGCTCGTCAGCCAGCTCCGGCCGGCCGCCCGCCAGCTGAGTCCGACGCTGATAGACCTCGCCGAATTCGCGCCCGACCTCGAGGCGCTCTTCCGCGACCTGCGCCCGCTGATCCGCGTCGCGCGGCACGGGTTCCCGGCGCTCGAGGATGTGCTCGGCGACGCCAAGCCTCTGCTCCAGCAGCTCGATCCGTTCCTGCGGCAGGTGATCCCGATCTCCGATTACCTCGGCTTCTTCAAGCGCGAGGTGAGCGCCTTCTTCGCCAACGTCCCCGCCTCGACCCAGGCCACCGACAGGCCGCCGGGTTCCACCGCCCCGGTTCACTACCTCCGCCTGCTGCAGGTGCTGCGCCCCGAGGATCTCGCCGCCTACCCGGTGCTGCCGTCGTCGAGCCGCCTGAACCCCTATCCCCAGCCCGGCAGCCTGTCGGCGCTCGCGAGCGGCCTCGACGTGTTCGGCGGCTACCTCTGCAAGTCGCCCGGGAACAGCGCCCCGCCGCTCTCCGCCTCGCTCATCTCGCAACTCAACGCCGCGGACCCGACGCTCGCGCCGAACATCATCAAGTTCGCCTACGGCGGCAGCCCGAGCAACGTGCCCACGCCGGCCTGCCGGGCGCAGACGCCGCTGGGACGCATCCTCGGACAGCCGGGCGCCTACCCGCACCTGAACCAGAGCCCCTGACCGCGGTTGCCCGCCGTGGGCCGCGAAGTGAGAACCTACGCACATGCCTGAGACGAGCGCCCCCACCAAGGCCCAGCCCCGGCGGAAGACGGGCGGCCCCCGCAACGAGGGCGAGGAGATCTGCCACATCGTCACGGACGAGGATCCCGACACGGCGCTGTGCGGCAAGGACGTGACCGGCTGGCCCTGGAACCCGCCCTGGCCGATGTGCGTGGTCTGCGTCGACCTCGCCGGGGTCGACCCCGTCTAGAGCCTCGGTCGCCTCGATCACGCCGACCGGGTTCCAGCGGAAGGGCCCGGTGGGGAACTGGAGGCGCAGGAAGCGGTGGGGCGGCTCGACCTCGAGGTGCGCGACGAGCGGCGGCATCAGCGAGTCGACCAGGCTGTCGAGCGCCTTGTCGACCTGCTCGAGGCTCGGCCGCAGCCGCAGCCGCCATGCCTCGAGCTCGCCGGCCGGGAGCGCGACCTTCTCCTTCCTCTCCACCCGCGAGTCGACCTGCCAGTAGACGCTGCTCACGATCCAGGCCGAGAACGAGCGCCGGGCGCCCTGCTCGAGCTCGAGGCCGCGGAGCGCGAGCGCCGCGCCCAGCAGGGGCGTCAGGTCGCGCGGAAAGGACTCGAGCTCGCCGCCCCAGCCGATGATCTTCGGGCCGCGGAAGCGGGCGCGCTCGGTGGCCACGGGCGGCCCGTCGCCGTCGAGCGTCTCCATCTCGTGGGTCTCGGCGTGGATGGTCCCCGCGCGGCGGCGGAAGACGGTCGTGGAGCGGAGCTGCACGCGGTCGCGGACCCAGGCGCTGACCGTCTGCCGGTAGGCGTCGGGCTCGGCCGCGATCTCGATTGCGCCGGTGCCCGCCTCGTCATCGCCCACGAGGCCGCGGTAGGCCACGCGCTCCCCGTCCGGAATCCCGGGATCGTTGAAGGGGCCCTCCACGGGCGCGGGACTCTAGCCAGCGCTCGAATTCAGCGCCACGGCTTCGCGAATGAGGTCCTTCAGCGCGCCCTCGTCGATCGCGTCGTCTTCCCTGATGTCGATGGCGCGCCTGACCTTCCCGCCGAGGCTGGAGTTGAACAAGCCTGAAGGATCCTTCAGGGCGGCGCCCTTGAAGAAGGTCAGCTTGACCACGTTCTTGTAGGTCTCACCCGTACAGATGCCCCCATCGTGGTACCAGACCGGCGTTCCCGGGCTCGTGGCCTTCGCCCACTTCCACTCCTCGACGACCTCGGGGTCCGCTTCCTTGATGAGTCCGCGCACCCTGGCGAGGGTCTCGCCGCGCCAGTCGCCGAGCTCGCTGATCCTCTCGTCTATCCGCTTGGAGGCATCGGCCATCCCGCGGCGGATACTACGGCGACGGCTCAGCCGAACAGCGGCAGCCTGCGCCGCCGGGCCAGCGCGTCCATGCCGTGCTGGATGCTGCCCTCGACCTCGGCGTACTTCTCCTCGAGGTAGTCGTCGTCGTCGGCCAGCTTGGGGTCGTCGTCGAGCTCGATCGGGTCCTGGAAGGCCGTGCGGATCTTGGTGGGGAAGGGGATCTCGGGCAGCGCCGCCAGGCTGAGGCCCCAGGGCGCCTGCACGGCGATCGGGAAGCGCTTGAGCCGGGCGAGCTTGTCCACCTGCAGGGCCTTGGCCAGGCGCCGCCCGGAGAAGATGACCGGCATCGCGTCGGGCCCGCCCACCGTCGCGATCGGCACGATCGGCACCCTGGTCTTGATCGCCATGCGAATGAAGCCGGTGCGGCCGGCGAGCTCGGCCTCGTCGCGGCGGGTCCAGGGGCGCAGCGAGTCGACCTCGCCGCCGGGCCAGAGCGCGACGTCGCGGCCGGAGGCCAGCGCGCCGGTGATGCTGTCGGGCGCCGCGGGGAGCACGCCCATCTTGCGGAAGTACCAGCCGACCCCGGGGGCGGCCATCAGCGCGTCGTGCGCCGTGCCGTGGAGCGGTCGCTCGGGACCGAAGTGGCGCCACCACTGGAAGCCGACGGTCCAGGCGTCCCAGACGAACGGTGCGCCCGAGTGGATCCCGATCAGCAGGGCGGGCGGCGGCGGGATCCGCTCCCAGCCCTCCATCTCCATCCGGAACCAGTAGTCGATGAGCGGGTTCCAGAAGAACTTGCCGAGCTCCATCAGGTTGTCGTCGCGCTCCTCGAGGTCCCAGTCGCCCGCGCGCGAGGCGACCCAGGCGGCGACGCCCGACATCTGCTTGCGGCGCTCGTCGACCTTCTTGCGGGCGGCCGCCGCCTCCTGCTTGCGGCGCTCGCCGGGGGAGCCGTTCTGGGAGCCGCGGCGGCGGCTTCGCTTGGAGCTGGTCTTCCGGGTGCGCTGCTCCGCCATACGGGGGGCCTACCCGGCCCCGCGAAGAGCTAACTCGTGCTGCTCGAGCGCTCGAGGCGGCTGCGCACCCACAGCCAGGTGCCGGCCCCCGAGACGACCATCAGCAGGACGCCGCAGGCGAGGAACGCCCCGAAGCTGTCGAGGCGCCGGATCAGCCAGGCGAAGTTCATCCCGAAGAAGCCGGTGACCACTGTGAGCGGCAGGAAGATCGTGGCCACCACGGTGAGCCGCTCCATGATCGCGTTCATCCGGTTGGACACGGACGAGTTGAGGAGGTCGAGGGCGGACGCGAGCCGGTCGAGCGCATCGGTGACGGCGTCGGTGACGCGGATCATCTGCGTGGCGACGTCGCGGAGCTCGTGGTGCTGCGAGGGCTGGAGCCCGGGAAGGTCCGAGAGCTCGTCCACGGCGCGGTCGATGTAGTCGCGCTGGCGGCGCACGAGGCGCAGGGCGCGGAGGAGGCGGCCGCGGCGGTGGAGGATGTCCCGGCGCAGCACGACGGCCGAGGCGCGGCCCTCCTCGACGTCCACCGCCTGCTGCTCGAGCGCCTCGATCTGCTCGTCGAAGGGGTCGACCAGGTCCTCGAAGGAGTCGGCCAGGGCGTCGAGCACGCTGCCGACGACGGACTCCTCGGCCGGCGCTGGGCCCTGCGAGAGGTCCTCGCGCAGGGTGTCGAGCGCGGGCGACGGCCGCTCATGGAGCGTGACGACCCAGTCGCCGCTCACGTAGACGTGGACCTCGGCCAGGTCGTCCTTCTCGGCCCCGTAGAAGACCATCCCGATGTGGTCGTGGTAGCGCCGCAGCTCGGGCGTGCGCTCGAAGTCGAGCGCCCGGGCGGCGGCGTCCGGATCGAGCCCGATGGTGTCGACCAAGAGCTGGACCTGATCGGAGCTCGGCCCGGTCAGGTCGAGCCAGAGGAACTCGTCGGCAGCCATGAGACGCCGCAGCTCGTCGGAGCTAGCCTGGGTCAGCCACTGCACGCACGGATCAAGCTAGCCCGCGCGTGTGGACGGCTTGCGCACCTGGCCCACCTGTCCCAATATGGAACGCGGTTTGGACATCGGCAAGCCCGAAAGAGAACGAGAGATCGAAGTGCTGCCCGTCGAGGAGCCGACGCCCGCGCCGGCTCCCGCCCCCGCCAAGGAGCCGGTCGAAGAGCCGGTTCCGGCGTGAGCGCCCCGGCAACCTCGATCGAGCCCATCCTCGGCTGGCGGATCTGGCACGTGGAGCCGGGGCCGGGCGGTCCCCGCCTGCGCTCCTGGGCCCACTCCACGCCCTGGCCGGCGGGGCGGCGGATGGAGGCCCGCTGCCGCTCGATCCTGAGCCTCGCGCTGCCGGCGTGGGGTCACGCGGCGCCTCGCAAGGGACACTGCTGCGGCATCTACGCGCTCCGCGAGCGCGAGCCGGCCGAGGTCATGCTCCACGAGATCGGCGAGGCCGGGCCTGAGTTCAACCGGCTGCCCGCGGCGCTGGGCCGGGTCTCGCTCTGGGGCCGCGTCGTCGAGAACACGGGCGGCTGGCGCGCCCAGTACGCCTACCCGTACGACCTGACGCTGTTCGGGGCCGACGAGTCGCTCGCCGCCGGTCTCCGCCGCGACTACGCGGTGGATGTAGCTTTGGCCTAGGTGGCCATACCCGAGACCAGGTACGCCAAGAGCGGGGACGTCCACGTCGCCTACCAGGTGTTCGGCGAGGGCGAGCTCGACGTGGTGCTCGTCCCCGGCTACATCACGCACATCGAGCTCTCCTGGGAGAACGAGGCGTTCGCGCAGGCCCTGGAGGCGCTCGCCTCCTTCGCGCGGGTGCTGTTCTTCGACCGGCGCGGCTCCGGGCTCTCCGACCCGCTGCCCGAGGCGCCCTCGCTCGAAGAGCGCATGGACGACGTTCGCGCCGTCATGGACGCGGCGGGCTCGGAGCGGGCCGCGCTGGTCGGCGTGTCCGAGGGGGTGCCGATGAGCATCCTCTTCGCCGCGACCTATCCCGAGCGCGTCCAGGCGCTCGTCTGCTGCGGCGGGATGGCGCGCTCGACTCCCGCTCCGCGACTACCCCTACGGGGAGTCGCCGGAGGCGCTGGCCGAGTCGGGCGTCGAGCTGATCCTGCCGCACTGGGGCCAGGGCGCCTCGGTCGAGGCCGCGGCGCCGAGCCAGTGGAACAACGAGGAGGCGCACAAGTTCTTCGCCCGGATGGAGCGGGCCACGGCCAGCCCGGGCATGCTCGCGCAGCTCGCCCAGATGTTCATCGAGATCGACATCCGCGACGTGGTCCCCACCGTTCACGTGCCCACGCTGCTGCTGCACCGCGAGCACGACATGCTCGTCAACGTGCGCCACAGCCGCTGGCTCGCCGAGCACATGCCGGGCGCCAAGCTCGTCGAGCTGCCCGGCCAGGACCACAGCTTCTGGTACGAGCACCCGGAGCTCGCCATCGCGGAGGTCCAGGAGTTCCTCACCGGGGACGCACCTACGCGCCCGAGCCGGAGCGGATGCTCGCCACGGTGCTGTTCACCGACATCGTCGACTCGACCAGGACCGCCGCGGACATGGGCGACGCGCGCTGGCGCGGTGTGCTCGAGGAGCATCAGCGGCTCGTGCGCGCGGCGCTCGGGCGCTTCGGCGGCCGCGAGATCAAGTCGACGGGCGACGGCTTCCTCGCCACCTTCGACGGTCCCGCCCGGGCGGTCCGCTGCGCGCGCGAGATCCTCGACAGCTCGGACGTCCCGATCCGCGCCGGCCTGCACACCGGCGAATGCGAGGTGATGGGCGACGACATCGGCGGCATCGCCGTGCACATCGCCGCGCGCGTCAGCGCGCTCGCGGGGCCGAGCGAGGTGCTCGTCTCGCGAACGGTCAAGGACCTGGTGGTGGGCTCCGGCCTCGACTTCGCGGAGCGCGGCTCCTACGAGCTCAAGGGCGTGCCGGACCAGTGGGAGCTGTACGCGTCCGAGACAGCGCAAGCAGCATGAGGGCGATCACGGCGGCGAACGCCGTGAGCGAGAGCACCGGGATCGTGACGTAGCCCAGCTCGTCGATCCACTTGACCGTGCAGGAGGCGCCGACCTTGCACGAGGACGGCTCCGCCGACGGGTTGATCTCGACGTAGACGTGGAAGATCGCGACGAGGGCGCCGTAGATCGCCAGCGGCAGCGCGTAGATCGCTCCGCCGCGGACGTCCTTGCGCAGCGCGGCGAGCAGAAGCAGCGCCGCCAGCGGGTACATCCCGATGCGCTGGAGCCAGCAGAGCTTGCAGGGGATGAAGTCGGCGATCTCGGAGAAGTAGAGGCTCCCGAGCGTGGCGACGAGCGCCACCGCCCAGCCGGCCCAGAGCTCGCCCCCGAGCAGCGTCTCGCGCGCCTCCACGAGAACCCCGCGCGCACGTGAGGAGAACAGCGAGCAGAGCGCCAGGATCACCAGCGCGGCGAGCAGCGCCTGGAGCACCACGGCCGCCACGGCCAGCACCAGCGAGACGACGTCGGTGAGGTCTTGGGTCGACATTAGGGTTGTCCCCGTGGATCTTCGGCGTCGCGCCGGACTGGTAGTGGCCGCGCTGATGGCCGGATGCGGAGGCGGCTCGGGGGCCGAGCGGGAGCAGCTCCCGATGCCGAGCTCGGCGGGGGCGAAGGTGGTGTCCTCGTCTGGCTGCCTGTCGTGTCACCGGATCGGCGACGCCGGGCACAACGGCCCCGGCTCCGAGCTGACGACCGTGGGCTCGCGGCTGTCCAAGGCGCAGCTGCGCAAGGCGCTGCTGCAGCCGCCGTCGGGGATGCCGTCGTTCGGCAGCCTGTCGGAGAAGCAGCGCCAGGGCCTGGTGGACTACCTGGCCGGGCTCCGCTGATCACCGAGCGCGCAGTTCCTGGTCCAGCTTCTGGGTGAACGTCTCGGGCTTGAGGTCCGTGTACCGGAAGGCCTGCGCGGGCTGGCCACGGCGGGCGATCAGGAAGGAGGGCGTCGAGTCGATGGCGTGCCGGGCCGCCTGCTCCTTGTCGTTCTCGAGCTGCATGGTGACGGGCGCGGAGCCGCGCAGCCTCATGGCTCGCTCGACGTTGAAGCCGGGGATCGCGCCGCCCAGACCGCGCAGGAACGCGTCGTCGGCGTAGCCCGTGTTCTCTGTGCCCTGGTTCTTGTAGAAGAGCTCGGTGAAGTTCCAGAGCTTGTTCTGGCGGGCCGCGGCGGCGGCCATGCGGCCGGCGCGGTCGGAGTCGGGCCCGATGAAGGTGAGGATGCGGAAGTCGAGGCGCACCTTGCCGGTCCGCACGTAGCGCTTGACGATGGTGGGTTGCACGTCCTTGGCGTAGTGGGCGCAGAAGGGGCATTGGAGGTCGGCGAACTCGGTGAGCGTGATCGGCGCACGCGGATCGCCGAGCTGGCTGCCCTGCTGGGGAATCCCGGCGTAGAGGGCGGTGACCTCGCGGGCGCCCGTGGGGGCCTTGGCCTTGCCGCTGTCCTTGCCGCCGACCGCGAAGACGCCGACGATCGAGACGGCGAGCACGGCGAGGAACGCCGCGCCCAGCCAGATGAGTCGCCGGCGGCGGCGGTGGGCCGCCTCCCGGGCTTGCTCCTGCTCGACGCGTATGGCCTTGGCGGCCCGCTTCATCTCGGCGCGTGAGCTCATGTCTTGAGCATCGACCACCCGTCTAAAGGGATCCCCCGCAATCGGCCGCGATTGTAGTCCGGGTGGATTACGGACCTCGAACTTACGTTTCGCCTCCCCCCAGCACGGTGACGCTGACAAGAGCGGGCCGTTACCCGAGCATCGGAGGAGGACGATGCCACCCACCGGCGTGTTCCTGACCGGGGGCACCGGATTCGTCGGCATGCAGCTGCTGGCGCGCTACCTCGAGCGCGGCGATCGCACCATCTACGCGCTCGTGCGCGCGGAGGACCGCCGGGCAGCCGAGGAGCGCCTGCGCGGGCGGCTCTCCGCCCTGATCGACACGGCCGCGGTCGGCGACCGGCTCGTAGCGGTCCCGGGCGACGTCGAGTCGCCGGACCTGGGCCTGCATCCGCGGGACCGCGACTGGCTCGCCGCGGAGATCGGCCAGGTCGTGCACGCCGCGGCGTCGGTCTCGTTCGAGCTGCCGCTCGACGAGTCCCGGCGGATCAACGTCGAGGGCACCCGGCACATGATCGACTTCGCGCGCGAGTGCGACGCGCTCGAGCGCTTCGCCTACGTCTCCACCGCCTACGTGGCCGGCGACCACGACGAGGAGTTCGGCGAGGACGACCTCGAGGTCGGCCAGGAGTTCCGCAACCCCTACGAGCAGTCCAAGTACGAGGCGGAGCGCCTCGTTCGAGGTCACGCCCATCACCTGCCGATCCAGATCTTCCGGCCGAGCATCATCGTCGGCGAGGAGTCGAGCGGCTGGACCGACTCCTTCAACGTCCTCTACGCGCCGCTGCGCGTCTTCGCGCGCGGGCACCTGCCGTTCGTCCCGGCACGCCAGAAGTCGCCCGTCGACGTGGTTCCGGTCGACTACGTGGCCGATGCGATCTTCGAGCTCGCCCGGCGGCCGATCGAGAGGCTCGAGACCTACCACCTCGTCGCCGGCCCCGAAGCGACCACGGTCGAGGAGATCGTGGGCCTCACCTGCAAGCAGCTCGAGCGGCCCGTGCCACTGGTGATCCCGCCGTCCCTCTACCGACGGCTGATGCACCCGCTGATGCTGTGGCGCAGCGACGGCCGCCGCGAGCGCGCGCTGCGTCGCCTAGAGACGTTCTTCCCCTACTTCTCGATGCGCGTCCGCTACAGCAACGAGCGCACCCGCCGCCTCCTGGAGCCGGCCGGCATCCGGGTGAGCCCGTTCAGGAGCTACTTCGGACGGCTGCTCGACTTCGCCCAGCAGGCCGACTGGGGCCGGCGCAGGCTGAGCCGCTGGGACGTGCGGGTGCCCGTCCCAGCCTGATCAGGAGGCGAGCGGATCCGGCTGGCCGAGCTTCGTCATGTCGGAAGGCTCGTAGGCCTTGCCGGGGACGCCGCCGAGGGCGAGCAGGCGCATCGGCTCGTCACCCGTGACGATCTTGCGCCTGACGTCGGGGCCGACCCGCACCATCACGCCCGGCTCGAGGACGTGGCGCTCGCCGTCCAGCGTGATCTCGCCGCGGCCGCTCATCGGGATGTAGACCTCCTCCTGGCCGTCCCCACCGTGGTCGTGCTCGGGGTGCGCGTCGGCGTTCGGCGGGAAGTCGAGCACCTGGAGCCCGAACGACTCCACGCCCAGCTCGGCCCGCGCCTTCTTGAAGCCGCCGCGATAGACGGCCTCCATCTCGTCGATCTGCTTCACCGCGTAACCCGCCATCGGGTCTCCTTCCAATAGGTGGGGCGGTAATGTAACGCACGAACGTTCGTGCGCGTTGCGAAGACCGACACCCGCGAGGCGATCCTCGAGCGCGCGGTGGACCTCGCTTCCACCGACGGCCTCGAGGGCCTCACCATCGGCCGGCTGGCCGGCGACATGGGGCTGAGCAAGAGCGGCCTGTTCGGCCACTTCGGCTCCAAGGAGGAGCTCCAGCTGGCCACGATCGAGCACGCCGCGCGGCGGTTCGTCGGCGAGGTCGTGGAGCCGGCCTACAGCTCCACGCCGGAGGGGCCCGAGCGCCTACGAGCGCTCGTCGACGGCTACCTCGACCATCTCGAGGGCGAGGTGTTTCCCGGCGGCTGCTTCTGGGCGGCGGCCTCGGCCGAGTTCGACGGCCGCGAAGGCGCGGTCCGCGACGCCGTCAGGGACAGGACGGCCGCCTGGCTCGCCGAGCTCGAGCGCCAGGCGGGCGCCGCCGGGGTGGAGGACCCGAAGCAGCTCGCGTTCGAGCTGCACGCGCTGGCGGCGGCCGCAAATCAGCGCTTCCAGCTGTTCGGCGACCGCGACGCGTTCGAGCACGCCCGCCGCGGGATCGACCGGCTGCTGACCTAGAAGCGACGCGAGCCGCGCGGCCGGGACCGCACGGCTCGCCGTGGCCCACCTGGATTCAGCTCAGCCGTCGGCGCCGTGGTGGTCGCCGCCGTGGTCGTCGCCGGGCTCGTGCTCCCCGTCGCCCGGGTCCTCTCGGTCGTCGCCCGCTTCGCCGTCGATGTCGTCGTCGCCGTGACCGCCGCGGCAGTTGTCGTCGCCGGCCCCGCCGCGCTCGGTGTCGTCGCCGTCGTCGCCGCTGATGTCGTCGTCGCCGGCATCGCCGTCGAGCACGTCGTCGCCGTCGTCGCCCTTCAGATGATCGTCGCCGCGGTCGCCGTGCTCGCGATCGTCACCGGAGCCGCCGAAGATGCGGTCCCTGCCGGAGCCGCCGCGCAGGCGATCCCGGCCGCTGTTGCCGCAGATCACGTCGTTGCCACCGCGGCCGTTGACGCGGTCGTTGCCGCCGCGGGCGACGATCACGTCGCGGTGGTTCGTCCCGCGGATCTTGTCGCCGTGCGACGTGCCCACGATGGTGGCCTTGCGGCCGTGGCACCTGAAGGTCTTGGCCTCAGCGCTCCCCGTGACGAGGAGCGCTATGGCCAAGCACAGGCATGGCAGGAGGGAAAGTCTGTATCGGCTCATACCCGTGGAACACGCGGCTGAGCCGAATATCACGCGGCTAGTCGCCCTCGGGGTCGTCGCCGCCCGGCTCGTCGCCGCCGTCACCGGGTTCGTCGGGCTCGTCGCTCTCGCCGGGATCGTCGCCGTGCTCGTCCGGGACGTCGCCGTGCTCTCCCGGGATGTCGCCCGAGTCGTCGCCGGAATCGCCTGCCGCGTCGTCGCCGTGCTCGCACTCCTCGGAGGTGTCGTCGCCCGAGCTGTGCTCGGCGGTGTCGTCGCCCTCGCCGCCGTCGAGCGTGTCGTCTCCGGTCCCGCCGTTGAGCGCGTCGTCGCCCCCGTCGCCGTGCAGGGTGTCGTCGTCGGCGTTGCCGTCGACGGTGTCGTCGCCCGCTCCGCCGCTCTCGACGTCGTCGCCCGAATTGCCCTCGAGGGCGTCGTTGCCGCCATCGCCGCGCTCGCGGTCGCGACCCTTGCCGCCGAGCAGCCTGTCCCGTCCGGGGCCGCCCCGGAGGCGGTCCTTGCCCGCGCCGCCGCAGATCAGGTCGTTGCCGCCGCGACCGTTCACCCGGTCGTTGCCGCGCCCCGCCACGATCACGTCGCGGTGCCGCGTTCCCCGGATCGCGTCGCTGTGGGAGGTGCCGACGATCGTCGCCTTGTGCCCGTGGCACCTGGGCGTGCGGGCCTCTGCTCCGGCCGCGGCGATGGCCATCAGGGCGGCCAGGCAGAGGATCGAACCGAGGAGCTCGTGAAGTCGTCTCATGCCGGCAGTCATCGTGCGCGCGGCGCCGTGCACCCGAAACCCGGCGCTCGTGAGTAGTACAAGCGTCCGCGCCCGGATCGCGGCCGGCGGACGCCTGGACTAGGGTGCGGACTCGATGAGGTTCGGCGTTCTCGGCACGGGCATGGTCGGCCGGACGGTGGCCGGCAAGCTCGAGGAGCTCCGCCACGAGGTCCGGGTCGGCTCGCGCGAGGCCGGCGAGGACAAGGTGACGTTTGCCGACGCGGCGGCCTTCGCCGAGGTGATCGTCAACGCCACCGCCGGCACGGCAAGCCTCGATGCCCTCGACTCCGCCGGGGCCGGCAACCTCTCCGGCAAGGTCCTGATCGACATCGCCAACCCCCTCGACTTCTCACAGGGGGCGCCGCCGACGCTTGCGGTCTGCAACACGACTAGCCTCGGCGAGCAGATCCAGGAGGCCTTTCCGGACGCCCGAGTCGTGAAGTCGCTGAACACGGTCAACGCCAACGTGATGGTCGAGCCGAAGCTCGTTCCCGGCTCGCACACGATCTTCGTGGCCGGGAACGACGACGCCGCCAAGGCTCAGGTCTCCGAGCTCCTCCAGAGCTTCGGCTGGCCGGCCGAGGACGTGATGGACCTGGGCGACATCAGCGCGGCTCGAGGGACGGAGATGTACCTGCCCCTGTGGCTGCGGCTCTGGGGCGCCACGGGCACGGGGCAGCTGAACGTCAAGGTCCTGGTGCCCTGACGCATCTCGGTGAGAGAGCTGGCCCACCCGGACGGCTGGCTGGGTAGGAGCCTGGGCCCGGCGGGCAGAAGCCGCTGATTTCGACCTACGGAGTTGCTTTACCGGGCCACTGTCCCGGCTAAGCAACATCGTTGCCGCGTTTCGGCCGCCTCGCACCCAGCCGCAGTTCGCTCGGCCTGGAATGCTCACCGATATGCGTTAGGGGGAGCGCACCTAGCCGCCGAGTAGCTCGCTCAGGTTGCCGGGCTGGAGCCGCTCGGCGGCCTCGTCGTCGCTCCCGGAGGGCTGCGCGAGCTGGATCAGCGTTCCGTGCGCGCCCGACGGTCGCAGGAACGCCTCCTTCCAGTCCGGGTCGTCGAGGTTCTTGTCGACGAGCTCGTAGCCCTGGCCCTCCACCTGCGCGATCGCGGCCGCGATGTCGTCGGTCTTGAAGGTCATGTGGTGGAGGCCCTCGCCGAAGCGATCGAGGAATCGGGTCAGGAACCCCTCGCCGAGCGGCTCGAGCAGCTCGACCTTGCCGCCGCCCGGGAAGCGGAACTGGATCCAGCGCCAGGAATCGACGTCGCCGCCCATCAGGTACTCGCCGCCGAGCGCGTCTCGGTAGAGCGGCACGGCGGCCTTGATCGAGCGAACGGCGACGGCAACGTGGTCGAGCTGAAGCTGCGGCACGGGCGCCAACCCTACGCACGCTGGGTGTGGGGAGTCCCGCGGACGCCGGGCCTGTCGGCGTTACGCTCGCGCTGACACCAACCGAGGGGAGAGGCGATGCAGGCCCGCACCGGCAGGCTCGAGGTTTCGCCAGACCGCATAGACGACGTGATCGAGATTCTGGGCTCCGAGCAGCTCCCGCGCTACCAGGGGCAGAACGGCTACAAGGGCTTCACGGTGCTCGCCGACCGGGAGTCCGGCGGCATCATCGGGATCTCGTTCTGGGAGAGCCAGGCCGACCTCGAGGCCGCCGAGGAGCTCGGCGAGCAGACCCGCTCGCAGGTCGCCGACGCCGGCCAGGCCGGCGTCGAGCCCGTGACCGAGCGCTGGGAGGTCCTGCTCGACGACACGGCCTGAGGTGTCGTACGCCGGTCGCGACGAGGCGCGCTGCGAGCTTAGGATGGGCGCGTGACTCGCCGGATCCTCGCCCTCGCCATCCCGCTTCACCTGCTCCTGGCCGACCTCGCCCTCGCCCAGGCCGGCGGCGGCAGCTCGAGCTTCGGAGGCGGCGGGGGCGGCGGGGGCGGCGGCTTCTCTGGCGGCGGCTCGAGTGGCAGCGGGTCGGGTGGCGGCGACCCGATCGTGACCGCCATCTTCTTCGGCTTCTTCGGCCTGTTCGTCCTCTGGCTCCTGATCAAGAGCGCGCTCTACCGGCGCAAGGTCAACGAGCGGGTCAAGCGAGTCGAGCGCGCCTCCGCCGAGGCCGCCGAGGACGACTCCTGGTTCGCCGCCGACCGGATCGAGACCGAGGGCGAATCGCTCTTCCGCGCCTGCCAGGTGGCCTGGGACCGCCGCGACCGCCAGGAGCTGGCGCGGCTCGTCGGCGGGGACCTGATGATCGAGTGGGAGCGGCGGCTCGACGACTTCGACCAGAAGGGCTGGCACAACCGGGTCGAGGTGATCGGGGAGCCGGAGATCCAGTACGTCGGCCTGACCAACCGCGAGGACGACACCGAGGACCGCGCGGTGATCCGGATCGCGGCCAAGCTCAAGAGCTACGTGCTCACGAACAGCGGCCAGAAGGTCCAGCGCAAGGGCAAGTCGAGCGACATGGTGAGCCTTACCGAGTACTGGACCCTGGCGCGCCGCGACGGACGCTGGAAGGTGGTCTCGATCGAGCAGAAGTCAGAGGGCGACCATCAGCTCGACGCCGAGATCGTGGCCTCGCCGTGGGCGGGGCAGCGCGTGGCCGACGAGGCGCTCACCGAGGTCGCGGTGGCGGACAAGCTGCCCGAGGGGTTCAAGACAGCCGACCTGGCCGACTTCGCCTTCGAGGACGACGCGCGCGCGAAGGCGCTCGACCTGTCGCTCGCCGATGCGCGCTTCGGTCCCGACCTCCTCGAGGCGGCCGCGCGGCGCGCGGTCGAGGGCTGGGCGGAGGCCGTGGACGGCGAGGACGCGCCGCTCGAGCGTGTGGCGAGCCGCGAGGCGATCGACGAGCTGCTCTACGCCGGGGACTCCTCGCGCAAGACTCGGCTCGTGGTACGGCGGGCCGCGAGTCAGGCAGATCAAGGTCCTGGCCGTGGACGTCCAGGCCGAGCCCGCGACGATGACCGTCGAGGTGGAGCTCGGGGGGCGCCGCTACGTGGAGGACCGCGACACCGCCGCGGTCCTCTCCGGCAGCAAGGACTCCGCCACCAGCTTCAGCGAGCACTGGACGCTCGCCCTGGCGGGTCCTGACGACGCCCCCTGGCAGCTCGTCTCAGCCGCTCAGCGGCGACCGTCCACCGCGATGTAGCGCGCCGGGTTCCCGTTCGGGTGCACGAGCACGACCGGCGCCAGGCACGTGGCCGGCACGTCGAACGACCGGTCGCGGATTCGCGCGTTCCCCGCGTCGGAGAGCGGCACCGCCTGCGTCGTATCGGCGGCCGTCGTGTCCGAGTCCGGACCGCAGTAGAGAGACGTGCTGACCGTGTCCACCTGACCGGGGGTCCCGTCACCCGGCGGGTCGGGGATCACGAGGCCGCGTACGCGCAGCCTCAGGCCGTGGCGACGTATCTCGACGTTGCCCCGGTCGAGCACCCATGGCACGTTGCCGGGCGCCACCCCGTGGAAGGTCGGGTCGGAGGGCTGCGACGGTGCGAGCGCTGCGTCCAGCAGCCCCCGGGCGTGCCGGTTGCCGTGCCGGTCGCCGTGGTCGCGGTGCCCGGAGGCGCCGACAGCGACCACCAGCGAGGTGGCGGCCATGCTCGCGACGAGCACGAGGGTGAGGCTGCGCTTGGAGATCCACATGAAGGGCTCCTTTCGTTCGGTTACTACCTAGATGCGCGAGCCGGGTAGAACTCACGGTCCGGTGTCGCTGCTCGTCATCAACTGCGGGAGCTCGAGCCTCAAGTACGAGCTCCGGGACCGGCATGAGCGCGTGGCGGGCGACACGATCAGGGACGTGAGCGACTGGGGCCAGGCGCTCGAGGAGGCCGTCGGGCGGCTGGGCGACGAGGATGTGAAGGCGGTCGCGCACCGGGTCGTGCACGGCGGCAGGCACTTCTCGGAGCCCGCCGTGATCGACGACGAGGCGCTTGCCAAGCTGCGGGAGCTGGCGGAGCTCGCCCCCCTCCACAACGGCCGCGCGGTGCAGGCGATCGAGGCGAGCCGGCGGCTGCTCGGGCCGGACATGCCGATGGTCGCGAGCTTCGACACCGCGTTCCACGCCCGGATGCCGGAGCGGGCCGCGAGCTACGCGCTGCCGCACGAGCTGGCAGCCAAGCACGACATCCGCCGCTACGGCTTCCACGGCCTCGCCCACCGCTACATGGCCGACCGCTACCACGACCCCGGCGCGCGGCTGATCACGCTCCAGCTCGGCGCCGGCTGCTCCGCCGCCGCCATCGCCGGCGGCCGCTCGCTCGACACGTCGATGGGGTTGACGCCCCTCGAGGGTCTCGTGATGGCCACGCGCTCGGGCGACGTCGACCCCGCGCTGCCCGCGTTCCTCGAGGAGCACGAGGGGATCGGGCCGGCCGAGGCGGAGCACATCCTCAACCGCGACTCGGGGCTCAAGGGCGTCTCCGGGCGCTCGGGGGACATGCGCGAGCTGCTCGAAGCGGCGGGCGACGAGCGAGCCGAGCTGGCAATCGAGCTCTACTGCTACCGGATCCGCAAGTACATCGGCGCCTACCTGGCGGCGCTGGGCGGGGCCGACGCGATCGTGTTCGGCGGCGGGGTGGGGGAGAACTCCCCGCCGATCCGGAGCCGGGTCTGCGAGGGGATGGGCTGGTGCGGCATCGCGCTCGACGAGGAGCGGAACGCGCAGGCCGCGGCGGAGGAGATGCGGATCGATGCGGGCGGCCCGGTCGAGGTGTGGGTCATGCTGGTGGACGAGGCGGAAGTGATGGCGCGTGACGCCGAGGCCCTCTTGGGCGGAAAGGAGAACGGGTGAGCAAGGCCCAGCTGAGCGACGGAGAGGTGCGCCGGATCGATGCCTGGTGGCGGGCGTGCAACTACCTGTCCGTAGGCCAGATCTACCTGCTCGACAACCCGCTGCTGCGCGAGCCGCTCACGCGCGAGCACATCAAGCCGCGGCTGCTCGGCCACTTCGGCACCGCCCCCGGGCTGAGCTTCGTCTACGCCCACCTCAACCGGCTGATCAAGGCGCGCGACCTCCACGTCCTCTACGTCACCGGCCCGGGCCACGGCGCCCCGGCGATCATCGCCAACACCTACCTCGAGGGCAGCTACACGGATGCCTACCCGCACATCACCCGCGACGAGGAGGGGATGCGCAAGCTCTTCCGCCAGTTCTCGTTCC
The DNA here is from genome assembly GCA_963706635.1 of uncultured Thermoleophilaceae bacterium. Lineage (GTDB taxonomy): Bacteria > Actinomycetota > Thermoleophilia > Solirubrobacterales > Thermoleophilaceae > JACVRW01. The sequence continues at coordinate 66,412 of OY970162.1, forward strand.
CGGGCGGCGTCCCTAGCCACGTGGCGGCCGAGGTGCCAGGCTCGATCAACGAGGGGGGCGAGCTCGGCTACTCGCTCCTCCACGCCTACGGCGCGGCGTTCGACAACCCCGACCTGCTCGTGGCCTGCGTCGTCGGCGACGGCGAGGCCGAGACGGGACCGCTCGCCGCCAGCTGGCATTCGAACAAGTTCCTCGACCCTGCCCGCGACGGCGCCGTGCTCCCGATCCTGCACCTGAACGGCTACAAGATCGCCAATCCGACGGTGCTCTCGCGCATCCCGCGCGAGGAGCTCCGCGACCTCCTGCAGGGCTACGGCTACGACCCGCTGTTCGTCGAGGGCTCCGAGCCCGAGGCCATGCACCAGCAGATGGCGTCCACGCTGTTCGCGGTCGCGGGGCGCATCAAGGAGATCCAGCGCATGGCCCGCGAGGAGGGGAGCAGCGAGCGGCCGCGCTGGCCGGCGCTCGTGCTCGTGACGCCCAAGGGCTGGACCTGCCCGAAGGAGGTCGACGGCCTGCCGATGGAGGGCACGTTCCGGGCCCACCAGGTGCCCCTCGCGCACGTGCGCGAGAACCCCGAGCACCTGAAGCAGCTCGAGAGCTGGCTCAAGAGCTACAGGCCGGAGGAGCTCTTCGACGAGAAGGGGACCCTGCTCGAGGAGCTGGCGGAGCTGGCTCCCGAGGGCGAGCAGCGGATGGGGTCGAACCCGCACTCGAACGGAGGCCGGCAGCTACGCGACCTCTCGCTACCCGATTTCCGCGACTACGCCGTCGAGGTGTCCGAGCCGGCGACGAAGTCCAGCGAGGCCACCCGCATCCTGGGCCGCTTCCTGCGGGACATCATGAAGGCGAACGCGGAGACCTCCAACTTCCGCGTCTTCGGGCCCGACGAGACGGCCTCCAACCGGCTGGACGCGCTGTTCGAGGAGACCGATCGGCTGCTCGAGGCCGAGATCCACGACACCGACGACCACGTCGCCCACGACGGCCGGGTGCTCGAGGTCCTGTCCGAGCATCTCTGCCAGGGCTGGCTCGAGGGCTACGTGCTCACCGGCCGGCACGGCCTCTTCAACTGCTACGAGGCCTTCATCCACATCATCGACTCGATGTTCAACCAGCACGCCAAGTGGCTCAAGGTCACCGAGCGCATCCCCTGGCGGCGGCCGCTGCCCTCGCTCAACTACCTGCTCAGCTCGCACGTCTGGCGCCAGGACCACAACGGCTTCTCGCACCAGGACCCGGGCTTCATCGACCACGTGGTGAACAAGAAGCCGGAGATCATCCGCGTCTACCTGCCGCCGGACGCCAACTGCCTGCTCTCGGTGGCCGACCACTGCCTGCGCAGCCGCCACTACGTGAACGTGATCGTGGCCGGCAAGCAACCGTCGCTCGACTATCTCTCGATGGAGGACGCCGTGGCCCATTGCGCTCGCGGGATCGGCACGTGGGAGTGGGCCTCCAACGACGCCGGCCAGGAGCCGGACGTGGTGCTGGCCTGCTGCGGCGACATCCCCACGCTCGAGACGCTCGCCGCGGCTGCGCTGGTGCGCGAGCACCTGCCCGACCTCAAGGTGCGAGTGGTGAACGTGGTCGATCTGATGCGGCTGCAGCCGGAGACCGAGCACCCACACGGGCTGCCGGACGCCGAGTACGACGCGCTCTTCACCGACGACCGGCCGGTGATCTTCGCCTTCCACGGCTACCCCTGGCTGATCCACCGCCTCACCTACCGGCGGAACGGCCACGAGAACCTCCACGTCCGCGGCTACAAGGAGGAGGGCACGACCACCACGCCGTTCGACATGGTCATGCTCAACGACCTCGACCGCTTCCACCTGGTGACGGACGTGATCGACCGCGTCCCGGGACTCGGCGAGCGCGAGGCCCACCTGCGCCAGCAGATGGTCGACGAGCGGCTGCGCCACCGCGAGTACACGCGCGAGCACGGCGACGACATGGCCGACGTGCGCGACTGGACCTGGCCGGGCGCAGTCGCTTAGCGCCCCTAACCCGTGCATAGCCGCTTGCCGCGCTTGCGCCCCGGCCGGATCGGGAGGACCGTGGAGCCATCGCCCCGGTGGCCAGCAAGACTCGCACTCAGGTCACGGCGCCGCCCCGTAACGGGCAGCCTGAGACCGCTCTGACACGGCTCCTCTCCGGCTATCGGGAGACGCTCGAGCTCACCGCCCACATCCCGAAGCTGCTGCGCCTGCGTGCCGGGGATGGGCGCATCAGCCACTGGGTGCCGATCTTCCGAGTCGGCATCGGCACCCGCTACTTCGCGCTGCATCACGTCGACCGGGCACTCACGGCCCTCGAGCGGCGCTACCACGCCCTGGCCGCCGTCGCCGACGACGACCGGTACAAGCCCGAGTTCGACGCCCTGGCGCATTTCCGCCAGGCACTGTCGCCGGTTCCCTACAAGCGCCTGATCCTGTCGTTCGCGCTGGCGGCGGGCCTCGGCGCCGGCTTGCTTGCCAAGCAGGTGTTTCCCGGAAGCGGCGCGGACACGGCCGTCAACAAGATCTCGGACGCCCTCGGCAAGCTCGACGCCGCCGGCGTGGTCGATGCGTACAGCAGCAACGCCGAAGGCGCCGTGGGGGCCACGCTCACCGTGCTGCTCCTGCTGGCCGTCCTGCTCTACCCGCCGGGCACCACGTTCCGGTTCAAGCGCAGCCTGTTCAGCCTCGATCCGCCCGATCCCGGGCGGCTGAAGGACAGGCCGGCCTACCCGCAGCCCTCGGGAGCCGGGGGGCTCTACCTGCGCGAAGCCAACGCTTTCACCGCCGCGGGAGCGCGACCGCCGCGAGAGTTCCCCTTCGACCTGGTGGTCCAGGCGCTGGCGATCCTGCTCCTCCTGCCGATCTGGATCATCCTCAGCGCGAGGATCGTCGAGGCCGGGAGCGAGGCCGGCGGGGGCGGCCTGCTCGACGTGCTGGCGATCTGGCCCGTGCATTGGGGCGTCGCCGTCGGCATCGCCCTGCTCGCACCGCTGCGGCTCGGCCACCTGCACCGAGTCTGGCTGATCCGCAACGGGGAGCTGCGGGCCGAGCGGCGGCTGCGGGCGGACGCCCGTCCCGAGTCGGTCGAGCCGCTCCCGTTCAACCACACTCAGGTCGCCAGCTGGACGCGGCGCGTGCCGGCCGCTGCCATCGACGTGCTCGCCGTGATGATCCTGGCCTTCACCCTCGGCGAGATTCTCTACGCGGCCGGACTCACCGGCGACGCCCTCGGCTTCGTGGTCCTGGTGGTCTGCATCCCCGTCGCCGGGCTCGCGTACTCGATGCTGATGCTGAGGAGGGCGCACAGGGGGCAGACCTTGGGCAAGCAGCTGCTCGACCTGCGGGTGGTGCGGAAGAAGGGCGGCGGCGACGTGGGCGTACGTCAGGTGCTTGTGCGCGAGGGCCTGGTGCGCTGGTTCTTCGTCGGCTCGCTGTCCTGGCTCCTGCTGGGTCTGCCGCTGCTCGCGACCACCGTCGTCGGTCTGATGGACGGGCCGAACCAGGCGCTCGAGGACAGGCTGGCCTCCACCCTGGTGGTCGACGCCTCGGCGCGGCCCTCCTAGTGACCCAGGCGGAACGGCGGGTAAGCGTCGGTCACGAGGACCAGCGCGTAGCCGACCACCCGGTTGTGCCAGCGGAATACGCCCTGGACGAAGTCGAACATGCCCCGCGGGTAGCGGCCCGTGAACAGGATCGCGAACCAGACGGCGATCTCCACGAAGAAGACCGCGATGTAGAGAAAGAAGAGAACGAAGTAGTGGGGGATCGCGAGGAACCACTTGACGAGCGGCAGTCCCCGGCTGAGCTCGGCCTCGGCGTTCGGGTAGGGGAAGTCGAGGTGAACCGACTGCTCCTCGTCCGTCGATGGGTAGCGGTCGTCCATCAGCGCGAGGTAGATCCCGATCCGGTTGGTGAAGCGCAGCAGCTCGAGGTTCCAGTGAAACCACCAGCGCGGGTACTTCTTGCGGAACAGGAGCAGCAGCAGCGGCGGCAGGAAGAGAAGACCCGTGCCGCCGAGCGCGGCGGTGTGGGTCCCGCCCTCCGCGAAGCGCCCTCCGCCGCCGCCCTCGATGGCGGCGGCCACGATCAGAATCGGGATGACGGTGAAGATCCGGAACGCCGTGGTCACACGGTTGAGCGGGCGGTCCGGGTAGTCCACGGAGAACCGCACCGGGTACTGCTCGTCCATTTCCCCTCCTAGGTGAGTGCCGGTACGCGCTCAGTCTGCTCCTGCGACCGGATGGCGTCGGCGGCCCGCATGGGGGCGGGAATCAGCGCCGCGGCGGCGACCACGAGCAGGAAGGCGATCGTCCGGACCGTGACCGCCAGCTCGTCATGGCCGAGGGGGTCCCCGAAGACGATGATCCCGGCGGGGATCGACGAGGCGTTGCCGGCGACCGAGGTGATCGCGATCACCGGCACCGCCGGCCCGATCTGAAGCGATCTCGCCGACGCGAAGAAGGCCGCGACGGCGCAGACCGCGGCCAGCAGGAGATAGGGCTGCGCGTAGCTCGCGAGGCCGCCGTCCGCCAGGCCGGTGACGGCCTTGACCGCCACGTGGGTGACCGTGAACAGCAAGCCAGACGCCACCGCCAGCAGCACCCCGAGCTGGTTCTGCGCCCGCGGCATCCGGTAGCAGAGGATCAGCGCGGTCCCGACGATCACGAGCGTGCTCTCGAAGGCGATCATCGCGACGACCGAGAAGTCGGAGCTGTGGTCTCCGGTCCGCGCCTCGCCCGTCACCGCCAGCAGCGCGAGGCCGACGGCGCTGCAACCGATCCCTATCCACTGCCGGTGCGACAGCCCGAAGCCGAAGAAGCGCTCCGCGACCACGGCGAGCACCACGATCCCGCCGGCGAGAACGGCTTGGACGATGGAGAGCGACGCGAGAGTCAGAGCCCCCACGTGGAAGGCGTAGGCCACGACGGCGACGGCGTAGCCGATCGCCCACCACTTGGAGCGAAACAGCCCGGCGGCGCTCCCGAGCGGATGGCGTACGTTCACTTCCGGCGCGGCCACCGCGCCGCGGTGGCGAAGCAGGAACCCGATCTGGCTCGCCAGCGCCGAAAGGCCGGCGAGGAGTACCCCTCCCAGGAGCGTCATTGCAGGTGTACCTCCCCGGAACCGGGAGAACCAGTCCTCGATTACGACCCCGGCTCGGCGGGGTACGTAGCGGGCATGAGGGCCTTGATCACGGGCGCCACCGACGGCCTCGGCCGGCGCGTGGCGGAGCTCCTGTCCGAGCGCGGCGACGACGTGCTCGTCCACGGGCGCTCGCAGGAGAAGGTCGAGGCGGTGGCGCGCGACATCGAGGCGGCCGGCGGCTACGTGGCCGACCTGGCCTCGCTCGACGAGGTCCGCCGGCTGGCCGCCGCCGTCCGCTCCCGCGACCGGCTGGACGCGCTGATCAACAACGCGGGCATCTACTCCGCCGAGCGGCGCGAGTCGGAGGACGGCCACGAGCTCACCTTCGCCGTCAACTACCTCGCGCACTTCGTTCTTACGCTGCAGCTGGTGCCGCCGCGGATCGTGAACGTCGCGTCCGTCGGCCAGGAGGAGCTCGACTTCGACGACCTGATGCTCGAGCGCGGCTACGACGGGTTCCGCTCGTACGCGCAGTCGAAGCTCGCCCAGATCATGTTCACGTTCGAGCTCGCCAGGCGCCGGCGCGACCTGCGCGTCGACGCCATCCACCCGGCGTCGCTGATGGACACGAAGATGGTCCGCGAGTCCTTTGGCCGCTCGCGCACGACCGTCGACGAGGGAGCCGAGGCGGTGGTTCACGTGCTCGACGACGGCGACGGCAGCGGCCGCTACTTCGAGGGCAAGCGCACGGCCCAGGCGCGGGCGCAGGCCTACGACCCGGAGGCGCGGGCGCGCCTCTGGGAGCTGAGTGAAGAGCTCACAGGCGTTCGGGCGCCTCTCTAGCCATTCGTCCAGCTGCTCTTGAGGTGCCCGCGCGGGTCGCTACCTTCCGGGCATGCGTCACAGGGCCACGATGGCCCTCGCGACCGGACTTGCGGCCGTGGCATTTGCCACCCCGGCGCTCGCCGCCCCGGACGGAGAGGGCGATCCCTTCGAACGCGCCGTGGAGGAATCCGGCGTCGAGCCGCTGCCTCCGCAGCGCTTCTCGCTGCCCGAGGGGACGCTGAAGGTCACCCCGAGCTCCCTGCTCGCCGCAAACCCCGGCTCCCGCATCCACTTCACCGTCACGCTCGCCGAGACCGTCCCCGGAGCGACGCTGCGGGTGCGGCTGCCGAGGCGTTGGCTGACCGTGCCGGCGAGCGGGATCCGCGCGATCCGCGCCCCGCGGCTGGCCCGCCCTGCGCGCCGGCGTGCGAGGGTGCGGCGCTCGGGCCGGACGGTCAAGCTGGCGCTCGAGCGCACCGCGGCCGGCCAGACGGCGAGCTTCGACATCGTCGACGTCGGCATCCCGGCGGGCACCTACCGGCTGCCCTTCTCGTGGCGAGACGAGAACGGCCGGCGCACGCGCGCCGGCACCGCCACGGTGCGCTTCTACGCCCCCTCGCGCGAGGGGCCGAAGCCCAACCGCTGGGCCCGGCTGGCCAGCCCCGGCTTCACCACCAACGCGAGCGGGGACGGCATCCAGGAGTCGGAGACCTTCGTGGCCACCACCCGCGGCAACAGGGACAGGCTGGCGGTGGGCTCGAACTGGAGCAGCGCGAGCATGCCCGCCTGGATCTCTGACGACGGCGGCCACAACTGGACCCAGCGCACGCTGCCGAACACGATCGACGCTCCGGGCGAGTCGCTCAACGAGGGGGGCGACATCTGCTGCGACCCGATGTTCGCCGCAGACGACCTCGGCAACATCTGGTTCGGCGGCCTGTCCTTCGCCAACGGCGCAGGCGTGCCCAGCCGGGTCGTGGTGAACCGCGTCTCGGCGGGGTCGACGAGCTTCCACTCGGCCACGGTCGGGCTCCGCGTGCCGTCGGGGTCGAGCGGTACCCAGGACAAGCCGATGATGACGGTCGACAACGACCCCGGGAGCCCGACCTACGGTCGCCTCTACGCCGTCTGGAACGCTCCCAAGGGGGCCGGCATCCGGGTCGAGATCTCGCAGTGCAACTCGCAGCCGAACCCGGCCAACTGCGACAACGCGGACAACTGGTCGACCCCGGTCGATGTCACGCCGACCACCGGCAGCTACATCTACGCCGACGTCGCGGTGGGGCCCGACGGCAAGGTCTGGGTCGTCTGGTGGGACTTCTCGAGCGCCAACGCGATCAAGGGCGACGTCTGCAACCCCGGCAGCCAGAACTGCGCGACCGCGGCCGCCTGGAGCGGCGGCGCCGCGCAGTCGACCATCGCGACGCTCGATTCGTCGTTCGGCACCGGGCTGCCCTTCTCGTGTCCGATCCGCGCCCAGCCGGGCGGCCGCGCCTCGACCTCGCCCCAGGTGGACGTCGACACCTCGGGCGGCGCCGACGACGGCCGCGTCTACGTCACCTGGAGCGACCTGCGCCCGGGCAGCGGCACGACCAAGTGCGACGACTCGGTGACGCCGGCGACGAACGAGCTCACCTTCGACAGCTATGTCGGCTCCGCCGCCGGCGCGTTCCCCGGCGGCGGGAGCCCGTCCGAGACGGCCGGCACGCGGCTGCTGACGAATGCCGAGACCCCGACCACGTCCGACGACTGGTTCGCCTGGCTGGCGGTCGACCAGACGAACGGGCAGGCCTGGGCCGACTTCTACTCCACGCGCGACGACGCGACCCGCCGCAAGACCAACTTCTACGCCCGCTCGGTGACGCCCAGCGGCGGCTCGCACAGCCTCGGGCCGCTGACGAAGGTCTCGAGCGCGCAGTCCGACTACTCGGCCAACCAGTGCTGCCAGTTCGGCAACGACTACGGCGACTACACGGGGCTGGCCGCCACCGGCGGGCTCGCCTACCCGGTCTGGAACGACAACAGCCTCGGCGATGGCGAGGTCTACACCTTCGTCGGTGCGCCCAAGCCGACCGCGACGACCACGGCGGCGACGTCGATCACGGCGAGCGGCGCGACGCTCAACGCCACGATCAACCCCAAGGGCGCCGGCACCACCTACCACTTCGAGTACGGCACGGCGCCCGGCGCCTACACGCAGACGACGCCGGACCAGGACGCGGGCTCGGGCAGCACGCCGGTGAATGTGTCGAAGCCGATCTCCGGGCTCGATCCGGGGACGCCCTACTACTACCGTGTCGTCGCCACCAACACGGCCGGCACGACGGACGGGAACGAGGTGACCTTCGGCACGCTCTCGCCGCCGGTCGTCACGACCGACGCCGCCGGCGCCATCGGGCTCTCCGGCGCGACCCTCAACGCGACGATCAACCCGCGCGGGAGCAGCACCACCTACCACTTCGAGTACTCCGAGACGTCCGGCGGGCCGTACACCTCGACGCCTGAGAAGAGCGCCGGCTCCGGCAGCTCCGGCGTGGCCAAGGCCGAGCCGGTGAGCGGTCTGTCGCCCTCCACGACCTACTTCTTCCGCGTGGTCGCGAACAACGCCGCGGGCACCACCAGCGGCGACGAGGTGAGCTTCACGACGGACACGCCGGTCCCGCCCACCGTCGCCGACAGCGCGCCGACCAACGTCTCCCAGACCTCGGCCACGTTCAACGGCAGCGTCAACCCCAACGGGAGCACGACGACCTACCACTTCGACTACTCCGAGACGTCCGGCGGGCCGTACACCTCGACGCCCGACGCGAGCGCCGGCTCCGGCAGCGCGAGCGTCCCGGAGTTCGCCGACGTGACCGGCCTGGACGCGGACACCGACTACTACTACGTGCTGGTTGCCAACAACGTGGCCGGCCCCGCCACGAGCGGCGAGCAGCACTTCAGGACCACGGCCACGCCAGTCGCTCCCAACGCGGCGACCGATCCGGCCACGGGGATCGGGCAGACCACCGCGACCCTCAATTCCACGATCAACCCCAAGGGCAGCTCCACGAGCTTCCACTTCCTGTTCGGAACGTCCTCGGGCAGCCTCACTTCGACGACCGCCGACGGCGACGCGGGAAGCGGCGCGTCCACCGTGTCGCGGTCGCAGACGGTCTCCGGGCTGAAGCCGAACACCACCTACTTCTTCCGCGTGGTGGCCACGAACGACGGCGGCCCCACGAGCGGCAGCATCCGCAGCTTCAAGACGACTGCCCTGCCGCCGGCGCCGAAGAAGCCGGCGGTCAGCACCGGCGCGGCGAGCTCGATCGGCGAGACCGGGGCGACCCTCGCCGGCAGCGTCAACCCGAACGGGATCGCCACGACCTGGCGCTTCCAGTACGGGACAAGCGCCGCCTACGGCTTCACCACTCCGCTCGTGGCGGCCACGGGAGCGAGCCCGCGCAGCGTGTCCAGGGCCCTGACGCTGCTCAGCCCCGACACGACCTACCACTACCGGCTGGTCGCCACCAGCAGCGCCGGCACGACCCTGGGCTCGGACCACACGTTCCGCACGAGCCCGGTCGACACCACCGCGCCGCGGCTGGCGGTCTCGAAGCGCCGGGTACGCCTGGGAAGCCGGCGGAGGTTGCGCGTACGGGTCAAGTGCGGGGCGGCGGAACCCGAGCGCTGCCGGGGCATGTTGCGGCTCTACACCGGTCGCCGGAAGCTGAAGATCGGCTCGGCGCGGTTCAGGATCGCCCCCGGCAGGACCGCGCGGGTGCGGGTGAAGCTCTCCCGCCGCGGCGGGCGCCTGCTGGTCCGGGCGGGCCGACTGCGCGTGCTCGCGGTAGCCCGCGCGCGGGATTCGTCGGGCAACCTGGGGCGGAGGCGCGCCCGCTTCACGCTGCTGCCGCGGCGTGCCTAGCCAAATGCGCCGTTCGCCGTTAGGTTGGCCAGTGGTGGGACTCGTTCGCCGATCGCTTCTCCTTGCCCTCCTCGCCGCACTGATCTCGCTCGCCGCGCTGCCGGCGGGCGCCTCGGCGTCGACCAAGATCATCGGCGGGATGAGCGCCAGCCCGGGCGACTTCCCGTATCAGGTCATGCTCGACGTGGACGGCGGCCTGTGCGGCGGCTCGATCATCGACGAGACGCACGTGGTGACGGCCGCGCACTGCGTGGAGGACGTCGACACCTCCTTCTACCCACGGATCATCGATCCCTCGACGGTCACGGTCTTCTACGGGGGCGTGAACCGGGACAGCGGCTCGGGCGACCTCAACGGTCACGACTTGACGCCGATCGGAGTCGACACGATCTCGGTCGACCGCCGGCGCCAGCGCAGCCTCGGCCTCGACGAGTTCGACTCCGCCGTGCTCACGCTCGACGGCACGCTCAGCCTCGGCACCGGCACCAACACCGACAAGATCGCACTCGCCACGGCCGGGGACCTGTCGACCGCCTTCGCCGGCGGCCCGCAGCCGCTCATCTCGGGATGGGGCGTGGAGATGGACAACCCGAGCGCCGAGCCGCCGGAGATCCTCAAGTTCACACGGGTTCCGCTCGTGGCGGACGCGAGCTCGAAGTGCGGCGGCGAATACGCGGGCGACTTCAACCCGGCGGTGATGCTCTGCGCGGGCGCGCCCAACAAGGACACCTGCCAGGGAGACAGCGGCGGCCCGCTGGCGCTCGATACCACGGGAGACGTCACGGGCTACAAGCTGGCGGGCCTGACGAGCTTCGGCAACGGCTGCGGCGTCGTGCCGGGGGTCTACACGCAGGTGACCGAGGCCGGCACCACCGCGTTCATCACCCACCGGCCCGAGATCGCTCCTCCCAGCGTCCTCGGGACGCCCCACCCGAGCGGCACCGCCAGGGTCGGGCAGACGGTGACCTGCGTTCCGCCGGCCCACTCGGCCACGGTGAGCGTGGGCGGCTACCTCTGGTACACGCTGGACTCTTCCGGCAACTTCAACGAGTTCTCCGAGAGCGGGCCCGGCGTGGTCCTGCCCGCGGCGACGCGGAACCTGCGCATCGTATGTGACGTCCGGTTCGAGAACGCCGGCGGCTACCAGTACATCGAGGGCACCGAGGCCGACGCCCTCGGGCCGGTCGGCGCCGCGATCACGCCGCCGCCGCCGCTGCCCGACACGAAGCCCACGGCCAGAGTCCAGAAGGTCCGCTGCAAGCATCGCCGCTGCACGGTCACGATCAAGGCGACCGACAAGAACGGCGGCACGATCAAGAAGGTCAGCGGGCGGGTCAAGGGCAAGTACAAGAAGTGCCGCCGGGTGCACCGCAAGCGCCGCTGCAAGACCCGCAAGGTCAACAAGCGGCTCAAGCTGAAGAAGAAGAAGGGCGGCATCTACGTCGGCAAGATCAAGCTGAGGCGTGGCCGCTACACCGCCTACGCGCGGGCCCGGGACAACACGGGCAACCGGTCGAAGCTCGGCAAGAAGAAGTTCCGCGTCCGCTAGGGGCGCGTGGACTACGGGACCGCCCTCCTCGACTGGCTCGCGTGCGCGGCGGGTGGGCGCGACGAGCCGGCCACGCGGGCCGCTCGCGAGGTCGGGCCGATCGCCGCCGCCGGGACGGCCGGGCACGTGCTCGACTTCGACGACACCTTCCTGCCCGGCATCGCACACCTGAGCGCGCCGACCGCCCCGGCTGCGCTGGTGCTCGGCGCCGAGCTGGGCCTGACAAGCGGCGAGGTGCTCGCCGCCTACGGCGCGGGCTTCGAGGCGATGGGGGCCTTCAGCGCCGCCGTACATCCCGCCCTCTACGAGCGCGGTTGGCATCCCACGGCCGTCTGCGGGACGGTGGGCGCCGCGGTGGCCGCCGGCACGCTGCTCGGCCTCGAGCCCGAGCGGATGCGCTCCGCGGCGGCACTCGGCCTGCTGCGGGCCGGCGGCCTGCGCGCCGCCTTCGGCTCGGACGGCAAGTCGCTCCAGGTGGGCCTGGCCGCGGCCGCCGGCCTGGAGGCGGCGCGGCTGGCGGCCGGCGGCGCGCGCGTGCCGTTCGAGCGCGCGGCCGACGGCTTCGAGGCGGCCTTCGGCGCGCGGCCGCCCGAGCCAGGCCCGCCGGACGAGCCCGCGATCAAGCAGAACTGGATCAAGCCCTGGCCGTGCTGCCTCCAGTCGCACGGGGCGATCGAGGCGGCGCTCGGAGCCCGCGGGGTCGAGGGCCCGGTCCGCGTGACCGTGCATCCGGTCTCGCTCCGGGCGGCGAGCTACGACGACGTGGCCGACGGCCTCGAGGCCAAGTTCTCGATTCCCTATCTGACGGCGTTCACGCTGCTGTACGGCCCGCCGCGGGTGGAGGACTTCGCGGGTGTGGACGAGGCGGCGCGGCGCCTGGCGGCGGACCGCGTCGAGGTCCACTCCGACCCCTCGCTACTCGAGTCGGAGGCGGTGCTCGTGGCAGGGGAGCTGCAGGTCAGGGTGGAGGCCGCGCAGGGATCGCCCGGCCGTCCGTTGACGGCCGAGGTCCACGCCGCCAAGCTGCGCGACCTGGCCGGCGAAAGCCTCGACGGCGCGCTCGACGATCCCGATCGGCCCGCCCTCGAGCTGCTCGAGGCGGCCGGCCTGGCATGAGCTTCCCGATCGAGCATCCCCACCTGATCCGGCACCTCCGCCACGACGAGGCGACCCCGGAGGGCCGGAAGAAGCTCGGACTCGTCGTCCTCTGCGGGGCGATGTTCATCAGCGCGGTCGACACGACGATCGTGAACATCGCCCTGCCCGACATCTCCAACGACCTGAACGCCGGGGTGGGGGAGCTCCAGTGGGTGCTCGACGGCTTCCTCGTCTGCCTCGCGGGGACGCTGCTCGTGGGCAGCGGCCTGGCCGACCGCTTCGGCCGCCGACGGGTATTCCTGGCCGGGTTCAGCGGCTTCGCGGCCACGTCCGTCCTGGCCGCGCTCGCCCAGACCCCGATGGAGCTGATCGGGGCGCGCGTGCTGATGGGTGCCACCGCCGCCTGCGTGCTGCCGCCGGCGCTCTCCCTGATCGCGGTGATGTTCACGCCGGAGGAGCGGCCGGGTGCGCTCGCCGTCTGGGCATCCGTGGCCGGGGTCGGGCTGTCGGCCGGTCCCGTGCTCGGCGGCGTGCTCGTCCCGAGCGTGGGCTGGCAGGCGGTCTTCCTCGTCAACGTCCCCTTCGCCATCGCGGCGGTCCCGCTCGGGCTCCGCTCGCTGCCCGAGTCGACGCGGCCGGGGGCGCCGCCGCTCGACCTGCTCGGCGCCGTGCTCTCGATCGTGTCCCTGGCGTCGATCGTCTTCACCCTGATCGAGGGCGTCGACGTGGGCTGGACCAGCCCCGAGGTGCTCACCACGGGCGTCGTCGGGATCGCCGCCGGCGTCGCCTTCGTGCGCGTGGAGCTCGGCCGCACCTCGCCGCTGTTCGACGTCCGCGTCCTTACGCGGCCGGCGGTGATCGCCGGTGCGTCGGCGATCGTCGCCATGTACATCGCCTTCCTCGGCGTGCTCTTCCTGCTGCCTCAATACCTGCAGTACGTGCACGACCGCTCGCCACTGACGACCGCGCTGATCCTCACGCCGCTCGGCCTCGCCACGATCGCCACGGCCCGCTTCAACGAGCGCGTGCTGAACGCCCTCGGCATGCGCCGCGTGATCGCCGGCGGCCTCCTGGCGATGGCTGGCAGCATCGCCCTCCTGTTGCTGCTCGGCACGACGACCTCGGTGTTCGTCGTGATGGTGAGCATGGGCCTCTTCGGCGGCATCATCCCGCTGACCATCGCGCCCGCGACCGCGGTGATCATGGACGACCTCGGGGAGGCGAAGGCGGGCGACGGCGGGGCGGTCAACCAGCTTGCCCGCCAGGTGGGCGGGGCGCTCGGCGTGGCGATCATCGGCAGCGTCTTCGCGGCGGCCTACGAGGACCGGGTCGACTTCCGGCTGGCCGCGCTCTCCCCGGCGGCCCGCGAGCGCGCGGGCGAGTCGATCGAGGAGGCCCGCGACGTCGTCTCGGGCGTGCACGGCGGCCTCCACGAGACGCTCCTCAGCCGGATCGACGACAGCTTCGACGTCGCGGCGCGGCTCGGCTTTACCGTGGCGGTCGCGCTGCTGCTGGTTGCGGCTGTCGTCGCGGCTGTGATGCTGGCTCCGCGCGATCCCTAGGCAGGCGCTCCTCCAGCACCACGCGAGCCCCGCGCGCCGGCACCACCGTCACGTGGCGGAGCACGCCGCGCTCGTCCTCGGGCGACTCCGCCCGCAGACGGGCTCGGCGCATGATCGTCCGCAGCACCACCGTCATCTCGAACTGGGCGAAGGCGGCCCCGATGCAGCGGCGCACGCCGCCGCCGAACGGGATCCAGCTGTAGGGCTCGGGTTGGCCCTCGAGGAAGCGCTCGGGCCGGAAGGCGTGCGGGTCCGGCCAGAGGTCGGGGCGACGCTGCACGAGGGCGATCACGCAGAGGACGATCGTCCCGGCCGGGATCTCGTAGCCGCCGATCTCGACCTCGCGGGTGAGCTTGCGGGCCACGTCGGTGATCACCGGGCGGACGCGCAGGGTCTCCTTGATCACCGCATCGAGATAGGCGTCGTCCTCCGGGTCGGCGCTCAGCCGCTCGAGCGCCCCTGGGGTGCGCAGCAGGCGCTCGAAGGCCCACGACAGGCCGGTGGCCGAGGTCTCGTGCCCGGCGCCGAGCAGCGTCATGAGCTCGTCGCGCAGCTCCTCGTCCGCCATCGGGCTGCCGTCGTCGTGGCGAGCGCTCAGGAGCACCGAGAGCACGTCGTCGCCGCGCTCTTCCTGGGGCAGCGCGCGGCGGTTGTCTATCTCCTCGTAGATGAGCGCGTCGGCCGCTGCTCGCACGCGCTTGAAGCGCGCCGCCGGACTGAAGCGGCCGAAGTCGCGGCGGAGCGGCGGCATCCAGATGAGCGCGTTGCCGACCGTCGCCAGCCGCGTGATCGCGCCGGCGAAGGCCTCGAGGCGCTCGCGCTCGCGGACGCCGAAGACGGTGCGCAGGATCACCTCGAGCGTGATCGCCTGCATCGCCGGCCGCAGCGGGAAGGGCTCGCCGACCGGCCAGTGGTCGAGCTCGCGGTCGGCGATCTGCTCGATCTCCTCGCCGTAGCGGCGCACGGCCTCGCCGTGGAAGGGCGGCAGGAGCAGCTTGCGCTGGCGCATGTGCTCGTCGTCGTCGAGCGTGAGGAGGGAGTAGGTGCCGAAGACCGGGCCCAGCGGGATCGAGTTCGCCTCGCCGGCGTGGAAGACCTCGCTGTCGCCGCCGAAGACGCGCTTGATCTCCTCCGGGTCGCTCAGGTAGACGAGCCAGCCGAAGAACGGGAACTTGGAGGAGAAGAGATCGCCGTAGCGGGCGCGCCTGCGCTCGAGCCAGCCCACCGGGTCACGGGCCATCCGCGCCGCCTGGAGCAGCGCCGGGAGTCTGGGTCCGGGCGGGAGCCCCGCGCTAATGCCCGTGCCTGCCGAGCTCGTTGCGCACGGCAGGCAAGGTAGCCGACAGCGGCGCGCGCCGCCCGCCCGCGGCGGCCACGGCCCGCGCCTTGCCGCGACGGGACCAGGAGACCGCCGTGGCCGGGTGAGCCAGCAGCGCCTGCCAGGTGCGCGGGCCGATCTTGCCCGGGCTCGGCAGGCCCACCAGGTACTGGAACTCCTGCACCGCCGCCCGCATGCCGCCGCCGAAGACGCCGTTGACCCGCATCCGCAATCCCGCGGACAGCAGGTGCTGCTGCGCCCAGACGACGAGGTCGCCGCGCGCCCCGCGCTGGAGCACGGGATAGCGGGTCGGTGGCTTCAGCAGGTCGAAGATCAGCGGCGCGGCGATGGCCCTCCACTCGCGGCGGTTCGAGTGCTGCCAGCTCCACCAGCTGACCCCGGGTGCGCCGTAGGCGGCGCTGAGGAGACGGAAGCGCTTGAGCTGCCGCGTCGAGGGGTTCTCGTAGACCTGCCCGAGCGGCAGGATCGGCCGGCCGTAGACGCCGTTGTAGCGGTAGGTCACCGACAGCGCGTGGTCCACGCTCGTGCCGATCGCCTTCCAGTACACCTGCGGCACGTTGAGCTGCGCGCCGCCCGGTCCCAGGAACACGGAGTAGGGGTAGCCGGGGTGGTAGTGGACGTAGGGGAAGCCCGCCAGAGCCAGCGGGTAGTCGGGCCCCAGGCGCGCGCGGAGCCGCCGGAGGTAGAACTGCGCCTGCCAGTAGCGGCCCTCGTAGCCACCCTCGGCGTCGAGCAGGAGGCAGTCCGCGCCGGCGCGCGCCAGGCGGATCCCGATGTTGGCCTCGCTACCCGGGTGGACGCCGTAGAGGAACTGGTACGCGCAGACGTGCAGCCCGGCCGCCTTGAGCCGCTTCACGAACCGCGGCGAGAACTGCTCCCAGCGGCGGCGGCCATCGGAGCCCTTGACGATCACGGTCTCGATGCCGTAGCGCCTGGCCTTGCGCGCTATGGCGCCGGGATTGCCGCGGTTCGCCTTCCAGGTCTCCCAGATCCACATGGCGTCGCCGTTGAGGACCGTAGGGGTGGGGGCGGCGGGCAGCTGCGCGGGCGCCGTCGGGGCAGCGACGGCCGTCATGGCGGTCGCGAGTCCGGCCAGAAGCACTGCTTTCCCCGTAAAGCGGATAGGCAGGGAACACCCTAAAAGGCCTGCAGTTGCTGAGCAAGCGCTACAGCGCGGCGATCACTTCACGTGCGGCACGGTCGCCCGACCGGATCGCCCCGTCCATATAGCCGGGCCACTCCGGCGAGGTCCCGTCGCCCGCAAAGTGGATGCGCCCGGCCGGGCCGGCGGTGGCGGCCCCGAGCGAGGTGAGCACGCCCGGCGGGTTGAAGGTGCCGTAGGCGCCGCGCGTGTAGCGCTCGCGCGCCCAGACCATGTCGACGTAGTCCTTGGGGTGCCTCGCAGCCTCGCCGAAGTAGCGGGCGAAGCAGTCGAGCGCGGCCGCGCGGCGGGCCGCGGCCGGCATCGAGAAGAAGCGCCGGCCCTGGTTGGCCTCCATGAATCCGACGAGCACGCCCGGGTTGCCGTCGGGCGGCGAGTTGTCGTAGGCGATCTCGATCGGCCCGCTGTCGGAGACGACCGTTCCGTTCAGGCCCTGGTCGCGCCAGAAGGGGCGGTCGTAGATGGCGTTGACCTTGATCGTGGAGCCCATCGGCTGGCGCTGGAGGATCTGGTCGTATGCCGGCGGCAGCTGCGGCGAGAAGCGCAGCGCCCCGATCACCGGCTTGGGCGGCGTCAGGACGAGCCGCCGCGCGCGAAAGCGGTCCCTACGCGTGTGCACCACGATCCGCTTCCCGTGCTCGACCGCAAGGACCGGCGAGCGCCTCTTGAGCTGCCGGCGCAGCTTGCGGGCGAGCCTGACCGAGAACTGCTGCGGGCCGCCGACGAAGCGGATGCTCTGGGCGTCGCCGATCAGGGTGTTGAAGTCGCCGCCCACGCCCTGCACGGCGGCCAGCATGTCGAGCAGGGACACCTGTGTCGGCTCCTCGCCGTACACGCCCCGGATGGCCAGGCCCGCCAGCTCGCGCGCCTCCGCGGTGTGGTTGCGGCCGGCGATCCACGCGGCGACGGTCTGCTGGTCGAGCGACTCCGCGCCGGGCGCGTTCCAAGGGTCCTGCAGCGGCACCCGCGAGGCCATGTCGTTGATGGCGAGAATCGTGGCCTCGAGCTCGACGAGCGCCGCCGGGTTGGCAGGCGGGATGTCGCCCGTGTAGGCCTTCCGCTGCCCGGCCCGGTAGTAGATGCTCTTGCCCTCGGCGTAGGTCTCGAACGTGTGGACGCCCAGGTCCCGCGCGAGTGCCAGCACGCGGTCCTGACCCGGGCCGGCCCACTGGCCGCCGAGCTCTACGACCTCGCCGCCCGCCAGGCGGTGGTCGAGGTTGCGGCCGCCGACCCGGTTGCGCGCCTCGAGGATCAGCACCGAGTGCCCGGCCTGCCGGATCGCCCGTGCGGCCGTGAGGCCTGCGAGCCCGGCTCCGACCACGATCGCGTCGTAGCGCTTGACGCGCCGCCGATGGCGCCGGCGCTTCTTGCGACGGGCCGCCTCCGCGTCGTCGAGCCTGCCGGTGGCCAGGCCCACGGCACCGGCCAGGCCCGCGCCTATCGCTTCCCTGCGGCTGATCTCTGGCACGGCCGCAGGACGGTACCGGCGGCGGACGGAGCGCGAGCTGATTGACCCCCTAGTCCGCGAAGAACTCGCGCATCGCCTGGTGCGTCTCGCGCGGGCGCTCGAGCTGGGGCACGTGCCCGCAGTCGAGCTCGACGTGGCGAGCCGCCGGCAGGACCCGCTCCACGTGCTTCATGAAGCTGATCGGCACGAGACCGTCCTTCCGCCCCCAGACGAACATCGTGTCGGGCGAGAGCTCGGCGAGCCGGGTCCAGAAGCCGTCGTCGCCATGCGGCTCGTCGAGGTAGATGTTCCGGGCGGCCGCGTAGAACGCGGCCCGCCCGCGAGGCGTCAGGTAGGCGCGCAGGAACTCGTCGACCCCGGCCGCCGACCAGCCCTCCTCCGCGCCCGGGATCAGACCGCGGACTATCCGCTCCACCACCGGCCGGGGGGCGAGCTGGAGCAGGCCGAGCTCGGGCCGGAGGGCCCGGACGAACGGCGCCCAGCGACGGTCGCGCAGCCACGCCAGCGCGGGGCTCAGCAGCGCGATCCGCTCGGCGCGCTCCGGCGCGGTGAGCCCGACCTCGATGGCCACGCGCCCGCCCATGCTGTTGCCCACCAGGTGCGCCCGCTCGATGCCGAGCTCGTCGAGCAGCGCCGTGACCGCCCCGGCGAACCAGGCCGAGTCATACGCCGCGGCGATCGGCTTGTCGGAGTCGCCGAAGCCGGGCAGGTCGATCGCGATCACGCGGTGGGAGTCGGCCAGCGCGGCCAGGGTCGGCAGGAACGAGGCCTTGGTCCCGCCGAGCCCGTGAATCGCCACGACCGGATGGCCGTCGCCCGCCTGCATCGTCGACACGCTGCCGACCGCGGTCTTGACCGACTCGAAGCGGAGGCGGCCGGGCTCGGTGATCCCGCTCGTGGCCGCCAGCAGCCCCACGCCGAGGTGGAGGTTGGAGCGGACGCTGAGGCGGCCGCGGCGGAAGGCGTCCATCCCGCCCCGCAGGTCGCGCGCCACCTGCTCCCAGGTCGCGCTGTCCGCGCTGAGCAGCGCATCGGGCTCGAACTCCTCGAGGGGCGGCTCGAGCCAGGCGTGCTGGCCGCGCACGATCACGTCCCAGGAGTGCCCGTCGGTGACAACCAGGCGGATTCGCGCCGACCGCTCCCGCACGTCGATCACGTGGGGGTCGAAGCGGTCGAGCAGCTCCCTGAAGACCCCTGGCGGGTGCGGGCGCTGGGCAGCCGTGCCGACGCTCATGTGCCAACAGTCTTAGCACGCGGCCTGGCGGTCCCGAGCAGGTAGGCGTGTCGACTTCTCCGCGGTATTCGCGGTTAGTCGACATGCCCCCAAAGGCCTACGGCCGGCCGTGCTCCAGATCCGTCCAGGTCTCCTTCTCCCACGGGGGGGAGGGACCGCCCGGCAGGCGGCGGTAGGCGCCCCGGTCGAGCGACTCGATCGGGACCAGCCGAAGGCCCTCGGGGGTGCTCGTGCGCTCGTGCAGGTCGACGCCGGGGATGCTCGGCTCGAAGCGCTTGTGGCGGCGCCGCTTGCCCGGGATGTGGCCGGCGTGGCTCCCCCGCGAGACCCGGCTCCACCCGCTCGCGCGGACCCAGCGGTTGCGGCAGCTCGGCCACTTGCACGACTGCCAGTGACCATGGGCGCTCGACCGGGCCCAGACGCTCCCGTCCGGGTCGATGCGCACCACGGCGACCTCCCAGTCATCGAGGTGGTAGCCCGGGTAGTCGCGGAGGAAGCGCAGCCCGCTGTGGTTCCAGATCTTGTCGGAGCCGGCGAAGGTGCTGTTGGAATCGGGGTAGTACAGCCAGTAGGCGACGTAGAGGCGGCCGTGCGAGCGCCAGCGCTGGGTGAAGACCGTGGTCTGGGCCCGCCGGGAGGGGTAGTGGACGTCGAGGTCGCGATCGTCGGGGGCGTCGGCGCAGGCGTGGCGGCGGCAGCGGCGGTAGTCGACCGGCACCGACGGCTCGCCTGGCTCGTAGACCAGGCCGGGTGCGTAGGCCCGCGCGAGGGCGGCGTCACGGGATCCATACGCGCGCGCGAGGGCTGTGTCGCCGTCGCGGCAGCCGCCGCGGACGGCGCAGACGATCCGGTGGGCGAGGAAGCCGCCAAGCGAGCGGCCGTCCACGCGGGGGACGAGCGCCACCAGCCCGCCGAACGCCAGCGAGGCGAGCATCACGAGGCCCACCCACTCGACGCTCGCCTGCCCACGCTCGGATTTCACGCGCCCGACCGTAGGGACGAAAGGCACACGGTTGGGTGACGAGGGTTACGACTCTCGGAAGATCGCGGCGCCGATGGCGTAGTTTGTAGGGGCCCCGGGTCGGGGAATCGGGGCAATCGATGTCGGAGGGATCCAGAAGACACCCGCGGGTAGGCCTCGTGTTGGGGGCGGGTGGAGTACTGGGAGGGGCCTGGCACACCGGCGCCCTCCACGCCCTCGCCGACGAGACGGGATGGGATCCCGGTAGCGCCGACCACGTGGTCGGGACCTCGGCGGGCTCGGTGATCGGCTGCCTCGTCGCGGCCGGCGTCCCGCCCTGGTTCATGGTGGCCCACTCCGCGGGGGAGAGCTTCGACGGCCTGAACGGGCCCGACGGCCGTCCGGCCTCGGACGCCGACCGCGCCGGCGGAGCGAGCTTCCGCTTCGAGCGGACGCTCCCGTTCGGCCCCGGTTCGGTCCGGATGGCCCTCACCGCGCTCTCGAACCCCCTCAGGCACACGCCGCTCCAGCTCCTTGCGGGCTGGCTGCCGGCCGGCATGGTCTCCACCGAGTCGATCAAGGACACGGTCCGGCGGGCTGTGGCCGGCCGCTGGGTGGGGCATCCGAACTTCTGGGCCGTGGCCTGCGATTACCGGACGGGCAAGCGCATGCCGTTCGGCCGCGTCGACGCCCCGACGGCCGACGTCGCCGACGCCGTTGCCGCGTCCTGCGCGATTCCGGGCTTCTTCCGCCCGGTGCTCATCCGCGGCCGGCCCTACGTCGACGGCGGCGTCTGCTCCGCCACCAGCGTCGACCTGCTCCGCGGCTCGGGGCTCGACCTCGTGATCTGCCTCTCCCCGCTCTCCTCGCGCGACCGGGTGGGCGGACTGCATCCCTTCGACCGCGTCGGCGACGCGTCGCGGGCCGCCAACGGCCGCCGCCTCGGCCACGAGATCAAGAAGGTCCGCCGCTACGGCACCGACGTCGTCGTCATCCAGCCGACGAGCGAGGACCTCGCCGTGATCGGACGCAACCTGATGAGCGGTGAGCGGCGCCAGCTGGTGATCGAGACGGCGACGCGCACGGTCAGGGAGCAGCTCCGGCAGCCGGAGCTGCGGGCGAAGCTCGAGGGGCTGCCCGAGGGCGACCCGCACAAGGTCAGGCGGCCCTCCGGGCCGCCGTCCGAGTGGCCCAAGATGGTGCCGGTCAGGCGCGCGGCGTGAGTGACCGCACGCGGACCCGGAGCAGCCCCGAGCGATCGAACGGCGCCGGACCGGACGGGAAGCCGAGGGAGCAGGCGCGCGATCGGGTAGAGCGGGCGCTCAAGCCGCCGGGCGTCAGCGTGGGCGGCGCCCTCCGCACGGCCGGCAGCCTCGCAGCGGACATCTTCGGCGCGGTGGCTGCTCGGGCGCAGTCAGCGGTACCGCGAGCCGACCTCGACGAGCGCGATCCCGACTACATCCGTGAGTCCCTGCCGGGAATGTGGATGCTGGCCAGCCTCTACTTCAGGGCCAACGTGCGCGGCCTCCACAACATCCCCGAGGAGGGCCCGGTGCTGCTCGTGGGCAACCACTCCGGGGGCAACCTCACGCCGGACACGAGCGTCTTCACGCTCGCCTTCAGCACCTACTTCGGCGTCGAGCGCCGCTTCTACCAGCTCGCGCACAACCTGGTCCTCTCGATGCCCGGGCTCGGCTTCCTGCGCAAGTACGGCACCGTGGCGGCCAACCCCGAGAACGCGAACCAGGCGCTCGACTCCGGCGCCGCGCTGCTCGTGTATCCGGGCGGCGACTACGAGGTGCACCGGCCGAGCTGGGAGACGGCCAAGGTCGACTTCAACCGCCGCAAGGGCTTCATCCGGCTCGCGCTGGAGAAGGACGTGCCGCTGGTCCCGGTCGTGTCGGTGGGCGGCCAGGAGACCGCGCTCTTCCTCTCCCGCGGCGAATGGCTGTCGAAGCTGCTCGGCCTCGACCGGATGTTCCGGCTCAAGGTCCTGCCGATCTCGCTCGCGATCCCCTGGGGGCTGAACGTCGGCGACATGATGGGCCACTGGCCGCTCCCGGCCAAGATCACCGTCGAGGCGCTCGAGCCGATCCACCTCCGCGAGGAGTTCGGCGACGAACCGGACCTGGACGAGGTCTACGACGAGATCGTCAGCCGCATGCAGGTGTGCCTGAACGCGCTGCAGGCGGAGCGCCGGCTTCCCCTCGTCGGCTGATGCGGGTCGAGAAGCAGATCGAGATCGCCGCCCCCTGCGAGGAGGTCTGGGAGGTCATAGGCGACCCGTCGAACTGGCCCCGGGTGATGCACGGGATCACCCGCTTCGAGCAGAAGGACGACGACCAGGAGCCGCGGTCTGGGCGCGCGCTACTCGATGCGCATGCACGTGGGCTCGGCGGACGTCGGCGGGCTGATCGAGCTCGTCGAGTACGACGAGAACCGCGACATGGCCTGGACGAGCATCACCGGCATCGACCAGCGCGGCCGCTGGCGGCTGCGGGAGTCGCCGGCCGGCGGGACCACGGTCACGCTGCGGCTGAGCTACGACGCGCCCGGCGGCGTGCTCGCCACGATCGCGGACCGCCTCTCCGCCCCGATGGTGGGCGACAACCTTGAAAAGAGCCTCGAGAACCTGAGGCGAGAGATCGAAGGGAGCGGTGGTTTGACCGAGGAGGGAATGGGGCTCGCCGGCCGGATGGCCTACAACCTCGGCAGCGCGAGGATCCTGGTCGAGCGTGGGGTGGTCCGGCCGATGCGGCCGGACCGGCTGGTCAAGGTCCTCAGCACGCTCGCCCGCTGGGGCCGCAGCCCCGCCGCCGGCTACATAGCGATGGCCCAGCAGTACCCGCACGAGCCGTCGGTCGTCGACGAGCTCGGCACCTGACCTTCCGCCGAGATGGACGAGCGCACGAACCGCTCGCCCACTCGCTCTCGGACGCGGGCATCAAGGAGGGCGACGGGGTGGCGATCATGTGCCGCAACCACCGCGGCTTCATCGACGCCACGGTCGCCGTGTCCAAGCTCGGCGCCGATTCGCTCTACCTCAACACCGCCTTCGCCGCCCCGCAGCTGACGGAGGTGGTCGAAGCGCGAGAAGCCGATGGCGATCATCTACGACGAGGAGTTCGCCGGGCTGCTCGAGGACGCCGGCAAGCGCCGCAAGCGCTTCGTCGCCTGGCACGACGAGGAGAAGACCGACGACCCGAACCTCGACGAGCTGATCGAGTCCGGCGACCGGACGAGGCCGTGGTCCCGCCCGAGCGCGAGGGCCGCGCCGTGATCCTCACGAGCGGAACCACGGGAACGCCGAAGGGCGCCTCGCGCGGCTCGCCGCAGTCGCTCGACCCGGCCGTCTCGCTGCTCTCGAAGATCCCGCTCAACAGCCGCCAGGTCACGCACATCGCGGCGCCGCTCTTCCACTCCTGGGGCTTCGCCCACTTCACGCTCGGGCTGATCCTCGGATCGACCTACGTGCTGCGGCGCAAGTTCGACCCGGAGGTCGTGCCTGCCGAGGTCTCACGCCACCGCTGCGACTCGCTCGCCGTGGTGCCGGTGATGATGCAGCGGATCATGGAGCTGCCCGAGGAGACGCTCCGCAGGTACGACGTCTCCTCGCTCAAGGTCGTGGCCGCGTCGGGCTCCGCCCTTCCCGGCGACCTCGCCACCCGCTGGATGGACCAGTTCGGCGACACGCTCTACAACCTCTACGGCTCGACCGAGGTGGCCTGGGCCACCATCGCCACCCCGGACGACATGCGCGCCGCGCCGGGCACCGGGGGACGGCCGCCGCGCGGGACCGTGGTCAAGCTCTTCGACGAGCGCGGCGCGGAGCTGCCGCCGGGCGAGACCGGCCGCATCTTCGTGGGCAACGAGATGCTGTTCGAGGGCTACACGGGCGGCGGCAACAAGGACCTGATCGACGGCCTGATGGCCACCGGCGACGTGGGCCGGATGGACGAGGCCGGCCGCCTGTTCGTGGAGGGCCGCGACGACGAGATGATCGTGTCGGGCGGTGAGAACGTCTTCCCCAAGGAGGTCGAGGACCTGCTGTCCGCCACGCAGCGGTGTCCGACGCCGCGGCGATCGGCGTGGAGGACGACGACTTCGGCCAGCGGCTGCGCGCCTTCGTGGTCCTCGAGAAGGGCAAGAAGGCGAGCGAGGACGACCTCAAGGCCTACGTCAAGAAGAACCTCGCCCGCTACAAGGTGCCGCGCGACGTGGTCTTCCTCGACGAGCTGCCGCGCAACGCCACCGGCAAGGTCCTGAAGCGAGAGCTGAAGGAGCTGGAGCCGGCCGAGAAGTAGCTGGATAGGCGCGGACCCATCCGGGTAAGCCGGGGCCCGAGGGAGCAATCGGGAAGGAGTCCGACCATGAGCACTGGAGTGATAGTTGCCATTGTCGCAATCGCGGTGATCGCGATTGCCGTGTGCTTCTGGTGGCACGAGAAGGCCGGCGGAAGCGCCACGACTCGCGCAGGCGGCAGGCCCGCGAGATCCGCCGTGAGGCGGAAGTCGCGCGTGCCCGGGCGGATCGCACTCACGCCGAGGCGGAGGAGCGAGCCGCGCGTGCGCGCCGCGAGGGGGCCGCCGCTCGCGAGCAGGCCGCGACGGCCGAGGAGCACCAGCGCAAGGCTCAGGAGCGGCACCTCGACGCGGCCCGCACGGACCCGGATGCGGACGAGGACGAGGTGGCGGGTCGCTTCGAGCGCGGTCGTGCCGGAGACGACCGTGACGACGAGGCCGGCCGCGAGGAGGTCAGCGGCCGCCGCTTCGAGCGCTAGCTCGCTTACAAGACGGGCCACTCCGGGACAGAAAGAGGCCGCGTCGCGCATCCGCGTGGCGCGGCCTCGGCGTTCAAGGGACCGCCGTCGGGGACCGATGAATCCCCTGGGAGGCCTCCCAGTGGAAATCGCATCCGACACGCAGGTCGATACGGCCGCGAACGCTCTGCACGCCGTGGCACGGTTGCTCGCGGAAACGCTCGACGCAGCGGGTCCCGACGCCGCCCGCGCGGCAGTGGCCCGCCAGGCGCACTCGATGTTCGAGGCGGGAGTGGTGGTGGTCGCCTCGATCGGCCGCGATGAACGCTCGATCGAGCCCACGATTCGCGATCCCGATACGGGCTCGCCCTGGCACACGCTGACGCTCGAGGAGTGCCCCGAGCTCGTCGACGTGATCGCGGGGACCGCCCCCAGCGTGCTCCTCGAGGGGATGGACGTACGCAGCGCCGAACGACTCGGCGCCGTCGACTGCGAGCGGGTGCTCGTCCTCCCGCTGCGGTCCCGAGCCGGTGTGCGCGACCTGCTCATGATCGGCCGCTCTGGCGGCCTCTTCGAGGAAGAGGAGGTGAACGCCGGGCTCGTCTTCGCCAACGCGGCCGGCGCGCGGCTCGGCGAGCTGCGCGACGCACAGCACCTCGCCGCCCAGCGTGCGCAGCAGGGCGCCCTGGTGAGGGCGACCGAGGCGCTCAACGAGGACCTGAACGTCCCCCGCCTGCTCTCGGCGATCGGACGCGAGGCGGCAGCGGTGCTCGGAGCAGAGCTCGCCGCGGTGTGGGTCGGTGACGACGAGCACGGCGTCCGGATCGAGGCTGTCCACGGATTCTCGGCGAACGTGATCGGCTACCGGCTCACGCCGGGCATGGGCGTGGCGGGGAAGGTCGCCCAGACGGGGCGGCCGATGATCGTCAACGACTACCGGAGCATCGCGCCGCCCGACTCCCCCTTCACCGACGTGGAGTGCTGCATCGGCGTGCCGCTCAACTACAACGGCCGCCTGCACGGGGTCCTCGCCGTCGGCTACGAGCGGCCCGTATGTGGCCGGTGAGACCGAGCTGCTCCTGCTCGAGGCCTTCGCCGAGCTCGCCGACGTGCGCTCTGCGCAACGCGAGCGAGCACGCCGGGCTGGCGCGGGCGGCGCGGACCGACAGCCTGACCGGCTGCCTCAACCACGCCGCGCTGCACGACGGTCCTGCGCCGCGAGATCGACCGCTGCGAGCGCGCCGGCGAGCCGCCTCTCCTTCGCCCTGATCGACCTCGACGACTTCAAGGCCGGTCAACGAGCGCCACGGCCACCTCGCCGGCGACGAGGTGCTGCGCCGCGTCGGCCACGCGCTGCGAGCAGGCAGCTCGCCCGTACGACCTGGTCGCCCGCTACGGCGGCGACGAGTTCGCGATCGTGCTGGTCGACGCCGCCGAGCACGAGGCCGCCGAGGTCGACCAGGCGGGCGCTCGAGCGGCTCGGCCGGCTCGAGTCGCCGGGCTCGACCTGGACGCCGAGCCCGCCGCGCACCGCCGGCGTGGCCGAGTGGGAGCCGGGCATGACCGCCTCCGAGCTGGTCGCCCGCGCCGACGATGCGCTGCTCGGCGGCAAGCGCAGCGGCTACAGGGGCAACGCCGCGGTGGCCTCCGAGATGGACGGCGAGGCCACTGCCGTGGTCCAGGCCCTGCGCCCGGCGGAGCCGGCGGCCCCCGCTCCCGCCCGGGCCGCCGAGGCCGCGCACGTCCGCCGCCAACCGCGAGCAGGTGGAGCGGCTGCGCAAGCGCACCCGCCAGCTCGCGCTGGCCAACGCGCTCGGCGTGCGGATGGCGGCCATCGACACGCCGCGACGAGATCCTCGACGCGGCGGTCGAGGAGCTCCACCGCGCGTTCGGCTACTTCATGTGCGGCGATCGCGCGCATCCGCGAGGACGGCTACGTCGAGGCGGTCGCCGGCCGCGGCGCGGCCCTTCGAGCGGCTCGGCGACCGGCGGATCTCGCAGCCGCTCGAGGCCGGGATGATCGGCCGCTGCGCTGCGCGAGCGCCGTCCGATCGTCGTCAACGACGTCCTCGTCGACCCGGACTACCGCGCGGTCGAGGAGAGCGCCGAGTCGCGCTCCGAGCTCACCGTGCCCGCTGTGGGTGGGCGGCGAGCTCTGGGGCGCCATCAACGTCGAGGAGGAGCGAGCCCGACGCCTTCGACGAGGACGACCTTCGCCTCCTGAAGACGATCGCCGATCAGATCGGCCTCGCCCTGCGCTCGACGACGCTCTACGAGCAGCTGGAGCGCGCCTACCTCGGCACCGCCGAGGCGCTGGCCGCCGCGCTCGAGGCCAAGGACTTCTCCACCGCGGACCATTCGCGATCGCTCGTCCGGCGCGTCGAGGCGCGTGGGCGGCCAAGCTCGGGATGGCCGAGCGGCAGCTGCGCGAGCTGCGCTACGGCGCCGTCTTCCACGACATCGGCAAGATCGCCATCCCCGAGGCGATCCTCAACAAGCCGGGTCCGCTCACGGCCGAGGAGTGGGTCGTGATGGAGCGGCACACGATCGTCGGCGAGCAGATCCTCGCGCCGGTCGAGTTCCTGCGCGAGGTGCTGCCGGTCGTCCGCCACGAGCACGAGCGCTGGGACGGCGATGGCTATCCCGACGGCCTGGAGGGGGAGCAGATCCCGCTCGGCTCGCGGGTGATCCTCGTCTGCGACGCCTGCGACGCGATGACCGCCGACCGCCCATACCGGAAGGGAATGCCCGCCCAAGCGGCCATCGCGGAGCTGCGCGACAACGCCGGCACGCAGTTCGATCCCCGGGCGGTCGAGGCGCTGCTCGAGGTGCTGGAGGCCGAGAGCGCCTAGGCGCGAGTCGCCAGCTCGATCAGGGTCCGGACCCCGTAGCCCGACGCTCCCTTGCGCACGTAGGAGCGGTCCATGCCCCAGGCGGTCCCGGCGATGTCCATGTGCACCCAGGGCTTGTCGTCGACGAAGCGGCGCAGGAACTCCGCCGCGGTGATGGACGAGGCCTTGCGGCCCTCCGGCGCGTTGGTGATGTCCGCGTATTCGCCCTTCACCAGGTCCTCGTACTCCCGGTGGAAGGGAAGTCGCCAGCCGAGCTCGCCGGTCGCCTCGCCGGCGGCCTCCACCTCGCCGCACCAGTCGTCGTCGTTCGAGAACAGCCCGGCGTAGGTGGACCCCAGCGAGACGATGATCGCGCCGGTGAGCGTGGCCAGGTCGACGATCCTCTCGACGCCCTGCTCGACCGCGTAGCTGAGCGCGTCCGCGAGGATCAGGCGGCCCTCGGCGTCGGTGTTGTTGATCTCGATCGTGGTGCCGTTCATGGCGGTGACGATGTCGCCGGGGCGCATGGAGCGGCCGCTCGGCATGTTCTCCGTGGCGGGCACGACGCCGGTGACCGTGGCCGGCAGCCCGAGCCGCGCGATCGCGCCCAGCGCCTCGATCACGGCGGCCCCGCCGGACATGTCGAACTTCATCTCGTGCATCTTGCCGCTGGGCTTGATCGAGATTCCGCCGGTGTCGAAGGTCACGGCCTTGCCCACGAAGCCGAGGTGGGGTCCGTCGCCGCCGCCCGCGTAGCGGAGCACGATCAGCCGCGGCTCCGCGTATGTGCCCTGGGCGACGGCGGCGAAGGCGCCCATCCCGCGCCCGACGATGGCGTCGCGGTCGAGCAGCTCGATCTCGAGCTTGTCGTGCTGAGCGGCGATCTCCGCCGCCCGCTCGGCGAGGAAGACGGGGTTGGCCACGTTGGCCGGCAGGTTCTGGAGGTCCCGGGCCCGGTTCTGAGCCTCGCTCGCGATCCGCGCTCGGTCGACCTCGTCCTCCGCCACCTCGGGGCCGGCGACCTCGAGGGCGGCCACGCCGCCGTTGTCGTCGTCCTTGGACTTGAACCGGTCGAAGCTGTAGAGCCGGAGCAGGCTGCCCTCGACGAGGGCGCCGGCGACGCCGTCGGGCAGCGCCCAGGAGAGCGACTTGCTGCCGAGCTCGCGCGCCCGGGCGGCCGCGGCTGACGCCGCGACCCGGGCGCCCTCCGCGTCGAGCTCGTCCCGCTTGCCGAGCCCGACGATGAGGACGCGCTTGCCGCCCTCGTGGGCGACCGCCACCTTGCCGCTTCCCGACTTGGCCTCGCCGGCATCGACCAGCTGCTGGAGAGCCGGCTCGGCGAGCGACTCGCCCTCGAACAGGCCGACCACCCGGGTGTCGGCATCGGTCTCCTCCGGCGCCCCGCGACGGGCGCTCACGTCGATCGGCGGCATAGGCGGTGAGACTAGTGGTCCCGTCCGAAAGTACGGTCGCGGCTCGGCGAGCGAGAACCAAGCCTGGGCGTGGACGCGAGCGGAGTCGATGCCAAAGCATCGACGAGCGAGCGGCTGCGACCAGGCGCAGGTTCGCAGCCGCCGAACGCGATCGTAATTGAGGATGTGACCACTAGTCGCCCACCCCCCGAATCGCTCCCGCGACCGTCAGGGCCGGGCGCATCCCGTCGGTATCGTTGTCGATTCCCGACCAGGAGACAGCTCCCAAACCATGCCCAAGACAGTGATCCTCGGTGCCGCGCGAACGCCCTTCGGCAAGATGGGCGGCGGACTCTCCACGCTCGAGGCGCCCGACCTCGGCGGCGAGGCCATCGCGGCGGCGCTCGAGCGGGCGGAGGTGGCGCCGGACCAGGTCCAGGGCGTGGCCTTCGGGCAGGTGCTCCAGGCGGGACAGGGCCAGATCCCCTCGCGCCAGGCCCAGATCAAGGGCGGCATCCCCAAGGAGGTGCCCTCGGAGACCGTCAACAAGGTCTGCGCGTCGGGCATCCGCTCGGCCGGGATCCTCGACCAGGCGGTGCGCGCGGGCGACCTCGAGGTCGGCGTTGCCGGCGGGATGGAGTCGATGTCGCAGGCTCCCTACCTGCTGCCGCAGGCCCGCTTCGGCTACCGCATGGGCGACGCCAAGGCGCTCGACGCGATGGTGCACGACGGCCTGACCAACCCCTTCAGCGGCAAGCACATGGGCGCCGAGGCCGACGAGGTGGGGGACGAGCTGGAGATCACCCGCCCGGACATGGACAAGTGGGCGCTGCGCTCGCACGAGCTGGCGATCGCGGCCACCGACGAGGGCCGGCTGCCCGAGGAGATCGTGCCGGTCACGATCAAGTCGAGGAAGGGCGAGATCGACGGTCGAGATCGACGAGGCGCCCGCGGCGCGAGAGCTCGCTCGAGTCGCTGGCCAAGCTGCGCGGCGCCTTCAACAAGGACGGCGCGCACACCGCCGGCAACGCGCCGGGCGTGAACGACGGCGCCGGCGCGCTGGTGCTCGCCAGCGACGAGTGGGCCAAGGCGAACGACCGCAAGGCGCTGGCCACGATCGTGGCCCAGGCCGCGGTTGCCGACGACTTCCCCTACCTGGCGCGGACGCCCGCCAACGCGACCAAGCCGCGCTGGAGAAGGCCGGCCTGTCGGTCGACGACATCGACCTGTTCGAGATCAACGAGGCCTTCGCCTCCGTGGCGCTCAACTCGATGCGGATGCTGGGCGTGGACGAGGACAAGGTCAACGTCAACGGCGGCGCGATCGCGCTCGGCCATCCCGATCGGCGCCTCCGGCGCGCGCATCCTGATGACGCTCGTCAACGAGCTGCGCCGCCGCGGCGGCGGCCTGGGCGTGGCCGCAATCTGCTCCGGCGGCGGCCAGGGCGACGCGATGATCATCGAAGTGAACGGGGCCTAGCTGCGCGACCCTTGGCCGGCGCCGCCTTCTTCGACCTGGACAAGACGCTCATCGAGGGCTCGAGCGCCCTCCACTTCGTCCGCGCCGCCTACAAGTCGGGAATGCTGTCGAGGCGCGATGCTGCTCTCGAGCGCCTGGGCCAACGTCCGCTTCCGGCTGCAACGGCTCGACCGACGAGCAGACGGACGACCTCCGCCGCTGGGTGCTCGACCTGATCGCGGGCCAGCGCGAGGTCGATCTCGCCCGGCTGGGGCCCGACGTGCTCGCCGGGGTCCTGCCGCTCGTGTACGAGGAGATGCTGCACGAGGCCTGGGAGCATCAGGACGCCGGCAGGCCCGCCTACATCGTCACGGCCGCGTCCCAGGAGCTGGCGGAGGCGCTCGCCCGGGTGCTCGTCTTCAAGGGCGGCATCGGCGTGCGCTCCGAGGTCAGGGACGGCGTCTACACCGGGCAGCCGGCCGGTCCCTTCACCTATCGCGAGGGCAAGGCGATCGCCATTCGCGAGCTCGCCGAGCACGAGGACATCGACCTGGCCGAGTCCTACGCCTACTCGGACTCGGAGTCGGACCTGCCGATGCTGCGGGCCGTCGGGCATCCGGTGGCGGTCAACCCCGACAGCGAGCTCGAGCGGGTGGCGCACGAGGAGGGCTGGCGGATCATGCGCTTCGACACGCTCCGCCGGCGCCTGCGCCTGGGGGCGGCCGTGGGGGCGGGCGCGCTGCTGGCCGGCGGCGGTGGCTACGCCGCGGCGCGGCTCAGGCGGCCCGCGCGCTGGCGCCGCGTGCTCTCTCGCTGAGGGCAAGGGCCGCTGGCGTCCGACCGTTCCTCATGTAACGGTTGTCATTAGCCGATGTGGACCCCCGCCGAGACCGTGCTCAGGGCCGACGACACGGGTGCCTACACGGTCCCGTCGCGGTCGACCTACCCGCACCAGTGGAACTGGGACTCGGCGCTGATCGCGCTCGGCTGGGCGGAGCTCGACCCCGATCGGGCCTGGACCGAGCTCGAGACCCTCATGGGAGCGCGCGAGGAGCGCACGGGCCTCGTCCCGCACATCGCCTTCCACACCCGGGTGCCCGACAGGCTGCCCGGACGGCTGCGAGGCGCGCTGACCCAGTTCGCGCGACCCGAGCGCCCGCTACATGCCCGGACCGCTCTGGTGGGGCAAGCGGGTGGGGTTCGACGGCCGGCGCATCTCGGGCATCACCCAGCCACCGGTCGCGGCCACCTGCATGCGGCTTCTGTTCGAGGACCATCCCGACGAGCGCCGGGCCCGCGCGCTGCTCCAGCCGCTGATCCGCTGGCACCGCTTGCTGCTCGAGGAGCGCGATCCCCACCACCAGAGCGAGCCGACGATCATCCACCCTTGGGAGACAGGGCGCGACAACGCGATCGAGTGGGACACCCCGCTCTGGCGCGTCGTCCCGGAGGTGACCGTTCTGCATCGCCGCGACACGGAGTCGGTCAAGGCCGCGGAGCGGCCCACCGACGAGCACTACCGGCGCTACCTGACGCTCGTCCGCCGCGGCACCGCCTGCGAGTGGCACCAGGAGAGGCTGGCCAAGACCGGCGGCTTCAAGGTGCTCGACCCCGGCTTCAGCGCGATCCTGGCGCGGGCCGCCGCCGACCTCGCCTGGCTGGCCGGGGCGCTGGGTGAGGAGCGGATAGCCGACGAGAGCGCCCACGCGTCGGAGCACGTGGCCACGGCGCTGCGCGGGCGGGCGGAGTCGGACGGCCTGATCCGGCCGGTCGACCTGATGGACGAGACCACCCTCCACGTGACGAGCGCCGGCTCGGCGCTCGCGCTCCTCACCCCGGGCCTCGACGGGCGCCGGCTGGCAGCCGCCCGCGACCTGGTCATGGACGGCGTCCTGTCCTCGGAGTTCGGCGTTCGCTCGCTCGATCGCGAGCACGCGGAGCTCGAGACGCACAACTACTGGCGCGGGCCCGTGTGGACGAACGTGACGTGGCTCTGCGCGCACGCGCTCGACCTCCACGGCGAGAAGGCCGCCGCGGCCACGCTCAGGGCCCAGATGCTCCGGGCGGTCGAGGGCGGCGGGATGCGCGAGTACTTCCTGCCCGACTCGGGCGAGGGTCTCGGCGCCCGCGACTTCGCCTGGACCGCAGCGCTGACGCTGCGCGAGCTCGCGGCGGAGCGGGCCGGCGCCGAAGCGGCATAGCCGCTGCGGTTCCCGGGTAGGCGAGATCCATGGTCACCGGCATCCTCATCGTGCTCGGCATCGCGATCGCGGCGGCCCTGCTCGGCCTCACCGGTCACGCGCTCATGCACCGCTTCGGGCGCACCCGCCCGGAGACGCAGGAGCGCAGGCCCCACCGGCCGGGCCGGGTGGGCACGGTCTCAAAGCAGGAAGGTCCGTAAGCCCCCTGCCTTAATCTGTGCCTGTGGCCGTAGAGCCCAGGCCGATGACCGACGCCGAGCGCTGGTTCCGCGAGAAGTACGCGCGCAACCCGGAGCGCGGCGCCCTCTTCAGCACGATCTCCGGCGAGCCGGTCGAGCCCCTCTACACCGAGGAGGACCTGCCCGAGCCCGAGCGGATCGGCCTCCCGGGCGAATTCCCGTTCACCCGCGGCGTCTACCCGTCGATGTATCGCGGCCGGCTCTGGACGATGCGCCAGTTCGCCGGCTTCGGCACGGCCGAGGAGACCAACGAGCGCTTCCGCTACCTGCTCGACCACGGCCAGACCGGGCTCTCGACCGCGTTCGACATGCCCTCGCTGATGGGCCACGACTCCGACCACGAGCGCTCGCTCGGCGAGGTCGGCCGCGAGGGCGTCGCGATCGACACGCTGGACGACATGGAGACGCTCTTCGCAGGCATTCCGATGGGCGAGGTCTCCACCTCGATGACGATCAACGCGCCCGCCGCGGTGATGCTCGCCTTCTACGTCGTCGCGGCGGAGAAGCAGGGCATTCCGGCCGAGCGCCTCGGCGGCACGATCCAGACGGACATCCTCAAGGAGTACATCGCCCAGAAGGAGTGGTGCTTCCCGATCGACCCGGCCATGCGCCTGGTCACGGACATGGTCGAGTTCTGCGCCCAGCGGATGCCGCGCTGGCATCCGATCTCGATCTCCGGCTACCACATCCGCGAGGCGGGCTCGACCGCTCAGCAGGAGCTGGCGTTCACGCTCAAGGACGGCTTCACCTACGTGGAGGAGGCGGTAGAGCGCGGGCTCGACGTGGACGACTTCGCCCCGCGGCTGAGCTTCTTCTTCAACGCGCACATCGACTTCTTCGAGGAGATCGCCAAGTACCGCGCCGCCCGCCGCATCTGGGCGCGCGAGATGAGGGAGACCTACGGCGCCCGCGACGAGCGCTCGCTCCTCATGCGCTTCCACACCCAGACCGCCGGCGTCTCGCTCACGGCGCAGCAGCCGCTCAACAACGTCGTCCGCACCGCGACCGAGGCGATGTCAGCGGTGCTCGGCGGCACCCAGTCGCTGCACACCAACTCGTTCGACGAGGCGCTCGCCCTGCCCACCGAGGAGGCGGTGCGGGTTGCGCTGCGAACGCAGCAGATCATCGCCCACGAGACCGGCGTCACCAACACCATCGACCCGCTCGGAGGCTCCTACTTCATCGAGGCGCTGACGGATCGCATGGAGGAGGCCGCCTACGACTACTTCGGCACGATCGACGAGCTGGGCGGCATGGTCGAGGCGATCAAGCAGAACTTCCCCCAGCGCGAGATCGCCGAGGCGTCGTTCCGGCTTCAGGAGGAGATCGAGCGCGGCGAGCGGATCGTCGTCGGCGTCAACCGCTACCAGCACGAGGGCGAGGAGCAGCTCGAGACCCTGCGCATCCCGCCCGAGCTCGAGCGCAAGCAGATCGGCCGCGTCCAGGCCGTCCGCGCCGGTCGGGACGCCGAGAAGGCGGAGCGCGCCCTCGACGAGCTCCGCCAGGCGGCCGCGGACGACCGCAACCTGATGGAGCCGCTGCTCGACTGCGCCCGCGCGCATTGCAGCGAGGGGGAGATCGTCGAGTCGCTCCAGCAGGTCTTCGGGACGTACACGGAGACGCCGGTCTTCTAGCTTCGATCGAACCGCCTGGCGGTTCAGCGCGTAGGGTTGACTAGGACCGTGACGAAGCTCCTGGCCCCCTTGCTCGTCGTCTACGCGCTCGTCGCCGCGCTCGTGCTCGTCGGCGCGCCGCTGGCTGCCGAGCAGGGCACGCCCAACTCGCCCAGCTCCGGAACAGAGGGACAGTCCGGCGAGGCCGGGGTGGAGACGGCTCAGCCCACGACCACACCCAATGCCCACCGGCGCCCGCGCCCGCGCCGGACCAGAACGCCGCCCCGCCGCAGGAGACCACCACCGCGCCCTCGGCGCCGGTGGCCGTGGCCGCCGGGCCGGGCTCGGTGTCGATCGTCGACTTCAACTTCAGCCCCGGCACGATCACCGTGAACGCGGGCGACACGGTCACCTGGACCAACACCGGCAGCCAGGGCCACTCAGCCACCGGCAGCGGCTTCGACACCGGCATCCTCGCCAAGGGCAAGAGCGGCTCCCACACCTTCAGCAGCCCCGGCACGTTCACCTACCACTGCACGCCGCACCCGTTCATGAAGGGGACCGTCGTCGTCAAGGCGTCGGGCTCGGGCGGCGGGTCCGGCTCCGGCGGCGGCTCGGCCAACGGCGGCTCGGGAGGGGGCGGCGGCTCGAGCGCCGGAGGCTCGCAGGGATCCAGCAGCTCCGGCAGCTCCGCGTCGGGCAGCGGCTCGAGCGGCTCCGCGCTGCCGGCGACGGGCGCCGACGTCGCGGCGCTCGCCGGCCTCGGACTGCTTCTGTTCGGCCTCGGCGTGGCGATCCGCCGCCGGTCGGCTAGCGCGCCGTAGCCGGAAGCGACACCCGCTTGCCCCAGCGCAGCCGGTAGATGCCGGGGGCGCCCAGCCGCCGCCGGACCATCCCGTCGGACCCGGTACGCACCGGCTTGCCCACCCGGCGCCAGGGCCCGCTCGAGGGCTTCACCTCGAAGCTGACCGTGTGCCGGCCCGAACCCGGGCGGACACGCCCGATTGCGTCGCGGCCGTCGATCCAGAACGGCAGCGGCCAGGTGAAGAACGACGGCTTGGGCTTGCCGTCCGGCAGCAGCAGGCCGGTCTGGTAGATCGCGTCCTCGACCACGTCGCGGAGGACGAACTGGCTGAACATCCGCACGTCGCGGCGGCGGTAGACGATCGCCGCCGCTTGGTTGAGCCAGACCGCCTGGGTCGCCAGCGGGACGCCGCGGTGCGGGTCCGGCGGGTTGGTCTCGTAGCCGAACTCGGTCACGTAGATCGGCAGCCGGGTCGCGATCCGCCCGCGCCGGTGCAGCGCGTCGAGGAGGGACGAGAGACGTCCGAGGTCCGAGATCCCCACGCTGTCGGGCTTCGCGAAGTGCGTCGCGGGCGAGTGCTTGTGCATGTACGGGTGGATCGCGAAGCCGTCGGCCCGCAGCGGGCGGAAGCCCTTGCATTCCGGGGCCTTCAACGGCCGCAGCGAGGCGTCGACGCAGGCGAGCTCGCGGACGAACCTGAGCGGCGGGATGGTCCTGTAGGTGCCGGGCCGGTCGCCGCCGAACGAGGTCAGGCCCCCGACGAGCACGCGATTGCGTGCGGACACCCGCTTGATCGCGGCGTACGCCTGCTCGTGCATGCGCCGGTACCAGTGGGCCGCGACGGGGAACCAGACGCGCCCGCGCCGTTCCCACTGGGGCAGCAGGAAGGCCGTGTGATTGGGCTCGTTCCAGGTGGTCCACAGGTGGACCTGCGGATAGCGCCGCGCAACCGCCTCGGCGAACTTGCCGAACTCCACGGGGTCGGGCTTCCAGCGCTGCTGGTCGCGCTTGCCCACGCCGCGCTGCACCGCCCAGCGCGGGGCCCAGAAGGCCACGTCGATCATCGCCCGCATCCCGTGGTCGGTTATGGCCTTGACCGCGCGGTCGAGACGCGTCCAGGCCCCGGGCGGGTAGGCGGACGGGTCGGCCGCGTCGAAACTGGGCCGCCGCGCGCTGTGGGGCGACGGCGCGATGATCCCCCAGCCGGCGGTGATCCTCACCCGATCCACCCCGAGCGACTGGAGCTGGGCGGCGGTGGCGTTCGGGTCGCCGTAGAGGAACAGCCCGTCGTCCTGGACCTGGTCCTCGATGCCCACGGGCTCGGGCGGCGCGGCCTTCTCGCTGCCGCAGCCGGCGGTGGCGAAGGCCAGGACGAGCAGGGCAAGCAGCGGCCGCTTCACCTGGGTGAGGGTAAGCTGCCGCGGATGTCGGAGGGACGGAAAATCCGCGTTGTCGTCGCCAAGCCCGGGCTCGACGGGCACGACCGCGGCGCCAAGATCATCGCCCGCGCGCTCCGCGACGCGGGCATGGAGGTGATCTACACGGGCCTCCATCAGACGCCCGAGCAGATCGTGGAGACCGTCCTCCAGGAGGACGCCGACGCGGTGGGGCTCTCGATCCTCTCAGGCGCTCATATGACGCTCGTCCCCAAGATCGTCGAGCTCCTCAAGGGGCAGGGCGCGGAGGAGGTGATCGTCGTCGTCGGCGGCACGATCCCCAACGAGGACATCCCGGAGCTCAAGGAGCTCGGCGTGGCCGAGATCTTCACCCCTGGGGCGTCCGTCCAGGGGATCGTCGACTACATCCAGGAATCGGTGCCCGCCTAGGCCGGCTGGGCGCCGCGCTCGTACTCGACGAGCAGCTCGGCGGTCTCCCGCAGCGCGGCGATCCGCTCCTCGCCGAACTCGTCGATCCAGCGCTGCTCGATCTCGTCGAAGATGCGCCTCCCGGTTGCGAGAGCCTCGTGGCCGCGCTCAGTGAGGACGATCGTCTTGGCGCGCCCGTCCGCGGGGTCCGGGACGCGCTCGACGAACCCGAGCGCCTCGAGGTCGGCCACGACCTCGCCCACGGCCTGCTTGGTGTACCCGGAGCGCTCGGCCAGGTCGGTCAGGCGCGTGCCGTCGTCGTCGATGAAGCGGAAGACGCAGCCGTGGCCCGGCCGGATCTCCGGGAATCCCTGCTCGCCCAGCCGGCGGTGGAGCGCGTCCATGCCGAGCTCCTTGAGCTGCCCCAGGAGGGGAGCCAATGGGATCTTGATCACAGTTTGGTCAGGTTCCATGACAATCTGGTAAGGTGCCCTTATCAAGGCTCCTGACCAATTGTACCCCGACCCACGGAGATATCCCAATGGCTCGTAAGTGGTGGACCCTCCTGGCGGTGTCGGTGGCGACCTTCATGTTGCTGCTGGACATCACCGTGGTGAACACGGCGCTGCCGTCGATCGAGAAGGACCTCGGGGCCAGCTTCACCGACCTTCAGTGGGTGATCGACGCCTACGCCCTCTCGCTCGCGGCCCTGGTGCTGAGCGCCGGCTCGCTCGCGGACAGGCTCGGACGCAGGCGCGTGTTCGCGGCGGGACTGGCGATCTTCAGCGTCGCCTCCGGGCTCGCGGCGCTGTCGCCCGACCCGACCTTCCTCAACGTCTCCCGTGCGATCCAGGGCATCGGCGGCGCCGTGATGTTCGCGGTCTCGCTGGCGCTGATCGCGCAGGAGTTCCCGCCCGGGCGCGAGCGCGGCACCGCGATGGGGGCGTACGGCGCGACCATCGGCGTTGCCGTGGCGATCGGCCCGCTCGTGGGCGGCGCCCTCACCGACGCCCTCGGCTGGCAGTCCGTGTTCTACCTCAACGTCCCGATCGGGATCGCGGCGATCGTCGTCACCTACGCCAAGCTCCGTGAGACCCGCGACCCGAACGCCACCCGGGTCGACTGGCCGGGCACGGCGACCTTCAGCGCCGCCCTGTTCGCGCTCGTCCTTGCGCTGCTGCGCGGGAACGACGAGGGCTGGGGCAGCACCCTGATCGTCTCGCTGTTCGCGGCCTCTGCCGTCCTGCTGGCGGCATTCGTGGCCATCGAGCGGCGCGTCAAGGAGCCGATGCTCCCGCTGGCGCTGTTCAAGCGGCCCGCGTTCACCGGCGTCCAGATCGCGGCCTTCGCGGTCTCCGGCTCGATGTTCGCCCTGTTCCTCTACCTGACGCTGTACCTGCAGAACTACCTGGGTCACTCGCCCTTCGAGGCGGGCCTGCGCTACCTGCCGGTGACGATCATGAGCTTCGTGGTCGCGCCGATCGCGGGAGCGCTCCTTTCCCGCGTTCCCGCCCGCGTGATGCTCAGCCTGGGCCTGCTCGGCACAGGCGGCGGCCTGCTGCTGATGTCGGGTATCCAGGCGGGCGACGACTGGACGGGCCTCCTGCCCGGCTTCCTGCTGGCGGGCGCGGGAGTGGGCCTGCTCAACCCCGTGATCGCCGACGTGGCCCTCAGCGTGGTCCCGAAGGAGCAGAGCGGCATGGCCTCCGGGATCAACGACACGTTCCGGCAGGTCGGCATCGCGGTCGGGATCGCGACCTGGGGCGCGCTCTTCCTCGGCCGCGGCGCGAGCGAGGTCCGCGAGGCCGCAGCGGGTACGCCCGCGGGCGTCGGCTCCGCACCGCGGCGGCTCGTCGAGGCCGCGTCGTCCGGCAACCTCGACCAGGGGTCGCTGCCGGCCGGCTCGATCCACGCCGCGCGCGAGGGCTTCCTCGCCGGGTTGAACGAGATCCTGCTCCTCGGGGGCCTGCTCGCTCTCGCGGGATCCGTCCTCGCGCTGCTGCTCGTGCGTGAGCGCGAGATCGACCGCGAGCCGGTGCTGGACGCCCTGCCGGAGCCGTCCCCGGCCTGATCCTCAACGCCCCCGGGCCGGGATTCGAAAGCCTGGCCCGGGGGTATATCCTCCCGGCGGCCCCGGCAGGGGACCGCGCTAAGCACGGATTGCTTTCAACCTAGGTGTGGGGGATACGAATGACCTTTAGGAAGCTCCTCGTGGCGACCGCTCTCGTCGCCGCGCTTCTCGCTATTCCGGCCTCGGCTTCCGCGGCCGTCATCCAGCCCGGCTCGTCGATCGAGTCGGAGGGCTCTTCTGCACGCTCGCCTGGATCCTCGACGGCGGCGGCGGTCCGTACGCCGCCACCGCCGCGCACTGCGTGAGCGGCACGGGCGCCGTGGTGAACCTGGCCTCCGGCTCGCTTGGAAGCACGGTCGAGCGGATCGGCACGGTGGCGCTGCGCGGCGACCCGGACACGCCGGGCCGCGACTACTCGATCATCCGCATCGACGCGGGTGTCGCGAACCAGATCAGCCCGGCCCTGGCGGGCCACCCGAACATCCCGACGGGGGTGTCGCGGAACTACGCGAAGGGCAACCTCATGCAGTTCTCGGGCCACGGCATCGCCACCGACGCGGCCGCACCGACGCAGCAGCAGCGCGTCGGGGTGCTCAACGCGATCGACGGCGGCCACCACGACATCCTCGGCCTGGTGACCCCCGGCGACTCGGGCGGCCCCGTGGGCAACATCAGCGACGGCAACACGGCGTTCGGCATCGTCGACACCGTGGGCGTCGGCGTGAACTCGGGCGCGCTGTCCGTGGTCACGGCCGGCGAGGGCGGCTCCAACCTGGACTTCGTCCTCCAGGACGCCGCGGCGCACGGGCTGGGCGGCCTGACGCTCAGAACAGTCAACTAAGGAGCTGGGCGCTGGTCGCTGGGGACAGCGGCCAGCGCCGTTCCCTGATTAGATTGACCCGTCAGTCAATCGGGTAGGTACAATGCCGGACGCCTCGCTGCCGGAGCGGCCTGCGCCGCGCGGCCGGTGAGCCGGGGACGGCCCGCCGCCGCCCCTCCAGAAGCTCAGCCACCAAGGAGAAACACCCTTGAAGATCTGTGTCCTGGTCAAACAGGTGCCCGATGCCGCGGTCGAGAAGCGCATGGACCCGAACTCCAAGCGCATCGACCGGTCCGGCGAGACCAACCTGAACCCGTTCGACACGCACGCCATCGAGGCCGCCATGCAGATCCGCGAGGGCGGCAAGGTGGACGTCGACGAGATCGTCGCCGTCACGATGGGCCCCGAGTCCGCGTTCCGCGCGCTGCACAAGGCGGTGTCACTGGGCGCCGACCGCTCGGTGCACCTCACCGACGAGTCGCTCGCCGGCTCGGATGTGTGCGCCACCGGCTACGCCCTGGCGAAGGTCCTCGAGTCGGAGTCGCCCGACCTGGTCCTTCTCGGCCAGCAGTCGGACGACGGCGAGTGCTACACGATCGGCGCCGTCGTGGCCGATCACCTCAAGATGCCCTCGCTCACCCAGGTGATCGAGATGGAGACCGAGGAGGGCAAGCTGCGCTGCCGCCGCCAGGCGGAGTACGGCTATGACACGGTCGAGGTGGACATCCCCGCCGTGATCTCCGTCGGCGACGCGATCAACGAGCCGCGCTATCCGTCGCTCAAGGCGATCATGGGCGCGAAGAAGAAGCAACTCGACACCAAGTCCGCGGGCGACGTCGGCATCGAGGGCGACAAGGTCGGCGAGGACGGCTCGAGGACGAAGGTGCTCGCCTTCAACCCGCCGCCCGAGAAGCAGGCCGGCGAGATCATCGAGGACGAGGACACGAACGAGACCGTCGAGAAGGTCGTGTCCTGGCTCGAGGAAAGGAAGCTGCTGGCATGAGCGCGATCCTCACCTACGCACTTCACTACGAGGGCGAGTTCAACAAGAACTCGCTGGGCGCCGTATCCGAGGCCGGCAAGCTCGCCAAGGAGATCGGCGGCGAGGCCGCGGCGGTCGTGGTCGGCGAGGGCGACGACCTCACCGACGAGCTCTGCGCCTCGCTCGGCAAGTACGGCGCGTCGAAGGTCTATCGCGTCAAGGGGCCCGAGGGTCTCGCGCAGCCGGTCGTCGACGCGATGGCCAAGGTGATCCAGGACGAGGGCTTCAAGTACGCCCTGTTCGGCGGCGGCCTGCTCGGCTTCGAGGTCGGCGCCGGCCTCACGGCCCGTCTGGGCGCCGGCGTGACCATGGAGGTCACCGAGGTCAAGGCGCAGGACGGCAAGCTGCTGGCCGAGCGGCCGATCCTCCAGGACTCGGCCATCGCCGAGGTCGACTACGTCGGCGAGCCCGGCATCATCATCGGCCGCCTCAACGCGTTCGACATCGCCGAGCCCGGCGATGGCGACGCCGAGGTCGTGGACGTCGACGTGCAGCTCGAGGACCACTCCACCAAGGCGCGCATGGTCGAGCGCGGCGAGTCGGGCGAGGAGGAGGTCGACATCGAAGGCGCCGACATCCTCGTCGCCGGCGGCCGCGGCCTGGGCAAGGCCGAGGGCTTCCAGCTCTGCGAGGAGCTCGCCGGAGCGCTCGGCGGCGCCGTCGCGGCCACCCGCGCGGTGGTCGACGCGGGCTGGTACCCCTACGCCGCGCAGATCGGCCAGACCGGCAAGACGGTGGCGCCCAAGCTCTACCTCGCCGCCGGCATCTCCGGGGCCATCCAGCACAAGGTCGGGATGC
Organism: uncultured Thermoleophilaceae bacterium; assembly: GCA_963706635.1. Classification (GTDB taxonomy): domain Bacteria; phylum Actinomycetota; class Thermoleophilia; order Solirubrobacterales; family Thermoleophilaceae; genus JACVRW01. The sequence goes on from OY970162.1 coordinate 108,458, forward strand.
AGGCCTCGGAGAACATCGTCGCGATCAACAAGGACCCGAACGCCCCGATATTCGAGTTCTCGGATCTTGGGCATCGTCGGGGACCTGAACAAGATCCTGCCCAAGCTCACCGAGGCGGTAAAGGCCAAGAAGGGCTAGAGGACAGAGGACAGAGGACAGAGGACAGAGCCTCATGGCCACCGCACCAGTTGAATTCCCACCACCGGTCGACTCGGCGCAAGAGTTCGTGTCGGCGGCCGACCGATCCCGAGGAGGAGCGGATCGAGGTCGGCGTCGTCATCGTGGGAGGTGGCCCCGCCGGGCTTGCCTGCGCCATTCGGCTGACACAGCTGCTCGAGGACGCGCCGCAGCTCGCCGAGTCGCTGGGCGAGGTGCCGGTCGCTCTCGTCGAGAAGGGCAAGGGCCCCGGGTCTCACCTGATGTCGGGGGCGATGATGCGGCCGTCGGCGATGAAGGAGCTCTTCCCCGACGTGCCGGAGGAGGACTGGCCGACGTACGGCACGGTCGAGAAGGACTCCGCCTACCTGCTCCCCAACAGCAAGGTGGCGGTCCCGCTCAAGCCGGTGCCGCCGCCCTTCCGGAACGAGGGCAACCACGTCACTTCGATCGCCCAGCTCGGTCGCTGGCTGTCCGAGAAGGCGGAGGAAGCCGGCGTCTACATCCTCGGCGAGACCGCCGCGGACAAGCTCCTCGTGGAGGACGGCCACGTGGTCGGCGTCCGCTCGGGCGACAAGGGACGCGACCGCGAGGGCAACGAGCTCTCCAACTTCGAGCCGGGCTCGGACCTGATCGCGAAGGCGACCGTGCTCGCCGAGGGCACCCAGGGCCACCTCACGGGAGCGGCCATCCGCCACTTCGACATGGGCTCCGAGGATCCGCAGCAGTGGGAGCTCGGCGTCAAGGAGGTCTGGGAGGTCGAGAAGCCGCTCGACCGGGTGATCCACACGGCCGGCTGGCCGCTCCGCTTCGGCGCGAAGTACCGCGAGTTCGGCGGCTCCTTCATCTACCCGATGGGCGAGGACAAGATCTCGCTCGGCATCGTCGCGGGCCTCGACTATCGCGACGCCCGCTTCTCGGTCCACGACGCCCTCCAGCAGCTCAAGGGGCATCCGCTCGTGGCCAAGCTGATCGAGGGCGGCAAGCGCGTCGGCTGGGGCGCGAAGACGATCCCCTCCGGCGGCTACTGGGCCATGCCGCAGAAGATCTGGGCACCGGGCCTCCTGCTGGCCGGCGACGGCGCCGGGATGTGCAACGTGTCCGAGCTCAAGGGCATCCACTACGGGATGCACGCCGGCATCTACGCCGCGGAGGCGATCTTCGAGCGACTCAAGTCCGGCAAGACCGAGGACTTCTCCAACTACGCGGACCTCGTGGCCGACTCGGACATCGTCAAGGACCTCTACCGCACCCGCAACATGCGCCAGCCGGCGTCGAAGCTCGGCTTCTTCGGCGGCAGCGCGGTGGGCAGCATGATGATCCTCTCCGGGGGCCGCTTCCCCGGCGGGCGCTGGGCGACGCACGACGACGCCACCGTGGACGTGTTCGTCGGCAACGAGCGCGACTACCCGAAGCCCGACGGCAAGCAGACCTTCGACAAGCTCAGCTCGGTCTTCCTGTCGGGCAATGCCACCCGGGACGACGCGCCCAACCACATCCGGATCCAGGACAAGGTCCCGCTCGAGATCGCGCTCATGTGGGAGAACATGTGCCCGGCGCAGGTCTACGAGGTACCCGAGGAGGAGCTCGAGGCCGCGCAGAACGGCAACCTCGACCCGAAGCACGAGGTCAAGGTCAACATCACCCCCTCGAACTGTGTGCAGTGCGGGGCCATCACCGCGAAGGGCGGGCGGCTTACCCCGCCCGAAGGCGGCGACGGGCCCAACTACCAGCAGACCTAGTCGTCGCTAGGGGGCCAGCCGCTCTATCGCCCAGTCGTCGCCGGCTCTCAGATAGCGGAGGCGGTCGTGCAGCCGGTCCTCACGGTGCTGCCAGAACTCCCACCCCGAGGGCACCAGCCGGTAGCCGCCCCAGTGCTCCGGCACCGGTGGGTCCTCGGCGGCGTAGCGAGCGGTCAGCTCCGCGACGCGCGCCTCGAGCGCCTCGCGGCTCTCGAGCGGTTGGCTCTGATGTGAGGCGAGCGCGCTTATCTGGCTGGCGCGCGGGCGGCTGCGCACGTAGCGCTCGGTGTCCTCGCGGGAGACCCGGGCCACGGCGCCCTCGACCCTGACCTGGCGGCCGAGCTGCGGCCAGTGGAAGAGCATCGCCGCTCGCGGATTGGCCTCGAGCTCGCCGGCCTTGCGGCTCGTGTAGCTCGTGAAGAACACGAGCCCGTCCTCGTCCGCGCCCTTGAGCAGCACCATGCGCGCCGACGGGGCGCCGTCCGGCGTGGCCGTGGCGAGCGCCACCGCCTCCGGCAGCTCCATCCCCGTTTCGCGTGCCTCGTCGAACCACGCGCGGAACATGCGCAGCGGATCCGGGTCCGCGTCGCGCTCGAGCAGCGGCCGGATCAACCCGACAGGACCGGTTCGGCAGCCGCCCGCCGCGGCGCGGGGGCCAGGCGGCGCTTGACGCGCCGGGCCACCCGCCGCGACTCGAAGCGCATGACCCGGAGCTGCCCGCTTACCCGGGCGGAGTAGCCGACGAAGAACAGGTTCGGCGCCTGCGCCACCTCGATGGTCGGCCATCCACGCGGAGCGCCCCGCTCATCGAGCACGCCCAGGTGGCCCACCACGGTCTCCAGGCCGCGGCTGTAGCCGGTCGCGGCGATCACCGCCTCCGGCTGGATCCGGGATCCGTCGGCCAGGACCACATCGGCTCCGTCCAGCGCCCGGACCGCCGGCACGAGCTCGACACGGCCCTCCTTGACCGCCTTCACGAAGCCGGCGTCGACGGCCGGTCCCATCCAGCGCTCCTCCAGCGTGCTGCGGATGCCGAGCGGCGGCAGAGGCAGGCCGTGCTTCGCAAGGTCGCCCCAGATGATCCGCTGCATCAGCCGGCCATTCGCGTCGGCGAGGGCTCGCGGGCCGTAGTCGGCCACCACCCCGACGAGGTTCATCGGGATTCCGAGCCACTTCCGCGGGAAGAGGTTCGGCGGTGTGCGCATCGAAAGACGGACGCGGCCGGCGCCCCCGTTCGCGAGGAAGGCGGCGAGCTCGGTGCCGGTGACGCTCGCTCCGACGACGAGCACGTCCCGGCCACGGAACGGCGCAGTGTCGCGGTACTCGGATGCGTGCAGCAGCTCGCCGGTGAAGCCGTCGACCCCCGGCCAGTCCGGGAGATGCGGGTCGTGGTCGAAGCCGGTGGCGATCACGACGAAGCGCGCGTGGCGCGGGCCGCTCGTCGTCTCCACCCGCCAGCCGCCGTCCGCCCGCTCGACGCGCTCGACGGTCGTACCGAACTCGACCGCGAGGTCATGTCGACGGCGGTAGTCCTCGAGGTAGCGCACCCAGTCGTCCCGGGTCGGGAACTCGCCGTAGCGCCTGCGACTGGCGCGATAGCCGGGGAGGGTCGACATCCAGCCGAGCGTGTTGAGGCGCAGCGCCGGGTAGCGCCGACGCCAGCTCATTCCGACGGCATCGCCGCGCTCGAGCACCACGGTGTCGACGCCGGTCCGACGGAGGCATGCGGCGCTTGCCAGCCCGGCTGCCCCCGCACCGCAGACGATTGCCTGCGCCATACGGCGATCGTACCTACCCGTCCGCGCGCAGGGCGAGGTACTCGGCGCGGGCCCCGAAGGTCTCGGTCATCTCGCGCGTGAGGTCGTCGAGGAACTCCTCGCGGTAGCTCGCGTCGGTGAGGACGGCCACCGCCCAGTAGAAGCCCGAGAACAGGCCGACGCCGGCACAGACCCGCAGCAGCTCGCGCGTGACCTGGACCGGCTCGCCGAAGAGATGGAAGCGCAGCACGACGTGGCCGGCGCTGCCCATGAACTGGCGCCGCACCTCCGCGTTGACCATCAGGAGGCCGACCGCGACGAAGAAGGCGAACACGGCGAGCCCCACGATGAGGATCTGGAGGCCCTGGCTGACCAGCATCACGAGGCCCACGTTCAGGCGCTGGCGCCGGTTGAGCGGCGGCCCGGCGCCGCCGGCTTGACGCTCGAGCGCCGTGACCTCGCGCGGGATGCGGGCCAGCAGGAAAGAGCCCCCGACCACCGTGATCAGGCCGACGAGCAGCACGGCGAACGAGGTGGGCATCGTGCGCACCGACTGCCAGAGCTCGCCGGTGAGGAAGAGGACGTTGGTGAACACGAGCAGCAGCGGCAGCGCCCGGGTGAGCAGGTCGAGCGAGGCGCGCAGCTGGCCGAGCATGCGCCGGGAGGCCCAGTGAACGATCGACATCAGCCCATAGCCGACGATCGCGTAGACCACGATCAGGAGCACGGCGTTGCCCGCGGCCGTGACGAGAGCGCTCTCGAGCTGGCCGCCGAAGATCAGCGGCAGCGTGGCGGGAGCCACCACGAAGGCGGCAAGCTCGGCCCGCCCCACGTGCTCCGGCAGCGACCAGAACGGGCGCTCGCGCATGCGGTTGAGCGCGCCGAACGCGAGAAGCAGGACCGCGAGACCGGCGAGCGCCGCCGCGACGTTGGCGCCGAGCGACCAGTCGAGCTGCACGGCGCCGAGCATCTCCCCGAGGAAGACGAGGGTGAGGAAGGGCGCCGCGCGGGTGAAGACGTCCTCGCGCGCGGAGTAGTCCTCGATGAACAGCGGCAGCCCAGCGCTGCGGAAGCGCCGCTCGTACGCCGCCAGCTCGTCCATGGGCGCTATCGAACCGCCCCGCCCGGACGAATGGTGCGGTGCTCGCCCGATCAGCGATCGGGCTGTGCTCCTCCCTGGTGCGTATGTCCCGATCAGCCGCCGATGGAGAACATCGCCTCGAGGTCGTGCTCGGAGAAGACCTCGAAGGCCACCATCGTGTAGGTGCGCTCGATGCCGTCGAGGCCGGCCAGCCGCTCGGTGACGACCTCGGCGAGGCGCTCGTGCTCCGGGACGCGGACGATGGCCACGAAGTCCCACTCGCCGGTAACCGAGTAGGCCTCGGCCACGCCCTCGACGTCGGCGAGCTCGCCGCCGAGGGTGGCGATGGCCTCGCGCCGGGCCTTGACGAGCACAACAGCGTGAGTCATGCCCTCCTTATACCGTCCCGGGGCCGTGCGCTACCCGGGCCAGCACCCTCGCCGCGCCAGCATCGTCGGCGCCGGGTCGTTCGGGACGGCGGTCGCGCTGCTCCTCGTGCGGGCGGGCGTCCGCACCACGCTGCTCTGCCGGACCGAGGAACAGGCCCGGCAATTGGCGGAGAGCCGGGAGAACGAGCGCTACCTCTCCGGAGTCGAGCTGCCCCAGCAGCTCAAGGTGCGCGCGCTGGGCGCCCGGAACGATCAGTTCCAGCGCCCGGATCTCGTATTCCTGGCCGTGCCCTCGGCGGCACTGGGCGAGGCCGTCGCCGAGCTCCGGCGCCTCGGGGTCTCGGAGCGGGCGGGCATCGTCTCCTTGGCCAAGGGCCTGCTGCCTCCGGACGGCGAGCCGCCCAGCGTGGGACTCGAGCGCTCGTTCGGCGCCAGCCGCACGGCGGTTGTGGGCGGCCCCGCTCACGCCCGGGAGATGGTGGAGACGGGCGCCGGGCTCGTGTGCGCCTCGCACTCGGAGCCGCTGGCGCACCGGGTGGCGGAGACGTTCCAGGCCGCGGGCGTGGTCTGCGAGGTGTCGGACGACCCGGTGGGGGTGGAGCTCGCGGGCGTGGCCAAGAACGCGGCCGCCGTGGCCGTGGGCGCCACCCAGGCCCAGGGGCTGAACGCCGCCGGGATGGCCGCGGCCGACATCTTCCTGGAGGTCCTCTCGCTCGCCGAGATCAGCGGCGGCAGCGCGCGAACGTTCGTGGGCCGCGGGGGCACGGGAGACCTGGTGGCGACCTCGCTCGCCCCGAGCTCGCGAAATCGGAGCGCCGGCGAGCTGCTGGCGGAGGGCGTCCCGGCCGCCGACATCCCCGGGCGGCTCGGGCAGGCCGTGGAGGCGCTCGAGACGGTCCCGATGCTCGCGCATGCCATCGAGCGGGCCGGCCTCGAGGCGCCGGTGACCGCCGCGCTCTCCCGCCTCATCGAGGGGAGCCTGCCGCTCGACGACTGGGTCGAGCTCGTGCGGGCCATGCAGCCGCCGGCGGCGCGGTTCGGCCGCCCCAGCACGTGGTGGGCACGAGTGCGGGCGTGGTTCCGCCGGCGGCGCCGTCGCTAGAATCGAAGAGGAGATGAAGCAAGGAATCCATCCCGAGTACGTCCAGGCCCACGTACGCTGCACCTGTGGGAACGAGTTCTGGACGCGTTCGACCAAGCCGGAGCTCCACGTCGAGATCTGCTCCAACTGCCATCCCTTCTACACGGGCAGGCAGAAGCTCGTCGACACAGGCGGCCGAGTGGAGCGCTTCCGCCGCCGCGCCGCCCGCAGCCGCGGCTAAGCCGCCCCCGAGCGCCGAAACTCCGGGCACGCACGTCTGTTCTCACGAGGCATGCGCCGACTGGCAGTCACCTCGCTGATCCTGGTCGCCGCGGCCCTGATGGCCGCCGCGTCGCTCGGCGCCGTGCCCCACGTCGCCAGGTCCAAGGCCACGGTGCGGGTCAAGTCCTGCTCGCTCGTGGAGAAGACCGCGGTCTTCTACGGGCGGATGAGGAAGCGGCGCGGGACGAGGCGGATGCGGATGCGCTTCGGCCTGCTCGAGCGGGCCGCGGGCAGTCACCACTTCAAGCGTGTCCATGCGCCGGCTCTCGCGCACTGGCGCAAGTCCGCCGAGGGCGTGCGCGCGTACGGCTACAGCCAGGAGGTGCGGGGCCTCAACGATGGCTCGACGTACCGCATGCGGGTCCGCTACCGCTGGTACGACAAGAACAACAAGCTCCAGCGAAGGGCCAGGCGCACCTCGCGAGCCTGCCGCATGTTCGTCCCGCTCCCCAACCTGCGCCTCCGGCTTGTGGATACGCTCCCGCTTGGCGGCGGCGTCTGGCGCTATCGCGTGCGCGTGAGCAACTCGGGCCAGCTCGGCGCCGGCGAGGTGGCGGTCCGGCTCTCGGTCGACGGTGAGGCACAAGGGACCAAGACGATCCCCGCGCTCGAGCCCGGCGAGTCGCTCCGCCTGGCCTTCAACGGCTCGGCATGCAAGACCCGCTACGCCTTCAACGTCGATCCCGACGGCACGGTTCCGGAGAGCAACGAGAGCGACAACCGGGTCTTCAGCGGCTGCTGACGTAAGAGGACGCGCCCGAACCGCCGATACGATGGGGTAGTGACCGCCGCCGGCCCGATCTTGGAGCGAGAGCCCGTGCGGCAGGCGACGAGCGACGCTCCCGTCGGCGGCCAGGCCGTGCTCGAGGGCGTGATGATGCGCGGGGTATCGACCTGGGCGGTCGCGGTACGCAAGCCGTCGGCGGAGCAGCTGGCCGCCGGCGGACCGGACTCGAAGGAGGGCGCCAAGGGCGAGATCGAGATCACCTCCGAGCCACTCGTCTCCTGGACCAAGCGCCACCGTGCCCTGAGGCTCCCGATCGTTCGCGGCGTGGTGGCCCTGGCCGAGTCGCTCAAGATCGGCTTCAGGGCACTCGGCATCTCCGCCAACGCGCAGATTCCGCCCGACAAGGAGGGCCAGCAGCAGGACATCGGCGGCGGGACCTGGGCTGGCACGGTCGTCTTCGCGGTGCTGTTCGCGGTCGGGCTCTTCTTCCTGCTGCCGGCCGGTCTCACCAACCTCTTCAGGGACGACATCCCCAACTCGGTCGTGTTCGTGCTGATCGAGAAGGTGATCCGGATCTCGATCTTCCTCGGCTACCTGTGGCTGATCTCGCGGATGAAGGACCTCCAGCGGGTCTTCCAGTACCACGGGGCCGAGCACAAGACGATCTCCTGCTACGAGGCCGGCCAGCCGCTCACACCCGAGAACGCCAGCGGCTTCTCGCGCTTCCACCCCCGCTGCGGAACGAGCTTCCTGCTGATCGTCATGATCGTGGCGATCTTCGTCTTCGCGCCGCTCGGCAAGCTGCCCTGGCTGTGGCTGTTCGTCTCGCGCGTGCTGGGGATCCCGCTCGTGGCCGGGATCGCCTTCGAGATCATCAAGTGGTTCGGGCGCAACCGGGCCAAGGCCTGGGCGCGTGCCCTCATGTGGCCCGGCATCCAGCTACAGCGACTGACCACGCGCGAGCCCGACCTGTCACAGCTCGCCGTGGCCATCGCGGCCCTCGAGGCCGTCCTGGCGGTGGAGGACCCGCGTCAGGCGGCGGCCGAGGAGCGCGTGGGCATGGAAGTCGTCGCCTAAGGACCTATCCCGCTTGGATGCGCGCCTGGATGCGTCCCAGTACCGTCGCTGGATCGCCACTCGCGCCATCACCGATACCTCCGGTATCGGCTTGCCGCGGCCGGCGCCCAGCTCGCTCCTGGACCGCCCCAGACGCACCCCAACCGGGATAGGCCCTAAGGGTTCCCCCTTGACAGTCGCGTCGCCCGGCGCTTCCCTTTGACGCGGCAGGGGATCGCCCCGTCCCCACGGGACATCGACCAGGAGGCGTCGAGCAAGTGGCAGGGATACGGGCATGGCTGGCGGCTGCGGTCGTCTGCGCGCTCATCGTGCCGGCGGCGGCATCTGCCGCCGCCCCGGGCGACAAGGTCGCGTTCCAGATTCCGGACAGCGACCGCGGTGACGCCTACACGATCTCGGTCGATCAAACGAAGGCGGCCGACGGCGTGGACGACACCGATGACCCCGGCATCTCGGGCGAGTTCACGATGCCGGACCTCGGCTCCCGCGCACGCACGGTCACGGTCACGATCGACGTGAAGCGGGCCGCGGACGGCTCCGAGCATTCATACGAGAGCGAGATGGACTACGCCCCGGCCGGCTCCGCCGAGTCACAGCCGGCGTCGAAGCCGGCCCCGGCGCGCCCACCGGCGCAGCCGCCCGCCACGAGCTCTCCTGCCGCCCGTCCGCGTGCGCCTCTGATCGTCCCGCCGCCCTCGTCGTCGACGTCGCCGGCGCCGCAGCCGGCGACGCTCGTCGATCCGGGGGCCCCGCGAACGCCGGAGCGGATCCTCCACGGCCTCAGCGGGCGGGCCGTTTCGCTCCGGCGCAGCGGGGCGCCTGCCGGGCACCGCCGCGCCGGCCGGCACGCCCGCCGGGCGAGGCACCAGGCGAACCACTTCCGCCCCGGCCCGGACCCGTCGCCGCCCAGGGTCAGCTCGCCCTCTCCGCCGCGCGACACGCGCGCCGATCTCTCCGACGATCGCTTCCCCGGGCTCGGTTACTCGGTGGCCTGGAGACTGCTGGCCGCGGTTATGGCGGCCGGCCTGCTTCTGCCGCTGCTGGTGGGCGTTCGGACCCGGCTGCGCGCTCAGATGCGGCCGGGAAACCCGGTTCCGTAGCGGCTCAGCCAGCGCTGGCGGGCAGTCGCCCGCCGCCCCTTCGCCGCCGGCGCGGCCAGCTCCTGACGGACCTCTGCCGGCAGGTCGCCCAGCACCCGGGCGTGGGGGTGCCAGCCGAGCGTTCCGTAGTGCTTGCGCACGAAGTCGCGCAGAGCGGCCCGGTGCTCCCGGCAGGCGTAGCGGTTCGGTCCGTAGGGACCGCGTCCGTGCCAGACGAGCCAGCCGCCCGGTGACGCGTCGACGTACTCGCCGAAGCGCAGCTCCTGCAGCTGCGCGGTGAGGCCCCGGTAGGTCGCCTCGTCGGGCTCCCGGTCGCAGAGCTGACAGCGAAACACCAGCCGGGTCGGCACGGGCTCAGCATAGGTGTAGATTCCGCCAGGCGGTTCCGGCGGCACGAGGAGAGCGGTGGACGGCGAGGAGACGCGAAGGGACCCGGATGCACGCCCTGGCGAGCCAATCCCGCTGCGCGGCCACCAGGAGGAGCGCCCACCGGCCCCCCCGTTTCGCTACCAATATCTGCTCGATCTCGATGAGGAGCTCGCCTCTCGCTTCGACATGCGAATGCGGGTGGCCGCCCGCTCTGCCGCCACGGCCCGGGTGAGCAGCCTCCCTGCCGGCGAGCTCGACCTCGAGCCGCTGCTGTCGCAGGTGGCGCGGGGCCTGGGGCTCCTGATCGTGGAGGGCGTGATCGAGCTGGACACCGAGGTCGGCGGCCGCACGGCGAGCGAGCTGATCGGCGATGGCGACCTGCTCTGCCCGTGGCAGAGCGACGGCGACGTCGTCTTCTTCCAGCGAAAGCGGCTGTCCAGCGTCCTCGTGCCGGCACGGGTAGCGGTCCTGGACGACGACTTCTCGCAGCGCATGCGCCCCTGGCCGCAGATCACGAGCGGGCTGATCCAGCGCGGCGTGCGCCGCGCCATGGCCCTGAACGTGCAGCGCGCCGCCACTTGCCATCCGCGTGCCGACGTCCGGGTTGCCCTGCTCCTGTGGCAGCTCGCCGAGCGCTGGGGGAAGGTTCAGCCCGACGGGATCCACCTGTCGCTGCCACTGACGCATCGGCTCATCGGCCGCCTCGTCGGGGCCGAGCGCCCGTCGGTCTCGCATGCCCTCTCGCATCTCGGCGAGGCGGACCTCGTTACCCGCGATCGCGGCGGGCTGGTCCTCCACGGGAGCGCCGACCACCACCTGACTGCCTGCTCGGCCGTACCCATCGCCCGAGGGTGGCGCGACTTAATTGAGCGCGACGCCCGCGGATCAGGACCTGGTCCACGTGGTCTGGATGACGACTGGACTGGGGTGCGACGGCGACACGCTGGCGATGACCTCCGCGACCGGCCCGGCGCTAGAGGATCTCCTCACCGGGACGCTCCCGGGAATGCCCGGCGTCGTGATCTACAACCCGGTGCTGGCCTACGAGTAGGGCGAGGACTTCATGCAGGCCTGGCGGGATGCCGAGGCGGGCAGGCTAGACCCGTTCATCCTCGTGCTCGAGGGCTCCGTGCCGAACGAGGAGGTGAGCGGCGAGGGGCACTGGGCCGGGCTCGGGACCGACCCCGACACCGGACAGCCGATCACCACCAACGACTGGATCGATCGCCTCGCGCCCCGGGCGGCCATCGCGCTGGCGGTCGGCACCTGCGCCACCTACGGCGGGATCCCGGCGATGAAGAACAACCCGACCGGGGCGATGGGGCTGCGCGACTACCTCGGCGCCGGCTGGAGGTCGCGCCTCGACATGCCGATCGTGAACCTCCCCGGATGCCCGGCGCAGCCGGACAACATCACGGAGACGCTGCTTCGCCTGGTGCTCCAGCTGGGCGGGCATGGCGCCGCCGATCGAGCTCGACGAGCAGGGCCGGCCGGAGTGGCTGTTCGGTCGTACGGTCCAGGAGGGCTGCAACCGCGCCGGCTTCGCCGAGCAGGGCGAGTTCGCGACGGAGCACGGCGACGACCCGCGTTGCATGGTCAAGCTGGGCTGCATGGGGCCGGTGGTCAAGTGCAACGTTCCCGTGCGCGGCTGGGTCGCCGGCACCGGCGGCTGCCCGAACGTCGGCGGGCTCTGCATCGGCTGCACGATGCCCGGCTTCCCCGATCAGTTCATGCCGTTCGGCGACGCGCCGCGCGCGGCTCGGGCCGCCGCCGCCACGGCGCGCTTCACCTGGGGGCCGGTGATCAAGAGCCTGCGAAAGCGCGCCATCCGGCGCAAATACGACCCGGTGTAATCGCGATTACACGCCGCTTGCGGGCGTCTTTGCGTCGCATATTGTGCAGGGCCCCCGCGGGCGAGGAGACCGTCGGACCGATGTGCCTAGCAATCCCAGGCCGAGTCGTCGAAGTCGTCGATGACCTCAACCGGCTCGCGACGGTCGATGTGGCCGGCGTCCGCCGCACGGTCAACGTCGGCCTGCTCGACTCGGATCCCGGCGGTGGCGTCGCTCCCGGGGATTGGGTGCTCATCCACGTCGGCTTCGCCCTCTCGAAGGTCGACGAGGAGGAGGCGAAGGCGACCCTGCGCCTGCTCGAGGGAATGGGCGCGGACTACGAGCAGGAGCTCGAGGAGCTCAAGGCGAGCGCCATCGAATGACGGACGTTCGGCCTGCGACCACGATGACCGCTGCATCACCTGCGGCGACACCGCGGTACCGCTGGTCGTGCGAGAGGTGGATGCCCAACGGGGCCTCGCGCTCTGCGTGAGCGAGGGCGGGGAGAGCGAGGCGGTGGAGACGGAGCTCGTCGGCTCCGTGAGCCCCGGCGACTCCCTGCTGGTCCACGCCGGAACCGCGTTGCAGAGGCTCTCGTGAGGTTCGTCGACGAGTTCCGCGACCCCGAGCTCGGCCGCGCGCTGGCCGGCGAGATCCTCTCGCTGGTGGAGCCGGGCCGCCATTACAAGGTGATGGAGGTCTGCGGCGGCCACACGCACTCGATCTACAAGTACGGCGTCGACGACCTCCTGCCGGACAACGTGGAGCTCGTCCACGGGCCCGGCTGCCCGGTCTGCGTGATCCCGATGGGCCGCGTCGACGACGGCATCGCGATCGCGCGAGCAGGAGGGCGTGATCTTCACCTGCTTCGGCGACATGATGCGCGTGCCCGGCTCGCGACGGCAGCCTGCTCGAGGCCAAGGCGAAGGGCGCCGACGTGCGCATGGTCTACTCGCCCCTCGACGCGCTTCGGATCGCCAAGTCGAACCCCGACCGCCAGGTCGTCTTCTTCGCGATCGGCTTCGAGACCACCGCGCCGTCCACCGCGCTGACGCTCAAGCGCGCGCGCATGGAGGGCGTCCCGAACTTCTCCTGCATGTGCAACCACGTGACGATCGTGCCGCCGCTGCGGGCGCTGCTCGAGTCGCCCGACCTGCGGCTCGACGGCTTCATCGGCCCCGGGCACGTGGCCACGGTGGTCGGCGCGCGGCCGTTCGAGTTCATCCCGGCCGACTACGGCAAGCCGGTGGTGATCTCCGGCTTCGAGCCCCTCGACCTGCTCCAGTCGGTCCAGATGATCATGCGGCAGCTCGGCGAGGGCCGCTGCGAGGTGGAGAACCAGTACACGCGCGTCGTCCCCTACGAGGGCAACCTGCGCGCGCTCGAGGTGATGTCCGAGGTCTTCGAGCTGCGGCCGCACTTCGAGTGGCGCGGCCTCGGATTCATCTCGCAGAGCGCGCTGCGCCTGTCGGACGCCTACGCGGAGCTCGACGCCGAGCAGCGCTTCGAGGTGCCGGGCGTGCGCGTGGCCGACCCCAAGGCCTGCCAGTGCGGCGAGGTGCTCAAGGGCGTCATCAAGCCGTGGGAGTGCAAGGTCTTCGGAACCGCCTGCACGCCCGAGCGCCCGATCGGGACGTGCATGGTCTCGCCGGAGGGAGCCTGCGCCGCCTTCTACAACTACGGCCGCTACGCGCGCGATCGGGAGGTCGTATGACCGAGGAGCGCAGTCCGATCGCCGATCGGACGAGCACCGCAGGCGCTCGTGAGGAGCGGATTCTCGGCATCATCGAGACCGCTCGCGCCAAGCGGGCCAAGTTCAAGGACGACCAGATCACGATGTCGCACGGCGCCGGCGGCAAGGCGACCCAGTCGCTGATCGAGGGCCTCCTGGCACCGGCGTTCGGGATGGAGGAGCTCGCGGACGCCGGGACGGTGCCGGGCACCGACCTGCGCATCGACGACGGACAGCTTCGTGGTCAGGCCGATCCGCTTCCCGGGCGGCTCGATCGGCGAGCTGGCCGTGAACGGGACGGTCAACGACCTGGCGGTGGCCGGCGCGAGGCCCCTCGCCCTGAGCCTCTCGCTCGTGCTCGAGGAGGGACTGCCGGCCGAGGAGCTGCGCGCCGAGGTCGAGGCCGCGGCGCGGGCCGCCGAGGAGGCCGGGGTCCAGATCGTGAGCGGCGACACCAAGGTCGTCGAGCGCGGGCACGCGGACAAGATCTACGCCTGCACGACCGGCGTCGGCGCGGCCGACCCGCGGGCGGACCTCTCGACCACGGCGCTGCGTCCGGGCGACCGCGTCCTCGTCTCCGGCTCGATCGGCGAGCACGGCACGGCGATCATGCTGGCGCGCGACGAGTTCGCGCTCGAGGCCGAGGTCGAGTCCGACACCTGCTCGCTCTGGCCCGCGGCCGACGCGCTGCTCGAGGCGGCGGGCCCTTCGCTCCGCTGCATGCGCGACGCGACGCGCGGCGGCGTGGCCTCGGTGCTCAACGAGCTGGCGCGGGCCTCGGACGTGGCCGTGCTCGTGAGCGAGCGGGACGTGCCGGTGAGCCCGGTCGTGGCGGGCGCCGCGGAACTGCTTGGCATAGACCCGATGTACGTGGCCAACGAGGGCAAGCTGGTGGCCTTCGTGGCGCCCGAGGAGGCTGACGCCGCGCTCGCCGCGCTGCGCTCGGTCCCGGGCTGCGAGCAGGCCACGGATATCGGGGAGGTCAGGACGGAGCCGCCGGGGATGGTGTTGGTGGACACCGCCTTCGGCGGGAGGCGGGTGATGGACCTGCTGGCGGGCGATCCATTGCCACGGATCTGTTGAGAGGGAGGAGCGCCACATGGCGACGCAGTTCGTAGAGAACCAGGACCAGACCGAGGCGATCACCGCTCACGTCATATGGATGACGACGGGCCTCTCATGCGACGGCGACTCCGTCGCGATGACGAGCGCTGTCGACCCCAGCCTCGAGGACATCATCACCGGGGTGATCCCCGGCATGCCCAAGGTGGTGGTGCACAACCCCGTCCTGGCCTACGAGAACGGCGACGACTTCATGGAGGCCTGGTACCAGGCCGAGCGCGGCGAGCTGGATCCGTTCGTGCTGGTGGTCGAGGGCTCGATACCCAACGAGGAGATCAACGGCGAGGGCCACTGGGCGGCCATCGGGGACGACCCCGAGACCGGCCAGCCGATCACCACCAACGAGTGGGTCGACCGGCTGGCTCCAAAGGCCGCGGCGGTCGTGGCCGTCGGCACCTGCGCGACCTACGGCGGCATCCCGGCCATGAAGAACAACCCGACCGGCGCCATGGGCCTGCCCGACTACCTCGGCTGGAACTGGAAGTCACAGGCCGGATTGCCCGTGGTCTGCATCCCCGGCTGCCCCGCCCAGCCGGACAACATGACCGAGACGCTCATGTACCTGGTCTTCCACCTGGCCGGCATGGCGCCCGTCCCCGAGCTCGACGACGCGCTGCGGCCGAAGTGGCTGTTCGAGCGGACGGCGCGTGAGGGCTGCAACCGCGCCGGCTACACCGAGCAGGGCAACTACGCCACCGAGTACGGCGACGACCCGCGCTGCCTCGTGAAGCTCGGCTGCAAGGGCCCGGTGGTGAAGTGCAACGTCCCGATCCGCGGCTGGCAGTCGGGCGTCGGCGGCTGCCCCAACGTCGGCGGCATCTGCATGGCCTGCACGATGCCCGGCTTCCCCGACAAGTACATGCCGTTCATGGACGAGGACGAGTGGGGCAAATGGGGCGCGCGCTTCCAGCAGTTCACCTACGGCCCGGTGTTCCGCTACATGCGCAATCGCAACATCAACAAGAAGTTCGACAAGGAGCCCGAGTGGCGGAAACCCGGGCCGACGCTCACGAGCGGCTACTCCAAGCGCTGGTACCTGGGAGGGAGAGGAGACAGATGGCGACCGTAGAGACACCCCAGGACCAGAAGGTCATGGTCAAGGAGATGTCCTGGGACCCGATCACGCGCATCGTCGGGTCACTCGGGATCCACACGGAGATCGACTTCGCGAATCAGGTGGTCGAACAAGTGCTACTAGCACCTCGATGATCTTCCGCGGCTTCGACATCTTCATGAAGGGGATCGATCCTCGTGACGCCCACTTCATAACGAGCCGGATCTGCGGCATCTGCGGCGACAACCACTGCACCACCTCGTGCCTGAACCAGAACATGGCCTACGGGGTGCGTGCCGCCGCCGCTCGGTGACTACGCGTTCAACCTGGCCGAGCTCGCGGACTACATGTTCGACCACGCGATCTTCAACGACTGCATGTGCAACGTGGACTTCTGCGAGCAGATGGTCAAGGAGACCAACCCGAGCGCTGCTCCAGAAGGCGGAGTCGACCTCGGCGCCGCACGAGGACGTCCACGGCTACAAGACGGTCGCGGACATCATGCGGGCGCTCAACCCGTTCACGGGCGAGTTCTACCTGGAGACCCTCCAGGTGGCCCGCTACACGCGCGAGATGTACTGCCTGTTCGGCGGGCGCCACACGCACCCCTCGACGATCATGCCGGGCGGCTGCTCGGCCCACATCACGCACCAGACGCTCACCGACTACTACGTGCGGCTGATGCGCTACATGGACTACGCGAAGCGTTCGGTCACGATGCACGACGACCTGTACGACTTCTTCCTGCAGGAGCTGCCGGGCTACGACACGGTCGGCTTCCGCGAGACGAACCTGGTCTGCTGGGGCGCCTTCGACGACCCGGCCGCGTCGAGCGGGCAGCTCTACGACTACAGGCACGATGACCGAGTGGGGCCGGAACCGCTTCGTCACGCCGGGGGTCGCGATCGGCGGCGAGCTGGTGACCACCGACCTCGTCGAGATCAACCTGATGATCCGGATCATGCTCGGCTCGTCCTACTTCGACGACTGGGACGGCGAGCAGACCTTCGTGACCAAGGACCCGCTCGGCAACGACGTCGACAAGCGCCACCCGTGGAACAAGCAGACGCTGCCGAAGCCGCAGAAGCGCGACTTCGCGGACAAGTACTCGTGGGTGGTGTCGCCGCGGATCTACGACAAGCGGACGGACACCGAGGTCTGCTGCGACACCGGCGGCGGCCCGTTCGCGCGCCAGTGGGTCACGGCCAAGGCCGGGCTCGTCGACCTCGGCTACGTCAAGGCCACCGGCGAGAGCATCAAGATGGTGCTGCCCAAGGGCCACTCGATGCCCGAGATGGAGCTCGAGTGGAAGGTGCCCGAGAAGTCGAACGCGATCGAGCGCGACAGCGCGCGGTCCTACCACCAGGCCTACTCGGCCGCGGTGGCGCTCTACAACCTCGACCAGGCGTTCAAGGAGGTGCGCGCCGGACGGACCAAGAGCTGGTCCGACTTCCAGGTGCCGGAGGAGGCGATCTCCTGCGGCTTCCACGAGGCGGCCCGCGGCGTCCTCTCGCACCACATGGTGATCCGCGAGGGCAAGATCGCGAACTACCAGCCCTACCCGCCGACGCCCTGGAACGCGAGCCCGCGCGACTCGAACGGCACGCCCGGCCCCTACGAGGACGCGGTGCAGAACACGCCGATCTTCGAGGAGAACGGGCCGGACAAGTTCAAGGGCGTGGACATCATGCGGGCGGTGCGGAGCTTCGATCCGTGCCTGCCCTGCGGCGTCCACATGTACAGCGGGGGCGGCAAGGTGAGGAAGGTGGTCCACAGGCCCACGGGGCTGGCCTGAGATGTCCTGCCGGACGCTCTCCTCGAGCACGTCCAGCGCCTCACCGAGGAGCTGGAGCAGATCCGCGACCCGGCCGGGCGCCGGGTCGCGGAGGAGCTCTCCGCGGCCGTGCTCGAGCTGCACGGAGAGGGGATGCGGCGGCTGCTGGAGGCGCGTGCCGACGAAGGAGCGGCTGCGCCTGGCCGACGACCCGGTCGTCGGCAGCCTCATGCTGCTGCACGACCTGCATCCGGTGCCGCTTCGGGATCGGGTGCAACGCCGCTCTCGAGCAGGTGCGCCCGTACATGGAGTCGCACGGCGGCGGCGTCGAGCTGCTCGGGATCGAGGACGGGGTGGCGCGGCTGCGCCTGGAGGGAAGCTGTAACGGCTGCGGCGCCTCGTCCTCGACCCTCGAGCTGGCGGTGGAGCGGGCGCTCCGTGAGGGAGCGCCCGACCTGCTCGGGATGGACGTGGAGGGCGTGGCCGGGCCCGAGGTGACGGGCATGCCGCTGCCGATGGCGAACGGCAACGGCTCCGTCTCGGACTGGGCCGCGCTCGAGGGCGTGACCGACGTCGGCGAGGGCGAGCTTCGGGCGGTCGCGGTGGACGGACAGGCGCTCGTCGTCGCGCGCGTGGAGGGCACGCTGCTCGCCTACCTGGACCGCTGCGCCGCCTGCGGCGAGCCGCTCGCCGGCGGCGACCTCGCCGAGGGCCTCCTCGCTTGTCCCTCCTGCGAGCGCGGCTTCTACCTGCCGCGGGCGGGCCGGACGCTCGACGACGAACGGCTGCAGCTCGACCCGGTGCCGCTGCTGGTGGGCGACGGGGCGGCGAGGGTGGCGCTGCCGGCGTGAACACGCAGTCGGAGGTAGTGGCGCGCCTGAAGCGGCTGCAGATGCGCGAGATGCCGGAGGGTCCGCAGCCGATCGACGCCGACTGCGACCTCTGCGGCACCTCCATGCCTGAGGACCACCGCCACCTGCTCCACCTCGACGAGCGCCGGATCGTCTGTGTGTGCGAGAGCTGCTGGGCGCTGCGCTCGGGCGACGCCGAGTACCGGCCCACCGGCAACCGCAAGCTGGTGCTGGAGGGCTTCGCGATGCCGGAGGACCTCTGGGCGCGGTTTGGGATACCGATCGGGCTCGCCTTCTTCCTGCGCTCCCGCGACGGCGTGGTCGCCCTGTATCCCAGCCCGGCCGGGCCGGTGGAGTCGGAGCTCGACCTTTCCGCCTGGGACGAGCTGGTGCGTCTCAACCCGGTGCTGGAGACGCTGGAGCCGGAGGCCGAGGCGCTGGTGGTGAAGGTGGCGGGGGCCAAGCACGCGATCGTCCCCACCGACGAGGCCTACCGCCTGGCGGGCCTCATCAAGGCCAGCTGGGAGGGGATCTCCGGCGGCCAGGGCCCCGAGCGGGCGGTCGACGGCTTCTTCGAGGAGCTTCGGTGAGCGTCGTCGAGCCGGCGCTCACGGCGCCGGCGCCGGACCTGTGGGTGCTCGAGGCACGGCCCCTGGACCACGCCTCCGTGCCGACCCTCGCCTTCGAGGTCCGAATCCGGGACCGCAGCGAGCGCGAGGTGTACACGGTGGCGCTCACGGCACAGGTGATGATCGAGCCGTCCAAGCGGAGCTACGAGACGGGCGAGCGGGAGCGCCTCGTGGAGCTCTTCGGCGATCCCAGCCGCTTCGACGGCGTGCCGGAGAACATCGTCTGGGCGCGGCAGGAGCTGCTGGTCCCCAGCTTCACCGGCGCCACCAAGTTCGAATTGCGGCTGCCCTGCGGGTCCGAGCTCGAGCTGCCCGTGGTCAAGTACTTCGGCGGCGTGGCGGCCGGCAAGGTGCCGCTCGCCTTCCACTTCAGCGGGACCGTGCTCTACCGCGGCGACCACGACCGGCTGCAGATGGTTCGAGTGCCGTGGAGCGCCAGCTCGGACCACATGCTCCCGCTCGAGACCTGGCGGCGGGCCGTGTCGCAGCACTACCCGCCGGGCGGCCTCGTGCATCTCCGCGAGGACACCGTGGCGGCGCTGCGCCGGTACCGCTCCGAGCGCGGCCTGATGTCCCTCGACGAGTGCATCGCTGAGCTGCTCCGGTGAGCCTCGACCAGCTCGTCGACTCGCTGCTGTACGAGGGCTACGCCCTCTATCCGTATACGCCCGGAGCGACCAAGAACGCCACGCCCACGCCGTTCGGCATCGTCTACCCGCCCGCCTACGCGGAGGGCAACGCGAGCTGCTTCGACCGGTTGCGGATCGAATGCCTGCTGGAGGAGGGGGGCGAGGTCTCGGCGGAGGTGCGCTTCCTCCAGGCGGCCGGCGAGCGGCACCAGGGCGTCGAGCGGAAGGTCGAGCTGGCGGAGCCGGGCGTCCGGGAATTTGAGTTCGGCCACCTGCGCGGTCGGCTGAGGCTGAGGCGGGACGGCGACCGGGTTGTGATGTGCGTGCACAACACGACCCCGTTCGACGGCGGCGACCGAGCGGAGGCGCTGCGGAGCTCGTTCGTCTCGACCCACGTGGTGGTGCGGGCCTCCGGCGGTCGCTTCCGCTCGCCGCTCGACCACCCGGGCGAGCAGGTCAACTCCTATCCGGTGCTGGCCACGTCCGAGGACGACGCCGTCCTCGGTGCAGCCATCGTTCTCCCCGACCACCCGCAGATCGCCCCCGAGAGCCGCGGCAACCTGTTCGACGGGACCGAGATCGAGGAGGCGCTCCTGCTCCACGTTCAGGCGCTGAGCGACGAGGAGCGGCGCGAGATCGAGCACCAGGACCCGGCGGTGCGCGAGATGATCGAGCGTGCGGCGGCCACCACGCCGGAGGACCTGATGAAGCTGCACGGCCGGCTCGAGATGCGCGACCCGCGCGCAGGCGAGGACGAGGCGACCGTGGACGGCGTCACCTTCCGCCGCGGGACGCGGGTGGTCATGCGGCCGGACGTGGAGCGCGACTTCTACGACCGCATGCTCCACGGCCGCACGGCGACGGTGGAGCGGATCTACCTGGACCCCGACGGCGGCGTGCATCTGGCGGTGTCGATCGACGACGATCCCGGCCGCGACCTGATGCGGGACACCGGCCGCTTTCATTTCTTCAAGCCACAGGAGGTGGAGCCGGCGTGAACCCGAAGATCCTGGTTGCGGGCGTCGGCAACGCATTCCTGCGGGACGACGGCTTCGGCGGCAAGGTGGCGGAGCGCCTGTCGCAGCGGGAGCTGCCGCCCGGCGTGGAGGTCTTCGACTTCGGCACGGGCGGCCTGGACCTGGCGTACGAGGTCATGCGCGGATACCACGGGCTGGTGCTCGTCGACGCAAGCCGTCAGGGCGAGGAGCCCGGGACCCTGTACGTGATGGAGCCGGACGAGAGCCAGTTCGAGGGGCCGATCGAGGACGGCGAGACGATCGATCCCCACGGCATGGACCCACAGACCGTGCTGCGCTTCGTCAAGGCGGTGGGCGGCTGGCCCGGCAAGGTCGTGGTGATCGCATGCGAGCCGGGCGCGGTCGAGGAGATGGGCTTCGGCCTCTCCAAGGAGGTCGAGGACTCGGTCGACGGCGCGGTCGAGCTGGTGCTCAGCACCGTGGAGGAGCTTCGGTGCACGAGCTCTCGGTGAGCGAGGCCGTGCTCGGCACGGTGCTCAAGCATGCCGGGGGCCGCCGGGTCACGCGGGTGGACCTCAAGGTCGGCGCCCTGCGCCAGGTGGTGCCGGAGTCGCTCGAGTTCTACTTCGGGATCGTCACCCGGGACACGATCTGCGAGGGCGCGCTGCTGGCGCAGGAGCTGGTGCCGGCCCGGGTGCGCTGCCCCGACTGCGGGACCGAGCGCGACCTCGACCTGCCGCTGTTCCTCTGTGAAGCTTGCGGGAGCGGCTGCGAGGTCGTGGCAGGCGACGAGCTGATGGTCGAGTCGATCGAGCTGGAGGAGGAGCCCGCATGCACCGGAGCAAGGTGAGGATCGCCGAGGACGCCCTCGACGCCAACGCCACGATCGCCCAGGCCAACCGGGCCGACTTCGACCGCCACGACGTGAAGGTCGTGAACCTGATGAGCGCCCCCGGGGCGGGCAAGACGACCCTGCTCGAGCGGACGCTCGAAGGCATGTCCGTGGGCGTGCTCGAGGGCGACGTTCAGGGCAGCTTCGACGCCGACCGGCTGTCGCACCTGCACGTGCCCGTCGCGCAGCTCAACACCGATCCCGGCTTCGGCGGCGAGTGCCATCTCGACGCGAACATGGTCCGCTCCGCGATCCCGTCGCTGCCGCTCGACGAGATCGAGCTGCTGGTGATCGAGAACGTGGGCAACCTCGTCTGCCCCGCGGAGTTCCGGGTCGGGGAGGACGCACGCGCGATGATCGCCTCCGTGGCCGAGGGCGAGGACAAGCCGCTCAAGTACCCGCTCATGTTCCGCACCTGCGAGCTGGTGGTGATCAACAAGATCGACCTGCTGCCGCATCTCGACTTCGACCTCGACCACTTCCTGGGCAACCTGGAGCAGGTCAATCCGGGCGTCGAGCACATGCTCGTGAGCGCGAAGACGGGGGAGGGGGTCGAGGCCTTCCGGGCCTGGCTCGAGCGGGTCGGCGCCAGGGAGGCCGCCCCGGCGTGACGGAGCTGGCCGCGCTCGACCTCGTAGGCGCCCGCCTCGAGGAGCGCGGCTCGGCGAACGAGCGTTTCTTCACCGCCGAGGCCGAGCGCACGGCGCGCCTCTGCCAGGCGATGGCCGAGCGCTTCGCGCGCGGCGGGCGGCTGCTCGCCCTGGGGACCACGCCCGCGGCGCGCTCCGACGTGCGCCACGTGACGGTGGAGTTCGTCCACCCGGTGATCGTCGGCAAGCGGGCCCTGCCCGCGCTCGCGTTCCAGCCGCTCCTCG
The DNA here is from genome assembly GCA_963706635.1 of uncultured Thermoleophilaceae bacterium. GTDB lineage: Bacteria > Actinomycetota > Thermoleophilia > Solirubrobacterales > Thermoleophilaceae > JACVRW01. The sequence goes on from OY970162.1 coordinate 130,586, forward strand.
TCGAGCCCGACGACATCGCGATGGCGTTCGACGCCCAGGCCGGAACGCGCGGGGGGCTGGCGGTGGCCCGCCAGCGTGGCTCCCTGACCATCGCCTACGCGGCCGCCGGCGCGGAGTGGGAGTTCGCCCCGCCGAGCGCGGACCCGTTCGTGTGCCAGGAGCTGATGGAGACCCACTACCACGTGCTCTGGGAGCTGGTGCACGTGTTCCTGGACCAGTCGGCGGGAACGGCGCACGACCCGGGCGCCTCCGGCTTCCTCTACCCGTTCCTGGGCGACCAGCAGACGGGCGGGGAAGGGGTGCTCGAGGACGTCCGCCGGTCGGTGCTGATGAAGGCCGAGGAGGTCGGCGAGCTGCGCCGGCAGACGCTCATTGACGGCCGCGAGGCGCTGGTGGCCGCCGCGGCGAGCCTGCGCGCCACGTTCGGGGCCGGCGGCAAGCTGCTCGCCCTCGGCAACGGCGGCTCGGCCACCGATGCGATGGATGCCGTCGCCGACTTCCGCTCGCCCGCCGGCGCCTGGCCGGCGCGGCCGGCGCTCGACCTCACCGAGGACTCGGCGATTCTCACGGCTGTCGCCAACGACGTGGGTGTCGAGAACATCTTCCAGCGGCAGGTGATCGCCTATGGGCGCGCCGGCGACGTCCTGCTCGCCCTGTCCACGAGCGGCAACTCCGGGAACGTCATCGAGGCGCTGGCCGAGGCGCGCCGGCGCGGACTTGTGACCGTGGCGATGGTCGGATACGACGGCGGCCGCGTGGCCGCCGAGCGGCTGGCGGACCACGTGATCGTCACCCGCTCAGAGCACATACCGCGCATCCAGGAGGCGCAGGCGAGCGCCTACCACGTGCTGCGCGAGCTGGTGGAGGCCGCGTGAAGGCCCTCAGCGCACGCCGCGCACGTGTCCGGGTCGAGGGGGTCGTCCAGGGCGTCGGCTTCCGTCCACACGTCTACCGGCTGGCGCTCGAGCTCGGGCTCGCCGGCTGGGTCCTGAACGACGAGCACGGCGTCCTGCTCGAGGTCGAGGGCGCGGATGCGGCCGTGGAGGCTTTCCTTCGGCGCCTCCCCGAGGAGGCGCCGCCGCTTGCGGTGGTGGAGCGCGTGGGGGCTGACTCGCTCCCCCTCGCGGGCGAGACCGGCTTCCGGATCGTCGAGAGCGAGCGTCGCGGGGAGGCGGACGCCCTCGTCTCCCCGGACACGACGACCTGCGACGACTGCCTGCGGGAGCTGTTCGACCCCGCGGACCGCCGTTTCCGCTACCCGTTCCTGAACTGCACGAACTGCGGCCCGCGCTTCACGATCGTGCGCGGCGTCCCCTACGACCGGCGGCTCACGACGATGGCGGGATTCCGGATGTGCCCCGCCTGCCAGGCCGAGTACGACGACCCGGCTGACCGCCGCTTCCACGCCCAGCCCAACGCCTGCCCGGAGTGCGGGCCCAGGCTGAGACTGCTGGACCGCGACGGGCGCGCCGCGGGCGGCGAGCCGCTGTCCGCGGCCGTGGCGGCGCTTGCGGAGGGCCGGATAGTGGCGGTCAAGGGGCTCGGCGGCTACCACCTCGCCGGCGACGCCCGCGACGAGCAGGCGGTGGCCGCGCTGCGCTCGCGCAAGCAGCGCGAGGACAAGCCGTTCGCGCTGATGGCGTCCGACGCCCGGCAGCTGATCGAGCTCTCCCCGGCGGACGAAGCGCTGCTGAACGCGCGCGAGCGGCCGATCGTCATCGCCCGTCGCCGGCCGGATTCGGGAGTCGCCCGGTCGGTGGCGCCGCGGTCGCCGGACCTCGGCGTGATGCTGCCCTACTCTCCGCTCCATCACCTGCTTCTCGCCGATTTCGGCGGGCCGCTCGTGATGACGAGCGCAAACGTCTCCGACGAGCCGATCGCGTACGAGGACGAGGACGCGCTCACGCGGCTGCGCGGCATCGCCGACCTGTTCCTCGCCCATGACCGGCCGGTCCACATGCGCACCGACGACTCGGTGGTGCGCTCGACCGCGACCGGCCCGCTCCTCATGCGCCGCTCGCGGGGCTACGTCCCGGGGAGCCTGCCCCTGCCTCGGGCGGCCGCGCGCCCGCTGCTCGCCTGCGGCGCCGAGCTGAAGAGCACCTTCTGCCTCGCCAAGGGCGAGCGAGCCTGGGTCGGCCACCACATCGGCGACCTCCAGAACTGGGAGACGCTGCGCTCGTTCCGCTCGGGGATCGAGCACTTCGAGCGTGTCTTCGCCGTGGCGCCCGAGCTCGTCGCCCACGACCTCCACCCCGACTACCTCTCAACCCGTCACGCCCAGGAGCTCGAAGGCGTCGAGCTCGTGGGCGTGCAGCACCACCACGCCCACCTGGCCGCCTGCCTGGCGGAGCACGGCGAGACGGGGCCGGCGCTGGGCGCGATCTTCGACGGCACGGGGTACGGGCCGGACGGGACGGTGTGGGGCGGGGAGCTGCTCAAGGGCGATCTGCGCGGCTACGAGCGCGTCGGGCTGCTCCACCCGGTTCGGCTCCCGGGTGGCGACCGGGCCGCCAAGGAACCGTGGCGGATGGCCTGCGCCTGGCTCGGCGGCGACTCGGAGCCGCTCCCGGGGGTCGACCCGCAGCGGTGGCACGAGGTGGCCGAGCTCGTGCGCACCGGGGTCGCATCGCCGCTCACGACGAGCATGGGACGGCTGTTCGACGCGGTCTCGGCTCTTTGCGGGATCAGGCTGACGGCGCACTACGAGGGCCAGGCCGCGGTGGAGCTCGAGGGCGTGGCCGACCGCGGCGAGCGCGGCGCCTACCCGCTCCCGCTGCTCGGCGACGAGCCGGTCGTGCTCGACGCGAGGGAGACCGTGCTGGCGGTCCGCGCCGAGCTCGAGCACGGAGTGACGCCGGCGCTGGTCAGCGCGCGCTTCCACAACGGCCTGGCCGAGGCGACCGCTGCCGCCTGCGGGCGCCACGAAATGGAGACCGTCGTCCTCTCCGGCGGCGTCTTCCAGAACCGGCTGCTGCTGGAGCGAACGAGCGAGCTGCTCGAGCGGGCGGGCCGCCGCGTGCTCGTCCCGCGGCTCCTGCCGCCGAACGACGGCGGCATCTCCTACGGACAGGCGGCCGTGGCCGCCGCGGCGGGCTCCTGATGGGCGGCATCGCTCTCGCGCTGCTCGTGGCTGTACTGCTCGGGCTCCGCCACGCGACCGATCCCGACCACCTGACGGCCGTCACGACCCTGGTGCTGGGCGACGAGGAGCAGGGCTCGCGCCGCGCGGGCCGGCTTGGGCTGGCCTGGGGCCTGGGCCACGCCGTCACGCTGCTTGCGCTGGGTCTCCCGGTGGTCCTACTCCATGGAGAGATCCCCGACGGCGTCCATCGGGTGGCGGAGGCGGCCGTGGGCGTCCTCGTGGCCGCGCTTGCGCTGAGGTTGCTGGTTCGCTGGCGCCGCGGCTACTTCCACGTCCACGTGCACCGTCACGGCGACGTCGTCCACGCCCACCCGCATGTCCACGAGCGCCCCCACGTGGAAGAGCACCGCCACGACCACGAGGAGCGCCTCGGCCGCTCGCCCCTCGCGGCGTTCGGAATCGGACTGGTGCACGGCGTGGGCGGCTCCGCCGGCGTCGGCATCCTGCTCGTGGGCGCGATCGCTACGGGGCCGGCCGCCGCTGCCGCGCTGGTGCTCTTCGCCGGAGCGGCCGCGCTGTCAATGGCGCTGATCTCGGCCACGCTCGGGTCTGCCTCGTCCGGCCCGGGTCAGACGGAGGCTGCCTTCGGTGCCGGTGCTCGGATCGGCCGGCCTCCGTGATGGCTGCGTGCCGCGCAGCGCTCCCATTCGGGCTCTGGTACGATGGCTGGGTGCGAGGGTCGGAGGCGGATGCTGCGCGACTTCCGCCAGGCTGCCAACCGCTCTACGGACAGTGGCCGGTGCTGCGGCAACGTAGGCCAAGAGTCACCGGGTGCGGTTCTACCGGCTGCCTGAGCAGACCACGGCTCGCTGGTCGGCCAGCCCCTCCTACGCCGTCGCGAATTGCGGTCCGTTCTAGCCGTCGCGGATCGCGCTCCTCCAGACGTCCCAGATGAACAGCGCCTGGAGCGGCAGGCGGGCGTACAGGGCCCAGCGCGGGAGCTGCTTGTAGCGCTCGGGGTGGACGGCCATGTGCAGGTTGGCCGGGAAGACCGCCACGAGCGTTGCGATCATCCACCAGGCGGCGGGCACGCGGGTACGCTCGAACAGGATTCCGGCGCCGCCGGCGATCTCGGCCACCCCGCTCGCCGCGACCAGCTCGTTGTGGGCCGGCAGGTAGTCGGGCATGATCGCCCGGTAGAAGCGCGGCCGCACGAAATGCATCACGCCGGCAAATACGTAGGTCAGGCCGACCCTTCGCTGTGCCCTCGTCACGGCGGCGTACCCTAGACGGAGCCATGATCGAGAAGCTCGTCGAGCAGATCGAGAGCCGCTTCGGCGAGCTCTCGGAGCAGATGGCGGATCCGGACGTGATCGCCGACCGCGAGCGCTACGCCGAGGTCGGCCGCGCCTACCGCTCGCTCGAGCACGCGAGCGAGCTGGCCAAGGAGTGGCGCACCACCTCCTCGGACGCCGAGGGCGCCCGCGAGATGCTCGCCGAGGACGGCGACGACCCCGAGCTGCGCGAGCTGATGGCGTCCTCCGAGAAGCGCCGCGCGGAGCTGGAGGACGAGATCAGGCTGGCCATGGTCGAGCCCGACCCGTACGACGAGAAGGACGTGATCGTCGAGATCCGGCCCGGCACGGGCGGCGAGGAGGCCGGCCTGTTCGCCGGCGACCTCTACCGGATGCTCAGCGCGCTACGCGGAGCGGCGCGGCTTCAAGGCCGAGCCGCTCTCGGTGGGCGACGGCCACTTCACGTTCGCCGTCAAGGGCCAGGGCGCGCACAGCGTCTTCAAGTACGAGGGCGGCACACACCGCGTGCAGCGGGTGCCGGAGACCGAGTCGCAGGGCCGGATCCACACATCCACGGCCACGGTCGCCGTGCTTCCCGAGGCCGAGGAGGTCGATCTCCAGATCGACCCGAACGACCTCCAGATCGACGTCTACCGCTCCTCCGGGCCCGGCGGGCAGTCGGTGAACACCACCGACTCGGCCGTGCGCATCACCCACAAGCCGACCGGCGTGGTGGTCTCGATGCAGGACGAGAAGTCGCAGCTCCAGAACCGCGAGAAGGCGATGCGCGTGCTGCGCGCCCGGCTGCTCGAGCGCGAGATCGAGCAGCGGCAGGCCGAGGAGGCGGCCGCCCGCAGCGCCCAGGTGGGCAGCGGCGAGCGCTCGGAGAAGATCCGCACCTACAACTTCCCCCAGGACCGGGTGACCGACCACCGGGTGAAGCTCACGAAGGGCGACCTGCCGCGCATCCTCGACGGCGAGCTCGACGACTTCACCGCCGCGCTCGAGGCGGAGGAGAAGCGCCTCAAGCTCGAGTCCGCCGAGCAAGACGCCGGTTGACACGCGCGCGACGCGCTAGGCGGGGCGCGTGTCCCGCTCTGCGCTCGGCCGGCTGCGACACGCCGGAGCTCGACGCCGAGCTGCTGATCGCCGACGCCCTCGGCGTGGACCGGGCGGCACTGGTCGCGGATCCCTCGCTGGCGATCCCGCCCGCGGCGGCGCGGGTGATCGCCGAGCGGATCCGCCGGCGCGTGGAGCGCGAGCCGGTGGCCTACATCCTCGGCCGCAAGGGGTTCCGCCACATCGAACTGGCGGTGGACTCGCGCGTGCTCATCCCGCGTCCGGAGACCGAGCTGCTCGTGGAGGTCGCGCTGGAGCTGCCGGAGGGCGCGCGCGTCCACGACGCCGGCACCGGGTCCGGCGCGGTCGCGCTGGCGCTGCTCGACGAGCGGCCCGGACCTCGGCGTGAGCGCCTCCGACGCCTCGGCGGCGGCGGTCGAGGTCGCGCGCGCCAACGCCGACGCGGCTGGGGCGCGCGCTCGAGGCTGGCGGTCGGCCGCGGGCTGCCCGCAGGGCGAGTGGGACCTCGTGGTGGCCAACCTCCCCTACGTGCGCGAGGACGAGTGGGACTCGCTCGAGCCGGAGATCACGCGCTGGGAGCCGCGCGAGGCGCTCGTGTCGGGCGAGGACGGCCTCGACGCGATCCGCGAGCTGGTGGCCCAGGCGGCTCCGGGCACGCGCCTGGCGCTCGAGCACGCCCCGGGCCAGGCCGAGGCCGTGCGCGCGCTGCTCGAGGAAGCGACGACGAGCGCAGACCTCGCCGGCCGCGAGCGCGTGACTAGCGGACGCCGTTGAGCTCGTCCACGACCTTGAACACGTCGCCGCGCCGGTAGAAGTTCACGGCGAGCAGGTTCGGGAGGTGCTTGCGGATCCGCTGGCATTCCCGGGCGCGCGCCAGAAGCGGGTCGTGGGCGTTGACCCTCTTCGCGTCCGAGGGACGCGGCAGCGGATCGGTGCTGACCCAGTGGTTGATGAGGAACAGCGGCGCCGAGCGCGGGCCGCGATTGGGCTTGCACGATGCGGCGAGCTTCGACTTCTCCGTGAGCAAGGCCGCGCTCTTGAAGGTGTAGGGCGTCTCCTCGGTGATCGTCTCGTAGACGGGCCGGTACCAGGGCGCGGCTCCCGCCTTGTTCTCGGCGAGGAACACCACGCGCTGGCCCGAGTCGATCATCTCGCGGAGCGTCGGCCAGTCGTCGTTCGTCGGGCCGCGATAGGCGAGCTGCTCGAGCCCGGCCTTCTTGACCGCATCGACGAAGTCCTTGGGCGTCACGTAATCCTGGTTGATGACGACCACCACCTCGTTCGGGATGCGCCACGAGGAAGTCGTGCAGGTCGTCGAGCGCGTCGCCGAGCGGCGTGGCCCCGAGCTCGCAGAAGGTGTGGCAGAGGTACATGCCGCGCCTGCCCTCGCCGGCGAACCCGAGCCGGTCGCGGATGCGCTCGGCGGCGTCCACGGCATCGGGCGACACGCCGTCCTGCTTCGCCTGGCGCTTCAGCTCCTCCCTGCTGCCGAAGTAGGTGCGCAGCTTTCCGTTGGGGAGCCGGTCCGCATAGTGGGCGTCGACGAGCAGGCCGCGGACGCCGTCCTCGAGCTGCCCCGCTATCGGCCGGTCCTGCTCGGCCGAGTACCACCCCGGCAGCGGCACCGACATCGCGTTATGGGTCGCGGGAAGGACGACCTTGTCGAGCGGCCGGTCGCAGAGCTCGCGGTGCCCCTCGCAGGAACCCAGGGCCGGCGCCGCGGTGGTGGTGCCGCCGCCGCCGACGAACACGGAGACCGCCGCGGCGATCAGCACCGCCGCGGCGAGCGGCACGGCAAGCCGCCGCCAGTCGCGGCCGGCTGCCTCCGGCGGCCGCCGCGCGGCCTCGGGCGGGGGCTTGTAGATGATCCGCAACAGCACCGTGACGCCCTGGTAGACCAGGTAGACGCCGGCCAACGTGAGGATCAGCTGGACGACCGCGTCGGGCCGTAGCAGCACGATCAAACCGGCCGCGACGAAGCTCACGCCGCGAACGACACGCAGTGCCGGCCTCTCAGGCTCGCGCGCGATCCAGCGGCCGGCGCGCCTGAGCGGCTCCTGCACCTCGATCGGCCTCAGCAGCGAGGCGGCGGCCGCCGCGATCACGGCCCCGGACCCCGCGAGAATCCAGGCCGCCGTCTTCAGGTCGCCGAGGAAGGCGTCCCAGACGGCGCCCGCGGCCGCCTGCCCCTCCGGGGTCTCCACGTGTCCGATGGCGACCGAGCGCAGGATCCCCAGCGCCAGCACCAGGATCACGCCTCCGGCGGCCGCCCCTACCCCGAGGTCGATGACGGTCCGCCGCCGGTCCGGCGAGAGGAACAGCGCCGCGGCCCCGAGTGCCAGCGACAGCGCCGCGAGCAGGATCGCGAGGAAGCGGATCTTGTCGGCGATCCGGGCCAGGTCGCCCCCGGTGCTTGCCGACGTCGCGCTCGAGCAGCTCCACCTTGCCGGTCGCGTCGACCTTGTCGGCGACGGAGGGCTGGAGCTTCTCGAGCGCGGCCGCCAGGACCGTGCCCACGTCGGCGACCGTGAGCGTGACGGTGTCCTTGTCCCGGTTGAAGATCGTCCGGTGCACGTCCCGTACGCCCGCCCTGAAGAGGGTGGTGAACGCCCGGCTCCCGATGAGCGCCGACGTGGCCGACTGGATGATCGGCCGGGCCGCAAGGAGGTCGCTCTGGTGCTTCAGGACGACCTCGTCCGTGACCTTCTCGGCGAGGAGCGTGCGCACGCTGTCGTTGCGGAGCGCGGCCGTGGCGCGGTTCGAGAACTGGTCCGAGTCGACCGCTGCGCGGCGGACGTAGCCGGCGACCAGCGCCAGGGTGAGCGCCACGGCAGCGAGGATGGCCAGCGTCCGCGCGAGGACTGGCGAGTCCACGTCCCGACCCTACCGGCAGTCGATGCTTTCTACTTCGACGACGTATGACTCCCGAGGACGTCGAGACCTTCGAGCGCTGCATCTCCGTGGGCGGCGTGGCCCTGTTCCCGGCGGACACCGTCTACGGCCTCGCCACCGAGCCCGAGTCGCGCGAGGGGGTCGAGCGCCTCTACGGCCTCAAGGGCCGGCCGGCCGAGCGGCCCGCGGCGGTCATGTTCTTCAGGCTCGACCTGGCGCTGGCGGCGCTGCCCGAGCTGGGCGGCCACACCCTCGACGCGGTCGAGCGCCTGCTGCCGGGCGCCGCTCACGCTGGTTCTCCCGAACCCGGCCCGCCGCTTCCCGCTCGCCTGCGGTCCCGAGCCGCGAGCGGTCGGCCTGCGCGTGCCGGGCTTCCGCGGGCGAGCTCGCGCCGCTGGCGGGGATGAGCTGGCCCGTGCTCCAGTCGAGCGCCAACCCCTCGGGCGGGCCCGACGCCCGCCGCCTCGAGGACGTGGAGGAGCGGATCCGGCGTGGCGTGGACCTCCAGCTCGACGGCGGGGAGCTGCCGGGAACGCCGTCGACGGTCGTCGATCTCACGGGCTACGAGGAGGACCGCTCGTACGAGGTCCTGCGCGAGGGCGCGGTGAGCGCCGCCGACCTCGCTCGCCGGCTTGGCGCGTGACACTCGGTGGTACCTTCCACCCGATGAGCGACCTGAGCCCCGACTACTTCAGCAAGCCGGTCGCCGAGGTCGATCCTGAGATCGCCGACGTGCTCGAGAACGAGCTCCGGCGGCAGGACGCCACGCTCGAGATGATCGCCTCCGAGAACTTCGTCCCGCAGGCGATCCTGGACTGCCAGGGCTCGGTCCTCACCAACAAGTACGCCGAGGGCTATCCCGGCAAGCGCTACTACGGCGGCTGCGAGTACGTCGACGTGGCCGAGCAGCTCGCGATCGACCGCGCCAAGGAGCTGTTCGGGGCCGAGCACGTGAACGTGCAGCCGCACGCCGGCGCCCAGGCCAACTCGGCCGTCTACATGGCGCTGCTCGACCCGGGCGACCGCATCCTCGGGATGAAGCTCGACCACGGCGGCCACCTCACCCACGGGATGAAGATCAACTTCTCGGGGCTCTACTACGACATCGTCGCCTACGGCGTCCGCGAGTCGGACTCCCGGCTCGACATGGACGAGGTCGAGCGCGTCGCCAAGGAGTCGCGGCCCAAGCTGATCCTCGCCGGCTGGTCGGCCTACCCGCGCCAGCTCGACTTCCCGCGCTTCCGCGAGATCGCGGACGAGGTGGGCGCGATGCTGATGGTCGACATGGCGCACTTCGCCGGCCTCGTGGCGGCCGGGGAGCACCCGGACCCGGTGCCGTACGCCGACGTCGTCACCACGACCACCCACAAGACGCTCGGCGGCGGCCGCGGCGGGATGATCCTCTGCAAGGAGGAGTACGCCAAGAAGATCAACTCGCGCGTGTTCCCCGGGCACCAGGGCGGTCCGCTCATGCACGCGATCGCCGGCAAGGCGGTGGCGCTCAAGATCGCCCAGAGCGAGCTGTTCCGCGAGCGCCAGCGGCGGACCCGCGAGGGCGCCGCGGCCGTGGGCGAGGAGATGCTGGCCGGTGGCGTCAACGTGCTCACCGGCGGCACCGACGTGCACCTGATCCTGGCCGACCTGCGCGACTCCGAGCTCGACGGCCAGCAGGCCGAGGATCGCCTGGCCGAGGTCGGGATCACGGTCAACCGCAACGCCGTGCCCTTCGACCCGCGGCCGCCGGCCGTGTCGTCGGGCCTGCGGATCGGCAGCCCGGCACTGGCAACCCGCGGCTTCCAGGAGGACGACTTCCGCGAGGTGGGCAAGGTCATCGCCGAGGCGCTGACCGGGGACTTCAGCGACCAGGTCAGGGCGGACCTCTCGGAGCGCACCCGGGCGCTGGCACAGCGCTACCCGCTGTATCCGCACCTGACGGCAGCCGCCGCGGTCTGACGGGCGCGCGCCTCTTCGAGCTCGAGAGGGTCGAGGCGGCCCGGGATGGCCGGCCCGTGCTCCGCGGGGTCGACCTGAGGCTCGACGAGGGCTCCACGGCGCTGCTGGGGCCGTCCGGGTCCGGCAAGTCGACCCTCCTCCGGCTTCTCAACCGGCTCGCGGACCCCAGCGCCGGGACCGTTCGCTTCAAAGGCGAGGACGTGCGCTCACTGGACCCGCTCGAGCTGCGCCGGCGGGCCTGCCTCGTGCCCCAGCTCCCCGCGCCGCTGCCCGGGACCGTGGCGGAGAACGTGCGCTACGGGCCACGGCTCTGCGGCCGCGACGCCGATCCCGTCAGGCCGCTGGAGCTCGCCGGCCTCGGCCCCGACTACGCCGAACGCGAGGCGGACCGGCTGTCGGTGGGCGAGCAGCAGCGGGTGATGCTGGCGCGGGCGCTGGCGCTCGACCCCGAGGTGCTGCTGCTCGACGAGCCCACCTCGGCGCTCGACGAGCGGGCGCGGGACGGAGTCGAGCGGACGCTGCTGGACCTCGAGGGCAGGGCGGGTCTGTCGATGGTGATCGTGACCCACGACAGCGCGCAGGCGGAGCGCCTGGCGAAGCGGATCGTCAGGATCGACGAGGGCAGGGTCACGTGAGCGTCACCCCGGACATCTCGCTTGGGGAGGTGGCCGCCAGCCTGGTGCTGGTGGGGATCGCCGCGGCCGTGTCCCTCTGGCGCAGGGTGGAGCTCGAGGGCGACCTCGGGATCGCCGTGCTGCGCTCGTTCCTCCAGCTGACCGCGGTCGGCTACGTGATCCAGGCGATCTTCGACTCGGACAGCCTCTGGCTCGTCGTGGCCCTGCTGGCGGTGATGGTCGCCTTCGGCACGTTCACCGCCCACCGGCGTGCCCGCGCCGTCCCGCAGGCCCTCGTGCCGATCGCGCTGGCGCTGGGTTGCGCGGCGGCGGTGACGCTGGGGCTGGTGCTCGTACTGGGCATCTTCGAGGCCAAGCCGCGCTTCCTCGTGCCGGTCGGCGGGATGGTGATCGGCAACTCGATGACGGCGGCCGCGGTGGCGCTCAACCGCCTCGCCGACGAGGTGCGGTCGAGCGCCGGCAGGATCGAGGCCACCCTCGCCCTTGGCGCCACCGCCCGGCAGGCCGCGTCCGGGCTCGTCACCCGCAGCCTCCGCTCCGGGATGATCCCGCTGATCGACTCGACCAAGACGACCGGGGTGGTCTTCTTTCCCGGCACGATGGTCGGGATGCTGGTGGCCGGGGCGGAGCCCTTCGACGCCGTCCGCCTCCAGCTGATCCTGCTCTGGACGCTGCTGGGCGCGGTCGGGATCTCCGGGCTGATCGCCGTATCGCTCGGCTACCGCGGCTTCTTCACGGCCGCGCACCAGCTTCGCGAGTTACCCTCCGACGCATGAGCGAGGCGCTTCCCCGGGTCCCCATTTCCAAGCCGCGGCTACGCGGCGTCTCCCACCAGTGGGCGTTCTTCGTCTCCCTGGTCACCGGCGCCGCGCTGGTGATCGCGGCACCCTCCGGCAAGGCCACCCTTGCCGCCGCGATCTACTCGGTGAGCGTCGCCGCGCTCTTCGGCACGAGCGCCCTCTACCACCGGATCACCTGGGCGTCGCAGGCCGCACGCCGCTGGATGCGCCGACTCGACCACTCGATGATCTTCCTGCTGATCGCGGGCACCTACACCCCGTTCGCGCTGCTCGTGCTCGAAGGCACCCTCGCCACGGTGATCCTCGCCCTGGTCTGGGGCGGAGCGATCGCGGGAATCCTGCTGAAGCTCGTCTGGATCGACGCGCCCAAGCCGCTCGTGGCCGCCGTTTACGTGATCCTCGGCTGGGTGGCGGTGGCGGCCTTCCCCGACCTGATCGACCAGATCGGGATCGGCGGCGTGGCGATGGTCGCGGCCGGCGGCGTTCTCTACACGCTCGGCGCGCTCGTCTACGCGTTCCAGCGGCCGGACCCCGCGCCCACCGTGTTCGGCTACCACGAGGTCTTCCACGCGCTGGTGATCGCCGCCGCGGCGCTTCAGTACGCGGTGATCGCGTTCTTCGTCGTCCCCGACGGCTGAGATGTCCGAGATCAGCGTTCGCTACATCGTGGACGACGTGGATGCCGCCATCGGCTTCTACCGCGACCTCCTCGGCTTCGAGGTGGTGATGCATCCGGCGCCTCCCTTCGCGATCCTGTCCCGCGGCGGTCTGCGCCTGCTGCTGAGCGCCCCGAGCGGCCGGGGCGGGGGCGGGCAGGCGGTGGGCGGCCGCACGCCCGAGCCGGGTGGCTGGAACCGCTTCGTGATCGAGGTTCCGGACCTCGCCGCGGAGATCGAGCGGCTGCGCTCGGAAGGCGCCACCTTCCGGGGGGAGGTCGTCGAGGGCGTCGCCGGCGACCAGGTGCTGATCGAGGATCCGTCGGGCAACCCCGTCGAGATGAGGGCCGCCGGCTAGTGCCCTGAGTCGTCATTTCGCAGGCACCTTCCCGGCGTCTGGACGCGCCTGACGCCACCCGCGGGAACGCCGATGCTCTGCATCGACTTATCCCGCGTGCGTCCTCAGCCGCGCCCAGCCGCTCGGCAAGCTGCAGCCGAACTTCCGACTCAGGACGCTAGCTCGGCTTCGGCGCGAACAGCCGCACGTTCTCGGTCTTTCCCTTCAACGTCGCGCCGTCGCGCTCGGCGAGCTGCACGTCGCTGTTCCGCAGCAGCTCCCTGGTTCGCTCGGCGAGCAGGATGACGTCGCCGGTCTGACGGGTCGCGGCCTCGACCCGCGCGGCGACGTTGACCGGGTCCCCGATCACGCTGAACTCGAGCCGGCCGGAGCCACCGACGTTCCCCGCGACCACGGTTCCCGAGTTGAGGCCGATGCCGATCTCGAGCTCGCCGGCGGCGCCGGACTCGACCGCTCGCGCGATCTCCAGCGCCGCCGCCAGTGCCCGATCGGCGTGATCCTCCTGGCGTCGCGGCGCCCCGAAGACGGCGAGCAGACCGTCGCCGACGAACTTGTCGACGCGCCCGCCGTGCTCGTGGATGATCGGGACCACGGTCTCGAAGAGCCGGTTGATGGCGGCCACCACCTCGGGCGCGGGCGTGCGCTCCGCGAACGAGGTGAAGTCGCGGACGTCGACGAACAGGATCGTCACCTCGACCTCCTCGCCCTCCAGGTCGGTGCCCTCTTCGAGGATGTGGTCGGCCACGTCCGGGTCGACGTAGGTGCCGAAGGCCTCGCGAATGCGCTCGCGCTCGGCGAGCCCGTCGACCATCCGGTTGAAGCCGAGCTGGAGCTGGCCGATCTGGGTGGCGTCGTAGACGGGGACGTGCGCGTCGAGGTCGCCCTCCTGCACGTTCCCGAGGGCGCGCCGTACCGAGTTGACCGGCGCGGCCGTGGCCCTGGCCGCCAGCGCGACCGCGAGCAGTCCGACGACGATGCCGACGCCGCCGAGGACCACCATCACGATGCCGAGCTCGTAGCGCGTGGCCGGGTCGCCGGCGAGCGTCAGGATCCCGATGGCGACGATGCCGAGCACGGGCAGCCCGGTGCCGATCGCCCAGGCGAGCAGTGCCCGGGAGGTGACACCCGGGGCGATCACCCGGTCCGGGAGGCCCGAATTCAGGGCCCGCGCCGCCGCGCTGCGCATGATGCGCTCGCTGAGGAAGTAGGCCAGTACCGCGGTGACCATGCCGGTGAGGGCGACAGTGATCGCCACCCGCAGGCCGCCCGTTCCGGAGTAGACGCCGTTGAGGAGGCCGAAGAGGACGGCGGCGACGCTCCACCACGCGAGCTGCATGAGCGAGAGGCGCAGCGGCGCGTGGAGCACGGTGCGCTGCTCCTCCGGGGTCGCCGGCCGCTCCTCCAGCAGCCAGCGGCGCAGCTGCCAGAGCCTGCGCGTGCCCAGCACTGCGCCCACCGGTACGGCGACCATTACGTAGGCGGCCGCCGCGATCGCGTTCACCAGCCGCACGTGGCCGAGGTTGTCGACCGTGGGCAGCGGCACAACCAGAAACGCCAGGGCCAGCACCGCGCAGGCACCGATCAGGTTCGTCACCGAGATGACCACGGAGAGGACGATCCGCCCGGCGAGCCACATCCCCCGGCCCGACAGGCTGCTCTGGCCGGGCCGGACGAACTCGACTAGGAGCGCGCGCACGTGCTCGTCGCCGCTAGGCGACCGGTGACAACAGTCCCGGCCGCTCCATCGCCTCGCGCCACAGCGCCCGCGCCTCCTCGCGGGTGCCGCCGCTGGGAAGTCGCTCGGCGATCCAGGCCGGCGCGGCGGTGGGAACGTCGGCCGCGATCGGGGCCACTCCGGGGAAGCGCTCCTCGCCGAGCTGCTCGTGCGGCGAGACGATCACCTCGCTGAGCGTCTCGCCGCGGCGGATGCCGGTCAGCTCGACGTTGGGCTCGCCCTCGCCGCCGGCTTCGCGCCAGATTCGCCCGGCAAGGTCGCCGACCGTCAACTGCGGCGGGTCGGCGGGCGCGGCGAGCGACACGCCCTCCGCCGCGAGCAGCGCCCCGTGCGCGGCCGTCGCCGCGGCGTGCGCCATCGTGATCCAGTAGCGCAGCATCCCGGTGTCGGTGATCGTCAGCGGGACGCCGGCCTGGGTCTGGCGCATGAACAGGTCGGAGGCGCTGCCGGCGCTGCCGAGCACGTTCACGAAGCGCACGGCCATCCGCTTCGCCCCGCCCGACTTGGCCGCGAACGCCGTTAGCTGCTCCATGAAGCGCTTGGTGCGGCCGTAGAAGCTCGCCGCCAGCGCGGCCTTGTCGGTCGAGGCCACGATCACCGTCTCGACCCCGCCGGCGTCTGCCGCGCGAAGCACGTTCCAGCTTCCCTGCAGGTTCGTGTCGAGGAACTCGTCGGGATAGACCTCGGCCCAGTCGACGTGCTTGTAGGCGGCAAAGTGGAAGACCAGGTGCGGCTTGGCGCGCGCCAGCTCGGTCTCCAGGCGGCCCCGGTCGCGGATGTCGCACATCACGTGGTCGATCCGCTCGAGCGCCGCGGGATCGCGGGCGCGGCGGTCCGCGGTCAGTGACGCCTCGTGGCTGTCGAGCAGCGTGATGCGCTCGGGGCGGAAGCCCCAGAGGAGCGAGGCCAGCGTCCGGGCGATCGAGCCGCCGCCGCCCGTCATCAGCACTCGCCGCCCTCCCACCAGCTCCTGCAGCTCGAGCACCGAGGGCACAGGGTCCGGCTGGTCGAGGACGGCCTGCCAGTCGAAGGCGATCGGACGCAGCCGGCGCGGGGCGGGGGGGAGTGGCTCGGCGCGCGGCGCCACGGCCTCCACGGCGCGGTAGCCCGCCTTCATGTCGCCCGAGCGGGCGGGGTCGGGCTCGTTGATCTCGGCCACGACGTAGGGCACGAGCGTGTTGAGCCGCGCGACGACCGGATCGAGATCGAGCTCGCCGACGCCGTAGGGGAGGCCCTCCCCGAGGATGCCGAGAGCGTCGGAGACATGGGCGACCTCCGTGTGCGGGCCGAGCTCCTCGACATAGCGGGCGAGCTCCAGCTCCTCGTCGGAGAGGAGCCTGAACAGCGGTGGGGTAGGCCTCGGCGAAGGAACGGAAGAGCGCGGCGTGCGAGGTGTCGAGCGTGAAGCCCAGGTCGGGCACCCGCTCGCGCCATTCGAGGAGATCGCGCCAGTGGCCGCCGACCGGCGACAGGTAGACCCCGCCCGTGCGCATGCGCAGGACCGGGGGCACGTTCTCGATCAGAGGAGTTACGCCCCGTGAGAGACACGCCGCCGCGTAGAAGCGGAGGAAGCGCTCCACCTCGGCCTCGTCGATGCCGCTGTGCCAGGCGTCGCGGAACTCCTCCGGCGACTGCGGGGTGAAGAGGTGGATGGTCAGGACCGGGGAGCCGATGCCGGCGGCGAAGTCGGCGCTGCGCTCGATGCCGGCCATGGCGTCCTCGTCCAGCCTGTCGACGCGCACGAAGGCGCCACTCGGCCAGGCGACCGGCGCCTCCGCCGTGATCGCCATGCCGCTCGCGGCGCGCGCGTTCTCGACTGCGGTCGCGGCGGCCTCGTCGCTCGCCACGTGGCGCGGCGCCAGGCAGAGCTCGATGCCTCGCCAGGGGCCGTCCTCCAGGCGATTGGCTATCTGCTCAGGCTCGGGCGCTGCCTTGAGCAGTGGGATGGCTGCGGAGCCAGTCGACATAGAGCTGAACCGCCTCGGCAAGCGGTCGCGCGTCGAACAGTAACCGCGTGCCGGTCTCATAGCTCTCGTTCTCGCCCGGCGCCAGTTCCCCTCCCGGGGTCTCGATCGGCGAGCTCGAGCCCGTGGCGTCCACCACCAGCCGCGCGGCCTCGATCAGCGGGGTGGCCATCCCGCTCGCCAGCGTGCACGTCTGGTCGAAGCGGCGCTCGGCGATCAGCGCCTCGAGCGCCACGACCACGTCGTCCACGAACACGAAGTCGCGCGTGCGCTCGGGGTTGCCCGGGATGACGATCGGCTCCCCGGCGAGGGCGCGGGCGGCGAAGGCGGCTATCGCCCCGGTGGCCCCCTCGGCCGTCACCTGTCCGGGACCGAACACCGAGGCCATGCGCGCCACGACGCTGTGAGCCGGGTGCAGCCGGCAGGCCTGCTCGCCGAGGCGCTTGGACATGGCGTAGGGGTCCGGCGGCGGATCCTGGGCCGCGCGCACGGTCGACGGGTAGAGCAGCGCCGACCCGTGCTCGGCGCAGCCCTCGAGGAGGTTGAGCGCGGTGCCGGCGTTCTCGCGCACGGCCCGCGCCGGGTCCGCGCGCGCGCCGGCGGGGTCGGGGACGCCGGCGAAGTGAAGGACTGCATCGCAGCCGGCGACGAGGTCCCGGGCCGCCGGATCGCCCGCGTCGACTTCCACCGCGTTCACGTCGTGGGCGGCCGCCCGCCTGCGGCCCCCCGGCCGGGTTACGGCCAGCACCTCGTGGCCGCGCTGCCGGAGCACGGTCGTGTGGCGCGAGCCGAGAAAGCCCGACGCGCCCGTCACCAGCAGCTTCACGCGAAGTACTCCGCCAGCGGGTGGCGGTACTGGAAGGGCGAGGACACGCTCCACGTTGCCCCACCGGGCGGCTCCTCGCCGCGGGCCAGGGCGGCCACGTCCGCGACCGTGACGGTCTCGGCGGCCACGTTGGCGGCCCCGGGTGGCGGGTGGTTCAGCATGATCCGGGCGACGTCGTCCACGTGCACGACACCGATCGTCGCCCGGCCGCCGTCATCGAGCTGAAGCCGCGCGCCGGCGGCCGCGAGCTTGCGGAACTTGTCGACCACGGTCTGGGACTCGGGCCGGTCGTGCTCCACCGGGCTCGGCCCGTAGACGATTCCGAGTCGTAGCAGCGCGACGTCGAACCCGTGCCTGCGCGCGTAGAGATCGAGGCAGAGCTCCGCGTAGATCTTCGAGAGGTGGGAGAGGTCGCCCTGCGGGCCGTAGGGGCGGTCGCTGCCGACCTCGCCCTCGAGGCCGGGGCCGTACACGTGCAGCGAGCTGCCGTAGACGATCGGCGGTCCGCCCGCACGGACGGCGGCCTCGGCCACGCGCCGGGCGCCGCTCAGGTTGGTCTCCTCGGTGTAGTCGGGCTCTGTCTCCGACAGCGGCCGGCTCGCCTGCGCAGCGAGGAGGTAGACGCGCTCCGGGCCGCGGGCCATCAGCTGATCGAGGGCGCCGGGGTCGCGGATGTCGGCGGTCTCGATTCGCGCCCCGCGGGACTCGAGTTCCTCGAGCTGCGCGCGCTCCGTGGCGTACCAGTTGTCCGCGAGCGTGACCTCGTGCCCCTGCTCGAGGGCGCGGGCGGCGAGCGCGGCGCCCACGTAGCCGGCCCCGAGCACGAGCAGCATTGGCTATATCGAGTAGACGTTGGGGCCCGGCGGTGCGGCGTTTCGAGTGTCGACCACCAGCTTCGCCTCCTGCCAGGCGTCCGGATCGGCGAACTGTGAGTGAGGGGTGAGCAGCACGACGCAGTCGGCCCAGGAGAGCGCCTCGCGACCCCAGGGCACCGGCTCGTGGCGCACTTCCTCGAGCTCCACCTCCGGCACCCACGGATCGCAGTAGCGGACCTCGCCTCCTCGGGCGAGCAGCTGCCGCATCACCTCCAGGCTGGGCGACTCTCGCGTGTCGTGGACGTCGCTCTTGTACGCCATTCCCAGCAGCAGGAGGCGGGATCCCTTGATCGGCTTTCCGGCCTCGTTGAGCGCCTCGGAGATCTTCTGCACCACGTAGACCGGCATGTGCGCGTTGACCTCGTGCGCGGCGTCAATCAGCTGCGCGGAGTAGCCGTACTCGCGGAGGCGCCAGGAGAGGAAGTGCGGGACGACCGGGATGCAGTCCCCGCCCAGGCCCGGTCCGGGGTAGTGGGCGAGGAAGGCAAACGGCTTGGTCTTGGCCGCGTCGATCACCTCCCACACGGGGATCTCGAGCCGATCGCACATCAGTGCGAGCTCGTTCGCCAGAGCGATGTTCACCGCCCGGAACGTGTTCTCGTGCAGCTTCGCCGTCTCTGCGACGGCCGGGCTCGACACGGGCACGACGGTGTCGACGATCTGCCGGTAGACGGCCTCGGTCCGCCGGAGGCACTCGTCCGTGACTCCGCCGACGAGCTTCGGCGTGTTGCGGACGCTCCACTGGGTGTTACCGGGGTCGACCCGCTCGGGCGCGTAGCCGAGGAAGAAGTCCTCGCCGACCTTCGCTCCGGAGCGCTCCAGGATCGGCAGCACGATCTCTTCCGTGGTGCCCGGATAGGTCGTCGACTGCAGCACGATCAACTGGCCGTCGCGCATTTGGCCGGCGACCGACTCCGCGGCCGACACGATGAAGGAGATGTCGGGAGTTCGCGTCTTCGACAGCGGGGTCGGGACGCAGATCGTGAGCGCGTCGAGCTCCTGGACCGTTGCGTATTCGGTCGTGGCGCTGAGGCGCCCGTCGACTCCCTTGTAGCGCTCGGGCGGCACGTCCACGAGGTAGGACTCGCCCTTGCCGATCGCCTCGACGCGCGACTCGTTCAGATCGATGCCCGTGACGTCGAAGCCGACCTCCGCGAAGAGCATCGCAAGCGGGAGACCCGCGTATCCCAGACCGATGATGCCCAGCTTCGCCTCGCGGGACGCGATCCGCTCGTCGAACGCGCCTGCCACTGCGGGTGAGACCGTTCCACTCATAGGCGGGCAAGGCTACCCATCGGCCGGGCTTTTGACGCCCCTGGCTACGGTATAAACGGTCCCATGTCCTTCACGGACTCCCTCCGCGGACTCGTGGAGCACGGGTCGGTGGTGTGGGGTTTCCTCGCGGCGGGCGCGATCGTCCTCGTGCTGACGCCGCTCACCGCGCGACTCGCGCCCCGGATCGGCGGCGTCGACCTCGGCGGCGACCGGCCCCGCGTCCACACCCAGCCCGTGCCCAGGATCGGGGGGATCGCGATCGTGCTCGGGATCCTGGTCCCGGCCCTGATCTTCGTCGACCTCGACGGGCCCTACCCGGGCATCCTGCTCGGCACGGCGGCGGTCGCCCTGGTCGGGCTCGTCGACGACATCCGCGGGGTGCCCCCGAGCGTCAAGCTCGCGGCCGTCTGCGCGATCGCGCTGATCCCGGTGGTGGGCTGGGACCTCAAGATCGACCACTTCACGCTGCCGTTCATCGGCAACCACGACATCGGCTGGATCGCCTATCCGCTGACCGTTCTCTGGATCGCCGCTCTCGCCAACCTGATCAACCTGATCGACGGAATGGACTCCCTGGCGGCGGGCATCGTCGCCATCGCGGCGGCGGCATTCGCCCTCCTGTCCGCCTCGTTCGCGCGCTGGCCGGCGGCGGCGCTCGCGGCGATCGTCTGCGGCTCGACGCTCGGGTTCCTGCGCCACAACTACCACCCGGCCAAGATCTTCATGGGCGACTCGGGGGCACTGGCGCTGGGATTCATCCTCGCCTCGATGTCGGTCGAGGGCGTGTTGAAGACCGCGGCGACGATCGCCCTCGTCGGACCGCTCCTGGTGCTGGCCGTGCCCCTGCTCGACACCTCGTTCGTCGTCCTCAAGCGGCTCAAGTACGGTCGCCGCCCCTGGGCTGCCGACCAGAACCACTTCTACCACCGCTTCATGCGCATCGGCTTCTCCCAGCGCCGCACCGCGGCCTACCTGCACGTGTGGGCGATCCTGCTCGTGAGCTACGCGATCCTGCTCCGCTTCGTGCCGCCGCGGCCGGCGGGCGTGGCCAACACCGGCCACGTGATCATCGCCATCGCCGTCGGCCTGGTGGTCCTGGCCGCGTCGGCCTGGATGGTCTACACGCTCGAGATACTCAAGGCGCGCCACCTGAAGGCGATGGGCCTGGGCCGGTTCGTGAAGGACGTGGACGGCGTCGGCCCGCCCGAGACCGAGGAGGAGCGGCAGGACACCGTGGAGCGGACCGTGACCGCCGGCTTGCGCTAGCCGCTCTCGGGCGGCGGTCCGGGCGGCAGCGGCTGCGGGTTGAGCTCGCTGACGACCTTCTGCCAAACGTCGTTGACGAGGGGCGGGAGCGGCTGCGGGTTGAGCGCCACGGCATCGATCACGGAGCGCACGATCGCTCGGCTGCGCTCGTCGGTGATGCTTCCGGTGAGTCCGCGGATCTGCTCCAGGATCGGGGCGTCGGGGTGGCCGCCTTCGGCGTAGTTCATGGGTTTACATTCCTCCCGTCGATGAGCGCCTGTTCCTACCCGACGCGGTCGCCGGCCGTCAAGTGCCCGGAACGACCAGTTGCAGAAGGTCTTCGACGCTCCTGCGCGTCCGGCGCTCGTACGCGTCCGCCGGCTTCGGCTCGACCGTCACCTGGTCGGGGTCGCGGAGGATCTTCAGCCGGCCCTGGTCGACCAGCATCTCGTCCACCGCGCCCAGCCTTCCCTCGAAGATCGACCACACCGGGGTGCCCAGCACGGCCGCTTCGCGATTCATCGTGCCTCCTGCCGAGACGAGGACGTCGGCGAACGCCACCAGGCTGCGGCCGTCGACCGCCCGCTCCGGGACGACGACGTTCGGCGCTCCCAGCTCGTTGACCGCCGCTCGCTGCTCCTCGTTGCGCGCCAGCACGACCACCTGGGTCTCGCCGTCGGCCACGCGCTCGATGAGCGGCGGCAGCAGCGGGTTCTCCGAGCCGCCGAGGTAGAGGGCGTAGGAGGGGGCGGTCCGGATCACGCACAGCGGGCGGCCCTGCTCGACACCCAGCTGTTCGAGCACGTCCGGGTCCGGCTCCCAGTCGGCGAGGTAGTACTCCTCCTTCAGTCCCGGGTAGCGGATCAGCTTCGGCGGCCGCGCCCCGTAGCGCTCGAGGCGCTCGGCGGGAATCGCGTCCGGGACCAGCACGCGATTCGCCAGCCGGCAGATCACGTGGTGCTGGGCGGTCGCCCACTCGTAGTCGAACATCGTCGAATTCGGGATCCGCAGCACCCGGCAGGCCGGCGGCAGGTCGATCGAGGCGTGGCCGATCCCGTAGTCGAACCGCCGCTTGCGGCCGAACCGGATCAGCGCCGGGACCCGCGACGCGGCCGCCCTGACCTTGCCGAGTCGGCTTGCCCCTCCGTACTCGCCGATGACCACGTACGGATGGCCCCAGTCGTCGAGCAGCTCGGTCGTGTGCGAGAGCGGCCGCGCCGTGATCTCCACCTCGTGGCCCCGCCGCTCGAGCAGCTCGATGAGCGGTCGAAGGACCACGACGTGGGCGGTGTTGGTGAGGTCGGCCCAGACGCGCATGCGCCCGGAGCGTATTGAGGGGCGAACGGTCAGAAGAGCGAGGTCTGCTCCGGCTCCGGCGCCTCCAGGGAGGGGGATGGCCCGGCCGGGTCCGTCCGCGCGGGTGGCGCCAGCCGGGTGCCGCTGCGAACCATCGCCGACAGCCGGTCGCGCTCGGCCTGCGGCGCGTAGGCGCCGCGCGCGTACAACTTGCGGTAGCGGGGGAGGAGGTCGGGCCGGTTCTCCTCCAGCCACTCGAACCAGAGCTGCTTGACCGAGCCGCGCAGGTGCAGGGCGATCCCGCCGATGCTCACCGCACCGGCCTCGGTGCAGAGCTCGAGGATCTTCTCGACCTGCTCGGGCTGGTCGTTGACGCCGGGCTGGAGTGGAGCGATGAGAACGCCGGTTGGGATTCCCGCGCGGTTGAGCTCTGCGACGGCCTCGATCCGGGCGTAGGGGTTGGGCGTGTGCGGCTCGGTGGCCCGCCACGCCTTCTCGTCGATCGTCGGAATCGACAGGTTGGCCTTGAAGTCGGGGATCTGCTTCATCAGCTCGATGTCGCGCAGCAGGAGCGGCGACTTGGTGAGGACCGACGAGGGCGTGCGCGTGTCGCGCATGGCCTCCCATATCCCCGGCATCAGCTTGTAGCGGCTCTCCACCCACTGGTACGGGTCGGTGTTGGTGCCGAGGGCGACGTGCTCGCGCTTCCACCGCGGCCGTGACAGCTCCGCCCGCGCCACCTCGGGCGCGTTGACCTTGACGACGATCTCGCGCTCGAAGTCACGACCGGCGTTGAAGTCGAGGTACTCGTGTGTGGGGCGGGCAAAGCACCAGACACAGGCATGACTACAGCCGCGGTAGGGGTTGATCGTCCACTGAAAGGGCATCCGCGACGCCTTGGGCACCCGGTTGACCACCGACTTGGCATGGACCTCGTAGAAGCGGATGTCCATCGCCTCGGGGGCGTTGAACCGCCGCACGGCGGCGGGCTCCGAGTAGCCGGGGAGCTGTCGGCTCTCCTCGTTCTCGACGCTCAGGTTGCTCCAGCGCATCACGCGAACACATGTTCGCACACTGTCAAGACGTCTCCCCGAAGGCCGTTACCACCAGCCGCCTGGGCCCGCCCGAGTCGCGGTGCTCGCAGAGGTAGAGGCCCTGCCAGGTGCCGAGCGCGAGCTCGCCGCCCGCCACCGGGATCACCAGCGAGCTGCCCGTGAGGGAGGACTTGATGTGGGCGGGCATGTCGTCGGGCCCCTCCAGTGTGTGGCGGAAGTAGTCGGCGCCGTCGGGGACGGCCCGGTCGAACCAGGCTCCGAAATCCCTGCGGACGTCCGGCGAGGCGTTCTCGTTCAGGGTCAGCGACGCGGACGTGTGCTGCATGAAGACCGAGCAGAGGCCCACCTGGAGCTCGGTCAGCTCGGGAACGGCGTCCACCACCTCGCGGGTGACCAGATGGAAGCCGCGGGGCCGCGCCTCGAGCCGGATCTCGCGTTGGATCCACACGGATGAATTCTGCCCAGACTCGATGGCGATACGCCCGGGGCCGACCTATAGTGGCCCGGAGAGTGACCCGCGTTGGGTTGGGCCCCCCTAAGGCGGGAACCGGGATCGACACAGGCCGATAGGAGGAGCATGGATCCGCCCCTCCGCGAGCGGCTCAGCTGGCGGAATTCCATAGACGTAGCCACTCCTGCCTCACGTGCAGCGATGGCTCGCGCCGGCGCGGTCTTCGGCGCCGCCGGCGGCCTCTTCGCGTTCGTCTCGGTGGCCGTCCCCGACACCGCCGTGAACGACGAGCGCCTCCTGGCGGCCACGGGCGTGGCCTCGATCGTCGTCGCCGTCCTGCTCCTGATCGCCTACGACACGCTGCCGCTGGCCGGATTCCACATCGCCGCCGCGGTCGGGATCGTGCTCGCCTCCGTGGCGGTCTACGCCTGGGGGGTCGAGTCCGGCTACGCCCCGCTGCCGTACGTCTGGGTGGCGCTGGGCATCTTCTACTTCTTTCCGCTGCGGGCGGCGCTCGCGCAGCTTGCGTTCCTGGCCGCCTGCTACGCCGGGGCCCTGGCGGCCGAGTCGCCGTCGGGCCAGGTGGTCGACGGCTGGATCGCCACCGTCGGCACGCTGCTGATCACCGGCGTCTTCGTAGCCCTGGTCCGGGACCGCCTCTCGACCCTGATCGCCCACCTCAGCGACGCCGCCCGGCGCGATCCGCTCACCGACCTCTTCAACCGCCGCGCCTTCGAGGAGGTCTTCGACATCGAGCTCGAGCGCGCCCGGCGGACCGGGGCGCCGCTGAGCGTGGTCGTCGGCGACCTCGACCGTTTCAAGCGGCTCAACGACGAGTTCGGCCACCCCGCGGGCGACGAGGCGCTCCGCCGCATCGGCCGCTCGATCACTGCCGCCAAGCGCCGCTTCGACACCGCCGCCCGCGTGGGCGGCGAGGAGTTCGCGCTGCTTGCGCCCGACTGCGACGAGCACGGCGCCTACATGCTCTCGGAGCGGATCCGGGCCGACGTGGAGAGGGGCTTCGCGTCAGACGGAAGCGAGGGCTCGCTGACGGCAGCTTCGGCATCGCCACCTACCCGCTGCACGGCCAGTCGGCCGAGGCGCTGCTGCGGGCCGCCGACCAGGCCCTCTACGCCGCCAAGCGGCTCGGGCGCAACCGCTCGGTGATCTCGAGCGCCGAGGTCCCGGGCATCCTCGCCCGCGCGCCGCGCGTCGTGGAGGAGACCGGGGTGGAGCTCGCCACGCTGTTGAGCCTGGCCGAGGCGCTCGACGTGCGGGACAGCGGCAACACCACCCATTGCCACCGCGTCGGGCGCTTCGCAGAGCTGACGGCGCGAGAGCTCGGCATGCCGCCGGAGACGGTGGAGAGGATTCGTCTGGCCGGGATCCTTCACGACGTCGGCCGGGTCGGCATGCCGGACGCGCTCTTCACGAAGCCCGGGCCGCTCGACGACGAGGAGTGGACCTGGGTCCGTTCACACCCGGAGATCGGGGCCCGGATGGTCGAGACCACCAACTTCCAGGAGATGGGGAGCTGGATCCTCTGCCACCACGAGCGACCCGACGGCCAGGGTTACCCGCTCGGCCGTGACGGCGACGACGTGCCGCTCGAGGCCCGGATCCTGGCCGTGGCGGACGCCTACGAGGCGATGACGAGCGATCGCTCCTACAAGCCCGCGCTGGTCCCCGACGAGGCCGCCTCCGAGCTTCGCCGCGGGGCTGGACAGCAGTTCGACGGACGCGTGGTCGAGGCGCTGCTCGGCTCTCTCTAAAGCCGCGGCCCGCGTGGGGCCGATACAAAGGGGATGGACTCAGCCAGGCCCGCGCTCGAGAGCACCCTTGGACGGCCGGCGATGGCCCGGACACTCGGGTGGTTCTACCTGGCAGGCGCCGTGCTCGGCGGCCTGTCGCTTGCGCTGCCGCACAGCAGCAGCACCGACGCCCTCGGAGTGCTGGTGGTGGTGGGGATCGCCTTCGTCGGCGGCGGCCTGCTCCTGTCCGGGGCCAACCGGCTGCCCGCCATGGCGATACCCGGGTTCCTGGTCGCCGGCTCGCTGCTGATCACGGCCGCCGTCTACTTCGATGACCACTCGAGCAGCGTCTACGCGTTCTTCTACGTCTGGGTCGGGGTGGAGGCCTTCTACTTCCTCAGCAGGCGCCTGGCGGCTCTCCAGGTGATGCTCGCGGGCGCGGCCTACTACTGGGCGCTCAGCGTGATTCCGGGGGATGGGATGGCCGCGCAGCGCTGGCTCCTCACGATCGGCACCGCCCTCGTCGCGGGCCTGCTCGTGGCATATCAGCGCGACCGGATCGGCGCCCTCGTCCACCGGCTTACCGACGCGGCGCGGACCGATCCGCTCACCGGCCTGCTCAACCGCCGCGGCTTCGAGGAGACCTTCAAGCTCGAGCTCGAGCGCGCGCGGCGGAGCGAGCGGCCCCTCAGCGTCGTGGCCGGCGACCTCGACGGCTTCAAGCTCGTCAACGATCGCCTCGGCCACCACGCCGGCGACGAGGCCCTTCAGGCCCTGGCCGACGACCTGGTCGAAGTGGAAGCGCCGCATCGACGTGGTCGCACGCATGGGAGGCGAGGAGTTCGCGCTGCTCCTGCCCGACACGGACGAGCGCGGCGCCTTCCTGGTGGCCGAGCGCCTGCGCCGCGCGGTCCAGCGAACCTTCTCCGAGCAGCCGCTGCCGATCACGATCAGCTTCGGCATCGCGAGCTGGCCAGATCACGGCGACGAGACCGAGCTGCTCCTGAGGGCGGCCGACGAGGCGCTCTACGCGGCCAAGGACCTCGGCCGCGACCGCTCTGTGATCTACAGCGTGGAGGTTGCGAGCATGGTGGCCGGCGGCAGGGGCGGCGAGCGCGGTGAGATGCAGCTCGCGACCGTGATCGGGCTGGCCGAGGCGCTCGACATCCGCGACACCGGCACCGCCCGGCACTCCCAGGCGGTCGGCCGCTACGCGCGGCTGATGGCGGTGGAGCTTGGCCTCGGCCCGGACGACGTCGAGCGCATCCGGGTCGCGGGCGTGCTGCACGACGTGGGCAAGATCGGGATCTCGGACCGGGTCCTGACGAAGCCCGGGCCGCTCGACGACGCGGAGTGGGACGAGATGCGAACGCATCCCGAGATCGCGGCCCGGCTTCTCTCCAGGCCGGAGTTCAGCGACCTCTGCGCCTGGATCCTCGCCCACCACGAGCGCCTCGACGGGGGCGGCTACCCGAACGGCCTCGAGGACGAGGAGATCCCGCTCCAAGCGCGCATCCTGGCGGTGGCCGATGCCTACGAGGCCATGACCGCCGATCGCGTATACCGGCCGGCACTCGGCGAGGAGGCCGCCCGGGAGGAGCTGCGCGCCGGCTCGGGAACGCAATTCGACGCCGAAGTGGTCGAGGCGTTCCTCACAGCACTCGACCGCCGGCGCGACGGCGGCGTGTACGTCGCAAGCGCCACCAAGTAGCGGCGGAGTCCCCTGCTCGGATAAGGTTTCGGCGCGGCGGGGGGCCGACGCAGATGCCGCCTGATTGCGCCTCCGGTTTGCCGCACCCCGCATGCAGAACGAGCACAGCCAGCATGACCGATCCGCGCCGCCCTTCGCCTGCTGGGGCCGGCCTCATGCAAGCGGTGGAAACCGCGCCGTCCGGCGCGGCGACCTCGATCACCGGCCTCTACGCAGGGAACGCCGCAGGGTCCGCCCTTGTCTTCGCACGCCGTAGGGACAGCTGACGTGGTCGTTCGCTGGCTGGACCTCGCGGTCCTGGTCGTCGCGCTGCCGATCTTCCTGGCCGTGGGGATGCCGCTGCTCGGCTGGGCGGGCGTCACGGGGCTGTGGCTCCTTCAGCGGGTCGTCCAGCAGGTCGTCGAACGGCGCGCCCGCGCGTCCGCCGATCCCACCCGGGCCACCGCCGTGCTCGCGATCAGCATGTTCGCGCGCGTCTGGATCTTTGCTTTGGCGATCTTCGTCCTCGGGAAAGCAGACCGTGATGCCGGGCTGTCGGCCGCGCTCCTGTCCGTGGTTCTCGTCACGGTCTACCTCACCTCGCTGATGACGAGCGGACCGCTCGCGCCCGGGTCGCGCCGATGAGCAAGAAGCGCCTGATCCTCATCGGCGCCGGGACCTACGTGGGCTTGATGGTCCTCCTCTATCTGATCTTCGGCAGCCAGGGCAAGAACGACGAGTTCCAGCCGGTCGAGGAGTTCAAGCTCACGCCCTGGATCAAGATCAAGATCGGCGGGCTCGACCTCAGCATCAACAAGGGCGTCTTCTACCTCTTCCTCGCGTCCGCGCTGACCGTCGGAGCGATGATCTACATCGCCCGGCGGATGCAGGCCAAGCCCAACCGCATCCAGACGATGGTCGAGGTGGCGTACGACCTGACCTACAACAACATCACGCGCGGGAACATGGGCGAGGAGATGGCCAAGCGGTGGTTCCCGTTCGTCGCCACGCTGTTCCTCTTCATCTGGTTCTCGAACATCATCGGCTACCTGCCGCTGCCGTTGAACACGACCGAGAAGGTGAGCGTCTTCGGTCTCGAGCTGCCGGCGTTCACCATCTACGCGGCCACGGCCAACCTCTCGATTCCGCTCGTGCTCACCCTGATCGTGTGGTTCAGCTACCACGTGGAGGGCATCCGCGCGAAGGGCTTCCGCGGCTACTTCAAGAGCTGGATCCCGAGCGGGACCCCGCGCGCGCTGATGCCGCTGATCGTCCCGATCGAGGTCATCTCGCAGTTCGTCCGGATCATCTCGCTCTCGGTCCGACTGTTCGCGAACATCCTGGCCGGCCACCTCCTGCTCCTGTTCATGGGCGGCGGCCTGGCGGTCCTGCTGGGGCTCTCGCTGCTGGGGGTCGCGACGCTTCCGCTCGCGTTCGCCTTCTTCCTCTTCGAGGTCGGCCTGGTGGCGACCCTGCAGGCCTTCATCTTCGCGACGCTGACCTCCATCTACATCGGTGAAGCAACGGCCGCTCACGGCCACTGAAAGGAGTACGTCCATGACAACCCTCATTGCGCAGGCCAGTGGGCTGACCGACGACGGCCTCAAGGCCATGGCCCTCGGCATCGGCGCCGGGCTCGGCTCGATCGGAGCCGGCATCGGCGTCGGCTACATCTTCGGCAAGGTGATCGAGTCGGTCACTCGCCAGCCCGAGATGCGCGAGGAGATCACGAGCATCCAGTGGCTCGGCTTCGCGCTCACGGAGGCGGTGGCGTTCTACACGTTCATCTTCGCCCTGATCGCCTTCTTCCTCTAAGCCGATGGCCCTCCTCGCAAGCGGCGGCAGCTTCCTGGTCAGCCCCAGCGCGGGGCTGATGATCTGGACCCTGATCGTCTTCGGGCTGTCGATCTGGTTCCTGAACAGGTTCGCCTTCCCGCGGATCGCCGAGGCCCTGGACAAGCGCCGCCGCGCGATCGAGGAGTCGATCGACTCGGCCGAGCGGACCAAGCGCGAGGCAGACGAGCTGCTCGAGGAGTACCGGGCCCGCCTGAAGGAGGCACGCGAGCAGGCCGAGGACATCGTGGTCCGTGCCCGCCGCGCCGCCGACTCGCTCCAGGACGAGTCGAAGGAGGCCGCCGTCAAGCAGCGCGAGGAGCTCATCCAGGCCACTCGCCGGGACATCGAGGCCGAGACGCGCAGGGCGCTCGACGAGATCCGCAAGGAGGTGGCCAACCTCACGGTCGTCGCGACCGAGAAGGTCACGAGCAAGTCGCTGGACGACGAGGACCACAAGCGCCTGATCGAGGAGGCGCTCGAGGAGGTCGACTTCTCGGCGCTCGCCGGCGACGGCAAGGGGGACGAGAGCTAGATGGAGGAGATCGCCGTGGTCTACGCGCGCGCCCTGTTCGAGGCGGCCAAGGACAACGACGTGGTCGACCGCATCCACGACGAGCTGGCCGAGGTGGATGACGCGCTCCGTGACGACAAGCGAGCTGCGCCTCTTCTTCTTCTCGCCCTACTTCACCTCGGAGGAGAAGAAGGAGGGGATCGGCAAGGTGATCGAGGGCGCCGACGAGCGGCTAATCAATTTCCTGGAGCTGCTCGCCGAGCGCCACCGCATGCCGCTTCTGTCGCGGATCCGGCGGCAGTTCGACGCCCGCTGGGCGGAGGAACGGCAGCTGCTGCCGGTGTCGGTCACGAGCGCGGTCGAGCTGGACGAGACGCTCGTCAAGGAGATCGGCAGCCGCATCGAGGAGCAGACCGGGCGCAACGTCGAGCTGTCCTCGCAACGTCGACCCCGACGTGCT
This sequence comes from uncultured Thermoleophilaceae bacterium, assembly GCA_963706635.1. Classification (GTDB taxonomy): domain Bacteria; phylum Actinomycetota; class Thermoleophilia; order Solirubrobacterales; family Thermoleophilaceae; genus JACVRW01. Next base: position 160,310 of record OY970162.1, read on the forward strand.
CGGCGGCCTCGTGGTCCAGGTAGGCAACATGGTCCTCGACGCCAGCGTCAGGAACAGGTTGGAACAACTACGGAAGCAAGTGGCGAAGGCGGCATAAGGAGACCTACCAAGTGCAGATCAAGCCGGACGAGATCACCAGCATCCTCAAGAGCCGCATCGAGGGGCTCGACGACGGCGGCGCCGACCTGTCCGAGGTGGGCACCGTGCTGTCCGTCGCGGACGGCATCTCGCGCGTCCACGGGCTCGACAACTGCATGTCGATGGAGATGCTCGAGCTGCCGCACGACGTGACCGGGCTGGCGCTCAACCTCGAGTCGGACAACGTCGGCGCCGTGCTCTTCGGCGAGTGGGACAAGATCGAGGAGGGCGACGAGGTCAAGCGCACCGGCCAGCTGCTCGAGGTGCCCGTGGGCGACGCGCTGCTCGGCCGCATCGTCGACCCGCTCGGCAACCCGCTCGACGGCAAGGGCGACATCGACACCGACGAGACGCCGCCCCGCCGAGTTCAAGGCGCCCGGCGTGGTCCAGCGCCAGCCGGTCAAGGAGCCGATGCTCACCGGCATCAAGGCGATCGACGCCATGACCAACGTCGGCCGCGGCCAGCGCGAGCTGATCATCGGCGACCGCCAGACGGGCAAGACGCACGATCTGCATCGACACGATCATCAACAACAAGGACAGCGACCTGATCTGCATCTACGTCGCGGTCGGGCAGCGCATGTCCACCGTGGTGCAGGTGGCGGAGACGCTCGAGGACGCCAACGCGCTCGAGCACACGATCATCGTGGCCGCGCCCGCCGACGAGGCCGCGCCGATCAAGTTCCTCGCCCCCTACGCGGGCTGCGCCATGGGCGAGCACTTCCTCTACAACGGCAAGCACGCCCTCTGCATCTACGACGACCTGACCAAGCACGCCTACGCGTACCGTCAGATGTCGCTGCTGCTGCGCCGCCCGCCGGGCCGCGAGGCCTACCCGGGCGACGTCTTCTACCTGCACTCGCGGCTGCTCGAGCGCGCGGTGAAGCTCTACGACGAGCTCGGCGGCGGCTCGCTCACCGCGCTGCCGATCATCGAGACGCAGGCCGGCGACGTGTCCGCCTACATCCCCACCAACGTCATCTCGATCACCGACGGCCAGATCTTCCTCGAGGCCGACCTGTTCCGCTCGGGCGTCCGCCCGGCGATCAACGTCGGGCATCTCGGTGTCGCGCGTCGGCGGCTCGGCGCAGACCACGCCGATGAAGAAGGTGGCCGGCAAGCTCCGCATCGAGCTGTCGCAGTACCGCGAGCTCGAGGCGTTCGCCCAGTTCGGCTCCGAGCTCGACCCGGAGACGCAGGCCACGCTGAACCGGGGCGAGCGGCTCGTGGAGACGCTCAACCAGGACGAGCGCTAGCCGTGGAAGCATCGAGGACCAGGTGGCCGCGATCTACTCGGGCACCGGCGGCTTCCTCGACCGGATCAAGGTCGACCGCATCCAGGAGTTCCACGAGGCGATGCTGCAGCGCCTGCACGCCGAGAAGACGGACCTGATGGGGAAGATCGCCGACGGCAACTGGGACGACTCGATCGAGGAGCGAGCTCGGCGACGCGATCGCCGAGGCGATCGACGACTTCGGCGCCGACTTCGACGCGGAGGGCAATCCGCTCGAGGAGGGGGAGTCCGACCGGATCAAGGCCGAGGAGGAGCGGCGGGAAGGAGGACAGCAGCGACAGAGGACAGAGGACGGAGAGGACGACGAGAACGAGGAGGAGAAGGCGCCGCCGCCTGATGCGACCGGCGCGGCGGCGACCTGATCTACGCCTACTGCCTAACGCCTAATGGCTTCGCTTAAAGGACATCAGCAGCCGCATCGGCTCGGTGAAGAACATCCGCAAGATCACCCGCGCGATGGAGATGGTCGCCGCCGCCCGGCTGCGGCGGGCGGAGCAGCGGATCGAGGCGCTGCGGCCCTATGCCGACGCGCTGCGGAAGATGACGCGCCGGGCCGCCGAGGCCGCGGAGAACATCCCGAGCCTGCCGATCCTCCAGGAGCGCGAGAGCATCGTCCAAGGTCGGGCTGCTGCTCGTGACCGGCGACCGCGGCCTGGCCGGCCCCTTCAACTCGCAGATCATCCGGGCGGGCAACCGACGCGCGGGCGAGCTGCGCTCGGAGGGCAACGAGGTCGTCTGGTACGCGTCGGGGCGGCGCGGCGAGTCCTCGCTGCGGTTCCGCGAACCTCGAGCTCGCCGACGCCTGGACCGGCTTCACCGACAGGCCCGCGTTCTCCGACGCGCGCGCGATCGCCGACGGGCTCTCCTCCGCCTACGTCGACGAGAAGGTCGACCGGGTCGAGATCCTCTACAACGGGTACGTCTCGGCGATGACGCAGGAGGTGCGACACGAGACGCTCTTGCCCCTGCAGCAAGCCGACATTCTCGGCGATGAGGAAGACGACGACGAGAGGACAGAGGACAGAGGACAGAGGACAGAGGACGAGAGGACAGCCCGGAGGTCGTGCTCTGTGGATCTACGAGCCCGATCCCGAGGAGATCCTCGCCCGGCTGGTTCCCGACTACATCGAGATTTCGATCTACAGGGCCTGCTCGAGTCGACGGCGTCCGAGCACGGCGCGCGCATGTCCGCAATGCGCAGCGCCTCGGACAACGCCGCCGAGCTGATCGACGACCTGACGCTGGAGGCCAACCGCCAGCGCCAGGCCGAGATCACGCAGGAGATCATGGAGGTCGTCGCGGGGGCCGAGGGACTTCGATAGAAAAGGGACGACGATGGAAGCTGGCACCGAAGAGAAGAGGGACCAGGAGCAGGAGGAGCAGGCCGAGCGCTCGAGGCGACCGCAACGTCGGGACCGTCGAGGAGGTCCAGGGCGTCGTGATCGAGGTCCTCTTCCCGGAGGACCTGCCGGAGATCTACAACGCCCTCGAGGTCGAGATGGAGGCCGAGGGCGAGAAGCACAAGCTCGTCTGCGAGGTGCAGCAGCACCTGGGCGACGACCGCGTCCGCGCGGTCGCCATGGACGCCACCGACGGCCTGGCGCGCGGCATCGAAATGCGCGACACCGGCGGGCCGATCACCGTGCCGGTCGGCAAGGTGACGCTCGGCCGGATCTTCAACCTGCTCGGCGACACGATCGACGAGGAGGGCGAGGTCGAGGTCGAGGAGCGCTGGCCGATCCACCGCGACGCCCCGAGCGTCGAGGACCTCACCCCGACGCGCGAGATCTTCGAGACCGGGATCAAGGTCGTGGACCTGCTCGCGCCCTACGCAAAGGGCGGCAAGGTCGGCCTGTTCGGCGGCGCCGGCGTGGGCAAGACGGTGCTGATCCAGGAGCTGATCCACAACATCGCCCAGGAGCACGGCGGGCTGTCGGCGTTCTGCGGCGTGGGCGAGCGCTCGCGCGAGGGCAACGACCTCTGGCTCGAGATGAAGGAGTCGGGCGTCCTCGAGAAGACGATGCTCGTGTTCGGCCAGATGAACGAGCCGCCGGGCGCCCGCATGCGCGTGGCCCTCTCGGGCCTGACGATGGCGGAGTACTTCCGCGAGCAGGGCGGCCAGGACGTGCTGCTCTTCATCGACAACATCTTCCGCTTCGTCCAGGCGGGCTCGGAGGTCTCGGCGCTGCTCGGCCGCATGCCCTCGCAGGTGGGCTACCAGCCCACGCTCGAGACCGAGATGGGCCAGCTCCAGGAGCGGATCACGTCGACCCGTCAGGGCTCGGTCACCTCGATCCAGGCGATCTACGTGCCCGCCGACGACCTCACCGACCCGGCGCCGGCGTCGGTGTTCGCGCACCTCAACGCAACCACCACGCTCTCGCGCGCGATCGCGGAGAAGGGCATCTATCCGGCGGTCGACCCGCTCGACTCGACCTCGACGATCCTCAAGCCCGACATCGTCGGCGAGGAGCACTTCGAGGTCGCCAACCAGGTCCGCGAGATCCTCCAGCGCTACAAGGAGCTCCAGGACATCATCGCCATCCTCGGAATCGACGAGCTCTCGGACGAGGACAAGCTCACCGTGCAGCGGGCGCGCAAGATCGAGCGCTTCCTGTCGCAGCCGTTCTTCGTCGCCGAGGAGTTCACGGGCACGCCCGGGGTGTACGTGCTCGGTCGAGGACACCGTGCGCTCCTTCAAGGAGATCATCGACGGCAAGCACGACGACATCCCCGAGCGCGCGTTCCTGCTGAAGGGGACGATCGACGACGTGGTGGAGTCGTCGCGCAGCGGGGACGAGGACGAGGACGAAGAGGAGGGCTCCGACGACGAGGGCGGCTCCGACGAGGAGGAGGGCTCAGACGAGTAGGTAGGCAGTAGGCAGTAGGCGGTAGGGCTTCGTTTCGGGGCCTTGCCTAATGCCTACTGCCTAATGTCTACTGCCTATAAGCGGTATGGCTAAGAGCAAGTTCCAGGTCGAAGTCTTGACGCCCGAGGGCCAGGTGTTCAGCGACGAGGTCGAGATGCTCTCGTCGCGCACCACGACCGGATCGATCGGCGTTCTGGCCAACCACGCTCCGCTGATGGGCATCCTCGAGCCGACCGAGCTGCGGCTCTACAAGTCGGAGTCCGACGTCGTCAGCTTCGCTCAGGGCGAGGGCTATCTCCAGGTGGTCGACAACTCGGCGCTGGTGCTGGTCGAGGAGGCAATCCCGCCGGACGAGATCGACAGGAGCGCGTTCGAGTCGAAGCTCAAGGAGGCCCGGGAGTCGGTCGAGCGGGCCGAGGAGGACTCCGAGGAGCGCCACCGGGCCGAGCGCGAGGTCAAGCGCTACGAGGCCTTCCTCGCAGCGGGCCAGGATTCCTGAGCGCGGCGCTCCCTAGCGAACGCGACGTCCTCGAGCACTTCGCCGGCTGGAGCCTCGACGACGAGGCGCGCGAGTACATCGCCTACCACGCGCCGCGCTACGTCTTCCTGCTGGAACGCGTGGCGGGGCTGCTCGACCGCGGCCCCCGCATCCTCGACGTGGGCGCCGTCTTCGAGGCAGAGCTGCTGCGGGCGTATCTCCCGGACGCGAAGATCGACACGCTGGGCTTCGAGCACGTGCTGTTCCCGCCGCGTGAAGGAGAGCGTCACGTCGAGTTCAACCTGAACGACGTGGACGACCCACCCGACGCCGGGGAGCACGACGTCGCTCTGATGTGTGAGGTGATCGAGCACCTGTACGTCCCGCCGGAGAGGGTCCTTGCCTGCGTCGGCGCGGCCGTGCGTCCGGGCGGCGCGCTCGTGCTCCAGACCGTCAACGCGGTGGCCCTGCACAAGCGGCTCCGCATGCTCGCGGGCAGGAACCCGTTCGAGCCGATCCGCGACTCGGTGGCAAACCCCGGCCACTTCCACGAGTACGCGGTCCCGGAGCTGGTGGCAGCGGCGCGGTCGGCCGGCTGGGAGCCGCTCGAGGTCGACACCCGCAACTACTTCCGTCGCACGGGCGTCTCTGGCAGGCTCTACGGTGCTGTGGGCCGGATCCTCCCGCCGGGACTGCGGCACGGAATCACGCTATGCCTAGAGCGGCGCTAGCAATCTGCCTTGCCGCGGCACTCGCGGCGGGCTGCGGCGGCGGCGACAAGCCAAAGAAGCCGCTCCCGCCGGCGAGCGCCTCGATCCGCCTGAGCAGCACGGCCTTCGCGGACGGCGGCGCGATTCCGCGCCGGTACAGCTGCGACGGCGAGGAGGTCTCGCCGCCGCTCCGCTGGTCCGGCGTGCCCGGCGGCACACGCGAGCTCGCCCTGATCGTCGAGGACCGCGATGCGAACTTCGTGCACTGGAGCCTGCTCGCGATCCCCGCGAGCACCACGTCGATCGCCGAAGGCCGTGTGCCGCACGGCGCGGTGCAGACCGCCAACAGCTTCGGCGACCGTCGCTGGGGCGGGCCCTGCCCTCCCAAGGGCAAGGGCGCCCATCACTACGTCTTCGCCCTGTACGCGCTCGGCAAGCCGCTGGGCCTCGGGAAGGGCGCCTCGATCGACGACGTGCAGTCGAAGGTCGGAGCCGCCGCGACGGCGCGAGGAATCCTCACCGGGTTGTATGAGCGCTGAGGACGTGCGCCGGCGCGAGCGGGCGTTCTACGACCGGCAGGCCGCCGCGGCGCCTCCGCGGGCAGCGGACGACTACGACCGGACGCTGCTCGACGCGATCAGCCCGATCGACGGCCTGCGCGTGCTCGAGCTCGGCTGCGGCAGCGGCGACCTGACGCGCGAGCTGGTCCGCGCGGGGGCTGACGTGGTGGCAGTCGACGTGTCGCCGGCGATGCTGGACGTTGCCCGTGGACGGGCGCCGGAGGCGACCTTCGTCGTGGCGCCCGTGGAGGAGACGGGGCTCGACTCGCACTCGTTCGACCGCGTCGTGGGCAAGTGGATCCTCCATCACGCCGATGTGGCGGCCACGGCTCGCGAGGTGGCCCGGCTCCTGGGGCCGGGCGGCAGGGCGGCCTTCTTCGAGAACCAGGACCGCAATCCCCTGCTGCGCGCCGCCCGCCGGGCGCTCTGGCGGCTGTCCCGAGGAGCGGCAGTTGGCACCCCCGACGAGCGGCCGCTCAGCCAGGCCGACCTGGACGAGCTCGTGGCGGCATTCGGCCAGATCGAGCTCTCCTACCCGAGCTTCTACTTCTTCGAGGCGCTCAGCCGTGCTCTGGACCACCGGGCCTACGGCCCGCTGCGGGCGCTCGACGGCGCCGTCTGGCGCCGCCTGCCGCGCGCGAGGCCGTACGGCTACCACGTCGTGGTGGAAGTGAAGGGGTGACGCCGGGCATCCTGCCCGGCGCCACCCCCGGAGTGCTGCGGGTCAGTCGTTGTGGTGCGCGCCGCAGAAGGCGTCGCGCGAGGCGGCCCCGCCGCTGAGCGGCGGGTACGCGGTTGCCGTCTTGATGGCCTGCGCCGCGCTGGCGGCGTAGGTCTCGATGCTCTGCGCCACCGCCGCCCGCTCGGCCGGTGTCTTCGCCGCCGCCAGCCGCTCGGCGTTCCGCCAGGCGCCCTCGCGCATCGCGGGGATGGCCTGGAAGCTGAGCAGGTCGTCGAGAGTGGTGCCGGGGACGTTCCCGTCGTCCACGGTCGGGTCGAAGCGGCGGGCGATCTCGGCGAAGAGGTCGTCGCTAACGCGGTTGAGGAACGTGTTGACCTTGTCGTGGTCCGCCTTGCGGCTGGTCCCGTCCGGCTTGACCAGCCCGATCGAATAGAGCACGTAGGGGAGGTCGCGGTTGATGTGGGCGCTCATCCCCAGGAACAGGTTGCCCGTGGCCGAGACCGACTCGTGGTCGGCGGCGTCCAGGGCGATCCGCCAGGCCTCCGGGACCTGGTCGCGGCGGCCGGCCGCCCAGTCGTCGTAGGCCTTGAAGAAGTAGCTGGCGAAGACCGCGTCCTCGTGGTTCACGAAGTTCACGTCGTCGAAGAAGCCGGGGGTGGTGGCCGCCCGGTAGTACTCCTCGGTGGTGCGGAGATAGGTCAGGGAGAAGACCGCGTCGTGGTCGCAGGAGCTCGCCTGCGGGGTGAAGCGCCTGTACATCTCCTTGATGACCTTCTGCACGCACTGGATGCGGCCGGCGTTGCAGTCGTTCGGGTCGTCGGGGGTGTAGGCCGGGCTGAGGCTCGGCAGGAGCGACGACCAGTCGACGAAGGCGGGGTCTTCGGCGGACGCTGCTGCCGGGAAGGCAAGGGAGAGGGCGCAGACGACCGGTGCGACGAGGCGGCGATACGAAACCACGAGCGTTCCTCCTTGAAGCTCGACGCTTTTCGCAACCTAACGTCGGCAAACTTGAGGCAAAGCTTTAGTCCCTGGACGGATGTTCGACCCGGTAGGGGCCGTCGCGCTCCTCGACCGCAGCCTTGAACCCCTCCGCGGCCGCCTTGGCCTGAAAGCCGTAGCCCTCCTCCGTGTGGCGGGCAATCCCGTCGAAGAAGGTCCCGAGCAACTGGGTGGCATGCAGGCCGCGTGCATAGAGGCCCTGGTTCACGAGCAGCTTCATCATCACGAGCTGGTTCACCGGCGTCAGCGCCACCCGCTGGACGAGGGCCTCGAAGCGCTCGTCGAGCTCACCGGGCGGGGCCGCCTCCACGGCCAGGCCCCACTCGAGGGCCTGGCGGCCGTCGATCAGGTCGCCCGTGAAGAGGAGGCGCTTGGCCCGCTGCTCGCCGAGCCGGAACGCCCACAGCGACGTGGTGGGCGAGCCCCAGACGCGCGCCGGCGGGTAGCCGATGCGCGCGTCCTCGGCGATCACGAGCAGGTCGGAGCAGAGGGCCATGTCCGTTCCCCCGGCAACGCAGAAGCCGTGCACCTTGCAGAGCACGGGCTTGTCCGAGTGGAACAGGCTCATGAAGCCGCGCACGTTGCGGCTCATCATCTGCCAGTCCACGACCGGGTCCCAGACCTCGCTCGGGTCGTGGTTGGCGGCGATCGTCCCGGGATCGAGCGGCGAGTCGCTCCCGGACTGGCGCTCGCCGCGGCCCTCCGCCGACTCCACGAGGTCGTAGCCGCCGCAGAAGCCCTTGCCGTTGCCGGCCAGCGCGATCACGTGCACGGAGGGGTCGAGATTGGCGCGCTCCACGCAATCGGCCAGCTCGCGCGGCATCTCGAGGGTGATCCCGTTTCCGCGCTCCGGCCTGTCGAGGGTTATCCGCGCGACGCGCCCGTCGACCTCGTAGGTCTGGGTGTTCAGCGCCACCGGGTCACCCTATCGGCGTCACGTCCTGCCCCCGCTCCTCCGCGTGCCAGGACCGGGGACGGGGACCTCGCTTGAGGAAGGCGGTCCAGCCGATCTTGTGATCGATCAGGCCCTTGTCGACGACCATGTAGTCGAGGTCGGAGGCTGCGCCCGTGCTGTCACGGCGGCGGTCGATCCGGCGCAGGATCCGCGCGGGGGCCCGGACGTTCACGTCCCGCGCCCGGAGGCCTCGGGCGATCGCGTCCTCGTCGCCGGGGAAGTCGGTCGCGTCGCTGAACGGGATCGAGAAGTCGGGGCGGATCTGGAGGTTGATGATCTGATGCATGTTGCGCACCTGCGTGTCGATGCGGCCGGGCGCGATCCGCAGGTCCTCGAAGATCCCCTCGGCGCGGACCCGGCGCTTCTCGAGCGCGGCCAGGGCGCGCCTGAGATTGGCGGGGCGGTTGAGGGCGATCTCCTCGCTGCCGCGCACGACATCGGGATCGGTGCCCAGCTTCGAGACCTCCTTCCGCCGCTCGTCGGCGTGGTCGGGCTCCTGGGTCGTCGCCGTGGGCGTGGTCCTGCTCGCCTTTTCCTTCTTGTCCCCACCACCGCCGCCGAAGTCGATCGAGAGGCCGGTGACCGCGATCAGCGCGACCACCAGCCACCGCAACCACGAGGATCGTGAAGCGCCCGCGGGTCACCGAGGCGGCTGCTCGCCCTCCCAGTAGTCCACGGCGTCGTCGCCCTTGAACCAGATGCGCATGCCGCCGCCGTCGGGCCGGCGCTCGAACGCTCCCACCTTGCCGGAGTCGGGCTGCACGACCACGTCCGGCTCACCGCTGCTGCTGAAGGCGAGAAAGCGGACGGTCTCCGGTGTGCGATTGACGATCTGATGAACGCCGGTCTCGCCGCGGGGGAAGGCGATCACCTCGCCCTCCTCGAGATCCCGCCACCCGCCGGCGGTCCTGAGGCTCGGGCGCCCCGACAGCACCACCACCAGCTCCTCCTCGGTCAGGTGGTAGTGGAGGGGGTAGGCCGCCTCGCCGGGCGGCACCTCGAACAGGCTCAGGCCAAGACGCTCGGCACCGGCCTGCCGGGCGAGGCGCGCCCGCAGGCAGCGGAAGCCGGGATGCTCGCGCGGCTCGTCGAACTCGGGCTCGCGGATGCTCGGCACGAGCCGAGCCTATCCGGCGAGCCCCGCGCGCCGGGCCCGCATGAGGCCCAGACCCGGACGCGCGAGGTCCGCCGCAACCGAGGTCACCCGCCGCACGACGGCCCCGAGACCGCCGCTCGCGACGCACGGTCGCTCTGCCCTGGAAGGTAGGGCGGGCGCGCGTCCGCGGGTACCGACCGGTGGAGGAACTTCGGCGCTCCCGATTCGACGAACCGTCGAACGTCGGCGCTAGGCGGCCAGCGCCCGCTCCAGGATCGGCTCGGCATCGATCCCCTTGGGCAGCGTGCCGAAGGCGCGGCCGCCGTCCTCGAGGCGGGCGCAGAAGGCATCGGCCACGGCCGGCGGGGCGTTCCGTACGAGCAGGCTGCCCTGGAGCGCCGCGGCGAGAGACTCGACCGTCCGCCGTGCCAGCCACTGCGGGTCCTGCTCGGCGGGGAGCTCGGCGATCGCCGCCTTGACGCGCGCGATGTGGGCGTCGAGACGGGCGTCGGCGCCGGCAGCCTCGTCGCACTCCTCGAGGAAGGCGGGCAGGCCCTCCGGCTCCTTGGACATGGCGCGGAGCACGTCGAGCGCCGCAACGTTGCCGGAGCCCTCCCAGATCGAGTTGAGCGGCGAGTCGCGGTAGAGGCGGGGGAGACCCGACTCCTCGACGAAGCCGTTGCCGCCCAGGCACTCGAGCGCCTCGGCGGCGTGCCGGGGAGCCTGCTTGCAGACCCAGTACTTCATGACCGCGGTGGCGAAGCGGCGGAAGGGCCCGTCCTGCTCGTCGTAGGCGCGAGCCACCCGGAAGGCCACGGCGGTGGCGGCCTCGGACTCCACGGCGAGGTCGGCCAGCACGTTGCGCATGGCCGGCTGCTCGGCCAGGAGCTTGCCGAAGGCGGAGCGGTGACGGGCATGGTGCATCGCCTGGACGAGGCCCCAGCGCATGCCGGCGGCGGAGCCGAGCAGGCAGTCGAGGCGGGTGTGGTTGACCATGCGGATGATCGTCGCCACGCCGCGCCCCTCCTCGCCGACGAGGCGGCCGCGCACGCCCTGGAACTCGACCTCGGACGACGGCAGCGAGCGCGTGCCGAGCTTGTCCTTGAGCCGCTGGACGCGGAAGCCTGGGTCGCTCGACTCGAACAGGAAGCACGACAGCCCCGCGGGTGCCTGCGCCAGCGTCAGGAACATGTCGCACGAGGGGTAGGAGCAGAACCACTTGTGGCCGGTGAGCTCGTACTCGCCGTCTCCGGCCGGCTCGGCGCGGGTGGTGTTGGCGCGGACGTCGGAGCCGCCCTGCTTCTCGGTCATGGCCATGCCGGCGAGCGCGCCATCGTCGTAGGACGGCCGCATCAGGCGGGGCTCCCACTCCTCGGCCAGCGAGGGCTCCTCGCGCAGGGCCGGGACCACCGAATAGGTCATCGAGACCGGGCACATGACGCCCGAGGCGGTCTGGCTCCAGAGGAACATCAGAGCGCCGCGCACCACGTGTGCGCCGGGCTGCGGGTCGCGCCAGGGCAGGCAGTGGATCTCGCGCTCGATCGCCTGGCGCAGGAGCCAGTGCCAGGACGGGTCGAGATCGACCTCGTCGATGCGGTTGCCGTAGCGGTCGTAGTTGCGCAGGACCGGCTCGTTGCGCTCGCAGCGCTGCGCGTGCTCCAGCGCCTCCGGGGTGCCGGCCAGCTCGCCAGTGTCGCGCAGACGGTCGACGCCCCAGCCGCCGCCCTCGCGCTCCACCGCCTCGCCCAGGGCCGGGTCCGCCTCGAACACGTTGTAGGGCACGAGCGGAGGTGGCTGGTTCAGCACCTCGTGGGTGTCTCGTTGGGTCGAGATGGTCATGCGGCGGCCTCCTGGAGCTCGGACACGGGCAGGGAATTCAGGCAGAACTGGACGAGGCTGGCGACGAGGGCCTCGCGACGGCCGCGGCCGTCGTGCGCCGACAGCGGGCCGACGAGCGCCTCGCCGAGGCCGCCGACGAGCACGGCGGCCAGCGTCTGGACGTCGTGGGAGCGGAGCTCGCCGGACGCGACGCCGCCCTCGAGCACGCCCGCGAAGGCGTCGCGATAGCCGCGGCGCAAGCGCAGGCGCTCGGACTCGACGGCCGGGTCGACGGGCTCTGCGAGCAGCGCGTAGGCCAGCACGGGGCCGGCCAGCGCGCGACGGCAGAACGCCTCGACGGCGGCGGCCACGCGCTCGGCGGCGCGGCGATCGTCGCCGGACGAGACGTCGACGAGCACGTCGAGCTCACGCTGGGAGGCGCGCCGGAAGACCTCGGCGAAGAGCTCGGCCTTGGACGGAAAGTGGCGGTAGATCGTGCCCACGGCGAGGTCCGCGCGCCCCGCCACGGACTGGACCGACGCGGACGCATAGCCGCCCTCCGCGACCTGTTCGAGCGCGGCCGCGACGATCCGCTCGCGCGTGGCCGCCTTGCGGGCCTCGGTCCTCTCGGTCGGGCGGTAGGGCATGCCGGACAAGAAGTGAATCATGATTCACATCTTGGTGCAAGCGGCGGCCCCGGCCGCGCCGCAACCCTGGCTAGGCTCGGGTGTCCCCATGGTCGTGCCCCGCCGGATGCGTCCTGTCGCGGCCGCGCTCCTCGCGCTGCTCGCCGCCGCCCCGGCCGCCGAGGCCCGGCGGCAGGTGCCGCACGGCTTCTTCGGCGTGATGTGGGACGGCTCGGTGGTGCACGCCGCCGACGACGTCCAGGAGGAGCAGTGGGCGCTCATGTCGCGGACGGGCGTCGAGTCCGTGCGCGCCGTCTTCTCGTGGGCGGACGCCCAGCCCTCGGCCGGCTCGCCGCCCACGTTCACGAGGACCGATCAGGTGGTCACGCTCGCGGCCGAGCACGGCATGCGGGTACTGCCGGTGGTGCTCGAGACGCCGCACTGGGCGAAGGCGTACGACCACGCGGCGTCGCCACCCAAGCGAACGAGCAGTTACGACCGCTACCTCCGCGCACTCGTCGAGCGCTACGGACCGCGGGGCACGTTCTGGAACGAGCACCCGCTGCTGCCGAAGCGGGCCATCCGGACCTGGCAGATCTGGAACGAGCCGCACCTCTCCTACCGCTGGTACGCGAAGAGGCACTCGAGCTACGCCTGGCCACGGGGTTACCTGCGCCTGCTGAAGGCCGCGCACACGACGCTCAAGCGGGCCGACCGGCACGCCAAGGTGGTGCTGGCGGGCCTGACGAACGACTCCTGGAACCAGCTCCGCCGGCTCTACCGGGGGCACGCGCGGCCGTACTTCGACGTGGCGGCGATCCAGACCTACACCGGCTCGCCGAAGAACGCGCTGCTCGCGATCCGGCTGTTCCGCAAGGTGATGGCCGAGCATAGGGACGCGCGCAAGCCGATCTGGGCCACCGAGACCGGCTGGCCCGCGGCGCTCGGGCGGATGAAGATCCCGCGCGGTCAGCGGCGGCTCGTGTCGAGCGACCGCGGGATGGCCAAGCGGCTCAGCCACGATGTTCGCGGCGGTGGTCAAGCGCAGGCGCCTCGCTCAGTACCGCGTGTCCCGCATCTACTGGTACACGTGGAGCTCGCCCTACCGGCCGTTGAGCGACATCTTCGACTTCGCCGGCCTCCAGTCGTACTTCGAGGGCGCGTTCAAGCGCCGGCTCGCCTTGCGCGCCTACCGCCGCCTGGCGCGCCGCTACGAGGGCTGCGCCAAGGACAGCTTCGGCGCCTGCAAGTAGCGCGCGGTCGCGCTCCCTCGGGGTCGGTGAACATCCCTATCTCGAGCTCGGGCATCACCTTCTCCGGTCCCATGACCCGTGTCCCAAGTTAATCCCCGGGGCACCGCACCGTTGGTACGGTCGGGGTGTTGGGACCCTCGGCGCATAAGGCGCCGATCGACGAAGGAGAGCATTTGTCTGAAACCCCCCGCACCCGCCCGCGCCGCCGCCGTCGCCTGGCCGCGCTCCTGCTGGCCGCGCTCGCGCTGGTGGCGCTCGCCGCCCCGGCCGCGTCGCAGGCCGCGAAGCACAAGGTCAAGGTCAAGGTGATGAGCCGCAACCTCTACCTTGGCGCCGACCTGACGCCGGGCCTCCAGGCCACGAGCCTCACGGAGCTCAACGACGCCGCCGGGACCATTCTGAACCAGGTGGACCAGAACAAGTTCGGCACCCGGGCGAGGGGCCTGGCCTCGGAGATCCTGAAGAAGAAGCCCGACCTCGTGGGACTCCAGGAGGCGGCGCTCTGGCGGACCGACTCGAACTGCCACTACATCGTCCCGCCCGTCGCCGCCCACGGCCACAGCACGTGCGCTACGACTTCATCAAGCTGCTTCTCAAGCGTCTCAACAGGGGCAAGAAGCGCTACAAGCTGGCCGTCTCGCAGAACGAGTTCGACTTCGAGACCGAGGCGAACACCGACGGCAGCGCCGACCACAGCTGTGACATCAACGCGCGGCTGACGATGCGCGACGCGATCCTCGTCCGGCTGCACGCGCACGTGAAGGTGAGTCATAGGCGGAAGGGCCACTTCAAGACCCTGTACACGCCCAAGCTGTTGGGCGCGATCGCGCTCCCGGTCACCCGCGGCTGGGTGAGCGTCCAGGCGAAGAAGCGCCGCGCCAAGTCGTTCCGCTTCGTGAACACCCATTTCGAGGCGTTCGACAGCCAGGCCAGCAACCCGACCAACGACCCGCAGCACCCGAGCGTCGGCAACGGCGAGGTCCGCCAGGCTCAGGCCAAGGAGCTGACTGCCAAGGGCGGCCCCGCCGGCGGCAAGAAGGAGACCATCCTCGTCGGCGACCTGAACTCGGACAAGAGGACCGAGGTCAAGCCCGGCGACGGCCTGGCCTACAAGTGGCTGCTGCACGTCGGCTTCAGGGAGCGGTCGGCGGTGAAGCCCAATGGCTGCTGCTTGAACACGCCGCTGCTCACCGTTCCCGGCGGGGGCGGCAAGACCAGCGACTTCGACCACAAGGTCGACCACGTCATGACCAACTCGAGAAAGGTCAAGCTCCTGAGCTCGTCGGTGACCGGCCGGAAGCCGGCGCACGGCTTCTGGGACTCCGATCACGCCGGGCTGTTCAGCAGCCTGCGGATCCCTTAGGGGCTTCGGCACCGGGCCCGGCTTGAGTTCGAGTCGGGCCCGGTGTTAGCGTCGTCCCACGCAGGGCCCCCCGCTTGCGATCAGAGGAGACCATGGAAGCGCGTACCGTCGTTCGCCTCGTTCTTGCCCTTGTCACGCTCTCGATCCTCGCGGCGCTGCCGTCCACGGCCGGCGCGGTGGGCTTCAAGTACGGCGTCACCGCGGGTGAGGTGACCTCGAGCTCGGCGGTCCTCTGGGGCCGGGCGACGGGCAAGGCGACGGTCAAGCTCCAGGTGGCGCGCAACAAGCGCTTTCGCGGCAGGAGCGTCAAGACCTACAAGGTCAAGGCGCGCAAGTCGCACAACTACACCGTCCAGCGCAAGGTCAAGCGGCTGCGGTCGGGCAAGAGGTACTGGTTCCGCTTCGTCAGCGGGCACCGGAAGAGCCCGAAGGGGACCTTCAAGACGGCGCCCAAGCGCACCAAGAACGCCCGCATCCGCTTCGGCTTCACGGGCGACACCGACTTCAACGCGACGCCCGGCCAGACCAGGCCGTTCTGGAACAAGGGCGGGGTCTTCAGCCGCTTGAAGGCGGAGCGCAATGCCTTCAACGTCCACCTCGGCGACACGATCTACTCGGACAGCGAGGTGCCCGGACCGGCTCAACCCGATCGCGCTCACCGTCGCGCAGAAGTGGGCCAAGTACCGCATCAACCTGGGCATCCGGCCCCTGCGCGCCCTGCGCGGGTCGGCGGGCTTCTACTCGCACTGGGACGACCACGAGTTCGTCAACGACTTCTCGCCCCAGGAGAACACGTTCGACAACAACGTGAGCATCAACGGTCACACGCTGTACAGCCGCAGTGTCAAGGCGTTCCGCGACTATGCCCCTGTCGGCTACTCGAGGAGCAAGGGTCTCTACCGCAGCTTCCGCTGGGGCAGGAACCTCGAGGTGTTCTTCCTCGACGAGCGCTCGTTCCGCTCGGCCAACGCCGACGCGAATCACGTCTGCGACAACCCGCAGACGGGCGAGCCCGACCTGGCGCCGACGGCGCCGCAGTCGACGCGCGACGCTGTTCGCCGCGCTGGTCCCGTCGTTCAGCCAGCCCGTGTCGCAGGCATGCCTCGACACGATCCGCAGCCCGAACCGGACCTACCTCGGGCAAGAGCCAGCTGGCGCGGTTCAAGAACGGCGGTCAACCGGTCGACCGCGCGCTGGAAGGTGGTCATGAACGAGCTGCCGATCCAGCAGTTCTACGCGCTGCCGTACGACCGCTGGGAGGGCTTCGAGGCGGAGCGCCAGAACCTGCTGCGGTTCCTCCGCGACAACGTCAAGAACGTGATCTTCCTGACGACGGACGTCCACGCGACGCTGGTCAACGATGCCCGGCTCCAGACGCTCGAGCCGGGGGGACCCGTGAACACCGGGATCTACGACTTCACGGTCGGTCCCGCGGCCACGCAAGAACTTCGCCGGCGAGATCGACGGCGCGACTGGGCAGCCCGGGTCGGGCAAGCTCGTCGGCGCCGCCTTCTTCAAGCCACAGCCGCCCAACGGCGTGGGGATGCGCTGCTCGATCCTCGACAAGTTCGGCTACGGAGAGGTGAGCGTGAGCTCGACCAGGCTGACGCATCACCTCGAAGGGGATCGACGGCAAGCCGCTCGCCGGACTGCCCGACCCTGACGCTGCTGCAAGTCGCCGCGAATTCCGGAGGTTCTACGGAGGCGTCGCTCCGTCGAGCGTGCCTACTCTGGCTAAAGCCTGCTCGGAAACAGTCGACAAGAGCTGATGTGCGGATGAGGCGTGTGTCGCTGGTGGCCGCGACGGCGCTGGTGGTGCTGGTGCTGCCCGCCGGCGCGGACGCCCGCCGCGCGCCGCAGAACTTCTACGGGGTCAGCTGGGACGCGACGCTGAACGCGCGGCCGAAGGCCGACCAGGAGAGCCAGTGGGGCGTGATGGCCAAGTCCGGCGTCGAGTCGGCCCGCCTGGTGTTCGACTGGGCGGCGGCGCAGCCGACGAGCGGCCAGGGGTACCGATTCGGCTTCACCGACGTCCTCGTAGCGCGGGCTGCCGGCGCATCGGATCCAGCTGCTCCCCACCGTCTTCGGGACGCCCGACTGGGCCAAGCTCGACCCGGCCAGGAGCAACTCGCCGCCGCGGCGCCCGGGGGACTACGCCGCCTACCTGGCGGCGCTCGTCGCGCGCTACGGGCCGCAGGGGCGACTTCTGGTCGGCCCACCCCGAGCTGCCCAAGCGCCCGATCAGGGAGTGGCAGCTCTGGAACGAGCCCGACATCCGCTTCTACTGGGACGTCCCGTCCGACTGGACGGCGGCGTGGCCGCGCGGCTACCTCAAGCTGCTGAAGGTCACCAGAAGCGCGATCAAGTCGCGCGACAGGAAGGCCAAGGTCGTGCTCGCCGGGCTGTCCGACGAGCCGCTGGCGGCGCTGGCCGGCTCTACACGCCTCAAGGCCCGCAGGCTGTTCGACGTGGTGGCGATCCACTCCTACAACGCCGGGCTGCGGGATGCCATGGGGGGCGTGCGCGCTCGTCCGCTCGGCGATGCGCAAGGTACACGACACCCGCAAGCCGATCTGGATCACCGAGCTGGGCTGGCCCGCCGCCAAGGGCAAGCTCAACGTCCGCGGTGGGCTTCGGCGGCTGGTCACGACCAATCGCGGGATGGCCGCGGCGGGTCGGCCAGGTGTACGGCTCGCTCCTGCGATCGCGGCGGAACAAGCGCTACGGCGTCTGCCGTCTCTACTGGTTCACGTGGGCTTCGAGCTACAAGCCCGCCCCCGTCGCCAACGGCATCTGGAACTACGCCGGACTCGTCGCGGCAAGTCCGGTCTCGTTCGCGGCAACGCCCGCACTCGCGGCGTACCGGGCGAGCGCACGCAGCAACGAGGGCTGTGCCAAGACGGTCTTCGGCCGCTGCCGCTAGAGCAGCGCCCCGATCGCCTCGTCGGTCATCCGCGCGCTCCGGTCCCAGCTGAACCCGGCCGCTCGCTCCGCGCCGGCGGCGGCGAGCCGCGCGCGCAGCTCGGGATCGCCCGTGGCGCGCACCAGCGCCTTGGCCACGGCCTCGCGGTCGTCCGGATCGACGAGCAGCGCCGCGTCGCCACAGGTCTCGGGCAAGGCGCCGCGGTCCGCGGCGACCACCGGTACGCCGCAGGCCATCGCCTCGAGGCAGGGCAGCCCAAAGCCCTCGTAGAGCGACGGCATGGCGAAGGCGGAGGCGCCGGCATACAGCCCGGGCAGATGCTCGTCGCGCACGTAGCCGAGCGCACGCCCGGGCGCCGCCGTATCCGGCCTGCATATAGCCGCGGCCGGAGCCCGCCGTGACGAGCTCGATGCCCTCGTCCTCGAGCCGGGCCGCCGCGATCGTCAGCGCCGCGAGGTTCTTGCGCGCGATCAAGCTGCCCAGCGCCAGGACGTACGGCCGCTCGAGGCCGTGGGCGGCGCGGGCCGGCCCCGGGTCGGCGTCCGGCCGGAAGCGCTCGTCGACACCGTTGGGGACGACCGCCATGGCGTCCGGGGGGACCCCCGTGGCCTCGGCCACCTCGCCCCGCGCGAACGCTGAGACCGTGATGACGAGCCGTGCGCGGCGCGCCAGGGCTGGAAGCAGCAGCCGCTGGTAGCGGGCGTAGATCGGGGCGTACCACTCGGGGTGGCGCGCGGGCGGCCGCGTCGTGGATCACCATGACGTTGCGCCGCGAGGCGAGCGGCGCCGAGGTTGGCCGGGCAGTAGACGAGCTCGGCTCGCCTGCCCGACGAGCGGTAGCAGCGCCTGCTCCCAGGCGTGCCCGGCCCGGTGGGCGAGCGCCGCCGGCGGGCGGGCGACCGAGTAACGCCGGGGCGCAGGACGGGCAGGCGGGCCGACAGCTCGCGGGCGAAGCGCTCCACGCCGCCAATCTCGGCACGTGCCGCCGCCCGGGCGTCGATCAAGACCGGCGCGGTCTTCATGCCGCGGCCGCCTGCGCCAGGACCGCGCGCGTCTCGCCTGCGGCCCGCGCCCAGGAGAGCTTCCCGAGCGGCTCCGCCGCAGCGGTGACCAGCTCCTCGCGGAGCTGGGGCTCGCGCTCGAGCCGCAGTAGGCCCGCGGCCAGGGCACCGGCATCGCCGGGGGGGAAGCGCAGCGCCGCTTCGCCGAGCATCTCACGGAAGGGCGAGAGGTCGGGCACGAGTGCCGGCGTGCCCCGTTGGAGGGCCTCGAGCGGCGTGAAACCGAAGCCCTCCTCGCGCGACGCCGACACGAGCGCGAGCGCGCCGGCGTAGAGCTCGTCGAGCTCCTCGTCGGGGACGAACCCGAGCGGCGTGACGCCCTCGCCGGCCGCGCATCGAGCCCTCACCGGCGAGCAGCAGCTCGGCGCGCAGACCCTCCCGGCGGGCCCGGGCGTGGGCCTCGAGCAGCAGGTTCGTCCCCTTGCGCGGCTCGAGCGCCCCGACCGCCAGCACGTAGCCCTGGGGCCAGGCGCCGGGCCGCGCTGCGCCGGACGCCGGGCGCCGACCCGGTCCGGAGAGCACGGCGACGACCTTCTCCGCCGGCAGGTGCCACTCGCGCAGCAGCTGCTCGCGCACGGCCTCGGACACGGCGATCACGCGAGCTGCCCGCCTGGCGAGCTCGCGCGGCCGGGCGAGCCGGTGCCACAGGCGCTCGTACGCCGTGTAGTCGCGCGGCCGGTGCTCGAACGAGAGGTCGTGCACGGTGAGGACAACGGGCACGTCCCCCGAGAGGGCGAGCGGGGCGGGCGCGGGAGCCCAGAAGACGTCGCTGGGTCCGAGCGCACCGGTCCAGGCGCGGCCGGCCGGCCAGCGCGCCGGCGGCATACGCGAGCCGGCCCCGATCGAGGAGCTCGTAGTCGTCGCCCGGAAGGGAGCGCAGCTCCTCCAGCAGGCAGCGGAGATATGAGGCGACACCCCGCGCTGCCCTACCCGGCCGCAGGCTGCGGCCGTCGACAGCGACCCTCACGACGGGCGACCGCTCAGTGACGGGCCCGGCGCGCGAGCCGGATGTCCCGGCCGAGCGTCGGCGGCGCGCCGCCTCCGGCGCGCTGGGGCAGCGGCCGCAGCCCGAGCCTGAGGAGAAGTCCGCTGAGGAGCATGAGCCCGCCGAGGAGGGCGAGCATCCACACGCGGAGGCCGGTGTGGGGAAGCGCGCTGCTCGACGAGGTCTGTCCCGCGGACGCCGTGCTGCCCTGCGAGGTGTCGGAGGTGGGCGTGCTCGACGAGCTGGGCGTGCCAGCGTGCTGGGTGGGGGTCGAGGGGGTCGAGGGGGTCGACGGCGACTGCGCCGGCGGTGAGGCCAGCGGGTCGGTGTACTGCTCGTCGCCGGCGCTCTGCGCGAGCGCGACGGCCGGCAGGAGCAGCAGGAGCAACCCTGCCAGGAGCGCCAATGCACGCAACCGCATGGAAGGCGGATTGTTAGCAGATCGTCGGACGCATTCCGGGGTACGCTCCGTCCCCGAATGCACATCCTCGTCCTCTCCGATCGCGACTGGACCCACCCTCAGGGCGGGGGCACTGGAACGAACCTCTTCGGCCAGGTCTCGCGCTGGATCTCCTGGGCCACCGCGTCTCGGTGATCGCCTCCTCGTATCCCGGCGCGGAGCCGGTCGAGCGTCTCGGTCCACTCACGCTCTATCGGCTGGGCGGGCGCTCCACCGTCTTCCCGCGGGCGATCTGGAAGCAGTGGCGCGGGCTCGTCCCGGACGCCGACGTGGTTGTCGAGGTGATCAACGGGATCACCTTCCTGACGCCGCTGTGGCTTCGCGGCGTCCCGCGCGTGGGACTCGTGCACCACATTCACCGCGATCACTACGTGGAGGAGATGGGGCCCAAGGGCAGGCTCGCCGCCTTCCTCCTCGAGACGGCGCCGCTCAGCGCGCTCTATCGCGACACGCGCTTCCTCACCATCTCCGAGGCCTCGGCCCGTGATATCGCCGGCCATGGCATCCCGGATCGAGCAGATCGACGTCGGCTACATCGGCGTCGAGCTCGACGCCTTCCGTCCCGATCCGGCGCTGCGCACCCCCGAGCCCACCCTGCTCTACCTCGGCCGCCTCAAGCGCTACAAGCGGATCGAGGTCGTGCTCGACGCGCTCGCCGCCACGCCGGGCGCGACGCTCGACATAGCCGGCGACGGCGACTTCCGCGACGGGCTCGAGGCCGAGATCGAGGCCCGCGGCCTCGGCGAGCGCGTCCGCATGCACGGCTTCGTCAGCGAGGAGAGGAAGCTCGAGCTGCTCCAGCGCTCCTGGGTCCACCTGACCGCCTCGTCGGCGGAGGGCTGGTGCCTCACCGTGATGGAGGCGGCCGCGTGCGAGACGCCGAGCGTGGCGCTCGACGTGGGCGGGCTGCCCGAGTCGGTCGAGCACGGGGTCACGGGCCTGCTCGCGCGCGACTCGGAGGAGCTCGGGCGGCACACCCGGCGGTTGGTCGAGGACCGCGAGCTGCGCGAGCGGATGGGCCGCGCGGCGCGCGAGCGGGCGCTCGGCTTCACCTGGGAGCGGACGGCCTCGCATTCGCTCGAGGTCCTCGAGGACGAGCGGCGCAAGGCGGAGGGGAGGGGGCGGCTGCGCGAGCGGCTCGCCTCGTCCGACACCGGCCGCGCCGCCGGCCTGGCCGGGGCGCTGATGGCCAACAACGTCATCGCGCTCGTCTTCACGGTCGTCTTCGCCCACCTCCTGGGCGCCTCCGGCTACGGCTCGCTGGGCGCCCTGGTCGCGGCCTTCGCCGTCCTCGTGGTGCCGGGCTCCGCGCTCCAGGCGACGGTTGCACGCGAGGTCAGCTCGGCGGCCGCCGCCGGCCGCGCGAATCCCGGGGCGGGGGTGCGGCACTGGCTCGAGCGGCTGGTGGTCGGCACCGTGGCGATCACCGTCCTCGCGGTGATCCTGCGCGAGCCGGTCGCCTCGCTCGTGGGCGTGGACGACCAGTGGGCAGCGGCGGCGATCCTTCCCACCGGCGCCCTCTGGCTCATCCTCTGCGTCCAGCGCGGCGCCCTGCAGGGCCTGCGTCGCTACGCGGCGGTCGGTTACTCCATCATCGGGGAGGCGGGCGCGCGGCTGGTGCTCGGGGTCGGCCTGTACGCGGTCGGGCTCGGCGTGACCGGTGCCTTCCTGGGCAGCACCGCGTCGATCCTCGTGCTCGCGCTGGCCCTCGCGGCGCCGCTCAGCCGCGAGCTCCGGAGCGCGGGCGAGGTGGAGGCCGGCGCCGACCTCCGGCTGCGCTCCCTGCTCGGCCGGGCCTGGGCGCCCGTCCTGGCGTTCAGCCTCATCGCCGCGCTCCAGAACATCGACATCGTCTACGTGAAGCACCAGGCGTCGTCCACCGACGCGGGCTCGTACGCCGCCGCCTCCGTGGCCGCCAAGGCGGTGATCTGGGTGGCGATCGGCCTCGGCCTCTACCTCCTGCCCGAGGCAGTCCGGCGAACCCGCGCCGGGCGCGACGCGCGGCCGGTGCTGGCGCGCACGCTGGTCCTGATAGCCGCCGTGGCCGCGCCGATGGTGCTGGTCTTCGCCGTGGCGGGCGAGCCCCTCCTCAGGACCGTGTTCGGCAGCGACCTTACGGCCGCCAGCGGCGCCCTGCCGCTGCTCGGTCTCGCGATGTCCCTGCTGGCCTGCGTCTACCTGGGCGTGCAGTACCTGCTGGCGCTCGGACGCTCCGTCTTTGTCGTGCTTCTGGCGCTCGCCGCCGTCGCCGAGCTGGGGATGCTCGTGGCCGTGGGCTCAGACCTCACCAGCGTCGCCCTCGTGCTCGTGGTGCTCCAGCTCGTGCTCGCCCCGGCGCTGCTCGGGCTCAGCGCCCGCAGCGCCGCAACGGCGAGCCGGGGAGCGGTGGCCTGAGCCTCGCAGGCGGCGCGCAGCGTCCCACCGGGCTCCAGCGGGTACGCACGCTCTGGAGCCTCTTCCGCGCCGAGAAGACCGACCCTGCGCCCTTCTACCGGCTGCTCGGCGCCGAGCTCGCGGAGCAGCTCGACTCGCGCTACGGCCCGCTGGCCGGGCAGACGCTCGTCGACCTGGGCTGCGGTCCCGGCTTCTACACCGAGGCGCTTCGCGCCCGCGGCGCCTCCGTCATTCCTGTCGACAACGACCTGGCCGAGATGGAGATGGTCGGCCGGGCCCCGGAGGGCGCGATCGTGGCCGACGCCGCCGACCTGCCGCTCGAGGACGAGTCCGTGGACGGCGCCCTCTGCTCGAACCTGCTCGAGCACACGCCCGACGCCGACGGCGTGATCCGCGAGATGGAGCGTGTGCTGCGACCGGGGGGCTGGGGCTACATCTCCTGGACCAACTGGTACTCGCCGTGGGGCGGTCACGACATGACGCCCTATCAGTACCTCGGCCCCCGGCTCGGCCCGCGGCTGTACGAGCGGATCCACGGGCCGCCGCGGAAGAACTCGTACGGCGCCGGGCTGTGGGCGAGGCACGTTGGGCCCACGATCAGGCTGGTACGCGCCCGCCCGCGCCTGCGGGTCGAGCGGATCGAGCCGCGCTACTGGCCGCGACTCGCGTTCATCTGCCGCGTCCCACTGCTCCGCGAGCTCTTTACCTGGAACTGCGTGATTCGGGTGGTCAAGGCCTGAGCCCGGCGTAGCCGGGCCGCGGCCAGGAGGCCGGCGGCCGCCAGGCAGCTCACGGCCACCTCGGCCACGAAGTGCGCCACGATCTGATCGCTCGCGTACTGGAACGAGAAGCCGCCCTTGTCGGTGGCGGGGAAGGCGATGTAGATCAAGGGCAGCGCGGCGATGCATACCCCCGCCAGTGCGACCAGCCGTCGCACGTTCACTCCGACGACGAGCACCGCGAGCGCGAGGGCGCCGAGGATCGGGCCCATCCTCAGCGCGAACAGCAGCCCGCCGCCCACGGCGATCGCCGCAGCGACGGCGATCGCCGGCCCCGGCCGGAGCCTGAGGAGCTCGTCGGGCGGCGGGCTCGGGAGCGGGGTGCGGGCCCGCTCGCGGAGCCGCGCCTGCAGGGCCCCGGCAAGGACCAGGGCGGCGAGAAGCAGGCAGGCCAGCGCGGACACCACGTAGCCCGCAGTGGCCGCGCGCTGCGGCCTGAACGCGAAGCGAACGTCGCGGCAGTCGCGGCCCACCGGCCAGCCGTTGGCGAAGCCCGAGATCGGGACCGGCTCGCCGAGGTCCCGCTCGCCACAGCGCGCGCGCCAGCCCCTGGAGAAGCTCTGGTCGAGAACGAGCCAGGCGGGACCGCCGGTCTCGATGCGGGCGCGCTCGGGTGCCCCGGGGGGTCCGCCCTCCTGCACGGAGAGGACGCGTGCCGGCGGGGCGGTGGCGGCGGGCGGGCGAGGGGCCGGCGAGCGAAGCGCCAGGTGGTCGGCGCGCATCACGCGTCCCGCGGGCACGCTCAGCCGGGTGCGCCCGCGGGGCAGCCGCAGGTCGGAGTCGCGGCCGCAGCCGCGCAAGCGGAGCGGCCGACCGGCGTCGAGCTCGGGGAGCGATCCGGCCACCGCCATCGTGGCGGAGCGGCCGGCGGCGGACGCCGTGAGGGCGCCGCATGCCGTGCGGAGAGCGCCGCGCCGGCGCGGTGCGGGCGGGCGCAGGCCCGGGACCACAACCTCGCCGATCGCCACGGCCCGGAGTCCTCGGCGCGCGGCGGCAGCGCGCCTCGGCGCGGTCGACGCGATCTCGATCCGGAGCGCCCGCGTCATGAGCGGGCGCGCCAGGCGGACCGCGCCGCCCCGTCCCACCCGGGCCGAGACGGGCGCCAGGCCGGGAGCGAGCAGCCGCACGCGGCTCGGAAACGCGTATGCCGCCGGCCCGCGGCGCAGGCGCAGCGTCCGCACGGCCAGCGGCCTGGGCGCTCGCCAGGCGAGCCAGGCGGTCCTGCCGGGCTGGAGGTTCCCCACCCAGGCGGTTCGGGGGTCGCCGTCGAACGCCGCCGACGCCCGCCTCCCCGGCACGCCCTCGAACCGGCTCGAGGAGGTGAAGCGCCAGCCGCGCGGCAGACCCGCCAGCCGGTCGATCGCGTCGTCCGGGGCGGTGGGGGCCACGCTGGCCCAGCCGGCGAGCCCGAAGCGGCGCGACGCTGGAAGGTCCAGCTCGCGCTCGAGCCCGTCCTCGGCATCGACCATCCCAAGCGCGGCGTGGGCCTCGGGCTCGCCGGTGTCGGCCCCCGCCCGGTAGGGGAAGTCGGCGGTGGTCCGCTGGAGCACGATCGCCAGCTCGTTGCGCGACAGGTCGAGCCCCCTCGTGGCACTCGCAAGCGCGACCGGAAGGCGGAGGCGCTCGCGCACGTGGAGCCCGGGGATCCGCAGCTCGGTGATGCCGCCGGCGCCGCGGGTGTCCTCATCGCCCACGATCTTGGCGATCCGGATCCGCAGCGAGCTCAGCCGCGGCTGGTCGAGGCGGATGCGGTTGACGCCGCGGTGAAGCTCGACGCGGCGCTCCGGGCCGCCGTTGGCGGACACCGCGACGGCCGCCGTACGCCCGTGACGATCCGCCTGGGGGACGATCGCGATCGTGCGCGCGGGCTTGGGGCGACTGAGGTCGAGCTGGAGGTACCAGTCCTTGGCGGGCACGTTCTCGTCGGCCAGCCAGCTCGTGTCGGCGCGGCCGTCGAGCGCCGCGTAGGGTCTGAACTGGGGGAACTGGGAGAAGCCGGGCGCGAGCGGCGAGTACAGGCGGCGGAGCCCGGTATAAAGCGCGACCGTCTGGCCCCTCGACCCGCGCCCGGGGAAGGGGTCGAAGGTGGGGGACTCCGCGCTGATCGGGTCCTGCGGGCCGAGCGTGGGACCGCGGTTGCCGCGCAGGCGGGCGGCGATGAAGACCCGCCTGCGAGCGCTGTCGCTGAACACCAGCGGCGCCCCCGCCGCCACGGCCCGGCGCAGGCTCGAGCCCGCGAGGTCGCCCGCGAAGAAGAGCGCGCGCCGCGAGTCGAGCATCCCGAGCGCCGCCAGCTCGGGCACGGCCTCGGCGTCGCCCTCGAGCACCGTCGACCCCCCGGCGGGCAGCACGCGCACGCCGCCCGGCCCGGAGTCCCCGTGGAGCGGATGCAGCGACAGGTCGGGAACGGTGACCGCAGCGCCGCTGCGGCCGGCCGGCGGCGCGTACGTGCGGCGGGCCCCGAAGGGGCGGCCGCCGCCAAGCTGCTGGTCCGCCAGCGCCGCCTCGACCGTCGCCGGGTCGGGGGCTCCGCTCCTGACACGGTCGCTGTCGGACGCCACGATAACGGCGCCGACGTCGAGCAGCCGCAGCAGCGGGAGCAGCTGGCCCGGCACCAGCCGTCCCTGCTGCACGAGGTCGTCTACCGCGATCTGGAGCTGGCTCGACCGAGGATCGGCGTAGGGGACGATCTCGCGGATGGCGAGTGGCCGCCGGGACAGCGCGGGTCCCACCGGGTCCATCGTCCCGCCCCAGCGATACCAGCCGAAGAGCTCGCCGGGGAGGACCATCGTGCGCGTGCGAGGAGGCTGGGCGCGGTCCGCGGCTCGCAGCGCCGTCCGCCACGCCCCCGGGACGTGGCCGTAGGCCTGGTCGCGGTCGATCGCGCGGCCCGTGAGCAGCGGCACCGCCGCCACGAGGGGCACCAGGACGAGGAGGGCGAGAGCCGGCCGCGGCAGCTTCGGCCTTCGCTCGGCCAGCAGCGCCGCGCCCAGCCCGCCGAGGCAGGCGAGGCTCAGCGCGAGCAATGGCGCGGCCTTGTACGTCGTCCGCAGGAACTGGACCGGCTTGAAGTGGTCGTAGAGGTCCACCAGCCCGGTTCGGAGGCGCGTCCCCTCCGGGAAGCCGGCGAACATGAGCAGCAGCGAGACCACCGCGAGCAGCGCGAAGAAGGGCGCGTAGCGCCAGCCGCTCGTGAGCCGGAAGGTCGCGACCGCGAAGAGCGGAACGAGGAACGTCGCCAGGATCACCGGAGGGCTGAACAGATAGGTGCCGGCGACGCCCATGAACGGCTCGATCGAGCCGTAGCCGACCCCGGTGTAGAGGCCCCAGAAGCCGAGCAGCCGCACGAGCTCGGACATGCTCGTCGTCCCCCAGATGGTGGCCGGCTGCTCGGTGAAGAGGAGGAAGTCCTGGCCGTAGCGCGATTGCAGCGCGAGCGGGATCACCCACCAGGCCGAGCCGAGCGCTCCCGCAAGCGCCGTGCGCCATGCGAAGGACCAGGCGTCGCCGCGCGCGACGGCCCGGGTCACGAGCTCGTAAACGACCAGCGCGAGCGGGCCCACGAGCGCGAACGCGATCACCGCCGCGTTGACGCCGCCTCCCGTGGCCGCCAGCAGCAGCCCGAAGAGCGCGGGTCTTCGCCAGCGCCGCGGCTCGCGGAGCCCCTCCTGCACGCAGAGCATGAACCAGGGCAGCGCGGCGTAGGCGAGCAGCGTGACCGTGCCCCGGCTCGTGTAGAGGACGACGTAGGGGTTGAGCACGAACAGCAGCGCCGCCCCGGCGTGTGCCAGGCCGGCGGGCCGCTCGAGCAGCGCCTCCATCAGGCGCACCACGCCCCAGGCGGCCAGGAACAGCAGGCTGCCGAGCCACAGGCGCTGGAGCAGCCACATCGGCAGCCCGAGCGCGTCGCCGCCGGCGAAGTAGGGCCCCATCGGGAACAGATAGCCGTTGAACTGGCCGCCCTGGACGTGCCCGAGGTCGGTGCTGGCGCTCCACACCGAGCCGATGCGGTCCAGGAACAGTCCGGGGTCGACCGAGAGCTCGAGCCGCGTGTCGGCCACGGTCTGCCCCGGCCGCTGGAACAGGGCCAACCCGTACGAGAGCAGGGCCAGGCCGGCGAGGACCAGCCGCCGCTGCGTCCGCGCCGCCATCAACCGCCGTAGACCGTGAAGCCCACGCCTGCGAAGCGCGGCCGCTCACGCGCCAGGCAGCGGGCGCTGCGCGAGGGAGTGGCGTTGTTGGCGGGCGAGCGCAGCACCAGGACCCAGCCCTGCCGCAGGCGGGCGCGCACGCGCGGGCAGGGCTCGGCCGTGGGCACCCAGGCGAAGCGATGTTGGAGCCGGTCTCCAGCGAGCGGCCCCCAGGTGACCGGCGCGCCCGCGACCACGCGGCCGTCGCCCGAGAAGGCGGGCTGGTCGACGAACCATCGGACCACGTCCGTGCCGAACAGCTTCGCGGTGGTGGAGTGGCGCCTGACGAAGCCGGAGGCAGCCGTGGCGAGCAGCGCGCCCGCCGCGGCGGCCAGCACCACCGTTGCCGCCGCCCGGACGCCCGGCGACAGTGCCGGCGCCCGGAGGGCCAGCCGGTCGGCGGCCAGCACGAGGACGGCCCCGATCGCCGCGCCGGCGAGGGGCGTGGCGGCGCCGGGAACGCTCGGGAATCCGAGGTCGCGCGTCTGCAGGACACCCAGGACGGCGGCCGCGGCGAGCACGCCGATGCCGTACAGCCGCGCGGGCCCGCGCGCGGCGGAGGCGAGCCCGAGCGTGAAGGCGGCGGCGGCCGCGGCCGGGAGCAGGTAGCGGATGGTCGAGATCGTGGCGACCTCGAAGCCGCGGACCGAGAATCCGGTGAACGGGGCGCTCATCCAGAGCAGAAGCGACGCCGCGGTGACTCCGGCCGCCACCAGCACCGCCCGCGAGCGCGCGAGCAGGGGCGCCGCCAGCGCTCCCGCCACCATCAGCAAGCCGCCGGCGAACAGGTCGAGCCAGTCGTCGCCCACCCGGTCGAGCGTCAAGCGCGGGCGATCCAGGAAGCTGGCGTCGAGCCCGGTGTTGAGCTTCCCGCCCGGAGGGGCATCGCTCCAGGGCGTGTCGACGAAGGGCCAGAACGGAGAGCCGTGGTCGACGAGGTTGCGCAGGTACCAGTAGCCGCCGACCGCGAGCGCGGCGGCCGCGGCCAGGCCAAGCGGCCGGGCGAGCCGGCGAAGGCGCGCGCGGTGGATCCAGAGACCGGCCGCCACCGCCGCCAGCGCGAGCGGCAGGACGGTCGTCTTCGTGCCGCCGGCCAGGCCGGCCGCGAGCACGACGGGGGCGAGCAGGAGCGGGTGCTCGCGCGAGGCGGCGAGCATCGCCCACGCGCTGACCAGCCACGCCAGCGCGGGCAGGTCCGTCGAGGCGCCGTTCATCTGGTAGTGGGTGAGGACCGGGCTGGCGCAGATGGCGGCGACGGCCAGGCCGGCCGCCGGGGTAGGGACGGCGAAGCGGCGCAGCCCGGCCCAGCCCGCCACGGCCAGGACCAGGGTCATCAGCGGCGCCCAGATCCCAGCCACCACGTAGCTCCTCGAGATCCCGCTGCCCCAGGCGATCAGGACCTCGTTCGTCAGTGGGTAGTTGCCCACCGGGAGCCCCGGGACGATCGGCTCGACGGCGCCCGGGCTGCCGTCGTGGATCCACCCCACCACCTCGGGCAGGTGGTAGGCCACGCTGTCGATCCCGAGCGCCGGGTAGCGGAGCAGCCACGCCGTCCAGGCGAGCCAGGCGCCGGCGGCGGCTCCCAGGGCCACGCGCGCGGCCAGCGGCGTCGCGCGCCACCAGGCGGCGAGCTCCTCTGCCAGAGGGGTCTCCGGCCTGGGGAGCCGCAGCGAGGCGAGCCAGAGCGCGAGGGTCGTCAGCGCCAGCGCCACCGGGCTGGTGCCCAGGCGCGCGATGCCGAGCAGGAGCGCCTCCAGGCCGGCGGCGGTCGCGCCGAGGACGATGGCGGCCACCAGCCGCTCCAGGCCGCTCGGCACCAGGCGGGAGGCGAGCCGGATTGCCGTGGCGGCGAGCGCGAGCGTCGTCAGCGCCAGGAGCACCTGGTGAGCGGCGACCATCGCGGGCAGCCTAGTGCGCGCCTTGCGCCCCGAAGACCCGGTAGGCCCGCCCGTCGAGCAGCGGCCGGCGGCCCTCGAGGCAGGTCGTGATCGCGAAGCCGCGCCTCCGTGGAAGCTGCTGGACCACCCAGCCGTCCCGCAGCCGCGCGGTCACCGCGCGGCAGGGCTCGTGCCGGGGCACGAAGTCGAGCCGGTGCTGGAGCCGGTCGCCCGCCAGCAGACCGAGGCTCCGCGGCGACATCGCGATCGGCCCGTCGCCGTCGCTGAACTCCGGCCGGTCCGCGGCCCACTCGGTCACCTCGGCGTCGAACAGATCGGTGTCGGCGTGCCGGGCCACGAAGCCGTGGGCGGGCACGGCGAGCAGCGCGCCAAGGGCGAGCGCGCCCAGCGGAGCGGCGAGCGGCGGCACGTGTCCGGCGATGCGGAGGAGCAGCAGGCCGGCGGCGGCGCCGAGGATCGCCCCGGCCAGCGGAACGGCCGGCGAGGGCACGCTCGGAAAGCCGAGGTCGAGCGTCTGCCAGGCGCCGATCACCGTGGCGGCGGCGAGCGCTCCCATCGCAAACAGTCGCGCCGCGCCTTCCTCCCGCGCCGTCAGGCCGAGTGTCAGGACCGCGCTGGCGAGCGCGGCGAGCAGGTAGCGCAGCGACGAGACCGCCACGATGTCGAGGCCGGGAGGACCGGCCACCCCCGACAGCGGCGTGCTCATCCAGAGGAGGACGGACGCCGCGGTGGCCGCCGCCGCGGCCGCGACAGCGCGGCGGCGCGCCAGAAGCGGGGCGGCGATGGCACAGGCCAGCAACCCCACGCCGCCGGCGAACAGGTCCGCGTAGTCGTCGCCGACGTGCCGCAGCGTCGCACGCGGGTGCTGGATGAAGCGCGAGTCGACCTGCCCGACGATGTCCGGGATCCGGTCGCCCCACGGCCCTGACACGATCGGCCAGAACGGCGAGCCGTGGTCGATCAGGTTGCGGAGGTACCAGTAGCCGCCGACCGCGAGGGCGGCCGCCGCCGCGAGGGCGAGCGGCGCGGCGAGCTGCCGGAGCCGGTTGCGGTGGACCCAGAGAGCGGCGCCGATCACTACGAATGTCAGCGGCAGAACCGTGGTTTTCGTCCCCACCGCCAGGCCGGCCGCCACCAGGGCGGGCGCGAGCAGCAGCGGTCGTCGCAGCGAGGCGGCGACGAGCGCCCCCGCGCTCACGAGCCAGGCGAGCGCCGGGAGATCGGTGTACGCGCCGTTCATCTGGAAGTGCGTGACGACCGGGGTGACGGAGAGGGCGGCCACCGCCAGCGCCCGGACCGCGAACGGCACCCGTAGCGCCCTGAGCCCGACGACGCTCGCCAGCGCCAGCTGGAGCATCGCCGCCGGCGCCCAGAGCCCGATCACGACGAAGCTACGGGCGATGCCGCTGCCCCAGGCCAGCAGCACCTCGTTGGTGAGCGGGTAGTTGCCGACGGGCAGCGAGGGAAGGATCGTCTCGACGGCACCCGGCCTGCCGCCGTGGACCCAGGCCACCACCTCGGGCACGTGGTAGGCGACGCTGTCGTAGCCGAGCGCAGGCCAGCGCAGGAGCCACACGGCCCACGCGAGCCACACCCCGGCGGCCGCGCCCAGCAGCAGGCGGGCGGGCAGCTCGAGCCCGCGCCACCAGGCCACGACCTCGGTGGCCGGCCGCGGCTCCGGCGCCTGGATCAGGAAACGGGTGGCCTGCCAGGTGCCCCCGGCGGCGAGCGCGAGCGCGGCGGTGCTCGTGCCCCAGCCGGCGAGGCCGAGGACGAGCGCCTCGAGCGCGGCCGCGGCTGCGGCCAGCACCGCCGCGGCCAGCACGCGCTCGAGGCCGCGCGCCCCGGTCAGGGAGGCGAGCCGCAGGCCGGCCCCCGCCAGGGCCGCCACCGACAAGCCGAGGAGGGCGTGGTGCAGGACGGTCATCGACGGCGAGCGCTTGCCACCCGGCCGTAGAAGCGGAACGTGCGCCCCGCGTGGGTCGGGCGGACGAAGGCCAGGCAGCGCTGGGTGTTCGAGCGCCCGCGGATCCTCAGCGGATTGCGGTGGACCACGAGCCACTGTTGCCTGGGCAGCGCGCGCACGCGGTCGCAGCGCTCCCGGACAGGAACCAGCTCGAGCCGGTGCTGAAGGCGGTCGCCTGCGAGGACGCCGGTCATCACGGGGGCGATCGAGATCGTGGGCCGATCGTCGGAGTACCCGGGCAGGCTCGAAACCCAGCTGACGATCTCGGCGTCGTACAGGCCGGTGCGGGCGTGGCGCTTCACGTAACCGTTCGCGGCCGGCACCAGGAGCGCTCCTGCCGCGGCCGCGACGACCGCCACCGCCGCCAGGCGCGCCGCGGGCCCGCGGGGGAGCTGGACCGGTCGGGCCATGAAGCCCGCCAGCGCGCCCAGGGCGGCGCCCACGAGCGGCGTCGTCGCCCGCGGCACGTTCGGGAAGCCGAGGTCGAACGTCTGCCAGACGCCGAGCACGGTCGCCGCGGCGAGCACCGCGACCGCGTAGCCGCGCGCCCGCGGGCCGGCCCGAGCGGCCAGCGCGAGCGTGAGCGCCGCGGCCGCCAGCGCGGGGGAGCTGTAGCGCAGGGTCGACAGTGCGGTGAAGTCGAGAACCGGGAAGTCGTTGACTCCCGTGAGTGGTGCGTTGGCCCAGAGCACGGCCGCCACGGCCGTCGCCGTAGCGCAGCCCAGCACCTCGCGGCGGCGGGCGACGAGGGGCGCCAGGACCGCTCCCGCGAGCAGCACGATCCCGCCGGCGAACACCTCCAGGTAGTCGTGACCGATGCGGTCGAGCGTCAGCCGCGGCCTGTCGAGAAACGTCACCGCGGTCGCGAAATGGCGCGGCAGGTCGTCGCCCCAGGGCGTAGCGAGGAAGGGCCAGAGCGGCGAGCCGTGGTCCACCAGGTCGCGCAGGTACCAGTAGCTCCCCACCGCGAGCGCGCCCGCGCCCGCCAGGGCGAGCGGCCGGCCGAGCGGACGCAGCCGTCCGCGCTGCGGCACGTAGGCGATCGCCAGGGCGAGAAGCGCGAGCGGGGCCGTGGTGGTCTTGGTGCCGATCGCCAGCCCGGCCGCGAGCACGGCGGGCGCCAGGAGAAGCGGTCGCCGGACCGAGGCTGCGCAGAGGGCCGCGCAGCAGGCGAGCCAGGTGAGCGCCGGAAGGTCGGTGTGCGCGCCGTTCATCTGGTGGTTCGTGAGGATGGGCGTGGACAGCAGCGCGGCCAGCGCCAGCAGCGCTGGCAGGCGTGGGACGACCAGTGAGCGCAGGCCAAGCCAGCCGGCGGCGGCCAGCAGCGCGAGCATCGCCGGGGGCCAGAGCGTCAGGAACACGAAGCTCCGGCTGATCGCGGTTCCCCAGGTCAGCAAAACCTCGTTGGTGAGCGGGTAGTTGCCCACCGACAGCTCGGGAACGATCGACTCCACTGAGCCGGGCGTGCCGTTGTGGGTCCAGGCCACGATCTCGGGCACGTGGTAGGCGATGCTGTCGATCCCGAGCGCCGGGTAGCGGAGGAGCCACACGCTCCAGGCGAGCCCCATTCCCGCCAGCGCGCCGAGGCCCACCCGCATCGCCAGGCCGGAGTCCCGCCACCACGCCGCCACCTCGGCGCCCGGCGGGAGCGCGGGCGCGGGCAGCAGCAGGCGCGCCCCCAGCCAGGTCGCGCCGGCGGCCAGCGCGAGGGCCACCGGACTGCCGCCGAGTGCTAGCAGCCCCAGGAGCAGGGTCTGGATCACCGCCGCCGCACAGACCACGACCGCCGCGGTGACGACGCGTTCGAGCCCGCGCGGCGCGGCGAGCGAGGCGACCCGAAGGCCGGCCGCTCCGAGCGCGGCGATCGAGAGCCCGAGAAGGACGTGATGGCCGAGCGTCACTGCACAGGCCGTCGTTCGACTCGCCGCAGCAGCTCGTCGAGGGCGACGGCCGCGAGGACAACCATGGAGAGCTCGGCACCGTGGCGATAACGGGTGATCCCCGAGTAGAGCGCCAACACGAGGATCGTCACCAGGATCGGGGCGAGGAGCGGCGCCAGCGGCTCCCCACGGCGACGGAGGATCAATAGCCCGGCCGCGGCGAGCAGCAGCAGCGGATACCAGAGCGCGATGCCCACGTCCTGCATGCGCTGCGGCATGTTGTAGATCCGGAGTTGCTCGCCGGGCTCGTAGAACCCCGTGCCCCGTAGCACCCGGACGATCATGACGAGCGGCGCGCGGCCCGCGTGATGCCTCGCATAGGAGAGGCCCCGGTGGGCCAGGTCCGCGGACCAGTCGGCCTCGCTGCGCCTGGCGTCGAGCCGGAAGCAGGACAGCGAGAAGAAGCCGAGCTCGTCCCCGTAGTAGGTCGGCCGGCAGTTGCTGCCGGCAAGGCCCTGGCCGTAGTTGGTAGTGAGCACCGGCCGGTCGAAGACGATCCAGTTCCGCGCGATCCACGGAGCCAGGAGACCGGCCGCCACCACGCAGCTCACCGCGAGCCGGCTCCAGCGCCCCGGTCCGCCGCGGATCGCGATCGGGAGCGCCAGCAGGGGAAGCAGGAGCAGGGCGTCGTTGCGGGTGAGAGCTCCCAGCCCGATCGCCGCGCCGAGCCCGGCGGCCGAGAGCATGTCGCCGCGGTCGAGGAGGCGGTAGGCGAAGATCAGCGCGAGGACGAGCCAGAGGCCGTAGAGCGGCTCGCTCTCGGCGGAACCGCCCGCGCCGACCAGGGTGGGGAGGCCGGCCCCGAGCGCCGCCGCGATCAGGCCCGCCCGGTCGCCCGCCACGCGCCGGCCGAGCAAGCCCACCGCCACGACCACGGCGCCCCCCACGACGCACGCCACCAGCAGGCGCTGGGAGGTGATCCCGTTCGCCCCGAGCTTGATGAGGCCGGCGAGCGTCAGGGAGAACAGCGGCGGGTGCTCGGCCGTCGGGGCGATATCGCCGGCGAAGAAGTGAATGGGCGAGATGTAGCCGTCGCCCGCGGCCAGGTGCTCGGCGGTGAACTTGTACACGGCGGGATCGCCGACGACGTGGAACGAAGAGGCCGAGCTGGTGAGTCCGACGTAGAGCGCCCGCAGCCCGACGCCCAGCGCCGCTACGGCTCCCAGTTGGAGGCGGAAGCTCCGCGGCGGGCGCATCGGCCGCTAGCCTAGCCGCGCACGTGATGCGCGCCGTCCCCCGCTGTGCCTGGTGCGGAGCGGCCTTCGACGGGGCCGCCGAGCGGCTCGACGGCCGCACCCGCTGCCCGGCGTGCGGGACCGCGACCACCGATCCCTGGCCAACGGAGGAGGAGCTCGAGCTTGCCTACGCCGACTGGTACCGACCCCGTGAGGGACGATTCTCCGGGCCCGGGGACGTCGTGCTGCGCCGCTCGCGCGGAGCGCTCGCCCGCCGGATCGCGCCGCATCGCGCCCGCGGGCCGGGTGCTCGACGTCGGCGCGGGCGACGGAACGCTCCTCGACGCCTTGAAGGCAAACGGCCGCGACGCGCTCGGCCTCGAGCGGCACAGCGATCGCGCCGAAGTGGTCGACGCCGAGATCGGGGAGCTCGGCGGCGATTGGGCCGCGGTCGTCTTCTGGCACTCCCTCGAGCACCTGCCCGACCCGGCGGGGGCGCTGGAGCAGGCGGCCGCCGCCCTGCTCCCGCGAGGGGTGCTTCGTGGCCGCCATGCCGAACGCCGCGAGCCTCCAGGCCCGTGCCTTCGGCGACCGCTGGCTCGCGCTCGACCTGCCTCGCCATCTCGTCCACGTGCCCGCGGGGGCGCTCGTCCAGCGACTGCGCGACCTGGGGCTGACCGTCGAGCGGGTGAGCCACCTCCGCGGTGGCCAGGTCGTGTTCGGCTGGCTCCACGGGCTCGTGGGGAGCCTCCCCGGCCGGCCGGACCTCTACGACGCGATCCGCCGGCCGGCTGCGCGCCGTCGGCCGCTGTCCGCGGGACGGCGCGTCGCGCTGCTCGCGGCGGCTACCCTGCTGCTGCCCGTGGCGGCGGTGCTCGGCCTGGCCGAGGCCGCGCTCAGACGCGGCGGCAGCGTCTACGTGGAGGCGCGCCGTGGCTGACCCGCGCGACGCCAAGGTGGTCGTGGTGATGCCCGCGCGCAACGCGGCCCGAACGCTCGAGCGCACCGTGAACGGGATCCCCCGGTCCGCGGTCGACGAGATCATCCTCGTCGACGACAAGTCGACGGACAACACGCTGGATCTGGCCCGGGAGCTGCCGATCAAGCTCGTCTGGCACCCGCACAACGTGGGCTACGGGGGCAACCAGAAGACCTGCTACCTGCAGGCGCTCCAGGAGGACGCCGACGTCGTGGTGATGCTGCACCCGGACGGCCAGTACGAGCCGACCCTGATCCCGCAGCTGATCCAGCCGATCCTGGACGGCGAGGCCGACATGGTGCTCGGCTCGCGGCTGGCCGAGCCCGGGATGGCGCGGGCCGGCGGGATGCCGCTCTACAAGTTCCTGGCCAACCGCTTCCTCACCGCGATCGAGAACCGCGTTCTCCGCACGCACCTGTCGGAGATGCACACGGGCTACCGCGCCTACTCCAACCGCCTCCTGCTGGAGGTCCCGTTCCTGCGCAACGCGCTCGACTTCAGCTTCGACTCCGAGATGCTGATCCAGGCGGCCTACTTCGGCTTCCGGATCGCCGAGGTGCCCGGCTCCCACGCGCTACTTCGACGACGCCTCGTCGATCGGCCTGCGGCCCGGCCACCGTCTACGGCCTCAAGACGCTGTGGGCCTGCGCGCGGCTGGCGCTCCACCGGGCCGGGATCGTGCGCTCGCGTAAGTTCGTGCCATGAGGCTGACCGGCGAGCGCGTCTCGACCTCCGAGGGCGGTTTCAACCCGACCTGGCAGCGCCACGTGGCGGCCTACAAGCTGTGTGCCGACCTGCTGCCCGACGGGCGCGTGCTCGACCTGGGCTGCGGGATCGGCCACTCCTTCGCCTACCTCGAGCCGCGCGAGAGCGTCGGCCTCGATCGCGACGCTTCGGCGCTGGCCGGGCAGGAGCGGGAGACCGTCGTGGCGGACATGCGCGCGATCCCCTTCGACGACGGGAGCTTCGCGTCCGTCCTGTCGGTCCACTCGCTCGAGCACGTCTCCGATCACGAGCGCGTGATGGCGGAGGTCGCGCGGGTGCTGGATCCGGACGCGGTGGCGGTCTTCGTGACGCCCAACCGGCTGACCTTCGCCCGCGCCGACGAGATCATCGATCCCTACCACTACGTCGAGTACTCGCCGGAGGAGCTCCGAGAGCTCTGCTCCCGCTGGTTCGCCGAGGTCGAGCTCCGGGGGCTGTTCGGCAGCGAGCGCTATCTGGAGCATCGTACGGATGGAGCTGGGCCGGCTCGAGGCCCTGTTGCGGCGGGATCCGCTGCGGCTCCGGCGCCTACTGCCTCGTCCCCTGCGCCAGCGGCTCTACGACCGACGCCTCGCGCGTGAGCGCTCGACGTCGCACCCTGCTGCAGAGGCCATCACGCTGGACGACTTCGAGCTCCGATCCGCGGGCATCGAGAACTGCCTCGACCTGGTGGCGATCTGTCGCCGCGGATGACGTCAGCGACCGTAGACGCGAAAGCCGTCCTCTGCCGCCGGGCGGCGCGCGGCGAGGCATGTCCGCGCGTGGACGGGCCCGAGGATCCGGAACGAGCGCGTCTGGACCACGATCCACTCGCTGCGCAGGCGCGCGCGCACCTCGCGGCAGCCGATCTTCGGGGCGATCCGCTCGACGCGCCGATGGAGGTCGTTCCCCGCAACCGGCGCAACCAGGAGTGGTGACATCCCGGCGAGGCGTTCGTCTGCCGCGGGCAGGGCATCGAACCAGCGCACGAGCCCCGCGTCGAAGAGCTTCGTGCGGGCGTGGCGCTCGACCATCCCGCCGGCGGTGAGGCCCAAGAGCGCCCCCGCGATCAGGATCCCCGCGGCAGCCATGGCCGGGTGCACGCGAACGGATCGCCCCGGGAACGTGTAGCGGACCGCGACGGCCGCGAGGAGGGCACCGATCCCCGCGCCGGCCAGCGGCGTCAGCGGGCTCGGCACGCTCGGGAACCCGAGGTCGAAGGTCTGCCACAGGTTAAGAGCCAGGACCGCGCCGAGGACCCCCACCGCGTAGACGCGAGCAGAGCCGCCTCGGCGGCCGGCCAGGGCAAGCGCGAGCGCCGCCGCCGCCATGCTCGGCAGCAGGTAGCGGACCGTCGCGACCGTGGTCGCGTCGTGCACCCCCGTTCCGGTCTTGGGCGCTCCGGCCCACAGCAGCATGGTGGCGGCGGCCGCGCCCGACGCCGCGGCGACCTCGCGCCGGCGCGCCACCAGCGGCGCCAACACGCCACCGGCCAGCAGGACCACGCCGCCGGCGAAGATCTCGAGGTAGTCGCCGTGCAGGCGCTCGACCGTCTGACGCGGCCGGTCCAGCAAGCTGGGAGCGCGATTGTCGACGCTCACCGGGTCGCCCCAGGGAGCGGCGGCCACCGGCCAGAAGGGTGAGCCGTGGTCAACGAGGTTCCGCGCGTACCAGAACCCCCCCGCCGCCGCGGCAAGCAGCACAGCCGCCGCGACTGGCGCCGCGAGCGGCCGCAGGCGCGCCCGGCAGGCCACGACGGCGATCAACAGGACCATCGCGCCCAGCGGCACCGCGGTGGTCTTCGTGCCAACCGCAAGCCCGAGCGCGACGATCGCCGGCACGAGGAGGACGGGCCGGCGCGGCGCGCCCGCGCACAGCGCCGCCGCGGCTACGAGCCAGGCGAGCGCCGGGAGGTCGGTCTGCGCCCCGTTCATTGCGTAGTTGGTCAGCACGGGCGGCGTGCAGAGGACGGCCGTGGCCAGCGCCGTCAGCCGCTTTTCGACCCCGAGCGTCCTCAGCCCGAGCCAGCCGGATGCGGCCAGCAGGACCATGAAGGGCGCCGCCCACAGCGCCGCTGGGACGAAGCTGCGTGCTATACCGCTCGACCACGCCACCAGCACCTCGTTGGTGAGCGGGTAGTTGCCCACCTCCACGCCGGGGAAGATCGGCTCGACCGTCCCGGGGGTCCCCTGGTGGATCCAGGCCAAGACCTCCGGCAGGTGATAGGTCACGCTGTCGAACCCCAGCGCGGGGTAGCGAAGCAGCCAGGCGCTCCACGCGAGCCAGGCGCCCGCGAGGGTTCCGAGCGCTATGCGGGTGGCCGGGGATGCGGCCCGCCAGGCCTCGATCGCTTCGGCCGCGGGCGCCGGTCCACGTGGGGAGATGCGGCGAGAGGCCAGCCAGGTCAGGGCGGCTGCGATGCTTAGCGCGGCGGGGCTCGTGCCCAGGTCCGCCAGGCCGAGGAGCAGGGCTTCGACCGCGGCGATCGCGGCGAGGATGGCGGCCGCGGACACGAGTCGCTCGAGGCCCGACGGAGCGGCGAGCGAGGCGGTGCGGAGGGCTGTGCCGGCCAGCGCCGCCACCGACAGCGCCAGCAGCACGTGGTGGGCAACCGCCGCCATCGCGGCGAAAGCGTAGAGGGACGTCGTCGTAGAGAGCCCGACTCCGTAAGCTCGCCGCGATGGACACCCGTTCCGGGCGCTTCCCCCTGGTCGATTCGCTTCGAGCGACCGCCGCGCTCGCGATCCTCGCCTTCCACCTTGCCGGGTACGCGGGGGCGTTCACGGTGCCGGTGCTGTCGGACCTGGCGGTGCGGCTGCCTGTGGGCGTGACGCTCTTCTTCCTGATCTCCGGCTTCCTGCTCTACCGGCCCTTCGTGGCCGCCCACCTCCTCGACGGCAACAACCCCCACGTGGGCGCCTACGCCTGGCGGCGCTTCCTACGCATCGTGCCCGCCTACTGGGCCGCGCTCACCTTCCTGGCGATCTTCATCAAGCCGGAGGTGTTCGACCACGTCCCGCTCTTCTACGGCTTCGCCCAGGTGTACGACCCGTCCGAGTCCCTCGGCGGGCTCGCGGTGGCGTGGTCGCTGTGCGTCGAGATCTCCTTCTACGCGCTGCTGCCGCTCTACGCGCTGGCGCTGCGCGCGGCGCCCGCCCGCTCGAGGCGGGATCGCTACCGACTCGAGATCGGAGGCCTCGTCGTGCTCACGGTCGCCGGGCTCGGGTTCCGTGTCTGGGCGCTCGAGGGCGGCGGCCACCTGCTCGGCTCGCCGCTTCTGACCCTCCCCGCCTTCCTCGACTGGTTCGCGCTCGGCATGGGCCTCGCCCTGCTCACCGTCTGGCTCCAGGAGCGGGACTCCGAGCTGCCGCGCGCGGTGCGCTGGATCGACGACTGGCCCGGACTGGCATGGGCGCTGGCGGGGGCGGCCTTCTGCCTCTCGGCGCTGGCGGGTGCGCAGTTCGTGGAAGGCAGCCCGCGTCAGAACCTGTCGGTGCACCTGCTCTACGGGCTCACGGCGCTGGCGCTCCTCGCGCCCGCGGTCGTGGGCCGGCGGGAGCGCGGCTGGGTGCGCGCCCTGATGGGCAACCGCCTGCTCGTCTGGCTCGGGCTGGTCTCCTACGGGATCTACCTCTGGCAGGGCTCCGTGATCAACCGCCTCGGCGACTGGACCGGCCTCGGAACGCCGAGCTTCCTCGATCCCAATCTGCTCTGGCTGCTCGTGGCGCCCCCGGTGACCGTGGCGGTCGCGGCGCTCAGCTACTACCTGCTCGAGCGGCCGGCGCTGTCCCTCAAGCGACTGGTCTCGCCCCCCGGCGTCTCGCCCGATCAGCCGGGCGCCGTGAGCGTCCCCGCCCGGGCCGAGGCGCGCTGAGCGACCAAACGGTCGAGCGCCACCGCGGCGAGGACCACGATCGCCGGCTCGGCGGCGAAGCGGAAGCGCGTGAGCCCGTAGGCGAGCAGCGCGGTCACGGACACCGTGAGCGGCAGCGCCAGCAGGGGCAGCAACGGCCCCCGGCGCCGCCGGATGAGGATCGCGCCCGCCAGGGCCAGGAGCAGCAGCGGGTAGTAGGCAATCAGGCCGAGCTTGCTCGCCGTGCGGCTGCGTCCCTCGAAGTACTCGTACTTCACCTGCTGGAGCGGGTGGTAGAGGTCCCAAACGCGGCCCAGTCGCGCCGCCAGCACCACGGGCAGGCGACCGGAGTGGGCATCCACGTAGTCGAGGCCGCGCCGGCGATAGACCGCGGCCTTCTCCGACTCGTCGCCGGGCGGCCGCCGCCCGTAGCACTGGAACTGCCAGAGACCGAGGAAGCGGCCGTGGTAGCTGTCATCGCAGTTGGCTCCCGCGATCGCGGAGCTCGTGCTCGCCGCGATCGGCACGAAGCGGTCGAAGGTGAGGGCGTTGCGGACGGTCCAGGGAGCGATCACGAGCACGGTCGCCGCCACGGCCATCGCCGCCAGCGCCGCCCGCCGGCCCCAGGGCAGCCGCCGGCTCAGCGCGAGCGGCAGCACCAGGAGGACGACCAGCAGCAGGGCCTCGCCGCGGGTCAGGGCGGCCAGCCCGACGACGGCGCCCAGCGCGAGGGCCGGCCTCGGCGTCGGCGAGCGCGCGAACGAGATCGCGAGTACCAGAGCCCCGGCGATCAGGGCCCCGTAGAGCGACTCGCTCATCAGCGAGCCGTCGGCCACCCAGAGGAACGGGTAGAGCGCGGCGATGCCGCCGGCGAGGAGCCCCGCGCGCTCGCCGGCCACGAGCCTGGCCGCCAGCCCGATCAGCACCACGGTCACGGTCCCGACCGCGCACATCGCGGACTTCTGGGCCAGCACGGAATCGATCCCGAGCCGGTCGACGGCGCCCAGCAGCAGCTCGAACAGCGGCGGGTGCTCGGCTGTCGGCCCCGTTCCGAGCGGCGCCGGCAGCCCCGGATGCGGTGGCCGCACGAAGCCGTCGCCGGCCGCCAGGCGTTCCGCCACGAGGCGATAGGTGAGTGCGTCCCCGGTGACCGGCAACCCGCGCGAGAACGCCAGCGTGTACAGGAGCCGCAGCGCCAGGCCGCCCCCGGCGATCAGCCCCAGCCGTGCCCGAAAGCTCCGCGGAGGGTGCACGGGCGGAGCGTATGCTGTCGCCAAACATGCCGGCTCCGCCTGTCTTCCAGCCGCCGCCCGGCAATCCGCGCTTCCCGCTCTTCGACTCGCTCCGTGGCATCGCGGTCCTCAGCGTGTTCACCGTGCACGCGACGCTCGCGGCCCACGCCAACCTGACGACGTACGGTCGCTACACGATGCGGCTCGAGGTGGCGCTGCCGATCTTCTTCGTCATCTCCGGCTTCCTGCTCTATCGCCCCTTCGTCTCGGCGCGGATCAACGACACGCCGGCGCCGCGGCTCGCCGACTACGCCCGCAACCGGGTGCTGCGGATCGTGCCCGCGTACTGGGTGGCCCTCACCGTGCTCGCGATCTACCCGGGCCTCGGCGGCTTCTGGTCCACGCATTCGTGGACCTACTACCTGTTCCTCGAGGAGTACGACTTCGGCTGGTCGCGCGGCGGCATCCTCCCCACGTGGAGCCTCACCGTGGAGGTCGTCTACTACGCGCTCCTGCCGTTGGTCGCGTACATGATGGTGCGCGCCGTCAAGCGTCGGCCGCGCGCGCAAACGATCCGGCGGGAGGCGCTGTTCCTGGCCCTTCTCTACGCCGCCGGCATCATCTACCGGATCGTCCTCCGCGATCAGATCGGCGATGACCCCACGAGCAACCTCTGGGCTCTGCTGCCCGGCTCCGTCGACCTGCTGGCGATCGGGATGTCGCTGGCCCTGGCCAGCGCGGCGCTTCACGGCCGGGAGAGGACGCCCCTGCCGGTGCGGGTCGTGGAGCGCGCGCCGGGTGTCTGCTGGGGGCTGATGCTCGTTCTGTTCTGGGTGGTGTCGACACAGATCGGCCGCACGGGCAAGTTCCCGGAGGCGACGACCGCGCCCTCGTGGCTCGGTACCCACATCCTCTTCGGCGCGATCGCCGGCCTGCTCGTGCTGCCGGCGGTGTTCGGCGACCACCTGGGCGGCCTCCCCCGCCGAGTGCTTCGCAACCGCGTGCTGGCCTGGTTCGGCCTGATCTCGTACGGCATGTTCGTCTGGCACCACCCGGTGACCGTCAAGCTGGGGGAGACGGACGCCTTTTCGGGCCACCGCATGCTCTTCATCTGGACCGTCGGGCTTGTCATCTCGGCGTCCCTCGGTGCCGCGAGCTACTACATCGTGGAGCGTCCCTTCCTGCGCCTCAAGCGCACGCGGCTGAGCCAGCGGCAGCGGCCTGGATCCGCCCAGGCCGGTGAGCTATCCGCGCTGCCGGAGCGCTCTTGAGAGGAAGTGCTTGAAGCGGCGGGCCACCTCTCGCGGTCCGCTCGTCTCCCTGAGGTGCGAGGCGATCGCCGGATACTGGCCGTAGGTGGAGAGGGCGATCACGGCCGGGTCCTTCCGGGGCACCGCTCGCTCGCGGTACTCCAGGCAGTAGCCGACGAGTGGGGCTGCGGCCTCGGACCAGCGCAGCCGCGGGGTCGCCGCCCGCACCCGCTCGGCCACCGAAGCGGTGTCGTCGAGGAGCTCCGCGCAGGCGGCGGCGTAGGCGTCTACGTCGCCCGGCGGGACGGTACGGCCCAGGCCGAGCCGGTCGACCAGCTCGGCGATCGAGTCCCCGCCGGACGTGACCACCGGAAGACCGGCCCAGAGGTAGTCGAGCACACGGGTCCGGAAGGAGAAGCGGGCCTCGAGATGGTCGCTGTGCGCGGACACGCCGAGGTCCGAGTCGAGCAGCCAGTCCTGTCGCTCC
Source organism: uncultured Thermoleophilaceae bacterium (assembly GCA_963706635.1). Taxonomy (GTDB): domain Bacteria; phylum Actinomycetota; class Thermoleophilia; order Solirubrobacterales; family Thermoleophilaceae; genus JACVRW01. Next base: position 203,469 of record OY970162.1, read on the forward strand.
GCGTACGGCACCCAGCCATGGTGAAAGTGGACGCAGCTGCCCTCGAGGCCGCGCTCGCGGGCGAAGCCGATCGCCTCGCCGGCGCTCGTTGGCACCGTGCCCGGCTCCAGCGAGGGCCGCTCGATGCCTTGGAAGACGAGGTGCACCCGCCGCCCCTCGTCCCGGAGCCGCTCCACCGCCCTGATCGGGGTCAGGGCGTCGAGCCAGCGCCAGACGCCGCCGCCCCAGAGAAGCACCCGGTCGTCGTCCCCGATCCCGGGCCAGACCCCCTTCAGGACTCGCCGGCCGCGCCGAGGCGGCTCCTCGGGGAGCCCGAACGGGACGACGTCGATGAACGAGCGATAGGTGGGGTCGGCGCGGTAGGCGTCGACGTCGAGCAGACCGGTGACGCCCATCGCGCCGAGCCACAGGTCGCGCTGCTTCTCGCTGGCGCAGATGACGAAGTCGGCCGCCGCGCACTGGGCGAGGACGGCCAGAGCCGTCCGCCTGCCCGTGGCGCGATCGCCCGGCGAGCCGTCCAGCGCCTCGAGCACCTCGATCATCAGCGGGTTGTAGAGGTCCGCAACGTACCGGGCCGGCAGCCGCCGGAGGTGCCGGAGGAGCTGCGCGGGCAGCTGCTGCGCGACCACGACGTCGTGGCCGCGGAACGCCTCGAGGAGAGCGTCGAAGTCGGCCAGCCCCGCCTCCAGCAGCGGGAGCGGGGCCTCGCTCGGCGCGGGCGCGGAAAGCGTCACGTCGCAGTGGGCGGACAGCGCCCGGGCGAGCTCGAGCGCCCGGATCGCGGGGCCCGCCATGCGCTCGGCCACCGGTTCCGCCGAGACCACGAGCACCCGCGTCACCCGCCCACCTCGCACCGAGCCAGCAGCCGGGAGAAGTAGCGCGGGCGGGCGAGCCCCATCCGGTCGAGGACGCGGTAGAGCGGACGCAGCGGGCCAGGGAGCACGCGCTGCGCGATGAGGCCGTCGAGGGGCGCCGCCTGCTCCACCGCGCAATCCGGGAAGACGCCCGCGAGCAGCTCGCGGAGCGACTCGACGGTGAAGAAGTGGCGGTGGTCCAGGTCCAGCATGTGACTGAACTCGATCGGCACCCCGTCGAAGCGCTGCGTGCAGTTGGGGGTGCTCACCAGCACGTTGCGGCGAGCCACGCGGCGCGCCTCGCCGAGGAGGGCGCCCGGATCCTCGAGGTGCTCGATCACCTCCAGCATCGCCACGGTGTCGATGCTCCCGTCGGCGAGCGGCAGCCGGTCGCCGTCATAGACGTCGGCGCGCACGCCCAGCTCGCGGGCCCGGCGCACGTACTCCTCGGAGACGTCGAGGCCGCGGCAATCGATCCCGCGGTCGGCCAGCGCCTTGGTGTAGCCGCCCAGCCCGCAGCCCAGATCGAGCACCGTGGAGCCGGCATGGGCCTGCACGAAGTCGACCAGCGCGTAGTCGACCTGGCGCATCGGGTCCGCGTCGAGGTACCAGTCTCGGCTGTCGCGCGGCCCCCGGGGAAGGTCGAACACGCTCACTGCCGGATCCCGGCCAGGGTGGCGCGGCTCGAGGGGCTGATGACCAGGAGCAGGCCCGCATACACCGCGGACCCGACCGGCAGGAGGATGAAGAACGACGTGTCGCGAAGGGGCCACAGCGCTGCGGACATCGCGGCGGCGGCCAGCAGCACCGGCGGGACGAGCCCGGGACGGGGGAAGAACTCGAAGTGGCGCCGCATGAGGACGTAGGAGCCGGCCAGGATCACGAGCTCGGAGAACACAGTGATCACGGCCGCGGCCACTATGCCGTACTCCGGCACGAGCGCGAGGTTCAGGCCGACGTTGACCACGAGGCCGAGCACGTTGAGCCAGAGGGCGTTCAGCTGCCGCTCCTTGGCGATCAGCGCGTAGCCGAACACTCCGTTCACCCACGCCAGCGCGCCCGCGACCAGCAGGATCTGGAGGGGGGTGGCGGCGTCGGCGAAGTCGGGCCCGCCGGCGAGCCTGATCAGGGCGGGGGCCGCGATCGCCCCGCCGGCCGCCAGCGGCACGCCGACGATCACGAAGAAGTCGAACGCCGACTGGATCGTGCGCCGCACGGCGGGCCCGCCGGCCGCCATCCGGCTCGAGAGCACCGGGAAGACCGAGGCGAGGAAGACCGTGCCCAGCGCGAGCGTGAACTCGAGGATGCGGTAGGCGAGGGTGTAGAGGCCGACGTCCTCGTAGGAACGGGACAGCGAGATCACGAGCGTGTCGGCCCGGAAGTAGAGCTCGTTGATGGCGAGGGCCAGTCCCAGCGGCAGGCTCGCGGCCAGCAACGGCTTCCACAGCGCGCGATCCGCCAGGAAGCGAATCCGGACAAGGCCCCGGGAGAGGAAGTAGGTGCAGAGGAGCGTGACCAGCGCCCCGCCCGCGGCGGTGGCCATGACCGCGTAGAAGCCGAGGTCGAGCGTCGCCACGAGGACCGCGAGCGCGAAGCCGGCGGCGCGGCCGACGATCTCCGCGACCATCGCGCGGCCCATCCGCAGCCGCGCCTGGAAGACGGCGACCAGGGACGTGTTGAGCATCCCGAGCAGGAGGGGGCCGCCCGCCAGGACGATCGCGACCCTTACGTCGTGGGAGTAGGGGAGGAGCAGGCTCACGCCCGCGGCAAGGGCGATCGCCACCAGTGAGAGCAGCAACCTCAGCGTGAGCGCGTTGCCCACGAGCTCCTCGGTGCGAGCCGGGTCCTTGCTGATGTCCCGCACCACCGTCGTGAACAGCCCCACGTCGGCCAGCACGCCGAAGAGCTGCATGAACATCAGCGCGAGCGTGAAACGGCCGTAGTCATCCGGCCCGAGGTACCTCGTGAGAACGGCGATGGAGCCGGCCGCGATCACCAGCACCGCGCCCTTCCCCGCCACCTGCACCGCGGTGTTGAAGGCCACGCGACGACGAACCGACGAGGTCACGAGTCCCTAGGCTGCCATCCCGTGCGGGCGTCGAGCCCCTGGATCCGCTACGGACTCCTGTTCGCGGGCGCGGCGGCGCTCTCCGGCTTCACGATCCTCCGCGGGATCAACCCTCACGATGAGGGCCTGATGCTGCAGGCCGCGGCGCGGGTGGCCGGCGGTCAGCTGCCCTACGGGGACTTCTGGTGGAACTACGGGCCGGCCCAGCCGTTCGTGCTCGGCGGGCTGAACGAGGTGTTCGGCCCCTCGCTGCTCGCCTGGCGAGTCGTTCGGGTACTGCTGGACGCCACCGTGGCCGTGCTCGCATACGCGATCGCGCGCCGCGACGCTCCGCAGCCCTTCGCGCTCGGCGCCTGGCTCGCCGTGGCCGGCGCCATGGCGTTCCCCACGATCCCCAGCCCCAACCCCCCGGCGCTGGCGCTCGGGCTCGGCGCGATACTGCTGGCGCGGCGCAGCCCCGTCGGCGCCGGCCTGCTCGCGGGGGCCGCGATCGGCTTCCGGCTGGAGCTGGGCCTGGCCTGCGCGGCCGGGGCGGCGATCGCCGCCTGGGCGGCTGCGGGGCGGGCGGCGGCGGTCCGGGCGTCCGTCGCGGCGGCGGGCGCCGGGATCGTCCTCGTAGCGCCGTTCGCCATCGCGGGCGGTCCGGGCACGTTCTGGCACGACACGGTGCGCTTCGCCTTCGACGTGCAGCCGCTCCAGCGGCTGCCGCTGCCAGGCGGCTATCCCCACCCCTTCGACCTCAACAAGATCTTCGAGTTCTACTTCCCCTACGTGCTGCTCGCGGGCTCGGGCCTGTGGCTGCTCGCGGCGGTGCGCGACCGTCCGCCGCTCCAGGCGTGGGCGCCCGTACCGCACGCGGTCGTGGGAGTCGGCTATCTCGTGGCCCGGGCGGACGAGTTCCACCTGATCCCGCTGGCGGCGGTGCTGCCGATCCTGCTGGCCACGGCGGCCGACCGGGAGGTCCGGGCGCGCCGCGCCCTGCCGGCGGCGGCGCTCACCGCGGCGCTGGCGCTGGTGGCGCTGCACGGGCTCGATCGCAAGTTCGTGCAGGCCTTCCGCCTGCCGCCGACCTCTCGCATCCACCTCGACGTGGCCGATGGCGTGCGGACGGACCCGGCCGAGGCGCGCTCGCTCGAGGCGCTCGCGCGCTACGTGGACGCGCGCGTCCCGCCCGGGCGCCCGGTGTTCGTGGCCAACCCGAGGCACGACCTGGTGAAGGTCGGCAACCCGCTCGTGTACGTGCTGCTCGACCGGCCCAATCCGACCCGCTACGACGTCATGCAGCCCGGGGTGGTCACCACCGCGCCGGTGCAACGCGAGATGGTGGCTGACCTGCGGCGGGCCCGGCCCCGAATCGTGGTGCGCTGGCTCGATCCGGTGGCCACCGAGCGAGAGCCGAACGGCGCGGGGCGCTCAAGCGGCGTGCGAATCCTCGACCGCTACCTGGCGCGCAACTACGTCCCGGCGGCCCGCTTCGGCGACTACGGGGTGCTTCGCCTCCGCTACGCTCGGCCGATCGGATGAACGTCCGGGCGACCCGCTTTCCGCTGCTGGACTCGATGCGGGCGATTGCCATGTTGATCGTCCTGATGGCCCACGTTGCGGCGCCGGCGGGGGCGCGGGAGGGCGCCACCCTCAGCCCCTACCTCAACCGGCTCGCGGTGGGGCTGACGATCTTCTTCCTGATCTCGGCCTTCCTGCTCTACCGGCCCTTCGTGCGCCACCGCGTGGACGGCAAGCGGACCCCCCACGTCGGCGCCTACGCGTGGGGCCGCTTCCTTCGCATCGTGCCCGGCTACTACGTCGCCCTGATCGTCACGACGGTGTGGCTCGGCACGGCCGGCGTGCTCACCCTCGGCGGGATCCCGCGCTACTTCGGGTTCGCGCAGGCCTATTCGAACAACGCCGTCCTCGGCGGCATCCCGGTGGCCTGGTCGCTGTGCATCGAGGTGGTCTTCTACGCGTTCCTGCCGGTCTTCGCCGCGCTGATGCTGCGGCTGCCGGGTCGCACCCGCGAGTCCCGGGTTCGCGCCGAGCTGTTGGCCATAGGCGGCATCTTCCTGCTGAGCGTGGCCTACAAGATCGTCGTCGCCACCACCGGGCTGCACGAGCACGCCGCCGCGCTGCTGGCGATGCCGGCCTACCTCGACTGGCTCTCCGCGGGGATGGCGCTCGCGGTGGTCAGCGTCTGGCTCGAGGGTCTCGAGGAGCAACCGGCGGCCCTGCGCCTGATCGACCGCCTGCCGAGCCTCTGCTGGCTCGGCGCGTTCGTGGCCTTCTGGGTCGTTAGCACGCAGGTGGTCTCGAACGGCGGCTTCCCGAGCCCCGACAGCCCGGGCTACCTGGCGGAGCATCTGCTCTACCTGGTGGTGGCCGTGGGGCTCTTCCTCCCGGCCGTGTTCGGAGACCCCGCGAGAGGGGCGGTGCGCAAGCTGCTCGCCAACCCCGTGCTGCTCTACCTCGGGATGATCTCCTACGGGATCTTCCTCTACCACCTGGCCGTGATCGAGCAGCTCAAGCGCTGGGACCTCGGCTCGGTCGGCTTCATCCACCCGTACATCCTCTGGCCCACGGTCGCGCTGGCGCTGAGCGCGGCGATAGCCACGGTGAGCTGGTACGTGCTCGAGCGTCCGGCGCTGTCGCTCAAGCGGCTGGTGGGGCCGCGGCCCGGGCAGCCGCGCGAGGCCACCGCCGAGCCGGCCCCCGCCAAGCCGATGGCCGTGGCCGAGTCGCGCTGAAGTGTCCACCCCGCCCGTCGTAGCCCCGCCGCCGGGCAACACGCGCTTCCCGCTGATCGACGCGCTGCGGGCGATCGCGGCCCTGAGCATCTTCGGGCTGCACGCCGGCGTGGCCTTCAGTCACGGCTCGAGCGCCTGGTACAGCCCCTACCTGGCTCGGCTCGACATCGGCGTGACGATCTTCTTCCTGATTTCGGGCTTCCTCCTCTACCGCCCGTTCGTGGCTGCCCGGGTGCTCGGGACGCCCCGGCCGCGGGTCGCCGACTATGCGCGCAGCAGGGCGCTCCGCATCCTGCCGGCCTACTGGCTGGCGCTCACCGTGCTCGCCATCTATCCCGGGCTGGGCGGGATGTGGACGGGCCACTGGTGGGTCTACTACGGGCTGGTCCAGCAGTACGTCCCGGATTGGTCGCTGGGCGGGCTCTCGCAGGCCTGGAGCCTCTCGGTGGAGATGAGCTTCTACATCGTCCTGCCCCTGATCGCGCTGGCGATGCGACTGCCGCTCGCCGGCCGGGACCGCGTCACCCAGATCCGAGCGGAGTTCGTCATGGTCGCCGGGCTCTACCTGCTGAGCGTGCTCTACCGGCTCGCCGTCACCGGCGGCCACACGCCGGAGCTCATCGGGCTCGAGGCCCGCTACACGCTGGTGCCCGGCGTCGCGGTGACGCACCTTCCCGGCACGATCGACTGGTTCGCGCTCGGCATGGGGCTTGCCGTGGCCAGCGTGTCGCTCCAGGCGTCCGGGGCTCGCCCGCTCGCGCTGCGGCTGGTGGAGCGAGCGCCGTCGCTCTTCTGGGGGGCCGCGCTGGCCCTGTTCGTGGGCGGCGTGGCGTTCGGTGTCTTCCCCGACTTCCCGCGGCCGTTCGGGCCCGCCCAGTGGTTCGCCGGGCAGGCCGTCTACGGGCTGATCGCGCTGCTCCTGCTCGTGCCGGCGGTCTTCGGCGACCGGCTCGGCGGCCTGCCGCGGGCGGTAATGCGAAACCCGCTGCTCGCCTGGCTCGGCCTCATCTCCTACGGGATCTTCCTATGGCACGTGGCCATCGTCGACAAGCTCGGCAAGCGCGAGGCCGGGCCCTTCAAGGACCTGCCCTCGCTCGTGCTCGTGGCCGTGGCCCTGGCGATCACGGTCGCCTGCGCCGCCGCCAGCTACTACGGGCTGGAGCGGCCGCTCCTGCGGCTCAAGCACCGGGGCCGCACGGGGACGCCCGTCAGCGAGCCGCCCGCGGGCGTCCCGGCGGGCCTGGGGACGGCGGCGCCCAGCGAGTGAGCATCCGAGGCCTGCACCCGGCCCGGCTGGCTGCCGCGGCACTGCTCCTCGGCGGGCCGACGGCGCTCGCGTTCTTCTCCGGCGGCTTCTTCGACAAGCCGCGCCTCACCGCCGCCCTCATCGCCTGCCTGCTGGTCGCGGTCGTCGCCTTCAGCGCGACCCCTCCGCTGCCCCGTACGCGAGCCCCGCGGCTGGCGGTCGCGGGCCTCGCCCTGCTGACGGCCCTGGCCGGGCTCTCCGCCTTCTGGGCCCCGTCGGCGGCCCCGGCCCTCGACGACGCGCAGCGCCTGATCCTGTATCTCGCGACGTTCGTGGCCGCGGCGGCCGTCTTCCGTCCCCGCCCGCTGGCCCGCGCGGTGGAGCCGGCCCTGGCGCTCGGCGTGCTCGCCGTGATCGGCTACGGCCTGTCCGGGCGCCTGCTCCCGGGCACGATCCAGCTCACGCGAGGGCTGAGCAGCGAGGGCCGGCTCGACCAGCCGCTCACCTACTGGAACGCCACCGGCGCGCTCGCGGCGATGGGGCTGACGCTCTGCGCCCGTCTCGCCGGCGACCCCACCAGGGACGCGCGCGTTCGGATGGCGGCAGCCGCCGCCGTGCCGCCGATCGCGGCCGGCCTCTACCTCAGCTTCTCCCGGGGGGCGCTGGCGGCTGTGGCGGTGGGGATCGTCCTGCTCGCGGCGCTCTCGCCCTCGCGGGCACAGGCTCGCGCCCTCGCCCTTTCCCTGACGGCGGGCGGGCTCGCCGCCGTGGCCGCGGCGGCGATCCCCCACGTGCGATCCGTCTCCGGGGACCTGCATGCGCGCGAGGTGGCCGGGGCCGAGCTGCTCGTCGCGCTGCTCGTGCTCTCTCTCGCCGCCGCCGCCTTTCAGGCCTGGACCTCGCGCAACGAGGTGCGGGGCCGCTTCGGACTGGGGCGCCTGACGCTCAGCCGCCGCGTGGCCGTTGCCGGCGCCGTGGCGTTGCTGGCCGCCGGCAGCCTGGCGCTGGTGGTGGCCCTGAACGAGAAGGGGCCACCGCCCAAGGGGACGAACGCCAAGCGGCTCGGCTCGGTCAAGAGCACCCGTTATGCCTACTGGGGCGCGGCGCTCGGCAGCTTCGCCGACCACCCGCTGGCGGGAGCCGGCTCGGGGAGCTTCCGCTTCGAGTGGCTGCGCCGGCGGCACATCCCGGAGGGAGCACGGGACGCCCACTCCCTCTATCTGGAGACGGTGGGGGAGCTCGGGCTGGCCGGGTTGCTGGCTCTCGCCCTGTTCCTCGCCGGGGTCGCCGCCTGCGCGCGCCAGGTCTGGCGGCGCGATCCGCTGCTGGCCTCGGGGCTGCCCGCGCTCCTGGGCGTGTGGGCCTTTGCCGCCGCCCTCGACTGGCACTGGGAGATGCCGGCGGTGACCCTCCCCGCGGTGGTAGCAGCAGGGGCGCTGCTCGCGCGCGCGGACTCCTAGTCGGCCGCCCGGCGCCTCAGCAGCGCGTCCACCGCCACGGCCGCCAGCACGACGATCGACAGCTCCGCGGCGTGGCGGAAGCGGGGCAGCCCGAACGACGCCGCCGTGGACAGCAGCACCACCGCCACCGGCGAGAGCAGCACGAGCACGGGCTCGCGGCGGCGCCGCAGCAGCACCACCCCGTACAGGGCGAGCGCCGCCAGGAGGTAGTAGACGGCCGTGCCGGCCTCCTGGACGTGGACGTCGCGGCCCTCGGCGAACCGGGCCTGGCGCCGCGGCTGGTAGAGGTCCCAGGTGCGGAGCTCGCGAGCCGGCACGACGACCGGGAGGAGCCGGCCGAGGTGGTCCCTGGCGTAGTCACGGCCCTCGCGCCGCCAGATCGCCGCCTGCTCGGCCTCGTTCAGCCCCGGACGGCGATGCGACACGCAGTCGAGGTGCCAGAAGGCGATGTCGCCGCCGTAGTAGACGCCGCTGCAGTTGGCGCCCGCCACCACCGTGCTGTCGTTGGTCGAGATCAGGATCGGGCGATCCAGCTCGATCCAGTTGCGGATCGTCCAGGGGGAGATGACGAGCGCGGCGGCCACGAGAGGCGCCGCGAGGCGCAGGGCCCGGCCGGAGCCGCCGCCTCGCCAGGCGAGCGGGAGGGCCAGCACGAAGATGAAGAGGAGCGCCTCGCCGCGGGTCAGAGCCGCCAGCGCGAGAGCGGCCCCGAGGGCGGCGGCCCGGGCGGCGCTCGGCCGATCGAGGAGACGGTAGGCCAGGAGCAGCGCGGCGGCCAGGAAGAGGCCGTACAGGCTCTCGCTCATGAGCGACCCGTCGGCGGCGATCAGCGTGGGGTAGGCGGCCGCGATCCCGGCCGCCAGCAGTCCCGCCCGCTCGCCGGCCGCCCGGCGGCCGAGCAGCCCGAGCAGCGCCACCACGCCGGCGCCGATGAGACAGCCCACGAGACGGTGCGCCAGGAAGCTGTCGGCCCCGAGCTTCGAGGCCGCGGCAAGCGTGAGCGGCCAGAGCGGAGGGTGCAGTGCGCTCGGGTAGGGGTGGGACGCCTTCGACAGGAACGGGTCGATGAAGCCGCGGCCGTCGGCCAGCAGGTTCGCGATCCCGTGGTAGTAGAAGAAGTCGCCGACGCCCTCCACGTCGTTCGCGATGAAGACCGTGTAGAGCACCCGCACGACCAGCGCGGCCAGCGCAATCGCGACGAGCCGCGAGCGGAAGCTCCGGAGCGCCATCGGCGCCAGTTTGCCATGCGCACTGCGGGCGTCGTTAGTCTGCGCCCCGCCCGATGAGCGCCGCCGCACTCGCCAAGCCCCGGGCGCTCGCGCGCCGGGCCTGGAGTTCGCCGGACGTGCGCTGGGCCGTCGCTCTGGGCGGACTGGCGCTCGCTCTGCGACTCGCGTTTGTGCTCGCGGTCGAGCGGCACTCCTTCGTTTTCAACGACACGTTCTTCTACCACCGCACCGCCGACCTCCTGGCCCACGGGCACGGGTTCTCCTCCAGCGTCGGCGTCCCCACCGCCCAGTGGCCGCCGGCTTGGCCGTTCACCCTGTCGCTGCTCTACAGGGTGTTCGGACCCCACCCTCTGGCGGGCGAGGTCTTCAACGCGCTGCTGGGAGCCGTCACCGTGCCGATGCTGTACGCGCTCGCCTTGCGGGCGTTCGGCCGTGCCGAGGCCCGGGTGGCGGCCGTCGCGCTGGCGCTGCTCCCCGGCCAGATCCTCTGGACCGACGTCCTGCTGGCCGAGACGCTCTACACCTTCGTGCTGGTGGGGTTCTGGCTGCTGGTCGCCTACCTGCCGCGCCGGGCCTGGGCGGTCGCGCTGCTCGGGCTGGCGATCGGCATCGCGACGCTCACCCGCGGCGAGGGCCTGCTCCTCCTGCCGGCCCTGCTTGCCGTTTGGTGGCCGGAGCTGCCGCGCCGCGTCCTGGCGCAGAGGGCCGCCGTGCTCGTCGCCGTCGCCGCCGTGGTGGTGATCCCCTGGTCGATTCGCAACGCGGTGGTCATGGACGCCTTCATCCCGCTCTCGAGCAACTCGAGCACCACGCTCTGGTCCGGTCACAACCCGGGGGCCACCGGGGCGCAGGTCTACGCGGGCCGCGACCTGCTGAACCGGATCCCGCAGCACGGCAAGGAGCGTGAGGTCCAGGAGGCCAAGCTGCTCCGCCGCGAGGCGCTCCGCTACATGAGGACTCACCCCGGCCGGGAGCTCGAGCTCATCCCCCTCAAGCTCCTCAACCTCGCACGGGGGGACTCGTGGGCCATGGAGTGGGTGAACGCCGGCGATCCCGGCAAGCGGCCCTTCGGCGCGGAGCTCGGCACGCCGGTTCGCGTCCTCGCCGACTCCACGTTCTTCGCGCTGCTCGCGGCGATGATCGGCTCGCTCGTCCTGCTCTGGCGGGCGCTGTGGCGGAACCGGCTCGTACGCGGAGTGCTCGTGCTGTTCGCGGGGTCGCTAGTGCTCTACGGCTTCGTCTACTACGGCAACTACCGCTACCGCGCTCCGCTCGAGCCGCTGATGATTTTGGTGGCGGCGCCCCTGCTGGCGGGGTTGGGCCGGCTGCGCGGCCCGTGAACCGCGGTTTCGCGCTGAAGCTGGCGGCGCTGGCGGCGCTCGGCCTGGCCCTCCGCCTCGTCTACGGGTTCTCGCTCCACGAGCCATCCGGGGACGCCGCCTTCTACGACCAGGTGGCGAATCGCCTGGCCGACGGCCACGGCTACGTCAACCCCTTCCTCGGCACTCCGACCGCGGCTCACCCACCCCTGTTTCCCCTCCTGCTCTCGCTCGTCTCGCTCGCGGGGGGCACGGGAACGCACGCCCATCAGGCGGCCGGCTGCCTGCTCGGCGCCTCCACCGCCTTCCCGCTGGGCTTCGCGGGCCGGCGGCTGGCCGGGCCGGCCGTCGGATTGGTGGCGGCGGCGGGCGCGGCGGTCTACCTGCCGCTCCTGGCAAACGACTCGCTGCTCTTGAGCGAGTCGGCCTACGAGCTCACCATCGCCCTGACGATCCTGCTCGCGCTGTGGATGCTGGAGAGCCCGGGCAGGGGCCGGGCGCTGGCGCTGGGGGCGGGGATCGGGCTCGCCTCGCTGGGCCGGGCGGAGGCGCTCCTGCTCCTGCCGCTCCTGGCGTTGCCGGTCCTCCTTCGGGCCGACCGCGGCCGCCTCGGCGTGCTCGCCCTGATGTGCGTCGGCACGGCGCTGCTGGTCCTTCCCTGGACTGCCCGGAACTGGTCGGCCTTCGACCGCTTCGTGCTCATATCCACCAACGACGGGTCGGTGATCGGCGGCGCCAACTGCGCCCGCGCCTACGGGCCTGCGCTCGGCCAGTGGGACCTCGGCTGCTCGATCCGCGCCGGGGTCGCGAGGGGGCGCGGCGAGGAGGAGGCGCGCGCCCTGGAGCAGGCGCTCCGACAGGGCCACGTGTCCGAGGCGCTCGTGACCCGGCTGCTGCGCGCCGGCGGCCGCAACGAGGCGGTGGTGGCAGCGCGGCAGCGGAGGCGCGGCCTGCGTTACGCCCGCGACCACAGCGGCCGGCTGCCCAAGGTCGTCGCGGCGCGGATGGGGCGTACCTGGAGCGTCTACGGGGTGAGCGAGCAGGTGCGACTCAATCGCTTCTTCCGCGGCTCACCGGCCTGGCTCGAATGGCTCACGGTGGCCAGCTTCTACGTGGCCCTGGTCCTGGCCGCCGGCGGGGTCTTCGCGCTGAGGCGCCGCCGTGAGGAGCTGCTCGTCCTGCTGGCGCCGTTGCTGCTCGTGACCCTCTCGAGCGCGGCGGGCTTCGGCACTCCTCGCTTCCGCGCCGCCGCCGAGGTCTCGATCCTGCTGCTGGCCGCGGTGGCGGTGGTCCGGGGCCTGAGCGGGCGCTCTCTCAGCGCCGCCGAACCGGCGGAGTGAGCTCGCGGAGGCGGCGACGGGCCTGCTCGGAGCGGGCGGGGTCGCTGTTCTGGACGAGCCTGGCGAGGGTGGCCCAGGCCTCGGGGTTGTCCGGCTCGCGGCGGACCAGCTCCTCGCAGAGCTCTACCGCGCGCCTCTTGCGGCCGGCCGCGAACAGCAGCCCGGCCTCGGTCGTGATCGGCGCCTGGTACGGCGCCCACTTGCGCGCTCGCTCGAGGAGATCGGCGCCGCGGTTCAGCCGCTCGGGAGTCCCCCTCCGGCCGAGAGCGGCGAGGTCCAGGCCCTCGCCGCTCGGCTGCCTGCCGACCAGCTCCGTGGCCGCCTCGGACACGAGCTGAGCCGAGTGCAGGCTCGTCCCGACCCAGGCGGCGGCCGCGAGCGCGAGTACGGCGAGCAGGACCCGGGCGATCACGCCCCAACCGTATCCTCCGGCCTCGTGCTGTCCGTGCTCATGCCCGTCTTCAACGAGGCCGCCACCGTGGAGCGGGCCATCACCGACCTGCTCGCGGCCGAGGTGGGGATGGAGCTCGAGCTGATCGTCGTGGACGACGGCTCGAACGACGGCACCTGGGAGATCCTCGACGCGAAGCCCTGGCCCGAGCGCGTTCGCGTGCTGAGGCACGAGGCAAACCGCGGCAAGGGGGCCGCCATCCGGACCGCCCTCCGGGAGGCCCGCGGCGAGTTCACGACGATCTTCGACGCCGACCTCGAGTACGAGCCCTCCGACCTGGCGGTGTTGCTGGAGCCCCTCGTGGACGAGCGCGCCAACGCCGTGTTCGGGGTCCGGGCCTTTGACGGCTACACGAGCCACTCCTTCCTCTATGTCATGGGGAACAAGGGGGTGACGCTCGTCGCGAACGTCCTCTTCAACGTCTACCTGCGCGATCTCATGACCTGCCACAAGGCGATCCGCACCGAGGTCTTCCGCAGCCTGCCGCTGAGGGAGAACGGCTTCGCGGTCGAGCCGGAGATCACCGCGCGGCTGCTCCAGCGCGGCGAGCGGATCTTCGAGGTCCCGGTCCACTACCGCGCGCGCAGCGACGAGGAGGGCAAGAAGCTCACCTCCACGGACGGGCTGCGCGTGCTGCGCACGCTGGTGCGGTGCCGCCTTTCAGCGCCGTCGTCGTAACGCACGACTCCGGCCGCGAGCTGCGCGAGCTGCTCGACTCGGTCGAGCGCCGGCTCGATCCGGCGCCGGAGCTGATCGTGGTCGACACAGCCTCGGCCGACGACACCCTGGCGGTTGCCGCCGGGCGAGCGGAGATCGTCGCCCTCGAAGACAACCCCGGCTTCGGCGCCGCCTCCAACGCCGGCGTCGAGCGAGCCTCCGAGCGGGTGACGGTCCTGCTCAATCCCGACACGACCCTCCTCGACGCGGGCCTCGCCGAGCTGGCCCGGCGGGCGGGCTCCCGCCGGGCGATCCTTGCCCCGCGGCTCCTGAACGCCGACGGCAGCGTCCAGCGCAGCGCCCATCCGCTGCCGGGGCGGGCGGCCACGCTCCTGCCCGGCGTCATGCACCCGCGAGCGTTGCCGCGCTCTCTCCGCCTGAGCGCGGACCCGTGGCGCTCCAGCGAGCCCCGGCTGGTCGGCTGGGCCACCGGCGCCTGCCTTGCGGCGCGAACCGATCTGCTCCGCGAGCTCGGCCCGTTCGACCCCGGCGACTTCCTCTTCTACGAAGACATGGACCTCTGCCTGCGGAGCCGGGAGCGTGGAATCCCGACCGAGCTCCACCCGGACGTTCGCGTCCGGCATGCCGGGGCCCACTCGACCGGCCCGGCCTACGGCGGCGAGCCCTATGACCTGCTCGCCCGGAGGCGGCGAGAGGTGGTCGGGACGCGCCTGGGCCGGCGCGCGCTCCGGATCGACGACCTGGCCGAGGGCGTTACCTTCGCCAGCCGCTTCGCGGCGCGAGCCCTTCTCCGGCGGGACGCGAGCGCCGAGCGCGCGCGCCTCGCCGCATTGTTAAAGGCCCGCCGCGGGACATAGACTCTCGGACGTGGGTCCCCCTGCAGTGACGCGCGATCCGAATGATCTGCGTGTCGCACTAGTGCATGATTTCCTGGTCAGCGTTCGCGGCGCAGAGCGTGTCTTCCTCGCGCTCTGCGACCTGTGGCCGGCCGCGGATCTCTTCACGCCGGTCTACGACCCGCGCGGCACGGAGGGCCGCTTCATCCACCGCAACGTCCACACCTCGTTCCTCCAGCGCATGCGCCCCACCGCGCGCAGCTTCCGCGCGCTGCTGCCCCTCTACCCGGCGGCAATCGAGTCGTTCGACTTCTCCGGCTACGACCTCGTCGTCTCGAGCTCGAGCGCCTGGGCGCACGCAATCATCTGCGAGGAGCCGACGGTGCACGTCAGCTACTGCCACAACCCCTTCCGCTACGCCTGGAACGAGCGGCACCGGACCCTCGGCGAGCGCCGCGACCCGATCACCCGCGCGGCCCTGCGGGGGTTCTTCAGGCGCTGGCGCGAATGGGACTGGATCGCGGCCCAGCGCGTGGACCGGTACATCACGAACTCAGCCACCACCCAATCGCGCATCAACACGTACTTCGGACGCGAGTCCCACATCGTCCACCCGCCGGTCGAGACCTCGCGCTTCGAGCTGGGCAAGGTCGGAGACCACTACCTGGTCCTCTCGGAGCTCGTGTCGCACAAGCGCATCGACGACGCCGTGCGCGCCTTCACCCGCCTGGGGCTGCCGCTGGTCGTGGCGGGAACCGGGCCCGACAGGCGCCGCCTGAAGCGGCTGGCCGGTCCCAACGTCCACTTCGCCGGCCGTGTCTCCGACCGTGAAGCGCAGCACCTCCTCTCCACCTGCCGCTCGCTGGTGGTCACGGCGGTGGAGGAGTTCGGCATCGCGGCCGTCGAGGCCCAGGCCGCGGGACGGCCGGTGATAGCCGCCGAAGCGGGCGGGGCGCTCGAGACCGTCGTCGAAGGCGTCACCGGCTGCTTCTGGACGGGCGGGCCCGCCGGACTGGCCGAGGCCGTCGCGTCGTTCGATCCGAACGCCGTCGACCCGGCCGAGTGCGTGGCCAACGCACGGCGCTTCGACGTCGAGGCGTTCAAGAGCGCGCTGCCGCGCCACATCGACGAGGCGCTGGCCGCCGCCGGGGACCACCCCGAGCAGCGCGGCCGGGCGCCGCGCCGGGTCCGCTTTACGCGCTCGCCGTTCGTTGGGCCGCCGCTCCGCTCACGCGGTGGCTGACCGCCTCCGGCGCTGCCCATGGGCCACGTCGGCCCCGGACTACGAGGCCTACCACGACGAGGAATGGGGACGCCCGGTCGTCGACGACGACGGGCTCTTCGAGCGGATCACGCTGGAGGCGTTCCAGTCCGGGCTCTCCTGGCTGACCATCCTGCGCAAGCGGGAGGCGTTCCGCGCGGCCTTCGCCGGCTTCCGGATCGAGGCGGTGGCGGGATTCGGCGATCGCGACGTCCGCCGTCTGCTCGCGGACGCGGGCGTCGTGCGCAACCGCGCCAAGATCGACGCCGCCCTGGTCAACGCCCGGGCCGCGGCTGAGCTCGACGGCGGCCTGGCCGAGCTCGTCTGGTCGTTCGCCCCTTCGGCTCGGCGGCGCGCGCCCCGAGCGATGTCCGACGTGCCGGCGGTGACGGCCGAGTCGGAAGCGCTTGCACGCGAGCTGAAGCGGCGCGGCTTCCGCTTCGTCGGACCGACCACGGCCTACGCGTCGATGCAGGCCTGCGGAATGGTCAACGATCACCTCGCAAGCTGCGCCGTCCGGTCGGCCGTCGAGCGGGAAAGGCGGGCCGCCAGGAGGCCGGCGGCGAGGTAGGCGCCGAGCGCCAGCCCGGCGACGATGGTCCAGGGGATCCAGCCGAGCGGCGGCGACCAGCCGGCGTCGAGCGGGAACAGCCAGCTGCCGTTCTGGCCCACCGCGAACCGGCGCCCATTGGCGAGCCAGCCGAGCGCCTGCACCGCGGTGGCCAGGGCGAACGCGCCCGCCACGAAGCCGGCCGGCAGGCGCGCCCTTCGCCGGTACAGCACCTCGCCGAGCCAGAGCGGCACGAGCACCAGGTAGGGCAGCGCGTAGCGGCCCTGGAGCGGGCCGATCTCGCGATAGACGACCGACATCGCCATCGTCACCACCAGGGCCGCGGCCAGCAGCCAGCAGATGGCCGCCCGGTCGCGCCTCGCGCCGACCGCGACCGCCGCGACGGTCAGGGCGGCCAGGAGCGCCAGCCAGCCCAGATGGCCCACGGCCGGCATCGGCGCGTCGAGCGCGCCGAAGACGCCCACGGCCTGCCGGAAGAGCGTCGGCAGGTTCGCGAGCGAAGGCCCGATGGCGTCGGCCACGCCGGTGCCGCTGGGGGACGGCCGGGGCTGGTTGGCGAGCTCCCACGCCGCCCCGGCGATCCCAGCCGCGACCACCGCGACCGCGGCCGCCGCGGTGGCCCGCGTGAGACGAGGACGCGCGCCCCCGAGCAGGGCCACGGATACCACGAGCAGCGCCACGAACGCCGGACCGAGGGCGCGCGCGGACGCGAGCACGGCGCCGCTCACGCCGGCCGCGGCCCAGATCCAGCGCGGCGGCTCGCCCTCGCGCCGCAGCCGCAGCAGCGCCGCGGCGAAGCACACCGCGCCGGCCACCTCCGGTCCGCTCGGCGAGAGCACAGAGGAGACGAACAGGACCATCGGCGTGACCGCCGCCACGAGGCCGAGCAGCGAGACTCCCGGCGCGACCGGGTTCCACAGGAGCCAGACGGCGGTCACGAGGAGGCCCACCGAGATGGCGAGGATCGCCGCGCGGCCCAGCCGCAACGCCGTCTGGGGCGAACCGGCCGCCCTGAGGGCGAGGCCCGCCGGCACGTAGACGTAGGGCTGGTAGGTGCCCGCGTAGCTCGCCACCGGACCGCCGCTCGGCCGCCGTCGCGGCCGGTCGAGGCAGGCCCCTGTGGTCTCGCGCCCGAAATACGTGCAGCCGAACGCGGGCGCGACCAGCTCGCTGGGCACGTCGAACTGCCGGGTGGTGCGCGACTGCCAGCGAGCGGCGCGGCCGTGCGACTGCCGCGCGAGCCTGGCGACGTCGGCGGTTCCCGCCCCGCGGAGGAAGGCACGTCGCTGTGCCGCGCTGGGCGCGTAGGGATCGCCGAGGAGATCGCCGTGGCCGGCCCCGATCGCCTTGACGTAGTGCGCCCCTTCGTCGAAGGGAGATCCGGGCGGGCTGGCCATGAGCCAGGAGGCGCCCATGAGCACGAAGAAGGCGCTGACGAGCGCCGGCACCGCCACGCCGCGGCAGCCTAGCCGTTGTTACGCTGGCCCCGATGCGGCGCAAGGATCTCGACGCCGCCGAGGTGCGGGTGCTCGGCTGCCTGGTCGAGAAGCAGCGTACGACCCCCGACGCCTACCCGCTCACCCTCAACTCCCTGCGGCTGGCCTGCAACCAGTCCACGAACCGGGACCCGGTGGTCGACTACGACCACGCCACTGTGCGGGCCGCCGCCGAGCGGCTCGCCCAGCGCCGCTTGGCGCGCTTCGCCAGCGGCCATTCGAGCCGGGCGGCGAAGTACCGCCAGCTCCTCGGCGAGGAGCTCGGCCTGCCGGGCGGCGAGTTGGCCCTGCTCGGGCTGCTCATGCTGCGGGGACCCCAGACGCCCGGCGAGCTCAAGGCACGGGCCGAGCGCCTGCACGGCTTCGACGGCGCGGGCGAGCTCCACGAGGCGCTGGCGGGCCTGATGGAGCGCGAGCTCGTGGCGCGGCTGGGACGGCGGCCGGGTCAGAAGGAGGAGCGCTTCGCCCACCGTCTCTCCGAGGACCGCGAAGACGGCGAGCAGGGCCCCGAGCCCGCGGCCGAGCCCGACTCGCTCGAGCAGCGCGTGTCCCTGCTGGAGCGGGAGGTCGCCGAATTGCGCACTATCCTCCGCTCGGATGGATGAGCGCGCTCTCACCGAGCGCCTGATCACCTACGACACCTCCACCCTCGACGGCATGCAGAGCGCCGCCGGCTTCATCAAGGGCTGGCTCGAGGCGAGGGACGTCGAGGTGACCGGGACGCTTCACAGCGGGCGCCCGCTGATCGCCGCCACGGTGGGGGCGAAGAGCGGCCCCACGGTGGTCCTTCACGGCCATCTCGACGTCGTCCCCGGGCGGCCCGAGCAGTTCAGCCCGCGCGTCGCGGGCGACCGCCTGTACGGCCGCGGCGCGTACGACATGAAGGCCGGCCTCGCGGGGATGATGTGCGCCCTGCGCGACCTTGCCGGCCAGGACTCCGTGCGCATCCACTTCGTCTGCGTCTCCGACGAGGAGTCCGAGGAGGAGGGCGACCGCGCCTCGGACGAGCTGGTGGAGCGCGGCTATACCGGCGACTTCGCGATCACCGGCGAGCCGACCGACCTCCACATCGGGGTCGAGGCCAAGGGCGTGCTGGCGATGCGCATCGAGGTGAGCGGCCGCTCTGCGCACGGCTCCACCCCGTGGGTGGGGGACAACGCGGTGCTCAAGGCGATCGACGTCTTCCGCGGGATCGAGTCGCTGCCCTTCGCCCGCGAGTCGTCCGACCTCTTCGACCGGCCCTCGATCAACCTGGGCCGCATCCTCGGCGGCGACGCGCTCAACAAGGTGCCCGACACCTGCGCGATCGACGTCGACGTCCGCTACCTGCCGGGCCAGGACCCGGAGGAGATCCTCGGAGCCATCCGCGACCTGCCCGACTCGGACGTGGTCAAGATCTTCCACCGCGCTCCGGTCACCGTCGACCGCAACAACCCGTTCGTGCAGGCGCTGGGCATGGCCGTGTCCGACGTGGCCCCGCGCAAGGAGCGGATCTCGGTCGGCCGCCACGGCGCCTCGGACGCCGTCAGCTTCATCGACGCGGGCATCCCCGCGGTCGAGTTCGGCCCCGTGGGCGATGGTCACCACGGCCCCGAGGAATGGGTGTCGATCGAGTCGCTCGGCCTCTACCGGCGCTCGCTCGTGGAGTTCGTCGAGCGGCTGCCCGAGCGCCTCAGCGGCGGTGACGACAAGCGGCTGAGGGTGGCCGGATGACGCCCTTCGAGGACGGCGGGCCGGGCATCTTCAAGCGGCTGCTGGTGGGCGCCGCGCTCCTGATCTTCGCCTCCGCCGGGGCCACCGCGGTGGCGGCATTCCACGAGGTGGACAAGATCACCAGCGCGCTCAACATCAACAAGCCGCTCGTGCTCGGCAACGACCTGGCCCGGAGCGATCCCGGCAAGCCGCAGACGCTGATGATCCTGGGCTCCGACCGCCGGCCAAAGGAGAACACCGAGGGCGCGGCCGGCGGGCGCTCGGACACGATCATCCTCATGCGCCTCGACCCGAACAAGAACGCCACGGCGATGATGTCCCTGCCCCGCGACCTCAAGGTCCAGATCCCCGGTCACGGGACCGACAAGATCAACGCGGCCTACGAGATCGGCGGGCCGAGACTGACGCTGAAGACGGTCAAGCGGCTGACCGGCCTGTCGATCAACCACGTCATCAACATCGACTTCAGCGGCTTCTACGAGGGCGTCAACGCGATCGGCTGCGTGTACGCGGACGTCGACCGCCGCTACTACAACAACACCGCCTCCTACGCCTACATCAACGTCCCCGCCGGCTACCAGCGGATGTGCGGGCGCAAGGCGCTCCAGTACGTGCGCTTCCGCCACGAGGACACCGACCTCGTCCGCTCCGCCCGCCAGCAGGACTTCCTCCGCCAGGCCAAGCAGCAGATCGGCGTCGGCGGCCTCGTGAGCAAGCGCGACCGCCTGATCGACATCTTCGGCAAGTACACGACCTCCGACATCCGCGGCCGCTCCGAGGTGCTGCGCCTGCTCAAGCTTGCCGTCTTCTCGGTGGGGCAGCCGATTCGCGAGATCCACTTCCAGGGCCAGATCACATCCGGCAGCGAGGCGGAGAACATCCCGAGCTACGTGACCGCCAGCAACGCGACGGTCCAGAAGCTCGTCAGCGACTTCCTCGGCGTCCGCGACACACCCGGACCCCGCGGCGGCCAGCGCCGCCACAAGCGCAAGGAGAGCGGCGACCTCGGCCTCGAGAAGGCGCCGGACGCCGGCAAGGAGCAGGCGGTGGCGGCCGTGCAGGCAGGTGCCGGCGGCAGCCTGCCGGTCTACTACCCGACGGTGCGCACCCAGGGCTCGCTCTTCGCGGGGCCGCCGCGCGTCTACCGGATCCGGGGTCCGAACGGCAAGCGCTACGGCGGCTACCGGATGGTGATCAAGCGAGGCCTGATCGGCGAGTACTACGGCGTCCAGGGTCTGACCTGGAAGGACCCGCCGGTCCTCGACGACCCCACCGAGATCCGCACCATTCGCGGCCGCAAGTACGAGCTCCACTACGACGGCGACCGGCTGCGCCTGGTGGCCTGGCGGACCCGCAAGGCCGTCTACTACGTCTCGAACACGCTGCTCCAGTCGCTCTCCGAGCGGCAGATGCTGGCGATAGCCCGAACCGCGAAGAAGCTCTAGCCGCGCGCCACGCCCCGGTACTCTCCGCGACCGCATGCCCGAGAAGGAACCGATCGGAGTCATCGGCGTCGGCTGGGTGGGCCTCGTCACGGCCGCCTGCTTCGCCGAGCTCGGCCACGAGGTCTACGCGCGCGACATCCTCCCGGAGAAGGTCGAGTCGCTGAGCCAGGGCGAGGTCCCGATCCACGAGCCGGCGCTGCCCGAGCTCGTGACGAAGAACGCCGACCGCCTGCACTTCACGACCGACATGGACGAGGTGCTCGCCAACACGAGCCTCCTCTTCTGCTGCGTGGACACCCCGCCGACCTATTCCGGCGACGCCGACCTCTCCCGTGTCGACGCCGTGATCGAGAGCCTCGGCTCGTCGAATGAGCACGCGCTCGTCATGAAGAGCACGGTGCCGGTCGGCACCGGCCGCTCGATCAAGCGCCGCCGTGACGGCCTCGCCTACGTCTCGAACCCGGAGTTCCTCAAGGAGGGAAGCGCGGTCGACGACTTCATGAAGCCCGACCGGGTCGTCGTCGGCGCGGACGACGACTCGGAGGAGTTCGCGCGGCGCGTGGAGGCGCTCTACGCGCCGCTCGGGGCGGAGGTCGTACGCACGGACGTGGCCAGCGCCGAGATGATCAAGCTCGCCTCCAACGCCTTCCTCGCCACCAAGATCTCCTTCATCAACGAGATCGCCAACGTCTCCGAGGACCTGGGGGCGGACGTCGAGGAGGTCGCCCGGGGCATGGGCCTCGACGAGCGGATCGGCCCGAAGTTCCTCAAGGCGGGGGTGGGGTATGGCGGTTCGTGTTTCCCCAAGGACGTCCAGGCCCTCAAGCAGCTCGCCGGCAACACCGGCTACCACTTCCAGCTTCTGACGGCCGTCATCGAGGTCAACGAGCTCCAGAAGCGGCGGACCATCGGCAAGCTGCAGAAGCATCTCGGGTCGCTCGTGGGCAAGGAGATCGCGCTGCTGGGGGTCGCCTTCAAGCCCGACACCGACGACGTCCGCGAGGCCACGAGCCTGGTCCTCGCCGGACGGCTTCAGGGGGAGGGGGCGCAGGTGCGGGTCTACGACCCGGTGGCCACCACGCGCGCCCGGGACTTCCTGGGCGAGGCCCAGGTCTGCGACACGGCTCTCGACGCAGTCGACGGCGCCGACGCGGTCGTGCTCGTCACCGAGTGGCCCGAGTTCCGCGACCTCGACTGGGTGGACGAGGTCAAGGAGCGGATGAGGAAGCCGCTGATCGTGGACGGCCGCAACTTCCTCGACCGCGACGCGCTCGTTGCCGCGGGCTACACGTACGAGGGCGTCGGCAGGTAGCCGCCGGTGCAGGCACTCGTCCTCGCGGGCGGCGAGGGCACCAGGCTCAGGCCGCTCACTTACACCACTCCCAAGCCGGTCATGCCGCTGGCCGGCCGGCCGTTCCTGTCGTTCATGCTCGACTGGCTGCGCGGCCACGGCGTGGAGGAGGTGGTCCTCTCCTGCGGCTTCATGTCCGAGGGCGTGCGCCGCGTGCTGGGGGACATCTACGAGGGCATGCGCCTCCGCTACGTGATCGAGGAGGAGCCGCTCGGCACCGCCGGGCCCGTGCGGCTCGCCCTCGACGAGGACCTGCTCGAGGAGCGCTTCCTGGTCCTGAACGGCGACGTCCTGACGGACATGGACCTGGACGCCCAGGTCGCGCAGCACGAGCGCACCGGCGCTCGGGTCACGCTGGCGCTCATCGAGGTCGAGGACGTGTCGAGCTACGGGGTGGTCCCCACCGACGCCGAGGGCCGCGTCGAGGCCTTTCTCGAGAAGACCGACGACCCGGTCCCGGCGAACCGCATCAACGCCGGCGCCTACGTCGTGGAGCGCGACGTGATCGAGGGGATTCCGGGGGGAACGGCGGTCTCGTTCGAGCGCGAGGTCTTCCCGGAGCTGGTCGGCGACGGCCTCTACGGCTGGCCCGGCCACGGCTACTGGATCGACATCGGCGCGCCGGACCGCTACCTCGAAGCGACCTGGGACCTGCTCGGCGGGCGGGTGGACTCGACCCTGCCGCCGCGGGACGAGACCGGCTCGCTCGTCTACGAGGGCTGCCTGGTCAGCGGAGCACACGTCGGGCCGCAGAGCGTGCTCGGCCGCCACTGCTCGGTGGGCACCGACGCGACGGTCGAGCGCTCGGTGCTGCATGATCGCGTCCTCGTGGGCGCGGACGCGACGATTCGGGAGAGCGTGCTGGGCGAGGGCGTCCGTGTAAGCGAGCGGGTCCGGATCCAGCCGGGGGCCCTCGTGGGCGCCCGCGCGGAGATCGGCGAGGGTGCGCTGATCGGCGAGGGAGCTCGCCTCGAGCCGGGCGCCTCGATCGCCGCCGGCGACCGCGTGGACCGGGGCGCCCTCGTCTCCGCCCGCGGCGGCCCCGAGGGAGTGGCGCAGTGAGCGAGCTGACGAGGGACGGCCTGCGCGAGGTCGACCCGGCCGGGATGATCGACGACGTCCTCGCTCAGCCGCAGCAGCTGGCCGACGCGCTCTGGCGCGTGCAGTCCGCCGACCTGCGCAAGCGCGACGCTCCCGGGGGCCTGGTGGTCTGCGGCATGGGCGGCTCGGCGATCGGGGGCGACCTGGCGGCCGCCGCCCTCGGCGATCGCGCCACGCGGCCGATCAGGACCATCCGCGGCTACGGCCTCGACCCGTGGACGAGCGACGACGCCCTCGTCCTCTGCGCGAGCTACTCGGGCAACACCGAGGAGACGCTCGCCTGCTTCGAGGCCGCGGGGATCACCGGGGCGCCGCGGGTGGCCGTGACCACCGGCGGCAGGCTCGCGGAGGTCGCCCGCGAGGAGGACGTCCCTGTGATCGGCGTTCCCTCGGGGATGCAGCCCCGCGCGGCCGTCGTCTACATGACGGTCGCGGCCCTCGAATGCGCCGCGCTCTCGGGCGCCGCGCCGGGGCTGCACACCGAGATCGACGCCGCCGCGGCGCTGCTCGGGAAGCTGGCCAAGGAGTGGGGGCCCGACGCGGGCGACGAGTCGCTCGCGGGGCGCCTCGCGCGCGTCCTCCGAGGAAGCGTGGCCGTGATCCACGGAGCCGACCCGACCATGGCGCCGGCGCGGCGCTGGAAGAGCCAGCTGAACGAGAACGCCAAGGCGCCGGCGTTCGCCTCGGTGCTTCCCGAGGCCGACCACAACGAGATCTGTGGCTGGGAGCGCGGCCGCCAGGCGGCGCCGCTTGCGGGCGTCTTCCTCGAGGATCCGGACCAGCATCCGCGCATTCGCAGCCGCATCGAGTTCACCGCGGAGCTCCTCGAGGACGCCGGCGCGCCCGCCGAGCGCATCGAGGTCGAGGGCGAGAGCCGGCTCGAGCGCGTGCTCGGCCTGGTGCTCCTCGGCGACCTCGTGAGCGTCTACGTCGCGGCGCTGGACGGGGTCGATCCCACCCCGGTCGAGCCCATCGAGCGCTTCAAGGAGCTCTTGGCCCAACCTTGACACGATCTTGGTAAGGTTGGCCCTCGTATGGAGGGGCTGACCATCCAGGAAGCCGCCGAGACGACCGGGTGGTCGCCTCGAATGCTTCGCTACATAGAGGACACGGGCCTCGTCGAGGTGGGTAGGACCGCCTCCGGATACCGCGTCTACGGACCGGGCGAGCTGCAGCGCCTGCGCACGCTGCGCGAGCTGCTGGCCCGGTTCGACTGCGCGCTGTCAGACGTGGCCTTCGCCCGCCGGATGACCGCCGAGTCCGAGCTGGGGGCCGCCCTCGAGGGCTGGTTCGAGGCCCGGCCGGCGCCGCCCGAGGGGGTCACCTCCGACGACTGGCTTCGCTGGGAGCAGGAGAAGCATCAGCGCCTGCTGGCCGCCGCCGCCGAGCCGCCAACATCGCCAAGGACATCGCCAAAGGAGAAGACCGCCGCATGAGCATCGAGACCAAGCCCACGGAGGACTACAAGGTCGCCGACATCTCGCTCGCCGACTACGGCCGCAACGAGATCCGGCTCGCCGAGCACGAGATGCCCGGTCTGATGGCGATGCGCGAGGAGTACGGCGCCGAGCAGCCGCTCAAGGGCGCCCGCGTAACGGGCTCGCTGCACATGACGATCCAGACCGCGGTCCTGATCGAGACGCTTGTCGCCCTCGGCGCCGAGGTCCGCTGGGCCAGCTGCAACATCTTCTCCACCCAGGATCACGCGGCCGCCGCGATCGCCAAGGCCGGCGTGCCCGTGTTCGCCTGGAAGGGCGAGACGCTCGAGGAGTACTGGTGGTGCACCGAGCAGGCGCTCACCTGGCCGGACGCCGAGAACGGCGGCCCCAACATGCTTCTCGACGATGGCGGCGACGCCACCCTGCTCATCCACAAGGGCGTGGAGTTCGAGAAGGCCGGCGCCGTGCCGGACCCCGCGGGCGCCGACTCCGAGGAGTTCACGGTCGTCCTCAGCCTGCTCCAGGCCGCGCTCGAGCGCGATCCCGAGAAGTGGACGCGCATGGGCGAAGGCATCCAGGGCGTGACCGAGGAGACCACCACCGGCGTCCACCGCCTCTACGAGATGCAGGAGAACGGCGATCTGCTGTTCCCGGCCATCAACGTCAACGACTCGGTGACCAAGTCGAAGTTCGACAACCTCTACGGCTGCCGGCACTCGCTCGTCGACGGCATCAACCGCGGCACCGACGTGATGATCGGCGGCAAGACCGCCGTGATCTGCGGCTACGGCGACGTGGGCAAGGGCTGCTGCGACTCACTGCGCGGCCAGGGCGCCCGCGTGCTGGTGACCGAGATCGACCCGATCTGCGCGCTCCAGGCCGCGATGGACGGCTACCAGGTGGTGACCCTCGAGGACGTGATCGACACGGCCGACATCTTCGTGACCGCCACCGGCAACCGCGACATCATCACCGCCGACCACATGAGCCGGATGAAGCACCAGGCCATCGTGGGCAACATCGGCCACTTCGACAACGAGATCGACATGGCCGGCCTGCAGGCCACGCCGGGCGTCGAGCACATCAACATCAAGCCGCAGGTGGACGAGTGGCGCTTCCCCGACGGCCACTCGATCATCGTCCTCTCCGAGGGCCGGCTGCTGAACCTCGGGAACGCCACCGGGCACCCGAGCTTCGTGATGTCCAACTCGTTCACGAACCAGACGATCGCCCAGGTCGAGCTGTTCACGAAGAACGACGACTACGGGAAGCAGGTCTACGTCCTCCCGAAGCACCTCGACGAGAAGGTGGCCCGGCTGCACCTGGACGCGCTGGGCGCGAGGCTCACGGAGCTGACGCCGGAGCAGGCGGCGTACATCGGCGTGCCGGTTGAGGGGCCGTACAAGTCGGATCACTATCGCTATTAGGTCTTAGGTCGCAGGTGGCAGGGCGTGAGCCCTCGTCGCCACCTGCCACCTGCCACCTGCCACCTGCCACCCGTCACCTGTGACGCTCCGGCCAGACATCGCGGATCCTGATCTGGCGAGCGCCGGGATGGCGCGCACGGAGTGGGCCGAGAGCCAGATGCCGGTGCTCGCCTCGATCCGCGAGCGGTTCGAGCGCGAGCAGCCGCTCGACGGGGTGCGCGTGGCGGCCTGCCTGCAGGTGACCGCCGAGACCGCCGTAGTGATGCGGGCGCTCGTGGCGGGCGGGGCGGAGGCGGCGCTTTGTGCCGCGAACCCCCTCACCACGCAAGATGAGGTGGCCGCCGCGCTCGTCGAGGACGGCGTCCCCGTTCTCGCCCGGCGGGGTGAGAGCGTCGATGCGTACGTCGAGCACGTCTCGACACTCGCCGGCTGGGGGCCGGGGCTGACCCTCGACGACGGCGCCGACCTTCTCGTGCACCTCCACGACCGCGGCGGCGAGCTGCTCGAGGGCTGCATCGGCGGGGTGGAGGAGACCACCACGGGCCTCGTCCGCCTGCGCCGCCTCGAGGCGGACGGCCGCCTCGCCTGCCCCGTGATGGCCGTCAACGAGTCGCGGACCGAGCGCACCTTCAACGACCGCTACGGCACCGGCCAGTCCGCGCTCGACGGCATCCTGCGCGCCACCAACCTGCTCCTCGCCGGCAGGACGCTGGTGCTCCTCGGCTACGGCGTGACCGGCAAGGGGATCGCCCAGCGGGCCCGGGGCGCCGGGGCGGCGGTGATCGTCTGCGAGGTCGACCCGCTGAGGGCGCTCGAGGCGCGGATGGACGGCTTCGAGGTGCTCCCGTCGCTGGCGGCCGCCGAGCGCGGCGACCTGTTCGTGACGGTCACCGGCTCCCGCGCCGTGCTCCGGCGCGAGCACTTCGAGCGCATGAAGGACGGCGTCGTACTGGCCAACGCCGGCCACTTCGACGTGGAGATCGACCTCGGCGAGCTGCGCGAGCTCGCCGCCGGCGAGCCGCGTGAGGTCCTGCCGCTGATCCAGCAGTACGACGCCGGTGGCCGCCGCCTCAACCTGCTGGCCCATGGGCGTGTGGTGAACCTGGCCGCGGGGGAGGGCCACCCGGCGGCGGCGATGGACCTGAGCTTCGCCAACCTGGCGCTGGCGGTCGAGCATCTGCTCCGCCACCGCGACGAGCTGGGCCCGGGAGTGCTCGGCGTGCCGAAGGAGATCGACGAGGAGATCGCCCGCCTCAAGCTCGAGTCGCTGGGAGTCGAGATCGACGAGCTCACCCCTGAGCAGGTCGAATACCTGTCCTCCTGGGGAGGGCTGGCGCAGAGCCCCGGGTCGTAGCTACTGTGGGGCCCGGCCCCGACTTGCGACTACGGAGGTAGGACTCGAATGGCAGAAGTGATCAGGCCCGGCGACGAGGGCTGGGACTCCGCACGCGCCGCGTGGAACGTGGCCTTCGACCAGCAGCCGGCCATGGTCGGCCTTCCCACGAACGCCGGCGACGTAGCGGAGATCATCGGCGTAGCCCGTGACGCCGGGCTGCGCGTGGCCGTGCAGGCCGCCGGCCACAACGCCGGGGCGCTCGGCCCCGTTGGCGAGGACACCCTGCTGCTGAAGACCACGCGCATGACCGGCGCCGAGGTCGACGCCGGCGCGCGCCGCGGCCCGCGCGAACGCCGCGGCCAAGTGGCATGACGTCACTCGGCCGGCGAGCCCCGAGGGGCTCTCGCCGCTGCTCGGCTCCTCCGCGGAGGTCGGCGTGGTCGGCTACACGCTCGGCGGTGGCCTCGGCTGGCTCGGACGCACGTACGGGCTGGCCTGCAACAGCGTTACCTCCGCCGAGCTCGTCACGGCCGATGGCGAGCAGCTGCGCGTGGATCGCGACAACGAGCCGGATCTCTTCTGGGCGCTGCGCGGCGGCGGCGGCAGCTTCGGGGCCGTGACCTCGCTCGAGTTCGAGCTCTACGAGGTCCCGCAGCTCTACTGCGGCATGCTCGTGTGGCCCTGGGAGCACTCGGCCGAGGTGTTCCACGCCTGGCGCAACTGGCTGCCGGGCCTGCCCAACGAGATCAGCGGCTGCGCGCGCGTGCTCCAGGTCCCGCCGCTGCCGGACATTCCGGAGCTCTTCCGCGGCCGTCAGCTGGTGGGCATCGAGGCCGTCTACCTCGGCGACGAGGAGTCGGGCGCGGAGCTGGTTGCGCCGCTGCGCGAGCTGAACCCGGAGATCGACACCTTCGGGATGGTGCCGCCGGACGCTCTCGGCTACCTCCATCTGGATCCCGAGGACCCGGTGCCGGCCCTCAGCGGCCACCAGATGCTGGACGAGCTGCCGGCCGAGGCGATCGACGCCCTCATCGGCGCCGCCGGCCCCGAGTCGGGCTCGCCGCTGCTCTCGGTGGAGCTGCGTCACCTCGGCGGCGCGCTCGCGGAGGCGAAGCCGGACGCCGGCGCGCTCGCCGGCCTCAACCAGTCGTTCGCGATGTTCGCCGTCGGGCATGCCGATGGGCCCGGAGGCGGGCGCGGCGATCGCCAGGCAGTGCGAGGTGGTGACCGAGGCGTTGAAGCCATGGGACGCCGGCACGGTACGGCAACTTCACCGAGGCGCCGACCGACTCCGCCATCTGCTTCCCGCCCGACACCTACGAGCGGCTGCAGCAGGTGAAGCTGAAGTACGACCCGGAGGACGTGTTCCGGTCGAATCACCCGATCCCCTGCGCGGCGGCGGCCGTCTGACGGCCCGCCGCCCGGCTAGACCTCGAGCGAGTAGTCCACCCACTCCTCGCGGTTTGCGCCGACACGCTCGTAGAGCCGCTGCGCCCGCACGTTGTCCTTGGCCGTCTGCCAGGACAGCCAGCGGGCGCGGCGGTTCCTGCAGTGGTCGCGGCAGGCTGAGATCAGGGCCTCGGCCGCGCCGCTCCCGCGCGCCTCGGGGTCGACGAAGAGGTCGTTCATGATCCCGATCCGCGCCGCGCTGAGGGTGGACCAGGTCCAGAACAGGGTCGCGAAGCCGATGGCACGCCCGCCCGCCCGGCGAGCGATCAGCTGGATCCCCTCGCGCTCCGGGTCGGCGATGAGCGCCCGCGACAGCGCAAGGAGCTGGTCGTCGGGAGGGGCCACCGCGTAGAAGTCGCAGTAGGCCCGGACCAGGGGCAGCAGCTCCTCGAGGTCCTCCGCGCCGGCTGTCTGGATGGTGAGCGCCTCGATCCTCGTAGGATCGCAGCCCGATGGCGGACGGGCTTCGAGAGAGCGTCGACAAGATGAAGGCCGAGGGCCTGCCCGAGCTAGCGGTCGAAACCTTCGCCGACTACTACCGCCGGCTCGCCGCCGGTGAGCAGGGGATGCTGCCCGAGGACGAGCTCGAGCCGGTCGCCGAGCTCCCGGACGCCGAGGAGCTGCCGGACGAGGACTCGTCCGAGCTGCTCGATCGCACGGTGGTGCTGAAGCTCAACGGCGGCCTCGGCACCAGCATGGGGATGACCGGCCCCAAGTCGCTCCTCGAGGTCAAGGAAGGCCTGTCCTTTCTCGACATCACCGTCCGCCAGGTGCTCGAGGAGCGCAAGCGCTCGGGTACCCGCCTGCCGCTGGTGCTGATGCACAGCTTCGCCACCCGGGAGAAGTCGCTCAAGGCGCTCGAGCGCTACCCCGACCTGAAGGCGGACGTGCCGCTCGACTTCGTCCAGGGGAAGGTGCCGAAGCTGCGCGCCGACGACCTTCGGCCGGTCGAATGGCCGGACGATCCGGACCTCGAGTGGGCCCCGCCCGGCCACGGCGACCTGTACACCTCGCTCGTCAGCTCGGGGATGCTCGAGACGCTGCTCGACCGCGGCTACGAGTACGCGTTCGTCGGCAACATCGACAACCTGGGCGCCGTGCTCGAGCCGCGAATCCTCGGCTGGTTCGCGGGGGAGGGGCTGCCGTTCCTGATGGAGACCGCGGAGCGGACGGAGGCGGACCGCAAGGGCGGCCACGTGGCGCGACGCCGGGACGACGGGCTCGTGCTGCGCGAGACCGCCCAGACCCGCGACGAGGATCTCGACGCCTTCCAGGACGTGAGCCGCCACCGTTTCTTCAACGCCAACACGATCTGGCTCAACCTGCGCACGATCGCCGACGTGATGGAGGAGAGAGACGGCGTCCTCGGCCTTCCGATGATCGTCAACCGCAAGACCGTCGACCCGACCGACAAGTCCTCGCCCGAGGTCATCCAGCTGGAGGCCGCCATGGGCGCCGCGATCGACGTCTTCGAGGGCGCCGCCGCGATCAGGGTGCCGCGGCGCCGGTTCGCTCCGGTCAAGACGACCAACGACCTCCTGATGCTCCGCTCCGACGTCTACGTCCTGACCGACGACGCCCGTGTCGAGCTGGCGCCCGAGCGCGGCGACCGGCCGCCGTTCATCGATCTCGACTCCGACAACTTCAAGCTCGTGCGCGACTTCGAGAAGCGCTTTCCCTCGGGTCCGCCGTCGCTCATCCGCTGCGAGCGGCTGGTGGTGGAGGGGGACGTCGAGTTCGGCGCCGGAGTGGTCGTGGAGGGCTCCGTGACGGTCGACGGACCGGCGCGGATCGAGGACGGAGCGAAGTTGCGGGGATAGGGCGCAACTCTCGGCCGCTGGCCGTGTCGCAGCGAGCAGGATGCGTCGATGGGCAGTCGTAGCAGCGATCTTCGCCGTCGCGGGGCTTGCCGCGGGACAGGCGAGCTCCACACCGGCAACGGCGGCCAGGGCGAAGCCCAACATCGTCTTCGTGCTCACCGACGACCTGAGCTGGAACCTCGTGAGCCACATGCAGCACGTGCGGCAGATGCGCCGGGACGGGGTCACCTTCACGCGCTACTTCGTCACCGACTCGCTCTGCTGCCCGTCGCGGTCGTCGATCTTCACGGGCCGCTTCCCGCACAACACCAAGGTCATCACCAACATGCCGCCGGACGGCGGCTACCAGGTCTTCCACCAGCGGCGCGAGGAGCGCTCCACGTTCGCCACGACCTTGAGCAAGGCGGGCTACCGGACTGCCTTCATGGGGAAGTACCTGAACGGCTACAACCCCTCGAGCCTGCTGGTGCCGAACGGCTGGAGCGACTGGCGGGGAGCCGGTAACGCCTACGCGGAGTTCAACTACGACCTCAACGAGAACGGCACGCTCTTCCACTACGGGAACACGCCGCAGGACTACCTGACCGACGTGATCGCCGCCAAGGGCAGGTCGTTCATCAACGCGGCGGCGGACGCCCACAAGCCGTTCATCCTCGAGCTCTCGACGTTCGCTCCGCACGCGCCGTTCACGCCCGCGCCCCGCCACGCGGCCCTCTTCCCGAGCCTGAAGTCGCCCAAGGGCCCCGCGTACAACGCCGCCGTGACGGGCGCCCCGCACTGGCTGGCCGGCCACGCGCCGCTGGGGACGCCCGCGATCAGGCGGACGAATCAGCGCTTCCGCAAGCGCGTCCGCTCGATCCAGGCGGTGGACGAGATGATCGCGAGCATCCAGCTGACGCTGGCGGCCCGCGGGCTCGCTGACGACACCTACATCGTCTTCACCTCCGACAACGGCTTCCACCTGGGCGAGCACCGGCTGCGGCAGGGCAAGCAGACGGCGTTCGACACCGACATCCGGGTGCCGCTGATCGTCGTCGGCCCCGGCGTCCCCAAGGGACGCACGATCCGCTCGCTGGCCCAGAACGTGGACCTGCGGCCCACGTTCAGCCGGCTCGGCGGCGCCAAGGTGCCGCGCATTGTCGACGGACGCAGCCTCGGATCGCTCTTCCACGGGAAGAAGCCGCGGCGCTGGCGCCGCGCGGTCCTGATCGAGCACCACGGCCCGGACACCCGCGGCGCCGACCCCGACCGGCAGTCGGACAACCCGACGAGCTACGAGGCGATCCGCCTGAGCAGGTCGGTTTACGTCGAGTACCGCGGCGGCGACCGCGAGTACTACAACATCGCCCGCGACCCCAACGAGCTGCACAACACCTACAACCACCTGTCGAAGAGCAAGCGGCGCAAGCTGCACCGGATGCTGACGCGGCTCAAGCGCTGCCGCGGCGCCAAGCGCTGCGCCAGGGCCGCCCGCTAAACGGCGGCGGCGTCTTCCAGACGCTCCCGGCGCCGCTCCTCCTCC
This sequence comes from uncultured Thermoleophilaceae bacterium, assembly GCA_963706635.1. Lineage (GTDB taxonomy): Bacteria > Actinomycetota > Thermoleophilia > Solirubrobacterales > Thermoleophilaceae > JACVRW01. Next base: position 235,619 of record OY970162.1, read on the forward strand.
TCGGACCGCGCCAGCATCTGCACGAACACGGCGACGAGCACGATCACGAAGGTCAGCGACTGCTCGACCATCATCAGGGCCCCGCCCACGTTCTGGTCCTCGACCGGCGACAGACCCCAGATCCGCGGCACGTGCTCGTAGTAGGTGTAGATCGCCGTGCCCGACCACGTGAGGTAGAGGCCCAGCGCCGCGAGGCCGAACTTGGCGGTGCCGATGTAGGCGAGCGGCCACAGCCCGGTGAGGCGCCGGCGCATCGGGATCGGCTGGATGAGCGGCCACCAGACCGCCACCCCGGCGCTGAAGAACGAGACGTGCTCGAGCAGGTGCACGCCGGCGTGCTCGAGCGCGGCGTCGTAGAGCGCCGGGATATGCCAGAGATACATGAGGACGAGCCAGGCGGTCAGGCCCGTCAGCGGATGGGCGAAGCGCCCGACCTTCCGCTCGACCGCCATCAGACGGCGGGTGGCCGGCCGCATGATCACGCGCGACAACCCGAGCAGGAGCAGCAGCGGCGCGATGTCCCCGAGCAGCACGTGCTGGAGCATGTGGGCGGAGAAGAGGTAGTCCTCGCCCAGGCCGTCGACGGGCGACGCCAGCGCCGCGAGGAGGGCCAGGATGCCGCCGGCGAACGCGATCGCGTGCAGTGCGCTCGCCCCGCGGGGGCCGGCCTCTCGCCGTGCGGCGATGAAGCGGCGGATGTACACGTAGACGAGCAGCGCGATGGGGGCGAGCACGGCCGGCTCCGAGAGCCAGTGGATCTGCGGGTGCGTCACTTGTCACTCACCGCGGGGCGGATTGTCGCAGCGCGCGGCCCGCTGTCGGTCGCGGACCGGCAGGCTCGGCCCCCGTGGTCCTCGGCGCCCTGCTGTCCGTGCTGGCGCCGCCCCTGTGCTGGAGCTGCGGCTCTCCGGCCAGGCGGGGAGAGCCGCTCTGCCGCGATTGCCGCCCGCGGCTCTCCTGGCTCGGCCAGGCGCTAGTCTCGGTCGCCGGGCTGCCCGCGTGGGCGCCTGTCGCCTACGAGGGCCCGGCGCGCGAGCTGGTCAAGGCGCTCAAGTTCAAGGGAGCCGCGGGCCTGGCAGATGCGATGGCCGCACAGATCGTGGCCGGCGCGCCGGGCGGCCTTCTCGAGGACGCGACCCTCGTCCCGGTGCCGCTGCACCCCGCGCGCCTGCGCCGGCGCGGCTTCAACCAGGCCGAGCGGCTGGCCGCGGCGATCGCCGACAGAACCGGGCTCGCCTGCGCTCCCTGCCTCGAACGCCGCGGGCCGGCGGCGCCGCAGGTGGGCCGCCCGCGAGGGGAGCGCCTGGTCGCCCTCAACGAGGCCATCGTCTGCGTCGGAGCGCCCCCGGCCACGCCCGTGCTCGTCGACGACGTGATCACCACCGGCGGCACGCTGGCCGCGTGCGCGCGGGCGCTCCGGGTGGCGGGGGCGAGGACCGTCACGGGGCTCGCGTATGCACGAACTCCCGGCCGCTGACCGGCTGGCGCTCGACTCCCCGCAGGACTACCATGAGGAGTAGCCGAGACAGCGATCCGAGGAGGGCCGCATGCGCATCGAGATCAAGGGGCGCAACGTGCCGGTGGGGGATGACCTGAGGACGAAGGTCGACAAGAAGTTCGCCAAGGTGTCGCGCCAGGTCTCTCCTCTCGCCGAGCTCGAGGTCGAGCTGTGGGAGGAGCGCAATCCCTCGATACGCGACTCGCAGGTCGCCGAGGTCACCCTGCACCTGAAGGGCGTCACGCTGCGCGCCTCCGAGCGCTCCGACGACATGGGCCACTCGATAAACCTGGCCGCCGAGGACGTGGCGCGGCAGGTCAAGCGCCACCGCGACAAGCGCCGCCGCCGCCGCGAGAGCGCCAAGGCCGCGGCGGAGCCGAACACGGCCTGACGGCCGAGTCGCTGGTCCCAGGTCGCCGGTCACTGGGGATGCGGCGCCTACTCGTCCTCTTAGCCGCGGCCCTCGCGGCGGCTCCGACCGCGCATGCCGCCTTCCCGGCCGGTCCGCCGAACGATCCGCTCTTCGACCAGAGCCCGCTCCCCAACGCCACCAACGAGCAGTGGGACCTCGCCAGCCCGGCCGCCGGCTTCGATCGCGGCATCTCGGCGGACCGCGCCTGGCGGCTGACCACGGGTGCCGGTGTGGTGATCGCCGAGATCGACGTCGGCGCGCAGCTCGACCATCCAGACCTCCGCGGGCGCTTCACGAGCAACGGCTACGACTTCTACGCGCGCGACGCCAACCCGTCGACCGACACGGGCAACTCGCACGGCACCAACGTGGCCGGCGTGCTCGGCGCCAGGGCGAACAACGGCGAGGGCATCGCAGGGATCGCGCCGTCGTCGCCGATCATGGTCCTGCGCACCTCCGACGACATCCTCCACCGCGGCTCGCGGCTGGCGGAGGCGCTGGTCTACGCCGCCGATCACGGCGCGCGCGTGGTGAGCATGAGCCTGGGGGCCGACTCGTTCCCCTCGGGAATGCGCAAGGCCGCCGCCTACGCGGCTCGCCGGGGCGTCGTGATGACGGCGGCGATGGGCAACGAGTTCCACTTCCACCACCACGCCCCGATGGTCTACGACGACGTGATCGGAGTTGGCGGCGTGAACCCCGACTCCGCGAACAGCACGGCGCTCAACGGCTCCCTGGCGCTCGTCGGCACGAACTTCGAGGTGCGGGCCCACTACTCGGACTACGGGCCGCACATCGACGTCGTCGCGCCCACCCAGGTCCCAACCACCAACCTCGGCGGCGGCTACCTCCTCAACTGGTCCGGCACGAGCGCGGCGAGCCCCCACGTGGCGGGAACGGCCGCGCTGGTCCTCGCGCGCGCCCGCGCGAAGGGCCTGACCCTCGCGTCGGGCGAGGTCAAGCAGATCCTGCGCATGAGCGCCGACGACCTCACGGACGCGGCCGAGGGCGAGCGGACCGGCTGGGACAAGATGACCGGTTGGGGGCGGGTGAACGCCTACGAGGCCGTGCGGCGAGCGGAGCCGGGCCGCGTGCCGCCCGAGACCAACATCAGCTCGCCCGACTGGTACGAGCCGGTGCGCGGGCGCCTCGACGTCCGTGGCCTCGTGCGCGGCCGCAGTCCGTCCCGCTGGGTGCTGGAGCTCGGCCAGGGGGAGGAGCCCTCGAGCTGGCGACGGCTTGCGAGCGGCACCGCGACCCCGCGACGCGGCCGGCGGATGGCGCGCGTCGACGGGAGCAAGCTCGCAGCGGGGGGTTGGACGCTCCGCCTGCGCTCCACCGACTCGCGCGGCAACCGCGGCGAGGACCGCGCCTTCTTCCACGTGCTCGGGTCGCAGGCCCTCCAGCGCCGCTTCCCCAAGCGGCTCGGCACCTCGGGCGAGTCGTCACCGGTGCTGGCCAACCTCACGCGCAGCCCCGGCAGGGAGATCCTCCTCGCCACGAGCGACGGGCGGGTGCGGGCCTGGACCGGAAGCGGTCGCCGCCTGCGGGGCTGGCCGCGGAGCATGAAGCGGCTCGAGGGCAGCGGCCCCGCCGCCAGGCGGATCGGCACCCTGCGCGCCGGTTTCCTCGCCACCCCCGCCGTGGGCAACATTCGCGGCAGCCGGCGGCCCGAGGTCGTGGCTGCCGGGCTGGACGGCCGCGTCTACGCGTGGACGGCTCGCGGGCGCCGCGTCAAGGGCTTCCCCGTGCGGATCGACCCGCTCGAGCCGGCTGCCCGGGGTGAGCTCGACCGGGCGATCTACGCCTCGCCCGCGCTGGCCGACCTGAACGGCGACGGCAAGCTCGACATCGTCGTCGGCGCCGCCGACCAGAAGGTCTACGCGTGGGACGGCCGCGGTCGCCGGATCAAGGGCTGGCCGGTCCTCGCACGTGACGGCAAGCGGGCGAAGATCATCTCCTCGCCCGCGATCGGGGACCTCGACGGCGACCACCGCCCCGACATCGTCGAGGGCACGGGGGAGGGCTACGGCTCGACGCCGCTCACGACCGCGCGCGTGTACGCCTGGAGAGCCGACGGCACCCGCCTGCCCGGCTGGCCGGTCGAGCCGCCGGCCCTCGCCGCCGACTCGATTCCGATCGCCGGTGAGGGCGTGCCGGATTCACCCGACCTCGCGGACGTGGACGGCGACGGCCGCGACGAGGTGGCCGTGGCCGCCTTCACCGGGCAGCCCGAGCTCTACGCGGGCGACGGCACGCGAATGGACGACGGCCATTTCCGCGACACCGGGGGAGTCGCCCTCGGTGCCAACGGCGCGTTCGGCCGCACCCGCCCGGGCGGTCCGCTCCGCTTCTTCTCCGGGCTGGTGGACGCGAAGCTCGCGCTGGCGCAGACGATGCCGGCCTCCCGGGTGCCGTTCGACCACCTCCTGGGCGGCTGGGACGCCGCCTCCGGCGAGCCGCTGGCCGCCTTCCCGCGGAAGGTGGAGGGCTGGACCATCCTCACCGCGCCGGCGGTCGCCGACGTCGACGGCGACGGCACCTCCGAGGTCCTCCAGGGCGGCAGCGGCAACGTGCTCCACGCATTCAGGGAGGACGGCTCGGAGCCGGCCGGCTGGCCCAAGCACGCCGGCGGCTGGCTGCTGGCCTCACCGGCCGTGGGCAACGTCGACCGGGACAGGGCTCGCGAGGTGGTCGCGGCGACCCGGGACGGCTGGCTCTACGTCTGGCAGACAGGTGCCCGCCAGGGAGCGCCCGCCGACTGGCCGAGCTTCCGCCATGACAGCCGCAATTCCGGTCGCTTCGGGCCCTGAGCGCCTTGCTACCGTAGCTCCGATGGCGATCTTGGAGCGCGCCCTCCGTCTTGGCGAGGGCAAGAAGTTCAAGACGTTCGAGAAGAGCGTCGCGCGAATCAACGATTTCGAGCCGGAGCTCGAGCTCGAGAGCGACGACGAGCTGCGCGAGCGCTACCAGGCGCTGCGCGAGCGGCACGTGAACGGGGAGTCGCTCGACGAGCTCCTGCCCGAGACCTTCGCCCTGACGCGCGAGGCCGGCAAGCGCGCGCTCGGCCAGCGCCACTTCGACGTGCAGCTGATCGGCGGCATGGTCCTCCACGACGGCTCGATCGCCGAGATGAAGACCGGCGAGGGCAAGACCCTCACCGCCACCCTGCCTATCGCGCTGAACGCTCTCGGCGCCCGCGACGAGAACGGCCACCCGGCGCCCGGCAAGGGCATCCACCTCGTCACGGTCAACGATTACCTCGCCCGCCGCGACGCCAACTGGATGAAGCCGGTCTACGACCTGCTCGGCATCAGCGTCGGCGTCATCCAGGCGATGCAGAACGACATCGACAAGCAGGAGGCCTACTCCCGCGACGTCTGTTACGGCACCAACTCCGAGTTCGGCTTCGACTACCTGCGCGACAACCTCGCGGTCGAGGCCGAGCAGAAGTCGCAGCGAGGGCACGGCTACGCGATCGTCGACGAGGTCGACAACATCCTCATCGACGAGGCGCGGACTCCGCTGATCATCTCGGGCCAGCCCGAGCAGGCCGCCGACATCTATTACAAGTTCGCCAAGCTCGCCCCGATGATGGAGCCGGGCAAGAAGCCCGAGGGCTTCGAGGCGAAGTCGAAGGACTACGAGGCGGACTTCGACTACGAGTTCGACGAGAAGCACAAGACGGTCGCGGTCACCGAGAGGGGCGTCGCGAAGGCGGAGAAGTTCCTCGGCATCGGCAACCTCTACCTGGCCGAGCACGGCAACCTGGTCAACCACCTCCAGCAGGCCCTCAAGGCCGAGTCGCTCTACAAGAAGGGCGTCGACTACGAGGTGATCGAGGGCGAGGTCAAGATCATCGACGAGTTCACCGGCCGCATCCTCGAGGGCCGGCGCTGGTCCGAGGGCCTCCACCAGGCAGTCGAGGCCAAGGAGAACGTGGCGATCCAGGAGGAGAACCAGACCGTCGCCACGATCACCTACCAGAACTACTTCCGGAAGTACGACAAGCTCGCGGGCATGACCGGTACGGCCATCACCGAGGCCACCGAGTTCATGAAGATCTACGAGCTCCAGGTGGTCGAGATCCCCACCAACATGCCGATGGTCCGCCGGGACCACAACGACCAGATCTACAAGACCAAGGACGGCAAGTGGGATGCCGTGCTCAAGGAGATCGAGTACCGCCACATGAAGGGCCAGCCCGTGCTGGTGGGCACGATCTCGGTCGAGGTGTCCGAGCTGCTCTCGGAGCGGCTGAACAGGAAGGGCATCGACCACACGGTCCTCAACGCCAAGCCCGAGCACGCCGAGCGCGAGGGCGAGACGATCGCCGAGGCCGGCCGGGTCAAGGCCGTGACGATCGCCACCAACATGGCGGGCCGCGGCGTGGACATCAAGCTCGGCGGCAACGAGGAGCACCTGACCCACAAGAGCTCACGAAGCGCGGCCTCGAGCCGGACAGCGACGAGTGGGACAAGGCCTGGGACGAGGCGTTCCCGAAGCTCGAGGCCGAGGCCGAGGCCGAGCGCGAGAAGGTGCTCGAGGCCGGCGGCCTGTTCATCCTCGGCACCGAGCGCCACGAGTCGCGGCGGATCGACAACCAGCTTCGCGGCCGCTCCGGCCGCCAGGGCGATCCCGGCGAGTCGCGCTTCTTCCTCTCCGCCGAGGACGACCTCGTGCGCCTGTTCGCCGGCGACCGGATCTACAAGATCCTCGACCGCCTCGGCCCGGTCTCGAAGGAGGGCGAGGAGCAGCCGATCGAGGCCAAGATGCTCTCCAAGCAGATCGAGAACGCCCAGAAGAAGGTCGAGGAGCAGAACTTCCTGATCCGCAAGCGCGTCCTCGAGTACGACGACGTGATGAACCAGCAGCGCGAGATCGTCTACGAGTACCGCGACCGGATCCTCGAGGGCCAGGACATGTCGGAGACCGCCCGGGAGCAGATCCCGGACGCGGTCGAGCGCGTCTGCCGCGAGTACCTCGCCGGCGAGTTCGCCGAGGACTGGGACCTGGACGGGCTGTTCACGCAGCTCGAGCAGATGTACGACCACTCCTTCGAGGCCGAGGACGTCGAGGAGGGGATGGACCGCGAGACCCTCGTCCAGGAGCTCCGCAAGGACGTGGTCGACGCCTACAACGAGCGCGAGGAGGAGCTCGGCGACGAGCTGATGCGCGCCGCTCGAGCGCTTCATGCTGCTCCAGATCATCGACGAGCGCTGGCGCGAGCACCTGCACGACATGGACTACCTGCGCGAGGGCATCCACCTCCGCGGCTTCGCCCAGATCGACCCGCTCGTGGCCTACAAGAACGAGGGCTTCGAGATGTTCACGGCCCTGATGAACAACATCTGGGACGAGTTCGCCCGCTACATCTTCAACGTCGAGGTCGAGGTCGAGGAGGAGCAGCAGCAGGGCCCGCAGTGGGCCGTGGGCGGCGGCACCGGCGGCTCCTACAGCTACGCGGGCGGCCACGCCGAGGGCGGCGCCGCGGCCATCGCGGCGGCGGCGGGCGAAGCGGGGGCCGTCCCCGCGGGGATCGCCGAGGCGGCCGACCTGGCCGCGGACGAGGTGGCGATTGCCGCAGCACGTGGAGACCAAGCGCCTCGACGAGCACGAGAAGATCGGCCGCAACGACCCCTGCTGGTGCGGCTCCGGCAAGAAGTTCAAGAAGTGCCATGGCTCTTAGCGCCAACGCCGTCCGCGACCAGCTGAAGCTGCTCGCGGACTACCTTTGACCCAGCCGCGCTAGCCGGGCGCCTCGAGGCGCTCGAGCAGGAGATGCAGGCGCCGGGCTTCTGGGACGACCAGGAGCGGGCGGCCAAGGTGTCGGCCGAGCACGCGGCGGTTTCGCGCCGCCTCGAGACCTTCCGCTCGCTCGAGACCGACGTCGGCGACCTCGAGACGCTCGAGGAGATGGCGGCCGAGGACGACTCGATCGCGGGCGAGCTGGATGAGCAGCGCGCGTCCATCGAGTCCCGCCTCGCGGAGCTCGAGGAGGCGCGGCTGTTCTCGGGCGAGTACGACTCGGGCGACGCGGTCGTGACAGTTAACGCCGGCGCCGGCGGCACCGACTCCCAGGACTGGGCCGAGATGCTGCTGCGCATGCTCATGCGCTGGGCGGAGCGGCGCGGGATGAAGGTCGAGCTGAAGGAGGCGTCGCCGGGGGAGGAGGCCGGCATCAAGTCGGCGACGTTCATCGCCCGCGGCGAGAACGCCTACGGGCTCTTCTCGGCGGAGAAGGGCGTCCACCGCCTCGTCCGGATCTCGCCGTACGACGCCCAGTCCCGCCGCCACACGGCGTTCGCCGGCGTCGAGGTGGCGCCGCTCGTGGAGGAGGCCGTGGACATCGACATCGACCCGGAGGACCTCCAGATCGACACCTACCGCGCCTCGGGCGCAGGCGGCCAGCACGTGAACAAGACCGACTCGGCGGTGCGGATCACCCACAAGCCGACGGGCATCACCGTCCAGTGCCAGAACGAGCGCTCCCAGTCGGCCAACCGCACGACCGCGATGGCGATGCTGCGCTCCAAGCTCCTCGAGCTCGAGGAGCAGAAGCGCCGCGAGGAGATCGCGCAAGCGAGAAGGGCGAGGCCCAGGACGTGGGCTGGGGCTCCCAGATCCGCTCCTACGTGCTCCACCCCTACACGATGGTCAAGGACCACCGCACGAACGTGGAGGTGGGCAACGCCCAGGGCGTGCTCGACGGCGACCTGGACGAGTTCGTGCGGGCGGAGCTGCTGCGGCGGGCGGGGGACGGCGCGGCGTCGGGCTAGCGTTGCCGGCCTCGGGGCTTGCGTTCGCAAGTCGATCATCGTCCGAGACCTCTAGGCCTCACGCGCGCGAGACCCAGGCTGGCGATCTCCGCCCTGGGGGCAGCCGCGCGCTCCCGGCCTTGGGAGGTCTCGCCCGATAATCGACCCGCTCATCGCCCCTCGGAGGAGCGCTGGGGGCGGACCTCGGCCCCGGGCGCGCTGACCGCCCCGATGTGTGGGCGGAGCAGACCCGCGCGGCCCCGATCCAGTCACTGCTGGTTTCACGCGAATGGAGGAGCGCCGCGCGAGCACCAGAGCGCATACTCCGCGTATGGGCGCACCGCGAGCCGACATCCAGCCAGAGCTCTGGGTGAGAGATGGACCGGCTGCCGTCGAGTTCTATGAGCACGCACTCGGCGCCGTCATCGAACACCGCGTCATTGGCCCGGGAGATTCCGACGTGATAGCTCAGCTGTCGGTGGGCGGCGCGCGTTTTTGGGTCTCGACCGCGTCGGAGGATCTGCGCCGCTTTAGCCCCGACGCGATCGGAGGAGCCACCGGGCGGATGCTGTTGGTCGTGGACGATCCCGAGTCGATACTCGGTGCGGCGATCACTGCTGGTGCGATGCAGAAAAGTCCAGTCGGAGACGAGCACGGATGGCGCCTCGGGAGGTTCCAGGACCCGTTCGGCCATGAGTGGGAGGTCGGCCGGCCGCTCGGCCCATGGCCGCCGGCTTCTGGGTGATCCATCCCAACGCGGCTCCTCTGCGCGAAGGGCGGCACTCGCCTCCATCCTGCACGGCGCTACGAGTCAGGCACCGCTCGTTAGCCTGTCGAGCGATGCCCTCGAGGGCGCTCACCTCCGCTGAGATTTCGTTGCCAGGCACCGCGAACGCCGCTCGCGTACAGGAGCGGGTCGCGGTCTTGGCCGACACGGTCGACGTGGTCGGACTCACCGACAATCACGCCGGTCAGTCCCGCATGTCGCCGCTGGCAGCCGTAGCGCTCGCGCGGGAACAGGGAGTTCGAACCGTCGTCCACGTCTCGTGCCGAGACAGAAATCGACTCGCGCTGCAGTCACAGGTGATGGGTGCCGCTGCGCTCGGGTCCGAGGGAGTGCTCTGCCTCTACGGAGATCCAGTGGACGGGATCGCCCACGTGAAGGACCTGACGACGACCGCCCTGATCGCCACCGCCAAGCAGTGGGCGGCACCAAAGGAGCTCGCGGTCGGCGCGGTCGTGAATCCGTTTGCGCCCAACCTCGACCGCGAATTGCGGCTGCTCGAGCGAAAGATCGACGCTGGTGCCGACTTCGTTCAATCGCAGATGGTCTTCGACCGAACGGCTTTTGAGGCGTTCCTGGAGCGAGCAGCGGACCTGCTCGCCGGGGTGCGCTTCTACGCGGGGATCGCCCTTCTTCGCAGCGAGCGGATGGCAGACCAAGCGCGACGGCTACCCGGTTGCGTCGTCCCGAACGAGGCCTACAGACAGATCAGCGATGGCGGGGGAGTGGCTTTGGCAACCCAGCTGGCGACGGAGTTGGCTGACCTCCCCGAGGTCGATGCCCTGCACATCTATCCCCTCGGCGACGAGGAAGCGACTCGCGAGGTAGCCGGCGCGTTTCGAAGCACACGCGCCGCTCCGGCGCATCGACGCTGAGCGCTCAGCGCTACTGCTCTGCGCGAAGAGCAGCGGAGAAGGGTTTCCGCGGAAACGTTCGCTTACCTAAATGGGGTACAGGCGAGCGGCAAAGGCTTGAGTCGATGAACGTGGAGGTCGGGAACGCCGGGGCGCCGGGACGGCGACTGGACGACTTCGTGCGGGCGGAGCTGCTCCGGCGGGCGGGGGACGGGACCACGACGTAGCTCGGGGCTAGCATTGCCCCGTGGCCCCCTCCCGGCGCTCGGCCCTCCTGCCCGCCCCGGAGCAGGAGCTTCTCCTCCAGGCCGCGCTCGGCGACGGCGACGAGGCCTTCGACGCGTTCGCGCGCTGGCGGGCGGGTGTCGACTTCGAGCGGATCGACGCGGGCAGCACGCGGCTGCTGCCGCTGGTCGTCCACAACCTCGGCCCGCGGCTCGGCGACGACGATGTCGCCGGACGGGCTCGCGGGGTGGCCAAGTACACGTGGGCGCACACCCAGCAGGCGGGGCGCGTGATGGCGCCCGTGCTGCGCGAGCTGGACGAGGCAGGCGCAACGGCCATGCTGCTCAAGGGCTGGGCCTTCCCGGACGGCTACGGCGGCAACGGCTGGCTGCGTGCCCGCCACGACCTCGACCTGCTGGTGCCCCGGCGGCACTTCGCGGCTGCCGCTGCGCTGCTCGAGGACCATGGGCTCCGCCCGCCCCCTTTCGACGCCGACCACGGCGACCCCCACCTCGGGGATCGGCACGCCCTGCCCTACGCCGGCCCGGGCGGGCTCCAGGTCGACCTGCATCGGCGAGCGCTCGCTACGGTCGAGCAGCCGGGGGCAGAGCAGCCGTTCTGGGACGCCGCCCGGCTCGTCACGTTGCGCGATGCCCCCTGCCTGGTGCCGGCGCCGGCGGACCTGCTGCTCATGGTGGTCGAGCACGCCTGGCGCTGGAACCCGCAGGACTCCGGCGCGCGCTGGGTCGCCGACGCCGTGGTGCTCTTGCGCGCGCCGGAGACGTTCGACTGGGACCGCCTGGTCTCGATGTGCGAGCGCTTCTGGCTGTCCGCCGTCATGCACGAAGCGCTCGCCTACCTGAGCGCGACCCACGACACGCCCTACCCGGCCACGGCGCGCCGCCGCCTGGCAGGCTCTCCTCGCTGGGAGCGCCTCGAGCGACGCGCGCGGGCCCAGCCGCCGTCCGAGCTGACGCGCCTCGACCGCCTGACGCTCGGGCTCGCCGACGGCGTCCGCTCGTCTGTAGCGCCCGGCTCGCGCCCCTCGCCCGCGGCGCTCGCACGCGCGGCCGCGGCGCGGGCGCGCGTGCGCGGTCCGGCGTTCCTGCCGGCGGAGGCCCTCTACCGGGTCGCCGGCCGGCCGCTGCCGCTGCACAGGGCGCGCGGCTTCTGGCGCCGGCCGGACGCTGCCCCTGCGTGCGGCCCCCTGCCGCTCGATGAGCGCGTCCCGATCACGCTCGGCTCGCCCTGGCTCCGGGTGCTGGGCGAGGGCTGGTCGCTGCCGGAGCGGACCGGCGTCTGGAGCGACGGGCCCGAGGCCCGCCTGGAGCTCCCGCTCCCGGCGGGGGGCGAACGGGCGCTGCTCGTGGAGCTCGAGCTCCATCCCTTCACCGCGCCCGGCGACGAGCGGCGCGTCGTCGACGCCGTGGTCGAGGGCCGGCGTCGCCGGCTCGAGTTCTTCGTGGCCCATGCCCCCGGTCAGAGCGTCTGCCTGCGGGCGGGGCCGCGGACGGGACGCGACCTGCTCGAGGTCGCGCTGCTCATGCGCAACCCCGCCGACCCCGTCGAGCTCGGAAGGGACGATCCGCGCCGGCTGGGCCTTCATCTGTCCTCGCTGCTGGTGCGGCCCGCCGAGGCTGCGGCCGGCGGCTGAGCGCCGGGGTCAGGCCCGGCCCCGGCGACGATCGATGATCTGCTTCAGCACGCGCGCGTACTCGCCGTACTCGTCCCGTCGCACGCGCGTGGTGTTGGCGGAATGGCTGCGCCGGAGGATCACGACGTCGTCGATCTGCCCAAAGCACAGACCCGCGTCTACCGCCCGCCCCACCCAGTCGAGCTGGTCGGCGACACGCGCCGCCTCGTCGAACGGGCCGACCCGATCGAAGCCGGCGCGGCGAAGGAGCGCGGCGGTGATCATGCGCGCCGCGCGGGGCGCTTCGGCGATCGCGGCCGCCCGCTCGGGGTCAGCGATCGGCGATGCCTCGGCGTCCACGAAGCGGCACATCCGCCCGAAGACCCCATCCAGGGCCGGGTCCGAGGCCAATGCCTCTCTCATCGCTGCCAGGGCGGCGGACGGCCACAGGTCGTCCGGGTCGAGGAACGCCAGCAGCGAGCCGCGCGCCGCCGCCACGCCGGTGTTGCGCCCGGCCCCGACGGTCGGGAGCCCACCCGGGATCATCCGCACCGGCCGCCCGCGGTAGCGGTCCACGACCTCCGCGACGGCTCCCGAGCCTTCGTTGTCGACCACGACCAGCTCGACCGCGGGGTCGTCCTGGGCCAGCGCGCTGTCGATCGCCGCGGGCAGCAACGCAGCGTCGCGGTAGGACACCATCACGACCGATAGCAGCGCGGTCATGCTCGAGCCGCGGCGCGCGCCACCGATAGCCCCAGCGCGTCGACGATCGCGGAGCGGGCCGCGGCAAACGAGAAGCGCTCCGCGACCAGGCGCGGCCCCGCCTCGTTGAGGCGGTCCCAGAGCTCCGGATCGCCGCGGAGCCGCTGCACGCCCTCGACCATTGCCTCGGGAACGTCGGCCACCAGCCCGTGGACGCCGTCGACCATCGGGATGCCCTCCCAGGCGATGCTCGTCCCCACCGTCGGCAGGCCGTGGGCAAGGGAGGACAGCACCTTGCCCTTCACGCCGGCCCCAAACGTCAAGGGCACCACCGAGCACCATGCCGACTCGAGGAACGGGGCGACGTCCGGCACGTGACCGGTCACCACGATCCGCCCGCCGCTGGCTGTGGCCGCCGCGCCCAGCCAGTCGGGCGGCTGCGCGCCGATCAGCACGAGCCGCAGGTCGGGGTCCCGACCGGCGAGTGCCGGCCAGACGTCATCCAGCAGCACGCGCGCCGCCGATTGGTTTGGGGGGTGCGGCCAGTAGGCGACCATCACGATCTCGGGTCGCCGAGCCGAGCGCGGCGGCGACGCGTCGTCGCCGCCGACGTGGACGAGCGGCACGACCACCACCGCGGCCTCCGGTACCGCCTCGCTGAGGATCGCGCGCTCCACGTCGCTGACGGCCACGGCGACGTCCGCATTGCGCGTGAGCTCCATTTCAACTCCCTTGAGCCTGAGCGCGTCTCGCAGGACGCCGCGGTTGGCGGTTGCCTTTGCCTGCCGGAAGGCACGCACGTGAGCGAGGTCGACGGTGTCGTAGACGATCGCGGTGCCCGGAGCGGCGCGCCGCAGCAACGGCATGACTCCCTCGCCGGCGTACGGACCGCTGACCAGCGCGACCTCCGGCTCGGGCCGCTCGCCGAGGTAGGACTCGAGCACGCCGCGACCCGGCGCGAGCAATTCGACACCCGCGTCGCGCAGGCGCTCGCCGGCGATCCGCGGCGTCGGGCCGTCCAGGGGGAGAAAGGTCAGCTCCCAGCCCTCCGAGCGCAGGATCTCGAGCAGCCGCCACATCCGCAGGGAGGCGGTGTCGCGTGAGGGCTGCGGCACGGCCCGATCACATACGAGCAGGGTGCCGCTCACGCCGGCAATGTCCTCTCGAGGGCGTCGACGTTCGCCGCCGGCTCGGGCGCGAGGTCGATCGAGAAGCAGGGCAGCTCGCGGACCAGCGCGGCCAGCACCGCCAGCCCGCGCCGCTCCCGCGGAAGCTGGAGCAACGAGCTCGGCGCGAGCGCCTTGAGCGCGGCGGCGCCGGGGATCGGCCTGACGAGCGGCCGCGCACTGCGCGCCACACGGGGGATCACGATCGCCTCGATCGGGATCGGCCCGGCAGGCTGACCGGGGCGCAGGTCGCGCACGTCGATCACGGTCTTGCCCGCCAGCTCGTCCTCGCCGACCGCGCCCGTGGACGCCAGCTCGGGCAGGAGCGCCATTGCGGTCGGGTCGGCCTTGGCGGTCGCGTAGACCGGCGCGGCGGCGGGCCCGAGCGGGCCGTCCAGCGCGACCAGGACGTAGTCGTCGCCGGCGAAGTCGCCGCCTGCGAGAAGCCACGACAGCGCCGTGGTGGACTTGCCCGATCCACCGGGCCCCCCGATGAGAAGCCCGGGCCCGCCGCCCGCGCGGCCCACCGCCGCGGCGTGCGCGAGCGTCCGCCCTGGACCGCGCAGCACCCAGTTCAACGGGACCCGCAGCGGCGCGGCGCGCTCCCAGGCCGCGAGCCGAGACGAGTCGCCGATCCAGCCGCTGACGGTCGCGTCGCCCGCGTCCCAGGTGAGCACGATCGGGCCCGGTTCCTGCCAGACGCCGGCGGTGGTGGGCGAGTCGAGCCAGCGGAGCTCACCCATCAGGCCCGGCCGGCCCGCCGAACGGGGAAGCGGGGGCGGGTGGAGCCCGCAGGCCGTCGCGTCCCAGAGCTCGATCGTGCAGGGCGCGTCGCCGGCCGCACCACTCGTGCCGGCGAGAGGCGCCAGGAGCTTGCGCAGCGGCGCCGGCGCAACCCGGATCCGGACCGCTTGCCCGCCGAAGACGGCGTCGATGTCGGCGTGGCCGGACTGCGCCCGGGCCTCGCTCGCCGCCTCCCGGCTGGCGGCGATCAGCTCGCGCGGGGTCACTCGGGACGGCGGTTCGGCCAGCCCGTCTCGTCGACGTCGTGGATCGGGTCCATCACGATCAGGTCCGCCATGTCCGTGTAGCGGTTGAGGACGAGCGGCACATGCCCCGGCCCCTGCGCGGCCTGCCCGTTGCCGTCGGGCGCAACGACCAGGCCCTCGGCCGCCAGCTCGGCGACGAACGCCTGGATGTCGGGGCGCGCCTCGTCCGGGCTGAGTCCGCCCTCGCCGGCGACCGCAGCCGCGATCCTGTCGACGTCCTGGCCGGCCTGGAGCATCTCCCAGACCCTCGCCGCGAGGCCCTCGAGGCTGTAGTAGCGGCCGCTCTCCAGGTCGATCGCCACGACCTCGCCGTCGATCACCTCGGACACGATTCGGTCCGCCGGGATGCTCACAGGGCCTTGCATCTCGAAAGCGTACCCCGCCGGAGTGGGTCAGGCGCGAAGCTGCCGACGGACTCTGCCAATCGGTCGGCAATCGCCCGCGACGAGAACGCGGCGCGCCAGGGCGCCCCAGGGGGGTCCAACAGATTGGCGCGCATAACGGTGGCTTTTCTGTGGGACCCTCTGCGGCTCACCCACAAGCCCACCGGCCCGCTACGTGCAGGCCGCGCTCTCGAAGGTGTCTGCCAGGATCCGGCCGGTTTCCTGCGCCGAGAGGCCGCGCCCGGTGTAGAGCAGGTCGAAGGCGTCGAAGCTCGCCACCAGCCAGAGGATGTGAGCCGCCCTGTTTGCCGACACGCCCGGCTTCAGCTGCGTGTGGCGTGCCAGGCGGCGGGATCCCCAGGCCATCCCCTCGGGCCGCGGCGACGGCTGGGTCTTCGGGGTCGGCGCCGACCTGGTGCAGCGGCTTGACGAGGCGGAGATGACGCGCCTGATCCGGATCGCGGCGGGAGTACCCGACCTCGAGCCGCGGATCCACAGGATCAGCACGTTCACTTTCGCTGCTGAGATCGCCGATCGCTTCGCGGAGCGCAGCGCGTTCCTGATCGGCGACGCGCCGCACCGCGTCAGTCGCCGCGGCGGCACCGGCATGAACACCGCGATAGCCGACGGCCACGACCTCGGCTGGAAGCTTGGCTGGGTCCTGAACGGCTGGGCCGGCGAGGACCTCCTCGATACCTACGAGGCGGAGCGGCGCCCGGTGGCAGCGCACAACCTCGAGCGCTCAGTGGACGAGCGCGGCTCGTACCGCGACACGATCGACGAGATCCACGTCGACCTCGGCGGGCGGATCGCGCATCTATGGCTGGAGGCCGAAGACGAGCGGATGTCGACGCTCGACCTGGTCGGCGACGGCCTGACGCTGTTCACGGGGCCGGACACCGAGCCGCCTGCGGAGGCATCGGCCTCGGCCGACGGCTCGGCGCCGGTGACCGTCCGCAGGCTGCCGGCGGTGACCGCCCGAGCCCTCGGGATCGGACCCGACGGCTCGCTACTGGTCAGGCCGAGCGGCGTCCCGGCGCGGCGCGCGGTGGAGGTTGCCCTGGCGGCGCGGTAGGGCGGCGCGATTTTCGAGCATTCAGTCCCCAATTGGGGACTTCCTGGGTTATTAATGGGACGACTGCCGTCAACCCCCCTGGAGGCTCTTCATGCAGAAGCGGGACCTGGCGCCACTGAGTGGCGCGCTCTCAGTAGTGCTGGTGCTCGTGGCGTTCTTCGCCATTGGCGGATCGACGCCGGATGGTGACGCCTCCGCGCGGAAGGTGGTCTCGTTCTACACGGACAACGACACCAAGGAGATGATCGCCGCCGTCGTGCTCGGCTTGGGCGCGGTGGTCCTCCTCGCCTTCGCGTCCGTGCTGCGAGACAGGCTGCGCGAGGCCCTGCCGGGCAGGAGCGCTCTCCCGGGCTTTGCCTTCGCAGCCGGCGTGGTGGCCGCGGCCGGATTCATGACCGCCGCCACCATCCACTTCGCCCTCGCCGACTACGCCGGCGACATTCGGCCGGCCGCCGCCCAGGCGATCAACGCCATCGACGGCGACTTCTTCCTCCCCTTCGCGCTCGGAACCGTGAGCCTGGTGCTGGCCGGCTCTCTCGTGGCGATCCGGACAGGGTTCCTGCCGAAGTGGCTCGGGTGGGTCGGAGTCGTCCTCTTCGTCATCTCCTTCACCCCCGCCGGGTTCATCGGCTTCGGACTTGCCGGAATCTGGATCATCGTGGTGAGCATCCTGCTCTACCTGCGCGGGGAGCCCGTGGCGGCCGTGGGGGGACCGGCGACGCCGGACTAGCCGGGGCGCGCACCCGAGCCGGCGCGGGCCCGGCCTACCCGGCGGTAGCATCCGGCCATCGCGAGGGGCAGGGGCTACCTCGCGGCTGCGCTCGTGGGCGTGGTCGCGTGGCTCGTTGCGGGGATGGGTGGCGCAGCCGCCGACGTCTCCGTACCCGTTCTCTCGGCCGAGGTGCCGGCGGGTCACGGCAAGACGGTGGCCCTGCGTCCGGCGACCGACCCGCCGCGGATCGTCGACGGCGACACCGGCGACTGGCGCGGCAGGCCGAGCGGGTTCGGCGGCTCGACCGTCTACTCCTCCGGCGAGCTCGTCTACCAGGACCACATCTTCGACGCCTACGGTCCCGACAACGGCCAGGACATGCAGCGCCTGGCCGCTCAGGACGCCGTCCAGCCGACCGTCCCGGAGATCTACCGGCTCGATCCGGCGGTGCAGTACCTGCCGGGCGAATTCGGGATCCCGACGCCCGGCTACAACCTCTCGACCCACTACGGCGACCTGGAGCGCCAGGACCAGGCCGACCTCTCCGAGCTCCACGTGGGCGCCGACGCGAAGAGCCTCTGGGTCCTCGCGCGCACGACCACCATGACCGCGCCGGCGAAGACCGCCGTGCTCGTCCTGCTCGACACTGCGCCGGGCGACAGCCAGCGGGGCGTGCCCTGGGGCAGCGGCCTCCATTCGAGCAGGGCGGAGTACGCGTTGCTGCTCACGCCGGGCGGCGGCTGGATGGCCGACCTGGGCACGGGGAAGACCAGCGCGCTGCCCGACGGTTCGACGGCCGCGAATCCGTCCGGGTACGTGAACTCCCTCGAGGCGAAGATCCCGCGCGAGGCGATCCCCGGGCTGTCGGACGCCTTCAACATCGCTGCGGCCACCGGCATCGCCGAGGGCGACCACCTCAAGGACCTCGGCCTCGGCGCCAACCTCGCGAACGTGGCCTTCCGGGACGACGAGCCGAGCCGCGACTGGTGGGACAAGCAGCAGGCCTTCTCGCTCCACGACGGCACGATCGATCCGTTCTTCCACAGGGTCTCGCTGGCGAAGCTGGCCCAAGGCGCCAACGAGCGCTACCAGCCCGGTCCCTACTACCACGACCGGATCTTCCACTCGTCGGAGGCGGTCTCTGAGGAGAAGGGCGAGGACGGCGTCCTCCAGCACTACGGCGTCTACCTGCCGACGAACTACCGCCCGGACCGCAGCTCGCCCGTCCAGTGGTGGTTCCACTTCCGCGGCGGCAACGCGCACATCGCCGCGGCGGCGGTTCCTCGCATCTTCAAGGACGAGGGCGAGGACCTCGACACGATCGTCGTCTCGCCGAGCGGGCGCGGGACGAGCCGCTGGTACGTCGGCAAGGGGCAGGTCGACTACCAGGAGGTGTGGGCCGACGTGCACCGCAGCTTCAGCGTCGACCGCGACCGCGAGTACATCTCCGGCCACTCGATGGGTGGCTGGGCGACGTACCTGCTCACCATCCTCCAGCCGGACCGCTTCGCCGCCGGCCTGCCCGCCTCGGGCCCGGTGACGCAGGGCGCCTATACCGGCGTCGACGTGCCGGGATGCGACAACCTCGAAGCCGACGGCGAGACGCCCTGCTACACGAGCGCCAACGGCGGCGACCCGCGCGCCGAGTACACGGAGCCGCTCCTCGACAACCTCCGCTGGGTGCCGCTGGCGATCTACCAGGGCGTTGCCGACGAGCTCGTGCCGGTGAGCGGCGTCCTGGTGCAGGCGAACCGCCTGCGCGAGCTCGGCTACCGCTACCGCCTCTACCTGTTCCCCGCGCAGGAGCACTACGGCCCGCCCATACAGGACCAGTGGGCCGACGGCGCCCGCTACGAGCACCGCTTCGTGCGCGACCCGAACCCGCCGAGCGTGACCTTCATCCGCAGCATGCCGATGGAGCGCGTCGGTGGAGCGCGTGCAGTCGGACGGCGTGCCGCTCGACTTCAGCTTCGACAGCGCCTACTGGGTGTCGGGCCTCACCCCGGCCGACGGCGAGAAGGGCGTGGCGCGGATCGACGCCCGCTCGCTGGCGATCCCCGATCCCGCCCACGGGCTGATCCCCGAGGCCGGCGGCCCGGCGACGCCCGACCAGACCGGTCCCTACGCGATGACGGGACAGGCGTGGACGAACCCGTCCGCCGCGGCCGGCGCGCTCGCCAACGGCTTCACCGCCAAGCTCACAGGCGCCACCGCCGGCGCGCTCGACAGCGGGCGCATGCATCTCAACCCACGCAGACCCATGAGCGGGGCGATCACCACCGAGAAGCCGCTGCGGTTGGAGCTGAAGGGCGCCTGGAGCCGGCTACCGCACGCAGCCATTGACGGCGCAGCCGTGACGGTCACCCGGGCCGGCCCGGATGCGATCGTCGTGGAGGTCCCCGCGGGGACGCATCGGCTGGCGCTGTCGTAGGCGCCGGCTCCCATACGATCGGTCGCCATGGGCTACGAGCAGATAGCGACCGACCTGACCGACCGGGTGCTCACGATCACCCTCAACCGGCCCGACCGGCTGAACGCGTGGACCCAGACCATGTGCGAGGAGCTGATCGCCGCGTTCGACGAGTTCGACGCGGACGACGAAGTGCGCGCCGTCGTCGTGACCGGCGCCGGGCGGGGTTTCTGCGCCGGCGCTGACCTGGCCGGTGGCGGCTCGACCTTCGACTGGCGCGAGCGCGAGCGCAGCGAGGATGACGTGCCCGAGGACAACGGCGGCATGTTCACGCTGCGCGTGTTCGAGTCCAAGAAGCCCGTGATCGCCGCGATCAACGGCCCGGCGGTCGGCGTCGGCGCCACGATGACTCTCCCGATGGACATCCGGCTTGCCTCGGAGGACGCCAAGCTCGGCTTCGTCTTCGTCCGCCGGGGGATCGTGCCCGAGGCCTGCTCGAGCTGGTTCCTGCCGCGGGTGGTCGGGATCAATCGGGCCATGGAGTGGGTGGCGACGGGCCGCGTGTTCAGTGCGCAGGAGGCGCTCGAGGGCGGGCTCGTCCGCAGCATCCACCCGGCCGGCGAGCTGCTCGATGCCGCCTACGCGCTAGCCCGGGAGATCGCCGACAACACGGCGCCCGTCTCGGTCGCGCTCGCGCGGAGGCTGCTCTGGAACATGCTGGGTGCCGCTCATCCGAGGGAGGCCCACGAGGCCGACTCGCGGGCCATGTTCTCGCGGGGGCAATCGGCCGACGCGGCGGAGGGCGTGACCTCCTTCCTCGAGAAGCGGCCCGCTGACTTCAGGGATAAGGTGAGCGCCGGGCTGCCCGACGTGCTGGGCGACTAGGGACTCAGGCGCGCGTCCGAGAAGCGTTTCCGCGGAATCGCTCGACTACCTAAATGGGGTACCGCCGAGCCGGGGCGCAACGCCCAGGGTGTGTGCTGCCACACGGCACAGGCGGCGGTCCTTCAGCCAAAGAACCCCGCCACCCGTTCCGCGAACGCCTCCGCCGCCAGCACGTGCCCGATGTGGCGCTGGCCCGGGTCGTGTCGCGGCGGTGGTCCGGGAAGGCGGCCAGGAGGTCGTCGATGCCGTCCAGGTACACGGCGTTGTCGGTCTCGCCGCCGACCAGGTAGAGGAGCGGGACTTCGATCGGCCCCTCCGGCGCGCGCCAGCTCGTGGAGGCGTTCAGCTCGCGCGGCAGGACCGGGACCGCGTCGATCAAGACCGGCCAGGCCGGGGAGGTGCGGATGGCCCCGATCTGCTCGTCGGGCACCGAGGCCGCCCCGAGGAAGCCCGCCACGGCCTCGTCGAGCTCGCCGGCTGCCAGCCGTGCTTCGAGGTCGGGGACGCGGGGCTCGCGGACCGCTATCGGCGGCTCGTAGAGGACGAGCCGGCGTAGGCGGTCCGTACGCTGCACGGCGAGCGTCGAGCAGAGCGCTCCGTACGAGTGCGCCACCAGCATGTCGGCGCCTACCGCGTCGAGCACGGCGAAAATGTCCTCGGCCTCGCGCTCCATCGCGTAATCGGGCCCGTCGCCGCTCTCGCCGCGGCCGCGGCGGTCCATGGTCACGACATCGAAGTCGCCCTCGAGCAGGGGTCGGATGAAGGCCCAGTCGGCGCTGGAGGTGCAGCTGCCGTGGACGAACAGGATCGGGTCGCCGTCACCCGACCTGCGGAAGGCGATGCGCGCGCCGTCGCTCGACTGGACGTGCTCCGGCGGCGGCATCGCCTCCCAGCGTAATAACTACCTCACCCTGAGTCGCCGGCTGCCTCTGGCGGCGGCCAGCGATCTCCGTGCGGCGCGTGATCTCCGGGCGGCACGCGCCTTCTTGCTCGCGGCCATGACCTGCCGGTCGAACGCCATCTTCACGACCTGGTTGGCGAACGCCCTCGACATGAACTAGGCCGGATCAAGCTCCGGCGCTGACGCGAACGGAGCTAGCTCCAGTCCGCGATCGCCGCCACGATCTCCTCGGGGGCGTCCTCCTGGATGTAGTGGCCGGCGCCCTCGAGGAGGCGCGTGTCGTGGTTCGGGAAGACCTCTTCCCAGCGCTTTCGCTCGGGCTCCTTGAAGGCCACGTCCTTCGTGGGCCAGAGGATCAGGGCCGGGCGGTCCGCAAGCGAGGGCAGGCCACGCTCGATCTCCGCAAGGAACGGGCGGCTGCCCAGGATCTCCCGCGGGAAGACGTGGACAGGCCGGCGCGACTCGGGGTCGGGGAACGGCCCCCGGTAGGCGTCCATCACCTCGTCCGAGAGCTTCTTCAGCTTGACCCCGCCGGGAATGATCCGCTCGACGAAGACGTTACGGCGCAGGATCATGTAGCCGCCCACGGGCCCGCCGAGGAAACGCGAGAAGACCTGGGTGCCGAAGTCGGACTTGGGCCAGGCCCAGGTGTTGCCGACCACGAAGCGGGCGAAGCGGTCGGGGTGCCGGGTCGCGGTGGCGAAGCCGATCGGGCCGCCCCAGTCCTGGACCATCATGGTCACGTCGTTCAGGTCCAGCTCGAGCAGCAGTCGCTCGACCACGTCCGCGTGCTCGGCCGGGGTGAAGCCGTAGCCCGAAGCCGCCTCCGACAGCCCGAAGCCGGGGTAGTCGGGCGCGATGCAGCGGTAGCGGTCGCGCAGGCCGAGGATCACGTCCCGGTAGAGGAACGACCAGGTGGGATTGCCGTGCAGGAGCAGCAGCGGCGGCCCGCTGCCCTCGTCCACGTAGTGCACGCGTGACCCGCCGACGTCGGCGTAGTGGCTCTCGAACGGGTAGAGCTCGTCGGGGACCCAAGCCGGTCTGGACATCTCGTACCTCCTGGTTCGTCGTTACCCCATTCGACGAACGGGACGCAGGCGAATCGACATGGGTGGCGCACGCGCCGGGGTTAGGGGAACGGCACGTACTCGTACATCTCGATGTGCTTGTCGAGGTACTGACCTGGTACTTCTGGTTGTTCGTGATGTTGCCGGCCTAACGTACTCAGGTGGGGGACGTTCGCGAGGGCCCGACGTGCTCGCGCAGCCATTCGACCAGCGGCCTCGCGGCCTCGAGCTCCTTGCGCACCCGCTTGTCGCACGCCGGCTTGTGGAGCCATGGCTCGATGCCGTGGCGGCGGTGGACGGTGAGCTGCTTGAGGCGCAGGCGGTCGGCCCGCGGGTGCTCCGGCGAGTAGCCGCGCGGGGCGCGCTTTAGCGCCGGCGGCGCCGTCTCGAGCCCACCGGCCTGCGCCGCGGCGACGGCGCGCTCGAACGACTTGGCCCGCCGGTCGTCGTCGATCGCTGCGCGGAAGCGGCCGAGCTGGTCGGAGGCGGGACGGTGCATGCCGCCCGCCACGAGCAGGCCGTCGAGCGAGAGCTCGAAGTAGAAGCCGCCGCTGGCGCCGTAGCCGATCGCCACCCCCAGCTGCTCCTTGATCGGCGGGCGCATGTGGAAGCGGGTGTCGTTCCAGGGCCGGAAGAAGTGCGGCTCGCCGAGATCCGAGAGCTTGTCGGCCAGCTCCCGGGCCGGCTCCAGCAGGTAGTCGTCGTAGCGCGCCCTGTTCGCCTTGAACCAGTCGCGGTCGTTGTTCGCCTCGAGGTCGCGGAGGAACTCGAGCGCTTCAGGAGGCCACATCGGCGACAGCGTACGCTGCCAGCCGTGCGGGTCTGGATCGCCGGGGAGAACGACGTCGAGGCCGTGAGTAAGCTGTTCGCGGACTTCCGCGCCTGGCTCGGATACGACGAGCCCGGCGACGACGACATGGGGAGGACGGTCGCGCAGCTGCTGCGCGACCCGAACACGGACTTCCTGCTGGGCGCCGCCGGCCGGGAGCTGGTGGGCGTCTGCCAGCTTCGCTACCGGCTCTGCGTCTGGACCGGCGCCGACGACTGCTGGCTCGAGGACCTCTTCGTCCGCGACGAGGCGCGGGGCGCCGGCCTCGGCCGGGCCCTGGTCGACGCGGCGTTCGAGAGGGCCCGGGTACGAGGCGTTCGGCGAATGGACCTCGACGTGAACGAGCAGAACCCGGACGCGCTCGGCTTCTACGAGCGCATGGGCTTCAACCTCGAGCCCAAGGCACCGGGCCGGACGTTCTACATCGCCCGCAGGCTCGACTAGCCGTGGGCCAGGCGGAGATCCTGATCGCCGGGCTGCTCGTGGCGGTCGCCGGCCTGAGCGCGCTGGCGCGCCGGATGTCGCTCCCCTACCCGATCGTGCTCGTGGTCGGCGGCGCGGCGGTCGGCTTCGTGCCGGGGCTCCCGGACGTGAAGCTCGACCCCGAGGTCGTGCTCGTCGTCTTCCTGCCGCCGCTGCTGTACGGCGCGGCGTTCTTCGCGAACCTCGGCCACATCCGCCGGAGCCTCCGGCCGATCACGCTCAACTCGGTTCTCCTGGTCCTGTTCACGATGGGCGCGGTGGCCGCCGGGGCGCACGCCCTCATCGACGGGCTGTCGTGGCCGGCCGCCTTCACCCTTGGCGCCGTGGTGTCGCCGACCGACCCGCTGGCCGGCGCGGCGATCATGAGGAACCTGGGAGTGCCCCGCCGGCTCGTGAACGTCGTCGAGGCGGAGGGCCTGTTCAACGACGCCACGGCCCTGGTGGCGTTCCGCGTGGCGGTGGCGGCCGTGGTCAGCGGGAGCTTCTCGCTCGCCGACGCGGGCCTCCGCTTCGTGGGCGGCGCGGCCGGGGGCTTGGCGATCGGATTGGCGGTCGGCTGGCTGATCGCCGAGATCAGGTCGCGCACCAACGACGCCCAGGTGAGCATCACGATCTCGCTGCTCAGCGGCTATGCGGCGTTCGTCCCCGCCGACGTCCTCGGCGTCTCCGGCGTGATCGCCGCCGTGACCGCGGGCCTGTACATGGGCGTTCGCGGCCCGCGGATCATCCCGGCGCGCATCCGCCTCCAGGGATTCATGACCTGGGACATCCTCGACTTCCTGATCAACGCCACGCTGTTCGTCCTGGTGGGACTCCAGCTGCGGACCGTGGTCGACGGGCTCGATGGGATCGCCGCGTCCGCGCTCGCCGGCTACGCCCTGGCCGTGAGCGCGATCGTCATCGGCACCCGCCTGGTCTGGAGCTACACGATGCCGTACCTCATCCGGCTCCTGGACCGGCGCCCGAGCCAGCGGGCGCGGCGGGTGGGCGCGCGTCCGCGAATGGTGATCGCCTGGAGCGGCATGCGCGGCGCCGTTTCCCTGGCCGCCGCGCTGGCGATCCCCCTCGAGACCGACGCCGGCGCCCCCTTCCCGCAGCGCGACCTGATCATCTTCCTGACCTTCGCGGTCATCTTCGCGACCCTGGTCGTCCAGGGCCTCACGCTCGGACCGCTGATCCGGAGACTCGGCATCAGCGACGACGGCGCGGACGCGAAGGAGGAGCTCCGGGCGCGGCTCGTGGCCACCAGGGCGGCGCTCGAGCGGCTGGACGTCCTGGCCGGCGAGGAGTGGACGCGCGACGAGACCGTCGAGCGGATGCGGGCGCTCTACGAGTACCGCAAGCGCCGCTTCGCCGCCCAGGCGGGGAAGGTCGAGGACGACGGCTACGAAGATCGCGCGCTCACCTATCAGCAGATGGTCCAGTCGGTGCTCGCGGCTCAGCGCGAATCGCTTGTGCGGCTACGCGACGAGGGCTTAATCTCGAACGAGGTGATGAACCTCGTGGTGCGCGAGTTCGACCTCGAAGAGTCTCGACTGGAGATCTGATGAGGCTGCTGCTCCCGGCGGCGGCCGCCCTGCTGCTCGCCGTCCCGTCCGCCGCGGACGCGGCCCCGCTCGACGCCCTCAGGAACAGCTGCCACGCCGAGCGCAGCGCCGACGCCCGCCCGGTCGGCTACCGGATCTGCAGCGCCAAGGTCCCGAGCTTCGACGGCACGGAGCTCGACGTGACGCTCACGATGCCGGCACGGCGGCCGCGGCGGCGGCGACCGCTGGTCGTCTTCCTGCACGGCTTCCTCGCCGACAAGGGCGAGTACCTGAGCCAGACGCGGACGGGGACCTCCTACAAGACCGTCCACTGGAACAACGTCTGGTTCGCCTCGCGCGGCTATGTGGTGATCAACTACTCGGCCCGCGGCCAGGGCGACTCCGACGGCCAGATCGGCCTGGCCAGCAAGGACATCGAGGTGCGGGACACCCGGTACCTGACGGGGCTCCTCGCCGACGACCCGAGGCTGGCTCCGATCTACCCGCGCAGGGTCGGGGTGATCGGCAGCTCCTATGGCGGTGGCCAGGCCTGGCTGCTGCTGACGACCAGGGGGAAGGGGGCGCGCCGCTACGGAAGCTGGCTCAGCCCGCGCGGGCGCGCCATGCGCCTGGGCGCACTCGTGCCCGGGTACACCTGGACCGACCTGCTCGCCGCGCTCCTCCCCGGCGGCGGCCCGCGCGGCGTCCCGCTCGGGATCGGCAAGCTGACGATCGTCAACGGCCTCGTGGCCTCGGCCAACAGCAAGCTGCCGCGGCGGACGCTCGGCTGGATCGCGCGGCTCAACGCCGGTGAGCCCTACGAGACCGGTGACCCGGTCGTCGCCGACGCCCGGCGCTCCCTCGGCGAGGAGCGCTCGGCGCTCTACCAGGACGGCTACTTCCGGGCGCTTCGCCGCAGCCGCGGACGCCAGGTGCCGGTGCTCGCCGGCCAGGGCTGGACCGATCCGATCTTCCCGGCCTCCGAGGCCGTGAACATGTACGACCGGCTGCGCGCGGCCAAGCGGCGCTTCCCGATCCAGCTCTACCTCGGCGACTTCGAGCACCTCACGGCCCTCGCGCGCGTGCCCGACCTCGCTTACTTCCACGGGCTCGGCAACAGGCTGCTCGACCGCGCCCTGCGCAAGCGCGGGAAGCGGATCCGCTTCGACGTCCGCAGCGCCGCCAGCCGCTGCGATCCCGACGGCTTCGGGCCCGTCGTCCGCGCCCGCAGCTTCCGCGCTCTCTCCCGCCGCCGGCTCACCCTGGACCTCGGCGGCCCGCGCCAGGCGATCTCGCCCGCCCCGACGCCCACGGACGGACTGGCGGTCGACCCGGTGGTGCAGTCCACCCAGCACGGCCGCGGCTGCCTGACGACGACCGCGAAGAGCGGCCCGGGGGTTGCGAGCTGGTCCGAGCCGGTCACCGGGGACTTCACTCTCCGCGGCATGCCCAGACTCGAGCTGCGCTTCCGCACGGCGGCACCGGACCTCGAGCTCAACAGCCGGCTCTGGGACGTGGCCCCCGACGGAACGCGCACGCTCGTGACCCGGGGCGCCAGGCGCGTCCTGCGGCCGCGCGCAGCGGGCGACAGCGTCAGCTACGAGCTGTTCGGTAACCACTGGCCCTTCTACGAGGGACACACGCTCCAGCTGGAGGTCGCGCCCGACGACTCGCCGTACCTGCGCCGTGACAACGTGCCGGCTCTGGTCACGATCGACTCGGCGCGCTTGACGCTTCCGGTGAGGCGCTGAGCCTGCGGGGCCCCGCATACGATTGGCGGATGGACGAGCTGATCGAGCGGGCCCTCGCCGAGGACGTCGGCGCCGGTGATGTGACCGTGGCCGCCGTGGTTCCCGAGGACGCCCGCGCCGAGGCCGTGATCGAGCAGCGCGCGCCCGGTGTGATCGCCGGCCTGGACGTGGCGGAGGCGGTCTTCCGGACGCTGGACGGCGAGCTGTCCTTCGAACGGCTCGCGGAGCAGGGCGAATGGCGCGAGCCCGGGCCTGTCCTGAGGATCGAGGGGCGAGCCCGCTCGATCCTGACCGGCGAGCGCGTGGCGCTCAACTTCCTCGGGAGGCTCTCGGGGGTCGCGACGACGGCGGCGCGCTTCGCCGGCGCCGTGGACGGCACGGGCGCGGAGATTCTCGACACGCGCAAGACGACCCCGGGGCTTCGCGCGCTCGAGAAGGAGGCCGCGCGCCTGGGTGGCGTGACCAACCACCGCGCCGGCCTCTACGACGCGATCCTGATCAAGGAGAACCACGCGGCGGTGGCCGGCGGGGTGGGGGAGGCAGCCCGCCGGGCGCTCGACGGGGCGCCGCAGGGCGTGATGGTGGAGGTCGAATGCGCGACGCTCGCCGAGGTGCGGGAGGCTCTGGCTGCCGGCGCCGGCCGGATCCTGCTCGACAACATGACACCGGACGAGCTGCGCCAGGCGGTGGAGCTCACGGACGGCCGCGCCCAGCTCGAGGCCTCCGGGGGAGTGACGCTCGAGAGCGTGAGCGAGCTGGCACGAACGGGGGTCGACTACATCAGCGTCGGCGCGCTGACCCACTCGGCGCCCGCACTCGATCTGAGCCTGCTTCTGGAGCCGCGCTGACGGCAGCCGGCGGCCGCAGCACCGCGAACGGGTCCGTTACCTCCAGCTCGTCCGAGCGGAAGCGGTACACGGCGGCCGGCCTCCCGCCGCCCGGCCCGGGGCGGCGCCGCTCGCCGGTCGCCTCGAGGACGCCGCGGCGCTCGAGCACGCGGCGCAGGTTGGTGGCCGACACCGGGTAGCCGAGCGCGGCGCCGTAGATCGCGCGCAGCTCGGAGATCGAGAACCGCTCCGGGGCGAGCGCGAAGCCGATGTTGGTGTAGGAGAGCTTGGCCCGGAGCCGCTCGCGGGCGGCCAGGACGACCGGCTCGTGGTCGAACGCCATGGCGGGGAGCCGGTCGACCGGATGCCACGCCGTGTCCTCGGGCACGTCCGGGTCGAGGCCGCGCGGGACGAGCCCCAGGTAGGCCGTGGCGAGCTGCCATTCGCGCGGGTGACGCCCGGGATCGCTCAGGGTCTCGAGCTGCTCGAGCCAGCTCAGCTCGTCGACGTCGACCTTGGCGGCGAGGTGTCCGCGAATCGAGCGCTCGAGGGTCTGACCCGGCTCCAGATAGCCCCCCGGGAGGGACCAGGCGCCGGCGAAGGGCTCCTTCGCCCGCTTCCAGAGGAGCACCTCGAGCCGTGCGCCGCGCACCTGGAGGACGACGGCGAGCGTGACGTGCGCCGCTCGCCCGGGGGTTTTGGCCTCTGAGGCCGGAACTCTGGTATGCTCGTCCTGCATCGGTTTTTGATCATAAGGCAAAAACAGGACAGAGGACAGAGGACGGAGGACAGAGGACAGAGATGAAGCCCGTGGAGCTGCCCACCCTTCCGCCCCCGGCCACACGGCCGCTGTCGCCGGACGAGACTGCTCGGATGCAGGCCGAGGTTCGCGCCCTCGCAGAGGAGCGCGACGCCGTGATCCTGGCCCACAACTACCAGGTGCCGGAGGTCCAGCAGGTTGCCCACTTCGTGGGCGACTCGCTCGGCCTCTCGCGCAAGGCGGCAGCCGCCGACGAGGAGGTGATCGCCTTCTGCGGGGTTCACTTCATGGCCGAGACCGCGTCGATCCTCTCGCCGGAGAAGACCGTGCTGCTGCCCGATCTCGACGCCGGCTGCTCGCTCGCCGACTCGATCAGCGCGGACCAGCTCCGCGCCTGGAAGGCCGAGCATCCGGGCGCGCTCGTGGTGATGTACGTCAACACCACGGCGGAGGTCAAGGCCGAGACCGACTACTGCTGCACGTCGTCGAACGCGGTCCAGGTGGTGGAGCACATCTGGCGCGAGCACGGCGAGGAGACGGAGATCCTCTTCGGGCCCGACATGTGGCTGGGCGCCTTCGTCGAGCGTGAGACGGGGCGGCGCATCCACGTCTGGGACGGGGAGTGCCACGTGCACGCCGGCATCAGGCCGCGGGACATCTCCGACATCCGCGACGAGCACCCGGGAGCCGAGTTCCTGATCCACCCCGAGTGCGGCTGCACCACCCAGGTCATGGAGTACGTGGCCGCCGGCGACGTCGACGCCGACCACACCCACATGCTCTCCACCGGCGGGATGCTCGAGTTCGCCGCCGGCTCGGACGCCGATGAGTTCATCGTCGCCACCGAGACGGGGATGCTCTACCCGCTCGAGGCGGAGAACCCCGGCAAGAGCTTCATCCCCGCCAACCGCGCCGCGGTCTGCAGGTACATGAAGATGATCACGCTGCCGAAATTGCGCGACGCGCTCCGCGACCTGGGGCCCACCGTCCAGGTGGAGCCCGAGATCGCGAAGCGCGCGCGTGTGCCCATCGAGCGGATGGTGGCCATCACGCCCTGAGCTGCCGCGCCTAGCGAGGAGCGGACCGCGGGCGCTGGCCGCGCGGAGCACCGCAGCACTACTTGATCAGCTCGACCTCGTCCCACACGAGGCCGGCCGACGTCACGTCGAGCTCGGCGTCGTGGACGCGGGCGCCGGGCACCAGAGCGTCGGTGCCGCAGTTCTCCTCGTTCTCGTCGCCGTGCTCGTCGTCGTCGCCCTCGTCGTCGCCCCGGTCGTCGCCGCTCGGGCCGGGACCGCTGTGGTCGTCGTCACCGGTGTCGTCGCCGGACTTGCCGCTGCCGTGGTCGCTCGAGTGGGCATCGCCGTGCCCGTCGTCGTCCTCGGCCTCGTCCTCGGTCTCGCACTTGATCTCGGTGCGAGCGTTGACCGTCCCGGAGACGCTGCCGCCGCCGGCAAGTGAGATCACCAGCGTCGTGCCATCAAAAAACTCCACGACGCCCGCCTGCTCGGCGCCGTCCTCGACGCCGTCGTCATCGGTGTCCTTGTCCATCGGGTCGTTCCCGGTGCGATCCTCGCCGGCGTTGTTCAGGCCGTCGCGGTCGCGGTCCTCCTTGCCGTCACGGATCCCGTCGCGGTCGCTGTCCTTGCGCCGCGGGTTCGACCGCTCGCGAGCCTCGTTGCCGTTGTCGACGTGGTCGCGGTCGCGGTCCTCGTCGTCGTCGGCCTTGCCGTCGTTGTCCGAGTCGGCATCTCGCGGATTGGTCTTCGACCGGAACTCGGCGAGGTTGGAGAGCGAGTCGTGATCCGGGTCGCCCTTCGCGCTCTTCTTGTGAGTGGACAGGTGGTGTCGCTTCTCCCACTTGTCCGGCAGCCGGTCGTGGTCCCTGTCCCGAGACTTCGCCGCCGCCGCGCCAGGTAGCGCCAGCAGCGCCGCCGCGGCCACCGCCAGCACCAGGTACTTGATCGTCCTCATCGAGTGTCCTCCTCGGGGGATGGCATTGCTCGTGTAACACGAGCCCCGCGGAGGAGAACTCACGGGAGGGGTCTAGCGGCCCTCGGTGGGGTCGCCGGAGCCGGAGCTCGAGCTGCCGTCGCCGGAGCCCGACTCGGTGGTGAGCGTGCTGCTGTCGCCCGAGCCCGAGCCGGAGCTGCCTCCATCGCCCGAGTCGCCCGAGCCGCCGTCCCCGGAGCCGGAGCCGGAGCCTGAGCCGGACCCCGAGCCGCCACCGTCGCCGGAGCCGCTCTCCCCTGAGCCGGAGCCGGAGCCGGAGTGTCCGCCGTCGTCGCCAGACCCGGAGCCGTCGCCCGAGCCGGAACGCCCCGAGCCGGAATGGCCGCCGTCGTCGCCGGACCCCTCGCCCGAGCCGGAGTGATGGTCACCGTCGCCGCCATCGCCGTGGCTGCTGCCGGAGCCTGAGCCGGTGTGATCGTCGCCCGAGGCGTCGTCGCCGTCCCTGCGGCTCTTGCCGCCGTCACGATCGTTCGCGGCCGCGCCGGCGCTCGACGATCCCTGGCGCGTCGAGCCGCCGGATCCGCCGCCGCTGCCGTCCTCGGACGCCGGAGCGGCCGGCTCCTCGGTGGCCTTCGCCCGGTGGTCGTTGCGGTCCGGCACCGTGGCGACTCCGCCCACCATGGCGCCGGTGACCAGCGCGGTGCAGGCGACCTTGGTCGCAAGGGCGCCGGCGCCGCCGGCGCCGACGAGCTCGCCGATGCGTGCGGCCGTAGGCTCGCCCTCGCCGCTGCAGAGCCGCAGCACCATGGGGAAGGGGGTGACGGCGGTCACGCCCGCGCGCAGCTTGGTCCGGGCACGGTTGAGGAGCTGGCGCACTGCGCCGCCGGTCACTCCGAGCGTGCCCGCGATCTCGTCGTAGCTCCGTCCCTCGAGCTCGCGCAGGACCATCGCGTCGCGCTGCCGCTCTGGCAGGGCCTGGACGGCGCCGAGGACGTCGCGGAGCCTCTGGCGGCGTTCCATCGCCTGGTCGGGCCGCTCGACGCCGTCGATCTGCTCGTCGAGCTCCGCGTGCTTGAGGCTTCGGTCGCGGAGGGCGTTCAGCGCCGCGTTGTGGGCTATCCGGTAGAGCCAGGGGCGCAGGTCGATGTGGGCGTCGTCGTGACGCAGCGCCGCGAAGGCGCTGACGAACGCCTGCTGGACGGCGTCCTCCGCGCGGGTGTCGGGAAGGATTCGCTTGCAGTAGCGGAGGAGGGCAGCGCGGTAGCGGGCCACGATGGCCTCGAAGGCCGGCTCGGACCCCGCACGGACGAGATCTACGAGCCGCTCATCGCTCTGGGAGCGCAACACCGGCCGCCCGGCGAGGCGGGCCGGCGCGAGAGCGACTTGGGAGTCATGTCCTAGCTATCGGTAATCGGCTCCGGGTAGCAAACAGTGGTACGTGGGACGTCCATCAAACGTTCAACACGGCCGGACGCCCGAAATCACGCTCGGACTACGCTCCCGCGCGTGGAGCTGATCCACCCCGAACGGCGGCCGATCTCCCCGGACGAGCTTGCGACGGGGCTGCGACTGGGTGATCTCGCGCCCAGGGGCCGGCCCTACGTCGGGCTGAACATGGTCTCGACCCTCGACGGCAAGGCGACGATCGACTGGCGCACCAAGGAGCTCTCGAGCGACCTCGACCGCGAGCTCTTCCACCACCTGCGGACCCAGGCCGACGCCGTCATGGTGGGCGCCGGGACCGTGCGCGCCGAGCGCTACGGGCGGATCGCCAAGAGCGACGAGCTGCGCGCCAAGCGCGAGCGGGAGGGGCTGGCCGCCGATCCCCTCGCGGTGGTCGTGAGCGCGAGGCTCGACCTTGCGGCCGACCTGCCGCTCCTCCAGCAGCAGGGGCAGAAGGTCGTCATCGCCACCGGCTCCGACGCGGTCCTGCAGGGCACGAACGCCGACATCGAGTACCTGCGCGTGGGGGACGACCTGCCGCTCCTCCTTTCCCAGCTCCGGGAGGAGCACGGTGTGCGCTCGATCCTCTGCGAGGGCGGCCCCACGCTCAACTCGTACCTCTACGCGGCCGGCCTGGTGGACGAGCTGTTCCTCACGATGAGCCCCAAGGTGAGCGGCGGCGCGGCGGCCCTGACGATCGTCGCAGGGCGAGATCTGGTCGAGCCGGCGGAGATGGAGCCGGTTTCGGTCGCCATCGGCGACGGCGAGCTGTTCACCCGCTGGCGCGCTAGATCTCGATAAGGATCCCGTCGGGCCCCAGGTTGAGGAGCCGGGTGCCGTCGACGCGCGACTCGCCGCCCCAGCACTCGTGGATGTGGCCGAAGACGGCGAGCGGCGTCCGCTCGCGCTCGATCGCGCGAAGGATCGCCTCGCTTCCGAGGCCCTTGTCCAGGTGACCCTTCGGCGGCGAGTGGAGCACGAGCACGGCGCCCTCGGGGCAACCGGCCAGCTTCGCCTCGGCCTCGTCCTCCGTGAGGTCGAAGCTCCAGTCCCAGGGGGTCACGGGCACGCCGGCGCCCAGGCCGAAGAAGGAGGTCCCGTCGAGATCGAGGCCCTCACCGTGCAGCACGGTGGCCGCCGGCCAGTCCGCGCAGGCGCCGCGCAGCGCCTCCTCGGTCTCGTTGTTGCCGGGCACGACGAGCGTCGGCGTCGCGATCGGCTGTAGCGCCGCGATCGTCTCGTCGAGACCGCGGTGGACGGAGGCGAAGTCACCGGCGCCGATCACCACGTCCACGTCGGCGGACCGCTCCACCAGCGAGGCCGCCCGGCGCAGGTCCCAGTGGAGGTCGCTGAACGCGAGCAGCCGCATGACGGCGGGAAGGATCGCAGTCCCTACCCTCTCTCCGAGCATGACCCCCCAACGCGGCTTTGCAATCGGGCTTTGCGGCCTCCTGATCGCGCTCGCGATCGGCCTCTGGCTGGGCGGCCACCCCACATCGCTGCCCGGCTTCCTACGCGACACCTTCGTCGAGGACGACCACGCGCATTCACGCGCAGGTCCTCGACACGATCCAGGACAACTACTACAAGGACATCCCGAAGCAGAGGCTCGAGGAGCAGTCGCTGCGCGGCATGGTCGAGGCCCTGCACGACCCCTTCTCGCACTACATCTCGCCCAAGGAGGCCGAGCGCTTCAAGGAGTCGATCGAGGGCAACTTCGAGGGCGTCGGGATGACCGTGGAGAAGAACAAGCGCGGGCTCAAGGTCCTGACCGTGTTCCGCGGCACGCCGGCGCGCCGGGCGGGGATCAGGACCGGCGACCTGATCACTGCGGTCGACGGCCGCTCCATCGCAGGGCTCGACAGCGAGACGGCCACCGCCAGGATCAAGGGCCCGGCCGGAACCAAGGTGAGGCTGCGGGTGGTCACGCCCGGGACCAAGCGGCGCCGCGAGCTCGAGATGATGCGCAAGCGGATCGAGTTGCCGGTGGCGGAGGGCCGGGTGGTCACGCGGAACGGTCGCAAGCTCGCCGTGATCCGTCTCCTCGGTTTCACGGACGGCGCCCACGGCCTGCTCCGGGAGCAGATCGACAAGGCTCTGAGGCGCGGAGCCGACGGGATCGTCCTCGACCTCCGCGGCAACGGCGGCGGCCTGCTGCGCGAGGCCGTGCTCGTTTCGAGCATCTTCGTCGACGACGGCGTCATCGTCTCGGTGCGTGGCCGCAAGCGGCACAACCGCACCGAGCGGGCGGTCGGCGGCGCGATCGACTCGAAGATCCCGGTGGTCGTGCTCGTCGACCGCGGCAGCGCCAGCGCCTCGGAGATCACGACGGGCGCGCTACGCGACCGCCATCGCGCCACGATCGTCGGCACGCACACGTTCGGCAAGGGGCTCGTTCAGGAGGTCGAGCCGCTCTCGAACGGCGGCGCCCTCGACATCACCGTCGCCAACTACTACCTGCCGGACGGCGAGACGATCGCCCCGCGCAAGGGACTGAAGCCCCAGGTGCGCGCGCGAGACAACCCGCGCACCAAGCGCGACGAGGCGCTCTCCGTCGCCCTCGACACGGTCCTGCGCAAGCGCCGGTGACGGATCCGATGGTGGCCGTGCTGGAGCGGCGCGGCCGCTTCCTCGTCGCGGAGCCGCTGTTCGACCCCGGACCGCGCACGGCGGTCGACCGCAAGGGAGCCGGCGAGGGTGACCTGGTCCTGGTCGGGTCCGGCAAGCGCGGCGCCCGAGTGGTGCGGCGCCTCGGCCGGCCGGACGTCGCGCGCGACGTGCTCGAGGGCCTGATGCTGTCCCGCGGCCTGCACCGCGCCTACGGCCGCGCCGCGACCGCCGAGGCCGAGGATGCGGCCGGCGACCCCTTCGCCGCCGCCGACCGGGTGGATCTCCGCGACCTGCCCACCTTCACGATCGACCCCGTCGAGGCCAAGGACTTCGACGACGCGATCTCGGCCCGCGCCGAGGACGGCCTCGTACGCATCTGGGTCCACATCGCCGACGTGACCGCCTATGTCCGCCCCGGTGGCCAGCTCGAGAAGGAGGCCTTCCGGCGGGCGACGAGCGTCTACGTGCCGGGCGCGGTGGAGCCGATGCTGCCCGAGCTGCTCTCGAGCCGGGAATGCAGCCTGCGGCCCGGCGAGGACAAGCTCGCCGTTACGGTGGAGATGGAGCTGGAGGGGACCGCCGTCCGACGGGTGGTCTTCCACCGCTCGCGGGTGCGCAGCGACGCCCGCCTCACCTACGGGCAGATCGACGACGTGTTCGCGGGTCGCGAGCGGGCCGCGGATCCTTGGGCGCGGCCGCTCGAGGTCGCCCGCTCGGCCGCTCGCGCGCTGGCCGACCGGCGCGCCTCGCTCGAGATCGGTGGCGCTGAGCCGTCGTTCTCCTTCGACTCCGACGGCCACGTGACCGGCGTCGTGTACGAGGAGCAGACCGAGTCGCACGGCCTGATCGAGCAGCTGATGATCCTGGCCAACGAGCAGGTGGCGGCCTACCTGGAGGACGCGCGGGTGCCGACGTTGTACCGCGTCCACGAGCGGCCCGAGCCACAGTCGGTCGCGTTCATGATCGAGCAGCTCGCGTCGCTTGACGTGCCGACGCCGCCCGTGCCGGAGAACATGACCCCGCAGCAGGCGGCCGACCTGGCGGTCGAGGCCTCACGCCGGCTGCCGGAGCGCTACGCCTTCCGCTCGCTCGTCCTGCGCTCCTTGAAGCAGGCGTACTACAGCCCGCGCAACGTGGGCCACGCCGGACTGGGCAGCGCGCGTTACTGCCACTTCACCTCGCCGATCCGGCGCTTCCCGGACGTCGTCGCCCACCGGGCGCTGCTCCAGGGCCTCGGGATCGACGGGGCTGCGGCGCCCGCGCACGAGCTCGACGAGGCGGCGCTGCACAGCTCGAGCGCCGAGCGCGCCGCGATGCAGGTCGAGCGGGACGCGGACGACGTGTGCCTGGCGTTCCTCCTCCAGCGCACCCGGACCGAGGACCCGTACGAGGGCGAGGTCGTGGGCCTGATCGCGAAGGGCGCCTTCGTGCGCTTCGGCGAGGAGGGATTCGAGGGCTTCCTGCCGGTCCGGCGGCTGCGGGGCTGGTGGGACTTGAACGAGCTGGGCACGGCGCTGGTGGCGGCGGACTCGGGTCGCCACCTGCGCCTCGGCGACCCGATCGACGTGGTGGTCGACCGCATCGATGCGCCTCGCGGCCGCGTGGATCTATCGTCGTACGCGCATGGCTAAGAAGAAGAAGCGAAAGGCGGAGCCAGGCGACGTCGCCACCAACCGCCAGGCGGCCTTCCGCTACCACCTGCTCGAGAAGTGGGAATGCGGGATCCAGCTCCGGGGCTCGGAGGTCAAGTCGCTGCGCGCCGGCGCGGTCCAGCTCAAGGACGCCTACGCGGAGCTACGCGACGGCGAGGTCTGGCTCCAGAACATGCACATCGCTCCGTACAAGCCGGCCGCTGCGGACAACCACGACCCGGAGCGCCCGCGCAAGCTCCTGATGCACCGAAGGGAGATCGAACGGTTGGTGGGGAAGACCGCCGAGAAGGGGTTGACCCTCGTCCCGACTCGCGTCTACTTCAAGGGCCCGCGCGCCAAGGTCGAGCTGGCGCTGGCCAAGGGCAAGGAGCGCCACGACAAGCGCCGCGCCATCAAGGATCGCGAGACCCGGCGCGAGATCGACCGGGCTATGTCGGACCGCCGCTGATCGGGCGCTCCATCACCACGCAATCGACCTCCACGCCGTCGGGCGCGCGAATCACGATCCGCTCCTTCTCCTGGAAGCCGAAGGCCCGGTAGAGCGGCTCGCCCGGTAGGGTGGCCCCGAGGATGAGGTTCCGGAACCCCTCGGCACGCGCGGCTCCCTCCGACGACTCCAGGATCGCCCGCCCGAGGCCGCGCCGGGTCCAGTCGCCGCGCACGAACATCGCCCGGATCCGCGCTGGCTCGGTGTGCGGGTCCAGCAGCCGGGCGTCCTCGTCCGAGGCGTCCCCGCCGGCCCAGAGCTTGTAGCGCCTGCTCCAGCCACCGCAGGCGACCACCACGCCGCCCGCCTCGTGGACGAAGTACGTCCCGTCGTCGATCAGCTGCGGGTCGAGGTCCGCGATGTGCCGTTCCGCGCTGGCCGTCTGCCGTTCGTCGTAGAAGCGCGGGAAGAGCTCGCGCACGGACG
Organism: uncultured Thermoleophilaceae bacterium; assembly: GCA_963706635.1. GTDB lineage: Bacteria > Actinomycetota > Thermoleophilia > Solirubrobacterales > Thermoleophilaceae > JACVRW01. The sequence continues at coordinate 272,880 of OY970162.1, forward strand.
CCTTCATCAGCTCCTCGATGGCGTCCGCGTCGGACGGACGTGCCAGACGCAACCGGGCCACGCCTCTATCCTTTCAAGGGACATACGGGGGCGTACTAGCTTCGACGTGGAGCTGAATCGTCCCGGTGTAGCGAGTCGAGGACCCCGGGTTGGCCTCGTAAAAATTTCCCGGGACCAAATAAGTGCGGACTCTCATGAGTTCGCCCTCGCCGCTTAAATAGGCGAGGGAGTCGCGCCGGGCAGCCCGCGGCCCGGATAAGCGGCTTCAGCTAGCGGGCTATACCTCTCGCGCAGGACCCTTGGCGCGAGGGGGACACAACTTAGGAGGGTATGGCTCCGGTGACGTACCCCTCGGATCGACCGACCCGGACGCCGAGATCAGACTCCGAGAGGAACACTCGTAGCAAGCACCGGAACGTGGTTCCGCGGACGCCGGGGCAGAACCGGCCGCCTCCACTAACAGAGTCGTAACGCTCGTAACCCCGCGGCGCAGGAAGCGCCGCCAAGGTACGGGCCATGACGGACGTGGCGCGAATCAGGCCCGGTATAGGGGCCTCAATCGCGCCACGTGATCGGGGGATCGCCGAGCTGGCCTCGCGGCAGCATGGCGTGGTCGCCTACTGGCAGTTGTTGAGGCTGGGCTTCGGCAGACGATCGATACAGCACCGCGTTGAAGCGGGGCGACTGCACCGAGTTGAGTTCGGCGTCTACGCCGTGGGGCACAAGGTCCTCACGTGGCACGGCCGTTGCCTCGCCGCGGTTCTTTCCTACGGGCCGGGCGCCGTGCTGAGCCATCGCCCCGCGATCGGGATGTGGGAGCTTCGGCCGAGCGCGAGTCCCGTCATTCACGTCACCGTGGCGCGGCGTGGCTGCCGGGCCCGGAACGGCATCCGCCTCCACGGCGTCCGGCACCTCCACCCCGGCGACGTGAAGGTTTTGAACGCCATCCCCATCACCTCGGTTGCGCGCACCCTCCTCGACTTCGCCGAGTCCGGCCGTAAGTGGGAACTCGAGCGGGCCCTCGAGGAGGCGGAGCGGCGCGGGCTGTTCGACCTGAACGAGATCGACGAGGTCATCGAGCGGAACCCCGGGCGCCCGGGCGTGAAGCCCCTGCGCGCCGTGCTTGCCGAGTTCACCGAGGCGCCACCGATCCGGAGCGACTTCGAGCGCGACTTCCTGCACTTCTGCAAGGAGTTGGGGCTGACGCTCCCCTCGATGAATGTCGTCGTGGCCGGCTACGAGGTTGACTGCTTCTGGCCGGCGGAGCGCTTGGTCGTCGAGCTCGACAGCCGGACCCATCACGAGCGGCGAGCGGCCTTCGAGTCCGACCGCATTCGCGACACGGATCTCCATCTAGCCAATTACCCGCCTGTTCGCATCACCCGCCGGCGCTTCTACAAGCAGCGGGACGCCGTCGCGGCGGACCTGCGCGGATTCCTCAGAGCTGCTGCCTGACGCCGGCCTCGCGGTCGAGCGCGTCGAGCTGGCCCTCGAAGGCGCCCTAATCGATCCCGCCCACTATCCCGCCCGGCGAGCCGAAAACGGGATCAGCAACACCAGCGATCCGCCGCAGACGAGCGCCGCGCCGCTCACGGCCAGCGCGGCGCCGATGGTGGACAGCCCTCCGATCAGGGCGACGCCGACCGCGCCGCCGACCTGACGCGCCGTGTTGTTCACCGCCGACGCCATTCCCGAGCGTTCCTTGGGGACGGCGGCCGTGGCGCCGGTCACGAGGGCGGGCGTCGCTGCGGCCAGGCCGATGCCGGCCAGGGCGAGCGGAGGCCAGATGGCGCCGAAGCCGGTGTCGGGCCCGATCCCGGCGAGCAGGAGATAGCCGATGCCGGTGGCCACCAGGCCGAGAGCAGCGGGCAGCCGCGGGCCGATCACCCCGGTGAGGCGGCCGGCCAGCGGCGCCAGGAGCGCGAGCGGCCCGAGCCACGGCAGGAGGTGGAGCCCGGTCTCGAGCGGGGTCTTGCCCTGGGCCCGCTGGAGGAACAGGCTCAGGGCGAACAGGGCGCCCAGCGTGCCCAGGTTCATCAGCCCGGCGCCGAGGTTCGCCGCCGTGAAGTCGGGCTTGCGGAAGAAGCGAAGGTCGAGCATCGGCCGCGGCGCCTTCCGCTCCGTCGCCAGGAAGGCGGCCAGGGAGGCCAGCGCCACGACGGCGGCTCCGACGATCTCCGGCGAGGTCCAGCCGAGCCGGCGGCCCTCGATCAGCGCGAAGACCGCCAGCCCGAGGAAGAGCGCCCCGAACAGCTGGCCGCGCAGGTCGACGCCGTGCTTCGACGGGTCCGAGGACTCGTCCACGGCCACCAGCGCCAGCGCCAGCGCGATGGCGCTCAACGGCACGTTGATCAGGAAGATCGCTCGCCAGCCGAGCGCGTCGACCACCGCGCCGCCGAGGATGGGCCCGGCGATCAGGGCAAGGCTGCCGACGCCGGCCCAGACCCCGATCGCCCGGGCGCGCTCCCGCGGCTCGGGAAAGGCGTAGCCGACGATCGCAAGCGAGGTGGGGAGGATCGCCGCGGCTGCGAGTCCCTGGAGCACCCGCGCCGCCAGGAGCGCGCTCACCCCAGGCGCCAATCCGCAGAGGAGGGACGCAAGCCCGAACCCGGCGAGGCCGATGACGAACACCCGCCGCCGCCCGTAGAGGTCGGCGAGGCTTCCGGCCGAGAGCATCATGCTGGCGAGGACGAGCGCGTAGCCGTCCACGACCCACTGGAGGTCGGCGCGGCTGGTGCCGAGATCGCTTGCGATCTGCGCCAGCGCGACGTTGACGATCGTCACGTCGAGCAGGACGAAGAAGTAGCCCGAGCAGGCGGCCGCCAGGCTGGTCCGGTTCGAGCGCATCCCTGTTTGGTTACCCGCGAGGCGGTCGGCTAGGCCTGGGCCTCGGCCGGAGCGGCCGCGGGCCGGCGAGCGCGAGCGAAGTCGCGCGCCCGGATCAGCGCGAAGGACGCGAGCGCGCCCACGAGGAGCGTCACGGCGCCGACCAGCAGGATCTCGTTGAGCGCGGAGATGAAGGCCCCCTGGGCCGCATGCACGAACGGCGTGTGCGCGGCGGCCTGGGCTCCGCCGGACGCGACCGCGTCCCCCAGGCCACCGGGGGCGCGCGGGGCGAGCTCGCTCAGCTTGGTGTCGATCTGGTGCTGGAAGACCGCGCCGAGCCCGGCGACCCCGACCGCGACGCCGCCGATCCGGCAGGTGTTGCTGAAGCCGGAGGCCATTCCGCTGCGGGCCGGCTCGACGACGCCGAGCGCCGTGGAGCCGATCGCCGGGTTGGACAGCCCGATCCCGATCCCGCAGACGATCAGGCCGGGAAGCAGCGTCGTCCAGCTGTCGCCGGACGTGATCCCGTGCATCAGGAACAGGCCGATCGAGACGAGCGCCAGGCCGCCGCCGAGCATCACCCGCGGCGGCACCTTCTCAGCCGCGTTGTGCGTCACGGCCGGGATGGCGAAGACGAGCAGCGTGAGCGGGAGGAAGCGCAGGCCCGCCTGGAGCGGCGAGTAGCCGAGGATGTCCTGGAGGTAGAGCGAGAGGTAGAAGAACATCGCGAACATGCCGGCGCCGATGGCGATGGTGCCGAGCGAGACGCCGACGAACGCGGGGCGCCTGAGCAGAGACAGGTCGAGCATCGGGTTCCGCTGCCGCAGCTCGATCGCCACGAAGAGGCCGAACAGCAGGGCCGCGCCGGCAAGCGAGGCGACGATCACCGCGCTGCCCCAGCCCTCGGCGTTGCCGCGCAGGAGGCCGAACACGAGCAGGAAGGAGGCGGCGGCCGAGGTGACGAGCCCGCCCGGGTCGATCCCGCGCGACTCCTCGTCGCGGAACTCCCGCATCCGCAACATGGCAAGGGCGAAGGCCACGGCCCCGACGGGCACGTTGACGAAGAAGATCCACTCCCAGCCGAACCCCTCGGTGAGGGCGCCGCCGATGAGCGGTCCGATGGCCACGGCCGCGCCCACGGTGGAGCCCCAAGCCGCGATCGCGGTGCCGAACTCGCGGCCCTGGAACTCCTGGGCGATCAGCGCGAGCGAGGTGGCGAACATGGCCGCGCCGCCGATTCCCTGGAGCCCGCGTGCGAGGTCGAGCAGGGTCGCGTCCCGCGCGAGCCCGCACAACAGCGACGCCACCGTGAAGACGACGATCCCGAGCTGGAAGATCCGCTTGCGGCCGAGCCGGTCGGCCAGCGAGCCCGCGGTGAGCATGAGCGCCGACAGCATCAGCGCGTAGGCGTCCACGACCCACTGGAGGTTGGTCAGGCCCGCGTCCAGGTCACGCTGGATGCTCGGCAGCGCGACGTTCACGATCGTGACGTCCACGAGGAGCATGAACGTCGCGACGCAGACCGCGAGCAGCGTCCACCACTTTCGCTCCATCGCTGAGACTTTAGAGGCCGTGATTGGGCCACTCCGGCCGCTCGCCGCGTTTGAACGCGGAGGCTCCGATCGTGTGCGAGTCGCGGCGCATGAACATCGAGACGATCAGCTCGGTCTCGATCCGCAGACGCTCCTCGAGCGTGCGCCCGACGCCGAGCACGAGGCTCTCCTTGTCCGAGCGCAGAGCCCCCTGCGGCAGGGCGGCGATCTCGTGGGCCAGCGTCTGCGCCCGCCCGAGCGCCTGCCCGCGCGGGACGACCTCATTGACGAGCCCGATCCGCTCCGCCTCGGCGGCGTCCACCCGGCGGCCGGTGATGATCATCTCCATCGCACGCGACCAGCCGACGACGAGCGGCAGCCGGGCGGTCATCCCGTCGCCGGCCACGATGTTCCAGCGCCGCTCCAGGGCCCCGAACTCGGCGTTCTCGGCCGCGATCCGGATGTCGGCGAGCAATGCGGTCTCCAGCCCGGCGGCGAACGCGTACCCGTTCACGGCTGCAATGACCGGCTTGAAGACGTCGACGCGCCGGGTGTAGCCACAGGCGCCGGGTGAGTTCCAGACCTCTCGACGCCAGCTCTCCCAGTCCGGCGGCTCCGTCAGCTCCGAGGCGTCCTGGAGGTCCCAGCCGGCGGAGAAGGTCGTCTCGCCGGCGCCGGTGATCACGAGGACGAACGCCGAGTCGTCGTCGCGGAAGCGCTGCCAGGCGTGCTGGAGCTCCTCGTTCATCTGCCGGCTGATCGCGTTGTGCTGGTCCGGCCGGTTGTAGGTGAGCGTGACGACGTGCTCGTCCTGCTCGTACAGAAGCGTCTCGTAGTCCAAGGTGAATCTCTCCTTCGCGCGGGTATCCGGAAGCACATCACGGAGCCGAACGACGCCACACCCTTCCTGCCCGAACGGAGCAACCTGAAGGACCTGCGCGAGGCGGCCCGGGGCTGCCGCGGCTGCCACCTCTGGCGCGGAGCGACGCAGACCGTCTTCGGCGAGGGCCTCAAGCGCTCGAGCGTGATGTTCGTTGGCGAGCAGCCGGGTGACCGTGAGGATCGGGCGGGGCGCCCGTTCGTGGGTCCGGCGGGGCGAGAGCTGGACAAGGCCCTCGAGACCGTGGGGATCGGCCGCGACGACGTCTACATCACCAATGTGGTGAAGCACTTCAAGTTCGAGGAGCGCGGGAGGCGGCGCATCCACCAGACCCCCAGGCGCTTCGAGATCGACGCCTGCAAGCCATGGCTCGAGGAGGAGCTGAGGACCGTCAAGCCGGAGGCCCTCGTACTCCTCGGGGCCACGGCGGCGAAGGCGCTGATGGGGTCGTCGTTCCGGCTGACGCAGCACCGCGGCGAGATGCTCGAGTCCGAGCTGGCGCGCCTCGTCACGGCCACGATCCACCCCTCGGCGATCCTGCGCGCTCCCGACGACGACTCGCGCCACGCCGAGCGGCGCGCCTTCGCCGAAGACCTGGGCGTGGTCGCCCGGGCGCTGGCTTAGAGTCGGCACACGGGAAAGCTCCTCGCACAGACGATTCCGCTCGCGCTGGGCGCCGCGGTCAGCCCGATCCCGTTCATGATCCAGCTGCGGACCCTCACGGGCCCGAGACGGCTGGCCCGTGGAGCCGCGCTCGCCGCCGGCGCGGCGCTGCCGCTGACCATCCTGGCCTTCCTCGCCGTCGGCCTGGGCGTCTCGATCTCCTTGCACGCGTCGCCCAAGGTCAAGCCGATCGTGGACATCGCCTTCGGGCTCGCTCTCGCCGGCCTCGGCGTCCGCGCGCTCCGCTCGCAGCCGAAGCCGAAGCCCGCGCAGGAGCAGAGCACGAGCGTTGGTCGCGCGTTCGTCGTCGGCTGCCTGGCCATGGCCACGAACGTGACCACCATCGCCCTCTTCATCCCGGCCATGAAGCTGATCGCGGTGGCGGGTGTCGATGACGCCGACAAGGCGGTCGCGGGAGCCGCGGTGTTCGCGATCACGCTGGCGGTGCTGCTCCTGCCGCTGGCCGCGACCGTGTTCGCGCCCCAGGCATCGGGCAAGGCGCTGGACGGGCTCGGCAGCTGGATGCAGGCGCACCAGCGCGCGATCAACGTCGCCCTCTCTTTCGGCTTCGGGCTCTACCTGCTGGTGAAGGGCGTCCTGGCGCTCTAGCCGAGCTCGGCGATGGCCCCGGCCGTGCTCAGCACGCGTCCGAACTCGGGATCGAGGTTGGCGGCCGTGACGCGGGCGAGCTCGTCGGCCGCGATGTCCGCGATGTCGAAGGTGTGCGTCGCGTCCAGGGCGAAGAGCAGGTCGAAGCCGAGGTTGGCGCCTACGCGCGCGGGTTGCCCGGCTCTCCGGGCCGGAGCGGGGAGTCCTCCTCGGTCGAGTCGTGGCGCACGAACACCAGCGGCTGCTCGCGCTCGCGCCAGGCCTCGATCAAAGCCGCGACGTTGCGCTCGCAGTCGGGGTGTTGCGCGGCCCCCAGTAGCCGGAGTCGTCGAACGCGCGCTGGACGTCGACGACTATGAGCGCGGTCACTAGCCCGCCCGCAGGGCGCGCGAGCGCTCGGCCACCGGCTGGAGGAAGTCGGGCAGCGGCCGCACCAGGCCGCGACCCGTCTCGCGCTCCCAGATCTGCTCGAGCTGGGCGAGGTGCTCGTCCATGACCGCGTCGATCAGCTCGAAGTCGGCCGCGCGGATCGCGCCGAGCGTCCGCTCGTGGATGTCGATCACCCAGTCCGGCACGAGCGGCGCGTGGACGGCCATGTCGCGGGCGATCTCGAGCCGCCTGAAGAGATGGCGCATGAGCTGGACGACGGTGGTGTTGCGGCTGGCCCGCGCCATCGCGAGGTGGAACTTGAGGTCGAGCTGGAGGAAGAGGTCCTCGTGCTTGAGGAAGTCGCCGGGGGCGGCCTCGAGCTCGCGCTGGCGATCGATAGTGGCCTGCATGGCGGCGAAGTCGTCCTCGCCCGCGTGCACCGCGGCGAGCTGTGCCACGCGCGGCTCGAGCAGGCGGCGCGCCTCGAGCACGCCGGCCACCTCGCCGACGCGGATGTCGGTGGTGGTGCGGAGCAGCTCGCGCGGGACGAGCTCGCTGGCCACGAAGGCGCCTCCGCTCGGGCCGCGCCGGACCTCGAGCACGCCGGCCTCGGTCAGCGTCTTGACGGCCTCGCGAAGCGTCGGCCGGCTGATCCGCATCTGCCCGGCGAGCTCGCGCTCGGAGGGCAGCCGCGCCCCGACGGCGAGGTCGCCGGCCTTGACCTTCTCGGCGATCTGCTCGACCGCCTCCTCGAAGGTGCGGCGCGTCGCGACGGGCTCGAAGGAGCTGTCCAAACCGGCCCGAGTATAGGTCGGCGCTGTGGCCGTCACGCGTGGGCGCGCGCGGCCTCGACCCGCTCGAGGGCCTGCCTCTCGGCGACCTCCAGCGGCGTGGAGTCGGCGCGCTCGGCGTCCTCGATCGCGCGCTCGAGTCGCTCCATCGCGCCCGCGATCAGCTCCTGCTCACGAGCGGGCGACTCGTCGTACCACTCCGCCGACACGTGGATGAGCCCGCCGGAGTTGGCCAGGAAGTCGGGGACGTGGAGGATGCCGCGGCGGCGCAGTACCTCGGCCACTCGGCGGCTCGTCAGCTGGTTGTTGGCGGCGCCCGCCACGACGCTGCAGTCGAGCGAGCCCGCGATGGCCTCGTCGATCAGGCCGCCGGCGGCACAGGGGGCGAGCACGTCGAGCTCGGCGGTCAGCAGGGCCTCGGCCGAGGGGGCCACGGACGCGCCGTGCTCCTCGGCGAAGCGCTCGGCGCGCTCGGGCACGAGGTCGCAGGCGACGACGGCCGCGCCCGCGGCGGCGAGCTTGCCGGCCAGCGCCGAGCCGACCTTGCCCAGGCCGATCACGCCGACGCGGCGGCCGTCGAGGTCGGGTGTGCCCGTGGCCGGACGAAAGTCCGCGGCGGATCGCCTGGTAGACGGTCTCGGCGGTGATCGGCGACGGGTCGCCGCGGCCGCCCGCCTCCGGGGAGCGGCCCACGACGTAACGGGTGTGCTCGGCCATGAGGTCCATGTCGGCGGTGCTGGTGCCGATGTCCTCGGCGGTCATATAGGCGCCTCCGAGCTCCTCGATCGCCTCGGCGGCCGCGACGAGTCGCGCCTCGCGCCGATGCTCGTCGCCATCGTCGAGCATCACGGCCTTGCCGCCGCCCAGGTCGAGGCCGGCGGCCGACGCCTTCAGGGTCATCGTGCGCGAGAGGGCCATTACGTCGTCGAGCGCCTCGCGCAGCCCGCCGGGATAGCGCCGCAGCCGCATGCCGCCGAGCGAGGGGCCGAGCACCGTGGAGTGGACCGCCACGATCAGCCGGAGCCCGCTGTCGCGATCCTGCCGGACCAGGACTCGCTCGTGATCGTCGTCGGCCAGGACCGGAGCGGTTGGCTGGGATTCGGTCCGGGTAGTAATGGTCACAGACATTGACCTTATACCCCGCATCCTGCGTATTCAAGCGACGACTCCGGACCGACAGCCGTTGGTTTCCGTTTTCACCTACTGGTAAAGTGCGTTTCCCAATGGTCGAGCGGAGGAGAGCAGCGTGACCATCACGGCGCCACGCCACCGGCTTCCGCGAAGGGGCGAGCCGCTCAGACGCGACCGTCGCGACGGCGGGGCGGAGCGGCGCGAGATCTCGCTCGACGACAAGTACCTGCTCGAGGAGGGGCGGATCCTCCTCACCGGCGTCCAGGCGCTCGTGCGCCTGCCGCTCGACCAGCACCGCGCCGACCGCCGCCGCGGCCTGCACACCGGCACGATGATCTCCGGCTACCAGGGCTCGCCGCTCGGCGGCCTGGACAAGGAGCTTCAGCGCAACAGCGGGATCTGCGCGGACCACCACGTCTTCCACGTCCCCGGCCTGAACGAGGAGCTCGGCGCCACCTCCGCGTGGGGCAGCCAGCTCGCGGGCACGCTGCCGGGCGCGAGGTACGACGGCGCGCATCGGCATCTGGTACGGCAAGGCGCCGGGCCTCGACCGCGCGGTCGACGCGCTCCGCCACGGCAACTTCGTGGGCGTCTCGCGGACGGGCGGCGGCCTCGCCGTCGTCGGCGACGACCCGAGCTGCAAGTCGTCGACGCTGCCGAGCGCCTCCGAGTCGATCTTCCAGAGCCTGCACATGCCGGTCTTCTTCCCGGGCGACGTCCAGGAGGTCCTCGACCTCGGGCCTGCACGCGCTCGGCTGCTCGCGGGCCTCGGGCCTGTGGTCGGGCTTCAAGATCGTCACCAGCGTGGCCGACGCGGTGGGCACCGCCGCGGTCGCCCCGGGCCGGGTCGACGGTGCGGCTGCCCGCAGTCGGCTACGAGCACGTCCCGAACGGCAATCTGCTCGCGCCGGCATCGCTCGAGATGGAGCGCACGCTGCTCGGCCCGCGGACGGAGCTCGCGCTCGCGTACGCGCGCGAGAACGGGGTCAACCGGATCGAGGGCGCGCGCGACGCCTGGCTCGGGATCGTCTGCGCCGGCAAGAGCTACTTCGACCTGCGCCAGGCGCTGCGCGACATGGGCCTCGGCCGAGGAGCGCGACCTCGAGCGCGCCGGCATCCGCATCCTCAAGCTCGGCATGCTCTGGCCGCTCGAGCCGCGAGCCGTGGCGCGAGCTGGCGCCGCGGCGTCGACGAGGTCGTGGTCGTCGAGGAGAAGCGCGCGTTCCTCGAGCCGCTCGTCAAGGAGGCGCTCTACGGCTCGGCGCACGCGCCCGCGCGTGCTCGGCAAGGAGCTGCTCCCGGCGGCGGGCGACCTCGACGCCGACCTGATCGCCCGCGCCGTCGGCGCCCGGCTGCCAGCAGCGGGTCCGGATCGACTCCGTCGAGGCACGGCTGCGGGCGCTCGACGAGGTGGCGCGGCGGCAGACCGCGCTGCCGATGGCGGCCCGCACGCCCTTCTTCTGCTCGGGCTGCCCGCACAACAGCTCGATCAAGGCGCCCGAGGGCACGCTGGTCGGCGCCGGCATCGGCTGCCACACGATGGTCCTGCTCAACCCCGAGGGCAAGGGCGAGATCACCGGCATCACGCAGATGGGCGGCGAGGGCGCGCAGTGGATCGGCATGGCGCCGTTCACCGACGGACACCCACCTCGTCCAGAACCTCGGCGACGGCACCTTCCACCACTCGGGCTCGCTGCCGATCCGCGCCGCCGTCGCCGCCGGGCGCGAACATCACCTACAAGCTGCTCTACAACGGCCACGTCGCGATGACCGGCGGCCAGGCCGTGGAGGGCGGGCTGTCGGTGCCGGACCTCACGCGCCTGCTCGAGCTCGAGGGCGTCAAGCGGATCATCGTCACGACCGAGGAGCCGAAGCGCTACCGGGGCGTCGAGCTCGCGTCGATCGCGGAGGTGCGCGACCGCGGCGAGCTGCTGCGACGCACAGGAGGAGCTGGCCGGGGTCGAGGGCGTCACCGTCCTGATCCACGACCAGGAGTGCGCGGCCGAGCTGCGCCGCCTGCGCAAGCGCGGCAAGGCCGCCGAGCCGGCGGAGCGGGTCTGGATCAACGAGCGCGTCTGCGAGGGCTGCGGCGACTGCGGCGAGAAGTCCGACTGCCTGTCGGTGCAGCCGGTGGAGACCGAGTTCGGCCGCAAGACCCAGATCCACCAGGCGTCCTGCAACAAGGACTTCTCCTGCCTCGAGGGCGACTGCCCGTCGTTCGTCACGGTCGTCCCGGGAAGCAAGGCGAAGCGCGAGGCCCCCGAGCTGCGCGGTCCGGCTGCCCGAGCCCGAGCGCCTGGTGCCGGAGGACGGCTTCAGCGTGCGGATGATCGGCATCGGCGGCACCGGCGTCGTGACCGTCAACCAGGTCGCTCGGCATGGCGGCGCTGATCGACGGCATGCACGTGGCGGGGCTCGACCAGACCGGCCTCAGCCAGAAGGGCGGCCCCGTGGTCTCCGACCTGCGCGTCTCGCGCGAGCCGCTGCCCGCCGCGAGCAAGGCACCGGCCGCCAGCGTCGACCTCTACCTCGGCTTCGACCTGCTCGGCGCCTCGAGCCCGCAGAACCTCCAGACGGCGGCGCCCGACCGCACGGTCGCCGTCGTGTCGACCCACGCCACGCCCACCGGGCCGCATGGTCGTCGACACCGTCCGAGCGCTTCCCCGAGCTGCACGGCCAGCTCGATCAGATCGATCGGCGTCAGCCGCGCGCGACGACAACGTCTACGTCGACGCCCAGGCGCTCTCCGAGCGGCTGTTCGGCGACCACATGCCGGCCAACACGATCGTCCTCGGCGCCGCCTACCAGCGCGGCGCGCTGCCGATCTCGGCCGCGGCGATCGAGGAGGCGATCCGCCTCAACGGCGCCGCGGTGGAGAAGAACCTCGCCGCCTTCGCCTGGGGCCGCGCCCTCGTGGCCGCCCCCGACGAGGTCGAGCGCCTGACCCGGCCGAGCTCGCCGGAGGCCGAGACCTGGAGCCGTCGGAGCGCGAGCTCGAGCTGATCGACTCGGTCGCCCCCGAGGACGGCGAGCTGCGCCGCCTGCTCGAGATCCGCGTCCCGGAGCTCGTCGCCTACCAGGACCTCCGCTACGCCGAGCGCTACGTCGACTTCCTGCGCGCGCTTCCCGACGCCGAGCTGGCCGAGGCGGTGGCGCGCGAACCTGTTCAAGCTGATGGCCTACAAGGACGAGTACGAGGTCGCTCGCCTGCACCTCGACGCCGCGGAGCGGGCAAGCGTGCGGCGCGAGTTCGGGGACGACGTCAAGCTGTCGTTCAACCTGCACCCGCCGCTGCTGCGGGCGCTGGGGCTCAAGCGCAAGCTGCGGCTGGGCGGCTGGTTCGTGCCGGCGTTCAGGCTGCTGCGGGCGATGCGGCGGCTGCGCGGCCGCTGGATCGATCCCTTCGGCCACGCCAAGGTCCGCCGCGTCGAGCGCGAGCTGATCGGCGAGTACGAGGCGCTGGTGGAGGAGGGCCTCGCGCGGCTGACGGCCGACAACCGCGAGCTCGTGCTCGAGCTGCTCGAGCTGCCCGACGTCGTCCGCGGCTACGAGGAGATCAAGCTGCGCAACGTCGCCCTCTTCCGCAAGCGCACCGAGGTTCTGCGCCGGCAACTCGCGGTTCGCTAGCTCCTCATCGGGGCAAGGGGGCTCGGTGGACACCTTCCTAGCTCGGCGGCGACCTCGAGGTGCGGCGGCTCGGCTTCGGCGCGATGCGCATCACCGGCGAGGGCATCTGGGGCCCGCCCGACGATCCCGAGGGGGCCAAGGAGCTCCTCCGCCGGGTGGTGGAGCGCGGCGTCAACCTGATCGACACGGCCGACTCCTACGGGCCGGAGGTCTCGGAGAACCTGATCGCCGAGGCGCTTCACCCCTATCCGGATGACCTCGTGATCGCCACCAAGGCGGGCCTGCGCCGCACCGGTCCGGGGGAGTGGCCGCGGGACGCCCGGCCGGAGCGGATCAAGGAGTGCTGCGAGGGCAGCCTGCGCCGTCTGCGGCTCGAGCGGATCGACCTCTACCAGCTGCACGCTCCCGATCCCGAGGTGCCGCTCGAGGAGTCGCTCGGCGCGATGCGCGAGCTTCAGGAGGAGGGCAAGGTGCGGCACATCGGCGTCGTCCAACACCTCGCCCGAGGACCTCGAGCGGGCGCGGGAGGTGGTCGACGTCGTGTCGGCCCAGAGCCGCTTCAGCCTCACCGACCGCGCCCAGGAGCCGGTGCTCGACGCCGCCGAGCAGGCCGGCATCGCATTCATTCCCTGGTTCCCGCTCGCCACCGGCGACCTGGCCGAGCCCGGTGGCCCGGTCGACGAGATCGCCCGGGCGCACGACGCCACGCCGGCGCAGGTCGCGCTGGCCTGGCTGCTCCAGCGCTCGCCCGGTGATGCTGCCCGATCCCCGGCACCTCGTCGATCGAGCACTTCGAGGAGAACCTCGGTGCGGCCCGGCTTCGCCTGAGCGACGAGGAGATGAGTAGCCTCGAAGGGGCCGCGTGAATCCCTCCAGCCTCGACCACGTCGCCCTCTGGGTCTCCGACCGCGAGACCCTCGCCTCGTTTCTCTGCGACCACCTCGGCATGCACGTGATCGAGGAGACCGACACCTTCACGCTCGTCGGCGTCGACGCCAAGCTCGGCAAGCTGACCCTCTTCGACGCCGAGGGCCCGCGCGAGCCGGGCGCGCTCGAGCGCGTCGTGCTCCGCGTCCGCGATCTCGACGCCGCGGCGGAGAGCATCCCCGGCGCGCGCCGCGAGGGCGACGAGGTCCTGGTCGAGGCCCCCGAGGGGCTGCGGCTCGCGATCGTCCAGGACCCCGGCGCGGTGGATTTCGACCTCGACCACGTCGTGCTCCGTGTCAGCGATCCCGAGTCCAGCGGCGGCGAGCTGGGCGAGCTGGGATTCGAGCGGCAGAACGGCCGGCTCGCGATCGCCGACCGCGAGCTCCGGCTCGAGCCCGGCGGCGAGCCCGAGGGCGAGCGGCCGCTGCTCAACCACCTGGCGATGCTGGTGGACTCGGCCGAGGAGAGCCGGGCCGAGGCCGAGCGCCGCGGAATGGAGATCGCCGACTGGAAGGACGCCGCCAACACGCTGGCGGTGTTCGTCTGGGGCCCGGACCGCATCAAGCTCGAGTACGTCGAGCACAAGCCGGGCTTCTCCCTAACCTGATCTCCCGTGCCCGACCTCGTGGTGGCTGGGGCCGGGATGGCCGGTCTTGTGGCCGCGGCCCGCGCGCGTGAGCTCGGGGCCGAGCCGCTCGTCCTCGAGAAGCTCGACCGCGCCGGCGGATCGATGCGGCTGTCGAGCGGCGTCATCTGGCGTCACCGCGACTTCGAGGACTTCCGCGCGGACTGCCCGGGCGGCGACGAGCGGCTCCAGCGGCTCGTGTTCGACGGCCTCGACGAGGGCCTCCGCTGGCTCGAGTCGCTCGGCGCGCCGGTGCAGGAGCGCGATACCGGCAACACCCTCACGACCGGCCTCCGCTTCTCCCCGGGCGGGCTCGCGGCTGCGCTGTTCGAGGCCGCCGGGGAGGTGCGCTTCGGTGAGCCGCTCCGCGAGCCGCCGGCCGGCCGCACGCCGCTCGTCCTGGCCAGCGGCGGCTTCCAGGCGAACCGCGAGCTGCTCCGCCGTCACGTGACCGCTCGGGCGGAGGAGCTGGTGCTGCGGGCGGCGCCGGGGAGCAAGGGCGACGGCCTCCGGATCGGGCTCGAGATGGGGGCGGGCACGAGCGGCGGGATGGATCAGTTCTACGGCCGCAACATGCCCGCGCCACCTGCCCGGATCGGCGAGCATGACTTCGTGCGGCTCGGCCAGCTCTACGCGAGGCACGCCCAGGTGACCTCGGTGGAGGGGGAGACCTACGAGGCGCGCAACTGGTCCGAGGTCGACGTCGTCCAGTGGACGGCGCGCCAGCCCGGGGCGCGAGCCTGGTTCCGTGTCCGCGACGAAGCGCTCGGCGAGCGCGTGCGCGAGCGGACGGTCGGCGACATGGTGGAGGCGGCGGAGGCGGCCGGGGCACCGGTGCGACGGCGGCCGGGCGCGGTGTCGGTGGAGACGGTGGCCGGCATCACGGTCACGCTCGGAGGGCTGCGCGTGGACGAGCGCGCCCAGGCGGCGCCGGGCGTCTTCGCCTGCGGCGGCGACGTGGGTGGGATCGCGACCGGCGGCTGGTCGAGCGGGCTCGGCGCGGCGCTCGTCCTGGGCCGCGTGGCTGCCGAGTCCGCCCTGGGGGTCTGAGATGGACCACGCCTTCGGCAGCGACTTCACGCTCGGGCTCGAGGAGGAGCTCTTCCTCGTGGAGCCGCCCGGGCACGGGCTCAGCAACGAGGCCAGCCAGGTGCTCGAGGCGACCGAGCGGAGCGGCACCTGGCAGGCCGACCACGAGGCCTTCGCCTGCGAGGTCGAGCTGCGCTCCGCGCCGGAGGCGACACCGGGCCGCGCGGCCGCCGGCCTGGCGGAGGCGCGCCGGGCGGTCGCCGCCGCCGGTGCCACGGTCATGGGCGCCGGTCTCCATCCGATCACCCCTTTCGGCGATGTCGAGCTCGTCGAGAAGGAGCGCTACGCGCGCGTGGAGGACGAGGTGCGGGGGCTGATCCGCCGCAGCCCCGAGTGCGCGCTGCACGTGCATGTGGGCGTCCCGGACGCGGAGACCGCCGTCCGCGTGTTCAACGGCCTCCGCGGCTGGCTGCCGCTGCTCGAGGCGCTCGGCGCCAACTCACCCTGGTGGTACGGCCGCGACTCCGGGATGGCCAGCGCCCGCGCGGCGCTCGTGCGCGCGTATCCCGGGCGCGGGATCCCGCGCGCGCTCCGCGACTGGGCCGACTACGAGGAGGCCATCGCCGCCGTCGCCGCGGGGGGCGGCCCGCGCGACTACACGCTGATCTGGTGGGACGTCCGCCTCCACCCCCGCCACGGCACCGTCGAGGTGCGCGAGCTGGACGTGCAGTCGCGGTTGGAGGACGCCGGCGCGCTGGCGGCGCTCGTGCAGGGACTGGCGAGGCTCGAGGCCGAGTTCGGCCGCGAGCCCCCGCCGACGGAGGCGATCGCGGCGTCGGCGTTCAACGCCGCCCGCGACGGGCTCGACGCGGAGCTGCTCGTGGACGGCCGGCTCCGGCCCGCCCGGGAGGCGGCGCGGCTGGCGGTGGCCAGCGCTCGCCCGCACTCGCCCGAGCCCGACGCGCTCGACGGGATCGAGCGGATCCTCCGCGAGGGGGGAGGGGCCGACCGCCGCCGCGCCGCATACCGGCGCGGCGGCGTTCAGGCGATGCTTGACGAGCTGGTCGCCGAGACCATGGTCCGGTGCTCGCCCGATCAGCGATCGGGCTGCGCTCCTCCCTAGACAGCCTAGGCCGCGTCCCGAAGCGCCGTCAGCGCCTCGTCGCGGGCCAGCTTCTTGAGCGCCCTGTCCTCGAGCTGGCGCACGCGCTCGCTCGAGAGGCCAAGCCGGCGCCCGGTCTCGCGCAGAGCCACCGGCTCGCGCTCGCCCAGGCCGAAGCGGAGGCGCACTACCTTCCGCTCGGGCTCGGGCAGGGCATCGACCGCCTCGCGGAGCGTGGTGTCAGCCTCGTCCTCGACGACTTCCTCGTCGACCAGGGGGCCGTCGTTCGGGATCAGGTCGCCGAGGGCGGTGTCGCCGTCCTCGCCTACGCCCTGATCGAGACTGGTGGGCAGCCTGTCGGCGTTGCGGATGTCCTCCACCTCGTCGACCGGCAGCTCGACCCGCTCGGCGACCTCTTCGATCGTCGCATCGCGGCCGAGCTCGGCGGCCAGGCGCTTCTCGGCGTCGGCGATCTTGCGCGCCCGCGCGGTGATGTGCACGGGCAGGCGGACCGTGCGGCTCGAGTTGGCTAGCCCGCGGCCGATCGCCTGGCGGATCCAGAGCGTGCCGTAGGTCGAGAACTTGAAGCCCTTGCGCCAGTCGAACTTCTCGACCGCGCGAATGAGGCCGAGCATGCCCTCCTGGATCAGGTCGCCCAGGGGCAGGCCCTGGCCCTGGTACTTGCGCGCCACCGAGATGACCAGGCGGAGGTTGGAGTTGATCATGCGGTCCTTGGCGGCGAGATCGCCGCGCTCAATCGCCTGCGCGAGCTCGACCTCCTCCTCGGCGGTGAGCAGGGGGTAGCGACGCGCTTCGTTGAAGAAGAGCTGCAGAGAATCGGTCGTGGCCTCCGGCTCCAGCCGGCGCTCGTCGACCTTGGCTTCCGTGTCCGGAAGCCGGGTAAGAACTTCAGCAGACGTAATTGGCCTTCCTTCGGTTCGACTGTTCGATTGCTATCGAAAGTATAGCGTAAAACGGCGTTGCTTGTACGCGCAACTATCTTGCTAACGTTCTGTAAGCACCAACACCTCGAAACGCGGGAGGTAACGCAGAAATGGACACTGGACTGGCTGTTCTCCACATCGTCGTGGGACTCCTGTTCTTGGGACACGGCGCCCAGAAGCTGTTCGGCGCCTTCGGCGGCTACGGCCTCGAGGGCACAGCGGGCTTCTTCGAGTCGCTCGGGCTCCGCCCGGGTCGATTCCACGCCTTTGCAGCCGGTTTCAATGAATTCGCCGGCGGTGCGCTGCTTGCCCTCGGTCTACTTGTACCCGTTGCAGCCGCTCTAATCATCGCCACGATGGTCGCGGCCGCTCTTACCGCCCATCGCGGGAAGGGCATCTGGAATCAGGACAGCGGCTCGGAGCTCCCGCTCGTCTACTCTGCGATCGCGTTCGCTCTGGCCGCCATCGGCGCCGGCGACGCCTCGCTCGACTCCGCCCTGGGCCTGGACGTCCACGGACTTGGTTGGGCCCTGGCGGCACTGGGCGCCGGCCTGATCGGAGGCCTCGGCGCCGTCGCCTCCGGCCGGCTCGGGCGTACCGAGGCTGCGACTGGGTAGGACCCAGGGGTGCAGGCAACCGCGCCCGCCACCGAGGATCTGCGGCGGTTGGCCGAGCTGAGGCTCGAGCGGCCGCTGGTCATCAGCCTCTATCTCGACCTGGACCCGGCCGAGTTCGCCACCCCGCCGGCGCGCGCGACGGCCGCCAGGTCGCTCGTCGACGAGGCCGACCGCCGCGTCCGTGAGTGGGACGACCTCTCCCACGAGGACAAGGTCGCCCTGCGCGCGAGCGTCGACCGGGCGCGGGAGTTCCTCGAGCGCGAACTGGCGGCAGACGGCGCCCGCGCCGTGGCCGTGTTCGCGGCCGAGTCGGTCGGCCTGTTCGAGACGCTGAAGCTCCCGCGGGCCGTACGCAGCCGGGTCGAGATCGGCCACTCGCCGCTCGTCGGCCCGCTTGCCGCCCTGGAGCGCCGCGAGGCCTGGTGCGTGGTTCTGGTCAACCGGCAGGAGGGCCGCATCTTCCGCGGCTCGCCCGACGGCCTGCGCGAGCTGGGCTCCGTCCACGACGACGTGCATGGCCGACACGACCAGGGGGGTTGGTCCCAGGCGCGCTACCAGCGCAGCGTCGACAAGGAGGCAGCCGACCACCTCCGCCACGCCGCCGACGTCCTCTTCCGCCACTTCCAGCGGCGGCCGTTCGAGCACCTGCTCCTCGGCGGGCCTTCCGAGACGGCCTCCGAGTTCGAGTCGATGCTCCACGACTACCTGGCGGAGCGGCTCGCCGGTCGCGTCGACGTCGACGTGGAGCACTCCACGCCCGAGCAGGTCCTCGAATCCGCCCGGCCCTGCTTCGAGGAGCTCCAGCGTCGCCGCGAGGACGAGGTCCTGGAGCGCCTGGACGCCGGCTCGCGAGCCGCGGCGGGGCTCGAGAACACCCTGGCCGCGCTGAACGAGCGCCGAGTGGAGGTGTTGGTGGGGAGTGAGCGCTTCAGCGCGCCCGGGACGGTCTGCCCGAGCTGCGTCTGGCTCGGTGGGGCGGACGTCCGCGAGTGCCCCGCGGACGGCACTGAGCTCGAGCGCCTCGACGACGTGACCGAGGCCGCGATCGAGCTGGCGCTGCAGCAGGCCGCCGAGATCCTCCCGATCGTGCACAGGCTGGACGAGCTCGACGCCCACGGCGGCATCGGCGCCCTCCTGAGGTTCTAGCCCGATCGCCCCGGGAACGGAACGGGAAAAAGGACGACCGACGAAAGGAGTGCACCGATGAGCTCGAAGTCGTTTGTGATCGGCGCGGCGGCCGGCGCGGCCGCGGTCTGGTTCCTCGACCCGAATGACGGGGCGCGGCGCCGCAACGTGGCGCGGGACAAGGCCTTCAAGTACGCACGCCAGGGCGGCGCGGAGGCGGAGCGCCAGGTCCGCTATGCGGCCGGGCAGGCAAAGGGTGCGGCCTACGAGGCGGCTCCCACCGGCGGCGAGACCGCGAGCCTCAACGATCCGGCGCTGGCGCGGAAGGTCGAGACCGAGATCTTCAGGGACGCCGACGCTCCGAAGGGGGCCGTGTCGGTCAATGTCGAGAACGGCGTTGTCTACCTGCGCGGCGAGCTGTCCGACGAGGACGCCGTCACCCGGCTCGCGGAGGAGGCCGCCAAGGTCGAGGGCGTGCGCAGCGTGGAGAACCTGCTGCATACGCCGGGAACGCCCGCGCCGACGAGCTGACGACGAGCATCCGTCCTGGCTCGATGCGAACATGTGTTCGTGTCGAGTGAGGCCAGGATCCTTCATGCCGACCTCGATGCCTTCTACGCCTCCGTAGAGCAGCGAGACGATCCGCGGCTGCGCGGCCGGCCGGTGATCGTGGGCGCGGGGGTCGTCCTGGCGGCGAGCTACGAGGCAAAGGGGTGCGGCGTCAAGACGGCCATGGGCGGGGCGCAGGCGCGCCGGCTCTGCCCGGACGCGGCTGTCGTCTCGCCGCGGATGAACGCGTACTCCGAGGCAAGCAAGGCCGTCTACGAGATCTTCGACCAGACCACTCCGCTCGTGGAGGGACTCTCGATCGACGAGGCGTTCCTGGACGTGCGCGGGCTCGGGCACATCTCGGGCACGCCAAGACAGATCGCGGTGCGGCTGCGGCGCGAGGTGCTCGAGCGCGTCGGGCTGCCGATCACGGTCGGGATTGCCAGGACCAAGTTCCTCGCCAAGGTCGCGAGCGCCGTGGCCAAGCCGGACGGCCTGCTCGAGGTGCCCCCGGACGCTGAGCTCGCCTTCCTCCACCCACTGCCGGTCGAGCGGCTCTGGGGCGTCGGTCCCGTCACCTCGCGCAAGCTGCGCGACCTCGACATCACGACGGTGGGTCAGGTGGCCCAGCTCGCGGAGGGGACACTGGTGTCGTTGCTGGGCCGGGCATCCGGGCGACACCTGCACGCGCTGGCGCACAACCGCGATCCCCGCCGCGTGCGGGTCGGACGGCGGAGGGGGTCGATCGGGTCGCAACGGGCGATGGGACGGCGCATGCCGCGGTCGTGGGCGGACCGGGACGCCGTGCTCGTCGCGATCGTCGACCGGCTCGGCCAGCGGCTGCGCGCCGCCCAGCGCGTCTGCCGGACGATCACGCTCAGGCTGCGATTCGACGACTTCACGCGCGCCACCCGGTCCCACACCCTGGCGGAGGCCACGCAGCAGACGCAGACGATCCTCGCCACGGCCAGGGATCTCTTCACGGCCGCGATGCCGATGATCGACGCACGGGGGCTCACGCTGATCGGGGTGACGCTGGGCAACCTGGAGGACGACGGCGCGGTCCAGCTCGCCCTGCCGTTCGTGCGCCGGCGCGCTCAGGTGGTCGACAGGGTGGTGGACCAGGTCCGCGACCGCTTCGGCACCTCGTCCATCACCCGCGCCGTGCTGGTGGGACGCGACCCGGGGCTGACCGTCCCCCTATTGCCGGATTAGGCCGCCGTGGCCTTGCGCGGCGCCAGAGCCCGCTTCATGATGTCGCGCAGCGCCCGTCTGTCGGCCGGAGAGAGGCCGGCGATCTCGGCGGGCGGGACGTGCATCCTGCGGGTCACCTCGGCGCGCACGCGCACGCCCTCGTCGGTCAGGCCGAGGAGCTTCACGCGCCGGTCGTGGGCGGCGGCCCGGCGTTCGATCAGGCCGTGTCCCTCGAGGCGGTCGACGATGCCGGTCACGTTCGAGGCGTCGCAGAGAAGGGCGTCGGCCAGGGCGCTCATCGGCAGCTCACGACCCGGCTCGAGGGTGCTCAGTGCGACGAGCTGCATGGGGGACAGTCCGAACTCCTGGCCGAGCTGGAACCGCTCGCGCTTGGTGCCCTTGAGGAGCTCGAACATCAGCTCCCAGGCCTCAGCTCCCGGGTCCTTGGGCTTTGCCATCGTTGCGCTCGATCATATTCCATGGAATGGATAGTTGCCAAGTTCAAGTATTTGATAGGGTGCCGCGAATGAGCGATCGAACCGCAGCCGCCATTGAGGCCGAGAGCCTCGTGCGGGTATTCAAGAAGGGGCCGCGAGCGGTCGACGGCATCGACCTGCGGGTCGAGCCGGGCGAGGTCTACGGCTTCCTCGGCCCCAACGGGGCCGGCAAGTCCACCACGGTGCACATGCTCACCACGCTCCTGCCGCCAACGGAGGGCACGGCCAGGGTCGCGGGCTTCGACATCGTGAACGAGGGCGGCCAGGTGCGGGGCGCCATCGGCGCCGCGCTGCAGGAGGCGGCCCTCGACCCGTTCCTGACGGGCCGCGAGCACATGCGCTTTCAGGCCTCCCTGCACGCGCTCCCGCGCGAGGAGCGGCGGCGGCGAGGCGACGAGCTGCTCGAGCGCGTCGGCCTGATCGAGGCTGCGGACCGCAAGGTGGGCGGCTACTCCGGCGGCATGAAGCGGCGGCTGGACCTGGCGCTCGCGCTCGTGCACCAGCCGCGCATCCTCTTCCTCGACGAGCCCACCACGGGACTCGACCCGCAGAGCCGCACCGCCCTCTGGGAGGAGGTGCAGCGCCTCGTGACGGAGCGCGGCGTCACCGTCTTCCTCACCACCCAGTACCTCGAGGAGGCGGACGTCCTCGCCAGCCGGATCGGGATCATCGACCACGGGCAGATCGTGGCCGAGGGGACGCCCAAGGAGCTCAAGGCCCAGATCGGGCGGCCGAGTGTCGAGGCCATCCCCTCGGATCCGGAGGACCTGCCGCAGGTCAGCGCCGTGCTCGAGCGCTTCGGTGAGCGCGAGCCCGGGACGCGTCAGGGCGCCACCGTCCGCCTCTCGGGCGCCGGCGCGTCGCTCGCATCGGTGGTGCGCGCGCTCGACGCCGAAGACCTCGAGGTCGAGCACCTCGAGCTCCACCAGCCGTCGCTCAGCGATGTCTTCCTCGCCAAGACCGGCCGCTCGCTCGAGGGCGCCGGCGAGGAGCCGGAGGAGGAGCCCGCGGAACCGGTGGCGGCGTGAGCTCGCCGCTGCTCCTTCAGGTCGGCACGGTCGCGCAGCGTTCGATCCTTCGGACGATGCGGCAGCCGGCGATGGTGGTCCCGGCGCTCATCTTCCCGATGATGCTGCTCGCGATCAACTCCGGCGGTCTCGACTCCGCGACCAACCTCCCGGGCTTCCCGACCGACAACTACCTCACCTTCGCGCTGGGGCTGGCCTTCCTCCAGGGCACGATGTTCGCGGCGATGAGCGCCGGCACCAACATCGCGCAGGACATCGAGACGGGCTTCTTCAACCGGCTGGCGCTCACGCCGCTGCGACGCCTCGCCCTCCTCGTCGGACAGCTGTCCGGAGTTCTCGTGCTCGGCCTGATTCAGGCCGGCACGTTCCTCCTGGTGGGCCTCGTCGCCGGCGCCGGCCTCGAGGCCGGGCCGCTGGGCGTACCGGTCATCGTCGCCCTGTCCCTTCTGACGACGCTCGGGTTCGGCTCGCTCGGCGCGTTCGTGGCGCTGCGGACCGGCTCCGGCGAGACCGTGCAGGGGCTGTTCCCGCTGATGTTCGCGGCGCTCTTCCTCTCCTCGATGGCGCTGCCACGCAACGTGATCGAGATCGACTGGTTCCGGACCATCGCCACCTGGAATCCGGTCTCCTACATGCTCGAGGGGATCCGCAGCGTTCTGATCTTCGGCTGGGACGGTGAGGCGCTCGCGCTGGGCTTCCTGGCCAGCGGCGGACTCGCCGTGATCGCGCTGCTGCTTGCATCCTCGGCCCTCCGGACGAGGATGACCCGCTCATGAGCGCCCGGGCCTTCCGGTCGGTCGCGCTCGGCGTCGCCTGGCGCAACCTGCACAGCTTCTTCACGAACCCGGCCCTGTTCGTGCCGGCGATGATCTTTCCGCTGTTCTTCTTCACCGCCTTCGCGGGCGGGCTGTCGCGGATCGATTCGGTGCCGGGCTTCCACTTCCCGCCCGGCTACACAGCCTTCGAGTACGCCTTCGTGCTGCTCCAGGCGTCCGCGTTCGGCGGCGTCTTCACGGGCTTCGCGGTAGCCCGCGACTTCGAGAGCGGGTTCGCCCGCCGGATGCTGATGGCCGCCCAGCGGCGGCGGGCGTTGATCGTCGGCTACTCGCTCTCCGGCCTCGTCCGGGCGCTCTTCACGATGGCGGTCGTGACCACGGTCGCCTTCATCGCCGGGATGAAGCTGCACGGCGGCGGGATCGACCTCGTCGGCCTGTACACCCTCGCGCTCCTCGTCAACTTCTCGGCCGTTCTCTTCGGCACCGGCATCGCGATGCGGATGCGCACCTTCCAGGCAGCGCCCCTGATGCAGGTCCCGGTCTTCCTGACGCTGTTCCTCGCGCCGGTGTACGTGCCGCTCGGGCTGCTCGGCGGCTTTGTCCACACGCTCGCGCAGGGCAATCCGATCACCGTGGTCCTCGAGGCCGAGCGCGGCTTCATCGCCGGCGATCCCGTCAAGGTGGGCCTGGCGTTCGCGCTGCTGGCGGGGTTCGGAACGCTGTTCGTCGCCTGGGCGCTGCGGAGCCTCCGCAACGCAGAGCGCGCTGCGGCGTCCTAGACGCGGCGATTGGAGAGTTGGAGCGCCCATAGCCTCACTGGATCTCCAAACGCCCGCGAAGCCGCCCCGGGGCGCGTAGCATCCCCCGCGATGGCCGAGGAGGTTCGCGACGTCAGGGAGGGCGAGGGCTGGGTCGCGGCCAATGTCGATGCCCTCTCGGACGAGCCCGGTTTTCGCAAGATCCGGCGCGCGATCGGGGTGACGGCGTTCGGCATGAACGCCATCGAGCTGCCGCCCGGGTATGAGACCGGCAGCCACTTCCACGAGGAGCAGGAGGAGGTCTATTTCGTCCATCGCGGACGCGTTGAGATGACGTTCGACGACGGGCGGACCATCGAGCTCGGCCCCGGCGGAGTGGTGCGCGTGGACGCCGCGACTCACCGCAAGATCCGCAGCGTGGGCGAGGAGCCCGCGGTCTACGTCATCGTGGGCGGCAAGGACGGCTACGTCGGGCGAGACGGCCGCCTACCTGAGGGCGAGACCCGCTTCGGCGGGGCCGGCGAGTGAGACGCAGGGCGCTCGTCGCGGCGATCGCCGTGGCGGCCGTCGTCGTGACCGTGGGCATCGCCGATGGCGCCCGCGGCCCGCATGTGCGCCGCTGCCCGGTGTTCCCCAAGAGCAACCAGTGGAACAAGCGCGTGGACAAACTGCCGGTCCATCGCCGCTCGAGAGTGCTCATGCGGAGCATCGGGCTGAGCGCCTACCTGCACCCCGACTTCGGCTCCGGTAGCTACAACGGCGCCCCGATCGGCATCCCCTACCGCACGGTCTCCAAGCGGCAGAAGCGCGTGCCGGTGAGCTTCGACTACGCCGACGAGTCGGATCACGGGCGCTACCCGATTCCCAAGGATGCGCCGATCGAGGGCGGCCGCGGCTCTGATGGAGACAGGCACGTACTCGTGATAGATCGCGACCGCTGCAAGCTCTACGAGCTCTACGCGGCCCACCCGCGGAACGGCGGCAGCAGCTGGCACGCAGGCTCAGGCGCGATCTGGCGCCTGCGCTCGAACCGGCTCCGTCACCGCGGCTGGACCTCCGCCGACGCCGCCGGGCTGCCCATATTCCCGGGGCTCGCGCGCTGGACCGAGGCGCGGCACGGGGTGATCAGGCACGCGCTCCGCTTCACCGCACCGGACACGCGGAAGGCGTTCATCTACCCGGCGCGTCACTTCGCCTCCGACTCGGGCGACCCGAATCTGCCCGCGATGGGCCAGCGGCTGCGCCTGAAGAGCAGCGTCAGGATCTCCAGCTTCCCCCGCCAGGCCCGGATCATCCTCAGGACGCTGCGCCGCTACGGGATGATCCTGGCCGACAACGGCTCGCCGCTGTACGTGACCGGAGCTCCCTCCCGCGGCTGGGACAACGACCAGCTCCACAGCCTCCAGCGGGTCAAGGGAACGGACTTCGAGGTCGTGGACACGAGCTCCCTGCCGCGCCCGCGGCGCTAGCCAGTTTCCAGATAGAGCATCGCGGGTACCCGCAGCCCAATGTGGGGAATCACGCTCATCGTTGCTGCCTTCATCCTCGCCCTGATCGCGTTCTCGTTCGCCTGGGGCGCTCCGATCCTGGCCGTGCCGATCGTGCTCGCCGGGGCCGCCGTACTCGGGATCGTCGACTTCCGCCGTCGCCGCCAGCAGATCCGGCAGATGCACGATTTCCGCGAGGGGGCCAAGGCCGAGAGCGTGGAGTTCACTCCGCGCGACAAGGAGACGCTGGTCTCCGAGTAGCGTCGCGGCGTGCGCCCGGTAAGGGTCGGCTGCTCCGGCTGGAACTACGACGACTGGCGCGGGCGCCTGTATCCGGAGGGCCTCGGGAAGCCGCGCTGGCTCGCCCGTTACGCGGAGGAGTTCGACACGGTCGAGGTCAACTCGACCTTCTACAGGCTGGCATCGCGGGACGCGGTGGCGCGTTGGGTCGAGGACACCCCGGAGGACTTCGTCTTCGCGGCCAAGGCGAGTCGCTACCTGACCCACGTAAAGCGACTGCGCGACATCGGGCAGGGCGTGGTCCGCTACTACGAGCGGATCGAGCCGCTCGTGGAATCCGGCAAGCTCGGGCCGATCGTCTGGCAGCTCCCGCCCAACTTCCAGCGCGACGACGAGCTCCTGGCGAAGGCTCTCGGCGAGTTGCCCCCGGGGCGCCACTGCTTCGAGTTCCGCCACGAGACCTGGTTCAAGCCGCCGGTCTACGAGCTGCTCGGGCAGCATGGAGCGGCGCTCGTGATCGGCGACCATCCGCGCTGGCCGTTCCAGGCGCGCGAGCTGACGACGGACTGGACGCTCGTTCGCCTGCATCATGGCCACCGCGGCCGCCGGGGCAACTACTCGCGGAGCGAGCTCGAGACCTGGGCCCGCCGGATCGCCGCCTGGCGCTCACGCGCCGAGGTCTACGTCTATCTCAACAACGACTGGGAGGGCTTCGCCGTGGAGAACGCCCGCGTGCTCAGGCGGTCGCTTCCTCGAGATGGTTGAGCGCCCGACGGAGCAGGCGCGAAACGTGCATCTGGGAGAAGCCGATCGTGTCGCCGATCTCGCGCTGGGTCATGTCGTGCACGAAGCGCAGCTCGAGCACCCGCTGCTCCTGCGGCGGTAGGCCCCGCCAGGCGGTGGCCAGCGCTTCCCCGTCGGCCACGGCCTCGTAGCCGGCGTCGGTACCGCCGAGCATGTCGATGAGGGCGGCGCCCTCGGCGTCCGCGCGCGCGGCGGGCGCGTCGAGCGAGGCCGTGTCGTAGCTGCTTGCCGCGTCGTAGGCCTCGAGCAGCTCCTCCGAGCTGCAGCCCATGGCCTTGGCCACCTCGCGGACGGTTGGCGAGCGGCCCAGCTGCTTGGCGAGGACCTCGCCCTCGCGCACGGCCTTGAGCGCGCGCTCCTGGAGGTCCCTGGGCACGTGCAGCGCCCAGCCCTTGTCGCGGAAGTGGCGCTTGAGCTCGCCGAGGATCGTGGGGGCGGCGTAGCTCGTGAAGCGGGTGCGGCGCGCCGGCTCGTAGCGGTCGATCGCCTTCAACAGGCCGATGCAGGCCACCTGCACCAGGTCGTCGAGCGGCTCGTCGGTATAGGAGTAGCGATTCGCGAGATCGCGGGCAAAGGGGAGGAAGCGCTCGACCAGCTCGCGCCGGGCCGCCAGATCACCCGTCTCGTGATATCGCGCAAGAAGGTCTTTCTCCGCCGCCCGTTCGGCGGCGGGAAGCGTGACGGTCATCAGATCAGACCTCCGTCGTGGTGCTGTTGACGTGAGGTCCGCCCCCCGACCCGGTTTGCGGGGCCAGGACCGTTCCCTCCGACTGCCTAC
Organism: uncultured Thermoleophilaceae bacterium; assembly: GCA_963706635.1. Classification (GTDB taxonomy): domain Bacteria; phylum Actinomycetota; class Thermoleophilia; order Solirubrobacterales; family Thermoleophilaceae; genus JACVRW01. The sequence continues at coordinate 299,788 of OY970162.1, forward strand.
GAAGTTCCCCCGCCCGCCTCAGGCAAAACGTAAACCGCTTTCCGTGCCGCTAGCCGCGGCGAGCCAGGGCCGCCCCCGCGACCGCCGCCCCCGCCAGGGCGCCGCCCAGCAGCGTCAGCCGGTGCCGCGACGCCCACCACTGCCCGCTCGAGGCCTTCGCCATCCCGTCGAAGGCGCCGTGCGCGCCGGGGTCGGCGCTGTTCACGGACTGGAAGAGGTTGCCATCGCTCGTTGGTCGGCGTCGGGGGGTCGGCGCTCTGCTGACCCTCAACCGCCGTGCGCGCGAGGTAGCGCTCGGCCAGCCACGGCGCCAGCTTGTTGCCGAGGATCGTGTACACGGCCGGCAGGCCCACGTAGATCTCGCGGCGGCGGTGATGGGCCGCCCAGTGGACGGCGTCGGCGGCCAGCTCCGGCTGGAAGACGGGCGGCGACCGGCATCGGGTGGCGTGGCATCTTCGAGCGACAGTGGTCGAACTGCGGGGTGTTGAGGCCGGGCAGCTGGACCATCGTCACGTGCACCCGCGAGTCCCTGTGGCGGAGCTCGCGTGCGGATCGACTCGGTGAAGCCCTTGATCGCGTGCTTGGCGCCGCAGTAGGGCGCCTGGAGCGGGATGCCGCGGTAGGCGAGCGCGGAGCCGACCTGCACGATCGTGCCCCGGTCGCGGGGGAGCATCCGCGTCAGCGCCGCCCGCGTGCCCCAGACCGTGCCCGAGGTAGGTCACCTCGGTCGCGCGCCGGTACTCGTCCGGCTCGATGTCCTCGAAGAAGGCGAACACGGTCGTCATCGCGTTGTTCACCCAGACGTCGATCGGCCCGAGCTCCTCCTCGATCCGCTGCGCGGCGGACTCCAGCGCCTCCGCCTCGGCGACGTCGGCCCGAACCACGCAGGCGCGGCCGCCGCCGGCCTCCACGTCCCGTCGTGCGCCGGCTCAGGCCCGCTCCGTTGCGGCCGATCAGGCCAACGGACGCCCCGTCCTGGGCGAAGCGGCGCACGATCGCGCGGCCGATGCCCGCCGACGCGCCCGTCACCACCACGGTCTCCGGCGAAGTCATGGCCAGCGGCTACCCGGGTAGGCGATGGAACATGCGCCGGGAGACCGCCGCTAGTCGGAAAGCGCCTCTACGAGCTCCTTCTTCGACATCTTCGTCCGGCCGCGGATACCGGCGTCCTTTGCGCGCTCGTCGAGCTCCTGTTTGCTCAGCTCGCCCAGGTCGCCGTCACCGTCGGGCGCGGTTCGGATGTCCTTGCCGGCCTTGACGTTCTCGAGCGTCTGCTCGAGCGCCTCCATCAGGTCCGGCGCGGGCTTCGGCTCCGTTCTCGGCCTCGGGCACCTCGATCTTGCGGCGCTTGCGCTTGCTCTCGATCACCTTCCGCAGCCGCTCGCGGTAGCAGTCCGTGTAGCTCGTCGGGTCCCAGTCGGTCGAGAGCTCCTCGATCACCGCGATCGCGTTGTCGAGTCTGCTTCTTCGCCGGCTTCTTGCCGCCGGTCGGGACCGGCGCCGGTCGGGCGCACCTCGTCTGCGAAGCGCATCGTCGAGAGCGCCAGCGCGCCGTCGCGCACGCGGACGGCGGCCAGGTACTCCTTGGTGCGCATCACGAACCGGCCGATGGCGACCGTCTCGGCCTGCGTCCATCACGTCGACCAGCAGGCGGTAGGCGCGCATCGTGCCCTCGGCTTCGCCGGCGGGGACGAGGAAGTACGGGTGGTCGAAGTAGATCGGGTCGACGTCGGCGAGGTCGGCGAACGACTCGATCTCGATCGTCCGCGTCTTGCGCGGCTCGACGGAGCGCGAGCTCCTCGTCGGTGATCACGACCTGCTTGCCGTCGAGGTCGTAGGCGTGCGGCGATCTCCTCCCAGCCGACCTCCACGTCCTCCTCCTTGCAGAAGCGCCGCTGCTCGATGCGCGCTTGTCCTTCGCGTGCAGCTGGTGGAAGTGGATAGTCGAGGTCGCGGGCGGCGCTGAACAGCTGGACCGGCACGTTGACCAGCCCGAAGCTGAAGCGATCCGCGACCAGAGCGGGCGCGCCATCAGCTGCTCCCCGCGAGGCTCGCCTCGAGCGCGGCCATCAGATCGTCGCCCTGCTCGGGCTCCTCCTGCTCGTCGAGGTCGATCTCCTCGCCCTTGCCCTTGCGCTTGATCAGGTCGAGCACGGCCTCGCGGTAGCTGTCCTCGTAGGCCTCGGGGTCGAAGTCCTCGGCTAGAGCGTGTCGACCAGCTTGCTCGCCATCTGCGACCTCCGCTTGGACGGCTTCTTCGACGGCCGGAGCCGAGGTCGAGCTCGTCGGCGGCCACGACCTCGTCGTGGAAGCGCAGCGTGTGCAGTCGCGAGCACGTCGTCGAGCGCGCGCAGGGCCACCAGGTACTCGCGGTCGTGGAAGGTGAAGCGGCCGATGCCGGCGCGCCCGGTCTTGCGCAGCGCCTCGAAGCACGAGCCGGTAGGGGTCCGCGTCGTCGCGCGAGCCGACGTAGTAGGTCTTCTCGAAGAAGACCGGGTCGATCTCGGCCGCGTCGACGAACTCCGTGAGGTGGACGACCTTGCCGCGGTCGCCGGCCGCCGCCTTGATCTCGTCCTTCTCGAGGACCACGTACTTGCCCTCGCTCGACCTCGTAGCCCTTGACCACGTCCTCGTTCGGCGATCTCCTTGCCGTCCTTGGGGCAGATCCGCCGGTGCTCGATGCGCGCGCCGTCGCGCGCGTGGACCTCGTGGAAGCTGATGGTCTTGGACTCGGTGGCGGAGTAGAGCTTGACCGGCACGTTGACCATGCCGAAGGTGACCGTGCCGTTCCAGATCGAGCGGGGTGCCATCCCCGCCGAATTACCCGCCAGGCCGGCGAGTCAATCGGGCCCGGGAGCAGATCCACCTATGTACCGGTATGCGGTACGAGGATGGATCTGCTCACGGGCCGCGCGTCAAGCGTGCGAGGCCAACGATTCGAACTCCTCCTCGGTCAGCTCGATCTCGAGCGCGCCGAGGTTCTCCCGCAGGTGCTCGATCGAGAGCGTGCCGGGGATGGGAAGCATCGTGGGCGAGCGCCTGAGCAACCAGGCGAGGGTGATCTGCGCGGCGGTCGCCTCGCGATCGGCTGCGATCTCCTCGAGCGCGCGGCCGCCGTCGCCGCGCAGCGGGAAGTAGGGCACGAACGCGATCCCCTGGTCGGCGCAGTGGTCCACCACGTCCTCGTGTCGTCGCTCCGAGAGGTTGTAGTGGTTCTGGACCGCGGCGATCGGGACGAGCTGCTCCGCCCGGCGGATCTGCTCGACGCTCACCTCCGAGATGCCGATCTCGCGGACCTTTCCCGCCTCGCGGTACTCCTCGATCACGGCCAGGCTGTCCTCGAGCGGAGTCTCGGGATCGACTCGGTGCAGGTAGTAGAGGGCAATCGTGTCGGTCCGCAACCGCTCGAGGCTCTCGTCGAGCTCGGCTCGGAGAGTGTCCGGGTGGGCGCCGTGGTAGCCGCCCTTCGTGGCCACGACCACCTCTCCGGGGAAGGGGGCAAGCGCCTGGCCGATCGCCCGCTCGCTCTCCCCGCTCGCGTAGAGGTGGGCGGTGTCGATGTGACCGAGCCCGGCGGCCACGGCGCCCCTCAGGAAGTCCACGTTCGCGGAGGTGGCGCTGAGCCGATTGGTCCCGAGGCCGATTCGCGGAACCTCGATGCCGGCAAGGGTGAGCTTGGTGGCGGTCACGGCGCTCACGACGCTAGCGGTACGCAAGCTCTCGGCCGCGACCGGGTAGGAGAGAGGTGTGCCCCGCCGTCTGCTGACACTTTGCGTCCTGCTCGGCCTGACCGGCGGCTGCGCGGACAGCCACACGACGGAGGTGGAGAGCGCGCGGGGCACGGTGGATGCGCTGCTGGCCACCTGCGCGGCCGATCGCCCGCAGGATGCGCTCGAGGTGCTCAACCCACCGGCGCGGCAGGCGTTTCTGCGTGCGGGCGACGCCCGGGCGGGCTGCCGCGAGCTGCTCGGGCTGGGTCTCCGCGGTACGCGGATCACGGGCGTCAGGACCGGTGACCTGTCCGCGAAGGTGGATCTACAGGCGCCGAGCGGAGAGGGGGCGACGCTCGAGCTGGAGAAGTCCCGCGGAGTCTGGTACGTCGCCCATCCGGCCCGATCGGGGCTGCCGAAAAGCGGTCTGTCGGCACGCTGACGCCGCAGTTTCCTCCTGCGGACCAGGGGGTAAGCAAAGCCTCGCCGCGTGGCCCGCTCGACCCTGCCCAGCCCCGGTCAGGACCGCCGAACCAGTCGGTCGCTCCGGGTCGCCCTGTGGCTCCTCGTCGCCACGGCGGCTGTCGTTATGGCCGGTTGCGGCGAGCAGTCGCCGTTGAAGCCCGAGAGCGGGCCGGCGCGTGAGATCGCAAAGCTCACATGGTGGATGTTCGGCATCGCCGGGGTCGTGTTCGGCGGAGCCGTGGCGATGCTCCTCGTCGGCTGGTTCAACCGTCGTGAGGAGGGCCTGCCGCTGATCGGCAAGCGCGAGCGCGTGGAGACCGGGGCGGTGATCGTGTTCGGGATCGTCGTCCCCGTGGTGATCCTGGTCGGCGTCTTCATCGTCGCCAACCTCGTCGTCCTGAACGACACCGACGCGCCCAAGGCCTCGAGCACCAAGCTGACCGTCGAGGTGACCGGCCACCAGTGGTTCTGGGAGGTGCGCTATCCCGGCACGCGCGCGGTCACCGCCAACGAGATCCACATCCCCGTGAGGACCCGGGTGAACCTCGTCGCGAAGACCGAGGACGTGATCCACAGCATCTGGATCCCGCGGCTCAACCGGAAGGTCGACACGATCCCCGGCCATCCCAACCGGATCCTCCTCTACGCGGACAAGCCGGGCCGCTACCGCGGCCAGTGCGCCGAGTTCTGCGGGCTCCAGCACGCGCACATGTCCATGTACGTGTTCGTCGACCCGCCGGACCGCTTCCGGGCCTGGCTCCGCAACATGGAGCGCCCCGCCGTCGCCGACGCCGGCGGCGAGCGTGCCTTCGCGGCGAACCAGTGCGCGAGCTGCCACACGATCCGCGGCACCTCGGCTCGCGGCGACATCGGCCCCGACCTCACCCATCTGGAGAGCAGGACCACGCTCGCGGGGCTGACGATCCCCAACCGCGGCGACTACCTCGCCCGCTGGATCCGCGATCCGCAGCACTTCAAGCCCGGCAACAAGATGCCGGCCCTCGGCCTCAGCGACCCCGAGGTCGCCAGGCTCGCGGACTACCTGGAGCGGCTGCGCTGATGGCGACGATGCCCGCTCCGCTCGCGCGCCAGCGGACCGAGCGGCTGGAACGCATCTGGGAGGAGCCGTCTGGCCTCGTCGGCTGGCTGACGACCGTCGACCACAAGCGGATCGGGCTGATGTTCTTCTTCACGTCGCTCGTCTTCTTCGCGGCCGGCGGCGTCGAGGCGCTGCTGATCCGCACGCAGCTCATCCACCCGAACAACGGGCTGCTCTCGCCGGGCGCCTTCGACGAGGCGATGACGATGCACGGGGTGACCATGATCTTCCTGGTCGTCGTCCCGATGTCGATAGGCGCCTTCGGCAACTACCTGCTGCCGCTGATGATCGGGGCGCGGGACATGGCCTTCCCGCGCATGAACGCGCTCTCGTTCTGGATCTACCTGGCCTCGGGGCTGTTCGTGTACACGGGCCTGGCGATCGGAAGCGCGCCCGACGCAGGCTGGTTCGACTACCTGCCGCTGGGGTCGAAGCAGTTCTCGCCGGGCCCGAACGTCGACTTCTACACGCTCGGGCTGATCTTCAACGGGATCTCCTCGACGGCCACGGCGGTCAACCTGATCGTGACGACGTTCAAGCTGCGCGCGCCCGGCATGTCGCTCAACCGGATGCCGCTGTTCTGCTACGCGATGCTGGCCACGTCGTTCGCGCTCGTCTTCGCGCTGCCGCCCCTGAACACGGCGCTGATCTTCCTGGAGCTCGACCGGGCGCTCGGCTTCCACTTCTTCGACGTCGCCAAGGGCGGCGACACGCTCCTGTGGCAGCACCTGTTCTGGATCTTCGGCCACCCCGAGGTCTACATCATCATCCTGCCGGCGTTCGGGATCGCCACGGCGATCATCCCCACCTTCACGCGACGCAAGATGGTGGCCTTCCCTCTGGTCGCGCTGGCCGAGATCCTGGTGGCCTTCATCGGGTTCGGAGTCTGGGCGCACCACATGTTCGCGGTCGGCCTCGACACCGTCACCACGGTCTATTTCGCCGCGGCCAGCCTGATCATCGTCATACCGAGCGGCATCCAGCTGTTCGCCTGGATCACCACGATCGTGACCGGCACTCCGCGGTTCAAGACGCCGCTCCTGTGGATCGTCGGCTTCATCGTGCTGTTCATGCTCGGCGGCCTGTCGGGCGTCACGTTCGCGGCCATCCCGGTCGACCAGCAGCTCACGGACACGTACTACGTGGTCGCCCACTTCCACTACGTGATCTTCGGGGCGGCGGTGTTCCCGCTGCTCGGCGGGATGTACTACTGGTTCCCCAAGGTCAGCGGGCGGATGTACTACGAGCGGCTGGGCCAGGCCAGCTTCTGGCTCAGCTTCGTGGGGATGAACCTGACCTTCTTCCCCATGCACATCGTGGGGCTGCTCGGCATGCCGCGGCGGCAGTACACCTATCCCAACGGGCTCGGCTGGAACGGCTACAACCTGATCGAGACGATCGGCTCCTACCTGCTCGCGGCGGGCCTCCTGATGGTCGTCGCGAACCTGGTGGTGAGCCTGTTCCGGGGGGCCCCCGCCGGCAACGACCCGTTCGGAGGGGACACGCTCGAGTGGTCCACGACCTCGCCGCCGCCGCCCTACAACTACACGGTGATCCCGCGGGTCACGAGCCCATACGCGATGTGGGACCGCGACGACCGCGAGGCGGACATCCGCGACCTGGCGGGGCCGGCGGAGCGGGTGCTCGACCATGGCCATGAGACGCCCGCCTCGAGCGTGCTCGACGCCGATTGGGACGAGATCCTGCAGATGCCCGCGAAATCCTGGTCGCCCATTCTTCTCGCCGCCATGCTCGCGGCGGGTTTCACGATGCTGCTGACCCGCCACTACGTGGTGGCGGCCGTCTTCGCGCTGCTGGCCCTGCTCGTGGTGGGCGGCTGGCACTGGAAGGAGCCGCAGGACGCATGAGTGGCGCCGCCGACCAGGGCCCGGCGGGGCGGAGCGGCCGGGGGCACGGCCCGCCGATGCGCGACACGACGCGCAGCACCGAGGCCACCAGCGCGGTCGCGGCTTCGTACGCAGCGCGTCGCCGGCTGTCGTTCCCCGTCGGCACCTGGGGCGTCTTCCTGCTCGTGGCCACGGAGACGGCGTTCTTCGGCACGCTGATCGCCGCCTACCTCTACCTGCGGCTGAAGGTCTCGCAGTGGCCGCCGCCCGGAATCGAGCCGCCGGACATGACCGCGCCGCTCATCCTCACCGCGATCCTCGTGGCCACGAGCGTTCCGGTGTTCCTGGCGGTTCGAGCGGCGCGCGCCGGCCGGGTACGCCCCGCGTGGCTGCTCCTGCTCGCCGCGATGGTGGTGCAGGCGGTGTACCTGGGCGTGCAGATCCACCTGTTCGGATCCGACCTCGACAAGTTCCAGCCGACCGACAACGCCTACGGATCCATCTACTTCACGATGCTGTTCGCGCACCACGTGCACGTCCTCGTGGGGATCCTGATGATCGCCTGGCTCCTCGCCCGGCTGCTCACCGGCCTCACCAACTACCGGCTCGTGGCGGTGCAGGTGATCGCCATCTACTGGTACTTCGTCAACGCCGTTGCGGTGGCGCTGGTCCTGACCCAGGTGTCGCCTTCGCTATGAGGCTTCCGCGTGCCGGACTCGGAGCGGTTCAGTGGTTCGGCCTGCTCGGCGCGCCCCTGGCATGGGCCGTCCAGCACGTGCTCGGCTTCTGGCTCACCGAGCTGGGCTGCGAGCGCGGCGGGGTGGGGGGGCTCTCGCTCGACGCCTGGAGCGTCGCGATAACGGCGGTCGCCGCCTCCGTGGCCGCCCTGGCCGAGCTGGCCGCCCTCCGCGCGTTCCGGGCCACCAGCGAGGCCCGCGGGATCGGCGGCTCCGACGAGGACCCGCCGCAAGGCCGGGTGCACTTCCTCGCCACCGTGGGGATCGCCATCGCGCCCCTGTTCTTCTTCATCATCGTCATGAACGGCGTGGGCGTGGTCGTCCTACAGGACTGTCACCAGGGATGACGGCGCCGAGGACGCTCGTCGCTGCCTGCCTTGCCGCGCTCCTGCTCGCAGCGCCGGCAGCGGCGCAGCCGCGGTCCGGGATCGCCCGGCCCAAGGGCGAGGACCGGATGCCGCTGCGCGAGCTCGGCGAGCAGCTCTACGCCGGCAACTGCTCGAGCTGCCACGGGATCGACGGGCGCGGTATCCGCTCGCCGCGGCCTGGCTCGGGCGACGTCCCCGGCCTCGGACCCTCCCTTCGCGGCGTGGGTGAGCTTGCCGCCGACTTCTACCTCCGCACGGGCTACATGCCCCTCGGCAACCCCTACGACCAGCCGACCCGCCGGGAGCCGCTCCAATTCAACGATCGCGAGATCAGGGCGCTGGTGAACTACGTCGGCTCGCTCGGCCGCGGTCCCGCGATCCCGTCGCCCCACCCGGAGCAGGGCGACGTGGCCGAGGGCCAGCGCCTGTTCACCGAGCACTGCGGCGGCTGCCACCAGGTCGCTGCGCAGGGCGGATTCGTCACCGGCGCGCGGGTCCCGCCGCTCGAGGACGCGAGTACGACCGAGATCGCCGAGGCCGTGCGAATCGGGCCCTATCTGATGCCTCGTTTCCCGAAGCGGCAGATCAGCGACTCACAGCTGGATTCGATCATCGCCTACGTCCAGCGCACCAAGCACCCGCCCGACCGCGGCGGCTGGGGCATCGGCAACGTCGGCCCGATCCCGGAGGGCATGGTCACCTGGTTCCTCGCGGCGATCGTCCTCGTCATGACCTGCGTCCTCATCGGGGAGCGGATCCGGTCGTGAAGCGTCTCTGGCGAGTGCTGGTCCTCTTCGTGCTCTGGATCACGGGGCGGCGGCGGGGGCAGCGTGAGGAAGCGGAGACGGAGCAGCGGATCGTGGAGCCCGCCGCGCCGGCGCCGCGGGCCGAGCTGGTCGTGGCCGGCCTGCTGCTGTGCACGGCGGCCTGCGCGATCGCCTTCGTCGTCTTCTACGCGATCGACGGGCTGCACGGCCACACGCAGTGGTTCGGGCTGGCGCTCGGCGGCGCCTTCGGGTTCCTCGGCGCGGCGCTGATCCTGTGGAGCAGGAAGCTGGTTCCGGTCGAGGAGATCGAGGAGGACTACCCCGAGCCGGAGGACCCGGAAGAGCAGGAGGCGCTCGAGCGCATCGTCCGCGAGAGCGGAAGCGGCATCACGCGCAAGCGGCTCCTCACCGCGGCGGCCACGGCGGCCGGTGGCGCCCTCGGGCTGGCAGCGCTGACGCCGGCCGTCTCGCTCGGTCCGGTATTCGACACGAGCCCCCTGTACTCGACGCCCTGGCGGCGCGGCCGTCGTCTGGTGGACGAGGACGGCAGGCCGCTGCGCGTCGATGACCTCGCGGAGGGCACCTTCTACACGGCTTTTCCGGAGGGGGCGAGCCAGGACTTGATAGGCGCGCCGCTGGTGGTGGTCCGGATCCCCGACGGCGAGATGGCACTGCCGGCGGACCGGGCCGACTGGGCGGTGGACGGGATCGTCGCCTACTCGAAGGTCTGCACCCATGCGGCCTGCGCGGTCTCGCTCTACCGCAAGCCGCTCTTCCCGCCGACCGCACCGCGGCCGGCGCTCGTGTGTCCCTGCCACTACTCGACCTTCGACCCGGCCCGCGCCGGGAAGGTGCTGTTCGGCCCCGCGGGGCGGGCGCTGCCGCAGCTGCCGTTGAGGGCCGATCGCAAGGGCGTGCTCCGAGCCGCGGGCAACTTTTCGGGCCCTGTCGGGCCATCCTGGTCGGGCGTCCGCAGGAAGGGAGCCAGCTCGTGATCCGGCGAGCCATCGGCGCAGTCGACTCCCGCAGCGGCGCGGCGCCGTTCCTCACCAAGGCGCTGCGCTACCTCTTTCCCGACCACTGGTCGTTCCTGCTGGGGGAGGTGGCGCTCTACGCATTCATCGTGCTCGTCGCCACCGGCGTCTATCTCACGCTCTTCTTCGAGCCGAGCCTGAGCGAGACCGTCTACCACGGGAGCTACGCGCCGCTCCGCGGCATGGAGATGAGCGAGGCCTACCGCTCGGTCGTGGACATCTCGTTCGACGTCCGCGCCGGCCTTCTCATCCGTCAGACCCATCACTGGGCGGCCGACGTGTTCGTGGCGTCGATCGTCCTCCATCTGCTGCGGATCTTCTTCACCGGCGCGTTCCGCAAGCCGCGCGAGGGCACCTACCTGATCGGCCTCCTGATGCTGATGATCGTCCTGCCCGAGGGGTACCTCGGCTACTCGCTGGTCGACGACCTGCTCTCCGGCATGGGCCTCGCCATCGGCTACGCGGTGGCGGAGTCGGTTCCGTTCATCGGCGGGAACATGGCGCTGCTCCTGTGGGGCGATCCCTATCCGGGGCACGCCGCCTTCGAGTCGCGGATGTACATCACGCACGTCTTCATCCTGCCGCTGGTGATCGCCACCCTGATGGGGCTCCACTTGACGCTCGTGGCCAGCCGCCACCACACCCAGTTCCGGCGCACGAAGCGCCAGAGCGATCGCAAGCTCCTCGGGATCCCGGCCTTCCCCGGCCAGGCGCCGCGCTCGCTCGGGCTGATGAGCTGCGTCGCCGCCGTGCTCTTCCTCCTCGGCGGGCTCGTCCAGATCAACCCGATCTGGCAGTGGGGGCCGTACGACGTCGCGCAGTCGACCAACGGCGCCCAGCCGGACTGGTACCTCGGCTGGCTCATCGGGGCGCTGCGCCTCGTGCCCGGCTTCGACCTCAAGATCGGCGACTACACCCTTGTGCCGAACCCGTTCTGGGGCGGAGCGCTGTTCCCGCTCCTGATCTTCGTGATCCTCGGCGTCTACCCGTGGGTCGAGCGCCGGCTGACGGGCGACCGCGGCTACCACAACGTGCTCGACCGCCCGCGCGACGCGCCCGGCCGGACGGCCTTCGGGGGGGCGCTCCTGACGTGGGTCTTGCTGGTCTTCTTCGCCGGCTCCATGGACCGCGCGGTCGTCGCCTTCGGGCTGAGCTACGCCGCCCAGGTGTGGATCTACCGGGCGGCCCTGGTGGTCCTGCCTCCGCTCGTGTTCTTCCTGGTCAGGCGGATCTGCCGCGGGCTTCAGAGGAGCGAGGAGATCGAGGAAGAGCAGCACCGGGCCGAAGCCGAGGCCCGCGCCGCCCGGGCGTAGCCGGCTCCTGCCCCATCCAGTCGAGGAAGAGCCAGGCGATCACCAGCAGGGTGACGAGGCTGCCCTCCGTGAACATGATCGCGCCGCCGGTGATCTGATCCGAGAGCGGCGTGCCGTACCAGTCGTAGAGCGGCCGGCCGGACCAGATGAAGACCATGGCGAGCGCCGCCCCGATCGTCCGCACGGCAAGCACGTAGCCGACCTTGGCGCCGTTGCCGAACCAGGCCGGCCCGGGCAAAGGCTCGAGCACGGCGGCCCACATCAGGGCACCGGCGGCGAAGAAGAGCCCGTGCTCCAGCGCGTGCAGGAGCGGATGCTCGAGGGCCGCCTGGTAGAGCGGCGGCACGTGCCAGGCGCAGAGTACGAGGGCCCAGAGGGGCAGCGCCAGCAGGGGATGGGCGAGCCCGCGCGCCCGGCCGACCAGCGGCAGCGCCAGCAGCGGCCTCAGCAGGGGGCCGGTCAGCCCCTTGACCACGCAGTAGGCGGCGAGGTCCCCGATCAGCAGGTGCTGGACCATGTGCACCCAGAAGAGGTCCTCCTCGCCGATCCGGTCGATCGGGGTGGCCAGGGCCGCCGCGAGGAGCGCAAGGCCGGCGGCGAACCAGGCCTGGCGCCGGAACGGCACCGGCCGGCCGCGCCGGGCGAGCCCGCTCGAGCGGCGCGCATAGGCGAGCGCAGCCAGGGCTATCGGGGCCAGCTGGAGTGGCTCTAGCTGCCACACGGCACGGGTCTTCTTTCCCCCGGGGCGGAACCGGGAAACGGCGCGGTTGGCACCACCGGCCTACCGACTGGAACGAGGTCGTACCCTGTGGGCACTGCCTTGGGGGGACCAGGAATCCGCACCGATACGGAGAGCGAGGCGCGGTTGCGTCAGCTCGCGCGCGCGGAGGCGGCCGTCGCGGACCTCGGCCGCCGCGCGCTTCTGGGCGCACAGACCGACGAGTTGATGCAGGCCGCTGCCGAGACGGCGGTGGAGATGCTCCAGGTCGAGTTCGCCGCCGTGCTCGAGCTCGAGCCGGACAGCGACGCCCTGAAGGTCGCGACCGGGCACGGCTACGACCGCGATATCGCGGGCTTGGGCATTCCGGGCGGAACCGCCTCGCTGCCGGGCTTCACGATCGTGGAGAACATGCCGGTCGTCTCGAACGAGCTCGAGGCCGAGGACCGCTTTGCAGTCGACGAGTTGCTCGTCAGAGACGGAATCCGCAGCGCTCTCGCGGTACCCCTGCGCGCGCGGCCGCGCCCGCTCGGCGTGCTGGCCGCCTACAGCCGTGAGCCGAGGCGATTCGACGAAGACGACGTGAACCTGCTTCGCAGCGCAGGGAACGTGCTCGCTGCGGCCATCGCCCGCGCCCGCGTCGAGGACTCGCTGCGCCAGGCCAACAGCCTGGTGCACGGGGTGGTGGAGGGATCCGCGGACACGGTGTTCGTGAAGAGCGTCGACGGGCGCTACATGCTCGTCAACAGTGCCGGGGCCGAGGAGATGGGCAGGAGCGCCCGAGAGGTGGTGGGCCGGACGGCCGCCGAGATCTACGGGGAGGAGACGGCGGCGGCGCTCGAGCGGCACGACCGGGAGGTCATCGCCCAGGGGACCCCGCTCACATTCGAGGAGACCGTCCCGGTCGACGGCTCCGAACGGGTCTTCCTGTCCGCCAAGAGCCCTTACTTCGACGCTCGGGGAAACGTGGCCGGGATCATCGGCATCTCGCGCGACATCACCGAGCGAAAGCGCGCGGAGGAGGGCCAGCGCTTCCTCGCCCAGGCGAGTGCGGTCCTCGATACCTCACTCGATCCCTCGCGCACGCTTCAGACGATCGCCAATCTGGCGGTCCCGGGCGTCGCCGACCTCTGCGTGATCGACCTCATGGATGACGACGGCGCGCTTCACGGGGTTGCCGTGGCAGCGCTCGAGCAGAGCGTGGGAGAGCGGCTGATCGAGCTGCGCGACCGCTTTCCGATCGATCCGCACGGGAAGCACCCGGTGGCCCAGGTGCTGCGCACAGGCGAAGCCGAGCTCTTCCCGGAGCTCGAGACCCACTACAGCGAGATCGCCCAGAGCGACGAGCACCTGACGTTCGCCCGCGACCTCGGCTACCGCTCGGCCGTGGTGGCTCCGCTCGTGGCGCGCGGGCGAACCCTGGGCGCCATCTCGCTGATCCGCTTCCGGACCACCGAGCGCTACGAGGAGTACGAGGTGGAGCTCGTCCGTGACCTGGGCCGGAGGGCGGCGATGGCCCTCGACAACGCCCGCCTCTATGCCCACGAGCACGACGTCTCGGAGACGCTCCAGCGCAGCCTGTTGCCGGAGAGCTTCCCCGAGTTCCCCGGCCTCCGCTTCGCCGCGCGCTACGTGCCGGGCGGGCCCGGCGTGGGCGTTGGGGGCGACTGGTACGACGTGCTCGCATTGCCGGGCGGCCGTGTGGGCCTCGCGATGGGCGACGTCGCCGGCAGGGGCCTGCGCGCGGCAAGCGTGATGGGCCAGCTGCGCACAACCGTCCGCGTCTGCGCCTCCGACGAGGCCTCACCGGGCGCCGGCCTGGTGGCGATCGACCGGCTCTTCCAGCGCTTCGAGCCCGGGGAGATGGCCACCCTGATCATGCTCACCCTGGATCCGGCCACGGGCGGCGTCGTCTATTCGGCGGCTGCCCACCCGCCGCCCCTCGTGGTCGACGCGCAGGGTGAGGTGAGCTACCTGGAGGACGGGCGCGGCCTGCCGCTGGGCGTGGCGCCGGCCCCCCGGTTCGACGAGTCGCAGAGCACGTTGTCCGCCGGTTCGACCCTCCTGCTCTACACGGACGGCCTCATCGAACGACCCGGCGAGAGCATCGACCACGGCCTCGCGCGCCTCAAGGAGGTGGCCTCGGGTGCCCCGTCCGACGCCGGCCTCCTCGTCGATTACATCCTCCGCGAGATGCTCGGCGACACGGTCCGCCCGGACGACGTCGCCCTGCTGGCCGTCCATCTGCTGCCCCTCGCCGCCGAGCTGGACATCCGGCTGCCGGGACCGCGGGACGACCTCTCGTCGCTGCGCGAGGAGCTCCGCGTCTGGCTGGGACGGCAGGAGGTGCCGGCGCGGCCCGCGGAGGAGATCATTCTCGCCTGCAGCGAGGCGGCCGCAAACGCGATGGAGCACGCCTACGGGACGCGCGAAGGCCCGGTGCGCGTCCGCGGGCGTCGCGACGGAGACAGGGTCAACCTGAGCGTTCGCGACTCGGGAAGCTGGCGGCCGCCGCGCGAGAGCGAGCGCGGGCGCGGCCTCGGCGTGATCGACGCGATGATGGACAGCGTCGAGATCGTCAGGGCGGAGGAGGGGACGGAGGTCCGTCTCGTCCGCCTGCTCTCAGCAGGTAAATAGGGCGGGCCGTCCCCCGTCCCCGGAGGTCCGCGGGACGACCACGCCGCGAAACCCTTACCCGGGTACGGCCTCCTGATTGAACTGGGCGGCCGTGAGCATCAGCCCACCGTCGACGACGAAGGAGCCGCCCGTGGCGTAGCGGGCGCCCGGCGACGCGAGGAACGCCACCATCGCGGCGATCTCGTGGGCATTGCCCGGCCGGCCGAGTGGAAGAGCGGGACGCTCCTCGTCCGAAGGGTCGATGTCGTGCGCTCCGGTCATGGGCGTCGCGATCTCGCCCGGGGCGATCGAGTTGACGGTGATGCCGTGCTCTCCGAGCTCGAGCGCCATGACCTTGGTCAGGAGCCCGAGCCCGCCCTTGGCCGCGCAGTAGGCGGCGGCCTGGAGGAGCGGGATGTGCTCGTGGACGGAGGTGATGTTGACGATCCGTCCCTGGGTCCCGGAGTCGACCATGATCCGGGCCGCCCGCTGCGCGCACACGAAGGCTCCGGTGAGGTCGACGTCGAGCACGTCCTTCCAGTCCTCGAGCGGGAAGTCGAGGAAGGGGTGGCTCTTTCCCGTGCCGGCGTTGTTGACGAAGACGTCCAGCCCGCCCAGCTCCTCGGCGAGCTCGCCGACCACGGTCGCGGCTTGCTCGAAGTCGCTCACGTCCAGCCGGCGTACCACCGCCCGGCCGCCGAGATCGCCGACCTCGGCGGCTGTGCTCTGGGCGCCCTCCTCGTCGGTGTTCCAGGTGACGCCTACGTCGAAGCCGTCGCGCGCGAGCGCCACCGCGGAGGCCTTGCCGATGCCCGAGTCCGAGCCCGTGACGATCGCCTTGCCGGTCATAGCGGCCCGGATACCCGAATGCGAGTGCGGGTAACAGGGGATGCGCGACTCAGCGCTCGAGGAGAGCCGCGTCCGCGGCATCGGCGTGATGCCGGTGCAGCTCGGCGAGCTGGGCCTCGGCGCGGGCCAGGAGCCGCTGGAGCTCCTCCTCGTCGAGGCGCGGCTCGCGGGGGGCGATCTCGAGCAGCGCGAGCCAAGCGGCCCGCTTGCCCGACACGCCCAGGAGCAGGCCCTCCAGCTCCACGAGGCGGCTGAGCGGCGAGTAGCTCGTGATCCGGCCGTTGAGCTTGAGCCGGCCCGCCTTCTCGGCGGTCCATCCGGCCGCGAGCTTGAGCCGGTCCTTGCCGGCGCCGAGGCGCTCCATCATCCGCTCGAGCGCCTCCTTGTCCTCCTCGATCTCCACCACCAGCCCCGCCAGGAAGTCGCCGAGTGGCGTGCCGGCGTTTGAGCCCTGGGTGCGCCGAGCAAGCTCTAGACCGGCTGTCGCGCCCACTAGGTGATCGTTGAGGTAGATGGCGAGCAGGTCGCTCCCGAGCAGCGGGACCATGGTCGGCGAGACTAGCGCGCCGCCGGCGCTGCATTAGTACGATACCTATCGAACTTTTGCTACGGTGTTGGTGTGGGGCGCAAACAGCAACGCGGACCGCTCTGGCCGACGCTGGTACTGGCCTGCGTCGCCCAGTTCATGGTCATCCTCGATATCTCGGTGGTCAACGTCGCGCTGCCCTCGATTCGCACGGGGCTCGGCTTCACCCAGCAGGACCTCCAGTGGGTGGTCAACGCCTACACGGTCACGTTCGCGGGCTTCCTGCTGCTCGGCGGCCGCGCCGCGGACCTGCTCGGTCGCCGCCGCGTCTTCGTCGGCGGCCTGCTGCTGATGGCCCTCGCCTCGCTGATCGGCGGGGTGGCCGACAGCCAGGCCACGCTCGTGGGCGCGCGGGCGGCCCAGGGTGTGGGTGCGGCGGTGGTCTCGCCCGCCTCCCTCTCGATCCTCACCACCACCTTCAAGGAGGGGGCCGAGCGAAACCGCGCACTGGGAGCCTGGGGAGCGATGGGCGGCGCGGGCGGCTCGGCCGGTGTTCTGCTCGGCGGTGTCCTTACCGACACCCTGAGCTGGCGCTGGATCCTCTTCATCAACATCCCGATCGGCGTGATCGCCGCGCTGCTGTCCCTGCGCTACGTGGCGGAGGGACGCGATCGCGGCCGCACCCAGAGCTTCGACCTCGCCGGCGCCGGGACCGTCACCCTCGGGTTGATGGCCCTGATCTGGGCGATCGTGCGCACCGACGTGAACGGCTGGGGCTCGTTCGAGACGCTCGGCGTGATGGCGGTCGGCTTGGCGCTGATCGGCGTCTTCGTCGCGATCGAGGGCCGGCTCGCGGCCGCGCCGCTGATGCCGCTGCGGATCTTCTCCTCGCGCATGCTGAGCGGCGCCAACCTGACGATGCTGCTGATGGGCGCTGCCATGTTCGGCATGTGGTTCTTCGTCTCGCTCTACCTCCAGCAGGTACTCGGCTACTCGCCGATCGACGCCGGGCTCGCCTTCCTGCCAATGACCCTGTCCATCGTGGTCGGCTCGACGGTGGCGTCCCGGATCGTCAGCCGGATCGGC
The DNA here is from genome assembly GCA_963706635.1 of uncultured Thermoleophilaceae bacterium. Classification (GTDB taxonomy): domain Bacteria; phylum Actinomycetota; class Thermoleophilia; order Solirubrobacterales; family Thermoleophilaceae; genus JACVRW01. The sequence continues at coordinate 316,923 of OY970162.1, forward strand.
GTCCGGCCCGTGCTCGCGACGGGCATGGCGATACAGGCCGTGGGCCTCGCCCTGTTCGCGACGGTCTCGGCCGACGGCAGCTATCTCGGCGACGTCCTGCTGCCCTCCTTGCTCGTGGCCACGGGCATCGGGCTCTCGTTCGTGCCGGTCACGATCGCCGCGGTCGCGGGCGTCGAGCCGCGCGAGGCGGGGCTCGCCTCGGGTCTCGTGAACACCTCTCGCCTGGTGGGCGGTGCCCTTGGACTGGCGGTCCTGGCGACTGTGGCGACCTCACGCGCCGACGGCGAGCTGCCCTCCGGCCACGTGAGCGCGTCGACCCTGCACCACGCGATGACCGACGGCTACCACGTCGGCTTCACGGTGGGCGCGGCCTTCGCGATCGCGGGCGCGCTGGCTGCACTCGTCGTGCTGCGCGGTCCGGCGGAGCGCCGGCTCGAGGCGGCGGCGGCAGAGAGCGCCGGCTAGACGATCAGTCATCTAGGCGTGGCCTGCGGCTGAGCTGCTGCTCGCGACGCGATGCGCGTCCTGCTCCGCCAGCGCCAGCCCCGCCTCGATGTGGGAGAGGTGCGTCAGGGTCTGCGGGTAGTTGCCGCGGAACTCGTCGGCATCGGGGTCGTATTCCTCGGCGAACAGGCCCACGGCGCTCGCGGTGGCCATCGCGCGGTCGAAGGTCGCGCGGGCTTCGCTCTGACGCTCCTGGTAGGCGAGGGCCGTGACGAGCCAGAAGGAGCAGGCGAGGAAGGCGCCCTCGCCGCCGGGCAGCCCGTCGTCGATGCGGTAGCGGCGTAGCAGCCCGTCCGCGTCCAGCTCCTCGCGCACCGCGTCGGTCGTTCGAACCATTCGCTCGTCGCGCCATCCGACGAATCCCATCGATGGGAGGCGGAGCAGGGCGGCATCCAGGTCGGGATAGCCGAAGGCCTGCACGAAGACGCCCCGGTCCTGGTCGTAGCCGTCGCTGAAGACGGCCTCGGCGATCTCGTCGCGAGCCGCCCGCCAGCGCCGCTCGGGCGCCTTGCGCATGCACTCCTCGGCCAGCGCCAGCCCGCGGTCGAGCGCGGCCCAGCACATCGCCTTCGAGTGGACGAAGTGCCGCGGCTCGCCGCGCCACTCCCAGATCCCGGCGTCGGGCTTTTTCCAGCGGTCAGCGACCGAGTCGATCACGTCGACGAGGAACCGCCAGTAGTCGTCGTCCGGCGCGTGGCCGCGCTCGTGCCAACGCCAGCTCTGCATCACCAGATGGCCACAGGTGTCCAGCTGGAGCTGCTCCACCGCGTCGTTGCCGCTGCGGACGGGGCCGATTCCGCGCCAGCCCTCGAGGCCGTCGAGCTCGGACTCGCGCAGGCGCTGCTCGCCGCCGATGCCGTAGAGGATGCGGAGATCTTCGGCCTGCCCCGCGGCGCTCCGCTCGACGAAGCGTCGGAACGCGTCCGCCTCCGCCTCGCACCCGAGCCGTGCGAGCGACCGGCTGGCGAGCGCCGAGTCGCGGATCCAGCTGTAGCGGTAGTCCCAGGTGCGGCCGCCCTCCGTGCCCTCCGGAAGCGACGTCGTGGGCGCCGCGACGATCGCCCCGGTGGGCGCGTAGGACAGGGCCTTGAGGACGAGCGCGGAGCGGGCCAGCCCCGGGCCGTCCATGCCTTCGACGCGAAGGTTTGAGGACCAGTCCCGCCACCAGGCGACCGTCTCGTCGAGCGCCCGGTCGAGGTCGTCCGGCTCCGGGTGCTCCCAGTCGCCGTCATCGATGTCCTCCGGACGGATGAACGCCCCCAGCAGTCGCACCCGCTCGCCGGGGCGGATCGCGAACTGCGTCAAGAGGTCGCCCTCGCCGTCGCTCTCGAGCTCGGAATCGCTCCAGACAAGCAGCCCGTCGTCCCCGCCGGTGGCGCTGAAGGTGTTGCGGCCGTGGTGGCGTATCCACGGGTGCAGCTGGCCGAAGTCGAAGCGCGGGGCGACCCGGGCCGAGAACGACACCGTTCCGCGCCGGCCCTCCACCACGCGGAGAATCCGTCGCCCCTCGTCCGTCCGCTCGGTGCCGGGAGGCCCCAGGAGACAGTCGATCACCACGGCCTCCCCGCCCTCGCCGCGAACCGTCGTGCAGAGGACGAGGGTGTCGGCGAGGTAGTCGCGAAACGCCGGGCGGTCGGGATCGGCCGAGACAAGCTCGAAGCAACCGCCGCGTTCGTGGTCGAGAAGCCGGCCGAAGGTGCTGCCGGAGTCGAAGCGGGGGAGGCAGCACCAGTCGATCGATCCGTCCCGCGACACGAGCGCGGCCGTGTGGCAGTCGCCGATCAGGGCGTAGTCGCTGATGGCCGAGTACCGGGCCTCCGCCATCCGGGCCGGGTACCCACCGTAGTTCGCCGGGAAACGGCGAGGTCGGGCCTCGCAAGTAAGCGACCCGACAGAGAGGGTTGACGTGAGCTCCGAGGGGTACCGCTCGAACCGTGGGAACGAGGGTCGAGTGTGGCCGCCGACGATGCGCCGGCGAGCGGCGTCGAATCCGGTGAGCGGCACATCGAGACGCAGTAGCACGACCGGCATCGCTCTTGGGACGATCGTCTCGGCAAGCGCCGCGCCCTACGGCTACACCGTCTCGCTCTGGAGCTCGGGGGCGATGCTGATCCACTTCCGCGGCAATCCGAGCGTGGGCGAGATCTTCCTGTTCGCCGTCGGAGCGCTGGCCGGTTTCTCATTGCTCGGGCTTCGCGCGAGACCGGCCCTGAGGAGCTCCGAGCCGATAGACGGGCCCGGCGAGCGAATCGTCGCCGGCGTTCTTCACTGGTTCTCCGTCGGGGCGGCCGTGGGCTCCGTGGCCCTGCTCGCGCAAATCCCCGGATGGGTCGCGTGGCTGCTCGGATCGCTGGCGGCAACGACCTTGTTCCTGCTCTGCTCGAGTCTGCAGCTGGCTTTCGTCGCAAGGAGGAGCGGCGGGCGGTGAAGCGGCGCCCTCGCCTTTAGCGGGCCGCAACGACGGGTACTGCGCAGCCCGTGGCGAAGAGCCGGCAGCGGTTGGCCAGCTTCCTCGCGGGCGCCGGGCTCCTGTTCGGATTCTGGCTCTTGCTCGTCGACAGCGTCGACCTGGCGCAGCTCGCGACGGGAGCCGTGGCCGCGGCGCTGGGAGCGGCCGCCGGGCTCATCGTCAGCGAGCACGGCAGGTTGCCGAGACCCAGGGCTCGCTGGGCGCTTGGACTTCCGGCGCTAGGCGTCCGTGCCGCGCTCGACTGCGCGGTCCTCACCCGCGCGCTCGCCCGCCGGCTGGTGTTGCGCAGGCCGGCTCGCGGGCGCCTGCGGGCATCGAGTTGACCGCCTCTGCTCACGGTCGGCGCGCTCGTGTTCGCCACGCGCTTCATCGACGTGGCCGACGACCTCTTCCAGTCGCTGATGCTCGTCTTCCTCGCGGGGATGGTCGGCCTGGCCTATTCGGGCGACCTCTTCAACCTGTTCGTCTTCTTCGAGCTGACGCTGATCGCCGCGTTCGTCCTCGGCGGCTACCAGATCGATAAGCGCGCCCCGCTCGAGGGCTCGCTCAACTTCGCGATCGCCAACAGCGTGGGCGGCTTCCTCTTCCTGGCCGGGATCGCGCTCACGTACGGGCGGACCGGCGCCCTCAACCTCGCCCAGATCGGCGACACGCTCGCGGCCCGGGACGCCGACGCTCTGGTGCCCGTCGCGCTGGCCCTGATCGCCTCGGGCCTCCTCGTCAAGGCGGCCATCGTGCCCTTCCACTTCTGGCTGGCGGACGCCTACGCCGTCGCCCGCACGCCCGTCTGCATCCTCCTCGCGGGGATCATGAGCGAGCTCGGTCTGTACGCCTTCGCCCGGGTCTGGTGGACCGCGTTCAGCGGCGCGCTTCAGGGGCGCGGAGGGGGAGCTCCGGGCGATCCTGGTCGCCTTCGGCATGGTTACGGCGCTCGTCGGGGTGGGCATGGCGCTCGCGCAGACCCACCTCAAGCGGATGCTCGCCTTCGTGACGGTCGCCTACCTGGGGATGTTCCTCACGGGCGTCGGCCTGCTCACGTCGGAGGGTTTGGCGGGCGCTGCGCTGTTCGCCGTCGGAGACGGGTTCGTCAAGGCCGCCGCGTTCGTCGCGATCGGGATCGTGCAGCACAGGCTGGGCCACGTGGACGAGCGCGACCTGCACGGCCGCGGCCGCGACCTGCCGCTGGCCGGGGCGGCGCTCGTCGTCGCCGCCCTCGCGATCGCGTCCCTTCCTCCCTTCGGGTCCTTCCTCGGCAAGTCGCTGCTCGAGCACGCGGCCTCGAAGGCGGGATACGCGTGGCTGACTCCCATGCTGATCGTCGTCGCCGCCGGCTGCGGCGCGGTGGTCCTGCGGGCGGCCGCCCGGGTGTTCCTCGGCCTGGGCGAGCCGGCCGGCCCGGGGGGGACCGGAGAATCCGAGGAGCCGGCCGAGGAGGAGGCGGGGCGGGACGCGGGCCGGACCCCCGCGAGCATGGCGCTCCCCCTGCTCGCCTTCCTCGCCGCCGGGCTGGCGGTGGGCCTGTGGCCGGGACTCGCCGACTCCGTGAGCGCCGCCGCCGCCCGCTTCACCGACCACCAGGGCTACGTGTCGGCGGTGCTGCAGGGCACCCCGGCCCCGAAGCCGCAGCCGCCCCCATCCGGTGTGCCGCATTGGTACGACTGGGCCTACGGCGCCGTCTCCACGGCGGGCGCGGTGCTGGCGGCGCTCGCCCTGCTCCGCCGGCGACGGCAGCCGGCGCTTCGCGCGCGGCCGCTGGCCGGGCTGCGCGCCCTGCACAGCGGGCACCCCGGCGACTACGTGGCCTTCGTGGTGCTGGGCGCCGCCAGCCTTGCCGGGCTGTTCGCGCTGGCCAACGCGTAGGTGTCAGCCCGCTGACGCGCGCTCGCGGCGGCGTTTCCGGAAAGAAAGCGCGGGTAGTCCGGATCTCGGCCATAACAGAGGAGGATTGAATGCCCAAGGGACAGTCAGGCACGGTTGCTCACTTCGCGCTCGAGCGGCTCAGGGAACACGGAATCGGGCGCGTCTACGGCTATCCCGGCGACGGCATCAACGGCTTCCTGGGGGCCCTGCACGAGTCGGAGATGGAGTTCGTCCAGACCCGGCATGAGGAGATCGCCGCGTTTGCGGCCACGGCGCACGCCAAGTTCACGGACGAGGTCGGGGTCTGCATGGCCACGTCAGGCCCCGGGGCCATCCACCTGCTCAACGGCCTCTACGACGCCAAGCTCGACCACCAGCCCGTGGTGGCCATCGTCGGCCAGCAGAAGACCTTCTCGGTGGGGACCAACTACCAGCAGGAGGTCGACCTCCAGAGCCTGTTCAAGGACGTGGCCTCGGAGTTCGTCCAGTACTGCATGTCGCCGCCCCAGATCCGGCACCTGATCGACCGGGCGGTGAAGATCGCCAAGGCGTCGCGGACGGTCACGTGCGTAATCGTTCCCGAGGACATCCAGGAGTCTCCCGTACGAGGACCCGCCGCGCGAGCACGGCGCCGTCTACACGGGCGTCGAGGACAGCCTGCGCCCGCGGGTGATCCCTCAGGAGACGCAGATCCTCAAGGCCGCCGAGCTGCTCAACCGCAGCGAGAAGCCGGCCATCCTGATCGGCCAGGGCGCGGCCAAGGCGGCCGACGAGGTGACCCAGCTGGCGGACATCCTGGGCACCGGAGTGGCCAAGGCCCTCAACGGCAAGGACGCCCTGCCGGACGACCTGCCGTTCGTGACCGGAGGCATCGGCCTGCTCGGCACCAAGCCAAGCCACGAGATGGTCATGGGCTGCGACACGCTGCTGATGATCGGGACGAGCTTCCCCTACGCGGAGTGGCTGCCCGAGCCGGACAAGGTGGACGTGATCGAGATCGACATCGACGCCCGCCTGATCGGGATCCGGCTGCCCAACAAGGTGAACCTCGTGGGGGACTCGGCCGAGACGCTGCGCGAGCTCATCCCGCACCTGCAGCGCAAGGAGGACCGCTCCTGGCGAGAGGAGATCGAGCACGAGGTCGAGCGCTGGTGGAACGATCCTCGAAGACCAGGCGCGCGACAGCGCCGATCCGCTCAACCCGCTCCTCGTATTCCACGAGCTCTCGCCGCGGCTGCCGGACGGCTGCATCCTCACCGCGGACTCGGGCTCGGCGACCAACTGGTGGGCCCGGCATCTGAAGATCCGCAAGGGAATGAAGGCGGCGCTCTCCGGAACGCTCGCCACGATGTGCCCGGGCGTGCCCTACGCGTTCGCGGCCAAGATGGCCTACCCGGACCGTCCGGTGATCGCCGCGCTCGGAGACGGCGCGATGCAGATGCTCGGCATCAACGCGCTGATCGACATCGCCTACCGCTACGAGAGCTGGTCGAACAAGCAGCTCGTGGTGGTCGTGCTCAACAACCGCGACCTGAACCAGGTGACGTGGGAGCAGCGCGTGCTGGCGGGCGATCCCAAGCTCGACGCCTCGCAGGTGCTGCCTCCGTTCGAGTACGCCCGCTACGCGGAGCTGCTCGGGCTCCGCGGCATCCGCGTCGACTCGCCCGACGACGTGGCGGCGGCCTGGGACGAGGCGCTGGCGGCCGACCGGCCGGTGCTCTACGAGGCGATCACCGACCCCGAGTACCCGCCGCTGCCGCCGCATATCAAGATGACCCAGGCCAAGCACATGGCCAAGGCCATCGCCAAGGGCGAGCCCAACGCGGCCCAGATCATGAAGGAGTCGGCGAAGGGCAAGCTGCACGAGTTCGTCAACCGCTGATGGGCGTCGCCGTCGCGACTCGGGCGGAAGTCGAGGTCGGGGACCTCTCCCTGGGCGTCTACACGGTCCCCACCGACGAGCCCGAGTCCGACGGCACGCTCGAGTGGGACTCGCTGACGATGGTCGTGGTGGAGGCCGAGGCCGGGGGCGAGACCGGCCTCGGCTACACCTACGGCGACGCCTCGGTGGCTCGCTTCGTCGAGTCGAAGCTGGCCGACGAGGTGCGGGGGCGGACGCACTGGCTCCCGCGGCCACGTGGTCCTCCATGCAGCGGGCGATCCGCAACGCGGGGCGCCCCGGCGTGGGCGCGATGGCGGTCTCCGCCGTGGACGTGGCGCTGTGGGACCTGAAGGCCAAGCTGCTCGGGGTCGCGCTGGCCGATCTTCTGCCCCGCTTCCGCGAGGAGGCGCCGGTCTACGGCTCCGGCGGCTTCACCTCATACGGCGACGAGCGGCTGGCCGAGCAGCTCGCGACCTGGGTCGAGATGGAGATCCCGCGGGTCAAGATCAAGGTGGGCCGCGAGCCGGCGGCCGACCCGCACCGCCTCGAGGTCGCGCGGGAGGCGATCGGGAACTCGGTCGACCTCTTCGTCGACGCGAACGGCGCCTTCACGCCGAAGGAGGCGCTCTACTGGGCGCACCGCTACTCCGACTTCGGCGTGGCCTACTTCGAGGAGCCCGTGAGCTCCGAGGACCGCGCCGGGCTGCGCCGGCTGCGCGACCACGGTCCCCCGGGAATGGCCATCGCCGCCGGCGAGTACGAGTGGACTCTGGCCGACCTGGAGGACCTGGCCGACAGCGTGGACATCCTCCAGGCGGACGTCACGCGCTGCGGGGGCATCACCAACCTGCTGCGAGTCGACGGCATCTGCAAGGGCCGGAACATCCCCTTCTCCGCTCACTGCGCTCCCGCCATATCCGCTCACGTCTGCTGCGCGATGGAGAGCCTCGAGCACATCGAGTACTTCCACGACCACGTCCGCGCGGAGAAGCTGCTCTTCGACGGAACGCTCGACCCGCGCGGGGGCGCGCTGCGCCCGGATCGCTCACGGCCCGGACTGGGGATCGAGTTGAAGGCCCGCGCGTGAGCGGTGTCGAGACTCGCCAGCGGTGGACCGCCCCCGCGCTCGCTGAATGGCGCAACGGGACCGGCCACGATCTGCTCGGCCCGGAGGGCTCGGACCGGGTCGACCTGCGCGCGCTCGAGCGCGAGCTCGCGAGCGAGGTCTCGGGCGAGGTCCGCTTCGACGCCGGCTCGCGGGCCATCTACTCGCACGACAGCTCGAACTACCGGCAGGCCCCGCTCGGGGTGGTGATCCCGAAGACGCTGGACGACGTCGTGGCAGCCGTTCGCGTATGCCACCGGCACGGCGCCCCGGTGCTCAATCGCGGCTGCGCCACGAGCCTCTCCGGCGAGACGACCAACGTGGCGGTGGTGATCGACCACTCGAAGTACCTGCGCCAGATCGAGGAGATCAACGCGGAGGAGGGCTACGCGTGGGTCCAGCCGGGCGTGATCCGCGACCAGCTCTCCGACCGGACCGAGGCCGAGCACCACCTGACGTTCGCCCCGGACACCTCCACCCACGAGTACGCCACCTTCGGCGGAATGGTCGGCAACAACTCGTGCGGCATCCACTCGATCATGGCCGGCCGCACCTCGGACAACGTCTACGAGCTCGACATCGTCACCTACGACGGTGTCCGGATGACCGTCGGCGCCACCAGCACGGAGGAACTCGAGCGCATCGTCGCCGAGGGTGGCCGCCGGGGGGAGATCTACAGCCGGATGCGCGACCTTCGCGACAGCTACGCCGATTTGATCCGCGAGCGCTACCCGGATATCCCGCGCCGGGTCTCCGGCTACAACCTCGACGAGCTCTTGCCGGAGAAGGGCTTCAACGTGGCCCGGGCCCTTGTCGGCTCGGAGGGCACGCTCGCCACGGTGCTACGGGCCAAGGTCCGGCTCGTCCACTCTCCGCCCCATCGCTCGCTGCTCGTGCTCGGTTACCCGACGATCTTCGATGCGGCCGACCATGGGATGGAGATCCTCGAGTACGGACCGACGGGCCTCGAGGGAATCGACGGCCGCCTCATCGACGACATGCGCCGGCAGGGCAACGTCATGGATGGGATCGAGCAGCTCCCGGACGGGGAGGGCTGGCTGCTGGTGGAGTTCGCGGGCGAGACCACTGAGGAGGCCGACGAGCGAGCGCGGGAGTGCATGGCGCGGCTCGAGAAGGACGACGTGACGCCGTCGATGGAGCTGATCGACGACGAGCAGGCCGAGCAGACGATCTGGGAGGTGCGCGAGAACGGCCTCGGTGCCACGTCCTACATCCCGAGGCGAGCGCGACCACTGGCCGGGCTGGGAGGATGCCGCGGTGCAGCCCGCCCGCCTCGGCGACGTACCTGCGCGGCTTCCAGGCGCCTACTCGACAAGTACGACTACCGGGCGGCGCTCTACGGCCACTTCGGCGACGGCTGCGTCCACTGCCGGATCGACTTCGACCTCCGCACTGCCGGCGGCCTGCGCGACTGGCGCAACTTCCTCGACGAGGCAGCCGACCTGGTCCTCGAGCACGGCGGCTCGCTCTCCGGCGAGCACGGCGACGGCCAGCAGCGCGCGGAGCTGCTGCCGAAGATGTTCGGCGAGGAGCTCGTGCAAGGCTTCCGCGAGTTCAAGCGGATCTGGGATCCGCAGAACCGAATGAACCCGCACAAGGTCGTCGACCCCTACCCGATCGTCTCGAACCTGAAGCTCGGTGCCAGCTACAACCCCGCCGAGCCGAAGACCCACTTCACCTACGCCGAGGACGGCGGCTCCTTCGCGCACGCGGCGCTCCGCTGCGTCGGCGCCGGCAAGTGCCGCGACGCCGACAGCGGAACCATGTGCCCGAGCTACATGGTCACCCGCGAGGAGCAGCACACCACCCGCGGGCGCTCGCGGATCCTCTACGAGATGCTCCAGGGCGACGTCATCGAGGACGGCTTCCGCTCCGACGAGGTCCACGACGCGCTCGACCTGTGCCTCTCGTGCAAGGGGTGCAAGGGCGACTGCCCCGTGTCGGTCGACATGGCGACCTACAAGGCCGAGTTCCTGTCGAAGTACTACAAGCGCCGCCTGCGGCCGCGAGCGGCCTACTCGATGGGCCTGATCATGTTCCACGCCCGGCTGGGGTCGCTGGCGCCCCGGCTGGCGACCTTCCTGGCCAGACCGCCAATGCTGCGTGGTCAAGCGCATCGGCGGAATCGCCCCGGAGCGCGGAGCAGCCGGCGTTCGCGCGCGAGACCTTCAAGCACTGGTTCGAGCGGCGCGGCGAGGTGAACCCGCACGCCGATCCGGTCCTGCTGTTCCCCGACACGTTCAACAACTACTTCCACCCGAGGTCCTGAAGGCGTCCACCGAGGTGCTCGAGGCGGCCGGCTTCCGCGTCGTGGTGCCCACGCAGCACGCTGTGCTGCGGCCGGCCCCTCTACGACTACGGGATGCTCGACCTGGCCAAGGTGTTCTGGCGGCGGATGCTCTCCGCTCTCGAGCCCTACATCCACGACGGCGTTCCGATGGTGGGCGCGGAGCCGAGCTGCGTCGCGTCCTTCCGCGACGAGCTGCCGGGCCTGCTTCCGCATGTGGAGGACGCCAAGCGGCTGACCCTCCAGACGCTGACCCTTTCCGAGTTCCTCGACCTTCACGCGAAGGACTGGGACATGCCGAAGCTGAGCCGCAAGGCGATCGTCCACGGCCACTGCCACCAGGAGGCCACGATGGGCATGGACGGCGAGCAGAGCGTGTACGACCGGATGGGGCTCGACTACGAGCTGCTCGACTCTGGCTGCTGCGGGCTCGCCGGGTCGTTCGGCTTCGAGCACGAGCACCACGAGATCTCCCTCGAGATCGGCGAGCACAAGCTCATGCCGATGGTGCGAGAGGCGGCCGGCGACACGCTCGTCATCGCCGACGGATTCTCATGCAAGACACAGGTCGAGCAGATGACCGACCGCAGGCCGCTGCATACGGCTCAGGTCATCAAGATGGCCATGGACCACGGCAGCGAGGGGGTGCCGGGCAGCCGGCCGGAGCGGACCTACCCGGATCTTGTGCGGCGATGACCTCGACACGTGACCACCAGCGCACGACGTACTCGCGCGGCACGGAGGGGCTGCTCTCTGGAGAGACGGTGACCCCCGGCGAATTCCGCTGCAAGGACTGTGGCTACGAGCTCGAGGTCGAGGACGGGAAGGTGACGAACCTGCCGGTCTGTCCCGCCTGCCAGGGCGAGCACTGGGAGCTCGTCTAGGGCCCGCGCACGGCGCCCGCGCGAGGAGCGAGCAGCTCGGGCGGCTCTCCCAGCAGCAGGAATCCCGGTCCGGCCGGCACCCGGACCAGCTGACCTTCGTTCTCGAGCTCCTTCATGGCCGTGGAGACGGACGGGCGGCTTGCTCCCACCAGCCGCGCGAGCGTGAGATGAGTGAGCGGGACCGGCACCGTCACACCGCCGCGGCCGACAGTGCCGAACCGGTCGGCGAGATGCCACAGGAGGACGAGCAGGCGGCGCCTCAGCCCCGTGATCGAGCTGATCGCGAGCGCAAGAGCCAGAGTCTGCGCTCTGCTGACCGCCCGCCCGACGATGGCGGACATGATCTCCGGCGAGCGGCCCGCGACGGCCATCGCTTCGCGGTCGAGCTGTCCCAGGGTGGTGGGGGAGAGGACGTGCCAGACGACCTCCGAGGGCACCGGGGCCCCGGTATTGACGTCCTCCCACGGCCGCAGCAGCTCCCCATTGCCGACGAGCTCCGCGCACGTGGTCTGGACGACCTCCACGTCCCTCAGCAGGAGCCCCCTGAGGATCAGCACGCCGAGGTCTCCCTCGGTGGGGGAGAGCATCTCCTCCGGGCGCCAAGGGCCGGGTTGCAGCGTGATCGTTCTGACGCGGAGCTCTTCGGTGAGCCGCTCGCGCTCGGGCGGATCGAGGACGGAGCCAAGCTCCGGATCTGCCTCGAGCAGGCGAACCACGGGGGAAGTGTCCTTCATCGCGCGGCTCACGCAATTCCCTCCATCGCCGCCGTCGAGGGCGTCAGGAAGATGACAGTGCCGGAGGCGGCGCCGAATCGGCCGTCCTCCCCGGCTGTTCCGGTTTCGATGGCGGGACGCTTCGACCGTGTACCCGACAGTGACGCCGCGCGGTACTGGCCCTGGCTAGGCCGTTGCCCGATCTGCGGGACCAGCGTGATGCTGGACGACGAGTTCGTGCGAACCGAGGGGTGCGCCGTCCACGTCGAATGCGAGCGCTTCCACCGTCACCATGCTCCGGCGCTGCAGCCGCCACCGTCGTTGCCCGGGCCGGCACGGTCACAGCGCCGGGTGACCACCCCGTTGGCAGCCCTGATCCAGCGGAAGCGGTGATACTGCCGCGCGTTCGACTCGTTCGCTTCCCGTGAGTAGGACTCGACGGTGAAGCGGGTCGCGGTGGCGCCGGTCACCCGCACCTGACCTTGACCCGTTCCCCACGTAAAGGACGCGCCGTCGTCGAGATCCGCGAGCGTGTCGCAGTTGCGGTAGTCCCCTTCCTCCACGTAACAGCTCTCCACCTCACGGGCGAGGTTCCTGGCCCGGCTTTTCGCGTCACCGTCGTGGGCATTGCCTCGGGAGCTCAGGAAGGCGGGCAGCGCGATCGCGGCGAGGATCCCCAGAATGGCGATGACCACCAGGAGCTCCAGGAGCGAGAAGCCTTCCTGGCAGCTCAGCCGTGCACGTGCCGCGGGACGCATCACCGCTCCTATCGACACGGCCACGGTCCCCTTGATGTCAGCAATCTGACAACCCGGGCGAACGCCGGAACTTTCCCGGCGTTACGTGTTCTTCGCCCAGACGCCGAGTTCCCGTCGCACCTGAGGCGGGAAGCGGGGGACCCAAAGCGGAGAGATCCGCGGGGGCGAAGCGCCGCCACGAGAGCGGCGCCGCGGTAGCGGCCGCGAGCCCGACAGCTAACCCCGTAGGCGACGAGCCAGATGAGAATCGCCTACCGACAACAGCTGCTGCTTGCGCTCCTCGCGGCCGGGATCCTGACCCTGGCCGCGCCCGCCGGAGCGAGCGCCTCCCCGACGGGCGGCGCTCGCTTCGTCCCCCCGCCTCCGCCGCCGAAGAAGGCGAAGATCCGTCACGGGCGCGCGATCGCCCCGCGCGGCGCGCCACGCAGGGTGCGCCGAGTGATCGCGGCCGCCAACCGCCTGGTGCGCAAGCCCTACCGCTACGGCGGCGGCCACCGGACCCGGATCAGCAGGCTCGACACCGGCTACGACTGCTCGGGCTCGGTGAGCTACGCCCTCTACGGGGGCCGCTTCCTACGCAGGCCTCTCGCCTCTGGACCGCTGATGCGCTGGGGCAGGCGCGGCCCGGGGCGCTGGGTCACCGTCTATGCGAGTCGCGGTCACGCCTACGTGGTCGTCGCCGGACTGCGCTTCGACACGAGCATGCACGACCCCAACGCGGGCGGTCCCCGCACGGGTCCCAGGTGGAGCCGGCGCCTACGCCGCTCGGCCCGCTTCGTCGCGCGCCACCCGCGCGGCTACTAGCTCTAGCTGCCGCCGAGGCCGCGGTCCTCCGCGGCCTTGTAGGCGATCTGGAGGAAATCGGAGATCGTCAGCGCGGTGAAGGTCGAGGCCAGCACCCGGGTGGCGCGCGGCGCGTAGACGAGCCCGACATGCATCCCGGCGGAGGCCCACAGGCCGAGGCAGTACGGGCACGCGATGAGCTCGCCGACGGCGCGCCGCAGCCCGCGTCCGCGAACGCTCTCCTCGAGCTCGCCCGGCCCGGCGGTGCCCTCGTACTCCGTGAACGGTGCGCGGACGAAGGCCGTGACCTTGTCCTTTGCGATCAGCCGGCTCAGCTTGTGGCTGGCAACGCCGATGAGCGCCACGTCGCCGGCCCCGATCGTCTCCGGCAGCCGCCCGCGGCGAGCCGCGGCTACGAGCGCCGCTCCGAAGCCGGCGTTGAAGAGTCCGGTGAAGGCCGCGAATGAGCCGAGCGGCGGCCGCTCCTCGGGCGACGCGTAGCCCGCGAACGGTCCGTTCTGCTGGTCCTGGGTCTCTACCGGCATGTCAGTTGGGTGCCTCCCGAAGCTCGAGGAACGGCTCGCTCGCGGGGCGCCCGGCCTCGATCTGGCGGCTGCGTTCGAGCTCGGCGTTCAGCTCGGCGCCTAGGAGAGTCGCGATGTTCGAGATCCAGAGCCAGACGAGGAATACGACAGCCCCGCCGAGGGCGCCGTAGGTCTTGTTGTACGAGGAGAAGTTGGAGACGTAGAAGGCAAAGGCCACCGACGCCACGATCCAGAGCAGCACCGCCAGCACGCTGCCGGGGCTGATCCAGCGGAAGCCCGGCTGCTTGACGTTCGGCGCCGCCCAGTAGAGGAACGCGAAGACCGTGATCGCCCCGAGCAGGATGAGCGGCCACTTGGCGATGCCCCACACGGCGAGCGCCGCCGAGCCGACCCCGAGCAGGTTGCCGGCCTGCTCGGCGAGCGGACCGGTGAAGGTCACGGCCACCGCGAGGACGGCCACGAGCAGGAGCAGCACGACCGTCAGCACGACGCGCATGGGGAGCGTCTTCCAGATCGGCCTGCCCTCCTCGACGCCATAGATCGCATTCGAGGCGCGCATGAACGCGCCGACGTAGCCGGAGGCCGACCAGAGGGCCACGGCGAGCGAAAAGGCGAACAGGACGCCCGCCGCGCCCTGGCTCTGCTGGAGGTTGCGAAGCGCGTTCGTGACGATGTCGTTGGCGGGGCCGGGCGCGACCGTGCTCAGATTGTCGATCAGGGACTGGATGGCCGACTGGCCGACGAGGCCGAGGATGGACACGAGCGCCAGCAGCGCGGGGAAGATCGCGAGGATCCCGTAGTAGGTGAGGGCGGCCGCCCAGTCGCCCAGGTTGTCGTCCCGGAAGGCCACGATGGTTCGCCACAGCGTCTTGCGCCAGGACCGGGTCTCGAGGTCCTCCGGGCCGTCGGCGGCGCGCCGCGGCCGCTCCAGGGTCATCTCCGCCATCGCTCTCGTTTTCCCCGGCGAGAGGGGCGCCACACCCCGTTTTCATGCGGGTGCAGGGCGGGTAGGCGTAAGACGATGAAGACCGTGGCCGTACTCGGCGCCGGCGGGATCATGGGCCGGCCGATGGCGAGCAACCTCGCCAAAACGGGGCTCGAGGTACGAGCCTGGAACCGCACCCGCGAGCGCGCCGAGCCGCTCGCCGATCAGGGTGTCGAGGTGCTGGACACCGCGGCCGAGGCGACCGAGGGCGCCGACGCGGTCCTCACCATCCTGAGCGACACCGACGCCGTGACCTCCTCGGTGGAGGATGCTCTGCCGGCCGGCTCCGTGTGGCTCCAGATGAGCACGATCGGGATCGAAGGCAGCGAGCGTTGCGCCGACCTGGCCGAGGAGGCGGGCGTGACCTTCGTCGACGCGCCGGTCCTCGGGACGAAGGCGCCCGCCGAGCAGGGCGAGCTCGTCGTGCTCGCCTCCGGCCCCGACGATGTCCGGGGCGACCTGGAACCGCTGTTCGACGCGATCGGCAAGCGAACGATGTGGCTGGGCGAGGCAGGCACCGGCACCCGCCTCAAGATGGTCGTCAACAGCTGGATCCTCGCGTTGGTCGAGGGCATCGGCGAGACGATGGCGCTGGCCGAGGGACTCGACGTCGATCCCCGGCTCTTCCTCGACGCGATCGCCGGCGGAGCGACGGATACGCCCTACGCCCAGATGAAGGGCAAGGCGATCATCGAGCGCGACTTCGAGCCCTCCTTCAGGCTTGCGCTGGCGGCCAAGGACGCCGCGCTCGTCGAGGACGCCGCGGCCCGCCACGACCTCGACCTTCCGCTCGTCTCGGCCATCGCGCGCCGCTTCGAGGAGGGCAAGGACGCCCACGGCGACAAGGACATGGCCGCCACCTTCCTCACGAGCGCCGAGTCGAGCCGCGTCAGCGGCTAGCCATCTCCTCGTCCCTGGCGACCTCGCCGAGGGCTCCGAGGATCTCGTCGGCGAGCTGCGCTCCGTCCCTGCTGTTGACAGGGGTCGCGGTCACGCGGACGACCACCTCGTCGCCGTCGAACTCCTCGAGGTCGATGTTCGGGTCGTAGCGGGCATCGACGGTCACGCGCTCCTCGAGCAGGCGCTCGATCGCGCTCGGCTTGACGTCGGCGTCGAGTCGCGCCCGCAGGTCCACAGCGGTGGGCTCCCGGAGCGGGACGACCGCCGACGAGAGCACCACGTTGTTGGGCACCATGATCCGGTCCGCACCGCGGGAGAGGGTGGTGTAGAGCAGGCCGAGCGAGACGACCGTGCCCTCGACCTGCCCGGCCAGCGGCCCCGCCTGGAGCCGGATCCGGTCGCCTACCCGGAAGGGACGTGCGCTCAGCAGCACCATGCCGGCTATCAGGTTGCCCAGCGTCTGCTGCGCCGCCAGACCGAAGATCACGGCGGTGATGGCGCCGCCGACGGCCAGCGTGCGCGTATGCAGCCCCGCCAGGTTGAGGGCGACGAGCACGGCGGTGCCGAGCGTCGCAAGCCGGATGAGGAATCCCACCGTGCCGGCGGTGCCCGCGTCGAGCCGCTTGAAGAGAATGGGGCCGAGCGCGCGGCCCAGGTCGCGGGCGAACGCCCAGCCCAGGATCACCAGGGCGATCACGGCCCCGATCCGGACCTCCACGTCCAGGCCGAAGAGCTGCTCCCGGTAGCGGAACGCGAGCACCACGGCTGCGATCAGCGGCAGCAGGAGCAGCACCTGCCGGCGCGCCCTGCGGGCACGCTGAGCAGTGGTCTTGCGCAATTGCCTGACCCTCTCGCCGTACACGGTTCCCCACCTATCCGCTTCCTGCTCGCGGGCCCGGCTAAACATCGGCCACCTCGGCGGCGGCCTGTTCGAGCGTCTCCGCGCGAACGTCGGGCTCAGGGGCGGTTTCGAGCAGCACCCCTTCCTTGTGCCCGACCCAGGCGGTGTGCATGCCCACCCGGGCGGCTCCCATGGCGTCCCATGCGTGCGCCGAGACGAGGCAGGCCTCCTGCGGCCGAACCCCCGCCGCCTCGAGTCCGCGCCGGTAGATGCGCGGGTCGGGCTTGTATGCCTTGACCTGGTCGCTGCCCACCACGAGGTCCACGCGCAGGCCGCCCGCCTCGAGCGCCGCCTCGCCGGCGTCGGTGGCCGAGTTCGTGAGGACGCAGGGCCGCAGGCCCGCGTCTCGGATCCGCGCAAGCGCGGCCGCGGCTCCGGGGCGAGGCGGCATCTCCGGCATTTCCTCCGGCTCGCCGCGGCGCCTGCGGACGGCGGCCAGCAGCTCTGGCAGCGGCCGGTACGAGCCCGAGAGCGTCTCGGCCATCGAGAGCAGCAGCGCCTCGTCGAAGCCCGTGCCGAGCGCGCTCGAGTCGAGCAGCGTTCCGTTCAGGTCGAAGAAGACGCAACGCAGGCCCACGATTGTCGGCTTCCCGACGTGTCAGGGGCCAAACCCGCGGGTATCGTCCGCTTGCGTTGGGCGAACGGATTCCACCGCTCCTGAGGCAGCTTCGCGACCCGCTCGCGCTGGGCCGCGCCGCTCGCTCGAAGCGTTCCGCCGAGCTCAAGCCGCGCACGGCCACGGCCGACCGGGTGGTGCAGTCGGTCTGTCCGTACTGCGCGGTGGGCTGCGGGCAGAAGGTCTACGTCAAGGACGAGCGCGTCGTCCAGATCGAGGGCGATCCCGACAGCCCGATCTCGCGCGGGCGGCTCTGCCCCAAGGGCGCGGCCTCCGAGCAGTACGTGAACAGCGAGCTGCGCGAGTACAAGGTCAAGTACCGGCGCCCCCACGGCACGGAGTGGGAGGAGCTCGACCTCGATACCGCGACGGACATGATCGCCGACCGCGTGATCAAGGCGCGTGCCGAGACACGTGGGAGCCGGAGAACCACCTCAATCGCACGCGCGGCTTCGCGTTCCTCGGCGGGGCGACGCTGGACAGCGAGGAGAACTACCTGATCAAGAAGCTGTTCACGGCGCTGGGCGCGATCCAGATCGAGAACCAGGCGCGCATATGACACAGCTCCACGGTCCCCGGTCTGGGGGCCTCGTTCGGTAGAGGCGGCGCGACCACCTTCCAGCAGGACCTCCAGAACTCGGATTGCATCGTGATCCAGGGGTCGAACATGGCCGAGTGCCACCCCGTCGGCTTCCAGTGGGTGATGGAGGCCAAGGAGCGGGGCGCCAAGGTCATCCACGTCGACCCGCGCTTCACCCGCACGAGCGCCATGGCCGACGTGCACGTGCCGCTGCGCGCCGGCTCGGACATCGCCTTCCTTGGCGGGATCGTCAACTTCATCCTCGAGAACGGCCGCGAGTTCCGCGAGTACGTCCGGCACTACACGAACGGCCCGGTGATCATAAGCGAGGAGTTTCGCGACACCGAGGACCTGGACGGCTTCTTCTCCGGTTGGAACGAGGACGACGGCGCCTACGAGATCGAAAGCTGGCGCTACGCCGACACCGAGCAGGAGGCGGCGGCGGGCAAGAAGGAGCAGGACGCGGACGTCTCCGGCGAGCAGGCCCACGGCGTCCACGGGATCGACCTGAACAAGGGCGAGCCGCCCGAGACCGATCCGGACATGGAGCACCCGCGCTGCGTCTTCCAGATCCTCAAGCGCCACTACAGCCGCTACACGCCGGAGCTCGTCGAGCGGCTGTGCGGCGTCCCCAGCGAGCAGTTCCTCGAGGTGGCCGAGGCGCTGTGCGCCAACTCGGGCCGCGAGCGCA
The DNA here is from genome assembly GCA_963706635.1 of uncultured Thermoleophilaceae bacterium. Classification (GTDB taxonomy): domain Bacteria; phylum Actinomycetota; class Thermoleophilia; order Solirubrobacterales; family Thermoleophilaceae; genus JACVRW01. The sequence goes on from OY970162.1 coordinate 335,408, forward strand.
CGTCCGCCTTCTGCTACGCGGTGGGCTGGACCCAGCACACCGTGGGCGTCCAGTACATCCGCACCGCGGCGATCATCCAGCTGCTGCTCGGGAACATGGGCCGCCCCGGCGGCGGGATCCTGGCGCTCCGCGGCCACGCGAACATCCAGGGCTCCACGGACATCCCGACGCTCTACAACATCCTGCCCGGCTACATCCCGATGGCGCATCCCGAGAGCGAGGGCAAGCTCGAGCGCTACCTCGAGAACAACGCTCCGAAGACCGGCGTCTGGGGCAACCTCGGCTCCTACATGGTCAGCATGCTCAAGGCCTGGTGGGGTGACGCGGCCACGGAGGAGAACGACTTCTGCTTCGACTGGCTGCCGAAGATCGACGGCGACCACTCGATCTACTCGGTCTTCGACCGCATGCTCGACCACAAGGTCAAGGGCTTCTTCGCCGTCGGCCAGAACCCGGCCGTCGGCTCCGCCAACTCCAAGCTCCACCGCCTGGCGATGGCCAACCTCGACTGGCTCGTGGTCCGCGACCTGCCCGAGGTCGAGACGGCGGCCTTCTGGTACGACTCGCCGGAGATCGAGACCGAGGAGCTCAAGACCGAGGAGATCGGCACCGAGGTGTTCTTCCTCCCGGCGGCCGCCCACACGGAGAAGGACGGCAACTTCACCAACACGCAGCGCCTGCTCCAGTGGCACTCGAAGGCCGTGGAGCCGCGCGAGGACTGCCGCTCCGACCTTCACTTCTTCTACTGGCTGGGCCGGCGGATCCGAGAGAAGCTCGCCGACTCCGGCGAGGAGCGCGACCGGCCGGTCCAAGCGCTCACCTGGGACTACCCGCTGATCGGGCCGCACCAGGAGCCGGACGCCGACGTCGTCCTGCGTGAGATCAACGGCTTCGACTCCGACTGGAACCTGCTGCCCAAGTACCAGGAGCTGAAGACCGACGGCTCGACCGCCTGCGGCTCCTGGATCCACTGCGGGGTCTACAAGGACGGCGTCAACCAGCCGGCGCGGAAGAAGCCCGGGCGCGAGCAGGACTGGGTCGCCCGCGACTGGGGCTGGGCCTGGCCGGCCAACACGAGGATCCTCTACAACCGCGCGTCCGCCGACCCCGACGGCAAGCCCTGGTCGGAGCGCAAGAAGTACGTCTGGTGGGACGAGGACGAGGGGAGCTGGACCGGGGTCGACCACACGGACATCGGGCCGCCGGACAAGCGGCCGGACTACGTGCCCGAGGACGAGGACGCCACGGCGATCGAAGCGCTGCGGGGCAGCGCGCCGTTCATCCTCCACCCCGACGGGCTCGGCTGGCTGTACGCGCCCGCCGGCCTCGTCGACGGTCCGCTGCCCACCCATTACGAGCCGCACGAGTCGCCGGTCGAGAACCCGCTCTACGGCCAGCAGCAGAACCCCGTCCGCCAGCGCTTCCACCGCCCCGAGAACCCGTACAACCCGACCGGCGGCGAGGTCGGCGCCGGCGTCTTCCCGTACGTGATCACGAGCTATCGGCTCACCGAGCACCACACCGCCGGCGGCATGTCGCGTGGGCTGCCCTTCCTCTCCGAGCTCCAGCCCGAGCTCTTCTGCGAGATCGGGCCGGCGCTGGCCCACGAGCGCGGGCTCGAGCACGGCGGCTGGGCCACGATCGTCACCGCTCGCACCGCGATCGAGGCGCGGGTGATGGTCACCGACCGCGTTCGCCCGCTGCGGGTCGAGGGCCGGGTCGTCCATCACGTAGGCCTGCCCTACCACTGGGGCAAGCGCGGGCTCGCGACCGGCGACACGGTCAACGACCTCTTCCCGCTCGTCCTCGACCCCAACGTGCACATCCAGGAGTGCAAGGCGGCCACCGCGGACATCCGCCCGGGGCGTCGCCCGCGCGGAAAGGCGCTGCTCGATCTCGTCGAGCGCTACCGGCAGGAGGCGGGGGTGGTCGTCTGACCGAGCTCGGCTACGGCGAGGAGGCGCGTCCGCGCAAGGGCTTCTTCACCGACACCTCGATCTGCATCGGCTGCAAGGCCTGCGAGGTGGCGTGCAAGGAGTGGAACCAGATCCCGGACTCGAACCAGGGCTTCAGCGCCAAGTCCTACGACAACACGCTCGACCTCGGGGCCGACACCTGGAGGCACGTGGCCTTCGTCGAGCAGCGCAAGCCGCTGGGGGTCGACGCCGCCGCGGAGTCGCTGGTGGAGGCGGCTCACCTGAACGAGATCGCGGAGAGAGAGGGAGTCGAGACCTATCAGGAGGACGGCGGCATCCGCTGGCTGATGGCCTCCGACGTCTGCAAGCACTGCACCGAGGCGGCCTGCCTGGACGTCTGCCCCACCGGCGCGCTCTTCCGGACCGAGTTCGAGACCGTGGTGGTGCAGGAGGACATCTGCAACGGCTGCGGCTACTGCGTGGCGGCCTGCCCGTTCGGTGTGCTCGACCAGCGCGAGGGGGACGGACGGGTCTGGAAGTGCACCCTCTGCTACGACCGGCTCAAGGACGACAAGGAGCCCGCCTGCGCGCAGGCCTGTCCGACCAATTCGATCCAGTTCGGCGAGCTGGACGAGCTGCGGGAGCGCGCCGAGAAGCGCCTCCAGAAGTTCGCGGATGCGGGGGTGGAGGAGGCGCGGTTGTATGGCGCCGACGAGGACGACGGCGTGGGCGGCTTCGGCGCCTTCTTCCTCCTCCTCGACGAGCCGGAGGTCTACGGGCTGCCGCCCGATCCGGTGGTCACCACGCGACACGTCGGGCAGGTGTGGGGCGCGTCGTTCGCGGCCGCGGCGGCGCTCGGAGCGGTCGTCGCCGGCGCCGTGTTCGGAGGCCGGCGATGAAGGAAGAGGCGATGGTCCCGAAGGCCGAGCCTCGCAGCTACTACGGCCAGCCCGTGATCAAGGAGCCGGTCTGGACCTGGGAGATCCCCTGGTACTTCTTCGCCGGCGGCCTGGCGGGGGGCTCGAGCGCCCTCGCCTATCTCAGCGAGCTCCGTGGCAACAAGACGCTGGCGCGCCATGCCTGGGCCCTTGCGGTCGCGGGGCTGGCGGCAAGCCCGCCGCTCTTGATCTCCGACCTCGGCAAGCCGAGCCGCTTTCTCAACATGCTGCGGCTCTTCAAGGTCACTTCGCCGATGAGCGTCGGCTCCTGGTTCCTGAACTTCGAAGGCATGCTCGCGACCGTCGCCGCGGCCAACGCCTGGACCGGGACGCTCGAGGGGCCGGCCGCCCTGGCCAAGCCGGGAGCTGCGGCGTTCGGCCTGCCGGTGGCGACCTACACCGCGGCGCTCATCTCCAACACCGCGGTGCCGGTATGGCACCAGGCGCGGGGGACGCTTCCGTTCCTGTTCGCCTCCGGCGCCGCCGCCAGCGCCGGCGCGGCGGCGACGATGGTCACCGAGCCGCGCCGGGCCGCGCCCGCGCGCCGGCTTGCGCTGATCGGCGCGGCGGGCGAGATGATCGTCTCGCAGGTCATGGAGCAGCGCCTCGGCGAGCTCGGCGCGCCCTACCACGAGGGCACGGCGGGCAAGCTCAACCGCCTCTCCGAGGGGCTCACCGTGGCAGGCGGGTTCGCGCTCGCCTCCCGATTCGGAGGCCGCCGCGCCGGGGCGGTCGCCGCTGGGGCCCTGCTCCTGGCGGGGGCCGCCGCCAAGCGCTGGTCGGTCTTCAAGGCCGGCTTCCAGTCGGCCGGCGATCCGGCCTACACGGTCGGCCCCCAGCGGGAGCGCATCGGCAGGGGCGAGGCGCGGGGCGCCTCGCGCTTGGCCGTCGGCTAGCGCGGATTCCGTACGCTGCGCCTCGGACACCTGGTTCGCGATGCCCGCGCCGCCCGACTTCAGGCTCGAACGCAGCGCCCACGAGGGCGCGACCGTGCTGGTGGCGTCCGGCGACATCGACATGACCGCGTCGCGCGAGTTCGGCCGTCGGCTCGAGGGAGCGGTACGGGCCACCTCCGGCGACGTGCTTCTCGACCTCGACGGCGTGGTGCATCTGGACTCGACCGCGCTTCGCGCGCTGCTGGCCGGCCGGAAGGTGGCGGACGGGCGCGGCGCCCGGCTCGTGCTCGTCTGCGCACGCAGGTCGGTTCTGAGCGTCCTGGAGGTCACTGGGCTCACGGCGCTGTTCGAGATCCACGCCGAGCGCGGCGCGGCGCTCGAGGCCATTGGTTCGGCGGGCGAACCAAAACGTTGACGCTACTGCCCGTTTGAGGTACGTTGCATGCGCCACGAAGAGCCCGGGGAGGTCTGGTCCGCTGTGCCCTATCTGAATTGTCCCAACTGCCGGATGACCGTCTACGCGAGCACGATGTACACGCTGCGCGACGAGTGCCCACGCTGTGCCGCCAAGCTCGGCCGGGTCAGCCGTCTCTTCCGCTCCGACCTCCCGCACCGGCTCATGGAGCGGATGGAGAACAGCGTCTCCAAGGGCAAGCCGGAATCGTCGGGGTCCTAGGCCTTCGATGAAGCTCGAGGTCCCCGGCCCGCCCGGGCCCCCGTCTCCGGATCCGTCACCGCCCACTCCCGGGCCGCCCCAGCCGGCGCCCGACCCGACGCCGGACCCCACCCCTCCGGGCCCGGAGCCGGCGCCCGAGCCGCCGCCGGCGATCTAGCGGCCCCATCCTCAATTACGATCGCGTTCGGCGGCTGCGAACCTGCGCCTGGTCGCAGCCGCTCGCTCGTCGATGCTTTGGCATCGACTCCGCTCGCGTCCACGCCCAGGCTTGGTTCTCGCTCGCCGAGCCGCGACCGTACTTTCGGACGGGGCCACTAGCGGGCGCTGCGAGCCCGGAGCCGCGTCTCGGCCGCTTCGACGACCGTGGTGCGGTCGCGGGCCGACCGCTCGTAGAGGAGCACGGCGGCCAGCAGCTCGCTGCTGGCGTCGGTGAGCCGGTCGAGCAACTCGTCCGCGTGCAGACGGTCGTAGCCCTCCCAGGGCTCCGCCAGCTCTACCTCGGCTCCGGCTCCGTCCTCCGCGCCGCCCTCCGCGAACTCGGCGACCACGGTGGCGCCCTCGTCCACGTGCGCCGGCTCGGGGGGCTCCGGGCTCTGGGCCGTGGGCTGTGGAACCGGGTCCGGCGCCGGGCGGGTGACCGTCTCGGCCGGGGCCCGAGGCTCCGGGGGCGGTGGCGGCTCCTCCTCGCTGCCGATGGGCAGGAGTCCGCCGACGGTGCGGGCCCCCCAGGCGGCGATCCGGAGGCTGATGCGGGCCGGTGCGGTGACGGTGCCGACGATGTCCATAGGCGACCGCTACCCGACTGCCTCCCCGGCCTAACCCGTGCAATCCGTCTGAGCGCGTCCCCCGTCCGCCAGGAGCCGCCACGCTGTCCGCGGATGTGGTTCCTGAGACGAGAGCGGGCCGTCCGAGGACGGCCCGCTACTCGTATAGGGAACCGCTCTATGCGGCAACCAACGCCGGCCACGGGGAGGCCGGCTCCGCTCTGGTGCCCTGCTCGCCGCAGGCGCAAACCGACCCCCGCAAATTGCGGGCTGTACTTGACCCAAGCCGTTGCACCCGCCAGACGGCCGGGGTACCGTCGGCCCACCGGAGCTAAGCCTGTACGCGACATCGCGGGTAGGGGAAGCCCGAGTTTCAGCGACGCGGGACGCCGCCGAAGGGGAGGCTCGTCGGCCGCGCGGACCACGCCGGACCCATCACCGCAGTGAGTTGGTGCCTCCCGCGGTTCCCCGGTTTGGCGACGGGCCGCTTCCCGCGGCCCGTCCCACGTTCGGGGCTTGGCGCTCCGGGTAACCGTCGGCTTCTGACCACGACTCAGGAGACCCGATGGCGGAGCTGACCGCTCGCGAAACGAAGTTGATCCAGTACCTGAACGAGGCCTACGGCAAGGAGAAGGAACTCGAGACGGCGCTTCAGGCGCACATCGCGATGACCACTCGCAAGCCGTACAAGAAGCGCCTCCAGGACCATCTCAAGGAGACCAAGGGGCACGCACGCGGCGTCGAACGGCGCATCAAGCAGCTCGGCGGCAAGGCCGAGGCCGTTCCGGCACCCGGCCCCGTGGCCGACGCCGCCGGCGCGGTGACGAGCGCTGCGTCGAAGGCGGTCTCTGCCGCCAAGGGGCCCCTGCACGTGCTACGCGGCACCGGCGAGCAGGAGAAGATGCTGAAGAACGCCAAGACCGAGTACTCGGAGGAGCACGAGGAGATCGCCACCTACACGGCGATCGAGACGCTCGCCGAGACCGTCGGCGACAGGGAGACCGCCAAGCTCGCCCGTGGCATCAAGCGCGAGGAGGAGCGCATGGCGCGCTTCCTCGAGCGTCAGATCCCGACGCTGACGAGGGCCGTGACGCAGGAGGAGATCCCGGCATCCGAGCGCCGCACGAACGGCGGCGGCCGCAGGCGGCGGAAGCGGAGCAGCCGCTCCTCGTAAACGGAAGGGGCGGCCGGCGGGTTGCTGTGGCAACCCGCCGACTGCGCTTGCGGGCCCCTTCCCTAGGTCTTTGGATGAATCAGCTTCGCGCGCGTGGTCTCGGCCCTGGCGCGGAGCTCGGCCGCGCGCTTGCGAGCCAGGCGGCTCTGCGCGTGTAGCGCGCCGGCTTCCGAAGTCTCTGTCGCAGCCCGCTCCCTGGCGCCGACGGCCTCCGGCTCGGGCACGAACTCATTGCTCTGGCCGGCGTCGTATGAGAGGCGGCTGAGCGCCGCGTCCCGCACGTACTGGGCGATGCTCACGCCGGTCCTGCGGGCCTCTGCCGCGAGCGCGCCCCACAGGTCGTCGCCGAAGCGGACCGTGGTCTGATGCATCTTTCTGCGGGCGGTAGCGCGAGTCACTTCTTCCATCCCTGTGGAACATGGTATACCAATGCGATATCGGAAGCGAACTCGGGTGGAGGTGGTTCGCGATGTCTATCTCGATATCTGGTAACAACGACGGAGGGCCCCCTACTCGGCCTGAGGGAGGCGAGCTCCTTGCGAGCATCTCCCGCCGCATCGTCCAGCTGCTGGCGCGGCACGCCGGCAAGGGCCCGACGAAGTGCAAGACGCACTGGGCCGGCCCAGACACCCTCGTCGTGATCCTGGCCGGCGGTTACACCGAGGCGGAGCGGACGCTCTACGAGCGCGGCCGCGGCGACGACGTGCAGGCGTACAGGAGCGCGATCCAGGACGCCCTCAGCAAGGACATGACGGCGGAGGTGGAGGAGCTGACCGAGCGCCAGGTGGTCGCATTCATGAGCTGCTCGAATCAGGACCCCGACCTGCTGGTCGAGATATTCGTCCTCGAGCCGATCGCCGAGAAGGCGTCGGTCACGCATCTGCCGTCCTCTGACGGGGCCTCGGCAGCCTGACCCGAAACCCGGGCGTAGAAACCCGGGCGTAGTCTGTGTCCATGACGGGCGCGCCCGAGGCGGAGGGCCAAGCAGCGACTGAGCAGTACCTCTACCGCGACGTGATCGTGGTGGGAGCGTCGGCGGGGGGCGTGGAGGCGCTCGAGCGCCTGGTGCGCGGGTTTCCGCCGGAGCTGCCGGCGTCCGTCTTCGTGGTGCTCCACATGCTCTCGACCGGCCGGAGCATGCTCGACTCGATCCTCTCGCGCGCGGGCTCCCTACCGGCGACCGTCGCCGTCGACGCAGAGCGGTTCGACCGTGGTCACGTCTACGTCGCTCCTCCCGACCATCACCTCCTCATCCGCGGCGGCCACATCCAGCTCAGCCTCGGTCCGCGCGAGAACGGCCACCGCCCCGCCATCGATCCGTTGTTCCGCAGCGCCGCCCGGTCGCTCGGTCCCCGGGTCGTGGCCGTCGTGCTGTCGGGGGCGCTGGACGACGGAGCCGCGGGCGCGCGCTTCGTGAAGGAACGCGGCGGCGCCGCGGTGGTCCAGGACCCGTCCGATGCGATCTACCCCGCGATGCCCACCAACGCCCTGGCGGCCACCGAGGCGGACCGCGTCGTACCGGTCGCCGACATGGCCGAAGGGCTGTGCCGCCTCCTCGAGGAGCCGCTCGAGCGCGGGCTCGAGGAGGAGGCCGAGTCGCTGTGGTCGGCCGACGATCTCGAGGAGCGGGCCGAGGGCGACCCGTCCGGGCTGACCTGTCCCGATTGCGGCGGCGCCCTCTGGCAGCGTGCCGAGGGCCGGCTCATCCGCTTCGCGTGCCGGACCGGGCACGCGTTCTCGCCGGAGAGCCTGATGCAGGAGCAGTCGAAGTCGCTCGAGACCGCCATGTGGTCCGCGCTCCGCAGCCTCGAGGAGCGGGCAGACCTCTTCCGGCGGATGGCCAGGCGGGCCGGCCGCCAGAGAACGGCGCAGCGCTTCGAGTCCCGGGCCCGAGCCGTCGAGCGGCACGCGGGCGTCATCCGCGAGGCGATGGCCAAGCTCGCGCCGGCGATCGAGCCTGAGTCAGAGCCCGAGACCGAGACCGAGCCCGCGGCATGAGCGAGGACAACGGGCTCCAGTCCCTGCTCGAGTTCCTCAAGCAGACCCGCGGGGTTCGACTTCTCCGGCTACAAGCGGCGCGAGCCTCGAACGCCGCATCCACAGGCGGATGGAGGAGGTGGGCGTCGACAGCTACGCGGAGTACCAGGACCAGCTCGAGGTCGCCCCGGACGAGTTCACCGAGCTCTTCAACACGATTCTCATCAACGTCACGGGCTTCTTCCGGGACAAGCCGGCCTGGGATTACCTCGCGAGGAGAGCGTGCCTCAGCTGCTCGGAGACGGCGCCGGACCCGAAGCCGATCCGGGTCTGGTCGGCGGGCTGCGCGTCCGGCGAGGAGGCGTACACCGCGGCGATGGTGCTTCGCCGAGGCGCTCGGTGAGGAGGAGTTCAAGCGCCGCGTGAAGATCTACGCCACGGACGTCGACGAGGAGGCGCTGACGGTCGCCCGCCACGCCACGTATTCGCTGGACTCGCTGAAGTCCGTGCCGCACGAGCTGATTGACAAGTACTTCGTGAACCGGCCGCCGGCCTACTCGTTCCGCTCCGACCTGCGCCGCTCGGTGATCTTCGGGCGCAACGAGCTGGTGCAGGACGCGCCCGATCTCCCGCATCGATCTCTTGGTCTGCCGCAACGTGCTCATGTACTTCACCGCCGAGTCTCAGGCTCGGATCCTCAGGCAGTTGAACTTCGCCCTGAACGAGACCGGGTTCCTGTTCCTCGGTAAGTCCGAGATGCTCGTCACGCACACCGACTTCTTCGTCCCGCACGAGCTCAAGTGGCGGATCTTCGCGAAGGTCCGGCAGGGCCGGGCTTGCGTGAGCGGCTGACGTTCGTCACCGAGGCGCCGGCGATCGAGGCCGCACACGAGCGAGCAGCGCTCGGCCAGCGCGAGGCGACGGCGTCGATCGCCCCGGACGCCGTGATCGTGGTCGACGCGCCGGATTCGTCGCGGCGATCAACCAGCGGGCGCGGGCTCTGTTCGCGCTCGGTCCGGCCGACGTGGGCCGCGCCGCTCCAGGACCTCGAGCTCTCCTACCGCCCCGTGGACCTGCGCTCGAAGCTGAAACCAGGCCAACGACGAGCGCGCGGTATCGAGTTGGGCCGGGTCGCGTGGACGCCGACCCGGAGGCGAGCCGAGGATGCTCCAGGGTCGAGGTCACGCCGATGCCGGTGACGGATGGCGGCCTGGGCGTCGACGGTCACGTTCGAGGACGTCACCGATTACGCCCGGCTCGACGAGGAGAGCACGCACGCAAAGCGCCAGCTGGAGACCGCCTACGAGGAGCTCCAGTCAACGGTCGAGGAGCTCGAGACGACGAACGAGGAGCTGCATTCGACGAACGAGGAGCTCGAGACCACCAACGAGGAGCTCCAGTCGAGCAACGAGGAGCTCGAGACGATGAACGAGGAGCTCCAGTCGACCAACGACGAGCTCGAGGCGATGAACGAGGAGCAGCGGGGCCGTTCAGGGGAGCTCGACCGCGCTCAACATGTTTCTCGAGGGAATCCTCGGCAGCCTCGGGCGTCGGCGTGGTGGTGGTCGACCGCGAGCGTCAGGTCCAGGTCTGGAACGCGTCCTCGCACGAGCTCTGGGGACTGCGGTCGGACGAGGTCGAGGGCAGACAGCTCCTGTCGCTCGACGTGAACCTCCCACTCGACGAGCTCAGGGATCCGATCGACGCCGCGCTCGGCTCCGAGGGCCAGTCGTCGGAGCTCACGGTCGAGGCCGTAAACCGCCGCGGGAAGACCTTCAGCTGCTGGGTGCGGGTGCTGCCTTTGCGTGACGGCGGCGATCAGCCGTACGGGGCGATCCTGTTGATGGCGGACCGCGAGGCAGCCGGCCGGCTCGTCGGGGCCGGCTAGCGACTCTCCAGCACCCGAACCTGCGCCCCCGACGGCGCGGGCTCCTCCGAGGTCACGCCAAGGCCCTCGGCGAGGACGAAGAACGCCTCGGCGTAGGGCGATCCCTCGGTGCGGCGGCGCAGCGCGTGCCAGTCGATCCGCTCGCGCAGGGCCCGGGCGATCTGGAGGACGCTCGAGTAGTCGAGCGCGTGCTCGCCGATCGCCATCAGCTTGGTGGTCATGAGGTCCTCGATCGCGAGCACCGGGATCGTGATCCCGAGCACGTGCAGCTCCTCGCCGCGGGCCAGCGCCTCGTCGTCGATCTCGAGGCCGCGGGGCTCATAGATCAGGTCGACGCAGACATCGCCGTCCCACGCCTTGAACAGCCACTCCTCGGGAGGACGCTCGGGCCGCATCCCGGCCTCGGCCAGGACGTCGAGCGCGCGCTCGGCGTCGTCGGGCCGGATCATGAAGTCGAGGTCCTTGCGGGTCTCCGGGCCGCCGCGGGCTCAGCTCGCCAGGCTGCCGCCGAGCAGGAAGGGGATCCCCGCCTCCCTCAGGGCGGCGACCGTCCGCTTGAGGGTGGCCTCGATCGAGTCGAACGAGTGGTCCGCCATAGCTCGACCCATACCCGGGTATGGGCTGGGTCATGACCAGCGTGCGGATCGCGGCCGCCGGCGACGTCCACTGCGACGAGCAGGGACGCGATGCCGCGATGCGGGCATTCGAGGCTCTCGAGGGTGAGGTCGACCTCGTGCTGCTTGCGGGCGACCTGACCACGCACGGCGAGCCGGAGCAGGCGGCCCTGCTGGCCGAGGCGTGTGGCTCCATCTCGACGCAGGTCCTCGCAGTGCTCGGCAACCACGACCTGCACGCCGGCAAGGGCGAAGAGGTCGTAGCCGTGCTGGAGGGAGCGGGGATAGAGCTGCTCGGCCGCGGCCGCGAGACACACGCGCACGCCTGCGACGGCCAGGTCGGCGTGGCCGGGGTGAAGGGCTTCGTCGGCGGCTTCCGCGGGCTGGGGCTGCCGGACTTCGGCGAGCCCTCGCTGCGCGGCATCTACGCCGAGACGACCGCCGAGGTCGAGGCCCTCGCCGAGGGCCTTCGGGAGATCGCCCTCTGTCCGCTGCGGATCGCGCTGCTGCACTACTCGCCCACCCCGGAGACGCTCCACGGCGAGCCCCCCGAGATCTGGGCCTTCCTCGGCAGCGACCGCCTTGCCAGGCCGCTCCTCGAGCATCGCCCCGACATCGCGCTGCACGGGCACGCCCACGCGGGCGCGTTCCAGGCGTCGCTCGAGGGGTTGCCGGTCTACAACGTCTCGGTGCCCGTCATGGGCCGCGACTTCTGGGTGTTCGAGCTCACCGGGGCGGAGCGGGCGGCCGGCGCCATCCACTGATGCCGGAGCTGCCCGACGTCGAGGGCTTCCGGCGAGTGCTCGCCGAGGGGGCGGGACGGCGGATCGAGTCGGTGGAGCCATCGATCGCACGCTTCTGCGAAACACGACGCCACAGGGGCTCGGCCGGGCGCTGAAGGGCGAGCGCTTCAGGGAACCGCGCCGGCACGGAAAGTGGCTCGTCGCTCCGTTCGATGGCGCGTCCATCCTGCTCCACTTCGGCATGACCGGGTTGCTCGAATGGTCCGAGCGCGGCGACCGCCACCCACACGACCGGATGGTCTTCGTCTGCAGGGGAGGCGAGCTCCGCTATCGGAACATGCGCAAGTTCGGCGGCGTCTGGCTCGTGCGGGACGAGCGCGAGTACCGCCACGTCACCGGCCCGCTCGGCCCCGACGCCCAGTCGATCGGACGCTCGGAGCTCGAGGAGCTCCTGCGAGGGCGGCGTGGCGAGGTCAAGGCGGCGCTCATGGACCAGCGCCTGATCGCGGGCATCGGCAACCTGCTGTCCGACGAGATCCTGTGGCGGGCGCGCGTGAATCCGCGTGCGCGCTGCTCGTCGCTGAGCGCCCGGCGTCGCGAGGCGCTCCGGCACGCCCTGCGCGCCTCTCTCCGCGAGTCGATCCCGGCGGGTCGGGTGCCTCACGGCCCTCGCTGGCTGACCCGGGTGCGCGACGAGCGCCGGCCGGCGTGCCCCCGCTGTGGCACGCGGTTGCGAAAGGCGAGCGTCGCCGGCCGCACGGCCTGCTGGTGTCCGCGCTGCCAGCGGCGCTAGGCAGGCCGCTCGCGCACGACTTCGCGCGCCGGCTTGTCGTCGCGAAGGCCGAGGTAGCGAGGATGCCGAAGCCGGCCGTCGCGGGTCCACTCGGCGAAGCCGATCTGGGCGACCAGCTCGGGTTTGACCCAGCGGGTTCCCTTCGGAATGGGGTGGACGTCGGCGAACGGAGGCGACTCGCGCTCGAGCGAACGCATCTTCCTGCCCAGCTCCTCCAGCGTGGTTCTGTCGAAGCCGGTGCCGACCTTGCCCGCGTAGCTCAGCTTGCCGTCCTCGTAATAGCCCACGAGCAGGGCGCCGAACTCCGTTCGCGATCCCTTCGGTGCGGTGAAGCCCCCGATGACCAGCTCCTGCTCGTGACCGCACTTGAACTTGAGCCAGTCGCGCGAGCGGCCGTGCACGTAGGTGGAGTCGGCGCGCTTGGCGATGATGCCCTCGAGCCCCTTCCTGCAGGCCTCGCGGTACATGGCCTCGCCGTCGCGGTTGCGGTGCGGCAGGTAGCGGATCGGCCCCTCGAACGAGAGGCTCCGCTTGAGCAGGGCCTTCCGCTCGCGCAGGGGCAGCCCGGTCGTGTCCTCAGGGCCCATGCGAAGGACGTCGAAGAGATAGAGGTAGATCGCCACCTTCTCCCGGCCGCGGCGCTGAAGCCGCGAGAAGCTCGTGATCCCGTCCTTGAACGCCACGATCTCGCCGTCCACGATGAAGTCGCTCGCCGGATCGCTGCCCAGGGTGGCGGCCACCTCGGGGTAGGAATCGCTCATGTCGCGGCCGGTCCGGGAGACGAGCTCGACCCCGCCTCCGTCTCGGAACGCCAGGCAGCGGATCCCGTCCAGCTTCCGCTCGAAGATCCAGTCGGGATCGGAGAAGCGCTCGTCCGTGAGCACCGCCTTCATCGGCTCGATCTTCGTCACAGGTCCTCGATCCTGCGCCCGCTGAGGACGGACTCGGGCTGGCTGCTCACCGGGTTGCGCCGGGCGTCGGCCTCCTCGTCGCGGCGCTTGATCAGGAGCCAGCGGCGGCCGTCGGTGTGCTGGAGGGTCCAGCCCCCGCGCAGCTTCTCGCCGTCGAGCCAGAAGGCGAGGTGGCCGTCGGCCAGGGCCTGCTCGACCGGCACGTCGTCGGAGAGCGCTCGCCAGCTGCCGCGGTCCCAGACGATCACCGCGCCGGCGCCGTAGCTGCCCTCGCCGATCCTCCCCTCGAAGTCGGCGTAGTCGAGGGAGTGGTCCTCCACCTGCATCGCCAGCCGCTTCTCGCGCGGATCGGTGGAGGGTCCCTTGGGCACCGCCCAGGACTTGAGCGCGCCTCCTGCCTCGAGCCTGAAGTCGTAGTGGAGCGAGGTCGCCGCGTGCTTCTGGATCACGAACCGCGGCGCCATCCGGCTCTGTTTCCCCTTCCGGTACCGGGGTAGTCGAACTTGATGCAGATCTCAATGGACATGCACAGGCCGGCGGAGGCGGTGGTCGGGTTCCTGCTGATCGCCGTGCCCTTTGTATTGGATGCCGGCGCGGCGGCGATGGTGATCTCGGCGCTGCTCGGGGCGATCCTCATCGCCCTCGCCTATGGCGGCTTCAGGGAGGGCGACGCGGTGCCGCCGGGCACCCACGTGGCGATCGACAGGTTCGTCGCCGGCGGCATCGGCCTGGCGGCGCTGGCCGCCCTGCTCGGCGCCCACACCGCCGGCGCCGTGATCCTCGGGCTGCTGGCGCTGGCGATGACGGGGCTGACGCTGGCCACGCGCTACGTCGCCGAGCCGCCCCAGCATCCGACGACGACGACCTGGGACAATCGTCGCCAGGGAAGTGCTCGCGGTTAGGGTCGGTCTACCGGTCGGAATCGTCGTAGTGGGCGTCGCGCTTGCCGCGTTCGGCAGCGACGACGCGGTCATCGGCGCCGGGGTGACCCTGGTCGGCATGGGGATGCTGGTGGCGCTGCTCAACGTGCTCATGCGGCTCGGGATCGAGAGCGGCGCGGACAGAGAGCGCGAGGAGGAAGCGCGGCGCTACTTCGACCGGCACGGCAGGTGGCGGTAGGGAAGCGGTCCACCGGGTAGTTAGTGGCCATGTCGAAGAAGATCCTGGCACTGGTATCCGAGCCGGTCTCCGGTGAGGCGCTGAAGAGCGCGATGCCGCCCGGCGAGGCCGAGGAGGCCGAGGTCCTGGTGGTGGCTCCCGCCCTCACCACGCGCACCCGCTTCTGGCTCTCCGACACGGACGAGGCGATCCGCCGCGCCGACAAGGTACAGGAGGAGACCGTGGAGAGGATGGGGGAGGAGGGCGTCGACGCCGCGGGCGACACCGGCGAGGCCGACCCCCTGCTCGCGCTCCAGGACGCGCTCCAGACCTTCCCCGCCGACGAGATCGTGCTCTTCACGCACCCGGGCGGCAAGCGCAACTGGGCGGAGGAGGGCGTGGTCGAGCAGGCCCAGTCGCGCTTCGAGGAGCCGGTCCGGCACCTCGTGGTGAGCTCCTGAGACCCTAGACCCGCGCTCCCCGCAGCGCCGGCAGCACCTTGTCGCCATAGACGTCCAGGGCGCGGAGCGGGTCGGCGCCCGAGGCGTTCTGGAGGCAGACGATCGTGGCGCCGAGCTGCTCCACCTCCCGGATCCGCTCGGCGTGGTGCTCCGGGTCCGAGGAGACGATGTACTGCTCGAGGAAGTCGTCGTCGGAGAACTGCTCCTCGGCGTGCTCGAACATCGCCTTGGGGTCGTGCCAGTCGTCGGTGAAGTACTCCTCCGGCATCGTGGCCTTCCAGACGCGTGCGCCCTCGAGGGCCGCGTCGTCGTCCTCGGCCCAGGAGAAGCCGGTCTGGAGGATGATCTCGCCGGGCTCCTTGCCGGCGTTCTCGCGCTCCTCGCGGTACGCGTCGATCACCTCGGGGGCCGACTCGGGGTCGGCCAGCGTCCAGACGCCGTCACCCAGCCGCGCCGCGACCCGGGCCGCCTGTGGCCCGAACGCCGACACGTACACCGGCGGCCGGCGCTCGCCGCGGGTGTGGAGGTAGGCGGCGTCGGTGCGGAAGAAGCGGCCCTGGTGGTCGACGCGCTCCCCGTCGAGGAGGCGTCCGATGAGCTCGAGGGCCTCCTCCATGCGATCTATCTGCTCGCCGACGCTCGGCCAGTCCATGCCGCAGGGGACCTCGTTGAGGGCCTCGCCGGAGCCGACGCCGAGGAAGGCCCGCCCGGGGCACATCTCCTCCATCGTGGCGACGAACTGCGCGGTCATCGCGGGGTGGTGGCGAAAGACCGGCGCCGTGACGCCGGTGCCCACCGGCACCCGCTCGGTTGCCTCGCCGATCGCTCCCAGGAGAGCCCAGGCGTGGCCGGAGTGCCCCGGCTCCCACCAGGGTTGAAAGTGGTCGCTTACGTTGAGGCCGTCGAAGCCCGCCTTCTCGACTCCCCTCGCCTGGCGGACGAGGTCGCTCGGCGGAAACTGCTCGGTGGCCAGCTGTACCCAGTAGTCCATTGGACCCGGCTACCCGGGCTCGAGCGGAGCAATCTCCAGTGGTCCGGTGGCGTGCTCGACCTGGAGGGTCGAGTGCTCGATGCCGAAGCGGTTGCGCAGCAGGGCGGCGAGCTCCTCGCGGTGCTTCTGGGCGTCGCAATCCGGGCCGACGAGCACATGGGCCGAGAGCGCCGGGAAGCCGGAGGTGACCTCCCAGACGTGGAGGTCGTGCACCTCGACCACGTGCGGCTCGGAGGCGAGTGCGCGACCGATCTCGCTCGGGTCGAGCTCCAGCGGGGCCGCCTCGAGCAGCACCCGGCCCGAGTCCCGCAGCAGGCCGACGCCCGAGCGGAGCATCAGCGCGGCCACCACCAGCGCCGCGATGCCGTCCGCGCGGTCGAAGCCGGTGATCAGGACCACGGCGCCCGCGATCGCCGTGGCGATGAACGCGAACAGGTCGGTGAGGATGTGCTGGAAGGCGCCCTCCACGTTCAGGCTTCGCCGCTCGGATCCGGCGAGCACGCGGGTGGCCACGAGGTTCACGACGACCCCCGCGAGGGCCACCGCGAGCACCACGCCGCCATCCACGTCGGGCGGTGAGATCAACCGGCGGATCCCCTCGAAGACGATGACCGCGGCCAGCGCCAGGAGGGTCACCCCGTTGAGCTGCGCCGAGAGAATCTCCGCTCGCCGGAGCCCGAAGGTGAAGCGGCCTCCCGGAGGGCGCTCGGCCAGAGCCGCGGCCACCAGGGCGAAGCCGATCGCGGCGGCGTCCGTGAGCATGTGGCCGGCGTCGGAGAGCAGAGCCAGCGAGCCCGCGATCAGCCCCGCGGCAACCTCTCCGGCCATGAGGGCGAGCACGAGCGCCATGGCCACCCGGAGCCGGCCACGGTCCGCGGCGGGATCTGCGTGAGCGTGCGAATGCGCCATCGCGCACATGGTGCCACCTGTTTCGGCAGCCCCGGAGCGGGTAGCCAAGGGATCCATGAATCGGTTGGCGGCAGAGCCACTCGTGAAGGGCGTCGCGATCGCGGCGTCGGCGATCTCCCACCTGGGCTGGTGGCTCGACTGGCAGACCCGGGCCCGCGTGGGCCAGGGCTGCCGCGCGCTCGACGAGGTCGGTTAGCTCCTTCCGGCGATTGCGTCGATCGCCGCGTCCGGGTCGACGAAGGCGGGGACGACGTCGGTTACGCCCGCTCTCTCGAGCGCGGTTCGCACGTCTCCCGGCGGGCACAGGATCGCGAGGCGCTTCCCGTCCCAATCGAGGCGTTCATGCGCGGCGACGACGGCCTCGGCCGCCGCCCGATCGAGCAGGCGCGCGCCGGTCAAGTCGACGAGCACGCTGTTGACTCCGTCCGACACCTGGAGCGCGCTCGTGAGTTGCACGACGGTTTGTGCGTCGAGCTGTCCGTGGGCTTCCACCCGCAGCAGAAGCCCGATCCTGAGGCTCCGCACAGCGAGCGGGTCGGGCCGCTCGGCGACCACGGCGTCGCGGATGCGCGGCGGCATCCAGTCCCGGGTCCGGCGGCCATTGCCGTTTGACGACTGCCCCATGCGCTCCTTCCAGTCGGCCTCGAAAACGAGTCCGAGTCCATCCGGAATGCGAGCCGCGGGCCGGGTGTTGCTCGGGCCAGACGCGAGGGGGACGTTGCGGCAGCCCCGTCCCCTGTCTGGGGGAAATGCTACTTCGGCGCGCTCTTCGGGGTCGTCGTGGTCTGCGTGGGCGTGGTCTGGGTCTCGGTGGGCGTCGTAGTCGTGGCCTGCGGATTCTGCTGAGGCGTCGTCTGGGTGGTCTGCTGCTGCGGCGTGGTCGGTGTGGTCTGCTGCTCGTCCGAGGACTTCGACTTCTTGCGCTTGGTCGGTACGAGCGTCGTGTGGCGGTCGGTGCCGGTGATCGAATGCCCCGTGATGAGCTCGGGGATCGTGATCGCCGCGGCCGCGATCGCGAAGGCGAGGACGGCGGTGGTGGCCACGACCCCGACGGCCAGCTTCCGGCGTACGCGCGGCCGTCGCTGCTGCCCATACACGCGAACCGGCGGCTCCGGGGGCTCCTCCTCCCGCGCCGGCTCCCTCTCGAGGGCGTCGGCGGGCAGGATCGCGGTGCGCTCCGAGGTGATGCGCCGGGCGATCACCTCGGTGGGTCGGTGCAACATCTCGCTGACCAGCGCCACGATGACAGGGGTGACCGCCGCGGCGATCGGCGTGCCGCCGGCCCAGAACTGCGAGACGACGATCGCCGCCGTGGCGGACGCGACGCTCGCGATCGCCAAGGTTCGAAGTGACAGGCGGCGCTGCGCCTCGCTCTCGCGACTGCGCGGGGGCGAGGACATCGCGCCAGAACATAGCGAGGATGTCGACGCGGTTTAGGGTTCCCCCGTGTCCGAGCACGAAGCCGACGTCGTCGTCGTCGGCGCCGGCCTGGCTGGGCTGGCGGCCGCGCGCGACCTCGCGGCGGGGGGCGCCTCGGTTCTCGTGCTGGAGGCTCGCCACCGCGTCGGCGGCCGCCTTCTGAACGAGGACATCGGCGACGGGAAGGTCGTCGAGGTGGGCGGGCAATGGGTCGGCCCGACGCAGAACCGCGTGCTCGCCCTCGCGGGCGAGCTTGGGCTCGAGACCTTCGCCACCCACGGCGACGGCGAGAACCTCGTCGAGCACGGCGGCCGGCTGCGCCGCTACCGGGGGACGATCCCGCGGATCAATCCCGCGGTCCTCGTCGACGTCGGCCAGGCCCAGCTCCGGCTCAACCGGATGTCGCGGCGCGTGCCGCTCGAGGCGCCCTGGGAGGCCCCGCACGCCGCCCGCCTCGATTCCCAGACGCTCGCCACCTGGATGCGCCGCAACATGGCCACCAGCGCGGGACGGGCGCTGCTCGAGCTGGGCATCGAGGCGGTATGGGCGGCGGAGCCGGAGGACATGTCACTGCTGCACGCGCTCTTCTACGTGCGCTCGGCCGGCAGCCTGGAGCTGCTCTTCGACACCGAGGGCGGCGCGCAGCAGGACAGGATCGTGGGTGGCAGCCAGCTCCTGGCGATCCGGCTGGCCGAGCGGCTGCGGGCGAGCGTTATCACCGGAGCTCCGGTGCGCCGCGTGGTGCAGCGAGACGACGGCGTCACCGTCGAGGCGGACGGCGCGAGCGTCCGCGCGCGCCGGGCGATCCTGGCGATCGCGCCCACGCTGGCCGGCCGGATCGTCTACGACCCGCCGCTGCCGGGCTACCGCGACCAGCTCACGCAGCGGATGCCGCTCGGCACGGTGGCCAAGTGCATGGCGATCTACGACGAGCCCTTCTGGCGCCGGGATGGGCTGTCGGGGCAGGGCCTGTCGACGGCCGGCCCGGTGAAGCTCACCTACGACAACTCGCCACCCGACGGCTCGCCGGGCGTCCTGCTCGGATTCCTCGAGGGCCGCCATGCCCGGGAGCTCGGCCGGGCGTCTCCGGAGCGGCGCCGCGAGGCCGTGCTCGGCTCCTTTGCCCGCCTGTTCGGACCCCGGGCCGCCTCTCCCGAGCGCTACGTCGAGCGGCTGTGGGCGGAGGAGCAGTGGACCAGAGGCTGTTACGGCTGTCACATGCCACCCGGTGTCTGGACCGGCTTCGGGCCCGCGCTGCACCCGCCGATCGGGCGGATTCATTGGGCGGGAACGGAGTACGCGACCGTTTGGAGCGGCTACATGGACGGCGCCGTGGGCTCCGGCGAGCGCGCCGCCAGGGAGGTCCTCGCGGCGGTTTAGGGCAGGAGGGTCCGGGCACCCGCTCGAGAGAGAGGACTCGAACTGAAGGAGGCCCACACATGGCGGACAGACTCGAGGGCAAGCGCGTCGCCTTCCTGGCGACCGACGGAGTCGAGCAGGTAGAGCTCACGGAGCCCTGGAAGGCGATCGAGAGCGAGGGCGGCAAGCCCGAGCTGATCTCCCTCGAAGAGGGCGAGATCCTCGCCTTCAACCATCTGGATCACGGCGACAAGTTCCAGGTCGACAAGACGGTCGCCGAGGCCGATCCCGACGATTACGACGGGCTCGTGCAGCCCGGCGGGGTGGCCAACCCCGACTTCCTCCGCGCCGACGAGGACGCCGTGAAGTTCACGCGGGCGTTCTTCGAGGCCGGCAAGCCGGTAGCGGAGATCTGCCACGGGCCCTGGATGCTCGTGGAGGCCGACGTCGTGCGCGGGCGGCGAGTCACCTCGTGGCCCAGCCTGCAGACGGACATCCGCAACGCCGGCGGCGAGTGGGTCGATGAGGAAGTGGTGGTGGACAGCGGGCTCGTGACGAGCCGCAAGCCCGATGACCTCCCCGCCTTCTGCGACAAGCTCGTCGAGGAGATCTGCGAGGGCCGGCATGAAGAGCAGGCCCAGCAGACCGCGGGCGCCGCGAACTAGACGCCGCGCGCGCTCGCACCCCCGACCCAAGCAGCGACGGCCCCCTGGCGTGTCCGGCCGGGGGGCCGTTGCGCTCCCGTTTCCGGCAAGGTGAGCACCTGTGGGCGGGCGAATGCGCGTGTTGGTCGTGCTCGCCCCGTCGCGGGTCGACAAAGCCCTCGTCGGGCATAGCGGCCGTCGCCTGCCGCTGTTGCTTCGGCGGCTCACGGAGCGTGGCGTGGAGGTCCACGTTGCCCTGATGGGCGACCCCACCGACCGCCGTGCCGCCCTGGAGCCGGCCGTCTCGTCCATTCAGGTCCTTCCGGC
The DNA here is from genome assembly GCA_963706635.1 of uncultured Thermoleophilaceae bacterium. Classification (GTDB taxonomy): domain Bacteria; phylum Actinomycetota; class Thermoleophilia; order Solirubrobacterales; family Thermoleophilaceae; genus JACVRW01. The sequence continues at coordinate 355,906 of OY970162.1, forward strand.
GCTGCCGCCGGCCGCCTCGGCTCTCGTCACGCTGCCGGCCGCGAGCTGGCAGCTCAGGGCGCTCGCGCGACGCCTGCGCCCGGACGTCGTCGAGGGAGTCGAGCCGATGCCGGCGATCGCCGCTGGGCTGGCGGCGCGAGGCGGCGACCGACCCGTGCTCGTCTACCACCGCCACCACGAGACGGGGCGCCGGCGCCTGGTGGCGGCCAGCCGCGTGGCCGCCCACCTCGCGGACCGGACGATGGTGCTCACCCCGGCCATGCGTGAGCCGGCCGCGCGCGCCGACCGGGTATCGCCGGATCGGATCCTGGTCACGCGAATGGGCACCGGCGAGCTGCGCGAGGTCGGAGCGGACGAGCTCGGCCGTGCCAGGGGCGATCTCGAGATCCCCGAAGACGCACCTGTGATCGGCGTCGTCTCGCGGCTTCGCGCTGAGAAGGGGATCGACGTGTTGCTCGGCTCCGTCGAGCTGCTGCGTACGCAAGGGGTCCACGTCGTGGTAGTCGGTTCGGGCCCGGCGGAGCGGGCGCTGCGCGAGCTCGCCGCGCGAGGGCGGACGCCCGTTCACTTCGTCGGTCACTCGAACGACGTGTCGTTGTGGCTGAACGTGGCCGACGCGATCGCAATGCCGAGCCGCCGCGAGGCGTTCGGCCGCACTGCCGTCGAATCGATGGCGGCCGGGCGCCCGCTCGTCGCAAGCCGGGTAGGAGGCCTGGTGGACGCTGTCGACGACGGCGTCAGCGGCCTGCTCGTGCCACCCGAGGACCCCGATGCGCTCGCCACGGCCCTGGATCGCGTCCTTGGCGACCGGGCTGCCGCCCACGCCATGGGGAGGGAGGCGCGCAGCTGCTTCGAGCAGCGCCACACGCCGGACGCGGTGGCGGCCGCCTGGCTCTCGGCCTGGGAGACCGCGCTCGCGGCTACTGCAGCGTCGCCATCGCGTCCCTGAGGCTCGAATGAACCGTCAGGCTGACCGCCCGCCCGTCGCGAATCGTCCACAGGTGGCCGAGCCGCTCGTCGATCGGCACGCCGCTCTCCCGCCCCTTCCCGGCGAAGCGGATCTCGACCGCGACCTGCTCGCCGGCGTCGACGAACTCCAGCGGAAGGACGTCGAGTTCGTCGAATGCCGCGCGGCTGTTGCCGAGGGAGTTCAGCGTGCCCTCCGGCCCGCGGTACACCTCCGGGTCGGGCGCCTCGGAGCGCTCGCGGATCTCCATGGCGGGGTCGATGAGAGCGAGGGCCGCTTCCTCGTCTCCCGCCCGGAAGCGGTCGTAGATCGTCCTGACCAGCTCCACGTTCTCCGCTGACACCCACCGCACCGTACCCTCCGGCGCCCATGTGGCCCGAGCAGCCCGTCGTCTACCAGGTCTACCCCCGCTCGTTCCAGGATTCCGACGGCGACGGCGTCGGCGACCTGAGCGGGGTTCGGGCACGGCTCGACCACCTGGTGGAGCTCGGCGCGGACGCGCTCTGGCTGTCGCCGATCTACCCGTCCCCGCTCGCGGACTTCGGCTACGACGTCTCCGACTACACGGCGATCGACCCGGTCTACGGGACGCTCGCCGACTTCGACGCGCTCGTCGCCGCGGCGCACGAGCGCGGGCTTCGGCTGCTGATGGACATCGTGCCCTGCCACACCTCGATCGAGCACCCCTGGTTCCGCGATCACCCGGACTGGTACATCTGGAGGGACGAGCCGAACAACTGGGTCGCGGCCTTCGGCGGCTCGGCCTGGACGTGGCACGAGGGGCAGGGCCGCTAGTACCTGCACTCGTTCTATCCCGAGCAGCCGGACCTCGACTGGCGCAACCCGGAGGTGGTCGAGGCCATGCACGGGGTGCTCCGCTTCTGGCTCGAGCGCGGCGTCGACGGCTACCGGCTCGACGCGATCGACCGGCTGCTCAAGGACCCTGAGCTCCGGGACGACCCGCCCGCGAGCGAGCCGTTCGGGCTTCCGCTCGGCGATGACGAGGCCCAGCTCGCGCTCTCGAACTCACGCAACCATCCCGACATCGAGCAGGCGCTCGCCGGCATCCGCGAGGCCGTTGGCGACGCCTACCTCGTCGGCGAGGTCTACCTGCCGGCCGCCAAGTGGCAGCCGTACCTCGATCACTTCGACTCGGCCTTCGCCTTCGAGCTGCTCCACACGACGTTCGACGGGCCGTCGCTGCGCGCCGCCGTCGAGGCCTCGCTCGCCGGCGGCCGCCCGGCGTGGGTGATGTCCAATCACGACTTCGGCCGGCTCGGGACACGCTTCGGCGAGCAGAACGCCCGCGCCGCGGCGATGCTGCTGCTGACCCTGCCGGGAGCCGCGTTCCTTTACCAGGGGGACGAGATCGGCCAGACCGACGGCCCCGGCGGCGAGCGCGCCTACGACCGGGCCGGGCGCGACCGCTTCCGCCACCCGATGCAGTGGGAGGCCTCGGCGCGCGGCGGCTTCACAAGCGGAGAGCCGTGGCTTCCGCCGGTCGACCCCTGGCTGCGGAACGTGGAGTCTCAGCGGGGCGACCCGCGGTCGATGCTGTCGCTCTGCGGGGAGCTGATCCGGCTGAGACCGCGCCTGGGCGACGGCGTCCGCCTGGTCGACGCCGCCCCCGGGGTGCTGGCCTACGAGCGCGGGGATCACCTCGTGGCCATCAACACCGGCCCCGGTGAGCAGCCGGCGCCGGCCGGCGGTGACCTCCTGGTCGAAACCCACCCGGGCGCGCTCCAGGGCGGCACGCTAGCGCCCCACACCGGCGCGGTGCTCGCAGTTGGTTAGTGGCAGAGGCCCGGCGGGTACTCCTTAGTCCGTGGAGGAGGGAACAAGGACGTGAGCCGCCTGGCCGCGCTGTGCGTGGTCTGTGTGGCGGCCCTCGCCGCCGGATGCGGCTCGGGGGGCGGCGGGAGTGGCCCCCCGACCCTCAACTGGTACGTCTTCAACGAGCCCGGCGGGGCGTATGACCAGGCGGTCGCGACCTGCAACAAGCAGGCGAACGGGCGCTACAAGATCAAGTACCAGGCGCTGCCCACGGACGCCAACCAGCAGCGGGAGCTGCTCGTCCGCCGTCTCGCCGCCAAGGACTCGAGCGTCGACCTCGTGGGCGTGGACGTGATCTGGACCGCCGAGTTCGCCGAGGCCGGCTGGATCAAGCCGTGGACCGGGGCCAACCGGGCGCGAGCCGTCAAGGACAAGCTCGCCGGCCCGCTCAAGACCGTCCAGTACAAGGGCCGCGTCTGGGCCGTCCCCTTCACCAGCAACACCCAGCTGCTCTGGTACCGCAAGGACCTCGTGCCGAACCCGGCGAGAAGGCGACCTGGGACCAGATCATCGACGAGGCCATCAAGAAGGGAAAGTCGATCGAGGTGCAGGGCAACCAGTACGAGGGCCTGACCGTCTGGGTCAACTCGCTGGTGGCCGGCGCCGGCACGCCGCTCGTGAGCCAGACGGGCAAGGTCACCGCCAGCGACAAGGCGATCGAGAACGCGGCTCGGATCATGCGCCGGATCGCGACGACGAAGGCCGCGCCCGCCGGCCTTGCCACGAACAAGGAGGACGAGGCGCGGCTCGGCTTCGAGTCCGGCCGCTCGGTCTACCAGACGAACTACACGTTCATCTACCCCAGCGCCGCCGACGTGAGCAAGTCGTTCCAGAAGAAGATCGGCTGGGTGCGCTACCCGCGGACGCTGCCGAACCTGCCCAGCCGGCCGCCCCTCGGCGGCATCAACCTGGCCGTCGGCAACTACACGAAGCACCAGAACCTCGCCTTCCAGGCCGCGCTCTGCCTCGCGCAGCCGAAGAACCAGGCGGTCGCGTCGGAGAAGGGCGGGCTGCCGCCCACCTCGGAGTCGGTCTACAACGACCCGAAGGTCAAGAAGGCGTTCCCGTTCGCCGACGAGCTGCGCACCTCGATCCAGGCAGCGGCCCCGCGCCCGGTGACGCCCGCCTACAGCGACATCTCGCTGGCGATCCAGAAGACCTTCCACCCGCCGCGCGACGTCGACCCGAATGAGGTCGTGGACAAGCTCAAGGACCGCCTCGACAAGGCCGCCGAAGGGAAGATCTTCTGATGGCGCTCCCTCCGCTCGTCTCGCACCCGCCTGCCGGCTGCAAGTCTGCGCCGGCTGGCGTCCTCGGTCGCCGCCATAGCGGTGCTATGCCGGCTCCCTGCGTCCTTGGCCCGCTTGACTTTCGCTCGGCAGAGCGCGCACGAGACTCACGGAGGGAGCGCTGATGGAAGCCGCCACCGTCGACACCCGCGCAGAGCCCGCCGCGCCGAAGAAGAAGGTCAGCGACCGCGCCAAGGAGGAGCGCAAGCTCGCCTAGATGCTGTGCGCGCCGGCGGTGATCACGATGATGGTCGTCACCGGCTACCCGATCGCCTACGCGCTCTACCTGTCGCTCCAGAAGTACGACCTGCGCTTCCCCGACCAGAAGGAGTTCGTCGGGCTCTCCAACTACGTGGACGTGCTCGGCTCGAGCACGTGGTGGAGCGACGTCTGGACCACGCTGCTCATCACGGTCTTCTCCGTGTCGATCGAGCTCGTGCTCGGCATGGCGATCGCCCTCGTCATGCACCGGGCGATCTTCGGCCGCGGCCCCGTCCGCGCGGCGATCCTCATCCCGTACGGGATCGTCACCGTGGTCGCCGCCTTCGCCTGGCGCTACGCCTTCGACCCGGCCAGCGGCTTCGTCCAGGGGCTGCCGCTGATCTCCGACACCGCGGCGCCGCTCACCGAGCGCGGCGGCTCGTTGACGGTGATCATCCTCACCGAGGTCTGGAAGACGACGCCGTTCATGGCGCTGCTGCTGCTCGCGGGCCTCGCGCTCGTGCCCGACGAGCTGCACGAGGCGGCCAAGGTCGACGGCGCCAACGCGTTCCAGCGCTTCTTCCGGATCACGATCCCGCTGATGAAGCCGGCGATCCTCGTGGCGCTGCTCTTCCGCACGCTCGACGCGTTCCGGCTCTTCGACACCGTCTTCATCCAGACCCAGGGGGCGAACGGCACCGAGACGGTGTCGATCCTCGGCTACAACGTCCTGATCAACCGCGTGAACCTCGGACTGGGCTCGGCGGTCTCGGTGCTGATCTTCATCTGCGTGATCCTGATCGCCTTCTTCTTCGTGAAGGTGCTGGGGACGAGCACGGCGCAGCAGCGGGGGGAGACCTAGATGCAACACTCGGCGCGCGAAAAGGGCCTGGTGGAGCCTGGCGATCCTCATGGTCCTGTTCTACGCGCTCGTCCCGGTGATCTGGATGATCTCGCTGTCGCTGAAGCCTGCGGAGAAGCTCTCCACCGAGCGCGGCTTCTTCTCCGGGATCTTCCATCCCGACTTCTCGAACTACGACACGATCTTCTCCGGCGAACGAGTTCACGCGCGCCGCTCGTGAACTCGATCGGCATCGCGGCGATCGCCACCTTGATCGCGATCGTGCTCGCCGCGATGGCCGCCTACGCGCTGTCGCGGCTCGACTTCGCCGGCAAGACGCTGATCCTGTCCGGCGCGCTCGCGGTGGCGATGTTCCCGCCGATCTCGATCGTCGGCTCGCTGTTCAACATCTGGCGCAACATCGGCCTCTACGACACCTGGCCGGGGCTGATCATCCCCTACATGACGTTCACGCTGCCGCTGGCGATCTACACGCTGTCGGCGTTCTTCCGGGAGATCCCGTGGGAGCTCGAGCAGGCGGCCCAGGTGGACGGCGCCACGCCGTTCCAGGCGTTCCGCAAGGTGATCGTGCCGCTGGCGGCGCCCGGCGTGTTCACTGCGGCGATCCTCGTCTTCATCTTCGCCTGGAACGACTTCATCTTCGCCAACACGCTGACCTCGACCGACAACGCCCGCACCGTGCCGGCGGCGCTGGCGTTCTTCACCGGCGAGTCGCAGTTCAAGCAGCCGATCGGCGCGATCTCGGCCGCCGCGGTCGTCGTCACGATTCCGATCATCATCATGGTCCTGATCTTCCAGCGCCGCATCGTCGCCGGCCTGACCGCCGGCGCCGTCAAGGGATAAGGAGGCTCCGCAATGGCCGACATCACGCTCGACCACGTCACCAAGCGCTACCCCGACGGCTACGAGGCCGTCAAGGACATGAGCCTCGAGATCGAGGACGGCGAGTTCGTGATCCTCGTCGGCCCCTCGGGCTGCGGGAAGTCCACGGCGCTGCGCATGGTCGCCGGGCTCGAGGACATCACCGACGGCGAGCTGCGCATCGGCGGCGAGGTGGTCAACGACAGGGCGCCCAAGGACCGCGACATCGCGATGGTGTTCCAGAACTACGCGCTCTACCCGCACATGAGCGTGCGCGACAACATGGGCTTCGCGCTCAAGCTGAGGGGCGCGCCCAAGGAGGAGATCGACCAGAAGGTCGAGCGAGGCGGCGCGCATCCTCGACCTCGAGCAGCACCTCGACCGCAAGCCGGCCAACCTGTCCGGCGGCCAGCGCCAGCGCGTGGCGATGGGCCGGGCGATCGTCCGCGACCCCAAGGCCTTCCTGATGGACGAGCCGCTCTCGAACCTCGACGCCAAGCTGCGCGTGCAGATGCGCACCGAGGTCTCGCGCATCCAGGACCGGCTGGGCACCACCACGATCTACGTGACGCACGACCAGACCGAGGCCATGACGCTCGGCGACCGCGTGGCCGTGATGCGCGCCGGCGTGCTGCAGCAGGTCGGGCTCGCCGATGGAGCTCTACAACGACCCGCTCAACCTGTTCGTCGCCGGCTTCATCGGCTCACCGGCGATGAACTTCATGCCGGCCACCGTGGAGGGCGACAACATCAAGCTGCCGTTCGGCGACGTGCGTCTGCCGCAGTCGCTGCGGGAGCGACTGGGCAGGAACACCGAGGGCCGGCAGCTGATCGCCGGCATCCGGCCCGAGAGCTTCGAGGACGCTTCGCTCCTGGGCGACGTCAGCGACCCCGGGATCACCTTCAGGGCGCAGATCGAGGTGCTGGAGTCGATGGGATCGGAGCTCTACGCGCACTTCACGGTGGAGTCCGAGGCGGTCCAGTCGAAGGAGCTCGACGAGCTGGCCGCCGACGCCGGCGCGGGCGAGGTGCCGTCCGGCGAGGAGGGCCGCACCGTCGCGCGTCTCGATCCCGCCAGCAAGGTCCGCCAGGGGGAGGAGGCCGAGCTCTGGGTGAACGCCGAGCGGCTGCACCTGTTCGATCCACAGAGCGGCGCCAACCTGACGTCAAACACGAGCCGGTCCGAGGCCGCGAGCCGCCTTCAGGCGGGACGCGAACAGGAGCAGGAGCAGTCCCCTAGCGAAGCTCCTTCCTGAGCCGGCGCACCATCGTGTCCTCGTCGAACGAGGGCTTGTCGAGCTCGCCGCGGAGGCGTTCGATCACCTCGTCGTCCCACTCGTGCGTGCGTAGCAGCAGGTAGCGCAGCGTGGCCACGCGCATGTAGGCCTCCGTCTCGGTCCCTCTTCCGATCAGGTCGGCTTCCTTCAGCATCTCCACCACGGGCAGGTACTCGTCCTCGAACCAGGTACTGGCGACCTCCGCCCGCGGCATGAACTCCCCGCGCGCCTGCATGAGCCGGAAGCCCCACGCCTCGACTCCCTCGGCGAGCCCGGCGTAGCGCCACTCGTCGGAGAGGTTGATCCGCTTGCGGGCCTCGGGCGGCAGCGGCACCCGTTCGCTGAAGAGGCGCTCGTGGCTCTTGAGCGGCAGGTCCTTGAGCGTGATCTCGCGGCCGGCGCCGACCTCGGTGAGTATCTCGGTCACGTAGGCGTCGATCACCTTGAACCCGAGAGCCCGCGCCACCGAGACGCGGTGGTGGCCGTCCTTGACGAAGTGGAGCTCGCCGATCCTGTAGACGTCGATGGGCGGGATCTCCTCGCCGCGGCGCATCGCCGTCGCGATCCGCTCCCAGCGCGAGCGGACGCGCCCGGTCGTCGGCCGGAAGCGGCGGTCGAAGTCGCGCGAGCGGTCGACGGTCCCCACGATCGAGTCGAGCTCGATCGTCTGGAGCCCGAGCCGGCGCTCGCCGCGGCGGCCCAGGGCCTGGACGACCTCCTCGAACGGCAGCACCAGGTTGAAGTCGGCCGGCTCGCGCCGCAGCCGCTGAGCGAGCCGCGACAGGGCGCGCCGGCGGCGCATCCTGCTGAAGTCGAACTGCGCGTCGGTCTCGGGGAGGCCCGTGTCCTTGGGCATGGGAGTCTCTGAGTATGAACCGCGCCGCACGCACGGGGGTTCAACAGATTGACGCGCATAGCGGTGGCTTTTCTGTGGGACCCCCCCGATGATCGACGTCGCTGTCATCGGCGCTGGACCAGGGGGGCTGTCGCCCCCCTACGGCCGGGCTGCGCCCGGCCCACCCCCCAGATACTTGCGATGACCGACGTAGCGATTATCGGCGCTGGACACAATGGCCTCGTTTGTGCCGCCTACCTCGCTCGGGCGGGGCTGGAGGTGGAGGTCTTCGAGCGCCGGGACGTGGCCGGCGGCGCCTGCGTCACCGAGGAGCTCTGGCCGGGCGTGCGGGCGTCGCCCGGGGCGTACACGCTGTCGCTGCTGCAGCGGGAGATCGTGCGGGACCTGCGGCTGGAGCTGGACGTCTCGGTGCACGAGCCGTACTTGTTCGCGCCGTTTCCGGACGGGCGGCGGGTCGTCACCTGGTCGGACCGGGAACGCACCGCGGCAGGGCTCGCGAGCGAGTGGTCCGCAGGCGACGCTTCCGCCTACCTGGCCTGGTCCGAAGCGCGGGAGCGGGCCGCGGCACGTGCCCGGCCGCTCATGCTCGAGCCACCGGACCGGGAGCGCTGGCTCGAGGCGGTCGGGCCGGAGCTGCTCGAGGGCGCCATCGCCGACGAGCTGGCGTCGATTCCCTCCGAGCAGGTGAAGATGCCGTTCGCAATCCAGGGGCTGATCGGCACCCTCGCCGGCCCCGAGGATCCCGGCACGTCGTTCGTCAGCCTCTACCACGACCTGGGCGAGGCGGCAGGGCCGCCGGGCGCCTGGGGATACGCGCGCGGCGGAATGGGGGCGGTGACGCAGGCCCTCGCCACCCGCGCGCCGGTCCGGCTTTCGGCACCGGTGGAGCGTGTCCTCGTCGCTGCCGGCAGGGCCCGCGGACTGGTCCTCGCGAGCGGCGAGGAGGTAGAGGCGCGATGCGTGGTCTCCGGGGCCGATCCGCTGCGCACGGCGGCGCTCGCGGGCGTCGAGCCACCGCTCGGCTGGCGCCAGGCGGGACCCGTGGTGAAGGTGATGCTCCTCCTCGACGGCCTGCCCGACTTTCCCGCCTGGCCCGGGGAGGAGCCGTGGCGCGGCGCGATCGACGTCGGCTACTCGCTGGCCGACCTCAGCGCCGCCGCCGACGATGCCCGCGCCGGCCGGCCCGCCGCTCGGCCCTGGATCGAGGCGGCCAGCCAGACCTCGGTGGACGACTCGCTGGCGCCGCCCGGCAAGCACGTCCTGTCGATGTTCTGCCAGTGCTTCCCGCCGGACGCCGACCCCGATGCCGCCGCCGACGCGGCCATCGCCTGGTTCGCCGAGTCGTGCCCGGAGCTGCCGGACCGGATCGTCGACCGGCTCGCGCTGGGCCCGCGTGAGCTCGAGGCGCGCTTCGGGATCAGCGGCGGCCACATCTTCCACGGCGAGATGCTCCCCGGCCAGCTGTTCGAGAACAGGATCGACCGGCGCCGTTTCGGCGGCATCGAGGGCCTCTACCTGGCCGGATCGGGCGCCCACCCCGGCGGGGCGGTGACGGGCGCGCCGGGCTACCTGGCGGCCCAGGCGGTTGTGGAAGACTGGCGCCATGGTTCTTGAGGCAAGCCGCACGGTGGAGGTCGATGCCCCGATCGAGCGCTGCTACGAGCTGGCGGCGGACATCGAGGGCGCACCCGACTGGCAGGAGACGCTGCTCGAGGTAGAGGTGCTCGAGCGCGACAAGGAGGGCCGGCCGCTCGAGGTCGAGACCACCAACGACGTGATCGTCCGCAAGGCCAAGTCGATCCTGCGCTTCAGCTACGACCCGCCAAACGGGCTGAGCTGGGAGCAGCTGAAGGGCGACGCCAAGTGGGCCAAGGGCTACTGGGAGTTCGAGGACCTCGGCGACGGCCGCACCCGTGCGACCTACGCGCTCGACAGCGATCCGGGCCGCGTGCTCGGGATGCTCCTGCGCGGCCCGGTGCAGGACAAGGTCAAGGACCACCTGACCAAGGCCCCCACCGAGGGCCTCGTGCGAGTGGCGCCCTCCTAGCGGAGCCGGAGCGCCGACCAGGTCTCGTCGATCGAGATCAGGCGCACGGTGCGCGCGCCGCGCGACTCGAGCGTCTCGCGGACGACGTCGCGGTTCAGATCGGTGCCGAGCTTGCCGGCCTTGGGGTAGGCAACCCACGTGAGCGCCTCGCGCTCGACGGCCTGTACGACGATCGGCGTCCTCTCCTCGAGCTCGGCCGCGTCGCCGACGAAGACGAGCAGCGCCTCGCCGCCGCCGTCGGGAAGGTCGAGGTCCAGGTCAGGCGGCTGCGCGACCACCTCGACCGACATACCGGCTTCAGCTGAAGCTTGCCCGCCAGGTCCACGTCGCCACACGATAATCCCGTCGCGTGGCACGCGTCTTCGTGACCAACCACATCCCCGGCCCGGCCCTCGACCGCCTCGAACAGGCCCACGAGACCGAGATCTGGCAGGAGCGAACGGTGCCGGCTCCGGAGGAGCTTCGCCGCAAGGTCGCGGACGCCGAGGGGCTGCTCTCCATGCTCACCGACCGGGTCGACGCGCAGCTGATCGAGGCGAGCCCGAGGCTGCGCGCGATCTCGAACTACGCGGTGGGCGTCGACAACGTCGACCTGGCGGCGGCGACGGCCCGGGGCATCCCGGTCGGCAATACCCCCGGCGTCCTGACCGACAGCACGGCCGACATGGCGCTGGCCCTGATGCTCGCCGCGTGCCGGCGAATCGTTGAGAGCGACGCCGTGGTGCGCCGCGGCGAGTGGCTCACCTGGGAGCCGGAGTTCCTCATCGGCCACGACCTCCACGGGAGCACCGTGGGGATCGTGGGCTACGGCCGGATCGGGCAGGCCGTGGGGCGACGCCTGGAGGGCTTCGGCTGCGAGGTCCTGCACACCCGTGAGACCCCGTTCGACGAGCTGCTCGAGCGGTCCGACTTCGTGACCCTCCACGTACCCCTGAACGACGAGACGCGCGGCATTGTCGGCGAGGAGGCGCTCAAGCGGATGAAGCCGACCGCCTATTTGGTGAATACCGCCCGCGGGCCGATCGTCGACAAGCTGGCGCTGGGCAGGGCGCTCGGCGAGGGCCAGATCGCGGGCGCGGCTCTCGACGTGACGGATCCGGAGCCGCTGCCCGCGGACGACCCGTTGCTGGAGGCGCCCAACCTGACCGTGGTGCCGCACCTGGGCTCCGCGACTCATGTGACGCGCGAGGCGATGGCCGATCTCGCCGTGGACAACCTGATGGCCGCGCTGGCCGGCGAGCGCATGCCCCACTGCGCGAATCCCGAGGTCTACGAGTAGCTACTCGCCGAGCACCTTGATCACCAGCCGCTTGTTCCGGCCGCCGTCGAACTCCGTGTAGAAGACCGCCTGCCAGGGGCCGAGGTCGAGGCGGCCGTCGGTGACCGGCAGGATCACCTGGTGGTGCACGAGCAGGTTCTTGAGGTGGGCGTCGCCGTTGTCCTCGCCGCCGCGGTGGTGTCGGTAGTCGCCGGGATCGGGGAGCAGCTCGCGGGCGACGTCGTTCGACGGCGACTTCCAGCTGGGCGGCGCCAGCTTGTCGAGCCACTCGAGAGCGTCCTCCTGGATTCCGGGCTCGTCGTCGTTCACCCAGACGCCCGCGGTGATGTGCATGGCCGACACCAGGACCATGCCCTCGGCAACGCCGGACTCGTCCACCGCCGCCTGGACGTCCTCGGTGATGCGGACGAACTCGCGCCGACGTTCGGTGTTGAAGGTCTTGTAGACGGTGTGAGCTTTCATGGCGGGCATCTTCCCGCCTGCGCGGGATACTGGGCGGGCGATGTCGCAGGAAAACGTGGAGGTGGTGCGCCGAGGGGTCGAGGCGTGGAATCAGCACGACGCCGACCTCTGGCTTAGCGATGCCGCGCCCGAGGTCGAGTGGATGCCAGCTGGTCCCGCGACGGTGGAGCGCACCGTCTATCGAGGCTACGAGGAGGTGGCGACCGGGTTTGCCGCGGTGTGGGAGACCTGGGAGGAGTTTCGCTGCCAGGAGTCCGAGGTCCGCGACCTCGGCGACTCGGTGCTCTGGCTGGGGCGCGTGAAGATGAAGGGCGGCGCCAGCCACGTCGAGCTAGACCAGGAGTTCGCCTTCCACGCCGTGCTACGCGATGGCAAGGTCACGGCCGTGCGCTCGTTTCTCGCCTGGGAGGAGGCCCTGGAGGCCGCCGGGCTGCGGGGGTAGGCCGTACCACTGCCGTACCCACGGCTCAGAAAAGTGCGCCGTTTGCAGGCAGTCCCGTCAGGCCGCAGCGGTCTTGTAGACGGTGTGGGACTTCATTAGGCGATGATGCCTCCAATGGATCTCGGGCTGAACGGCAAGGCGTGCATCGTGACGGGAGCGAGCCGCGGGATCGGCGCGGCCGTGGTCAGGATGCTGAAGGACGAGGGCGCCAACGTGCTGGGAGTCTCGAGGGGCGGCGCCGACGTCGAGCTCGACCTCACCGAGCCGGAGGCCGGCGACGAGGTGGTCGCGGAGTGCGAGCGGCGCCACGGCGGCGTCGACGTGCTCGTGAACAACGCCGGAACGAGCCATGTGAAGCCGCTCGACCAGCTGACCGACGAGGACTGGCGCGGGCAATGGGAGCTGCACGTCATGGCGCCGATGCGGCTGATGCGCGCGGCGGCGCCGCTGATGGCGCGGCGGGGCGGCGGCCGGATCGTCAACGTCTCGTCCTCCTCCGGCAAGCGCCCGTCATTGACCAACGCGGCCTACTCGGTGACCAAGGCCGCGGAGCTGTCGCTGTCGCGTGTCTTCGCCGACACCTGGTCGGCCAAGGGCGTGCTCGTCAACTCGGTCACGCCCGGTCCGGTGCACACGCCGCTGTGGCTCGCCGAAGGCGGCCTGGCGGACCAGGTGGCTTCCGCCCGGGGGATCACGCGCGAGGAAGCGCTCGAAGCCCAGCGGGAGAAGATCCCGATTGGCCGCTTCGGCACCGAGGAGGAGATCGCGGCGGTGGTCGTGTTCCTCTGCTCCGCGCAGGCAGCGAACGTGACCGGCGCCGCCTGGTCGGTGGACGGCGGCGCCGTGCCGGTGATCATCTGATCGTGGCGAAACGCCGGCGGCTGGGCTAGGTTCCGCGAATCGGTCGCCTCGCGCTCATCGTCATCGCAGCGCTGCTCGCCGTGCCCGCCTCGGCGGCAGCCGACACGGTCAGCTTCGACGGCAGCAACTACGTCTTCACCGACGACCCCGGCGAAGCAAGCACGGTGACGCTAACGGTCAACACCGGCGTCGCCGTCTTCGCCCAGGCCGGGGGAGACCCCATCACGGAGGCGCTGGGCGCGTGTGACGGCAACGGCACCTCGACGGTCACCTGCACGGATGCCTCGCTCAACACCGGAATCCTCAACCTCGGGGACATGACGGACCACGGGACGGCGAACGGCTCCCGAGGAGCATCGGTGAACGGCGAGGCCGGCAACGACTTCCTCACCGGGTCCAACACCAACGCGAGCCTTGAGGACCTCATCGGGGGAACGGGCAACGATCAGATCAACAGCCGCAACGTCGGCCCCTCCTCGATCCCCGGCGGCCTGGGCGACTTCGCCGAGGGCGGGAGCGGCGACGACACCATCGTCACGGGGAACGGCAACGACCACGTGCAGGGCGAAGGCGAGGACCACGCCGCGCCGGGCCGCGACACGATCTCCACCGGCGCGGGCTACGACGAGGTGGCCGGCGGGCCGGGCAACGGCGACCGCGCGAACCTCGGATCGGGCGACGACGAGGCGTTCGTCAGGGAGGGCGACGGCTCCGGCGACGTCTACGACGGCGGCAGCGGCCTCGACACGATCGAGGGGGACAGCAACTTCCCGGCGGTCGCCAACTACACGGTGGACTTGCCCGGCGGGAGGATCACCAAGACCAACGCCCCGACCTTCTCGGCCGGTCTCGTCTCATTCGAGGATGCCCGTACGGTGCCGGAGGGCACCCTCGTCGGCGGCGGCCTGAGCGGCAACGACACGATCATCGGGACCGCGGGCGCGAACTTCATAGCCAGCGGCGACGGCAACGACGTCCTGAGGCCCGGAGGCGGCGCGGACGACGTCCAGGCCTCCGACGGCAACGATCTGCTCGAGCTGCGCGACGGCGCGCCCGACCGCGGCCACTGCGGCCCGGGGGTCGACACGGCGCATCTCGACCAGTTCGACGTGACCTCGGACTGCGAGAACGTGACGGTCTCGACGGTGCGCCCCGCCGACGCCGAGACCACACCGCCGAAGTGCAAGCTGAGGAAGGTCAAGTCGCGCTACTCGACGAAGTCGTTCCTGAAGGGCTTCCGGGCGCGCCTCACGTGCAACGAGGCCGTGTCGATCGTCGCGCGGCTGGTGGTTCGGGTCCGCAAGATCAGCGGTCGCGTGTCGGCGTCCAGCGCCGGCGACCTCGTGCTCGCGGAGCGCTCCGCCAAGCTTGGCGGCGCCACGCGCAGCCTACGCATGAAGCCATCGCGGAAGCTGGTGCGCAAGCTCGCGAAGCGCTTCCGGGCGCGACTCGTGCTCGAGGCCCGCGACCAGTTCGGCAATCGGCGGGTCGTCAAGAAGACGATCCGGGTGAAGGCGGCGAAGAAGAAGCGGAAGCGGCGGCGCCGCTAGCGCTGGCGGCTTCGGGCTCTCCCGAGAGCCACGCCCACCGCCACCAGAGCCGCGGCGATGATGAACAGAAGAAGGATGAAGCCGGGCGAGTAGCCGTGCTGCTCGACGGCCTGGCGGCCCGTCTCGCGCCGGAACTCACGAATGCGCTTCTTCGCGAAGTCGACGGTCTCGTCGATCCGGATCCGCCTGCCGCCCTTCGGGTCGAGGTGGCCCACGACCCGGTACTTGCCCTCCACGGGCCTGCCGGGCCACGGCAGCGGGTAGGTGATTCCGGTCAGGGGAACGAACGAGTCGATCCGGATCCTGCTCGAGAACAGCCGCCTCGAGCCCTTGAAGACGCTGAGGCGGCCACTGGTCGTCGGGATCAGCGTGTTGCCCGTGTCGGCGAGCTTCAGTCCGAGGAAGGCGCCGGCCGGAACCACGTTGATCGAGGCTCCGCGAAAATCGAGGACCGTCCGCCGCGGTCCGGGCACGCGCACCTGGACAGCGATCGCCAACCGGGACACGAAGCGGAGCCGGAAACGGGAGTGCCGCCGAGTGGGCCGCGGGCTCTGCCCGTAGGCGAGGATGCCCGCCAGATGGTCGCCCGAGCGCACACCGCGCGGAACCCGCGCAGAGAAGGGCACCTGGACGACGCCCTGGCCGGGCACCTGGACGCGCGTGCGCTGGAGGCGGATCCAGGCTACCGGCTCGCGTGGGCCGGCGGCCGCTCTGGCCATAGTCGAGTCCGCCGGTCGAGGCGGTCTTGACGTCCGTCGCCCGGAGGATGGCGGTGTGGGCGCGGTCGCTCGTGCTCCGCACACGCACCACGCCGCGCACGAACTGCCCCGGCCGGGCGTCGTAGACGAAGATACGACGGCCGGCCGGCCGCCTCGATCGCGAAGCCGAGCGGCGTGGCAGGCCGATCCGCGGCGGTCACGGGCCCCGCGAAGGCGAGGCACGCGGCCACTGCGAGCGAGGCGCGTACGACGAGGCGGGCGATCACGACCGGTTCTTACGGGCCTGTGGACAGGGTCGAGGTGATCGTGCTCGTGTAGGTGCCCGCGGCCGCGTCCGCCGGAACGGTGAGCTGCAGGTCCTTGCTCGCGACCAGGTTCGCGTGGTCGAAGTTCCACTCGCCCTGGCCGGTGGCGGCCAGCGCGCTCACGACCTTGACCGCCGAGCCGCCGTCGAGAGTCCACGGCGGAGCCGGGCTCAGCGACACGACCGGCGGGACGGCCAGGTTGAGCACGTCCACCGGCGTCGTCACAGGCGCCTTGAGCTTCAACGAGCCCGCAGGCAGCGTGTTGCTCCCCCCGTCGCTGAACTGGCTGGCCTGCATCGTCACGTTCCAGCCCGCGCCCGACCCGCGGGCGTCCATCACGCGCCAGTCGTTGAAGTTGGCGGCCAGGTTCTGGGTCGCCCCGGTCAACGCGGTGGCGGGGAAGTCGTCCGCCGTCGGGTTGGTGCTGAACGAGAGCGCCCCGCCGGTCAGCGTCACGGATGTGGTGTCTGTTGCCGCCGACGCGGACGTCGACAGGACGAGCGTCGCGAGAATCGCGAATGCGGCGGCTACGACCTTCCTGGTCTGGGCCATCTGTGCGTTCCTCCTTGAACCGCGCGCCAGCCGGGTGTGGCGGCGCTTTCCCAGTGCAGGTTTCGGCAGGTTTCGGACCGCAAACTGAGCGCGCTGGACGAAAGTCCTATCGCTACCGTGGCGCCGTGCCCCGAACGGTGATGGGACTCCTTTTCTTTCCCCGCGGGGGCAGCGCCCAGGTTGCGCGCTACCTCGGCCGCTCGCTACCGGAGGCGGGCTGGGAGGTGACGATCGCCTGCGGCTCGCTCGGAAAGACAGGGCGAGGAGTCGCACGCGGAGACCTTCTACAGCCGGGCTCGACATCCGGCCACTCGACTACAGCGCGGCCGCCGGCGCGCCCGACCCGCTGGCCGCCGATCCGCCCTTCCAGCCCTCCTACGAGGATCGGTCCGGGGCTCCGGACCGCGTCTTCGCCGCTGTGGACGATGCAGGTACTGAGCCCGGCTGACCGACGCCTGGGCGCGCCAGCTCGAGCGCGCGCGGCGCGGGCGAGGCCGATCGTCCTCCACCTCCACCACCTGACACCGCTCAACGCGGCCGCGCAGCGCTCGCCTTCCCGGGCATGCCGCGCGTCGGCCACCTGCACGGGACGGAGCTGCTCATGCTGCGCGAGATCGAGGATGGGCCGCCCGAGGGCTGGGACCACGCCGAGGCGTGGGCCGAGCGGATGCGCGAGCTGGGCGCGCGCGCTGCGAGCGGCTGTTCGTGCTCTCGCCGGACGCCGTGCGCCGGGTGCCCGACCTGCTCGGCGTCGAGGCCGAGCGCGTGGTGTGGGCGCCCGAACGGCTTCGACCCCGAGGGCTTCGACCGCCGGCCGCTGCGGGGCGAGGAGCGGCTCGCGCACTGGCGGCGCTGGCTCGTCGAGGAGCCGCGCGGCTGGGACGAGTCCGGCGAGCCGGGCAGCGTGGCCTACGCGCGACGAGCGACCTCGAGGCGTTCCGCGACGGCGGCCCGGTGCTCCTCTACGTGGGTCGCTACACGGAGGTCAAGCGGATCCCGCTGCTCATCCGAGCTCACGCGCGCGCGAGGGAGCGCTTCGGGCGGCCGGCGCCGCTCGTGCTGCTCGGCGGCTTTCCCGGCGAATGGGAGGGCGAGCACCCGCTCGCGGTGGTTCGCGAGACCGGCGACCGCGACGTCTTCCTCGCCGGCTGGCGCGGCCACGACGACCTGCCGGACGGGCTCAACGCGGCCGACCTGCTCGTGCTGCCGTCCGTTCGCGAGCAGTTCGGCCAGGTCCTGGTGGAGGCGATGGCCTGCGGGGTGCCGCCGATCGCGGTGGACGCTCACGGTCCCGCGGAGATCGTCGAGGACGGCGAGACCGGCTGGCTCGTGCCGCCCGACGACGAGGACGCGATGGTCGACGCGCTCGTGGCGGCCGCGTCGGACGACGCCGAGCGCGCCCGGCGCGGCGACGCCGCCTACGAGGACGCGCGCGCCCGCTATTCCTGGCCGGCCCTCGCCCGCGGGGTGGCGAGCATCTACGACGACGTGCTCGCGGGCCGGCCCGCCGCGGCGGCGCGCACACGCTGCTCGAGGCCGAATAGACCGCCGGGCGGCGGCCTATCCTCAGCCGCCGTGACCTCGATCCCCTACCGGATCCGCCGCCGCGACCGCGCCCGCCACGCCCGCATCCTCGTGGGCGGCGACGGCGTGGAGGTGGTGGTGCCGCGCCGCTTCCCGATGCGCGACGTCGAGCCGCTTCGTGGAGGAGAAGCGGCCGCTGGATCGAGCGCACGCTGCGGCGCATGCGCGAGTCCGAGGCCGAGCTGCCGCCGCGCCAGGCTCGAGGACGGCGGCGAGCTGCCCTACCTGGGCGAGCGACTCGCTCTGCGCGTGCGGCGTCGAGCGCGGTCGGCAGCGGCCGCACGTGGCGCGCCGCGGCGACACGGTGACGGCCGCGCTGCCCGGCGAGCGCCGACCTCGGCTGCGCGATCGAGCGCTGGTACCGGCGCCAGGCTCGGGTGGAGGTGGCGCCGCGCCTCGACGCCGCTGTCGCCCGCGCGGGCACGCGTTACAGGGTCGCTCCAGATCCGCGGCCAGCGACGCGCTGGGCGAGCTGCTCGTCCTCCGGCGGCATGAGCTTCAACTGGCGGCTCCTGCTCGCGCCGGCGCGAGATCCTCGACTACGTCGTCGAGCACGAGGTGGCGCACCTGGAGCGTGCAGGACCACTCGCGGCGGTTCTGGTCGCTGCTCGGCCACACGCTGCCCGGCACTGGCGCGAGCACGAGGCGTGGCTGCGGGCGCACGGCCACGCGCTGCGGCTGTAGGCGGCGGCACTACTCCCAGCGAAAGCCGCGCACCGCCAAGAAGATCCCGAGCGCCGTCCAGCAGCGCCACCACGCCGCGCCGCCCCGGCCATGTCGACGTTGGTGCCGACGATCGCCCCCGACAGCCCGTCGATCACGTGCTTGAGCGGCAGCGCCCTGGCCACGCCGTCGAGGAAGGCGGGCAGGTGGTCTGCTCGAGTAGAAGACGCCGGAGATGAAGATCACCGGCAGGAAGACGGCGTTCACGTAGGCGGGCGCCGACGTCGGAGCTGGGCATCACGTGCGAGAAGGCGATCCCGAGCGAGCCGAAGCAGACCACGCCGAGCGCGGTGAAGCCGACCAGCTCGGCCCAGTTGTGCGGCCAGTCGACGCCGTAGGCGACGTGGCCGATCGCGACCACCAGCCCCATCTGGACGAAGGCGTTGGCCACGGCCGAGCCGAGCAGTCCCGCCGAGGTAGGAGGCCGGCGGCATCGGCGTGCCGCGCACCCGCTTGAGGATCCCGAGCTCGCGCAGCGTCGGTGAGGTTGAAGGCGAGCGCGTTGAAGGTCGTGGCCATGATGCTCATGCCCGGCGATGCCGGGGACGAGCACGTCGAGCTCCGTCGGCGTCGGTGGAGAAGACCGAGGCGACCAGCACGAGAAGCAGCAGCGGCAGGATGAAGTTGAAGAACGCGGCCGACGGGCTGCGCCAGAAGAGCCGGCGCTCGAGCCGGAACTGGGCCCAGGCCAGGGCGGCGGCGCTCACGCCGGCCGCTCCTCCTCGGTGGTCAGCTGCAGGTAGACGTCCTCGAGCGTGGGCCGGCCCACCTGCAGGCCCTCGAGCCGCTGGCCGCGCTCGAGCGCCTCGCCGGTCAGCCGGTGGAGCAGCTCGGTCGGGTCCTCGGTCTCGTGCTCGACGCGCTTGCCGTTGGTCATGTAGGAGACGCGGTAGCGCGGCTGCTCGGCGCCCAGCTCGTCGGGCGGTCCCTCGGCGACGATCGCGCCGTCCTTGATGATCGCCACCCGGTCGGAGAGCGACTGGGCCTCGTCGAGGTAGTGGGTCGTGAGCAGGACCGTCTTGCCCAGGTCCTTGAGCCGGCTGATCACGCCCCAGGCGGCTCTCCGGGCGGCGGGGTCGAAGCCGGTGGTGGGCTCGTCGAGGAAGATCAGCTCGGGGTCGCCCACCAGCGCGAGCGCCAGGTCGAGCCGGCGCCGCTGGCCGCCCGAGAGCTCGCGCGTCCGGGCCTCCGCCTTGTCCTCGAGCCCCACGAGGCGCGATCGTCTCGTCGGCGTCGCGCGGGCCGGATAGGCCTTGCCGGAGTGCTCGACGGCCTCGCGCACCTTGATCATCGGGTGGAAGCCGCAGCTCTGGAGCACGATCCCGATCCGCTCCTGCAGCCTCCGCTCGCGCACCGCGGGGTCGTGGCCGAGCACGCGCACCTCGCCCGCCGGAGCGCTGCCGGTAGCCCTCGAGGATCTCGACCGTGGTGGTCTTGCCGGCCCCGTTCGGGCCGAGCAGGCCGAACACCTCGCCACGCTCGACCGCGAACGACAGCCCGCGGACCGCCTCGAGCGGCCCGTAGCTCTTGCGCAGGTCGGAGACCTCGATCGCGGGCTCAGGCACGACTCCTGGGACCCTAGACGCCGGCGCCCGCGCCGCCGCGGCCCTCGCCGCCGGCGAAGCGGCCGGCGCCCTTCCACGCCGTCTCGAGCGTGGCCGGGCCGCTCTCGCGCCTCGAGCGCGAGGCCCTCCGTCGAGCGGCAGCCCGAGGCCCTCGATGGCGGCGCGGCGGTCGGCGAGCATCGTGTCCTGGGGGAACGCCGCCAGCCCCTCGGCGATCTCGAGCGCCCGCTCGAGGTGGCGGCCGTCGGGGACGACCTCCGTCACCAGCCCCATCGCGAGCGCCTCGGCGGCCTCCACGATGCGGCCGCGTCAGGATCAGGTCGAGCGCCGCGGCCCGAGGCCCGACGATGCGCGGCAGCCGCTGGGTGCCGCCGTCGATCAGCGGCACGCCCCAGCGGCGCTCGGGGAAGCCGAGCGCGGCCGTCTCGGTGGCGATGCGCAGGTCGCACCAGAGCGCCAGCTCCAGCCCGCCCGCCAGGCACCAGCCGGAGATGGCGGCGATCGTCGGCTTCGACGGCGTAACGCGCGTGAAGCCGAGCGGGCCGCGCGGGTCGTCGAGCCGCGGGCCGAGGCTCTCGATGCCTTCAGGTCGGCGCCGGCGCAGAAGGCGACGCCGCCCGGCGCCGGTGAGCACCATGACGCGGGCGTCGTCGTCGGCCTCGAAGCGGTCGTAGGCCTCCTGGAGCAGCTCGCGCGGTGGGCCCGTCGACCGCGTTGCGCCGCTCCTGGCGGTCGATCGTCACGACCGCCGCGGCGCCTATCCGCTCGTACTCAACGGCCACGGCGGATGTTCTCAGACCCGTTCACACCGGCGGGCCCGAGCCTCGCCAGGATCACCAGTGCAGATCCCTCCTCGCATGCGGCCCCGCGCTCCCCGCCGGGGCCGCTCGGCCCGGAGGCGTTGAGCGGGCGTGGCCGGCGGACGCAGCCGGCTACCAGCCGACCCGCTTGCGCAGCTCCGCCGCCTTGCGCTGGTCCTTGCGCTTCTCGAGCAGGCCCTGGAGCGCGGACATGACGATCACGAAGAGGATGAAGAAGACGATGACCCCGAGGGCGGTGAAGGTGACGGTCTTGTCGTCGGTCTCGCCGGCCAGGCCCTCGCCGTTGTCCGCCGCGTAGGCGGGGGCGGTGAGGAGGAAGGTCAGTGCGACGGATGCCAAGCCCAGGCGCATGCGAGGGGTAACGATACCCTGTGCCCGCGGTGGCGGACGACGCCTTCGCCTGCATCGTCGAGATCCCGAAGGGGAGCCGGAACAAGTACGAGTGGGACCACGAGCGCGAGGCGCTGGTCCTCGACCGGTTCCTCTTCTCCTCGGTCGTCTATCCGACCGACTACGGCTTCATCCCGGACACGCTGAGCCAGGACGGCGACCCGCTCGACGTGATGGTCTGCGTGTCGGAGCCGACGTTTCCCGGCTGCATGATCGACGTCAAGCCGATCGCCCTGTTCCGCATGGAGGACGACAAGGGGATCGACGACAAGGTGCTCTGCGTGCCGCTCAAGGACCCGGGCTGGAACAAGATGGAGAAGCTCGAGGACCTGCCGGACCAGCTGCGGGACGAGATCGCGCACTTCTTCTCGATCTACAAGGACCTCGAGCGGAAGAAGGTCACGGTCGACGGCTGGTACTCGCGCGAGGACGCGGTCGAGGAGATCGAGGCCTCGCGCGAGCGGCATGGGAAAGACGCCGACCGGGACGAGCTATAGCTAAGGTGGGCTAGGGTTCCGCCGCCGTGTCGCTTGTTCGAGGAGATAGTCCTCGGGATCACGCAGGGGCTGACCGAGTTCCTACCGATCTCGAGCACCGCCCACCTGCGCATCGTCCCGGCCTTCTGCGGCTGGGACGATCCCGGCGCCGCCTGGACGGCGGTGGTCCAGCTCGGGACGATGGCCGCGGTCCTCATCTACTTCCGGAACGACCTCCTGCAAGATCGCCCGCACCTGGCTCGCCAGCCTGCGCGACCCGGCGCTGCGCGGGACCCTCGACGCCCGGCTCGGCTGGTACCTCGTGATCGGCACGATCCCGATCGCGATCTTCGGCTTCATCTTCAAGGACCAGATCGAGACCGGCGGCCGCAACCTCTATCTGATCGGAACGACGCTGATCGTGTTCGGCCTGATCCTGCTCGTCGCCGATCGGGTCGGGAGCAAGTCGAGGCCGCTCGAGCAGATCACGAATCGCGACGGCGTGACCATCGGCCTCGCCCAGGCGCTGGCGCTCGTGCCGGGCGTGTCCCGCTCGGGTGCGACGATCTCGGCCGGCCTGTTCGAGGGCTTCGACCGGCCGAGCGCCGCCCGCTTCTCGTTCCTGCTGTCCGTGCCGGCCGTCGTGCTGAGCGGGCTGTTCGAGCTCCGGCATGCGGCGGCACCGCCGGGGGCACGGCCGGCGGCCTGGTGGTGGCGACAGTGCTGGCCTTCGTGGTCGGCTACGCCTCGATCGCGTTCCTGCTGCGCTATCTGGCCTCGCACTCGACCGCGGTTTTCGTCGTCTACCGCGTCGTGTTGGGCAGCGTCGTGCTCGTCCTCGTGGCCAGCGGCGCGATCAGCTAGCGCCGGTACGCTCTTTCACGTGAAGACCGCCGCGAAGTTCGGGCTGGTTGCGGTCGTCGCGCTGGCGCTCATGACCCTTCCCGGCGGCGGCGGGGCGCTCAGGGTGGCCCTCTCGCTGCTGACGATCGCCTTCTTCGCGGCGATCGCGCTGCTCGGCGCCCGCCTCTACCGTGAGCACCGGTTCGACCTCGAGTCCCTCCAGGGGATCGAGCGCCTGGTGCTGTACTCGAGCATCGGCCTCGCGCTCCTCACGTTCACCGCGACCAACCGCCTGTTCGACCGGGGCGGCGCCGGCGTCCTCGTGTGGCTGGCGCTGCTGGCGCTGTGCTCGTACGGCGTCTTCTGGGTCTGGACGCGCTACCGGCGGTACGAGTAGCCAAGTCGTAACCCCCGGGTGTTGTCCCGTGCGTCCGCAAGGGCGACCGTGCCGGGCATGCACCACGACCAGCGGGGACAGGCGTCGATCGAGTTCGTGGCGGCCGTGCCGGCGGCGCTGCTCGTTGGTGCCGTCGCCTGGCAGCTGGCCCTCCTCGGCCACGCAGCGTGGCTGTCGGCGCACGCCGCCCGGGCTGCCGCGCGGGCCGACGCCGTGGATAGGAGTCCCAGGCGGGCCGCGCTGAGCGTCCTGCCGCGGTCGCTCGAAGGCGGCCTGCGGGTGGAGCGCTCGGGCAGGCGAGTGCGCGTCCGCGTGCGCGTCCCGCTGCTGTTCCCGCGGAGCTCACATCTGTCGCTCAGCGCCGGCAGCTCGCTTGGAGGCAGGCCGTGAGGGGCGGCGAGCGGGGACAGGCGCAGGTCGAGCTCCTCGGCGCGGTACCCGCCGTGCTCGTCCTCGGGCTGGTCGTGATGCAGGCTCTCGCGGTCGGTTATTCGAGCGTCCTCGCGGGCACGGCCGCGGAGGCCGGCGCCCTGTCGCTGGCCGGCGGCCGAGACCCGCGCGCCGGCGTCCGGGACGCTCTGCCGGGCTGGTCCCGGAGCGGGGCCAGTGTGCGGGTGGCGGGCGGGCACGTCCGGGTCACGCTGCGACCGCCCGCGCCGCTACGGATCCTCGCAAGGCATCTGAGGGTGAACGGCGAGGCGTCGGTGAGGTCCAGGTGAGCTCCCAGGCGGTCCGTCACGGGCTCCTGGCCACGGCGCTCGCTCGGGTCGAGGAGTTCCTGCTCGAGCCGGCGGAGCCCGTGCGGGACGTCGACCCGCCCCAGCCGAGCGTCCGCCGGCCGGTGGTCGCGGTCTTCGGGCTGGCCCGGCGTTGCGGCGCGACCACGGTCGGCCGCGGCCTGGCAGCAGAGCTCGCCGCCCGCGACGGCGGCGCAGCGGCCGTCTCGTCGCCCGTGTCGGCGGCGGGGATCCCGCTTGCGTCGCCTGCCGCGGCGCGGCTCGCCAAGGCGATGGCAGACGTCCCCCACGCGCGGACGCGCGCCGTCGGCAGGCTCTGCCTCGTCGAGGGTCCGTCTCCGGTCGAGCTGGCCGATGCCGCCCGCCTCCAGGCGCCGCTGGTCCTGGACGCCGGGTCCGAGCAGGTCGGGGGCGCGGCCGCGGCCGTCGCCGATCATGTGGTCCTGGTGGGCGCCCCGTCCGTCGAGCCGGCGCTGGCCACCGTGGTCGCGGGCTGCCTCGCGCGGGTCGGCCCGGACCCGATCGTCGTGCTCAACCGAGCCGAGTCCGGAAGCGAGTGGGCGGGGCGCGCCGCGCTCGGGCTGCCGGACGCGCGGATGGGCGCCCAGCTGGCGCTGGGCGGCCGCGAGCCGCGCGGAGCCCTCGGGCGCGCGGTCGCCGAGCTGGCGGACCTATGCGGTGAGGCTTAGATGACTGATTCCACGACCCCGCGCGCGCGGATGACGCACGGATACCGTCGCTGGATCGGGGTCATCGGGCTCGCCGATACACGCGTGTATCGGCTTCGCCCTGCTTCCCCCGCCCAGGTCGGTCCCGTGCGCCCCCGCGCACACGCGGCCGCGGAATCAATCATCTAGTACTGGCTGCCCTGGCCGTAGCCGCTGGGCGGCCCGCCCGTGCCGCCGCCCTGAGAGCCGCCCGCACCCGGAGGTCCACCACCGCCGGAGGTCAAGTCGGAGGTCCACCACCGCCCGGAGGCCCGCCGGCGCCCGGGCCGCCGCCCTGGGGCGCGTACTGGCCGCAGGCCTGGATCGCCGACTGGAACTTCGACGACGAGGGATCGACCCCGGCGGGAGGGCCGCCCTGCGGCGGGCCGTTCGTGAAGTCCGGAAGATCGACGCCGTTCTTCTTCATGCAGTCGCGGAACTTCTTGAACTGGGCCTTCTGGTCCGCGCTGGGTTGCGGCCGGGCGCCCTGGCCCTGCCCGTTCGAGCTCGAGCGCTGGTCGGCGTTGGCGGTCTCGCCGTCGCCGCCCACACCGCAGCCCGCCGCGCCGGCGGCGGCCAGCGCGAGGGACGATCCGAGCACGGCCAGGCGCAGCCTGCCGCGGCGGCTCCAGACAACCATCCTCGCGCCGTCCGGATGCTCCAGGTCCGGCCTTGCCCCGTCGATTGGTCGTCGCTTTTCCATGGGTTCCGCCCCTCCGAGCTTTCGAGTCGTGCGGCGGACCGTAGGAGGCGCTCATGAGAAGGGTCTAAGAGCCCGGACCCTCGCGGAGCATCGCTCTACACTCGTTGTCCGAGATGCCGGAGGGGGCTCAGATGCGCGTGGTCGTTGCCGACGACTCCGTTCTGCTGCGCGAGGGGATAGTGCGGCTGCTCGAGGAGGCAGGGGTGGAGGTGGTCGCGCAGGCGGGTGATGCCGAGGACCTCGTGCGCAAGGTCTCGGCGCACAAGCCGAACGTGGCGGTGGTCGACATCCGGATGCCGCCCAGCCGGACCGACGACGGGCTCCGCGCCGCGCTCGAGATCCGGCGCCGCCAGCCGGAGACGGGCGTGCTCGTCCTCTCCCAGTACCTCGAGGAGGGCTACGCCCTCGACCTCGTCGGCGAGACCGCGGAGGGCACCGGCTACCTGCTGAAGGACCGCGTGGCCGACGTGGACCGCTTCGTCGACGCGGTGCGGCGGGTGAGCGAGGGCGGCACCGCCCTCGACCCGGAGGTGGTGGCCCACCTCCTCGGCCGTCAGCGCCGCGACGATCCTCTGGAGGAACTGACCAAGCGCGAGCGCGAGGTGCTCGGGCTGATGGCGGAGGGGCGATCCAACCTGGCGATCGCCGAGCAGCTCGTGGTGACGGAGCGCGCGGTGGAGAAGCACGTGACCAGCATCTTCGGCAAGCTCGGACTCCCTCCCGCGGCCGAGAACCACCGCCGCGTGCTGGCCGTCCTCACGTTTCTGCGGGCCTGACGCTCAGGGTCGTCACGGGCGCGTCGCGGCGGCCCCTGCGCCGGCGCCAGTGCCGGCTGACCCTCCGGCGCCAGAAGCCCATCAGCCGGACTGCGGCCCGGACAGCTCGGACCGCAGGCTCGCGATTTCGGTAACGGCGAGGACGGCGTAGACCTGGTGGCAGAGGTCGAGCTCCGCATCGAGGTCGGACATGTAGGTCTCGTTGCCGGCAAGGGCCGAGCGCAGGGCCAGCGCCCGTTCCGCCTCGAGCTGAGCCACCTGGGCACGGGCCTCGAGGACGCTGAGCTCCAGGCCGTCGACGTCGATCGGGTGGAACATCACGAGTCGGCCGCCTTTGGGAGGAAGCGGGTGCGCCGCTCGCTCTCGCGCCGGAAGCGGCGGCCTCGGACGGGACCACCTGGACCACCTGGACCACCTGGATCCGCCAGTCGCTGCCGTTGCTCGGCCCTGCGGCGCTGCTCCGCGACCATCGCCTCGACGGCTTCGAGTGTGAGGCGGGAATCCATGGCGCGAAGATTGATGCGAACGGGTCCCGAGAACGATGTGGCTGCCTGGCGGGCCTGGGTGCGGCTACCCGTATGTTCGATCCGCCGGGCGGCCGCCACAATCGAGCCATGGATACGACCGTCCTGGTGGTCGACGACCATTCCGGCTTCCGCGGCTGCGCGCGGCGGCTGCTCGAGGCCCACGGCTATCGGGTGGTCGGCGAGGCCCCGGATGGCGCCTCGGCGCTGACGCTGGCGCGCGAGCTTCGGCCGCAGATCGCCCTGGTCGACGTATACCTGCCGGACCTCAGCGGCTTCGAGGTGGCCGAGCGGCTCGCCGCCCAGGACGCCGCGGTCGCGGTGGTCCTCATCTCGAGTCACGACCCAGCGGAGCTGAAGCCGGTGGGCGCTGCCACCGGGGCGCGCGGGTTCATCCCGAAGGAGCAGCTGTCGCGAGAGGCGATCGAGGCGCTGCTGTGACCGGGACCCGCCTGCGCCCGCCGGAGCAAGGCGACGCCGTCGCGCGTCTCCGGGCGCTGGCGGAGGAGCAGGCGGCGCTGCGCCGAGTCGCCACCCTCGTCGCCGGCGGCGCCGAGCCCGCCGACGTGTTCTCCCGGGTATGTGCCGAGGTGGGAGCGGTGCTCGGGGTCCGAAGCACCAATCTCACGCGCTTCGAGGACGACGGCACGCAGACGGTGCTCGCCGGCTGGAGCGTGCCCGGCGCTCCCGTGTTCCCGGTCGGCCCCGGCGTGCCGCTCGACGGCCCCGCCGCGGTGGCCAAGGTCAAGCGCAGCGGCCGTGCCGACCGGGTGGACGACTACTCCCGGCTCGAGGGTGAGCTGCCGCGAAGGATCCGGAGCGCGGGCATCGCCTCGTCGGTGGCGGCGCCGATCACTGTGAGCGGCAGGCTCTGGGGGGCGATCGTCGCCTCCAGCGGATGGCCGTACAGCTTCCCGCCCGACACCGAGGAGCGCGTGGCCGGGTTCGCCGAGCTGGTGGCGGACGCGCTCGCCAGCGCCGATGCACGCGAGAAGCTCGCGGCCTCGCGAGCCCGGATCGTGGAGGCCGGCGATTCCGAGCGGCGGCGGCTGGAGCGCAATCTCCACGACGGCGCCCAGCAGCGGCTCGTGAGCCTCGCGCTCGCGCTGGGCGAGATCGAGGCGGAGGTGGCCGTCGATCAGTCGTCGGCGCGTCGCCTGCTGACGACGGCGCGCGAGGAGCTGGCGCTGGCGCTCGACGAGCTGCGCGAGCTGGCGCGCGGCATCCACCCGGCGATCCTCGGCGATCACGGCCTCGGTCCCGCGCTCGACGTGCTGGTCGCGCGCGCTCCGGTCGAGACCCGGCTCACGGCGCTGCCGCGCGAGCGGCTGCCGGATGCGGTCGAGGCGGCCATCTACTACCTGGTGGCCGAGGCGTTGACCAACGTGGCGAGGCACGCCGCCGCCACCAGCGCGAGCGTGCGAGTGACGCGGACGCACGAGGCCGCGCGGGTCGAGGTGAGCGACGACGGCGCCGGCGGTGCCGAGATCGGCAAGGGCTCCGGCCTGCGCGGCCTCGCCGATCGCGTGGAGGCGCTCGGCGGGACCCTCGCTCTCCACAGCCCACCGGCCGCGGGAACCACACTGACCGCCGAGATCCCCGTCGAGGAGCCGGAGGCGCGCCATGCGTGCTGAAATTCCATCGATGACGGCGACGCGCGAAGACACCTCGGTGCCCCGGGTCGAGGCGCTGCTCGAGGAGCAGGCCGCGCTCCGCCGCGTCGCGACCCTCGCCGCCGGCAACCCCGACGCCAGGCGGCTGTTCGATCGGGTATGCGAAGAGCTGGGCCACCTGCTCGAGGTGGAGACCACGGACATGGTGCGCTTCGACGGCGAGGGCAGCGCGACCGTCGTTGCGACGTGGGCGGCCGAGGGTGGGCCGTCGTTCCCCGTGGGAGTGACCATCCCCGTGGACGGCGAGACGGTCACCGCAAAGATGTACCGGAGCTGCCGCCCAGAGCGGGTCGACGACTACAGCTCCGTAGGCGGCGAGCTGGCGGCCAGCCTGCGGGAGGCCGGGTTCCTGTCGGTGGTGGGCGCGCCGATCACCGTCGCGGGCAGGCTCTGGGGGGGCGTCATGGCCTCGAGCTCGCGGGCCCACGCGTTTCCGCCCGACACCGAGCAGCGGCTCGCCGACTTCGCGGAGCTGGTCACGGCCGCCCTGGCGAACGTGGACGCTCGCGAGCAGCTCGCGGCCTCCCGCGCCCGGATCGTCGAGGCCGGCTACGAGGAGCGCCGGCGACTCGGCCGCGACCTCCACGACGGGGCCCAGCAGGAGCTGGTGGGGGCCGCGATGAGCCTGAGGCTCGCGCAGGACAAGCTGACCGGCTCGCCGGGCGAGGCCCGCGAGCTCGTGGGCGCCGCGCTCGAGCAGGTGCGCGCCGGTCTCGGCGACCTGCGCGAGCTCGCCGCCGGAATCCACCCGAGCGTCCTCACCGACCGCGGGCTGCCCACCGCCCTGAACTCGCTCGCCACCCGCTCTCCGGTCGCCGTCGAGATCGGCGACATCCCGGTCCGGCGGCTGCCCCCGTCGGTGGAGACGACCGCCTACTTCGTTGCCGCCGAGGCGCTCACCAACGCGGCCAAGCACGCGGATTGCGAGCTGGTCCGGGTCGGCCTGGGGATCGACGATGGCTCGGCCGTGGTCGAGGTCCGCGATGACGGCGTCGGCGGCGCCGACCTGGCCGGCGGCTCCGGGCTCCGCGGGCTTGCCGACCGCGTCAGCGCACTCGGCGGCCGGCTCGAGGTCGACAGCCCCGCCGGGGGCGGCACCACCATCCGGGCGCGCATCGCACTGGGTGCGGATAACCCCACGCGCTGACGCAGGCTGACCGTATTTGTGGCGCGGCCGCCAAGGCGCATCCTGCTTGTTATGACTCAAGCACAGGAAACCCGCCGCTGGATGGCCCTCGTCGTGCTCTGCGTGGGGATGCTCATGATCGTCCTCGACGCCACGATCGTGAACGTCGCACTGCCCTCGATCCGCAGCGATCTCGGCTTCTCCCAGTCGAGCCTCGCGTGGGTGGTGAACGCCTACCTGATCAGCTTCGGCGGCCTGCTCCTGCTCGCCGGGCGCCTCGGTGACCTGATCGGCCGCAGGCGGGTCTTCATGGCCGGCCTCGCGATCTTCACCGCCGCCTCGCTCCTCTGCGCCACCGCGCAGTCCCAGGGCCTCCTGATCGGCGCGCGCTTCGTGCAGGGCCTCGGCGGCGCGTTCACGTCCGCCGTGATCCTCGGGATGATCGTGACGATGTTCCCGGAGCCCCGGGAGCAGGCCAAGGCGATCGGCGTCTACAGCTTCGTCGCCTCCGCCGGCGGCTCGGTCGGGCTGCTCCTGGGCGGCGTGCTCACCCAGTCGATCAACTGGCACTGGATCTTCTTCGTGAACCTGCCGATCGGGATCGCCACCGCGGCGCTCGCCATGCGCCTGGTCGAGGACGACCGCGGAATCGGGCTCCGCGAGGGGGCCGACGTCCCCGGCGCCGTGCTGGTCACCTCCGCGCTGATGCTCGGCGTCTACACGATCCTCGAAGCGGCCAACCATGGCTGGACCTCGGCCCACACCCTCGGCTTCGGGGGCCTGTCTCTGGGGCTCCTCGGCGCGTTCATCGCCCGCGAGGCCACGATCGCGCAGCCCCTGATGCCGCTGCGGCTGTTCCGCTCGCGGAACGTGTCGGGCGCCAACCTGATCCAGGCGCTGTTCGTGGCCGGGATGTTCGGGATGTTCTTCCTCGGCGCCCTCTACCTGCAGCGCGTGCTCGGCTACGACGCGCTCGAGGTGGGCCTCGCCTTCCTGCCCGTCACGCTCGTGATCGGAACGCTCTCGCTCGGCTTCTCGGAGAAGCTCAACATGCGCTTCGGCCCCCGGACCGTGCTGATCCCGAGTCTGCTTCTCAGCGCGATCGCGCTTGCGCTCTTCGCGCGGGCGCCGGTCGACGGCAGCTACATGGTCGACGTCCTGCCGGTGATGCTGCTGCTGGGAATCGGCGCCGGGCTCGGCTTCCCCGCGTTCATGATGCTCGCCATGTCGGGAGCCACGCCGGAGGACTCCGGGCTGGCCTCCGGGCTCGTCAACACCACGCTCCAGGTGGGCGGCGCGGTCGGGCTCGCCGTCCTCGCGACCCTCTCCACGACCCGTACCAACAACCTGCTCGGCGACGGTGATTCGGCCGCCTCGGCGCTCACCTCCGGCTATCACCTGGCCTTCCTGATCGGGGCCGGCCTGGTCGTCGCGGCCCTCGTCGTCGCGGGCACCCTGCTGCGCGCGCCGCAGATGGGGCGGAAGCCCGAGCCGGCCTTCTCCGAGGCATGACCCAGGCCATCCGGTTGCGCGGCCTCGCGAAGGCGTACCGCGACGTTCTCGCCGTGCGCCGGGTCGACCTCGCGATCGATCCCGGTGAGACCTTGGCGCTCCTCGGCCCGAACGGCGCCGGCAAGTCGACGACGATCGACATGCTCCTCGGTCTCACCGCTCCCGACGGCGGCGAGGTCGCGGTGCTCGGGCAGCCGCCGCGCGAGGCGGTCGACGCCGGGCTGGTGGGCGCCATGCTCCAGATCGGATCGCTGATCCGCGACGTCTCTCCGCGGGAGCTGCTGGCCACGGTCGCGTCGCTGTATCCCGCCCCGATGAAGGTCGCGGAGGTGATCGACCTCGTCGGCCTCCGCGAAGTCGCGGACCGGCGCAGCCAGAAGCTGTCCGGCGGTGAGACGCAGAGGGTCAGGTTCGCGCTGGCGCTGATCGGGGACCCGCGGCTCCTGGTCCTGGACGAGCCCACCGCCGGCATGGACGTGCAGAGCCGCAACGCGTTCT
The DNA here is from genome assembly GCA_963706635.1 of uncultured Thermoleophilaceae bacterium. GTDB lineage: Bacteria > Actinomycetota > Thermoleophilia > Solirubrobacterales > Thermoleophilaceae > JACVRW01. The sequence continues at coordinate 387,324 of OY970162.1, forward strand.
GGAGCGCGGTCCGCCGCTTCGCGGCCCAGGGAAGGACGGTGCTGTTCGCCACGCATTACCTGGCGGAGGCCGAGGCGTTCGCGGACAGGGTGGTGCTGATGGCGCGCGGCGAGGTCGTGGCCGACGGTCCCACCAACGAGGTCAGGGCGAGGGTCGGCCGGCGTACGATCCGCGCGACGCTCCCGGGCGCGAAGCGGGAGGCGCTGCTGCTGCTCCCGAACGTCGTCGGGGCCGAGTGCCGCGGCTCCGCGGTCACGCTGAGCTCGTCGGACTCCGATGGCACCCTGAGGGCGCTGCTCCACGAGCATCCGCAGGCTCGCGACGTCGAGGTGGCCGGCGCCGGGTTGGAGGAGGCCTTCCTCGAGCTGACCGGTAACGCGGCCGCGTGAGCACCTGGGCCTACACCCGGCTCGAGCTTCGGCGCAGCTCCCGCAACGCCCGCTTCCTCTTCTTCTCGCTGGCCTTCCCGCTGCTCCTCTACTTCTTCATCGCGGGGCCGAACCGGCACGAGCAGGACTTCGGCGACACGGGCGTCGCCGTGCCGCTCTACTTCATGGTCACGCTCGCGTCCTTCGGCACGATGACCGGGATGGTCTCGAGCGGCGCGCGGATCGCGCTCGAGCGCAGCGTCGGCTGGACCCGCCAGCTGCGGGTCACCCCGCTCACGCCGCGGGGCTACTTCCGGGCCAAGCTCACCACCTCCTACGCAATGGCCGGGTTGACGATCGCGCTCCTCTACCTGGCGGGCCTCTCGCTCGGGGTGAGCATGCCCTTGGACCGCTGGCTCACGATGACGGGGCTCGTCCTGGTCGGCCTGCTCCCGTTCGCGGCCCTCGGCATCGCCCTCGGGCACCTCCTCGACGCCGACGCCATCGGGCCCGCCGCCGGCGGGACCGTCTCGCTGCTGGCGCTCGTGAGCGGGACCTGGTTCCCGATCGGCGGCGGCGGCGTCCTGCACGCGCTGGCGCAGTGGCTGCCGTCCTACTGGCTCGTCCAGGCCAGCCGGGTCGCGACGGGCGGCGACGCCTGGGGGGCCCGGGGCTGGATCGTGGTGCTGGGCTGGGCGCTCGTCCTGGCGCTCGCGGCCCATCTCGCCTACAGGCGCGATACCGAGCGCGTGTAGGACGGGTAGATCCCTCCGCGTCCCCCGGTATAGGGTGCCGTCTGGTCGGTCTCGTAGCTTCGTTCCCGCAATTGGGCCGGCGTGGCCGGCGACGCGGGAGAGGGGTGACCGGATGACCGGTACGGAGTTGATCAGGACCGGTGGGAGCGACAACTCCGAGCCTGGAGTGTCATCGCGTAACGAGGTCCGGGCGCTCAGCGCGTTCGCGTTCGACGAGCTGCGGGGCTTTCCCGGCGCCATTCGGGACATGCACCTGGGAATCGCCCAGCGCGGCTTCCGGAGCGTGGGTCCGTTCGGCCGCCCCGCTCAGATCATCCACGATGCACTCTCGAGCCGGGCCTACGACGCGCTCGGATCCGGCACGGCGGCGCTGGGACGAGCGGCCGACGCGGCCATGGAGAAGCGCGGGATAGGGCAGGACGTCCTGCTCTCGACCACACGCCGGGGGAGCGCGCTGATCGCCGCGCTCAACGGCCTGACAGGCGACCGGCTCGAGCGCTCGAGGAGCGAGCTTCACGAGCCGGCGTCGGTGCGCGTGGACGGCGAGGCCGTGGCACTCGACACCGACTCGCTGAGGGCGGCGTTCCCGGACGCGACGCCTCGGCTGGTGGTGTTCCTGCACGGGCTGATGGGAACCGAGTACTACTGGGATTGGGGTGCTGCCAAACCGGGTGAGACCTATGGGACCCGCCTGGCTGCGGACATCGGCTGCACTCCCGTCTACCTGCGCTACAACAGCGGACGGCACATCTCGGAGAATGGTCATGACGTCGCGGAGCTCCTGGAGGAGCTGGTGGAGGCCTGGCCGCTGGAGGTGGACGAGGTCGCTCTGGTGGGTCACTCGATGGGTGGTCTGGTGGCGCGGAGTGCCTGCTACCAGGGCTCGGAGAGCGGCCAACACTGGACCGGGCTCGTCCGTCACATGGTCTCGCTCGGCACGCCGCACCTCGGCGCGCCGCTGGAGCAGGGAGCTCACGTGGCCTCCGCGATGCTCCACAAGCTGCCGGAGACGCGGATGTTCGGAGCCTTCCTGCGCAAGCGCTCCGCAGGGATCCGGGACCTCCGACACGGGTCGCTGGTCGACGAGGACTGGCGCGACCGCGACCCCGATGCCCTACGGGCGGCCGCGTGCAAGGAGGTGCCGCTTCTGGAGGGAGCGACCCACTGCTTCGTTTCGGCGACAGTCACCCGGAGTCCGCGCCATCCGCTTGGTCGCGTGCTCGGCGACGTCCTCGTGCTCATGCCGAGCGCCACGGGAGAGGGCCGTACTCGCCGGATCCCGTTCCAGGCTGAGTACGGGCATCACATCAGCCCGGCCCACCATCTCGCGCTGCTGAACCACCCCAAGGTCTACGAGCGCCTTCGCGGCTGGCTTGAGTCGCCCGCCGACGAGTCTGCGGCGAGCGCCGAGCGCAGCCCGCGCTGAGCTTGGCCGGCCGGGGGCTGGCCCGTGGCCGGATAAGCGAGCGCCGCCCTCGCCTCGGGCGCCATGGTCACGCGCAGGCCGGTAGCGGTTTCGTTGCGAACCGTTACACGAGCGCGTTGAGCCGTAACCTGTCGCTCGCGAGGGTGCCGGGCAATGGCGCCGGCTCGACAGGTGATCACCCCTCCTCGCGGGGAGTCCGGCCAGGCGGCTCTTCTCCTACTGGGAGTGATGGCGGCGCTGGTGGTGGGCGCCCTGTTCCTCGGATCGTGGGGGTTGGCCCTCGGCGCCCGCGGCGAGCACCAGCGGGCGGCGGACCTGGCGGCCGTTTCGGCGGCCCGGGCGATGGCCGGCGTCTACCCGCGGCTGTTCGAGCCGCCGGTCCTGCCCGACGGGGCGCCCAATCCGCGCCACCTGTCGCTTGCCGCCTACGAGCGCCTCGGGCGCGACGCGGCGCTCCGGGCCGGCCGGCTGAACGGCGTTCGCCTACGTCCCACCGACGTGCGCTTCCAGCGCTCGTTCGCGCCCACGCGTGTGACCGTGCTAGCGCGCGGTCAGGCACGCTTGCGGCCCGGCCGGGTCCCAGTCCGTGCTCGCGCGACGGCCGAGCTGACGCCGAGGGGCGGGCCGTCAGAGCCCGGCAGCGCGAGCGGCGGCGGCTATCACGGCCCGCTCGCCTACCGGCAGGGCAAGGCGATGAGGCCCGACGTGGCCCGGGCGTTCGACCGCATGGCCAGGGCCGCCCGCCACGACGGCGTCTACCTGATCGTCGTCAGTGGCTACCGCTCGGACGCGGAGCAGGCAAAGCTCTTTGCCGCCCAGCCGGCTCCTCGATTGTTTTCGCGTGCTCAGGCCCTCACGGCCACGAGGTGGATGCCTTCTGATCGGAGGTTCGTGGGTGGGCGGTCACCCATATAATCCTTTCGGTGCCTCGTTTGACGGCCGAGATGAAGGCGGCCAATCGCGACCGCTTGCTGGCCGCGGCGGCGAGCGAGTTCGCGCGACTCGGCCTGGCCGGCGCGAACGTCAACGAGATCTCGCTCGCCGCCGGGCTGGCGAAGGGCACCGTCTACAACCACTTCCCGTCCAAGGAGGCGCTCTTCCTCGCCGTGGTCGAGGAGGCCTGCCGGCTCGCCGTGGAGGGGGCCGAGAGGCTGCCACCTGAGGCTTCCACCCGTGAGCAGCTGCTTGCCGTGCTCGCCTCGGATGTCGCCTGGGCGCGCGAGCACGAGGCCTTCGCCCGGGTCCTGATCCGTGAGGTCTTGACCGCCGATCCCCGCTTCTATCCGCGCGTGATCGAGGCGGCGGGGCCGTTCATCGACCGGGTGCGCGCGATCCTCGCCGACGGTGTCGCCCGAGGCGAGGTCCGCCCCGATCCGCCGCCGGAGGAGTTGGCGCTGCTGTTCGTCGGGCTCGGCGACCTGGCGCTGATCCAGCACTGGGGCTCGGGTGGCGCCTGGCCGAAGCTCGACCAACTCGCCGAGCTCGTCGTTGACGTCTTTGTCGATGGCGCCGCGCCGCGCGAGGAGCGAGGGCGGCGGCGATGAGCGACGCGCTGATCTCAGTGGAGGACGTCTGGAAGTCCTACGGCAGCGGCGCCGCCGAGCAGCAGGTACTCGCCGGCCTCTCACTGGCGATCGAGGCGGGCGAGTTCGCCGTGGTGCTCGGACCGTCGGGCTGCGGCAAGACGACCCTGCTCAACCTGATCGGCGGCCTCGACACGGCCGACGCCGGGCGCGTCGCGGCCTGCGGCGTCGAGCTCGCGGGCGCCTCCCGTGCCGAGCTGACCGCCTACCGGGCGGAGGCGGTGGGGTTCATCTTCCAGTTCTACAACCTGCTGCCGACCCTGACCTCGGTGGAGAACGTCGAGGCGGGGGTGCGCGTGGCCGGGGTCGGTCGCGACGAGGCGCGGGAGCGAGCGGAGGACCTGCTCGATCGGGTCGGCCTGGCGCAGCGGCGCGGGCGCTTCCCGTCCGAGCTGTCCGGCGGCGAGCAGCAGCGCGTGGCGATCGCCCGGGCGCTGGCCAAGCGGCCGCGCCTGGTGCTCGCCGACGAGCCCACGGGCAACCTCGACGAGGAGACCGGTGCGCGCGTCGTGGCGCTGATGCGCGAGCTGAACGAGGAGACGGGCATCAGCTTCGTCGTGGTCAGCCACAACCCCGCGATGGCTCGAGCCGGCAGGCGGATCGTTCGGCTCTCGCACGGCGTCGTCGAGGACGACGGGCAGCCCCGGGGTCGCTGAGACCGTGCTGCTCCGCAAGGGCCTGCGTGATCTGCGAGCGATGGGCGCCCGGGCGGCGCTGATGCTCGTGGTGGTCGGCGCCGGCGCCGGTACTGCCGCGGGCATCTCGCTGGCGCTCGATGACGTCAAGCAGACGCGGAACGACTTCTACGCGCGCTACGCCCTGGCCGACCTGAACGTTCGGCTGCTCCGCCCGCTGCCGCCGCGGCTGCTCGTCGCTCGCGCTCGGGCCGCCCGAGCCAGCGCAACCTCGACCCGCCTCATCGTCTCCGGTCGGGCGCTGCTCGGGTCGGGCCGGGGGCGGAGCGCGGAGCTGATCGGGATGAGGCCGGGGTCCCGGCTCAACCGGCTCGCCGTGGTCGATGGGGCAGGCCTGAGCGGCGCCGGTCCCGACGAGGCGGTGCTCGAGGCCGACTTCGCGAAACGTCACGGCATCGGGCCCGGCGAGCGGCTGGCGCTTCGCGCCTCCGGCCGGACGATCGACCTGCGGGTCCGGGGGCTCGTCCGCAGTCCCGAGTATCTGCTGGCCACGGCCGACCCGGACTACCTGCTGCCGCAGAAGGGGTCGCTCGCCGTCGTCTTCATGCCGCTCTCGGCCCTGCAGTCGCTGGCCGGTAGCGGCAACCGGGTCAACGACGTGGCCGTCGACCTCCCGGGGGGTGGCCGCGGCCCGAACGCACGACGCCTGGCCCGCGGTCTGCCGGTCGGGCAGGTCACCCCTCGCTCCGAGCAGTTCAGCCTCCGCTTCACAGATGCTGACGTCAGCAGCTTCTCGACCTTCGCACCCGTGATGGGCGCCGTCTTCGCTCTAGTAGGGCTGCTGCTGATAGTGCTCAGCCTTCGCCGCCTGGTGAGCTCGCAGCGGCGCGAGCTCGGCGCCATGCTCGCCATCGGCCACCCGCCGCGCACGGTCGTCGCGACGGTGCTGGTTCCGGCCTCGATCGTTGCCCTTGCGGGCGCCGCGCTCGCGCTGCTGGTCACCGTCGGCGTCGGTCGCCTGGTCGCCGCCGAATACTCCAGCACGGTCGGCTTCCCGTTCACCGCGCACTCGCTCAGCCTGCGTCCGCTGCTGCTCGGCGCCGCGCTCGCGCTCGTCTCAACGCTCCTCGCCGCGCTCGTGCCCGCCTATCGCCTTGCCCGCCTCGAACCCGTCCAGGCGATGCGCGGCGAGGCGGCCGGCTCGTTCGCGCTGCCGGCTTGGCTGCAGCGGGCCACCGCCATCGCTCCGCTGCCGGTCGTCTACGCGACCCGCTCCATGCTCCGACGCCCCCTCGTCAGCGCCGCCACCGTGCTCAGCATCGGAGCCGCGATCGGGCTCGCCGCCTCGCTGAACATCCTGATCTCGTCGACCAACACCGCGGTCGAGCGCGAGTTCGACCGACAGGCCTGGACCGACTCCGCCGACCTGGCCTCCCCCCAACCCGTGCCGCAGGCACGAGCGCGAGCGCGCCGCGCCGGCGCCGAGCGAGCGGAGGCGATCGTCAAGGGCCCCGCCGAGCTGAGCGGGCCCTCGGGCGCCGTCCCGGCGCGCCTCGTCGGCCTCCCGCGACCCTCGCCGCTGCTGACCCTCGACCTGAGCCGCGGAGGCGACCCCGCCCCCGGCCGCGCCGTCCTCGCCGAGCAGACCGCGCGGCGAACCCACGCGGCGGTGGGCGATCGCCTCGAGCTTCGCACCCCCGCAGGCGCGGCACGGATCCGGGTTGCCGGGCTGGCTCGCACGCTGGCCGGCCAGGAGGTCTACCTGCCCAGGCGCCAGGCGTCGTCGCTCCTCGGTCTCCCGGGTGAGGCGACCACAGTGCTGCTCAAGGGACCCCAGGCGGCGGCGGATCGCCTCCGCGACCAGCCGGGGGTCGCCCGGGTGACCTCCAAGAGCTCGGCGAAGAAAGGCGGCCAGGAGCTGATCAGCGAGCTGACGGGGCTGATCGCCGTCCTCGAGGCGATCAGCCTCGGCGTCGGCGCTCTCTTCCTCGTCTCGACCTTGGCCCTCTCATACCTCGATCGCCGCGGCGAGTTCGCCACCCTGCTGGCGATGGGCTACGGGCGGCGCCAGCTGACCGCGATCATCGCCGAGGAGGCCCTCACCCAGACCGCCGCAGCGGCAGCACTGGCGATCCCCCTCGGGCTGCTGATCGCCTCGCCGCTCTCGCGGCGCATAGCCCGGGCCTGGTTCGAGATCGGCTTGCACCCGCAGCCGCCCAACTACATCCTCGTGATCGTCCCAGCCCTCGCGCTCGCCCTGCTGGCGGCCGCCCAGGCCACCAGGCGCGCCCTCGGCATCGACATCGCCGCCACCGTCAGGGCGCGGCTCATCGGCTGACCGCGAGGCGAGCGCTCCCACGGGGAATCTCCCCTGAGGCGCCGCCCTACTCCAAGGGCGAGAAGCTCTGGCCACCCGCGCCGCAAGCGATCACGGGCGACCTTGCCAACGCGCTTATGGCAATGGGCGCCGCAAGCGACCACGCGCCGCTTCGATGAGGGGCTGACTCCGCGGCGCCGACCGCGACGGGCCCCTACTCGCAGTCTTGACCCCGCTATTCGCATCGTTCAGTACGTACCTGACCGGGTCCCTACCAGACCGGGTCGACCTTTCAGGTGAACGGTACGTGGCGTACACGGCCCCGTAGGGCAAGCCGACCGCTGTCGGGCTCGGTTGTCCACAGTGACCCCCGACCGCGATCGCCGCTGCAGGGGCTGGGTGGGGCTGAAGCGTCACCTTGGCGTACGGGCTTGTTACCAACGCGCGTTGAGCCGTAACGGCTCGCGGGTGATGGTGCCGCTTGATGGCGGCACGTCGAGATCGGATTGCTCTTTCCCGGCGTGAGTCGGGGCAGGCGGCGCTGCTGCTGCTCGGTGTCATGGCCGCGCTGCTGGTCGGCGCGCTGTTCCTCGGCTCGTGGGGCTTGGCGCTCGGTGCGCGCGGCAAGCACCAGCGGGCGGCGGACCTGGCTGCGGTGTCGGCGGCGCGGGCGATGGCCGACGTCTACCCGCGGCTCTTCGAACCTCCGGTGCTCCCGGACGGCACGCGCAACCCGCGTCACCTGTCGCTCGCGACCTACGAGCAGCTCGCGCGCGACGCCGCGCTTCAGGCCGGCAGGCGGAACGGGGTAGCCCTGCGCGTCGCGGACGTGCACTTCCCCGGCTCGATGGCGCCCATCCGGGTCACGGTGCTCGCGAGGGGCAGCGCCGACGTCAGCCCCGGCCGGGTTCCGGTTCGTGCCCGCGCCACTGCCGAGCTCACGGCGCGCGGCGGGCCGGGGCTGCCCGGCAGCGCCAGCGGCGGCGGCTACCACGGCCCGCTCGCCTACCGGCAGGGCAAGCCGATGCGCCCCGACGTCGCACAGGCCTTCGACCGCATGGCGGCCGCCGCGCGCCGCGACGGCATCTACCTGATCGTCGTCAGCGGCTACCGATCCGACGCGGAGCAGGCGCGCCTGTTCGCGGCGCACCCGGACCCCAAGTGGGTGGCGCCGCCGGGCAAGAGCCTTCACCGGCTGGGAACGGAGCTCGACCTCGGGCCGGCGCCGGCGTACGGCTGGCTGGCCGCCAACGCGCGCCGCTTCGGCTTCGTGCAGCGCTACAGCTGGGAGGCCTGGCACTACGGCTACGTCCGCAACGCCGGAAGCGCGTCCGTGGGCTACACGGGCCATTCGAGCGACGGCGGCGCCGTCCCGTCGTTCGTCCCCGCGCGCTTCCGCGACACGATCGCTCGGGCGGCCCAGCGCTGGAACGTCGGCGCCGCCCTGCTCTCGGCGCAGCTGTACGTGGAGTCCGGGTTCAACCCCAACGCCACATCGCCTGCCGGCGCGCAGGGCATCGCCCAGTTCATGCCCGGCACGGCGGCGGGTTTCGGGCTCGGCAATCCCTTCGACCCCGAGGCCGCCATCGCCGCCCAGGCGCACCTGATGCACGACCTGCTGCGCCAGTTCGCCTCCGTGCCGCTCGCGCTGGCCGCCTACAACGCCGGCTCGGGCGCCGTGCACCGCTGCGGGTGCGTCCCCTCGATCCCGGAGACGCAGGCCTACGTCGCCAAGATCCTCGGCCTGCTCGGCGGGGCCGGCGACATCGCACCTCCGACCTTCGCGGTGCGCTTGGTGCAGTAACCGCGAGATAGGCCGTTTTCGGCCCGCCGATAGGCTCTCCGTGATGGCACCGCTCACCGTGAACGGCATCGACGAGCTCAAGGACCTGGTCGGCGAGACCGTCGGCCCGGGGGAGTGGCGCGAGGTGACCCAGGAGATGATCGACGCCTTCGCCGATCTCTCCGGCGACGACCAGTGGATCCACGTGGACGTCGAGCGTGCCAAGACGGAGAGCCCGTTCGGGACGACGGTCGCCCACGGCAACCTGACGCTGTCGATGATCGACGGCTTCCGCCGCGGCCTTTTGGAGTCCACCGGCTTCAAGCTGGGCGTCAACTACGGCTGGAACAAGGTCCGCTTCCCGGCGCCGGTGCCCGCGGGCGCCCGCGTGCGGGCCAGCGTCGAGGTGCTCACCGTCGATGAGGTCGGCGGGGGCTGGTTCCAGGTCACCCAGCGCTGGACGGTCGAGGTCGAGGGCAACGAGAAGCCCGCCTGCGTGGCCGAGAGCGTCGGCCGAGCACTCGTCTGACGCGCTCCTATCCTCGGTAGGCGAGATGACCGCCCTCGCCGAGCAGCGAAAGTCGCTTCCCGATCAGCCGGGCGTCTACCTGTTCAAGGACGAGAACGGCAACGTCATCTACGTCGGCAAGGCCAAGTCGATCCGCAAGCGGGTCGCGTCGCACTTCTCGAAGCCCACCACGCGCGGCGACATGTCGGGGCAGGTTCGTGAGCTCGACTTCGTCGTCACGCAGACCGAGGCCGAGGCGCTCCTCACCGAGCAGCGCTTCATCAAGCAGCACCGGCCCCTCTTCAACGTCCGGCTGCGCGACGACAAGTCGTACCCCTACATCGCGATCTCTCTCGACGAGGCGTTCCCGCGGGTCTACTTCACCCGCGAGCGGCATCGCCGCGGGCGGGCCTACTTCGGCCCCTTCAGCAACGCCAAGCGTGTTCGCGAGACGCTCGACCTGCTGGGCAAGGTCTTCCAGCACCGCACCTGCGACGGTCCGGAGCCGGGTCGCGCGTCGGGCAGCCCCTGCCTCGACTACTACATCAAGCGCTGCCAGGCGCCCTGCGTCGGCTACATCTCCAAGGAGGAGTACCGGCGCAACATCGAGACGATCATCGACTTCCTGTCGGGCCGCTACCGGCACATCGAGCGCGAGCTCGAGCAGGCGATGAAGCAGGCGGCCAAGGACCAGGAGTTCGAGCAGGCCGCCACCTACCGCAACCGGCTCAAGGCGGTCCGCTCGCTGCTCGAGCGGCAGCGGGTGGCGAACGAGGCCGTCGGCACCCTGGACGCGATCGCTGTCGCCGCCGAGGAGGTCGACGCCAACGCCCAGGTGTTCCAGGTCCGGGACGGCGTCCTCGCCGACCGCCAGAGCTTCTACCTGGAGAACGCAGCGCAGCGGGACGAGGCCGAGGTGGCGGAGGAGTTCGTCCTCCAGTACTACGCCACGGCCCTGTCCACGCCGCCGCAGGTGATCGTGCCGCGGAGCGTCACCTCCACCGACATGCTCGCGGAGGCGCTCAGCGAGCGCCGCGGCGCCTCGGTCGAGGTTCGTCACGCCGAGCGCGGCGACAAGCGCCGCATCCTCGAGCTGGCCGAGCGCAACGCGCGGCTGGCGCTCGACCAGGACCGGCTCCGCTCGGAGCGGCGGCGCTCACAGCGGATCGAGGCGCTCGACGGGCTCCAGCGCGCGCTCCAGATGGACGTGATCCCGATGCGGATCGAGTGCTTCGACATCTCCAACCTGATGCACGCCCACACGGTCGCTTCGATGGTGGTGTTCGAGGGCGGAGCGCCCAAGAAAGCCGACTACCGGCGCTTCGGCGTCCGCGAGGCGGTTCAGGATGACTTCGCCGCGATGTCGGAGGTGCTGTCGCGGCGAATGGGACAGTTCGTGGCACAACGGGAGCGCTCCCCGCACGACAAGGACTACGACGCGAGCTTTGCGAGCGTCCCCGCGCTGATCGTCATCGACGGCGGCAAGGGCCAGCTCTCGGCGGGCCTCAAGGAGGTGCAGCCCTTCCGCGACCTCGGCACGACCGTGGTCAGCCTCGCCAAGCGCATCGAGGAGGTCTTCCTGCCCGGCCGGGCGCGGCCGCTGGTGCTCGACCACCACACGCCCGAGCTGCAGCTGCTCCAGCGGGTCCGCGACGAGGCACACCGGTTCGCGATCGAGTTCCATCGCGGCCGGCGTGAGCGCGCAATGACCCGGTCCGTGCTCGACGACCTCCCGGGCGTGGGTCCGGCCCGAAAGCGGCTGATCCTCCAGCACTTCGGCTCGCCGGAGCGCTTCCTCGAGGCCAGCCGCGAGGAGCTCGAGGCGGTGCCCGGCCTGCCCGGCAAGGTGGCGCGCGACATCCACGCGTATGTGAACAAGGTGCTCGTCTAGTGGCGAGGCTCCGCGACTTCGTCGTCATCACGGGCTTCTCCGGGGCGGGCAAGTCCCAGGCGATGGCCTGCTTCGAGGACGCCGGCTACTTCTGCGTCGACAACCTGCCGCCCGAGATGATCGGCTCGCTGGCCGACCTGTTCGGGCACGAGGGGAGCAAGGTCGAGAGCGCCGCGGTGGTCTGCGACGTCCGCGGAGGAGAGTTCTTCGACGGGCTCGTCCAGGTCCTGGGCGAGCTCGAGAAGCGCGAGCTGCCTTCGCGCCTGCTCTACCTGGAGGCGTCGGAGGAGGTGCTGGTCAACCGCTTCAAGGAGACCCGGCGCCGCCACCCGCTCGCCGAGGGCGGCCAGGTGAGCGAGGGGATCCTGCATGAGCGGGAGCTGCTCGCGCCGCTCCGCGACCGGGCCGACGTCTCGATCGACACCACGGACCTGTCGGCGGCGCGGCTGCGAAGGGTCGTCGCCGACAAGATGCTCCCGCACGGGACGATCGGCAAGCTCGCGGTGACCTTCCTCACCTTCGGCTTCAAGCACGGGACGCCGCGCGACGCCGATCTGGCCTTCGACGTCCGCTTCCTGCCCAACCCGCACTACGAGGCCGAGCTGCGCGAGCTGACCGGTCTCGACGAGCCCGTGGTCGAGTACGTCGAGACCTCCGACGGGATCAGCGACTTCTACGACCGGCTGACGCCGCTGCTCGACTACCTGCTTCCCGCCTACGAGCAGGAGGGCAAGGCGCACCTGACCGTGGGGATCGGCTGCACCGGGGGGCGACACCGATCTGTCGTGATCGCCGAGCACCTCGCGGGTATCTACGCCGCGCGCGGCGACGTCCTCGTGGATGTGGTCCACAGGGACATCGACAAGCCGCCGCGCCGCCCCTGAGGCGGTAGATTCAATGCGCAAGGTTTCTGGCTAAACGAAAGCGAGCCCCCATGCCCCTGAAGGTCGGAATCAACGGCTTCGGCCGGATCGGACGCAACGTGTTCCGGGCTGCGCAAGACCGCGGCGTGGACATCGACTGGGTCGGCGTCAACGACATCACGGACACGAAGACGCTTGCCCACCTGATCAAGTACGACTCGGTCCTGGGGCCCCTCCAGGCCGACGTCGAGGCGACGGACAGCGGCATCGTGGTGGATGGCAAGGAGCTGCCCGTCTTCGCCGAGCGCGACCCCGCGGACCTGCCCTGGTCGGACGTCGGTGCCGAGGTCGTGATCGAGTCGACCGGCCTGTTCACCGGGCGCGACGACGCGGCCAAGCACCTCGAGGCCGGCGCCAAGAAGGTGATCATCTCGGCGCCCGCCAAGGGCCCGGACGTGACCCTCGCGCTCGGCGTCAACGACGACGCCTACGACCCCGAGAAGCATGACGTGATCTCGAATGCGTCCTGCACCACCAACTGCCTCGCGCCGGTGGCCAAGGTGCTGCACGACACCGTCGGCATCGAGAACGGGATCATGACGACGATCCACGCCTACACGGGCGACCAGAACCTCCAGGACGGCCCGCACAAGGACCTCCGTCGTGCCCGCGCGGCCGCCCAGAACCTGGTGCCGACGTCCACCGGCGCGGCCAAGGCCGTGGGCCTGGTCATCCCGGAGCTCGAGGGCAAGCTGACCGGCATCGCCATCCGCGCGCCGGTCATCACCGGCTCGGTCGTGGACCTGGTCTTCACCGCCGGCAACGCGACCAGTGCCGAGGAGATCAACTCGATCTTCGCCGAGCGCTCCGACACGGACCGCTCGAGGGCATTCTGCAGTACACCGAGGACCCGATCGTCTCGACCGACATCATCACCTCGCCCTACTCGTCGATCTTCGACTCCGGGCTGACGATGGTGATCGACGACCGGCTCGTGAAGGTCGTCTCCTGGTACGACAACGAGTGGGGCTACTCGAACCGGCTCATCGATCTCGCCGAGCGAGTGCTGGCCGGAGCGCCGGTTGCCTGACGCGCCCGGGCTCGGCAAGCGCACGGTTCGCGATCTCGACCTCGAGGAGGGGGCGCGGGTGCTCGCGCGTGTGGACTTCAACGTCCCGCTCGACGACGGCCGGGTAACCGACGACTCGCGCATCCGCGCGGCCCTGCCCACGGTCGAGCTGCTCCTCGAGAAGGACGCCCGGCTCATCCTCTGCTCCCACCTGGGGCGGCCGAAGGGACGCGACCCGGCGACCTCGCTCGGCCCGGCGTCCGAGCGCCTCGGCGAGCTCGTCGATGCACAGGTGCACCAGGCGCCGGAGGTGATCGGCCCGCAGGTGCGGCGCGGCGTCGACCGGATGCAGCCCGGCTCGGTGCTCGTGCTGGAGAACACCCGCTGGGAGCGTGGGGAGACGAAGAACGACCCGGAGCTGGCCGAGGAGCTCGCCGGCCTGGCCGAGCAGTACGTGAACGACGCCTTCGGCTCGGCGCACCGTGCGCACGCTTCCACCGCCGGCGTGGCGGAGCGGTTGCCGGCCGCCGCCGGACTGCTGCTGGAGAAGGAGGTCGTCACGCTCCGCGGGATCGTCGAGGCGCCGGAGCGGCCGCTCGTGGTCGTCCTCGGAGGGGCCAAGGTCTCCGACAAGATCGCGCTCATCGACCGCTTCCTCGACACCGCGGACACCCTCCTGATCGGCGGCGCCATGTGCTTCAGCTTCTTCCGCGCCCAGGGCAAGCCCACCGGCGACTCGCTGGTGGAGGAGGAGGGCATCGAGCTGGCGAAGCGGGCGCTCGCCAAGGCGGACGGCTCGGGCTGCCGGCTCCTGCTCCCGGTCGACCTCGTGGCCGGTCAGCAGTTCGAGGCCGACACCGATCGCCGCGAGCTCGACGGCACCGACGTCCCCGATGGCTGGATGGGCCTGGACGTCGGCCCGAAGACGTCCGAGGCGTACGCCAAGGAGATCGCCGGCGCCGGCACGGTCTTCTGGAACGGGCCGATGGGCGCCTTCGAGCTGGAGCCGTTCGCGGCCGGCACCCGGGCCGTGGCCGAGGCGGTCGCCGAGTCCTCGGCCACGACGGTCGTGGGCGGCGGTGACTCCGGCGCGGCGCTCAAGGAGTTCGGGCTCGCCGACGATGTCGACTGGCTCTCCACCGGCGGCGGCGCCGCGCTCGAGCTGCTGGAGGGCAAGGAGCTTCCGGGCGTGGAGGCGCTCGACGATGCCTAGGCGGCGCTACATCGCCGGCAACTGGAAGATCTGGGGCACCCACGCCCAGGCGGGCGAGTACTGCGACAAGCTCCTGTCGCTGCTTCCCGACGCCGGACGGCGGCCCGCTGACGTGGGCATTTGCGTGCCCGTTCACATCGCTCGACCTGCTGGTCGAGAAGCTGCGCGGCAGCGACGTGATGGTGCTCGCGCAGAACATGCACGAGGAGGAGAAGGGAGCGTTCACCGGCGAGGTGTCCGCGGCCATGCTGAGGGAGGTGGGCGCGGACGGCGTGGTGCTCGGCCACTCCGAGCGCCGCGAGTACTTCGGCGAGACCGACCGCGCCCTCCAGGACAAGGTCCCGGCGGCGCTGGAGGCCGGCCTCCAGCCGATCCTGTGCGTGGGCGAGACCGAGGAGGAGCGCGAGCGGGGCGAGACCGAGCGCAAGCTGCGCCACCAGGTCCAGGAGGGCCTCGAGCGCGTCGACGACGACCGCCTCGGCGAGGTGGTGATCGCCTACGAGCCGATCTGGGCGATCGGCACCGGGCTCGCGGCCACCCCGGAGCAGGCCCAGGAGGCAATCGCGTTCGTCCGCGCGCTGGTGGGCGATCGCTCGAAGGAGGCGGCGGAGAAGGTGCGCGTCCTGTACGGCGGCAGCGTCAAGCCCGACAACGCCGCCGAGATCCTGGCGCAGCCCGACGTGGACGGCGCGCTCGTGGGCGGTGCGAGCCTCGATCCCGAGGGCTTCGCGCGGATCGTGGCCGCGCGCAGGCCGTGAGCGTCGCTGACGGACCCGGTGCAGCGCCGGTCAAGCGCGTCTGCCTGGTCATCCTCGACGGCTTCGCGCTGGCCGAGCCGGGTCCCGGCAACGCCGTGGAGCAGGCCGACACGCCGGTTTTCGACGAGCTCTGGGAGCGCTACCCGCACTCCACCCTGACCGCCTGGGGGCCGGCCGTGGGCCTGCCGGAGGGGCAGATGGGCAACTCCGAGGTGGGCCATCTGAACCTCGGCGCGGGGGCGGTCGTCAAGCAGGACATCACGCGCATCGACGAGCAGGTGGAGGACGGCTGCTTCTTCGAGAACGACGTCCTCAGGGCGGCCTGCGAGGCCGGCCGCGAGGCCGGGCGCCTCCACCTCCTCGGGCTGGTCTCCGAGGGCGGCGTGCACGCGAGCATGGACCACCTCGAGGGCTGCGTGGAGCTCGGCAAGCGCGAGGGGGTGCCCGACGTGGTGCTGCACGCCTTCACCGACGGGCGCGACACCGATCCCGACTCCGGCGCCGGCTACCTGGCGGAGGTGGAGGGCTGGATGAGGACGGGGCGACGCGCGCGTCGCGAGCGTCACCGGCCGCTACTTCGCCATGGACCGCGACCGGCGCTGGGACCGGATGAAGCTCGCCTGGGACGCGATCGTCCACGGCGAGGCCGAGACGCCCCAGGCGGACAGCGGCGAGGAGGCCGTGCGCGCCGCCTACGAGCGCGGCGAGACCGACGAGTTCATCAAGCCGACGCTGGTGGGGGAGGAGGCGAAGATCCGCGACGGCGACAGCGTGGTGTTCTTCAACTTCCGCCCCGACCGCGCCCGGGAGATGACCCGCGCGCTCGGGGAGGAGGATTTCTCGGAGTTCGACCGCGGCGAGGCGCCGAAGGTGGCGCTGACGACGCTCACGCAGCTACCAGGAGGACTGGAACTACCCGGTGGCCTTCCCGCCTGCGCGCCCGGCCGTGACGCTCGCGTCGGACGCTGGCCGAGCGGGGCTTCGGCCAGCTTCACGTGGCCGAGACCGAGAAGTACGCCCACGTGACCTACTTCTTCAACGGCGGCGAGGAGCACCCCTACGAGGGCGAGGACCGCTTCCTGGTGGACTCACCGCGTGACGTGGCCACCTACGACCAGAAGCCCGAGATGTCGGCCCGGCCGGCCGCCGACGCGTTCGTGGAGGGCTGGGAGGACGGCGACTACGGCTTCGGGGTCATCAACTTCGCGAATCCCGACATGGTCGGCCACACCGGCGTCATCCCGGCGGCCGTGAAGGCGATCGAGACCGTGGACGGCTGCCTGGCCGGCGTGGTCACGGCCGTCCACGAATGCGGCGGCGCCTGCATCGTCACCGCCGACCACGGCAACGCCGACCACATGCTGAACGACGACGGCAGCCCCAACACCGCCCACTCCATGAACCCGGTGCCCGTCGTGGTCACGGCCGACGTGGGCTCGGTGCGCGAGGGAGTCCTCGGCGACGTGGCGCCGACCGTGCTGGAGCTGCTGGGGCAGGAGCAGCCGCCCGAGATGACCGGCGAGTCCCTGGTTCCCAGTCGCCAGTCAGAGAAAACTTGACAGATGCAGACTTAGGTTTCTATACTCCTCAGCCAATGAAGTATTGGACTCAAGGAGGTGAGGAAATGGCGCTTCTGATGAAGCCTGAGCCTTTCAGCCAGGAGGTCAACCGTCTCTTCAGCACGCTTTTCGACGCGCAGGACACCGGCACTCAGCGCTGGGTTCCGGCCATGGACCTGACGGAGGCGGACGATCACTTCGTTCTCCGCGCGGACCTGCCCGGTCTCGGCGAGGACGACGTGTCGATCGAGATCCAGGACAACACGCTCACCGTCTCCGGTGAGCGCACGGCGGAGCACGAGGAGAGCCGGCGCGGCTGGTATCGCGTCGAGCGCTCGTTCGGCCGCTTCAGCCGCTCGCTGACCCTGCCGGAGGGCGTCGATGCCGACGCCGTCTCCGCCGGAGTTCGACAAGGGCGTGCTCGAGGTCCGGATCCCGAAGCCTGCCGAGCGCAAGCCGCGCCGCGTGGCCATCAAGGCCGGCGGCGACGGCAACGGCGCCAAGCCGGCCGTAGAGGGCACTGCTGAGGAGAAGTAACGGCTGACGGCTCGCGGCGGCTACGCTCGCCGCGATGCCGCAGACGTTCCAGATCGACGCCCGCGACGGGTCAGCCCGCGCGGGCGTCCTTCATTCCGCTCACGGCGACGTCCAGACGCCGGCGTTCGTGCCGCTGGCCTCCACGGCCACCGTCAAGACGCTGGACACGCCCGAGGTGGCCGAGCTCGGCTACGACATGGTGCTGGGCAACACCTTCCACCTCTTCATCCAGCCGGGCCACGAGCACATCGGCGAGATGGGCGGCCTGCACGAGTTCATGGGCTGGGGGCGGCCGATCATCACCGACTCCGGCGGCTACCAGGTGTTCTCGATGGGCCACGGGTCGGTGGCCGAGGAGATCAAGCGCAGGCGCGACCCGCGCGAGTCGATGGTCCTCTCGATCGAGGAGGAGGGGGTGCGCTTCCGCTCGTACCTCGACGGCGGGGAGCGCTTCATGGGCCCGGAGACCTCGATGGAGGTCCAGGCGGCGCTCGGCTCGGACATCGCGCTGGCGTTCGACGAGTGCACGCCGTTCCACGTCGAGCGCGACTACACGCAGCGCTCGATGGAGCGCACCCACCGCTGGCTCGAGCGCTGCATCGCCTGGCACGGCGAGCACGCCCCGGAGGGCCAGCTGCTGTTCGGGATCGTCCAGGGCGGCGTCTACGAGGACCTGAGGCGGAGTCCGCGGCGTTCATCGCCGCGGCGGAGCGTGGACGGCGTCGCCATCGGCGGCTCGCTCGGGCAGGACAAGGAGCAGATGCGGCAGGTGGTGGACTGGTCGCTGCGCGGGCTCTCCGAGGAGCGCCCCCGGCACCTGCTCGGGATCGGCGACGTGGACGACATCCTCCACGCCGTGGCCGCCGGCATCGACCTCTTCGACTGCGCCACGCCGACCCGCCTGGGCGGCACGGCACCGCGCTGGTGCCCGACCCCGCGGCCGCTGGCGGCTGGACCTGAACGAGCGGCTCACCGCACGAGCCGCGAGCCGATCGCCGAGGGCTGCCCCTGCCCGGCCTGCCGCCACCACACCCGCGCCTACCTCCACTACCTCGCGCGGGCCGGCGAGCTCACCGCGATGCGGCTGCTCACCCTCCACAACCTCACCTTCATGGGCGACCTGATGCGCGGGCTGCGCGAGGCGATCGCCGCCGGCGAGCTACGAGCGGCACCTCGAGCAGACGCTCAGCGCTGGGAGTGGTCCTTCAGGAACTGCTTGACGCCGTCGATCTGCGACTGGACGTCGTTCTTGTCGACCGGCTGCGGGCCGGGGCTGTTCGCGGACAGCAGCGCGATGCTCACGGCGACGATCACCGCCAGTAGGGCGAGCAGGAGCAGGAAGGCGCGCCAGGCGGCTCGCGCCGCTTGCTTCTCCCTGGGCGCGCTCGCGACGGCGGGGCGGCCGCGTGGGGGGCGGCGGCGTGGGCGCCTGCCGGCGTGCGGAGCGCCTGGGTGGCTTCGGTCAGGTCTCCGAGGACCTGGGTCGCCGCCCGGTCCTGGACCGTCCGTCAGCAGCCGGGTGGCCTCCGTGGTCTCGCCCTGGAGGCCCGCCTCCAGCGCGCGCGCCATCTCGAGCGCGGCGCCGTAGCGGCTCTCGGGCGCGCGCGAGAGGGCCAGGCGGATGGCCGCGTCCAGCTCAGGCGGCACCTCCGGCCGAAGGCTCGTGATCGGCTCGACGGTCTCCTCCTGCTGCTTCAGCGCCAGCTCGGTGAGCGAGCAGTACTCGTGCGGCAGCCGGCCGGTGAGGAACTGGTAGGCGCAGACGCCGAGCGAGTAGATGTCCGAGGCGGGGCCGGCCTCGTCGCCGCGGGCCTGCTCGGGCGAGAGGTAGGCGGCGGTGCCCGAGCACCGAGCCCACCTGGGTGATGCGCGTCTGCTCGGCCGCCTTGGCGATGCCGAAGTCGGCGAGCTTGGTGGTGTGGGTCTCGTTCGAGACGAGGAGGTTGCCGGGCTTCACGTCGCGGTGGACGACGCCGGCCCGGTGCGCGTAGTCGAGCGCCCTGGCAGGCGTCGCGGACGATCGGCACCGTCTCGTCGACGTCGAGCTGCTTGTGCTCGCGCAGCAGGTCGGCGCACGAGGGGCCGTCGACGTACTCCATGACGATGTAGTGGCGGTCGGTCGACTCGTCCTTGCCGGAGTCGAAGACCTGGACCACGTTCGGGTGCATGAGCCGCGCCGCCGCCAGGGCCTCGCGGCGGAAGCGGGCCACGAACGCCTCGTCCTCGGCCAGGTGCTCGGCCAGCAGCTTCACCGCCACGGCCCGCTCGAGGACGGTGTCGAGCGCCAGGAAGACGGTGGACATGCCGCCGGCGCCGAGCCGGCGCTCGATCCGGTAGCGGCCGGCGACCTCGGTCGGCGCCATCACGGGGCCGCCTGCCCGCCGCCGCCGTTTCCATTGCCGGCGTTGTCCTTGGGCTTCTTGGGCTTCTTGGGCTTCGGGGCGGGCGTGGTGGTGGTCTGGGTGGGCGTCGTCTCGGTCGGGGTGGTCTCGGTTGGCGTCGTCTCCGTTGGAGTCGTCTCGGGGGGTGTCGTCTCGGTCGGGGTGGTCTCGGTGGGCGTCGTGTCCGTCTGGCTGCACTCCTGCTTGACGAGGTCGAAGAGGTTGTCGAAGCTCTCCTGGAGGGCGTCCTTCACGTCCTTGTCGACGTCGGCCGGCAGCGCGTCGATCTTGCTCTGGACTGCCTTGACGTCGGTGTCGCTTCCCTCGGTGACGTCGCGGCAGGCTCCGTCGCCCTGCTCGAACCGGCGCTGGATCGAGTCGAGCGATGCCTGCAGGCTCGACACCGAGCTCTTCGGCAGGTCCTTGCCCTCGTTGTCGGAGCCGCAGCCGGACGCCAGCAGCGCGGCGCCGCACACCAGGGCGGCAAGCAGTCGCTTGCCCTGAGTTCGTGTTCGCTTGCTCACTGTCCGCTGTAGAGCCGTTCGCCGAGGACCGTAGGCAGGCCGGCCTCCTCGATGGCCTTGGCGGCCTCGTCGATCGGGTACTCGACCCGCCGCCAGGTGGCGGTCCACGTCTCTGTGTCTAGCAGGAGCCAGGCCGCGCGGGGGTCGCCGTCGCGCGGCTGGCCGACGCCGCCGGGGTTTATCAGCCAGCGCCCGTCGTTCATCACGAGCCGTGTGCCGCCCGGGCTCTGGGAGCCCACGACGTGGGGGGCGTCGTTCTTGTGGAAGAAGAGCGCCACATGCGAGTGGCCGACGGCGCCGACCCGGGGCTGCATCAGCTGCATGCACTGATCGGCCTGTCCCGTGGAGAGCACGTACTCCCAGACCGGGTCGCGCGGGGAGGCGTGGTAGAGGCCGAGGGCGTGGCCGTCGTCCATGGGGTCGAGATCCTTGAGGAAGGACATGGCCTTGTCGCCGATGTGGTCGCGCGTCCACAGGGCGGCCACGGCGGCGCTGCGGGAGAAGTCGGCGATGTCGATCCCGCCGGTGACGACCAGGTCGTGGTTGCCCGCCAGGCAGACCGTGCAGTTCTCGCGGGCGAGCTCGACGCACTCCTCGGGCTGGGCCCCGTAGCCGACGAGGTCGCCGAGGCACCAGATCTCGTCGACGCCCTCGTTGCGGACGTCCTCGAGGACGGTCTTGAAGGCCGGGAGGTTGCCGTGCACGTCGGAGACCAGGGCGATCCGTCCCGGCATCGGCTCGGGAGGCTTCCGCGCCTCGCTGACTACAGTTCGCTGGGAATGAAGGGTCATCGCTCGCGGCTGCCGCTGGCGGTCCTGGCGGCCGTCGTCGCCGCGGGGGTGGCCACGTGGCTCCTCCGCCCGCGGAGCGGCATCATCGAGCCGGCGCCTGTCACCGCGCCAGCCTACTTCAGCCACGCGCAGCTGGAAAGGGCTCACGACTTCCGCGATACCCAGAGGCTGATCGGGCTCGCCGGACTTGGTCCTGAGCGGCGGCGTGCTCGTCCTCCTGCTCACTGCGGCCGCCCGCGGCGGCTGCTCGACCGGCTGGGCGGCGGCCGCTTGCTCGGCGCGGCCGCGGCGGGGGCCGGGATCTCGCTCGTGCTCGTCGCCGTCGGGCTGCCGCTGGGCGCGGTGGCTCACGAGCCGCTCGGTCGACGTGGGGCTCTCGACCCAGGGCTGGGGGCCCTGGCTGGCCGACCAGGGCAAGACGCGCGGCGATCGAGGCGGTCTTCGCGGCCGCGGGCGCCGCCCTCGGCGCTGGCCGTGGTGCGCCGCTTCCGCGCAACTGGTGGGCGCCGGCGGCCGGTGGGCGTCGTGGCGCTCGGCGCCGCTTCGCTCTGGCTCTTCCCGGTGGTGATCGACCCGATCTTCAACCGCTTCGACAAGCTGCCCGCCGGGCCAGCTGCGCACGGAGGTGCTCAGCGCTGGCGAAGCGCGGCGGCGTGGACGTGGGGGAGGTGTACCGCGTGGACGCGAGCCGGCGGACCACCGGCGCCAACGCCTACGTGAACGGCCTCGGCCACACCAAGCGGGTGGTGCTCTACGACAACCTGATCGACGACTTCCCCGACGACCAGGTGCGCTCGGTGGTCGCCCACGAGCTGGGCCACCAGCAGCACCACGACATCTACCGCGGGCCTGCTCTGGCTCGCCCTCGTGGCGCCGGCGGGCACCTTCCTGGCGCAGGCGCTGGCCGAGCGGATCGCCGGGCTGGGCGAGCGGCGGCGCGCAAGCCGGGCCCGACGCCCTGCCGGTCGCTGCTGGTCTCGCTCGCGATCGTCTCGTTCCTGCTCGGCAGCGCTTCGAACGCGCTCTCGCGGAGGGTCGAGGCGAGCGCCGACGCCTTCTCGCTCCAGCTGACGCGCGACCCGGCCGCCCGATCGCGCTTCAGCGCAGGCTGGCGGTGAGCAACGTGGCCGACCCTGACCCGCCGCGGCTGCTCCAGATCCTGTTCGGCACCCATCCGACCACGCTCGAGCGGATCGGGATCGGCGAGGCCTGGGCTAGGAAGAGGTAGGGCTGTCCGGCTCGTCGAACTCCGGCAGGTCGCGGATGCCCTCCCGGGTCTGCCACTTGGAGAAGTTGTCCTCCATGGCGTCGATCAGCTCCCGCATGAAGCGGGGCGAGAGGTTGATGCGGGAGACCACGACCCCGGGCACCTCGCCCTCGTCGACCTCGTGGTCCACGCGCGCGAACGTGATCGTGAACTCGTAGTCGGAGTGGCGACACGTTGGCGAAGTTGGCGTAGTGGCCCGCCATCGTCTCGGGATCCGTGTGGATGTTGAAATGGCGCTCTGCGTTCCTTCTTGGCACGCGCCTAGTATCGCAGTCGCTAGTGCGCATCTCCGTCATCGCCGTCGGCCGCCTGCGCCCGCCCTACCAGGACGACGTGGCGCACTACCACAAGCTGCTGGCCGGGCATGCGCGCGTGGAGCTGATCGAGGTGCGCGAGGACGAGCAGGTGCCGGCCGCGCATCCCGGAGCGCGCGCATACCGTGCTGCTCTCCGCGAGCGACGGGCAAGCAGCGCGACTCGGTCGGGCTTCAGCGACTGGCTCGAGGAGCGGCAGGCAGGAGGGGCGCGACCTCTGCTTCGTGGTCGGCGGCCCCCGCGGGCTCGAGCTCGAGGCTCGACTCGAAGCTGTCGCTGGGCCCGATGACGCTCCCGCACCAGCTCGCGCGGGTGGTGCTGCTCGAGCAGCTCTACCGTGCACACAAGATCCTCGCCCGCGAGCCCTACCACTACTGAGGACTCGATGCCCGACCCGGTCTCAGACAGCTTCGCGACGCCGTCGGCGACTCGGCCACCGCGCTGCGCGGCGACGGCTGGCGAGGCGCCCGCGCTCGAGCGCCCGCCGCAAGGCGGACTTCGGCGACTACTCGACCAACGCCGCGATGCTGCTGGCGCCCGACGCTGGGGGAGCCGCCGCGCGCGATCGCCGAGCGGCTCGGGGAGGACGCTCGGCGAGCGGCTGGGCGCGAGCGTCGAGCGGGTGGAGGTGGCGGGGCCGGGCTTCCTCAACCTGTTCATGAGCGACGCCTGGTACCTGGACGCTCGGTGGCGGGATGCGCTGGGCGCCGGCGACCGCTTCGGCGCCGGCGCGGCCGGAGCGGCCGAGCACGTGAACGTGGAGTTCGTGAGCGCCAACCCCACCGGGCCCGATCACCGTGGCCTCGGGCCGCCACGCCGCCTACGGCGACTCGCTCTGCCGGATCCTCGAGTTCGCCGGGCACCGAGGTCGAGCGCGAGTACTACGTGAACGACGCCGGCGGCGCAGGTGCGGCGCTTCGGCGAGTCGATCCGCGCCCGCGCCCGCGGCGAGGAGCCGCCCGAGGACGGCTACCAGGGCGACTACGTGGCCGAGCTGGCGCGCGCAGATCGACGGCGCGGCCGAGATGCCGACGTCGACGAGCTGGCCCGCGCGGGGGTCGAGCTGATCCTCGAGCAGGTGCGGGCGACGCTGGAGCGCTTCCGCGTGCACATGGACCGCTTCTTCTCCGAGCGCGACGCTGCACGACCAGGTGCGATCGACGGGTGCTCGGCCTGCTCGAGGAGCGCGAGCACGTCTACCCGCCCGAGGGCGCCGTCTGGCTGCGCACCACCGACTTCGGCGACGACAAGGACCGCGTGCTGATGCGCTCCACCGGGCGAGCTCACCTACTTCGGGCCCGGACATCGCCTACCACGCGGACAAGCTGCGCGCGCGGCTACGACCGGGTGATCGACGTCTGGGGCGCCGACCACCACGGCTACATCCGCGCATGCGGGCGGCCTGGCAGGCGCTCGGCGGCGATCCCGACCGGCTCGAGATCGTGATCATGCAGCTGGTCAACCTCACCGAGGGCGGCGAGCGCGTGCAGATGTCGAAGCGGGCGGGCGAGTTGGTGCACCCTCGACGACCTGCTCGACGACATCGGCGTGGACGCCGCGCGCTGGTTCCTCCTCCAGCGAAGCCACGACACCACCTCGACCTGGACCTCGAGCTGGCCCGCAGCCAGTCGCAGGACAACCCCGTCTACTACGTGCAGTACGCGCACGCGCGGATCGCGGGCATCCTGCGCAAGGCGGGGCGAGGAGCGGGTGGCCGCGGCGCTGGCCGCCGACCTCGCGGCGAGCGCCGAGAGCCTGCACCCGTCGGCGCGCGTCGCTGGTGAAGAAGCTGCTGGAGTTCCCCGCCGAGGTGCGCGAGGCCGCCGACGCGCCGCGCGCCGCACCGGCTCACCGACCTACGCCCACGAGACCGCGCAGGAGTTCTCCGCCTTCTACCGCGACTGCAAGGTGGTGGGAGCGGCCGAGGAGGGCGGCGACGAGGACGTGCGCATCGCGCTGTCGTGCTGACCAAGCGGGTGATGGCGCGGTCGCTCGACCTGCTCGGGGTCGAGGCGCCGAGGAGATGTAGGCCGCGCCGCTAGGCGATATCGGATGAAGAAGTTGATGCCGAGGTCGTCCATCGACCTTCAGCGCCTCGGAGTTCAGCCGGGTGAGCTCGTTCGTGCAGAGCAGGACGCCCATCACGATCAGGACGACGCCCGGAGACGACCGTGATCACCGTGTAGTGGTCGCGGAAGAAGCGGAAGACGCCGGAGAACGACGAGAAGGCGAGCGCGCTGAGG
The DNA here is from genome assembly GCA_963706635.1 of uncultured Thermoleophilaceae bacterium. GTDB lineage: Bacteria > Actinomycetota > Thermoleophilia > Solirubrobacterales > Thermoleophilaceae > JACVRW01. The sequence goes on from OY970162.1 coordinate 412,109, forward strand.
ATGAACGGGCACCGCCAGGCCGAGCGCGTAGAAGGCGAGCAGCACGCCGCCCTTGCCGACCGTGTCGACTCGGTGCTGGCGGCGGTGAGGATCGCGCCGAGGGTCGGGCCGGTGCACGGGCAGCCAGGCGACCGCGAACGCCAGGCCGGCCACGATCGGCCCGCCCGTGTGGGCGCGCGACAGCAGCATCTCCGGGCCGCCACTCGCGGTTGAGCAGCGGCACGAACAGCATGGCGATGAAGAGCACGCCCATCAGCGATCGAGCACGATCCCCGAGATCTGGCGCAGGAGCTGGCGGTGGTCCTGGAGGGTGCTGGCCGAGGCCGGTCGCGGTCATCCCGAGCGCGACGAACATCACGCTGAAGGCGAGGCAGAAGAGCAGCGCGGGCCCGAGCACCTTCCGCCGGCCGCGCGCCCTCCTGGATGTCGGCGAACGAGACGCCCGAGATCGTGGACAGGTAGCCCGGCACGAGCGGCAGCACGCAGGGGGAGACGAAGGAGATGAAGCCGACGGCGAAGGCCGCGACGACGGTGGTGTCGACGCCGTCGGCCGCGATCACAGGTCGTAGCGCTCCATGTCGGCGTCGAGCCGCTTGTCGCCGCCGGCGGAGCCGCCGGTCGAGCGCGGGCCCTCGCGGCGGCGGCGCCAGCGCGAGCGCCGCGACGCCGACGCCGCCGGCGCCAGCAGGACGCCGAGCGCCGGGACCACGTAGACGAGGCGTCGCCAGGTCGAAGCCCTCTGGTCGCCGGGCAGCGCGAGCACCTCGTCGCCGAACTGCGGCCACGAGCGCGCGCTTGATCTGGTCCTTCGTCCGGCAGCGCGTCGATCTGGCGCTGGATGAAGGCGCGCTCGCGCTCGGCCTGCGGCGCCTCGGTGGCGAGGTTGAGCGGCGTGCCGCACACCGGGCACATCACCTCGTCCTCGACGTCGCCCAGGGTGGTCCTCGGGCAGGCGGCCGCGCCGACGGAGCGCGCGAGCGAGCGCAGCAGCGAGCACGAGCAGGCCAGGGCGCGCCTCACGACGCGCTCCCTGCAGCAGCGGCGGCACGCTGCGGCGCAGGAAGGCCTCGTCGACCGGCCCGCGCGCGGCTCGCGGCGATGCGGCCGCTGCCGGTCGATCACGAACGTCTCCGGGTAGGCGATGACGCCGAAGTCGTCGAGGGTGTCGCCGCCCTTGTCGCGCAGCATCGGGTAGGTGAGGTCGTAACTCGCGGGCGAAGGCCTCGGCGTCGGAGGAGACGTCGAGCACGTCGACGCCGAGCACCGTGCCGTCCCGGCGGCTCGATGCGCCGGTGCCAGCGCTCGAGCAGCGGCGACTCCGTCCGGCAGGGCACGCACCACGAGGCCCAGAAGTTGAGCACCACGACCTTGCCGCGGTAGTCGGCGAGCGATCCGCGGCCCGGGCCCGGAGAGCCGCGGCAGGTCGAAGCCGCGGCGCCGGCTTGCGCTCGCCCTTGGCGATCGCGTGCTCGATCCCGCGGTCGGGCTCGTTGGCGCTGAGGCCGTAGGCGAGCAGCGCCACGAGGGCCGCGACGCCGACGATCACGGCGATCGGAATGGGCGAGAGAACCCTCCGCATACGAGCCAAGCGAAGGGTAGAGCCGGTCTAGAATGGGCCGCCGCACGCGCGGACGTAGCTCAGTTGGTAGAGCGTCGGCTTCCCAAGCCGAAGGTCGCGGGTTCGAGACCCGTCGTCCGCTTTCATCGTCTTGCACCACGTCGCCGCTTTTCGCCTGCTATTCGGCCGGATCTGCCAAGGTCTGGTCGACAGCGGCTCGCACCCTCGCGCGGCGTTTCACGGTCTCGCCGGACACTCGAGGTCGCATTCGGGTCGCATCTGACGTCCGGGCTCGCGACCCAACAGCGTGACACGTCCGACCAGCACCGTCCTGCTGTTGCGAGGCGTCTCGCTGTCGGCCAAGGCGATTCGCGCGAGGACCCGATCCGCTGCAAATCGGGTTGTCACGGGACAGCGATGATCCGTCATGACCCGGGGGATGTCGATCTGAGGTGTTCGCCCGGTGTCCCTCGTACGGGCTGCCGCTGCGACGGTCTACATCAGCCCTGGCCGACAGCGATGAGCTCTTGGACACGCACCATCACAACCTCCTCGGCGCGCCGCTGACTTGCGTCGTCTCCTGGCAACTGGCCGTAAGACCCCATCGAGAAGGCGTGCTGCCTCCATCAATTTCACGAATTCGCCGGTGACGTATGTTCGAACGCTCCTTTGGGGCCATGCGCACCTCACCAATCAGCTCCTCACGCCCGTCGATCAGAGCCACGATGTCGCCGAAGTCCTGGCTCCCGAACACGTCGTTCTCGCCGCGTCCTGCGAAGGCCTCCAGCTTTGTGGCCAGCAGATAGGGCGGAGAGACGGCCTCGGACTCTTTCCTCCGGACGGCAAGTCTCTCTCGACCGCGTGGGGCAGCGCGGCTCGCTGCCATCTGTTTTCGAAGCCGAGGATCGAGGCATCGGCGGGCATAGCGTCTAAGACCAAGCCGCTCTCGGCGTGCAGCCAGCGGCAAATCACGGTCTTTTCTTCCTGGAAGCCGGCCTCTCGAAGGCAGCGCCCCACTGGCGTTCGCCGACGTCGTGCGGGGGCGCTTGCGGCTGCTGCTGGCCGGGCCGAAGAGCTCGGCCGGGCGGCCGATGCCGGACGGCCGCCAGCCGGGCCCCGGGGGCTGGAACCGCATCCACCTGATCGTGGACGACATCGCGACCGAGGTCGAGCGGCTGCGCAGCGCGGGGCTCACGTTCCGCAACGACATCGTCACCGGCCCCGGTGGCCAGCAGATTCTCGTCGACGACCCCTCCGGCAACCCGATCGAGCTCTTCCAGCCGGCCGGGTAGCGGCCGCGATCAGGTCGCCGCCGTCACCGCCTGAGCGACCGCCGCTCAGAAGAGGTGCGAGGCGGAGCGCCAGATGGCCCAGGGACCGGTCCTGGTTGCCTCGGCGTGCCGCGGCCGCGGGTCCGGCAGCGGATGCTGCTTCGAGATCGCACGCAGATCCAGGTGACCGCAGACGGCGCACCTGCCCGCCACATCCGAGGCATGGGCTCCGCAGTGAGAGCACTGAACGCGCATACGAAGAGCATCGGGACCGGCGGCGCTTCCTGTAACCGTAATTTCTACGCGAGCCGCGTGTGGGTTACCCGGCGCACCGACCGCGGGGCTCGGGTAGCGTTTCCGTCCCGCATGCGGGGGAGAGCTGCGGCAGGGGTGATCGTGGCGGCCGTGTTGCTCGGCGTCGCCGCGCCGGCGACGGCGGCCGTTCAGCCGTACGGCACCAACGACGCGGGCGGCTTCCGCAACGTCCTGCCGCCCGGCGAGCAGGGCGTCGACAACGCCGTCGAGCTCGGCCAGTTCACGGCTTTCGGCCGGCGGCCCAAGCACTGGGACGACCAGCAGCCGCTGTACGAGGGCCTCCTGTACGCGTCGCCCTCGCTCGTCGCACTCCGACATCGGCCGCTTCTTCAAGGACGCGACCTTCGGCGTGAAGCCCGGGCGACGTCGAGCGGACCGAGACGCCGCGGCCCGGCGTGACGATCGTCCGCGACAACTGGGGCGTCCCGCACGTCTACGGGACCACGCGCGGCGACGTGGAGTTCGGCGCCGGCTACGCGGGCGCGGAGGACCGGCTCTTCCTGATGGACGTGCTCCGGCACACCGGCCGGGCCCAGCTCTCCTCGTTCGTCGGCGGCGCGGCCGGCAACCGCGAGATGGACCGCACGCAGTGGGCGATCGCGCCCTACACCGAGGCCGACCTTCAGCGGCAGATCGACCTCGCGCCCTCGGTCTACGGCTCGCTCGGCACGCAGCTCGTGAGCAACCTGAACGACTTCGTGGCGGGCATCAACGCCTACGTCGCGAGGACGAGGACGGATCCGACCAAGCTGCCCGCCGAGTACGCGGCTCTCGGCAGCCTGCCGACGACGTGGAAGGGCACCGACGTGATCGCCGAGGCTTCGCTGATCGGCGGCATATTCGGCAAGGGCGGCGGCCTCGAGCTGCGCTCGGCGACTGCTGCTGAAGTCGCTCGAGAAGAAGTTCGGCCGCCGCCGCGGGCGCGCGTCGTGGCGGGACTTCCGCGCCAAGGACGACCCGGAGACCGCCAACACGGTTCTTCACAAGCGCTATCCCGTACGAGCTCGGCGCCGCCCTGTCGAAGCGCGGCCTCGCGCTGCCGGACCGCGGCTCCGTGCGCTTCACGCCGCCCGCCGGCGCCCGTCGGCGCCGCGTCGCGGAGCGACGGCTCCGTGGGCGCGCGGCTGTTCCGCTCGCTTCAGGCGCCGCACGCCTCGAACTGGGAGATGGTCAGCGCCAAGCGCTCCAACACCGGCCACCCGCTCGGCGTGCTCGGCCCGCAGGTGGGCTACTACGTGCCCGAGATCCTGATGGAGGAGGACCTCCACGGGCCCGGCTTCGACGCCCGCGGCGCCGCCTTCCCGGGCGTGAACCTGATGGTCCAGCTCGGCCATGGCCGCGACTACGCCTGGAGCGCCACGACGGCCGGTTCGGACAACGTCGACACCTTCGCGGACGTGCTCTGCCAGGACGACTTCCACTACATGTGGAAGGGCAAGTGCCGGGCGATGGAGAAGCTGACGCGCTCGAACTCCTGGCATTCCAACCTGGTCGACTCGACCCCCGACGGCTCCGAGACGCTGACCGTCTACCGGACGGTGCACGGCATCGTCTACGCGCGCGGGAAGTCGCGCGGGAAGAAGGTCGCGTTCACCACGGCGCGTACCACCTACTTCCACGAGGCCGACAGCGCGATCGGGTTCTTCCGGCTCAACGACCCGGCCTGGACGCACGACCCCGAGTCGTTCCGCCAAGCCGTCGACGGGATCAACTTCGCCTTCAACTGGGGCTACATCGACTCGAAGCACATCGCCTATCAGCTCTCGGGCTGGTACCCGCAGCGCGCCAAGAAGACCTCGCCCGACTTCCCGGTTCTCGGCAGCGGCCGCTACGACTGGAAGCATTACGACGCGAACCTGCACACGATGTCGACGGTGCCGCTGAACAAGCGGCCGCACGCGACCGACCAGACCTACCTGGTGTCGTGGAACAACAAGCAGGCGCCGGGCTGGGCCGCCTCCGACGCCGAGTTCGCCTACGGGCCGCTGCAGCGCCAGCAGATGATCGCGGACCACGTGCGCCGCGCGATTCGCGGCGGCCACAAGATGGGCCTCGAGCAGCTCGTGCAGTCGATGGAGGAGGCCGCCACCGAGGACATCCGCCTACGCGACCTGAGGATCCTCCTGAAGGCGATCGGCAAGCCAAGGGACGCGAGGCTGAGGAACGCGATCGCGATCCTCAAGGGCTGGCGCTCGAAGGGCGGGCATCGCCGCGACCTCGACAAGAACGGCCGCTATGACGACGACGACGCGGTCACATTGATGGACGCCTTCTGGCCGCGGCTCGTCGACGCCGAGTTCGGCCGCGTGCTCGGCCGGACCACCACGAGCCGGCTGACCGACATGCTGGCGACCGGTGCGAACGGCGTCGGCGGCTCGGGCGCCAGCGCCCCGGACTTCTACTCGGGCTGGTGGGGCTACGTGAACAAGGACCTCCGCAAGCTCTTCGGGCGGGCTCGAATCCGCGGCCGCTGGTCGCGGGCCTACTGCGGACGCGGCTCGCGCAAGCGCTGCCGCAAGCTCCTCCGGAGCGCGCTGCTCAGCGCGCTCAGCGTCAGCCGCAAGGACCTCTACGGCCACGCGAGCGACTGCGCATCCAACGCGCAGGCGCTCTGCTGGGACATGAACCGCTTCACGGTCGCGGCGGGAATCGACGTTCCGAACTTCCCGCTCCAGAACCGGCCGACCTTCCAGCAGACGGTCGAGCTGACCCGCAGCCTGCCGCGTTAGCCTCGGCCCGTGGGGCGCCTCGGGCTCTCGCCGCTTGTCGTCGCCCTGCTGGCGGTGGCGCTCGTGCTGCGCCTTGCCTGGGTGCTCGTCCACCCGGTGGACCCGGTCTCCGACTTCCTCGAGTACCACAAGCACGCGGAGAACCTGGCCCGTCACTGGATCTACAGCTCCGACCCCGCCTACCGCGACGCCTACTGGCCGCCGGGCTGGCCGCTGGTCCTGGGTCTGGGGTACCTGGTCGTGGGCGTCCACCCGCACGCAGGCGCGCTCCTCGGGGCGACGCTGGAGTGGGGGGCGATCGTCCTCGCGGCCGTGGCGGCCACGCGCCTTCTGCGTCCGCGCTTCGCGGCCGCCGCGGTGGCGGCCATGTGCCTCTACCCGAGCGGCATCGCCTTCGCCCCCGTGCTCGGCACCGAGCACCTGGCGGCGCTCCTGTTCACGGGCCTGGTGGTGCTGGTGGCGTTCGGGCGGCCCTCCCCGGCCACCGCCCTGGGGGCCGGGCTGCTGGCGGGAGGGCTGATCCTCGTGAGGGGCGACGTCGGCATCGCGGCGGCGATGGTCGCGGCGGTCTGGCTGCTGCGCGCGCCGCCGCGAAGGCTCGCTGCGCTGGCGGTGGCCGGCGCGCTGGTCTTCATCGGTCCCTGGACCGTCCGCAACGCGAACGAGTTCGGCGAGTTCATCCCGACGTCCACGAACGGCGGCGTGACCTTCTACCTCGGGACCCTGGCCGCGGAGTACACGAGCCCCGCGCTGGTCGAGAGGCTCGGCTCCACGAGCACCGAGCATCCCAAGGCACACGAGAACCACTACTACAGGCTGGGTCTCGACAACCTCCGCGAGCACCCCCTCCGCTGGCTGCGCTTCGACGCCGAGCGCGTCTACCTGATGTACGGGCGCGAATCGCCGATCCTGCGCTGGGGCGAGCTGCGCGAGACCTGGACGGTCCGGGTGGCGGCGAGCGCCTACTGGCTCGTGATCCTCGCCCTCGCCGTCGCCGGACTCGCGACCATCGCCGCAGAGAGGCGGCGGCTGCCGGGCGCCTGGACGACGATCGCTGCGTCGATCCTCCTGGCGACGCTGCTCAAGCTGCCTTTCCTCGTCGAGGCGCGCCAGCGGCTCGTCCTGGTGTACCTGTTGATCGTCATCGCCGGTCTTGGCGCGCAGCGCCTGGCCGCTTTGGGGCCGAAGCGCCTTCCGGGTCTCTCCTAGCGCTTTCGCCGGTAGAGGGGCGTCCGCGCGTAGTGCTCGCGGACCACGTTCCAGGCCGGCTTCTTGACTCCGTCGTAGGTGATCAGGCCCTTGTGGTGGCGGGTGTTGTCGCGCGTAGGTCGAGGCGCGCCCCCGCCCCAGCCGGGGTAGATCTCGAACTCGCGCAGCGTCCAGTAGATGGCGCCGGACAGGTAGCGGGAGCGGTCGACCACGTCCAGAGTGCGGCCGGCGTGGGCCGCCTGGAACAGATAGCCGCCCTTCTTGTCGGCGGGGAAGTCGGCGAACTCCGGCAGCCCCTCGGCTCCGAACTCGGTCATCACGAGTGCGCGGCCCGGATAGAGGTCGTGCATCTCCTGGATGAAGGGCTCCAGATCCTCGAAGTTCGGGACCCAGCCGTACCAGCCGAAGTACTGGTTGAGCCCGAGGATGTCGAAGTGCTCGTAGACGAACTGCTCGGGAAAGCCGGGCCGCGACTTGATGTCGAGGGTGATCGGGAGCGTCGGGTCGAGCGCCCGGGCGTACTCGGCGGCGCGGGTCAGGAAGCGCTTCGTTCCCGGATGGCTGTCCGGGACGAAGGACAGCTCGTTGGCCACGGAGTGCGTGATCACCGACGGGTGGCTGCGGCCTGCCTTGACCGTGCGGCGGACGGTCAGGTAGGCGCGCTTGCGCTGCGCAGCCTGGCTGAGCAGGTTCGCTCCGTGATCGCGCTGCCAGATCGGCGCCTCGTTCCAGACCATGATGCCCTCGCGGTCGAAGCGGTCGAGCAGGCGCTCGTCGAGCAGGTAGTGGGCCCGGGTCACGTTGGCGCCGAGGTCCTTGAGGTCGGCCACGATCCGCTTTACGTCTCCCTTGGTGAGCGCGGCGCCGTGCCCGGGCATGTCCTCGTGGATCGAGGCGCCGCGAAGCTGTAGCGGGCGGTTGTTCAGGTAGAGATGGCCGCGCTTGACGGTCACCGAGCGCAGCCCCACGTGGTCCCTGACCCGCTGCTGGATCCGGCCGTGGTCCCAGAGCGTGAGCCGCGCCGAGTAGAGCTGCGGGTTGTCGGGCGACCAGAGCTTGGGCCCCGGGACGCGGAGCTTCAGCCGCAGGGGGCGGTTGGCCGACGCGCTGGCGCGGAAGCTTGAAGACCTTCTCGATGGCCTTGCCTTTCGGCGAGCGGAGGCGAACCACGAGCGCCGGCTTGATCGTCTTCGCGCATCCGGCGCTGGAGCGCCGGCGTCGAGGAGCACGCTCGCCTTGCAGGAGCGCGCCGGGCGGCGGCAGCGCACGTTCGACATCAGGCCGATCCCGGAGAGGTACGCGCGCCCGACCGGCACCAGCTTGACGGCCCGCACGATCCCGCCCCAGTTCCACCAGCCCTCGGGGAGGCGGGGGTCCTTGCGGTTGTCGACGACCACCACCAGCGTGTTCATCCGCCCCGAGCGAAGGTGCCGCGCCTCCAGCATGAACGGGGTGTACGGGTCGCTGTTGCGGCCGATGACGCGCCCGTTCAGGATGACCTTCGACTTGCGCCGGACGCTCGCGAACGAGATCAGCCAGCGAAAGCCCCTGGGCGTGGCCGGGCCCTGGAAGCGCAGCCGGTAGCGCTTCACCGTCCCTGGATAGAGGCTGGGGATCGCTCGCGGGTCGAAGACGCTCGGCACCTGGGCGGGGCGATAGGGAGAGGCCTGGGTGGCGTGCGCCCGGACGGGCGGGATGGTCGGCCTCGAGCTCTCCGGGGCCGACTCCTCAGGGGGAGCCGGCTGCGGCTCGGCGGGGGCGGCCCGCTCGTCCCGGACCTGCCAGCCGCTCGAGAGTGTGGCCGCGTGCGGCGGCGTGGCCGCCTGGGTGACCGCGGGCAGGCCGAGGCAGGCCAGGGCGATCGCGGCTGCAGCCACCGGGGATCGGCGAGACATCGTTCTGTGTAACCGAGGACTCCGCATGGGAGTTGCGGCGGGGCAACCTGACAACCTAGCCGTCGATGGCGTCCCTGGAAGCCCCGCTCACCGTTCTCGGGCTGCTCTTGATCGCCGGCGCGCTGCTGTCCGGGCTGGCCCGGCGCAGCTTCCTATCGCTCACCGCGCTCTTCGTGCTGGCGGGCTTCGCGCTGGGGGATGGCGGCCTCGAGGTGCTCGATTTCGACCCCCGCTCGGGCTTCGTGACCGCGCTCGCGGTGGTGGCCCTGATCGTGATCCTCTTCCGCGACGGGCTCGAGGTGGAGGCGGAGATGCTCCAGACCGCCTGGCACCTGCCGCTGCTCAAGCTGGCGCTCGCGATGCCGATCACCGCGGCGCTGGTGGCCTGCGCCGCCAAGGCGCTCACCGACCTGACCTGGACCGAGTCGTTCCTCGTGGGCGCGCTGCTGTCGCCGACGGATCCCGTGCTCTCGTCCTCGGTCGTCACCAACCCCCGCGTGCCGCGGCTGATCCGCCACTCGCTCAACCTGGAGTCGGGGCTCAACGACGGCCTGGCCCTGCCCGCGGTGCTCGCCTTCACGGCCGCGCTCGAAGCCGACAGCGACTTCGTCTGGTGGCGGTTCGTGCTCCAGGACGTGTCGCTGGGCTTCGCCACCGGGCGCTCGTGGGATTCCTGGCGGCAAAGCTGTTGCCCCGTGGCCGCGCCCTCGGCGCCGAGGTGACGCCGCACCAGAAGGCGCTCTACGCGCTCGGCGTGGCGTTCGCGGCCTACGGCGCCGCCGTGCTGCAGCCCGAGGCGAACGGGTTCATCTCGGTGTTCGTCTGCGCGATCGTCCTCGGCATCCTCCGCCCGGACGTCCGCGAGTGCTTCGAGCGCCGCTCCGAGGACGTGATCGAGCTGGTCAAGCTGGGGATCTTCGTGGTCTTCGGGGCGCTGCTGACGACGGACGTCCTCTTCGACGACGGCTGGGCGGCGGTGGCCATCGCCGCCTTCACCCTTGTCGCGGCACGTCCGATGGCCGTCTTCCTCGCGCTGGCCGGCACCCGCCAGGTGCAGCGGGACGGCAAGGCGTTCATGGCCTGGTTCGGCCCCAAGGGCGTGGCCACCATGACCTTCGCCCTGTTCGTGCTGTCCTCGGACGTCGCCCAGGCCGAGCGGATCTTCGGCATCGCCGCTCTGGCGGTGTTCGTCTCGATCATCGCCCACGGGCTGACCGACCAGCCGGGGGCCGAGTGGATAGCGAGACGCGCCGAGGCGCGTGGTGCGGCATGATGCCCGCGGCCCAAGGGACAGGAGGAAGCGACCAAATGGACAGCTGGGACATCGCCTCGCTCGAAGTGGAGCCGCACCAGCCCGAGGTGCTGCGCACCGACGACGAGACCCGCGTGATCGCCATCAACCTGCCCGCCGGCGAGGAGCTCCAGGAGCACCAGGTGCACGAGCGTGCCTACCTCGTCGTCGCCGCCGGCGAGATCGAGGTCGAGCAGGGCGGCGAGACGGTGAAGGGCGGTGCCGGCTTCCTGGCGCATTTCCCGCCACAGGAGCGCCACGAGGTACGGGCCACCTCGGACGCCCGGCTGATCCTGCTCCTCTCGCCCTGGCCGGGCGAGGGGCATCCGAGCCGTACGGACTGAGACTCCGACTGCCAGAATGCGGGGAGGATGGACCCCGCCCGCAAGCGCAAGATCCGGCTGGTCGTGGCGCTCGGCGCCGCCGTGGCGCTCGCCACCGCGCTGATCTACACGAGCTTCAGCGCCTCGACCGAGGCGAGCAAGCCCTCGCAGCTCAAGCGAGGGGCACTCCTACGAGGTCACGGGCAAGGTGGTGGACGGCTCGGTGCGGCACGCGGGCGACGAGCTGCGGTTCCGCATCCGCGACCGCGACGGGACCGCCTCGGTGCCGGTGCGCTACGGCGGCGTGGTGCCCGACCCCTTCCGCGAGGGCCGCGAGGTGATCGTGAAGGGCGAGCTCAAGGACGGCACCTTCGTGGGCCAGCGCGATTCGCTCGTCACCAAGTGCCCCTCGAAGTTCACGAAGAAGAAGTCGTCTTGAGCTGATGGCCGGCGTCGGCTCCGCCTGCCTCTCCGTCGGCCTGCTCGGTGCCGTCTACGCGGCGGGCGCCTCGCTGTACGGCGCGCGCGCTCGGGCCGCTCCAGTGGGTGGTCTCCGGCCGGCGCGCGATCTACTGCCTGGCCGGGCTCATCACCGGAGCCTTGGCGCTCCTCGAGTCCGCCTTCCTGCGCTCCGACTTCTCCTTCGCGGTGGTCGCGCAGGGCTCCTCGACCGACACGCCGACCTTCTACAAGGTCACCGCGATGTGGGCGACCCAGGACGGGTCGCTGCTGCTCTGGGCCATCCTGCTGACGCTGTTCGCCAGCGCGGTGCTGTTCCTCACCCGCCGGTCGCTGCGCGAGATCGCGCCCTGGGCCACCGCGGTGCTGGCGGTCGTGGCCGGCTTCTTCCTGCTCCTGATGGTGGGCTGGGAGAACCCGTTCGCCACCCTGGCCCAGGCGCCCGCCGAGGGCGACGGCCTGAACCCGCTGCTGCGCCACCCGGCGATGATGATCCACCCGCCGATGCTCTACACGGGCTACGTCGGCTTCTCGATCCCGTTCGCGTTCGCCATCGGGGCGCTGATCACGCGGCACACCGGGGCCGACTGGATCCGCGCCACCCGCCGCTTCTCGCTCGTCGCCTGGACCTTCCTCGGCACGGGGATCATGCTCGGCGCGCTCTGGTCGTACACCGAGCTCGGCTGGGGCGGCTACTGGGCCTGGGACCCGGTGGAGAACGCCTCGCTCATGCCCTGGCTCGTGGGCACCGCGTTCATCCACTCGATCATGGTGCAGGAGAAGCGGGGGATGCTGAAGGTCTGGAACGTGTCGCTGATCTGCGCCACGTTCGCGCTCGCGCTGCTGGGCACCTTCCTCGTCCGCTCCGGGATGCTCGACTCGATCCACGCCTTCGGCGCCTCGACCATCGGGGTGCAGTTCCTGATGTTCATCGGGCTGGTGGTGGTCGTCTCGGTGGTGCTGATCGTCAGCCGGCTGCCCGACCTGCGCAGCGAGGCGAGGCTCGACTCCCTGCTCTCGCGCGAGTCGTTCTTCCTGCTGAACAACCTGGTGCTGCTGGGCCTGGCGCTCGTGATCTTCTGGGGCACCTTCTTCCCGCTCATCTCCGAGGCGCTGACGGGCGACAAGGCGAGCGTCGGGCCGCCCTGGTTCGACCGGCTGGCCACGCCGCTGGCGCTCGTGCTGGTGCTGCTCTCGGGGATCGGTCCCGTGGTGGCCTGGCGGCGGGTCACCCCGCGGAACCTCAGGCGCGCCCTGGTCGCTCCCCTGGCCTTCACCGGGGTCGTCCTGCTCGTGCTGGTGGCTCTGACCTCCGCCGCCGACAGCCTGCCCTCGCTGGTCATGTTCTGCTTCGTGGCGTTCATGCTCGCGGTGATGGCACAGGAGTTCTGGCGCGGCGCCCGGGCGCGGCGGATGATGACGGGCGAGGCGCTGCCGCGCGCGCTCGTGCGCCTGGCGGGACGCAACCGCCGCCGCTACGGCGGCTACATCGTGCACGCCGGGATCGCGATCCTCTTCCTCGGCGTGGCCGCCTCGTCGGCGTTCGTCCAGCAGCGCGACGTGCGGCTGCGGCCCGGCCAGTCCACGCGTGGGCGGCTACACGCTCACCTACAAGCGGGCCACCGCCGACCTGGGGGACGACCGCGCCGGCACGGGCGCGCCCATCTCGCTCGGCGCGGTGCTGGAGCTGCGCAAGGGCGAGGAGCGTTCACGCTGCGCCCGTCGCGGAACTACTACCCCGCCCGCGACGCGTCCCAGGGGCCGATCGGGCCGATCTCCCAGTTCTTCGAGGGCGAGGCCAACAGCGAGGTGGATGTGCGCTGGGGCCTGCGCCGCGACCTCTGGCTGGCGATCCGGCCCGACCTCTCGTCGCTCGTGCCCGTCGCCCGAAAGCTCGACATGCGGCTGGCGGGGGCCGGCACCGACACCCAGGCGCGCGCGGTCGCCGCGCTCGCCGAGAGCTACCGCCGCAACCCGCCGCCCGCGGCCTTCCGCTTCATCGTCTCGCCGCTCGTGGTCTGGATCTGGATCGGCGGCGGCATCGCCGTGCTCGGCGCCCTCGTGGCGCTGTGGCCATCGCCCGAGGCCCGCCTGCGCCGCGTGACCAGCCTCTACGCGGCCCGGCTGGGGCGCGAGCTCTCGCGCGCGTAGTTGGAGTTCGGCCTCGCCTTCATCGTGCTCGTCGCGCTCGTGGCCATGGTCGTGCTCGTCCCGCTCAGCCGGCCCGGGCGCGGTCGAGCGGCGCGACGACGCCCGCCGGGCCGAGCTCGAGGCGGCCAAGGAGGCGAAGTACCGCGAGATCCGCGACGCCGAGCTGGACCACCGCATGGGCAAGCTCTCCGAGGCCGACTGGCGGGTCATCGACCGCGAGCTGCGCGGCGAGGCCATGGAGATTCTTCGCGAGCTGGACAAGCTAGGCTGATCGGCGATGGAGCAGGTTCTCAGCGGCGTTCAGATCATCCTGGCGGTGGTCCTCATCGTGCTGATCCTGATGCACTCGGGCAAGGACTCGGGGCTGTCCGGCGCCTTCGGCGTCGGCACCGGTTCCGGCCCCCTCGGCGGCGGCTCGCTGGTGGAGCGCAACCTGAACCGCTGGACGGTCGTGTTCGCCCTCCTCTTCGTGGTCAACGTGATCGCTCTCCTGAAGGTCAGCTGAGCCGCCCCCTGCCGGGGGCCGGCGGGCCCATGAGCAGCAGTGAGGGGCCTGGGCCCTTTGAGGTTCGATATTCAACCCTGAAAGGGCCCACCCCCAGGCGTAACCTGCGGCCGCGGCTAGCTGAGCCGCACGCCGCCGGCCCGGATCCCCGGGCAGACGACGCCGCTCGCGAAGCGTCGCCCGTAGAACTCGCCCTCGCTCGTCAGCCGCGGGCGCGAGGACAGGGCCTCGGTCCGGGCGAGGATGCCGAGGACGCTGTCGGTGAGGCGGACGTCCGCGAGCGGACGGGTGACCCGGCCGTCCTCGATCAGGAAGGTGCCGTCGCGGGTCATGGCGGTCACGAGCGTCTCCTTGGGCCGGACGACGTTCGCGTACCAGAGGCGCGTCACGTAGACGCCGCGCTCGATGGGGGCGCAGAGCTCGCTGTCGTCCGCGGCCCCGCCGCCCACGAGCATCAGGTTCGTGGGTCGTGGGCCGGGCCCGCCGCCGGGCACCCGTGCGTGTCCGGTCGAGCTCGCGGCGGCCACGGCGGCGCTGCGCGTGTCGTGGACCACCCGGTGGGCCACGCCGTCCTGGATCAGCGGCAGAGGCGCCTTGGGCACCCCCTCGGCGTCGAACCTCCGTGGCAGGGTCGCCGGAAGCCGCGGCGAGTCCGCGAGGTTCACCCCGGGCGAGGCGACCACCGTGCCGAGGCGCTCGCTGAGCGCTCCGCGGCCCTCGGCGTGGGCCATGCCGTCGAACGCGGTCGCCCCCAGCATCTCGAGCAGGATCCCCACCGCGTGGTGCTCGAACACCACCGGGTACTCGCCGGGTGAGAGCGCCGCCGGCTCGCCGGGATGGACGGCCTTGCGGGCCGCGACCTCGGCCAGCCCACGGGCGTCCAAGTCGTCGGCGGAGCGCGCGGTGCAGGCGTCGTAGCCGCTGCGCCCGGAGGGCGCGCTGCAGATCACCTTCATGAAGGCATCGCCGAGCGACTCGGCCACGCGCGTGCCCGATGTCGACGCCACCGCCGTCTCGACCTCGGCCGTGGTCCAGACGCCGTGGGCCTCGACGCCGGCTCCGTCTGCCACCTCGAAGACGGCCGCCAGCGCTCGACCGCCCGCCGCGGGATCGGCCGGGGAGGACTCCTCTCCGAGCGCGGCCCGGAGCTCGGCCGGCGCCGGGAAGCCGGGGTAGCCGCCGGCCCCCGCGGCGCGGGCGGCGGCGACCGCGGCGGCGTCGGCTCGACGTCCGCACGCGGTGAGGGAATCCGGGTCGTCGTCGTTCGTCGAGGCGCGGCCCACGTGGCCGTCGCGTACCACGGCGATCTCGACGGTCAGGTCGTCGAGGGCGGTCGCCTGGGTCGGGCGCTAGCGGGCGAAGCGCAGCAGCAGCGACCGCTCGCGGATCACCTGGGCCAGCGCGTCGCCCGCGGGGGCGGCGGCGAGTGCCAGCTCGGCGATCTCCTCCGTACCGCTCACCGCGCTCCCACCTCGACGCCGCGGAAGCGCGCGGGGGCCGAGCCGTGCGAGACGTGCCCCCATTGTCCCGGCTCGCCCTTGCCGCAGTCGGTCAGGGAGGCCAGCCGCCAGGCCGAAGCCGAGCAGACCGCGTCGAGGCCCGACCAGAACGCGGGGGTCACCCCCGCGTAGCTCGGGTTGCGGAGGAGCCGGGTGCGACGGCCGCCGGCGATCTCCCAGGCCGCCTCGCCCTCGAAGTGGAAGTGCAGGCGGCGATCGTCGATCGACCAGGAGCGGTTGATGTCGATCAGGATGCCGCGGTCGGTGTCGGCGATCAGGTCCTCGAGCGTGCCGGCGTCGCCGGGCTCGAGGTTCACGTTGGTCATGCGCACGATCGGCTGGCGCCCGAAGCCGTCGGCTCGCATGCAGCCGCCGGAGCGCTCGAGGCCGATCTCGGCGGCGGTCTCGCGCGAGGAGAGGAAGCCTGTGACCGTGCCCTCGCGGACCAGCGGGACGGCCTGGGCCTCCACGCCCTCGTCGTCCCAGCCGAAGCTGCCGAGCCCGCCGGCCCTGGTCGCATCGGCCGTGACGTTCATGAGCCGCGAGCCGACCCGAAAGGAGCCGGCGGAGTCGGGGGCGAGGTAGCTCGTGCCGGCGTAGGAGGCCTCGCGGCCGAGCACGCGGTCGAGCTCGATCGCATGGCCCACCGACTCGTGGATCTGGAGCCCGAGCTGCTCCCCCGCGAGGATCAGCGTCGTCTCGCCCGCGGGGCAGGCCGGGGCGCGCAGAAGCTCGGCGACCTCCGCCGCCACCCGCGGCGCCGCGTCCACCAGCCGGAGCCCCGCAAAGTGCTCATAGCCGGCCTGGGCAACGCCGCCGCCGTGCGACGCGGGATGCGAGCGGACCTGCGTCTCGGTGTCGCCGACCGCGGCCGCGGCGATCTCGCCGCCGCACTCGGTCAGCCTCTGCTCGCAGTACGCGCCCTCGCTCGAGGCGAACGCCTTCTCGGTCCGGAAGGCCTGGAAGCGGGCGGTGGCGACAGCCACGTCGCGCTCGCGCCGGAGCGCCTCGACGGCGCCGGTGAGAGTGGTCAGCTTGTCCTCGAGCGAGACGGCGAACGGGTCCCGCTCCATCGGGCTCGCCCACGATCCCCGCGCCGGAGCCTCGGGCGCGAGGCGGGAGCCGGGCACGCGAGGCTGGGCCTCCGCGATCGCGAGCGCCTTCCGGACGGCCGCCCCGGCGTCCGCGCGCGAGCTCCCGCGAACGGCGGCGAAGCCCCAGGCGCCGCCGACCCGGACCCGAACGCCGACGCCGTCGCTGTCGTCCGAATCGAGCTCGTGGACGTCGCCGTCGCGGACGGTGATGCGCTCGCGCAGCGCGCGAACGTGCCGCGCGTCCGCGTAGTCGGCCCTGCCGGCCGCGGCGTCCAGCAGGGCCTCGAGCAACTCGCGCACGCGGCAGCTCAGGCTACACAGGGCGCCGGGGAATCCCCGGCGGCGCCCGCATCTGCCTTTTGGACTACTGCGACGTCTGCTTGCAGGCCGTTACGGCCTGGTCCTGCGCGGGGCCCGACGGGATCGTGTCCTTGACGATCGTCACGCAGACGTCCCGCGACGCCTTCCGCGCGGCATTCGCGTCGCCACTGCCGGCCTTCTCGCACAGGTCGTTGAGCTCCTTCTTGGCCTTGGACGAGAGACCCTGCGCCGCGGACACGCTCTGCTTGCAGCTGTCGACGATCTGCTGGACGTTCGCGTCCGACGAGGAGGAGCCACTGCTCCCGCTGCTCCCGGTGCTCCCGGTGCTGCTCTTGCTGCTGTCGCCGCCGCCTCCGTTGTCGTCGCCTCCGCCGCAACCGGCGGCGAGAACCGCGCAGGCGAGCAGCGCAACGCCAAGCAGGTAGAGCTTGCTCCTCATGGAGAGATCCTTCCTATAGGGGCCAGAACTGCGGCGCGACCGTATCAGGACCCGTCGAGCCCGACCTGAGCAGGCTGACCGGCCGGCGCGGCGGCCGCCTCGACGGCCTCGTCGAAGCCGAGCTGCTCGCCCTGCGACCAGGCGGCCCGGAATTCCTCGCCGCCGAGCTCGGCCTCGAGGCGGCTCAGGTTCCTGGCCGTCCGCTCCCGGGCCGTGTCTCGCTGCGGGGCGCCGATCTCCCCGCGAAGCGCCCTCGCCGCGGCCATGAGCCGGACGGCGCGCTGCGGGTCGCCGAGCAGCATCGAAGCCTCGCCGATGGCCTCGAGGGCGGAGGCAAGCGACCCCTTGTGGCGCAGCTGGACCAGACCGTCCAGCCACTGTTGGAGGCAAGGGAGCGCCTCCGCCGCATCTCCCCTGTAGAGGTAGTAGCGGCCGAGGTTGGCGTTGGCCATGTTGATCTCGTGGAGGGACCCGAGGGCCTTGGCCTCCGCCTGCGTGGCGCGGTACTCGTCCTCCGACTCGGGGAGCTTGCCGGTGGTCTGGAGACCCCAGAGAAGGCCGTTCATCGCCAGCAGCGCGGCCCAGCGGTCCCCGCTTGCCAGGAGGCTCTGGCGGGCGGCGCGCAGCTTCTTCTCCGCGGAGTCGGCGCCCGTCGAGAGAAGCTCGACCAGCGCCAGCCCCGACAGGGCGTAGCCCGCGCCCTGCTGGTCCTCGAGCCGCTCGAATACGTCGAGCCCCGCCGACAGGTCGGGAATCGCGGCCGCGTAGTCCGCCTGCCACACGGCGATCAGCCCGCGCGCCGCCCGCGCCCGCGCGCCCGCGCGCGCGGAGAGCCCCTCATGACGCTCGAGCACCGCGTCCAGGAGCTCGCGGCCCTCGCGGTGGTAGGCGCCGGAGAGCCACCAGAACATCCACAGCGACCAGCCGACGTCGGCGAGCGTGTCGGGGTCCCGGTTCTCCAGCCACCACGCGTAGGCGGCGTGCAGGTTGTCGGTGTTGGCGAGCAGCTCCTGCTGCCAGGTCGGTTCCTCGGGGCCGCGCAGCCCCTCGTGCGCTGCCAGGGCGCGCTGGACGAAGTAGTCGGCGTGCCGTCCCCGGGTCTCCTCGAGCCGACCTGAGGCCTCGAGCTGCTCGACGGCGAAGCTCCGGATCGTCCGCAGCATCCCGAAGCCGGGCACGAGGCCGGCGGGATCGGCGTGGACGAGGCTCTTGTCGATCAGGGAGGAGAGCGGATCGACGATGTCGATGTCGCCCGCCGGGGTGCACACCGCCTCGGCCGCCTCGAGGGTGAAGCCACCGACGAAGACCCCGAGACGGGCGAACAGCTCCTTCTCCTCGTCGCTCAGCAGTCCGTAGCTCCAGAGGATCGTGTTGCGCATCGTCTGCTGGCGCTCCGGGAGGTCGGGCCGGTCTCCGCCCACCAGCTCGAGCCGGTCGCCGAGCCGCTTGAGCAGCTCCTCCGGGTGGAGGAGCTTCACGCGCGCGGCCGCGAGCTCGATCGCCAGCGGCAGGCCGTCGAGCCGGGAACAGATCTCGGCGACCGCCGGGGCGTTGTGCTCGTTGATGGTGAAGTTCGGCCGCACGGCCTTCGCGCGCTCGATGAACAGGCGCACGGCGTCGTACTGGCTCACGCCGGTGTAGACGCCGTCCTTCGGCAGGCTCAGTGGCTGGACCGAAAACTCGCGCTCGCCCTGGAGCCGGAGCACGGCGCGGCTCGTGACGATGATCGTGAGCCCGGCGCAGCTGGAGAGCAGCTCGCCGATGAGCGGCGCCGCTCCCGAGAGCTGCTCGAAGTTGTCCAGGATGAGCAACGCGCTTCGGTCGCGCAGGAAGTCGCGGACCACGTCGAGCGCGTCCGTCGCGCTGTCCGGACTCGCCGCGCCTCCCTGGCTCAGCCCGAGGGAGCGCACGATCGTGGCCGGAACGAACGCCGGGTCCTCGACCGAGTCGAGCGGGACGAAGAAGACGCCGCCGGGAAAGCCCCTCGCGGCGCTGCCGCCGGTCTCGATCGCGAGCCGGGTCTTGCCGACCCCGCCGGGTCCGGTCATGGTGATGAGCCGGCAGCCGCCGTCGAGCAGCTCGACGAGCGCCGCAAGCTCGTCATCGCGCCCGACCAGCCCGCTGGGAGGGGCCGGGACCGGGCCGCGCAGGCGGGTCTCCATCCGCGACTGGGACCGCCGCTCGGCCTTGGAGCCCTCGAAGCGCTCGGTGAGCAGGGTGAGCAGATCCTGGGCCACGATCTGTACCAGCTCCTCGGAGGTCTCGAACGGCCTATAGGAGACGAGTGCCTCATCCCTGATCCGGTCGAGCATCTTCTTCAGCCCCTCCTCGCGGTTGGGGGCGGGGCGCTTGACGTACATGAGCGTCGGCATCCCCTTGGCCATGATCAGCTCGTCCTCGAGGCCCGAGATCTCCATGTCGGGCGCGATCCAGCCGTAGCGCTCCCAGTAGATCGCCACGAACACGTGGCTCTGCTCGAGATAGGCGCGGTACAGGCTTCGGGGCGGATGCGGCCGCGCGCCCTGCTCGAACATGACCGGCGCGAGCTGCAGCGACTCGATCGCGCGCCGCACCGCGTGGCGCTCCTCTGCCAGCTCCCCGAGGGTGGAGCTGACGAAGACGCGGAGCCTCTGATCGGGGGTGAGGATCATGCGAGGCCCAGCGTAGCGGCGGTCACCGATAGGCCCTGAGCGACCTTGCCGCATGCGAACATGCGTTCGTGGCCGGCTCCTACGCGAGGTTCCGCAGAGCGCTGGAGAGCGGCAACCTCGCGAACGTCCGGGCGGCCGCGACGGAGCTGCCCACGATCAACCTGGACGACGCGCTGCGCGTCTGCGCCCTGTACCGCGCCGATCCCTCGCGCTACGAGGCCGCGGTGATCCGCTGGCTCGGGAGGCTCTGCCTGGAGCGGCCGGCGACGACAATCACGGAGCTGAGGGTTGCTCTGGCGGCGTTCGAGCGCCTTCCGGAGGAGCCGGAGTCGGCTGAGGCGGAGCTGCGGCACCTCGTCCGGAGCTAGGCGTGGCGGCGTCCGCCCGCCAGGAACGCCCGACCTCCCGGAGCATCGGCGGGTACACGATCAGGTGCCGGAACGGCGCGATCGCGGCCATGTAGGCGGTTCCCAGCAGGCCGTTGCGCTTCACCAGGACCGCCATCTGGCCGCGGTAGCCGCCGGTCTCGTCCGGAACCCAGCCGAGGTGGAGGATCCCGTGCATGGTCCGGTTGGCGATCTCGGCTGCCCACTCGTCCTCCAGCAGGTACAGGGGGTCGAACGGCAGCGCCTCGAACTCCGGCCCCGAGGGTCCGTCGAGCAGGTCCGCCGGCAGCCGGTCGCGCAGGGTCGGGACCCTGGAGCCGAGCCCGGCGTCGGGACCATCCCAGCCGAGCAGCCCGCCGATCTTCCAGCGGACGTCGAACAGCGCCCGGACGGCGGCGGAGGAGCTCTGGGCCGGGTCGAGGAAGGCGGCCAGCTGGACCAGGCGGGGGAAGTCCTCCGGGCCGCCGGGCGTGGGCAGCTCCCAGACGTCCTCGAGGCGGAAGTCCGGCGTGAGCTCGTGAATCCGCCAGGGCCGGGAGGTATGCGCGCCGTCGGGGAGCCTCATCCCTGCCGCGCCCGCTCGAGGAGCTTCCGCACGACAAGTCGATGGCCGGGCGCGACTCGGGCCCACAGCAGGCGTGCGAGCGGATTCCTCAGCTGGAGGAAGGTGGCGAAGAGCAGCTTGCGGTCCCGGCGCTGGAACAGCACTTCACCCGTGAGCCCCAGGGGGGAGCTGGCGGCGAGGAGGGCGACGTCCGGGCTGCTGCGGCGAACCTCCCAGCCGAGCACGCGTCGGGCATCCCGGGTTGAGCCGAGCCGCAGTCCCAGGGCGAACCAGCCCCAACGGAGGGTCCTCCGCGTCTTCTCCGGAGCGCCTTCCAGGGTGGCTCGCGCCCACTGCTCGGCCGTTCGCTCCTGAGCCGCGGCGCTCTCGACGAGGAACGCGTCCTCGTAGTCGAGGCGGGGGAGGGTGCTGAGCGTTCGCGCCGTTGACGGCACCCCGACCTGGCGCGTGCGGGAGGTGAAGTCGATCCCCTGCGTAGACATGAGCTGTCCTCTCGCCGATTCGCGTCGTATTATACATACATGCATGTACGTACGTCAGGTCGGCACTCGACTCAGGCGGAGCGGCGCGCTCGCAGCAGGAATGCCTTGCTCGAGTCCGCCGCCAGGGGGCTCTCCCGCTACGGCTACAGCAACCTCAAGCTCGAGCAGGTGGCGCGCGAGGCCGGCTACACGCGCGGTGCCCTCTACCACCAGTTCAAGGACAAGGAGGACCTCGCCCTTGCGGTGGTCGAGTGGGCCGACGAGACGTGGAGGCGAGAGGTCGGGGAGCTGGCCGACGAGCAGGCCGATCCAGTGGCCGCGCTGATCGTGCTTGCGCGTGGTCACGCCGTCCTGTGCAGACGAGACGTCGCGCGCGTGGCGATGGCGCTGAGGCTGGAGTTCAGCGGCCAGGACCACCCGATAGGGCGCAAGCTCGATCGCGTCTCGGAGGGGCTCGTCGAGCGCTGTGCCCGCCTGATCAAGGCGGGGCGCAGAGACGGCTCGATTCCACCCGGCCCGCCCGCCCGGACGGTCGCGCGGGCGTTCGCTGGAGCGCTCGAGGGCGCCGTTATCGCGATGGCCGGGCAGGCGCCGCACGACGAGCTCCTGGCCGCCCGTGCGGCGGCCGGCGTTCTCGGCGTCGTGCTGCCCTAGCCCGGAGCCGCGTTGTACTCCTGGTCGGTGACGTGCTCGCCCCACGTGACGGGGCTGCCGTCGTCGTCGACCTCCTGCATCGCGAGGTGCGTCATGAAGCGGTCCGGTGTGGCCCCGTGCCAGTGATCCTCGCCCGGCTCGAAGAAGACGCGGTCGCCGGGACCGATGACCTCGATCGGGCCGCCGCGGCGCTGGCATAGGCCGGCGCCCTCGGTGACGTAGATCGTCTGACCGAAGGGGTGGGTGTGCCACGCCGTGCGGGCGCCCGGGGTGAAGTGGACGCTGGCGGCCTGCAGGCGGGATGGCTCCGATGGCGTGGCGACGGCGTCGATGTAGACCGCCCCGGTGAACCAGTCGCTCGGCCCGGGGGCGGTCTCGGCGGAGTTCCTCGTGATCTGCATGCTCGTCTAGTGCGCCCAGGGAGACTCGAACTCCCACGGACCATAAGGTCCACAAGGCCCTCAACCTTGCGCGTCTACCAATTCCGCCACAGGCGCGGGGACGCCGATTATAGGCGGGGCCGGTGCAGCCCTTGAAGCCGTCCGGATACCCAGCTAGTCTACGAACACATGTTCGGACTACGCAATCGCAACCGGCCCCGAGGAGACGTCTAGACGATGGTCGAGCTCAACCTCACCAAGCGGCAGCAGGAGATCTTCGACTTCATCAAGCGCTACTCCGCAAAGCACGGCTACCCGCCCACGGTGCGCGACATCGGAAAGGCCATCGGCCTGACCTCGTCGTCCACGGTCCACGCCCACCTCGCCAACCTGGAGAAGGTCGGCCTGTTGCGGCGGGATCCGACAAAGCCGCGCGCGATCGAGGTGCTGGTCGACAAGGCCAAGCAGGTCATATCGCCCGACGGGCTGCCGCTCGTGGGCCAGGTGGCCGCCGGCCAGCCCGTGCTGGCCGACGAGAACATCGAGGACTACGTGCCGGTCCCGGAGATCGCCGGCGGCGAGCAGGGGGAGTTCCTGCTCCGCGTCAAGGGCGACTCCATGAAGGACGCCGGCATCCTCGACGGCGACCACGTCGTGGTGCGGCGGCAGGAGGCCGCGCGCAACGGCGAGATCGTGGTGGCTCTGGTAGGGGAGGAGGCCACCGTCAAGCGCTTCTTCAAGGAGAAGGATCACGTCCGGCTCCAGCCGGAGAACGAGCAGATGGAGCCGATCCGCACCCGAGACCTGGAGGTGCTGGGTCGTGTGGTCGGTGTCTGTAGGAGGGTCTCATGACGACGCTGACAGCCCCACTTCCGTTCACGCCGCTGCACGTCGGCGGCCTGACGCTCGAGCAGCGCCTCGACCGTCACTGGGCAGCGCTGCTGGACGAGGGCAGCACCGACTGTCCGGTCTGCGGCGAGCACATGGCGCTGGCGGGCGGCGCGGGCGAGTGCCGCGGCTGCGGGTCCGAGCTGCGCTAGCGGCGCGCTCGGCTGCTGAGTGAAATCTGCCTAGCGTGGCTGGTCGCGAGCGCCGCGCCGCCCTACCATTGAGGGACTGCTGGCCAAGCAGTCGCGGGAGGCCGGGGAGACAACCGGCCCTCGAGGAAAGTCCGGACACCGCAGGGCAAGGTGGTCGGGAAACCCGACCCGGGGAAACCCGCGGGAAAGTGCCACAGAAACACACCGCCTAAGCGGCGGGATCGCACGTGAATTCCGTCGCCGGCAAGGGTGAAATGGTGCGGTAAGAGCGCACCGGCGGCGTGGCGACACGCCGGCCAGGCAAACCCCACCCGGTGCAAGGCCAAGCAGGGACGACGACGCTGCCCGCCGAGTCCCAGGTAGGCCGCAGGGCCTTCGGGCCCCACCCTCTCGAGGGTGAGATGGATGGCTGCTCACGACAAGATCCGGCTTACAGGTCAGCTAAGGGAAGCCCTCGCGAAAGCGGGGGCTTTCTACGTCGCGCCGGGAGGGCTCGTCGACTACGGCCCAGCTGCGCGTGCCGGGCGCGCGGCCAAGGAGGTTCTCGCGCGTCTGTAGCTTTCGCGGGGATGACGGTCACCGTCGACCCCCACGTAGCGGTGACGTGGATCGAGCGGGTCGCGCCGGGCGCTCGGCTCGAACGCGCCCGCGACGAGGTCGCCGTGGAGGAGCCGCTCGAGATCCGGGTGGACGGCGAGCCGGTCGCGGTGGCCATGCGCACGCCCGGCGAGGACGAGGAGCTCGCCGTGGGCTTCCTCGCGGGAGAGGGGCTCATCGGCGGCCGCGAGGACGTCGTCTCGGCCGGGCCAACCGAGGACCTCGCCGCAAACGTGGTCGACGTCCACACCCGCTCCGGGCTGCGCCGCGACCCGACGGACGAGCGCCGCTTCTACATGACCTCGTCGTGCGGGATCTGCGGCAAGGCGGCGCTCGAGTTCGTCAAGCGCGAGTCCCCGCCCGCGGGGCCGAGCCCTCCGGTCGAAGCCGGAGCTCGTGCTGCGCCTTCCCGACGAGGCCCGCGGCGATCAGCCCGGGTTCGAGCGAACCGGAGGCCTCCACGCGACCGCCGTGTTCGAGCCGGGCGGGGAGATGCTCGTGCTGCGCGAGGACGTCGGCCGGCACAACGCGATGGACAAGGCGCTCGGCGCGCTTCTGCTCGGCGGTCGCTGGCCGCTCGCCGGGCTGCTCGCCTGCCTGAGCGGCCGGGCCGGCTTCGAGCTCGTCCAGAAGGCCAGCGTCGCCGGGCTCGCCGGTGTCGTCGCGGTGGGCGCTCCGTCGAGCCTCGCGGTGGAGCTCGCCGAGGAGCGGGGGATGCTCCTGTGCGGGTTCGTGCGCGGCGACTCCTTCAACGTGTACGCGGGCGCAGAGCGCCTGGCCCGTTAGCGAAAGCGGTACCCAATTCAGGTTTCGCTGTCCGGCAGACGGGCGAATACGAAGGTCGTTCCGATCGGGAGAGGAATGGCCTCCGCCACTCGCCAGAAACAGGCTCGCGACGCTTATTGCCCACACTGCCACCTGCTGATCGAGCGGCGGGTGGCCAAGCGCTGGCCGCCCGAGCCGATGCGCTGCCCGCACTGCCGCCTGCTGGTCGGCGTGGGCAGGGCACGCCCCACCGCGGCGGCCGAGCCGGGCGCCCGCGGTAGCGCCGCCGGCGTCTTCGCCCACGAGGCAAAGCGCTCCGGTGGGGACCAGGGCACCCCAAACGACGAGATCTGCGAGGCCATCCGTCGCGTCGCCGACCGCCTCGGGGCGCGGCCGGAGCGACTGCTGATGGTCGACTACCAGCAGTGCGCCTCGGACGACAGCGCGCTGCCGGCGCTCAGCGAGGTCTTCGCGGCCTACGGGAGCTGGAAGCGCGCCCGCCGGGCGGCCGCCGCCGACGCGTAAGTCAGCCGGTCGCGTGGAATAGAGTGCCGGGCCCAATGGCCGTGGTCGTCATCCTGCTGCCGTTTGTCCTCCTCGGCATCGGCGTGATCTTCGTCGCCTTCTCGGGCGGCCCGGGCGCCGCCAGGGAGGCGTACCTCACCGGTGGCGGCGGCCTGTTCCGGATCGTGATCCCGCTGATGTACGTGGGTCTCGGGATCGCGGTGCCGGCAGCGGTCATCGCCTCGCGCGGTGAGCACGAGGGCGGTGTCGGCCATCTGGAGAAGACCAGTCTCAGTCCGAAGGCGGAGCACGGCAAGGCCCTCTTCAGGAGGACGTGCGCGAGCTGCCACAACCTCGACGCGGTCAACGCCCGCGGGGTCACCGGGCCCGATTTGGACACGATCGGCAAGGTCACGAAGGCCCGCGTCCTGAGCGCGATCAAGGTGGGCGGCACGGGCCAGAAGCGGATGCCGTCGGGGCTGCTCCAGGGCAGCGACGCGGACGACGTCGCGACGTACGTCTCCAACGTCGCCGGGCAGTAATCGATCCCGCAGTTAGCGGGGCTTTTCCGTCCGGCGGCTCGGCTTCCCTGGTAGCATGCGGCCGTCCATCCAGCCGAGGCTCCTCGATAGAGGGGCGCGGGGGAACCGGAAGGCCGAACGGCCGGGGGCGAATCGCCGCGATGCTTCGTGGCGTAGCGCAACTCTTTCAGCGCGAGCCCGTCAGCTAACCCCGCAGGCGACAAGAAAGAGGACCGATGCCAGCTTCCGGTGCCCGCGCGCTGCGGGAGGATGATCAGCCGATGACCAACCGGACGGGGCGCTTCGACCGCGCTCCGGCCGAGCCCGTGCCGCTGCGCCCGCGAGGCCGGTTCGAGCGTCCCGAGACCGGCGAGCGCCGCACGGTCACGATCACCGGACATCCGGTGCCGCCCCGGCGTCGCCCCTCCCCGACGCAGCGGCAGATCGCCGCCCGTCCCGACCGGGTCGCCCTGTGGGCGTTCCTGCTCGGGCTGTTCCTCGTGCTCGTGGCCGCGGCCACGGCCAACGCAGCGCCACTCTAGGCCGCCCCCAACCTTCGTCTGGGCGGGCATCCGAACGGGGTGTTCGTGCGTATTCCCTATGGAGCGCCGGGCGCTCCATTTTTCCCTATACTCACGAACCGTAAGCGACCCCCAGAGAGTGAAGCCCGATGAAGACGAAGGAGAGCAGGTTCCAGGTCCACGACGAGCTGACGGCTCCCGAACGCAGCCTCCCGGTGCTCAAGGGGGCGCTGGCCGGCGGCGGCCAGCTCTCGAACTTCATCGGCGTGCTCGCCGGGTCGCCGGCGACGCTGCGCGCCTACGCCCGCTTCCGCTCCGAGCTTCGCCACGGCGCGCTGCCCTGGGCCACCCAGCAGCGCATCGCGCTTGCCGTGGCCGAGCAGCAGGACAGCGAGTACGCGCTGTCGACGCTCCAGCGCACGGCCCGCGAGGCCGGGCTGGGGCTCGACGAGATCGCGCTGGCGCGCGAGTTCGACTCGCATGACGAGCGCGAGGCGGCGCTGCTGCGCTTCGTGAAGGCGCTCCTCGAGAGCGACGGCGCGCCGCCGCTCCACGTCCACGAGGAGGCGCGCGAGGCGGGCTGGACCGACGAGCAGATCCTCGAGACGGTCGGCGCACGTGGCGCTCGCCAGCTTCGGCAACCTGGTTACCCGGGCGGGTGACGTGCCCTTCGACGGCTCGGCCGAGGACGCGCGGCTCGCCCAGGCGGCATAGCGTCAGGAGCGACTACGATGGTGGTCATGGTCGCCGGCTCGGCAACCGAGACCAGGCCAGGGAAGGCCGCGGACGCCGCACCGCCAACCCGTGCTGCTCGCTCTACCACCGCGCGGTCGAGCTGGTCGGGCAAGCGCTGGACCGGCGCGATCCTGCTCGTGCTCATGGAGGGCCCGCTGCGCTTCTCCGAGGTCAGGCAGCTCGTGCCCGACCTCTCCGATCGCCTTCTCTCCGAGCGGCTGAAGGAGCTCGAGGCCGAGGGCATCGTCCAGCGGACGGTGATCGACGACATGCCGGTACGCGTGGAGTACGAGCTCACGGACAAGGGGCGGGCGCTCGAGCCCGCCGTCCGCGCGCTCAAGAGCTGGGCGAACGACTGGCTCTAGCGGGCCCGGCGTTAGTGGCTCCCGCGCCTTCGCCGCCCACTCGATCGAAGGAGCTCGCCCGCATGGCCGACCAGCCGCAAGACCGCCGACGACGTCAAGGCGATCGTCGAGGAGCACGACATCCGCTTCATCCGGCTCTGGTTCACGGACATCCTGGGCCAGCTGAAGAGCTTCTCGATCAACGCGGCGGAGCTCGAGGACGCCTTCGAGGGCGGCATGGGCTTCGACGGCTCCTCGATCACCGGCTTCAACGCGATCGAGGAGTCGGACATGATCGCCATGCCGGACATCTCCACCTTCGCGGTGCTGCCCTGGCGGCCGGAGGACAAGGGCGTGGCGCGCATGTTCTGCGACGTGGTCACGCCCAGCCGCGAGCCCTACGAGGGCGACCCGCGGCTACGTGCTGCGGCGGGCGCTCGAGCGCGCCGCAGCGATGGGCTTCGACAACTTCTACGTCGGCCCCGAGCTCGAGTACTTCTACTTCCGCTCGCGCAAGCCGGAGTTCGGCCAGGCGCCCGAGGTCCTCGACGAGGGCGGCTACTTCGACCTCACCACGCTCGACGCCGGCTCGGACGTGCGCCGCGAGACCGTGCTCGCCCTCGAGGAGCTCGGCATCCACGTGGAGTACACGCACCACGAGGTCGGGCCCTCGCAGCACGAGATCGACATGCGCTACGCCGACGCGCTGAAGATGGCGGACGACTGCATGACCTACCGGATCACGGTCAAGGAGTACGCCATGAAGTACGGCTGGCACGCCACCTTCATGCCCAAGCCCCTCTTCGGCGAGAACGGCTCGGGCATGCACACCCACCAGTCGCTGTTCAAGGACGGCCGCAACGCCTTCTACGACGCCGACGACCAGTACTTCCTCTCGGACGTGGGCAAGGCCTACATCGCCGGCCAGCTCAAGCACGCCCGCGAGATCACCTCGGTGTTCGCCCAGTGGGTCAACTCCTACAAGCGGCTCGTGCCGGGCTACGAGGCGCCCGTGTACTGCGCCTGGTCGCGGCGCAACCGCTCGGCGCTCGTGCGCGTGCCGCTGTACCACCCCGGCAAGGAGCAGGCCACGCGCATGGAGCTGCGCTGCCCCGACCCGGCGTGCAACCCCTACCTGACCTTCGCGGCCCTGCTGCAGGCCGGGCTCGAGGGGATCGAGAAGGGCTACGAGCTGCCCGAGCCGATGGAGAAGAACCTCTACCACATCTGTCCCCGACGACCGGAAGCGGCTCGGGATCGAGCAGCTTCCGGAGACGCTCGGCGAGGCGATCGAGATCACGAGCCGAGTCCGAGCTCGTGCTGCGCACCTTCGGCGAGCACATCTTCAACCGCTACGTGGAGATCAAGCGGCAGGAGTGGGAGGACTACCGCGTCCAGGTCTCCCAGTGGGAGCTGGACCGGTACCTCTCGATCCTCTAGGCGGGATCGCCGCCCGCCGTCAGGCCGAACCGCTCACATAGCTCGGGAACGCTCTCGGGCTTGATCTCGAGGTCGTAGCGCTCGGCGATCTCGGGCAGCCTCTCGAGGTCTGGCGGGCCCGGCTGCGCGAAGAGGTCCACCAGCTCGGCGAAGTAGCCCTCGAAGCCGCCGGGGGCGATGATCTCGAGGATGCGGCAGGGCTCGTCGCCGGCGTTCCAGAAGGTGTGCCACTGGCCGCGCGGCTTGACCACCAGGTCGCCAGCCTCGGCGTAGACCTCCTCGTCGCCGAGCAGCGCGCCCATCCGGCCCTCGAGGACATAGGAGTACTCGTCCTCGCGGGTGTGCTTGTGCAGCGGAGCGCCAAGCGGTGGGGAGGCATCGGGTGCTCAACGAGCGAGAAGCCACCCTCGTGCGTGTCCGTGGCGTCGAGCATGAAGCGGACGCCGATGGAGCTGAGCGAGCCGGCCTTGCCATCCTTCGGGCCGATGATCCTGGGGGACTGAGGTCCGCACTGGGAAGAACTCCTTTCGTTGAACACTGCGTTCACTGATGCCGGCGGCTACTGTAACATCGATGAACATGGTGTCAACCCAAACTCGCAAATATGAGCTGAAGGCGCGCGCCGAGTCGCAGCAGCGCACCCGCGAGCGGATCGCCGCCGCCGCCTCCGAGCTTCACGAGGAGGTCGGCGTGGGGAAGACCACCGTGGCCGACATCGCGCGCCGCGCCGGGGTGCAGCGGCTCACCGTGTACAACCACTTCGCCGACCTGGGCGAGCTGCTGCCCGCATGCAGCGCGCACTGGCTCTCCCAGCGGCCGCCGCCCGACCTCGAGCCGGCCCTGGCGCTCGCCGATCCGCGTGAGCGCGTCGCGCGCGCGCTTCTGGAGCTCTACGTCTGGTACCGGGAGAACGAGGCGATGCAGCTCCACGTCCAGGGCGAGCGCGCCACGGTGCCGGAGCTCGAGGAGTGGATGGCCAAGACCGCCGACGCCAAGCTGGCCCACGTCGCCGACGCCCTCGGCGCCGGCTTCGGCCTGCGCGGCAAGCGGGCTCAGGCGGTGCGCGCCCATCTGAGGCTGGCACTCGACTTCTGGACCTGGCGCCGCCTCGACTCCGAGGGTCTCGGCGACGAGGCGGCTGCCGAGCTCATGACCAGGTCCGCGCTCGCTCTCGCCGCAGGCTGACGCAAAGTTTCAGGGTGGCACCCTGAGGCGGGCGATGCCGGCCCGGGGTAGGGTCGCTCACATGAGACGACTCGTACTGGCCCTGTTGAGCGTGCTGGCGACTGCGTGGCTCCTGCCCGCGGGCGTGCAGGCGGCGAACCTGTACGTCCTCTCGGGGGCCGACTCCTCGAATGCGGCGAACAGCGTGACCGGCCTCGTCCAGCTCGCCGACGGCGGTGGAGAGACCCGCAGCGCAACGACGAGCGGCAACGCCATAACCGGGACCGGCGGCGGGCCGATCGTGGCCAACAGCGGCGGGACCGGTTCGGTGAAGCAATTCTCCGGCGGCGCCTACCACACGCTCGCGACCGGCGTGGGGACCATCACCAGCATGACCGTCACGGGACGCGGTCTGGTCGTCGCGAAGTCGAACAAGCTCCAATACCTGATCGGCGGGCACCTCAGCGACGTGCCCCACGGCACGATCGGCGACGGTCCCTGGATTTCCATCACCACCGAGCCCAACGGCCTCCTGCTGGGGTGGGCGTGGCATAGCGGCGTTGGCAGGCTGTACGAGCTGAACCTGGCGAGCGGGGCCGTGACGACGCAGGACTTCAGCCAGGCCACCAGTCCGCTGCTGGACAACTGCACCCCGTTCCCCAGCCCCTGCGGGAGCCCCGCCCCGATACCCAACGCCGGCGGCATCTCCGCCGACGGCCAGGGCGGGGTCTGGGTCGCAGGTGTCGGCACCGGATCGAATGACGCCCAGGTCTGGTACGCGCTGCCTACCACGGGCAACTTCAGCTTCAACTCGGTGGACGTCATGTACCACCGGCCCCACATCTCCGCGACCGGCGACGGTAAGGCCTACGCCAGCAGCTCCGATTACGACCTGGGCCCAGGCTTCGTATCGCAGGTATACAAGCTGACGCCCGCCGGCAACCAGGGAGAGGTCACCAAGCCGAGCGGCAAGCTCCAGAACTCCGCGCTCTTCGACCTGGCGGTGGACCGCTGCTACACGTTCTGCTCGGTCAGCCCGCCCAGCGGCGGAGGCGGAGGCGGCGGCGGAGGGGGCGGCTCGGGCTCAGGCAAGCCCAAGCTCACCGCGCCCAAGAAGACCGTCAAGCTCGGCAAGAAGGGGCTCAAGCTCAAGCTCAAGTGCTCGGCCGCCTGCACGGTCACGATCACCGGCAAGCTCGCCTTCGGCAAGGCGAAGAAGGCCTCGTCCTCGGTCTCGAACAAGGTCAAGAAGGCCAAGTTCAAGCTCAAGGCCGGCAAGTCGAAGACCGTCACGCTGAAGCTGTCGAAGGCTCAGCGCAAGAAGGTCAAGCGCGCGCTGCACAGGAAGCGCAAGGTCGTCGCCAAGCTCAAGCTGGTCGTCAAGTCCAAAGGCCTGAAGACCCTGACCAAGCGGCTCAAGCTCAGGGTCAAGTAGGGCTTCGGAGGGCGCGCTCCACGGCACGGCGGGCTCCCCGGAGCGCGCCCCGCTGAAGTCGCGAGGTGCGGTCGCACGGCTTGTGCCGGCAGGGCTCGCCGTGTCCGTCGACGCCGAGCTTCGCGGCGCGCAGGCCGAGGAGCTGGAACTCGCGGTGGTCGGAGTTGCCGCTGCCCTCGTCGCGCACCCAGCGCACCGAAGCACCCGAGCGGCGCGCCGCTCGTACGAGCTCCACCTCGACGCTGCGGCGCGCGCGGGTGACCGGCGAGCGCAGCCAGAAGGCGCGGCCGCGGCCGACCTCGTCGAGCGACAGCGCCCAGCGCAGGCGGCGGCGGAGGCCGCGTCCGCGCACGCGCCGTGCGAGCGCGAGCGCGCCAAGGTGGTCGGGCGACCCGGTGTAGATGCGCTCCTCCGCTCCGGTTGCGACCAGCCAGACGTCGCAGGCCGGCTGGATGCGCCGGAGCCGCGGCGCCAGCGACATCACGACGCCGACGCCGGAGGCGTTGTCGTTGGCGCCGGGCCCGAAGGCGGTCGTGTCGGCGTGTGCCATCACGATCCGCAGGCAGGTGTGCGGCGTGCGGAACATGCCGATCACGTTGCGGGAGCGGCCGTGGCCGGCGACGGGGAAGCGCTGCACGGCCACTCGCAGGCCGGCACGTCGAAAGGCCCGTTTCACAGCGGCGTGCGCCCGCCCCTCGGCGCGGCTACCGGCCGGCCGAACCCCCTCGTGGGCGATGCGGACGGCGCCGCGGTAGGCCGGCTCTTCCGATCGGGCTGCGGCCGTCGCCCCCGCGAACAGCGCCAGCGCCGCTGCCGCAACCCTCAGCGAAGCAGCTCCTCGAGCGCTTCGGGCTCGGTCACGGGCGCCTTGCAGGCGAAGTGCTCGCAGACGTAGGCGGCAGCACGGCCGTCGACGGGATGCCGGTCCTGGAGCAGCGGCACGCCGTCGGCGGCGCCGCCGGCCAGCACGAGATGGGGGCGGAACGACGAGCGCACGACCCGCTCCAGCTCGCTCGGATCGTCGCCCACGAGCGCGACCTCGCGAGTGGGGGAGAAGTGGAAGTCGAGCGCCTGGAGCAGGTGGCCGAAGGCCTGCGGGTGCTTGCCGGCGACCTCGTGCAGCAGCCGGAAGACCGAGCACGGCCCGGCTCTCGTACTCGTGCTCGCCGCTGAGGGCGGCCAGCCGGAGCAGGCCGTAGGCCGCGCTCGAGTTGCCGGCCGGAATCGGGTGGTCCTCCAGGTCCTTGCGCCGGGCGAGCAGCTGCTCGTGGTCGGACGAGGTGTCGAAGAAGCCGCCGTTCTCGTCGTCGGCGAAGCGCTCGATCGTGGTGTCCGCGAGCGAGCGGGCCTCGCCGAACCAACGCGGCTCGAAGCTCGACTCGTAGAGCGTGAGCAGCGCCTCGAGAAGGTAGGCGTGGTCCTCGAGGTAGGCGTTCAGGTGGGCGCGGCCGTCCTTGTAGGTGCGCAGGAGGCGGCCGCCGTCGTCGCGCAGGTCGCGGAGCAGGAACTCCGCGCAGTCGCGGGCGGCGCTGACGTAGTCGTCACGGCCAAGCACCGCGCCGGCCTCCGCCAGCGCCGAGAGCATCAATGCGTTCCAGGACGTGAGGCGCTTGTCGTCGAGACCGGGCCAGACCCGGTCGGCGCGCCGCTCGTACAGCTTGCGCCGCCAGTCGTCGCGCTCCGGCGGGTCGTCCTCGGAGCCGCGGACGAGGATGTTGTGGCCCTCGAAGTTGCCGCGCTCGCTCGCCCCGAACCAGCCTGCGGCCTCCTCGCCCGCGACCTCGCGCAGCTCGTCGAGCGACCAGACGTAGAACTTGCCCTCCTCGCCCTCGGAGTCGGCATCGAGCGCCGAGAAGAAGCCGCCCTCCGGCGCCCGCATCTCGCGCAGCGCCCAGTCGAGCGTCTCCTCGCACACCCGTCTGAAGAGCCGGTCGCCGGTTACGAGCCAGCCGTGCAGGTACGCGCGGGCAAGGAGCGCGTTGTCGTAGAGCATCTTCTCGAAGTGGGGGACCAGCCAGCGGGAGTCGACCGAGTAGCGGGCGAAGCCGCCGCCCACCTGGTCGTACATGCCGCCAGAGGCCATCTCGCGCAGGGTGTGCGTGCTCATCTCCGTCTCGCCGCGGCGCAACAGGAACTCGATCGCCGATGCCGGCGGGAACTTGGGCGCCCCGCCGAAGCCGCCGTGGACAGGGTCGTACTGCGCTCTCAGCGCGGCCACGGCGTCGTCGAGGAGTCCCGCGTCCATCGGCTCCTTCGATGCCTGGAGGAGGGCGCCGCCCTGGAGATGCCTCGACGATCCGGTCGGATCCCGAGCGGATCTCGTCCTTGCGCTCGTCCCAGGCGTCGGCCACGGCCTCGAGCACCATTCGCCAGCCCGGCTGTCCTCCACGCGGCTCGGGCGGGAAGTAGGTGCCCGCGTAGAAGGGCACCTGCTCCGGGGTGAGGAAGACGTTGAGCGGCCAGCCGCCGTGACCGGTCATCGCCTGGCACGCCTGCATGTAGATCGAGTCGAGGTCGGGCCGCTCCTCGCGGTCGAGCTTGATCGCCACGAAGCGCTCGTTCATCAGCCGGGCGGTCTCCTCGTCCTCGAACGACTCCCGCTCCATCACGTGGCACCAGTGGCAGGCGGAGTAGCCGATCGAGAGCAGGATCGGCCGGTCCTCCTCGCGGGCGCGCGCGAGCGCCTCCTTGCCCCAGGGATACCAGTCCACGGGGTTGTCCTTGTGCTGGAGGAGGTAGGGCGAGGTCTCGCCGGCCAGTCGGTTGGGCATGCCTCGAGGCTACCCGGCGAGGATCAGCTCAAGCCGGTCGCGCAGGAAGGGCGGGTACCTCCGCCCGTGCTCCGGAATGTGCGAGGTGTGGTCGCTCAGGTCGAGCCGGCAGGGGACGGCGAGATCCTCGAGGAAGGCCTTGAGCGGCAGCACGTCGCGGTCGAGGAAGTCGGTCCGCCCGCTGAAGAGGTGCACCTCGGGAGGATCGGAGGCCGCTCGGAATGCCTCGAACAGGAGGCCGTCGAGGAAGTCGCTCGCCTCCTGCGAGCTGTCGCCGGCTATGTGGGCGGCGATCGTCGGATAGGAGAAGCAGATGTGCCGCCCGAGCACCACCTGGGGTTCGCCGGCCACGACGTGGCCCGCCCCGAAGCGCGCGCCGAAGTAGAGCGCCGCCCAGCCGCCCTTGCTCCCCCCGCACGTGATCACGCGCCGGCGCGGAACCCCCAGCTCGCGGGCGGTCGCCTCCATCAGGGTCAGAATCGAGTCCGCGACGTCGAAGACGCGGTTTCTCCCGAGGTACCAGCAGGGCCGCGCCAAGGGCTCGCGCGGCCCCTGGTCGTCGAGGACGAACAGCCGCGGGCAGGCCAGCCCCATCAGCGCCCTCGTGAAGTAGTAGCGGGGCGGGACGTCCACCGGGTGATCCGGCGAGAAGGCCACGACCAGGGACCCGCTGGCGACCTCGGGGTCGTAGAGGACGTATTTCACGTCCGTCTCCGCGGCGAATACCCGCTCGCCCCGGAAGTCGCCGGTCTCGGGGTCGTCGCGATGGCCGCGGCGCACGGGGCTAGCCACGCAGCTCGGCGCGCTTGATCTTGCCGCTCGCGGTCTTGGGGAGCGCCTCGGCGAAGTCGACCACCCGCGGGTACTTGTACGGGGCCGTTTGCTCCTTGACGTGATCCTGGAGCTCGCGGGCGAGCTCCTCGCGCGGCTCGTGGCCGGGCCGCAGCACCACCACGGCGCGCACCACCTGACCTCGCTCGTCGTCCGGGGCGGCGACGGCGGCGGCTTCCGCCACCGCCGGATGGGAGATCAGGGCGGACTCGACCTCGAAGGGCCCGATCCGGTAGCCGGCGGAGATGATCACGTCGTCGGTCCGGCCCTCGAACCAGAGATAGCCGTCCTCGTCCTCGCTCGCGCGGTCGCCCGTATGCCAGGCGCGGTCCCGGGGCCCGTCGAGGAAGAAGGTCGGGATCGTGGCGGGGTCGGCGCAGAGCTCGCCGTCCTCGATCCAGAGCCGGAACCCGGGCAGCGCCTTGCCCATCGAGCCGGGGCGCACCGGTGGGCCGATCGGCATCCCGGTGAGCGCCCCGGTCTCGGTCTGCCCGTAGCCGTCGTGGACCTCCACTCCCGCGGCCTCGCGCCATGTCTCCACGATCCCGGCGTTGAGCGGCTCGCCTGCGGCGACCGCGTGGCGGAGGCCGGGCAACCTGCGCAGCTCCGTCCGCTTGGCGATCGCCCTGTACTCGGTGGGCGCCATGCAGAGCACGGCGACCCGCTCGCTCTCGATCAGGTCCAGGCGCTCCTCCGGATCGAAGCGAGCGTCGTGGAGCAGCGCCGAGGCGCCCATGCAGCCAGGGTGCGATGAAGACGTTGCGCGCCGACTTCGACCAGCCGCTCGCGGCGGTGCACCAGCAGAGGTCGCCGTCGCGGGCGCCGTACCAGTGCTGGGCCTGGACCCGCTGTCCCGTCAGGTAGCGCTGACCATGGCGAACCGGCTTGGGCTCGCCGGACGTCCCGGAGGTGAAGACCACGATGGCCGGCTCGTCGGGCTCGAGCTCCGGCGCCGGCGCCGGGTCGGCCTCGTAGTGCGCCTCGTCGGGACACACGAGCAAGGGGCCGTCGAAGCCCGCGGCGCGCACCAGGTCGGCGTCGCGCTCGTCGACCACGACGGCGCGCGGCTCGACGGAGTCCATGCGCAGCCGCAGGTCGTCCGCCCGGAGCTGCTCCGTGCACGGCAGCGCGACCGCCCCGATCCGGAAGCAGGCCACCATGGCCTCCACCCACTCCGGCCGGTTCCCGATCACGGTCATCACCACGTCGCCGCGGCCCACGCCGTAGCGGGCCAGCGTGCCCGCGACCCGGGCGGAGCGGCCGGCCAGCTCGCCGAAGGCGATCTCGCGCCGCTTGCCGTCGCGCGACAGGGCCACCAGCGCGGTCCGGCCGGCGGGCGCGGCATCGACTAGATCGCGGGCGAAGTTCACGCCGGGGAAGTCTGCCCCAAGCGGGAGCTTGTGTGAAAGAGCACGTGCACGAGGGGAAACAGGCCGGGTACCGCCGAAGAAGTCCTGGTGATTTGCTACCTTGCCGACACGCCGAATCCACGCGACGCGTGGAGCGGGGGACCCAGAGTGGCACCCAGCCACTGGGGCGAACCTCCTACATGGAGGCGCGCAAGCTCTTTCAGCGCGAGCCCGACAGCTAACTCCGCAGGCGTACGAAAGAGAAATGCCGTACGTCCTGAGTAAAAAGCTCCTGCACGCCGTCGTGGCGTGCGTCTGCCTCGGCGCACTGGTCGCCGGCGGTACCGCCTCCGCGCAGGAGGCGAGCACCACGGGCGGCGCGGCGTTCGTCCCGCCGCCGCCCCCGCCGAAGAAGGCCAAGATCCGTGAAGACGGCAAGGTCATCGCGCCCCGCAGCGCCCCACGCCGGGTCAAGCACGTGATCACCGCCGCCAACCGCCTGATCGGCAAGCCGTACCGCTACGGCGGCGGCCACAAGGCCTTCAGCAGCAGGCTCGACCGCGCCTACGACTGCTCCGGCTCCGTCAGCTACGCCCTCTACGGCGGCCGCTTCCTGCGCTCGCCGCTCCCCTCGGGCGACCTGATGCACTGGGGCCGCCGCAAGCCCGGCCGCTGGATCACGGTCTACGCGAACAGCGGCCACGCCTACATCGTCGTCGCCGGGCTTCGCTTCGACACCGGCATGCGGGACGACCCGGACCACACGGGCCCGGCGTGGAGCAAGCACCTGCGCCGAAACGACTCGTACGTCCCGCGCCACCCGCGCGGCTACTAGTCCGCACCCGCCAGCCGGGCGCTCTCGCTGGCCACCTCCTGGCAGACGGCCTTCACCACCGCCGGGTCGAATTGCGTGCCGGCGCCGCGGCGCAGCTCGTCGAGCGCGTCGGCGCTCGAGTGACTCGACGCGTACGGACGCGGTGACACCATCGCCGTGTACGCGTCGCACGCGGCGATGATGCGAGCGCCGAGCGGTATGTCCTCGCCGGCGAGCCCGTCCGGGTAGCCGCTCCCGTCCCAGCGCTCGTGGGTCCAGCGGACGATTGGCGCGGCTGTCGCGAGCGACGGCGCGGCGCGAAGGATGCGCTCGCCCACGATCGTGTGCTGGCGGACGATGCGCCACTCGTCGGCGTCCAGCGGGCCGGCCTTGCCGAGGATCGCGTCGGGCACCGCCATCTTGCCGATGTCGTGCAGCTCCGCGGCTCGGCCCACCATGGCCACGCCCTCCGCGTCGAGCTCGAGCCGTCCGGCCACTGCCACCGCCAGCGCCGAGACGTCGACGGCGCGGTTGCGCACTCCCGGTTCGCGCTCGCTCAGGGCCTGTAGGAGGGCGTCGCGCGTCTGATGGTGCTCCACGACCTTGCCCATGGCCTTGACCTCGTACATCCGGGCATCGGCGAGGCGCAGCGCGCCGCTCACGTCGGTCGCCTCGTCGTGCAGGGCGACCGCTCCGAAGGAGGTCGTGACCGAGAAGCCGTCGCCGCGCTCCTGCAGCGCCGCCCGCGCTCGCTGCAGCGCCGCGAACGAGGCCGCAATGCCGCCCTCGAGGAGCGCGCAGAACTCGTCCCCGCCCATGCGATAGGCGCGCCCCGGTTCCACCGCCTCGCCGAGCCGGTCGGCGCAGAGGGCCAGCAACGCGTCGCCGCTGGGATGACCGAAGGTGTCGTTGTAGGCCTTGAAGCCGTCGAGGTCGAACAGCGCCAGCGTCAGCGGCCTCCCATTCGGGTCGCTCAGCTCCCGGTCGAGGT
This sequence comes from uncultured Thermoleophilaceae bacterium, assembly GCA_963706635.1. Lineage (GTDB taxonomy): Bacteria > Actinomycetota > Thermoleophilia > Solirubrobacterales > Thermoleophilaceae > JACVRW01. Next base: position 450,108 of record OY970162.1, read on the forward strand.
CCTGCATGAGCTTGCGCCGGTTCCCGAGGCCGGTCAGGCCGTCCGTCAGCGCATCATGCGTGCTGTGCTCGAGCAGCCGGAGGGCGACCGCCATCCGGACGAGCGTGAAGACGATGGCGAGCCCGGCCAGCGCGATCGGCAGGCCGGGGACGCCGTCGACCGCCGCGAGCACCAGGACGCAGGTCGCGGCGGCGGCGAAGCCGAGCACGACGGGCATGCCCAGCGGACGCGCGAGCAGGCCGCGGCCCCGCCGACCCGCGTAGAAGCCGGCGAAGGCCAGCAGCAACGCGGAGGAGACGAACAGCGTGTCCGCCGGCGAGCCGCGATGGAACTCGTTCTCGGCGGCGGCGTTCACCAGGATCATGTCGCCGACGACGTTGATCGCGATCGCGATCGTGATCAGCTCCCAGAGCCGGTCGGGACGCCAGCCGCAGAGGGCGTGCACCGCCAGCACGAAGGCGAGCCCCATGAGCGCGCCGAGCAGGAACTCCGCCGGCAGCTTGTGGCCGTGGCTGGGGCCGCTGGGGAACAGGAAGAGCGCTGCGACTGCTGTCGTGGAGAGCGCCGCCACGGCGCCGTCGAGCGCCAACACCGAGTCGAAGCGCTTGACGCGCGCCCGGGCCAGGAGCACGAGCGTCGTGTACGCGCAGGTGAACGCGACGGCGAGGAGGGCCTGGGTGAGTGGCGGATACCAGGCGTGGGGGTCGTGCTCGAGGATCCTGAAGCTGACCTCGCTGCCGCCCCAGAAGGTCACGCCGATGGCGGCCATGATCCAGCCGGCCCGGGCCTCACCGGCGCGGGCGTGGGCGATGCAGGCGATGACCGCGGCCGCGTACAGCCCGCAGTAGAGCCAGTCCTCCACGAGCGCGCCGCCCCCGATGCCCACGGTGGCGTTGAGAGCGTGTACCGCGATCCCGGCCAGGCCGACGGCCGCGAAGATTCCCGCGCTCGCCGAGGGGAGCACGTCCCCCGCAAGGGGGCGCCCGCCCGGGGCTCCTCCTTGGCCGATCCCTTCAGCGGTTGTAGCGCGGCTCACTCAATCTCCTTGCGAGCGCTCCCATATTGTGACCAATAGACTCGCCGGCCGTATGGCGCGCTTCCCACTGAGCGGAAAGGTCGCCCTCGTCACCGGCGCCGGCCGCGGCATCGGCTTCGAGACCGCCCGGCTCCTCCACGAGCGGGGCGCCTCGGTCACCCTGACCGACCTGGACCTGGAGGCCACCGAGCGCGCCGCCGCGTCGATCGGCGAGCGCACCCTCGCGCTCGAGGTCGACGCCACGGACGCCGAGGCCCTGGAGGCCGCCGTGGCGTCCACTGTCGAGCGCTTCGGCGGGCTCGACGTCTCCGTGGCCAACGCCGGCGTGGCGCCGCCCGCCGCCACCCTTCGGACGATCGACCCCGACGTCTTCGAGCGGGTCGTGGAGATCGACCTGCTGGGAGTCTGGCGGACGGCCCGCGCCTGCCTGCCCCAGGTCAGCGAGCGTCGCGGCCACGTCGTGCTCGTCGCCTCCGTCTACGCCTTCATGAACCCGGCGCTCGCCGCGCCCTACGCGATCAGCAAGGCCGGCGTGGAGCAGATGGGCCGCGCTCTCCGGACGGAGCTGACGCCCCATGGAGCGAGTGCGAGCGTGGCCTACTTCGGCTTCATCGACACGAAGATGGTCCAGGACTCGTTCGAGGATCCGATCGCGAGCTCGGTCGAGGACCTCGCCCCGGCATGGATGCTGCGGCGGCTCAGCGCCGCCCAGGCGGGTGCCGCGATCGTGAACGGCACCGAGAAGCGGGCAGCGCGGATCGTCGCGCCGGGCTGGTGGCGCGTCCTGTCAGCGCTGCGCGGCGTCATGAACCCGCTGTTGGACGCCCGCATGGAGCGCGACGCGCGCTCGCACGATCTGGTCCGCCGCGCCGAGGCCGCGGACGCCGGCTCCAAGCGGGGCGGCCTGGCCGAGCCGGCGCACGAGCGCCGCGTCGCCGGCTGAACCGCCGCCTATATCCTGCCGGACATGGCAATAGCGACCAGCCCGTATACCGAGAAGACCGACGAGCAGCGCGCCATCACGGAGATGGTGCGGCAGTTCGTGGACAACGAAGTCATCCCGATCGCCGAGGAGTACGACCACGAGGACAAGTTCCCCGAGCAGGTGGTCGAGCAGATGAAGGAGCTCGGGCTGTTCGGCGTGACCATCCCCGAGGAGCACGGCGGGATGGGGCTGGACCTGACCACCTACGCGATGATCGTCGAGGAGCTCTCGCGGGGCTGGATCTCGGTGTCGGGCATCGTCAACACCCACTTCATCGGCTCCTACCTGCTGATGAAGTTCGGCAGCGACGAGCAGAAGGAGAAGTTCCTGCCGAAGATGGCCACCGGCGAGATCCGGGCGGCCTTCTCGCTGTCTGAGCCCGGTCTCGGCTCGGACGTGCAGGCGATCTCCACGCGAGCCAAGAAGGACGGCGACGACTGGGTGATCAACGGCCAGAAGATGTGGGTCACGAACGGCCTTCGCTCCGGGATCGTCTTCCTGCTCGCGAAGTCCGACCCGGACGCCGACCCGCCCCACCGCGGCATGACCTGCTTCATCACCGAGAAGGAGCCGGGCGCGGAGGAGAACCCGGGGCTCACGATCCCACCCAAGATCAAGAAGATGGGCTACAAGGGCGTCGAGTCCACGGAGCTCGTCTACGAGGACTACCGCTGCCCATCCGAGAACATCCTCGGCGGCGAGGAGGCGGGGCTGAACAAGGGCTTCGCGCAGATGATGGACGCTCTTGAAGTCGGACGGGTCAATGTCGCGGCTCGCGGTGTCGGCATCGCCCAGCGCGCCCTCGAGCTCGCCCTCCGCTACTCGCAGGAGCGCAAGACCTTCGGCCGCGAGATCGCCAAGCATCAGGCGATCCAGTTCAAGCTCGCCGACATGGGCACCAAGGTCGAGGCCGCCCGTCTGCTGACCCTCAAGGCCGCTCGCATGAAGGACGCCGGGGAGCGCTCGGACCTCGAGGCCGGCATGGCAAAGCTGTTCGCCTCGGAGACCGGCAAGGAGGTCGTCGAGGATTCGTTCCGGATCCACGGCGGCTACGGCTACTCCAAGGAGTACGAGATCGAGCGCCTCTACCGCGACGCCCCGCTGCTTTTGATCGGAGAGGGGACCTCCGAGATCCAGCGCATGGTCATCGGCAAGAAGCTCTTGGAGCGGAACAAGATCTGAGCGCACTGGCGCGTCGGAGGGCGGCGGCTCAACTGCTGCATCGTCCAGTCGCGGCGACCGACCCGGTCGAGATCGCCAGGGCCACAGCCGGCATCCAGGCGCAGGACCAGCCCGCCTCGCGGCTGTCGTTTCGCTCGCGCAGCCGCAACCTGACGGCCGCCGACGTCGACCGGGCGCGCAACGACGAGCGCTCGCTCCTGCGGACCTGGGTGATGCGGATGACCATCCACCTGATCCCGACCGAGGACGCCGGCTGGATGCTGCCGCTGTTCGAGCCCGGGATCGAGCGCTGGTCGCGGCGGCGGCTGGGCCAGCTCGGCCTGCCGGATTCCGACGTGGAGAAGGCGTTGCGGACGATAGCCAGGGCGCTGGAAGAGGAGGGCCCGCTCACCCGCAGCGAGCTGGCCGCGCGGGTGGCAACCGCGGGTGCGGAGCTGACCACGCAGACGCGGCTGCACGTGATCCTGACCGCGGTCGTCTCGGGGATCGCCTGCCTCGGCCCCGAGGATCGCCTCGTCCGGCGTGAGGACTGGCTCGGGCGCCCTGTGCCGTTCGACGGCGACGCGGCGATCGCCGAGCTGGCCCGTCGCTATCTGCGCGCCTTCGGGCCGGCCAGCGATCGCGATTTTGCCTACTGGTCTGGGCTCGGCCTGCGGCAGGTCCGAGCCGGCCTCGAGGCCATCGCGGGGGAGCTGGAGGAGGTCGAGCACGAGGGCGAGCGGCTGCTCTCCCTCGGCCGCTCGCGGCTGCCGCGAGCCGGCTGGGTCCGCCTCCTCGGAGCGTTCGACACCTACCTGCTCGGCTACCGCAACCGCGGCTTCGCCGTCTCGCCGGAGCACGCCGCCGCGGTGAAGGAGGGAGGCGGCGGCTGGATCCGCCCGGTGATAGTCCGCGACGGGGTCGTGGTCGGGGGCTGGCGCTCGTCGCGAAAGGGCGGGACGATCGAGGTCTCGCTCGACCTGCCCGATCCGGAGCTCCGCAGGCCGGTCGACGCCGAGCTCGCCGATATCGCCCGCTTCGAGGGGACCAAGGTCGTGTCTGCTTGAATCGGGGTCGTGTCGTCGACCGAGACCAAGAGCCTCATCGCCCGCGCCGTCGAGCGGCTGCAGAGCGAGGTCCCGGCCCTCGGCCAGCTCAAGCTCGTTGTCAAGCTCGAGCTGCGGGCGCGTGGGGGCGACGCCCCGATCTGGCGGGTCGAGGTGCCCGGTCCGAAGATCGATCGCGACCCCGCCGGTGACGCCCGCGTGGAGGTCTCGGTCTCGCGGCCGCATTTCAACGAGCTGGCCGGCGACGGCCGTCTGCGCGACTGGGCGGACGCCTACGACCACGGTCACGTACGGGTGAGCGGCGACAGCTCCGTCGTCAAGCTGCTCGGAAACGTGATGGGGCGCCAGCGGGCCCGCTCAGGGGCCTAGCTTCACGAGCCATGCGCGCGCTCGTGACCGGCTGCGCGGGCTTCATCGGCTCGCATCTGACCGAGGCCCTTCTGGCCGATGGAGTCGAGGTCATCGGCATCGACTGCTTCAACGACAACTGCCAGCGCCCGCCGAAGCTGAGGAACCTCAACCACCAGGCGAAGGACTGGAATGCGTTCGAGTTCGTCCCGATCGACCTCTCGCTGGGGGACCTCGACGAGATCGTCGCGGAGGCCGACGTGATCTACCACCTCGCCGCGGAGCCGGGCGTGCGGCCCAGCTGGGGAGGGCGCTTCGAGCGCTACGTCCGCAACAACGTGATCGCGACCCAGCACCTGCTCGAGGCCGCCAAGCCGTTCCCGGAGAAGCGCTTCGTCTACGCCTCGTCGTCGTCCGTCTACGGCGATGCCGAGACGCTCCCCACGCCCGAGTCCGCCATTCCGCGGCCCGTGTCGCCCTACGGCGTGACCAAGCTCGGCGGCGAGCACCTCTGCAGCCTCTACACGCTCAGCCATCGCCTGTCCACCGTGGTCCTGCGCTTCTTCACGGTCTACGGGCCGCGGCAGCGGCCCGACATGGCCTTTCACGCGTTCTGCGGCGCCGCGCTGGGGAGAGAGCCGGTGACAGTCTTCGGCGACGGGCACCAAACGCGTGACTTCACCTTCGTGGACGACATCGTGGCGGGTACGCGCGCCGCGGGCGAGGCGGACCTGCGCCCGGGAAGCGTCTACAACCTCGGCGGCGGCTCCCGCACCAGCGTCGGGGAGGTGCTCGACATCATCGGGGAGCTCACGGGCCGCGAGATCGCCGTCATCCACGCGGATCCTCGGCCGGGCGATATGCGGGACACCTCAGCGGACATCCGCGCCGCGCGGCGCGACCTCGGCTTCGAGCCGGCGACGACGCTGCGCGCCGGCCTCGCCGCGCAGGTCGACTGGATGGCGGTGCGGGCCTAGCTCATTCCTGTGCCGCGCACCTTGTGCGCCGCACGCATGACGCCTGCCTTGGCCTTGTCGCTGAGGGGGCGGTCGCCGGGAGGCTTGGGGGAGAGCCCGCGCCGGCGCAGCCGGGCGTTGAGCGACGTGACCATCAGCTCGCGCTCGCTGCGCGGCGTGTGCCAGGTGACCGACAGCGAGATCGAGACGGTGTCGCCGTTCTTGACCAGGTGCGGCGCGTGGATCGGCACGTAGACGCCGTCGCCCGGGTCGAGCCGGAAGGTCTCGGCGTCCTCCGGCATGGAAGGGACGTTGCGATGCCCGCCCTCGCCGACCTGGCTCTCGAGCTCCTCCTGCTCGGCTTCCTTGTCGGGCCAGAGCCCGATCGTCATCTCCTTCCAGCCCCGCACCTGGAGCAGGAAGTTGTGCTCAGGGTCGGTGTGGGCCGGTGTGGTGCCGCCGGGGGAGGTGAGGAAGATGAAGCCGACTCGGTGGCGCATCTCGCCCTCCACGTCGATCACGTGCGGCATGACCTCGTTGAGCGCCTCGTCGAGCAGTGCGTTGTAGTCCGGGTGCTGCTCGATGTGCTTGAGGACCATCCAGCAGCCGTTGGTCTCGATGCCGCGGGCCACCTCGCCGGGCGTGGCGTCGATCTGCGCGGCCTCGCCGCTTGGAAGGATCTCCGGGACGTCCGCGCGGTTGTGCTCGACGCGGTCGTCGGGAAGGAAGTCCGCGAGCTCGCCCAGGGAGTCCAGCGTGAGCAGCGGATGGTCGGTCAGGCGGTGCTTCACGCGGAAGGGGCGCTGGCCGTAGGAATCGACGAAGACCTGGCGGTCGATGGTCAATAGGTCGCTCATGCATTCACCGTAGCGATCGGGGATACGAGCCGGCTCTTAGGTGGAGTTCTCGGCAGCCGCCTCGGTCCCTTGAGAGGTGCGGCGAGACATGGCCATGTCGAACGCCCGCCCCGCGGCCCACGAGCGCAGGCCCCGCCTGCCCAGGACGAGCGTTCGGATCCTGCGCCGGTCGGGCCATAGGCGGTTGATCATGGCGTTGTCCGGCGCAGCGCAGGAGTCCATCCAGGCGGCGTCGCCCGCGTGGAAGCGCTCGATGTTCGCCAGCTCGAGCTGGATGCCGGGGGAGAAGCGGGCGAGGTCCCCGTCGTGTCCGATCTTGAAGCAGAAGATGCCGGGCTCTGCCACGAGGTTGCACTTGCCGGCCACGGTGCGCTCACCCGCCCGCAGCTCGAGCAGCTGGAGGCGGCCGGCGCCGGCGAAGCGGTCGCACATCTCCTCGAAGAAGCGAACGTGGTCGGGGTGCGCCAACATCGCCGTGCCGGCCCGGCCCTTCCAGCTCGAGGCCTCCAGCTCCAGGAAGCGCCCCACGGCGTCCGCGGAACCGGCGCGGTCCACGGTCTCGAGCGGTGCGCCGAGCTCCTCCTCGAGTCTCCGGCCGAGCCGCCGCATCTCGCGCCGATGGTGGGCTCGGAGGTGCTGCTGGTAGTCGCCGTCGTGCCGCCGGTCGAGGGTGGCGCGCTCGTGGCTCGCCTCACCCACGGGCTGTAGCTCGCCGCCATTCTGGGCGCGCACCAGCGCCTCCTCGAGCGGGCCGCCGCTCGAGAGCCACTCGAGGACCACATAGCGGCGGGAGCTGCGCGCGGCGTCGAGCAGGCCCGACAGCGCCGCGTCCGGGTCCTCGCGGTCCACCAGCGGGCTGCCCAGGAACGAGTAGAGGTGACGCCAGGTGACGATCGCCGGCAGCGCCCGGCGCCAGCGCTCCCTCACCACCGGGAGGGCCGCCGTCATGTCTCCGTTCCGCTCGGAGACAAGCAGGCCGACCGGGCTCGGCGCGAGGCTCCGGCTCGCCGGGAGGACGAAATCCGGCTCCGCGAACGGATTTGGCTCGAGCGCTCTGCGCGCCAGCTCCCGCCAGGCGCCCTCGTCCCGCTCGGAGAGTGCAGCGAGCTCGATCAGTCGGTGGGCCACGCGGGGATTAACCCACACGCAACGGCGAAAGATTGGCGGTGGCAGGAAACCAGGAGTACGTTCGTTCAATAGCAGGGCAGTACTTGGACTTGCGCGGCCACAACTTCAGTAGTTCACCCCGGCGCCTGCGCCGTGCGCTGCCCGCTGCCCTGATCGTCCTCTGCGGCCTTCTCGCGGCTCCGGCGGCCCAGGCGGCGACGGCGCTCTATCCGGACCTGAAGACGCTCTCGCCGCGCGAGCTCCGCTTCGACCGGACCGACGTCAGTCCGGACGGGAGCGGTCAGCTGCACAACGTCCTCCGCTTCAGCAACACGGTCTGGAACTCCGGAGCGGGCCGGCTCGAGCTGCGCGGCCAGATCGACCCCGCCACCAAGACCGGCCCCGCCATGCAGCGCGTCTACGACGACTCCGGCGGGTCCACGGACTACGCCACGGGCAACACCTTCTACTGGCACGCGGTGCACTCGCACTACCACTTCGACAATTGGGGCCGCTACCAGCTCTGGACCAAGTCCGCCTACGACGCCTGGATTGCCAGCGGCAGGAACAACGGCACCCCGGCCGACATCGGTACCAAGACCACGAGCTGCGTGATGGACGAGGAGTTCATCCGCACTCAGGCGGGCACGCCCTATCCGCCGCCGTTCTCATCGGATGGCTGCTTCCCGAACAGCCAGAACCTGATGATGCAGGGCCTCTCCTCCGGCTGGGGCGACACCTACGACTACTACCGCTACGAGCAGTGGATCGACCTCGACCAGGGCTCCCTCGCCGACGGCGACTACGTGCTGCGGTCCGTCACCGATCCCAACAACCTCGTCTACGAGAGCCCGAACAAGGCGGACGCCAGCGTCGAGGGCCAGCAGGACAACGAGGGAGTCACCAACTTCACCGTCCTCAACGGAAAGGTCATCGACTCGACGCCCCCCACCGGCTCGGTCTTCGTCAACGGCGTGGACGACAGCACCGCGACTCCGAACGTGAACGTCAAGGTGATCGGCCGCGACGACGTGAGCGGCGTCGACCAGTTCCGCCTCTCGAACGACGGCAGCCACTGGTCGAGCGCGATGGCGTACACGAGCTCCGACTCGACGCCGACGTCGGTGAGCTGGAACCTCGCCAACGCCACCTACGGCGGCACGAGCGCCGACGGGGTCAAGACCGTCTACGCCCAGTTCCATGACAAGAGCGGGAAGTGGTCGAGCGCGTCGATCACGGACACCATCTCGCTCGTCAGCGGGGCGTCGTCCGCCTACGCGCAGTCCGTGATGGCGGACTCGCCCGCCGGCTACTGGCGCCTCGGAGAGGCATCCGGGTCGACAGCCTCCGACCTGACCGGCGCCAACTCGGCGGCCTACAAGAACTCGCCCGGGCTGGGCGCGGCGAGCCTCCTCGCCGGCGAGCCCGGCAACACCTCGGTGCACTTCGACGGCACGAGCGACTACGCCGAGGCCCCGAGCTCTACCTCTCTCAGCCCGGGGAATCAGGTGTCCGTGGAGGCCTGGGTCAAGCCCGACGCGCTGCCCACGGCCGGCAACTTCGCCAGCATCGTCAGCAAGCCCGAGTCGTACTCGCTCCAGTTCAACGGGCCCCGGCTCGAGTTCACGATCGTCCAGGGCGGCGCCCGCAGGCGGCTCCAGGCACCGGCCGGAGCGGTCGCGACGGGCCAGACATACCACGTGGTCGGCACCTTCGACGGCACCACACAGCGGCTCTATCTGAACGGCAGCGAGGTGGCCAACGCGCCGCTCACCGGGGCGATCGGCACCTCCAGCGGCGGGCTCGACATCGCCTCCTGGGGCGGCTTCGAGTTCCTCCAGGGCACGGTCGACGAGGCCGCCGTCTACGGCAGCGTGCTGAGCGCGGGCCGCGTGGCCGCCCACTACAGCGCCGCCACCGGGGCTACCCCACCGATCAACGCCCCCAGCGCCCTGTCGGCCACCGCGATCTCCACGTCGCAGATCAACCTGAGCTGGAACGACAACAGCTCGAACGAGACCGAGTTCACGATCGAGCGTGACACCAGCGCGAGCTTCTCCTCGCCGACGGTGAAGAGCACGTGGTCGAACGCGACGACCTTCGCGGACACCGGAATGTCGCCCGGGACCACCTACTACTACCGGGTCAAGGCGAGGAACTCGACGGACGTCTCGGGCTGGTCCAACAGCGCCAGCGCGGCCACGCCGGCCTCGCAGCCGCCGCCCAGCGGCTACGGCTCCGCGGTCCTCGCCGACGCTCCCGTGAGCTGGTGGCGCTTCGGCGAGACGAGCGGCACAACTGCGGCGGACCAGAAGGGCGCCAACCCGGGCAGCTACACCGGCGGTCCGGCCCTCGGCGCCGCGGGCCTGCTGAGCGCCGACACCGACAAGGCCGCTTCCTTCGACGGCGTGAACGACACTGTGGCGTTCGGCGGCGCAAGCTCGCTCGATATCTCCACCCCGTTGACGCTCGAGGCCTGGATCAAACCGGGCTCGCTGCCCGCGGCGGGCAGCTTCGCCTCCGTGCTGACCAAGCCGGAGCAGTACTCGCTTCAGTTCAACGGTCCCCGGATGGAGTTCACGGTCATCCAGTTCGGTGTCCGCAAGCGCCTCCAGGCGCCGGTGGGCGCCGTGGCGGCCGGCCAGACCTATCACGTGGTCGGCACCTTCGACGGCACGACCCAGCGCCTCTACCTGAATGGCTCGCAGGTGGCGAGCGTCGCGCTGACGGGTGGGGCGACGAGCAGCAGCGACGGGCTGTACGCCGGCTCGTGGGGCGGCGGCGTGGAGTTCATGAACGGCACCATCGACGAGCCGGCCGTCTACAACACGGCCCTGGCGGCGAGCCGGGTGTCGGCCCACTACACGGCCGGGACCGGATCGGCGCCGCCGGTCGCCGCGCCCACGGGGCTCACGGCCACCGGCGCCTCGACGTCGCAGATCAACCTCGCCTGGGCGGACAACTCGAGCAACGAGACCGGCTTCACGATCCAGCGCGACACGAGCTCGTCGTTCAGCGCGCCCCAGACCATCAACCTCGGCTCGGGCGCAACGAGCTACCAGGACACGGGCCGGTCGCCGTCGACCACCTACTACTACCGGGTGAAGGCCACGAACTCGACGACCAGCTCCAGCTACTCGAACACCGCCAGCGCGGCCACGCAGGCCACGCCGGCGGTCAACGCGCCCACCGGGCTCGCGGCCACCGCCGTCTCGACGTCGCAGATCAACCTCGCCTGGACCGACAACTCGAGCAACGAGACCGGCTTCACGATCCAGCGCGACACCAACTCGTCGTTCACCGCGCCGCAGACGTTCACGGTCGGCTCGGGCGTCACGAGCTACCAGAGCACGGGGCTTGCCGCCGCGACGACCTACTACTACCGGGTGAAGGCGACCAACGGCTCCACGAGCTCCGCCTACTCGACCACCGCCAGCGCCACGACGCAGTCGCCCGCGCCACCGCCCCCGACGGGATACGCGGCCGCGGTCACCGCTGACAGCCCTGTCAGCTACTGGCGGCTCGGCGAGACGAGCGGCTCGAGCGCGCTCGACCAGAAGAGCGCCAACCCCGGCACATATCTGAACGCCCCGACCCTCGGCGCCGCGAGCCTGCTCGGCACCGACACCACGAACAAGGCCGTGACGTTCGACGGGGTCAACGACCAGGTCCGGATCGGCAACTCAACCTCGCTCGGCCTCACCTCCCCGGTCACGCTCGAGGCCTGGATCAAGCCCACGGCGCTGCCCGCGGCGGGCAGCTTCGCCTCCGTCGTGACGAAGGCGGAGAGCTACTCGATCCAGTTCAACGGACCGAAGCTCGAGTTCACGATCATGCAGTTCGGCGTCCGCCAGCGCCTCCAGGCGGCCTCCGGGGCGATCGTGGCGGGCCAGAAGTACCACGTCGCCGGCAGCTACGACGGCGCGACCATGCGGCTCTACGTCAACGGCGTGCAGGTGGCGAGCAAGGCCCTCACGGGCGCGGCGACGACCACGAGCAACGCGCTCTTCATCGGCTCCTGGGACGGCGGTTCGGAGTTCTTCAAGGGCACGATCGACGAAGTCGCCGTCTACCGCGCCACGCTGAGCGCGACGCGGGTCTCGGCGCACTACACCGCCGGGAAGTAGCTGCCTTGGTGTAATCCGCCGCATGATGCGGCCGAGGCCAGTACTGCTGGCCCCTTTCAACGGCGGGCTTGCGGTAGCCCGCGCCCTTTTCCGGCGGGGCGAGCGGGTCACGGTGCTCGCCAGTCCTTCCGACGCCTTCACGGCGAGCACCCGTGGGGCTGACGGCGAAGTGCTCCCGGGAATCCCTGAGGGGAGGGAGATGTGGCTCGAGCGGCTCGCCGCGCAGGGCAGCTGCGCGGTGCTCACCGGGTCGGACCTGGGGAGCGAGTTCCTGACCTCGGAGCGCGAAGAGCTCCCCGACGAGGTGCGAACGTTCGAGTCGAGCGGCGACGCCCACCTCGCGCTCATGGACAAGCAGACCACCTACGAGGCCGCCGAGCGGGGCGGGGTGAGGTACCCGCGCAGCCGCTTCGTCTCGACCGAGGCCGAGCTCCAGGCTGCCGCGAGCGACATGGCCTATCCGTGCGTGATGAAACCCTGCCTCTCGCACGTCTGGCGGAGCATCTTCGGCGACGACCGCGTGCTGCTGGCAAGGTCCGCCACCGAGCTCGTCGAGGGAAGCCGCCCGGCGCTGGAGCACGAGCTGGAGATGATCGTCAGCGAGTACGTGCCCGGCGGCGACGACGCGGTGGAGGAGGCGATCCTCGTGCGGGCGGAGGACGGCAGCTACCCCGTCGCTTTCGGGTGCAGGAAGCTCCGTCAGCATCCCGCGGGGTTCGGAGCGGCCTCGCTTTGCATGTCGGCCCGGATCCCGGAGTCGATGGATCTCTCGAAGCGGCTGCTCGACGAGGCCGGCTACGTGGGCGTGGCGGGCGTCGAGACGAAGCGCCACGCGGAGACCGGGGAGTACTTCCTGCTCGAGGTCAACGTCCGCATCCCGACGCAGTGGGGCCTCGGGGACGCCTCCGGGGGCGACTCCTCATGGCGCCTCTACGCCACGCTGGCGGGGATCCCCGTCGGACCGCAGCCTCCCCTGCGCCACGGGGCGAAGCTTGTCTTCCCGGAGCTCGAGATCAGGGCCGCCCTCCGAGCCCTGGCGTCAGGGAACAGCTCCGGCCCAGGGCTGCGCGAGCGGCTCGGGAGCTGGCGCGGCGCGGGCGACCTCGGGATCCTCGATCGCCGGGACCCTGGCCCCGCCCTCGCCCTAGCGAGGGGATTCCTCGGGCGGCGCGTCAGCGCTCGAGTGCCGCACCCTCGTCATACAGCTTGACGACGCGGACGGCGCCCGACGGCGCGGCGTTGACGCACAGCTCGCAGAGGACGCATTCGTCGAGGTTCTCGTCGACGACCTCGACGTGCCCGTTCTTCGCCGAGAAGATGTCGACCGGGCACACCTCCTCGAGCTGCTTCGCGAGCTCGGCGTCGGAGGCCGCGTCGGGCGCGATCTCGACGTCGATGAACAGGCCCGCCATCAGACCTTCGCCCCCAACTTCTCCTTCACCGCGGCGGGGATCTCGTCGATCCGCTCGACAACCGGGATGCCGGCACCCTCGAGGCGGGCGATCTTCTCGGTGGCCGTGTCCTCCTTGCCCTCCACGATCGTCCCGGCGTGGCCGAAGCTCATGCCCTTCATCTCCTCGTCGTCCATGAAGCGGCCCGCCATGAAGGCGACGATCGGCAACCGCGAGTCGTTCTCCTTGACCCACTCCGCGAGCTGCGCCTCCATCCGTCCGCCGGGCTCCGTGTAGATCACGATCGCCTCGGTCTGCTCGTCGGCCTCGAACAGCGGCATCAGCTCGGCGTAGGTGGAGCCGATGATGGCGTCCCCGCCGATCGAGACGGCGGTGGAAACGCCCATTCCCGCCGCTGTGAGCGTGCTCGAGATCTCGGTGGTCATACCGCCCGAGCGCGACATCACGCCGACCTGCCCGGGCTGGTAGGCCTGCTCCGTGTTCCGCGCGGGCCCGCCGATGCCGCCCATCTTGGCCACGCCCGGCACCACGAGGCCGAGGCAGTTGGGCCCGATGATGCGCGCGTCGAGCTGGTTTGCCCGCTCGACCATCTGCGCGACGTCCCGGCGCGGAATGCGCTCCGTGACGATGACGATGAGCTTCACCCCGGCCTCGAGCGCCTCCATGACGGCGTCCTTGGTGAACGCCGGCGGCACCGTGACGACCGAGCCGTCCGGCACCGAGCCCGCGTGCTCGACCACCTGCTCCACGGTGTCGAAGACGGGGACGCCGTGCACGTCGCGGCCCTTCCGGCCGGGCGTGACCCCGCCGACGATCTTCGAGCCGTAGTCGAGGCACTCGCGGGTGAGGTTCACAGCCTCGCGGCCGGTGATGCCTTGGACGATGAAGGTGGTTTCGCTGGTGAGGAGGATGCTCATGGGCAGAGGACAGAGGACAGAGGACAGAGGACAGAGGGGGGCGAGGTCAGGCGGCGCGCAGCTTCTGTGTGGGTGGGGACGGCCGACTTCAAGGAGCTTCGCGCGTACCGCCTGGCCGTTGAGCTCTCGGACGAGCTGTATGGCGCCGTCGCTCGGTGGGAGTCGTTCGACCGTTGGACGCTCGGGCAGCAGCTCGTGCGCGCCGCTGATTCGATCGGCGCGAACATCGCCGAGGCGGCGGGGCGCTGGCATGTCCCCGACCGTCGCAGGCTCCTCTTCGTTGCCCGCGGTTCCCTGTACGAGACGGAGCACTGGCTCCGTCGGGCCGAGAGGCGAGGCTTGCTCGAGGCTGGGTACGGAGAACGCCTCGAGGAGGCAGCCCGGGCACTGAGCGGCCTGATCAGACGGCCAACGAGCGGATGACGCTCTGTCCTCTGTCCTCTGTCCTCTGTCCTCTTCACCCCTGCACCTTCTCAACAGCCCGCCTGGCCGCCTCGTGCATGGATACAGACCGATCGCAGTACTCCACCCCGTACCGCTCCAGGATCTTGAAGCCCTCTTCCTCCCAGGCGCCGGGAATGCGGAAGATGGCGATCGTCTCGGCGGGGTCCTTGTCCATCTCCAGGCAGGCCTTGATCACTCCCCGGGCCACGATGTCGACCCGTGTGTTGGAGACGATCGACATCATCACCGCGATCTTCTCGACACCGTCCTTCTTCAGAACCTCCTTGGCCAGGCCGCAGGCCTTTGCGACCGAGGGGTTGCCGCCGATCTCCGCGTAGTTGGCGGGGTTGCCGCCCTGGGAGCGGACCGCGTCGGTGAGCGTCAGGGAGCCGCCGCCGGCGCCGATCACCAGGCCGAGGTCGCCGTGGAAGCCCGTGTCCTTGCCCTGGATCACGCCGCGGTGGTCTGCCGAGTCGATCGCCTTCACGTTGGCCTCGAAATCGCTGGGCTCGTGGGCCTCGCGCAGGTCGGTCTCCGGGATGCCGAGCTCGTCGAGCAGCGCCTTCTGGCGTGGGCGGCCCTCGTTCTCCATCTCCATGTGGGCGTCGAGGGCCACGAAGCTGCCGTCCTCGAGCTGGGCCAGCGGGTTGATCTCGGCAAGCGTCATGTCGCGGTCGCAGAACAGCCGCGCCAGGTTCGACAGGATCGGCGTGAGCCGGTTCAGCGCGGAGCCCGTGACCCCGACGGACGCGATCACCTGCTTTGCCTGAAACTCGGAGAAGGGGAGGAGGTTCGAAAAGTGGCCTCGGCCGACGTGGTCGGGGTGCTCCTCGGCGACCTGCTCGATGTCGATTCCGCCCATGTCCGAGAACAGCATCATCGGCTGCTTGCGGGTGCCGTCCCAGACGACGCCGGCGTAGAACTCCTGCTTGACCTCGGCCTTGGGATCGACGAGCACGCCCTTCGGCATTTGCCCGCCGATCTCGAGCTGGAGGACGTTGCGGGCGTGCCCCTCCGCCTCCTCCGGCGTGTCGGCGAACTGGACACCGCCGGCCTTCATCCGGCCGCCGGACAGGACCTGGGACTTGATCACCACGGACCCGCCGATCTCGGCGGCGGTCGCCTTGGCCTCCTCGGCGGAGGTGACGAAGCCGTACTTGGTGACCGGGATTCCGGCCTGCTCGACGATCTTGCGGGACTCGTACTCGTAGAAGCGCATTCGCGGCGGGCAACCCTACCGACTGGCCAGTCGCCGGCGACCGAAGCGGGCCCGGGCCGCCTGGGTGAAGGGGCCCGGGTCCGACCACGACAGCCAAGCGAAGACATGGGGCCGGAGGTAGGGCCCGAGGTACTGGCGCGCCGACATCTTGCCGGCCCTGATCCGGGAGACGCTTCCGGCCAGATCGGAAGGCTCGTTGATCCAGAAGACGCCCTCGCGCGGCGCCGGCGGTGAGTTTGGGCGATCGCCCGAGCAGAGGTGGCGGTAGGTGATCAGGGGGAAGTCGACCCCGCACCGGATCGACAGCATGCCGGACATGTTCGGGCGCCCGTTCACCTCCATCAGGATCGGCTCTCCGGTGCGGCTGTCGCACTTGAACTCGACGTTCGCGAAGCCGTCTATTCCCATCCCGCCGAGCAGCCGGCGGCTCGGCTCGAGCACTTCCGGGGCGGTTCGGCCGACCACGACGGTCGGGAAACCGATGTCCTCCGGCCAGAGACGCACCTTGCGAGCGGTCGTCTCGACAACGGGCTGTCCATCCACGTAGTAGCCGTTGTAATTCACGCCGGCGGTCTCCGGGCCCGGAATGAACTCCTGGATGAGTGTGCCGATACCGGCCTCCTCCGCCTCGCGCCAGGCGGAGAGAAGCTCGGTCGGCGTCCAAGCCTTCTTCATCTTCACTCCGAACGCCCTCGTGTACTCGTAGCTGGAACGAGGCTTCACGAGACAGGGATAGGAAACGGTGGTGGCCAGCTCCTCCACGTGCTTCGCCCCGAGCGGCAGGGTGGTTTCGGGCGCCGCGACCCCGAGACGATCCGCGAGGTCGTAGGTCAGGTGCTTGTCCAGAAAGAGCTCCGCGACGATCCAATGAGGGCACGCCACGGTTGCCTGGGGCTCGAGCTCGCCGCGCGCACGGGCTGCGAGCGTGACCGTCTCGTCCGTCGTGGGCAGGACAAGCCCGTGGCCGCTGGGGCGGATCAAGTCCAGGAGACGATCGCGATATCGATCCGGCTCTTGCCCGGGGTCGGGAGCCCGGACGCTCCGCTCGACATAGCGGGAGTGACGGGCGTGCTCGGTCTCCGAGTGCCAGACCAACACGACCGGCACACCGGCCGCGCCAAGCGAGCGGACGACCGCGAGCCCCGCCTCGAAGCCGCCAAGCACGTATGCCGGCACCGCATCCCCCATTGGATCTTGGAGTCTGCCGGGCCGCGGTACTACGGGCGCTAGTAAGGGTCAGCCCGCGGGCGCCGGGGCGGCCTATGATGCGCGGGCCTTGGACCTGTCGGTGATCGTCCCCCTGATCGACCCGCGCGGCGACGCCGTCGACCACCTGCGGACCTGGACTCACGGCCAGACGCTGCCTCGCGACCGCTACCAGATGGTGCTCGTGGCCGATGGGAGGCATCCGGAGGCCGAGCGGCGGGTCGCCGAGCTGCTCCAGCCGCAGGACGCGATCACGCACGCCCGAGACGTGGGCGGGCGCGACAGCTTCTACGAGGGCGCCGGGCTCTACGACGCCGGCGCCGCCGCGGCGGCGGCGCCCTGGGTGGTGCTCACGGAGAACCACTGCCAGGCCGATCCGAACTGTCTCGCGGCGGCCGCGGCGGCGATCGCGGCCGACCCCGAGGCGGACGCCTTCACGTTCGACCACGGTCATCTGTGTGCGAACGAGGTGGCGAAGCTGAGCGCTCGCTGGTTCCGCGAGATCTATGCCGAGTGGGAGAAGAAGCAGGGCGGCTGGACCCGGCTCAGCGCCGTCGGCTTCGCGATCGATCGTCAGGCCTACCTCGACGCCGGCGGGATGCCCGCGCCCTATGGCCTCTTCTCGGTGGTGCTCCTTGCGGCCCGCTTCAACGAGCAGGGCCGGAAGGTGGGGCACGCCGACGGGGCGCTCGTCTACCACCAGCACGAGGAGCGGATGCGGGACCATCACCTGCACTCGGCGGACCACATGCGCGGCGAGTTCGATGCCCGGGCCGACCTGGAGCCCGCGTTCAGCGAGCGCTACCTGGGCTGGGAGACCGCCTGGGCCCGCAGGCTGCGCTACCGCCCCGCCGTGGCCCGCCGGCTGGCCTCCGCCGTGGCCCGGGAGGCCGCGCGAGCCTCGATTCGGCGCAGGCGCGATCTCCCCTGGCTCGTCCGCGAGCTGGTAGGCCTGCTGCCGCAAGCCTTTCTCGGGCCCCGCCCCTACACGCTCAAGGAGCACGTCGCCTTCCTCTGGAGCGAGCAGATCGCCGAGCACGTGCCGTTTCCGCGGAGCTGGCGCTGGCGCAGCTATCTCAGGGGGCAGGATCGCGTCGTCCGGCTGACTCAGCTCCGCTGGATCCAGGACCGGTTGGGCGCGCCGATGGACGCGCCCCTACGGGAGCCGCACATCCCGGCCGAGGACCTCGACGCCGCGGGTCTCGTCGGCGCGTACGCACTCGAAGGGCAGAACGGCTCGGCCTACCGCTGGACCGAGCCGGTGAGCCTGGTCAGGGTCTCCGGGGCATCCGCCGCCAGCCAGGTCGCGGTCGACACCGGCGGCCTGCGCGGCTCGCCGCTCCAGGCGGTGAGCGGCGTCTACGTCGGCGGTCGGCGGGTGCCGCGCGCGCGACTCGAGGAGGAAGGGGGCAGGCTCGTGGTTCCTCTCCCGCGGACGGAGTCGGACGAGCCGCTCGAAGTCGCCGTGCTCGCCCGCCCGCACCCGGCCGCGTCCGGCGACCGGCGCCGCCTGGGACTTCCCGTCTTCGCTGTGGATCTGAGCTGACCGCCTCTCCAGGCACTTCCCTGAGAAAGGTCGTGATGCTCAACACGGCCGATCGCGGGGGCGGGGCCGAGCGGCTCGCCATGACCGCGCTGGACGGCTTCGAGGCGCTTGGGACCGAGACCTGGCTGGCGGTGGGGACGAAGCGCACCGACCACCCCAGGGTCGTATCGCTCGATGCAAGTCCGTTCGTCGACTACTCGCGCGACCAATCGCCCCGGCGGCTGGCGGCACTCAGGCTGCGCCGGCGCATCACGCGCTCCATCGGCCTGGAGGATTTCGAGCATCCCTGGAGCCGGCGCGTCCTGGAGATGGCCGGCTCGCCGCCCGACCTCGTGCTCTGCGACAACCTCCACGGCGGCTGGTTCGACATTCGCGCCCTCCCCGCCTTGTCGAGAAGCCGGCCGCTGGTGCTCCGGCTCGCCGACAGCTGGCCGTTCACAGGCCACTGCGCCGCCCCGCTTGGCTGTGACCGCTGGGAGACGGGCTGCGGGAGTTGCCCCGACCTCGAGATCCCGCCGGCGATCCAGCGTGACCTCACTCGGCTCAACTGGCGGCGCAAGCGCCGCGCATTCTCGGGCTCGAGGCTCTTCCTCGTGGCGCCGTCGCGCTGGCTCCTGGAGCGGGCCAGGCGCTCGCTTCTCGCTCCGGCGATCGCGGACGCGCGGGTGATCCCGGGCGCCGTCGACCTGGATGTCTTCAACCCCGCGGCCCGGAACGGCGGCGGGGACGGGCGACGGCTCCTGTACGTGTCGCATGGCGGGGCGGACAACCCGTACAAGGACTTCGGGACGATCCGAGAGGCGGTCTCCCGGTTGCCGGGGCCGGTCGAGCTGGTGGTCGTGGGCGGCGCCAAGGAGGTCGGCGAGCGGCTGGGCGAGAACCGGCTGATCCGCCACCTGCCGTACGTCGACTCATCCTCGGCGTTGGCGAGCCTCTACCGCGACGCCGACATTTACGTGCACGCCGCCCCGGAGGAGAGCTTCTGCCTGACGGCTGCGGAGGCGCTCGCGTGCGGGACCCCGGTGGTCGCTGCCGCGGAGGGCGGCGTGCGCGAGGTCGTCGAGCACGGGCGCACCGGCTTCGTCACCGCTCCCGGGGATCCCGGGGGCCTGGCCCACGCGCTCGCCCGGGTGATGGACCAGCCGGAGCTGCGAGCGCGGATGGCGGCCGCCGGCGTGGCTGCGGCGCGACAGCGATTCGACGAAAGGCAAATGGTCGCCGACCTGCACGCCTGGTGCGCCCAGATCGCGGAGCGTGAAGCCGCTCGTCAGCCGGCAGCGGCCGGCTCGAAGCCGTAGGCCTCGGCCAGCTCCGGGTCCTTCTCGGCCAGCTGCTCGGCCAGCTCGACCATCACCTTGCACTGCTTCCAGGTGGCGTCGTCCTGCATCTTGCCGTCGATCATGTGGACGCCGCGGCCGTCCGGGATCGCCTCGATCACCTTCTTGGCGAAGGCGACCTCGTCCGGGTCGGGCGAGAAGACCTTCTTCGCGATCGCGATCTGCGCGGGGTGGAGCGACCAGGCGCCCACGCAGCCGAGCAGGAAGGCGGCGCGGAACTGGGTCTCGCAGCCGTCGGTGTCCTTGATGTCCCCATAGGGGCCGTAGAAGGGCAGGATGCCGGCGCTCGTGCAGGCGTCGACCATGCGGGCGATCGAGTAGTGCCAGGGGTCCTGCTGGGCCGACACGCGCGGAGCCTCGGGGTTGTCGGGGTCCGGGTCCTCGATCACCCGGTAGCCGGGGTGGCCGCCGCCGACGCGGGTGGTCTTCATCCGGCGGGAGGCGGCGAGGTCCGCCGGGCCGAAGCTCATGCCCTGCATGCGCGGGCTGGCGGTGGCGATCTCCTCGAGGTTGACCACGCCCATCCCGGTCTCGAGGATCGCGTGGATCAGGAGCGGCCGCCGAAGCTTCGCCTTGGCCTCGAGCTGGGCGAGCAGGCGGTCGACGTAATGGATGTCCCAGGGCCCCTCGACCTTCGGGACCATGATCACCTCGAGCTTGTCGCCGATCTCGGTGACGAGCTCTGTGAGGTCATCCAGCACCCATGGGCTCTCGAGGCTGTTGACGCGGGTCCAGAGGGCGGTGTCGCCGAGGTCGGTCTCGGTAGCGGCCTTGATCAGGCCCGCCCGCGCCGCCTCCTTGCGCTCGACCGGGATCGCGTCCTCCAGGTTGCCCAGGAGGATGTCCGTCTGCTGGGCGATGTCGCCGGCCTTGGCGACCATCTTCTCGTTCGAGAAGTCGAGGAAGTGGATCATCCGCGAGGGCTTGAAGGGGACCTCGCGGACGGGCTCGGGGGCGCCGATCGCGAGCGGCTCGAAGAAGTGATGTGGGGTTCTCATGCGGCCCGCAACCCTAGCGGTAGCCCACCGCGCCCGGTCCCGTTCCTTGGGGGAGGACGTGAACCCGCCGCAGACCCTGGAATGGACCGGCGAGCAGACGCTCGTGCGCGCGCCTGCGCCCCTGCCGGCGCCCCGGAGGCGACGGTTCGAGCGCCCCGCGCAGGTGGCGCTGGCGCTCGTGCCGGGCGCGCTCGTTCTCTACACCGGCTTCTCCGGCGGTGGCTATTTCGCGGGCACGCCCGCGGTCGCGGCCGCTGCGCTGGCGGTGCTGCTCGCGCTGAGGGTCGCGCTGGCCGAGCGACCCTTCGCGGGGCTCTCCCGCCGGCACGCTCCGGCGGCCGCCGGTCTGGCCCTGTTCGCGCTCTGGATCCTCGTCTCGGCCGCCTGGTCGGACGCGCCCGGGCGGGCTCTCGTGGAGTTCGATCGCGCCCTGCTCTACCTGCTGGTGGTGGTGCTGGTGGGCTCGCTTCCCCGCCACCGGCGCACGATGCGATCGGTGCTGTACGGGCTGGCCGGGGCGGCGGTGGCCATCTGCGCGGCCGGGCTGGCGTCGCGGCTGCTTCCGGGCGTCGTGCACACGGCGCCCGCGGTGGTGCCGCAGCGGCTCGGCTGGCCGCTCACCTACTGGAACGCGCTGGGACTTCTGGCCGCGCTCGGCTCGGTCCTCTGCCTCTACCTGGCCTGCGACGAGCGCGGGTCCCGGCTCACCCGGGTCCTCGGGGCGGCGGCGCTGCCGATCCTGCTGCCCACCCTTCTCTTCACCTTCTCGCGCGGCGCGATCGCCGCGCTCACCGTCGGCGTGATCACGCTGCTCGTCCTCGGCCGTCAGCGCGGTGCCCCCTCGGGCGTCCTGGCCGCTCTTCCGGCGGGCTTCGCCACCGGCGAGACCTGGCGCTTCGACCAGCTCCACGGCGGCATCCCCAAGACGGCCGCGGCGATCGACAAGGGCCACGAGCTGGCCCTGATCGTCGCCGTCTGCGTGATCGCGGCGGCCGCGCTGCGCTTCCTGCTGCTGCCGCTCGACGAGCGGCTCAGAGAGGTGCGCGTGCCGCACCGCCCGCTGCTGGCGGCGGCGCTCGCGGCGGCGGCGGTCGCCGTCCCGGTCGTCCTCGGGCCACTCCACGGCGCGCAGGCTCTGCGCGGCCAGGTGGACCGGTTCTCGGCGGGGCCGGAGCAGGAGGAGCGGAGCGACGTTCGCAGCCGCCTCTCCGACCCGGCCAACAACGGGCGCATCAGGCACTGGCGGGTGGCTCTGCGAGCCCACGCCGACGAGCCGCTGCGCGGATACGGCGCCGGCACCTTCCAGCTCGAGTGGGCGAAGCGCCGCAGCTCGGCGTACACGGTCGTCGACGGGCACTCGCTCTACCTCGAGACCCTGGCGGAGCTCGGCTGGGTGGGGTTCGCGCTGCTGATGACGGCGCTGGTGGCCCTGATCGCTGGCGCGGCGTCTCGCTGCCGCGGTCCGGACCGCGCCCTCTTCGCGGCGGCGACAGCCGTGCTCCTGGCCTGGGCGCTCGAGGCCGGCGTGGACTGGATGTGGGAGGTCCCGGCCGTGACGATCGTCCCGCTGGCCCTGGGCGGCGCCGCCCTGGCGGGCCGCTCACCCGGACGCGCACGCTGGTCGGCGCGGGCTCTGGTGGGGATCGGACTCATGCTGCTCGCGGTCACCCCGGCGCGGATGGCGCTGTCGCAGGGGCAGCTCAACTCCGCCGTGAGCTCCTTCAAGCGCCACGACTGCCGGATCGCGGTCGACCACGGGCTCGCCGCCAACTCGGCCCTCTCCTCGCGCGCCGAGCCGTTCGAGGTGCTCGGCTACTGCGACGTCCGCCTCCAGCGGCCTCGCCTGGGCGTGCGCATGCTCGAGGCCGCCGTCAGGCGCGACCCCCACAACTGGGAGGTCCACTACGGGCTGGCGCTCGCCCGCGGGGCGGCCCGCCAGGATCCACGTGCCGAGGCCCGCCGGGCGCTCGAGCTCAACCCGCGCGAGCCGCTCGCACGGCGCGCGCTGGCCCGCTTCCGCCGCGGCGGCCCGGCGAGCTGGCAGCGCCAGGCTCTGCGCTCCCGGATATCGATGCCCTAGACACGGGCGGGCCGACAGGTCACGCTGGCCCTCGGTGGTCGCGGCGGCTGAAGCGGCGGTGCAGTGAGGCGCGGAGCCAGGATCGCGACCCTGCCGGGGATCACAGAGGCGGTCTTCGATCGCGCCCTGCCCGTGGACTACGCGGCACTTCGGGAGGGCGAGGGCTACATCGCACCCGTCGAGCGGAGCGCCGAGGGAGTCGTGGTGTTCGACGGCTCGCTGGCCGGCCACGGCCTCCTCCGAGAGCCGGTCAGGGTCACGGTTGCGGCCGGCCGCGCAGTCGAGGCCGAAGATGAGGCCGGCCGCTGGCTGCTCGACACGCTCGACTCCGGCGGGGCCGAGGGCCGTTCAATGTCTCCTCCGTCCACATGGACGGGATGCTGCTCGCGCCGACCGTGGAGCTCGACGGGCGGCTCCTGATGGAGCGGGGGGAGCTCGTCTAGGTGCGAGTCTGGGTCGTCGGCCTGGGCACGGTGGGCAGTTGGCTCCTCCGCGCGCTCGACTCGCAGCGCCGGCGGCTGGAGCAGCGCTACGGCTGCACGTTCACGGTGGTTGGCGCGGCCAGCGCCCGAGAGGGATTCGTCCATGCCGACGACGGTCTCGACGTGCCCGCCCTGCTCGATGGCTCGATCGCCGAGCTGCCGGGCGTCACGCACTGGCCGCGCGCGACCGACGGCCTGCGCGCGACCGAGGCCGACGTGCTGGTGGAGGTGACCGGGAGCCCGGAGGACGGGGAGCCCGGCTACGCGCACATGCGCGAGGCCCTGGGCCGGGGAATCCCGGTGGTCACCTCCGACAAGTGGCCGGTCGCCCTGCACGGACTCGAGCTCGCCGAGCTGGCCCGCGCCCGCGGAACCGCATTCCGGGCGGAGTCCACCGTCATGTCCGGAACCCCGGTCCTTGGCGCGCTCACCGAGGGCCTCGCCGGGGCCACGCCGATCGCGCTGCGCGGCATCCTCAACGCGACCGTCAACTTCATCCTCTCCCGGATGGGCGACGGGAGGTCCTACGCGGAGGCTCTGGCCGAGGCGCAGGGTGCCGGCCTGGCCGAGCGGGACCCGGGCGCCGATGTGGACGGTGACGACAGCGTGGCGAAGCTGATGATCCTGGCGGCGCTCGCGTTCGGGAGGCAGCTCTGCCGCGAGCAGGTCGCCTGTCGCGGAATCGCGGACCTGGCCGAGGCGGCCCCCGGGCTGAGGCACCTGGCGACGCTCGATCTCTCCGAGGGCGTTGTCGCCCGCGTCGAGCCGGTCGTGCTCCCGCCTGACGATCCGCTGGCGGGCGTCGAGGGGACCGCGAACGCGGTCGTGATGCGGGCGGAGCCGCTGGGTAGCGTCGCGATCGTCGGCCCGGGAGCGGGCCCGGAGCTAGCCGGTCAGGGAGTCCTCAGCGACCTGATCCGGGTCGCTGTGGCGGGGCTCTAGGCCGCTTCCGGCTGGCGGCGCGCCGAGCGCCGGAGCACGAGGCCCCAGCCGAGCATGCCGACGCCCAGGAGCACCAGCGGGACCGCGACGAAGCCTGTGAACGGGAGCTTGTCGCTGCTCGAGCCGGCGCTCACCTGCTGGGCCGGCTGCGAGGTGGAGGCGGGCGCGGAGCCGCCGCTGCCGGTGGCGCCGAGCGTCTCGTCCTGGGTCTTCCCCGGAACCGTGTTCCCGCCGGGGTACTGGGCCCCTCCGGCGTTGCCGGCGGCGGCGCTGCCGGAGATCGCGAGGCTGGTTCCGGCGCTCGCGAACACGATTGCCGTCGCCAGCACGATCACTATGGCCATCCGTGACTTCATCCCGCGTGGTGTCATGTGGTCAATAAACCACGAACAGACCGCGATCTGCGCAGGAATGGGCCGAATTCCGGCCTTCCGTACGATACGGCGCCGCTCGACCCAAGGAAGACGAAAGGACGCATGACCGACAACGGCATCACCACCGACCAGGCCGGCCGCGAGGCATCCGGCGCGCGGCCCTACGGGCGCTACCTCGAGGACTTCGAGGTCGGCGCCGTCTACAAGCACTGGCCGGCCAAGACCGTCACCGAGGCCGACGACCACCTCTTCTGCCTCCTCACGATGAACCACCACCCGCTGCACATCAACGACGTGTACGCGGCCGAGTCGCAGCAGGGCCGCAACGTGGTGGTCGGCCCGCTCGTCTACTCGCTGGCCCTGGGCATGACCGTGGCGGACGTCTCCGGCAAGGCGATCGCCAACCTGGCCACCGAGGAGCTGTCGCACCCGGCGCCGGTCTTCCACGGCGACACGCTGTTCGCCGAGTCGCGAGGTCCTGGACCTGAAGCCGTCGCAGTCGAAGCCCGACCGCGGCGTGGTCCGGGTCCACACCCGCGTCTACAAGCAGGACGGCACCCTGGTCGCCGAGTTCAAGCGTGCGGTTCTCGTTCCGCGGAGGCCGGACGCCGACACCTAGGCGCTACCCTCACCGTGAGGCTAGGAAAGGAATCTTGCGGTGGAGGGAAGGAATCCCGGCACCCTTGGCCTGCTCGAGCGGGCGCGGGCGGAGCTTGCCGCTCTGGAGGAGCGGGTGAGCGCTTTGCGGGCGCTCCTCGACCGCGCCGCTCAAGCCGAGGCCAGTGGTGCGGAGGACATGCGCGCCGGCTCGCCGGATTCGACGAGAGAGGAACAGGCGAGGTCGATGGCATCGCACATGGCGCTCTCCGGCTATCCGCGCTGGAGCGCTGAGGACCGCCTGCGCGGGATGGTGGGACGGCGAGCGCTGCGCGAGGTGCTCGACCAGGTGTACGGACCGCAGAGCCGGGCGGGCTAGAGCTTCCCGACCTGCAGGACCCAGATCACGGCGCGGTGGCCGCCGAAGCGTCCGCGTGCCATCCCCAGGCCCACCCAGGGCATCCCGCGGTTGAGCACGAGCCTGCGGTGGGCCGGCGAGCCGAGCCACTGCCGCACCGTGCGGCGCACGCCGGGCTTGCGCCCGCTGTGCATGGCGAGCGCCTCGCCGAGCCTGTGGAAGCGGCGGCTCGCGGATACGTGGGCCCGGTGCCCGAAGACGTCGGTGGCCATGAGGTGGTGCGCGAAGCGGCCGGACGAACGTCGCAGCGACGGCGAGAAGCGGAGCGCCCGCAGCCCGTGGTGCGCCCGCGCCTGGTTGATCTTCTGAAGCATCAGCGTTGCGGCATGGCTCTTGCCGGCCTCGGCGGGCGCGGGCAGCGCCACGGCGATGCAGGCAACTGCGCAGGCAGCAGCTATGCGTGCTGGACGGATCTGGTCCCCTTGTTGTCGGCCTGCGGGGTTAGCTGACGGGCTCCCGAGCTCACCCGGGTCGCCTATGGCGGCTGGCGATTAGCCCCTACTGCGTGGTTCCCCCGCTCGCCCCGGAACTGGCCCGGGACGACTCGGCGTATAGCGGCCGGTATCTCTAGCAGTTCTCGCGGACGGATGTACCCACTGAGGGCTCGTGTCAATCCGCACCGTGCAGAAATTTCGCCACCCTGCCGGCCTCCGCCTCCAGGGTTCGCGACCGTGCTCGCTCGAGGCCGCGCTCCACCAGCTGCCGTCGCAGGTCGGGCTCGGCGGCGAGGCGCTCGAGCGCGCCCGCGGCCGCCTCCGCGTCGCCCGGCGGTATGAGCAGCGCGGCGTCTCCCGCCGCCTCGGGCACGCCGCCGACCGCGGTCGCCACCACGGGAACCCCCGCGGCGAATGCCTCGAGGAGCACCTGGGGTACCCCCTCCGTCCAGGAGACGTGGAGGAAGGCGTCGGCGGTGCGGTACAGGTCCATCAGGCCGCCGTGGACCGGCAGGTAGCCGCGCAGCTCGACGCGCCCGTCGAGGCCGAGCTCGTCGAAACGCCGGCGCAGTTCGGGTTCGAGCGGGCCCTCGCCGCAGACCAGCATGCGCCAGTCGTCGCTCAGCCGGGCCAGCACTTCCGCCAGGAGCAGCGGGTTCTTCTCGGTCTCCAGCCTGCCCACGCTGAGCGCGCGGGGGCGCTCGTCCCAGGGGCGCGCGGCGGCCTCGGCGGGGTCGGCCAGGTCGGCCTCGCGCACCAGCGACACCGAGATCTGCAGGAGGCGGTCCGCGCCCGCGTAGTTGCGCGCCAGCGAGGGACCGACGACCACGGTGCGACAGCGGCGCGCCAGGAGGCGGTAGGCGCCCTCGAGCACGTCCGCGGCGAGGTGCACGAGCCGCCGCCCCGGATGGCGGCTGCGGGCGTAGGCGGGGAAGTCCTGGCGCACGCCAAGGGTCACGCCGCGGCCGCGCAGCGCGGCGAGCAGGGCGAAGGCGAGGCAGAGCGGATGGGGCCCGAGCAGCCATACGGCATCGACGTCGTCGAGCACGCGCCAGAAGCGGCGCAGGGAGCCTGCCATCGCCGGCAGCGCTCGCGGGTGGAGCAGGCTGGGGTAGGGGGGAAGGGCGGCGAACTCGATCTCGTCCGGCACCCGGTAGTGGGCGCGGGGGAGGTCGGGATCGAGCTGGCCGACGAGCACGAGGCGCTCGATCCGCCGGGCCACGCCGGCGAGGAAGACCACGAGCGCGCGGTCGGTGTAGAGCCCGTCCTCGCGCCGCCTGTACCAGTGGTCGCTGTAGACGGCGAGCCGCAGGGTCATGGTCGCAGGAGCCCCGCGATCGCCCGCAGGGGCGGCCCGAAGCGCAGCGAGCCGGCGACGAAGCCGAGCCCCCAGGCGACGTGCATGCAGGCGAAGACGAGCGGAAGCGCGGCGGCGTCGGCGGGCTCGCCTCGGCGGGCCTCGCCGGCGCTCACGGCGGCCACCGCGAGGATGTACACGCCCACCGCCGTGCGGGCGAGGCGCCCCAGCCGGCCGGGCAGCAGTGCCGCGGCCAGGGTGACCGCGAGGCCCGGGGCCAGCACGTGCGAGCGGCGCATGCTCTCCGGATGGCGACCCGACGTCTTGGCGCGGTAGAAGCCGTAGCGCCAGTACTGTCGCGCCAGCGAGCGGAGGCTGTCGCGGGGGATGTAGTCCGCCGCCATCTCGGGCAGGCAGACGATCCGGCCGCCGGCGGCGCGTATGCGGGCGGCCAGCTCGGTGTCCTGGTCGTTGTGCCACTCCTCGTCCCAACCGCCCTGCTCCTCCAGCGTCGAGCGGCGCCAGAGACCCGTGAAGCCGCTGTCGACCTCGATCTCGGCCTCCGAGGGGTGGCGGAAGGCCGCCTCCCCGGTGCCCAGACGGCTGCCGAGGGCGAGCGCGACCCGGCGCGACCAGCGACCCTCGCCCTCCGCCAGCTGAGGGCCGCTCACGTGCTCCGCGCCGCCGCGGCGCAGGCGCTCCACACCGTTGGCGATGTACTCGGGCGGGTAGTGCGTGTGGGCGTCCATCCGCGCGATGAACTCGCCCTTCGCGGCCCGGAGCCCGACGTTGAGCGCGATCGGCGTGCTCCGCAGCGGATTGTCGAGGATCCGGATGCGCGGGTCCTCCTCCGCCAGCGCGCGCAGCTTCTCGACGGTCGCGTCCTCCGAGCGGCCGTCGATGAAGAGGAACTCGATCTCGCCGTCGAAGCGCTGCGCAAGCATCGCCCGCGTCGCCGCCTCGATGTGTGTCTCCTCGTTGAGGACCGGCGTGAGGACGCTGACGTCCACGGCGGTCGAGACCACTAGCGTCCGAAGACGGCGGTCTCTCCGTGCCCGGCCAGCTCGGCCTCGCCGAGGATGAAGTCCTTGGCGGGGAGCTGATCCTCGCCCTCGCGCTCGAGCAGGGCGTGGAAGGTGTCGACCATCACGAGCAGGTCGAGGAGGGCCGAGCGGTGCTTGATGTAGTAGAGGTCGTGGCACATCTTCCAGGCCGTGCCGTAGCGGCTGCCGGCGTAGCCGCAGCGAACCTGGGCCCAGCCGGTGAGGCCCGGCTTCACGAGCGCACGGCGCTCGTAGTAGGGGACGAGCCCCGAAAGCTCCTCGACCAGCGCCGGCGGCTCCGGGCGCGGTCCGACGAGGCTCATCTCGCCGCGTAGGACCTGAAACAGCTGAGGGAGCTCGTTGAAGTGCGTCTTGCGCAGCGCCCGGCCCACGCGCGTGATCAGCTCGGCCTCGCGCACCGAGCCGATGCGGTCGTCGGCGTCGGCGGCGAGGGTGCGGAACTTGACCATGTCGAAGTCGCGTCCCTCCTCGCCGATCCGGCGCTGGCGGTAGAAGACTGGCCCGCCGTCATCGAGCTTCACGGCGATCGCGCAGATCAGCATGAGCGGGAGGGTCACGATGAGGAGCGCGGCCGAGACCACGAGGTCGAGCACACGCTTCGAGAGCGGCGACGACGGCGAGTAGCGCGGGTGCATGATGAATTGGAACCAGGCCGAGTTGATCGACCCGATCGGGACGTGGCCGAGTACGTCCTCGTACAGCGCCGTGGCCTCGATCATGCGAACGGGGAGGTCCAGGCAGTCGCGCGCCACCTGCTCGAAGACGGGGAGCCGCGGGTTCTGCGGCGCCACCACGAGCAGGTCGATCCGCTCGCGCTTGACCGCCGCGCGGACGTCGTCCAGGTAGCCGAGCCAGCGCATGCCGCGCCGGCTCCGGTCGGGGTCCTCGCCGATGTAGCCGATCACCCGGTAGCCGCGGATGCCGGTGTCCTCGAGCTCGGCGTTGAGCTTGTGCGCGAACTCGGGCGGTCCCACCACGGCGAGCCAGATCGGCCGATCGGCTTCGAAACGATTCTCCAGCCAGCCGCCTACCAGGGTGATCGCGGTCGTGGCGATCACGGCCGCTACGGCCGTGTTCGTCGCGATCAGCGACGCGCCGAAGGCTCCGGGGAGCACCGCGGCCGCGATGCCGGCTGCGGGAACGGCCGCGTTGAACGCGTACCGCGCGAGCGGCATCAGGTGGAGCGGCTGCCGGCGCGAGCGCAGGAGCGCCGCGGCGAGCCCCGTGGCTGCGAGCATGAACGCCGCGCTCGGTACCGAGTGGGTGCGCAGGAAGGTGACGACCGCCGCCACGAGGGGGGGCGCCACGCCGTAGAGCACGCGGGCATATAGCCGCTGCGCGAACAGGGCGCTGATGACCGGCGTGAAGGCGCGCTCCCGGGTCTTGCGCTCGCGCGTCGCGCGCACGCTGAGCTCGATGCCGGCGATGATCGTGGCCGCCGCCACCACCGCGAGCGCGACGAGCAGGCCGGTCTCCACGATCCCACCCCCGAAACTGCTGTCGGCGGCTACGGGGAATGAAGGGTCAAGTGGAAGCATGGGGAATCCGATGAGGGATCATGACTGTGAACCCATTAACGCTGCAAATCGTCTCGGGTTCTGTATCGGCAGCCAGTGACGCCGGGTTGATCCAGCCCTGCGGTGGAGCCACGGACCCGGCTGTCATAGTAGGCGCATGACCCCGGCGGAAGGTCCTTCGCCTCCGACGCCCGGAGGCGTCGAGTGGCGTCGCCCCCGCCTGGAGACTCCGGGCCTGCAACGCTACGTGCAGGTACTTCGCGAGCGCATCTGGGTCGTGGTCGCCACGCTCGCCGTCACGACCCTGGGCTGCGCGGCCTATCTCGCCACGGCGGACAAGGTCTACAGAGCGGACGCCGACCTTCTCATCACGCCCGTATCAGGCGACGACCCAATCCTGACCGGGCTGCCCTTGCTGCGCGAGTCGGCCGATCCGACACGCGACGTCGAGACCGCCGCGCGCCTCGTGAGCTCCCGCGACGTGGCCGCAAGGGTCAAGGCCCAGCTCCACCTCGCCGACACGCCCAGCGGCCTGCTCAACAAGGTCAAGTCGGAGCCCGTTGCCGCGAGCAACATCGTGTCGGTCACCTCCAGCGCCAGCTCGCCCCGGCTCGCCCGTGACCTGGCCAACGGCTTTGCCGACGGCGTCGTCGCGGAGCGGAGCCAGGAGCTCAGGCTCGCGATCGATCAGCGGCTGCCGCGGCTTCGCCAGCGTGTTGCGGGCGGTGAGGCCGGCGCGGCTGCACAGCTCTCCCAGCTCACCAGCCTGAGGCAGTCGGGCGATCCGACGCTGCGCGTGGAGACGCGCGCGGCGACGCCGGCCTCGCAAGCGGAGCCCCGACCCGTGCTGACGATGGGCGCGGGCATCCTGGCGGGCCTCATCCTCGGCATCAGCGGTGCGTTCGCGATGCACGCGCTCGATCCGCGGCTGCGCCGGGAGGACCAGCTGCGAGAGCTCTACAGCCTGCCGGTGCTCGCGCGAATTCCGCGGGAGCGGAGGGCACCGACCACCACGCCCGGGCGTCGTCGCTTCGGCATCGGGCCGCGAAGAACCCGGCGCAGAGCGCTCTCGCCCGGTCAGCTGTCGCCGACCACGATGGAGTCGTTCCGGACGCTGCGGACCATGCTGGCCGCGTCCCGGCGCGGCCGCGGCAAGGGCGACGGGCACTCGGTGCTCGTGACGGGTCCGTCTCCCTCCGAGGGCAAGACGACCACCGCCATCAACCTGGCCGCCTCCTTCGCCCTCGCCGGACATCGCGTGATCCTGATCGAGGCCGACTTCCGCCGCCCGACCGTGGGTGAGGCCCTCGGGGTCCGGCCGCGGGTGGGTATCGGCAAGGTGCTGCTCGGGAACGTCCCGCTCGAGGACGCCCTCGTTCCCGCCAAGCCGTTCGGCAACAACCTGCGGCTCCTCCTGGTCGACCGTGCCGACGACTGGCTCGCCGAGGTCCTGTCCCTTCCCGCCGCCGGCGCCCTGCTCGACGAAGCCGAGCGCCTGGCCGACTACGTGGTGATCGACTCGCCGCCGCTCACCGAGGTGATCGACGCCCTGCCGCTCGCGCAGCAGGTCGACGACGTGGTCCTGGTGGTGCGCCTGGGCTCGAGCAACATCTCCCAGCTGACGCGCCTCGGCGACCTGCTCGAGCAGCACAGGATCACCCCCAGCGGCTTCGTCGTGGTCGGGGTGGGCAGCTCCGAGGAGAGCACCTATTACGTGTCCTCGCGGCGTGAGCGGGCCGCGGACGACTGGCTTTCGCTCGCCGAGCAGGACGAGGAGCGCGAGCGGCTCGACCGCGTAGCAACTCCCGAGAGGTAGCACCGCTTCCGTGACCGCTCGGGCCGAGCTCCCGATCAAGGCGCTCTCCGCGCTTCTGGTTGGCGCCGGGCTGGTGGTGGGCGTCGCCGCCGGCTTCAACCCGGCGCTCGCGGTGGTCCTCGCCGTGGCGCTCGGGTTCACGATGCTCGTGATGTCCGACCTCGCGGTCGGGGTCACGCTGTTCGTCGCCATCTCGTTCCTCGACGTCCTTCCCTTCGGGGGCATCGCGGTCTCGGTGGCCAAGGTCACGGGCGCTCTCCTGGCCCTGTCCTGGCTCGCGCTGGTCGCCACCCGCAGCGCGGGAGGGAACGACTTCTTCGACTCGCATCCCACCCTCTCGTTCCTGCTGCTCGCCTTCCTCGGCTGGGTCACCCTCAGCGCGTCATGGGCCGAGTACTCGGGCGCGGCCTTCGAGTCGGTCTACCGCTTCGCCCTCAACCTCATGCTGTTCCCCATCGTCTTCACGGCGATCCGCTCGCGCCGGCACATCGTCTGGGTCCTGGCCGCCTTTCTCGGCGGGGCGCTGGTCTCGGCGCTGTACGGCATACTGGCGGCGCCGTCGAGCGACGCGATCGGCAGCAGCGACTTCAACCGTCTCAGCGGAGCCGGCCTCGACCCCAACGAGCTGGCCGCCCTGCTTGTGGCCTCGCTCGCGTTCGCGGCGGCTTTCGCCGCCCGCCGGGGGACCACCGTGCTGCGGCTGGTGGCCGTGGCCGCCGTGCCCCTCTGCCTTGCCGGCGTCCTGCTCAGCCTTTCCCGGGGCGGCCTGGTCGCCCTGACCACGGCGCTGCTCACCGCGATCGTCATCGGCGGCCGCTGGCGGCTGCCGGCGCTGACGCTGCTGCTGGTCGCGGGCCTCTCGGTGCTCGTCTACTTCGGCTCGATCGCCACCCCCGCCGAGCGCGACCACATCACCGCGAACAACGGCGGCACGGGCCGCACGAGCACGTGGAAGGTCGGCTGGCGGATGGTGGAGGCGAACGCGATCAAGGGCGTGGGAGGCGACAACTTCCGCACCTCGTCGATCCACTACCTGCTCGAGCCCGGCACGGTGCCGCGCTCGGACTTCATCGTCGAGCACCCGCACGTGGCGCACAACATGTACCTCGAGGTGCTCGCGGACCTCGGGATCGTCGGACTGACCCTGTTCCTAGCGATCATCGCCTTCGCCCTCAAGGCCGCGCTCGACGCTGCGCGAACGTTCCAAGGCTCCGGCGACGAGCGCATGGAGCTGCTCGCGCGGGCGCTGATCGTCGCCGTCGCGGCGCTGCTGGCGGCCGACTTCTTCCTCTCGGAGCAGTACAGCAAGCAGTTATGGCTGCTCCTGGCGCTGGCCCCGGCGATGAGGGCCGTGGCGCAGCGCGGCGAAGCGAACCCTCCCGAGCCTGTCCCCTAGGGCCCGCGATGGCGTCTCGCCCACGGGTCCTGATGCTGCTGGACCGCTTCACCACGGGTGGCGGCGGTGCCGAGGTGTTCACGGTCGGACTGTCCAAGGCACTGCGCGACCAGGGCTTCGACGTTCGCATCTGCACCACGCGGGGCGCCGTTGGCTTCCTGGTCGAGGAGGTCGAGGCCAGCGGGATCCCGCACGTGGTGCTTGGCCGCCGCGGCCGCTTCGACATGGCGCCGTTCGTGCGCCTCCGCAGGTACCTGCGCGCGGAGCGGATCGACGTGCTCCACAGCCACATGTTCGGATCGAACTTGTGGGGGAGCGTGATCGGAAAGGTCGCGCGAGTGCCGGTGCTCGTGGCCCATGAGCACACCTGGTCCTACGAGGGCCAGCCGATCCGGAAGTTCCTCGACGGCGAGCTGATCGGCCGCCTCACGGACGCCTTCGTGACGGTCTCGAACGCGAACAGGGAGCGGATGATCGGACTCGAGGGCGTCAACCCGGAGAAGGTCGTGGTGATCCCCACCGCCTACGTGCCGCGCACGTCCGAGCCCGAGCGCACCACGAGCGTCCGCGAGGAGCTCGGGATCCCCGACGACGCGCCCGTGGTCGGCACGATCGTCACGATGCGGCGGGAGAAGGCGCTGGACGTGCTCGTCGACGCGGTCGCCGAGCTCCGCGAGCGCGCGCCGAACGTGCACATGATCGTGGTCGGCAGCGGCGTCGGGCGAGAGGAGTGGCAGGCGTACTCCGAGGAGCGGGGCCTCGGCGACGTCGGTCACTGGGTGGGTTTCCGAACCGACATCGGCGCGCTGATCCACGCCTTCGACGTCGGGGTGCTCAGCTCCGACTGGGAGGGCTCGCCGCTGTTCGTCCTCGAGTCGATGGCCCACGGCACGGCCGTGGTCTGCACTGGAGTGGGGGGGCTGCCGGACGTGATCGAGGACGGAGTCTCGGGCCTCCTGGTCCCGCCGCGTGACCCCTCGGCGCTCGCCGATGCTCTGGCGAAGGTCATCGGCGACCCTCGGCTGAGGGCGAGGCTGGCCGCGGCCGCCACCGAGCGCCTGCCCGAGTTCTCGATGGATCGGATCGCGGCTCGCTTCGGCGGGCTCTACGAGGGTCTGCTCCGGCGCGGCTGACTCAGCGCAGCGGCGGTGGCCGCTCGGGAGGCCCGGGACGGCTGTTGGCGGCCCCGAGAAAGGCGGCGCAGCGGCTGCGGCCCAGTATCCGGAAGTTCCGCTGCTTGATGTTCGCGAAGCGAGGCACGCCGAATATGTTCTCGATCGCGCTGAAGCCCTCCTGAGAGGGGAGGATCCCTCCGTGCTCGGCGATCCGCGGGCCGACGCAGTTCCGGCGCAGGACGTTGCCCGACCCGACCGGGCTGTCGTCCGGCCAATACGACTCGACGTCGAAGCGCCTGAGCGAGCCCTCGATCACGTTCCGCTCCACGACGTTGCCGTTCGACGCCAGGCCGTGGTCGCCGGCGAAGGTGAGGCCTTCGCCGTTTCCGAAGATCACGTTCCTCGAGACGAGCGTGCCCTGCGCGTTCGGATAGAGGTGCACGCCGTAGTCGGCGTTGTCGTAGATCCAGTTGGCGCTGACCGTGACCCCGTGGGCTGTGGCGACGTAGACGCCGTGGTCGAGGTTGGTCCGCGGCAGCCGGCCGCAGCCATGGATGCGGTTCCGGAGCAGCTGGGCGCGATCGGCCAGCCCGTAGTCGCTGTTGCCGAGGATGAAGCAGATCGCGGTGTGCTCGTTCGTCACGTCGTTCTTGACGAAGCGCACGTCGTGCGCGTTCACCACCGGGCTGGGCTCGGCCCGGCTGCTCCGGCCGTCGAGGTAGAGGCCGCGGATC
Source organism: uncultured Thermoleophilaceae bacterium (assembly GCA_963706635.1). Taxonomy (GTDB): domain Bacteria; phylum Actinomycetota; class Thermoleophilia; order Solirubrobacterales; family Thermoleophilaceae; genus JACVRW01. The sequence continues at coordinate 485,097 of OY970162.1, forward strand.
GTGAGGTAGCTCGCGCGCCGGGAGACCCAGATCGGTCCGAGGATCCGGACGCCCTCGCCAGGATAGGAGCGCACGACGATCTGGCGCTTGCGCGTCCCATGGCGCCTGAACTTGACGCGGCCCCGGTAGGTCCCCCGGCGGAGGCAGCCCACCTGCCCCGGGCGCAGCCGGTCGGCCAGCCGCTGGACCGTCCTGAACGGCCGCCGCTTCGACCCCCGGGAGTGGTCCGATCCGCGCGGCGACGCGAAGCGGTCGCAGCCCTTCCCGCTCGCCGGCTCCGGTGAGGCGCCCGCCAGGCAGCCGCCCAGGCAGACGGCCGCCAGCAGAGGTATGAGGCGTGAGCTCCAGCCCCCGGGCATGGGCGCGGACTATAGGAGCCCGGTTCGCTCAGCGACGCAGGCGAACGCGGAGGGCTCGCGAGGGCAGCGCGCCGCGCGCGACCGCCCGGATGCGCAGCCGGCGCTTGCCGCGGAGGCCGCGCACCCGCCAGCGGGCGCGGCAGCGGCCCGAGGCCGACGCGGCGCGGGCGACCGTGCGCCAGTGACCGCGGACGAAGGTCTGGATTCGGACGCCGCGGACGGATGCCCGGATCCCGGTCGGCATCGACACAGCGAAGCGGAGGAGCGTACGGCGCCGGGCCGAGACCCGTAGCCGGAGCCGGCCACCGGGCTTGAACGAGGACTGGACGGCGCGGGACGGCTTGCTGCCGCCCGTGCTCAGGTGGTTCCAGAAGCGGACCGGGACCGAGGCCGATCCCTCCTGACCGTTGGTGTCGTGGGCGACCGCCTTGAGCGTGTGCTGGCCGTCCCCGTAGCCGCGGGTGTCGATCCGGCAGGACCAGGGGCTGTCGCTGTCGCTGCCTACCGGCCGGCCGTCGACGTAGAAGTCGACTCTGTCGACGCTCCCCGCGCTCGAGACCGCGGCGCGGCAGCTGTCGCCCTCCAGCACCCCGGACACCTTCTGGTTGGCGGTGGGAGCGGCGAACGAGACCGTCGGCGGAGCGGGCGGCGGAGGCTCGGAAGCGGCGTTCTGGAAGTTCACGCCGACCTTGGCGGAGCCGCTCTGACCGGTCCTGTCGTAGGCGACGGCCTTGATGGTGTGGGCGCCGTCGGAGTAGGAGGTCGTGTCGACCACGCAGGAGTAGGGGGCGCTGCGCTCGGTGTTCACCGGCTGGTCGTCTACGAAGAACTCGACCCGATCGATCGTCCCCGAGCTGGACACCGTGGCCGCGCAGTTCCCGGAGGCCTCGTCGAGTTGTCCGGAAACGGTCTGGCCGTCGCTCGGCTTGTCGAAGGAAACGGTCGGGGGTGTCGGCGGCGGCGGCGGCGCGGGCGCCGTGACGGTCCAGCTGCGCGACGCGGGGGAGGCGTCGACGTTGCCCGCGGCGTCGGCGGCGCGGACGGCGAAGCTGTGACCGCCGACGGCGAGGCCGGAGTAGGCCTTGGGCGAGCTGCAGGCGGCCCAGGCGCCGGAGTCGATCCGGCACTCGAAGCTCGCGCCGGCCTCGGAGGCGAAGGAGAAGCTGGCCGAGGTGGACTCGGTCGTGCCCGAGGGCCCGGAGGAGATGGTCGAGTCGGGGGCGGTCGTGTCGACTGTCCAGCCGCGGGAGGCGGGGGTCGCGTCGGCGTTGCCGACGGCGTCCGTGGCGCGGACCTCGAAGCTGTGGCTGCCGTCGGCGAGGCCGGAGTAGGCCTTGGGGGAGCTGCAGGCGCCCCAGGCGCCGCCGTCGATCCGGCACTCGAAGCTCGAACCCGACTCGCTGGAGCTGAAGCTGAAGCTGGCCGAGCTCGACGCGGTGGCTCCGGACGGGCCCGAGCCGATCGTGGTCTCCGGCGGGGTCGTGTCGGCGGGCGGCGGCGAGCCCGAGTCGAGCCGCGGACCGGGGACGGCGTCGGCGTAGGCGCCCATGAGGGTCCGGGCCGGGCTCGAGGACTGGAGGCGGTAGTCGCGGCCCGTCCGGTCGAGGTAGGCGGGGCTGAGGCTGTGGATGAGGTTGGAGCGAGAGATCGAGGAGCCGCAGTCGTCGTCCCCGCCCGAGGCCTGGTAGAGGAGCGAGTCCCGCATCCAGTCGTTGGTCCCGGGCGTGTAGCAGGCCAGCACCGCGAAGCTGGCGGCGCCGTAGGTCGAGAGGATGTTGTTGTGGGCGTTGACGTTGTCGCTCCGGGTCGAGCCCTCGCCGGAGACCGTCACGCCGCGGCCGTTGCTGCTGCTCGCCGGGCAGTCCGTGCCCTGCGTGCAGGTCGCCCGCATGCCGTTCCCGTCGACCACGTTGTAGGAGAAGTCGACGCCGTCGCAGTCGGGATAGAACTGGATCCCGAAGGAGGCGTTGGCGTAGATCCAGTTGCCGCGGATGACGCCGTTCGTCATCGCGTTGTGGCAATAGATCCCGTGGTCGAACTGGCCGTTGCCGCCCACGTGGTGGATCTTGTTGTTCGTGATCTCGAGCCCGGTGGTGTTGGCGTAGTTGAGGATGCCCTGGAAGGACACGTACTGGGGCTGGCTCGTGATGTCGAGGTGGTCGAGCTTGCAGTTGTTGCAGGCGCCGACCTCGACGATCTTGCTGTTCTGCCCGTTCTGAACGCCGACGATGAAGAGGTCGTCCAGCACCAGGTCGTTGACCTTGAGCGTCATCGTTCCGCGGAGCGTGACCTGCTGGTAGCCGCCGTTGGCCCCGGCGGCCGGGTGGAGCCTCTGGCCGGCCTTGAAGTTCGAGAGGTTGCCGCCGAGGTCGTAGCTGCCGGCCGTGAGGCAGCCATCCTCGTAGGAGCCGAGCCGGGTCAGGAAGGCGCTGACCGACTCGCCGGAGTTGATCGTCTTGGTGCAGGTGACGGCCGCGGCGGCGGGCTGCGATCCGAAGGCCGACACGACCACCGCGGCCACGACGGCGGCGAGGAGAGTGCGGTGGATTCGGCTGAAGGTCGGGTACCCCACACTTGGGACATCGGGGTCCCACGTAAGGCCGGTGAACATCCGGCCCCACTTCCGGACCGGCGTCCACGCAGGGATCGCGCGCCTATCGAACGAACGTCCAGAGGGATCTCCGCGGGGCCCCGGCCGACGCCCGGTCTACCCTCAAGCGGGTCGCCGGCAAGCCGATGAACGAGCCTCCTCCCGAGAGCCTGACCGGTCGCGTGCTGCGCGGCGTGGGGCAGGCCGGATCGGGCTTTCTGCTCACCCAGCTGATCACGCTCGCCACCTACCTGGTGCTGGCGCGGCTGGCCACTCCGAAGGACTTCGGCGACTGGGCCGCGGCCACCGTCCTGGTCGCCGTGGGGCTGCTGTTCACGGAGTCGGGGATGCTCTCCGCGCTCATCCAGCGGCGCACCCGCATCGAGGAGGCGGCGAACACCGCGCTGCTGGCCACGATCTCGGCGGGGATCGGCGTGACGCTCGTCGCGCTGGCGGCCGCGCCGCTGATCGGCGCCTACTTCCGCAGCGACAGGATCGGCACGGTGGCCGCGGTGGTGTCCGGCGAGCTGCTTCTGCGCTCGATGACTGTCGTACCCAACGCGATGCTCGAGCGCCGCCTCGCGTTCCTGCGCCGGACGATCGTCGAGCCGCTGTCGGCCGTGGCGTTCGCGGCGGCGGCGATCGTCGCCTGCGCCCATGGCCTGGGGGTCTGGGGGCTCTTGATCGGGAACTACGTCCAGACCGGGGTGGACGTGGCCGCCACCTGGCTGCTCGCCCGCTGGCGACCGCGACCGCGGCTCGCGTCGGTGGCCATGTGGCGAGAGCTCGTCAGCTACGGCAGGCACGTGATCGCGGCCGGGATCGTGCAGCGGATCGCGGACCAGGCCGACCGCCTGCTGGTGGGCCGGTTCGTCGGCGCCTCGTCCCTGGGCCAGTACCAGTACGCCGTGCGAATCGCCCAGGTGCCTTATGCGGCGACGCTGTCCGTGGCCTCCCATGTCCTCTTCCCCGCCTTCGCGCGCATCTCCGAGGATCCGGACAGGCTGCGCGCCGCCTACTTCCGATCCCTGCGCTGGGTGATGGTGGCGGCGCTCCCCGTCTCGCTGATCCTGCTCCCCCTGGGCGAGCCGATCACCGTCCTGCTCTTCGGCGACGTCTGGCGGCCCGCCGGCCATGCCCTTATGGCCATGTGCGTGTTCGCAGGGGCCAATTCGCTCCTCTCGGTCAACCTCGAAGGCGCAAAGGCGGTCGGCCGCCCCGACATCCTCGCCAAGGTCCACCTCGCGATGGCCCTGGCAACCGTGGGCGCGATGGCGGCCCTCATCGCCCCGTTCGGCCTCTACGGCGTCGCGGCCGGCCTGTCCATCGGCGCCGCCGTCGGAGCCGCCCACGCCTCCGTCTCGTTCACGCGCGCCGTCTCGGCCCCGCTCGGGCGCATGTGGGCACAGGTCTGGCCGCCGGCGATCGCGGCCGTCGTGATGGCCGCCGCCCTGTTCCCGGTCGAGCACCTGCTGGTCCACGCGAGCGAGCACGGCACCGTGGTGGGGCTCGTGCTGCTCGCCGCCGAGAGCCTGCTCGGAGCCGTCGTCTACCTGGCGGCGCTCGCGATCGTCGCGCCCGCCACGGGCCGTGCCCTCGCTCGAGGCGCGGGGGCGGCGTTCAGGCGAATCCGGGCCGGGCGCGGCACGCCCGTGCCGGGGGCGGGTGGCGGTGTCTGAGCCGACCCACAGCGTCGTGATCGCCGCCTACAACGCGGCGGGCACCGTCGGGCAGGCGATCCGCTCGGTGCTGGCCCAGACCGTCGACGACTTCGAGATCGTGGTGGTCGACGACGGTTCCACGGACGCCACGGAGGAGCTCCTCTCGGGTCTCGCCGCAGGGGACGGCCGCGTCCGCGTCACCCGCCAGGAGAACGCCGGGCCGAGCGCGGCCCGCAACGCGGCGCTGGAGCGCGCACGGGGGGCCTACCTCACCATCCTCGACAGCGACGACGTGCTTGCGCCCGGATACCTCGAGGCCGTTGGCCGGACGCTCGAAGCGGACCCCGGCGCCGGCCTCGTCTACACCCGTGCCTGGGTCCTCGACGAGGCCGAGGGCGGGCGGATCAGGCGCGAGACCTACCCGGCGAGCTGGCAGGTGCGCTACCGCGGCAAGCCGCCCGCCGATCCCGAAGAGACGCTGCTGGCGCTCGCGGCCGAGAACTTCGTCGGCGCCGTGCAGACCGTGCGCGGAAGCGCCGTAGAGAAGTCCGGCGGCTACGACGAGAGCCTGCACCAGGCGGAGGACTACGACCTCTGGCTCCGGATCGCGATCGCGGGCTACCGCTTCGTCGAGACCGATGAAGTGCTCGCGCTCGTCCGCAGCCGCAGCGGCTCGCTGTCCAAGCACACGGTCGACCTGAACCGCGGGGCGCGGGTGGTGTGCGAGCGGCTGCTCCTCGAGTACGACGTGCCCGACGCCGTGCGCGCGGTGGCACGGGCGCAGATCGCCCAGCGCGACCGGACCATCGCCACCATGACCGGGGCGGATCGCCGCCGGGCGGCGGTCCTGCGCGTGAGGCTGGTTCTCGGGAGGGTCTACCGGCGCCTGTTCGCCTCCCGCTACTGGTACCGGGAGCCGCCGGCCGAGGTGGCCTCGACGTTCGCCGAGGCTCAGCCGCGAACGCGGACGTGAACGGCCCGCGACCGGCCCAGCCGGCGCACTGAGGCGCGGAAGACGGCGCGCCCGTGGCCGCGGACCCGCGGCCTGGCCGCGAAGCGTCCGCTGCGGCTCACGCGCACCCGCGCGACGAGGCGCCAGTGGCGCTTGGTGCGCCGGTAGATCCGCGCGCGCTGGCCCGGCTTGACCAGGGACCGGGCCACGTGGCCACGCAGCTTCGCGTGGCCGCCGCGACGGGCGAAGCGCTTGGCGGCGAGTCGTACGGCGGCGCGGCGCGGAGCGGCGGCGGGGTGGGCCGTGGGACCGCCGTCCGGCCCGGGGATGAAGTCCGGGTCCCCGGCGAAGGACGAGCGGCAGGCGCTGCCGGCGGCGAGCCTGAGGTCCGCGCCCGAGCGGTTGCGGTAGTGCGGGTCGGCGACCTGGTTGGAGCCGCTCGAGAAGCCCCCGCTCTCCGTCGTCACGCCGCCGTGGGAGTTGTAGTAGGAGCGGCGGTTGCTGGCATAGAGGCAGTTGGCGCGCGCCGCGTTGCCGCGGCCAACCGTCGAGCCGAAGTACGACTCCACGTTCCAGCGCTCCCTGGAGTTGGAGATCACGTTCCCGGCCAGCTCGTTGTTCGACGAGGCCTGGCTGCCCTCGCCCGAGAAGGTCATCCCCATGCCGTTGCCGTCGATCATGTTCCCCCTGACCCTGGTGCGCTGGGCGTCCGGGTAGAGGTGCACGCCGAAGTCCGAGTTGCCGTAGATCCAGTTGGCCTCGATGCGGGCGCCGGTGGCGGCCTCCACGTAGATGCCGTGGTCGAGGTTGGTGGCGGGCAGGCGGCCGCAGTCGTGAATGCGGTTGCGCTCGATCACGGCCCGGTCCGCGCGGCCCCAGTCGCCGTTCGAGTCGCCGAGGATGAAGCAGATGCCGGTGTGGCGGTCGGTCACGTCGTTGTAGCGGAAGGTCGTGTCGCTCGCGTTGACGATCGGGCTGGTACGCGAGCCCGAGCCGTCGAGCCAGAGGCGCTCGACCACTACGTAGGGAGCCTGCTTGTGGACCTCGAACTGGCCGATCACGGTCGCCTTCTCGCCCGGGTAGCCGCGGACGGTGAGTGGCGCGCCGGCGCGGCCGCCGCTGCGGATCTCGACGTCCTCCGTGTAGCGGCCGGCGCGCAGGCAGCCGGTCTGGCCGGCCGAGAGCGACTCCACGAGCCTCTGGGCCGTCCGGTAGGGGCGGGCGAGCGTGCCGGCGCCGTCGTCCGAGCCGGAGGGCGCGGCGACCCTGTCGCAGCGGTCGCTCGCCTGGGCGCCGCCGGCGGAGAGCAGGAGCAGCGCCACAGCCACGAGGCTGCAGGCCAGTGCTCGAATGCGTGCCGGGACGCTGGGCATGCGGCATGGATCGAGCAGGGCCTGTGGCCCTGAAAACCCACACCGGGCCTGCTAGGACGTTCGTCCAGCGGAGACCTGGGCGCCGCTGGACCGTCGTCCGATGGGGCAGCGTAGATTGGCCCCGTGGCCGACCTCCTGGTGCTCTGCTACCACGCTCTGAGCGACGCCTGGCCGGCGGACCTCGCGGTCACTCCGGACAGCTTCGAGGCGCAGCTCGAGGAGCTGGTCGGGCGCGGCTACCGGGGGGTCACGTTCACCGAGGCGGTGCGCGCTGACGATGGGGGCGGCCCCCGCGTGGCGATCACCTTCGACGACGCCTACCGCTCCGTGATCGAGCTGGGCTTGCCGGTTCTGGGCCGGCTGGGCCTGCCGGCCACGGTCTTCGTCCCCTCCGACTTCCTGGGCAGCCCCGAGCCGATGTCCTGGGCGGGCATCGACCGCTGGCTGGACGGTCCGCACGCCAGCGAGATGATGTGCATGGACCGCGACCAGCTGCTGGAGCTGGCCGCCGCGGGCTGGGAGCTGGGCTCGCACAGCCGCTCGCACCCCCATCTCCCGGCGATCCCCGAGGGCCGCCTGGCGGACCAGCTCGCGGGCTCGAAGGCCACGCTCGAGGAGGCCCTCGACCTGCCCTGTCCCTCGCTCGCCTACCCCTATGGCGACGTGAACCGCGCGGTGGCCCGCGCGGCCGGCAGCGCCGGCTACGAGACCGCCTGCACGCTCAGGGCATTCGAGCTACGCCGTAACCCGCTGGTCTGGCCGCGCGTGGGCGTCTATCGCGGGGACTCGCTCGAGCGTTTTCGGCTCAAGGTGTCGCCGCTCGCCCGGCGGCTCAAGCTCTCGGCTCTACGCCACCCGATTGCCGCGCTACGCCGCAGGTAGGCGGACAGACGAACGCGAGCGCCGGTATCCCGGCACCCGCGTTCTGAATCTTTGACTGCCCGCTAAGCGCGCGTCGGACGATGAGTCAGACGACGCAGGCCGAAGCCGAGGCCCAGCAACATACCGCCGGCTCCGACGATCACGCTGAGGTCGGAGCCCGTGAACGGAAGGCTTCCGCCGGCGTTCCCGCTGGTGGTGCCGGAGGCACCGCCGCCGTTGTTACCGCCCGACCCCTGTTCGAGGCCGGCGACCACGTCATTCGATCCCGCATAGCCGCCCTTCTCGCTTCCGGACGCAGCGAACGCCGCCGATGGCGCGAGTAGTGCCACAGCACTAGCGATCGCAAGGATCTTCTTGATCTTCAGCATGGGACCAGAGCACTCCTTTGTAGACGCGATGACTCGGCCCATCCATGGCCGATCATTCCCGCTCGTGAAATTGGTAAACGGGGAACCCGCTTCTCCGATGCTTTGATACCACGGATTCTTGCCTGCCGCAAATCAAAGCAACCGGTTGGACTATAGCTGGGCGAGCGGCGCCGCTCGCCAGTGCTATTCCGGCCCGATCCGGTCGTCGATGTCCCGCCTGACGAGCCTCTCCAGCCGTTCGGGAGTGAACTGTCTTCCGCGCTCAACCGTGTGCAAAGCCACGCCTGTCGGGCCGTCGCGGGGTGCCAGCGAGTGCGCCTTGCGCAGGAGCCGCAGGGCCTCGGCGCGATGGCCCTCGAGCGAGGCCACCGCCCCCAGCTCCAGGTAGGGGAAGGCCTGGCCGGGATCGCGGCTGATCGCCTTGCGGAGATGGACCTTGGCCTGGGGCTCCCTCATCGTCCTCAGCTCGATCAGGGCCGCGGTCTCGTAGGCCAGGGTCGACAGGGGGTTGAGCTTGGACGAGCGGTCCAGGCGGTCCAAGGCGCCAACCGGGTCGCTGGCGGCCCGGTCCTGGGCCGCCTGAAGGTCACGCGCCCCGAGCCAGGGCAGTGCCATGGCGGCCCCGATCGCGACGCCCACGAGGCCCAGGGCCACGGCCGCGACCCGGCCGCCAGACAGCCGCCCCGCGGGCTCGGGCCGACCCGAGCCGAGCGCCGCCGCGATGCCGAGCATGGCGAACGCCGGCGCGCCGAGGCCCGCAAACTCCCAGATCCAGTCGAGCGCGCCGTGGACGAGGAAGTAGGCGAACATGACCAGCGCCGCGCCCCCCGCTACTCCCGCGAGCCTCGGCCGGCGCAGGGCAGGGAAGGCGGCGGTCAGGGCGGCGGCGAGCGCTCCAAAGAAGAGCAGGCCGCCGATCACCCCCGTCTGCGACAGCGGCCGGATCTCCGTGCTGTGCGGGTACTTGGGGGTCTGTTTGCTCTTGCCGCGCACGAGGTAGCTGCGCTCGAAGTTGTCCACACCGACGCCCTTGACCGGGTGGCGGGTGAAGTCCTGCCAGGCGACCCGCCAGTAGTCGTACCTGTAGGTGGAGACCGCGAGGCCGAAGCGGCTGCCCTTGAACTCCGGCTCGGTGCCGCCCTTCTTGAAGTCGCTCCATTTGTCCGAGGCGGCCGTGACGGGATTGCCCTGGACGACCGCGTAACCGCCCACCGCGCCGAGGCAGGCGAGCACGAACAGCACCACGAAGGCCGAGCTCAGCCGCCGCGCGGGGGTCTCTCCCAGGCGCACCCGCCGGTCGAGCAGGGCGGCGGCGAACCCGACCACCACCAGAGCGCCGCTCACGAGCAGGGCCGCTCGGGTGGCGTCCTTCAGCGGCTGCCCCGGCGGGCGCAGCGCGTGCCAATGCTCGTAGACGTCGAGGAGGGGCCGGCGGATGATCAGGATGGCGCCCGCAAGGACCGCGATGGACACGATCGTCCGCCCGCGTCCCGGCACGAGCACCACGGCCGCGACGATCACTAGCGGGAGCACGAGGAACCAGCCCCTGCTCTCGCCGAGGACCGCCAGCGAGGCGAGCAGCCCCGCGCTGCCGAACAGCAGCGCCCGCAGCGGCGCGGGCACATCACGCCGGCCGGAGAGGATCAGACAGGGCCAGAACGCCGAGAACCAGAGGGCCACGTTGGCGTTCACGTAGCCGGTCGGCTCGGCCAGCCGCCCCTCGTGGAAGTACTGGACCGACTGGCTGGCTCCGTTCGCCTGGAGGAGCTCGACGAGGCCGACGCCGGCGACGCCGAGGCCGTAGATCCCCAGGAGCATCGCGGCCACGTCCCCGCGCAGGGGCCAGAGCGCGAAGAGCGCGAATACGAGCGCGTAGAGGACCGTCCGGTTGGCGCCGTCCCAGGCCGTGGCCTTGTCGCCGGCCCAGCTGATGGACAGGTAGCTCCAGGCGGCGAAGGCGGCGAGCAGCCCGGCGGCGAGCGAGGATCGATCGCCGCGGCCGGGGCACGGGCAGCGCGGCCAGGGCCACCGCCAGGAGGCCGAGGAGCAGCAGGCCGCCCAGGAGGAACGTCGTGGGGTTGAAGCCGCCCTCGTCGCCCGCGAACCAGACGAAGGCTCCCGTCGCCAGCAGGAGGAGCGGAAGCGAGGGGCTCGACCGCAGCAGCTCGTCGAGCCGGCCACGCTGCTTCGGCCGCAGCCCGGGAGCCGCCGCCCGGGGGCGGAGATGCTCATCAGGCGCCCGACGGTCGAGGGCGGCGCGCTCCAGCTTCCGCAGGCCCGTCGCGCCAGCGCCGACGACGACGCGGTCCTGGTCGGCCTCCGCGAGGTCCGGGAAGAGCGGGAGCGTCAGCTCGCGTGCGCGCGACGAGCTCGCTGCGGGGCAGCCGGCGCCGGCGCCCTGCGTAGGCGCTGAACTCGTGGACGGCGGGGTAGAGCACGCTCGTCTGGACGCGGCGCTCGCTCGAGCATGAACGCGCGCAGCGGGTCCCGCAGCTCCGCCCGGTCGACCATCACCGGCATCACGTAGCAGGAGGACGAGTCCACCTCCTCGTCACGGTAGGGCACGGTCACGCCGGAAACGTCGCGCAGCAGCGCGCGGTAGCGGTGCACCAGGCGCCGCCGCTTGGCGATGTCGTCCGCGAGACCGTGAAGGCGGGCGCTCAGCAGCGCGGCGCGCGGCTCGTCCATGCGGTAGTTGAAGCCGAGGCCGACCACGTCGTAGCCGGCCGAGTGGCCGCGGTGGCGGTCCCAGGTGCCCGAGGTCATGGCGTGCGAGCGCAGGCTGCGGGCGGTCTCGGCCACGGCCGTCGTCGTCGGTGGCGAGGAGGCCGCCCTCGCCGCAGGAGAGCACCTTGTTGGAGAAGAAGCTGAAGCAGCCGGCGAGACCCATGCGGGGCGAGGCCGGGGTGGTGGGCGGCTGTCCTCGATCAGCGCCAGCCCGTGCGCCTCGCAGAGCTCGCGCAGCCGCTCGACGTCGGCGGCGTAGCCGCCGTAGTGGACCGCGCAGACCGCCTTGGTGCGCTCGCGTGATGCGGGCGCTCCACGTCCTCGGGGTCGAGCCCGAGGTCGTGGCTGCCCGTGACGTCGGCCATCACCGGAGTGCCGCCGCAGTAGCGCACCGCCGCGGCGCTGGCCACGAACGTGATCGCCGGGACGATCACCTCGTCGCCGGGCCCGACGCCCGCGGCGAGGTAGGCGAGGTGCAGGGCGGCGGTGCAGCTCGAGAGCGCCACCGCGTGCGCCACGCCCAGGTGCTCGGCGAACTCGCGCCTCGAACTCCTTGGTCCGCGGGCCCATGGTCAGCCAGCCCGAGCGGAGCGTGTCGGCCACGGCGCCGATCTCGCTCCTCGGAGAGCCGCACGTCGAACAGCGGGATCAGCCGGTCGTCGGGCACCTAGATGTTCGAGTAGCGGCCGTCGAACGGGTCGCCGAAGCGCTCCTCCTCGAGCGCGCGCGACGATCTCGTCGATGCCGTCGGGTACGCGGTGCATGGGCTCGAAGCCGAGCTGCGGCGCTGATCTTCTCGAACGAGACCTTGTAGTCGCGCGGGTCCTCGTCCTTGCGGACGTACTCCACGTCGCCCCGGCCGAGCCGCCGGTGATGATCTCCACGAGGTCGAGCTTGCGGTAGTTCTCGTCCGAGTGCCCGGCGTTGAAGACCTCCCCGGCCACCTTCTCCGCGGTCGGAGCCGAGCACCAGCGCGACGGCCCGCGCGGCGTCGTGCACGTGGACGTAGGGCCGCCAGAACAGCTCGCCGAAGACGTCGAGCTTGCGCCCGGCCCAGAGGTCGCGAGTGAACTCGTTGACCGTGAGGTCGAAGCGCATCCGCGGGCCCACGCCGTAGACGGTCGCGAAGCGCAGGCAGGTGACGCAGAGCTCGTCGCCGGCCGCGCCGCCGTGGTCCGGTGTCGCCGAGCGGCGACGGGCTCCGCTCCTCCCCAATAGCGCCTTCTCGATGCCCACCTTCTGCTCGGCGTAGAGCGAGACCGGGCGCGAGCTCGCCGGTCTCGTCGATCGGGACGGTGGGATCGGCCATGCGCCCGTAGTTGGAGCAGGTGGAGGCGAACACGAGCCGCTGGAGCGCCCGAGCTCGCGGGCGTCGGCCACCACGCCCCGGCTGCCCTCCACGTTCACGGCGTTCGAGAGCTCGGGGTCGCGGCCGCAGGCGGGGTCGCCCACGATCGCGGCCAGGTGGACCACGGCGTCGGCGCCGTCGAGCGCCGCGCCGGCGGGCGTCCGGCGTCGCGCACGTCTCCGCGGATCAGCTCCACGCCCTTGGCCGTCGAGGCTCGCGGCCACGTCCTCCTGGCCGTGCAGCAGCACGTCGAGCACCTTGACCTCGTGACCGGCGTCCAGCAGCTCGTCGACGACGAGGCCGCCGATGTAGCCGGCGCCCCCGGTGACCGTGGCCCTCACGAATCCGACCGAGCGGGCTGCTTGTCCTCGTTCAGGAACATGTGGCGCAGCTCCTCGAACTCCATCAGCGCCTTCTCGTAGTCCTCGTGGCGCCCGATGTCGAGCCAGTATCCCTCGTAGAGGTAGGAGCCGACCGCGCTCGCCCGCCGTCGAGCAGCCGCAGGACGAGGTCGGGCAGGTCGAGGTACTCGTCGTGCTCGATGAAGTCGAGCGCGCGCGGCTCGAGCACGTAGACGCCCATGCTCACGATGTAGGGGATCGCGGGCTTCTCCTCGAAGCCCGTCACCAGCTGCGTCTCGCCGGCGTCGCCGTCGGTGTGCAGGACGCCGTACTCGGTGTGGACCGTGCGGCGGTGGGAGGCGATCGTCAGCACGTTGCCGGACTCGCTGTGGATGCTCGACGAGCTCGCGAGTAGTCCAGCGCGGTGAGCACGTCGCCGTTCATGACGAGGAAGGAGTCGTCGAGGCCGTCGATGGTCGCCAGCGGCCCCACGGTGCCGAGCGGCTCCTCCTCCTCGTGGTAGTTGATGCTGACCCCGTGGTTGGAGCCGTCGCCCATGACGGCGCGCACGAGGTGGGCCAGGTAGCCGACCGCGAGCGTGAGGTCGGTGAAGCCGGAGTCGCGGAGCTGGTGGACGACGACGTCGAGGATCGCCCGGTCGCCGACCGGCAGGAGGGGCTTGGGGAGCACCGTCGTGTAGGGACCCAGCCGGGAGCCCCTGCCGCCGGCGAGGATGACGGCCCTGGTCGACATGTCATTAGCGCTATTCGGCACCCGGTCTCAAAAGCTTGAACTCCGGCAAGCATGCCAAGTCACGGAGTCCGGCCGTATCCTTCGCGCTGCTTCGTGCGGGTTCTCGGGAAGATCCTCTACTGGCTGGCCGTCCTCGCCGTGTCGATCGCGCTGCTGATCGCGCTGGTGCTGTTCTTCGAGTCGCGCGACGAGTCCCAGGTCGAGAACGGAGCGGTGCCGGTTGCGCGAGTCTGAGCGGCTGCTGGCGGACTACGCCCGCCGCGACGCCGAGGTGCCGCCCGACCGCTATTCCCCGTCGAATCCGGCGCACCTGTTCATCACGGCACACGGTCGAGCGGGCGCTCGTGGAGATGCTGCCGCCGCTCGAGCGGCCGCCGGGTGGTGGAGGTGGGCTGCGGGGCGGGACAGCTCCTGGTGGACCTGGAGACGCTCGGAGCGCCTCACGCGAGCGGCTGGCCGGCGATCGACCTGTCCCGGAGCGGGTGGCGGCGGCCGGGCGCGCCTGCCGGGCGCCGACATCCGCGAGGGCGACGCGGCGTCGCTGCCCTGGGACGACGGCAGCTTCGACGTGGTGCGTCCAGTCGATGATGCTCTCGTCGGTGCTGGATCCCGCGGTGCGCGCGGCGGCCGCCGGGAGATGGCGCGGGTGCTCGCCCCGGACGGAGTGGTCGTCTCCTACGACTTCTTCGTCCGCTCGCCGGGCAACCCGGGCACGCGGCCGCTCACGCCGCGCCGAGCTCGCCTCGCTTTTCCCGGGCTTCTCGCTGGGCTGGCGCCGGACGACCCTGGCGCCGCCGCTCGTGCGGCTGCTCGTGCCGCGGCTCGCCCGCTGGCCTCGGCGCTCCAGGCCCTGCGCGTGCTGGACACCCACGCGCTGGCGCTGCTGCGGCGCGGCTGACCCGCGGCCGCCCCTGCCCCCGCGGAAGGGAGAGCCGACCTCGTGCGAACGGCAGCTAGCGAGGAATGGCGCGAAATCGCCTTGACACGTCCGGGAGTGCCGGCTATGGCCGGCACTCCCGGACGTTCGATGGAATTCGGCCGCGTGTGGTGCGACCGCTAGCAGCGCACTCAAAGGACGCCACGAGTCAGCCGCTCGGCGGCTAGCTCGAAACCGTGGCCGGCCCGCGCTTGACGAGCCGCGCGAACACCACGATCCTCTGGGCCGCGCTGTAGAGGGGGTGGCAGGCGCTCAGGACGAGGCGGTTGTAGCCAACCGTATGCAGGATCCAGGTGGCGTTGGGGTCGACGATGCGCGGTCCGCTCGACCCTGTAGGTGAAGGTGCCCTAGGGCATGGCGAGGACGATCTTGTTGCCGCGCTTGAGGCCGTCGATGTGGCGGAAGGGCGCCCCGTGGGTGGTCCGGTGGCCGGCGATGGCGACCGTCCCGCGCTTGCCCGGCAGCGGCGTGTCGGGGTAGTGGCCGGGGCCCTTGCGAAGCGAGCCGCTGTCGGTGCCCTGGACCACGAAGGCGTTCTTGTGGATCGCCGGGAGCTCGATCTCGCCGATCGCGTGGCCCTTCAGGGGCTTGAAGTGGATCAGCCGATGGGCGCTCGGGGGAAGATCGCTGAGCTGCTTCTTGAGCTTGCCCTGCTGCTGGTCCTGCAGAAATGCGGAGACTGGTTCCTGCCAGGTCAGGGTAAGAGCGGCGTCGGCGATGAGCATGGCGCCGCTCAGCATCAGAACGGACGCGACGAACCGCAGCACCGCTCGCATGGAGGCGAGTGTAGGTGCTGCGGGATACCCTTTGCGCCCCCTCCGAACCCGACCCAGGAGCTGTTGACACCAGACATGTCAGAGCAGACGACCGCCGCCGCGCCGACCACCAACGCGAATCTCCTTCGCTGGGTCGAGGACGTCGCGGAGCTAACCCAGCCCGACGACATCCACTGGTGCGACGGCTCCGCCGAGGAGTACGACCGGCTCTGCGCCGAGCTCGTCGAGGCCGGGACCTTCGAGCGCCTCTCGGACGCCAAGCGCCCCAATTCCTACCTCGCCCGCTCGGACCCGGGCGACGTCGCGCGCGTGGAGGACCGCACCTTCATCTGCTCCAGGCGCCAGGAGGACGCAGGCCCGAACAACAACTGGCGCGCCCCCGACGAGATGCGGCAGACCCTCACGGGCCTGTTCCGCGGCTCGATGCGCGGCCGGACGATGTACGTGGTGCCCTTCTCGATGGGCCCGCTGGGCAGCCCGATCGCGCACGTGGGCGTGCAGCTCACCGACTCGGCGTACGTCGCCGTCTCGATGAAGATCATGACCCGGATGGGCCAGGGCGCCCTCGAGGCCCTCGGCGAGGACGGGGAGTTCGTCCCCTGCCTGCACTCCGTGGGCTATCCGCTCGCGGACGGCCAGGAGGACGTGCCCTGGCCGGCCGACGCCGACAACAAATGGATCGTCCACTTCCCCGACACGCGGGAGATCTGGTCCTACGGCTCGGGCTACGGCGGCAACGCGCTGCTCGGCAAGAAGTGCTTCGCGCTGCGGATCGCCTCGGTGATGGCGCGCGACGAGGGCTGGCTCGCCGAGCACATGCTGATCCTCAAGGTCACCTCGCCCGAGGGTGAGGTCAAGCACATCGCCGGCGCCTTCCCGTCCGCATGCGGCAAGACCAACCTCGCCATGCTGATCCCGACGCTCGAGGGCTGGAAGATCGAGACCGTCGGCGACGACATCGCCTGGATGAAGTTCGGGCCGGACGGCCGCCTGCACGCGATCAACCCGGAGGCCGGCTTCTTCGGCGTCGCGCCCGGGACCAGCGACAAGACCAACCCGAACGCCATGAAGACGGTCCGTGAGAGCTCGATCTTCACGAACTGCGCCCTCACCGACGCCGGCGACGTCTGGTGGGAGGGAATGAGCGATCCGCCGGAGCACCTGATCGATTGGCACGGCGAGGACTGGACGCCCGCCTCGAGCGATCCGGCGGCGCATCCCAACGCCCGCTTCACGACCCCCGCTGCCCAGTGCCCGTCGATCGCCCCGGAGTGGGAGGACCCCGCCGGCGTGCCCATCGACGCCTTCCTGTTCGGGGGCCGTCGCGCGGGCGTCGTGCCGCTCGT
Organism: uncultured Thermoleophilaceae bacterium; assembly: GCA_963706635.1. Taxonomy (GTDB): domain Bacteria; phylum Actinomycetota; class Thermoleophilia; order Solirubrobacterales; family Thermoleophilaceae; genus JACVRW01. The sequence goes on from OY970162.1 coordinate 501,510, forward strand.
GCGCCAGGCCTTCGACTGGGAGCACGGCGTCTTCATGGGCTCGATCATGTCCTCGGAGAAGACCGCCGCCGCGGCCGGCAAGGTCGGCGAGCTCCGCCACGACCCGTTCGCGATGCTGCCCTTCTGCGGCTACCACATGGCCGACTACTTCGGCCACTGGCTCAAGATCGGCGAGCAGGGCGAGGAGTCCAAGCTGCCGAAGATCTTCTACGTCAACTGGTTCCGGAAGGACGAGGAGGGCAACTTCCTGTGGCCCGGGTTTGGCGAGAACAGCCGGGTGCTGGCGTGGGTCTTCCGGCGTTGCGACGACCAGGCGGACGCCGAGGACACGTCGATCGGCTACGTCCCGACGCGAGACGCGCTCGACACCGATGGGCTCGACGTCGACGAGGGGGACCTCGCGCAGCTCCTGCGCGTCGACGACAACGAGTGGCGGCACGAGCTCCCGGCGATCCACCAGCACTTCGCCCGCTTCGGCGATCGCCTGCCGGCGCCGCTCCGCAAGCAGCTCGAGGCGCTCGAGGAGCGCCTGGGGAAGAACTGAGAGCGGAGCCGGTCGAAGACCTGGAGGCGGTGCGGTCCGACTGGGCCGCGCTCGCCGAGCAGTCCGGCAACGTCTTCGGGACCTGGGAGTGGATCGACGCCTGGCGGCGCCATTTCGGCGACGGAGTGCGGCCGGCCGTGGCGCTGGCGCGCGACCACGACGACCGGCCGGTCGCCCTGCTGCCGCTCGGCGTCAGCGGTAGGCGGCCCTTCCGGGTGGCCCGCTTCATGGGCCACGGTCCCGCGGACGAACAGGGCCCGGTGTGCGCTCCCGAGGCGATCCCCGGGGCCTTCGGCTCGCTGCTCGAGGGGCCGCGGGGCTGGGACGTTCTGCTCGCCGAGCGGCTGCCGCCGGGCCACGGCCTCCACGGCCGGGAGCTCCGGCGCGAGCCGTCGCCCGTGGTCGACCGGCCCGAGGGCGGCTGGGACGAGTACCTGGCCGGACGCAGCAAGAACGTGCGCTCGCAGGTGGGGCGGAAGCAGAGGAAGCTCGAGCGGGAGCACGACCTCCGCTTCCGGCTCTGTGAGGACCCGGAGTGCCTGGCCGAGGACATGCGGACTCTGGTCCGCCTCCACAACGCGCGCTGGGGCGAGGAGGGCTCCGGCGCGATGAGCGAGTCCCGGGCCGCCTTCCACGAGGACTTCGCCGCGATTGCGCTCGAGCGCGGCTGGCTGCGGCTCTGGCTGGCGGAGGCCGACGGCGAGCCCGTGGCCGCCTGGTACGGATTCCGCTTCGCCGGCGCCGAGTCGTACTACCAGTCGGGCCGGGACCCGGAGTGGGAACGCTCGTCGGTCGGGCTCGTGTTGCTCGTGCACACGATCCGCGAGGCGATGCAGGACGGGATGCGCGAATATCGGCTGCTGCGCGGCGGCGAGACCTACAAGGACCGCTTCGCCACCCGCGACCCGGGCGTGGAGACCGTGGCGGTCGGCCGCGGCGTCGGCCGAATGGTCGCGCTCGCCGGAGCCGGGGCGGCCCGGCTGCCCGGACGGCTTCGCCGTTCGCTCTTCAGCTGAGGCGTACGCTACGAGCATGGCCACCGTCGCGGAGACCGGACGGCGCGTGGAGTCGCGCAACCCGGCGCATCTCGACGACCTCATCGCCGAGGTGGAGCTGGCGGACGCGGAGGGCTTCGCGTCCGCCTGCCGCAGGGCGAACGCGGCGCAGCGCGAGTGGCGGCGGGTGCCGGCGCCCGTGCGCGGAGGCGTGATCAAGAACATGGGCCGGCTCGTGGAGGCGAACAAGGAGGCCCTCTCGCGGCTGGTCACGCGCGAGATCGGGAAGCCCTACGCGGAGTCGCTGGGGGAGGTGCAGGAGGTGGTCGACACCTGCGACTTCTTCCTCTCCGAAGGCCGCCGGCTCTACGGCCAGACGGTGCCGTCGGAGATGCCAGACAAGCAGCTCTTCACCTTCCGGACGCCGGTCGGGACGGTGGCGGTGATCACCGCGGGCAACTTCCCGGTGGCGGTGCCGTCCTGGTACCTGGTGCCGGCCCTTCTCTGCGGCAATGCCGTGGTCTGGAAGCCGGCCGACTACGCGCCGGCGCTGGGAGAGGCCCTTACGAGCCTGTTCCGTGCGGCCGGCGTGCCCTCGGGGGTGCTCGAGCTGGTCCAGGCGGACGGCGAGGCCACCTTCGCGGGGCTCGAGCTGGCGCTCGGGGAGGGCGTGCTGGACAAGGTCGGCTTCACGGGCTCGTCGGCCGTCGGAGCCGAGATCGGCGCGCTGTGCGGGCGCCACCTGCAGTCGCCGTGCCTCGAGCTCGGCGGCAAGAACCCGCTCGTGGTGATGCCGGACGCCGAGCTCGACCTGGCCGTCGAGGGCGCGCTCTTCTCCGGCTTCGGCACCGCGGGCCAGCGCTGCACATCGCTCGGCACGGTGATCGTGCACGAGTCGGTGTACGACGAGTTTCTAGCCCGCTTCACGAGCGCCGTGGAGGGCGCGCCGGTGGGCGATCCGATGAAGGACGTGCTCTACGGCCCGATGATCCACGAGCGCTTCCACGACCGCTTCCTCGACTGGCTCGGGCTGATCCGCGAGCACCACTCGGTCTCCGGCTCCACCGGGACCGGAACGATCGAGACCGGCAATCCGCGCCAGGGCTTCGTCGGCGATCCGGAAACGGGGCTCTACTGCCACCCCACGATCGTCGCGGGCGTCCGCCGCGACGACGATCTCTACTCCACCGAGACCTTCGGCCCGCTCGTGGGCGTGATGAGCTGCGCGAGCTTCGACGAGGCCGTCGAGCTGGCGAACGGCCACGGGTACGGCCTCTCGTCCTCGATCTACACCACCAGCCCAACGCACGCGTTCCGCTTCCGGGAGCGGGTGAGCAGCGGCATGGTCTCGGTGAACAACTCGACGTCGGGGGCGGAGGCGCACCTGCCATTCGGCGGCAACGGCAAGTCCGGCAACGGCAGCCGCCAGTCGGGGATCTGGGTGCTCGACCAGTTCACCCGCTGGCAGGCGCTCAACTGGGACTACTCGGGCAAGCTCCAGAAGGCCCAGATGGACGTGGTCGAGATCGATGCCGACCTGGACTACCGCCTGAGCTGAGCGGCGATCTCCGGGAACCGCGCCGCGAGGAGGTGGCCCTCTCCGGGGAAGGTGGTGAGCTCGGCACCGTCGATCGCGGCAGCCGCGTGGCGCGAGTGCCGTAGGGGAACCACCTCGTCGCTCTCGCCGTGCCAGATCCGAACCGGGAGCCGGACGTCCTCCAGCCGAAAGCCCCAGGGCCGCGCCTGGATCACGATGTCCTGCACCAGGCCGAGCGCACCCGGGCGCAGCGCCTCGCGGGTGGTGGCCAGCACCAGCGAGCGCATCTCGGGGTCGGCCAGCACGGCGCGGTCCGGCTCGGAGACTTCCTTATCGAACTCCGCGATGAACGACTCCGGGCGCCTGTGGAGCATCGTTCGGGCGAGCCGCCAGTAGGCGAGGGCCAGCGGGCGGGCGCGGGTGCCGAGCGTCATCGTGAGCCGGTCGGTCCGGGAGAGGCCCTCGCGGAAGCCCGGCGTGTCCGGCGGCCCCACCCCCGCCACGACGGCCGCCACCTCGACGCGCTCGGGGATGGAGTGCGCGCAGGCCAGGGCGTACTTGCCGCCCGAGGAGTAGCCGGCCACGGCGAAGCTCTCGAGGCCCAGCGAGTCCGCCAGGGCGGCGACGTCGGCGGGCCAGTCCAGCAGCCGCCGCCCGCGGGCGTAGCTCGAGCCGCCGAAGCCCGGCCGGTCGACGGCGACGACCCGGATGCCGAGCTCGCGGTAGGCAGCGTCGAACGGCTCGCCGTCGAGTCGTGAGCCGGGAACGCCGTGGAAGTAGAGGATCGGCGCGCCCTCCCGGTCGCCGTACTCCGCGTAGGCCAGCCTTCGCCCGTCCGCGAGGCCGACCGCGCTAGCCACGCCGATACCAGCGCGGCGACACGTTCGGCGGCGGCCCCAGTGACGCCTTCGCCACCAGCACGCTCGGCTCGCCCGAGGCGATCTGGCGGGCGAGCGCCGCGGCGAAGTTCGCGCCCAGGCCGTCGACCGCGAACGAGCGGACCCCGAAGCTCGCCGCGAGCGCCGCGAAGTCCGGCGTGTGCAGGTCGACCCCCTCGCGCTCGAGGCCGCGGCGCTCCTGGTCGAAGCGCAGCATGCCGTAGCCGCCGTCGTCGACGATCACCGCGGTGAGGGGGATTCGCTCCTGGGCGGCGGCAGCCAGCTCGCCGGCGGCATATAGGAAGCCGCCGTCTCCGGACACGCTGACCACGGGTCCGGCGCCGGCGAGCGCCGCGCCGAGCGCCTGGGGGAAGGCGCAGCCGAGCGTGCCCCAGCCGAGCGGGTAGGTGAGCTGCCGCGGCCCCGGAGGGTCGTGAAAGGCGCCGAGCCAGTAGCCGGGGATGCACATGTCGCAGACCACCACGGCGTCATCGGGGAGGGCGCCGGCGAAGGAGTCGAGGAACTCGATCGCCTGCGGATCGGTCTGCTCGAGCTCGCGGCGGATGCCCGCGTTCAGGTCGCGCAGCCGGCGGGTCAGCGCCTCCAGCCCGCCGCGCGGCTCGATCCGGTGGGCGAGGAGCTCGGTCGCCTCGCGCGCGTCGGCCTCCACCAGGACGTCCGGGAGATAGGCCTTGGCGGCGTCCTCCGCGTCCACGTTGATCGCCACCAGGTGGGGTGGTTGCGGCATCTTCCAGTTCTGCGTCATCGGGCCGTCGAAGTCGGTCCCGATCGCCACCACCAGGTCGGCGTCGTCCCAGAGCGCGCCCACCTCGGGAACATGTGGCGGGGCGCCGACCAGGCAGGGATGGTCGGGCGGCAGCAGCCCGCGAGCCGAGTAGGTCGTGATCACCGGGGCGACGAGACGCTCGGCAAGCTGGGCGATCGCCTCGCCGGCGCCGGCCTGAAGCGCGCCGCCGCCGGCCCAGATCAGCGGCCGCCGCGAGGGCTCGATCCGCTCCGCGGCCGCGACGACCCGGTCGCGGGCCGGCGGCTCCGAGGCAGGCGGCTCCGGCACCGGCGCCGGCTCCTCGACCTCGGCCGAGAGCAGGTCGGTGGGCACCTCGAGGTAGACGGGCCGGCGGGAGGGCCGCAGTGCCAGCCGCGCCGCCTCGCTCACCGCGGCGGCCAGCGACGCCGCCGAGCGGACGCGCAGCACGCCCTTCGTGACCGGATCGAACATGGCGCCCTGGTCGGTGGCCTCGTGCAGCGAGGCGCGCCAGACGCCGGGGCGGCGCACGGAGGTCGGGACGTCGGTGGCGATGACCAGCAGCGGCTGCCGGGAGGCCCAGGCCTCGCCCACGGCCGCGAGCGTGTTGGCCGCGCCCGGCCCGGTCGTGGTCAGCGCCACCCCAACGCCGGCCGCTCGCGCGCGCGTAGCCGTCGCCGGCGTAGGCGGCCGTCTGCTCGTGGCGCACGCCGACCAGCCGGATTCCCGACTCCCCGAGGGCGTGCCACAGCGCGAGGTTGTGGACGCCCGGCAGCCCGAAGGCGACCTCGACGCCCTCGCCCTCGAGCGCCCGGACGATGAGCTGTGCTCCTGTCACCATTGCGGGGGATGCGGGAACTGGCGCCACCGCTCGACGGTCTTCGCGTGCTCGATCTCTCCCGGGTGCTCGCCGGCCCCTACTGCACGATGCTGCTGGCGGACCTCGGCGCCGACGTGGTGAAGGTGGAGCGGCCGGGCAGCGGCGACGAGACGCGCGGCTGGGGTCCGCCCTTCGCCGGCGGGGAGTCGGCCTACTACCTGTCGGTCAACCGCAGCAAGCGCAGCTGCGCCATCGACCTCTCGCATCCCGACGGGCGCGCCCTCGCGCTGGATCTCTGCGCCGGGGCCGACGTGGTCGTGGAGAACTTCAGGCTCGGCGGCGCCGACCGCCTGGGCGTGGGCTACGACCAGGTCGTGGAGCGCAACCCCGAGGTCGTCTACTGCTCCATATCCGGATTCGGGTCCGAGCGCCGGCCGCACGGACGGCCGGCGTACGACTTCGTCGCCCAGGCCGAGGCCGGCCTGATGTCGATCACCGGGCCGCCCGAGGGGCCCGCGTACAAGGTAGGCGTCGCGCTTGTGGACGTGCTCGCCGGCGTCCACGCGGCGGTCGGCGTGCTGGCCGCCGTCCAGGGCGGCGGCCCGCGGCGGATCGAGGTGCCGCTGCTCGACGCCGGACTCGCGGGGCTCGTGAACGTCGCGCAGAACGCTCTCGTCACTGGACACGATCCTGAGCGGCATGGCAACGCCCACCCCAACATCGTGCCCTACCAGGACTTTGCGACGGCCTCCGGCCGGATCGCGGTCGCGGCGCCCAACGACGGGCTGTTCGCCGACCTCTGCGCCGCCATAGGCCGACCTGAGCTCGCCGACGACGCGCGCTTCCGTACCAACGCCGATCGGGTCGAGAGCCGCGCCGAGCTGATCCCCGAGCTCGATGCCGTGTTCGCGACGCGCTCCGCCGACGAGTGGGTCCAGGTGCTGGACGCGGCAGGCGTCCCGGTGGGCAAGGTCAGGACGGTGCCCGAGGCTCTCGACGCGGCAGCCGACGCGGGCCGCCCCGCCACCGTCCGCGTGCAGCACCTGACCGCCGGCGCGCTCGAGCTGGTGGGCTCGCCGATCTGGGGTGCCGGCGCGCCCGCCACGCCGCCGCCGCTCCTCGGCGAGCACACGGCCGAGGTGCTGCGCGAGCTCGGCCGGAGCGAGAACGAGATCGTGGAGCTGTCGGTGCTCGGCGCGGTCCAGCTCGCCTAGATGATTGATTCCGCGGTCGTGTGTGCGCGGGGGCGCACGGGGCCGAGCTGGGCGGGGGAAGCAGGGCGAAGCCGATACACGGGTGTATCGGCGAGCCCGATGACCCCGATCCAGCGACGGTATCCGTGCGTCATCCGCGTGCGCGGGGTCGTGGAATCAGTCATCTAATGGGGCTCGTCCGAGTCGGACGCGGGCGGCCGGTCCTCCTCGGCGAGTGAGGTGATCGTGAGCGTCCCGCGGGCCGCGTCCTCGAGCACCTCGGTCGCCTCCTCGCCGCTGCGGGCGTAGAGCTCGACCAGCATGTGGATCACGATCCGGTCTTCCTCGTGCTTGTGGAAGCGGACGTGCGTGAAGAACTCGCGCGTGCCGTGGTCGCCGAAGGCCGCGAACGCCAGCGAGTCGGCCGCCTCCGGGCCGGAGCAGGTCTCGACCTGGTCGCCGTCGACCGTGACCGTGCACGAGGCGACGAACGGCGAGCCGGTGACCATCCGCTCCCAGCGGTCCTCGACCGCCTCGATGCGGCTGATGCGACGCCCGTTCTCCTCGTAGAACGTGAGGCTCAGGTGCGGCTGGTCGTGCAGGCAGTCGAGGCACTGCACCACCGCCTCCTGGACCTCCTCGACGGGATCCACGGCTTCGCCGGTGCTGGCGTCGACCTTGAGGATCCCCTCGTAGTGGAGCTGGACCTCGAGGTTCTGCGACCAGCAGCGGTAGCAGCGGAGCCAGCTCGATTGGGTGCCGACGGAGTCCGGCGCTGAGCCTTCCATGCCCCAATTATGCTCACGCGAGTGACTCGGGCGGGGCTCATGGCATCGGTGGCCCTGATCGCGCTCTCGGGTTGCTCGCTCGGCGCGGACGACGAGAAGGGCAAGCCCGAGCCCGCCAGAGGGGCTGCCAAGCAGGTGGCGGCCACCGTCGGGGCGCTCGATCGAGCGGTTCGCGCGGGGCGCTGGCGGACGATCTGCGACCGCCTGTTCACGCCCGCCGCTCGCGAGCGCGCGGGGGGCAAGGACTGCGTCCGGCTCGTCCGCTCGTCCGCCGGAGACCTCCGCGGCGCCCGGATCGAGCTGGTGGGAATCGAGGTCGGCCAGCGCGGGGCCGAGGCGCGCGTGCGCACACAGGCGCGCGGACAGGCACCGCTCACGGACACGCTCACCCTGAGGCGGATGAGCGGGCGCTACCGGATCGAGTCGCTCCGCTAGACCCCGTCCTTCGCCCGTTTCGCGGTCACGGATCCAACTAGGGCCGCTATAGGCAGCCCCAGATGGATCGGTGGCCCGATCACGGCTAGCTCAGCGCGCCTGCCAGCGCTTCCAGCGTCACGTCGAAGTCGGTCTTGGGCACAGCGCCGATGCACGGCGAGGTCGCGCCGGCGTCGCGGTAGCGGCGCACGGAGGCGGTCGCCTCCTCGGCGTCGCCGATCGCCCCGAGCACCCCGAGGAACTCGTCGGAGACCGGCTTGCCTTCGTCCGCGCCGGCCACGTCGTCCGCGAAGCCCGAGCGCTCGAGCATCGCCCGGTAGAAGGGGAGGTGGAAGTAGGGGACGAGCTCCTGGCGCAGCTTGTCGCGGGCCTCGTCGGGCTCGCTCGTGACTGCCGAGGGCACAGCGGCGACGATGTCGAAGCCGTCGAGGTCCTTGCCCGCGCGCTCGCGTCCCTCGCTGACCGCTGGAACGACCACGTCGCGGACGTAGTTGGGGTTGCAGAGCCAGAGGACCACTCCGTCCGCGACCTCGCCTGCCAGCTTCAGCATCCCGGGGGAGAGACCGGCGATGTAGATCGGCAGGTCGCGGCGGGGCGGGTCGAAGCCCATGAAGTGGAAGCCGGAGCGGAAGCGCTCGCCCTGCGGCGGGTCCTCGCCGTGCATGATCGCGCGCACGATGCCGACGTACTCGCGCATCTCGCGCACGGGCTTCTCGATCTTGTCGTTGAACCAGCCTTCGACCACCGGGCGGTGCGAGACCCCCAGCCCGAGCACGAGCCGGCCGCCCGAGAACTCGTCCGCGGTGGCGGCCGACATCGCGGTGGTGACCGGGTTGCGCGAGTAGATCGGCATCACGCCGGTCCCGAGCCGGACGCGCTCCGTGCGCGAGGCGTACGCCACCAGCGTGGTGAGCGAGTCGCGGCCGGCGATGTGCGTTATGAAGACCGACTCGTAGCCCAGCCGCTCGGCGAGCTCGACGCGGTCGAGCGCGGTGTCGAGCGAGCGGCCAACCGAGATGAAGCAGCCGAGCCCCAAGGCGGGGGAGCATACCTCCGCGGGGCTTCCAGCCCCGCGTCCTGAGACCGCCTCTCGGCGTCCGGCCTCGCGTAACCGGGTCGGCTTTCGCCGACCCTACCGCCGCAGCACGCGGACCGTCGTACGCCCGCGGCGGTAGCCGGCCTTGGAGGCGAGGACACGGCGGCTGCCGCGGCGGCCGAGCCGAAGGACCAGCGCCGCCCGACCGCGGCGGTTCGTCCTCACGCGGCGGCCGCCGAAGCGGATCAGCACGCGGCGCAGCGGGCGCCCGTGGCGCACGCTGGCCCGGAAGCGGAAGCGCGTCCGCACGCCGGCGACGACCCGCCGCGGCCGCACCCGTATCCGGATCCGGCTCGGGGGCGTGCGCGGCGCGCGGCAGTCGGCGCGCTTGTGGCCGCTCCCCGGCGTCAGCGTCACCTCGACCCGCCTGCGTCCGGTGCAGGTTCGGATGCGCAGCAGCCGCGCGCCCGCGGCGGAGAGGGCCTCGCCTCCCTTCACGCGCACGTCGTACCCGCCCGGGTAGCGGCGGGGGGAGGCGAAGATCTGCGTGTCGGCCCGGAAGGCGAACGAGCCGCCGCCCTTGCGGCCGGTCGAGTAGGCGAGCGTGAAGCGGTTCGAGCCCGGGTCGAAGCTCCAGCTCGACGGGACGCCCGCCACGGCCTGGGGATAGGGGCGGGAAAGGACCGCGAGCTTGTCGGCCTTGACGTTCGCTCCGGTGGGCGCCTTGCGCGCGTCGTTCACCACCGACTGCGTGCCGCCGCTCCCGGAGGTCGTGGGGTCGGCGCATCCGCAGTAGTGCCAGTAGAGCCAGCCCACCATGTGGTCGTCGGCCTCGCCCACGATCCGCCCGATCCTGGTGAGGTTGTCGGTGGCGCCGAACTCCGTCAACAGCGACGCGTCGCCGGTGCGGTCCGACTGGGCGTTCGCGTTGTCGAAGGCGAGCTCCTCGAACGGCTTGCAGCTCGTCTCCTCACTGCCGCCGCCGGTGTCCGGCCCGGGTGCGTCGCCGGCCAGGCAGTAGACGTGGAAGCTCATCCCCGAGCGCGGCCCGATGTCGCCGTGATGGGTCTTCGGGCCGTAGTTGAAGAGGACGTTGGGCTCGTACCAGACGAGGCGCCGCGAGTCGACGCTGCGGATCTGCTTCGAGACGCGCTTCGAGAACGGTGTCAGCTTGCTCTGGTCGAACAGCGGGCAGCCCTCGGTGTTCGCGCATGTCTGCCAGCCAGTCCCCGGCCAGGGCTCGTTGAAGATGTCGTAGCCCATGTTGTAGGGCTCGGCGCGGAAGCGCTTGGCCACGTAGCGCCAGGCCCCCGCGTAGCGGTCCTGGAGGCCCACGCCGCCGGGCCCGGCGTCGTTGTTCCAGAAGTGGTCGAACGCCCGGTTGAGGGCGGGCATCCCTATGTAGTTGCCCGGGAAGCCGAGCTGGGGCTGGGCCGGGAGGCCGTCGTCCTGCACGGCCCAGTCGGGGAAGCCCTCGCCCTGGAAGCGCTCGTTGTAGAGGTCCTGGTGGAAGTCGAGGAGCGAGAAGACGTGCTGCCGCGCCAGCGTCCGCAGCGTCGACCGGATCTGCTCGAGATAGTGGTCGTCGTAGCCGCCCGGACGCGGCTCGACTCCCTTGTAGATGAGCCCGAGCCGGACCGCGTTCAGTCCTTCGCGTGAGAGGAAGCGCGCGTCGGGTCCGTCGAAGCCGGCCGCGAGGGGGTGGTAGGGCGGCTTCTTGTAGACCATGTTCACGCCGTGCAGGATCACGACGCGGCCCCTGGCGTCGGTGATCCAGCGCCCCGACTGGCTCAGCGGCGCGCTGGGCGCAGCGGCAGCCGGCCCCGCCAGAACGGCGGCTGCGGCGAGCGCCGCGACGATCCCGATCGGTCTCCTCAAGGGCTTGCGTAGTCTGCCGCCCCGTGCGCGCGAGGGCAACGGCGTGATCGGGGCGGTCCTGGCCGGGGGCTCCGGCCGCAGGCTGGGCTCCGTCTCGAAGGCCGCCGTCGCGATCGGCGAGCGCCCGCTCGTGAGCTATCCGATCGCCGCCCTCTGGAGCGTGTGCGAGCGGGTCGCGGTGGTCTGCAAGCCGGACACCGAGCTACCCGAGCTGGGGGACGCCGAGCGCTGGGACGAGCCGCCCGAGCCCCGCCACCCGCTGACGGGGATCACGCACGCCCTCGAGCGCGCCGGCGGCCCCGTTCTCGTCTGCGCGGCTGACATGCCGTTCGTGACGGGCGACGCCTGCCGGACGCTGCTCGCGGCCGCCGGGACGGGCGGCCCCGCGGTGGTGGCCGTGTCCGAGGGTGTCCTCCAGCCGGTCTTCGGCCTCTACTCGCCCGCCGCGCTCGAGGGGCTTCGGGCGGCGCCGGAGGATGCCCCCCTCACCGCGGCCGTCGAGGCGCTCGACCCCGCCCGGGTCGCGCTGCCGCCCGCGATCGTGCGCAGCGTGAACACTCCGGAGGACCTGGCGGAAGCTAAAAATGCGCTAATTCCGGGGTAAATATGTGCGAAGAGGCGTCAAGTCGGCGCTCGCGCAGGCCGATGCACTCCGTGAAGTGCGACTTGGCCTGAATTCCTCTGTGACCGCCTCCACCCGCCTCGGTGCGGTTGCCTCCCTGCTCGCCGCCGTAGGCGGGCTTCTCATCTGGACTCTCGACCCCGGAAGCGTGCGCTCGCCGCTCATCGCGGGTGCCGGGATAGCCGGGGCGGCGCTGGTCGGTGGGGCCTACGTGTTCCTCCCCTGGCAGCGGCTGCCCCGCCGGGCCATCCTCGTCCCCCTGGTCCTCCTGGGCGTGCCCGGCATCGCCATCGCCGCCTACAACACCGGCGGCATGTCCAGCCCTTACACCTACTACTTCGTCTTCATCCCGTTCACGGCGGCGCTGATCGCGACCCGCTGGGAGTTGACCCTCTCCGTGGCCGCCTGCACGCTCGGGGCCGCGGCCCCGCTCGCCTATGACGGGGCGCCCACCTCGAACGTCGTCCTGCTCCTCTTCCTCGTCACGATCTCCGGCGCCACGGGGATCGTCTTCCACCGCTCCCAGGAGCACGTCCGCGCGAGCGATGCCCGCCTGCGCGACATGGCCCTTCGCGACTCCCTCACGAACGTGGCCAACCGCCGCGCGCTCGAGGTGCTCGCGGCCAACGTGCTGCTCGCGGCGGCGCGCGACGACCGCAGCCTCAGCGTCTGTTACCTGGACGTCGATCACTTCAAGGAGGTCAACGACACCTTCGGCCACGCCGTGGGCGATCGCGTCCTCAAGGCCCTGGCGCGCAGCACCAAGAAGGTACTTCGAGACGGCGACCTCGTCGGCCGGCTCGGCGGCGACGAGTTCGCGGTCGTGCTGCCCGGTGCAGGGTCCGACCAGGGCCGCGTCGTCGCCGACCGTCTCGCCTCGGCCTTCGCTGACGAGGTCGAGGCGGACAGGGGCCTGCCGGCGGTCACCGTCAGCGTGGGCCGGGCCACCTTCCCGCGCGACGGCCGCAACTGGGAGGAGCTCCTCCACGCGGCCGACGGGCGGCTCCTGAAGCTCAAGCAGACGCGGGAAGCGGACGAGCTGACCGTCGCAGTGCTGGGCCCGAGCGCGGCCTAGATGATTGATTCCGCGGCCGCGTGTGCGCGGGGGCGCACGGGACCGAGCTGGGCGGGGGAAGCAGGGCGAAGCCGATACACGGGTGTATCGGCGAGCCCGATGACCCCGATCCAGCGACGGTAACCGTGCGTCATCCGTGTACCCGGGGTCGTGGAATCAGTCATCTAGCCTAGTAGCGAAGCAGGACCAGCACCAGCGCGACGGCGAAGGCGATCTGGCCGACGCCGAGCGCGACGCCGAGGTTGGCGGCGCCCGCGAGCTCCGCCACCCCGGTCGCCGCCGCGAACACGGCGAGGAGCGCCGCGGCCTTCTTCATGTCTGCTCGCGCAGGGCCTCGAGCAGGCGATCTACCGAGGCGTCCTCGTCCTGGCCGGCGAGGAAGGCCTCGGCCTCGCGGCGGCCGCCCAGCGCCCGCAGCGCGCCCTCGCCGTGCTCAGCGACGAACTCGCGCAGGGCGGCCAGCCTGCGCGCCCTGGTGCGGCGGGCATGCAGATCGAGCCCTTGCCGCTGTGTCTCGAGCGCGTCGGCGAGCTCCCCGATGCCGCTCGGCGGCGGGACCGAGGAGACGGCGACCACCGGAACGTCGCGCGATCCAACCGCGGCCAGCGCCTGGTCCAGGTCGCGCCGGGCCCGGACCGCGACGTCGCCGAGGTCGGCCTTGGTCACGACGAGCACGTCCGGGACCTCCATGATCCCGGCCTTGATGAACTGGAGCGTGTCGCCCGAGCCTGGCTGGACGACCACCGCGACCGTGTCACAGACCTCCTCCACGTCGGTCTCCGACTGGCCCACGCCCACGGTCTCCACGACGACAACGTCGAACGCCGCCGCCAGCGCATCGGTCGCCTCGCGTGTGGGCGCCGCGAGGCCGCCCAGCCGTCCACCGGCTGCGGTCGAGCGGATCAGCACGCCGTCGTCGCGCGGGTCGTGATCGATCCGGACGCGGTCGCCGAGGAGCGAGCCGCCGGAGCGCTTGGAGGACGGGTCGACGGCCAGCACGGCAACGGTCCTCTGCCGTCGTCGCCACTCCTGCACCAGCGCGGAGAGCAACGAGGACTTGCCCGCGCCCGGAGGCCCCGTTACGCCCACCAGATGCGCGTCGAGCTCTTCTCCGACCGCCGCGGGGGACACCTCGGCGAGCAGCTCGCGGGTCCGCTGCCGCCCCTGGGGCGAGCGGTCCTCGATCAGGTTGAGCGCCGCCGGCGCGGCGGAGCGGTCGCGCTCACGCAGCCGCCTGCCAAGCTTTGCCGGGTCCACCGCCATCGGGCTCGGAACCTACACGGCGGTGGAGCCTCTTCAGGCGTCGCTCGGTCCGTGCAGCTTGCTGGTGAAGGTGGCGCCACGTGACCCGAAACGGCTCGAAGCCGGCGAGGAGCAGCTGCTGGTCCCGATCCCGGTCCTCATCCAGGCCACGGGTGGTGTCGTGGAACCTGCGACTGTCGAGCTCGACCGCGATCCGCTCCTGCCTCCAGAGGAAGTCCACGTGGACCGGCCCGTCCTCGAGCATGACCAGCGCCTCGGGCTCGGGATCTTCGAGGCCCGCCCGCCGCGACAGCGTGAGAAACGCCTCTACGAACGGAGCGCGCTCGGCGGGGCCGTGGTACTCGTCGAGGATCGAGCGGATCACCTTGGCCCCGCGACGGCCATCTGCTCTCACCCCTCATGCCCTCGGCGGCGTCGAGGGCCAGAACCACCGCGCGTCGGTCTACTACCTCGGCCAGGTCGATCAGGGTCCGGGCGACCGTCGTGCAGGGGATGCCGTCGATCACGGTGATGTCCGCTTCACGCAGCGACACCGCCGAGTGCGCGTGGATGCCGCGTCGCTGGTACAGGGAGTTGCTGGGTAGGGAGACGTCGATCCTGGCCCGGTTGTCTGCTCGGATGCCGAGGAGCGCCGCGGCCGCACGGTGGGACAGCGCTGCGCCGGGCCCACAGGCGAGGACAGCGGCCATCCAGCGGGTCTTGATCGTGACCGGCCCGTGGCCCACGAAATAGACACCGCGGTGGAGCCGCCGCCAATGACCCCGCTCCACCCTCGACTGCGCCGTCCGCGCGGCGATGCCGAGCGGCTTGAGCTGCCACAGGGCCACCGCCCCATGCTGCTGCCGTGCCAGGGCCCCCAGGGGGGTCCAACAGATTGACGCGCATAACGGTGGCTTTTCTGTGGGACCCCATGCACGCGCCGCAGGCTGACGGCTCGGGCGTTACGCGTGGGTTACGGGTGCTGCAACTCCGTGATGCTCCGCGACCAGGTCGACGATGTCGCCCATGATGCGGCTCACCTTGAAGTCCTTGGGCGTGTAGACGCGGGCGACGCCGGCGTCCAAGAGGGCGCGCTCGTCGGCAGGGGGGATGATGCCGCCGACCACGACGGGGACGTCGGCGCCGGCGTCGCGGAGCTCCTCGAGCACCAGGGGAATCAGCTCGGCATGTGAGCCGGAGAGGATCGAGAGCCCCACCACGTGGACTCCTTCGTCGACCGCCGTGCGGGCGATGCGCGCGGGGGAGAGGCGAATCCCTTCGTAGACCACATCCATGCCGGCATCCCGGGCGCGGACGGCGATCTGCTCGGCGCCGTTGGAGTGCCCGTCGAGGCCCGGCTTCCCGACCAGGATCTTGATCCGCCGGCCCAGGGCCTCCGACACCCGCTCGACCCGGTCGCGGAGCTCGGCGAGGGCGGCGTCGTCGGAGGTGGAGGCGGCCGCCTCGGCCACGCCGGTGGGCGCCCGGTACTCGCCGAATACCTCTCGGAGGGCGGCTGCCCACTCGCCGGTCGTCGCTCCGGCCTGGGCCGCCGCGAGCGTGGCGGGCATGATGTTGGTGTCCTCGGAGGCGGCGGCCTCGCTGAGCTCGGCCAGGGCGGCGTCGACGGCAGCCTGGTCGCGAGCGGACCGCCATTCCTCGACCGCTGCCGTAGCGCTGGCCTCCACGGCGGGGTCGACGGTGAGGATCCCGCCGTCCTCGCCCTCCTGGAGCGGAGACGGCTCGTGCTCGGTGTAGGTGTTCTGGCCGACCACCTTCAGCTCGCCCGCCTCGATCCGGCGAACGCGCTCGCGGTGCGACTCCACGAGCTGCGTCTTCATGTACGTGACAGCCTCGACGGCGCCGCCGTGCTCCTCGACCACGGCCATCTCGGCGCGCGCGCCCTCTGCGAGCTCGTCGACCAGGCCCTCCATGACGTGGGATCCCTCGAAGATGTCCGGGTACTCGAGCAGGTCGGTCTCGAAGGCGAGGATCTGCTGGATCCGCAGCGACCACTGCTGGTCCCACGGCCGCGGCAGCCCCAGCGCCTCGTTCCAGGCCGGCAGCTGGATCGCCCGGGCGCGCGCGGAGCGGCCGAGCGTGACGCCCAACGCCTCGAGGACGATCCGGATCACGTTGTTCTCCGGCTGCGCCTCGGTCAGCCCGAGGGAGTTGACCTGCACGCCGTAGCGGAAGCGCAGGAGCTTCGGATCGTCGACCCCGTAGCGATCACGCCCGATCTCCTCCCACAACCGGCCCATCGCCCGCAACTTCGCGTGTTCCTCGATGAATCGGATCCCGGCATTGACGAAGAAGGAGATGCGGCCGAAGACCCGCGGGAACACGTCGTCGGAGACCCGCGGCCGCACCCGGTCCAGCACGGCGATCGCCGTGGAGAGCGAGTAGGCGATCTCCTGCACCGGCGTGGCCCCGGCCTCCTGGAGGTGGTAGGGGCAGATGTTCACGGGGTTCCACTTCGGCACGCGGTCGACCGTGTAGGCGATCGTGTCCGCGATCAGCCGCATCGACGGCTCGGGCGGGAACGCGTACGTGCCACGGGAGAGGAACTCCTTGATGATGTCGTTCTGGGTGGTGCCCTGGATGCCGGCGACGTCGAGCCCGTTCTCCTCGGCGACCGTCATGTAGAGGGCCAGCAGCCAGGCCGCGGTGGCGTTGATCGTCATCGACGTGTTCATCTCGTCGAGCGGGATCCTGTCGAAGAGCGTGTGCATGTCGCCCTTGTGGGCGATGGAGACGCCGACCTTGCCGACCTCCCCCCGCGAGAGGTCGTCGTCGGGGTCGTAGCCCGTCTGCGTGGGCAGGTCGAAGGCCACCGACAGCCCCGTCTGGCCCTTGGCCAGGTTCTTGCGGTAGAGCTCGTTGGACTCCTGGCCGTCGAGTGGCCGGCGTAGGTGCGCATCACCCACGGCCGGTCGCGCTCCGGAAGCCGATGGTCGCTCACGGACTGGATTCTATGGACGCCAGCCTCTGGCGCTGCCGCTCCGGGCTGATCAGCACCACGTTCCGGGCCAGGCCGAGGCGGCGCATCCCCCGGATCAGCAGGCCCGAGAGGTCGAGCTCCCACCAGCGCAGGCCGTGCGCCGCCGAGCGCGGGAAGGCGTGATGGTTGTGGTGCCAGGACTCGCCGAGCGAGAACGGCGCGAGCCAGGCCACGTTGCCCGACCGGTCGTCCACGGCGAACCGGCGGCTGCCGAAGAAGTGGCAGATCGAGTTGATGCTGAAGGTGGCGTGGTGGAACAGGAACACGCGCACGAGTCCGCCCCACAGGAGGCCCGAGACGCCGCCGATCGCGAACGGGATCGCGAACGACAGGGCCACGAAGCCGAGGAAGGCGCGGTCCACGAAGCGCATCCCGCGATCCTCGCGGAGGTCGGGCGCGTAGCGTGCGTGCTCGGCGCGCCCCTGGTTCCTGAACAGCCAGCCCGCGTGCGCGTGCCAGAGGCTGCGCAGGGCGCCGTCGCCCGTGTGCGGGGAGTGCGGGTCGCCGGGGCGGTCCGAGTGGGCGTGGTGCTTGCGGTGGTCGGCGACCCAGTCGATCACCGAGCCCTGGAGGGCCATCGACCCCAGGCCCGCCAGGGCGTACGCCACCGGCCGCTGGGTCGCGAACGAACGGTGCGTGAGAAGCCTGTGGAACCCGACCGTGATCCCGAAGCCGGTCACGAGGTACATCCCCGCGAGCAGCGCGACATCGGAGCCGCCGACGTCGAGGAGCGCCGGCACCAGCGCGGCCGGCGGGGCGAGCAGGCCGAACAGGTGGGCCAGCCGCTTGCGACTCACGACAGCTCGCCGGCCGCCAGAGCCCGCAGCGCCGCGATCCCGGGCGCGAAGAAGTAGTCGCCGCCGCGGATGCGGCAGAACGACGGCAGCGGCGCGAGGAACCTGGGCCGCTCGCCCTGGATCGTCATCTTGTAGCTGGGCACGCCGTTCGCCAGCGGATCGCGCTCGGCGCCGAGCCCGAAGAGGTCGCCGTCGTTCAGCCAGAGCGACTGGATGAACTCGAACTGGCGCGAGATGCTCGCCTGGTAGCAGACGAACATCAGCCCGCGGTCGGCGTCGCCCCCGTCGAAGGCCGGGCCGTAGGGCATGCCGCGCCGGATGATGCGGTGTCTCTTGGTCAGGAGCCCGTGCCAGCCGAGGGCGTCGCGCGGGTTGGCGCGGCGGATGTGCGCGCCCAGCGGGCAGCGACGCTCATCCCGGTCGGTGCCGTAGCGGAAGTCGTTCAGCTCGGCCCTGCGCGAGCCGCCCACCGTCAGCTCGGGATCGTTCCGGTCGGGGGACAGGGAGAGCGGCGCCCCGCTCCGCCAGCGGCCGACCATCTTGGCCGCGAGCAGCTCCTCCGGCATGTCGAGCGCTGCGGCCTGCGAGCTCAGGTACGACTCGAAGCGGCCCACGTCCTGGTGGATCTTGCGCACCACCATGAAGCTGCCGCTGCGCCGCAGCGGGTCGGGCGGCGCCGTGGCCACGAGCCCGTCCTCGTCCGGGTAGCCGAGCACGAACTCACCGGGGGCGATGTCGTCCCAGGCGCCGTCGCGGGTGGGCGTGCCGCGGCCCTGGTGGTCGTGCGGCCCTGCCCGCGGGTCCTCGATCGTCGGCTGCGAGAGCCCGTCGGCGAAGCCGAAGTGCTCGCGCACCACCTCGTCGTCCCTGATGTCGAGCAGGACGCCTGCGCGCTCCTCGTGGGTGACCGCCAGGCCGGGGCCGAGCCGTTCACGCAGGCGGGCGGCGGCGCGATCGCGCGCCGTCGTCGGTCTGGGCGGCCACGGTCAGGAGCAGCTGCAGCTCGCCGGGGCGCAGCTGCTCCTCCCAGCGATCGGGCGCGCTGTCGCCGGTGTCGCCCAGCACGTCTGCAGCGTCCCCCATCCCGGCGCGGAACTCCTCCGGGAAGCTCTCGAGGATCTCCTCGCCGAACGCCGAGCGCGCGTAGCCCGCCGTGGCTGATCGCCAGGTTGAGCGTGTGCTCGGGCTTGTCGCCCCACGGGACGGCGGTGGTCAGCTCGCCCGCCAGCTCGCCCAGCAGGCGGCGTCCGGCGGCCGCGTCGTCCACGCGCACGAACACGTACAGCGCGTGGGCGAACGAGTTCCCGTAGCCGCAGAGGATGTTCCCCTGGAGGTCTGCCTGGTCGACGTCAGGCAAGCCCGGCCTCCCTGAACGCAAGCTGAAGCTCCTCCGGAGACATCGACTGGGCGCCCGGCGCGAAGTCGCCGAGCCGTTCGCGCAGCTCGAGTCCGTCGAGGACCTCCGGGAGCGTGGCGTGGGGATACGCGGAGACGAACAGGTCCGTCCTCACCGAGTGCTTCTCGAGGTAACGCGACGAACTGCTTCCGGTCAGCCGCTCCGGGGTAGCCGGCGCAGTGGGTCCAGATCGCGTCCGCCTCCCCCGGCATGTGCTCGGCGATCTGCTCCAGGTAGTCTCCTGTCGCGGTCGTGCGTGGCGCTGAACACCAGGCGCGGGCCGGGAAGCACGCACGCAGCGGCCGAAATGAGTGCCGGGCAGCCTCGCGAAGGGGCTCCGCTCGCCCTCCGGCAGCTCGGCGAGCGCGGCCTCGAGCGCGGCTTCGTCGTCGACGGGCGTGACGATGGTGAGGGCGCGGGTTTTCGGATCTGCGACTGGAGGTCGGACACGAGCGTTTGGTACTCGGCGGCGAACCCGGCTGCGTCCATGTCCCGGGTCCGGTCGTTGAACTCCCGCAGGCGTCGCCGGACCTCCAGTCCGGCGAGGATCTCCTTGGTGCTCGCCTGCGGGTAGGCGCAGTAGTAGTGGGAGGTCGGTACTGCGCCCTCGCCGATCCACTTGCGCAGCGACTCGACCGGCACCGGTCCGGGGAACCCCTCGGAGCTGCCCCAGATGTAGTGCAACCCCCTGGGGAACACGTACGAGAAGGCCTCCACGTACGCGTCGGCCGTGCCGTTGAAGTTGCTCTCGAACAGCAGCGACCGGCCCAGGACCGTCCAGCGGGCATAGTGGATCAGGCGCAGCCGCAGCACGGTCATTCGCGGCAGCGGCAGGATCGTGGCGGCGAAGAAGAGGAAGCGCAGCCAGAGGCGTCCGCGGGAGCTGATCCCGGTGAGCAGGTTGAGCGCCGAGGCGCGGGTCTCGCCGCTAGCCACGGGCGTGCTTCTCGACGATCGCGAGCCCGTGCTGTGCGGCCAGCTCGCTGGCGTGGCCGACGAGCTCCTCGGCCCGCTCGCGGTCGCCCTCGCCCCCGCGCGCGCGGAGCATCCGGGCGTAGTCGCAGGCGGCGAGCCCGAGCCACGGCCGGGCGCCGGTCCGGCCGTTCATCTCCAGTGCGGCCTCGAAGTGGGCGGCCGCCTCGTCGAGCCTTCCGAGCGTCGTCGCGAGCTGTCCCAGGTGGCGGGAGGCGGACCCGATCGTGATGCTCGCGACGCGGCCGAGCACCACGTTGCGACGGCCGAAGGGGCCGAGCAGGTCGTAGAGGATCGCCGCGGCGGCGCGGTCGCCGAGCCGCGAGCAGGTGTCGGCGGCGCGGGACATCGTGAGCAGCCAGGCGCTGTCACGGGGAAGGTCGGTCCAGCCGCCCGCGCCCACCGTCTCGAACTCGGTCCGCGCCTTGGCCGCCTCGCCCAGCTCCGCGTACAGGAGGGCAAGGGTCGAGCGCCACCCGTGCAGGTGCGGGTACTGGTCGACGAACGACCGCATCGTCGCCTCGAGCTCCTCGAGGCGACCCTGGGCGTAGCGGAGGGTCGTCAGCTGGATGGCGTAGAGGTGACGGGCGATGCGCTCGTCCGCGCGGCGGCCGAACTCGAGCGCCTCCTCCATCAGCCGCGCGCCGTCCTCGAGCCGCCCTGACATCAATGCCCTCAGCGCCCTCAGGCCGGTCACGTGCCAGAGGTAGCGCGGCTGGCGCAGGTACTCGGCGCGCTGGCGCGCGGCCTGCAGCTCCGCGTCGGTGCCCTGCATGTCGCCGGCCTCGAGCAGGCAGCTGACGTGGAAGGCCCGGACGCGCAGCGCGGTCTCCTTGTCCCCGGCGTCCTCGGCGAGCTCCACCACCTCCTCGGACAGCCGCGTCCGCTCCTCGAGGTTGTCCGGCCCCCAGGTGGCGCCCAGGCGCGCGTCGAGTACCGACGCGAGAGCGCGGTCGTCGCCCATGCGGCGGGTGATCTCGACCGCCTCGGTGCTGAGCTTCTCGGCCCTGCCGCGTGGCGGGGCGTAGTAGACCTCGGTCGCCAGGCGGGCGAGGAGCGCGGCCCGCAGCAGCGTGTCCTCGTCGCCGAGGGCGGCCAACGCGTCCTCGAGCAGCTCGATCACGGACTCGTCGACCACGCCGGTCGTCCAGTAGCGGCCGGCGAACCCGAGCGTCGCCTCGGCCTGCTTGTCGGCGTCGCCCAGGCGGCGGGAGAGGGCGGCCGCGTCGCGGAACGCCTCCTTGGCCGCCACCGGGTCGCCGGCCTTGCGCAGCGCGGCGCCGAGCTCGATCAGCAGGTCCCGCCGGGCGGCCGGCTCCGGCGGCTCGCGGCGCGCCAGCGTCGCCAGCGACCGCCGGTAGTGGCGGACCGCCTCCTCGAAGGCGAGCTGGGCCATGGCCCGGTCGCCGGCCCGCGTCGTGTAGTCCATCGCCCGCCCGAGGTCGCCTCCGGGCGCCGCCAGCAGGAAGTGATGAGCCAGCTCCGCGAGGTGCGGCTCCGGATCCTGGGCGTAGAGCGACTCGAGTCCCCCGGCCACGCTGCGGTGGAGCTCCACCCTGGCGGTGGAGCCCAGGCCGTCGTAGATCACCTCGCGCACCAGCGCGTGGACGAAGCGGTAGCCGCCGAGCACGGTGACCTCCTCCGCCACCAGCCCGTTCGAGATCACGCGGTCGAGGGTGCGGAGCAGCCGGTCCGGCGGCATCTGCGAGACGCGCTCGAGGGCGGCGAACGTGAACTCCTTGCCGAGCACGGCGGCGAGCCGGAGCACATCGCGCGCCTCCTCCGGGAGGGGAGCGAGGTGGCGGTTGATCGCCTCGCGCACGCTGTCCGGGATCGGCACGTCGCCGGTGAGCAGCTCGTCGGGCCACTCGAGCCGGCCCTCCGCCACCAGCAGGCGCACGAGCTCCTCGACGAAGAAGGGGTTGCCCTCGGTCGCCCGGTGGAGAGCCTTGGCCAGGTCTCCCGACTCGAGTCCCGTGCGCTCGCGGACGAATGCCTGCACGTCCTCCTCGCCGAGCCCCGTGAGCGGCACCACGTTTCCGTCCCGCGTGAGGCGCCCGATCACCTGGGACCCGTCGACCTCGAGCGGGCGGTAGGTGGCAATCGCGAGGATCGGGGCGTCGCGCATCTCGTGGGCGAGGAAGTCGAGGAGGAGCAGGGAGGGCTCGTCGGCCGCGTGGAGGTCGTCGAGCACGACGACGAGCGGGGCCCGGCGGCTTGCCTCGCGGAGAAAGCCGGTCACGGCGTTGAAGAGGACGAAGCGCGCGTCGTCGGACTCGAACTCCGCGTCGCCGTTCGAGGACACCTGTCCGAGCTCGGGAACGAGCTGCGCCAGTGGCTGCGCCGCCGGGCCCAGCCGTTCGAGCACGGCGTCCGCCTGGCCAGCGCGCGCGTACGAGCGCAGGACCTGCACCCAGGGCCAGAACGCCGGCGCGCCGCCGCCCTCCCAGCAGCGCCCCCAGAGCACCTGCCCGCCGCGCGAGAGGGCGTCGGCGGAGACGGCGTCGGCCAGTGTGGTCTTGCCCACGCCGGGCTCGCCGGAGACCAGGAAGAGGGAGCCGCGTCCGCGCTCGGCCTCGGACAGCGCCCGCGAGAGCTCGCCGAGCTCGCGCTCCCTCCCGAAGAGGTTCGCGCTCGGTCGCGCTTCAGCCGTCTGCGGCTCCGGCTCGGCGGCGGAGACCTTTGCCGGGTCGGCCGCCACCGGACCGTCGACCTCCAGTCCCTCGGCTCGCAGCGCGAACAGCTGCCACTCGCCGGGAATGCCGCGGAGATCGTGCTGCCCGCGGTCGACCAGCTCGAAGTCGGCGCCCGTCACCAGGTCGCGCACCGTACGCGACACCAGCACCTGTCCCGGTCCCGCCAGCGCGCTCACGCGGGCCGCCACGTGCACGGCCATCCCGACGAGCGAGTCGTCGAGCAGCTCGCACTCCCCGGTGTGGAGTCCCACTCGCAGCGTCAGCCCGAGCGGCGCCACCTGCCCGCAGGCGGCCGCCGCCCAGGCAAGCGCTTCCCGCGGGGACTCGAAGGCCACGAACAGCCCGTCGCCGGCCTTCGCGGCGAGCCGGCCGGCGTGCTCGCGGGTCAGGTTGCGCAGGAGCTCGTCATGCCGCTGCAGCAGGTCGCGCCAGCCCGAGTCGCCGAGCCGGGCCACGTGGCCGGTGGAGTTGACGATGTCGGTGAAGACGAGCGTCCGCAGGGCCCGTCCGCCCGCGGGCGGCGCCGGCTCGGGCTCCGGCAGGGCCCGTCCGCCGACCGCGACCTCGAGGCCGCGGACGGGGCGGTAGGCGCAGAACGTCCCCGTGCTGATGGCTGCGTCGAGCTGCCGGCCGAGGTCGGGGTCGTTCTCCTCGATCCGCTTGAGGGCCGATCGGATCGCGCGCGTGACGTTGACCCGAGCGCGCTCCGAGCCGGACCCCGCCTTGCGGTCGCGGCCGCCGAGCCCCACGGCGGACGCCAGCTCGCGCGAGAGGAAGTCGAGCTCCTGGCGGGCGGCGGAGACCCGCTCGGGATCGCGCCAGGACTCCGCCTCCTCGAGCTCCGCCTCGAGGTCCGAGAGCCGCTCGCGGTAGGCGGCCTTGGCCGCGTCGTCGAGCATCTCGCCGGCGTCCCCGCCGCCCGAGGAGACGCCGCCCACGAGGTCGGCGGCGGCAAGCTCCACGTCCGGGTTGGCGAAGAGCGTGGCCAGGTAGCCGAGCCCCTTGCTGTCCCGCAGGCGCAGCGCTCGCTGGCCGTGCTCGACTGTCCAATATTCGCCTTCGCGCCGGAAGGTCGCCCGCCCACTGCGTGCTGCCTGGGGCGCGGCGGCACCTCCCTCGAGCTTCTGAGCCAATCGACCTGCCTGCGAATCCGGGGGCTCAAACAGGGTAAACCCGATCCCCGGCAGGTCAAAGGCAGCGTCTCAGTGGGCACACTATGGTCCGAATGGGTGTGAATCGACCCATCGACGTAATGCACCTCGGGCGCGACCGGGTGATCTGCGCCTACGACGTGGGCGGCGCGATCGTCGACCCCGGACCGACCACCACGGTCGACACCCTCCTCGACGCCCTCGAGGGCATGGAGCCGCGGGCGCTGATGCTCACCCACATCCACCTGGACCACGCGGGCGCTGCCGGCGTGCTCTGCCGGCGGTTCCCCGGGCTCGTGGTCTACGTGCACGAGAGCGGCGCCCCGCATCTGGTCGATCCGAGCAAGCTGCTCGAGAGCGCGGAGCGGCTCTACGGCGACGACATGGACCGGCTCTGGGGTGAGGTGGCGCCGGTCCCCGAGGAGCGGATCCGGCCGCTGACCGGGGGAGAGGAGGTCGAGGGCTTCAAGGTGGCCTATACGCCCGGCCACGCCTCCCACCACGTCTCCTACCTGCATGTGGACAGCGGCGACGTCTACGTTGGCGACACGGCCGGCGTCCGCATCCCGCCGCACGCGCACACGGTCGCGCCCACGCCGCCGCCCGACATCGACATCGAGGCCTGGCTCGACTCCCTCCAGACGATCGCAAGGTGGAACCCGCTGGCACTCTGGCTGACCCATTTCGGCCGGGTCACCGACGTGGAGGACCAGCTCCACCGGGTGCGCGTATCCCTTGTGGAGCACGCCGACATGGCCCGCCGCGGGGGCGAGGAGGACTTCGTCCGCGCCTTCGACAGGGAGGTCCGGGACGCCACGGACGCCGAGGCCGCCGAGCGCTTCGTGCAGGCCGTGCCCCCCGAGCAGGCCTTCCAGGGCCTCGAGCGCTACTGGCGCAAGCGCTCCGAGGCCGCCGTCGTATGAGCTCGACCGTTGAGCTGCCGAAGACGACCGACCCCGGCAGCGGACTCGGGGGCGAGTGGCGAGTCATCGTGCTCAACGACGACCACAACACGTTCGAGGGCGTTGCCCGCGCCCTCTCGGCGACGCTGCCGGGTGTCAGCTACGACCAGGGCATGTCGCTGGCCAACAAGATCCACAACAGCGGCCAGGCGATCGTCTGGACCGGCGCGCGGGAGCCCGCCGAGCTCTACTGGGAGCAGCTCCGGGGCACCGGCCTGACCATGGCGCCGCTGGAGCGCGGCTAGATGACTGATTCCACGACCCCGCGTACGCGGATGACGCACGGATACCGTCGCTGGATCGGGGTCATCGGGCTCGCCGATAACCCGTGTATCGGCTTCGCCCTGCTTCCCCCGCCCAGCTCGGTCCCGTGCGCCCCCGCGCACACGCGGCCGCGGAATCAATCATCTAGGGAGCGGCGGGGGCTTCGAGGGTGGCGCCGCTGCCCACGATCTCGTGGAACGTCGGCAGCAGCGGCACCTGGTAGTAGCCGCTGAGCTCCGTGCGCGCCTCCGCCACCGTCTCGGAGTACCAGTAGCGCTCGAAGTCGGCCTTGGCCGGGAAGACCGCGTGCTGGATGAAGTCGAGCCGTCCCTCGCTCGCGCGGTAGAAGGCCCACGAGGTGGCGCCGTAGTCGAGCGCCGCCTCCGCGACCGGGAGCCAGCCCTCGGCGAACTTGTCGCCCCGGAACGGGTTGGCCGCCCAGCGGACCTCCGCCAGGATCGGCATCAGTCGCCCACCTCGGCGTAGATGGCGCCCGGGCCCTCCTCGTTCTTGCCGAGCCCCTCCTTGTCGGCGCCCACGAGGATCGCGATCTTGCCCAGGTGCTGGTTGTCGCGCATCAGCTGGTGCGCCTCGGCGACGCCGTCGAACGGCATCGTCCGCCACAGGACGGGCCGGATCTTGGACTGCTCGATCAGCTCGTTGGCCTTCATGCACTCGTAGGCGTTGGCGAAGTGCGAGCCGATGATCTGCTTCTGGCGCATCCACAGGTAGCGGACGTCGAAGTCCAGGTTGTAGCCCGTGGTGCCGGCGCAGATGACGACCTTCCCGAACGGCTTGACCACGAACACCGAGGTGGGGAAGGTGGCCTGGCCGACGTGCTCGAAGACGATGTCGGGCTGGTCCCCGAGGATCTCCTTGACCCGCTTCTGGAACGCGCGCGAGACCTTGAAGCGCTCCTTCTCCTCGTCGGGCGACTCGCCGCCCTTGCGCATCATCCCAGCAAATTCGCCCCGGTCGATGTAGTCGACAGCCCCGAGCTGCTTGACGAGCTCGCCCTTCTCTGCGGAGGAGACGACCCCGACCGCCTCGGCGCCGGTGATCGCGCAGAGCTGGGTGGCGAACACGCCGAGCCCGCCGGCGGCGCCCCAGATCAGGACCTTGTTCCCCGCCTGCAGGTCGCACTGGTCGACCAGCATGCGGTACGCGGTGAAGTAGACGAGCCCGTAGGAGGCCGCCTCCTCCCAGGTCAGGTTCTGGGGGCGGGGGATGAGCTGCTGGGCCTGGACCTTGGTGAACTGCGCGAACGAGCCCCAGGTGGTCTCGTAGCCCCAGATCTTCTGGGACGGAGCCGCGAGCGGATCGAGGCCGTGGACCTCGGGGTCCTCGTAGGAGGCCTGGTTGCAGTGGATGACCACCTCGTCGCCGGGCTTCCAGCGGGTCACGCCCTCGCCGACCTTCCAGACGACACCGGAGGCATCGGAGCCGCCGATGTGGTGGCCGTACTCGGGGTGGTCGCCGTAGCGCCACACGCCCACGGGCTCGCCGAGAGCCGCCCAGACGTTGTTGTAGTTCACGCCCGCGGCCATCACGCGCACGATCACCTCGAAGGCGCCGGGCTCGGGCACCTCCATCTCCTCGAGCTGGAACGCGTCCCTGGGCTCGCCCTCGCGGTCCTCGCGGATCACCCAGGCGGCCATCGTGTCCGGCAGCGTGCCGGGCTCGACATCCAGCTCGAAAACCTTGCTCACGTCAACGGCCATCCAACCTCCACGTTTTCTTTGCGCGCGGCATGCTACTTGGGTGTCGTTGCTCGAGAGGCTGGGCGTTGAGCTGCCGGTGGTGCAGGCCGGGATGGGCGGGGGGCTCGCCCGCCACGAGCTGGCGGCGGCCGTCTCGGAGGCCGGCGGCCTCGGCACGATCGGCATCCTCGACCCGCCGCTCCTGCGGCGTGAGCTGAGCGCCGCCCGGGCCGCCACGAGTAAGCCCGTGGCCGTGAACCTGCTGCTGCCGTTCACCCGCCGCGGACACCTCGAGCTGGCGGCCGAGGCGGACGTCGTGGTCACGTTCTGGGGCGCGCCCCAGCGGCCGACCGGACGCCCCTGGCTGCACCAGTGCGGCTCGCTGGAGGAGGCGCTCGACGCCCATGCGGCCGGAGCGGACGGAGTGATCGTGCAGGGGGTCGAGGCCGGAGGCCACGTCCGCGGCGCGGGGCCAGGGCTCGAGCTGCTCGAGCGCGCCCGAGCCGCCCTGCCGGACGGCTACCCGGTGTGGTCGGCCGGTGGCGTCGCCGATGCGACCGACGCCCGCACGGCGCTGGAGGCGGGCGCGGAGGCGGTCGTGGCGGGAACGCGCTTCCTGCTCAGCGACGAGAGCCGGGCCCACCCGGAGTACAAGCGCAGGGCGCTGGCGGGTCGCGAGACCCTGTTGACCGAGCTGTTCGGCGCCGGCTGGCCGGCGCTCCATCGCGTGCTCCCCAACGCCGCCACCGAGCGCTGGCTCTCCGCGGACGGGGCGATGCCCGGCTGGATCGGGGCGCTCCATCGGGCCGCCTCGCCGCTGCTCGCGCGCACGCCGCAGAGCATGCACGCGCGGGCGGCGCCCTACGCGCGCCCCTCGCAGCCGCTCCTGAGTCCCCAGGCCGCGAATGACGACGGTCCCGAGTCGCTGGTCGAGGCGGGACCGCTCTACGCGGGCGAGACGGTGGCCAGAATCGACTCGCTGAGGCCGGCCGGGGCCCTTACGCGCGAGCTCGCCGGCTAGGCGACCTCGGGTGTCGGCGTCGGCGCCCGAGTGGGAGCGATGCGGCCGATGAAGACCGCCGCGACGCCCGCGCCCAGGAGCGCCACGCCGGCCGAGAGCCACATGCCGCTCGAGAGGGCGTGGACGAACGCCTCCTTGGCGGCGGCCGCGGTCTGAGGATCGACGTTCGACAGCCCGCCCGAGCCGAGGTTGTGGACCAGGTCGTCGCGCTGCGCCGCGGTCACCCCGCTGCCGGCCAGGAGCTCGGCGAGCTTGCTCGCGGCGAGATGCTGGAACAGCGCCCCGATCGCCGCGACCCCGAAGGTGCCGCCGACCATCCGGCTCATCGACAGGATCCCGGAGGCGACGCCCGCCTTGTCCTCGCGCACCGAGTTCATGGCGGCCGTGGACATCGGCGACATGACGAGCGCCATGCCGAGCCCCATCAGCACGAAGGAGGGCAGCAGCAGCGCGTAGCCCGTGCCGACGTCGATGCGCGTCTGGAGGAAGAGCGCCGTCCCGACCAGGAGCAGCCCGACGACCATCGGCGGCCGCGGGCCGACGCGGTCGGCGAGCCTGCCGGCGAGGGGCGCGACCACGACGATCATCAGCGTCGAGGGCAGGAAGCGCACGCCGGCCTGGATCGGGCTGTAGCCGAGGATGTTCTGCATGTA
The DNA here is from genome assembly GCA_963706635.1 of uncultured Thermoleophilaceae bacterium. Taxonomy (GTDB): domain Bacteria; phylum Actinomycetota; class Thermoleophilia; order Solirubrobacterales; family Thermoleophilaceae; genus JACVRW01. Next base: position 529,932 of record OY970162.1, read on the forward strand.
GAGCGCCATGAAGAAGAACATCGCGAGCATCGCGAACGAGACGATGAAGGCCACGATGTTCGCGCCCAGGAAGGTGCGCGAGCGGAAGAAGCTGAAGTCGACCATCGGCTCCTCGACGCGCGGCTCGAGTGCGAAGAAGCCGCCGATGCCGACGACGGCGGTCACGAGCAGGGCGACGATCTCGGTCGAGCCCCAGCCCCACGAGTTGCCCTCGACGAGCGCCAGCACGAGGGCCGTCAGCCCCGCCGAGAGCGTCGCAATGCCCGGCCAGTCGACGCGGTGGCGGGTGGACTCGTCGCGGGACTCGCGAGCGGCGTAGAGGGTGACGACGACGGCGCCGGCCGCGACCGGAAGGTTGAGGAAGAAGATCGAACGCCAGGAGACGTACTCGGTCAGCGCCCCGCCGAGGACCGGGCCGATGGCGAGCGCCAGGGCCGACACCCCCGCCCAGGTCCCGATCGCCTTGCCCCGCTCCTCGGGCGGGAAGGTGTTGGAGATGATCGAGAGGGTGCCGGGCATCATGAACGCGGCGCCGATGCCCTGGACGGCACGGCCGGCCACGAGCCAGCCCTGATCGGGCGCCAGGCCTATGGCCGCGCTCGAGAGCGCGAAGACGACGACGCCCGACAGGAACATCCGCCGGCGGCCGAAGATGTCGCCGAGCCGTCCGCCGGTCACGAGCAGCACGGCGAAGGTCAGCGTGTAGGCGTTCACCGTCCACTCGAGGGCCGACAGCGAGGCGCCCAGGTCGTCCTCGATCGAGGGCAGCGCCACGTTCACGACGGTGTTGTCGAGCATGATCATGAACAGGGCGAAGCACATGGCGCCGAGGGTCCACCAGCGCCGGTTCTGCTCGTTGAGTCGGAGGCGATCGGTCATCGAAGTTCGCTCGCAATCGGTCGAAGCGCCTTCAGAAGTGCGTCGCGCTCGGCGGGGTCCAGGCTCTCGGCCCAGTCGCGGATGCCCGCCACGCGGATCTCGTGCAGCCGCTCGTACAGGCGGCGTCCCCGGGCGGTGATCACGATGCGCTTGCTGCGCCGGTCGGCGGGGTCTTCCGCGCGCGTGCAGATGCCGCGCTTGACGAGGCCGTCGACGGCTCGGCTCACCGCGGGGAGGGAGAGGCGAAGGTGGTCGCCGATCGCGCCCAGGGAGAGCGGCTCCTTCGTCTCGGCCAGGAACTGGGCGGCCTTGATCTGGGTGAACGACAGCTGGAGCTCGTCGATCGCCTGAAAGAAGTCCCCGCCGGTGAAGGTCAGGAGGTGCTTGATCAGGTCGCCGATGTCCTGGGCCAGCTGCTGTTCGGCTGATGCTTGCTTTGCCGCAGTAGATGCTTGCACGCATGCAACTGTATCAAGAAGAGGACAGAGCACAGAGGACAGAGGACGGAGTTAGGCTCCGAGTTCGTGGCCACGCTTTTCATGGTTCCTGGCTCGCATCCGTCGCTGGCCGCGGCGCTGATGCTCGAGCGGAAGGGGATCGAGTACCGGCGCATCGACTTCGCCCCGGCCGTTCACCGCGTCATGCTGCGGCTGGTCGGCTTCCGTGGTCGTACGGTCCCCGCGCTTCGCATCGAGGGACGGCGCGTTCAGGGGTCGCGTCAGATCGCTCGCGCGCTCGACCGGATCCAGCCGGAGCCGGCGCTCTTGCCGCGCGATCCAGAGGCGCTGCGGGCCGTAGAGCGGGCCGAGGAGTGGGGGGACGACGTGCTGCAGCCGCTCGCCCGGCGGCTGGCCTGGGCGGCACTGAAGCGCGACCGCTCCACGATCGGCACCTTCCTCGAAGGGGCCAGGCTCGGACTTCCCTACGGCGTGGCCGTGCGGACCGCGCCGCCGCTGATCCACCTCGCCGCCTACCTGAACGAGGCGACCGAGGACGCCGCCAGGGCCGACCTGGCCGCGCTGCCTGGACACCTGGATCGAGTCGACGCCTGGATCGCCGAGGGCGTCATCGGCGGCCCGGATCCGAATGCGGCCGACTTCCAGATAGCCACGAGCCTTCGCCTGCTGAGGGCGCTCGAGGACGTGAAGCCCGCGCTCGATGCCCGGCCGGCGGGACAGCTCGCTCTCGACGTCGTCCCGACCTTCCCCGGCCGCGTGAACGCGGTCTTCCCCGCCGGACTGGCTCGCCTCGCTGCGCGAGCCGGCCGCGGTCTGAACCCGGACGCCCCGTTCCGTCAGGGGGCGGCCCTACGGTCAGGGGTCCACGCCATGGAAGCAGCGACCCCCCTCAGACAGGCCCACGTAACCACCGCCGGCGACCGGCTCGACGATCCACGACCTGAGCGTCGAGGACGAGGCCGCCGCGCGGCTCGTCCGCGAGCGGGAGCAGTCCGGCGACGACCCGGTCAAGACCGTCGCCGACGCGATCGAGATCGGCGCCCGCGTGCTCGACCGCGAGCAGGCCGCCGCCAACGCGGAGTACGTGCGCACGGAGTTCGAGAAGACCGCGCAGGAGATCGACCGCCAGTTCTCCGACAAGGCGCGCACGGTCGCCGAGCACTTCGGCAAGAAGGTCGACGAGGTCTTCGGCGAGGAGAGCGGCCAGCTCGCCAAGGAGTTCGAGAAGCTGTTCTCCGACGGCAGCACGGCGTCGGTGCAGAACCGGGTGCGCGAGCTCGTTGGCGAGGCCATGACCAAGTCGCGCGAGGACCTCGTGCGCCAGTTCTCGGCCGGCGACGGCCGCAACCCGCTCGCCGATTTCAAGGCCAGCACGGTTCGCGAGCTGCGCATCATGGCCGACCGGCTCCAGCAGATGCAGGAGCAGGTTGTCGAGCTGCGCGCCGAGAAGGAGAAGCTGGAGGAGCTCGACGCCGAGCGCGAGCGCGGCAGCGCCAAGGGGCGCTCGTTCGAGGAGGAGGTGGCCGAGGCGGTCGACGCGATCGCGCTGGCGCAGGGCGACGTCGCGGATGCGGTGGGCGATCTCAAGGGCGCCACCGGCAAGACCGGCGACGTCGTCGTCTCCATCGACGCCTGCAACGGACCCGCGCGCGGCCGCATCGTGTTCGAGGCCAAGAACGCCAAGCTCAGCTCACCCGAGACGCGCAGGGAGCTCGCCCGCGGGATGCGCGAGCGCGACGCCGACTACGGCGGTGCTCGTCGTGCCCGCCGAGGAGAAGGTGCCGGCCAAGCTCACGCAGCTGCGCGAGTACGAGGGCGACAAGCTCGTGGTCGTCCACGATCCCGAGGACGGCCGCGCCCTCGCGCTGGAGCTCGGCTACCGACTGGCCCGTGCGCGCGTGCTGATGAAGAGCGCGGGCGCCGAGGGCGTCGACGCCGGAGCGGTACGCGAGGCCGTCGAGCGGGCCCTCGCCGAGATCGAGGACGTTCGCAAGGTCAAGAGCCAGCTCACCGGGGCCAAGACCGGCATCGACAACGCCTACGAGATCGTCGAGGGGATCGCCGAGCGCGTGCGCGCCCGCCTGGCCGAGGTGGAGATGCTCGCTGCGGGCGGCCAGGCCGGCGGAGCTGGACGTAGACGACGACCCCGCATACGCGGGTGACGCACCGGCTGGATCGGGTCACGGGCTCGCCGATAACCGCGATCGGCTTCGCCGCTCCCCGCCAGCTCGGTCCCGTGCCCCCGCGCACACGCGGCGCGGATCTACTTCGAGCTACGGCAGCAGACCGGTTGTTGGAGTCGCGCCGCGCGTTCGTGATGTTGAGCTTGGCCGGCGCGATCTCCTTGGGCACCGCGACCGACGAGCCGGCACGCACCTCGTACTGACCGCGCGGCAGCGTCTTCTGGATCGTCGCCGTGTCCTCGGGCTGGACCGGGCCGATGCGCTCCTTCACGGTGTCGCCCTCGAGCGTCACGGTGTGCGCCTCGTCGGTCTGGTTCGAGATCGTGATCAGCACCGGTCCGGCGCCTACCTTGTTCGGCGAGACAGTGACCTTCTCCGTCTGTATCACCCCGGTCAGCTCGATCGGCACCGGGGGCCGGGGTTTGTTCTCGAAATCTTCCCCGCCGCAACCAGACGCCAGAGCCACAAGCGTCCCTGCCGCGAGGAAGGCGATGGCACCCGACCAGCGAGTCTTCCCTGTCGCCTTCATCCCTCGGCCGCGAACCCTAACCGAACCACACGGACCTTCGCGCGGATAGAAGCGTGTCCAGCGACGACTGGATGCGGCCGCGCACGTCCTCGGCGATTGCCTGGACGAGTGCGAGATCGTCGGCGTCGTCGGGTCCATAGCTCGACAGATCAACGGGCTCGAGGAAGCGGATCTTGAACTTCGCGGGGAGGTACATGAGCGCGGCGGCCAGGCCGAAGTGCGGGAAGGCGTGGTTGACCGGGAAGTAGATGAGTCCGGTCAGTCGTTGCAGCAGCGGGACGTGGGCGAAGATCGGCATCGCCTCCTCGGCGCCGACGACCGCGATCGGCACGATCGGGACGCCCGCCTTGATCGCGGTGCGCACGAAGCCGCCGCGACCGAAGCGCCGCAGGCGGTAGCGCTGCCAGTAGAGCTTGCGCGATCCCTTCTGGCCCTCGGGGAAGACGATGGCGAGCCGGCCCTCGTCGCCGAGCAGCCGCTGCGCGTTGGCCGTGTGCGCGGCCACGAGGCCGAGCTTGTTGGTCAGCATGCCGACGCCCGGATAGCCCTTGAACCAGTGCTCGCCGAGCATGTACAGCGGCCGAGGCTCGGCGTGCTCGTGGCGGATCGCCTGCATGATCATCGGCGCGTCCGGAGGGAGCGCGCCGGAGTGGTTCGACACGAGCAGCGCGCCGCCGTCCGAGGGCACGTTCTCGACGCCCTCCTGCTCGACCCGGAACCAGTAGCGGTAGTAGAAGTCGAGCACCGGCTCCATCAGCTCGAACACCCGCTGCGAGCGGCCCCAGTCGTCGAGCTGGCGTGAGCCGTCGGCCGGCGGAATCAGCTCGTTCAGGTCGCGCGGGGAGGGCGGCGACGGCTCGTCCGGCCGCGGCAGCCCGAGGTCGTCGTGGCCCGGCTCGAAGGCCTTGCCGGCGCCCGCGGCGTCTCCGCGCCGGCTCCGACCGAGAGCGAGCCTCCGAGCAGCGGGCTGTCCTCGCTCAGGCCCCGGCGGCTGGTGGGTCGCTTGCGTGCAGGGTCGCGCGTGCTGTCCCTCCCTCGGGGCACAGGGGCGATGCTATTCCCGCCGGCCGAAGGGCAGCTCGACGACCTCGGCGGTTACCCCGTCGTCGCCGACGTCGATCGTGTCGCCCGGCGACGCCTCGCGGCGCACCAGCGCGAGCGCGATCGGCCCGAGCGTGGGGGACACGCAGGTCGAGCCGAGCCGCCCGAGCTCGCGCTCGCCGAGGCGGAGCGCCTCGCCGCGCTCGGCGGGCGCCGACAGGCGCAGCCCGCGCAGGTGGCGGTTCGGCTTGCCCTTGTAGTAGAGCCGGGCGACGGTCTCCTGGCCGACGTAGCAGCCCTTCTCGAAGTCCACCGCGCGGTCGTTGAGGTCGGCCTCCTGGGGGATCGTGTCGCCGTCCATGTCGAAGCCCAGGCGCGGCCGTCCCGCCTCGATCCGCAGGCACTCCGCCGTCTCCTCCGAGAGCTCCTCGACGCCGAGCTCCGCGCGCGCCTGGTCCGGGTCCGCGCAGATGACGTCCACGCCGAGGTCGGTGCTCACGTAGATGCCGAGCTCGCCCTCGACGTTGGCGTGCTCCTCCTGCGGCGGCGCGACGTCCAGCCGGTCCCGGGCGGCCGGGCCGACCAGCGACAGGAGCGTGCGCTCGCCGGCGAGGTCGCGGAAGGTCACCTGGCGGCCGAGGCTGTAGGTCTGGAGCATGTGCTCGAGCACGCGATGGGCTATCGGCTCGGTGTCGAGCAGGAAGCCGCCGGCGGTCCGAAGGATGCGCAGGTCCGCGCGGATCTTTCCCTTGTGGTTGAGAAGGGTCGCGTAGCAGCCCTGGCCGGGCGCGAGCCCCTCGACGTCGTTGCTCACCTGTCCCTGGAGGAAGTCGGCGGCCTCGTCACCCGCGACCTCGAACAGGGCGCGATCCGGCCGCTCGACCAGGCCGACGGACTCAGTCGCCAGCTCGTACTCGCCGATGGCAATCACGGAGTCGATTGTAGGTCGCCCGCGGAAGTGATTTTCAGCCTTGCCTAAACTATGGTTCAATCAGTGCCGATGAATAAGTTGGTGGAAGCCAAGCCATCGAGCAACGCGGTCCAGGACTACTCCAAGGCGATCTGGTCCCTGGCCCAGCGGAGCGACGAGCCGGTGTCGACCTCGGCGCTGGCCGAGCGGCTGCACGTGTCGGCCGCCTCCGCGTCCGCGATGGTCAAGCGGCTCGAGTCGCTCGGGCTTGCGACTCGCGAGCCCTACCACGGGGTCGAGCTGACGGAGGCCGGCGAGCGGGTCGCCCTCGAGGTGGTCCGCCACCACCGTCTCCTCGAGCTGTATCTGGCGCAGGCGCTCGGCATGTCCTGGGACCGCGTGCACGCCGAGGCGGAGGTGCTCGAGCACGCCATCTCGGAGGAGCTCTCGGAGCTGATCGCCGACGCCCTCGGCAACCCCACGCACGACCCGCACGGGGATCCGATCCCGACGAGCGACGGTGTCATCGAGGAGCTGCAGACGCAGCCGCTGGCCGACCTGGGGCCCGGCGACGCGGGCACGTTCGTCCGCGTGTCCGACGCCGACCCGGAGATGCTCCGCTATCTCTCGGACCGCGGGATCTTTCCCGGCGACGACTTCGAGGTGGTCCGCAAGGAGCCCTTCGACGGGCCGCTGTCGGTCCGCTTCGGCTCCGAGGTGCACGTCCTCGGCGGCGCGCTGACCCAGGCGATGCGGGCGGAGGTGGGGGCATGAGCAACGGCGCCCCCACCACCGCGGTGATCGAGGCCACTCCGCTCCAGCTGATCCGCGAGCGCGGCGGCTGGCGCTCCAGGCTCGCCCTGCTCGGGCCGGCCTTCGTCGCCGCGGTCGCCTACGTCGACCCGGGGAACTTCGCCACCAACATCGCCGGCGGCTCCAAGTACGGCTACCTGCTGCTGTGGGTGATCCTCGCGGCCAACCTGATGGCGATGCTGATCCAGTACCTGTCGGCCAAGGTGGGCATCGTCACCGGCAAGAACCTTGCCGAGCTCTGCCGCGAGCACTTCCCCCGTCCGGTCTCGATCGGCCTCTGGGTGCAGGCGGAGCTGATCGCGATGGCCACGGATCTCGCGGAGTTCGTCGGCGCTGCCATCGCCCTCAACCTCCTCTTCCACGTGCCGCTCTTCGCCGCCGGGCTGATGACTGCCGTCGTCGCCTTCGCGATCCTCGGCCTCCAGACCCACGGCTATCGCCGCTTCGAGACCACGATCGCCGGTCTGCTCGGCGTGATCCTGCTCGGGTTCGTCTACGAGGTGGTCCACTCGGGCGCCGATCCCGGCGGCGTCGCCGGCGGCTTCGTTCCGGGTTTCCAGGGGACGGAGAGCGTCCTCCTCGCCACGGGGATCCTGGGCGCGACCGTCATGCCGCACGTGATCTACCTCCACTCGGCGCTGACGCAGCGGCGGGTGCCGTCCTACGACGAGGAGGAGCGCCGCTCGCTGCTCCGCTTCCAGCGCTTCGACGTGCTCATCGCGATGGGCGTGGCCGGCCTCGTGAACATGGCGATGCTGATCGTGGCGGCGTCGCTGTTCCACGGCGTCCTCGACGTCGACTCGATCGAGGAGGCCCACTCCGGCTTCCACCAGCTCCTCGGCCCCGGCGCGGCCGTGGCGTTCGGGATCGCTCTGCTCGCTTCCGGGCTGTCCAGCTCGAGCGTCGGAACCTACGCGGGGCAGGTCGTGATGCAGGGCTTCATCCGCCGCTCGATCCCGCTCGCGGCTCGCCGGCTCGTCGACGATGACCCCGGCGCTGGTGGTGCTCGCGATCGGACTCGATCCCACCAAGTCGCTCGTCATCAGCCAGGTGGTGCTCTCCTTCGGCATCCCCTTCGCCCTGGTGCCGCTCGTGATCCTCACGCGCCGCCGCGAGGTGATGGGGACGCTGGCCAACGCGCGCCGCACCACGGCCGCCGCGTCCGTCGTCGCGTCGCTGATCATCGCCCTGAACCTGTTCCTGGTGGCGAAGACGTTCCTAGGCTGAGCAGCAGCTCTCGCCCCGCCAGGCCTCGCGGCCTTCCTTCAGCGCCAGGGCGGCGACCGCGAGCGCCGCGGCCGGATCGGCCCACCACCAGCCGAGGAGGGCGTTTGCGCCGAGGCCCACCAGCAGAGCCGCCGACAGATACGCGCAGAGCATGTTCTGGCGGCCCTCGCTCGCGGTGGCGGAGGAGCCGAGGGCATCTCCCACACGAGCCTTGGCCGCGGCCAGGGGCGGCATCGTCACGAGGGTCACGGCCGCCAGGGCGATTCCCAGGGGACTCGCGTCCGCGTGCTCGCCGAGCGCAAGCGTCCGGATCGCCTCGACCGACACGTACGCGGCCAGCAGCAGGAAGCTCGCGCCGATCAGCTTCTGGGCCCGGCGCTCGTGGCCCGAGGAGAAACGCCAGAGGACCACGCCCGCGGCGCCGGCCTCCACCAGCGAGTCGCCTCCGAACGCGACCAGCGCGATGGAGCCTGCTGCGAGGCCCGCGACGGCGGCCACCACGGCCTCGACCAGGTGCCAGCCGAGGCTCGCCCAGGCCAGGAGCCGCGCCCGCCGGACGAGCGGCTCGCGCGGGATGCCGAGCGGCAGTTCCAGGACCTCGGGCGCCACAGGGCAGAGGATAAGGTTCGGCCATGGGCCTCGCCGAGGAGTTCGACCAGATCGCCGACTCGCTTCCGCCTGACTGGACCGCCCTCGAGCTCGACCTGAGGATCGCCGACGAGGACCGCTACATCGACGCCGCCACCCTCCTCACGGTCATCAACGCGATGCCCTACTCGGAGCACGACTGGCACTTCCGGCTGCGCGTGGCCCACACCTTCGGGCACGCCGCCGCGAGGCCACGGTGCACGGCGCGCTCGCGATGCTGGACGGCCAGGGCATCGAGGGCGAGCTCGTCGCGCGCGAGGTCCGGGTGGGCCGGGTCGAGGTCATGCAGATGTGGGGCCGGCCCGAGTCGGTGCGCCAGGAGTTCCGCCGCCGCCGCGCCCAGTAGCGCGTGGCGCGCGTCGCGCTGCTCTGTCCCGACCTGCTGTTCGGCTCGAAGCTCCGTAGCGCGCTCGCCGACGGCGGGCACGAGGTGGTCGCGCCGGGCTCGCCGGCCGACCTGCTGGTGGTGGATCTCACCGCCGACGTCGACGAGCGCCTCGCCGAGGCCGGCGCGGCCGGCCTGCCCACGCTCGCCTTCTACTCGCACGTCGAGCAGGACGTGCGCCGCAAGGCGGAGGAGGCGGGCATCGACCGCGTCGTGCCCCGCTCGCGCATGGCCCGCGAGGCGGCCGCGCTGGTCGACGGCATGCTCGCCTAGATGACTGATTCCACGACCCCGCATACGCGGATGACGCACGGATACCGTCGCTGGATCGGGGTCATCGGGCTCGCCGATACGCCCGTGTATCGGCGTCGCCCTGCTTCCCCCGCCCAGCTCGGTCCCGTGCGCCCCCGCGCACACGCGGCCGCGGAATCAATCATCTAGCGAGCGACGCTGAAGTCGAAGGCGCGGTCGACGTCCGGCTTGCGCTCGAGGATCCCGAAGCGCGCGTCCCATGCCGCCCACTCGTCGAGCACGCGACGATGGAGCACCAGCGGCGGGCTGAAGGCGGGGGAGACCGCGGCGAGCTGTGCCCGGACGAGGCCCTCGTCGGAGTTGCCCGCGCGGGCGATGTCGCGGATCGCCGGATCCGGATGGCGCAGCGACCTCGCGCACGCCGTCGGCCACCGCCGCCACCACCGCGTCGATCGCCGCCCGGCGCCGCTTCAGGATCTTGCGCGTCGTGAACAGGACCACCTCCGGATAGCGCGGAGCGCCGTAGTCGTCGACGCGGAACTCGCGTGTCTGCACTCCGCGCCGCCGCAGAACGACTCCCTCCGCGTTCCAGAAGGCCGGCACTCCCTGCACGCGCCGGTCGATCAGGCTGGGTACCGCGCAGAAGCCGATCGTGACCAGGTGGGCGCGCTTCACGTCGCCGCCGTCGTCCTGCATCACGGCCCGGAGCACGGCCGGGTCGGAGGGCAGGCCGGAGACGCCTACGCGGCGGCCCTCGAGATCGCGCGGGCGGCGTATGTCGTCGCGGGCGATGATCGCGGCCAGCGGGCGTTGCACGAGCGCGCCCACGCCGACGAAGTCACGCCCGCGCTCGCGCGCCAGGCCGAGGTCGTGGATGTCGAGCACGGCCATGTCGGCGCGCCCGCCGGCAAGCAGCTTGAGCGAGTCGGGCGCGGAGCCCGGGGGGCGGATCCGCAGTCGGATCCCGTGCCTGCGGTCGTAGCCCTTGCGGACGGCCGCGTAGATGGGGGCGTGCACGGCGTTGGGCTTGAAGTCGAGCGCGAGCGTGATCCGCTGGTCGCCGCTGCCGCCGCCCCCGCCGCAGCCGCCGCCAGGAGGGCCGCCAGCAGCGGAACAAGGGCAGGGGCGCGCCGCACGGCGGCGAAGCCTATGGGCGACCGATGGTTACACTGCCGCGGCTCTCGAACGCTCCCAGGAGGTCGTCTCGTGCAGGATCGCGGGCCCGCCGCATATATCGCCGAGTTCATCGGCACGCTCATGCTCGTCTTCTTCATCTGCCGCGGTGTCGCTCTTCGTGACCCAGGCGACGCCGCAGCAGCCCGCGCCGTTCATCGACTGGTCGGTGATCGGGCTGGTGCACCTCTTCGTCCTGTTCGTGCTGATCCAGACGCTGGCGGTCGTGTGCGGGGCGCACTTCAACCCCGCGGTCACGGTGGCGATGGCCGCGCTGCGGCAGATCAAGCCGCCGGACGCGGTGATCTACATCCTGGCCCAGCTGGCGGGCGCGGTGGCCGGGGCGCTGATCATGAAGACTCCTGCTGGACGAGGGCAAGGCGGTCAACTACGGCGCCACCTTGGTGGGCCCGCGTCTGGACGGCAAGATCTTGCTCGGCATGCTCGCCGAGGCCATCGGCACCTTCATCCTGATGTTCGTCATCATGGGCGTGGCCGCCAACCCGCGCGCGGCAAAGGACTGGGCGGCGCTCGCCATCGGCGGCGCGCTGGGTGCCGCCGTGATGGTGATCGGCCCTCTGACCGGCGCCGGCCTCAACCCGGCCCGCGCCTTCGGACCCGCGCTGGTCGCCCGCGAGTTCGACGGGGTGGGCAAGTTCCTGCTCGTCTACATGCTGGCGCCGATCCTCGGCGCGCTGGTCGCGGCGCTTCTCTACTTCAACGTGTTCACAGCGCCGGGTGCCACGGGCGAGAAGCCCATGGAGCCGGTCGGTTAGCCAATACGGCCGTAGACTCGGGCGAGATGCGCCGGGTCACCTTCTCGCGCAACTTCACGCTGTCGCTGTCGCGCACGTGCCAGTGCTACTGCAAGTACTGCGCGTTCGCCACGCACCGGGCGCATCTCTACGCGCCCGACGAGGTGGAGCGGCTCCTGGACGACGCCGCCCGCCGCGGCGTCAAGGAGCTGCTCGTGCTCACCGGGGAGCGGCCCGAGGTGAACCCCGAGGTGGCCGCGCGGCTGGCCGAGTACGGGCACGACAGACTTCATGTCCTACGTGGCCTGGGCCTGCGAGCGGGCGCTCGAGCGCGGGATGCTGCCGCACACCAACCTGGGTGTGCTCGAGCGCGAGGAGCTCGCGCGCCTGCGCGAGGTCACGGCCTCGCAGGGGCTGATGCTCGAGTCGGTGAACCCCGACCTCGTGGTGCACCAGGGCTCGCCGACCAAGCACCCGGAGGCGCGCCTCGACACGATCCGCGCGGCCGGCGAGCTGCGGATCCCGTTCACCAGCGGGATCCTGGTGGGCATCGGCGAGTCGCCGGAGGAGCGCGTCGAGGCGCTCGAGGCGCTGGCGGAGGTGCACGCGGAGTACGGCCACCTCCAGGAGGTGATCCTCCAGAACTTCGTGCCCCACCCGCGCTACTACGGCGCCGAGCCGGCGGAGATCGCCGACGAGGCGCAGCGCGGCGACGCGCGCCCGGCGACCGAGCTGCCGCTGCCGGGCTGGGCCACGCCGATCACGCTCGACGACATGCGCGAGCTCGTCCGCGAATGCCGCCGGCTGATGCCCGACGTGGGCGTGCAGATCCCGCCGAACCTCTCCGACTGGTGGCTGCCGCTCGTGGAGGAGGGGGCCACCGACCTCGGCGGCCTGTCCGCCAACGGCGACCACATCTCGCCCGAGCACCCCTTCCCGTCGCCGCACCGGATGCGAAAGCAGCTCCAGCCCCGCGGCTACGCGCTCACCGAGCGGCTCTGCGTCTACCCGCAGTACATGGACCCGGAGTGGATCGAGCAGGGCGTGCTCGACGTGATCAAGGTGAAGTACTGGAGCTTCATCCCGCGGCGCGGCTCGGGCCGCCGGGAGGAGCGGCCGATCCGCCGCGACCTGGTTCCCGGAGCCGTGTCCCGCGCCCGCGACGGCGAGTCGCTTTCGGAGGACGAGCTCACGGCGCTGTTCGCCGAGACGCGGCCGGAGGCGATCGAGGACATGCGCCAGGCGGCCGACGAGCTGCGCGCCGAGCTGGCCGGCGAGACGGTCACCTTCGTGGTGAACCGCAACATCAACGTGTCCAACATCTGCATCGTCGGCTGCGCCTTCTGCGGCTTCGGCCAGGGCAAGCGCTCACCGGACGCCTACGAGCACTCCGAGGAGGAGTTCGAGCGCCGCGTGCAGGAGGCGGTGGAGTTCGGCGCCACCGAGATCTGCATGCAGTCGGGCATCCATCCGGACTGGACGCTCGAGGACTACGAGCACTGGCTGCGCCTCGTCAAGGAGGTGGCACCCCAGATCCACCTCCACGCCTACTCGCCGATGGAGGTGCGCACTCATGGCCGGCGAGCGCCCGCTCGACGAGGTGTTCGAGCGGCTGCGGGAGGCGGGGCTCGGCTCGACGCCCGGGACCGCGGCCGAGGTGCTGCACGACGGCGTCCGCGAGCGCATCTCGCCGAACAAGCTGCCGGCCACGCGCTGGGTCGAGATCATGGAGGCCTCCGCGGCGGCGGGGCTCTCGACCAGCGTGACCGTGATGTTCGGCCACATCGAGGAGCCCTGGGAGCTGGCCGAGCACATGCGAGTGGTACGCGAGCTCCAGGAGCGGACCGCTGCCTTCAACGAGTTCGTGCCGCTCTCGTTCATCCCGTTCCACACGCTGCTCGGGCGCACGCACGGCATCGAGGAGATCTCACGGGAGGAGAACCTCAAGCACACGGCGATCTTCCGGCTCGCCCTCGGCAAGACGGTCCGCAGCCTCCAGGCGAGCTGGGTGAAGATGGGCCTCGACGCCGCCACCGAGGCGCTCGACTGGGGCGTGAACGACCTCGGCGGGACGCTGATGGAGGAGAACATCAGCCGCCTCGCGGGCTCCTACCACGGCGTGAAGCTCGATCCCGGCGACCTGATCGGCGCCGCACACCGGGCGGGCCGGCCGGCCGCGGAGCGGAGCACGCTCTACGGGATCCGGCGCGAGTACCCGCTGGAAGTCGCAGCCGCGTAGGGAGGAGCGCAGCCGGGGCGTTGGCCCGGCGAGCACCGGACCACGCAGTTAGCCCGCGACCCAGCGGACCTTGGCGCCGCGCAGGCTGGCGCTCGAGCGTCGCGGCTCGGAGTCGGCGGCGGGCTGCTCGATCTCGGCCAGCCGGCGCAGCACGGCGGCGCGCTCGGCGTCGAGCTCGCGCAGCCGCGCCGACAGGCCGTCGCGGATCTCGCGCAGCTCGTCGGTGGTCGTCAGGCGACCGCCCGTGGCCCGCGCGGCCTGAGACGCCTCGCCCGAGGCCGGCCGCCGCAGGAGCTGTCGCTCGAGCTCGGCGATCTGGTGCAGGAGCTCCGACCGGTTGGCCGGGTCCGGCATCGGGGCCTGGGGGCGTACGAAGGTCCCGCGGCCCTGCTCGGAGCGGACGAGGCCCTCCTGCTCGAGCCGCCCGTAGACGCTCCGCGCTGTGTTGACGTTGACGTCGGCGGCCGCGGCAAGTGTGCGCACACTTGGCAGCCGGTCGCCCGGTTCGAGCGCCCCGCTCTCGACCAGCGAGCGCAGCTTGCGGACGAGCTGAGTGCCGATCGGCAGCTCCCCGTCCCTGGCGACGCTGAAATCGATGTCGGAGGGAAGCGAGCGGCTCATCCACCCTCAACTGTACCAGTGAACTAATACGGTGGGAACTCAGTTCGGCCTTGCGCACCGCCGGGCACTGTGATAGTACACCGGGCTGAGCATGGTACGAACCGCGGCCGACAGGGTTTTCCTCCCGACCAAGAACCTCCTCGAGCAGGTCGGGGAGATGATGATCCTCACCGGGAAGACGCTGGTTTCGGCGGTCCGGCCGCCGTATCCCTACGGGACGGAGTTCGTCCAACAGTTCCTGTTCATGCTGCAGCTCTGCTGGCTGCCGCTCTTGATCACCACGATCTGCTTCGGCTACGGCGCTCCCGGGCTCCAGGCGGGCAACTTCCTCGTCATCTTCGGCGCGATCGACCGCCTCGGCGGCTTCTTCGTGCTCAGCTCGGTCAGGGAGTTCGGCCCGATCGCGTCCGCGATCATCCTCGCCGGCGTCGGCGGCACCGCCATCACCGCGGACCTGGGCGCGCGCAAGATCCGGGAGGAGCTCGACGCCCTTCAGGTGCTCGGCGTCGACCCGATCAAGAACCTCGTCGTGCCCCGCTTCCTCTCGCTGATGATCGTGACCGGGCTCTTCAACATCTACGCCCTGATCTTCGGCATCTTCGGCGGAGTCCTGGCAACCCTGACGTTCGACGCGCCCTTGGGACCCTTCTTCGCCACGCTCCTCAACAACGCCACGGTCACCGACCTCTGGGGCTCGGTCGTCAAGACCACCCTCTTCGGGGGGATCATCGCGATCGTCTCCTGTTACAAGGGGATGACTGCGTCCGGAGGCGCGGAGGGGGTGGGCCGAGCGGTCAACCAGGCCGTCGTCGTCACCTTCCTGGGCATCTTCGCGTTCAACTACGTCTTCACCCAGACCCTCCTCGCGACGCATCCCGAGATCTCAGTGATCAAGTGATGGTGGCGCGAGTCGCGCACGACGCGTTCGAGCGCCTCGCCGAAGCCGCGCTGGCGGTGGTGCTGGTCGCGGGCAGCGCCTTCCTGTGGATCGGGATCCCCTGGCTCGGCTTCTGGCTCGCCGGCGAGCTGACGACCTCGGCGGAGGGCTTCCTGTTCGCGGTCCTGGCCGGAGTGCCGCTGGCGATGGTGGTCTACGGCTGGCTGCTCTATCGACTCAACGACGTCTATCTGGGCATGCGCAGCGACGAGCACCAGGCCCAGGTCGGCCGGGCCGCCTGGCTCGTCGCGTCGAGCGACGAGCGTCGCAAGGTCCAGCGCGCCAGGGCGCCGCGGACCCTGATCGACGTGGCGATGACCTGCTCCGCGGTCACGGCGATGGTGCTCCTGCTGGTCTGGTTCTTCTTCTTCGCCCAGATGAACCCGGTGACGCCGCAATGACGTGGTTGGCGGTTCCTCGGGATTGGATTTCGTCGTTTGGCGATATCGCGAAGTTTTGTGCGCGGGTGGTGGGTGAGGTTTGGTCGTTGCGGGTGTTGAAGTTCTTTGGCGAGGCGTTGCGCCAGGCGGGGATCTTGATTTTGGGGTCGGCGCTGGTGATCTGGGGGTTGGCGTTCATCCTCGGTTTGACGTGTGGGATCGAGGGCGCTTATTTCAATCGCAGTGTGGGTGCTCCGGCGTATGCGGGGGTGTTTTCGGCGTGGTGCGATTTGCGCGAGATCATGCCGTATGCGTTCGGGTACATGATGTCGGCGAAGGTCGGTACGGGGTTGGTGGCTGAGATCGGTGCGATGCGGATCTCGGACGAGATCGACGCGCTCGAGGTGATGGGGATCAGCTCGCTGACGTTCCTCTGCTCGACCAGGTTGCTGGCGGCCTGGATGGTGTTGCCGTTCATGTATGTGGCGGCGGTCGGGGCTGGCTTCTTTGCCTCTTATCTGGCGGTGGTGCAGCAGATCGGCGAGGTCTCTTCCGGGGGGTTCTTCTTGATCTTCTGGATGTTCCAGAACCCGCCCGATCTCTTCTACAGCCTGATCAAGGGCATGGCGATGGCGACGGTGATCGTTCTTGTCGGCTGCTACTACGGCTACACCGCCTCCGGAGGCCCCGTCGGAGTCGGCACCGCTACCGCGAAGTCGATGGTGCTGAACACCGTGATGGTGCATATCGTCGGCATGGTCGGGACACAGATCTTCTGGGGATCGAATCCACGAGCACCGATCGGAGGCTGATGTGACGATCGTCCGCACACCCGCACCCACCGTTCCGCTCGCTCCCCGGACGCAGCCCGACGAGCGCGCCGCGCGCCGGACGCTGCGCGACCAGGTGGCACGGCTCGAGGAGGAGCTGTCGCAGCTCTTCTGCTCGACCTGGCCCCGCAAGGACTTCGAATGGTCGGTCCCCTCCCACGGCGGCCCGCGGGTGCTGTCGCTCGCCGAGCTGGAGGAGCTGCGCGACGACCTGAGCTCGCGCGTGGCCAAGGCTCGCCGCGGCCTGAGCGAGAGGACCTATGTCGAGGAGCAGAACCGTCGGCTGATCGAGGAGATGCAGCTCGAGCCCGGCAGGTACCGCTGGGTCCGAGTGGCCAACGAGGACATCGGCGAGCCAGGCTGCAAGACCTGGCACGTGCGCCCGCGCTGGGGCGTGATCGGGATGCTGATGAACTGGTGGCGGGTCGTCATCTCCTCCGGCTGCCCGTTAGCCACCTGACATCCCGATGGCCGCACGCGAGGCTCCCCGCTCCGGGCGAAGGGAGGCCTTCCGATCGCCTCGTCAGGCGGCCCTCGCCTCCTCCACCTCCATAGCCACCGCCTCGGGCTGCATCCCGGCAAGGCAGGACTGGGGCAGGCTTGCGCAGCCGAGCCAGGCCACCTCGCGGCGGCGGGCGACCAGGATCGCGCCGCCGGCGAGCATCACCAGCGCGTCGACGGTCACCGCTCCGCCGGCGCCCAGGAGCTCGGCGAGGCCCGCCGTGATCAGGCCGCCGACCGGCAGGAAGCCCACGAAGGCCGCGGCCCAGACCGCCATCGCGCGGGCCCGCAGCTCGTCGGGGACGCTGGTCTGGACGACCACGGTGGAGAGGCCGACGAAGACGACGCCGAAGAACCCGCCCACCACCGCGAGGGCGAGCGACAGCGGTATCGAGCCGGAGATCCCCACGCCGGCCACGGCCAGCGCCGTGAGGAAGAAGCCGACGAGCACCGGCTCGCCCTTGTTCGGGCGGCGCGCGAGCCGCAGCAGCGCCACGGAGCCCAGCAGCGAGCCGAGGCCGATCGCCGCGGTGAGCGCGCCGAGGGTGCCCGGGCCGGCGTCGAGCTGGTAGCGGACGATCCCGGGCAGCATGAACGCCACCGGCGGGGTGCCGAAGACGCCGGCGAGGAGCGTCAGGCCGAGCAGCGACGCCACGCTCCGCTGGCCGAGGACGTAGTGCAGGCCCTCGGACATCGCGCCCCGGAGCCGCTCGGCCGCCAGGCCGGCGCCGGCCTTGGAGCCCGGCAGCAGCGCGACGGCCACCAGCACCCCGAGGAAGCTGCCGGCGTTGACGGCGAAGACCCAGGTCGGCCCGCCCTGCGCGAGCAGCACGCCGGCGATCGCCGGCCCGAGGAAGCGCGCGATCTGGAGTGACAGGCTGTTGATGGCCACGGCGCTCTCGAGGTCGCGCTGCGGGACGGTCGCCCCGAGCATGCCCTGGAACGCCGGGAAGCTGAGCGTGCCGAGGCTGCCGCCGACGACCGCGATCGAGCCCATGAGCGGCACCGTCAGCGAGTCGGTCTGCCAGAGGACTGCCAGTGCGATCGCCACGCACATGTTCGCCCCCTGGAAGAGGAGGATCAGCTTCTTGCGGTCGTAGCGGTCGGCGAGCGCGCCGGCGGGGAGGCCGAAGATGAGGTTGGGGATCGTGTTGAGGAAGCCGATCAAGCCGAGCGTCCCGGCCGAGCCGCCGAGCAGCAGCACGATGTAGCCGAACGCGGCCGCCTCGACCCAGTTGCCCGTCAGCGAGAAGAGCACGCCGGCCGAGTAGCGGCGAAAGCGCTGGTGCCGGAGCGCCGCCAGGGCGCTCGCCGGCTCGGGCTCGGGTTCCGGCTCGGCCTCCGCTCGTGGCAGCTCGATCACCTCGGCGTCGCCGCGGAGCGCCGACATGCCGCCGCGGACGGCGTAGGCCTCGTAGCCGCGGTCGCGCAGCCAGTGGGCAACGCGGACGCTGGTGGCCTCGCCCAGGCAGGTGCACGCGAGCAGGATGGTGCCGTCCGCCGGCAGCTCGTCCAGGCGGCTCGGGATCAGGTCAGGCGGGATCCGGAGGGCGCCCGGCACGGCCGCCCGGTCCTCATCGAGCCGGCGAACGTCGACGAGCACCGCTCCATTTGCGCTGAGGCCACGCGCCACCTCCGGCTCGACCCGGAAGGGCGAGGAGCGGAGCGCGGACGGAACGTGGAAGCGACGGGTCGGGGTGCTCGCCACTGCTCGAGGATAGGCCGGGGTTCAGCGAAACAAGTCGTCTTCGGGCGGGCGCCGGAGGGCCGCTGCGCCGGGCCCGTCGTCATCGACTACGAAGCGCTCGAGGCCGTGGATCACCACCGCCGGCTCGCTCGAGTCCTTTGCGCGGGCGAGGTCCGCCGCCGAGGCGACGGCATCGGCCACGGCGATGCTCGTGACCCGCAGCTCCCGGCCGGACGCGTCGCGGCGGCCCACCCAGTCGTCGATCGGCGCGAATCCCGCCGCGCCGATCGCGACGTCGATCTCGCCGAGGCGCCAGGGGCGGCCGAACGAGTCGGAGACGACCACGGCGGGCCGCACCCCGCGGGCGGCCGCGATCCCCGCGCGCAGGCGGCGAGCCGAGGCGTCGGGGTCCTCCGGGAGCAGCACCACCTCGCCGTCGGCCGGGGCATTCGACTGGTCGACGCCGGCGTTGGCGCAGACGAAGCCGTGGTGCGGTCCGGCAGATGAGGACGCCGCGCTCGGCGCGGAGCAGCTCCGAGGTCTCGTCGAGGACCACCTGGACCAGCCGGGGGTCCTTGCCGTGCTCGTCGGCGATCGCTCGCGCGCGGTCGCCGGGCTCGACCCGGTCGAGGGCTCGCAGGCGGCCCTCGCACTTCGAGACCGCCTTGTGGGCGACGACGAGCACGTCGCCGTCGTCGAGGTCGGCCGGGGCGGCCGCGGCGAGCAGCGATGGCAGGTCGTCTCCGGGCTTCGAGGTCCGGAAGCCCGGGGAGGGCGCTCAGGCGGATGCTGCGGCCCTGGGCCTGACCCGCGCGCGGTCGAGCTGCGCCAGCGCGCCGCGCGTCATCTGCGCCCGTCCGTGACGGGTCCCGAGCACGGCGGAGAGCTCGCTCAGGTCTTCGGCCGTGTCCACGTCGAGCGTCAGCGAGGCCGGGGTCGCGGTGTCGTGCGGGACGCCGGCGGCCCGCGCGGCCGCAAGGTGACGCTCGAGGCTGCCCGGGCCGAAGCTCGGCTCGATCACGTTCGGGGGCGCGAGGAGCAGCGCGTTGGTGCCGGCCCCGTGACGGTCGGGGACCACGACCGCCGCCAGGCCGCGCCGCTCGGCGTCGAGCAGGAGCTCGTCGACCTCCTGCGGGTCGAGCAGCGGCGTGTCACCGGGCACGAGCAGCACGCGGTCGAACTCCTTCGCGAGCGCAAGGCCGATGCCGATCAGCGCCGCCGGCGACTGGCCCGCCTGGGCATCGTCGCGAAGCGTCAGCACCCGATGGCCGACGGCGGTCGAGTCGGCGATGCGATCGCTCGTGACGACGACGATCGCGTCGAGGCCGCGAACCCGCCGCAACGAGGCGAGCACGTCCGTGAACATCGCCTGCGCGAGCGCCTGCCGGGCGCCCGCAGCCGAGCAGAGTCGCCAAGGCGCTGCTTGGCCGCGTCGAAGGTCTTGACGGGGAGGATTGCGATGGTTCGCACGAGGCCTGCGCGCGACTCTAGCGCGGTCACCTCGTTCAGTCCTTCAAAGAGGCCGCAAACTCCAGCGTTCTCTCGGCGAGGCGCCGGCGCTCGTCCGGCGCGTCCATGAGCGTGTCGGTCACGAGCGTCGGAACGGCGTCCGCGTCCTCGTCGGCCACGACCCCGTCGAGCACGTCCTCGTAGGCGGCTGCGATTCCCGCGGCGCTTCAGCTCGATGCCCGGCCTGCGCGCAGAACTCCTCGGTGGGTCCCTTCACCGCGCGGCCGCCGACGAACGGGCTCACGGCCACCACCGGGGCGTCCGAGCCGGCCAGCGCCTCGCGCATGCCCGGCAGCGCGAGGATCGGGCCGATCGAGATCACCGGGTTGGACGGGCCGATCACGATCGCCTCGGCCTCCGCGAGCACCGCGAGCACCTCCTGGGTGGGGCGCGCCTGCTCGGCCCCGCGCAACTCCACCGCCTCCACCGGTCCCTCCGCGCCGCTCGACGATCATGAACTCCTGGAAGTGGCCGCCACGCGCCGCGCGCGCGCACGAAGGTCTGCACCGGCTCGTCGCACATCGGGAGCACGCGCGCCTCGACGTCCATCGCGGCCACCACCTCGGCGTGGGCCTCGGTGAGCCGGCGGCCCTCGCGCAGTAGCTGGGTTCGGATCAGGCACATCGCCAGGTCGCGGTCGCCCAGGCGGAACCAGGTGGGCCGGCCGCTGCGCTCGAGCGCATCCATGACCTGCCAGCGTGTCGCCGCGGATGCCGTAGCCGCGCTCGTCGATCTCGTCGGCGAGCCAGTAGGTCACGAGGTCGGGATCGGGCGAGACGTGCACGCCGTACATCTCCACGTCGTCGCCGGTGTTGGCGATCACGGCGAGATCGTCGGCGACGTCGAGCAGGCCGCGGGCGAGCTTGGCGCCGCCGGTGCCGCCCGACAGCAGGGCTACCAGAGCGACTCCGGCAGGCCGGTGAGCTTGACGCCCGCGTGCGTCTTGTGGCGGACGTTCACCGAGATCAGCAGCGGCGTGAGGCCCTCGATCAGCCGGGCGGTCTCGAGACGCGCCGCAGTCCACCGGCCGCAGCCCGGGGATGCGGCGCGACGATCTCCGCCGACCTTGCGCTTGGCGTCCTTGCGGTCGCCGGCGACAGCACGTCCTCGTCGAGGTGCGCGGTCGAGGTCGCCGAGCACCGGCGCGCTCACCGTGTGGAGCGCGCTCACCACCGTCACGCCCTCGGGCACCATCTCCTGGGCCTGCTGCGCGGCCGAGCCCTGGGGCACGCCGAGGAGCCGGGTCGCCTTGCCGGAGACCGCGGCGGCCAGCGGCACGGTCGCGTCCACCAGGATCTGGCCGTCGCTCAGCGCCTCCTTCAGGTTGGTGAGGTTCTCCGACTGCGCCCGGAAGGGGACGCACAGGAACACGACCGGGCCGGCCTTGCGCCGCCTCCGGGTTCTCGAGGCCCTCCACGTCGCGCGTCCGGGACCTGCTCGCGGACCTTTCGTGCGGCCTCCTCTGCGCGCAGCGGGTCGCGCGATCCGATCACGACCGGGCGTCCCCTCGCGCGCGAGCCTCAGGGCCAGCCCGGCGCCGAGCGCGCCGGTGCCGCCGATGATCGGGACGGAGTCCACGGCGCGTCGGCAGGATAGCCTCCCGCCGCCATGAGACTCGAGGGGCGAACCGCGCTTGTCACCGGCGGCGCGCAGCGGCATCGGCGCCGCCACCTGCCGCCGGCTCGCCGCGGAGGGCGCGCGCGTCGCCGTGACCGACCTGAACCTCGAGGGCGCCGGCGAGCTCGCGAGCGAGGTCGACGGCGACGCGCTTCGAGCTCGACGTGCGCTCGACCGAGTCGATCGGCAAGGCGGTCGAGGCGGATCGGCGGCCGTGGACGTGCTCGTGAACAACGCGGGCTACGACGAGTTCGGCTTCTTCACCGACACCGACGAGGAGCTCTGGGACCGGGTGCTCGAGGTCAACCTGCGCGGCGTGATCGCGGTGACCCACGCCGTGCTGCCGGGCATGCAGGAGCAGAAGCGCGGCCGGATCGTCAACGTCGCCTCCGAGGCGGGCCGGGTCGGCTCGCACGGCTCGAGCGCCTACTCGGCGGCCAAGGGCGGCGTGATCGGGTTCACCAAGGCGATCGCACGCGAGAGCGCCCGCTACGGGATCACCTGCAACGCCGTGGCGCCGGGCCCGATCGAGACGCCGCTGCTCATGGCGCGCGCCCGAGCAGCTCGGCGAGCTGGGGGAGAAGATCGTGAAGACCATGGTCGGCTCGACCGCGCTCCGCCGGCTCGGCCAGCCGGAGGAGATCGCCGCGACGATCGCCTTCCTCGCCTCCGACGACGCCTCGTACGTCACGGGCCAGGCGCTGGGCGTCAGCGGCGGCCTTGCCATGATCTAGAGCGCGATGAGCGCAGCCCGAGGAGGTGCCGCATCCGCGAGGTCGGCCCTCGCGACGGCTTCCAGAACGAGCCCGAGGTGATCGCCGACCGACGACAAGGTGCGGCTCGTCGAGATGCTCGCGCGGCACCGGCCTGCGGCGGCTCGAGGTCACGAGCTTCGTGCGCGCCGACGTGATCCCCCAGCTCGCCGACGGCGCTGAGGTCCTGCGCCGCGACCGACGATCCCCGACGACGTGGCGGTCTCGGTCCTGATCCCGAACGAGAGGGGGCTCGACAACGCGCTCGAGCGCCGCGACCGCTTCGAGGAGGTCAACGTCTTCCTCTCGGCGTCCGAGACCCACAACCGCAAGAACGTCAACCGCTCGATCGAGGAGTCGCTCTCGGGCCTCGAGCGGGTGGTCGGGCGCGCGCGTGCGAGGAGGGCCTGCGCTGCGAGGGCGTGATCTCGGTGTCGTTCGGCTGCCCCTACGAGGGCGACGTGCCGCGAGGAGCGGGTGTTCGTCATCGCCGCGCGGCTGGTCGACGCCGGCTGCGAGGAGGTCGCCTTCGGCGACACGACCGGCATGGCCAACCCGCGGCAGGTCCGCGGGTTCTTCGAGCGCGCGCGACGCTCGAGTGTCGAGCTGACCGCGCACTTCCACAACACGCGCGGCCAGGGGCTGGCGAACGTGCTGGCGGCGCTGGAGTCCGGCGTGCGCTCGTTCGAGTCGTCGTTCGGCGAGCTGGGCGGCTGCCCGGTGCCGAAGGGCGCCACCGGCAACATCGCCACCGAGGACCTCGTCTCGATGCTGCACGAGATGGGCTACGAGACCGGGATCGACCTGGAGCGGCTCGTGGCCTGCGCCCGCGAGGTGCAGCGGGTGCTCGGGCGCCCGCTGGGCAGCCACGTCCTCACGGCCGGCCCGGTGGACTGGCACCAGGGCTGAGAGAGAACGTCGAGGCGCTCGCGGCGATCGAGCGCGGCTCGGCCAGCGAGGGCGAGCGCGCCTCCGGCGAGTGGGTGGCTGCACGGCTGCGGGAGGCCGGTGTGGCGGAGGTCCGCCTCGAGAGGTTCCGCTACCGGCGCAGTTTCGCCTGGACGCAGGCGCTCCACTTCGCGGCCGCGATGTCGCGCAGCCGGCTTGCGGCCGCCGCCGCGCTTCTCTCGTTCGAGCTCGACTACAGCGGCCGCCTGCAGTGGCTGCGGCGGCTGCTGCCCGCCGGCGAGGGCACGAACGTGGTGGGCCGGCTGCCGGCCGCGGGCCGGCGCCGGCGGACGCTGGTGCTCGTGGCCCACCACGACGCCGCGCAGACGGGGCTCATCTGGCATCCGCGGCTGATGGCGGCGGGTGACGCCCTGGCGGCCCGGGGCGGGCGTCGCAGCTCCCTCGCGTTGATCCCGGAGCTTGCCATGCTGGCGGGAGCGCTCACGCGCCGCCGCGCACCGATCCGGCTGCTGCTTGGGGTGGCGATCGCCGCGGTGCTCGAGAGCACTCGAAACAGGGCGGTGCCGGGCGCCAACGACAACGCCACCGGAGTGGCCGGGGTCCTCGAGCTGGCGGCGCGGCTGCGGGACGACCGGCCCGACGACGTCGAGGTGATCGTCCTGATCGTCGGCTGCGAGGAGTCGGGCATGGGCGGGATGGCCGCCTGGCTCGACCGCCACGGGCGCACCGTCGACCCCCGCCGCACGCTCGTGCTCGGGCTCGACACGGTCGGGTCGGGCGAGCCGGTGGTGCTGAGCGCCGAGGGCGGCCTCTGGCCGGTCCGCTACCGGGAGGAGGACGTGCGCCGCGTGGCCGCGAGGAGCTGGCGAATCGGGGGCTGGACCGACCCGGCGCTCGCGAGGCTGTACGGCCTGCCGACCGTGTCGATCCTGTCGGTGAGGGACGGCGGCTTCCCCAACTACCACCTGCCCAGCGACACGCCTGACGGGGTCGACTGGGCTTGCGTGGAGGAGTGCGTCCAACTGGGGGAGTCGACCATCCGGGAGTGGTAACTTCCCGCCCGTGCGGGGCAGGGGTCCACGCAGGCGCGCGAGCGCCATCGCGGCAGCGCTGACGCTGGCCGCGGCCCTCATCGCGACGGGCATCGCCCAGTCGGCCAGCCCGCCGCAGAAGACCCTCAGCCCGAACGCGGCGCCGGCGGCAAGATCACCTGGACCGGCAGCGCGACAACCGGCACCGAGGCGCTCGCGTCCGACGAGGGCGAGGCCTGCTTCGGCGCCAACAGGAAGCCGGACCCGGCCTCGGGTTGCGACTTCTTCAAGCTCGACGTGTCGGTTCCGGGGGACTTCTGGCGCAACCACCCGGGGGTCGTCCACCTCAATGCGACGGGCTTCCGGCGGCGGATCTCGACATGTACGTATACCGCCGCAACGCCGACGGCACGCGCGGGGCATTCGTGAACGGAGACGGCGAGATCGTCGGCTCCGACGAGAACGTCTCGATCGAGAAGGCCAGCGGCGCCTACTACGTCGTCCTGACGCCGTACCAGACCGTCGGTCCGCAGACCTACAGTGCGTCCGCGGAATTCGAGACCCGCCAGGGGCCGCCGCTGGCGGACGTCAACAAGAACGCGCCGCGGGGTGCGCCCAACTACCGGGCGTCGCACGATCGCTACCTCGCGCACTCCGAGGACTCGATCGCGATGGACCCGCTCAACCACGACCACCTGATCGCGGGCTCGAAGATGTTCGAGGTCCCGAGCAACTACCTGTTCAAGGACGGCGCCTACGAGTCGTTCGACGGCGGCCGCCACTGGAAGGACTGGGGCCAGCTCCCGGGTTACTGCAGCCCGGCGAGCGCCGGCTACTGCAACCCGGGCAACATCGACACCTATCGGATCGTCTCCGACCCCTCGGTCGCGTTCGACGACGAGGGCAACGCCTACTTCAACAACCTGGACTCGATCGGCGGTCCCGACACCTCCGGCTGGAACCTGACCGTGCACGTCAAGAAGCCGGGCAAGGCCTGGAGCGGCCCGATCGTGGTCCACGACAACCGCAACAACGCGATCAGCAAGCTAGCCTTCCTCGACGACAAGAACTGGATCACGGTCGACAACCGCACCGACGTGAACGGCGGTCCCAACCGCCCGCGCGACGGCAAGATCGGGACGATGTACGTCTGCTGGGGATTCGACGGCGGCAGCGCCGTGCCGTTCCAGCAGATCTCGATCATGAAGTCGCTGGACGGCGGCAAGACCTGGGGCGGGATCACCCCCGGCGACAACACGCCGTTCCCGGTCAGCCAGAAGACGCTGATCTCGGGGATCGGCTGCCACGTGGCGATCGGCCCCCACGGCGAGGTCTACGTCACCTGGTACGACAACCAGCTCCAGGCGCTGATGCAGGCGAAGTCGACCAACCGCGGCAAGACCTTCACGCCCGCCGCGCCGATCGCAGCGATCACCGGTGTCGACGACCCGTTCGAGGGGGAGGCCTTCCGCAACCTGTCGATCCCGTCGAGCGGCGTCGACAGCAAGGGCAACGTCTACGTCGTCGTCTCCTCGCGCAACGCCGAGGGGGCGGGGATCCTCGACGCCGCCGAGCTGGGACGCAGGCTCAAGGAGGGCGAGCTGGACCCCGATCAGCTCGCCGAGGTCCTCGAGAACGAGAAGGAGGCCGAGGGCGGGCCCGGTCCCGAGGTCGAGTCGGGCGGCGACGGCAACGGCCCCGCGTCCGGCCGCGACATCGTGATGTTCAAGTCGACCAACGGCGGCCAGTCCTACTCCGGGCCGATCCGCGTGAACCAGGACCCGAAGAACGCCGACGCCGACCAGTTCCAGCCCTGGATCGCGATCACCGGCCGCGACCAGATCAACGTGTCGTTCTTCGACCGCCGCAACGACCCCGGCAACTACTTCATCGACACCTACCTCGCCCGCTCCAACAACGGCGCCAAGAGCTTCAAGGACACGCGCGCCTCGCGCAGCGTCTGGGACGCCTCCATCAATGCGCCCACCTCCCCGAGCGGCAAGTTCATCGGCGACTACCAGGGGCTCGCGGCCGACGACGAGGTGGCGATCCCGTTCTGGAACGACACCCAGGCGGCCAACCTGCCGAAGTCGGACAAGGAGTACTCGCCCTACCAGGAGATGTGGGCGGCGCGCGTCTCCAACACGCCCTCGAAGGGCGGGCCGGCGCGGCGTTGCGTGTCGCGCCGGTCGGCGGTCAAGAAGAGCGCGATCGGCCGGATCAAGCTCGGCTACCGCAGCAGCACCGTCGCCACCAAGCTCGGGCTGCCCGGCAAGCGCAGGCGCGGCGTCTGGCGCTACTGCGTGCGCGGCGGCGGCAAGTTCATCGTCGTCTTCTCCAAGCGCAAGCGCGCCCTGTTCATCGCCAGCACGGCCAAGGGCCACCACCGCGGGCGTGCCCATCCGGGCATCAGCCTGCGCCGCCTCAAGCGGATCTACCGGCACAAGGGACTTCACCGCGTTCGCAGCGACGTCCGTCGAGTCAGGTCGATCGTCTACGGCGTCCGCGCGAAGAAGGTCCGCTACATGGCGGTCGCGTCGCGCCAGCTCCGCCGCAGCCGGCGGCTCCTGATCCGGTACCACAAGCGGGCCGGGTTCGCGACCAGTCACCGGAAGCACAAGAAGCGCCGCAAGCGGTAGCGGGCTGCCCGTAAAAGGGGTTTGGTTCCCCCGTTTCGGGTAGCTCTAATTCAGAGAGACGATCGGAGCCGGTTCGGCAGTCCTGGGTTCCCCCGACCCGCTCCGATTCAGCGACGGGCCCGGATTACGGCATCCGGGCCCGTTCACTTTCTGATGGGCTTCGCGGGGGTGCCCGCCACCACGCTGCCCGGCTGCCACGTCCTCGTTCACCAGCGAGCCGGCGCCCACCACGGCCTCCTCGCCGATCTCGACCCCGGCCAGGACGATGGCGTAGACGCCGACC
This sequence comes from uncultured Thermoleophilaceae bacterium, assembly GCA_963706635.1. Lineage (GTDB taxonomy): Bacteria > Actinomycetota > Thermoleophilia > Solirubrobacterales > Thermoleophilaceae > JACVRW01. Next base: position 557,120 of record OY970162.1, read on the forward strand.
TTCGCGCGCCTTCGGATCCGGACCTCGCCCGGCTCCCCGCCGGGCTCCCAGCGGCGAGACGTGGTGGCCGCCCCGATCGCGAAGTCGACCTCGTCCTCGATGATCGTGCCGGGCGCCACCATTGCGTTGGTCCAGAGCCTCGCCCGCGAGCCGACGATCACGCCGGGGCCGATGGCGGAGCGGGTGCCGACGACCGTGCCGGCGCCGATCTCGGCGCGCTCCCGTACGAAGGCGCCGTCGCCAACGATGGCGCCCTCGGCGATCCGCGCGCCGGCGCACACGACGGCATGGCAGCAAACCGTCGCCCCATCCTCGATCAGCGTCGCTCCTCCCGGGCCGGCGGTGCGGGAGCGCGGACCGAGGCGAGGCGCCTTGCCCACGATCGCCCCGTCCTGAAGCGTGCATCCGTCGCCGACCCGCACCCCCGCGTGGATGACCACGTGCGCGCCTATGTCGAGGCGGTCGCCCAGGTCGACGTCCGGGCCGAGGAACAGGCCCGGCGCCAGATCGGAGGCGCGCAGCTCGCTCATCGGCCCCTGAGGCGGTCGGCCACCTTGCCGAGCCCCGCCGCGAGCCGGTAGCGGCGCGCGGAGCGGAGCGCCTCGAGCTCGTTCTCGGTCTCGCGCAGGCGCTGGAGCAGTCGCTGGTTCTCCGCGTTCAGGCCGAGCACCCGGTCCTCGGTCTGCCACTGCACGCGGACGAGGCGCGCGAGCTCCGCCGCCTCCTCGGGTGCGTGCTGCCGCGGCGCGAGCTCGCGAAAGAGCTCGACGAGATGCTGGGCGTGATGGCGGGCGCCGTGGTTGCGGGTCGCAAGGTCCCTGTTGGCGAGACCCATTTCCGGCGAGTAGCCGTCGAGGTCGGCTCGCAGGCTCGCGGCCGAGACGTCGCGCCCCAGGGCCGCCCCGCCGAACGCGTCGGCCTCCATCGCCCCGTAGTGCTCGGGCGTGATCCAGCCGTCGCCGCCGATGAAGTCGAACAGGTAGACGGCCTTGCCGCAGGACATGCCCTCGAGCGCGGCGCGCCCCTTGCCGACGACGATGTCGGCGTCCGCCATCGCCCGCTCGGGGGCCGGGTCCCAGCCGCCGTCGAGGCCCACCTGGACGCACTCCACGCCCGCCTCGGCCCAGGTGCGAATGAGCAGCTCGCGCCGCGCGCCGCGCAGCCAGTTGCCGAGCAGCAGTGCGCGCCGCGGTCGCCGGCGGAGGCTGTCGAGCGGGGCGAAGCGCTCGGTGTCGATCGGCTGGCGGAGCCGTACGAGCCGCGGGTTCAGCGCCAGCGCCCGGGCGCGCCGCGCGAAGCGCTCGGCCAGCACCACGACCGCGCCGACCACGCCGGGCAGCTCGGGCGGCAGCTGGAGGTCGGCGAGCTCCGAGGCGAGCCGGAACGCCTGGGGCGCCTCCGGGTAGCGCTCGGCCAGCTCGTAGGCGGTCGCGCCGTCCTGCGGGTAGGCCAGGTCGCAGCGCTCCGGCAGCTCGTCCGGTCCGACGGCCACGCGGATGCCGCGGCGGGCGGCGACCTCGGCCATCGGCCCCGGCCGCGGGGAGTACACGGTCACCGAATGTCCGAGCCGCTCCAGCTGCTCGGCGGTCGTAAGGAGATAGCTCTCCGTACCCCCGAGCCCGAGGTGCTCGAACGACAGGACCAGCTCCACGGCTGTATCAGCGCCCGGCGAACTCCGGGTCGCGCTTCTCGAAGAAGGCGCGGGTGCCCTCGGCGAAGTCCTCGGTGGCGGCGAGGCGTCTCCTGCGCGGCCACCTCCTGCTCGAGCGTCAGCGACAGCGCCGGCTTGGCGGACGGCGTCCATGATGCGCTTGGCCAGGCCCGACTGCCTTGGGCGCGCAGGCCGAGCAGCTCGTTGGCGAACGCGTCGGTGGCGTCGTCGAGCTCGCTCCGGCCGGCGCGATGCGGTTGGCGAAGCCGATCCGGTGCGCCTCGCGCGCCGTCGATGATCTTGCCGGTCATGATCAGCTCCTTGGCGTTGCCGAGCCCGACGACGGCGGGCAGGCGCGAGCAGCCGCCGAGGTCGGGCAGCAGCCCGACGCGCACCTCCATGATCCCGGCCACCGCGTCCTCCGCCATCACGCGGAAGTCGCAGGCCAGCGCCGAGCTCGAACGCGCCGCCGAGCGCGGCGCCGTGGATCTGGCAGATCGTGGGCTTGGGCATCTCCTCGAGCAGGTTCCACCACTGGCCAGGATCGGGCGCCGGAAGCGCGCGCAGGTCCTCCGGGTTCTCGGACAGCTCGCGCAGGTCGTTCAGGTCCATCCCGGACGAGAACATCGGGCCGTCGCCGCGCATCACCACGACCCGCACGGCGTCGTCGGCGGCGGCGTCCTCGAGCGGCGCGCGCCCAGATCCTGGCCACGAGCTCACCGTTCAGCGCGTTGCGCTTCTCGGCGCCGGCTGCAGAACGAGGTGGCGGACGCCGTCCACGATCCTCGACGCTGACGAGTGGCATATAGGCTCCCGGCGCTCGACGACTCGAGACGTGGAGGCAGGCTAGTGGAGATCAAGAAGGTGGGTGTGCTCGGCTGCGGCCTGATGGGCCACGGCATCGCCCAGGTGGCGGCGCAGGCCGGCTACGACGTGGTGGTGCGCGAGGTGAGACCAGGACAAGCTCGACAAGGGCCTCGGCAAGATCGAGAAGCAGCTCGGCCGCGCGCGGTCGAGAAGGGCAAGGCTCGAGCAGGCCGACGCCGACGCCGTGCGCGGCCGCATCACAGGGCACCCTCGCACTACGGCGGACCTGGCCGACTGCGACCTCGTGATCGAGGCGATCACCGAGGACCTCGACCTGAAGCTCGAGATGTGGCGCGAGGTGGACGAGGTCGTGAACGACCGACGCGGTGTTCGCCACCAACACCTCGTCGCTGGCGGTGATCGACCAGGCCGCGGTGACCGGGCGCCCGGAGCGCTTCCTGGGGCTTCATTCTTCAACCCGGCGCAGGTGATGAAGCTGCGTGGAGGTGGTGCGGGGAATGACCACCTCGGACGAGGCGTTCGAGGTGGGCCGTCGCCTTCACCGACTCGCATCGGCAAGCTCGGCGATCCCGACGCGCGACAAGGCCGGCTTCATCGTGAACCGGCTGCTGGTGCCCTACATGCTCGACGCCATCCGCGCCTACGAGGAGGGCGTGGGCTCGGTCGACGAGATCGACGAGGCCATGAAGGCGGGCGCCGGCCACCCCATGGGCCCGCTCACGCTGTCGGACTTCGTGGGCCTGGACACGCTGGGCTCGATCTGCGACGTGATGTTCGACGAGTTCCGCGAGCGCCGCTTCGCCCAGCCGCCCACCCTCCGGAAGATGCTCTCCGCGGGCTGGTACGGCCAGAAGAACGGCACGGGCTTCTACGACTACTCGGGCGAGAAGCCCGTGAGAACCCGAACCCTCAGCTCTAGCGTGAGCAGCCTGTCGAGGAGGCCCTCGAGCAGGCACGCGCCGGCGGCCCGGGCCGCCACCACGAGAAGTCTCGGGAGCAGGGCAAGCTGCCCGTGCGCGAGCGGGTGGCGCGGCTGCTCGACCCGGACTCGTTCGTGGAGGACGCGCTGCTGGCCAACTCCGGCGCAGGAGGGCTTCGGCGCCGACGGCGTGGTCACCGGCATGGCCACGATCGGCCGGCCGGCCGGTGTGCCTGATGGCCAACGACCCGACCGTCAAGGCCGGCTCGTGGGGGCCGAAGACGGTCGAGAAGATCATCCGGATCCAGGAGCAGGCGCTGGAGCAGCGGCTGCCGATGGTCTACCTGGTCGACTCGGCGGGCGCCCGCATCACCGACCAGGTGCAGATGTTCCCGGGCCGCCGCGGCGCCGGGCGGATCTTCCACACCGAGGTGAAGCTGTCGGGCGTGGTGCCGCAGGTCTGCGTGCTCTTCGGGCCGAGCGCCGCGGGCGGCGCCTACATCCCGGCCTTCTGCGACGTCGTGATCATGCGCGACGGCAACGCCTCGATGTACCTCGGCTCGCCGCGCATGGCCGAGATGGTGATCGGCGAGAAGCGTGTCGCTCGAGGAGATGGGCGGCGCCCGCATGCACACCGGCGTGTCCGGCTGCGGCCACTTCCTCGTCAAGTCGGACGAGGAGGGCATCGACCTGGCCAAGCGCTACCTGTCGTACTTCCCGCAGCACTGGGAGGAGGCGCCGCCGGCCGCGCTCCGCCGGCCGAGCCGGCGGCGCGCCTGGCCCGCGAGGTCCCGGCGGACGAGAACAAGCCCTTCGACATGCATCGAGCTGATCGACGCGCTGGTGGACGAGGACTCGTTCCTCGAGGTGCAGAAGCGCTGGGCCAAGGAGCTGGTGGTGGGCTACGCGCGCCTCGACGGGCAGGGTCGTGGGGATCGTGGCCAACCAGCCGAAGCAGCGCGGCGGCGTCCTGTTCGTCGACTCCTCCGACAAGGCCGCGCGCTTCATCTGGACCTGCAACGCCTTCAACGTGCCGCTGCTGTTCCTGGCCGACGTGCCCGGCTTCATGATCGGCACGCAGGTCGAGCGCCAGGGCATCATCCGGGCCGGCGCCAAGATGATCTCGGCGGTCTCCGAGGCCACCGTGCCGAAGATCTCGGTGATCGTGCGCAAGGCCTACGGCGCCGGCCTCTACGCGATGGCGGGGCCGGCCTACGAGCCCGACGCCTGCATCGCCCTGCCCGGCGCCAAGATCGCGGTGATGGGGCCGCCAGGCGGCCATCAACGCCGTCTTCTACAACCAGCTGCAGGCGATCGAGGACGCCGGACGAGCGGGCAGCGCCGCACCGAGGAGCTGCGCGCCGAGTACCAGCGAGGAGATCGACATCCTCCACCTGGCCTCGGAGCTGGTGATGGACGCGGTGATCCAGCCCGCGGACCTGCGCTCGGAGCTGGTCAAGCGCTTCGCGGCCTACGCCGCCAAGGACCGCGCGCTGGCCTGCCAAGCGCAACGCCGTGACGCCGGTCTAGCTAGGCGGGAGGCCGCTCCATCAGCTCGACCCGGTGACCGCCGGGCGCCCTGGCGAAGGCGCGCTTGGCTCCCCAGTGCTCGCGACGCGGCTCCACCTCGTGCCCCGCCGCGCGAAGCCGGTCGACGGTTTCCTCGTAGTCGTCCACAACCACGGCGACGTGGCCCTCGGGCGCGGCCACGGGGTCGTCCTTCCAGAGCAGGTGGACCTGCGTGCCCCTGCGCTCGAGCCAGGCCGCCCGCTCGCGCAGGGTCTCGGGCGGCTCGACGTCGCGGAACCCGAGCAGCCGCCAGAAGGAGGCGGCGGCCTCCGTCTCCTCACGGCGGGTCTCGAGCGCGACGTGTTGGATCACCGGTCGGACCATAGAATCTCGGCGCGATGGCCGAAGGCAAGCTGCTCTGGGCGCCCTCCGCCGAGGCCGTGGAGCGCGCCCACATGACGGACTACATGCGCTCGCTCGACCGCGGCTTCGAGACCTACGACGAGCTCTGGCGCTGGTCCGTGGAGGACCTCGAGGGCTTCTGGGAGTCGCTCTGGCGCTACTGCGACGTCCAGGCCTCGAAGCCGTACGAGCACGTGCTCGGCAAGCGCGAGATGCCGGGCGCCGAGTGGTTCCCGGGCGCCGAGCTCAACTACGCCGAGCACATCTTCCGCATGGCCGCCGACGAGCGGCCGGCGATCGTGCACGCCTCCGAGCTGCGCGAGACCTCCGAGCTGAGCTGGGCGGAGCTGCGCGGCCAGACCGCCCGCATCGCCGCCGGCCTGCGCCGGCTCGGCGTGGAGCGCGGGGATCGCGTCGTGGCCTACATGCCAAACATCCCGGAGACGGTGGCCGCAGTGCTGGCGTGCGCGTCGATAGGGGCGATCTGGTCGAGCGCGGCGCCCGAGTTCGGCGCGCCCACCGTGATCGACCGCTTCAGCCAGATCGAGCCCAAGGTGCTGCTGGCGGTCGACGGCTACCGCTACGGCGGAAAGGACTTCGATCGCCGCGAACGGGTCGCCGAGCTCGAACGCTCGATCCCCTCCCTTGAGCACACGGTCGTCTTGCCCTACCTGGGGGAGGAGGGCAATTGGGACGAGATCTTCTCCGAGCCCGAGGAGCTCGCCTTCGAGCAGGTGCCCTTCGATCATCCGCTCTGGGTCCTCTACTCGTCCGGCACCACCGGGCTGCCCAAGGCCATCGTCCAGGGCCAGGGCGGAATCCTGCTCGAGCACCTCAAGAAGTCGCGGCTCCACCTCGACCTGTCGCCCGAGGACCGCTTCTTCTGGTTCACCACCACCGGCTGGATGATGTGGAACTTCCTGCTGGGGGGCCTGCTGGCGGGATCGACGATCGTGCTCTACGACGGCCAGCCGGATCCCGAGCGTCTCTGGGACTTCGTTGCCGAAGCCGAGGTGAGCTGCTTCGGCACGAGCGCCGGCTTCATCGCGGCGTGCATGAAAGCGGGTGTCGAGCCGCCGGACCTGCCCGCGATCCGCAGCGTGGGCTCGACCGGCTCGCCGCTCCCGGTCGAGGGCTTCGAGTGGGTCTACGAGCACCTGAAGCGCGACCTCTGGCTGTTCTCGACCAGCGGCGGGACCGACCTCTGCACGGCGTTCGTCGGCGGCACTCCGCTGCTCCCGGTGTACGCGGGCGAGCTCCAGGCGCGCTGCCTGGGCGCGAAGGTCGAGGCCTGGGACGAGGAGGGGCGGCCGCTAGAGGACGAGGTAGGCGAGCTCGTGATCACGGAGCCGATGCCCTCGATGCCGCTGTTCTTCTGGAACGACCCCGACGGCGAGCGCTATCGCTCGAGCTACTTCGACATGTATCCCGGGATCTGGCGCCACGGCGACTGGATCAAGATCACGCCTCGGGGAGGCGCGGTCATCTACGGCCGCTCGGACTCGACGATCAACCGCCAGGGCGTGCGCATGGGGACGAGCGAGATCTACAGCGCGGTGGAGGGCGTCCCCGAGGTGCTCGACAGCCTCGTGCTCGACATTCAGCGGGCCGACGGCGAGGCCTGGATGCCGCTGTTCGTGGTCCTGGCCGAAGGCGCGCGCCTCGACGATGACCTCCGCGCCCGGATCGCCCGCCGCGTGCGCGAGCACTGCTCGCCGCGCCACGTTCCCGACGAGGTCCTCCAGATCGAGGATGTGCCCCGCACCCTGAGCGGCAAGAAGCTCGAGGTTCCGGTCAAGAAGATCCTGATGGGGGCCGATCCCGACCGGGCGGCGAGCCGGGATTCGCTCTCCAACCCGGGCTCGCTCGACTTCTTCTCCGAGCTCGCCGGCCGGCTCGTCAGCCCGACTCGCTGAGCGCGGCGCTCCCGGCGCGCTCGATCTCCGGCCCGAGCTGAGCGTCGATTCGCTCGATCAGCTCGCCACAGAACCCGAGCGCCCGCTCGAGCGCCGCCTGCTCGACTCGCCCGGGGGTGTCCGTCGCCTGGTGGTGGTCGGGCACGTAGTCGAGGACGTTGCGGCAGGTGATCGTGATTGCCGGGTAGCCGCGGGCGCGGACCGCGCCACCGTCGCTCTGCGTCCTGTTCACGAGCGCGCGGGCGTTGGCGTCCTGGTCGTCCTCGGCGACCTCTTCGCAGATGTCGACGAGCTGGACGTGCGAGCGGACCGCGAGGATGGCGCCCTCGCGGCGGGTGAAGCGAACGCCGCCGGCCCCGACCTCGTCGAGGTTGATGAAGACCGTCCGCGCCTTGTCGAGCTCGCGCTTGTGGTGGCGGAGGAAGCCGCGCATCCCGTCGGAGAGCGCCTCCTGCGCACCCGTCAGGAGCAGCCGCAGATCGAAGTGCTCGAGCCGGCCGCCATGCCGCCGGGCGAGCTCCAGCGCGGCGACGACTCCGGACGCGTTGTCCTTCGCTCCGGGCGATGTGGGGGAGAGGGCGATGTCCACGAACAGCGGCACCGCCACGATCAGCGCGACCGTGGGCACGAACTGGACCGCGGTGAGGATCGTGCCCTCGAGGCCCGGGAGCCGGAGGAGGCAGCAGACGAGCACGAGCAGCTGCGCCCAGAAGAACGGCTCGAGCCGGCCGATCGGGCGCCTGAGCAGGCGACCGAGCGCGGCTCGCCGCTCCTCGAGCCGGCGGCCGAAGGCGGCGCCCTGCGAGCCGGCGTCGTAGTGCGCCACGAGGACCAGCGTGCCGGGCTTGCCCCCGTCCTCGGCCGACACCACGTTCTGCGTGGCCCGCCGGCCGAGCAGCCGCCGGGTGGCCACCGCGATGCCGGTCCCGTCCAGGAACGTGAGCAGGGCTGCGACGAGCACGAGCGCGGACCCTGCGATTGGCGCCGACACGGAGATCACGCTGCCGACCACGGCGATGACGGCATGCACCGCGTGAGCCTGCGCCCAGCCCGGCCAGGTGTCGCAGCCCTCGAGCTCCGCCTCGCGGCCGTCGTCGCGGAGGCGCTCGGCGAGGTGCAGGGCGGCGCGGCGCTCGGCGTCGGATCCGGGTGCCCGCCGCTCGAAGTCGACGAGCTCCTCGATCTCCTCGCGCAGTTCCTCGCCGCGTTCCGCCACGAGCGGCGCAGGATAGAGTGCCGTCCCCCATGGACCTGGGGCGCCTTACGAGGGGAGAGGCGATTGCTGCCGGCAGCGGTTTGCTGCTGCTCGTGGTGATGTTCCTGCCCTGGTTCTCCGAGAACGCTCCGGTGCAGATCCCCGGAGTCAAGGCCTTCGACGTGACGCAGGAGAGCCACAACGCCTGGCAGTCGCTCGGCCTGATCGGCCTCCTGTTGCTGCTCGTGATCCTGTTCGTCTTTGGGCGTGGCGCTCGCCCATGCCGCCGGCCTGACGCCCTCGGACCCGGTCATCCCTCCGTCGCTCTTCGTGACCGCAGCCGGCCTGCTGGCCGTGGTCCTGATCCTCTACCGCCTCGCCGACCCACCGGGTCCGACGATCGAGCTGGCGGTGGGCCAGGCCGACGTGGGCCGCCGGATCGGGCTGCTCCTCGGCCTCCTGGCCGCCGCCGGGATCAGCCTCGGGGGCTACCTGACCCTGGTCGAGGGTCAGGCGGCGCGGCGATCCTGACCCCGGGAGTTGCGTGCGTCAGTCCTTGGCGCTACTATGACGTATACCTACGACAGGAGTTCGCCAAGTGCCTCTGGTGGCTATCGACCTGAGCCGGCCGCAGCAGCTCGCCGAGGAGCTGGCGGACGCGAATCGCCGGTTGGCGCGCGAGCACGAGGCGCCCCCGCGGATCAAGGGCCTCGTCGGGGAGCTCGCGGACGGGCTCGTCGCGCTCTCGGAGCCCGAGCTGAGCGGGATGGACCCCTACCTGATCGTCGCCTTGCAGCGCGCGGCGCTGGGGGCGACCCGAGCGCTCGACATAGACGACCCCGGCGACCAACGCCGGGAGCTGCGTCTGCGGCTCGAGCAGATGCGCCACGTCTTCCGGGACCTGGCAGCGGGAGAGGCAACCGAGGAGGAGCGCCCGAGCAAGGAGATCGCCCACTGGCTGGTCGGCGTCGTCGACGTTCCCCAGCGCGAGCTGGCTGACCTGCTCGGCGTCAAGGGCCGCACCTTCCAGCGCTGGATCTCGGAGAGCGAGCCGACCGCGCCCGAGGGTGACGACGCGCGACGTCTGCGCATCGTCGCGCGAATCGTCAACCACCTGCGTCACAGCCTGACCGGCGTGGGCGTGATCCGCTGGTTCGAGCGCCCGCGGGCCGATCTCGACGGGGCGCGGCCTGCCGATCTGCTCGATGAGCCCGACGCCGTCGGGCGGTTGCTGACGCTTGCCGCGGGAGCACGGACGAGCACGGCGACTTGATCGCGCTGGAGGCGTACCGGCTCGCGGCCTGGGACACGCCGCTCTGGGCCCTGCCGAACCGGCGCGCCGGCCGCTACAACCTCGCCGGCGTCGGCTCGACCCAGTACCTCGCGCTCCATCCGCTCACACCCTGGGCGGAGCTGATTCGAAACGAGGAGATCACCGACCCCGTCGACATCGACGCCTACCGACCGCCGATCTGGGCGATCCGCGTGCTGCTCGAAGAAGAGCCCCTGGAGCTGACGTTCGACAACGCGAGGGACTACGGCCTCTCGCCGGACGACCTGGTCGCCGACGACCGGGCACCCTGCCAACGGCTGGGGGCGGCCTTCCGCGCCGACCCGCACGGCCCACGAGCCTTCATCGCTCCGAGCGCCGCCCTCCCTGGAACGAGGAACCTCGTTCTGCTCGAGCCGAAGATCGCGATCCCGTACCTCCTCGAGCCGCTCGACGGGCAGGACGTTCCCGTCTCGCTGGCGGCGGAGAACGGTCGCGCTGCGCGAGGACTCGACGCGCTGATCAACCAGCGCGGCTCGCGCACGAAGCACGCGGGGCTCGCAGCCTGGGAGAACGGCGAAGAGCTCGTCTTCGAGGAACCCTCTACGGCCCACCTGGCCGCGTAGCCGACGAGTGCCCGGGGTGGGATTCGAACCCACAAGCCCTTTCGGGCAATGGATTTTGAGTCCATCGCGTATGCCAGTTCCGCCACCCGGGCAGCGGCGATCAATCCTAGGCCGGTCCGACGGCGTCTACAGCGTCTGCGTCGCGTGCAGTTCGTCTCGCGACATGTCGCCGCGGCGGTAGCGATCGGCTTCCTCGCCGGTCACCTCGACCTCCACGTTCCATTCCTGCTGGAAGCCGCGCATCGCGAAGGCGATCAACAGCACCTGGACCGGCACGATGATCAACGTCAAGAGTCCGAGGATGGCCGGGTCGAGCGTGGGGTCCTGGAAGCCGTTCTTGTCGCGGTCGAACCAGGCCGGTCCAGCCACGGCGGCGACCACCGCGAACAGGATCGCGAGGCCCGCGGCCACCGGAAGCGTGCCGCGGTTCCAGCGGCCCACGTAGACCGCCATCAGGATGTAGACGAACACGTAGCCGATCGACACGATCTGCGCGCCCTGCAGCTCGGACCAGCCGCCGGCGGTCACGATCGCGATCAGCGCCGCGCTCGTGATCAGGAGCAGGATGACGGCGGCCTTGGTGGCCTTTGCCTCCGACTTGTCCCTATTGGGATGGAGGATCTCGGTCTCGGCCATCTCTGCGCGGCAGTGTAACCCCGCACGCACGCGAGATGCGGCGGTCCGAGGGGGACGCTCCAACGAATGCGTCGAGGTGGCGGCCCGCTCCGCCTGCGGGATACTGGGCGGCCGATGTCGCAGGAGAACGTCCAGGTCGTCGAGCGAGCTATTGCGGCGATAAACGAGCGGGACGTCGACGGGTACCTCGCCTGCTGCACCGACGACATAGAGCTCCACAATCAAGTAACCGCCTTGACAGGCCCCTACGCGGGGCCTGAGGGCATTCGGCGGTTCTTCAGCGACATCGAGGACGCAGGTCCCGACTTTCGCATCGACGTGGAGCGCTTGGAACCCTTGGGAGCGAACCGCGTGCTTGCCTTCATCCGGGTTCACCTGAGCGGCCGGGCCAGCGGAGTTCCTATGGAGTTCGATGGAGGGAACGTGTACGACTTCGCCGACGGCAGGCTCAGATGCGTCCGGGTCTTCTCCGACCGCGAGCAGGCCCTCGAAGCCGCCGGGCTGGGGAAGTAGCCGTGGCGAGTTTCGCCAATCGTTTCGCTGGACCCTCCTAGCGCAGAGCGAGCACGCTCGCTCCGGGGGGGATGCCTCATGCGGAGCTCGTCCAGCGCCGTAGAATCTCAGTCGCGCGGGCGTGCTGAAACTGGGAAACAGGCCGGGTTTAGGTCCCGGTGCTCGAAAGAGTTTGGGGGTTCGAGTCCCTCCGCCCGCACCTGCTCAGCGAAGGCCCCGCCTAGAATCACGCCCGGTTGGGGCAGTAGCACAACTGGCTAGTGCACCGGTCTCCAAAACCGGAGGTTCCAGGTTCGAGTCCTGGCTGCCCCGCTCGGAACCAATGAGGATTGACGGCCTCCCCGCGTGGGAAAATGGGGTCCATGTCTTACGTCCTGTTCTTCCTTGCCGGCTTCGGGTTCGGCTATGCCGCGGTGGGGCTGTGGAAGTTCACGCCGCTCGTGTTCCCGATCGTGCTTGCGATCGGCGCGTTTCTGCGCGACGGGATCTCGGGGGAGAGCCTGCTGAAGCTGGTCGTCGCGATCATCGTGATGGTGATCGGGATCGTGCTGGGCGCGGTGCTCGACGAGCGCGGCGCGCGCAGCCAGACGGCCTGAGCCGCTCAGTCGGCCTCGCGGCGGCGACGGAAGAGGCCGCGCCCGCCCGTCTGCTCGGCCTCGCGTCTCGCTTAGCTTCCCGAGGGTCATCGTTCAGGGCCGTTCCCCCCGACCGGATAGGGTCCCGGCGGCTGCTCAACCCCCGGGGAGGAGGCCCATGGCGACCGTCGAGAGCGTGAACGGCCGGATCGATGCGGATGAGCTCGGGACCACGCTGATCCACGAGCACTTCCGCTTCCGCGACGAGGGCGCGGCCATGCAGTGGCCGCACCTCTACGACGAGGACGACGAGATCGAGAAGGCCCTCGCCGACGCCCGGGCCGTGATGTCCCACGGCGTCAAGACGGTTGTCGATCCGAACGCGATGACCGGGAGCCGCGACGCCCGCTTCTCCAAGCGGGTCGCCGACGAGACCGGGATCCAGATCATCCTGGCGACCGGCGTCTACACGTACGACCATCTCCCGCAGGTCCTCATGAACCGCGACGAGGACGCCATCGCCGACATCTTCGTGCACGACATCGAGCAGGGCATGCAGGGAACGGAGATCAAGGCAGCCTTCCTGAAGACCGCTTGCGACGCGCCCGGGATGGTGCCCAATGTCGAGAAGCTGCACCGTGCCGCGGCCCGTGCGAGCAAGCGCACGGGCGTGCCGATAATGGCCCACTCGCAGCCCTCGAGCGGGACGGGGCTCGAGCAGGTCCGCGTGTTCGAGGACGAGGGTGTGGACCTGAACAAGGTCCAGATCGCCCATACCGGCGACACCGACGACCTCGACTACATCGAGAAGCTGCTCGACAAGGGCGTCTGGATCGGGATGGACCGCTACGGCCTGGATCTCTTCCTGCCGACCGACAAGCGGAACGCGACCGTGCTCGCCCTGCTCGAGCGGGGCTACGTGGAGCGCATGTTCCTCTCACAGGACTACTGCTCGACGCTCGACTGGTTCCCGCCCGAGGTGCAGGAGGCGCTCAAGGCGAGCGAGGTGCCCGAGTGGAGCATGACGATGCTGTTCGAGTCCGTGATCCCGTACCTGAAGGAGAACGGGATGACCGACGAGCAGCTCGAGACGATGCTCGTGGACAACCCGAAGCGCTGGTTCTCCGCCTAGCGTCGGCTTAGGATGGGCGTGTGGATGGCCCCATCGTCGTGGGCACGGATGGCTCGGACACTGCCAAGACCGCGGTAAGCCAGACAGCTGAGCTCGCGGCTCGCCTGGGCGCGACCGTGCACGTGGTCTCGGCGACCTATCGCGCCGACGGAGGGCCGCAGGCCGACGGCCCCGTGACCAAGGCGCTGAACGACGCGGCCGCCACCATGAGCCGGCACGGCGTGCCCTGCGAGACGCACGCGGCCCACGGCGAGCCGGCCGACGCGATCATCGAGCTGGCCGAGGAGCAGGGGGCCGAGCTCATCGTCGTGGGCAACAAGGGGATGGGCGGCACGCGCCGCTACCTGCTCGGAGACATCCCCAACAAGGTCTCCCATCACGCCCCCTGCAACGTCCTGATCCTGCGGACGACCGACACCTCGGAGCGCGGCACGGTGATTCTGGCCGGTCTCGCGCTGGGGAGCGTGGCCGCCGTCGCGATCGGCGAGACGGTCAGGCTCTATCGCCGGGGATCGGCGGAGGCGGGCCGTCAGTCCGTCGACGTGGCGGTGCAGGGCTACCGGTCGGGAACGCCGCGAGAGCGAGCCCTGCTCAAGGTGCTCGCCGCCTTCGTAGTCACGTCGGGCATCACCCGTCGCAGTACCTGGGTGCTGCGCCGCCAGGGCAGCTTCGGGCCGATCAAGGAGATGGTCCGCGGCCCCAGGCACATCCACCACTTCGTGCCCGGGATCATGCTGGCGTTCGTGACGGGTGGGACGGCGATCGTGTCCAACAACCCGCGGATGCAGGAGCGCATGTCGCTCCCGTTTGGCGTCGGCGTCGCCCTGACTCTCGACGAGTGGGCGCTGCTCATGGAGCTGAACGACGTCTACTGGAGCGACGAGGGAATCCTGAGCATCCAGGTGACCCTGGGCACGACCGCGCTGCTGGCGGCGCTGCTCTTGGCCCTCCGGCTACTCGCGCGCGGAGAGCAGAAGGTCGTCACCCGCCGCGGCTGGCTCAGCGCCTAGAATCGATCGCATACGCGGGCGTGGTGTAACGGCTGCACAAGAGCCTTCCAAGCTCTCGGTGCGGGTTCGATTCCCGCCGCCCGCTTGGGCCGGCTCCGCGCCTGACCCTGATGCTCGCCCGAGCGGCCCAGCGCTACGGGATCATCGTCCGCGACCAGACCGGGCACGACATCTCCTTCTACGCGGAGGATCCGACCCCGACCGGCTCCGATCCGTTCCATACCGCGCTCGGCGGCTACCGGCTCGACGGCCCCTACCGGGGCCGGGAGCTGCTCGCCCCCGGCGTCTTTCCCTGGCGGCACCTGCAGCTGCTGCCGATCGCGTCGCTCGACGGACCTGCCCTAAACTGCGGACGAACCCGGGGCGTGGCGCAGCCTGGTAGCGCATTCGGCTGGGGGCCGAAAGGTCGTCGGTTCAAATCCGACCGCCCCGACTCACCGGAAGCCCGCTTTCACGTTCGCTGGCTGGCCCCAGGGGGCGGCTCACGGTACCGGCTCGTTGCCGTTCCGCGTGACTCCCTTGGAACGAGGGGGGCGGTCAAGCTGGCGAGGTTCGCGATCAAGCGCTGACGCGCGCCTGCCCTCAGTCCCCAGTCGAGGAGACGCGAATGCCTTCGCCGCGGCTAGGGGGACAGCGGGGTCGCTCCCCAACCGCACCGGCGCTCCCGGTGGAACGCCTGTAGGATCGTCGCCGTGCCCCGGGGACTCGCCCCCCTGGCCGGCGTCGTGCTTCTGGCGCTGTGCGCCGCCTCTCCCGCGTTCGGTCGCGTGCGTCAAGCCGAGTCCGTCTTGCCTCCGGGCCAGAGCGGCTTCGTCTCCCTGACCACGGGGCCTTCGCCGCACCTGACGGATCAGACGGCCCTGTTCACGAGCTTCCGCTTCAAGCCGGCTAACTTCTTCGGTACCGGCTCGCTCGAGACGCCGCGGCCGGGCGTGAGAATCGTCCGCGACCCCTACGGCGTGCCGTCGGTGACCGGCACGACTGCCGCGGACGTCTGGTTCGGCATGGGCTACGCGGTCGCTCAGGACAGGCTCGCCGAGCTCGAGCTGTTCCGCCGGCAGACCCAGGGCCGGCTGGCCGAGGTCCTCGGTAAGGACCGGCTTGACGACGACATCACGGCGCGGCGCGACTTCTACACGAGAAGGGAGCTGCTGGCCCAGTTCAGGCGGCTGCCGGCCGAGCTCCAGGCCCGCATCCGCAACTATGCCGCGGGGGTGAACGCCTGGATCGCCGTGACGCGCAGCGATCCCTCGAAGGCGCCGGGTGAGTTCACGCTGCTCGGGATCAACCCGGCCGACTGGCAGGTGACCGACTCCCTGGCGATCGGCGTGTACTTGGCGCGCACGGTCCCGAGCAGCGACGGCGCCGAGCTCGACAACGTGCGCGGGCTGCGGAGAGTCGGCGCTCGCGTCTTCCGCCGCCTCGTGCCCCTGCGGATCCGCGGCCACGTCGCCACCGTCCCGGCATCGGCCGGACGCTTCCCGTCGCAGCCGGGCCGCACTCGCGCCGACGAGCGGATCGGCTTCAGGCGCTCGCTGCGCTTCGTCCGCAAGCTGCCGCTGCCCGCTGCGTCCGCCGCGCGCGTGAACAGGCCGCACGGGGGCTCGAAGATGTGGGCGATCCGTGGCCGCAAGCGGGCGACTTTGTTCAACGGTCCCCAGCTCGGCTTCCAGATGCCCGAGCTGTTCCTCGAGGTCGAGCTGCATGGGCCAGGGGTCGACGTCCATGGTGGCACCGCGCCTGGGGTCCCGGTGATCGCCACCGGGCACAACGCTCACGTCGCGTGGGGCGTGACCAGCGGACTCTCGGACGACGACGACCTCTACGTGGAGCGGCTGGCCGGGAAGGAGCGCTACCGCTTCAAGGGCCGCGTGCGCCGGATGCGCTGCCGCGACGAGACAATCCTCGTCCGGGGCGAGGCGCCGGTCCACGAGCGTGTCTGTCGCACGCTTCACGGTCCGGTTCAAGCGCGTGCGGGCGGGGTGGCCTACGCGCGTCGCTACGCGATCTGGAAACGGGAGCTCGGCACGCTCACCGGCCTGGCCGCCATCAACCGGGCGCGCAGCGTGCGCGAGGTAAACCGCGCGGCCGCCAAGCTGACCTGGAACGAGAACGTGATGGCGGCCGATGATCGCGGCCACATCGGCTACTGGCACCCGGGGCTGCTGCCGCTCAAGCCGAAGCGCTGGGACGAGCGGCTGCCGTACCCCGGCACGGGCAAGGCGGAGTGGCGGGGCTTCCTGTCCGTCCGCCGGCGTCCGCACGTGATCGACCCGAGGCAGGGCTTCCTGTTCAACTGGAACAACTCCGCCTCCGTGGGCTGGACCGACGGCGACGCGGAAGCACGCGAGAAGCTGACGGGCCCATTCCACCGGGCGGCCTTCCTCCGGCGCATAACCAGCCGGGCGCGCCGCGCAGGCACCTACACGGCCACGAAGAGGGTGGACCGGATCACCGGCACCTTCGCGCAGCAGCGGCCGCTTGCGAACGCCCGGCTCCGGCGGGCACGCCGCGGCGCGGCCGGCTCCGCAAAGATCGTCCTCGACACGATCCTGGGCTGGGACGGCAACTACAACCGGCCCGACGCGGGCGGCACGGTCGACCCGGGGGTCGCCGCCTGGCAGGCATTCCTCCACGGCGCCGCGCTGCGGGCGCTCGGCCGCAACCTGGCGCGCGGCGCCGCGCTCATAGGCGGGGCGTCCAACAGCCACCATTTCGACGTGACGAACGCCGAGGCGCTCGCCCTCAGGACGCTTGGCCCGCGGGGCTACCGAAGGGCCGCGGCCTACGCCTTCAAGACACTCCAACGCCGCTTCGGCTCGACAGACCCAGCTCGCTGGCGCGAGGCACGCGCGACCTATCCCACCAGCTCGATCGGGATCGGCACGTTCCCGCCGATTCCGTTCTTCGACCGCGGGACGATCTCACTCGCTGCCGAGCTTGGGCGCTGAGCGCCTCGCGGAGGATCGAGACATCCTCGGCCGGCACCCGACCGACGGTCCCGCCGCTCGACGCGCCGGTCGAGCTGTGCAGGATCAGGGCCGGCGGCCCGCGCGATCGCTGCCGTCGTTTCGCCGGGGCCCGGCTCTGGAGCTGCCGGCCCTCGGCCGGGCCGCCGAAGAACTAGCGCTGTGCGGCGCCGAAGTGCGAGGCGGGGCTTGAGGAAGTGCCTGTGTTCGGCGTTAAGCGACGGCCGTACTAGGCGCGCTCGCCCGCGAACGCCGTGCCCACGGCCGCCAGGGCCGCAATCACCCCCTCGCTGGAGGGCGTGCGTGCGGGGTCGAGCAGCCACTGCAGGATGAGCCCGTCGACAAGCGCGGTGAGCACCGAGCTGATCGTCTCCGCCTGCTCGCGTTCCATCCTGAGCCCGTCCTCGGCCACGGCACGCAGCACCATGTCCGCGCCGCGGCTGCGCACCTCTTCGTAGGCGGCGGCCATGCGCTCGCGCAGCTCGGGGGAGTGCAGCGCCGGGGGGAATGCCTCGGCGAAGGAGACCAGGAAGGGGCGCAGCTCCTCGAAGCGGTCGATCAGCGCCGCGAGAGAGCGTCGCAGGCGCTCGGAGGGGGCGAGCGGGCCGGCGGCGAAGCCGCTGCGCTCGGCCTCTGCCGTCCACTCGCGAAAGCCGGCGATGATCGCCTCGCCCAGGAGCGCGTCTTTGCTCCCGTAGTGGTAGCCGATCGAGTTCAGGTTGGTGCCCGAAGCGGCGACGAGGTCGCGGGCGGTGGTGCCCGCGTAGCCCTTCTCGCGCAGGCAGGCCAGCGCGCCGGCGAGCAGCTTCTCGCGGTTGCCGCCGCGCCCGGCAGCCGTCTTCACCCGTGCGCCCCATATCTGATATACATTTGTCTATTACACATGTCTCACCGCGAGCTTAACATCGAGACCGGCGCCGCGGAGAAGCCGCCGCCACCGCGGCCCAGGCGGCTCGGGGCGTTCGCGGTGCTGCCGCGATGACCCTGGAGCGCGTCTCGCGGGGCGTGCGCGTGCTGCGCCTGCGGCCGCCGGGGCGCGCACAGCGGCTGACGAACATCTACCTGCTCGACGACGGCGCCCACGTGACGCTGTTCGAGTCGGGCAGTGTGACCCAGGCTCCGGCGATCGCCGACGCCGTCCCGCGGATCGAGCGAATCGTGCTGAGCCACGCTCACGCCGACCACCGCGGCGGCGCGTCGAAGCTCGGAGCGCCCGTTCTCTGCCACCCCGACGAGCGGGCCGATGTCGAGGGCGACGGCGGCGAGCACTACTACGACTGGTCGAAGGTCGGCAACCCGCTGGTCAAGGCGCTCGGGCCCCGCACGCTGGCGCAAATGGACGGCGGCCCGGTCGAGGTGGCGGGGACGCTGGAGGACGGCGACGACGTGGCCGGGTTCACTGTCTTACATCTCCCGGGGCACGCTCCGGGGTTGATCGGGCTCTGGCGCGCGTCCGACCGGGTGGCGATCGTCAGCGACGCGGTCTTCGTCTGCGACCCGTTTACCGTCACCGCTCGGCCGGGCGCAGCCCGGATGCCGCCCGCGCCCGTGCGGCCCGACGACGCGGCCGCGCGGGCGAGCATTCGCCGCGTCGCTGCGCTCGACCCCGCGGTCGTCTGGCTCGGGCACTATGGGCCGATCACCGGCGATATCCGCGCCCAGCTCGAGCGGGCGGCCGACGCGCCCTGACGGGCGCGCTCCTCTTCCCGGCCGAATGGCGACCGCGGCTTCCAATGCTCCTCCATGCATCGCAGAGGAGGATCAGATGGAGAACGCGGTGGGGCTTGAGTACGTCCGTAGGCCTGCAGCGTACGATGGCGCTGGCGGATGCGGCGAACGGACGTTTGGTTCAAAAGCCGTCTCATCGCCCCGAGTCAGCAGGCAAGCGTGGCCGTTACCGACTTCGACACCAAGGTCGCCGTGGTTGTGCGCGACGACCTCGCCACCTGGCAGCGGCTCAACGTGACGGCGTTCCTCATGAGCGGGATCGCCGCGAGCGCCGGCAGGGACGCGATCGGCGAGCCCTATCGCGACGCGGACGGGCGGGAGTACCTGCCGCTGCTCGTCCAGCCCGTGCTCGTCTTCTCGGCCGATCGTGCCAAGCTGCAAACCGCTCGCGAGCGCGCCGAGCGGCGGGACGTCCAGGTGGCTGTCTACACCGCTGATATGTTCGAGACGGGAAACGACGTCGACAACCGCGCCGCTGTGCGGGCCGTGGCCAGCGCCGAGCTCGACCTCGCCGGGCTCGCGCTGCGAGCGCCACATCGAGACGCCGACGCGGTACTGCGAGGCCTGAAACGCCATCCGTGAGCGCCGACCGATTCACCGACGCCCGCTGGTACGCGGTCCGGCCGGCGGCCAATCGCAAGCCCGCGACCTATCGCTGTCCGTTCTGCGGCGGACACCTGCCCGCGCTGAGCGAGCACCTGCTGGTCCTGCCGGAGGGCGACGCGTCGCGGCGGCGGCACGCCCACGCGGACTGCGTCAAGAAGGCACGGGAGGAGGGTCGGTTGCCCTTGCGTGAGGACGTGGAGCCCAGCGGGCGCGGCTACGAGGCCTCAGCGACCTCGAGTGCCCGGCCCGAGGCCATCTGGGAGGCCTGGACGGACGTGGCGGGTTGGAGCGAGGCGGACGAGATCGAGTCGGCGGAGATCGACGGCCCGTTCCAGCCGGGAGCCACGATCACGAGCAAGGCAAAGGGCCTGCCGGCCAGCAAGCTGACCGTCACGCGGACGGAGCAGCCAAAGATCTGGACCGACGAGACGCGCTCGCCCGGAGTGCGCATGGCCTTCGATCACGTGATCGAGCCGGTCGCGAGCGGCACGCGGCTCACGGAGCGGGTCGTCATCCGGGGTCCGCTCGCCCTCCTGGTTGCTCCGCTTCTGCGGAAGCGCCTGCTGGCGCTGTTCCGCGCCTCGGTCGCCCACGTGGCCGAACGCGCCGAGGAGCTCAGCCGCCCGGATCGATCCGCGTGACCGTGTCGTCGGCGTTGTTGGTCACCCAGAGGGAGCCGTTGCCGAAGGCGATTCCCACCGGGGTGGAGCCCACGGGGATTGCCGAGCCGACCACGCGCCCGTTCTTCGCGTCGATCTGGCTCACCGAGTTGCTGAGCTCGTTGACCACCCAGATCGAGCCGCCCGCCGCGGCCATGTCCTTGGGGTGATTGCCGACCCTGATCGGATCGCCGATCTGCTTGCCGGTCCTTGGATTGAAGCGGCTCACAGTGCCCTCGCCCGTGTTCGACACCCAGAGCGAGCCCTCGGCCTCGAATACCGAGCGGGCGTTCTTGCCGACCTTTAGCGGGGGTCCGATCTCCTTGGAGGTCGCGGCGTCGATCCGGCTCACGGTCGCGCTAAAGCTGTTGGCCACCCACACGGCAGTCGGACCGACGAAGACCCCGATCGGCTTGTTTCCGACTCCGATGGGCGGGTCGAGGGGGTTGCCCGAGGCGCGGTCGAGCCGTGTGACGGAATCGCTGTCGCCGTTCGCGACCCACACGAGCTGCTTGCCCAGCGAGATCCCCTCGGGGCCCTTGCCGACCGGGATGTTCCTCCGAGCGGTCACCTGAGATCCGGAGTTGCTCAGGGGGCTCAGCTCGAGCCGGGTGACGCTGCCGCTGTCGGTGTTGGTCACCCAGGCGACGTCGTCGGCGACGACCACGCTGTCGGGGTTCCGCTGGACCTTGACCTTCTGCCCGGCCGCCTTGTTCTTGCGGGCGTCGATCCGGGTCAGGGTGTCGCCGTCGGCGTCGACGACCCAGATCGAGTTGCCCTGGACCGTGATGCCGTCGGGGCCGTCGCCGGCCGGGATCGTCGCGATCGCCTTCGGGGCTCCGCCGCCGCTCGAGCCGCCGCCGCTCGCGCTCGCCTTCTTCTTTTGGTCATCGCTCCCCGAGAAGACTCCGGCGGCCGCCAGACCCCCCACGAGCAGCACGAGCGCACCGGCGCCGGCAACGAACGGCCACGGACTACGGCGGCGATGGGGGAGGGGCGCCGTCGGTGCGCTCGGGGGCGGGGGGGACGGCGGCGCCGCGGGTGGAGCGACCGGCTTCGTGGCGGCGAGCTCGGTGGGCGGCAGGGCCGGCTTGGTGGGATCGGCCGTCTCGGCCCCGGGCGCGGCCATTCCGGTCGCGAGGCTGTGCTCGGGCTGCGACGGAGCCGCGCCGGCGAGAGCCGCCCCCGCCGCGCGGGCGAGATCGCCGGCTGACGGGTAGCGCTCGTCGGCCTCCTTGGCCATCGCCCGCGCGATTACGGTGTCGAGCTCGCGCGGCACGGATGGCAGCGCGTCGCTCACGCTGGGCGGCGGCTCCTGGAGGTGGGCGTACATCTTGGCCACCTCGCTGTCGCGCGGATAGGGCGGGTTCCCGGTGAGGGCGTGGTAGAGGAGGCAGCCGAGGGCGTAGACGTCGGCGCGCGCGTCCGCGTGCTCGCCCTTGATCTGCTCGGGCGGCGTGTAGTCCGGAGTGCCGACGAAGTGGCCGGTGGCGGTGAGACCGGTGTCCGACGCCGCCTTCTTCGTCAGGCCGAAGTCGGTGAGGTAGGCGTGCTCTTCGTCGCCGTCGCGCGCGATCAGCACGTTCGCCGGCTTCACGTCGCGGTGCACGAGGCCCGCCCGGTGGGCGGCGTCGAGGGCGGCGGCGAGCTGCCGCACGATCGCCACGGTCCGGCCCGGCTCGAGCCTGCCTTCCTCCGAGATGAGCTCGCGCATGTCCGAGCCCTCGATCCAGCGCGTGCTCATGAACAGCCGGCCCTCCGCCTCGCCCGCCTCGTAGACGGGGATCACGTTCGGGTGGTCGATCGAGGCGGCGAGGAGGGACTCGCGCTTGAACCGTGCGCGGAAGTCCTGGTCGCCGGCGAGCTCGGGGACGATGAGCTTGAGCGCCACCGAGCGCTCCAGGGCGATCTGGGTCGCGCGGTACACCCGGCCCATGCCGCCCTGGCCGGCCACCTCCTCGATCCTGTAGCCGGCGAACCGCGAGCCGGGGGAGAGGTCAGCCATCGCTGTCGTTATACCTGTACGAGGGGACCGGTCGCCAGTCGCCGCAACCTGCGCTAGAGTCGCCCGTCTGAGGGACTCTGTGAAGGACCACAACGGGTCATCGAACCGCTGGAAGGCCCTGCTGGCGGCCCTGGTCGTGTTTGCGGCAGCGGTGATCGCCGGGAGCACGGCGTCGGCTCATATCGAGCGCGCCTCCTACTGGCCCGACCCCAAGCCGGACCGGTCGGTACATCCGCCCGCCGGCGGTCACGTGCCGGCCGCTCGCAGCCTCTACAGCGCGCTGCGCAAGCCGCCGCCGGGCCACACACGTGTGGTCTGCCAGGGCCGGGTTCCGAGCCAGAAGCGCGTCAAGAAGCTCACGAGGAGCCTGAAGCGCGCCCGCCGCCGCCACGCCGCGCGGAGCCGGATCAAGAGCCTCAAGCGCAAGCTGGCCAGGGCCAAGCGCAAGTACAAGAAGGGCGTCCGGCGCAACAAGTCGATCAAGCGGCTGCGCAGCGCGATCAAGTCGGCGCAGACGAAGGGCTACAAGTTCCGGCCGAGCGAGCCCACCCGCCACATCAGCAAGCGGGGTGGGAAGCGCCTCCTGAAGTTCAACCAGAAGCTGCTCGCCAAGTGCAGGTACCACGAGATCCAGAAGGCGGTCAACCGCACGCGCAACAACGACCGCATCGTGATCATGCCGGGCCTCTACACGGAGCCGACGGCCCGCAAGAAGCCGGACCTCGACCCGGCCTGCAAGAAGTACGAGATCCTCAACGACCGCGGGCAGCCGGCGGCGCTGTCCTACAAGTACCAGTACTACTGCCCCAACGCGCAGAACCTGATCGCGATCATGGGACGAAAGCCCGGTAAGGGCAACGAGCCTCCCAAGCCGCTCGACAACCGTCACGGCATTCCCAACCTCGGCCCGTGCATCCGCTGCAACGTGCAGGTCGAGGGGTCCGGCCCGAGCCCCGACGACGTGATCGTCGACGCGGGCCGCGTCGCCTCCGGCGACCACGCGCCGATCGGCAAGGACAAGGACGTGGGCATCCGGGCGGACCGCACCGACGGCTTCGTGATCAGGAACGTCAAGATCCGGCACGCCGGCGAGCACGACCTCTACATTCTCGAGGCCGACGGCTTCCTGGCCGAGCGCTTCAAGACCTATTACGCCGGCGAGTACGGCGTCCTCACCTTCGTCGAGGACCATGGCCTGATGCAGGACTGCGACTCCGCCGGCCATGGCGACTCCGCCCTCTATCCCGGCTCCTCCGCGGACACCGGCGAGCAGACGATCGAGAAGCACCGGCGCTACAGCCAGGAGATCCGCCGCTGCGACATGCACCACAGCTCCGCGGGCTACTCGGGCACGGACGGCAACGCCGTGCACGTCGACCACAACAACTTCTACGACAACGCCCTCGGCTTCACCACGGACGTCTTCACCGCCGCGGGGCACCCCGGGTATCCGCAGGACTCCGACCTGATCGAGAACAACAACTTCTACTCGAACAACTACAACCCCTATCTGAAGGGCGCCGACATCGAGCCGTCCATTCCGGTGCCGGTCGGCACCGGCCTGTGGATCGCGGGCGGCAACAACAACACGATCCGCAACAACCACTTCTACGACAACTGGCGCCGCGGCACGATGATCTTCACCGTCCCGGACTCGTTCGTCTGCGGCGACCAGCCGCTCGCCGAGGGCAACCACCAGGCAGGTTGCAAGGAGGACGGCACGCTCAGCACGTCCTATGACAACCACACCTACGGGAACGTGATGGGCAGGACCCCGTCCGGCAAGCGCGATCCCAACGGCACCGACTTCTGGTGGGACTCCTTCGCGAACCAGCAGTACCACGATCCCAAGACCACGACCGGCAACTGCTGGTACGGCAACACCGGCAGCGACGGAACCAAGTCGAGCATCACGAGCGTTCCCGCCGGGGCCTTGCTGCCCTCAAACTGCGGAGCCTCCCTCGGCCTCGGCGGAGCCGCGCAGGAGTCCGAGCTCCTCGGTTGCTTCGCCTCCTTCGACCAGGGCACCGGCAACTGCGACTGGTTCACCACGCCATCCGAGCCCAAGTAGCACGGATCGCGGCGGTCGCGCTGCTCGCAGTGGGGCTCTCGGGCTGTTTCGGCTCCGGCGGCGGGAGCGGGTCGCACGCCGGGGCGCGCATCGGCGAGGTGCGGCTGGTCAACTGCTCCGAGTGGAAGAAGGCCGACATTCGCGAGCGCTACGGGACCATCGCCGACCTCAAGGACTTCGCCGGCAGCCCCGCCGGGGCGGGCTCGGCATCGGGCCCATCCGGACACGGCGCGACCCTCGACGACGACAAGGCCTACAAGCTGTTCGAGAGCTGGTGCTCGCGGGACTTCGCCCGCGGCTTCAAGCTCTACAAGCTGTACACGCGGGCGGCGGCCTTCACGCCGCGCTAGCGCTCGAGGATCGCCACCAGGCCCTGGCCGCCCGCGGCGCAGACCGACACCAGCCCGCGGCCCGAGCCCTTCTCAGCCAGGAGCTTGGCCAGCGTGCCGACGATCCGCGCGCCGGTGGCCGCGAACGGATGGCCGACCGCGAGCGAGCTCCCGTTGACGTTGAGCTTGGAGCGGTCGATCGCCCCGAGCGGCTCGTCGAGGCCGAGCCGCTCGCGGCAGAAGCCCGGGTCCTCCCAGGCCTTGAGGGTCGCGAGCACCTGCGAGGCGAACGCCTCGTGGATCTCGTAGAAGTCGAAGTCCTGGAGCGACAGCCCGTTTCGCTCGAGCAGGCGCGGTACGGCGTACAGGGGCGCCATCAAGAGCCCGTCGTCGCCGTGGACGTAGTCGACCGCGTGGGACTGGCTGTCGACGATGTGGGCGAGGACGGGCAGGTTGCGCTCGGCGGCCCACTCGTCGCCGGCCACCAGCACCGCGGCCGCTCCATCGGAGAGGGGCGTCGAGTTGCCGGCGGTCATCGTGGCGCCGTTGCCGTTCCCGAAGACCGGCTTCAGCCCAGCGAGCTTCTCCGGTGAGGAGTCGGGCCTGAGGGTCTCGTCGCGCTCCAGCCCGAGGTAGGGCGTGACGAGGTCGTCGAAGAAGCCCCGGTCGTAGGCCGCGGCGAGCTTCCGGTGGCTGGCCGCCGCGAGCTCGTCCTGCTCGATCCGGCTGACCTCCCACTCGCGCGCGGTCTCCTGGGCGTGCTCGCCCATCGACATCCCGGTGCGGGGCTCGGCGTTGCGGGGAATCTCGGGCACGATCTGCCCGGGCCGCAGCCTGCCGAGAAGCTTGACGCGGTCGGTGATGCTCTTGGCGGCGTTCGCCTCGACGAGGACGCGCCGCAGATCCTCGTTCACCTGGATCGGCGGGTCGCTGGTGGTGTCGACCCCCGAGGCGATCCCGCTGTCGATCTGACCGAGCGCCACCTTGTTCGCCACCAGGACCGTCGCCTCGAGGCTCGTATCGCACGCCTGCTGCACGTCGTAGGCGGGCGTGGTGTGGTCGAGCGCGCCGCCCAGCACGCACTCGCGCGTCAGGTTGAAGTCGCGGCTGTGCTTGAGCACGGCACCGCCCACGACCTCTCCCAGGCGCTCGCCCTGAAGCCCGAGCCGGGCGACCAGCCCGTCGAGCGTCGCCGTGAGCATGTCCTGGTTCGAGGCCTCGGCGTAGGCCCCGTTCGACCGCGCGAACGGGATGCGATTGCCGCCGACGATTGCCGCACGCATAGTGCGCTTACTTGCCACCGGCGGCGGGTACGAAACCCACTCGTGGCGGATCGCTACCAGAGCTTCGCCAATTCCACGGCAGGGAAGCTGGTGACCAGGCGTCTCGGGATGCCGGTCCCTACGCCGCTGCGGCGGCACGAGCCGGGCGACCCTGCCCTCGAGGGCACGGCGCTCCTCGGCGCGGCGCCGGGAGGGCGCCTCGCGCGCCCGCTGGCCGACGTCTTGGGCGCCGTCGACGCCGAGGTCGCGGTCGCGCCCGGTGAGGACGCCCGCGCTGCCGCGGAGCGCGCCGGCGTGCGCACCACGGCCTGGAGCGAGGACGCCAACGGCGACCGCCGCTTCGCCGCCCTCGTCTTCGACGCGAGCGGGATACAGGACGTCGAGGGCCTCCGCGAGCTGTACTCGTTCTTCCACCCGTCGATCTGGCGCCTCGAGCGTTCGGGCCGCGTGATCGTCCTGGCCACCCCGCCGGAGCAGTCGGACGACCCGATGCAGGCGGTCGCGCAGCGGGCGATCGAGGGCCTCGTGCGCTCGGCCGGCAAGGAGGTGGGCGGCAGGGGAGGCACGGCCAATCTGGTCTACGTCGCTCCGGGCGCCGAGGGAGGCCTGGAGGCGACCCTCCGCTTCTTCCTCTCCGCCCGCTCGGCCTACGTGTCGGGGCAGGTGGTGCGGCTGGGCGCCGGCGAGGCGACCTCGCTCGACGACTGGGACAGGCCGCTCGCCGGCAAGGCCGCCGTGGTGACCGGCGCCTCGCGCGGCATCGGCGAGGCGATCGCGGAGACCCTCGCCCGCGACGGCGCCCACGTGGTCTGCCTCGACGTTCCCGCGCAGGGCGACGCGCTGGCCGAGGTCGCCAACCGGATCGAGGGCTCGTCGCTCCAGCTGGACATCACCGCGGACGATGCGCCCGAGCGGCTCGCCGCGCACATGCGCGAGCGCCACGGCGGGGTCGACGTGGTGGTCCACAACGCCGGCGTCACCCGCGACAAGACGCTCGGCCGCATGGACGACGAGCGCTGGGACATGGTTCTCTCGATCAACCTGGAGAGCCCGCTGCGGATCAACGACGAGCTGCTGCGCGGCGATGTCCTGAGGCCGGGCGGGCGGATCGTGGGCGTCTCGTCCGTCAGCGGTATCGCCGGCAACCGCGGCCAGGCGAACTACGCCACGAGCAAGGCCGGCGTGATCGGCATGGTCGACGCGCTGGCGCCGGTGATGGCGCCGCGACCGGGCACGATCAACGCGGTGGCGCCCGGGTTCATCGAGACGCAGATGACGGCGGCGATGCCCCTGGCCACGAGGGAGGGGGGACGGCGGCTCAACAGCCTGACCCAGGGCGGCCTTCCCGTCGACGTGGCCGAGACCGTGGCCTGGCTGGCGAGCCCGGGCTCCGGGGGCGTGAACGGCAACGTGGTCCGGGTCTGCGGGCAGGCCCTGATCGGGGCGTAGCGATGGCGGTTCACGAGCTGTCGTCCCCGCCGAGCATGAGGATCCTCTATCCCAAGGCCGTGGCCGGCTCCGGGCGCGCCGTGCTGCGCCGGCTGCCGGGCCTCGGCGGCGGCGAGCCGGTCCTGCCGGACGACGAGCTGGTGCTGCCCGAGCTGGCGGTCGACCGCGACCACCTGACCGCCTACGCGAACGTCTGCGGATTCCCGCTCCGCGATGTACTGCCGGCGACCTACCCGCACATCGTGGCCTTCCCGCTGGCGATGGAGTTGATGACGCGGTCGGACTTTCCCTTCGCGGTGATCGGCCTCGTGCACATCGCCAACCGGATCGAGCAGCTGCGGCCGATCGAGGTCACCGAGGAGCTGGCAGTGCGCGTGCGAACGCAGGACCTCGAGCCGCATGACCGCGGCACGCAGTTCGAGATCGCGGCCGAGGTCAGCGCGAGCGGCGAGCCGGCCTGGCGCAGCACCAGCACCTACCTCCACCGAGAGGGGAACGGCGGCTCCTCGGGCGGGGGCGACCGGACCGAGCCGCCGCGCCCCAAGGCCATCTGGAAGCTCCCGGGCGACAGCGGCCGTCGCTACGCGGACGTCTCCGGCGACAGCAACCCCATCCACCTGCACTCGCTCAGCGCCCGGCTGTTCGGGATGCCCGGTGCGATAGCCCACGGCATGTGGCTCAAGGCGCGCTGCCTCGCCGCGCTCGAGAGCGTGATCCCGGATCGCTTCGAGGTCGGTGTCCGCTTCAAGCTGCCCGTGCCGATCCCCGGCAAGGTCAGCTTCGCCTCCTGGACGGTGGACGGGGGCCGCGACTTCGCGCTGCACGACGCGAAGAACGAGAAGCCACATCTGGCGGGGGAGGTCCGATGGTCCAGCTCCTGAAGCAACCGGAGCGCCTGGCGAGGGCCGCCAAGGTTCTCGTCGAGACCGGCCTGCTCCGGCCGGAGCGGCCCGACAAGGCGGCCGAGGCTGCCCTCGACCTGCTGCGCTGGAAGATGACCCCGGCGGCGGCGTTCATCGTGTCCGCCACGCGCTACCCGGACGACCCCGCGATCATCGACGAGCGCGGCATGCTCACCTTCGCCGAGGTCCACGAGCGGACCAACGCGCTCGCCCGCGCGATGGCGGAGGAGGGCATCGGCGAGGGCGACGGTGTGGCGATCATGTGCCGCGACCACCGCTGGTTCATCGAGGCCACGGTCGCGATCTCGAAGCTCGGCGCCAACACGCTCCTCTTCAACACGGCGTTCTCGGGGCCTCAGCTGAAGGACATCACCGAGCGCGAGGATCCGGCGGGAATCGTCTACGACGAGGAGTTCGCAGAGCTCATGGACGAGGCGGCGGGCGACCGCAAGCGCTGGGTCGCCTGGAATGAAGGGGAGAACGCCGGCGACACGACGATCGACGACCTGATCGAGGGCCAGGACGAGGACTCCGACCTCGACGCTCCCGACAACACCGGCAAGATCGTGCTGCTCACCTCGGGCAGCACCGGGACCCCGAAGGGCGCGTCGCGCGGCCAGCCGGACATCCTCGAGCCGCTCGTGGCGGTCTTCTCGCGGATTCCCCTCAAGGTGCGCGAGCCGACGTTCTTCGCGGCGCCCCTGTTCCACGCCTGGGGTTTCCTGCAGTTCAACCTCGGATTGCTCCTCTCCTCGACCTTCGTGCTGCGCCGGAAATTCGATCCGGAGGCGACCCTCGCCGCCATCGAGGAGCACGAGGCAACGGCGCTCGCGATCGTGCCGGTGATGCTCCAGCGGATCCTCGAGCTGGACGAGGAGAAGAAGAAGGAGCACGACCTCACGTCGCTGAAGGTGGTCGCATCGAGTGGTGGCGCCCTGGACGGCGAGCTCTCCGAGCAGTGGATGGACGAGTTCGGCGACAACCTCTACAACCTCTATGGCTCGACGGAGGTCGCCTGGGCGGCGATCGCGGAGCCCGACGACCTGCGCGCTGCGCCCGGGACGAGCGGGAAGCCGCCGCCGGGCACCACGCTCAAGATCTACGACGAGGACGGGAACGAGCAGCCCGCCGGCGAGACGGGCGAGATCTTCGTGGGCAACGAGATGCTGCTCGAGGAGTACACGAGCGGCGAGAACGAAGAGATGCGCGACGGCCACATGTCCACGGGAGACCTCGGCCATCTGGACGACGACGGCCGGCTCTTCGTGGAGGGGCGCGCCGACGACATGATCGTCTCGGGCGGCGAGAACGTGTACCCGGAGGAGGTCGAGGAGGCGCTCCAGCAGCACGGGAAGGTCTCCGAGGCCGCCGTCGTCGGCGTCGAGGACGACGAGTTCGGAGAGCGGCTCAAGGCCTTCGTCGTCACCGAGGGCGAGGTCTCCGACGACGAGCTCAAGTCGCATGTCAAGGACAACCTCGCCAAGTACAAGGTGCCGCGCGAGATCGAGTTCGTCGACGAGCTGCCGCGCAAGCCCCAGGGCAAGGTCGACAAGCAGAAGCTGCAGGAAGAGCAGGAAGAGCAAGGGAACGACTAGCGAACCTTTCCGGCTCCGGCGCGTTGGAGCCGGTGAGATGAACCCTCCGATCTCCGACGCAGCCGCGGAGGCGCTGCGCGAGCCGGGGCGGCTTCCGGTCTTCGTGTCGACGGACGGACGCCGCCGCCGCATGCTCCGGTTGGCGGGCCGGGTCGTGGCTGGGCTGACCGCGCCGTGGCTCATCGCCCTGCTTGCCGGCGCGCTCGGGCTCGGCCGGCTGCCGGGCGTGTCGCTTCCCGAGGTCGCAGCCGGCGAGCACGCCGACGCTCCCGCGGCGGCTCCCGCCAAGGCGCACACGGCGAGCCACTCGAGCTCCCACCGCTCGGCGGCCGGCCTCTCGCGGCACTCGCACAAGGGCGCG
This sequence comes from uncultured Thermoleophilaceae bacterium, assembly GCA_963706635.1. Taxonomy (GTDB): domain Bacteria; phylum Actinomycetota; class Thermoleophilia; order Solirubrobacterales; family Thermoleophilaceae; genus JACVRW01. The sequence continues at coordinate 587,259 of OY970162.1, forward strand.
ACCTCGCACCGGTCCGCTCCCGCCGGGCCATCCCGCCACGGGCGGGCGGGCGGTTCGCTCGCTCCGCGGCCGGCCGGCTCCGGGGGATCGTCGACGGTCCGGCCGCACAGCCAGACGAGCGCTCCCGCCCCGGTGAATGCGCCGGCGCCCGGCTCGTCGCCAGGCCACGCGCCGACGGCCCCGAGGGCACACGGCGGCGGCGGGACGCAGGGAGGTGGACAGCCCGCCAAGACCGAGCCTCCGGGCGCGAGTCGGGCCCAACCGAGCCCGACCGCCACGGAGCACTCGCATAGATGGACCACCGACGGCGGCTGAGCGCCGCCCGCGCCGCCGAGATACGTCGTCGCATCAACCGGCCGCCCGCCCACCGTTCGCTGCTGGCGTTCGTCGGTCTGGTGCTCGTGGTCCTGCTGGTCGTGTACGGCCTCACCGGCGAGTCCGTCGGGCGCAGCAGCACGCCGGCTGCCTCGGCCGGCCTCTCTCCGCTGGCGGGGAGCGAGCCCGTACTGACCGCTCGGGGCGACGGGTTGCGCGCGCGCTCGTTGCCGGCGCGGACCGTGGCCCTCACCTTCGACGACGGGCCGGACCCGGTCTGGACACCGCGGATAGCCCGCGAGCTCCAGCGCCTCCACGTGCCGGCCACGTTCTTCGTTGTGGGGAGCCACGTGGTGAGCCACCCCCGGATCGTGCGCGACCTCTGGCGAGAGGGGTTCGAGCTCGGCAACCACACCTTCACCCACGGCGACGTCTTCGCGATGTCGCGGCGGGTGCGCGGGCTCCAGGTCGACGCAACGGACAACGCCGTTGCGGGGGCGGCCGGGGTGCGGCCGCGGCTCTTTCGCCCGCCCTACTCGTCCACGCCAGATGCCCTCACGAGCGCCCAGGAGAAGACGCTGGGGTCGATTGCCCGCGACGGCTACGTGATCGTCCTGAGCGACCGCGACGGCCGCGATTGGGAGCGGACCCGAACCCCCGCTGCGATCGCCCGTCGAGCGGTGGGCGCGCGGCCCGGCGCCAGCGTGATCCTGCTTCACGACGGTGGCGGCAACCGATCGCGGACGCTCGAGGCGCTGCCCCTTCTGGTGGCGAAGCTGCGCGCCCGCGGGTACCGGTTCGTCACGGTCTCGGAGCTCGTGGGGCTGCGCCGGTCGGCCGTCGACTTCCGGACGAGCGGTTGGCAGAGGCTGCGCGGCCGGCTTCTCATCGCCTCCCTCGCCGCGGCCCGCTGGATCACCATGGCCCTCACCTGGCTTCTGGTGCCGATAGCCCTGCTCGTCCTCCTGCGGGCCGTCTTCGTCGTGGGTCTGGCGCATCGCCACGTACGCAGGCGGCGCGCGCTTCACACGGATGCGTCCTACACCCCGTCGGTGTCGATCGTCGTGCCCGCGTTCAACGAGGCGGTGGTGATCGAGCGCGCCGTCCGCTCGTTCGCCGCGAGCGAATATCCGGAGCTCGAGGTCGTGGTTGTCGACGACGGCTCCGCGGACGACACCGGTGACCTCGTCGAGGCGCTGCGGCTCGACCGGGTCCGCGTGATCCGGCAGCCGAACGGGGGCAAGGCGGCGGCGCTCAACCGCGGGATCGCAGCGGCGGGCAACGAGGTGATCGTGATGGTCGACGCAGACACGGTGTTCGAGCCGCGGGCCCTGCGCCGCCTGGTGGCGCCGCTGGCAGCCAGGGGCGTGGGCGCGGTGTCCGGCAACACCAAGGTCGGCAACCGCAGGGGGCTGCTCGGCCGCTGGCAGCACATCGAGTACGTGATCGGCTTCAACCTCGACCGGCGCCTCTTCGACGTGCTCCGCTGCATGCCCACCGTGCCCGGCGCCATCGGGGCCTTCCGCCGCGAGGCCCTGGCCCAGGTCGGGCAGGTGCCGGCGGATACGCTCGCCGAGGACACCGATCTGACGCTTGCGCTCGGCCGCGCCGGCTGGGCCGTCGTGTACGCCGAGGAGGCACGCGCCTGGACCGAGACGCCCGCCAAGCTCGGAGCGCTCTGGCGCCAGCGCTACCGCTGGTCCTACGGCACCATGCAGGCCGTCTGGAAGCACAAGGCGGCGATCTGGCACCGAGACGAGCGCCGCATCGGCCGCCGCGCGATCCCCTACCTGGTGCTGTTCCAGATCCTGCTGCCGGCGCTCGCGCCCGTCGTAGACCTGTTCGCCATCTATGGCCTGGTCTTCCTCGATCCGCTGCCGGTGCTCGCCTACTGGGTCGGGTTCAACCTGGTCCAGGTCGCCCAGGGCTGGTACGCGTTCCGGCTCGACGGCGAGTCGCCGCGGCTGCTCTGGGCCGTGCCGCTACAGCAGTTCGTCTACAGGCAGCTCATGTACCTGGTGGTGATCGAGTCGATCATCAGCGCGCTCCGGGGGACGCGGCTGCGCTGGCAGCACGTGGAGCGAACCGGCGAGGTCGAGGCCGCGCCCTTATTACGGGCGGTGGCCTCGAGCCCGTCGAGCTCAGGCATGCGGACGTCCATCAAGACAGCACGTCGGGATCGCTGCGCCCGGGCGGCATCGAGAGCCTCGCGGCCGTTGGCGGCCTCGCCGACGACCTCGATGTCCCCCTCGGCCTCGAGCATCATTCGCAGGCCCTCGCGCACGAGGTCCTGGTCATCGGCGAGCACGACGCGAATCACGCGCCGCGGGCGACCCGAGCGGCAGCCGGGCGCTGACCGTGAAGCCGCCACCGGGCCGCGGGCCGGCCCGCAGCTGCCGCCGAACATGGCCGTCCGCTCGCGCATGCCGACCAGTCCGTGGCCGCCGCACCCGAGTCGCGCCCGCGGCGGGCCGGCGCCGTCGTCGACCACCTCGACCGTGAGAACGATACGGCGTCGCGGCGCACGTGCACCCGTGCCCGAACGCTCGGGACCGGCGTGCTTGAGCGTGTTGGTCAGCGCCTCCTGGACTATCCGGTAGGCGGAGAGGTCGACCGCGGGCGGGAGCCGCGAGCAATCACCGTCGACCTCCAGGTCAACGGACACCCCGGCGGCGCGCACGCGCTCGGCAAGGGACGGCAGCTGGGCGATCCCGGGCTGGGGCGCGAGGCCGTTGTCGCCGCTGTCGTCCTCTCGCAGGACCCCGAGCAGGCGCCGCATCTCGACTAGGGCCTCGCGGCCGCTCCGCTCGATCTTCTCCAGCGTGGTCGGATCGGAGTCGTTGCCGCCGCCTGCGCCCTGGCGCCGGCGGCCTGCACGACGACGACGCTGAGATTGTGAGAGACGATGTCGTGGAGCTCGCGTGCCATCCGCGCCGCTCTTCGGCACTCGCGATCTGTGCCTCACGCTCGAGCGCGTTCGCATGGGCGGTGAGCGCGGCCGCCTCCCGCCGGCCGTGGACGACCATCCCCGCCAGCCACGCACCGACCGCGAGGATGAGGAAGAACGCGCCCGACCAGAGGTCGCCCGCCCTGCCGCTCACGATGTCGTCGTTCTCGGCCGCGTATATGGCGAAGCCGACCAGCACGACCGCGAGGCCGATCAGAGCCTCTCGACGCTCGCCGTAGGCGGCGACGCTGTACGGGACGATCATCCATACCAGGATGAGCTGGAAGCCCTCCGGCGTATGGCCGCTCGCGAACGCCTGGATCGCGAAACCGGATATGACGAGCGCGGTGACGAGCAGTGGGCGGGTTCGCCGCCAGAGCAACGGCAGGGCGATCAGCAGCGGTAGCGGCACGTGAGCCAGCGCGGTCCGTATATGGGCGTGCTCACGTGCTCGTGGGTCTCGAACACGGCCCATTCGGTCACCGCGGTGACGAACAGGACGAGTCCGACGTCGAGCGCGGTAGCGCCGGTCAGCTCGCGAATCCGCCGCATGGGGAGAAGGTAACGGCGGTTGGACGCCGTGCACATCGGCCGAAGGGCGGCTTGCGATTCATCCTCGAGGACCAATCGAATCGATCCGCCGGACGCAGACGGGGGATTCGCCCGAGCCTAGCTTGGCCGGCGTCAATCCGGTTTGGACCAAGGAGGTCCCCAAATGAGATTCAACGCAAGCGATCTGCCGGCGAAGGCGGTCGGACTGTCCCTGATCCTGGCGCCGCTGTTCGCGCTCGCATCGGCGCTCGTCTCGCCCGCGCTCAAGAGCGGACGAACGGGCCCAGCTCGCCGTGATCGCGCAGCATCCGACGCGCTGGTACTGGTTCACCATCCTGCTGCTGGTCGGCTCGATCCTGCTGGTCCCCGCCCTGCTCGGGATCGCGTCCCTTGTCGGCGAGCGCGCGCCCAGGCTCGGCTATGTCGGCGGTGGGCTGGCCGCCCTCGGGGCGGTGATCGCCATCGGCGACGTGATGAGCCAGCTCATCAGCTGGCAGATGGTGGCCGAGGAACGCCGACCGCGCTCAGATGGCGGCGCTCCTAGAGCGCTCCGACAACGCGGGCGGGGTGTCCGCGGTGTACTCGGTCGGGGGCCTGGCGGTACTGGATCGGCAGCGCTGTTGCTCACCATCGGCCTCATCCGGACCAGGCGGGCGCCGGCCTGGGCGGCGGTCGGCCTCAGCGCCGCCGATGGTCGTGAACATCGCCGGCTTCAGCGCGGCCAGCAACGCCATCGTCGCCGCGAGCTGGCTGATCCTGCTCGCCTCGATGGGCTACATCGGCTGGGCGCGTTCTCGCGGGCGAAAGCCCCACGCCCGTCGGCGCACGGCCTGCGCTCGGCTACCAGGACTAGCGGCGAGCTGCAGCGGGCTGGGGCGCGACTGCTCGGGCCCGGCACCCTGGCCCGCTGCCGCTCCGGCGTGATCGACACCACGTTCCAGGCCAGGCCGAGCCGGCCCAGCCCCCGGATCAGGAGGCCCGAGGGGTCGACCTCGTACCAGCGCAGCCCGTGGATCGCCGAGCGAGGGAAGGCGTGGTGGTTGTGGTGCCAGGCCTCGCCCAGCGAGGGGATTGCGAGCCACGCCACGTTGGTCGACTCGTCCTCGGTGTCGAAGCGGCGGCGGCCGAAGAAGTGGCAGATGGAGTTGATGCTCCAGGTGATGTGGTGCTGGAAGAAGATCCGCACGAGCCCGCCCCACAGGAGGCCGGTCAGGGCGCCCGCCAGGCGACCCGTGAGCAGCCAGCCGGCCAGGGCGGGGAGCAGCAGGCTCGCGAGCACGAGGAGGACGAAGTTGCGGCTGATCAGGCGCATGCCGGCGTCCTCGGTCAGGTCGGGCGCGTACTTGCGCTTCGCCGCCCGCCCCTGGTGGGTGAAGAGCCAGCCCACGTGCGCGTGCCAGAGGCCGGCGAGCATGCCGCGCACGCCGGGAGAGTGCCCGACGTGGGGGCTGTGCGGGTCGCCGTCCTCGTCGGCGTGGGCGTGGTGCTTGCGGTGGTCCGCGACCCAGCCGATCACGGGACCCTGGACCGCCATCGAGCCGAGGACCGCCAGGACGTACTGGACGGGCTTGTAGGTCGCGAACGAGCGGTGGGTCAACAGGCGGTGGAAGCCGACGGTCACGCCGACCCCGCAGAGCAGGTACATGGCGAGGAACAGCGCGAGATCGGTCACGCCGACCAGGCGGTTCCAGAGCAGCGGCACAGCCACCAGGAAGGCGATGAACGGCACGATCACCGCCCCGACGTTCACATTGCGTTCGATCCGCGTCATCCGTTCGCTCCCTTCAGGAGCCGGTCGCGGATGTCCTCTTGGCGCATGTCCGCCGGCTCCGTGTCGTCGATGAAGTCGCTGAGCGCCTCGACGAAGCGCTGTGGGTCGGCCTTGTAGGGGAAGTGCCCCGCGTCCGGGAACAGCTCGAGGCGGCTGTTCGGAATCGCCTGCTGCGCGTCGCGGCCGTGCCGTGCGGGGATGACCCGGTCGCGCTCGCCCCAGATCAGAAGCGTTGGCACCTCCTCGGCCAGGTAGAGCTTGTCGCGGGCGCTGGCACGCTGGCCCTCGATGTCGATGATCGAGCGGGCGGTGTGGATGAACGCCTGGCGGGCGTCCACGTCGCCGAGCGAGGTGAAGCCCGAGGCGATCTCCTCGAGGTCGGGGCCGGCCCGGATGCCGATCCGCGCCAGCAGCCCGACGAGCGCGGAGCCGGCGTTGCGCAGCGGCTCGGCGTGCATGAGCGGCAGGACGTACTCGGCTGCCGGCAGCGCCACCGCCCGCAGCATCAGGTGCACCTCCTTGCCGAGGCCGCCGCTCGACACCAGCACCAGCCGCTCCAGGCGCTCGGGGAACTGGTAGGCGAACTGCATGACGATGCCGCCGCCGAGCGAGTGACCGACGTAGGTGGCGCGCGGGATATCGAGCGCGAGGGTGAGGTCGCGGATGCTGCTGGCGTAGGCGCCGAGCGAGTAGTCGCCGCGGGGCTTGGCCGAGTGGCCGTGGCCCAGCAGGTCGGGCGCGAGCACCGTGTAGTCGCAGGCGAGCAGGGGAAGCACCTCGTCCCAGGTCTCGGAGCTGCCGGTGATCCCGTGGATCAGCACGATCGGCGGGCCCTCGCCGCCGATCCGGTAGCGGTAGCGGTGCCCGTGGAGCTCCAGCTCCTCCACCCGCACGCGCGGGCGCCGTCGGCTCCTGCCGTTCGCCGCGGTCATCGGATCTGCATGCCCGAGATCGCCCGGGCAATCACCAGTCGTTGGATCTCCGAGGTGCCCTCGAAGATCGTGTAGATCTTGGCGTCCCTGTGCATGCGCTCGACCGGGAACTCGCGCGTGTAGCCGTTGCCGCCGAGGATCTGGATCGCGCGCTCCGTTACCCAGACCGCCACCTCGCCTGCCTTGAGCTTGGACATCGAGCCCTCGGCCGAGGTGAACTCCTGCCCGCTCCGCCCCATCCAGGAGGCGCGCCAGATGAGCAGGCGGGCGGCGTCGATCTCCATCTTCATGTCGGCGAGCGCGAAGCCGACCGCCTGGTTCTCGATGATCGGCCTGCCGAACTGCTCGCGCTCCTTGGCGTAGTCGAGCGCGTACTCGTAGGCGGCGCGGGCGATCCCGATCGCCTGGGCGCCAACGGTCGGGCGGCTCACCTCGAAGGTCTGCATCGCCGCCTGCTTGCGGCCCTTGCCGCCCTCCCGGGCGCGCGCGAGGCGCTCGTCGAGCTTCTCCTTGCCGCCGAGGAGGCAGGAGCCCGGGATGCGGCAGTCGTCGAGGAAGACATCGGCCGTGTGCGAGGCGCGGATGCCGTGCTTCTTGAGCTTGGTCCCCATCTCGAGGCCCTCGGTGCCGGGCGGGATCACGAAGGCCGCCTGGCCGCGGGCCCCCAGCTCGGGATCTACCGACGCGACCACCACGTGGACGTTCGCGATGCCGCCGTTGGTGGCCCAGGCCTTCTGCCCGTTGAGGACCCACTCGTCCTTGGCCTCGTCGTACTTGGCCCGGGTGCGCAGCGAGGAGACGTCGGAGCCGGCGTCGGGCTCGGAGACGCAGAACGAGCCGACCTGGGGGTCGTCCGCCGTTCCGTAGCACTGCGGCACCCACTCGGCCAGCTGGTCGGGCGTGCCGGCGGAGAAGATCCCGGCCACGGCGAGGGTCGTGCCCATGATCGACATGCCGATGCCGGCGTCGCCCCAGAACAGCTCCTCGTTCACGATGGGGAACGTCAAGCCGCTCTCGTCCGCCCAGAACTGGGCGATCCCCTCGAAGCCGTAGAGGCCGATCTTGGCGGCCTCCTGGATGACCGGCCAGGGCGTTTCCTCGCGCTCGTCCCACTCGGCGGCCGCCGGCCGGACCACGCCCTCGGCGAAGCCGTGGACCCAGTCGCGGATGTCCTTCTGGTCCTGCGACAGCTCGAGCGAGAAGGGCGGCTTGTCGCCGCTCGGGGCGAGCGCCTGCTCGACCGCTGCCTGTGCGCTGCTGGCTTCCATGCGAGTCTCCTTCCGATTAGTGGGTGACCGGCGCCTCGCGCCGGGCGAAGCGTAGGAGGCCCCAGGCGAGCGACGCGATGAGGCCGGCGAAGATTCCGAGCACGATCAGGTAGGCGCCGACGGTGAGCACGGGGGAGACCCCCTTCTTCTGCTCCCGCTGGAGGTTCTTCTTGTCGCGTACGAAGGTGCGTGTGAAGTGCCTCCGCGCCGGGATCTCCTTGACCGGGATCGCCGGGTCGGCGGGGAAGTAGATCGGCATGCCCGCGACGGTCCTGCCCTTGTGCAGGCGCAGCGTCGACTTCCAGCTTTCGTAGACCGGGATGGGCTTGGTCGTGCGGTAGATGCCGGGGCCGACCTTCTTCAGCTTGTCGACGACGCTGCCGCCGCCCTGCCAGGCGGTCGCCGTGAACCACTCGGCGTTGTTCGCGGCGTCGGGCGGGTCCAGCTTTACTGTCATGTTGACGCTGCGCTTGGGAGGCGGCGCGGCGTCTTTGAGCGTCACGGTGGCCTTCGTGCCGGAGCCGCCGTTCATCGGCAGCGCGAAGGCGAACAGGCCGATCACCGCGATGCCCGCGAGCGCGGGCGCCCAGCGCGGCTGCGGCGGCCGCTGCTGGAGGGAGCCGCCGATGAAGCCGCCGATCACGCCGCCGGCCAGACCGGCGATGAAGCCGGCGACGATGCCCTCGGGGAGGAGGGCCCCGGTCCAGGGGATCGTCCACCAGATGTGCGACCAGGCCCACTCGGCGGCCAGGCCGAGGCTGCCTATGCCGACCCCGGCGATGGCACCGAAGCGGACGCCGTTCAGCGGGTCGGCGCGCAGCGCGACGGCCTCCACCACGAGGGCCTCCACCACGTAGATGGGGAAGTGCAGCGCGGTGTGTCCCACGATCGGTCCCACGTAGAGCGAGAGCAGCCCGCGAATCGCCAGGTAGACGGCCAGCGCCATCAGGGCGCCGCCGCGGCCGATCACGATCCGGGCGGTCACGAGGCCGATGCCGGCGGCGAGCATCAGCAGGATCGGGTGCCAGACGAGCCGGAACTGCGGCACCGCGAAGTCGAACTCGGCCTGGAAGGTCGAGAGCGCCACGAGGAAGGCGCCGGCCTGGACGGCGCGGCGGCCGCGGAGGAGCGAGGGCTCCTCGCGTGGCGTGTCGCCGCCGCGGGCGCTGATTCCCTCCGCCAGCAGGATCAGTCCACCCACCGTGGCGAGCCCGGCGCCGCCGATCAGGACGAGGTGGGTCGGTCCCCAGAGGGTCACGTCCTGCCCGAAGATCCGGTGCCAGACATCGTCCATCGGGAAGGCCCCGAGGGCGAACGAGGCGGAGACCAGCATCAGGATCCCGCCGAGCGGCGCGTACCAGTCGCCCACGATCTTGATCGCCGAGCGGCTTGGGCGCCCCTTGAGGGGCAGGGTCATCGACAAGAGGCCGGCGAAGAAGATCCCGAAGAGCCCGAGCAGGATGAAGTAGTGCGCGGCGTTGGCAAGCGGGCCCGGGTCGCGGCCCTTGTCGAGGTGGATCGAGATGTCCCAGTACATCCCGAACACCGCCACGAGAAGGGAACCGCCGACGAACGCGAGCGGGAAGGAGGCCCAGCCGGGGATTCCCGAGGAGCGCTCGGCGAAGGCCGCGATCCGGCCGACCTGGGGGAGCCGCCCGCTGCGGTGCCCGGCGACGATCGCGATCATGGCCGCGCTGATCACGAGCGCGCCCGCTGTGGCGGCGATCGTCTCGCCCACTGCCGCTCCTCCCGCGGGGGCGGCCTTCGCGATGTAGTCGAGTCCCGCCACTACGTACTTGGCATCTTCGTGATAGGAAGCGGCAGCGTCTGCGCAGGTACGTCACAATCTGAGCAGAAATCTTGTGACTTCTGCACAAAGAACGCCCGCCGCCTACCCGGAGCGCCCGTGGACGGCCCTGCCGCCGCACGTGGCGGCGGCCCTCCGCCCATTCCTTCCCCAGACGATCGACGAGATAATCGAGACCATCCGGGAGACGGTCCCGGCCTACGCGCGCCCGCTCGAGGGCGCCTTCGGGACGGCCCTGCGGGCCGGGGTGGAGCGGGCCCTCGGCGACTTCCTCGACGAGGTCGAGGGCAAGGACGTCGAGGCGGGGGAGAGCAACATCTACATCGCGCTCGGCCGCGGCGAGGCACGCGAGGGGCGCACGATGGATGCACTGCTCGCCGCCTACCGGATCGGCGCACGGGTGGCCTGGCGGAGGTCGGCGGAGCAGGGGCGGGAGGCGGGGTTCGACGCCGACACGCTCACGGTCCTGGCCGAGGCCTTCTTCGCCTACATCGACCAGCTCTCCGCCCGCTCGGCGCAGGGCTACGCCGAGGAGCGGTCGGCGCTCGCGGGGCAGGAGGCGCGCCGCCGCCGGGCGCTTCTCGGCCTGCTCGTGCAGACACCGCCGGCGGAGGCCGCCGCAATCGAGGGGGCCGCGCGCGAGGCCGGCTGGCCGCTGCCGGCCAGGCTGGCCGCCCTCGTCTGGCGCGACGACTCCGAGCAGCCGGTGGCCGGTCGGCTGCCGCTGGGCACCCTGGCCGCGCCACTCGACGAGGTCGTGATCTGCGCGCTCGTTCCGGATCCCGATGCCCCGGGCCGGCTCGCCGAGATGGAACGCGCGCTTGGCCGGCGTCCCGGTTCCCTCGGCCCGACTGGCCCCGCCGGCGAGGCGTGGCTCAGCGCCGCCCGCGCCCGCGCCGTCCACCGGCTGATCGCCGAGGGCGTCCTCGAGCCGGACGGGCTGGCGATCGCCGAGGACCATCTCGCCGCCCTGATCGTCCACGGCGACGCGGCGCTCGTGGCCGAGCTCGCGCGCCGCCGCCTGGCTCCTCTCGAGGAGCGGCCGCCGGCCTCCCGCCAGCGGCTGCGTGAGACGCTCGCCGCCTGGCTCGACCACCAGGGAAAGGTCCCCGAGGTGGCCGAGGCGCTGCACGTGCACCCGCAAACGGTGCGCTACCGCCTGGGGCAGCTCAAGGAGCTGTTCGGCGACGGCCTGGAGGATCCGGCGGCCCGCTTCGAGCTCAGCCTGGCGCTGAGGGCGCCGCGGTAGGGCCCTGTGGGCGTCTATCCGTCCGGGGGCGCTTCTAGCGTGCCCTCGATCCGGCCATCCACCGAGGAGGGCACATGGCCATTGAGTTCTACAGCGTCAAGCACCGCCGAAAGGTGCAGGTCGACGAGAGCCAGGTCCAGAAGAAGACCTACGAGCGCGAGACGTCGAAGGGCACCCAGACGCGTTACGCGTTCCAGGCGGAGACCACGGTCGACGGGGACAAGGTCAAGCTGACCAAGTTCGTCGGCAAGGAGGACTACGACCGGCTGTAGGACCGGGCCCAAACCCGTGCCGGACGCTCGGCCCAAGCTCGTTCTCGTCCGTCATGGCGAGACCGAGTGGAGCCGGGCGAGCAAGCACACCGGCAGGACCGACATCCCGCTGACCACGGCCGGTCGGCGGGCCGCTGAGGTTCTCCGGGCGCCGCTTGCCCATCACTCGTTCGCCCGGGTGCTCACGAGCCCGCTTTCGCGTGCCGCCGATACCTGCAAGCTGGCGGGATTCGGGGCCCAGGCAGAGACCCGCGACGAGCTGCTCGAGTGGGATTACGGCGAGTACGACGGGCTCACCACGCCGGAGATCCGCGAGCAGCGGCCCGGCTGGTTCCTCTGGCGGGACGGCTGCCCGGGCGGCGAGAGCCCGGACGACGTCGCAGTCCGGGCCGACCGGCTGATCGCCGAGCTCCAGCCGCTCGACGGCGACGCGATCCTGTTCGCGCACGGCCACATCCTCCGCGTGCTCGCCGCGCGCTGGATCGAGCTCGGCCCCGAGTGGGGTTCGCGCCTCGTCCTCGGCACTGCCACGCTGAGCATGCTCGGTTGGGAGCGGGACACGCCGGCGCTCACGCGCTGGAACGCACCGCCGGCTTGACGAACCGCGCCCGCGAGCGCTCCAGCTTCCCGTCCTGGTAGCGCCGGGCCCAGCGCGAGCCCGGCTTGGCCAGACGGACCGCGCCGATCAGCGCCACGGCAGGGATGAACAGGCCGAGGATGCCGGCGAACTTCTTGCCCTTCAGGAAGCACGTGACCGCGAATCCGAGCCCGAGGATCTGGAGCGGCACGAGCACCGCCGTGCTCTCGCTGCCCGAGAGGCTGTCGCCGCCCACGCCCAGGTAGACGAGCACGGCCTGGAGCGCATCGATCCAGAACTGGAGGCCGATCAGCGCAACCGTCAGGAGCGTCCCGGCCACGACCACCGCGTCGATCGACTCGCGCCCCTTCTCCTGCCAGTAGACGTCCTCGAGGTTGAGCCAGAGCGCGAACTCGTCGAGCGTGAGCCCCATCCCGATCCCGAACAAGATCCCCGTGAGCTCGCGCCAGGGGCTGTCCGGGGCGACGGCCAGGCCGATATAGCCGCAGACCATCATCAGCAGGATCCCCCAGACCATGTGGTGGACGTGGGTGCCGCCCTTGGTCTCGACGTTCCCGGGCCACCAGCTCACCTGCGCGCGGATCATGTGGGCGCTCCCCCGGATGAAGCCGAACGAGAGCAGGAAGGCGAGCAGGATCAGGAAGTGCGTCTCCTTGCCGGGCGCCTGGATGCCCTTGTCGTAGGCCTTCGACAGGTCGTCCGTCAGGCGGTCCACGGAGCGATGGTAAGGCAGGTTCCGGCCGCCCGAACGCGAATCACGCACGGATGGAGTACGCGGCCAGACAGGCCGAGGTAGCCACTCCGCAGGGCTTCCTCCAGCGGGTCTTCGCGTGGATGTTCGGCGGGCTGCTCGTGACGGCCGGCTGCGCCGCCGCGATCGGCGCGAGCGACTCCTTCCTCACCACCGTCACAGAGAACCCGATCTACCTCATCGTCCTGTTCGGGCTGCAGATCGGGCTGGTCGTCTGGCTCTCGGCCGGCATCCAGCGGATGTCGCCGGCCGTGGCCGCGGGAGTCTTCTTCCTCTACGCGGCCACCAACGGCGTGGTGTTCGCCTTCGTCTTCGAGCTCTACACCGCGCAGTCGATCTTCACGACCTTCCTGATCACGTCCGGCATGTTCGGCGCGATGGCCGCCTGGGGCGCCTTCACGGACCTCGACCTGACCCGCCTCGGCGCCGTCCTGTTCATGGCGCTGATCGGGCTGATCCTGGCGACGATCGTCAACCTCTTCGTCGCCAACGACGCGCTCTACTGGGTCACCACCTATGCGGGCGTGGCGATCTTCGCCGGGCTCACCGCCTACGACATGCAGAAGCTGAAGCAGTGGGGCGCGAGGGACGCCGGCGACGGGCGGATGGCGGTCCTGGGCGCGCTGGCCCTGTACCTCGACTTCATCAACCTGTTCCTGTTCCTGCTCCGCATCTTCGGCCAGGCGCGACAGTAGAGGGGATCGACTACAACGACGTCGCGATCGTCGCGGCGGTGGCGGCGGCGGCGCCGCTCATCTTCGATCTGCTTCCGCTGCCAAAGGTCCCGCCCATGGTCACGGAGATCATCGCCGGCCTCCTGATCGGCCCGTACCTCCTCGACATCGCCCACGTGGACGGCGCCGTGACGGTCCTGTCGCAGATCGGGCTCGTCTTCCTCTTCTTCCTCGCCGGCCTCGAGATCGCCTTCGACGCCGAGAGCGCCGGCCACCTGCGGCTCGTGGGGATGGCCTTCGGAGCGTCGCTCGTGCTCTCGGTGATCGTGGCCCACCTGTTCGAGGCGGTAGGCCTCGTCGAGGCGCCCCTGCTCGTCTCGATCGTGCTCGCGGCGACCGCCTTCGGCATCGTGGTGGCCGTGCTCAGCGATGCGGACCAGACGGGCAGTCGCTTCGGCCAGCTCGTGATCGCGGCCGCCTCCATCGCCGACTTCGGGACCGTGATCCTGCTGTCGCTCTTCTTCTCCGGCAAGGGGTCCGGAGTCGAGGCCACGCTCGTGCTTCTGGGGATGTTCGCCCTGCTGGTGGCCGTCGTGGGGTTGACCATCTGGCGCGCGCGAACCTGGAAGCGCCTCACCGCCGCCATATCGCGCCTGCAGGAGACCACCGCCCAGATGGGCGTGCGCATCGCGTTCGTGCTGCTGATCGTCCTCGTCTTCCTGGCGGACGAGTTCGGGCTCGAGGTGGTGCTCGGGGCCTTCCTGGCGGGCGCCATGGTCAGCTTCCTCGACCGCGAGGGAGCGGTGGCGCGCACCGGTCTGAAGCAGAAGCTCGAGGGCGTCGGCTTCGGCATCTTCATCCCCGTGTTCTTCGTGGCGAGCGGGATGCGGCTCAACGTGGACGACCTGTTCGATTCGGCCTCCAGCGCCGCGCTGGTGCCGGCGGTGATCGCCGCGCTGCTCGTGGTCCGCGCCCTGCCGGCGCTCGTCTATCGCGGCCAGCTGGGCGGCCGCGCCGCGATGGCGGCCGGGCTGCTCCAGGCCACGTCGCTGCCGTTCATCGTCGCTGCCTCTCAGATCGGGGTGGAGCTCCACAAGATCAGCCAGGCAACCGCCGCCGGGCTGATCGCGGGCGGCGTCCTGTCGGTGCTGCTCTTCCCGGCCGTGGCCCTCGCCCTTCTGCGGGAGGAACGATGGGCGAGCGCCTGAGCGCCGAGGACGCCCGGATCCTCGAGCTCGAGCGGGGCAACGTCCGCGGCCACACCTGCAAGCTCCTGATCGTGGACGGCGCGCACAGCACGGACGACGTGCGCCGGGAGGTGGGCCGGCGGCTCGGCGGCGTACCGCGGCTGCGGCAGCGTCTCGTGCCGGCGCCGCTCGGGCTCGCGCCCCCGGCGCTGGTCGAGGACGAGGACTTCCGGATCGAGCGCCACGTCCGCGAGGCCGGGGAGGCGACGGGGGAGGGGCGGCTGCGCGCCGAGCTTGCCCGGCTGATGGCCGAGCCGCTCGACCGCGAGCGGCCGCTCTGGGCGATCGACGTGATCGCGCTGGACGGTCCGCGGACGGCGCTCGTCTGGCGGATCCACCACGCCATCGCGGACGGGACGGTGGCGATGAGAATGGCCACCGCGCTCCTGTTCGGAGCCGCCGCTCCCGCCACGAGGCCGGCGACCCGCGCCGAGCGCCCCGGCATGGTCGACGCGCTCCGCTGGCGCGCCGCCGCCCTCCCGGAAAGCCTCGCCGCGGCTGCCAGAGGGGCGGCGCGCCTGCCCGGCGTCCTGCGACGCGAGCTCGGGCGAAGCGCCGCGCCGTCGCCGCTCGACCGCCCGGCCGGGCCCCGCCGCGAGATGGCCTTCGTCGAGGCCGAGCTCGAGCGGATCAAGGCCATTGCCCACGGCGCGTCCGAGCGGGCGACGGTCAACGACGTCGTGCTCGCCGCAGTGGCCGGCGGTCTTCGCCGCTGGCTGGGGCAGGCGGGCGCGGAGCAGGCGGCGATGCGCGTCAAGGTGCCGGTGAGCCTGCACACGAGCGCCGAGGCCGACGGGGCCAACCGCGACTCGTTCATGTGCATCGACCTGCCGCTGATCGGACCGGATGCGGCCGCCCGCCTTACGGCCGTGACGCTGGAGACCCGCGAGCGCAAGGCGCTGCACGACGCCCAGACGCTCGGCACGTTCTTCGCCGACCTGTCGCACTTCTCGCGCTCCCTCGAGCGCTACGCGGAGCACTGGGCGGCGAGCCCGCGCGTGTTCACGCTCAACGTCTCGAACGTGCCCGGCCCGGCGGAGCCGCAGCAGGTGCTGGGGTCGCGGCTCCTCCACCTCTACTCGTTCGCCGAGATCGCCCACCGGCACGCGCTGCGTGTCACGGTAGTGTCCGCCGGCGGGCGGATCGCCTTCGGACTCTGCGCCGACGCTGACGCCGTGGGCGGCGTCGATGCCATCGCCTCGGGTATCGAGGAAGAGCTCGGCGAGCTCACCGCCACCATCCAGCCGGACCGGCAAGCGAAAGGGGAAGTGATGCGGGTCATCGATTGCGAATGCGGGCAGACCCTCCAGGCCGCCAACGACGACGACCTCGTCAACGTCACGCGCGACCACATGAACGACGTGCATTCCGACAGGGAGCTCGACGACGAGGGGATCCGCAAGCTCGTGGCCGACCAGGCCTACGAGGCGATGGACGCATAGTGACCTGAGTGGTCATTCCGCCGCGGACTGTTCCTGTCCGTCGTCCCCTCCTACGCGAGCGAGCTGCTCTCCAGCCACAACCTGGCCCTGCTGGGTGCCATCGCCGCGACGATGCTCGCCACCGCGGTCGCGCTGATGGGGAGCCTGATCGGGCTCACGGCCGTCGCGGCGGCCGTTTGGCACCTGGCTAGCCGGGCTGAATGGCGGTGGCCTCGTCGGCCACGTCCAGGAAGACGTCGAGCAGCTCGGGATGGAAGTGGGTGCCGCGCTCCTGGGCCATCATCGACACCGCGAGCGGCACCGGGAAGGCCCGCCGGTAGACGCGGTCGTGGGTGAGGGCGTCGAAGCTGTCGCCGATTGCGACGATGCGGCCCTCGAGGGGTATGTCGTCGCCGGCGAGCCGGTTCGGGTAGCCGCTGCCGTCGTGCCATTCGTGGTGTGAGGCGGCGATGGTGGCCGCCAGCTCGAGCACAGGGTCCTTGGACCCGGACAGCACCTCCTCGCCGATGGTCGCATGACGCTCGATCTCCCGCCGCTCGTGCGTCGTGAGTGGGCCGGGCTTGAGGAGCACGTCGTCGGAGATCGCGACCTTGCCGATGTCGTGGAGCACGCTGGCCCGGCGGATCTCGTCGCAGTAGTCGTCTCCCAGGCCGAGCTGCTGCGCAAGCAGCTCCGAGTAGCGCCCGACCCGGTCGAGGTGGTCACCGGTCTCGTGGCTGCGGAGTTGGATGGCCCGGCTGAGTCGCACGAGGGTGTCGTCGGTCGAGGTCGTCTCCTCGACGAGGTCGATGCGCTCCCGCAGCGCCGCCGCCTGGCGCTCCAAGCGCTTCTCGAGGGTCTGCTGGCGGAGGCGGCCCTCCACCTCGGAATCGCGACGCCGAAGCGCGGCGGTCACGGCGAGCAGCAGCTCCTTTGGGCGGAAGGGCTTCAGGACGTAGCCGAAGGCTCCGAGCTCCAGGGCCGTCTGCGCCGTGTTCGGGTCGTCGTGGGAGCTCAGGATGAGGACGCCCGTGTCCTGGTGCTCGGCGACGATGTGACGCGCGAGGTCGATCCCCGACTCGCCGGGCATCATCACGTCGCAGACGGCGAGCGCGAAGTCGTGCTCGGCCAGCAGCGTCCGCGCCTCCTGCGCGTCGGCCGCCGGGCTGCAGGTGTGCCCGCGCCCTTCGAGCAGCCCTCGCAGCAGCTCCCTGGTCGGCGCGTCGTCGTCCACGACGAGGACGGCCGTGCCACGCCAGGAGTTCACACGAGCGATGGTGAGGGCAGCGACGGAGGCGCTCGACATCGTGCAGGCTTTTGCGCTGGTTCGGCGGCCGAACCGTTTGGAAGCCGACGATCAGCTGACCTCGCGGAGCTCTCGTGGGACGCTATTTGCGTGAATCGGGTGGCCGCCCAGGAGCTGTTCGACCCGGCCCCGCTGCGCGAGCTGGCGGACTACACGGACCTGGGTTTCGTCCGCGAGCTCGTCGACCTGTTCCTCCGCGACGCGCCGCCTCGCCTCGAGGCCATGCGCGCCGCGGTGGGCGAGGCCGACCATGAGGAGCTCTGGCAGCAGGCGCACGCGCTTCGCGGCGGCGCCGCGATGGTGGGCGCCGCGGCGGTCGCCGAGCTGTGCGAGCTCTTCGAGCAGCCGAAGGACGGAGTGGCGAGCGCGGTGCTCGTGGAGCGGGTGGGAGAGGCCTACGCGCAGACCGTGGAGCCGCTGCGCGCGGGCGTGCCCATGATCTAGATGATTGATTCTGTGGCCGCGTGCGCGGGGTCGTGGAATCAGTCATCTAGCCCTCCTCGAGCGGGTTCCCGAGCCGGCTCCACAGGGGCACGCCGCCGTCGGCCACGTGGATCACCTGTTCGGCGCCGTAGGCCTTGAGCAGGCTCCCGGCCACGGCGCTGCGCTGGCCCGAGCTGCAGATGACCGCGACGGGCCGGTCGGCGTCGAGCTCCTCGGGGAGACCGTGGATGTCGTGATAGGGGAGGTGGAGCGATCCGGGGATGTGGCCCTCGCGCCACTCGGGCTCCGAGCGGACGTCGAGGATCTGAACCTCGTCGCGCCTCTCCGCCAGGCCCGCCGCGTCGATTCGCTCCACCGCGTCGACGTCGCGCCCCTCGGCGCGCCAGGCGGTCATCCCGCCGTGGAGGTAGCCGCCCAGCTTGCGGATGCCCACCGCGGTGGCCAGCCGCGCCGCGACCCGGCCGTCCTCGTCGTCGCGGCCGATGAAGACGATCTCCTGGTCGCGATCCGCTATCCAGGCGAGCTTGGTGCCGAAGCCCGCGCGGAGCATGCTGTTGGAGACGGCGCCCGGGATGTGGGCGTCGTCGAACTGGAGGTCCGTCCGGACGTCGACGAGCATGGCGCCGTCGGCCTTCCGCTGCTCGATCTGGCGCGGCGCCAGCGGCAGCACCTCGACCCCGGTGGTCACGAGCGCGCCCCGGTTGATGTCGACGATGGCCTGGAAGTTGGGCGGCTGGGGGCCGAGCTTGGCAAGCGAGCGTGAGACGAAGTCGTCCTCCCCCTCGAGCCCCAGCAGCTCGTTGTGCAGGCGCTCGTAGCCGATCGTCGACGAGACCTTCATGTCCATCCCGGGGCCGCCGCAGAGCGAGCCGCCCAGGTGGGCGGGCCAGACCTCGCACGCGTCCGGCAGCTCGAGGAGCCGCTCGTGGAGGCTGTGGAAGATCTGCCGGGCGCCCTCCTCCTTCTCGATGGCGAGGTCGGGCCGGGCGATGTCGCCCACGAACAGCGAGTCGCCGGTCAGGACCGCCCACGGCTCCTCGCCGCGGGCGCGATCGATCAAAAGAAACGCCGTGTGCTCCGGCCGGTGCCCCGGTGTGTGCACCGCGCGCACGCGCAGGTCGCCGAGGTCGAGCTCCCAGCCGTCGTCGAAGGGCTCGTGATCGTAGTCCGGGGCGGCCTCCCGGTGCACGTGTATGACCGCACCCGTCGCGGCGGCCAGGCGGCCGTGCCCGGACACGTGGTCGGCGTGGTTGTGCGTCTCGAGCACGCGCTCGATCTCAACGCCCATGTAGCGGGCGAGCTCGAGGTAGTCGTCGATCTCGAAGCGCGGGTCGACGATGGCCGCCACTCCGGCGTCCTCGTCCCCGACGAGGTAGGACGCGCAGCCGAGGTCGTCGTGCGTGATCTGGCGGAAGACCATCTGTCTAGCGGCGGGCCGAGCGGCTGCGTGAGCCGCTGCAGTCCGGGCACCTGCCGGTAAGGGTCACGTCGTGCCCGTCGATGGCGAAGTCCACCTTTCGCGCCAGCCGGCTTATGGCCCGCTCGAGGCCCTCGTCCTCGAAGGCCTTCACCTCGCCGCAGCGCTCGCAGACGAGGTGGTGGTGGTGCTCGCCGGTGGGTAGCGCCGGCTCGTAGCGGGCGGCGCTGTCGCCCACGTCGAAGCGCTGGACGAGGCCCTCCTTCTCGAGGAGGTCCAGCGCCCGGTAGATGCTCGCGACCCCGACCCGCTCGCCGCGGCGGTCGAGGAGGTCGTCGATCTCGCGGGCCGTGACGCCGCAGCCCACGTCGGCCAGGGCGTCGACCACGGCGGTCCGCGGTGCGCTCGAGCGGTAGCCCGCCTGCTCGAGGCTGAGCCGGGCGTGTTCGCTCCAGTTCACGGTTCAAGAATAGGCTTCGCGGTCATGGCCGACGTCTTCCGCACGCCCGACGAGCGCTTCGCTGGTCTGCCCGGCTACGACTTCGCTCCCAACTGGTTCGATGCCGACGGGTTGCGGCTCCATTACCTGGACGAGGGCAGCGGCGATCCGGTCGTCTGCTTCCACGGCGAGCCGACGTGGGCCTACCTCTATCGGAAGATGCTGCCGCCGCTGCGCGACGCGGGCCAGAGGGTGATCTGTCCCGACTACGCCGGCTTCGGCCGCTCCGACAAGCCCACCGATCGCGGCTGGTACAGCTACGACCGCCACGTCGAGCTCGTGTCGGCGCTGCTCGGCTCCCTCGACCTGAGCGGGGCCACGGTCGTGGTCCAGGACTGGGGCGGGCCGATCGGCCTGCGCTGGGCCGTTGAGAACGCGGACCGGGTTGCCCGCCTCGTGATCCTCAACACCGGGCTCTTCACCGGGCGGGTGTCCAAGGGCTTCCTGGCCTGGCGTGAATTCGCCGAGCGCAATCCGGACCTTCCGGTGGGCTTCGTGATCCAGGGCGCCACCACGAGCGACCTGGCGGACGACGTGGTCGCCGCGTACGAGGCTCCGTTCCCGACCCCTGAGTCGAAGGCGGGCGCCGCGCAGTTCCCGCTGCTCGTGCCGACGTCGGACGAGGACGTCGGGGCCGCCGAGATGCTGGCCGTGGCCGACGAGCTCACCCGCTGGGAGAAGCCCGTGCTCGCGGCTTTCTCGGACTCCGACCCCGTCTTCCCCTACCCGCGCGCGGGGGAGGCCTTTACGAGCCAGATCCCCGGCGCCGGCGAGCAGGTGAAGATCGAAGGCGCCGCTCATTTCCTGCAGGAGGACAAGGGCGAGCAGATCGCCGAGGAGATCCTCGCCTTCCTGGCGGCCTAGAAAGACGACCGCCCGGCCGAAGCCGGGCGATCGCCTGCGCTGATTGGCCCGCGAGCGGCGACCGGTCGACAGGGGGGCTTGGCTCGACCGGGCGTCGCAGACCTGTTTTGGCCAGTCTCAGGCCGCTGGGACTTCCTCCTCCGCGCCCACGCGCTGGGCGCCCTCGCGGGCGGCCTCTGCCTGCGCGAGCTGGCGGTTGACGTGGTCCCAGTCGAGGTTGCGGAAGAGCGCCTCGACGTACTGCTTGCGGCCATCCGGCGTGGCGCCGAAGTCACGTGCGTACGCGTGCTCGTAGACGTCGATCGCGAGCACGGGCACCATGTTGTAGACGGCCCAGAGGTTCTGGGTGTCCATGATGTAGTTGAACAGCGAGCCGTCGTTCAGGTCGTAGCCGACCATCACCCAGCCGCGCGCGGCGCTCGCCGCCTTCTTCACGGCGTCGAGCCACTTGTCGACCCCGTTGAACTCCTCGTCGATCAGCTCGGCGAAGCGGCCCTCGGGCTCGCCCCCGTCACCGCCTAGGTGGCCGAAGTAGAGGTCGTGGTTCTTGTAGCCGAGGAGCGCGAACGTGTAGTCCACCGACACCGAGCGCAGCGGCGAGTAGACCTGGTTGCCCTCTATCTCCGAGTAGTCGAACTCGTTGAGGATCGTGCGGCACTCGTTCGCCTTCTTGGCGTAGCCCTCGTAGAGCTTGAAGTGGTCCTCCATCGTCTCGGCGGAGATCCCGTCGAGCTCCTTGTCGAAGGCCGGCCAGCGGCGCGGCTTCAACTCGTCCCAAGGCATGTAGAAGCCTCCCCTTTCTAGGTCGTGTTCTCTCCTGGACCGGGGTTCCCGAAACCCTTGGGGCTAATCGCCGTAGCGCTCGGCGACCTTCGCCCAGTTCACCGTGTTCCACCAGGCGTCGAGGTAGTCCGGGCGGCGATTCTGGTACTTCAGGTAGTAGGCGTGCTCCCACACGTCCACGCCCAGAAGAGGCGTGGCGCCGTCGGTAAGCGGGTTGTCCTGGTTTGCGGTCGAGACCACCGCCAGACCGGTGTCGTTCTGCACGAGCCAGGCCCAGCCGGAGCCGAACTGGTTCACGCCCGCATCCTTCATCTTGGCCTTGAAGTCGTCGAACGAGCCGAACTCGTTGGAGATCGCCTCGCCTAGGTGGCCGTCCGGCTCGCCGCCGCCGTCGGGCGACATCGACTCCCAGAAGAGGGTGTGGTTCAGATGGCCGCCGCCGTTGTTGCGCACGGCCTTCCGCTTGTCCTCCGGGATCTCGGAGAGGTTGGCGATCACGCCCTCGATCGACTGTTCGGCGAACTCGGTCCCCTCGAGGGCGGCGTTGACCTTGTCCACGTAGGCCTGGTGATGCTTGTCGTGGTGGATCTGCATCGTCTGCGCGTCGATGTGGGGCTCGAGCGCGTCCTCGGCGTAGGGCAGGGGCGGGACCTCGTAAGCCATGTGACTCCTTTTCGCGGGATTCCAGCGCGGGTCTCGAACTCTATTCCACGCCCAACGCCCGTCCAGAACGTTGAAGTTCGGTGCCAGGCTGCCGAATAGAACCCTGAGGAGGCACGGATGACTCCAGCAGAGGTCGTGATCGAGCGAGCGACGGGCGCCGGTTCGCGGCGCGCGGTCCTGGACAGCTCGGCTGCCGTGCTCGAGGAGTTCAGCCCGTACACCGCCGATCACTCGGGCGACGTGGTGGTGCTCTGCGACGCGATCGCCAAGCGGCTCGGCGTCCAGGGGGACGAGCTCACCGAGCTGCTCGCCGCCGCCCAGCTTCACGACATCGGCAAGGTCGCGGTCCCGAGCTCGATCATCAACAAGCCAGGCCCACTCGACGAGCACGAGTGGGGGATCATGCGGGAGCACACCGTCGAGGGCGAGCGGATCGTCGAGTCGATGCCGCACCTGGTGGCCGTCGCAAGGATCATCCGCTCCTGCCACGAGCGCGTGGACGGCGGCGGCTATCCCGACGGCCTCGCCGGCGAGCAGATCCCGCTCGCCGCGCGGATCATCTTCTGCGCGGACGCATTCCATGCGATTCGCTGCGACAGGCCCTACCGCCCCGGCCGCTCGGCCGCCAAGGCCCTCGCCGAGCTCCAGGCCAACGCCGGGACGCAGTTCGACCCGCGCGCCGTGGACGCCCTCGTCGATGCGGCCCGTGAGCTTCGCTACTCCGCTCCTGCCCGAGGGCGCGCCTGGTCGCGGGGCGGTCGCTCGCGACGGGCCCTGGTTCTCCTGCTCACCCTTGCCATCGCGGGAAGCGCGAGCGCAGCCACGCGCGTCGGCCCGTTCCACGCCCTGCTTCGCGGCGGCGACGAGGCGCAGGCGCCTGCGCCGACGCTCGGCTGCGACCCGCCCGCGGCCTGCCCGCTCGCCGATCTCGGGCCGCTCGGAACGGCCTTTTCGAACGGCTCCGCTTCCTCTCGCTCGCCGCACGGCCTCGCCGTCGCGACGGGTGCGGTCTCGGGCCGGGCACGCGACGCCGGATCGCGGGCAGGTCACGGAGGTGGAGGTGGCGAAGACCGCACCGCTTCCGGAGGCCACCATGAGGCGGCGGCCGGACCCTCGTCCGGCGCCGGCGCGACCGGCTCGCCAAGCCGTTCGCCGGTGGCGCAGCCGCCCGCGCGTGGCCACAGCGGTCGCCCGCCCTCGCCGGGCCGCTCCGAGCAGGCGCCCGGCCGTCCCGAGCAGACCGGCAAGCCGCCCAAGACGGGCACGCCCGGCCGCTCGGAGGAGGCTCCCGGGCACTACGCGACCCCGCCCTCGCGGCCGTCGCACCCCGCCGCGCCGTCTCCGCCAAAGGGACCGGCGAACGGCAAGCCCGCTAAGCCCGCTAAGCCGTAGCCGATCCGGGTACAGATCGTGTGCCCTGGACGGGTATACGAGTGCGGAATCTGCAGCATTTCGGGACGATGTGCTGCGAACGCGGTGTCCACGCCCGAGCCCTCACCCGCGCGCGACCCGCGGACCCCGTCCGGACAGGCACACGTGCTGTTCCGGCGCCGCCGCGAGGACTGGGGCGGGAGGCCCAGGGCCGACACCGACGACCCGCTCTTCGCAGAGCGGCGCAACGCCCTCACAGCGGCCTCCGCGACCCTCGAGGCCGACTACGCGCTCACGGCCGCCCACTCGGACGACGTGGTCTCCCTGTCGGAGGCGATCGCCGAGCGGCTGGGGGTGAACGGCGGCGAGCGCGCTGCCGTTCTCGCGGCCGCGGCGCTGCACGACATCGGCAAGGTCACCATCCCGCAGGAGCTGATCGACAAGCCGGGCGCGCTGGCCTCACACGAGTGGGAGGTCGTCAGACGGCACACGTTGGCGGGCGAGCGGATCATCCGCACGGTCCCGGAGATGGAGGACGTGGCCGAGCTCGTGCGCTGGAGCCATGAGCGCTGGGACGGCCTCGGCTACCCGGACGGCCTCACCGGAGACAAGATCCCGCTCGGCAGCCGCATCATCTTCTGCGCCGACGCCTACCACGCCATCCGCTGCGACCGGCCCTACCGGCCCGGCCGGTCGGCGGAGGCGGCGCTCGCCGAGCTGCGCGACAACGCCGGCACCCAGTTCGACCCGTACGTGGTCGAGGCGCTCGACGAGGTGGCCCGGCGGCTCCGCAGCTCGAGACGCGTGCGGCTCCGCGCCCTCGCCGGAGGAGTTCGCTCGCGCCGGGTCGCCCTGCTCCTGCTGGTCCTCAGCATCTCCGGTAGCGCGGCAGCGGCCACCGGTGTCGGTCCGTTCAAGCCCCTCTTCGGCAGCAAGGCGGCGACGCCGCCGGTTGTCTGCGCGCCCGGCGGCTGCCTCCCGGCCGAGCTCGGCCCGCTGGGTCAGCCGTTCCCGCCCGCCCTGGCCCGTGCCTCCACCCGCGGGGCGGCCTCGCGCTCGGCCAGCCGAGCCAGGCGAGCCGCCCAAGCGGCGCCCGGCGCGGCGGCTCCGAGCTCCGGAACCGACGGCTCCGGCGGCTCCGGCGGCTCCGGCGGCTCAACGACCTCGCACGAGACGAATGGGGGCGGTGGAAACTCGTCCGCCGGGAGCGTCCCCACCGGTGGCTCGTCCGGGCCTGCTCATTCGAAGCCCACCCACAGCGGTCGCCCGCCCTCGCCGGGCCGCTCCGAGCAGGCGCCCGGCCGTCCCGAGCAGACCGGCAAGCCGCCCAAGACGGGCGCGCCCGGCCGCTCGGAGGAGGCGCCGGGGAAGCCGGACTCCCCGCCGGGCCAGTTCGGCAAGGGCCAGCACGGCCACTAGGCCGCTAGATTTGGATCCTCCGGCGGCTGTGGCGGAACTGGTATACGCGCACGGTTCAGGTCCGTGTGGGCGAAAGCCCGTGGGGGTTCGACTCCCTCCAGCCGCATAGGTCAGCCGCTCGCGGCGGCCACCAGCCCGTCCAGCGCCCTCTCGATAGCCGCCGCTGCGTCCGCCGACGTCCGGCAGCGCGTCGCGGTCCGCCAGCAGCCCGAAGCCCGCGCGGCCGTCGTAGCTGAGGATGCCCACCGACAGCGCCTGGTTGCGCGGGTTGAGCGGCACCGCCGGGAACACCTCCCGCAGCGGGACGCCAGCGAGGTAGAAGGTCTGCTGCGGGCCGGGCACGTTCGACACCACCAGGTTGAACAGGCGCGGCCCGCTCATCGCCCGCACGGCCACTGAGGAGACGATCGGCGGGGCCAGGCCGGTCGCGCCCACGATCAGCGCTCCGGCGCGAACCTGTGCCGACTGCTTGGCCGACTCCATCGCCGCCGAGATCTGGCGCACGCGGTCGAGCGGCTCGCCGCGCAGGGGCAGGTCGACGAAGACGGTCGAGATGTGGTTGCCGAGCTCGCCACGCGCGGAGTCGGGACGCACCGAGACCGGGACCAGCGCGACGACCTTCTCGGGCGCGCCCTCGCCGAACCAGTCCGCGAGCGCCTGCGCCACCGTGGCGAGCAGGACGTCGTTGACTGTTGCGCCGGCGGCGCGGCGCACGGCCTTGATGTCGTCGAGTCGTCCGCGCGCCAGCGCGAACAAGCGCTCGCCGCCGATCTCGGCATTGAGCCGCGTGTCCGGCGCGGTGGGGCGGACACGGGCCAGCTCGCGCAGCACCGAGGCCGAGTCGCGCACCTGCGCTGTTGCCTCGCGCGGGTCGAACGCGAGCGCCCGCGACATGGCGTCGCGGGCGAGCCTGCGCGGCGTCTGGAGCTGCGCGGCCGCGAGCCGGCCGAGCTGCTCGGCCCGGCGGGCGCGGCGGGGCTCGCTCGGCTCCTCCTCGGGCGGTGGCGGCAGGTCGAGGCCTTCGGGCGTCGGGTCGAGGATCACGGTGCTCACGTCGACGGCGGCGATGCCGTCCACGAGCGCGTGGTGCATGCGGGCGACGATCGCGCTCCGTCCGCGCCTCGAGGCCCTCCACCACGAGCAGCTGCCAGAGCGGACGGGAGCGGTCCAGGCGCTCGGACATCACGTGGCCGACGAGCTCGCAGAGCTCGGCGTCACCACCGGGGGCCGGGAGCGCGGCGCGGCGGACGTGGCGCGCGGGGTCGAAGCCGTCGTCGTCCACCCACACCGGGTTGGCGAGGCCGAGCGGGGCGCTGTCGAGTCGCATCGTGTAGCGCGGGATCAGGTGGATCCGTTCGCGTAGCCGGCGCACGACCGTCTCCTGCTCGACGCGGCCATCGAAGACGAGCACGCCTCCGACGTGCATGTGCACCGGCCCCCGTTCAGCCTGGATGGCGGAGAGATCGGAGGGGGACAGCGCCTCGGCCATCGCGAGGCGCGAGCCTACTGGCCCCAGTCGGGAATCAGGCAGCGACTGGCTTCGAGGCCGAAGCGGCGCCGCTCTGGCGCTTGCTGTAGAGCGAGCCGATAAGGATCTCGGTGACCTGCGGGTCGAACTGCGTGCCGGCGTGCTTGCCGAGCTCACGGATCGCGTCGCGGTGGTCCATTGCCTGCCGGTAGGGGCGGTCGGAGATCATCGCGTGGTAGGCGTCGCAGGCCAGGATGATGCGGGCGCCGATCGGGATCTCCTCGCCCTTGAGGCCGTCGGGGTAGCCGCCCCCGTCGAAGCGCTCGTGCTCGCTGCGAACGATGCGCGCCACCGCGCCCAGGCCGGGGATCGCCCGCAGGATGCGCTCGCCGACGATCGTATGGGTCTTCATGACCTCGAACTCCTCGTCGGTCAGCTTGGCGGGCTTGTGAAGGATGTCGTCGGGGATCGCCACCTTGCCGATGTCGTGGAGGAGCGCCGCGTAGCGGACGCGCTGCACCTCCTGCTCGTCGAGCGCCAGCCCGCGGGCCACCTGCTCGACCAGGTCGAGGACCTCCTCAGAGTGCTCGCCGGTGTAGCGGTCGCGCTCGGTGAGCGCCTCCGCCAGTCCGACGATCGCGTCCTGGTGACCGGTGGACTCCGACCGCTCGGGGGAGGACTCGCCCACCGCTTCGGCTCGGCCGCCGCCGGCGGCGCGGGCGGCGCGCATGCGATCGCCGGCCGTCTCCACGAGGTCGTCCATGCTCATACCGCGTGCCCACTGTGCGATGCCGACGGACGCCGAGAGGCACTCCACCGGGCCGACGTGCAGCGCCTCGAGCTCGAGCATCAGCCGCTCGAAGGCGGTGATCCCCTCGCCGGCGTCCGTCTCCGGCATCGCTACGAGGAACTCGTCGCCGCCCGAGCGGGTTACGAAGTCAGTTGCGCGCGTGTGCTCCGCCAGCGCATGCCCGGCCGCGCGGAGCACCTGGTCGCCGACCTCACGACCGTGGCTCGAGTTGACGATCCGGAAGCCGTCGATGTCGACGACAGCCAGGCTGAAGTTCACTCCGTGACGCCGGCAGCGCTCTATCTCGACGCCGACGTTGTGCGCGAACGCGTTCGGGGCCGGGAGGCCCGTGACCACGTCGTGCTGGGCCGTGGCGGCGACCTGCTGCTCGAGCTCCGCGATCCGCCGCTGGGCGGCGGAGAGTTGCTGCTGGAGCGCATCGACTTCCTCGGCGGACGGCTTCCGTGCGCGCACGAGACTCTCATCGGGGTTTTTCAGGGAAGGCTGAAGCCGGGCGGACGTCCCCTGGACGCAATCGGGCGGCTTTGCAGGGGTTCTGGGCCGCTACCTGCGCGAACCGCGCTGGAGAGGCGTGCGGAAGACGTGGTCCCAGAACGGGGCGCTCACGCCGAACCCGGCCGTGTCGTCCTGGAAGTGATGCCGCATGTGCAGCTCGCGCAGGTAGCGGCCCAACCGTGTGCGCGGCTTGTGGTGATGCACATGGAAGTGCGTCATGTCGTAGTTGAGGTAGCCCGCGAGGAAACCGGCCGTGAACAGGTAGGCGTCCGGCTTGCCCAGCACGGCGACGAAGCCGACGTAGAACAGGAAGGCGAGCGGGACGCTCACGGACGGCGGCATCACGAGCCGCAGGGGGTCGTTCGGGTGGTCGTGATGCACGCCGTGGATGATCCAGTGCAGCCGGGCGCCGATCCCGCTCTCGGGCTCGAAGTGGAACACGAGCCGGTGCAGCCAGTATTCGGTGAGCGTCCAGAACAGGACGCCGGCGGCGAGCAGCGCGATGACTCCGAGGGTGGACTGGCCCTCGAGGCCGAGCCCGAACAGGATCGCGATCGTCGGGATGAAGATCACCAGCGGAACGACCGGATGCACGCGCGAGAGCCGGTCCATGAAGTCCGACTCGAACATACGAGGTGAGGCCTTGAGTGCATCCGCGCGACGCTGCGACACGGCAACGAATTTAGCGCACCGGGCGGGCGCGCGCGGGGTGGATTAGGTACGCCTAACTGGGTCGTCGCGCGCCGTCCCAGAGGGACGGCCAGGACGCGACGAGGAACTCGATGCCGAACGACGCCGTAACGCCGTAGACCACGATTCCCGCGAGCCCGTGAAAGCCCTTGGCCAGCTCGACGATCAGGAGCCCGAGCACCGCGCTGGTCACGAGCGCCATGAACGCGAATACCGCCATCTGCTGAACGGTGGACTGGAAGGTCATCGGTGCCTCCGCTTCGTTGATCCGTACAAGTCGTACGGATTGTCGGGCGGAGGGCCGGCGGCCCGGTAATCGCGCGGTGAAAGGCGTGTGAAGGAGCCGTTACCGAGGGCGGCTTAGCCCTCGTCGAGGAGGCGAAGCGCCTCGCGCTCGCGAGATCTGGCGTTCGCGATCGCCTTGCCGATCCGCTGGCGGCGGCGGAAGCGCCAGAAGGGCTTCTCCCGCAGCTTTCGGGTGTACGCGTCCGCGTCCATGCGGGCCTTCACGGCCTGGCCCTCGATGGCGCGCTTGATGTCGTCCTGCGCGGAGGGTTCCACTACGAGTCCCAACTTCGCAGGCTAGTGGAAGTTCCGAAGTTGCCAGACGGTTATGGGCTCCGTGCGGCCTTGGCGGCCTCGCTCCGGTCGGAGAAGATCCGCACGCGCCTGATCCTGCCGTCCTCGAAGTCCCAGACATTGGCGGTCTCCATCTCGACCGGGATGCCGCTCGCGCGGCCGGTGGCATGCGTGCTGAGGTATCCGAGGGCGCGGTCCGGGCCCACCGCCTCGAGCCTCTCGAGCTGGAGGTTGAAGTCGGGGGCGGCGTCCTCGACGTCGGCGAAGAAACGCCCGATGCCCTCGGCCCCGCGATAGACACCCGACACCTCGACCGGGGTGAAGAGCTCGACGTCCTCGGTGCAGCAGGCGAGATAGGCGGCGAGGTCTCGCCTGTTGATGGCGGCGACGGCTCGCTCGATCACCCGGAGGTCGGGCCCGGGCGTCAGTCCGGCGGCTTCGAGGGCTTCCTTTCGCTCCTTGAAGTCGACCTTGCGGATGCACCGGCCATCGCGGAAGCTGTGGACCTCGAAGAGGAGATCGTCGACCTCGACCCCGCTGGCGCGGCCGCGGCCCTTGTAGCGAACGGCCGCCACGACATGGTCACCCGCATCGATCAGCTCCTCGTAGCCGGTCTCGAGCTGCGCCCAGTCGCTGTCCCAGCGCTCCCACACCCTCCGCACGGCGGCCGGGCCATGCGCAGGCAGCTCCTGCTCAACCTCCCAGACCACGTCGGGAGCGAGGTGTGCCGAGGCGCGTTCGTAGTCGCCCTGCACGTAGGCCTCCATGCACCTGCGGACGGCATCGACGTTCTCCTGGGACATCGCCGAGCAGTATCGCGCCCGTGCTTGCGCCGGCCAGGTGCCGCGCCAGCCCCGCCGGGCCCGGCCGGGGGGGTCCAACAGAAAAGCCACCGTAATGCGCGCTTTTCTGTTGGACCCCCTGCACGGGCGGCGCCAGGCGCCGGTGGAGTTGCGATAAGGGTCTTCTAAGAGTCGCGGGCTCGCTGAACTCTCGCGCCCGCACGCACCCGCGGACGGTGCGCGGGCGGCGTCAACGCCGATCGTCGAGCACGTGCGCGCGCACCATGCCCGCTACAACGCGGGCAGCAGAATGCCGGACGCGAGCATCTGGCACGAGGACGCCGAGTACCACGTCGCACCCGACGACCCGGACTCCGGTGTGGCCTTCCCGGACCTCGGGACCGAGATCCAGGAGGCGAGGGCCAAGCGCGACAAGGTGTTCCTCTGGGTCCGCTTCGTCGGCCGCGGAGCGGCCAGCGGCATCCGGCTCGAGATGGAGCTGGCCCACGTGTGCATGGTGCGGGACGGCCGCCTGGCGCGCCTCGTCGAGTACGTGGACCGGGGCGGACGCGGTCGAGGCGGTGGGGCTGCGCCACGGGACCGGGCGGGACTCCACGTCGGGCGCGTGGTGGTCGGCCGGTTCCGCGAGTACCGCCACGGGGATTCGAACCCCGGTTTCCGCCGTGAGAGGGCGGCGTCCTAGTCCCCTAGACGATGGCGGCTCGGGCGGCCATTCTAGCGGCGGGTTTCCGCGCTGAAAGGTTCATCGGGCGCTTAGGTGGCCCGGTAGCCTCGGTGGTTCGTGGCCGTTCGGAATCCGCGCAATCTTCTGACGCTCGCGGCCGCCTGCGGGCTGGCGTTCTGCGTGCTCTTGGTCGTTGCCTATGCGTCGTCCCGCGCGCGCTCGCTCGACGCTAGGGCGCTTTCCGGGTTCGTCGACCTCCAGGGCGACCACATCAGCCCGCTCGCCGGGCGGCTCGCCAGCTTCGGCGACGCCGGGCCGGTGATCGTCCTCACGCTCGGGCTCATGACGCTCGCCGCGGCGCGGGGGCGGTTGCGGCAGGCGGCGGCCATCGCGTTCCTGATCGGGGCGACGAGCGTCTCGAGCCAGGTGCTCAAGGCCGTGCTGGCCTATCCGCGAGACGGCTCTCCGGACATCGGCGTGCATGTCTACCCGGCGGCGTTCCCCAGCGGTCACTCGACGGCGGCGATGACGCTCGCGGCGTGCGCCGTGCTCGCAGCCCCGCGGGTCGCGCGGCCGATCGCGGCCGCGCTCGGAGGGCTGCTCGCGCTGGGCGTCGGCTACTCGGTCGTCACGCTCGGCTGGCACTTCCCGAGCGACGTGATCGGCGGCTTCCTCCTGGCGACGATCTGGACGCTTGCTCGTGTTCGCCGCCTTGCAGGCGGCCGAGCAGCGCTGGCCGCAGCGAGTGGGGAGGACCAAGGTGAGCGCCGCGCTCACGAAAGCCGTCGACAGGGTCGCCGAGGCCGGCCTGGTCGCCCTCGCGCTGGCGGCCGTGGCGATCGGGGCCGCGGCGGCTCTCGTGGTCGCCTCCAGGCGTATGGACGACGTGACGAGCTTCGCCTCGGCGCACACGGCGGCCGTGGTGGTCGGGGTGGGAGTCGCCGGGTCGGCCGCCGTGCTGCTCGCCGGAGTCACCGCCGCGCTTCGCCGGCGGGAGTAGCCCGAACCGGGTGTATTGTGGCCCGGACCAAGAACGGCCGGTGGGCCAGGGAAGTCCGGTGAGAAGCCGGCGCGGTCCCGCCACTGTGACCGGGCGACGAAGCGTCGCAAGATGCCACTGGTGAGCTGACGGCTCGCTGGGAAGGCGCGGCGCCGAGCCCGAAGCCAGGAGACCTGCCTCCGGCCGCTGTCATCGGACCCTCGAGGAAAGGGCGACACATGACCGACCGTTCGAAGCAGGCCCTCCGGGCTCTCCCTGGGCTGCTGCTTGCCGCAGGCGCGCTGACCGCGCCGGCGGCGCTGGCGGCTCCGGCCGCCGTGCACCTGCGCGTGGAGGGCGCGAGCAAGACGCTGTTCGAAGATCGCATCACCACCGACGGCCACGACGTGACCACGGCCGCAGGCGGCACGCACAAGTGCGACGGGACCAACGGCGGCGTCAACCCCAGCCCCGTCCCGAACGCCACGAGCGCGCTCGACGACGGAGCCCACCTGGCCGGCTTCAGCTGGGACGGCAGCTACGACAACGGCTTCGACGACTTCCTCATCAGCAGGATCGGCCCCGACAGCCAGACCGCGAGCCAGTTCTGGGCGCTGCTCGTGAACTCCGAGTTCTCGAGCGTCGGCGGCTGTCAGCAGCGGGTGGGCACGGGCGACGAGGTGCTCTGGGCCTTCGACGGCTTCTCCAAGAGCCACGCGCTGCACCTGACCGGACCGTCGTCCGCGCAGACCGGTGCGGGCTTCACGGTCAAGGTCAGCGACGGCAACACCGGCGCCCCGCTGGCGGGAGCGAGCGTGGGCGGCGCCCTGACCGGGGCGGACGGTCAGGCGAGCCTGCACTTCGGCGCGAAGGGCATCTACCACCTCAAGGCCGAGCGCGCGGACTCCGTCCGCTCCAACGACCTGTCCGTCTGCGTCGATCCGGCCGGCGCTGAGCCGTGCACGTCCTTCGACAGCAGCCCGCCGCGCGTGCGGCTGACGCTGCCGGGCGACTTCGCCAGCGACAGCGGCCGCTCGCGCACGCTGCGAATCGACTGGCTGGGGGAGGATGGAGCCGGTGGCAGCGGCGTGACCAGCTACGACGTCGAGTACCGCAAGCTCAACGACCTCGACGAGCCCGGCCCCTGGACGAAGCTCAAGGACGACACGATCCTCACCCGGGCGCACTTCCGCGGCGAGCCGGGGCTTGGCTACGAGTTCCGGGTGAGCGCCGTCGATCGCGCGGGCAATCGCAGCGGCTTCGGCGACGGCGAGGTGGTCGTGCCGATCGACGACCGCGACAAGCGCCGGATCCGCTTCTCGCGCGGTTGGAAGCGCCTCGCCCGGAGCGGCGCCTGGGGCGGGCGCGTGCTGCGCTCGCGCGCAGCGGGGGCGCGGGCGCGACTCCGCTTCCACGGACGCGGCGTGGCCCTGATCGGCCGCAAGCTGCGGAGGGGCGGTCGCCTGCGGGTGAGCATCGACGGCCACAGCAAGGTCCTGCGCCTGCGCGGCAGGCCCCGGTTCCGGAGCGTCCTGTTCAGCTCGAAGCGGCGCAAGGCCGGACTGCACACGGTGCGCCTGAAGGCGCTCGGCGGAGGAAGGGTGGAGATCGATGCGATCGCCCCGCTTCCGTAGCGTCCTCGCGGCCACGGTGGCTCTCGCCGTCGTGGCCGCGGCGCCCGCCGAGGCCAAGGTCCGGCAGATGGTCGTCTTCCGCAGCGGCAAGGCGGTGACGAAGAACGTGTCGCCACGCGGCCTCAAGGTCAAGGTCGGCCGCAAGCGCTGCGCGGTGGCGAGCCGGACGCCGCTCGCCGCGCTCTTCCGAAGCCATCCGGGGCGCATCGGGCTGCGCGACTTCGGCTCCTGCTCGCGCGATCCGCGCGATGCCGGCCAGCTCTTCGTCCGCTCGATCCGGCACGACAGGAACCGGGGCCGGCGCGGCTGGGAGTACAAGGTCGGCCGCAAGGCGGGCACGACCGGCGCCGCCGATCCGAGCGGCCCGTTCGGCAACGGGCGGCGGCTGCGGAGCGGTCAGCGCGTCCTCTGGTTCTACTGCGTTCTCCGCTCCGGCGGCTGCCAGCGGACGCTTGCGGTGCGGATCACCCCGGATGCCGCCGGCCTCACCGTGAAGGTCCTGGGCTACGACGACGAGGGCCACGGCGCGGTGGTGGCGGGCGCGACCGTGAAGGCCGGCGCCGCCACGGCGCTGACCGGCGCCGATGGTCGCGCCCGGCTGGCGCTGCCGAGCGGCGCCTATCGCGTCGCCGCCCAGAAGAAGGGACTGGTGCGCTCCTTCAGCGAGAGGGCCCGGGTGCCCTGAGGGTGAGATGGCTCGCTCCGCTCGCCTGTGTCCTCCTCCTCGCCGGGTGCGGCCTTGGTCCCGGCAAGGAGAGGGCGGGCGGGGCGGAGGAGCGGGTGACGAGCGACTTCGGCCACGAGCGGATCGGGACGGTGCGGGTGGAGAAGGTCCGCGAGGACGAGACCGTGATGCGGCTGCTGCGGTCGAAGTTCGACGTGGGTACGCGCTACGGCGGGCGCTTCGTGCAGTCGATCGAGGGCCGTTCCGGCAAGGGCGCGGGCGGGCGCGCGGACTGGTTCTACTTCGTGAACGGGATCGAAGCGAGCGTGGGCGCGGCGGAGTACGAGCTGTCGCCGGGCGACGTGGTCCAGTGGGACTTCCGGAGCTGGGCGGCGACCATGCGCGTGCCGGCCATCGTGGGCGCCTTCCCGGAGCCCTTCCGGCACGGCCTCGAGGGCAAGCGCTATCCGGTGCGGGTGGAATGCGGCGATGAGTCATCGCGCCCGTGCAAGCTCGTCAAGGACCGGCTCGAGAGCCTCGGGGCCGCGCCCACGGGCGCCTCGCTCGGGACGTCGGGAACCCGCCACATCATCCGGGTGGTCGTCGCCCCATGGCGGAGGGCGAAGATCGTGAGCGCCTTCACCGGGCTGCGGAGCGGTCCCGAGGAGAGCGGGGTGTACGCGCGACTGCCCGAGGGCGACCGCGAGCTCGACCTGCTCGACGCGGCCGGTCACGTGGCGCGGCGAGCGCCCGCCGGCACGGGGCTCGTCGCCGCGTTCGCCCCCTCGGAGCAGGAGATCGTCTGGCTCGTCACCGGGCTGGACGACAGGGGGGTGGCCGCAGCGGCCGACGCCTTCGACCGGCGATCGCTCCGCGACGCCTACGCCGTCGCTGCGCTGCCGGGTGGGAGGGTGGAGAAGGTGCCATGAGGCTCGTCCCCGTCTACCAGCCGCGTGCGAGCGCGCTCCACAGCGCCCGGGCGTCGGTGGCCGCCTCCTTCTGCTGCGCCTTCGCGCTCGTGGGCGCGCTCTACCCCCAGCCCGTGATCCTCGCGGCGGCGCTGGCGGCCGTGGTCCTGGCGGGCGCCGCGGCGGGCGTTGCGCGCGAGGTGTGGCGTTCGCTGCGGCTGTCGCTGCCGCTGGCGATCTTGATCGCGCTGATCAATCCGATCGTCTACCAGGGCGGCGACACGCTTCTGGTCCGCGGCGGCGTCGTGCTCGGCAGGAGGGTGGACGTGACGCTCGAATCGCTCGTAGCCGGCGGCGTCGCCGGGCTCCGCGTGGTCGCGGTGATCGTGCCCCTCGGGCTGCTGTCCGCCGCCGTCGATCCGGACGAGCTCCTCCGCCTGTTCCGGCGGCTGTCCTACCGGTCGGCGCTGACGGCGTCGCTCGCCACCCGGCTCGTGCCGGTCCTCGCACGCGACGCCTCGCGCATGAACGACGCCGCCCGCTGCCGCCCGGTCCCGCCGGGCCGGCTGGCCGTGGCGCGCGCGGCGCTGTCCGGCGCGCTCGAGCGGGCGGTGGACGTGGCGGCCGCCCTCGAGGTTCGTGGCTACGCGAGCGCCGGGCGTGTGCGCACGGCGCGGCGGCGCTGGTCGCGCCACGACCTGCGCGTGGGCGGCGCGGCCGCCGCGGTGGCGGTGGGAGCTCTCGTCGCCAAGATCGCCGGGGTGGGGGCGATGGAGTTCTATCCGCGGCTCGAGATGCCGATCGGGCCGCCTGAGATCGCCCTCGTGCGCGCTGCTCCTCGCCGGGGCGGCGATGCCGTTCAGCGGGCGTGCGGCGCGGCTGGGGGTGGCTCGTGGCTGAGCCGCTCGTGGTCGCCGAGGAGTTCACCTATTCGTATCCCGAGGCGACGCGGCCGGCGCTGCGCGACCTGACCCTCTCGATCGACCCCGGCTCGTTCACGGTGCTCGCCGGCAACTCCGGCTCGGGCAAGTCGACCCTGATCCGGGCGCTGTGCGGGCTCGTGCCGCACTTCCACGGCGGGGTGGCGTCCGGCGAGCTCGCGGTCGGCGGGCTCGGCGTGCGCGACAACGGGCCGGCCGAGCTCGCGGGCCTGTGCGGCACGGTCTTCCAGGACCCCGAGACGCAGGTGGTGATGGGCGGCGTGCGGGCCGAGCTCGAGCTGCCGCTCCAGCAGCGTGGCGGGACGCCGGCGGCGGTGGGCCGCGCCGTGGAGGAGGTGGCGCTGGCGCTGGGCGTCGCTCACCTGCTCGACCGCCGCACCGAGACGCTGTCCGGCGGCGAGCTCCAGCGCGTGGCGATAGCCGCGGCGCTCGCGCACCGGCCCGCCCTGCTGCTGCTCGACGAGCCCACGTCGCAGCTCGACCCGGTGGCCGGCGACGAGCTGATCTGGACGCTGCGGCGGCTGAACGAGGAATGGGGCACGGCCGTGGTCGTTGCCGAGCACCGCCTCGAGCGCTGCCTCCCCGCCGCCGATCGCGTCCTCGCGCTGGAGGACGGCGTCCTCGCCTGCGACGCCGCGCCGGCCGGCTTCCTCGACTGGGCCGCGGGGGGCGAGCTCGCCACGCCGGTGGCCCGCATGTTCTCGCTGGCGGGTCTGGGGCCGCCTCCCGCCTCGGTCAAGGCGGCCCGCTCCGCGCTGCGCGACGCGGGCCTGGCACCCGAGGTGCCCGAGCCGGCTCCGCTGGCTCGCCGGCGCGGCCCCACGGCTCTCGCGCTCGAGGGGCTGTGGTACGAGATCGAGGACGGCCCGGCCGTGCTGCGCGGCCTCGAGCTGCAACTGCGGCCGGGAGAGCGGGTGGCGCTGATGGGCCGCAACGGCGCGGGCAAGAGCACGCTGCTGCGGCTCGCCAAGGGGCTGATCGAGCCGACGCGCGGACGGCTCGAGCGCGCGGGCGAGGTGGCCCTGCTGCTGCAGAACCCCGGCGACTACCTGATCCACGAGCACGCGCGTCGACGAGGCCGGCCCCGAGGGACTCGCCGCCGCCGGGCTCGAGGGCCGCGGCCTGGCCAACCCGCGCGACCTCTCCGGCGGCGAGCGCGAGCGCCTGGCCCTCGAGGTGGTGCTGGCGGGCGGGCCCTACTCGGCGGTGCTGCTCGACGAGCCGACCCGTGGGATGGACCCCACCCGCAAGCGCGCCCTGGCGCGGCGGGTCGGAGCAGCTCGCCGGCGCCGGCGCGGCCGTGATGGTGGCCACCCACGACACGGCCTTCGCCGCGGAGTTCGCCGACCGCGTGGTGCTGATGGGCAAGGGCGACGTGATCGCGGACGGCGGGCCGGCCGAGGTGCTGGGAAGCGGCTGGCATTTCTCCACCGAGGTGGCGCGCGCCCTGGATGGCGCCGCCCTCACGGCCGAGGAGGGGGCGCGGCTCCTGGCGGGAGTCCTGGTCCGATGAGCTGGCAGCTCTCGAGCTTCCTCGTGCTGGTGGCGGCCCTTGCCGCCGGCTTCGCCTGGTACGAGCGCCAGAAGCCGCCCGCGCGGGTGCTGTCGCTCGTCGCGGCGCTGGCCGCGCTGGCGGTGGTCGGACGGCTCGCGTTCGCGGCAATCCCCAACGTCAAGCCCACCACCGACATCGTGCTCTTCGCCGGCTATGCGCTCGGAGCGGCGCCGGGGTTCGCGGTGGGCGCGGTCACCGCGCTCGTCTCGAACGTCTTTCTCTCCCAGGGGCCGTGGACCGTGTGGCAGATGGCCGGCTGGGGCGGCGTCGGCGTGGCCGGGGCGCTGCTCGCGCGGGTCGTGCGGCGCCGCGAGCTGGGCCGGGTGCAGCTGGCGCTGGTGTGCGGCCTCGCCGGGCTCGCGTTCGGCGCCTGGATGGACCTCTACCAGTGGACCCTGGCCGCGCGGCAGGACCTCGACTCCTATCTCGCCGTATCCGCCAGCTCGCTGCCCTACAACCTCGCTCACGCGATCGGGAACGTGGTCTTCTGTCTCGTGATCGGGCCCGTCTTCATTCGAGCGCTGCGCCGCTACCGGCGCCGCTTCGAGGTTCGCTGGCAGCCGGCGCCGGTCGCGGCCGCCGCGCTCGTGGCGCTGGCCGTCGCCGGCGGGCTCGCGGTGCCATCGTCCGCCGACGCGTCGGCCAGCTCGCGCGCGGCGCGGTACCTCGCCCGCGCGCAATCCCGCGACGGCGGCTTCGGCAACCGGCCCCGGTCGTCGTCGAGCCAGCTGATGACCGGCTGGGCTGCCCTCGGGCTGGCCTCCGCCCGGCACAACCCGCGCGACGTGCACCGCCGCCACGGCCGGGCGATCAGCACCTACCTGCGCCGTCACGCGGGCTCGTTGCACGACGTCGGCGAGGTCGAGCGCACGATCCTCGTGCTGCGCGCGGCAGGGCTCTCGGCGCGCCGCTTCAAGGGCCGCGACCTGGTGGGGGAGGTGCTCGCCCGCCGCCGCGGCGACGGCTCGATCGCCGGCTACGTGAGCTACACGGCCTTCGGGATCCTGGCGCTGCGAGCCGCCCACAAGGACGTGGGGGCGAGGACGATCTCCTGGCTCGAGCATTCGCGGAAGCCCGACGGCGGCTTCGGGCTCACGCCCGGCTCGGGCGCCGACTTCGACATGACGGGCGCGAGCCTCCAGGCGCTGGCCGCGGTGGGCCACGGAAGCGGCGCCGCGGCGCACGACGCGGTCATCTACCTCCGTAAGGGCCAGAACGCGGACGGCGGCTTCCCGCAGATGGCGGGCGGGAGCTCCAACGCGCAGTCGACCGCCTATGCGGTCCAGGGACTGCTGGCGGTGCACGCGGGCGGCGAGATGGTCGGGAGCGCTCTTCGCTACCTCAAGCGGCTCCAGCGACCGGATGGCTCGGTCCGCTACTCGAGCGTCAGCTCGCAGACGCCGGTGTGGGTGACCGCTCAGGCGCTGATGGCGTTCCGCCGCAAGCCGCTGCCGCTGCGGCCGGTTCCGCGCAAGCGCAAGCGGCACCGCCGGAGCAGCGCGGCGGCCGCGGCACCCGCGTCGGCCGGAGGGCACAAGCCGACGAAGCGTCCGCTGGCCCACGCCGCCGCTCCGGCCGAGCCGCGCAGACGCGCCGAGCCGACGGACTCGGAGGCCGTCGCGACCCGGCCGGCCAGTGCCGCAAAGCAGGAGCCGGACGGAGGTCCCTCCGCCTGGCTGGTCGCGCTCGCGGCGACGGGCGCGCTCACTGCCATTTTCGGCCTGCGCATATTCCTGCGCCGCCGCCGCCGCCTCGCAACTGGCTGAAATTGTTCGGAACACCGGTACACTGCCGCGCTCATGGCGCAGGCGATCCGACGCTCCCTCGTCTCCGACCAGGTCTTCCGCGCCCTGGCCGAGGAGATCCTGTCCGGCCGATACGCGCCGGGTGAGAAGCTGCCGACGCAGCGTACGCTCGCCGCCGAGCTCGAGGTGAACATGGCCTCCGTCCGCGAGGCCGTCAAGCGGCTCGAGCAGCTGCGGCTGCTCGAGGTGCGTCACGGCGACGCGATGCGGGTGCGCGACTGGCGCGAGCACGGTGGGCTCGACGTGGTCGCGCACGTGCTCTTCCGCGCCGGCGGGCTCGACACCGGCACGCTGGCGAGCCTGCTCGAGGCGCGCCGGCTGATGCTCCAGGAGTCGGCGCGGCTCGCCGCGGAGCGGCGCAGCGACGAGCAGGCCGCCAAGCTCGAGGAGCTGGCCGCGCGCTTCGCCGGCGCCGAGGACGACGAGGCCGCGCAGGCGCTCGACTTCGCGTTCATGACGGAGCTGGTGGACGCGGCGGGCAACGTGGTCTTCGTCCTCATCCTCAACTCGATCCGCCAGCTCTACTTCGACCGGGCGGAGCTGTTCCGCGCCGTGGTCCGCGACAGGCTGGAGCTGGCGCCCCTGTACCGCCGCGCGGCGGCTGCGGTCCGCGCCGGCGCGCCCGGCCGGGCGGCGTCCGCCGTGGCCCGCATAGCCGAGGTCCAGGGGCGGGGCCTGCGATGATCCTCGAGACGCTCAGCTCGCGCGAGGCCTCGATCTTCGCCTGCGTCTGCGACACGGTGGTGGCTCCCGGCGCGGGCCTGCCCCCGGTGCGGCAGACCGACGCCGTGGAGTTTCTCGACCGCTGGCTCGCGCAGGCGCCTCGGCTCAACCGGGCGGGCCTGCGCGCGCTCCTCTACGCGGCGGAGCTCGCACCGCGACTGGTGGGGGCGCGAGGCCGGCTCAGGACGCTGACCGAAGCCGAGCGCGCCGAGGCCCTGGGGAGGCTCGAGCGCTCTCGGCGTGCACGCGACCTCGTGAAGCTGCTCAGCGGCATCGCCTTCCTCGCCTACTACGGCGACGACGCGATCATGAACCGGCTCGGCTACGACGCCGATGCCAACGTCGCGCGGGCACGGCAGCTGCGGGCAGCGGAGGCGCGGCCGTGAGGGCCACCACGGGCAACGCCTACACGGACGGCAGCGGGATGTTCCTGCCGGAGGTCGAGCGCATCGAGCGCGGCTCCCGGATCGCCGGCGAGCACAGGGTCAAGGCCGACGTCTGCGTGATCGGCACCGGCGCCGGCGGGGCGCCGGTGGCCAAGGAGCTGGCCGAGGGCGGCGCGCGCGTGGTGATGCTCGAGGAGGGCGAGCGCCGGTCGGTCGACGAGTTCACCGCGCGCCCGCGCGAGATGACCGCCCTGCTCTACCGCGACGCCGGCCAGGTCACGACCCTGGGCAACGTCCCGATCGTCCTGCCGCTCGGCTCGCACGTCGGCGGGACCACGCTCGTCAACTCGGGCACCTGCTTCCGCACGCCGCCGGGAGTGCTCGCCGCGTGGGGCGAGCGCTTCGGCCTCGGCGAGCTCACCCCGGACGAGCTCGACCCCTACTTCCGCCGCGTCGAGCGGGAGCTCAACGTCAGTCAGGTGCCGCCCGAGCTGGCCGGCCGCAACGCGCTGGTCGTCAAGCGCGGCGCGGACGCCCTCGGCTGGTCCGGCGACTTCATCTTCCGCAACGCCAAGGGCTGCGTCGGCTCGGGCGTGTGCGCGTTCGGCTGCCCGGCCTCGGCCAAGCAGCACGTGGGCCAGACCTACGTGCCGCGCGCGTGGGATGCGGGGGCGGTCACCTACACCGGCTGCCGGGCCCGCAAGATCGTGCTCGAGCATGGCCGGGCCCGGGCCGTCGAGGCCGCTACCAGCGGCGGCGGCCGCGTGCGCGTGGACTGCGAGACCGTGATCGTGGCCTGCGGCGCCATCCACACCCCGCTGTTCCTGAAGAGCAACGGGCTCGGCCTCGAGTCCGGTGAGCTCGGCCGCAACCTCGCCATCCATCCCGCCACGGCGGTCCGGGCCGAGTTCGACGAGGAGATCGACATGGCCACCGGCGTGCCCCAGTCGTTCTACATCGACGAGTTCGCCGACGAGGGGATCATGTTCGAGGGCGCCGCGGGGCCGCCGGACTACCTGTCGATGTCGCTGCCGTTCTCCCGCGAGCGACACCGCGAGCTCATGCTTCGCTTCACGAAGCTCTCCCAGTTCGGGGTGATGGTCTCGGACCGCTCGCGCGGCTTCGTCCGCCGCCGCGGCGGCCGCGTGGAGATCCGCTACGACCTGATCGACGAGGACGTGAAGCTCTTCCGCCGCGGGATCGAGCTGCTAGCCGAGCTCTACTGGGAGGCGGGCGCCAAGCGGGTGTTCCTTCCCGTCCACGGGCACGGGGAGCAGACGACGGAGGACCCGCGGCCGCTGCGGGATGTCAGGGTGCGCGCCTCCGACCTCACGCTGATGGCGTTCCACCCGCTCGGCACCGCCCGGGCCGACGCGAGCCCGGCCCGCGGAGTCGTCGACGGCGAGCTCCGGCTCCACGGCGCCGAGGGCGTCTACGTGGCCGACGGAAGCGTCGTGCCGAGCGCGCTCGGGGTGAACCCGCAGATCACGATCATGGCGCTCTCCACCCGCCTCGCCTTCCGCCTTCTGGGCAAGGCCCCGCCCGTCGACGAGCCGGAGCCGGAGAAGATCGCCCTGCCGCGCATCGGCCGGGCGCACGGCGTGGCGGCCTAGGTTAGGGTGGGTTGCGCAATGCAACCCACTACAGGGAGATCCACATGCCGCTCGTGAACATTCGCGTGCCGGAGGGCTCGCTCAGCGAGGAGAAGAAGAACCGCATGATCGAGCTCGTCACCGACGCGGTGGTCGAGGCCGAGGGCTACGGCGACGCCGTCAAGCCGATCACCTGGGTGATCATCGACGAGGTCAAGGACGGGAACTGGGGCGCCGCCGGCCGGGCGGTGAAGCTCGAGGACCTCGCCAAGCTGGTCAAGGGCGGCCGCGAAGAGGTCGAGAAGGCCGTAACGCCGGCCTAGCCTAGGTCATGCGCCAGCTCACCTACATCGAGCCCGGACGGCTCGAGTGGTGGGACGTGGAGGAGCCGCGCCGCGCGGACGACCGAGAGGCGCTGGTCCGCCCGCTCGCGGTCGCCACCTGCGACCTCGACGCGATGCTCGTCCGCGGCATGACGCCGTACAAGCCGCCGCTGGCGTTTGGCCACGAGTGCGTGGCCGAGGTGATCGAGGGAGAGGGAGCCGGGACGCTCGTGAGCGTGCCCTTCCAGGTCTCCTGCGGCGACTGCGACGCCTGCCGCCGCGGCAACACCGGCAATTGCCGGTCCGTGCCGCGGCTGTCGATGTTCGGGTTCGGGGAGTTCGGCGGCGACTGGGGCGGCTTCATGTCCGACGTCGTCCGGGTTCCCTACGCCGACCACATGCTCGTGCCGCTCCCCGAGGGCGTCGATCCGCAGGCCGCCGCCAGCGTGAGCGACAACGTCACGGACGCCTGGCGAACGGTCGGGCCTCACCTCGACGAGCGACCGGGCGCCGCCGTGCTCGTGCTGGGCGGCGCCGGCAGCATCGGCGTCTACGCGGCGGGGATTGCCGTGGCGCTCGGCGCCGGCCGCGTCGACTACCTCGACCACGACGAGGACCGTCTCGAGCGGGCGCGCGCGATGGGCGCCAACGCGATCGAAGGCCCGTATCCCAAGCGTCTCGGCCCCTATCCGATCACGGTCGACTCGAGCGCCGACCCCGCGGGCCTCGCCTGCGCGGTCCGCTCGGCGGAGCCCGACGGCGTCTGCACGAGCACCGGGATCTACTTCCAGCCGGAGACGCCGATGCCCCTGCTCGAGGCCTACACCAACTGCCTCACCTTCCACACCGGGCGCGTGCATGCCCGGCCCGGGATCCCGCGCGTCCTCGAGCTGATCGAGAGCGGCAGCCTGCGGCCGGAGCTGGTCACGACCCGGACCGTGGCCTGGGACGACGCGGCCGACGCGCTCGCCGGCCACGAGGGGAAGCTCGTCCTAGTCCCCTGAGAGCGCGCGCCTGATCAGCGCGTCCATCACGCGGTCGGGAACGCGCTTGGCGATCGCGGCCCGGAGCTTGGCGTCGCGGCCCACGAGGTAGCGCGTCTTGGGCTTGCCCGAGGTCATCGCGGTGCCGATCACCTCGGCGACGGCGCTCGGCGGCAGCCCGCGCTCCGTGCCGATCTTCTCGCTCTCGGCGCGAAGGGTGGCGACCAGCTTGCCGTACAGCGCCTCGGCCTCCTCGGGCACGTCCTTCAGCATCTCTTCGGCCGCGGCGTTGCCCTTCTTCCAGATCGGCGTCTTGATACCGCCCGGCTCGATCACCACCACGTCGACGCCGAGGTGGCGCAGCTCGCGCCGGAGCGAGTCGCTCACGGCCTCGAGCGCGAACTTGGAGGCGGCGTAGGGACCGGCGAGAGGCAGCGCGATCCGGCCGCCGATCGAGCTGACGTTGACGATCCTGCCCTTGGCGGCCCGCAGGAAGGGCAGGAGTGCCTGCGTGACAGCCACCTGCCCGATCAGGTTGACCTCGAGCTGCTCGCGGAGACGGTCGACCGGGATGTACTCGAGCGGCGCCGCCACGGCGATGCCGGCGTTGTTCACGAGACCCGCGAGGCGGCCGCCACAGGCCGCGTCGATCTCCTCCCGGGCGGCGGCGATCGAGCCCGCGTCGGTCACGTCCAGCTTGACCGGCCGCGCGCCGTCGCCGCGCAGGCGTTCGGCGTCCTCGTCCTTCCGCACGCCCGCGAGCACGTCGAAGCCGAGACCCGCGAGGTGCGTCGCGGTCGCCTCGCCGATCCCCGTCGACGCGCCGGTGACGACTACGCTGCCCCGGCTCACCGTGCCCAAGCTATCCGAACAGCCCCTCGCGGGCCGCACCGTCGTGGTCACCGGCGCGAGCTCCGGCATCGGGGCCGCCGGCGCGGAGGGACTCGGCCGGCTGGGCGCCGAGGTCGTCCTGGTCGGCCGTGACGAGGGCCGTCTCGCGGCGGTCGCGAAGCGGATCGACGGGGCGGCCGACCCGCTGACGGCGGATTTCGCCTCGCTCGCCGAGGTTCGATCGCTCGCGGACCGGCTACTCGAGCGCCATCCGAAGATCCACGTGCTGGTGAACAACGCCGGCACCGTGACCGGCCGCCGCGAGCTCAGCGAGGACGGCTACGAGCTGGTCTTGGCCGTCAACCACCTGGCGCCCTTCCTGCTTACGAACCTGCTCCTGGACCGGCTCCGCGAGTCCTCGCCCGCCCGCGTCGTCACCACGAGCTCGGTCGCGCACACCG
This sequence comes from uncultured Thermoleophilaceae bacterium, assembly GCA_963706635.1. GTDB lineage: Bacteria > Actinomycetota > Thermoleophilia > Solirubrobacterales > Thermoleophilaceae > JACVRW01. The sequence goes on from OY970162.1 coordinate 631,124, forward strand.
GGGCGCAGCTCGACTTCGACGACCTCCAGCTCGAGCGCGGCTGGTCGTGGGGTCGCTCATACGGGAACTCGAAGCTCGCGAACATCCTCTTCACGCGCGAGCTGGCGCGGCGGCTGGAGGGCACCGGCGTGGTTGCCAACTGCTTCCACCCTGGCGTGATCCGCTCCCGGCTCGCCCGGGACGCCGGCCTGCTGAAGGCCGTCGCGTGGCGGGTGGGCGGGCTCTTCTTCGCGTCGCCCGCACGTGGGGCGCAGACGCTCGTCTATCTCGCATCCGCCCCGGAGGCGGCTGAGACGTCCGGCGTCTACTTCGTCGACTCGAAGCTGGGCCAGATCGGGCGGAGAGCGACCGATGACGCCACCGCCGGCCGGCTTTGGGAGTTGAGCGAGGAGCTGACGGGCATCGGCTAGCGTCGATCGAGGCACATGGACCTGGAGCAGGGAATCAAGACCCGCCGCACCCACAAGGCGTACGGACGCGAGCCCGTCGACCGGGCGACGCTCGACGAGCTGTTCGAGCTGGCCCGCTGGGCGCCCAACCACAACCTCACGAACCCGTGGCGCTTCCGGGTGCTCGGTCCGGAGACGCTCGGAGGGCTGAAGGAGGCCGCGGGAGCCGAGGGCGCCGCAAAGCTCGACCGCGCCCCCACCCTCGTGCTCGTGACCGTGCGCCAGACGGGCGACCCGGTCCAGGACGAGGAGGACCTGTGCGCCACGGCGGTGGCCACCTACATCGTCCTGCTCGCCGCGCACGGCCGTGGCCTGGCCGGCTACTGGCGCACGCCGGGCGTGCTCCGCACCCCCGAGGGCAGGGCCGCGCTCGCCGTCGAGGACGACGAGCGCGTGGTCGCGCTCGTCCACCTCGGGCCTGCGCGCCAGGAGCGGGAGCCCCCCGAGCGCGAGGCGCCGGAGCAGTTCGTCAGCTACCTGCCCTGATCCAAAGCCCTCGCGCGTGCGAAGTAGCCGGCATGACTCGCACACTTCGCGCACTCGGCGCGGCCTTCACCACACTCGTCGGCCTGCACGCGCACTAGCGTCCCGAGCTTGGTCGCCCTCGGCAGGGCCGCAGGCGCGCCGGCGGATAGCCTCTGCGGGGTGATCCCGCGCGCCGACGCAGTGGCCGCCATGGGCAGGGACCGGTTCGACCTCGTGGTCATCGGCGGCGGTATCACCGGCGCCGGCGTGGCCCTCGACGCCGCCTCGCGCGGCTACAGCGTCGCCCTCGTCGAGCGCGACGACTACTCCTCGGGTACGTCGAGCCGTTCGTCGAAGCTGGTACACGGAGGGCTTCGCTACCTCCAGAACTTCGATCTGGGCCTGGTTCGCGAGGCGCTGCTCGAGCGCTCGATCATGGTCCGGCTGGCGCCGCACATCGTCAAGCCGCTGCCGCTGCTGGTCCCGGCGTTCGAGGGCAAGCGCCCCGACCGGCTCCTGGGGGTTGGCCTCAACATGTACGACGTGATGTCCCGGCGGCGGGGACGGACCGACGAGGAATGGAGCGCCGACCGCCACCGCGTGGTGGACGCCGACGAGACGATCGAGCTGCTGCCGGCGCTGGCGCCGCGCGACCCCACCGCCGCCTACCTCTTCTACGACTGCCAGACCGACGATTCCCGGCTCGTCCTGACCGTGCTCGGCGAGGCCGAGCGCTTTGGCGCCGTGCTCGCCAACTCGTGCGAGGTCACGGCCCTGGTCGAGCGGAACGGCCGCGCGGCCGGAGTGAGGGTGCGCGATCGGACCGGCGGCGACGAGTTCGAGGTCGAGGCCGACAACGTCGTGAACGCAACCGGCGTCTGGGCCGACCAGATCCGGCCCGACGAGCTCTACGAAGAGGAGGAGGTGCCGCGGATCCGCCCCTCGCGCGGCACGCACGTGACCCTGTCGCGGGCCGCCCTCGACGTGCGGGCGGGGGCGATCGTCCCGGCGGGCGGCGGCCGGACGATCTTCGTCCTGCCCTGGCTGGGCCGCACGCTGATCGGCACGACCGACAACGACTACGAGGGCGAGCTCGAGCACGTGCCGCCCAGCGCCGACGACGTGGACTACCTCCTCTCCGCCTGCAACGAGTTCTTCGGCGTCTCCCTTTCGGCCGCTGACGTGACCGGCGCCTACGCCGGGGTGCGGCCGCTGATCTCGACGGGCGACCCGAAGAAGTCGGTCGACATCTCGCGGAAGGCCGAGCTGTACGAGACCAGCTCCGGCCTCGTGACGATCACCGGCGGCAAGCTGACCACGTGGCGGCGGATGGCCAAGATGGCGGTCGACCGGATCGTCGAGCGCGAGGGCCGTGACGCGCCCTGCCGCACCGAGGAGATCCCGCTCGGGATGCCCGAGGATCCCGGCGCCCTGCCCGAGGCGTCCGGGGTGGACGAGGAGTCGCGCGCCCACCTGGCCGCCCGCTACGGCCACGCGGCCCGCGAGGTGATGGAGATGGCGGCGGGGTCCGCGGAGCTGGCCGAGCGGATCACGCCCGAGCTGCCGGACCTGGTGGCCGAGGCGGCCTTCGCCGCCCGCCGCGAGCAGACCCGCTGCCTCGCCGACGTGCTCATCCGGCGGACTCGGCTGGGGCTGCTCGACGCGAGGACCCTGTGCGCGGATGGCGCCGAAGGCCCTGCGCGCGCGGCCCGCGCTATGGCGGCCGAGCTCGGCTGGGACGACGCCCGCGTGCAGGCCGAGGTAGACGACTGGCTCGAGGTCGCTCGGGCGGAGGGCTTCGTGCCGGGCGCGAGTGGAGGACGCCGTGAAGCTGCGGTTGCGTGAGCGCCGGCTCGAGGCGGAGCCCGGCCGGCCGCTCCTGATGGGCATCGTCAACGCCGGGCCCGACTCGTTCTCGGACCCGGGCGCGCGATCGCTCGCCGAGCTGCGGGAGGCGGCGCTCGGACTGGCCGCCGAGGGCGCGACGCTGATCGACGTGGGCGGCGAGTCCGGCCGCACCGACCGGCCCGCGGTGACCGAGGCGGGGGAGATCGACCGAGTCCTTCCCCTGGTGGAGGCGCTCGCCGCCGAGGGGCTGCTCGTGTCCGTGGACACCTGGCGAGCGCCGGTGGCCCGGGCCGCCCTCGACGCGGGCGCGGCGATGATCAACGACGTAAGCGCCCTCTCCGACCCCGGTGTGGCGGAGGCCTGTGCCGAGACGGGCGCGGGCCTGGTCGTCACGCACACGCGCGTGCCACCGAAGACCAAGGGCTTTCCCGACTACGACGACGTGGTGGCGGATGTGGCCCAGCTCCTGCGCGAGCGCTCCGGGGCGGCCCGCGAGCTCGGCGTGGACGCCGACCAGCTGGTGCTCGACCCGGGCATCGACCTGGCGAAGACGCCGGCGGAGTCGGTCGAGGTCCTGCGCCGGCTCTCGGAGCTCCACGAGCTCGGCCGCCCCCTGCTCCTGGCCGTCTCGCGCAAGGACTTCCTCGGCGCGCTCACCGACCGCGCGCCGGCCGAGCGCGACGCCGCGACGCTGGCCGCGGTCGGGGCGGCAAGCGAGGGCGGCGCTCACGTCCTCCGGGTGCACGACGTTGCCGGCGCCCGGGACTACCTGCGCGTGCGCGCGGCTCTCGCCGGCCGCGAGGCGGTTCCGGGAGGTGCGCTTGCGGACGAGCTGCGGAGGGAGCCCACCGGTGGCTGACCGGCGCGCGGAGGTCGTCGGCCGCTGGATCGAGCACACCCCCGACGGCGATTGGGTCAGCGCCTTGCGGGACGAGGCGCGTCTTGGGCGGATGCGGGCGTTCCTCGAGGAGGCGGCGGTGGCGGACCTCGAGATCGTGGGACTGGGCGGCGGGCCGGGCGCCGGCGGCCTCATCCCTACGTCGCGGGGCGCCGACGGCTTCATCGCGTTCTGGCTGGACTGGCTGGAGCCGTGGGAGTCCTTCACGCTCGAGCTCGAGCGGATCGTCCCGGGGCCCGACGGAATCGTCGTGGAGGCGGTCCAGCAGGGCCGTCTACGCGGCTCGACCAACCTGGTCGAGTCCCAGGCCGCCGCGGTCCACTTCTTCCGCGGCGACCGCCTCGCCCGGATCGAGTTCCACCTGGACCGCGCCGAGGCGCGCCAGGCCGCCGGTCTCAGCTAGCCCGCGAAGTGGTCCGCCAGCGCGCGGGCGTAGTAGTCCGGCCAGGGCTCGTCCGGACTCTCCGCCTCGTAGTCCTTGCCCAGCTTGACGAGCATGTAGGTGAGCTCGCTGCGGACCGGCTTCACACCGAGCAGGTCCGGTAGCTCGGAGAGCTTGGTGAGCCAGTCCGAGTACCAGGACGCCCAGTCGTCGTCCGCCCCGTCGACGATGCGGTAGACGGAGTGGTGCTTCTCGCCGGCCTCGTGCAGCAGCTCGCTGATCCGCCGGACGTCGTCGTCCACGCGGTTACGGTACCGCGGCGGCGGCCACGTCCGCCGGCCACACCTCGGCCACGGGCGTCGGCTTGCCGATGTGGAAGCCCTGGGCGTAGTCGACGCCGTACTCGCGCAGGAAGACGAGCGTCTCGTCGCTGCCCACGAACTCGGCGACCGTCTTCATGCCCAGCCCCTTCGCGACCTGCACCATCGCCTTGACCATGAGCTGGTCGGTCATGCTCGTCGGCAGGTTGCGGATGAAGTCGCCGTCGATCTTCAGGTAGTGCAGCGGCAGGTGCTTGAGGTAGTAGTAGGAGCCGAAGCCGGCGCCGAAGTCGTCGAGCGCGAAGCGGCAGCCAACCCGCGTGAGCATCTCCGCGAAGCTGCGGGCGTCGGCCATGTTGCTGATCAGCGTGGTCTCGGTGATCTCGAGGATCAGGTTGTCCGGGTTCACCGAGGTCTTCCCGAGCTCCTCCTGGATCAGCACCGGCAGCTCGCGGTCGTCGACCGAGCGTCCGGAGAGGTTCACCTCGAGCCGCAGCTCGCGGCCTGCCTGGAGCTCGCGCTCCATCAGCCGGATGGCCTGGGCGACCACCCAGCGGTCGATCGACTGGACGAGGCCGAAGCGCTCTGCGACTCCGAGGAACGCCACCGGAGGGATGATCTCGCCGTCATCGCCCAGCATGCGGATCAGGAGCTCGTGCTGGGAGATCTCGCCCTTGACGATGTCGAGGATCGGCTGCGCGTGGAGCTCGAAGCGGTCCTCGTCGAGGGCCCGGCGGATCCGATCGATCCAGGAGGCGCTGTTCCGGCTCGCGGTCTCCGAGCCGGGTTCGTAGACGTTGAGGCGATCGCGGCCCGCTTCCTTGGCGGCGTACATGGCCATGTCAGCGGCGGCGAGCAGCTCGTCGGCGGTGGCGCCGTGCTCCCCGAAGTGGGCGATGCCGAGGCTCGTGGTCATGCGCATCGACCTGCCGCCGGCGAGGGCCTCGTGGTCACGCACGGCTCGCAGCAGCACGCTCGCCGACGGCCTTGGCCTCGTCGCCGTCGGTGTGCGGCAGAAGGATGGCGAACTCGTCGCCGCCCAGGCGGGCGACGATGTCGGTCTCGCGCAGGCGCTTGCGCAGCAACGCCGCCACGCTCATCACGACCTGGTCGCCGGCCTGGTGACCGAGGTTGTCGTTCACGTACTTGAAGTTGTCGAGGTCGAGCACGAGCAGGGCGGCGGGCTGCTGGTAGCGGGCCGCCCGGGCCAGCTCGCGCGTGAGCTCCTCGTCGAAGCGGCGGCGGTTGAAGAGGCCCGTGAGCGCGTCGTGGTCGGCCAGCTGCTGCAGCTCCGACTCGGCACGCTTTCGCTCCGTGATGTCGCGGAAGCTCCAGACGCGGCCAACGCTCTTGCCGTGGATCAGCTGTGGCCGCGAATAGCGCTCGAAGACGCGGCCGTCCTTGAACTCGAGCAGGTCGTAGCTCTCGGCATGGGGGTGGGTGTACAGCTCGCGTACCTGCCGCGCGAAGGCGTCGGGGTCGCGGAGCTGCTCGATCGCGTGGGCCATGGCCCGCTCGTCGTCGCGGGCGGCGAGGATCTCGCGGGGGACGCGCCACATGCGCGCGAACTCCTCGTTATAGCTCTCGATATGGCCCTCGAGGTCGACGACCAGCAGGCCGTCGGCCGTGGACTCGAGCGTCGCCTGAAGGAGCGACACCGAACGGGCCACCTGGTCCTCGGCCAGCTTGCGCTCGGTGATGTCCTGGACCTGGGCGAAGAAGTGCTTGACGCTGCCGTCCGCGTCCCGGACGGTGGACACGTTGAGCAGGATCCAGCGCGTCTCGCCGTCGGCGCGGACGTAGCGCTTCTCGGTCTCGTACGCGTCGAGGTCGCCCAGGCCCAGCGCGCTCAGCGCGTCGATGTCCGAGCCGAGATCGTCAGGGTGGGTGATGTCCTGGAAGCGCCGCTCGAGCAGCTCGTCCTCCGAGTAGCCGGTCATCCGGCAGAGCGCCGGGTTCACTCGCAGGTAGCGGCCGTCGGCCCCGGCGAAGGACATGCCGATCGGGGCGTTCTGGAACCCCTGCTCGAAGCGCTCCTCGCTCTGGCGGGCCTCGCGGGACGCGGCCAGCGCCGAAGCGCGGGTGTCCTCGTTGAGGCGCCAGGAGAGGACGCCGGCGGCGCCAGCCGCGAGAACGAAGCCGCCGTGCACCAGCGCCCACTTCCACGGGTCGGCCTCGGCGTCCGCGTGGTTGTAGACCGAACCGGGATCCACGGCACCGAGCACGCCGTGGTGGAAGACCACATAGCCGACCGCGAGGCCGAACGGCAGCCAGTCCTCGTACAGCGTGAGCAGGATGATCACGACGAAGAAGTAGAAGTGCGCCTCGATCAGCCCGCCCGAGATGTGCACGGCCAGCGCACACGCGGTGAGCAGACCGAGCGAGACGGCGGCCGAACGAGCGCGGCGGTCGTGCATGAAGCTGCCGAGCAGCGCGAAGAACACGATGGCGGAGCCCTCCGCCAGGCCGTGGAGAAGCGAGAACCCCTCGAGCAGGCCGTAGACCGACATGGCCGGCGCCTGGAGCCAGAGCAGCCAGAGGAGCCCCTTGTGCCGGCGGGCCCAGTCGTCGTCCGGCAGCGTCTGCCCCTGGGGCAGCGCCCGGCGGATGCGCCGGACGATCGCTCGCGGGCCGGTGAGCTCGGGCCGGCTGAGCTGTCTGGTCGAAATTGAGATGGCAGGAACCTCGTCTGACCGCGTGCCTGGTCTATCGGCCCCCTCGTCCCCCGTCTTGAGTACGCACCGCGTCACTGCGGGCTTTCCAGAGCGGATCTGCGCCGGTTTTTCCGTCGGGGGGTGCGGGCATCCTTGAGGCATGAAGCTCTTCATCGATACGGGTTCCGTCGCCGAGGTCGAGGAGATCGCGGCCTGGGGCGTTCTCTCCGGCGCCACCACCAACCCCACCCTGCTCGCCAAGGAGGAGGGTGACCCCGGGGACATCATTCGCAGGATCTGCGAGCTGGTCGACGGGCCCACCTCCGCCGAGGTCGTGGCGGTCGAGCCCGAGGACATGGTCCGCGAGGGCCGCGCCCTCGCCGGGCTGCACCAGCACGTGGTCGTCAAGGTGCCGTTCTCCCGGGCGGGGCTCACCGCCACCCGGGAGCTCACCTCCGAGGGCATCCGGGTGAACATGACGCTCGTGTTCTCCGCGCCGCAGGCGCTCCTCGCCGCCGAGGCGGGCGCGACGTACGTGTCGTGCTTCATGGGCCGTGTCGACGACATCTCCGTCGATTCCACTGCCGTCCTCGCCGAGATCGTGGAGGCGCTGCACGCCGGTGACTCCGAGGCTCAGGTCCTGGCCGCGTCGCTGCGGCATCCGATGCACGTGACCACGGCGGCCACGCTCGGCTGCGAGGTGTCCACGGTCCCCGGCAAGGTGCTGAAGCAGATGCTGCAGCACCCGCTCACGGAGAAGGGGATCGAGCGCTTCGCCTCCGATTGGCAGACGCGCCCCGAGTTCGCGGAGTGGCTGCACGGACTCGTGGAGCAGTCTGGAGTCGGCAGCGCCCGTTAGTCTGTCGCGGCCTCATGGCCGTCCTGCAACGCAAGGAACTCGAAGACAGTCCGCTCGCCGACCTCCACGCGATCGCGTCGGAGCTTGGGCTGGAGGGCTTTCGCGCGCTCCGCAAGGCGGACCTCGTGGCGGCGATCCTCGAGGCGCAGGGCGGGGAGGCAGGTGGCAGTGGGCAGGTGGCAGACGACGACCCCGTTGAGGAGGTTCCTGCCGAGGAGGCGCTCGAGCCCGAGCCTGCGCCGGACCCCGAGCCCGAGCCCGAGCCGGAGGAGCCGGCGAGCGGTGTGCTCGACATCCTTCCCAACGGCAGCGGCTTCGTCCGGGTCGACTCGATCGGGCAGTCCAAGGACGACGTCTACGTCTCGCCCGCCCAGATCCGCCGCTGCGAGCTGCGCGCCGGTGACGAGGTCGCGGGGCCCGTGCGCCCGCCGCGGCGCAACGAGCGCCATCCCTCGCTCGTGCGCGTCGAGTCGGTCAACGGGGCGGACGCCGAGCCCCCCGAGCAGCGCCCGCACTTCGCGGAGCTGAGGCCCGTGTTCGCCTCGGAGCGCCTGTCGGCGCCCGCCGCGCTCGAGGGCGTCCCCTTCGGAAAGGGCTCACGTGTCTCGATCGCCGGCCCACCTGGTGCGGGAGCCACGAGGCTCCTGCGCGAGATCGCCCAGGTGCTGGGCGAGAAGCACTCGGACGTCGAGCTGTCGGTGACGCTGGCCGGTGTGCGGCCCGAGGAGGTCGGCGACTGGCGCGAGAGCGCCCCGGGCCGCGTCTACGGCGGATCCTTCGAGCACTCGCCCGAGTCGCAGGCACAGGCTGCCGAGCTGGCGGTCGAGCGCGCCAAGCGCACGGTCGAGCGCGGCGGCCACGCCGTGCTGCTCGTCGACTCGCTCGAGAGCCTTCCGCCCGGCGCGGCACGACGGGTCTTCGGAGCCGCGCGCAACACCGAGCAGGGCGGCTCGCTCACTGTCGTCGCGGCCACCGGGATGTCAGAGGAGCCGCAGCGCTGGGCCACCACGCGCGTGTCGCTCGACCCACCGGCTGAGGACGGGCAGCTCAGCGTCTCGGCCAGCCGGTCCGGGGCCCTGCGGGGCGAGCTGCTTACTTGACGACCAGCGTTTGGGCCATCGTCGTCGGATGGACCAGGCAGGTCATGCGGTAGGTGCCCGCCACCTTGGGCGTGAAGCTGTACTTGCCGCGGCTACGACCCCAGTAGACGGAGGAGAACCCGCGCGGGCCGTTGGCCACGGTCACGCTGTGGCGGAGACCGCCGGTGAAGCGCCATGTGAGCCGCTGGCCGACGTGCGCGGTGATCCTCCCGGGCCGGAAGAAGAGGTCGCCCACCGACACCGGCGACCCGGTGAAGGCCTGGAACGATCCGGTCGGCGTGGCCAGCTGGGGCACCACCAGGCCGTAGTTGGGCGTTCGGTCGTAGTGCTTTGGCTTGTTGATCTCGCGGACGTCGTTCGGCATTCGCGCGCAGGGACGGACGCTGTCGTCGCGCACGAGGTTGAGCACCCAGAAGCCCATGGCCGCCACGTGCAGGTTCGAGTTGTCGTGCACGGCCCTCCGACTCAGCACCTCGCCCTTGGCCAGTGGGATCCCCCTCGCGGTCGCGTAGGCGCCGGTGCCGATCGGCCCCGGCTCGTGGAGGATCGGCCGGATCCGGTTGTAGATGTGGCTGGGCAGGCCGTAGTACGCGGGCGCCTTGAACAGGCGGCGATGGCAGGTCACGCTGGTCAGCGACTGGTACTTGGCGCCGCCGTGGTTGTGGGACGCCGCGGTCACGATCCGCGCGTTCAGCGGCGACTTCCAGCGGTTCTTGTCGACGAAGCTCGAGCCCGGCCCGCCGCCTCCGGGCACGTCGTATGACATCCCGTTCAGGAGGTGGGAGCACTTGCCGACGACGGTCGGGAGAAGCGATCTGCGCGACTCGCCGGTCACGTACCAGACCCTCACGCGAACGTAGAAGCTCTTGGGCCGCTTGTAGTGGTTCATCACCATGGCGGTCAGGTGCCAGTCGGGTGCCTTTCCTGCCGCGGTGCGGTTGTCGATGCCGTAGCGGCGGCGGAAGGAGCGCGGCCAGCCCACGCGGCTGATCTTGCCGCTGGGATGCTCCTCGCCGCGGCCGCCGATGAAGCCGGAGGAGCCCCAGCAGCTCCCCGGCGCCTGGTCGACCCGGCCGGGGGCGAAGAACAGGAAGTGGTGGACCATCATCCGCCGCAGCGGGAGCGGCTTGGCGTGCGGTCTCTTGGAGTCGACCAGCTCCTGCGCCGCCCACCCGGTGACGTAGCCGGGCCGCCTGGGGGCGTGGCGGCCGTCGGCGCGCAGCGTCACGTCGTGCGTGTCGTGCACGTACGGCAGCGTGTGGATCTTGGGCGAGTAGAAGGTCAGAAGCCGCTCGCGGGCCGAGGCGGCCGGAGCGACCGTGAGCGCGATCGCGACGGCGACCGCGGCTGTGACTGCGAGCCGTAAGCGCATCCTTGCTCGCCTCCACGCTAGCGCGTGAGGGCGCCCCCGGCTAGCCCCGGTTGATTCCACGGAGCGGCTAACCGGGTCGAACAGCAGCGAGTAGGGAACGGAGGTGCCCGCGCAGCAGATCCGTCTGCGTACCGCTATGCGGTACAAAAGCCGATCTGCGGCCCGATCCCGCTCGAATCAACACGGGACTGAGGGGCCGACGGTGGCACTCGCCTGCCGTTCGCCCGCGCACACTCGGCCGTGGAATCAGCCATCTAGCGCCGGTAGGCGACCCGATCCCAGGAGGGCTCGGGAGAGAGCTCGATCAGCTCGAAGTCGCGGTCGGGCTGGGCGTAGCCGAAACTGTGGGTCGTCTCGTCGAAGGCGATCTCGAGCTCGCCCTCGATCACGCGCTGGTCGAGCCAGGCGCCGCGAAAGACGAGCCGGCGCAGCCAGTGCACCAGGGAGCGGTCCGAGGGCCCGTGGAGCTCGTTCCAGCAGTCGTTGATGTGCTCGCCGAGCTCCGAGTGCGGCTCCGGGACCTCCCCGTTCACCGCCAGGTTGACCAGGTCCTCGCGCTCGGGGTCGCCGAGGGGAGCGTCCACGAACCCGAGCTTGATCGCGGCCTGCTCGACCCGTTCGGTGAAGTCCCGCTCGTTGAACGTGAATCGCAGCTCCCCGTACTCCAGTACGTAATCGGAGCCGGACTCGTAGTTGCCTCGCCGCGTGGTATCCATTGGTCAGGGCCCGAACGTCCTGTGCGGGCGTCGTGATCATAGGCTCGGTTCCTGCATCCCTGCGCGCACTGCAAGCCGATTTTCAGCCTGCCTATGCTCCCGCGGCCTTGACCGATCTCCGCGAGAGCCTCCAGCAACGCATGGAGGGAACGCTCCCGGGCCTGTTTGGGATCGAGCTCGTGGCGATCGAGCCCGGGCACTGCGAGGCCCGCATGCTCCTGCGCCAGGAGTTCATGGCGCCGAATGACTTCCTCCACGCGGGCACCGTCATCGCTCTCGCCGATTCCTGTTGCGGGATGGGCTGCATCGCCTCGCTGCCGGAGGGCATGTCGGGCTTCACGATGGCTCGCATGGCGCGCGGCGGGCGCAAGACGCAGATCTGGGACGCGGTCGTCAGCCGCGAGAGCGACGGTCGCGACATCGCCCTCTTCCGCTGCACGCAGTTCCTGCTCGAGGCGGCCGATCCGCGCACGAGCGGCCAGCTTCCCGCTTAGTTTCCCGCCGTCCGCACTTAGGCAGGCATGGACGAACGGGACTCGCTCCTCCTGGTCGAGGACGACGCCGCCACGGCCGCGTTCCTCGCGGAGAACCTGGCCGCCGACGGCTACCGGGTCGCGGTCGCCGCCGGCGTGGGCGAGGGGCTGCGGGCGATCGAGGTCCGCCGGCCCTCGCTCGTGGTGCTCGACCTGCTGCTCGAGGACGGCAACGGCCTCGAGCTGCTCGACCGGGTGCGCACAGCGGACGGCCTCGCGACCCGCATCGACCCCGACATCCCGGTGATCGTGCTCAGCGGGCGTACCGGCGACTCGGATCGCGTCCGGGTCTTCAATCGCGGCGCCGACGACTACCTGGCCAAGCCGTTCCTCTATGCGGAGCTGCTCGGGCGCGTACGGGCGCTGCTGCGGCGAGCGGACGGCCGACCTCGGCGTGGCACCCTCCACGTGGGCGAGCTGACTCTCGATCCGGTCACGCGCCTGGTCCGGCTCGGCGAGCGCCCCGTCGAGCTCTCGGCCAAGGAGTTCTCGCTGCTCCACGCGCTCGCCCAGGAGCCCACGCGCGTGTACACCAAGCAAGAGCTGCTCCGGGACGTGTGGGGCTACGTCTCGATGGGCCGGACGAGGACGCTCGACGCCCACGCCTGTCGCGTCCGCAAGAAGCTGCGCCCATCGGGCCGGCCCTGGCTGATCAACGTACGCGGCGTCGGCTACAAGCTCACGGAGGCGCTGTGATCGTCGTCGTGCTGGGTCTCGTCTGCTGGATCTCCGAGCTGCACCGCCGGCTGGAGCTCGTTGCCCGGGCGGAGCACGAGCTGCGCGGCCCGGTCTCGGTGGTCTCGCTTGCGGCTGAGCGGATGAAGCGCGAGCCGGCCGGGCGGCGATACGCCTGCGCGCTCGACGCCGAGCTGGAGCGCCTGCGGGCAGGTCTCGCAGACCTGTCCGCCGCGCGCGGCGGACGCCGCCGGGCGGGGCGTCCCCGGCGCAGCGAGCTGGAGCCGCTCGTCCGAAGCAGCGTGGAGGCGTGGCGCGCCGCGGGGCGCTCGGTTCAGCTCGACTGGCGGGCCGGGCGAGTGGCGGTGAGGGCGGACCGCGGCCGGCTGGCCCAGGCGATCGGGAACCTGCTGGCCAACGCCGCCGAGCACGGCGACGGACCCGTGAAGCTGAGCGCCGAGCGGCGCGGGGGCGCGGTCCGGGTGGAGGTGCGAAACCGCGGCCGGGGTCTCCAGATCGCCCGGGACGCGGCCCGCGACGCCGGCGGCTCGCTGAGCGTCGTGGCGGCCCTCGAGCTTCCCGACGCCGCATGAAGTCCCGCCGGCGCAGGGCGCTGATCCTCCTTTCGCTCGCCCTCGCCAGCGGCGGTCTCGCCGCCTCTCGCGTGAGCGCCACGGTGGATCGCGTGGAGGCGCGGGTGGGCCGGCCGGTCCCGGTCGTGGTCGCCCGCCACGCGCTCGCGCCCGACGCGCGGATCGATCCCGCCGACCTGGCCGTGCGCGAGGTGCCGGACCGCTTCGTGCCCCGGGACGCGCTCGGCTCGCCGGGGGAGGCGGCGGGCGCGCGAGTTGCGGTGGCGCTGCCGGCCGGCGGCTACGTGACCGCCGGGGCCCTTGGCGGCCCGGCCCGTCGCGGCGGGGGACTGCCGCGAGGCCAGCGGGCGCTCGAGGTCGCGGTATCGGGTGGCCAAGCACTGGCCGACGGCTCGGCGCCGGGGACGCGGGTCGACGTGCTCGTGTCGACCGAGGGCCGGCGGACCTTCCTGGCCCTACAGGACGTCGAGCTGCTCTCGGTCCGACCGGCGCCGGGCGCCGGAGGCGGCGAGGGGCGAACGCCCACCGACGCGCTGGCGACCCTCAGGGTCACCCTGCGCCAGGCCGTCTACCTCACGGCCGCCCAGAACTTCGCGCGGGAGGTCCGCCTCCTGCCACGCCCACCGGGCGACCGGGGACACAGCGCGGCGGCGGCTGTGACGGCCGGCGGCCTCTAACCGTTCTCGATCACGTCGACGCCGCCGTCGGGCCTTCCGATCAGCGCGCGCTCCGCGATGTTGAAGAAGAGCCCGTGCTCGACCACGCCGGGTACGTGGTCGAGCGCCTCGCCGAGCTCGCGCGCGTCGGCGTCGTCGGGGATCGCGCAGTCGAGGATGAAATGGCCCTCATCGGTCATGTAGGCCTCGTCGCCGATGTCGCGGCGCTGGGCGTCGGGGAGGCGGTCGGCGATGCGGCGGCGCGTGTCCCGCCAGCCGAAGCGCACGACCTCGACCGGCAGGCGGAAGCCCTGGCCGAGCCGATCCACGAGCTTGGACTGCTCGGCGACGACCACGAAGCGCTTGGCGGCGGAGGCAACGATCTTCTCCCGAAGGAGCGCCCCGCCTCCGCCCTTGAGCAGTCCGAGGCCGGGATCGATCTCGTCGGCGCCGTCGATCGCGATGTCGAGCTCGAAGCTGCCGTCGAGGGGCACCACCTGGATCCCGGCGGCGTGCACGATCGCGTAGGTGGCGTCGGAGGCAACGGCCACTTTGAGCTGCGGCCGGGGGCCGAAGCGGGCAACTGTGGCCTCGACCACGGCCCACACGGCCCGGCCGGATCCGAGGCCGATCGTCATCCCCGGCTCGAGCAGGTTTGCGGCCGCCTCGGCCGCGGCGGCGCGCTCTGGAGAGAACTCGTAGGCCCCGGAGATGGCCATGGGGGCAGCATCGCATGGCGGGCGGCGGCCGGACGTTCGTCGTCCAGGTTTGCTTCCATTATGCGCCGTCAGTAGATACCAGCCGAGTCCGCACCGCCCAGGCGGCGCGGAACGGGGGAACCGACGCGGCCGTCAGGCCGCAGGGGCGAATCGCCGCGAACCAGGCGGCGTAGCGCACTTTCCAGCGCGAGCCCATGGCACGGAGTCAGCGCGATCGCTGATCGCGCGAGTACCGCGCCAAAGCTAACTCCGTAGGCGCAAGGAAAGGGGTAAACGCAGTCGTGACCTCGTCACACAACGAGTTCGATTCTCGCTATCGCCGCTCGCTCGAGCGCTCGCGCGCCCGGCGGCTCGCCGCCTCGAGCGCGCGTCGCCGGCGGATCCGCCTGAGGGGCGGTGGCGCATCCGTGGCGCTGGTGGCGCTGGCTGTCGCCGTCGTCGGCGCCGGTGCCGCCGTAGGCCAGCAGGCCGGCACCACCACGAGCGGCCTGATCGCCCAGGGCGCGCAGGGCTCGGAGGTGACCGCGCTGCAGCGTGCGCTCGGCATCTCCACCAGCGGCGTCTTCGACGCCCGCACCAAGGTCGCCGTGGAGCAGTTCCAGCGCCGCAAGGGCCTGATGGTCGACGGTGTGGTCGGGCCGCAGACCAAGGCCGCCCTGGGGCTGGCGCCCGCGAGCGCTCCCAGCGCCGCCGGCTCGGCCCCGTCCGCCACCGGCTCGGCCGCCGCGGCGAACGGCAACCTCCAGGCGATCGCCCAGTGCGAGTCCGGAGGCGACCCGCACGCGGTCGGCGGCGGCGGGCAGTTCCGCGGCAAGTACCAGTTCACGCGCGAATCGTGGGCCGCGGTCGGCGGCAGCGGCGATCCTGCCGCGGCGCCGGAGGCCGAGCAGGACCAGCGCGCGGCGATGCTCTACCAGCGGAGCGGCGCCTCGAACTGGCCCGTCTGCGGGCGCTAGTCGTCTACAGGCTGCGGGTCAGGCCGCCGTCGACCAGCATGGCAGTGCCGGTGATGTAGCCGGCCCGCTCCGAGCAGAGGAAGGCCGCCAGGGCGGCGAGCTCCTCGACACGGCCCAGCCGCCCGGCCGGGATCATGTCGCGAGCCGCCTCCTCGGCGGCCTCGAGAGAGCCGAAGTTCTCGGCAACCCGGTCGGTGGCGAATCGCCCGGGGAGGATCGTGTTGAGCGTGACGCCGTCGCTCGCGACCTCCCACGCGATCGTCTTCAGCGCCCCGAGGAGGCCGGGGCGGTGGGAGCTCGAGAGCATCAGCGTCGGGATCGGCTCGCGGGCGGCGCTTGACGACACGCTGAGGATGCGGCCGAAGCCGCGCCGGCGCATGCCCGGCAGGACCCGCTCGATCAGCCCGAGGGGAGAGAGAACGAGGTCGCGGTGAGCGTCCTGCCACTGCTCCCTCGTGAAGCCGACCGGGTTGGGGCCGCCCGGCGGTCCGCCCGTGTTTGCGACGAGGATGTCGATCGGACCCAGGTCGCTCTCCACGCGCTCGAGCAGTCCGGGGGCGGCGTCGAGATCGGTGTTGTCGTGCTCGTAGCCGCTGGCGCCGATCTCGGCGGCGGCCGCCTCGATCCGCTCGCGTGAGCGGGAGCTGACGGCCACCTTCGCGCCCTCCGCGGCCAGCGCCTCGGCGATTCCGCGGCCGAGCCCCTTGGAGGCCCCGGTGACGAGCGCCGTCTTCCCCTCGAGACCCAGGTCCACGCGGGGCACCCTAGCCATGCGCGGCGCTATGTTGCGCTGCGGAATGGCAATCCTCAGAGGGATCGGCAGGGTCACTCCGGTGCTGGCAGCGGGCCTCGCCGCCGGCTGGTACCTCAGGCGACAGGGCCTGCTCGGCGCGCCGCCCGCGCCCGAGTTGCCCCCGGCGCCCGAGCCCGCGCCGCCCCGGCCGGCGCCGGAGCCCGAGCCGGAACCCCAGTCGGAGGAGCCGCTCGAGGCCCACGTCGAGGCAGTCGAGGCCGTTTCCGACGCGGCCGACGTGACCGCGGTCGTGGAGGACCTCCTCGCCGCCGCGCCGGAGGAGGAGGATCGGATCGTCGACGCCGAGGTGGTCGACGAGGGTGCGCCGGACCTGGCCGAGACCGTCCGCCTGAGGCTCGCCGAGGTGCCCGGCCTCCTGGCCGAATCGCTCCGGATCGAGTCTTCGGGCGGCGTCGTCTGGCTGCGAGGAGAGCTCGAGCGGCCCGAGGCGATCGCGGAGGCAGAGCGCCTGGCGGCCTCCGTCAGCGGAGTCGCAGAGGTCCGGAACCTGCTGCATCTGCCCGGCACTCCGCCGCCCAAGAGCTAGCCGGGCCGCGCATCCGCCGGGCGAATCTGCTTCCATAACGGGCGAATCGCCGAGTCCTTGCCGCCCGGTGCGGCGGGGAACGGGGGAACCACTGGGTCCGTAAGGGCCCTGGGGCGAATCGTCACCACTGCGTTGCGTAGCGCCACTTTCCGGCGCGAGCCCGTCAGCTCACCCCGTAGGCAAAGGGAAAGGATGCAGTTGAAGCTGAAGGCTCTCGCAGCCATGCTGTCCATCGTCGCGTTCGCAGGGTGTGTCCTTGCGATCGACGTCGGCATCGCGAGTGCGGACGGCGGCGACACGGCGAGCGGCGGCGCCACCGCCGCCCCCAGCGACGAGATCGTCCTCATGCGCGGCGACCGCGGCGTGGCCGTCAAGCGCGTCCAGCGCAAGCTGCACCGCAAGGCGGACGGCGTCTTCGGGCGGAGCACCGAGCGCGCCGTCAAGCGCTTCCAGCGCCGCAAGCGCATCGAGGCCGACGGCGTCGTCGGCCCCGCCACGCGGAGCGCCCTCCACCTCCGCCCCTTCAGCCGGGCGAGCGTCCACCACCGCCGCAAGACCAAGCTCCCCCGCGTTCTCCGGCTGATCGCCAAGTGCGAGTCAGGCGGCGACCCGACCGCCGTCTCCGCCGACGGCCGCTATCGCGGCAAGTACCAGTTCACGCGGTCCACCTGGAAGCGGCTGGGCGGCAAGGGCGACCCGGCCGACGCGCGCGAGTCGACGCAGGACCGCCTGGCGCTGAAGCTCTACCGCGCCGAGGGCGTCGAGCCCTGGGGCGCATGCGGCCGCGCTGCCAGCGGCGACTGAGCGGCTCGGAGAAGCGTCAGCGCGCACAAGAGCGCGACGATCGCGTAGGGCAGGGCGTCGGCGGTCGCCTCGGCGAGCGCACCGCCTCCGGAGCTCCCGAGCGTGATCCCCGCGGCCCAGGCGAGGTTGGACAGCGCGAAGGCGAGGCCCTGATCGAGCCCGGCCCCCTCCGAGGCCTCCGAGATGAGCGCCATCGACGGCGCCCAGAACATGGCCAGGGCCACGACGGCGACCACGAGCATGGCGGCCACCAGCACGGCCGCTCCCGCCAGCGGTAGCAGGATCGCCATCACCGCCGTAGCGGCGAGCCCGAGGCGCATGGGGACGAGCCGTCCGCGACGGTCGGAGAGGCGGCCGGCGACCGGGCTGACCAGCGCCTCCGCCAGAGCGGCGACCAGGAATGCCGCCCCCACCGCCACTCCGCTCGCGCCAAGATGGTCGAGACGAAGCGGCACGAGGACGTTCAGCACGCCGGCGCATAGAGCGGGCAGCAGCAGGAGCCAGAAGCCGACCGCCACCGGTCGCCTTGCAAGGGCGGCGATCGCGGCACGCGGCCGGGGAGCCTCGCCGCGCGCGACACCGGGCGTGGTCGCAGCCCACCACGCGAGTGCAGCGCCTGCCGCGGCGACGCTGCCGAAGACAGCCTCGGGACCGACCACGGTCGCGGCTCCCCCGAGCACCGGTCCGAGCATGACCCCGACGATCGCCGCGGCCAGCGCCGAGCCGATCACCTCGCCGCGCCGCGCTCCGGGGGCGACCGCCACGAGCCAGGTCATGCCGGCTGCCCACGAGCAGGCGCCACCGACACCCTGCACGAAGCGGGCTGCGTCGAGAACGACGACGTTCTGTCCGAAGCCGAACACCAGGCTCGTGGCGGACATGAGGCCGAGCCCCGCCAGGAGGGTGGGCTTGACGCCTGCGCGGCCCGCCAGCCAGCCGGCGGGAATCGACCCGGCCAAGGTGCCGGCGGCGTACGACCCCGCGAGCACGCCGGCCGCCGTCTTCGACAGCCCGAGCTCGGACCGGTAGTGGGGGAGGAGCGGCGAGATCGCCGCGTAGAAGGCGGTGTCGACGAGCACGACCGCCGCCACGAGCATGAAAAGACGGCGCACGCGCGCGATGCTACGGGCTAGGCTGACGCATGCCCGTGAGAGCGCTGCTGGCCGTGGTCGTGCTCGTTCTGGTCGCGGCCCCGGCGGCCACGGCGAAGACGCGAGTCGTGAAGTACACGCCGTTCACGAGCGATGGCGCGATCAAGTCGCGGATCAAGACCGTGGTGCGGAGCGGCAGCTGCCGCCTCGACTCCCGGCTCGCGCTGCGCGACGACGCCTGGCGCTGCCGCACCGGCCGGGTACGGCGCGATCCCTGCTTCGACAATCCGGTCATCGAGGACGAAGTCGTGTGCGTCAAGGCGCCCTGGAGTCGGCGGGCCGCGGTGATCGACGCACCGCTCGACGACAGCGACCGCGCCTACAAGACCAGCAGCCGCCCCTGGGCGCTCAGGGTGGGGAAGCGGCGCTGCCTCTTCAAGCCGGGCTCGCGGCGCAAGGTCCACGGCCGCCGGCTCACCTACACGTGTGGCCGGCGCGGCCCCTTCCTCTTCGGCAGCCCCAGCCATCGCAAGCGAACGTGGACCATCCGGGTCGCCAAGACCCGCCGCGGCAAGGGCCTGAGGCGGGCGAAGATCCGCGTGGCCTACCGCTGATCGACCCGAACCGCCCCTAGCGTCACCGATCGCAGGCGGGGCGAATCTGTCCGCCTGCGGGCTTCCGCTCGTATGGAGGCCCTCGACGAGCTCGCTTCTGCGCTGCGCTCCCGGCTGATCGAGCGGGCCCGGGAGGGCGCCGCGGGTGGCGGGCTCGAGCACGAGGTCCGGGCGCTGGTCGAGGACGAGGCGGGGCCGCTGCCCGAGGCCGAGCGGGACGCGCTGGCGGAGCGGGTCGTGCTGCTGGCGTCGGGGTTGGGGCCGCTCGAGCCGCTGCTGGGGGATCCGGCCGTCGACGAGGTGATGGTCAACGGGCTGGGCGCGGTCTATGTCGAGCGGGGCGGGCGGATCGAGCGGACGGGGGTCCGCTTCGAAGACGAGGGCGAGCTGATGCACGCGGTGGAGCGGATCCTGGCGCCGCTGGGACGGCGGGTGGACGAGGCCGCGCCGCTCTGCGATGCGCGGCTGCCCGACGGCTCGCGGGTGAATGTGGTCATTCCGCCGCTCTCGCTCGACGGACCCTGCCTGACGATCCGTCGCTTTCGCCGGCGTGGCTTCTCCTTGCGGGATCTCGTGGCGAACGGGACGCTGCCGCCCGCGCTCGCCGAGCTGCTCGCCGTTTGCGTGGCCGCTCGAGCGACCATCCTGGTCAGCGGCGGGACCGGCTCCGGCAAGACGACGACCTTGAACGCCCTGTCGGGAGCGATCCCCGGTGAGGAGCGCATCGTGACGATCGAGGACGCGGCCGAGCTGCGGCTGCGCCAGCGGCACGTGGTCCGGCTCGAGGCGCGGCCGCCCAACCTGGAGGGCAGGGGAGAGGTCACGATCAGGCAGCTCGTCCGGAATGCGCTGCGGATGCGGCCCGATCGGATCGTGGTGGGCGAGGTCCGCGGCGGCGAGGCGCTCGACATGCTCCAGGCCCTCAACACCGGTCACGACGGGTCGCTTACGACCGTGCACGCCAACTCGCCGGCGGACGCCCTCCGGCGGGTGGAGACGCTGGCACTGATGGCCGGGGTCGGACTGCCGCACACGGCCGTGCGGGAGCAGGTCACGAGCGCGGTGGACGTGGTGGTGCACCAGGCGCGCCGAGGCGACGGCTCCAGGGCCGTGGAGTCGGTGACCGAGGTCGTGCGCGCCGCGGGCGGCACCGGTGTCCGCGAGATCTACCGCCGCGGCGCTCGGCTGCGACCCCCGCGGGAGGGACCGCTCGCGGCCCGGCTCGAGCGGATCCGCGGATGACGTCCGCCCTGGCCTTCGCCGCGGGCGGCCTCGGCGCGCTGGCGCTTGCGGACGCGTCGCGGTGGCTGGGCCGGGTGCTCCCCGGCGCGGCCTCGCGGCTGGCGAGGCTGGTGGAAGCCGTTGTCCGTCTCGGCCGCGAGGGGCGCGACCCCGGAGCGTCGGAGCGGCGCAAGCTCCTGCTGGCGGCGTCCGCGGCCGGCCTGGGGCTCGGCGCCTTTCTCGGCGGTCCCACGGCCGGGGCAGGTCTGGCGGCCCTGGCGCCCTGGGGCCTCGCGCGGCTCCTGCGGGCACGGCGGGAGCGCTACCGCGCCGCGGTGCAGGCGGGTATCCCGGCTGCAGCCGAGGCGATAGCCGACGCCCTGAGCGGCGGCCACTCGCTCCGCGGAGCGCTGATGGAGGCCGCCCGCTCGGCGGGCGGCGGGGCGGGCCACGAGCTGAGCCGGGTCGCCGCCGAGCTCGCCACGGGCGCGCGGACCGAGGAGGCGCTCGAGGCCATGCGCGTGCGCTCCTCCTCCGCGGCCGTTGACACCCTCGTGGCCGCCTGCCTCGTCCAGGTCCGTGCCGGCGGCAACCTTGCCCAGCTGCTCCGCGACTGTGCCCGCACGCTCGAGGAGCAGCGGCGCCTCGAGCGGGAGGTGAGTGCCGCAACGGCGCAGGCCCGCTTCACCGGATTGCTCGTCGTCCTGCTGCCCGTGGGCGGCGCGCTGCTGGCCGAGCTGGCCAGTCCGGGTTTCCTCGCCGGGCTCTGGAGCTCATTTCTCACCGCCTGGCTCGTGGGCATGGCGCTGGTGCTCCAGGTGGTCGCCGCCGTGCTGATCCGGCGGATGGCCAGGGTTCGCTGGTGACCCAAGCGGCGGCGTTCCTGTCCGGGGCGTTGGGCGCTCTCGGGTTGGCGCTGCTCACGGGCTCGCGTCCGCCGCGACGGAGGCTCACACTGCTGCACGGCCTGGCCGCGATCGGAGTGCGAGCGCGCCCGCCCGCCGATCTCGACCGCCGGTTGGCGGCCGCGGGGCGGCCCGGCGGCTTCAGCGCCTCGCAGCTGATGGCCGCCAAGACGGCGGCGGGATTGGCGGCGGGCGGCGCGGGGGTCCTCCTGTCGGCCGGCGCGCCGGGCCGGCTCGGCCTGCTCCTGGTGATCGCCTGCCCGGTAGCCGGCTTCCTGGCGCCCGACCTCTGGCTGCGGCGGCTCGCCGCGGGGCGGGCCCGGCGCGTGCGGCGCGAGCTTCCGCTCCTCCTCGACCTGCTGCGCGTGCAGACCGAGGCCGGCGCCTCCCTGCCCGCGGCCCTACGCGAGGTGGGGGAGCGCGCGGCGGGGCCGCTGGCGGCCGAGTGGGGCGCGGTGGCGCGCGAGGTCGAGCTGGGCGCGCCTCTGGGGCGGGCCCTTGCGGCGATGGAGCTCCGCCTGCCGCTGCCGGAGATCCGCGCGCTGGTGGCGGCCCTCGAGCGCTCGCGGCGTCACGGGTCGCCGGTGGGGGACACCCTGGCGGCCCAGGCCCGCGAGGCTCGCTTCGCCCTGGCCCGCCGGATACGCGAGGAGGCCGCCCGCGCAGGACCCAAGATCCAGCTCGTGGTGGCCCTGCTGCTGGTCCCCTCGGTGCTCCTGCTCGTGGCGGCGGCCCTGGCCGCGGCGCTGCTCAGCGGGAGCGGCTCGCCCCTCCCGGTCTAGGAATCCATCCAGCACGCCTATAGGGAGTGCAGGGCCGGATTTGTACGCAAGAAACCTTGCACCGAGGCGCCGTCGCCGGCACGGGGTGTCCCACCTCCTCGCCCAGCCGCGTTTTCCGCCCAATAGCGGGGGAAACGCCTCTCCGCGGAGCGGCTACGGGTCCCCATCGGACGGAAAGTGGGAAATCGTGTTGCCAAGTGGGAGAAAGTGGGGTACGGTGGCAACCATCAACTGGACCGGAGTGGCGGGGCTCCTCCCACTCCGCCACTTCGGTCCGAACTCTTCTTGCCGCGAGGGACATTGGCATTCCGGGGCCACTACGAACATTCGCTGGACGCGAAGAATCGGCTCAGCATTCCCGCCAGGTTCCGGGCCGCTTTCTCCTCCGGAGTTGTTCTCGCCAAGGACCCGGAGCCCTGCGTCGCCATCTGGCCGACGGAGACGCACGAGTCGATCATCCAGCGAGCGCTCAGCGGGCTGAACCCGATGAGCTCGCGCGCGCGGACGCTGTCGCGCTTCCATCAGGCGAACTCGTTCGACGTGGATCTCGACGCCGCCGGCCGTGTGACGCTGCCGCCGCCGCTTCTCGACCACGCCGGGGTGGCCAAGGAGGTCGTCGTCGCGGGCGTGGGGGACCACCTCGAGATCTGGGACAGGACGCGCTGGACCGCCCAGCAGGAGAGCCTCGACTCGCAGATCGAGGAGGTGACGGAGCAGCTTGGCGATCCTTCTTGACATGACCGGTTCCCACGTCCCCGTCCTAGCGGGCGAGCTCATCGACCTGACCGCGCCGGCGCCCGGCGAGCTCGTGGTCGACTGCACGTTCGGCGCGGGCGGGCATGCGCGCCTGCTGGCGGAGCGGATCGGCCCCGCCGGCACGCTGATCGCGATGGACCGCGACCCCGCGGCCGAGGAGCGCTTCGACGAGTTCGCCGACGAGGTGGCCTGCGACACGCGCTTCCTCCGCATGGACTTCGTCGACGGCCTGCGGCTGCTGCACGAGCAGGGCATCAAGGCCGACCTGGTGATGTTCGACCTCGGAATCTCCTCGATGCAGGTGGACGCGCGCGAGCGCGGCTTCTCCTATGCCTACGACGCACCGCTCGACATGCGCATGGACCCGAGCGAGGGCCCGGACGCGCGCGAGATCGTGAACGAGCTCGACGAGTCGACGCTCGTGCAGGTGCTGCGTCGTTACGGCGAGGAGCCGCACGCTCGGCAGATCGCGCGCGAGATCGTGAGGGAAGGCGCCCGCTCGAGACGACGGGCGAGCTCGTGGACGCGATCGAGGCCGCGATCCCGGCGGCGGTGCGCAGGCGCTTCGGCGGCGGCCACCCCGCCAAGCGGGCGTTCCAGGCGATCCGGATCGTGGTCAACCACGAGCTCGACGACCTCGACGCGGCCCTGCCCGAGGCCTGGGACCTGCTCCCGCTCCGGCGGCCGCCTGGCGGCGATCTCGTTCCATTCGCTCGAGGACCGTCGCGTCAAGCGCTTCCTGACCGGCCTGGCGCAGGGTTGCGTCTGCCCGCCGGACTTCCCGGTGTGCATCTGCGGCCGCACGCCGGACGCCGAGCTGCTCAACCTGCGCGCGGTGATGCCCACGCCCGGCGAGCTCGCCGACAACCCGCGCTCCCGCTCGGGCAGGCTGCGGGTTGCGCGAAAGCTGGCGGAGAGCGGCTGATGGCTCGCCGCTCCGCCGCAGCCGCCGCTCGGCCGGCGCCCGCCCGGCGCGCGCCGGTTCGGCGACCGCCAAGGCGGGTGTCGGGACCCGTCGCCGGCGGCGCGGTCGCCCTGCCGGGGCGCGTCATGCGCGCTCCGTTCGCTCGCGCGGCGCGGGCGCGCGCGGGCGGCGTGCTCGACGCCCTGCTCCAGGGACGGGCCTGGATCGCGCTCGTGGCGGTGCTCCTGGTCGGCATCGTCTTCTTCAACGTCGACCTGCTCGAGCTGAACCGCGACATCGCGCACACCGCCGACAAGGCCGCGCGGATGAAGCGCGAGAACGCCGGCCTGCGGCTCAAGGTGGCCCGGCTGGCGTCGAGCGAGCGGATCCAGCGCGTCGCGGCCAAGCGCGGGCTCGAGCTGCCGGCGCCTGGGGACGTCCGCTACCTGGGGCTCCACCCCGGGGCGGACGCGCGCAACGCGGCCGCCCACATCGTCGAGCCGGGAGAGGGCGGCGCGACGCCGGTCACGAGCGGAGCGCCGGTGACCGCGCCACCCGCGCAGAGCACGCCTCCGGCACCCACGCAGACGACCCCGCAGCCGACCACGGGGACCCGCAGGCACCCGCGACCACGACGGCGCCGACGACCACGAGCCGCCCAGCACGACCACGACCACGCCTCCGCCCACCACGGGCACCCCCACGGGCGGCGCGGCCCCCGCGCCGGCCCCGGGAACCGGCGGATAGCCCGGTGCGCCTGGTCGAGCGCCGAATCGGGCTGCTGTTCGCGCTCTTCCTTCTGCTCCTCTCGGCAGCCACGCTGCGGGCCACGTGGCTCGGCACCGTCAAGGCCGGAGCGCTCAAGAAGCGCGCGCTCACGCAGCAGGTGGAGCACCTCGACGTCCCCGCCCGTCGCGGCACGATCACCGACAGGCATGGGGTGGAGCTGGCGGTGTCCGAGGACGCGGTGACCGTCTTCGCCAACCCGTTCCTGATCAAGAACCCGGCCCGGACGTCGGCCAAGCTGGCCCCGATCCTCCACCTGCCGGTGGGCGACCTGCTGCAGAAGCTGGGCGACCGGGAGAAGGGGTTCGTCTACCTGAAGCGCCAGATGGACGCCGGGGCCGGCGACAGGATCGCGAAGCTGAAGATCGAGGGGATCGGGACCGTGGTCGAGCCACGGCGCACCTATCCGCAGGGCTCGCTCGCCTCGCAGGTGATCGGCGGAGTCGGGACCGACGGGTACGGCCTCTCCGGCCTCGAGCAGTCGCGCAACGACACGCTCCAGGGCAAGAACGGCAAGCGAAGGCTCGTCAAGGACGCGCTCGGTGAGCCCGTGAGCATCGTCGAGGTCGAGCGCGCGCAGGCCGGCGAGGACATGCGGCTGACCCTCGACGCCGCCCTCCAGGAGCGCACCGAGTCCGTCCTCGTCGGACATCGGCAGCACCTACCGGCCTCGCGGCGCCACGGCTCTCGTCATGGACCCGCGGACCGGCGAGCTGCTGGCGCTCGCCAACTGGCCCCGGGTGGACGCCAACAACCTCGGCGGCGCGCCCGCCTACGCCCGCCAGAACCGCGCGGTCGCCGCGAGCTACGAGCCCGGCTCGACCTTCAAGGCGTTCACCGTCTCCGGCGCGCTGTCGCAGGGACTGATCAAGCCCGACACTCCGCTCGACCTGCCGCCCAGCATCCGCGTGGCCGACCGGGTGATCGGCGAGGCGCACGACCGCGGGGCCGAGCGCCTCACGGTGGCCCAGATCCTGGCCCAGTCCTCCAACGTCGGGGCCGTGATGATCGGGCTCAAGCTCGGTGCGAAACACTTCGACCATTACGTGCGGCGCTTCGGCTTCGGGAGGGCGACGGGCGTCGACCTGCCGGGCGAGGCGCCGGGCATCTTGCTGCGGTTGAAGGACTACTCCGGCTCGTCGATGGGCAACATGCCGATCGGTCAGGGCCTGGCGGTCACGCCGATCCAGATGGCCCAGGCCTACACCGCGATCGCCGAGGGCGGCGTGATGCACCAGCCGTATCTGATCGAGGGCGACCGCCACGACGGCCGGCGCGTGGTGCCGGCGGGCGTGGCGACCCAGGTCTCGCGGATGCTCGAGGGCGTGCTCGGCCCAGGCGGCACGGCCCAGGAGGCGCAGGTGCCGGGCTACAAGCTTGCCGGCAAGACCGGAACCGCCGAGAAGCCCGACGGGCACGGCGGCTACTCGAAGACCAAGTTCGTGGCCTCGTTCATCGGCTACGCGCCCGCCCGCCATCCCCGGTTGCTCGTGGCCGTGATGGTCGACGAGCCCCAGGGCCAGATCTACGGCGGCGTCGTGGCGGCGCCCGCGTTCGAGAAGATCATGGCCTTCGCCTTGCCCTATCTGCGGATACCCCCTGGCTAGACTGGCGGGTCCTCTTGACCCTCCGTGAGCTGATGGGGAACGGGGCGCCCGAGGTGGAGATCTCCGGGCTCGCCTACACGAGCGCGAGCGTCACCCCGGGGGCGCTCTTCTTTTGCGTGCCGGGCTTCACCAAGGACGGGCACGACTTCGCTCCGGACGCCGTGGAGCGCGGCGCCGCGGCGCTCGTCTGCCAGCGGCCGCTCGGGCTGGGGGTGCCGGAGGTACTCGTCGACGACGTGCGCGCGGCGATGGGCCCGGCGGCGGCGCGCTTCTTCGGCGATCCCACGGCCGAGCTCGAGGTGGTCGGAATCACCGGCACCAACGGCAAGACGACCACGGCGTTCCTGGCGAGGCATCTGCTGGAGGCGGCAGGCGTGCAGTGCGGACTGCTCGGCACGGTCAAGCGCGTGGTCGGAGGCGTGGAGGAGGACGTCGAGCGAACCACGCCTGAGGCGATCGACCTCCAGGCCACGTTCAGGAGGATGCTCGACGGCGGCGACCGCGCCTGCGCGATGGAGGTCTCCAGCCACGCGCTCGAGCTCGGGCGCGCCTCCGGCATCCGCTTCGCCTGCCGCGTGTTCACGAACCTCACCCAGGACCACCTGGACTTCCACGAGACGATGGAGGCCTACTTCGCCGCCAAGAGGCGGCTGTTCGAGCAGCCGGGCGTCTCGGTCGTCAACGCCGACGACGATTACGGCCGGCGGCTGGCGGCGGAGCTCGACGACCCGGTCACGTTCGCCATCGAGACAGAGGCCGACTACCGCGCGCGAGACGTCTCCTTCGACGTGAACGGCTCGAGCTTCACCTGCGAGACGCCGGACGGGCCGCTCGAGATCCGCTCGCCGCTGCCAGGGCTGTTCAACGTGCAGAACGCGCTTGCGGCGATCGCGGCCGTGCGGTCGCTCGGCCACGAGATCGCCGACCTCGAGAGCTTCGGCCGCGTGCCCGGACGGTTCGAGCCGGTCGACGAGGGGCAGGACTTCGGCGTGCTCGTGGACTACGCCCACACGCCGGACTCGCTCGAGAACGTCCTGCGCGCGGCGCGGGGGCTGACCGCCGGCAGGCTGCACGTGGTCTTCGGCGCCGGCGGCGACCGCGACCGCGGCAAGCGGCCGCTCATGGGAGAGGCGGCCCGGCGCTACGCCGACCGCGTCCTCGTGACCTCCGACAACCCACGCAGCGAGGACCCGGAGTCGATAGTCGACGAGATCATGGCGGGCGCCGGGCCCGGCGCCGGCCGCGAGGTGGACCGGCGGCGGGCGATCGGGGTTGCCATCGAGGAGGCGGCGCCGGGCGACGTCGTGGTGATCGCCGGCAAGGGCCACGAGCAGGGCCAGGAGTTCGAGGGCGGCCGCAAGGAGCCGTTCGACGATGTCACGGTGGCCCGGGAGGCCCTGCGCGCCCGCCTCGGGGCGCGGGCGTGATCGATCGCCCCGCCGCCTGGCTGGCGGAGGCCGGCGGCGCGCGGCTGGCCGCGGGCGACCCGGCCGAGCCCGGCCCCGCTCGAGCGCTCCTCGACTCGCGGGACGCGGCCGCCGGCGACCTGTTCGTCGGGCTGCGCGGCGAGAACGTCGACGGAGGCGAGTTCGCCGCGGCGGCGCTGGAGCAGGGCGCCTGGGGCGCTCTGGTCGGACCCGCGCACGCGGGGCTTGAGACCGACCGGCCGCTGCTCGTGGCGGACGATCCGCTTGCCGCCCTCCAGCGGCTGGCGCGCGCGTGGCGGCGGGAGCTCGGCTGCAAGGTCGTGGGTATCACGGGGTCGACCGGCAAGACCTCGACCAAGGACATCCTCGCGGCTCTGCTCCGGCCGCAGCTCCGCACGCACGCCAACCGGGAGAACCTCAACACCGAGATCGGGCTGCCGCTGTCCGTGCTCGAGGCAGGCCCCGAGACCGAGGCGCTCGTGCTCGAGATGGCGATGCGCGGCGAGGGCCAGATCGCCGACCTGGCCGCGATCGCGGAGCCGGACGTGGGTGTGATCGTGAACGTGGGCCCGGTGCACCTCGAGCTGCTGGGGACAGTGGAGCGGGTGGCCGCCGCCAAGGCCGAGCTGATCCGCGACCTGGCCGCCGACGCGGCCTGCGTCGTGCCGGCCAGCGAGCCGCTGCTCGACGCCCACCTGCGCGACGACCTCGACACCTGGACCTTCGGTCCCGGCGGCCAGGTGATGCTCCTGTCCTTCGAGGGCGGCGCGGCCGAGGTGGAGGCCCGCAGCAGGCGCCACATGCTTCAGCTCGGCTATTCGGAGCCGCACAACCTGCTCAACACGCTGGCCGCGGTGGCCGCCGCGAGGGCCGTCGGCGTCGAGCCCGACGGGCCCGTGGACGTGCGCTTCTCCTCCATGCGCGGCCAGGTCGTGGAGCTCCCCGGCGGCGTGGCCGTGGTCAACGACTGCTACAACGCCAACCCCATGTCGATGCGCGCCGCGCTCGAGCACCTCGCGGACAGCCCTGCTGAGCGCCGGATCGCGGTGCTCGGGACGATGGCCGAGCTCGGTTCCGAGGCCGACCGCTACCACCGCGAGATCGGCCAGATCGCGGGCGAGCTCGGGATCGACCTGCTGGTGACAGTCGGCGAGCCCGCGCTCGCCTACGCGGACGGCTTCCAGGGCGACACGCACGCCGTCGGCAGCGCCGAGGAGGCCGGCGCGCTGCTCGAGGAGCTCGCCATGCCAGGGGACCGGGTGCTCATCAAGGGCTCACGTTCCGTAGGGCTCGAAAGGGTTCTGGCATGAAACGACGGGGTCGCAGGTCGCCTCTGCCACCTGCCCACTGCCACCTGCCACCCGAATCCTGATGGGAGCGATCCTGATCGGCGGCATGGCCGCCCTGCTGATGTGCATCTTCCTGGGGCCGAAGTTCATCGACCTGCTCCGGGACCGCGAGTTCGGGCAGCACATTCGCGAGGAGGGGCCGGAGGGGCACCACGGCAAGGCGGGGACGCCGACGATGGGCGGGCTCGTCCTCTTCCTGTCGGTCTCGGTGCCGTTCCTGATCCTGAGCGACTACCGGGCGGCGAGCCTCGCCGTGTTCGGGACGGCGCTCGCCAGCGCGGGCCTCGGCTTCGCCGACGACTGGGTCAAGCTCCAGAAGCGGCGCTCGCTCGGGATCTCCGGCCGGACCAAGCTGATCGTCCAGGCCCTGATGGCGATCGCCCTGTGGCTGTTCGTGTCGAAGTACATCGGCCTCGAGGACACTCTCCGGCTGCGGATCGTCGACGCCTCGATCGACCTCGGGGTCGCCTACCCGTTGCTGATCTTCCTGGTACTGGCGGGGCCACCAACGGCGTGAACCTCACCGACGGACTCGACGGCCTGGCCGCCGGCTGCTGCGCGATCGTTCTGCTCGCCTTCACGGCCATGACCTTCATCACCCACGGCCAGAAGGACCTCGCGCTGCTCTCGGCCTGCCTGGTGGGCGCCTGCGTCGGCTTCCTCTGGTTCAACTCGTTTCCCGCGGCGGTGTTCATGGGCGACACCGGATCGCTGGGGCTGGGCGGCGCGATCGCCGCGCTCGCGGTGTTGACCAAGACGGAGATCCTGCTGCTGATAATCGGCGGCATCTTCGTGATCGAGGCGCTGTCGGTGGCGATCCAGGTGTTCGCCTTCCAGCGCTTCCGCAAGCGGGTGTTCCTGATGGCGCCGATCCACCACCACTTCGAGCTGCTGGCCTGGTCGGAGACGAAGATCATCCTGCGCTTCTGGATCGTCGCCGCGGTCTGCTCGGCGATCGGCTTCACGCTGTACCAGCAGTCGATCACGTGATCGTGCGGCACCCACCGCGGACCCGCCCGCCCTCGGGCGGCTGCAAACCTGCGCCTGGCCGCGTCCTCGGTCTCGCCAATGGCTCCGACATTGCCTTCGCCCTGCGTCCTTGCCTGGCTTGGTTTTCGCTCGCCCGAGCACGGACGGGCCCACGGTGAGCGCCGCCAGGCCGCCCCTTCCCGACGGTCCCTACCTCGTGGTCGGGCTGGCCCGCTCGGGCGCGGCGGCGGCGCGGATGCTGGCCGAGCACGGCGAGGTGGTCGGCTGCGACAGCGGCGACGCCGAGCCGCTCGAAGGAATCGAGTCTCACCTCGGCAGCGATGGCCTCGAGCTGCTCGACCGGGTCAAGACGGTCGTGAAGAGCCCCGGAGTGCCGCGCGAGGCGCCGGTGGTGCAGGCGGCGCTCGATCGCGGGATCGCGGTTCACGGCGAGCTCGAGCTCGCCTGGCGGCTGCTGCCCAACCGCTTCCTCGCGGTGACCGGGACCAACGGCAAGACCACCACCGTGGAGCTGCTCGGGGCCATCCACCGCGCGGCCGGGGTGCCGGTGGCGGTGGCGGGCAACGTCGGGACGCCGCTGGCGTCGCTCGTCGGCGAAGTCGGCCCGGAGGCGGTCGTCGTCTGCGAGGTGTCCACCTTCCAGCTCGAGGACGCATCCGAGTTCGCGCCGGAATGCGCGCTGCTCCTGAACATCGCCGAGGACCACCTCGACCGGCATGGCAGCTTCGAGGCCTACCGGGAGGCCAAGCTGAGCATCTTCGCCAGGCAGGGGCCGGGGGACGTCGCCGTGGTCCCGCTGGACATGGACGTGCGGCGCACCGTCAGCTTCGGCGGGCCGGGCGCCGACCTCGCCCACGAGGGCGATTCCCTCCGCTGGCACGGAGAGCCCGTGATCGGCACCGGCGAGATCCGCCTCCGCGGCGCCCACAACCTCGAGAACGCGATGGGGGCGGCCGCGGCGGCCCTGGCCACGGGGATCGAGCGAGAGCCGATCGCGGAGGCGCTGCGCTCCTTCGGCGGCCTGCCGCATCGGCTGGAGGAGGTGGCCACGGTGGACGGCGTGCTCTACGTCGACGACTCCAAGGCCACCAACGTGCGCCGCCGCCGTCCGCGGCATCGAGGCCTTCGACGGGGGCGTTCACGCGATCCTCGGCGGCAGCCTCAAGGGCGGCGGCTTCACGGGCCTCCGTGCCGCGGTCACCGCGCGCTGCCGCGCCTGCTACCTGATCGGGCAGGCCGCCGACCGCGTCGAGGAAGACCTCGAGGGCACCGTGCCACTGCGTCGCAGCGGCGATCTCGAGACCGCCGTCCGCGACGCGGCCGCGGCCGCGGAGCCGGGGGAAGTGATCCTGCTCTCACCGGCCTGCGCCGCCTTCGACAGGTACCGCGACTACGCGCACCGCGGCGAGCATTTCCAGGAGCTCGTGCCCGGGGAATGAATCCGGCCGTCGCCGTCGAAGACGGTCCGGATGGCCGCCGCCCGGACCACTCGCAAGCGTCCCCTGGAGTACTCGCTCCTCTATACGGCGACGCTCTGCATGTTCGCGGCGGGCGCGGTGATGGTCTACTCGGCGAGCTCGGCCGAATCGCTCCTACAGGGCCCGGGCGATCCCTCCTACTACCTCAAGCGCTACGTCTTCTGCGGGCTGATCGGGCTCGTGGTGCTGCACCTCCTGTCACGCCACGGCCTCCAGCTCGTCAAGGCGGCCACGCCGTTGCTCCTGATCGGCTCGTTCGGGTTGACGTTCGCGGTGATGCTGCCGGGCGCCGGCGTTTCCGCCAACGGCGCCACGCGCTGGCTGGGCGCGGGGCCACTCCAGTTCCAGCCCTCCGAGATGCTCAAGCTGGCGCTGGTGCTCTACGCGGCCCAGCTCCTGGCGGCGCGGCCCAAGAGCACCAAGACCATCGGCGGCCTCATGAAGCCGCTGCTTCTGGTGGTCGGCGCGGCATGCGCGCTGCTCATGGCCCAGCCGGACATGGGCACGACGCTCGTCATCTGCTTCGCGATCTTCTCCCTGCTCCTGGCCGCCGGGACCCCGGTGCGGGTGCTGGGCACGATCGTCGGGACGGTCTTTCTCCTTGCGCTGATCGTCGCCCTGATCGAGCCATACCGGCGGGCGCGGCTCACCTCGTTCGTCGACCCGTTCTCGGACGCGGGCGGCGCCGGCTTCCAGGCGGTCCAGGCGCTGACGGCGATCGGCTCGGGCGGGCTGTTCGGCGTCGGCCTCGGCGAGTCCGTGCAGAAGATCTTCTACCTGCCGGAGGCCCACACGGACATGATCCTGGCGATCATCGGCGAGGAGCTCGGGCTGTTCGGCCTGTTCGGGGTGATCGCGCTCTACGGGATGCTGGGCTACGCCGGGCTGCGTACGGCCAAGCTGGCGAAGGACCGCTACTCCAAGCTCCTGGCGGCGGGCATCACCTCGCTGGTCCTGTCGCAGGCCTCGCTCAACTTCTTCGCGGTGCTGGGGATGGCGCCGCTCACCGGCGTACCGCTGCCGTTCATCTCGTACGGCAGCACCAACCTGATCGTGATGATGGGCGGCATGGGACTGCTGCTGAACGTCGCGGCCACGGGCGGCCGGGCGGCCGCTCGTGAGCGGCCGCGGCTCACGGCGATCGAGGGAGGGCGGGGTGGCGAAGATCGTGATCGCCGCCGGCGGCACGGCGGGTCACGTCGTGCCGGCGCTCGCGGTCGCTGACGCGCTTCGGCAGCGGGGGGCCGACGTCGAGTTCATCGGGGGCGAGCGGGCGGAGGCCGAGCTCGTCCCTGAGGCGGGCTACCCGTTCCACGGTCTGCGCGTGATCGGAATCGAGCGGGGCAACCCGCTCAAGGCGGCGCGAGCCGTCCTGTTGGCGGGCGCGGCCACGGTCCGAGCCCGCCGGCTGCTGCGCCGGATCGGGGCGGACGCGGTGCTCGCCGGCGGCGGCTACGTGGCCGGCCCGGTGGGCGTCGCGGCGGCGTCGCTCCGGCTCCCGGTCGCTCTGTCCGAGGCCGACAGCCACCTCGGCTTCGCCAATCGCCTCCTCGCCCCGCTGGCCCGCCGGGTCTTTCTCGCCTTTCCCCTGGCCGGGCGCGACGGGAGCAAGTACGTCGTGGCCGGGCGGGCCGTCCCGGCCGACACAGGCAAGGCGGATCGCGAGCACGCCCGCGAGCGCTTCGGCATCTCGGCGGGCGAGCGCTGCGTGCTGATCTTCGGTGGCTCGCTCGGCGCGCGACGGCTCAACGACGCGGCCCTCGACGCCTTCGGTGCAGCTGCCCCGTGCGCGGTCCTGCACGTGTCGGGCCGCCGCGACCACGACGATCTCCGTCGCCGCCTCGAGGAGCTCGGCTCACCGCGGCACTACCGGCTTTACCCGTACATCCAGCCCTTCGCCGAGGCGCTGGCGGCGGCCGACCTGGTGGTCGCCAGGGCGGGCGGCTCGGTCCTCGAGCTGGCCGCGGCCGGGCTGCCCGCGGTGCTCGTTCCCTATCCCCACGCGACCGCCGACCACCAGACCTCGAACGCCCGCTACATGGCGCGCGCCGGAGCCGCGGTCGTGGTCCCCGACTCGGAGCTCGACGGGCCGCGCCTCGCACGGGAGGTCGGCACCCTGCTCGGTTCGCCGCAGCGGCTGGCGGAGATGGCCAACGCGGCGGGCGAGACGGCGCTGCCCGGCGCGGCCGATCGGATAGCCGAGCAGACCCTGGGCCTGCTCGCGGCAGGCTAGAGGCCCTAGAGGCCCCGGAGGAGGCGCGTGAGCTCCCGCTCGCGGCGGGAGATCGAGCGGCCGGCGGCGGCATAGCGGGCGGTCTGCTGGCGTCGCGCGGCGCCGGCCAGGCTGCGGTAGGACGCTGCGATGCCACTCAGCGAGCGCTTCAGCCGGGCCTGGGCGCTCGCCGCGCCGATCGGTGCTCGCCGGGCGGTCAGGCTGCGGCGCGCCGCCGAGTAGTCGCTGGCCAGCCCGCGGGCGATACTCGCGCGGCCCCTGGGGGTCCGGGCGGCGCGGAGCTTGGCCCGGTCGCGCTTGCGGCGCCGCGCCAGGCGGCTCGTGGTGCCGTCGATGCGAGTCGTCCAGCTGCCGAGGTCCGAGAGGACGGCCGGAACGCTCGCCGGGACCGCCAGCGAGCCGGCCGCGTTCTCGCAACGGGCGATCGCCGCGGCGGGGCCCTGGCAGGAGAGCGTGACGATGCCGCCGTCGGTCCCGGCCGCGAACAGGGTGATCGGCGTGCCGCTGCCCCGTTCCTCGACCCCGCGCCAGCGGTAGGCCTGGAGGTCGCCGAGTCGCACGGCTTCGGGCCGGCCCGGCTTGCGCGCGACCCGCCCGGCCACGCGGGAGGGCAGGGTCCCGCTGACCGTCCCCGCCTCGA
Source organism: uncultured Thermoleophilaceae bacterium (assembly GCA_963706635.1). Lineage (GTDB taxonomy): Bacteria > Actinomycetota > Thermoleophilia > Solirubrobacterales > Thermoleophilaceae > JACVRW01. The sequence continues at coordinate 665,246 of OY970162.1, forward strand.
TCCGGCCTCCGGACGCGCCGGCGCCGGCGAGGGCGGCATCCAGGCCGAGGCCGCCCAGGCGCCGCGGGGGGTGCGTCTGGCGCCACCCGGCCGGGAGGCCCAGCTCGACCGTGCCGGAGCTCACCTTCTTGGGAGCGTCCGCGGCCGCTTCGGGCTTGCCGACGATCCAGCCGCCGACGGCGGCCCCGCCGACCACGAGCACCGCGAGGGCAAAGGGGACCGTCGCCGCCGCCAGGCGCCTGCGGAGCGGGACGCGCTGGGTCCGGGCGGGGACGGGCGCGGTCTCCGGGGCGGGTGCAGTCTCCGCGTCGGAGCTCGGCTCGGTCCGGGCGGCAAGTGTCGCCGCCATGAGGGTCCTGGCCGCCTCGGCTACGAGCTGGGCTCCGCTGCCGGGCCGCTCGCGCGGATCGTCGGAGAGCCCGCGCGCAAGAACGGCGTCGAGGTCCGCGGGCAGCTGGGGTCGCACCTCGCTGGCCGGCACGCCGCTCGGAGCCGAGCCGGTGAAGCACTCGAAGAGCACAGCCGCGAGGGCCCGGATGTCCTCCTCCGCGCTGCCCTCGTGGCCGAGGGCGAAGTCCCGCAGCAATACCCGCTCCACCGTATGCCCCTCGGCAATCACCGACGCCGTGGTGATCCCGCCGTGGCAAACCCCGGAGCGATGGGCGGCGTCGAGGGCATCGGCCGCCTCGCCGAGCAGCCGGATCGCCCGCATCGGCGCGATTCCAGGGCCTGCCTCGAGCAGGGCCTCGAGCGTGGTCCCGTTGCTCGGCTCGGTGGCCACGTAGACGCTGTCCTCGTGCTCGCCCGCGTCGACTATCCGCGGCACCGGCGCGTGCTCGAGGCTGGCCAGCGCGGCGGCGTCCTCGAGGAAGCGGCTCGCAAACTGTGCGTCGCGGGCCGGCACGACCCACAGCTCGACCTGGCGGCCGTCCTCGGTCGTCGCTTCATACCTCGCGCCCTCGTTCCGCCGGCGGGGCAGCGCGGCCGTGACCTGATAGCCGGGGATGGCAGCCGACCGCTCGGTGCCCGGGGCCTCCACCGACATCAGTGCACGTCCAGGAACGGCGTCCCTGGATTGGGCTTGGGCTTCGGCGTGGGCTTGGGCGCGGGCGCCGGGGCCGGCCTGGGGGAGGGGCTTGCCACCGGCGCCGGGGCCGACCTGACCACGGGGGCGGGCGGGGCGGCGGCGACCTGGGGAGCCGCCCGCCGCTTCTTCCTCATCACCGGCAGTGCCGACGCCCGGCCGATCGTGGCCACGCGGCTGCCGGCGGGACTCGCGCCGAGCGGCGCGGGCGCCGGTGCCGCCGCTGTGTTGGTGTCCTTGCTGGCGCGGGCGACCGCCAGCGCGCCCAGGAAGGCGCAGACGCAGAGCAGGACGACGATGCCGAGGCGGGGACGGTTCATCGCGGGCAGCGTCTGGGCTTCAGCTTGTTCGGGTCGAGGCAGCGGTCCCGCCGCGCCGGCCGGCGGTTGCGGCGGATCCGGAAGGTCGTGTACTTGCCGATGCGGTTCTTCTTCCAGACGTAGACCCGGATCACGGCGCCCGCGCGGAAGCTCCGGAGGAAGCTTGCGAAGAACAGCTTCTTCTTGCGCATCCGCTTGCGGGTCGTCCGCCTCGGGCAGCCGTGGCCGCGACACTTGATCATCACCTTCGAGCCCCTGGGCGCCACCACGCCGAGCAGCTTGAGGCGCACTCCGCGAGAGGTGATGAAGCCGCCCATCGCGACCTTCGGGAAGGGCCTCAGGAGCTTGAGCTTCTTCTTCTTGGGCTTCTTGGTGCCGCCACCGCCCGTCGGGGGCGGCGAAACGGTGGGCTTGGGGTCGACGTCCACCGTCCGGAAGCCGGTCGTCGTATCCCCGCCCCCGATCACCCGAAGGCCGACCTCATACGTCCGCGCGGCGGCATAGACGTGGTGCACGACCTTGCCGGTGCCGTCGTCGTAGGCGCCGTCGCCGTCGAGGTCCCACGCGTACGAGAGCGGGTCGGCGTCCGCGTCGGAGGACGTCGAGGTGAAGGTCACGTCCGTGCCCACGACTGGCGCGGACGGGGTGAAGACGAAGGTCGCCGTCGGAGGCGTGGTCGGCGTCACCTTCACGGTGTGGGAGACGACGTTGGAGTCGCCGTCGGTGTCGGTGACGCGGAGGCGGATGGTCTTCGTGCCGGCGCTGGCGAATGACGTGGATGCGGTCGGCCCGGTCGCGTCGTCGGCGTCGTTGTAGGCGTTGTTCCCGTTGAGATCCCACTCGTACGTCAGCGTTTGACCGTCCGGGTCGCTCGAGCCGCCGCCGTTGAAGGTCACCGTGACCCCTCGTTTCACGGTCGCCGCGCTCCTCGTGAACGCCGCGGTTGGTGATCGGCCCTTGACCCGGCCCGTCGCCGCCGAGCTCTCGTCGTGGGGCATCAGGGACAGGTCGTCGGCCGACTCGACGAGCTTGATGAACTTGCCGATGTCGCCGACGACGGGCGTGTAGGTCGATCCGTTACCCACGGAGTCGCAGGTGGCGCTCACGGCCGGGTCCGTGCAGCTGAACCACTCGCGCGACGTGCTGCCGCCGACGAACACCGTGCAGTGATTCATTCCCGTCAGCTGGGCGTTGTAGCGCGCGAAGCCCCCCGCCTCCGTCCCGCTGATGGTCGGTGGGCTGCTGCAGTCCGCCGCCTCCGCCTTGGGCGCTCCGCCCACGGCGACCAGGGCGAAGGCCGTCGCGGCGATCGCCAGCGTCGCTGGGATGGATCGGGCTCGAGTCATCTGCACTTCCTTGGTCTGGATGATCCCGGGTTCAAGCAGCGATCGACGCGGTTCGGCACGTGGCTGCGCCGGATGCGGATCCGCGTGTACTTACCCACGCGGCCCCGCTTGACCACCCGGAGCTCGATCACGGCACCAGAGCGGAAGTTGCGCTCCAGGGAGCGTAGACGGAGCTTGCGCCTGCGCATCCGGTAGCTGCGGTGCCGGTAGGGGCAGCCGCGGCCCCGGCAGCGGACCCGCACCGTCACGTTCCGTGGCCCCTTGACGATGACCCGGCGGAAGAAAGCGCCGGCCGGCGAGAGGGCGCCCGCCACGACGATCCGGGGGAAGGGGGAGAGCCGCTTGGCCCGGCGGCGCTTCTTCGGCGTGACGCCCGGAGGCGGCGTGTTCGTGGGCTTTACGACCACGGCTGATGCTCCGGAGACGGCCTCGCTGGTGCCGTAGGGGCCGCTCGCCCGCACGCGCAACCGGATCCTGTGACCGACGTCGGCGGCGGCGATCCCGTAGTTGTCGTCGGTGGCGCCGGCTATGGCCGCGCAGGCGCCGCCCGCGCTGTTGCAGCGGAGCCACTGAAGCGTGTAGGCGGTGGGGGTCGGGCTGCTCCAGGTCCCGTAGGAGGCACGCACCAGCAGGCTGCCCTGCTCGGCGTCGCCGGAGAAGGTGGGAGGGCCGTGGTTGTCGGGCGGGTTCTCGACGATGACGGCGGTCGGGTCGGAGACCGCGGAAGCGCTGTCGAGGGCGCCGGCGGAGGCCGTGACCTCGACCCGGATGCGCTTCCCGACGTCGCTGTGGACGAGCGTGTAGTGAACGCTCGTGGCGCCCGGGATCGCGGAGCAGCTGATGATCGTCGCGTCCTCGCAGCGCAGCCACTGCCGCTCGTAGGCGATCGTGCTGCCCGGGATCAGCGGGCTCCAGCTGCCGGTGGTCGAGGTAAGCGCCGAGCCCCAGGTCGCCGAGCCGGAGACCGTGGGGGGCGAGTCGTTCGTCATGGCGGAGGCGGCGGGGGCGGCCACCAAGCATGCCAGGGCCACCGTCGCGACGGTGATGGGCTTGCGGCACCGTTTGAACTGGAATCCCCCGATAGGCCCCTGCCTCCTTGCCCAGATCAGACTCGATTCAGGGTAGAGATCCCAACTCGGGTCCACAACCGGGAACCGCACTATGGTCACCCCGCGATGGGCGACGCCGCATTCCAGGGCCGCAGGCTGCACTTCGTGGGCATCGGCGGTGCGGGGATGAGCGGGCTGGCGCTGGTCGCCAAGGCTCTCGGCGCCGAGGTGAGCGGCTCGGATCAGGCCGACTCGCCCTACTGCGAGCGGCTGCGCGCCGCCGGGATCGAGCCGGCGATCGGCCACGACGCGGCCAACGTGCCCGAGGGGGCCGAGGTGGTCGTTTCCACGGCCATCCCGGCCGAGAACCCCGAGGTAGAGGGGGCCGCCACGGTGCTGCACCGCGGCGACCTGCTCGGCGAGGTCTCGCGGCTCAAGCGGGCGATCGCGATCTCGGGGACGCACGGCAAGACCACGACCGCGTCGATGACCGCCCATGTGCTGCGGGAGTGCGGCCGCGACCCCGGCTTCCTGATCGGCGGCGAGCTGCGCTCCGCGGGCACCAACGCGGCCTGGGGCGCGGGGGAGTGGGTGGTCCTGGAGGCGGACGAGTCGGATCGCTCCTTCCTCAAGCTCGAGCGCGAGGTGGCGGTGATCACCAACATCGAGCTCGACCATCACGCGACCTACCGCTCGCTGGGCGAGCTGGAGGACGCCTTCGACGAGTTCGTGGCCCCGGCCCGCGTGCGGGTGCTCGGGGCCCGCGTGGAGCTGCCGGCGGCGCGGGAGGCCGTTCGCTTCGGCATCGGCGAGGGAGACCTGAGGGCGGACGACCTGGAGCTGCGCCCGCTCGGCTCGCGCTTCACGGTCGCGGGCACCGAGCTGGAGCTGACCGTCCCCGGGGAGCACAACGTGCTCAACGCGCTCGCGGCCCTGGCCGCCTGCCGCCCCGCCGGCGTGGACCCGGCGGACGCCGCCCTGGCGCTGCGGAGCTTCGGCGGCGCCGGCCGCCGCTTCGAGGACCACGGCGCGACCGCCTCGGGCGCGCGTGTGTTCGACGACTACGCCCACCATCCGACCGAGGTCGCGGCAACGCTGGACGCCGCCCGCACGCTTCCCGCGGCCCGGCTCGTGGCCTGTTTCCAGCCCCACCTCTACTCGCGGACCGCCAAGCTGGCGCGGGACTTCGGCCGCTCGCTGGCTCGGGCGGACCTGGCGGCCGTGCTGGACGTCTACCCCGCCCGCGAGCGGCCGGAGGACTTCCCTGGCGTGTCCGGGCTGCTCGTGGCGCAGGCCGCCGCGGACGCGGCCGGCGGCCGGCCGGTGTGGTGGCTGCCCACGCTCGAGGACGCCGAGCGGCGGCTGCGTGAAGAGCTGCGCGAGGGGGACGTCCTGATCACCCTCGGCGCGGGGAACGTGGACGATCTCGCACGGAGACTGACCTCGTGACGCCGCCGGAGGGCGTCGAGGCCGACTACCCGCTCGCGCGCCTCACGACGATCCGCACCGGCGGCCAGGCCGAGTGGTTCGCCCGCCCAGACTCCGAGGCCCGCCTGGCCGAGCTCCTCGCCTGGGCGGATGGCGAGGGGCTCGAGGTAGGAGTGGTGGGGTCGGGGTCGAACCTGCTCGTAGCCGATGATGGCGTCCAAGGGCTGGTGATGAAGCTCGACGGGTCGCTGGCCACGATCGAGCGCGACGGCACCCGCCTCCTGTGCGGCGGCGGAGCACGCCTGCCGCAAGCCTCGGCGCGAGCGGCCCGCGAGGGCCTCAGCGGCGTGGAGTTCGGGGTCAACATCCCCGGCACCGTCGGCGGCGCGGTCCGGATGAACGCCAACGCCTACGGCGGCGAGCTCGGCAAGGTCCTCGAATGGGTGGACGTCGCGACTCCGGCCGGGACCGACCACCGCCGGCCCGAGCAGCTCGGCTTCGCCTACCGCAGCTCCAACCTCGGCCCCCGGGAGGTCGTCGCGCGCGTGTCCTTCGCGCTCGAGCCGGGGGATCCAAAGGAGATCAAGGCGGTCCTCGCCGACATGCGGGCCCGGCGGAAGGCCGCACAGCCCTCGGGCATCAAGACCTTCGGCTCCACGTTCAAGAACCCCGAGGGCGACAAGAGCGCCGGCGTGCTTCTGGACGAGGCCGGCTGCCGCGGCCACGCCGTGGGTGGGGCGCGGTTCTCGCTGAAGCACGCGAACTTCGTGGAGAACACGGGGAACGCCACCACCGCGGACGTGATCGCGCTGATGGCGGAAGGGCGGCGCAGGGTCAAGGAGCGGTTCGGGATCGAGCTCGAGCCCGAGGTCCAGTTCCTCGGGGAGGTGGACTCATCGGCGCTCTACTCCTGAGAGCCGGCACGGCTCTGCCCGTGCCCCCCGCTCGCCTGCGGCCGCACATCCTCGCCGGGGTGGGGGCGTTCCTGCTGCTCCTCTGCCTCTACATGTTCTGGTTCCGCGACTCGGGGCTCGTGCGCGTGAACGAGGTCTCGATCACCGGGCTGACCGAGTCGCCGCGTCTGCGCCAGCAGCTCGCCGACGAGGCGCTGACCATGACCACCCTGCACGTAAACCACGGGCGGCTCGACAACGTGCTGGCGGGCTATCCGGCCGTGGACGCGGCTCGAGGTCGGCTCCGACCTGCCGCACACCCTCCGGATCGACGTCATCGAGCGCGAGCCCGCGGCCGTCCTCGTCTCCGGCCGCAGTCGCATGCCGGTGGCGGGTGACGGGCGCCTTCTCCGCGGGCTCGAGACCGGCGCCTCGCTGCCGGTGATCAAGCTCCGCGGCGCGCTTCCGGGCGAGCGCCTCGGCCCCGGCGCCGCCCTGAGGGAGGCGCAGGCGGCGGGGGCCGCGCCGCCGGCGCTGCGCCGGCGCCTCACGACCGTCACCGAGACGCACGATCGCGGCCTGGTTGCCAGCCTGCGCAAGGGTCCCGACGTGATCCTCGGCGACGCCCGGCGTCTCCACGCCAAGTGGCTCGCCGCGGCGCGCGTGCTGGCCGACAAGGGCTCGCGCGGCGCCAGCTACGTGGACGTTCGCCTGCCCGAGCGGCCCGCCGCCGGAGGGCTACCGGTGGAGGAGACCGCGGCCCCGGAGCCGGCGCCCGCTCATGCGACGACCACGCCGGCGGCGCCCACGACCACCGCTCCGGCCGCGCCCACGACCACGACTCCAGCCTCACCAACGAACCCTTGAGCCTAGGTAGAGGGTAGGGCCTAGTCTCAACCTCTCCTCGAGACTCTATGCATGGAGTCCTTGCGAGGAGGTTTGACATAAACGCTGAACTCCGCCTACAGTGCGGTCTTTGCGGCTTAATACGAGGCCGTGGGAACCCTCGACAGTCGCTTGAGCTTCGACAGCCCCTACAGCAGCGAGGGAAGGCACATGGAGACCGGTAGCTACCTGGCGGTCATCAAGGTCGTCGGCATCGGCGGCGGCGGTACCAATGCGGTCAACCGCATGGTCGACGCGGGCCTGAAGGGCGTCGAGTTCATCGCCGTCAACACGGACGCCCAGGCGCTCCAGATGTGCGACGCCGACATCAAGCTGCAGATCGGCGACCAGCTCACGCGCGGGCTCGGCGCGGGCGCCGACCCCGAGATCGGCTACGGCGCGGCCAACGAGAGCCGCGACGAGATCAAGGAGGCGCTCAAGGGCGCGGACATGGTCTTCATCACCGCCGGCGAGGGCGGCGGCACCGGCACCGGCGCCGGCCCGGTCATCGCCGAGGTGGCCAAGCAGGAGATCGGCGCCCTGACGGTGGGCGTGGTGACCAAGCCGTTCGACTTCGAGGGCTCCCAGCGCCAGCGCCAGGCCGAGGAGGGCATCGACAGCCTCCGCGAGCAGGTCGACACCCTGATCGTGATACCCAACGAGAAGCTCCTGGCCGTCGTGGAGCGGCGGACGAGCATCCTCGACGCCTTCCGTGAGGCCGACAACGTCCTCCGCCAGGGCGTTCAGGGCATCACCGACCTGATCACGATCCCCGGCCTGATCAACCTCGACTTCGCCGACGTGCGCACGATCATGCACGACGCCGGCTCCGCCCTGATGGGGATCGGCGAGGCGAACGGCGAGAACCGCGCGGCAGAGGCCGCCAAGGGCGCGATCTCGAGCCCGCTGCTCGAGCAGTCGGTGGAGGGCGCCACGGGCATCCTGCTCAACATCACCGGCGGCACCGACCTGGGCCTGTTCGAGGTCAACGAGGCGGCCGAGATCATCCAGAGCGCGGCCGACCAGAACTCGAACATCATCTTCGGCGCCGTGGTCGACGACGGCCTCGGCGACGCCGTTCGCGTGACCGTGATCGCCACCGGCTTCCAGGGCTCCCGCGGCATGCCGCTGTTTACCGAGGACACCACCGGCCGCCGCCGCGAGCCCCGCCGCCGGGACGTCGAGCTCGACGATCGCCAGCGCAGCTCGCTGGAGATCTCGGACGACGACATCGACATTCCCAGCTTCCTCAAGGACTAGGGCTCCGACATAGGCTGGCGCCGTGCGCCCCTGCGTCATCGCGCTCGCAGCGGCCGCGCCGGCGGCCGCCAACGTCACGACCGAGACGGTCGGGACCTTCAGCTGGCCGACGCACGTGACCGCGGCGCCGCAGGACCGATCCAGGGTCTTCGTGGTCGAACAGCGGGGCATCGTCCGGGTCGTGGTGAACGGAGTCGTCCAGGCGACCCCGTTCATCGACCTCTCCGACGCGGTGCTGTCGCGCGAGGGCGACCCGCTCGAGGAGCGTGGCATGTACTCCCTCGCGTTCGCCCCGGATTACGGCGCGAGCGGCCGCTTCTACGTCTTCTACATCGCGAAGGACGGCTACGGCGAGGTCGCGGAGTACCGGCGCTCCGCCGCCGACCCGAACGTGGCGGACCCCGCCTCGCGCCGGCTCGTGCTCGAGATCCCGTTCCCCGCCTGGCCCGCGCACTACGGCGGTCAGCTCGCCTTCGACTCGGCGGGCGACCTCTACATCTCCACCGGAGACGGGACGGCGGCGGCCACTCCGAACGGCGATCCGCAGTCGCTGGACAGCCTGTTCGGCAAGATCCTCCGGATCCGCCCGTTCCGGTCGGGCGTCGCGCCCTACACGGTGCCGGCCGGCAATCCCTTCGTGGGCAGGGAGGACGCCAAGCCGGAGATCTGGGCCTACGGGCTGCGCAACCCCTTCCGCTTCAGCCTCGACCGCCGCACCGGCGACCTCGTGATCGGCGACGTCGGCAGGAACAGCTACGAGGAGGTGGACCTCGGGCCGCGCTCGCTCGGGACCGGGGCCGGCCTCAACTTCGGCTGGAGCGAGTGCGAGGGCCGCTCGGTCTATCCCGTGCCGCCAGACCCCGCCCCCTGCGATCTGCCGGGTCATACCGACCCCGTCCACGTGGTCGCTCACGACGGAGGCGCGTGCAGCATCATCGGCGGCTTCGTCGTGCGCGACCGCTCGCTCGAGGAGCTCTACGGCCGCTACCTGTACGGGGACTACTGCAGGGCCGACCTCCGGCAGCTGCGTCTGCGCATTCCCGAGGTCACGGACGACGGGTCCGCCGGCACCCCCACCGTCCAGCTCAGCCAGCTCCAGTCGTTCGGCGAGGACGCCTGCGGGCGGATCTACACGGCCGAGCGCGGCGGGGCCGTCAAGCGTCTGGTCGACGGCTCGAGCGCCTGCGCGTCACCCCTGGGGCTGCCGCCGGGCCCGCCCGGGCCGGCCGTGCGCGGTTCCGCCCGCTCGCCGCTGGCGACGGGACCGGCGGCGATCCGGCCTTCGCTGCGGCTCGGCGTTAGAGCCGTCGGAGGCCTGCGGGGCCGCGGGCTCGTCGTGCGGGTGCGCTGCAGCGAGACCTGCTCGGTGAGGGCGAGCGGCCGGCTCTCGCTCCGCCGGCGGCGGTTGCGCGGGGCCAGGGCCACGCTCGGCGCGCACAGGGTCAAGGTGTTGCGGCTGCGGCTGTCGCGCTCCTCCCGCACCGCGCTCGGGCGTGCGCTGCGGCGTCACAGGCGCGTACGCGCGCGGCTGGTCGTGCGCGCGCGAGACGTCGCCGGCAGCCTGTCGCGCCGCAAGCTGCTGGTCCGCGCCCGGCGCTGATCCGAAAGATCAGGCGCTCGGCGCTGCCGGTGGCGGTCGACCTCGAGTCGTAGCTCACCCGGGGTAACCTCCCAGGCGCTTGTCGCCCGCCGCCGACACCCTCCGCCGCACCCCGCTCTACGAACGCCACCAGCGGGCCGGCGCAAAGCTCGTGCCGTTCGCGGGCTGGGAGATGCCGGTGCTGTACGAGGGCATCCGCCAGGAGCATGTCGCGGTGCGGACGAGCAGCGGCGTCTTCGACGTCTCCCACATGGGCGAGATCGAGACGAGCGGGCCACAGGCGGAGGACTTCCTCCAGCACATCCTCTCCAACGACGTGGGGCGGATCGCCGAGCGGGGCGCCCAGTACTCGGTGCTCTGCCGCGACGACGGCGGTGTCCTCGACGACCTCTTCACCTACCGGCTGCCCGACCGCTTCCTCACGGTCACGAACGCGGCCAATCACGAGAAGGACTTCGCCTGGTTCGCCGACCACGCCGCGGATTTCGACGTGGAGGTCCGGGACGCCCACGCCGACTACGCGATGCTCGCCGTGCAGGGGCCCGACGCGCGCGGGATGGTCGAGGGCCTCGCCGACGGCGAGCTGCCCGCGCGTATGCGTACCGCCGACCTGAATGTGGCCGGGGTCGACTGCCTCGTCTGCGGCACCGGCTACACGGGCGAGGACGGTGTGGAGCTGCTGATCCCGCCGGACGGAGCCACGGACGTCTGGGACGCGCTCGACGCGGCGCCCGTCGGGCTCGGCGCCCGCGACACCCTCCGGCTGGAGGTCTGCTTCCACCTGTACGGCAACGACCTGTCCGAGGACCGGAACCCGATCGAGGCCGGGCTCGGCTGGTGCTGCAAGCTCGACACCGGCTTCATCGGCTCGGACGCCCTGCGCGACGTCGAGCCCGAGCAGAAGCTCGTCCCGTTCGTCTTCACGGGGGCGGGGATCCCTCGGCAGGGGAATCCGATCGTGGGCGGCGGCGTCGTCACGAGCGGCACGTTCTCGCCTTGCCTCGAGACCGGGATCGGCATGGGCTACGTCCCGGTGGCCGGCGCGGAGCCGGGGACGAGCCTCGAAGTGGACGTTCGTGGCAAGCTGCGCCCCGCCGAGGTGAGGAAGAAGCCCCTGTACGAAAAGGAGCCAGTGAGTGGCTGAAGCGAGCTACCCGGAGGAGCTGAAGTACCACCAGGAGCACGACTGGGCCCGGATCGAGGGCGACGAGGCGACCTTCGGGATCACCTGGTTCGCCCAGGACGCGCTTGGGGAGGTGGTCTTCTTCGACCCGCCCGAGGTTGGGTCGACGGTGACCAAGGACGGCGCCTACGCCGAGGTCGAGTCGGTGAAGGCGGTCTCGGACGTGTTCGCGCCGCTCTCGGGAGAGGTCCTCGCGGTGAACGACGCCCTCGAGGACGCACCGGAGAAGATCAACGAGGACCCCTACGGGGACGGCTGGCTCGTCAAGGTCAAGCTGAGCGATCCGAGCGAGGCCGACTCGCTCCTGGACGTCACCACCTACAAAGAGCTCCTGACGACCGCAAGCTAACGTCGTAGCCCTCGAATGAGCCGCTACACGTCAGCCACGGACGCCGACCGCAAGGCGATGCTCGACGCGATCGGCGTCGCCTCGCTCGAGGACCTGTTCGCGGAGATCCCGGCCGGCGTGCGCTTGCAGCGGGAGCTCGAGCTGGACGACGGGAAGTCCGAGCAGGAGGTCTACGAGGAGCTCAGCGCGCTCGCCGCCCGCAACCGCCACTGCGAGGCCGAGACGAGCTTCCTCGGCGCCGGGATGTACGACCACTACGTGCCCGCGCTGGTCGACTCGATCATCCAGCGCTCGGAGTTCCTCACCCCGTACACGCCCTACCAGCCCGAGATCTCGCAGGGCGGGCTCCAGGTGATGTTCGAGTTCCAGACTGCGATCTCCGAGTTGACCGGCCTGCCGGTCTCGAACGCCTCCGTCTACGAGGGCCCGAGCGCGGTGGCCGCCGCGGGCTACCTCGCGAAGCTGGAGACCGGCCGGACGAAGCTCGTCGTGAGCCGCGGCCTTCATCCGCACTCGCGCGGCGCGCTGCGCACCCACGCGGCCGGCTACCGGATGACCGTAGAGGAGGTCCCGCTCGACTCCGACGGTGCTACGGACGCTGCGGCCTTGGCCGCGGCTGTCGACGACGACACGGCCGCGATCTTCCTGCAACAGCCCAACTTCCTGGGCACGGTCGAGGAGCTCGGCACGCTGGCCGACGCCGCCGGCGGCGCGCTCGTGGTCTGCGCCGCCGACCCGCTGCCGCTCGGCATCCTCAAGCCTCCGGGCGAGCAGGGCGTGGACATCTGCGTGGGCGAGGGACAGACCCTGGGCAACCGGCTCGACTTCGGCGGCCCCAGCTTCGGCTTCTTCGCCGCCAGCGAGCGCTTCATCCGCAAGATGCCGGGCCGGATCGCCGGCGAGACCCGCGACGTGGACGGCAAGCGCGGCTTCGTCCTCACGCTCCAGACGCGCGAGCAGCACATCCGGCGCGAGAAGGCCACCCACAACATCTGCACCTCGCAGGCGCTGAACGCCCTGGCCGGAGTGATCTATCTCTCCTGGCTCGGAAAGCGCGGCCTGGTGGAGCTGGCCGAGCTGATGGCGAGGCGCACGCACTACGCGCGCGAGACCCTTGGCCTCGAGCCGATCAACCCGGGCCCGGTTGTGCGCGAGTTCGCCGTCCGCGTGCCCGACCTCGACGGGCTCGTCGAGCGCGCCCGGGCCGAGGGCATCAACCCCGGCTACCGGCTCGGCCGCGACTACCCGGAGTACGAGGACGGGCTGCTGATCGCGCTTACGGAGAGACGGACGCGCGCGGACATCGATCGCCTCGCCACGGTCGCGGCGGCCGCGCGCGAGGGGGTGGCGGCGTGAGGGTCGCTGGTCGCGAAGGACCGATGAGCGCCGCCCGCGACACGGTGACGATCTTCGAGCGCTCCGTCGAGGGCCGCCGTGCCTTCGTGCCGCCCGAGACCGACGTCCCCGAGGTCTCGCTCGACGAGATCCTGCCCGCCGGGCTGCGGCGCGAGCGCCCGGCAGAGCTGCCGGAGGTCTCCGAGCCCGAGATCGTGCGCCACTACAACACGCTGTCGAAGAAGAACTTCGACCTCGACACGGGCTTCTACCCGCTCGGCTCGTGCACGATGAAGCACAACCCCAAGCTGCACGAGCGTCTGGCGGCGCTGCCCGGCCACGCCCGGCTCCACCCGCTTCAGGATCCCGAGCACGCGCAGGGCGCGCTGGAGCTGATGTGGCTGCTCGAGCGCTCGCTGTCAGAGATCGCGGGGCTGCCGCACGTGTCGCTCCAGCCGAGCGCCGGCTCGCACGGGGAGCTCGCGGGGCTGCTGCTCACACAGGCCTACCACCAGGACCGGGGCGAGGAGCGGACCAAGGTCCTGACCCCCGACACCGCGCACGGCACCAACCCGGCGACCGTGTCGATGGCCGGCTACGAGGTCGTCAAGCTCGGGACCGACGCCGACGGCGGCATCGACCTCGACGACCTGCGCGAGAAGGCCGACGAGGGCGTCGCCTCGCTGATGCTCACCAACCCCAACACGCTCGGCCTCTTCGACACCAACATCGAGGAGATCGCCCGGATCGTGCACGACGTGGGGGCGACGGTCTACTACGACGGCGCCAACCTGAATGCCGTGATGGGCATCGCCCGGCCGGGCGACATGGGCTTCGACATCGTCCACTTCAACCTGCACAAGACGTTCACGCAGCCGCACGGCGGCGGCGGCCCCGGCGCCGGCCCGATCGCCGTCTCCGACCGGATCCAGCCGTTCCTGCCCGTGCCCCGGGTCGTCCGGGACGAGGACGGCTTCGACCTCGATCACGACGCGCCCAAGACGATCGGCCGGCTGCGTGGCTTCCAGGGCAACTTCGGCGTGTTCGTCCGCTCCTACGCCTACATCCGCTCGCTCGGCGGCGACGGGCTCAAGGAGGCATCCGAGACGGCTGTCCTCAACGCCAACTACCTCCGAGCCCGGCTGGGCGAGTTCTCCGAGTACCTCCCGATCGCCTTCGACCGCACCTGCATGCACGAGTTCGTCCTGAGCGGGCGCGGCGCCAAGGAGAAGCTCGGCATCAAGACGCTCGACATCGCCAAGCGGATGCTCGACCACCAGGTCCACCCGCCCACGGTCTACTTCCCGCTGCTGGTGGACGAGGCGCTGATGATCGAGCCGACCGAGACCGAGCCCAAGGAGCGGCTCGACGACTTCGTCGAGATCATCGGGTCGATCCTCGAGGAGGCGAAGGAGGACCCGGACAAGGTGACGGGCGCGCCCTACACGACGCCGGTGCGGCGCCTCGACGAGGCCGGCGCCGCCAAGCGGCCGGTGGTGCGCTGGCGCCCGGACGCGGAGAACCCTGGCGACCCGGAGCGGGCGGGCGCCGGCGGTGACGCGCCGAGCGTCTAGCTAGCGCAGCGCCGTCCGCGGGTCGACGTTCGCCCCGCGGACGATCACCTCGAAGTGGAGGTGCGGGCCGGTGGCGAAGCCCGTGGATCCGACCCGTCCGATCCGCTCTCCCCTTCGCACCCGCTCGCCGCGGCGGACCGTGGCCGCCGAGAGGTGCCCATACAGGGTGCGCACGTGCCGCCGGTGGGCGACGATCACGGCCCGGCCGAAGCCGGATATCCAGCCGACGAAGCGCACCCTGCCGCGGCCGGCCGCGCGTGCGTTCCAGCCCGTGGGCGCCGGGAAGTCGAGCCCGGCGTGGAAGCGGTTGCCGCGCGGCCCGAAGCCGTCGCCGATCGTGCGTCGCCGCACGGGCCTCGACAGGCGCAGCGGGGAACGAGGCGGCCGCCTCCGGAGGGCGCGGATCGTGAACCGGCCGGCGATCCCGTCGGGCCGGAGCCGGGCGCGGTGCTGGAAGCGCCGTAGCGCGTTCCCGGTGCGGGGGCCGTAGCCGCCGTCCATCGGGCCCGAGGGGAAGCCCTGCCAGGCGAGCAGGAACTGCATCGCCGCCACGTCGAAGCCGGCGACGCCCGGCCGGATCGCTCGCGCCCCCAGGCGCGGCCGCCCGCGGCGGCCAAGCGCACGGAGGGTCCGCGGCCCGGCGATGCCGTCCACGGCGAGGTGCCGGCGGCGCTGTAGGCGGCGGACGGCGCGCCGAGTCCCGCCGCCGTACCAGCCGTCGACATCGCCCCCGTAGAGGCCCTTTGCTCGCAGCGCAACCTGGAGGGCGGCCACGCCCGAGTGCCCCCGCCGGCCGGAAGCGGCGGCGGGTAGGAGCAGAAGCGCAGCGAGAAGCGCCGCTATCGAGCAGGTTCGGCGCCCCATGTGGACGGGTTCGGTACCGCAATGGGGTTCCCTTCAGCGGTGGCGGCGCGGCTTGCGGACCTTCAGGCTGAACGAGCGCGAGCCGGCAGAGGCGTAGCGCGAGTTGCCGGCGAACCTGGCGGCGAACCGCCAGCGTCCCGGTCGCAGCCGCCCGAGCCGCGCGCGGTAGGTCCCGTCGCTCACGGTGGAGCGGATCTTGCGCCTGCGCCTCCGCTTCTTGTAGCGCCGTGTGGCCGTCACGAGCACGGTGCCGCGGGAAGGGTCGGTGCCGGGCATGAGCAGCCGGCCGTAGATGGTCTGGACCCTCCGGCGATGCCTCCGCCGACCCACCAGCTTCGACTTGCGGTGGATCGAGAGCCTCGTGTCGAGCAGCGGCAGCTTGCCGCGGAGCACATCGCGGTAGGCGTGCCAGGCCTGCTTGGCGGAGAAGTCCTCGCGCAACAGCCCGAAGCGGCAGTCGGGGTGCCCGCCCGCGGCGCAGTCGTCGCGGAAGCCGTACCAGGTGAGCCGCTTGAGCCAGGGCCAGCCGGCCGCGAGGGCGAAGGCGCGGCCCAGGCGGGTGGCCTGGCCGCGCTCGTCGGCAGCCGGGCCGTAGCTGCTCTGGAAGGGGAAGTTCGGATAGCCGTATTCGGTGACCCAGAGGTCCACGGGCCGGCCCACCAGCTGTGTGAGCTCGTCGTGCAGCTTCGGCAGCCTGAGGAACGACGAGCCGTCCTCGTCCGCGCGCTGGGCGCTGTAGGGGTGCACGCCGAGTGCCGTGGCGTAGCGAAAGGCGCCGAGCCGGGCGATCCGCTCGGCGAACGGGGACAGCGAGCCGTCCCTGCCGGGCGCGATGCCGCCGGTGACCAGCTGCGCGTGGGACCGCGCCGCCCCGCGGGCGCGCGAGGCGGCCCTCAGCATCAGCACGAACTTCGTGGGATCGGGTCTGGGAGGCGAGAAGGGCTCGGTATTCGGCTCGTTCCAGATCTCCCAGGCCGGGATGTCGGGGTAGCGCTTCATCGCCGCCGTCATGAACTCCTGGAACCTGGCGGGGTCGGTTGGATAGGCGAACGGGCCGGCGCCACCGTTCGCCCAGGACGGTGTGAAGGTCACGACGGGCTCGAGTTGTACGTGGTGCACCCGCGCGCTCCCGACCGTGGCGTCGAACTCGCTCCAGTCATGGACCGGCGCTGTGCCGGGCAGGAGCGGAGCGTGGGGCTCGACCGTCGACCACTTGAGGTCCACTCGCGCGTGGCGAATCCCGGCCGACTCGAGCGTCCCGAACGTGCGCTCGCGGAGCGCCGAGCTACGGAGCGGCCAGAACGGCGCGTAGGTCCGGGTCTCGAGCCGCCAGGGGTGCAGCGCCGCCCCGGCGACGTCGCGGGCCCTCCAGGCGGCGGAGGCATACGGCGCGGATGCGAGCAGGCCGATCAGGACCGGCAAGCCGGCCAGCAGGACTTTCCATGTCCAGGCGTTGCGCGTTTCCACCGGTCCCCCTATCGGCAGGGCGCCCGCAGGGGGCGAGTGTACGGAGTCCGGTGCTCGCGCGATCACCGATCGCGCTCCGCTCCTCCTAGGGAGTCCGGTGCTCGCGCGATCACCGATCGCGCTCCGCTCCTCCTAGACTGCCTCGCCCTGTGAGGATCTTCAGCGGCATCCAACCGACGGGGCGCAAGCACCTCGGCAACTACATCGGGGCGATCCGCCAGTACGTGGAGGGGCAGGAGCGCGGCGATCCGGCTATCTACTGCATCGTCGACCTGCATGCAACGAGCGTGTCCTACGACGCGCGGGCGCTACCCGGCTACGTCTACGACACGACCGCGATGCTGATGGCCGCCGGGCTCGATCCGTCGCGCTGCATCCTCTTCCGCCAGTCCGATCTCGCCGAGCACACCGAGCTCTGCTGGCTCCTGTGCGCGGTCACCGCCTACGGCGACCTGACCCGGATGCACCAGTTCAAGGAGAAGTCGGCGCGCGAACGCGAGCTCGTCCGCACCAGCCTCTTTCTCTATCCAGTGCTCCAGGCGGCGGACATCCTCGCCTACAAGACCGATGAGGTGCCCGTCGGCGACGACCAGCGCCAGCACCTGGAGCTCGCGCGCGACATCGCCGAGCGCTTCAACGCCACCTACGGCGAGCTGCTGGTCGTGCCGCGCCATCGCATCCCCGAGATCGGCGCCAGGATCATGGACCTCCAGGAGCCCGGTGTGAAGATGTCGACTACGGGCAGCACCGAGCAGGGCCTCGTCTACGTGGACGACGAGCCCGACGCCATCCGCAAGAAGCTGAAGAGCGCGGTAACCGACTCGGGACGCGAGGTGGTCCGCGCCCCCGGCAAGGAGGGCATCTCCAACCTGATCGAGATCCTGTCCGCGATCCGGGACCTCGGTCCCGAGCAGGTCGAGGCCGAGTTCGACGGCGAGGGCTACGGGGCGTTCAAGGGCGCGGTGGCCGAGGCCGTCGTCGAGCACCTCGCGCCCACGCGCGAGCGCTACCTCGAGCTGCGCCCGGACGAGGAGTCGCTGGAGCGGGTGCTCACGGAGGGGGCCGAGCGGGCGCGCGAGATCGCCTCCGGGACGCTCACCGAGGTCCGCAGCGCCATGGGCGTCGGACCGCCGCACTAGTCTGGGCCACCGATGCCGCTTCGCAGCCTCGACCTCGACCTCGAGGTCTTCCACGGCCCCTTCGACCTCCTGCTCACGCTGGTGCTGCGCGAGGAGATCGACCTGCTCGAGGTCGACCTGGCGGAGGTCGTGCTCGCCTACGTGGAGCACCTCGAGCGCGCCGGCCAGCTCGACCTCGAGGCCACCACCGAGTTCCTGGTCCTGATCGCCGCGCTGCTCGAGCTCAAGTCCCGGCTCATGCTTCCTGCCGAGGACGAGGAGGGCATCGACCTCGAGCCGGGCGAGGCGGCGGACGAGCTGCTGGCGCGGATGCTCGAGTACAGCCGTTACCGGGCCGCCGCGGACATGCTGCGCGAGCGGCTCGTGGCCGAGCACGGCTATCGCTATCGCTCCGCTCCGCTTCCGCCGCAGCTGCGACGCGTATCGGTGGAGGCCGCCGGCCAGGCATACGACCGCGAGCAATTGACGCGTGCGATCGGCGACCTCCTGAAGATCCCGCCGCCGCTCGACCTCCGCCACGTGCGCCGGCCGGCGGTCTCGATCGAGCAGAGGTTGCGGCACCTCCGCGAGCTCCTGCGTACCCGCAGGCCGTTCTCGTTCGACGAGGCCGTGAGCGGGGCGGACAGGCTCACCGAGGCGGTCACGCTCTTCGCCCTGCTCGAGCTCTACAAGGCCGGCGAGGCGAGCTGGGAGCAGGAGGAGCCGTTCGGCCCGATAACAGTCAGGCCCAGCGGAGGAGCGCAGCCCGAGCGCCGGTCGGGCGAGCACCGGAGCATTTCGTGAACGAGCTGGCCCGCATCGTCGAGGCGCTCCTCTTCCTCTCGCCGGAGCCCGTGCCCGTGGAGACGCTGGCGGACGCCTGCGAGGTCTCGGAGGGAGAGGTGGTGGAGGCGCTTGCTCGCCTGCGCGAGCACTACGCGGAGGGGTTCCGCGGGGTCGTCCTGCGCGAGGTGGCGGGCGGCTTCACCCTCGCCACCGACCCGCTGGCCGAGCGCGCCGCCCGGCGCCTGTTGTCGCGGCCGCGCACGCCTCCTCTGACCCAGGCGCAGGCCGAGTGCCTCGCCATCGTCGCCTACCTACAGCCGGTCTCGCGCCCGGAGATCGCGCGCATCCGCGGAGTGGCTTCCGAATCGGCGGTCGGAACGCTGCTCGAGCGCGGCGTGATCGAGGAGTCCGGCCGCTCGCGCTTCGGCGCCGTGCTCTACCGCACCACGGAGCTGTTCGAGAAGCTCTTCGGCCTCACGGGGCTCGACGCCCTGCCGGACCCGGCCGCGTTCGACCCGTCGCCGGAGGAGGAGGGCGAGCTGCGCGAGCGGCTGCTGCGCGCGGGCGCGGAGCGCGCCCCGGAGTAGGTGCCCGGCTACGGGCAGCTCGTGGAGACGGTCGAGCGCTGGCGCCGCTTCCCGGGGCGCGAGCGGGTCGAGGGCGGCGTGGCCCTCACTTTCGACGACGGCCCCGATCCGGACGCCACGCCCGCGGTCCTCGACGCCCTCGAGCGAGCCGGCGCCCGTGCCACCTTCTTCCTCGTGGGCGAGCAGCTTCTCGTCCACCACGAGCTCGGGCGCGCGCTGGCGGAGGCCGGCCACGGGGTCGCCCTCCACGGCTTCCGCCACCTCGAGCACGACGAGCTCGACGATCCGCGCGAGGACCTGCTCCGCGGCCTCGACGCGATCGAGTCGGCGACCGGCGTTCGGCCGGGTCTCTGCCGGCCGCCCTACGGCCGCTTCAGCGAGGCATCGTACGCGGCCTGTCTCGAGCTCGAGCTCGAGCCGGTCTACTGGTCGGCGTGGGGGATGGACTGGGAGCCCCTGCCGGCGGACCGAATCGCCGACCTGGCCGGCCGCGATCTCGCCGACGGCGCCATCCTGCTGCTGCACGACTCGGCCCGCTACGCGCCCCGCCCGAGCGCCCTGCCGACGGCGCAGGCGCTGGAGGCGATCGCCGCGGAGCTGAGCGCCCGGGAGCTCCGGCTAGCGACGCTGGAAGGAGAGGACGCCCAACGGTAGCCCGAGGCTGCGCCGCTCGGACCGGAACGGCTTTGCCGACAGGCCGATCCAGCGCACCCCGCCACCGTCGACCGGGAAGCGGATGCTCCCGTCCTCGGCCCTGCAGGGGACGCGCCTCCCGTCGACCGTGACGCTCGGCGCGGCGGGCGGTTGTGTTGGCCGGATCGGAAGCACCTCGAGCCTTGCCTCGAGCGGGCCGCCGGGGAGCGTGACCTCCCAGCCGGCGACCGGCGCCGTCCAGCGGAAGCGACGTCCCTTCCACTCCTCGGCCCCGTAGAGCCCGACCAGCCTCCGGTCGGCCGGCCCGGACAGGTCCACGCGCTCGGCCGGCGCCGGAGTGGGCGGGTCCCAGGGGCGGTTCAGGGCCAGCCACTCGGCCCTTCCCAGCCGCTGGAGGGCGGCCCAGTAGGCCCGGTAGACGGCACGCCGCTGCGGGCCCGTCCCTCGCCCCGCGAGGACGCGGATGCGCAGGATCTCCGCCTCCAGGCGCCGCAGGGCCACGGCCACCCAGGGCCCGGCCACGACCGTGAGGGCGTGCCGGGCCAGCGCCGAGCTGCGACGGCGCCCGGCGATCCCCACCCGCAGCGCGCGCAGGGCGCCGGCCCGGGAGAAGGCGAAGCGCTCGGTCCATTCCTCGACCTCATCCAGGTAGGTGGGACGAACGGTCTCCGGCACCGCCGCGCAGTAGCGCATCTCCCCGTGCGCGAAGTCGCGCACGTGGTGGGCGAGGACGTCGAGCTCACCCGTGTAGGCGTGGCGAACCGCCGGTTTCGGCGTGTATTCGAGCCGATGGCCCGCGTCGTTGAGAGCGATCGCGAGCGCCCAGGTCGCGAAGTCGCCGTACTCCTCCGGGAAGCCCCTGAGCTCCCGGTAGATGTCGGTTCGGATCGCGAGGCTGTGAATCAGGACCTTGCGCCAGAAGCCGGGCTCCTCCTCGGGAGCCATCGCGTCCGTGTAGTCCAGGTGCTCGAGCTCGCCGAGGTCCGAGGTGGAGTAGCCGATCGTGGCCCCGCGCGCCCCGGGAAGCCGCCCGCCCTCGAGGTGCTCGACCATCGCCGAGAGGCAGTCCGGCTCCGGGATGCAGTGGGCCTCGGTGAGAAAAACGTAGCGGCCGCGGGCGTGCTCGGCGCCGAGGTTGAACAGCTCGTACTCGCTCGTGGTCGGGTGGGCGATCCACTGGTCGCGGGGGGTGAGCAGCCCGCGGGCGGCCCGCTCGAGCTCGGGCTCGAGGCCCGGCGCAAGCGCGATCACCTCGTAGCGGTCGCGGGGATGGTCCTGACCCTGCGTCCAGGCTCTGACGCAGCGCTCGCCGGCCTTGCGCTCCTCCTGGAGCGGGAGGAGAACGGAGATGTCCAACTCGCTCACGCGGCCGCGGCCTGCTGGCCGTCGAACTCCTCGGCGACGTCGCCGAGGATCTGGAGCATCGCCTCGCACGCCGGTGAGCGGTAGGCGTTCTTGAGGCGGGCGGCCCAGATCCGGCGAACCAGCGACCGCGGCGGCAGCTCCCGCACGACCACGCCCGGATGGACCGTGGCCAGGGCGAGCCGCGGCAGCATGGTCACGCCGACGCCGGCGGCGACGAGCGCCTGTGCGGCGAGCGTCTCGTCGGACTCGAACGCCACGGCGGGCTCGAAGCCCGCGTCCTGGCAGGCGCGCTCGTGGATGCGGCGACAGCCGTTCCCGTCGGTGGAGGAGATCCAGGACTCACCGGCGAGATCGGCCAGGCGGAGCGTCTTGCGCTCGGCCAGGCGGTGGCCCTTGGGCAGGATCAGGTCGTAGGGGTCGTCGAGCAGTCGGGTGAGCTCAAGCTCGCCGTCGAGCATCGAGCGGATCGGCTCGTAGTCGTAGAGCAGGGCGAGGTCGATGTCGCCGGCGATCAGCCGCTCGGTGGCCTCCTCGGGCTCGGCCTGGATCATCGCGAGCTCCACGCCCGGGTGGCGGTCGCGGAACGCGGCCACGGCCCGGGGCACCAGCGTCGACCCGGCGCTCTGGAACGAGGCGAGCCGGAGCCGGCCCTCGCGCAGCCCGGCGATGGCGGCCAGCTCCTCCTCGGCGTCGTCGATGCGGGCGATGATCGCGTCGGTGTGGGAGACGAGCGCGCGGCCGGCGTCGGTGAGACGGACGCCGCGCGGGCCGCGGTCCACGAGCTGCGCGCCGGTCTCCCGCTCTAGCGCCGCCACGTGCTGGCTGATGGCCGACTGGGTGAAGCTGAGCGCCTCGGCGGCGGCGGAGAACGAGCCCTGTTGGGCGACCTCGCGGAGCACTCTCATCCGCCGCACGTCGAGCATTAGGCCAGCTTATCGAGTTGTCGAGAAATCGCACTGGGGCTGATGGCGACGATCTGACAAGATCGCACGGTGGGACGCCGTGCCTGGATTCTCTTCGCGCTCCTCTCCGCCGTCTGGGGAGCCTCGTACATGTTCATCAAGATCGGGCTCGAGCACGATCTCACCGCTCCGGCGATCGTCTTCCTGCGGACCGGGCTCGCGGCCGCGGTGCTGTTCCCGGTGGCGATCAGGCGGAAGGCGCTGGCGGCGCTTCGCTCCCGGCTCGTGCCGGTCGTGGCGCTCGGCGCCCTCCAGGTGGCCGGGCCCTTCCTCCTGATCACCTTCGGCGAGCGGCACATCTCCTCGTCGCTCGCCGGGATCCTGGTCGGCGCCGCGCCGATATTCACCTTCCTGCTCGCGTTCGCGATCGCCGGGGAGGAGCGGGCCGGCCGAACCGGGCTGGTCGGCGTGGCGATCGGAATCGCCGGCGTGGTGCTCCTGCTCGGGCTCGACACGAGCGGGACCACGAGCGCCCTGGTGGGCGGGCTGATGGTGGTGCTCGCCAGCCTCGGCTACGCGCTCGGCGCCTACTACCTGAAGCGCCGGTTCCGCGACGTCCAGCCCGTCGGGTTGGTGGCCGCGACGATGGCCGCCAGCGCCCTGATCACGGCGCCGTTCGCCGTCCTCGACTTCCCGTCCGCCGCCCCCAGCGGCGGCGCTATCGCGGCCGTCATCGCTCTCGGCGTCATCGGGACCGGGCTGGCGTTCGTGATCTTCTACGAGCTGATCGGCACGGTCGGGCCCTCCAAGGCGTCGCTCGTGGCCTACGTGGCGCCGGGCTTCGCCGTGCTCTACGGCGTGGCCCTGCTGGGCGAGGACTTCGGTGTCGCCACCGCGGCCGGCCTGGTGCTGATCATCGGCGGCTCCTGGCTCGCGGCGGAGGGCCGGCTACCCACGCGCCGCCAGCTGCCCGCAGGCGGCATCGATGTCGCGGCCCCGGGTGAGCCGCACCGTGGCGGGGACGCCCCGCTCGGCGAGAGCGCTCCGGAACGCCGCGATCGCGTCGCGGCTGGAGCCTCGGAAGTCTGAGTCCGTCGGGTTGTAGGGGATCAGGTTGACCTTGAAGGCCCGGCGCGGCTCGAGGAGCCCCGCCAGCGCGACGGCCTGCTCGTAGCGGTCGTTCACGCCGTCGAGCATCAGGTACTCCACGAACACCGGGCGCCGGCGGCGCTCGTGCCAGCGCCGGCAGGCGTCGAGCACGTCGGCGAGGGGGTAGCGGTCGTTCACGGGCATCAGCTCCGAGCGCAGAGCCTCGTCGGCGGCGTGGAGCGAGAGGGCAAGGCGCACGGGCGGCCCCTCGGCGGCCATGCGCTCGATTCCGGGGATCCAGCCGACGGTCGAGATCGCGGTGTTGGAGCTCGCGATCCCGAGCTCCGGCAGCCGCTCGCAGGCGGCGAGCACGGCCTCGAGGTTCATGAGCGGCTCGCCCATGCCCATGAAGACGGCGTGGTCCGGTGTCGCCGCCGGGACGGCGGCGTTTCTCTTCAGAGGGCGGGACTGGATGTCCCGCCGAGGTCCCCGCTCGCGCCGGAAGTGGAGCGCCTGGTCGAGGATCTCGGAAGCGGTGAGGTTGCGCCCGAAGCGCATGCTGCCGGTGGCGCAGAAGGTGCAGGTGAGCGGGCAGCCGGACTGGCTCGAGAGGCAGAGCGAGCGGCGGCCGTCGCGGTAGCGCATCAGCACCGTCTCGACGGGCCGCCCGTCGCCCGTCTCGAACAGCGCCTTCTCGGTACCGTCGGAGGCGCGGGCCTCGCGGACCGCCGTCAGCGACGAGAACGGGACCTCCTCCGCCAGGGCATCTCGCAGCGACAGCGGCAGGTTCGTCATCTCCTCGTAGGACGAGGCGCCGCGCGCCGCCCACTCCCAGACCTGACGCGCGCGGAAGCCGGGCTCGCCCAGCTCCTCCAGCCGCTCGTGGAGAGCCTCGAGGTCCATTACTCGAACTCGATCGCGTCGATCAGGCAACCCAGGCGGCGGTGGTCGCCCTCCTGGCGCGGAACCCAGGTGTCCTCGGCCTCGAGCGTGAGGCGCACGGTCCGGCCCCGCGCCGCCGCCGGCAGCGGCGCGGTGAGCTCGAAGGGGCCCCGCTCGGCCAGCTCCAGCCTGGCCACGGCCGTTCCTCCCAAGCGAGCCCTTAGCCGTAGCGGCCCCTCGAGGTAGGCGTGATGGCGCCCGGCCAGCCGCAGGCGGGTCGCGTCCGCGGGCACCGCGTGCTCGCTCACGTGCAGCCGCGAGATCCAGCCGTCCTCCCAACGTCCGGTGAAGTCCGCTCGCAGCCCGGCCGCGAACGCCCACTCGCGCCAGAACCGGCGCGCCTGCCTCGGGTTGTGCCGCAGCCCCAGCGCGAGCGCCAACGCGTACGACTCCCGGCTGCGCCGGTGGGGGACGAAGAAGCCGTCGCTGCCGTCGACGAGGTTCATCGCATAGGGCTCGATCCAGCTCAGGGGCGCGTAGGCGAAGTGGCGCTTGGCGACCTCGAGCGCCTCGCGATAGGCGCCGCCGCGACTGCCGAGGGTCTTGTTGTCGCGGCGCATGCCCACCACGGCCATGGCTCGAGCCAGTCGCCGCGCCCGGACGCTGCGGCAGAGCCGGATCCAGAGGTCGTAGTCGAAGGCGAAGTGGAGCCTTCGGTCGAGGCCGCCGGCGCGGTCGAGGGCGTCGCGGCGGACGAAGGCCGTGGGCTGGCAGATCGGGCACTGGCCGGCCAGGGCATCGTCGGTCGGCTCGGTCGTGGGATAGCGCCCCAGGGCGGCTCCGGTCTCGTCCACCAGCTCTCCCTCGCCATAGACAAGGCCATGGTGCTCGATCCCCTCCACCGCCGCGGCGATCGCGCCGGGGAGGTAGGCATCGTCGGCGTTGAGGTAGGCGACGAGGTCGCCGCGGACGAGCCGCCAGCCCCGGTTGACGGCGTCCGCCTGGCCGGCGTCGGGGGCCGAGATCCAGCGGACCCGATCGCCGTAGCCCGCCAAGAGCTCGCGCGTGCCGTCGCTCGAGCCTCCGTCCATCACGAGGTAGTCCACGTGGGGATAGTCCTGTGCGAGCACGCTGTCGATCGCGCCGCGCAGGAAGCGCGCGCCGTCGAGGGTCGGCGTAACGACGCCGACCGTGGGCGGTTCGCTCAGTACCCGGGCCATGCCACCCCAGAAGGTACGCTGGAGCGATGGCGAACGACCTTCGCGGGAAGCGCGTCATGGTCACCGGGGGCGCCGGCTTCGTGGGCCGCCGCGTATGCGAGCGGCTCCGCCGACGGGGCGTCGACGAGTTGTTCGTCCCCCGGCGCAGCGACTTCGACCTCACCGATCCGGTCGCGGTGGCTCGTGCCTACGACGCCGGCCGGCCGGAGCTGGTCGTGCACCTCGCCGCCGAGGTCGGCGGGATCGGCGCCAACCGCGCCAACCCGGGCCGCTACTTCTACGCCAACATGGCGATGGGCCTCCACCTGGTCGAGGAGGCGCGGCGCCGCTCGCTCGACAAGTTCGTCCAGGTCGGGACCGTCTGCTCCTACCCCAAGCACACGCCGATCCCGTTCCGCGAGGAGAATCTCTGGGACGGCTACCCCGAGGAGACCAACGCCCCCTATGGGGTGGCAAAGCGGGCGCTGCTCGAGATGCTCCAGGCCTACCGGCGCCAGTACGGGCTCAACGGCATCTACCTGATGCCGGTCAACCTCTACGGCCCGGAGGACGACTTCGACCTCGAGACCAGCCACGTGATCCCGGCGCTGATCCGCAAGTTCGAGGAGGCGCGGCAGAGCGGCGCCGGCTCGGTGACCTGCTGGGGCAGCGGCCGGCCGTCTCGGGAGTTCCTCTACGTGGACGACTGCGCCGAGGCGATCGTGCTGGCGGCGGAGCGCTACGACGGCGAGGGGCCGGTCAACGTCGGCTCGGGCGACGAGATCACGATCGCGGACCTCACCGAGAAGGTGGCCCGCAAGAGCGGCTTCGCCGGCCAGATCGAGTGGGACAGCTCCCGGCCGGACGGCCAGCCGCGGCGCAAGCTGGACACGAGCCGAGCGCGCGAGCTGTTCGGCTTCGAGGCGACGATCGGGCTGGACGACGGGCTCGCCCGCACGATTCAGTGGTACCGCGGCGAAGCGTCGACCTCGAGCCGCGGCAGCGGCAACCTGGCCGCCGCGCGGTGAAGCAGGTGCAGGGGGACGTGCCGGCGCAGGTACGGCTGCACTTCTCTGAGCGCCTCCGCGTGCGGCATCGGCCGGCCTAGCACGCGCTCGCGCAGGCGGTCCCCCTCCGCGATGCCCACGTCGTGCTGCGCCGTGGTCTTCTGCTCCTCGTGGACCCGGAAGCCGGCGAGGAAGCGGGGTAGGCGGACCATCCGCGCCCCCAGGTCGGCGAAGCGCAGGAGCAGGTCCCAGTCGATCGCGTAGCGGAGGTCCTCGTCCACGTGGCCTCCTGCTCGCTCCCAGAGGTCTCGGCGCCAGAACAGCGTCTCCTGCGGCACGAAGTCGATCAGGCGCAGCGCCCCCTCGTCGTGGGCGGGGAGCACCCAGCTGCCGACCTTGCGGCCCTCGTCGTCGATCAGGAGACGGTTCCCGTAGACGACGTCGACGTCCGGGTGCCCGGCGAGGTAGCGCGCGACGCAGGCGAGGGCGCCGGGGAGGAGCACGTCGTCCGAATTGAGGTAGGCCATGATCTCGCCGCCGGTGCCCGCGAAGCCGCGGTTGATGGCGTTGGCCTGGCCGCCGTCCGGGGTCGACTCCCAGCGGAAGAGCGCGGGCTCGTGGGCGCGCAGGACCTCGACGCTGCCGTCGTCGGAGCCGCCGTCCTGGACCACGTACTCGAGCGCTGGATAGCGCTGGCCGGTAACGCTCTCGATCGTGCGGCCGAGGAAGCGCGCCTGCCGGAAGCTCGGAGTGACGATCGTGATCGCCGGCGCGGGTGCCGGCGGCCGGGTGCGGGCGTAACGGCGGGGGACGCGAAGCGGCTCCGGCGGATGCTGTTGGAGCCGGCCGAGCTTGGGGGAGAACCACCAGCGGACGCGCTGCTCGGCCCTGGCGCGCATCCGCGACTGCACCTCGGCGATGCTACTTGGACATGCGTCTCGCGAAGTTCCTCGCGCACTCCGGCGTCGCCTCCCGCCGCGCCGCGGAGCGGCTGGTCGACGAAGGCCGCGTCACGGTCGGCGGCGAGGTGGTCACGGACCCGGCGCGGGACGTGGACGAGTCCTCCGGCGTCGCGGTCGACGGCCGCCCGGTGGCGGCCGAGCCGCACGAGGTCTACGCGCTGAACAAGCCCGCGGGAGTCGTGTCCACCGCCCGGGACACCCACGGCCGGCCCACGGTGGTCGATCTCGTCGAGACGGACCTTCGTCTCTACCCGGTCGGCCGCCTCGACGCCGACACCACCGGCCTGATCCTGCTCACGAACGACGGCGAGCTCGCCGACCGGCTCACCCATCCTCGCTACGAGGTCGAGAAGGTCTACCGGGCGCGGGTGGAGCCGCCGGGGGTGCCCGAGAGCTCGCTCCGGGCTCTGCGCGAGGGCATCGAGCTGGAGGACGGAATGACGGCGCCCGCGCGGGCGCGGGTGGTCCGGCCGGGCGAGCTGGAGATCGGGCTCCGCGAGGGCCGCAAGCGCCAGGTGCGGCGCATGTGCGAGGCGGTCGGCCACCGAGTCGCCGCGCTCGAGCGCATCGCCTTCGGCCCGCTGCGCATCGGCGACCTCGAGCCGGGCGCCTCGCGGCGGCTGTCGGCGGCCGAGGTGGAGCGGTTACGGAAGTCGAGCTAGCGGGTGCGGCTCAAGTAGCGCCGGATGCCGGCCCGGCCGCGCACCGTGGCGCGGTCCCGGATCGCGACGAAGCGCACCTTGCGGCCGCGCACGCCGAACAGCACGCGTGAGCGGGGCCGGGCGATCCACACGCGCGTGTGGCGGTAGCGAGTGACGCGGCGCGCGTGCCGGAAGACCCGTCGGAGCCGTCTCACGCTCGTCCCGGCTCGCACGCCGCGGTAGCGGAACGTGCGGCTCGAGGAGGCCAGCAGCACGGCGTGCTCGGACGACCCGGCCCCGAACTCCCCGCTGCGGTCACTCGACTGGCCCACCAGGTAGCGCCCGCCCCCGGTCACGCACCAGCGCAGGAAGCCGCGCTTCACGCCGCTGGGCGGCCCGAGCGAGCGCCGGGCCGTCGTCTCGTCGTCGCCGAGCCGTATCGCCCCGAGGCGCCGGGTGGTGACGGGCCCGCCGCCCGTCACGCAGCGCGAGGGCGGCTCCGGCCCCGCCTTGCTCGCGTAGATCCGCTTGCCCTCCCGCTTGGCGCGCTCCGCGCAGCGCGGATCGCCCTGGACGTCGTCGTGGGTGATCACGCCGCCGGTGCCGTAGCCGAAGTAGGGCGCGTACTGGGGCGGGAACCCCGGCACGGTGGTCGGGTCTCCGCTCTTGCCGTTGACGCTGAAGTTGGTGACCCAGGCGCCGCCCTCGGCCTTGGCCTTGTCGAAGAAGTAGTGGCCGTCCCACTCGTAGGTCTTGGTCGAGGCGTCGTCCTGCACGATCGACCCCCGCCAGTGGTCGGACTGGAAGTAGAAGCACTTGGGCGAGGCGGCCGCCACGCGAGCGGGCTCGAGTGAGAGGAACTCCACGACCCCGAGCTGGCTGACGTTCTGGTGGCGCTTGTCGAAGTCGATGCAGAAGGGGTCGGCCTCGGGGTGGGGCACGACCGCCGTCATCCCGGCGTGCTGGAGCACGCAGTTGAAGGGGTTCTTGCCGTCCCACGGCGACGGCGGCGCGACCGCCCCGGCGGACGGCGCAAGTCCGAGAACGAGGGCTGCGCACGCCACGGCCAGGACTCGCTCCGGGCGGGCCATGGCGGGATGGTAACTCCGGTTGCCCATTGCCCGCGACGCTTGCCTCGGTTAGCGTCGAGGCCATGGACCCGCGCGAGGAGCATGCCCGGCTCCTCGATGAACTGAGTCGCCGCGGCTTCCTCCAGCGCGCCGGCGCCCTCGGCCTGGGGGGACTCGTGCTCGCGGCGATCCCGGCCGCGGAGCGCCTGATCGCCGCCACGGACGCGGACGCGCTCGTGCCCGTCGTGGGGGACGCCGCCCTCCAGGCCTTCGCCGACACGATGATCCCGGGGCGCAAGACGAGTAGAACCGATCTGGGGAACGGCGTCCAGCCTGGAGCGATCGCCGGGGTCGACCGGCGCCCGGGCGCCGTCGAGGCCGATGCCCTCGCCCTCTACCGGCATCCGCTCATCGGGTTCGACGCGCTCGAGCCCGCCTTCCTGGCGGATCTGAGTACCAGGGCGGCTCCGCACGGGGGTACGTTCGTGAGCCTGTCGTTCGCCAAGCGCGTCGAGGTCTGCAAGGCCGCGCTCGCGTTCAGCAACCCCGACCGGCTCCTCTGGGAGGCCGCGGCCGCGGTGCCGTTCACGGCCTTCTGCGCGGCCGGCATAAGCCCCGAGCAGACCTCGAAGAAGGCCTCCGGCTACCGGGTCATGGGGCTGCCCGGGGCCGCTCCCCACGGCTACCGCCGCTTCTCCTACCGCAAGAAGCTGGCCAGGGAGCGGACGAGGAGGGGCTACCTCAAGTGAGCCCGACTCGGGTCGACGTGCTGATCGCCGGGACCGGCTTCGGCGGCGCGATCTCCGCCTACCGCCTGGCCGAGCTGTACGCGGCCGCCGGCGCGGACCCGGGGAACGTCGTCGTGCTCGAGAAGGGCAGGCGCCACAAGCACACCGACTTCAAGCAGTCGATGCACGTGGAGCACCTCTCCGAGGTCTACGAGCTGATCCAGGGGCAGGGGGCACAGATCGTGGTGGGGCGCGGCGTCGGCGGCGGCTCGGCGCTCTACCTGGCCGCCTCGATCCGGGCGCCGCACGAGACCTTCGAGCGCCGCGACCACAAGCCGGACGACGGCCCCGTCCGGCGCATGTGGCCGCGTCAGGTCTCCCGGAGGAGCCTCAACCGCTACTACCGCCGGGCCGAGCGTGCGCTGCGCGTGAACCGCCCGAGCTGGAAGCAGGTGTCCAAGTCGGGTGGGCTCTGGGCGGCCAACCTGGCCGCGCTCGGCCACACCTGCGACCGCGTACCGCTGGCGATCAGCCCCAAGCGCTGCCAGAACGTCAAGTGGTGCCACACCGGCTGCGTCTTCGGCGCCAAGAACACGGTCTTCACCAACTACCTGGCGAGCGCGGAGCGGCTCGGCGTGCGCGTGATGCCCGACATCCAGGTCAACTCGGTCCGGCAGAGCTCGGCGCGCCCCTACCGCTACATCGTCGACTGCTCGACGATGGACAACGAGGGTCCCAACCCGACCCGGCAAGCGAGCGGCTCGGTCCAGTTCGAGTGCAAGGTGCTGATCCTCGCCTGCGGCGCGATGGGCACGCCGCCGATCCTGATGCGCTCCCAGAACAACCTGCCGGGGCTGTCGAGTCACGTCGGCCGCCACCTGGGCGTCAACGGCGACCACATCGCCGCCATCGAATACGACCCCAAGCGGGTCGAGAGCGTCCTGGGCCTCCGGGACTACAAGGATTTCCACAAGGGCAAGCCCATCACCACGATGACCTACGACTTCTGGGTCGGCCGCCGCTCCCACCGCTTCGACGGGACCCGCTTCAACCTCCAGGAGATCTTCCTGTCGAGCCTGACCAACTTCCTCTACGACGACGGCCGGGCCCCGGAGGGCGATCCCTCCTGGTGGGGCCTCCAGAAGAAGGACGCGATCGCCCACTGGGCGAACCGGATCGAGCTGCTGGCGATGGTCGAGGACACCCACGACGGCACCTTCTACGCGGCGCCGCCGAACGGCGGCGGAGCGGAGCGACCGAACGCCGGGCCGGTCACGGTCGGCCTCTTCAACTACACGCTCTCCGAGCAGTCGATTCGCGTCCGCGAAGCCGCCAACGCGGCCATGAAGAAGATCGCGAGCCACAAGCGGCTCGGCAAGTTCATGAAGCTCACGGAGACGCAGGGCGCCTACGCCGCGCACCCGCTCGGCGGCTGCCGCATGGCCGAGTCGATCGACCTCGGCGTGACCGACCACTCGGGAAGCGTCTTCGGCCACGAGGGCCTCTACTGCATCGACTCATCGATCATCCCGACCTCGCTGGGCGTGAATCCCTCCCTCACGATCTCCGCGGTCTCCGAGCGCTGCGCGAACATCCTCGTCCACCGGGGCAAGGACCTCGGCCTGCCGGGGATGCCCGCGGACTTCAAGGCCAGGCGCCCGCGGGAGATCGTGGGCGAGCGCGTACATCCCTAGCATCGGGCCCGTGAAGCTCCGGGCGCTGCGAGGCGCGATAACGGTCGATGAGAACGACGCCGACGCCATCCTCGGCGCGACGGAGGAGCTCGTCCGCGAGCTGATGGAGCGGAACGCCCTGAAGCCCGACGACCTCGTGAGCTGCATCTTCACCTGCACGAACGACCTCGACGCCGCCTTTCCGGCCGAGGCCGCGCGCCGGCTTGGCCTGGGGTCCGTGCCGCTCCTATGCGCCCGCGAGATCGACGTCCCGGGCGCGCTGCCGCGCGTGATCCGGCTGATGGTCCACTGCTACGTGGAGGGCGAGCCTCAGCACGTGTACCTGCGCGAGGCCGAGACGCTCCGCCGGGACCTCCAGGGCGCCCAGTGACGCCGATCGAGTTCAACCGCCGGGTGGAGTCGATTCCGGTCTATCCGGCCGCGGAGACCTACGACTACGACGGCGACCTCGTCAAGCTCGCCTCCAACGAGACTCCCTGGGGGCCGCCGGCCGAGGTGGTGGAGGCGGCCCAGACCGCGCTCGAGGGCCTCAACCGCTACCCCGACCCGGACAAGTCGCTGCTGCGCCGCCGGATCGCCGAGCGCTGCGACGTCTCGCCGGGGATGGTGGCGGTGGGCAACGGCTCGTGCGAGATCCTGCTGGCCGCCGCCGAGGCGATGCTCGAGCCGGGCGCCGAGGTCGTCTATGCCTGGCCCTCGTTCTCGATGTACCCGCAGCTGGCCGCGATGACGGGCGCCACTGCGATCACGGTGCCCCTGAACGCCGAGGGAAGTCACGACCTCGAGGCCATGGCCCGCGAGGTGACCCACGCGACCCGCATGCTCGTGATCTGCAATCCCAACAACCCGACCGCCACGGCGCTGCCCCCGGCGCAGATCGATGCCTTTGCGGCGGACCTGCCGCGGCACGTCGCCGTGATCGTCGACGAGGCCTACGTCGAGTTCTCGACCGTCCAGGACCCGGACGAGTCGCTCGACCTCGTGCGCCGCCACCCGAACCTGATCGTCCTGCGCACCTTCTCGAAGGTGTACGGCCTCTGCGGGCTGCGCGCCGGCTACTCGATCGGGCCGGAGAGCTTCCGGCTCGCGGTGGATCGCGTGCGCCAGCCGTTCTCGGTCAACGCCCTGGCGCAGGCGGCCGCAGCGGAGGCGGTGTTGCACCAGGACGAGGTCGAGCGGCGCGTGGAGCGGACGGCGATCGAGCGCCTCCACGTCGAGTCCGAGCTCGAGGAGCGCGGCCTCGAGACCACCGACAGCCAGGCCAACTTCTCCTGGTTCTCCCTCGGGGATCGCGACGAGGCCGAGGTGATGCGCGGCCTCGCCGAGCGTGGCGTGATCGTCCGCGCCGGCACCGCCTTGGGGCAGGCCGGCTGGATCAGGGTCACCTACGGGACGCGAGCGGAGAACGACCGCTTCCTGGCCGCCTTGGACGAACTGCTCTAGTCGCTCGACTACAGGAATCCCGCGGCCGGGCCGATATGGGGTAGACCCCGGTTGCGCGTCGCGCTGGCCCAGTCGCCACGTTCGGGTCGTCCAGCCAGCACGAGGAGGGATCGACACGCATGTCAGCGACTGAGACCGACGTCGACGGGGCCGTTCGCTGGGTAGGGCTCGGGAGGTCGACGGACGCCGACGCGGCGTCCGCGGGTCGAGATGCCACCGAGCAGGCGCTCGCGGGGCGCCCGGCGAAGTGCCTGATCGTCTTCGCCTCGCCCGCCTACGACCTCGAGGCGCTCGCAGGCTCGATTCACCGCTCCGCCGGCGGGGCCGACGTGGTGGGCTGCTCGACCGCCGGCGAGATCGCCAGCGCCGGCCCCGGCGACTCCAGCGTGGTGGTCCTGGCGCTCGGCGGCGAGGGGCTGTCCGTTGCGACGGCCGCGGCCGGAGAGGCATCTTCGCGCCTGCGCGAGGCCGGCGCCGAGGCGGCAGCGTGCCTGTCGTGGCTGGAGGAGCGCGAGCATCGTGTCCTGATGCTGTTGACCGACGGCCTGGCCGGCGACCAGCAGCAGATCGTGCGGGGCGCCTACTCCATGGTGGGCGCGTCCGTGCCGCTCGTAGGCGGCTGCGCGGGCGACAACCTCGAGATGCGCGAGACGCTCCAGCTGTACGGCGAGCGGGTCCTGCGTGACGCCGTGATCGGCGTCGCCATCTCCTCCGACGCCCCGCTCGGCATCGGCGTCCGCCACGGCTGGAGCGAGGTGGGCGAGCCCATGCTCGTCACCGAGAGCTCCGCCACGCGCGTCTACACGCTCGACGACCGTCCGGCGCTCGACGTCTACCTGGAGCGGCTCGAGGCCCCGGAGGAGGCCTGCGCCGACCCGGCGGCGTTCACGCGCTTTGCGATGACGCACCCGTTCGGCGTTTCGACGCGGGCCGCCGAGACCCAGATCCGATACATCGCGGACGCGAACTTCGACGATCGCTCGATCGGCTGCATCGCCGAGGTCCCGCAGGGCGGGCTCACCTGGCTCATGGAGGGCGACTCCGGCTCGGTCCTCGACGCCACCGACGCCGCCTGCGCCGACGCCCTCGGAGCGCTCGGCGGCCGGCGCCCCCTGGGCGTGCTCGCGTTCGACTGCATCGCCCGCCGCGGTGTGCTCGGCGAGGAGGGGATCCACCAGGAGATCGACCGGATCGGACAGCGGGTCGAGGGCGCGCCGGTAGCCGGGTTCTACACCTATGGCGAGATCGCGCGGACCCGCGGGATCGCCGGCTTCCACAACCAGACCCTGGTCATCCTCGCCGTGAGCTAGATGGCCCGCAGGGGCGCCGCCCGGGCGCTCGCGCTGGGCACGTCCTAGACGGAGACGCCGCGAAGGGCGGGCAGGCAGGCCTGGTGGACAGTCACGCCCCCCAGTTGCATGCCGTCGTCGCTCGCGTCGACTTTACGACCACAGCTCGGGCACTGGCTCGGGTCGCTTCCTCTGCGACCGATGGCGGCCGCGCGGGCCCGGAGCTGGAGCTCGAGACGGTGGACGTCGTCCCACGACATCGTGGGCGTGGTTTCCATGGATCGGGTCTACCCCGCAAATGACGGGCAAAACAGACCGGGGGGGCCAAAGTTCGATCTGATGGTTGGCCCGGCAGGCCATATTTGCTACAAACTCTCCAGTGACGCAGTCCTGCGCAGCGCCGGCCAACCCGACCGCCGATCATGGCGGCCGCCGGCGCGCGTATGAATGCTCCGGTGCTCGCCGGGCCAACGCCCCGGCTGCACTCCTCGCCTGGTACTGGCGATTTACCTAGGCGTCCGGCCCCGCGGCCGACCGTAGGCCGCAACTCCGCGACTTGACGACGCCCTCCGCCGGACGCCGCTCCCATTTGCCCGTACCGCGAACTTGAAAGGCTTAGGCGCAGGATGACCGAGACTCGCTACAGATTGGCCGCCGGGCGCGGGGAGCGCACGGTGGTGGACGTCGAGGGGCGCGCGATCGGCGGTGAGCGCTTCGCCACCATCGCCGGGCCGTGCGCCGTCGAGTCGCGTGACGTGATTCTCGAGACGGCCCGGCTCGTCCGCGACGCCGGCGCGCAGTTCCTGCGCGGCGGTGCGTACAAGCCGCGCACGTCGCCGTACTCGTACCAGGGCCTCGGCGAGGCCGGGCTTCGCCTCCTGGCCGAGGCGAAGGAGGAGACCGGCCTGCCGGTGGTCACGGAGCTCATGGATGTCCGCGACATCGAGGCCGTGGCCGCCGTGGCCGACGTGATCCAGGTCGGCGCGCGCAACATGCAGAACTATCCGCTGCTGACCGAGGCGGGCCGCGCGGGCAAGCCCGTGCTGCTCAAGCGCGGCCTGTCGGCCAGCCTGGAGGAGCTCCTTCTCGCCGCCGAATACGTCCTCAAGGAGGGCAACCCCGCCGTCATCCTGTGCGAGCGGGGCATCCGGACGTTCGAGACGAGCTACCGCTTCACCCTCGACGTGATGGCGGTTCCGGTGCTCAAGCAGCGGACCCATCTCCCTGTGATCGTGGATCCGAGCCACGCTGCCGGCAGCCGCGAGCTCGTCGAGCCGCTGTCGCTCGCGGCCGCCGCGGCCGGGGCCGACGGGCTGCTCGTGGAGGTGCATCCCCGCCCGGACGAGGCCGTCTGCGACGGCCCCCAGTCGCTCGCCGGCGACGAATTCGAGGCCTACCTGCGCAAGGTCGAGCGCGCGGCCGAGCTGGCGGGCAAGGAGCTGGCAGCGGCCGTTTGACCGCACCGCGCCTCCCCGATCACGTCCGCGACCAGCGGATCGAGCGGGTCGAGCCGCTCATCGCCCCGTCGAAGCTCCTCGACGACCTGCCCCTGACCGAGCGGGGCACCGAGGTCGTGCTCCGGGGCCGGGAGCAGGTCCACGCGATCCTCGACCGCGAGGACGACCGCCTGCTGGTGGTCGTCGGCCCCTGCAGCGTCCACGATCCCGACGCCGCGGAGGACTACGCCCAGCGCCTGGCCGCCAAGGCCGAGGAGCTGAGCGACGACCTGTGCGTCGCGATGCGGGTCTACTTCGAGAAGCCGCGCACCACGATCGGCTGGAAGGGCCTGATCAACGATCCCCACCTGAACGGGTCGGGCGACGTCAACGAGGGCCTCCACCGGGCGCGCAGGCTCCTGCTCGAGGTGCTCGAGCTCGGCCTACCGGTGGGCTGCGAGTTCCTCGACCCGATCACGCCGCAGTACATCTCCGACGCGGTCTCCTGGGGCGCCATCGGCGCCCGCACCGTCGAGAGCCAGATCCACCGTCAGCTCGGCTCCGGCCTGTCGATGCCGGTCGGCTTCAAGAACCGCACCGACGGGAACGTCAAGGTTGCCGTGGACGCGGTCCGCGCCGCCGCCGCCTCGCACGCGTTCGCCGGTATCGCCGAGGACGGCGCGCCCGCGATCCAGCACACCCGCGGCAACCGCGACTGCCACATCATCCTGCGCGGCGGCCAGCGACGCGCCCAACTACGACGCCGCCGGAGTGGCGAGCGCGCTCGCGTTGCTTCGCGACGCGGGGTTGCCGGAGCGCGTCGTGGTCGACGTCTCCCACGACAACAGCGGAAAGGACGCCGGACGGCAGCCGCCGGTCGCCGCCGACGTGGGCGGCCAGCTTGCCGGCGGCAACCGCGCGGTCGTCGGCGTGATGCTCGAGTCCTTCATCGTGGCCGGCCGCCAGGACCTGGATTCGGGGCGGCCCCTGACCTACGGTCAGTCGATCACCGACGCCTGCATGGACTGGGAGACGACCGTCGGCGTGCTTGGAGGACCTCGCCGCCGCGGTGCGGGCCCGCCGCGCGGGATGAGGATCGCCATCCTCGGGGTGGGGCTGATCGGCGGCTCGATCGGCCTGGCCGCCCGCAGCTGCCTCGAGGAGGTCGAGGTGATCGGCTACGGGCGCAGCCGCGAGCGGCTCGAGCGGGCGATGGAGCTCGGAGCGATCGACCGCGCCTCGGAGTCGCTCGAGTGGGCGCTCGAGGGCGCCTCCGCGTGCTTCGCCTGCGCGCCGGTGGGCGCGCTGCCGGAGCAGGTGACGGCGGCGCTCGAGGCGGCGCCGGAGGACTGCGTCGTGACCGACGTGGGCTCGACCAAGCAGCGGCTCGTGGCCGCCATCGACGACGAACGCTTCATCGGCGGCCATCCGGTGGCCGGAGCCGAGACCGCCGGGGTCGAGCACGCCCGGGGCGACCTCTTCCAGGGGGCGGTCTGGTACCTGACCCCGCTCGAGCGCTCCTCCGGGCTGCTGTACGAGCGCCTCCATCGGATCGTGGTGAGCCTCGGCGCGCGCCCCGTCGCGATCGACGCGGAGAC
This sequence comes from uncultured Thermoleophilaceae bacterium, assembly GCA_963706635.1. Lineage (GTDB taxonomy): Bacteria > Actinomycetota > Thermoleophilia > Solirubrobacterales > Thermoleophilaceae > JACVRW01. The sequence goes on from OY970162.1 coordinate 702,333, forward strand.
CCACGACCGCCTGCTCGCCACGGTCAGCCACCTGCCCCATGTCCTGGCGAACGTGCTCGTCTCCCAGGCCGCTCGCGAGCTCGCCCGCGGCGACCAGCCGCTGCCGCGCGCCGGGCCGAGCTTCCGCGACGCCACCCGCGTGGCCGGTGCGAGCTCGAGGGTTTGGACCGACATCTACGAGGCCAACAGCGAGGCCATCGCGGCCGAGATCGACGAGACCGTGTCGCGGCTGCAAGAGGTGGCCGCCGCGCTCCGGGCCGGGGACACCAGGACGGTGATCCACTGGAACGAGCGGGCGGCGGAGGACCGGCGGCGCCTGCTCGAGGCCGACCTGGGCGGCGGCCACGTGCACGAGCTGCGGCTGACGGTGCCCAATCGCCCCGGTATCGTCGCCCAGGTGGCCGTGGCCCTCGGCAAGGCGGACGTCAACATCGTCGACATGGCGCTCGCCCCCGCGGCCGACATGCGCTCGGGCGCGATGACGCTCTGGGTGGCCGGCGACGACCAGGCTGCCCGCGCCACCGAGCTGATCGCCGAGTTGGGCTTCCCCGTCGGGTGAACCGCCGCTTCGAGCCCTCCGGCCCGCTCCGCGGGGACTACGTGCCGCCCGCGGACAAGTCGATCTCGCATCGGGCCGCGCTCTTCGGCGCAATGGCCGACGAGCCGGTGACGGTTGACAACTACCTCGACTCCGCCGACACCCGCTCGACCCTCGCGGCCCTGCTGGCGCTCGGCGCCGGGGTGGTGGAGGAGGACGGGCGCGTCATCGTGCGCGGCGTGGGCCTGCACGAGGCGCGCGAGGCCACCGGCGGCCGCGTCGACGTCGGCAACTCGGGCACGCTGCTGAGGCTCCTGCCCGGCTGGCTCGCCGGGCAGCCCGGCGGCGTCTGGATCCTGGACGGGGACGAGTCGATCCGGCGGCGTCCCGTGGACCGGGTCGTGGAGCCGCTGGCGGCGATGGGGGCCGGAATGAAGGCTCGCGAGGACCGCCTGCCGCCGCTCACGGTCAGCGGCGCCCCGCTCGAAGGCATCGAGTACGAGCTCCCGGTCGCGAGCGCCCAGGTCAAGTCCTGCGTGCTGATCGCGGGGATGCTCGCTGCCGGGAGCACCACGATCACCGAGCCCCGGCAGAGCCGGGACCACACCGAGCGCATCCTGCGGCGCGCACGCGTTCCCTTCGAGCGCGATGGCCTGCGCATCAGCGTCGCGCAGGTCGACGAGCTCGAGCTGGATGCGGTCGCGGTGCCGGGCGATCCTTCGTCCGCCGCCTTCCTGGTCGCCGCCGCCTGCCTCGTCCCGGGCTCCCGCGTGGTGGTCAAGGACGTGGCGCTGAACTGGACCCGGACGGGCTTCTTCCGCATCGCGCAGAGGATGGGTGCGGTGATCGTCGGCGACCTCGAGGAGCCGGGAACGGAACAGGATCTGGAGCCGGTGGGCGAGCTGGACGTGGCGAGCGGCCCGCTCGAGGGAACGGTCGTCGAGCCCGACGAGGTGCCGCTGGCGATCGACGAGCTCACGCTCGTGGCGCTGCTGGGCGCCTTCGCGGAAGGCGAGACCGTGGTCCGCGGCGCCGAGGAGCTGCGACTGAAGGAGTCCGACCGCATCGAGGCCGTGGTGACCGGCCTGCGCGCCCTCGGCGCGGAGATCGAGGACACGGGCGACGGGTTCGCCGTCCGCGGCGATGGCTCCCCCGTGCGCGGCGGCTCACTCGACGCCGGCGGCGACCACCGCATGGCGATGCTGGGAGCGGTCGCCGGCATGGCGTCGGAGGAGGGCGTCGAGGTCGTCGGTATGGAGGCGGCGGACGTCTCCTATCCGGCCTTCGAGTCCGACCTGACGGCGCTGCTCGGCTAGATGACTGATTCCACGACCCCGCGTACGCGGATGACGCACGGTTACCGTCGCTGGATCGGGGTCATCGGGCTCGCCGATACACCCGTGTATCGGCGTCGCCCTGCTTCCCCCGCCCAGGTCGGTCCCGTGCGCCCCCGCGCACACGCGGCCGCGGAATCAATCATCTATCGGCCCAGCGGCGACATGTCCGCGTAACGGTCGCCGGCGGTTGCGCCGGCCGGCGCCGCCTCGTCCAGCCGCTGCAGGTCGTCGTCGCTCAGCTCCACGTCGGCCGCCGCCACATTTTCCTCGAGGTACCTACGGCGCTTGGTGCCCGGGATTGGAACCACGTCGTCGCCCTGTGCCATCACCCAGGCGATCGCCAGCTGGCCCGGCGTCGCGTGCTTCTGGGCGGCGATCCCCTTCACCCGGTTGACGAGGTCCAGGTTGCGGTGGAAGTTCTCCCGCTGGAAGCGCGGGAAGAAGCCCGTCCGGCGGGAGTCATCCTCGGGCAGATCCTCCGGCGACGTGATCTCGCCGGTCAGGAAGCCGCGGCCGAGCGGGCTGTAGGCCACGAAGCCGATGCCCAGCTCGCGGACGGTGTCGAGCACGCCGTCGCTCTCGACGTCACGGGTCCAGAGCGAGTACTCGGTCTGGAGCGCCGTTATCGGATGGGTCTCGTGCGCACGCCGGATCGTGTCCGGCGCCGCCTCCGAGAGGCCCAGGCGCCCAACCTTGCCCTGCTCCACCAGCTCGGCCATCGCGCCCACCGTCTCCTCGATCGGGACATCCGGGTCGACACGGTGCTGGTAGTAGAGGTCGATGCGATCTGTACCCAGGCGCTCGAGCGAGGCGTCGCAGCAGCGGCGCACGTACTCCGGGTCGCCGCGCACGCCCAGCATCTCGCCGTTCTCGCCGCGCACGTTGCCGAACTTCGTGGCGAGCACGACCTCGTCCCGGCGATCGGCGATCGCCTTCCCGACCAGCCTCTCGTTGGTCCACGGCCCGTACATGTCCGCGGTGTCGATGAAGTCGACGCCGAGGTCGAGGGCGAGGCGAATGGTCTCGATCGCCTCGCCCTCGTCGGCGGAGCCGTAGAACTCGGACATCCCCATGCAACCGAGGCCCTGGGCGGAGACCTGGAGGGGTGCGTCGGTGCCCAGCGTTCTCTTGTCCATGTCCTACGGCTATCCGTGCCTCCCCGGCGTAAACCCCCTAGCAGGCCAGAGCCAGGTGGAACGAGCGGTCGGTGGCCACGCCGCCCTCGAACGTGGAGACCAGCACCGCGTTGGGGTTGGTCGTCGAGTCGTTGGTGACGATCCGACCTGTCGTGTCGCCGCTCAGCAGCGCCATGTCGACGCACTTGTTGGCCTGACGGTCGAAGACGACCGTGTACTCGCCGGGACTGGTGCGGCTGATCGACGTCACGCCCTTGCCGCGGATCACCTTGGCGTTGGCGCCGTCGATGAAGGCCGCGTCGGCCAGCCCGGCGGCGGTCGGAACGGTGCCCAGCTTGTCCTCCCTGATCTGGTGGCCGGTGAAGCCGCCTCCCGGGTCTGTGTCCTCGAGGGCCTCGTTGGGGCCGACCGAGTCGCGTCCGGCGTCGGACTTGTGCACCGCCCCGGTGATGATGTCGTTCGACGAGACCAGGTTCACGCCCTTGAGCGCCGCGGCGCTCGGGGCCAGCCCGGCCATCAGGGCGATGAAGGCCACCACCATCGCGGGTGACGGGCGCCTTGGGATCAGTCGTCGCATCGGAAATGCCTCCTGTGCGTTTCGGGAACAGCCGCCCGTAACACGCAAGTAGCCTGCGAGTCGTGGTCGTAGCCATCGACGGGCCCGCCGGGGCGGGCAAGAGCACGGTCGCGCGCGCGGTGGCGGACGCGCTCGGCTTCCCCTACCTCGACTCGGGCGCGATGTACCGGGCGGCGGCGCTGATGCTGCTCCGGCAGGGGGGAGCCGCGTCCGACCGCGCCCGGGAGCTCGAGCTCGAGCTGGGCGAGCGGGTGATCGCGAACGGCGAGGACGTGACGGACGCGATCCGCGAGCCCGAGGTGTCCGAGGCGGCGTCGCGCATCGCCACCAACGAGAAGGTGCGCGAGTTGCTCGTGGCCAAGCAGCGGGAGCTCCTCGAGAGCGGCGACTGGGTCGCCGAGGGGCGGGACATCGGCACCGTTGTCGCGCCGCAGGCCCCCGTCAAGGTCTTCCTGACCGCCACTGCCGAGGAGCGCGCGCACAGGCGTGCCGAGGAGCTCGGCACCGACGCCGACACGGTCATGCGCGACCAGGCGCTGAGGGACGAGCAGGACCGCTCGCGCGAGCACTCGCCGCTGCGGGCGGCCCCCGACGCCGTGGAGCTCGACACGACCGGGCTGAGCGTGGACGAGGTCGTGGAGCGGGTGGTCGACCTCGTACGCTTGGCCGAGCGGCGCCTGGGCGCTTGATGGCGCCCAAGGTCGCCGTCGTCGGCTATCCGAACGTCGGCAAGTCGACTCTGGTCAACCGGCTCAGCGGTACGCGCGAGGCCGTCGTCCACGAGCAGGCGGGAGTGACGCGCGACCGGAAGGAGGTCGAAGCGGACTGGAACGGCCGCCCGTTCACGCTCGTCGACACGGGTGGCGTGGACGTCGCCGAGCCGGGTGAGATGGCCGAGGCGGTCCGGAGCCAGGCGCGGGCCGCGCTCGCCGACGCCGATCTGGCCCTGCTCGTGGTCGACGCCCGGGCCGGGCTGCGCCCCGGGGACGCCGAGCTGGCCGCCGAGCTGCGCGGCGGGCCGCTCCCCGTGGTTGTGGCCGCGAACAAGGTCGATGCGGCCAGCCAGACCGGCCTGGCCGCCGAGTTCTACGGGCTCGGGCTCGGTGACCCCCTGCCCGTGTCGGCCACCCAGGGCCTCGGCACCGGGGACCTCCTGGACCTGGTCGTCCAGCGCCTCCCCGAGGCGGCAGCGGCCGAGGACGAAGCCACCAGGCTGGCCGTGATCGGCCGGCCCAACGTGGGCAAGTCATCGCTCGTGAACCGGCTGCTGGGGGAGGAGCGCGTGATCGTCACGCCGCTTGCCGGCACGACCCGAGACGCGATCGACACCCGGATCGAGTTCGACGGCCGGCCGGTGACCCTCGTCGACACCGCCGGGCTGCGCCGGCGCACGAAGGTGGCGGGCACGGTCGACTACTACGCCCAGCTGCGTTCTGAGCAGGCGGCCGACCGGGCGGCGGTGGCGATCGTGGTGTGCGACGCGGCGGAGCACGTGACCAGCGAGGACCTCCGCGTTGCCGACATGGCGATGCATGCCAAGTGCGCCACCGTGATCGCGCTCAACAAGTGGGACGTGACGCGCACGGACCTGGAGGACGCCAAGGCCAGGGTGGCCCAGAAGCTCCGCCAGCGTCCGCGGGTGCTCGCGGTGTCCGCCAAGAGCGGTCGCGGCCTCCAGCGACTGGTGGCGGAGGCGCTCGACCTGGCCGACCGCGGGCGCTCCCGGGTCCCGACGCCGGAGCTCAACCGCTTCCTCTCCGACCTCCAGTCGGCTCGCCAGCCGCCGGCGGTGCGTGGCAGGCGGCTGCGTCTCTACTACATGGCCCAGTTCGAGACAGGCCCACCGCGCTTCGCCGTCCAGGTCAACGACCGCGGCGCGGGTGACACGCGACTACGCGTACTTCCTCGAGAACCGCCTGCGCGACCGCTTCGGGCTGGAGGGCGTGCCGCTCGTCATCGACTTCAAGACGAGCGGGGGCCGCGGCGCGCGCTGACCGCTACCCTTCGCCGACTCATGAGCACAGAGAAGCTTTCAGACAACGAGTTCCTGTTCACGTCGGAGTCCGTCACCGAGGGTCATCCCGACAAGATGGCCGACCAGATCTCGGACGGCGTGCTCGACGCCGTCCTCGAGAAGGACCCGAACGGACGCGTCGCCTGCGAGACGCTCGTCAACACCGGCCTCGTGGTCGTCTCCGGCGAGATCACCACCGAGAGCTACGTCGACATCCCCAAGATCGCCCGCCAGACGATCAGGAAGATCGGCTACCACGGCGGCCAGTACGGCTTCGACTGCGACGCCTGCGCCGTGATCACCGCGATCGACGAGCAGTCGCCCGACATCGCCCAGGGCGTCGATTCCGCCTACGAGTCGCGCCACGACCCGGCCGACGAGGATCCGCTCGACCTGGCCGGCGCCGGCGATCAGGGGATGATGTTCGGCTACGCCGCGCGGGAGACCAAGGAGCTCATGCCGATGCCGATCTCCCTGGCGCACAAGCTCTCGCACCGGCTGGCCGAGGTCCGCCGCGGCGAGGTGATGCCCTATCTGGGCCCGGACGGCAAGACGCAGGTCACCGTCCGCTACGAGAACGGCCGCCCGATCGAGATCGAGAAGGTGCTCATCTCGACCCAGCACAAGGACGGCATCGACACCGACACGCTGATCAAGCCCGACCTCTGGGAGCACGTCGTGCACCCGGTCCTGCCCGGCGAGCTCTACGACGAGAAGAAGCTGTCGGTCGACTCGTCCAACTTCCTGGTGAACCCGACCGGCAAGTTCGTGATCGGCGGCCCGGTGGGCGACTGCGGCCTGACGGGACGCAAGATCATCGTCGACACCTACGGCGGCATGGCCCGCCACGGCGGTGGCGCCTTCTCCGGCAAGGACCCCTCGAAGGTCGACCGCTCAGCGGCCTACGCGGCCCGCTACGTGGCCAAGAACGTGGTGGCGGCCGGCCTGGCGGACCGCTGCGAGGTCCAGGTCGCCTACGCCATCGGCGTGGCGCGCCCGGTCTCGGTGATGGCCGAGACGTTCGGAACCGAGCGCATCTCGAAGGCCCAGATCGCCGACCTGATCCAGGAGAACTTCGACCTGCGGCCCGGCGCCTTCCGCGAGTACCTCAACCTGCACCGGCCGATCTTCCAGAAGACCGCGGCCTACGGCCACTTCGGCCGCGAGGACCACGACTTCACCTGGGAGAAGACCGACAAGGCCGACGCGCTTCGTGAGGCCGCGGGCCTGGGCGCGCGCGAGTCGGTGGCCAGTTCCTAGCGTTACCGATCCGTCTTAGCGTCGCTATGCGGACCAAAGACGGATCAGTGGCGTCTAGCGCGACTCGCCCTCGCCCGGGCGCCGGACCCGGAATACCGTCACCTCGCCCTTCACGCCCTTGAACTTGCGTTTGCCTGCGTAGGACCAGGACCAGTCGCCGCTCGCGGCCTCGCGGACCTCCTTCGATGCCACCACGCTGGACGGCTTCGCAAAGCCGGTGATGCGGCTGGCGAGGTTGACCGGGCGGCCGTACCAGTCGCCGCCGCTGCTCAGCGCCTCTCCCGTGGCCACCCCGGCGCGGACACTCGGGAGGGACTCTTCGTCGTCGGCCCGGTCGCTGAGCTCGAGCAGACCGTCGAGCAGCGGATCCGGGTCGGGTGATACGAGCATGGTCGCGTCGCCGATGGTCTTGACGAGCCGCACGGACGACGGCATCACCTCGGTCGTCAGGTCCTCCAGCCGCCTTGCCACGGCTCCGAGCTCTTCCGCCGGAAGCCGCTCGCCCAGCCCTGTGAACCCGACGAGGTCGGCGAAGCCGACGCTGACAACCTGGGAGTTGGGCAGATGCCCCGCGGCGATCTCGGCCGCTCCCACTGCCGCCCTGCGGACCTGCTGTGCCTGGTGGAGCCGGTAGACGTTCTCGCTGAGCGGCCCGATGAGAGGGACGAGCTCCCGCGTCACGGCCGCGTAGCGCTCGGCCACGTCGGCCTCGGTGTCGCCGGGCTCGAGGAAGACGTCTCCCAGCAGCGGGCCGATGGCGTCCGCAACGCTCGCCATGCCACGGCTGAGGACCCGGGAGATCTCGAGCGCGGCGTCAAGCGGAATGCCGGCGTCGACGCCCTGCTTCAGCTGCGTGGCCGCCTCGAGGTGTCGTTCGGTCAGGCAGCGCTCGTCCTGCTCAGGGTCGGCGATGCCAAGTGCCCGCCAGAGGCGCTCCAGCACGTCCTCTCCGAGCCCGGTCCGCTCGGCGATCTCCGCGGCCGTGTAGCGGGGCTCCGGCTCGAGCACGCGCTCGACGGGCAACAGCGCGAGCCTTCCCTCCGCGGCGGCCCGCCGCAGCTCCTCGAGCGAGAAGCCATCTTCGATCAAGCGCTCGAGCAACTCGAGCCGGGCCTCCCGGGCTTCGCCCTCCGGTCCCTCGAGCAGCCCCTCCGCCTCGAAGTCGATCGCCACGGCCCGCAAGGCTCTCAGAACGGGCGCGCAGCGGCGTCCGGCTCGCTCCTTACCCTCGGGAAAACGTGATCGCCAAGGTCGAGCCGCTGACCACCGCCCGCGCCCTGGCCGGGCCCTTCGACTACCGGCTCGGCGAGCGCTTCGAAGGCGTCGGGGTCGGCAGCCTGCTGCTCGTCCCGTTCGGCCGCAGGCAGACGCTCGGCGTGGTCGTCGGGCTGGCCGAGCGGAGCGAGGTGCCCGCCGAGCGCCTGGTGGAGCCGGTCGCCGCGCTCGAAGGCGACGTGCCTCCGGCCCTCGTCGAGCTCGGGCTCTGGGTTGCCCGCGAGTACTGCTCGACCCCCGCCCGCGGGCTGGCGCTGGTGCTCCCGCCGGGCACGGGAACCGGCTCCACGCGGCGCGTGGCGCCGCGGCGGACGCTGGTCGCGCGGCTGAGGGCCCACGACGACGGCCGCCGCCTCGGCACGAGGCAGCGAGCGGCGCTGGCGGCGCTCGCCGACGGGCCGCGGCCCGCGGCGACGCTCGGCCACTCGACCCTGCGCCGTCTGGAGGAGCGCGGTCTGGTCGAGCTGGCGCCCCAGGAGTCGCGCCGCCGTCCCTCGACGCCGGCGATCGGGGCCCGCGGGCGGGTCGGGGACCTCAGCCACGCTCAGCAGGTCGCGCTCGCCGCGATCGAATCGTCGTTCGATGCGCCGGAGCCGCTTCTCCTCCAGGGCGTCACCGGCAGCGGCAAGACCGAGGTCTACCTGCGCGCGGCCGAGGCCGCCCTGCGTCGCGGCCGCTCGGCGATAGTCCTCGTGCCGGAGATCGCGCTGGCGCCGCAGACGACCCACCGCTTCAGCGAGCGCTTCGGAGACACCGTGGCGGTTCTCCACTCTCGCCTCACGGCGCGCGAGCGCTACGACGAGTGGTCGCGGCTGCGCGCGGGCGAGGCCCGCGTCTGCGTCGGCCCCCGCTCGGCCGTCTTCGCCCCGTTCGACGATCTGGGCTTGATCGTCGTCGACGAGGAGCACGACCCCACCTACAAGCAGGAGGGCGACCCCCGCTACGACGCCCGGCTCGTCGCCGAGCGTCGCGCGGCGGAGGAGGGGGCCGTGCTGCTGGCGGGCAGCGCCACGCCCCGGGCCGAGAGTCGCGACCGCTACCGGCGGCTCGAGCTGCCCGAGCGCGTCGACGGCCGCGGCCTGCCGCCGGTCGAGGTCGTCGGGATGCTCGACGCAACCGGGCCGCTCCATCAGCACACCCTCGACGCCCTGGAGGAGGTTCGCCGCCGCCGGGAGAAGGCGATCGTGCTGCTCAACCGGCGCGGCTGGTCGAACTTCCTCTCCTGCCGGACCTGCGGGCGGGTCTGGTCCTGTCCCAACTGCGACGTGACCCTCGTGCTCCATCGGGCCGTCCGCGAGGTGGCCTGTCATCACTGCGGCTGGCGCGAGCCCGTGCCGGACGCATGCCCCGACTGCGGCTCGGCGTCCGTGGCCCGGCACGGCGCGGGCACGGAGCAGCTCGAGACGGAGCTCGAGCGGGTCGTCGCTCCGCTCGAGGTCTTCCGCCTCGACTCGGACAGCGCGGCCGGTGCCGGCGGCGTGGCCGAGGTGCTGAGTAGCTTCGAGTCCGCGTCCGCGGGCGTCCTCGTCGGGACGCAGATGGTGGCCAAGGGGCACGACTTCCCGGAGGTGACGCTGGGTGTGGTCGTCGACGCGGACGCGACCCTCCGCTTCCCCGACTTCCGCGCCGAGGAGAGGACCTTCGCGCTCGTCGCCCAGCTCGCCGGCCGCAGCGGCCGCGGGGAGCGCGGCGGCCGCGTCGTGGTGCAGGCGCTCGACCCCGACGCCAGGTCTCTGCGCCACGCGGCGGCCCACGACTCGGAGGGCTTCCTGCGCGGCGAGCTCGCCCGGAGGGAGGCGCTGTCGTATCCGCCCTACGGGCACCTGATCCGGGTGGTCTGCTCCGCGACCGAGCCGGGGCCCGAGGAGCTGGCCGCGGAGGCCCTGCGCGAGCACCTGGCGGGCGCGGGCGTGCCCGCTCTCGGTCCCGCCCCGTTGTTCCGGCGCCAGGGCCGCTACCGCTCGCAGCTGGTCGTCAAGTCGCGTGAGCGCGAGCCGGCGATCGCCGCCGTTCGCGGGGCCGTGGAGGCTGTCGCCGCCGACCGCTCCAGTCGCGGCGCCAGCTTCGCCGTGGACGTGGACCCGCAGTAGACTCGATTCGCGATGTCAGAGCAGGAGCACGAGCTCGATCGGGTCGAGTCCGAGGAGGAGGAGCGTCCGCAGCTGGACCCGGAGGTCGAGGCGCGCCGGGCCGCCGCGATGTCGTTCATCCGCCGCCTCGGAGACCCCGTTCTCAAGTCCCGCGCCACCCCGGTCGACCGCTTCGACGACGCGCTCCGCGGCCAGGTCCAGCGGATGGCCGGGATCATGAACGACGCCCTCGGCGTGGGCCTGGCGGCGCCGCAGCTCGGCCTTTCGCAGCGCCTGCTCGTCTACCGCGTCGGCCCCGACGCGCCGGTGGTCGCGCTGGTCAACCCCGAGATCGACTGGACGAGCGAGGACAGCGAGACGCTCGAGGAGGGCTGCCTCTCCATCCCCGGGGTGCAGGTCGACGTCGAGCGGCCCGTGCACGTGCGCGTTCGCGCGCGTGACGAGGAGGGGGAGGACCGCCTGGTCGAGGCCTCCGGCCTCGAGGCGCGCGTGATCCAGCACGAGCTGGACCACCTCAACGGCGTCCTGATCCTCGAGCGCACGAGCCGCGAGCAGCGCCGCGAGGCCATGCGGGCGCTGCGCGAGCGTCAGGCCGAGGCGGCCTAGGTTCCGTCGCGTCCGCGGTAGTGCAGATGCACCACGCCGCCGGTGAAGCGGCGCTCGTCCACCAGCTCGAGCCGCACGCCGCCGGGTAGGGCCGGCTTGCCGGCTCCGACGGCGATCGGATTGAGGAACAGGTGGTACTCGTCCACCAGGGCCGCCCGGATCGCCACGGAGGCCAGCTCGGCGCCGCCGACGCTGAGGTCGCGCTCGCTCTCCTCCTTCAGCCGCCGGACCGCGTCCGGATCGAACTCGCGCTCGATGCAGGTGCGGGCGCTCGCGGGCTCCTTCAGCGTCCGCGAGTAGACGACCTTGTCCGCCGCTCGCCAGATCTCGGCGAAATCGCGGACGACGTCGTGGGGGTCGTCGACGGTCTCCCAGTAGACCATCGTGTCGTACATCCGCCGTCCGTAGAGGTGGGTCCCGATCGGCCGCTCGAGGTCGTTGACGAAGCGGTGGACCTCCTCGTCGGGAGCCGCCCAGCCGAAGTTGCCGTCCGCGTCCTCGACGTAGCCGTCGAGCGAGGCGATGGCGGAGTAGATCAAACGGCCCAGGCGGCCATGGTATGCCGCCCGGGCCGTTGGGGAGGATCTAGCGGACCGACTTGCGGGCCGCTCGCGACAGCTTGAGGTGCTCGCGCAGTGTCGGCAGCTCGTCGGCGGCCGACTTCTTGAGCTCGGGGTCGCTCCCCTTGGAGGTCTCGTCGGAGGCCTCCTTGATGTCCTGCTTGTGGTCCTGGACCTCGAGGTCCGTGTACCAGCGATCGAACGCGCGGCCGTGGAAGTGGCGGACGGCGCGCAGCTCCCACTGCATGAGCGGCGTCGGCTTCTTAGGCACGTCGATGTCGAGCTTGTTGGCCAGATCGATCGCGTCCTTCAGCGACTGCTTGTGGTCCTTCAGCAGCCGGGCGCCGAGGGCGCGCACCGCCACGCTGTGCCCGCGCCGCTTGGCCAGACGGCCGCCGATCACCTCGAAGCGGTCGCCCTGGATGGCGGTCTGCAGGTAGTTCTCGTCGAATGGCGAGACCGAGCTCGGCGGGTCCGCCTTGCTCGAGCCGCCGCTGACGCTGAACGCGAGCACCACGGCCACCGCCAAAGCGCCGGCAGCGGCAATCGAAGCGCGAAGCATGTCGTTCTCCTCCTGTCGTGGACCTTGACGGCCACGAATCCCCGGGCGGCGGCCCGGAAAACGACAGTGACGAACGTCTTAGCTTCGCTCGAGCTTCTCGTAGGCCGGCAGCGTGAGGAACTCGACGAACTCGTCGCTCAGGGCGACTCCCTCGAACAGCTCGCGCGAGAGGTCGGGGCGACCCTCCGCGTAGAACCAGTCGTCGTCGCCGATCTCCTCACGGATCTTCTCGAGCTCGGCGGCCTCGAGCTCGCGGACCAGGTCGGCGGTGATCGTGCGGCCGTCGTCGAGCGAGGCCTCGTGGTGGACCCACTGCCACACCTGCCCGCGGGCGATCTCGGCGGTGGCGGCGTCCTCCATCAGCCCGTAGATGCCGGCGGCGCCGTTGCCGCGCAGCCACGACGAGATGTACTGGATGCCGACGTTCACGTTCGAGCGCAGGCCCTCCTCGGTGACCTCGCCCGGCGTGTCGGGCACTGCGAGCAGCTCGCCGGCGCTGACGTCGACGTCGTCGCGCTGGCGCGCGACCTGGTTGGGCTCGTCGCCCAGCACCTCGTCGAACGCCTCGGTGGCGACGGGCACCGAGTCCGGATGGGCCACCCAGGTGCCGTCGAAGCCGTCGCCGGCCTCGCGCTCCTTGTCGTCCTTGACCGCCTGGAAGGCCTTCTCGTTCGCCTCCTCGTCGCTGCGGCTCGGGATGACCGCCGACATCCCGCCGATCGCGTGGGCGCCGCGCCGGTGGCAGGTCTTGACGAGGAGCTCCGTGTAGGCGCGCATGAAGGGCACCGTCATCGTCACCTTCGAGCGATCCGGGAGCACGAAGTCGGGACGTGTCCGGAAGCGCTTGATCGCCGAGAAGATGTAGTCCCAGCGACCGGCGTTCAGGCCCGCCGAGTGGTCGCGCAGCTCGTAGAGGATCTCGTCCATCTCGAACGCCGCGGGAAGCGTCTCGATCAGCACCGTGGCCTTGATCGTCCCGCGGTCGAGTCCGATGGCGTCCTCGGCGATGTTGAAGGCGTCGTTCCAGAGCCGGGCCTCGAGGTGCGACTCGAGCTTGGGGATGTAGAAGTACGGCCCCGCGCCGCGGTCGAGCAGCTCGCGCGCGTTGTGGAAGACGTAGAGCCCGAAGTCCATGAAGGCACCGGCGATCGGCTCGCCGTCGACGAGCAGGTGCCGCTCGGGCAGGTGCAGGCCGCGGGGGCGGACCAGAAGGGTCGCGGTCTCCTCCTCGAGCCGGTACTCCTTGCCGTCCTCCTCGTGCTCGATCGTGCCGCGGACGGCGTCGATCAGGTTCACCTGGCCGCCGGCCATGTTGTCCCAGGTCGGCGAGTTGGAGTCCTCGAAGTCGGCCATGAAGCCCTTCGCGCCCGAGTTGAGCGCGTTGATGACCATCTTGCGGCTGGTCGGGCCGGTGATCTCCACCCGGCGGTCGGCCAGCGCGTCCGGCTCGGGGGCGATCCGCCAGTCGCCCTCGCGGATCTCCCGGGTCTCCTCCAGGAAGTCGAGCGAGCCGCCGGCGTCGAGCTCGGCCTGGCGCTCCTCGCGCCGGGCGAGCAGCTGCCGCCGGGTGGCGTCGAGCTCGCGATGAAGCGTCGTGACGAGGTCGAGCGCGTCGGGGGTCAGCACCTCCTCGATGCGGTCCTGAACAGGGGCCTGGACTTCAGCGGTTGCCATCGATTGACCTCCAGAGCAGCTCCATTGGATGGATTACCCGAAGCTCTCGTCCGAGACGCTTCGTATGCGCGGCGATCTGCAGCACGCAGCCGGGATTGGCCGCCGCCACCGCCTCGGCGCCCGTTTCGAGCAGGTTCCGCGCCTTGCGCTCGCCGAGCTCCCCGGCGGCGTCGGGCTGCACGAGGTTGTAGATGCCGGCGGAACCGCAGCAGATCTCCCACTCGGGCGGTTCCACGAGCTCGAGCTCGGGGATCGAGCGCAGCAGCTCGCGCGGCTGCTCACGGACGCCCTGGGCGTGGGCGAGGTGGCAGGCGTCGTGGTAGGCGACCTTCATGGGAACGGGCGCCCGCTCGGCTCGCGGCTCGACCTCGCCCAGCAGCTCGTTCGCGTCGCGGACCTTGGCCGAGAAGTCCTGCGCGCGCTCCGCCCAGTCGGGGTCCTCGCGCAGGAGATGGGCGTAGTCCTTCATGCCCGAGCCGCAGCCGGCGGCGTTGACCACGACCTTGTCATAGCCCTCGAGGGCCTCGATGGCGGCCTTGGCCAGGGGCACGGCGTCGTCGCCCGCGTGCAGCTGGAGCGCGCCGCAGCAGCGGGGCCGGCGCGGGGCGTGCACCTCGAAGCCCTCGGCGGCGAGGACGCGCGCGGTCGCCTCGTTCACGTCGCCGAAGAAGGCGCGCTGGACGCAGCCCTGGAGAAGCGCGACGCGGCCCCGGCGCTCGCCGACCGCCTCGAACCGCTCGGGTAGGCGGTGGAACGCCTGGCGCAGGCCGATCTTCGGTCCGAGAGGGTGCAGCCGCGCGAGCGGTGCGACCGCCCGCATCCGGCCGGGATGGGGGAGGAGCGTGAACAGGCCGCGCCGCTTGAGCCGGTCCCAGGGCGTTCGCTTGTGGTTGCGCTCCACCTGGGCGCGGGTGTCCTCGATCAGCTTGTCGTACTGGACGCCGGATGGGCAGGCGGTGACGCACGCCATGCAGCCGAGGCAGCGATCCCAGTGCTCGACCATCTCCGCCGACAGCTCGGAGCCCTCCTCGAGCCCAGCCTTGATCAGCACGATCCGCCCCCGCGGTGAGTCCATCTCCTCGTCCCAGAGCGAATAGGTCGGGCAGGTGGGGAGGCAGAAGCCGCAGTGGACGCAGTCCTCCACGAGGTCCATCTCCGGCGCGCGCTCGGTGTCGAAGGCGCGGCTCACGACATCAGCCCCGGGTTGCAGATCCCGTCGGGATCGAAGCGCTCCCGCAGCCGTCCCATGAGCGCGACCACACCGGGGTCGAGCGGGCCCCAGCGGTCCGTGGCGAGCTCCGGCGGCGCATCCAGGACCACGCAGGGAGACGGGAAGAGCTCGCCGCGGATCTCCTCGACCGCCGCGGCGGCCTCCTCGGGCGAGCGGTCCTCCAGCACGAGCCAGGACAGGCCGAGCGTGGCCCGCCCGACCACGCGCGCCCCGAGCCGCGTGGCGAGCGCGAACAGCTCCGCGGCCCGGCTGGGCACGCCCGACACCCGCACCACGGTCCCGGTCTCGGAGCGCTGGCTCTCGCGCTGGAAGGACCAGATGCTCTCGTCGTCCTCGGCCAGCGAGCCGCTCAGCCCGGCCTCCTCCATGAGCCGCAGCGCGGCCTCTGCCTGGGGCCGCGCGGTCTCGCCGCCGAAGCGCGTGAGGAGCGCGCCGTCCCCGCCGCCCCAGCGCACGTCGAAGCCGATGTGCTCGAGCGGGGCCCGCGAGAGCTGCAGCGCAGCGGCCGCCAGCGCATCGGGAGCGGTGCTTCCGCCCGCCGCCGTGGCCGTGCTCTCCGGCCGCGGGTGGAGCCGCACCGACACCTCGACGATCACGCCGAGGGTCCCGAACGCGCCGGCCATGAGCTTGCCGAGGTCGTAGCCCGCGACGTTCTTGATGACCTTGCCGCCCGACTTGATCACGCTGCCGTCGGGCAGTGCCGCCCTGACTCCAAGCACCAGGTCGCGCGGCCCGCCGAAGCGCGAGCGGAGCGGCCCGGAGTCGGCCGTGGCGACGAGGCCGCCGATGGTGGCCCCGAGGTCGGGCGGGTCGAGGGCGAGCATCTGGCCCTCGGAGGCGAACGCCTCCTGGGCGGCGGCCAGGGGCACGCCCGCCTCCAGCACGGCCGTCAGGTCGCCGGCGTTGTGCTCCACGATCCGGTCGAGCGCGGCGGTCGACAGCTCGCGCCCGGTCTCCACCGGCGGGCCCCAGCCGAGCTTCGAGCCGCCGCCGACGATGCGCACCGGGCCGCCCGCGGCGAGCTGGGAGGCGATGTCCTGCTCAGAAGCGATCTGCAAGACCGGCCGCCTCCAGGGGGTGCTGCCGATAGGGCCCGGGCACCTCGCCGCACAGGCGCGGCGTGGGCATCAGCTTGCCGGGATTGGCGAGCTGATCGGGGTCGAACGCGCAGCGGAGCTTCTGGAACGCCTTGAGGTCGGGCTCGTCGAACATCTCGGGCATGTAGCGCTTCTTGTCCACGCCCACGCCGTGCTCCCCGGTGATCGACCCGCCTGCGTCCACGCAGGTCTTGACGATCAGGCCCGCCAGCTCCTCCGCGCGCTCGGCCTCGCCCTCGTTGCCGCCGTCGTAGCAGACGAGCGGGTGCAGGTTGCCGTCGCCGGCGTGGAAGACGTTGGCCACGCGCAGGCCGTGCTCGTCCGCCAGCTCCTCGATCCGCCGCAGCACCTCCGCCAGCCGGGTGCGCGGGATCACGCTGTCCTGGACGTAGTAGTTGGGCGCCACCCGGCCCATCGCGGCGAAGGCGGCCTTGCGCGCCTGCCAGATCACATCGCGCTCGGCGTCGTCGCGGGCGACCCTGATCGAGTCGGCGCCGGCCTCCTCGCAGATCGCCACGACCTGCTCGAAGCGCGTCTCGCACTCCGCCTCGGAGCCGTCCAGCTCCACCACCAGGGCGGCCCCGGCGTCCTCGGGATAGCCGGCGCCCGTATGCGCCTCGGCGGCCCGGATGGAGAGGTTGTCCATCATCTCGATGGCGCCGGGAACGATGCCGCCGGCGACGATCTCGGACACCACCTCGCCCGCCTGCGAGGTCGAGCCGAAGAACGACACGAGCGTGCGCACCGACTCCGGCTTTGGCACCACGCGCAGCCACACCTTGGTGGCCACGCCGAGCGTCCCCTCGGAGCCGACGAATGCGCCGACCAGGTCGTAGCCCGGCCGGTCGACCTCCTTGCCGCCCAGCCAGACCATCTCGCCGTCCGGCAGGACCACCTCGAGACCGGTCACGTAGTTGGTCGTGAAGCCGTACTTGAAGCAGTGGGCGCCGCCCGAGTTCTCGGCCACGTTCCCGCCGATCGTGCAGACGATCTGGCTCGACGGGTCCGGCGGGTAGAAGTGCGTGGGGGCGACCGCCTTGGAGACGGCCACGTTCGTCACCCCGGGCTCGCAGAGCACGCGCTGGTCGTCCAGGTCCACCTCGAGGATGCGGCGCAGCCGCGAGAGCCCGATCAGCACGCCGTCCTCGATCGGCAGCGCCCCGCCCGAGAGCCCCGAGCCGGCCCCGCGCGCCACCCAGCCGACGCCCTCGCGATGACACGCCCGCACGACCTCCTGCACCTCCCCGGCGGTGCCCGGGAGAACGACCACCCCGGGGGTGACCGCGTACTGGAGGAGCCCGTCGGACTCGTATGTGCGGAGCTGGTGCTCCTGGGTGATGACGTGCTCTGGGCCCGCTATCCGCCGAAGCTCTTCGACGAAAGCGGGGCCCAGCCCATTCACTTCACGACCATCCAGTCCAGCACCCCCGTTGACTGCACGTAGACCAGCGCGCACATGACCAGGATGAGCGCGACGCTCCAACCCAGCACCTTACGGAACAGGTCGCCCTCGCGGCCTGCCATGCCCACGGCGGCGGCCCCGATCGCCAGGTTCTGCGGCGAGATCATCTTGCCGAGAACGCCGCCCGAGCTGTTGGCCGCGGCCATGAGCGTCGGGGAGAGCCCGGCATTCCTTCGCCGCCGTCACCTGGAGCGCGCCGAACAGCGCGTTCGAAGAGGTGTCGGAGCCGGTCACCGCCACGCCGAGCCAGCCGATCAGCGAAGCGAGGAAGGCGAAGGCGCCGCCCGCGCCGGCCGCCCACAGGCCGAGAGTGATCGTCTGGCCGGACTGGTTCATCACATAGGCCAGCGCCAGCACCGCGGCGACGGTCAGGATCGCCCACTTGAGCTGGTCGAGCGTGCGACCCAGCACTCGCAGCGCGCGCCCTGGACCGACGCCCAGCACGGCCATCGAGATCAGCCCGGAGATGAACATCAGCGTGCCGGCGGCCGGCAGCCAGTTGAACTTGAACACGAGACTCGAGAGCGCCTCGCCGTCCGGGTTGGTCACGTGGAGGCCGGGCCAGTCGAACTGGACCGTCTGCGGCGAGCTCTCCATCCAGGTCTTGATCGTCCCGATCTGCGCGATGGCGAAGACGGCGATGATGATCGCGAACGGCGCGTAGGCGCGGACGACGTCCAGCGCCGAATCCTTGTGCCCGTCCTCCTTGCGCTGCACCTCGCGCTCCAGCGTCGGATTGTGCGCCTCGGCGCCCGCCACGGCCGGTCGCGCGAAGCGGTCGGTCTGCAGCGGCTCACCCGGCTGCCAGACCCGCAGCAGCCCGACGATCGCGGCGGTGGACAAGAGCGACGCGACCACATCGGTCAGCTCCACGGAGATGAAGTTCGAGCAGGCGAACTGGCCGAGAGCGAAGGTCAATCCGCCGACCACCGCCACGGGCCACGTTTGGCGGATGCCGCGGCGGCCGTCGACCATGCCGATCAGGATCAGGGGAACGAGCAGGGCCAGGAACGGCGTCTGCCGCCCGACCATCGACCCGAGGTCCTGCTTGTCGAGACCGGAGGTCTCGGCGAGCGTGGTGATCGGGATCGCGATAGCGCCGAAGGCGACCGGCGCCGTGTTGGCCACCAGCGCCACGGAGGCGGCCTTGAGCGGCTTGAACCCGAGCCCGATGAGCATGACGGCGCTGATCGCCACCGGCGTGCCGAAGCCCGCCAGCGCCTCCATGAGCGCGCCAAAGCAGAAGGCGATGATCACCGCCTGCACGCGCTGGTCGTCGGAGATCGTCCCGAACGACCTTCGCAACACCGCGAAGTGCCCGGTCTCGACGGTCATGTTGTAGACCCAGATCGCGGCGACCACGATCCACATGATCGGGAACAGCCCGAAGGTCGCTCCCTGGGCCGTGGACAACGCGGTCTGGTCGACCGGCATGCCGTAGACGGCGAGCGCCACGACGATCGCGACGCCAAGGGAGATCAGCGCCGCCCACTGGGCCTTCATGCGCACGCCGCCCAACAGCACGAACAGCGTGAGCACTGGGAGCACGGCGAAGATCGACGACAGACCCAGCGAATCCGAAACCGGGCTCAGGTCCTGGTGGTACATATCCTCTCCTCCCTGGTCTGCCGGAGGTTTGCCCTGACGGGCGTGGCGAGAAACCCGAGTCTGCGTGGCACAATCCCCGCCCATGGGAGGCGCCCGCGCCATCGGGGTCGCGCTCGCCGTGCTGCTGGTGGCTGCGCCGGCGGCGCTGGCCGAGGACCCGCCGTTCGTCGACTGGAACCCGCTCCTGCCGAGCGTGGCGCCGAACTACCACCCGAGCCGAGCGAAGGACTGCGCCGGACGGCCGCTCGCTCCTGCATCGAGCAGACGCTCGGCGAGATGTACGACCGCTTCGATCGCCAGTACGCGAGCTGCGACCACAACTCGCTCTTCGCGCTGACCTACATCCGCGTCACGGAGGCGATCCGCAAGGCGATCCTGCGCGGCTTCTACGAGGAGCCGCGCTACCTGGCGACCGAGGACCGCGTCTTCGCGCGGATGTACTTCTCCGCCACGGACAACTGGCGGCGCGGGCAGGCGGCAGAACGTGCCGCCCGGCCTGGCGGCTGGCCCTGGACGCCGGCCGTGACCGCTCCGTCAACGGCCTGGGCAACCTGCTCATGTCGATGAACGCCCACGTCAATCGCGACATGCCGTTCATGATGGACGCGCTCGGGCTGACGCAAGCCGGACGGCTCGAGCCGCAAGCCCGATCACGACCGCGGCAACCGGGTCCTGAACACGCTCTATGACGACGTGCTGAACGAGATGACCGCCCGCTTCGACCAGGCGATATCGAACTACCAGGTCCCTGGCACCTGGATCGACGACACCACCTTCTTCCAGATCCTCCAGGGCTGGCGCGAGGGCGTCTGGCGCAACGCCGAGCTCCTCGGCCGGGCGAAGAACCAGGCGGAGCGCCAGGCCGCGGCCGACTACATCGAGAACTACGCGCTCGACCAGGGCAGGTTCATCAAGGCGAACACGACCACGGGGAGCAGCGCAGCCCGAGACGCCCACTGCCTCGCCTACCGGCGGAGCGCACCAGGAGCATGGCGCCCGGGCGCGCACCGTTCCGGCGCCGCTCGGCAAGCGGGCCAGCCGTCGCGGCGTGGTGCGCCTGCGGGTGCGCTGCGACCGTGGCATCCGCGACTGCGCCGGGACCCTGCTCGTCACCCGCCGCGGCAAGCGACTCGCCGCCGACCATCCGATTTCCCTCGCGGCCGGCAGCAGCGGGGTGCAGGCTGTCCGGCTGCGCCGCTCCGCCCGTAGGGCCCTGCGGCGGCGCGGGCGCCTGCTCGTGAAGCTGAGCGTGCGCACGCTGTCGCCCTGGGGCACCACGCGAACCGTTTCCAACCGGGTGCTGGTCAGGCGGAGACGCTAGCGTCGCCGGTGCCGTGCGCACGGTCTATCTCGGCACCTCGGACTTCGCGGTAACCGTCCTCCAGCGGCTCGCCGAGAGCCCGCATCGGCCCCGGCTCGTGGTCACGAGGCCGGACCGGCCGCGGGGCCGTGGCAGGAAGCTGGCCCCGCCGCCGGCGGCAACGGCGGCTCGCGAGCTGGGGATCGACCTGATCCAGCCGGACAGCGTCAACTCCGAGGAGGCCCGGGACCGGATCGCGGCCGCCTCGCCCGAGGCCGTGTGCATCTGCGCCTTCGGCGCGCTGATCAAGGAGCCGCTCCTCTCCACCTACGAGATGCTCAACGTGCACCCGTCGCTCCTGCCGCGCTGGCGCGGGGCGGCGCCGATCGAGCGCGCGATCGAGGCAGGCGACGCCGAGACCGGTGTGACGATCATGCGGCCCACGGCCGAGCTCGACGCGGGGCCGGTCTACCTCCAGCGCGCCGAGCCCGTCGCGGCGGACGACGATTACGGCTCGCTCGCGCCGCGGCTGGCGGCGCTGGGCGGCGACCTGCTCGTCGAGACGCTCGATACGCGGCCTCGGCCCGCCCCGCAGGGCGAGGACGGTGTCACCTACGCGGAGAAGATCGAGCCGGCGGACCGCCGGCTCGACCCCGACCGCCCCGCGGTCGAGCTCGAGCGCCGCGTCCGCGCGCTCAACCCGCATGTCGGGACCTGGCTGGAGCTGCCGGACGGCGAGCGCCTCGGCGTCCGGCGAGCGGCGGCGGTCGCCGAGCCGGCCGACGCCGGCGAGCTCGCCGCGCGCGACGGTCGGCTCCTCTTTGGGACCGGCGACGGCGCTCTCGAGCTGCTCGAGGTCCTCCCGCCCGGCAAGCGCCCCATGGACGCCGCGGCGTACCTGCGCGGGCACGCCGGACAACTCGACCGGGGGACCGGCCAGAATGCATCCGGTGTCTGACGAGGAGCGGATCGACCTCGGGCCCAAGTGCCCGTCCTGCGGCGAGCCCTGGCTCCGGGGCACAAACCTCGCGGGCCGCTACCGCTGCGTGAACTGCCTACACCGCTTCGAGCTCCGCTCGGAGTGCCCCAACTGCGGCGCCCACTCGACGATCGCACGGATGTCCGATACCGCGAACGTCATCTGCCGCAACTGCGGCGAATCGATGCTGCAGCCGATCTGAGGGCCTCAGACCGCGCCCGGCGGCGTCCTCGGTCGCTCGCGTGCAGAGCACGCCGCGCTCCCTGCGTCCTTGCCGGCCACGCTCTGAGGCAACTCAGATCGGCTGCTGCACCCGCAACTATCGAAGCCTGTTCCCCTACCCAGCCGGCGCGCCCGTCTCGCCCCCCGCCCCGACGCGGGGCAGACCTAGGCGGCGCTGACCTCGACCGGGATGCCGTTCAGCACGGCGTTCCCGGACAGGGGATCAATCAGCGACTCGTCCGCCAGCACGTTGCTGTTCACCCCAGGGTGCTCCGCGGCCACGCGCATGCGCACGCCCGGCGCGTCGTGGCCCCAGCCGTGGGGGATCGAGATCACGCCGGGCATGATCGCGTCGGTCACCTCGACCGGAGCCTCCACCTCGCCGGCGGACGAGCGGACCGTCGCCCGGGCGCCGTCGGCGAGGCCGAGGCGCTCCGCGTCGTCGGGATGGATGTGCATCGTGCAGCGGTCCTTGCCCTTCACGAGGGCGCCCAGGTTGTGCATCCAGGAGTTGTTCGAGCGGAGCTGACGGCGGCCGATCAGGACCATGCCGCCATTGCGGCGATCGAGTGAGGCCCGCAGCCGCTCGACGTCCGCGACGATCGGCTCCGGCGCCAGCTCGATCTTGCCCGAAGCCGTGCGCAGCACGTCGGGGATTCGCGGGCGGTGGGGGCCCAGGTCGACGCCGTGGGGACTCGCCTCGAGGTCGGCCAGCGTCAGGTCGTGGGGGCCGGCGCGCAGGAACAGGTCGAGGATCCGCTCCGGTCCGCGGCGCGGCTCGAGCTCGGCCAGCACGTCCTCGGGGTCGCGGCCGGGCAGCTCGCGCTGCGCGAGCGTCCGCACGACGAGCTCGTCCAGGGCCTCGATGTCCGCGTCCGGCCCCTGGCCCGACACGATCCCGGCCAGGCGTAGGAACACCTGCCACTCGTCCGGGCGGCCGCCGTTGTAGGAGAACACCGGCGGTGAGTAGTTGGCCACGTCGTGAACGGCCAGCTGGTAGAGCGCCAGGTCGTAGTGGGACTTCTGGAGCGGCTCCGGCGCGGGCAGGATCACGTCCGCGTGGCGGGTGGTCTCGTTCACGTAGATGTCGATCGAGACCATGAACTCGAGCGACTCGACCGCGGCCTCCAGCCGGCCGCTGTTGGGCGTCGACACGACGGGGTTGCCGGCCACGGTGATCAACGCGCGCACCTGGTCGTCGCCCGGCGTGTCGATCTCCTCGGCGAGGGCGGCCACCGGGAGCTCGCCGTAGGACTCGGGCAGCCCGCGCACGCGGCTTGCCCAGCGGCCCAGGCGGACGCCCTTGCCGACGCCCGGCTCGCCGGCCGAGTTCTTCTGGGCCGCGGCGGCGAGCGTGAACATCGCGCCGCCCTCGCGGTCGAGGTTGCCGGTGAGCACGTTGACCACGTCGACCAGCCAGCTCGCCAGCGTCCCGAACTCCTGGGTGGTCGTGCCGATCCGGGCGTACACGGCAGCCCGCCCGGCGGAGGCGAGCTCGCGTGCCATGCGGCGGATCTCTTCCGCCTCGATGCCGCAGGTACCGGCCACCCTCTCCGGGGGGAACTCGCGCACCAGCTCTCGGACCTCGTCGAGTCCGTTGCAGTGCTCTGCCAGCTCGCCGACGTCCTCGAGGCCCTCCTCGACAAGGGTGGATGCGATCCCGAGCAGGAGGTGCGCGTCCGTGCCCGGCCGGATGAAGTGGTGCTCGTCGGACTCCTCGGCGGTGCGGCTGCGGCGCGGGTCGATGACCACGACCTTGCCGCCGCGCCCGCGGATGCCGCGGATGCGGCCGCGCATGTCGGGCGCGGTCAGGAGGCTGCCGTTGGAGACGAGCGGGTTGGCGCCGAGGATCAGGAGGTGATCGGTGCGGTCCACGTCGGGGACCGGGATCGAGAGGATCGTGCCGAACATGAGCCCGGCCGCGACCTGCTTGGGCATCTGGTCGACGGTGCTCGCCGAGTAGACGTTCTGCGAGCCGAGCGCCCGCAGCCACACCGGGCTGTAGGTCATCGCCGAGAGGTTGTGCGCGTTCGGATTCCCCAGGTACACCGCCGCCGCGTTGCGGCCGTGCTCCTCGAGGATCGGCGTGAGGCGGCGGTCGATCTCCTCGAACGCCTCCTCCCAGGTCGCCTCCACCAGCTCGCCGTCGCGGCGGACGAGCGGCGTCGTCAGCCGGTCCGGGTCCTCGTGCAGCTCCTTGAGCCCGTACGCCTTGGGGCAGATGAAGCCGTGGCTGAGGACGTCATCCTCGTCGCCGCGGATCGAGACGACGTCGTCGCCGTCGGTCTCGATCCGGAGTCCGCACGTCGCCTCGCAGAACGGGCACGTGCGGTAGTGGACCGCCATGTCCGCAGCCTACCTACCGGCGCAGCTCGATCCAGAGCGCCCGTGACGAGGCGAGCAGCTCGCCCCGCTCGTCGAACAGGGCCACGCCGGCGTGGCGCTTGCGGCCTTCGATCTCGATCGGCCACGAGACGAGCGCGTGCGGCCGCTCCGCGTGGACAGGGCGTTCCAGCCGGGCGCTGAGCCTGGCCAGGACCACGGGCGGGCCCTCGCCGAAATTGGCGATCGGGGCGCTCGTGGGGCAGTCGAGGGCGCCCCAGACGCACTCGGGCCGGACGATCCCATCCGGGCCCGCCAGCGACGGGTCCGGGGTCCAGCACGCGGCGAACCGCTCGCCCTCGCCGAGCCTGCCGGGAAAGAGGCAGAAGCCGTCGCCGGGGCCGCGCTCGGGACCGCAGATGACGCAGGTGGGGAACGGGTGACCCGCGGTCCAGCTCCCGTAGCCGGCGCGGGACGCCTCCTCCGCGGCGTGCGGCGACACCGGCTCGGGCGGATCGAGGTCGAGCTCGGCCGGACGCCCGTCGGCGACGACGGTGCCGCCGTCACGCACCTCGACGCCGGCCTCCGTCCGCTCCACGGCGAGCTCGGTCTCGAGCGGGGGCGGGGCGCGCAGCGAGACCTCGGCGACCTCCGCGTCGATCAGCCCGGCGACCAGTCCGCAGGTGTAGCCGCCGTTGCCGGAGTCCGGCGGCCCGTTGAAGCGGGCGGGGACGACGATGGTCGCGGTCACGCCGCGACCGTAGCGTCTAGATGACTGATTCCACGGCCCCGCGCACGCGGTTGACGCACGGTTACCGTCGCTGGATCGGGGTCATCGGGCTCGCCGATACACCTGTGTATCGGCTTCGCCCTGCTTCCCCCGCCCAGCTCGGTCCCGTGCGCCCCCGCGCACACGCGGCCGTGGAATCAATCATCTAGCGGCGCCGGCGCCGGACGAGGTACCCGGCGGCGATCGAGGCCATCGAGGCGGCGACGCCGATGGCGGTGCGCGTCCTGACGCTGTGGCCCTGGGGCTCCGGCTGCTCGACCGGGGCGGCCGGCTCCCACGGCGGGGGCGCCTCGGGGGGCGCCGGCGTGACGGGCGGCGCCGGCGTGACGGGCGGCGCCGGCGTGACGGGCGGCGCCGGCGTGACGGGCGGCGCCTCCACCGGGGCCGGAGCCGGAGGCGCAGCGGGCGCCGCGGCGGGGGCCGGGGCGGGTTGCGGTTCGGCAAAGGGCGTGCCCCGGCGGCGGGCGAACGCGACCAGCCCCGCTCCGACGCCAACGAAGACGAGCAGCAGCAGGCCGAGCGAGACGCCGAGCGGCGGCCCGCTCGAGGCCTCGGAGACGGGCTTGATCGCCGCCGCGTGGGGAGCCGGGGCGGTTCCCTTCGAGGCGTGCTCGGCGAGCACCCCGCCGGTCCCACCTCGCTTCGCGGGGGGCCGCTTGGAGGCGGCGACGAGCCGGGCCGTGCCATCGCGATCGCTCGCGATCAACAAAGGCGCGCCGCCGCTCTCCGCGGGGGCCGTAAGCACCGCGACTGCCACGGACTGGGAGCCGAGGCAGCCCTGCGTGCGCCTGGTGGTCCGGAGCGCGCGGAGCCCGCGCGTCTCGGCGCGCCGGACCCGGCGCACGCTGGCGTGCAACCGACGCGCGACCCGCGCACGGCTCAGAGGCCGCCTGCCGCCGTAGCCGCCGCGCAGCACGATCACCCGGCGCTCGAACCCGGCCAGCGCGAACAGGCACGGCTCGAGCCGCCGGGCGGCGCGCCGGAAGCGGCGCTCCCGCCGGGCCCGGACCGCGCTCGCCCGACGTGAACGTGCCTGCCACGAGGGCGCTGGACCGGTGGGAGTCGAGCGCTCGGCGCCTGGACGGGCGCCGCCACTCAGCGAATTGCCTCCGGCCGCGGGACCCGGCCGCGGGGCCGGCGCGGTTCCGCCGGCCGTGCCGCTCCCGCCGCCGGCGGGCAGGGAGGGAGTCGACTGGAGCTGGGGAGTGGACGGCGCGGACGGCGCGGTCACGTCCGGCAGGGACGGAGCCGGGGCGGGGGGCAGCTTGGGAAGCGCCGGGAGCGACGGAACCGTGGGCGGCTTTACCGGCAGGTCCGGAACGGTCAGCGCGGACGAGGCGCCAGCGGTCGTAGCGGTGATCCCCACCGCCAGAGCGATTGCGGCGAGCGCCGCGCGTCCTTGTCTGCTTCCGTTGCGGTGCACCGAGCATCCTGCCCGCAGGCGTTACACGGTAGTTCCCCGGATGGAGTTCCCGCTACACCCGCTCAGCCGCGGCGGTAGAGCCCGTAGAGCGAGCCGCAGAGGATGAGCGCGGCGCCGAGGTAGGACGTCTCGACCTGGAGCACGCGGTCGTCGAAGTCGACCAGCACGAGGAAAAGGGCGAAGACGGCCGCCGTGAGCACCCAGCATGTCGCCGCCGCGCGGGCGCGGGCGCGCGCGAGCAGCGCCTGGTTGAGGGTTGCCGCGGACAGGTAGAGGCCCATGCCCAGGGAGATCAGGACCAGGCCGATGCGGTCGTAGTCGCCCGAGCCGCCGAACACGATCCCCATCACGGTCGGTCCCACCGCGAGCATCACGAGCGCCACGGAGCCGGCGAAGGCGGCGATCGCCATCAGGGTCACGTTCACGCTGCGCCGGAACGGGTCCGACTCGCCGCCCGCGCGCAGCCGGGTGAGGTGGGGGAGGATCGAGGTCTGGATCGCCTGGAAGAGCTGGAGCGGGGCCCGGGCGATCAGCAGCACGTTGAAGGCGAAGCCCGCCAGCGCGGCGCCGCGGTCGCCCTCGGTGACCTTCACCAGCAGCGGACCAGCGTTGAGGAAGGTCTGCTCGGAAAGCATGATCAGCAGCACGGCGACGGCGAACCCCGTCCCGCGCGCCAGGGTGAACTCCGGCTCGCCGGCGGCCTCCGCCTCGGGGTCCGCCGGCTCGTCGGGGACGCTCGGCATCCGTCGCAGCCGCCGCCCGATCGCCCACGGCACCACCGCCAGGGAGACGAGTGGCGCCGCGGCCATGCCCAGCGCCACGGCGGTCTGCCCTTCGGCGATGCCGACCGTCACGGCCAGGGCGAACAGGCAGCGGGAGGTCGCCTCCATCAGCACCAGCCCGCCGTAGAGGCCGAAGCGGTGGTGACCCGCCAGGAAGCCGCGCGCGAAGTAGCTCGCCGCGTAGGCGAGCACGGCCGCGATCAGGATCCAGTAGAGGGCCTGCGGACCCGCCGAGCAGGTCGTCCTGGATCGGACCGCGCAGCACGAGCGCCGCGGCCGCGAAGGCGAGCCCCAGCCCGAGCTGGATCGTCGCGGCGATCCGCAGGTGCTCGTTGCCGGTCACGCCCCGGGCGTCGCGGTCGGCGATCGTCCGCGACAGGAGCTGCTCCACCGGCCGGTAGAGCACCGAGACGGTGATGAAGATGGCCGACCAGAGCAGCGTGATCTGGCCGTACTGCGACTCGGACAGCGCGTAGCTCGCGAGCGAGAAGTAGGCGAATGTGATCAGCCCGGTGGTGCCGATCCCCACCGAGAGGATCGCCGCCCCGCGGCCGTACCCGGAGTTCGTGGCTACGGTGCTCGCCGGGCCAGCGCCCCGGCTGCGCTCCTCGCCGGGGCCCGGGTTATCCGACGCGGACAAGCAGCATGGTCCAGGGGAACGGGGAGCGCGTCTCCTCGACCTCGCCGTAGCGCGACAGGAGCGACACGAACGACCGCTTGGACCAATGGTTCACGTGTCCGGGCGTGTTGCCGAGCGAGCGCCAGTAGGCGCCCCGGGCCATGTTGAGCCCGCGCCAGAGCGGCTCGCGGGGAACCGAGACGAGCAGCCGGCGCCCGGCGACGCGAGCCATCTCGGCGACGGTGGCCTCCGGCTCCGGAACGTGCTCGAGCACCTCGATGGCCGCCGCGAGGTCGAACTCGCCGTCGGCGAACGAGAGCGAGGTCGCCTCCTCGGCCCGGAACTCGAGGTTGTCGCGGCGGCGCTGCTCCCACTCGCCGCGCAGCTTGGGGTCGTCGAGGTCGATTCCGACGATGCGCCGGTCGCCGAGGCGCTCCGCCCACTCAGCCGTGAGCACGCCCTCGCCACAGCCCACGTCGAGCACCGACTCCGGCCGCGCGCGCTCCCAGAGCTCGTCGAGCGAGCCGTGGAAGCCGGCCATCAGCCGCTTGACGACCGGGTTCGAGGAGCCGTACTTGTCGAAGGTGTTGCCCGTCGGGACGTCTCGGCGAGGCGACGCCCGAGGTCACGCCTCGATCCGCTCCGGCTCGCTTTGCCCGTGGCGTGTCCCGCCCGGGCGCCGGTCGTGGCCGGCTGTCCGGTGGGCTCCTCGCCGGGCTCGTAGTGGGAGGGCGCGACGCCGACCTGCAGCTCGACGCGGCGGACACGCTCCAGGATGCGCTGATTCAGGACGCGGTTGCCGGCCAGGATGTCGCCGACCACGCCGAGCGCGGCGAACTGGACCGCGACGATGAACAGCGTCGAGCCGAGGATCAGCGACTGCACGTGGCCCTGGCCGTCCCCGAAGAAGAAGAGCCAGAGGAAGCGGGCCCAGATCACCGCGCCCACGAGGCCGACGAAGCCGGCGGCCGCAAGGAACACGCGCAGCGGCTCGTAGAGCGTGTAGATGCGGAAGATCGAGGTGGCGTTGCGGCGGACGTACGCCCACATCGAAGGGAACAGCCGCGACGTCGCGCGTCTGCGGGTTCGTCCTGATCGGGACGTGGTCGACCGCGACGGTCATCTTGCCCGCCTGGATGATCGTCTCGAGCGTGTACGTGAACTTGGAGACGACGCTCACCTGAAGCGCGGCCTCGCGGTTGTAGGCGCGGAAGCCCGAGGTGGTGTCGGGCACCTGGGTCTCGGAGGCGCGCCTGACGACCACGCTGCCGAAGCGCTGCAGCCGCTTCTTCAGCGGCGAGAAGTGCTCGATCTGGTCGGTCTCGCGGTCGCCGATCACCATGTCGGCGTTCCCTGCCAGGATCGGCGCGACGAGCTTCGGGATGTCGCCGCCGTAGTACTGGTTGTCGGCGTCGGTGTTGACGATCACGTCGGCGCCGAGCTTCAGGCAGGCGTCGAGCCCGGCCTGGAAGGCGGCGGCCAGGCCCTTGTTGTTGGTCAGCCGCACGATGTGGTCGCACGCCGTGGGCGCGCGCCACCTCGACGGTGTCGTCGGTCGGACCCGTCGTCGATCACGAGCAACTCGACCTCGTCGAAACCCGGCGACCGTGCGCGGGATATCGTCGAGCGTCGGCGGAAGCTGCGCTGCCTCGTTGAAGCAGGGGATCTGGATGATCAGCTTCATCGCGTGACCCGCGTAGGGTAGAGAGTCAAGCCGCTTTCACCGCAGTTTCACATTCACGGAACCGGTAACGAGACGGCAACACTCTCTGCTACCGTGGCCCGCGTCCCCGACCTCGTTGGAGCACCGACGATGACCACCGTTCTCGCATATCTGGATCCCGGCAGCGGGAGCATGATCCTCCAGATCATCGCTGGCGGGCTTGCTGCGGTGGCGGTCACCGCCAAGCTCTACTGGAACCGCCTGCTGCGATTCCTGCGGATCAAGAAGGACGATCCGCAGACCGAGGCCGCCTCCAAGCCGGACTCGGCTTAACGACTCGTTCGCGCGCTCGAACGCGCGCGCTCTCTACACTTCGCCGCCGCCCACGCGTGTAGTCCTGCGCGCGGGCGGCGGTGTTTCTCTGCCCGATGTCAACGCCCGAGTCCCAGACATCCGCTCCCGCCGGCATCGACACCGGCTCCTTCCGCGACCCGGAGAGCCGCGTCTTCTTCGCCGGGGGCGACGTCTACCGGGCGCTCTCCAAGGACGGCCTGGCCGACTTCCAGGCGCTCGCAGGAGACCGGCCTGCTCGACGACGAGCGGATCGTCCGGTCCGAGCTGGTCGACGACGTGCCCGGCGCCGCCGACGTTCTGCCCACCGAGACCGCCGGGGTGCTCAAGCACGAGCTGATCCCGTTCGTCTCGTACCCCTACGAGTGGACCTTCTCGATGCTCAAGGACGCGGCGCTGCTCCAGCTCGACCTGCTGCTCGCGGCCCTCGAGAAGGACCTCGTCCTCAAGGACTCCACGCCCTACAACGTGCAGTTCAAGGGCAGCCAGGCCGCGTTCATCGACGTCGGCGCCTTCGAGCGCCTGCGCGAGGGCGAGCCCTGGGTCGGCTACCGCCAGTTCTGCATGCTCTACCTCTATCCGCTGCTGCTCCAGTCGCTGAAGGACGTTCCCTTCCACCCCTGGCTGCGCGGCGCCATCGACGGCATCACCCCGGCGCAGATGCGCGGGCTGATGTCCTTCCGCGACCGCTTCCGCCGCGGCATGACTACCAACGTCTTCCTGCACGCCCGGCTCGAGGCCCGCTACGCCGACAAGCCCCGCGAGACCAAGCAGGAGGTCAAGCGCGCCGGCATGGGCAAGCAGCTCATCCTGGCCAACGTGCGCAAGATGAGGAAGCTCGTCTCGCGGCTCGAGTGGGACCCGCCCGAGGGCGTCTGGGTCGCCTACGGCGAGCGCAACAGCTACACGGACGACGACGCGAAGCGCAAGGACGACTTCGTCCGCGAGGTCGCCACCTCGCGCGACTGGAACATGGTCTGGGACATCGGTTGCAACAACGGCCGCTACTCGCGCATCGCCGCCGAGGGCGCCCGCCGGGTCGTGGCCGTCGACGCCGACCAGGGCCCGGTGGAGCTGCTCTACCGCGAGCTTCGCGACGCCGGCGACGAGACCATCCTGCCCCTGACCATGAACCTGGCCGACCCCTCGCCGGGGCTCGGCTGGCGCGGGGCGGAGCGGAAGTCGATGGCCGACCGGGGCAAGCCCGACCTGGTCCTGGCCCTGGCCCTCATCCACCACGTGGCCATCAGCGCCAACGTGCCGGTCACCGAGATCGTCGACTGGCTCGCGAGCCTCGGCAGCGCGCTGGTCATCGAGTTCCCCACGCGTGACGACCCGATGGTGCAGAAGCTCCTTGCGCCGAAGCGCGAGGGGCTCCACCCCGACTACGAGCTGGACTTCTTCGAGCGCTGCCTGAACGAGGCGTTCGACGTGCAGCGAAGCGAGCGGCTCGAGTCGGACACCCGGGTCCTGTACTTCGCGACTCCCAAGCGGGCATGAGCGCGGCCGACACGGCGGCCGGCGCGGACACGCGCGGCGATTTCTGGAAGCAGGTCTTCTGGGACTTCGCCCACCTGGCGGTGATGTCCACCTTCGCCGTCGCGCAGCCGGTCTTCAACCTGCTCTCGGACAACCCGGAGTTCTTCGCCGCCCGCGGGGCGCCCTCGTTCGACGTCATCTCCTTCGGTTTCCTGGCGATCCTGGTCCCGCCGCTGATCGGGATCGCCCTCGAGCTGCTCGCCGGGCTGATCGACCGCCGCGCGCGGCAGGCTGTTCACCTGCTGCTGATGGCGATCCTGGTCATGCTGTTCGTCGCCCAGCTCCTCAAGAAGTCGATCGACGCGTCTGACGTGGTGCTGATCGCCCTGTCGGTGGCGATCGCGCTGGCGGCGACATTCGCCTATGCCCGCACCGAGTTCGTTCCCTCGCTGCTGAACGTGCTCTCGCCTGCTCCGCTCGTCTTCCTCTTCATCTTCCTCGTCATCTCGCCGGTGAACAAGGTTGCGTTCGCCAGCGAGGCCGGGGCCCGAACCGTCGGCGGCGTGTCTCGGACGAACGTGGTCGTGGTCCTGTTCGACGAGTTCCCGATCAACTCGCTGCTCGACCGCCGCGGCCGCGTCGACCCGAAGCGCTATCCGAACTTCGCCGAGCTCGCCTCGAACGCCACATGGTTCCGCAACGCCTACACGGTCTACGACTCCACCGAGCGCGCCCAGCCGGCGATCTTCGACGGCAACCTGCCCTCCAAGGACAAGCTGCCGACCTCGGCCGACCATCCGCACAGCATCTTCACGCTGTTCGCCAAGACGCACCGGCTGAACGTGTCCGAGGAGGCCACGAGCGTCTGCCCGCGCGACCTCTGCAAGGACGAGCGGCTCGACGAGTCCTACTACGACCGGATGAAGTCGATGTTCGACGACCTCGGGCTCGTCTGGCTTCACCAGGTGTCGCCCCCCGACATCGAGAACGACCTGACGTCGGTCTCCGAGAACTGGGGCAACTTCGGCGGCGGCGACAGCGGCGGTGGGGGAGGCGGCGGCTCGAGCAGCCAGACCAACACCCGCTCGAACCTCAACCGCAACCGCAACAAGCGCTTCGCCGACTGGGTCGCCAAGATCCGCAACACCTCCAAGCCGGCGCTCAACTTCAAGCACACGCTGATGCCGCACGTGCCCTGGCAGTACCTGCCGGACGGCAAGCAGTACCGGCGCACGGCGCGCGACCCGATCCCGGGCCTCTCCAGCGAGTCGTACAAGGACCCGACCCAGGTCGAGTCGCTCTACCAGCGCCACCTTCTCCAGGTCGGCTTCGCCGACCACGAGCTCGGCGAGCTCATCCACCACCTCAAGGAGACCGGCCTCTACGACAAGTCGCTGATCGTGGTAGCCGCTGACCACGGCGTTGCCTTCGAGGTCGGCAAGCGCGACCGGCGCACCCTCACACGGGCGAACTCGAACCAGATCGGGCCGATCCCGTTCTTCCTCAAGGCGCCGGGGCAGAAGAAGGGCCGGATCAACAACACCTACGCGGAGTCGATCGACATCCTGCCGACGATCTTCGACGTCCTGAACGTCAATCCCAAGGTGAAGATGGACGGGAAGTCGGCGTTCAGTACGGCGGACCGCAACCGCGGGCGGGTCAGGATCCTCCAGCGCGACACCTTCAAGTCGCTCTACTTCGACATCCCGACCTGGTCCCGCCGCCACCACCAGCAGCTCGAGCGCAAGCTGGCGATCTTTGGCGACGGCGCCGACGGTCCGCTGCGGCTGTTCCGCATCGGGCCGGACCAGAACCTGCTCTTCAAGCCGCTGTCGGGGCTCTCCGTGAGCTCCGGCTCCGGCGCCAGCTTCGTCTCGCCGCAGGAGTTCCGGCACGTCGACCTGCGCACGCCGACGATCCCCGTGCACGTCACCGGCCACCTTAAGGGCGTGCCGACGGGCCGCGACCTGGCGATCGCCGTGAACGGCAAGATCGAGGCCACCACGGTGAGCTTCCACACCGCGGTCTCCAGCGACGTGATCTTCGCGGCGATGGTGCCGGAGTCGTCCTTCCACCAGGGAAGCAACAAGGTCGAGCTGCTCGAGATCGAGCCGGGCGGCCGATTCAAGCGCTTGGGCGTCGCCTGACCGGGTATCGCGCCCGGATGGCAACGATTGCTCAAAGAAGAAGGACCGGCGGAGCCGGTGGAGTGGCCCGAAGCGGACTCTGGGGCCTGGCAAGGATCGTGAGCCTCGTGACGTCGGTCGTCGTGGGGCTGCTCGTGATCGGCATCGTGCTCGTGCTGCTGGAAGCCAACCGCAGTAACGAGATAGTCAACGCGCTGCTCGATGCGGGCAAGTTCCTCGCCGGCCCGTTCGACAACGTCTTCAAGCTGGACAGCCACAAGGCGAACATCGGCGTCAACTGGGGCCTGGCGGCCGCGGTCTACGCCGTGGCCGGCGGCCTGCTGGCGCGACTGCTGCGCCGCTAGGCGCTGTCCACGCAGTCCTCGACCTTCTCCAGAAGGTCGTCCCCGTTCGCCCGCACGTAGATGAGCGCGGCGCCGCTCTCGAGCGTGCCCTCGGCGGTTCCCTCGAACTGGGCGGCCTCGGCCTGGCCGCGGGTGAGGAAGAACTTGACCCGCGGGCCAGTGGTGGGGTCGCCGACCTGGATCGAGTCCTTGCCGCTCAGGCGCGCCTGGAGATGGTGCTTCTGGGTGAGGCAGTTGAGCGTGTTGGTGCGGGCGTCATTGGAGTCCGGGCCGGCCTTCTTGCCGGTGCCGCAGCCGGCCAGGGCGGCGACGAGCACCAGCGATGTGAAGGCGATGGTCCGCACCGGGCGAGGAGGGTAGTGGCTAGCGGAGCGGCTTCGTCCGCTTGAACAGCCGGCGCACCGTGGTGAAGGCCGGCTTGCGCGCCCCCGACTCGTCGATGAGGCCCTTGTTGTTCCAGGGCGGGGTGGAGCGCCTGGGATCGTTGCCGCCGGTCCAGCCGAGCACGACGCGGAAGTCCTTGAGGATCCAGATGAGCGATCCGTTCACGAAAGGCTTCGAGCCGTGGATCGCGAGGTGGTCGCGCACGTAGGCGCTCTGGAACTCGAAGCTCCCGCGCTGGTTCGCCGCGCCGTGGAAGGTGGACTCGGCACCGAACTCGGTGATGAACAGGGCGGTCTCGGGATGGGCGGCGTGGATCGCGTCGAGGAAGGGGCCGAGCTCGTCGGTGCGCGACGGCCCGCGAGTGACCGGAGCGCTGCCGGTACCAGCCGAAGTACTCGTTGATCCCGAGGGCGTCGAGCGTGTTGAAGGCGGGGTTGTAGGTGGGCTCGCCGATACGGGAGTGACGGTCGAGCGCCACGAGACGCGTGTCGTCGAGCTTGCGCACCTCGCGGGCGCCGTCGCGCACGTAGCGGGCGAAGCCGGGCCCGACGACCCCGCGCTCGCTCTCCCCGAAGGCGAGCTCGTTGCCCAGCGACCAGGCCAGCACCGACGGGTGCGTTCGGTCCCGCGTGACCATCCTCCGGTCCACCGAGAGCGCCGCGTTGCGGACGTTCGAGATGTTGAGGAACCTGTTCGAGAGCTGGTAGACGGGCGCCTCGCTCCAGACGAGGATGCCGGCGCGGTCGAATGCCTCGAGGAACGCGGGATGGAGCGGGTAGTGCGCGCGGACGAGCGAGGCGTGCATGCGGCGCTCGTCGCGCACCATCGCGGAGCGCTGCGAGGGCGTAAGGGCGGCTCCCGTGCGCGGGTCGTCCTCGTGGATGCTCGCGCCCCTCAGCCGGAGCTTGTGGCCGTTGAGGAATACCTGCCCGTCGCGCTTGCGCTTGATCTGGCGCACGCCGAAGTAGCGGACGAAGCTCGCGCGCCTGACGCCCTCCACCGCGGCTGCGGCGGTGAGCCTGTAGAGATTCGGGTGACCCGGCTGCCACAGGCGCGGCTTCTGGATCGTGAAGCTCGTCCGGATCTCGCGCGTCGACTTGCCGTCGACGTTGCGCGGTGAGAGCTCGATCCGCTCCGAGGACTTGCCCTTGCCGCGGAGGAGCAGCGTGAGCCGGACCTTGCGCTTCTTGCGCGAGAGGTTGCGGAGCGCAGACCTGGACGTTGACCCGCGACGGCCCGCGCAGGGAGCGGAGGTGCGGCGTCACCGCCAGGTCGGCGACGTCGACCGTGTCGACCGGCCGCACGTAGACCTCGCGCGAGATGCCGCCGAAGTTCCACCAGCCGCCGCCGCCGTACGGACGCCAGTGCGTGAGGTCGGTGTGGCTGCGCCGGTTGGAGACCCTGACCACCAGCCGGTTGCGCCCCTTCCTGAGGCCGTCCATGTCGACCTCGAAGGGCATGTAGCTGGGACCGCCGGCGCCGATCTTCTTGCCGTTCAGCCATACGGTCGCCCGGTTGTTCACCGACTCGAAGCGGACGATCCAGCGCCAGCGCCGGCGGTGCGGCGCCCTCGGCAGCTTGAACTCCTTGCGGTACCAGCCGACGCCCTGCGCGTCCAGCTTCGTGTCGCTGCCGTTCCAGGTGTTGGGGACCGTGGTGGCGCTCCAGCCCACCAGCGAGCGCTGGGCGAAGTAGCGCTGCGGGATGCCCTGGAGCTCGTCGTCCTGGCGGAAGTACCAGGTGCCGCCGAGCCGGAGCCTGTTGGGCTGGCCCTCGCGGATGTACAGCTTCTTGCTCGGCTTCTCGACCTTCAGCTTGGGAGTCGGCGGGGGCGGGGGCGCCGGCGTGGTCGGCGTCGTGCTCGGGGGAGCGCCACCGCCGCCGGTCTGAGCGGCGGCGGGGCCGGCGACCGCGGCCAGCGCCGCGATGGCGAGTGTCGTTGCGAGTCGAGGCAAGCGGGGAAGGGTCAGCGCGAGCTGCGGAGCGGTTCAGGGTACACACAGAACCGGCTCCGTCCAGAGTCTGCGGCGCCTGCTACCGTGATGCGCTCGATCCGGCCGTTCCCGTAACGCGGCGCTGCACTCGGGGAATGGTCGGAGCGTCCGCGCCGACGAGCACCCTCCGGCGGTGCGCCGATTCCGGCACCGAGCCATGAACCGACGCTTCGCGGTCATCCAAGCCCTCTTCTCGCTGGTCGCCCTTGCGGCGGTCGTCTGGTGGGCATCCCGCCAGGACCCCCCCGAGCTTCCAAGCACGGCGCAGGCCTTCACCTGGCTCGCCGCCGGCGCCCTCCTGTACGTCGCGGCCACCGCGCTCCGCGGAGAGCGCTGGCACCGGATCCTCCACCTCACCGGCGTGGACGCCGAGCGCGTCGACAGCTACGGCCTGACGACGGTCGGCTACATGGGCAACAACGTGCTGCCCGCACGGGCGGGGGAGATGCTTCGCGTGGTCCTTCTCTCGCGCCGGACGGGTGGGAGCAAGCGCGTGCTTCTCGGCACGGTCGTCGCAGAACGCCTACTCGACGCGATCGCCCTGGGCTCGATCTTCTTCGCCGTCGTCTACGGCATCCTGCGCAAGACCACCCTGCCGAGTGACCGACCGCTGCTCGTGGCCGGCGCCCTGGTGGTGCTGGCGGCGCTGGGGCTGGTGGCCTTCCGGCTCCTGCGCAGCCGCGGAGCGCTCGAGCGGCTCCACGACTTTCTCCGCCCGCTTGCCGGCGCCCCGCGCGCCCTGCTCAGCCGCGATGGCGTCACCCTGCTCGCCGGCTCGTTCCTGATCTGGGCCGTCGAGGCGAGCGTATACCTCGCCGTGGCGCGCTCCGTGGGCCTCGAGGTGAGCGGCATGGGCGCCCTGTACATCGTCGCCCTGACCAACCTGTTCGCGATGCTCCCGGCCGCCCCCGGCTACGTCGGCACCTTCGACGCCGCCGTCATCTTCAGCGTCAAGGCGATCGGCGGGAGCGGCTCCGCCGCCTTCTCCTATCTCCTCCTGCTGCGCTTCGTGCTCTTCATCCCGATCACGGTCGTGGGGCTCGTCGTGCTCGTTGCCCGCTACGGCGGCTGGTCGCGCTTCCGCGCCGCCACGCGAGCCGAGGCCAGCGCGTAGCGACCCGCCATGCGGGTCCCCGCTGCACAGCCCCGCCTCCTGCGTCAACGGGAGGTGTCATCGCCGGAGTCCGGACGAGGGGGCGCGCTCGGTCGCATCACGGCGAGAGTGCACTCGCCCAAGCCGGCGCCGATGACCCTCGTCGTGGCCGGCTGCCTGGCGGTGGCGGCGCTCACGCTGATCCTGCCGACCACGCCCACCTACGACCCCTGGGGCTGGATCCTCTGGGGACGGGAGATCGTCCACCTCGACCTCACCACGACCGGGGGCCCGTCCTGGAAGCCGCTGCCGATCCTCTTCACGGTCCCCTTCTCGCTCTTCGGGCTGCACACGGCGCCCTACCTCTGGGTCTGCGTGGCGCGGGCCGGTGGCCTCCTGGCCTGCCTCCTCGCCTACCGGCTTGCCCGGCGCCTGATGGGCCCGGGCTGGTACGGGCTGCTGGCCGGTATTGCGGCCGCGCTCGCGCTCTTCTCGAGCTTCAAGTTCGTGCGCGACGCGGCACTCGGCAACTCCGAGGCGCTCCTGGCCGCGCTCGTCCTCTGGGCGTTCGAGCGCCATCTCGACGGCCGCCGCGACCACGCGCTCTACCTCGGCTTCGCGGGCGCGCTGCTGCGGCCCGAGGTGTGGCCGTTCCTCGGGGCCTATGGCCTCTGGCTCTGGTTCAAGGAGCCGCGCCTGCGCCTGCGGATGGTGGTCCTGGCGGCGCTGATCCCCGCGCTCTGGTTCCTGCCCGAGTGGTGGGGGTCGGGCGACCCGTTCCGCGCCGGATCGCGCGCCAACAACCCCAACCCGGGGAGCGCGGCCTTCGCCCAGGACCCGTTCCTGGAACTGCTCCGCCGCTTCCGCAAGGTGGTGATCGCGCCGGTCAAGGCGGGCGTGTTCATAGCCACCTTCTGGGCGATCTACCAGTGGGTGCGCTACCGCCGCGAAGGGGTGACCGTTGCGGTCGCGGCGTTCGGCGTCGGCTGGTTCCTGCTCGTAGCGGGTATGACCCAGGCGGGTTTCGCCGGCAACCAGCGCTACCTGATCCTCTCGACCGTGGCCGTGGCGGTGCTCGGCGGCATGGGCGCGGCGCGCGTGCTGCAGGGCGTCGGCTGGCTGGGCCAGCGCGCCTTCGGCGGCAGCCCCAGGGCGGGCGCCAGAACGGCGCTCGTGGCCTTCTTCATCGCGCTCGTGGGCTCGTCGCCGTTCATCGCCCAGAAGTACAACAACGTGGGCCGCGTCTCCGGAGGGCTCGAGCACGAGGCCGAGCTCTGGCACGACCTGAAGGTGCTGCTCGAGCGCAACGGTGGCAAGCACGACCTGCTGGCCTGCGGAGGAGTGTTCAGCGGACCCTTCCAGACGCAGATGGTCGCCTACGAGCTGGGCATCCACGGCATCAACATCGGCTGGCGGACCACCCCGCCGCCGGGGGTCGCGTTCCGCACGCGGACCGTGCCGGATGGACCGCTCGTGACCAAGCCCACCGACGACCGCTACCGGCTCATAGACCGGTACGGAAAGTGGCGCCTCCTGACTGTTCCCCCGGCTGGGGGAGGAGCGTGTCCCAAGGCCAGCATCGACGCGCCCACCGCGGCCCCGCCTAGACTCCGCCGCTGACCCATGGCATCCGTAGCGTCGCGTCCTCGAGCCTTGCCCCGTGTCGGGTCATTCCCGAGCGGCGCTGCCATTCCGATCATGGTGGTCCTGGGCCTCATGGCCTTCGCCCTCTGGCACCACACGCGGGCGCTGGGCGAGGCGCTGTGGATGGACGAGGGTCTCTCGATAGGCATCGCGTCCCAGCCGCTGCTCGACATCCCGCACACGCTGCGCGTCGACGGCTCGCCGCCTCTCTACTACATGCTGCTCGCCATCTGGACCCGGGTGGTGGGCGACGGCCCGGCGGAGACCCAGGGACTGTCCGTCGCGATTTCGTTGCTGGCCGTGCCCGGCGGGCTCTGGGCCGGCTGGAGCCTGTTCGGGCGCCGCGCCGGCTACATCTGCGCCGCCCTGTTCGCGTTCAACGGCTTCCTGACCTCATACGCGCAGGAGACGCGGATGTACGCGCTCATGATCGTGCTGAGCCTCCTTCTCACTGCGGCCTTCCTGCACGTCTTCGTCTACCGCAACCGCCGCTACCTGCCGCTGTTCGCCGCGCTCCTGGCGGCGATGCTCTACACCCACAACTGGGGCCTGTTCGTCACGGCCGGCGCGCTGATCTCGCTCGGGCTGGTCATGTTCATGGAGGAGGAGAACCGCCGCGCCCTCTTCCGCGACGCCCTGTTCGGCTTCGGCGGCGCCGGGCTCCTCTACCTGCCCTGGCTGCCCACGCTGATCCATCAGGTCCAGCACACCGGAGCGCCCTGGCTCAACAAGCCCCGGCTCGGCGCGCCCGTACAGATCTCCAAGTCGCTGCTCGGCGGCGGGATGGTCACGGTGTCGCTGATTCTGGCCGGCGGATCGGGACTCGCGGCGGTGCTCCAGGGGCGCACCAACGACCGCGAGCGCAAGGCGATCTACGCGGGCACCGCGCTCTGCGTCGGCACGCTGGCCGTCGCCTGGCTCTTCTCCCAGGTCTCACCCGCGTGGACCACCCGCTACCTCGGCGTCGCCCTCGGCCCGATCCTCCTGCTCTCCGCGCTGGGACTGTCCCGGGCGGGCAACCTCGGCCTGGTGGCGCTCGTGATCATCCTCGGCGTCTGGGCCATCCCCAAGACCTACGACCTGCGCAACAAGAGCAACGCCTCGGACCTGCGCCGCGCCGCCGCGCCGCTCCTGCACCCGGGCGACCTCGTGATCTCGATGCAGCCGGAGCAGACCCCCCTTCTCGAGTACCACCTCAGGAACCTCGGGCACGTCAAGGGGCTGCGCTACGCCACGCCGCTCGGCGCCGTCCACAACCCCGAGGTCATGAACTGGACCGACTCCCAGGACCGGCTGAAGAAAGCGACAGTCCGCACGAAGCTCGAGCCCCTGCTTGCTAAGCTGCCGCGCTCCGGGCGCGTGCTCCTTGTTGAGCCCGTCACCGAGCGAGTTGACGACTGGGACGCCCCCTGGACCCAGCTCGTGAGGCGGCGCTCCGCGCAGTGGGGGTTCGCGGTAGCCACCGATCCGCGCTTCAAGCAGGTCGGGGTGGTCCCGTCCAATTACCGCCGGGCAACTCGAATCGGGGTGCGCGGCGTGCTCTACGAACGGAAATGACGATCTCAGGCGAGAACGACAAGCCGCAGCCGACGCAGGAGCTCGCGCGTCCCGAGATGCGCGAGAAGCCGACGGTCGTGATCGGGGCCGGCCCGGCCGGGCTCACGGCGGGCTACCTCCTCACCAAGCTGGGCCTCCCGGTGGTCGTGCTGGAGGCCGAGGACCAGGTCGGCGGGATCGCCAAGACGGAGGTCCGCGACGGCTACCGCTTCGACCTCGGCGGCCACCGCTTCTTCACCAAGGTGAAGGAGGTCGACAACCTCTGGCACGAGATCATGCGTGAGGAGTTCCTCGAGCGCCCGCGCATGTCGCGGATCTACTGGCGCGATCGCAAGGGCCGCGCCAAGTTCCTCGACTACCCGCTGCGCGGCCCGGACGTGATGAAGAAGCTCGGGCCGGTCGACCTCACCAAGGCGCTGCTGTCCTACCTCTGGGCGGCGATCAAGCCCAAGGGCCGCGAGGACACCTACGAGGAGTGGGTGGCCAACCGCTTCGGCCGCTACCTCTTCAACCAGTTCTTCAAGTCCTACACGGAGAAGGTCTGGGGCGTCCCGACCTCCGAGATCCGCTCCGAGTGGGCCGCCCAGCGGATCAAGAACCTGTCCTTCTTCCGCGCCGCCTGGTCCGCGTTCTTCGGCAACAAGGACAACAAGGTCACGAGCCTCATCGACAAGTTCAACTACCCGCGCTACGGGCCGGGCCAGATGTGGGAGACGATGACCGACGACATCCGCCGTCTCGGCGGCGAGGTGCTGCTCGAGACCAAGGTCACGAAGATCGAGTTCGACGGCGATCGCTGCGTGCGGGTGCACGCCGGCGATCAGAGCTGGGAGCCGTCGGCGGTCGTCTCGTCACTGCCGCTCCGCAACGTGGTCGGCATGGCCGAGCCGCACCCGCGCACGGAGGTCCTCGCCGCGGCCAAGGGCGTCCGCTATCGCGACTTCCTCACCGTCTCGCTCGTCCTCGACGGGGAGGACCTGTTCCCCGACAACTGGATCTACATCCACGACCCCAACGTCACGGTCGGGCGGATTCAGAACTTCCGGTCGTGGTCGCCCTGGATGGTCCCCGACCCGTCCAAGGCCTGCGTCGGGCTCGAGTTCTTCTGCTTCCAGGGCGACAAGCTCTGGGAGATGGACGACGACAAGCTCGTCCAGCTCGGCATGCGGGAGCTGGAGCAGCTCGGACTGGCCCGCAGGGAGCAGCTCGAGTTCGGCTTCGTCACCCGCGTTCCCAAGGCCTACCCGATGTACGACGCCGAGTACGCCGAGCGCGTCTCGACGATCCGCACCTGGCTCGACGGCCTCGACAACTTCATCCAGGTCGGCCGCAACGGCCTGCACCGCTACAACAACTCGGACCACTCGATGCTCACCGCCATGCGGGCGATCGACAACCTCGTCAAGGGGACGGACCACGACATCTGGGCGGTCAACGCCGAGTCCGTCTACCACGAGGAAGACGAGGAAGACGAGCAGCCCTACATCGAGGCGCCCGAGACGGAAGCCCAGAAGCAGCCGCTTCACAGCTGACGCTTCGCAGCTGACGGCTGCGGCGCATCGCCTGGCGGCGTCCTCCCTCGCTCGCGTGCAGAGCACGCCACGCTCGGTGCGTCCTTGCCAGGCGGGCGCCTCGCTCGTCAGCTGCGAAGCGCGGCCACAAAGCTGAGCGGCGTGAGCCTTGAGCGCCGACTCCTGGCCGGGGGGCATGTCGAGTTCGCCGCGAATAGCGCGGTGAAGTCGACACGCGCTTCGCACCTGACGGCTGTGGCGCAGTCGGGCTCCACCCTTCACGACGGAGCCCTGGACGGTCGTATGAAAGTTCGCTTGCCGGCCCGGTGGCTTTTCGACGTCTTGCCTGCAAATGCGGTGCAAGGGTTCGTCTCTTTGTCTGGCCTGGTGATGCCTGCGGCTCGAATGGGTATGGCCCGGTCGATCGGTGGTCTCTCTCGATCGACCTCTCGCCGTGGTTCAGGGGGCTGGGCTGGCAGCCTTGGTCGCTGCATGCCTGTTCGTCGCCCCGGCCTCGGCTGACGTACCGAAGCTGCCCGATCCGTCGGCGCTTCCGGTACACGGCGCCATGCGCGGTTGCTCCGCGCCAACGTCGGCCTCGACGAACCAGCCGGGCGTGGATCCGCGCGGTGTCGACCCGCGTTCGGCGAACCCGCTCGCCGGTCTGACCTTCTTCGTAGATCCCACCGAGCCCGCCTGGCTCAAGTGGAGCCGCTACCGCCGGACCGGCAGCCGCGGCAGCGCCGGCCTCATGTGGAAGATCGCGAGCCAGCCGCGCTTCCGCTGGTTCGGCCGCTGGACCCGCCCGCGGATGGGCCGCAAGGTGCGCGAGTACCTCAGGTGCGTGCAGGCGGCGCAGCCCGGCTCCGTGCCGCTGATGGTGGTCATGCGCGCGCAGGCCAAGAAGTGCCACGGCGGCTACGACGGCGGTGGCCGCGCGGAGGACAAGCGGACGCGCAAGTGGTACCGCGGCTTCGCCCGGGCCGTGGGCCGCGCTCGCGTTGTCATCGGCTTCGAGCCCGACTCGCTCGGCACGCTCGACTGCCAGACGAAGAGCCGGCGGATGACGCGCCTCAAGCTCCTGGCATATGGGGTGAGGGTGCTCTCCAAGCTGCCGAACGCGACGATCTACCTCGAGGCCGGTGCCTCCGACTGGGAGTCGGCCGGGCGTACGGCCAAGCAGCTGCGGATCATCGGCATCCGCCGTGTGCGCGGCTTCATGCTCAACGTGACCCACTACGACTGGACGAGCAAGAACATCCGCCACGGGATGAAGATCTCCCGTCTCACCGGCGGCAAGCCGTTCATCGTCTCCACTGCCTTCAACGGCCGCGGGCCGCTGCACTACCGTGCCCGCTCCGGCCGCGTCATCAACGTCTGGTGTCACCCGCCGCGGCGCGGGCTCGGACCGGCGCCCACGACGGCCACGGGCCGCTCCAGGGTGGACGCCTTCATGTGGATCGGCAGGCCCGGCTACTCCGCCGGGGGCTGCGCGGGCGGACCGCGCCGGGTGGGCGCCTTCTGGCCCGCGCGAGCGCTGATGTTCGCCAAGTACGCCACCGGCTGGATCAGCCCGCGCCGCGGCTGACAGCCCGCCGCCTGGACGCACGTCCAGGCCCCAGGGGCGTGGCTAACAAGGGCCCCACGGGCCCCCGATACGAAGAGCGATGACCCTCCATCATCGACTTCGCACACTGCTTGTACTCGGCACGTTCGTGGCCGCGTTGCTTGCTGGCGCTCTCGCGCCAGGTGGGCAGTCGGCGCACGCTCAGCTGCCGCCCGTCCAACTGCCCGGCACGCAGCCCTCGCAACCGTCGCCGCCCGCGAGCCAGCCCCCGGCGAGCCAGCCCGTTCCGACACTGCCCGACACGTCCCGGCTCGCCCACAGCTGGGCGCTCCGCGACTGCGAGCCCGACGAGACGACCACGAGCTACGGCGTGCCCGGCGTCGACCCCCGCGGTGCCGATCCGCACTCGGCCAACCCGCTCCAGGGCCTCACGTTCTTCGTCGACCCCACCGAGCCGGCCTGGCTCAAGTGGAAGAGCCTCAAGCGGCAGGGCAGGAACCACGAGGCCGACCTGATGTGGAAGGTCGCGAGCACCCCGCGCGCCCGCTGGTTCGGCAAGTGGACCCGCCCGCGCTTGAAGAAGAAGGTGCGCGAATACCTCAAGTGCGTGCAGGCGCTCCAGCCGGGATCGGTGCCGCTCATGACCGTGATGCGCGCCCAGGCCAAGAAGTGCGACCCGAAGCGGTACACGGGTGGCGGCCGGCGCGAGGACAGGTCGACCCGCAAGTGGTACCGGCAGTTCGCGGACGCCGTCGGCAGCCACCGCGTGGTGATCCTGTTCGAGCCGGACTCGCTGGGCACCCTCGACTGCCAGAAGAGGAGCCGCCGCACGGCTCGAATGAAGCTGCTCGCCTACGGGATCAAGGTCCTGTCGAAGATGCCGAACGCGACGATCTACCTCGAGGGTGGGGCCTCCGACTGGGAGTCGGCCAAGCGCACCGCCTGGCAGCTGCGCTCGATCGGCATCCGCCGGGTGCGGGGCTTCATGCTCAACGTCACCCACTACGACTGGACCTCGAAGAACATCCGCCACGGGCAGCAGATCTCGCGCCTGACCGGCGGCAAGCCCTTCGTCATCTCAACCGCGTTCAACGGCCGCGGGCCCGTCCACTACCGCAAGTGGATCAGCCACAGCCGGCACATCTGGCGCACGGTCAACGTCTGGTGCCACCCGCTCAAGCGCGGTCTCGGCCCGATGCCCACCACCGCTACCCGCTA
This sequence comes from uncultured Thermoleophilaceae bacterium, assembly GCA_963706635.1. Taxonomy (GTDB): domain Bacteria; phylum Actinomycetota; class Thermoleophilia; order Solirubrobacterales; family Thermoleophilaceae; genus JACVRW01. The sequence goes on from OY970162.1 coordinate 746,749, forward strand.
CCGCCACGCGGATGCCTTCCTCTGGATCGGACGCCCCGGCTACTCGGCCGGATCGTGCAACGGCGGCCCGCTTCCGGTCGGAACGTTCTGGCCGGCCCGAGCCCTGATGTTCGCCTCATATGCCACCGACTGGGTGCGACCCCCGCAAGGTACGCGTAACGGCCACTACGTTCGCTACTCTGCCCGCGAGCTCGGGTACTGCGGAGATCGCTGCACCTGAGCACGGTGGGGGAACCCCGGGCATCCGCCGGCCCGCGTCTACGAGTTTGCCGCCCAATGCGTCTGCTTCTGCTGACCGCAATGGCGTGCGTCGCCCTGGCAGGGGTGGGCGCCGCTCAAGCCGGGGCCGCGGCCCCGTTCGCGCCCGACCCGCGTGGCGTCGCTCCGAGCTCCCCCAATCCGCTCGCGGGGACGCACTGGTTCGTCGACCGCCAGCAGCCGGCGTGGCGGCAGTACCGCTGGTTCCGGCACAGGCATCGCCAGAAGGCGGCCAGGCGGATCTGGCGCCTCGCTCGCGAGCCCAAGTTCCGCTGGTTCGGGCGCTGGTCGCATCACCTGCGCCGCGACGTCCGGGTCTACCTGCGGCGCGCGCGGCACCGACACTCGATCGCGCTGATGACCGTGATGCGCGCCCAGGCCAAGAAGTGCCGTAACGGCTACGGGGGCGGCGGCGCCGCGGAGGATCGGCGGACGCGCAAGTGGTACCGGAAGTTCGCCCATGCGGTGGGCCACGCCCGAGTGGTAATCGCCTTCGAGCCGGATTCGCTCGGCACGCTCGACTGCCTGAACAAGGCCGCCCGCTGGCGGCGGCTGAGGCTGCTCAAGTACGGCGTCAAGGTCCTCTCGCGGATTCCGCGGGCGACCGTCTACCTCGAGGGCGGCGCCTCCGACTGGGAGGCCGCCCGCCGCACCGCCAAGCAGCTGCGGATCATCGGCATCCGGCGGGTGCGCGGCTTCATGCTGAACGTCACCCACTTCGACTGGACGAGCAACAACATCCGCCACGGGCTCCAGATCTCGCGGCTGGCCGGCGGCAAGCACTTCATCATCTCGACGGCCTTCAACGGCCGTGGGGCGCTCCATTACCGCCGCTACTTCGGGCCTCACAAGTGGCGGGTGATCAACGTCTGGTGCCACCCGCCGCGGCGTGGGCTGGGGCCGCGGCCGACCACGATCACCGACAACCCCAGGGTCGACGCCTACATGTGGATCGGCCGGCCGGGGTTCTCCGCGGGCAGGTGCAACGGCGGGCCGATGCCGGTGGGCACCTGGTGGCCCAAGCGTGCGCTGATGTTCTCCCGCTACGCCACCGACTGGATCGCGCCGCACCGCGTGGCCGCCGCCTTCCGCCGCTAGCCGACCTCGTCCGTCGGGATGTGCCCGGGCAGCTCGCGCGCCTTCGGGATCCGCACCGCCGGCGGCCCGTAGCGCTGCCGGCAGTTCCGCAGCCGGTAGATCGTGGCCACGGGACCCGGCCGGTAGTAGGAGGTCGGGTAGTAGTTGAAGGAGAGGTCGAAGTGGAAGGGCACGGGCTTGGCGCCCTTGTCGTAGGGGCTGAAGCGCTTCAGCACGTCCGACTCCCGCTCGAGGCGGTCGTAGTAGGCGCGCACGGCCGGCCCTCCCGCCTCGAGAGCGCGCTCGCGGACGACGCCGAACGTCACGACGAGGCAGTAGCCATACCGGCGGTACTGGTCGATCACGCGGCGGTCGACGACGAGCTGGTAGGCCGAGGCGCGGACGCCCCCGCTCGGGCGCGTGAACTGGCCCGGGCGGAAGCGCTGGCAGATGCGCTTCCCTCCCACGGTCGGGTAGGACCAGCCGGGCAGCGGCCAGTCGTCGCGCTTCGGGCAGCGGCGGAGCCACGGCGGCAGCCGACCGTCCGGGTTGTTGCGGTAGTAGCGGCCGGGCACCGCCGGCTCGATCGCCACCCGCAGCTCGGGCGGGTAGCGGTGGGCGAGGTAGGCGCGCACCTGCTCGCGGGTGTCCTGGCGCCCCAGGACCCTGGCCGTGCGGACGTCGGCGGCGAGCGGCTGGGCGAGCACGAGCAGCGTGAGCCCGGCCAGCGCCGCGGCGCGCCACCCCGGGCCCCGCGGAACCAGCTCCGCCAGGCGCGTGAGCGCCACGCCGCCGAGCATCGCCAGGGCCGGATAGGCGGGAAGGAGCCAGCGCCCGAAGTAGCGCGACTGCACGCTCAGGTATACGAACAGCGCCAGCGGCAGGGCCACGAGCAGCAGGCCGCGGCGCCAGTCGCGGCGCAGCTCGATCGCCGCCCCGGCCAGCGCGGCGAGCGACGCCGCCCAGCCGAGCCCCCAGGTGAGGCTGTCGAGGTAGTACGAGAAGCCGCCCGACTCCTGCCCGGGCTTGCGCTCGTTCGCCGTGACCTTCGCCTGCCCGCGCAGGTCCGCCCACCAGTGTCCGATCGAGCCGAAGATGTAGGGGTCGAGGACCACGAAGACCGCCGCGGCCAGCGCGACTCCCGCGGCCAGGCGCAGCGCCACGCGAGCGCCGTCGGGCCGGAGACGCATGACGGCGGCGATCGCCAGGGGAAGCAGCGCCAGGCCGCCCGTGTACTTGAAGGCCACCGCCAGACCCGCCGCGCCACCGGCCAGCAGGTACCAGCGCATGCGCCCCTCCTCGTGGACGCGGACGGCGCCCCATAGCGCCAGCGCGACGCCGATCAGCGAGCCGACGTCGGTCACCGCCACTCGGGAGTAGGCGATCGGCAGGAAGGCGAAGGAGAGGATGGCCGCCGATGCGAGGGCCTCGCGCACGCCCCAGATCCGCCTCGCGGCTGCGTAGGTCGCCACGACGCCGCCCGCCCCCAGCGCCGCGGCCAGCGTGCGGGCGGCGATCCAGATCCCGGTCGGGTCCTTGTTGAACTGCTGGGTGACGTTTCCCCAGGGCAGGTCGAAGACGAAGCCGAGCGGGCCGTACATCACCCGCAGGAGCGCATAGACGAGATACGTGTAGGCGGTGGGGTTCTGGTAGTAGCCGGGATCGAGGCCCTCGCGGAACATCCCGACGGCGCGGCTCGTGAAGTGAAAGCCCTCGTCTATTCCCCAGATGTAGGGGAGGCCGTAGTCGTTGTGCCAGACCCGCAGGGCGAACCCGGCCACCACGATCAGCGCGAGCAGCAGGCGGCGGCGCACGCGCGGCAGAGTAGTGACAACCGCGCTGGAGCCGGCGGGGCCACTGGTAAAGTTGACTCGCGAGTCAATCCGATGGCCACTACCGCCACCGAGCGCGATCTGCGCCACCTGAACAGGACGTTGGAGCTGGCCGCACAGGGCCGTGGCCACACCAGCCCGAACCCGCTGGTGGGCGCCGTTCTGGTGAAGAGCGGCCGCGTCATCGGGGAGGGCTTCCACGCCGGACCGGGGCTCCCCCACGCCGAGCGCGAGGCCCTCGCCGACTGCGGCGAGGACCCGGCCGGCGCCACGCTCTACGTCTCCCTCGAGCCCTGCGCCCACCACGGCCGGACCCCGCCGTGCACCGACGCGATCCTCGAGGCGGGGATCGCCCGCGTCGTCATAGCCTCGGACGACCCGACGCCCAAGGCGTCCGGGCCGGGGCTCGGGATCCTGCGCGACGAGGGTGTCGAGGTCGCTGATGGTGGAGGGCGAGATCGCGCGCGAGGCGCGGATGCTCAACCAGCCGTTCCGCAAGCACGCCCGCACCGGGCGCCCGCTCGTGATCTTCAAGTCGGCGATGACGCTGGACGGGAAGGTCGACCACCCGCACCGGCGACTCCCAGTGGATCTCAGGCGAGATGAGCCGCGCTCGCGCCCATCGCTGGCGCGCGGAGGCGGACGCCGTGGCGGTCGGCATCGGCACGGCGCTGGCGGACGACCCGCAGCTCACGGCCCGTGTCGAGGGCGTTCCCGGGCAGCCGCGCCGGGTGATCTTCGACTCCGAGGCCCGGCTGCCGCTCGACAGCGCGCTCGTGCGCAGCGCCTCCGAGGTGCCCGTGATCCTCGTCTGCTGCGCGCGCGGCCAAGCGGACGGCCGTCCAGGCGCTCACCGCCGCGGGGGTCGACGTGATCGTCTCCACCGGCGAGAACGAGGCTGCGCGCGTGGTCAAGGGGCTCGACGAGCTCGGCGCCAGGGAGATCCAGTCGATCCTGCTCGAGGGCGGCCCCCACCTCGCCGGCGCGTTCCTCGAGGCCGGCGAGATCGACGAGGCGCGCATCTTCGTGGCGCCCCTGCTGTTGGGTGGCCGCGAGGCCCGCACTGCGCTGGAGGGCCAGGGAATCGAGCAGATCGCAGGTGCCCTCCGCGCGGCGGAGGCCGAGATCGAGCGGATCGACGACGACGTGCTGATCGTCGCCCGGTTCGAGGACTGGTGAGCGGTGTTCACGGGCCTCGTTGAGACCAGCGGGACGATTGCCGCGCTCGACGGTGGCCGGCTGAGCGTGCGCACCGAGCTCGAGCTCGTGTCCGGCGACTCGATCGCCGTGAACGGCGTCTGCCTCACCGCGACCGCCGTCGGGGACGGCGGCTTCGACGCCGACGTCATGCCCGAGACCCTCCGTCGCACCTCGCTCGGCTCGCTCTCCGAGGGCGACCGCGTGAACCTCGAGCTGCCGCTGCGGGCGGGCGATCGGCTGGGCGGCCACGTGGTCCAGGGCCACGTCGACGGCCTCGGCAGCGTCGAGTCGGTCACCGAGGAGGGATTCGCCCGGGTTGTCCGGGTGGCCGCGCCGGCCGAGCTTCTGCGCTACGTGGTCGAGAAGGGCTCGATCGCCGTCGACGGCGTCTCGCTCACGGTCGCCGAGGTGGACGGCGAGGGCTTCACGGTCTCGCTGATCCCGGAGACGCTCGAGCGCACCAACCTCGGCGAGGCGCGTCCCGGGCCGATCCGTCAACCTGGAGGTGGACGTGCTGGCCAAATACGTGGAGAAGCTCGTGACTCGGAGCGTCCCGGCGTGACCGAGCCCCCCTTCAGCTCCGATCGAGGAGGCGCTCGAGGACATCCGCGACGGCAAGATGGTCGTGGTCTGCGACGCCGAGGACCGCGAGAACGAGGGCGACCTGACGCTGGCCGCCCAGTTCGCGACTCCCGACGCGATCAACTTCATGGCCATCCACGGCCGTGGCCTCGTCTGCCTGGCGCTGACCGGCGAGCGCTGCGACGAGCTCGGCCTGGACCTGATGGCCGCGAAGAACGAGTCCGCCTTCCAGACCGCCTTCACCGTCTCGATCGAGGCCCGGGAGGGCGTCACCACGGGCATCTCGGCGCACGACCGCGCGCACACGATCCAGGTGGCGATCGACCCGAGCACCCGCCCGCAGGACCTCGTCCAGCCGGGCCACATCTTCCCGCTCAAGGCCAAGCAGGGCGGGGTGCTCGAGCGGACCGGTCAGACCGAGGCGGCGGTGGACCTCGCCCGGCTCGCGGGCCTCAATCCGTCCGGCGTGATCTGCGAGATCATGAACGACGACGGCACGATGGCCCGCGTCCCGGACCTCGTGCCGTACTGCGAGCGCCACGGGCTGAAGATGATCACGGTCGCGGACCTGATCGCCTACCGCCGCCAGCACGACAAGCTCGTCGAGCGCGTGGTCGAGGCGAACATGCCCACCAAGTTCGGCGACTTCCGCGTGGTCGGCTTCCGCTCGCTCGTGGACGCGAAGCATCACGTGGCGATGGTCAAGGGCGACGTCGAGGGCGAGGAGGAGGTGCTCGTCCGCGTCCACTCCGAGTGCCTCACCGGCGACGTCTTCCACTCCCTGCGCTGCGACTGCGGCCAGCAGCTCGAGGATGCGCTGCTGCGGATCGAGCAGGAGGGCCGTGGCGTGCTGCTCTACCTCGCGCAGGAGGGGCGCGGCATCGGCCTGCTCAACAAGCTGCGCGCGTACAAGCTCCAGGAGGGCGGTCTCGACACGGTCGACGCCAACCTCGAGCTCGGGCTGCCCGCCGACCTGCGCGACTACGGGATCGGCGCCCAGATCCTGGTCGACCTCGGCCTCACGTCGATCCGCCTGCTGACCAACAACCCGAAGAAGATCGTCGGCCTCGAGGGCTACGGGCTGCAGGTCACGGACCAGCTGCCGATCGTGCACCCGCCGACCGAGCACAACGTCGAGTACCTGCGCACCAAGCGTGAGAGGCTCGGCCACAAGCTGCACCACCAGGGCCTGGCGCTCGACGAGGAGATGATCCACGAGGAGCGCCGCCAGGACCGTGAGCGCCGCGTGACCGACGCAGACGTCTACGGCGAGGGCCCGGCGCCCAAGCGGCACGGTGAGTAGCGACACATACGCGATCGCGGTCGCCCGCTTCTACGAGGAGCTGGCGCGACAAGCTCGTGGAGGGCGCGCACTCGCGTCTTCGAGGAGGCGGGCGCCGCGGCCGAGGTCCATCCCGTTCCCGGCGCCTTCGAGCTGCCGCTGGCGGCGAAGTACTGCGCCGACTCGGGCCGCTACGCGGGCGTGGCCTGCGTGGGCGCCGTGATCCGCGGCGAGACCGACCACTACGACTACGTCTGCGGCGAGGCGGCTCGCGGCATCGCCCGTGTGCGGCTCGACACGGGTGTCCCGTGCGCGTTCGGAGTCCTGACCGTCGACACGATGGAGCAGGCGCTGGCGCGAGTGGGGGAGAAGCGCCACCAGGGCGAGGACGCCGCCCGGGCGGTGCTGCGGATGGCCGAGCTACGCCGATCTGTCCAGGCCGGCCCCCCCTGACGCATCTCGGGTGAGCGTTCAGGCGTGTCGACTTAACCGCGCATATCGCGGAGAACTCGACATGCCCGCCGCGAACGCGCTCAGCTCATGGCGCGTTCGTGGGAGCGGGTTCGCGAAGAACTCCAAGTCGCTGCAAGTATGAGCGCCCCGTGGAGCCGGTCAACCTCTACAGCGACACTCAGACGCGGCCCACGCCCGAGATGCGCCGCGCCATGGCCGACGCCGAGGTCGGGGACGAGCAGCGCTTCCTCGACCCGACGGTGACCGAGCTGCAGGAGCGGGTTGCGGAGCTCCTGGGACACGAGGCAGGTCTGTTCCTGCCGAGCGGCACGATGTGCAACCTGATCGGCTTCCGGCTCCACCTGGGGCCGGCGGGCGACGAGGCGATCCTCCACCGCACCTCGCACCCGGTGAACTACGAGGCCGGCAGTCCAGGCGGCGATCTCGCACGCGATGACCCGGCAGCTCGACGGCGAGGGCGGGATGTTCACTCCGGAGCAGGTCGAGGCGGCCGTGCGGGCGCCGGACGACCGCTACGGGCCGCGCAGCCGGCTCGTGTCGGTCGAGCAGACGACCAACGTGGGCGGCGGGCGGGTCTGGCCGCTGGAGCAGGTGCGGGCCGTCCTCGAGGTGGCGCGGCCGTCACGGGCTGCGCGCCCACCTCGACGGCGCCCGGCTGATGAACGCCGTGGTGGCGAGCGGGGTGCCGGCCTCCGACTGGGCGTCCGGCTTCGACACCGCCTGGGTCGACTTCACGAAGGGCCTGGGGGCGCCGGTCGGGGCGGTGCTGTGCGGATCACGCGACCTGATCGACGAGGCCTGGCGCTGGAAGCAGATGCTGGGCGGCTCGCTGCGTCAGGCCGGCGTCCTCGCCGCGGCCTGCCTGTACGCGCTCGACCACCATGTCGAGCGGCTGGCCGAGGACCACGAGAACGCCCGCGTGCTGGCGGAGGGCCTCCGCGAGCTCGGCCTCGAGGTCGAGCCCGAGGAGACCAACATCGTGATGGTGCGGGTTCCCGACGCCCCGGCGCTGCTGGACCGGCTCATGGAAGCGGGGGTCCAGCTCACCGCTCCCGGCCCCGACCGGATCCGCTGCGTGACTCACCTCGATGTCGACCGGACGGGGATCGAGCGGGCGGTCGCGGCTTTCGCTCAAATCCTCCGCTAGCCTTGTCCGCCCTATGGCCAAGGTCTGTTACGTATGCGGCAAGGGTCCGGCGTTCGGCAACAGCCGCAGCCACTCGATGGTCGCCACCAAGCGCCGCTTCAACCCGAACCTCCAGAAGGTGCGGATCGACGTGAAGGGCGCCCCGCGCCGCGAGTACGTCTGCACCCGTTGCCTCAAGGCCGGCAAGATCGTCAAGGCCGCCTGACGCAACCCGCGCCGGGAAACGGTGTAGAAACCCCTTCAGTGCCCGACGAGAGCCTGGTCAGGTTCCGCAGGGTCGTCGCCGTAGCGCTCGACGAGCTGGAGCGCCGCCGCTCCGAGGTGAACGACCTGAATGTCTTCCCTGTCGCCGACGGCGACACGGGCGACAACATGGCTATGACCATGCGCTCGGTGCTCGACGAGCTCGACCGCATGAACGGCAAGCCGCTCGACGAGATCGGGCGCGACCAGCTCGTGACCGCCGTGGCCCGCTCCGCTCTGCTGGGCGCGCGCGGCAACAGCGGCGTGATCCTGTCGCAGATCGTTCGCGGCGCGGCCGAGGAGCTCGCCTCTCGCCACGGCGAGCTCGTGGACCCCGTCCTGGTGTCGGCCGCCTTCGCGCGCGCCGCCGACGCCGCCTACGAGTCGGTCCGCGACCCGGCCGAGGGGACCATGCTCACCGCGGTCCGCGCGATGGCCCGGCGGGTGGCCCACGACCTCGCCCACATGGACACCCAGCGGCTCGGTCCGGATGCCACCGACGAGGAGCAGGACCAGCTCCTGGCGGAGGTCCTCGAGAACGCGCTGGAGGCGGCCAAGGAGGCGGTCGAGCGCGGTCCCGAGCAGCTCGCCGTGCTGCGCGAGGCCGGCGTGGTGGACGCGGGCGCCTACGGGCTCACGGTGATCCTGGCCGGCTGCGTCGCGGCGCTGCGGGGCAAGGAGCGGCCGGAGCTCGCCCACCAGGCGCGCCCGCTCCACCTTCCCGAGCACGAGTCGTCGAGCTTCCGCTACTGCACCAACTTCGCCGTCACGGGACAGGAGCTCGAGGCCGGGTCCTTCGTCCCGCAGCTCGAGGAGATCGGGGACTCGGTGCTCGTGGTGGGCGACCAGCAGACGCTGCGCGTCCACGTGCACACCGACGAGCCGGACCGGGCGCTCGCGATCTTCGAGGCCGGGGAGGTCTCGCGCGCTCGACGTTGCGGACATGCACGAGCAGGTCGCGGATCGCGCGGGTCGGCTCGGCGAGGAGGCGGACCGCGCGGGGCGAGCCGATGTGCGGCATCGTCGCCGTGGCGAGCGGCGACGGCCTGCGCCGCCTGTACGAGGAGCTGGGCGCCTCGGTCGTCGACGGCGGCCCGACCATGAATCCCTCCACCTACGAGCTGCTCGCCGGCATCCACGACGTCCACGCGGCCGAGGTGATCGTCCTGCCGAACAGCCCGAACGTGATCCTGGCAGCGGAGCGAGCCGCGGAGCTCTCCGAGCGGCCCGCGCGGGTGGTGGCAACGACGGCGCCGCAGGAGGGGCTCGCCGCGCTGCTGGCCTTCGACCCGGGCCGGCCGGCGGGGGAGAACTCCGCGGCCGTGGCCGGCGCGGCGGGCGGCCTGCGGCTCGGAGGGGTCGCTCCCGCGGCGCGCGACGACGCCCAGGGGCGCTTCCGCTCCGGCGAGGCCGTGGGCTACGCCGGCGGCGAGCTGGTGGCCTGGGGCGACCCCGCCGAGACGCTCGAGGCGACGATCGCCCAGGTCGCCGACGGCTCCGAGCTCCTCACCTGCATCGCGGGAGAGGACGCGCCGCAGCCGCGCGACGCGATCGAGCGGACCGTGCCGGAGGGCGTCGAGCTCGACTACCACGAGGGCGGCCAGCCCGCGTGGTGGTGGCTGCTCTGCGCCGAGTAGCGTCCGCGCCGCGCGATACTATCACGAGGGCATCGCCACCCTCTTCGCCAGCACCGACGAGCTGAGCGCGGACCAGCTCCGCGACGCCCCGCTGCGGTCGATCCCCCGCCCCAGCCTGCTGGCGGAGCCGGTCGAGCTGAAGGGCCGCCAGGGCAAGGCGCTCGAGGCGCTCGGCATCGAGACCTACGGCGACCTGCTCGAGCACTTCCCGCGCGAGCACCGCGAGCGCGACGCCCGGGCGGTGGCAGAGCTCAGCGTCGGCGAGGAGGCGGCGGTGGCGGTGGTCGTGCGGAGCGTGTCGGTACGGCCGATGCGCGACCGGCGGCGCAAGCGGGTGGAGGCGCGCGTGGCCGACGAGACCGGGCCGATGCTCGCCGTCTGGTTCAACCAGCCCTGGCTGGCGGAGCAGCTCGCGCCCGGCACGCCAGGTGCTCCTCTACGGGCAGCGCAAGGACCGCAACCAGTTCTGGGTCAAGGAGCACGAGCTGCTCGCCGGCGCGGAGACCGCCGGCGCCCGGCACCGGACGGGTGCCGCTGTATCCGGCCACGGAGGGGATCAGCGCGGCCGCCCTGCGCAAGCTCGCCTGGGAGGCCTACGGGCGCATACGCCACGTGCCCGAGCCGCTGCCGGCCGAGATCCGCGTGAGCGAGCGGCTCGCCGATCGGCCCGCGGCGGTGGCCGGCGCCCACTTCCCCGACGACGAGGCGGAGGACCGGGGGGCCCGCGAGCGGCTCGCCTTCGAGGAGCTGTTCCTGCTCCAGCTCGCGGTGTCCGGCCGCCGCCGCGCGCGCCGGGAGGGCCGCGGCGCCGCCGCCGCTCGAGCCGAGCGGCGAGCTCGTCGATCCCTGGCTGCGGTCGCTCCCGTTCGAGCTCACGGGCGACCAGCGGGCGGCCGTCGACGCACGTCGACCGCGACCTCCGGGTCGAGCCGCCCGATGCAGCGGCTGCTGATGGGCGAGGTGGGATCGCGGCAAGACCGTGGTCGCGCTCGCGGCGATGCTGCGCGCCGCCGAGAACGACCGCCAGGCCGCGCTGATGGCGCCCACCGAGACGCTCGCCGAGCAGCACCTGGCCACGCTCGACCGGCTGCTGGGCGGCCTCGTGCCGATCGAGCTGCTCACCGGCTCGACCTCGGCCGCGCGCCGCCGCGAGCTGCTTGCCCGGCTCGCGAGCGGCGAGCTCTCGCTGGTGGTGGGGACCCACGCGCTGATCGAGGAGGCCGTGGAGTTCCGCGACCTGGCCGTGTGCGTCGTCGACGAGCAGCACCGCTTCGGGGTCCGCCAGCGAGCGGCGCTCGACGCCAAGGCGGCCGACGGCCTCGCGCCGCACGCGCTGCACATGACAGCCACGCCGATCCCGCGAACCCTCGCCCTGACCGCGTACGGCGACCTCGACGCCACCGTCCTTCGCGAGCTCCCCGCCGGCCGGCATCCGGTGGAGACGCACGTGGTGGACGGCGCCCGCGCGCGGCAGCCGCGCCTACGAGCGCATCCGCGAGGAGATCGCCGCGGGGCGGCAGTGCTTCGTCGTCTGCCCGCTCGTCGAGGAGTCGGAGGCGCTCCAGGCCAAGGCGGCGACGGTCGAGTTCGAGCGACTGCGCGAGACCGAGTTCCGCGGGCTGCGCGTGGCGCTCATCCACGGGCAGCTGCCGCACGCCGAGAAGCAGCGGGCGATGGAGGCCTTCGCCGCCGGCGAGGCCGACGTCCTGGTGGCCACCAGCGTGATCGAGGTCGGAATCGACGTGCCCAACGCGTCGGTGATGCTGATCGAGGCGGCCGAGCGCTACGGGCTCTCCCAGCTCCACCAGCTGCGCGGCCGGGTCGGTCGCGGTCCCCACAAGTCGCTGCTGCATCCTCTTCGGCGACCCCAAGCTGCCGCGGCTCGAGGCGATCGCCGGCGAGTCCGACGGCTTCCGCCTCGCCGAGATCGACCTCGAGCTGCGCGGGGCGGGGGAGATCCTCGGCACCCGCCAGCACGGCCTGCCCGAGTTCCGCGTGGCGCGCCTGCCCGACGACGCCGACCTGCTCGAGCGGGCCCGCGCCCGCGCCGACGAGCTCGGCGGACCTCGACGACCCGCTCCTCCGCGATGCCGTGGACGCGCGCTTCGGCTCCGAGCTGGAGCCGATCCCGGCCTGACCGGGGAATAATCGCCGCGTGTTCGACCACGTCACGATCCGGGTCTCCGACCGGGAGGCCTCCGAGCGGTTCTACGACACGGTCCTCGCTGCCGCTCGGCATCGACCGGACCTACCGGACCAGCCCGTTCTCCGAGTGGCAGGACTTCCAGCTGGCGGGCGCCGACGACGCCAACCCGCGCACCCAGCGGCTCCACCTGGGCTTCGTGGCGCCCTCGCGGGAGCAGGTCGACGAGTTCTGGCGAGCCGGGGTCGACGCCGGGTACAGCGACGACGGCAAGCCCGGACCGAGGCCCCAGTACAGCGACGACTACTACGGGGCCTTCCTGCTCGACCCTGACGGCAACAGCGCCGAGGCGGTCCACGACGGCGCGCTGCGCCGGGGCGGGGCCATCGACCACCTCTGGGTCCGGGTGGCCGATCTCGCCGCCGCAAAGGGCTTCTACGAGACGATCGCGCCGTACGCGGGCCTGCGGGTAAACCACGACGCGCCCGACCGGGTGCGGCTTGCCGGAGAGAGCGGCTCCTTCTCGCTCGTCGAGGGCACACCGACCGAGAACCTCCACATGGCGTTCCCCACCGAGGACGACGCCGACGTCCAGGGGTTCCACCGGGCCGCGAGCGAAGCCGGCTACCGCGACCACGGCCCGCCGGGAGAACGACCCCGCTACCACCGCGGCTACTACGCCGCCTACGTGCTCGACCCCGACGGCAACAACATCGAGGTCGTGAACCACCACCGACCGTAGGATCCGCGCATGCGGATCGATCACCTCGGGCTCGACGTGAGCGACTACGAGCGCAGCAAGGCCTTCTACGAGCAGGCGCTGGCGCCGATCGGGATGAGGCTCCTGATGGAGCCGGCGCCACGGATGTGCGGCTTCGGCGGCGACTTCCCGTTCTTCTGGATCGGCCAGCGCGACATGGGCCCCCAGACCGGCGTGCACGTGGCCTTCACGGCCAAGGACCGCGAGATGGTCGACGCCTTCCATGCCGCGGCGCTCGCTGCCGGGGCCAGGGACAACGGCGGCCCGGGCGTGCGCGAGATCTACCACCCCAACTACTACGGCGCCTTCGTGCTGGACCCGGACGGCAACAACGTCGAGGCGGTCTGCCACAAGCCGGGATGAGGGTGGTCGCCGGCGCCTTCAAGGGCCGCCGGCTGCAGGCGCCGCGCGGGGGCCGCACGCGCCCCACGGCCGACCGCGTGCGCGAGGCGCTGTTCTCGATGCTGGGCGACGTCTCCGGCGCCGCCGTGCTCGACCTCTACGCCGGCTCGGGCGCGCTCGGGATAGAGGCGCTGTCGCGCGGGGCGGGGTCGGCGACCTTCGTCGAGCGCGACCAGCAGGCGGTGGCGGCGCTCCGCCGCAACCTGGCCGCGGTGGGCGTCCGAGGCCGAGGTCCGGCGCCAGGACGCGCTGCGCTTCCTGGCCTCCGCTCGTGGCACCTTCGACCTCGTGTTCCTCGACCCGCCATATGATTCGGCGGTCCGCCTGGCGGAGCCACTGTCCGAGCGGCTGCCGGCGGTCCTCACCGAAGAGGCACGAATCGTGACCGAATCAGACAAGCGCGCGCCGCTCGAGCTGTCGCTTCCGCTCGAGCTCGAGCGCGTCTACGGCGACACCCGCATCGCGATCCACCGTGCCTGAGAGGAACGGCGGGACGGGCGTCTGCCCGGGCTCCTACGACCCGGTCACGTTCGGCCACATCGACATCATCACGCGGGCCGCGAGGGTGTTCGACAACCTCATCGTGGGCGTCGTCAATCAGCCCGTGCGCAAGCAGAAGACGCTGTTCAACGCCGAGGAGAGGGTCGGATTCATCGAGGCGGAGACCGCGGAACTCGCCAATGTGCAGGTAAAACCCTTTGATACGCTGCTCGTCGATTTCGCCCGCGAGCACGCCGCAACGGCCATCGTCAAGGGGTTGCGGGCGATCTCGGACTTCGAGTACGAGTTCGAGATGAACCAGCTCAACCGCAAGATGGCCCCCGAGATCGAGAGCATCTACCTGATGGCCGCTCCACAGTTCAGCTTCCTCAGCTCGAGCGGCATCAAGGAACTCGCGATGTTCGGCGGCGACATCAACGGACTCGTACCCGATCGCGTGGCGGCTCGGTTGGAGGAAGAGCTAAAGCGTTAGCGAAACTGAGGTTTTGCCATGGACGTCCTGGTCCTATTGACAAGCTCGACGACACGATTCACAACGCCAAGCCCGTTCCGCTCACGGACCAGGTGCGCGTGGACAAGGAGGAGATCTACGACATCCTCGACCAGATGCGCGCCACGATCCCCGAGGAGATCAAGCAGGCGCGCTGGATCGTCAAGGAGCGCCAGGAGATGCTCGCCGAGGCCAAGCGCGAGGCGGAGCGCGATCGTCAAGGAGGCGCGCGACGAGCAGACCCGGCTGATCGGCGAGGAAGAGGTCGTCAAGCAGGCCGAGCGCCAGGCCGAGGACATCGTCGAGGACGCCCGCGCCCGCGAGCGCGAGATCCGGCTCGGCGCCGAGGACTACGCCGACGACATCCTCAACACCCTCGAGGTCAACCTCGACGAAGTTCATCGCCGCCGTGCAGCGCGGCCGCGACCGGCTCCAGGGCCGCGAGGAGGCCGAGGTCGGCTAGCCTCGGCTCCGTGGCGCAGTACCTCCACACCTGCTACCGGATCGGCGACATCGACCGCTCGGTCTCCTTCTACGAGCGGCTCGGCTTCGAGGAGCGAGGCCGGATGAACATCGGCGACGAGGCGATCAACGTCTTCATGGGCCTGCCGGATGAGGATCCGCGCCTGGAGCTGACCTACAACCACGGGGTCGACTCCTACGAGCTCGGCACCGGCTACAACCACATCGCCCTCCTCGTGGACGACCTCCACGGCACCCTCGCCGGGCTCGCCGAGGACGGCATCCAGCCCGAGAAGCCGCCCTACCGGCCCGGCGGCCGCACCGAGGGCGCCGAGATCGCCTTCGTCCGCGACCCGGACGGCTACCGCGTCGAGCTGATCGACGGCTCGGGCTGAAGCGCCCGCCGCCCCGGCGCTAACCTCGAAAACATGGGTCAGCCCACCGACGTCTTCGACATCGGCCGGCTTGGTCTGAGCTCCGGAGAGGGGCGGCGACTGGAGCTCGAGGTCAACGTCGAGCCCTTTGACTTCGGCGGTCAGAAGTACGCCGTGGAGGGGCGGGGCGTGCCGGCCATCCTCGATGTCGCCCACACCACGAGCGGCTATTCGCTGCGGCTTCGCCTCGAGGCCGGGCTGACGGGCCCGTGCATGCGCTGCCTCGAGGATGCCGCCAGGACGGTCGACGTCGATGCCAGGGAGGTCGACCAGCCAGGTGGGGGCGACGAGCTCGATTCCCCCTATCTCGAGGAGGGTCAGCTCGCCCTCAAGGCCTGGGCCCGGGACGCGCTGGCGCTCGCATTGCCGGCGCAGATCGTCTGCCGGGAGGACTGCAAGGGACTGTGCGCGGTCTGCGGCGAGAACCTCAACGAGGCGGGCCCCGAGCACGAGCACGAGCCGGAGCCCGACCCGCGCTGGGCTGCCCTGCGCGAGCTGAAGCTCGAGTAGGCCGGCGCAGCCGGTCTACGTTCACGCTCGGCCCGGAGGGCGAGCGATTCCATCAGGAGTGCGGGCTGGAAGCCCGCACGGGCTATCCTCCGGCTGCTCATGGCCGTTCCCAAGCAGAGACAAGCTCACTCCCGCACGAACAAGCGCCGCTCGCAGCACAAGGTCGCCGCGCCGGCGCTGCACGAATGCCCGCGCTGTCACGCGGCCAAGCGCCCGCACCGGGTGTGCCCGGAGTGCGGCACCTACGCCGGCCGCGAAGTCGTCGTACAGCAGCCGCGACGCCGCCGACGAGTAAGCACGCTCCGTGATCGCGGTCGACGCGAACGGAGCGGACCAGGGTCCCGCGGCCGTCGCCGAGGGCGCACGCCGGGCAGACGCCGACGTGCTGCTCTTCGGCCCCGCGGCAGGAGCTCGGCGAGGGCGTCGCCGAGTCGTCGACGCGCCGGAGGCGATCGAGCCCGGCTCCGAGCCCGTGCGCGCCGTGCGCGAGCAGCCCGCAGGCCTCGATCGTCCAGGCCGCCCGAGCGGTAGCCGACGGCCGCGCCGACGCCCTCGTCTCCGCCGGCAGCACCGGCCCGACGCTCGCGGCGGCCACTCTCGCCATCAAGCGGATGAAGGGCGTCCACCGGCCGGCGCTCGCCGTGCTGGTGCCGATCCCCGGCAGCCCCGTCCTGTTCCTGGACTGCGGCGCCAACGTCGAGGTGCGCCCCGAGCACCTGGTGCAGTTCGCCTACATGGGCGCCGGCTTCCTGGAGGCGGTGCACGGCGTCGAGCAGTCCGAGCGTCGGACTGCTGTCGGTCGGCGAAGAGCAGGGAAAGGGCACGCCCGACGTCCTCGAGGCCGGCGAGCGTCTGAAGGAGGGCGCCCTGAACTACGTAGGCAACGTGGAGGGCTTCGACCTCCCCGGCGCGGGCGCGAACGTGATCGTCAGCGACGGCTTCACCGGCAACGTGGCGCTCAAGGTGCTCGAGGGCACCTCGAGGGTGGTCCGCGACGCCATCCGCGAGCGGATCCGCTCCAGACCCGATCTCGACGCTCGGCGGCCTGCTGATCAGGCGAAACGTCGAGAAGCTCAGGGAGGAGCTCGACCCCGAGGAGGTCGGCGGCGCGATCCTGCTCGGGCTCCGCAAGCCGGTGGTCGTGGCGCACGGGAGCTTCGGGCCCAAGGGGCATCGCGAGCGCCATCCGGCTGGCGCGCCGAGCGGCCGACGAGCGCATGGTCGAGCGCACCCGCGACGCCCTGGCCGCCGCGGGGGCCTTGAGATCCGCGCCCACTGCTAGCGTCGGATGCTCGATGACCCGGGACGAGGTACTCGAGCGCATCCGCGATCACCTGGCCACCGAGCTGGAGATCGATCCCGCGCGCATCGAGGACGGCACGAGGTTCAAGGAGGACCTCGAGGCCGACTCGCTCGACCTGGTGGAGCTCGTGGTCGAGCTGGAGGACAGCTACGGGATCCGCATCCCCGACGAGGAGGCGGCCAGGATCCTCACGGTCGGGCAGGCCGCGGACTTCGTCGCAGGCCATGCTGCGGAGATCGAAGCGACCTGAGGGCCTGGGCGAGCTTGTCGACGAGCTGCCCGACGACCTGCGGCGGCAGGCCTTCACGCACGCGTCGTGGGTGGAGCACCGGTCCGACTCCTACGAGCGGCTTGCGTTCCTCGGTGACGTCGTGCTGAGCCTGGCCGTGTCCGATCATCTCTTCCCGCGCTTCGAGCGATACGGCGCCGGTCGCCTGACGAAGGTGCGCGCCCAGGCCGTGAGCGGCCCGTCCTGCGCGCGGGTGGCCCGCGAGCTCGGCGTGCCCGACCGGCTGCGCGAGGCCGCGCCCGCGGGCACGGGCCGCAGCGTCGGAGATGCTGGTGGAGTCGGAGCGCGTGCTGGCCTCGGTGTGCGAGGCGCTCATCGGCGCCGTCTACCTAGCACTTCGGCATCGAGCGCACGGCGCCGGCCGTGGTGCGGCTCGTTCGCGGAGGAGATCGACGACGCCCTCGAGCACCCGGTCGACTACAAGTCCGTGCTCCAGGAGCGGCTGGCGCGCCGGGCGGAGGTCGTGGCCTACCGGATCGACGCCGAGGAGGGCCCGCCGCACGACCGCAGCTTCGTCGCCGTCGCCGAGGTGGGCGGGCAGGAGCTCGGCCGCGGCGAGGGAAAGACCAAGAAGGCGCCGAGCAGGAGGCCGCCCTGCAAGCCCTTGATGCCATCTCGGACGGCGCTGATGCACCTTCGCTCGATCAGCCTGAAGGGCTTCAAGTCCTTCCCGCAGCGGACCAAGCTCGAGTTCGCCCCCGGCGTGGCGGTCGTCGTGGGCCCCAACGGCTCCGGCAAGTCGAACATCACCGACGGCGTGCTGTGGGCGCTCGGCGAGCAGAGCCCGCTCGCGGTGCGCGGCCAGACGATGAAGGACGTGATCTTCGCCGGCGGCCACGGGATCAAGGGCTCGACGGCGGCCGAGGTCGAGGTGGTGATCGACAACGGCGACCGCGTACTGGAGACCGACTTCTCCGAGATCTCGATCGTGCGCAAGCTGTCGCGCGACGGCGAGGGCGAGTACCGGCTCAACGGCGCCCGCTGCCGGCTCGTGGACGTGCTCGAGGTGCTGACCGACTCCGGCCTCGGCAAGGAGATGCACTCGGTCGTCTCGCAGGGCAAGGTCGAGGCGATCGTCCTCTCGCGCCCGCGCGAGCGGCGCCTCCTGATCGAGGAGGCCGCCGGGCTCGGCAAGCACCGCAAGCGCCGCCGCCGCGCCCAGCTCAAGCTCGAGCGCACCGAGGAGAACCTCTCGCGAGCGCTCGACGTGGAGCGCGAGGCTCGCTCCCATCTGCGGCCGCTCAAGCGCCAGGCCGAGGCGGCGGAGCTGCACGAGCGGATCGAGCGCCAGTCGCTCGAGGCCCGGCTGCAGCTGGCCAAGCGACGACGTGCGCGGCGCGCGCGCCGAGCTCGCGCAGGCCGAATCGAGGTCGTCGTCGGCTCGCTCGGCGCGTGACGAGGCGGAGCGCCTGCTCACCGCTGTGGCGCAAGCGACGCGAGGCGGCCGAGGAGGCCTTCGCTGCCCAGTCGCGCCTGCGCGAGGAGCTTCAGGGACGCCTGTTCGCCGCGCGCTCCGCGGCAGAGCGGATCGGCATCCGGCTCGAGCGCGCCCGCGACCAGGCTCACTCGGCGGCCGAGCGGCGCGAGCGGCGAACGGCGCAGCTCGCGCTGCTGGAGGAGCAGCTGCGCTCGAGCGACCGTCCCGCCGATCCGGCTGCCCGGGTCGCCGAGCTGGAGCAGGAGCTCGCGGGGCTCGACCAGGCTCGCGAGCGGCGCCTCGGCGAGCAGCTCGCCGAGCTCGAGGGACAGCGCGAGGAGGCGGAGCGGCGCCGCGACGAGCTGGCTGGGGCCGCCGGCACGCGCCGCGAGGAGCTCGAGGCTGCCGAGCGGGCCTGCGAGGCGGCGCGTGCGGCGCGTCGCGACGCCGAGCGCGCCGTGGAGGGCGCCCGGGCCAGGGCGGCCAAGGCGGCCGCGGCGCTCGCCGACGTCGAGCGCATCCTGCGGGCGGCGGCGCCGGTACCGGAGGGCGTCCAGGCGCTCGCGCGACGGAATCGAGGTGGCCGACGGCTACGAGACCGCCCTGGCGGCGGTGCTCGGCCCGCGGCTTGCCGCCGGCATCGTCGACGACGTTCCCGCGGGCCAGCGCCTGCTGGACGACGCCGGCGACTCGGGCGCCACGGCGCTGGTCCGCTCGCGCGCACGCGGACGGGCGGCCGGCCGCGCGCCCGCGCCGGGTGCCCAGCGCCTGCTCGCGCACGTCAAGCCGGACGCCGACCTCGGCAGGCTGGCCGAGCGCCTGCTGGCCGACGTATGGATCGTCGATTCGCTCGAGTCGGTGTCCGAGTACTTCGACGGCGTCGCCGTCACGCGCGGCGGCCGGGTCCTCGACGCGTCTCGCGGCGAGCTCACCCAGGCGCCCAGCGGCGGGGCCGAGCGGATACTGGCCGAGCGCGGCCGCCGCGACCAGCTCGCCGCCGACGCCCAGAAGGCCGCCGCCGAGGAGGCCGAGGCCAGCGCGGCCGGGGAGGCCGCTGCCGCGGCCGTGGATCCGGCCGACGTCGCGCGCGACGAGGCCGAGGCGGCGTTCCGGCGGGCGCAGCGCGAGGCCGCCGAGGCGGCCGAGGAGGCCGGGCGGCTCGAGTGGCTGATCGAGCGCCGCCGCGAGGCCCCGGACGAGGGCCCCGAGGCCGTGCGCCGCGCCGAGCTCCAGGCCGACCTGCGCGCCGAGCGCCGCCTGGCCGAGCGGGCCGAGCGCGAGCGCCAGGAGCGGGAGCGCACCCTGAAGGCGCTCGAGATGGGCATCGCCGGCGACGAGCAGCTCCGGGCCGCCGCCGGCCGGGCCTCCGCGGCGCTGGACACCGCACGCGAGGCCGTCGCCGCGCGCCGCGAGGCGCTCGAGGCCGAGCTCGCGGCGGGGGCCGCCGCCGGCGACCAGACCGGGGCCGAGCTCCGCGCCTGCGCCCACGAGGAGGCGGGCCTCCAGGGCAGGCTGCGGGAGGCGAGCGAGGCGGTCACCGCCGCCGAGGTGGCCGCGCAGCAGGTGCGCGACTCGGCCGCCGAGTCGGAGCGGGAGCTGAGCGAGCTGGCCGGGCGCCTGGGCCTCGAGCCCGAGCCGAGCGAGGAGCCGCTGCCGGACGAGGACCGCGAGGCGCTTAAGGCGCGCATCGAGCGGCTTCAGCGCCGCCGCGAGCAGCTCGGCCCGGTCAACCCGCTGGCGGCCAAGGAGTACGAGGAGGCCGTGACCCACGTCGAGGAGCTCGAGACCCAGCGCAAGGACCTCGAGGGCGCGCTGGCGGAGTTGGACGGCCTGATCAAGGAGGCCGACCGGCAGATCCGCGAGAGCTTCGAGCAGACCTTCGAGGCGGCCGCCCGCAACTTCGAGGACGTGGTCCAGCACCTGTTCCCGGGAGGCCGCGGACGGCTGCGGCTGGTCCAGGCCGAGATGGGGCCGCGGCCCGTGGTCGGCGGCGAGGCGGCCGAGGCCGACGCCGAGAGCGGCGCGCCGCCCGAGGAGGAAGAGGAGCAGCCGGAGGCCGGCGTCGAGGTCGAGGTCACCCCGGCGGGCAAGGCCACCAAGCGCCTGTCGCTCCTGTCAGGCGGCGAGAAGTCGCTCGTCGCGCTGGCCTTCATGTTCGCGGTCTTCCTGGCGCGGCCGTGCCCCTTCTACATCCTCGACGAGGTCGAGGCCGCCCTCGACGACCTCAACATCGACCGTTTCCTCCAGCTCGTCCGCCGCTACTCCGACCGCGCCCAGTTCATCGTCGTCACCCACCAGAAGCGGACGATGGACGCGGCCGACACGCTCTACGGCGTCAGCATGGGCGCCGACGGCGTGTCGCGGGTGGTCTCGCGCAAGCTGGCCGGCAAGCCGGCGGCCGACGAAGCCGCCGCCTAGACGGAGACCGCTTTCGCGGGGCGGCTCCATCCGCCTAGGGCGCCCGGTAGGCCCAGGTGCCGTCTGCGGCCATGTCGGGGTTGGAGCCGTTCACCAGTACCGCGAACCCGTAAGGACTGCCGTCGCCGGTCGCGACCGAGCTCGTAAGGTCCGAGCGCGCGCCGTGTCCCTCCTCGCTGGAGCTACCGAACGACTGTCCGACGTAGATGCAAACGAACCCCCGACCCGCAACCGGCGCAGCGGCGCTGCCGGTGCAGCCGTCACCGCTCACGGTGTCCTCGAATGCGGCGACCACGTGGCGGGAGTCGACAGGCTGGGGCGCCGGGATCGGGAAGGTCACTCCGGTCAGCGCGCCGCCGACGCTGGCGCTGGCGACGCCCCATGCGCCCCGGATCGTCTCGCCGGACTTCAGGGCAGTCAGCGCCGAGCGCCCGGCCGGACCCGTCGGGCCTGTCAGCCCGCGCGGCCCTGCCGGCAGGGCGCCGAGCTTGAAGTCCTTCGGGACCAATGAGCGGTTCTTGACGTCCTTGCTCGCGACGGTGTTGTCGCGGATGTCCTTGGAGCGGATGGAGTTGTTGACGATCTGCTTCGAGCCGACGCGAAGCGCGGCGTAGGAGCTGCCGCCGAGTGCCACGAAGCGCGCCAGGAGCGACACGACGTTGGCGAAGCTGAGGCGGGCGCGCCAGGCGACGCTACACCCATCGTGAGTCGCCCGCTCGCTTTACGCCGGACGTGATGGAGGAATACCGCCGCCTGAACCCGCCAACCTCGCGGGCGCTGCCGCGTTCTGCCTACCGAGTAGCCACTGATGAGCGAAAGGAAGCTCTATGAAGCGCGTTCTGATCGCGGTTGGCGTGATCGCCGCGCTGCTGGTGCCCCTCACGGCCGCAGCGAAGGTCACGAAGACGGATCGGCACAACGCCAGGACCGAGTGCAAGGCGTTGCGCAAGGCGGCCGGCAAGAAGAACTTCGCCGCCCTGATGCACACGAGCAAGCGCAAGGCGTACGGGCGCTGTGTGAAGCGCAAGTCGCGCGAGGAGGCGAAGGAGCGCGACGCGTCGCACACGAACGCCGCCAAGGCATGCAAGGCCGAGCGGTCGGACGCGAGCTTCGCCGACACGCATGGCGGCAAGTCGTTCAACGAGTTCTACGGGACCAACAAGAACGGCCACAACGCCTACGGCAAGTGCGTCTCGCAGAAGGCCCGGGCCAAGAAGGAGGAGATGGACCAGGCCGACACGGATCGGATCAACGCCGCCAAGGCCTGCCGCACCGAGCAGAAGGACGCGGGCTTCGCGGGTGATCACGGCGGCAAGTCGTTCGCCGAGTTCTACGGCACCAACCACAACAACCGGAACGCCTTCGGCAAGTGCGTCTCTGGCAAGGCCAAGGCGATGCACGACGAGGACGGGAGCAGCTCATAGCTCTTTAACCGAGGTGACGACGCAGGGAGGCGTCGTCCGTACGGTAGGAGCGGGGGCCCCCGGCGGAGCCGCGGGGCCCTCGCGCTTTCATAAGCTCCGCCGGCCATGGCCCGCAGCTGGCGAGAGCTCTTCGTAACCGGTGAGCCGGCGCCCTCCGACGAGAACTCGGCGGGCGAGCCGGAGCCTCGTGGCTTCTTTCGCCGCCTGCGCGACAACATGTCGAAGACGCGCCAGGCGCTCGGCGCGGAGCTCCAGGCGACGGTCTTCGAGACGCTCGACGACGAGGCCTTCGAGCGGCTCGAGGAGACGCTGATCTACGCGGACGTCGGCGCCCCCACCACGGCGCGCATCGTCGAGCGGCTGGAGGGCGAGGCCGGAAGCGGTGACCTGACGGGCGGCGAGGACCTCACCCGCCGCCTGCGGGAGCTGCTGGCGGACACCTCGCGCGTGGAGGGCGACACGATCGACCTCACTCACAAGCCCACGGTGCTGCTCATGGTCGGGGTCAACGGGAGCGGCAAGACGACGACGATCGGCAAGGTCGCCTGGCACCTCCAGCAGGAGCTCGGGCTGTCGGTGCTGATGGCGGCCGCGGACACCTTCCGGGCCGCGGCCGCGGAGCAGCTCGAGGGCTGGGCCGAGCGCGCCGGCTGCGAGCTCGTGCGCGGCGAGCCCGGCTCGGATCCCGGCGCGGTCGCCTACGACGCCATCGAGGCAGCCCGGGCGCGGGGGCACGACGTGGTGATCGTCGACACCGCCGGGCGCCTGCACACCCAGCAGCACCTGATGGAGGAGCTGAGCAAGGTCCGGAACGTGATCGCGCGGCAGGAAGATGGGGCGCCCCACGAGACGCTCCTGACGATCGACGCCACCACGGGTCAGAACGGCTTGCGACAGGCGCTGATGTTCCGCGAGGCCGTGGAGGTGACCGGCATCGTGCTGACCAAGCTCGACGGGACGGCCAAGGGCGGCATAGCGCTCGCGATCGCCGAGGAGCTCGGCGTGCCGGTCAAGCTGATCGGAACCGGCGAGGCGCTCGAGGACCTGCGGCCCTTCGACCCCGACGATTTCGCCCGGGCGATCCTCGAATGAAGGACGCCACGCGCGTGGTCCGGGCGGGGCTGCCGGAGCCGGAGCAGGGCTCGCCCTTCCTGCCCGGGCCGGTGTTCGCCGCGCCCTTCCACGTGAGCGGCGACCCGGCGGACGCCGAATACGGCTACGGCCGCGAGGAGCACCCCACCTGGGAGGCCTACGAGCGCGCGCTCACCGGGCTCGAGGGCGGCGAGGCGGTGCTGTTCGGTTCGGGCATGGCGGCCTGCAGCGCTGTCCTCCTCACCTTTCTGAGGCCGGGCGGCGCGCTGACGCTCCCTTCGGACTGCTACATGCACGTTCGCGAGCTCGGGACCGACTACCTCGCGGAGCGCGGAGTGGAGGTGACCCTGCTGCCTACGGCCGAGCTCACCCCCGAGGCCCTCCCGGAGAACGTCGACCTGCTCTGGCTCGAGACGCCCTCGAACCCCGGCCTGGACCTGTGCGACATCCGGGCACTGGCGGCGGCCGGCCACGAGCGGGGAGCCGTCGTCGCGGTCGACAACACCCTGCCGACCCCGCTCGGGCAGCGAGCGCTGGAGCTGGGGGCCGACCTCACGGTCACGAGCGC
The DNA here is from genome assembly GCA_963706635.1 of uncultured Thermoleophilaceae bacterium. Lineage (GTDB taxonomy): Bacteria > Actinomycetota > Thermoleophilia > Solirubrobacterales > Thermoleophilaceae > JACVRW01. Next base: position 770,694 of record OY970162.1, read on the forward strand.
CACGAAGCACCTGTGCGGCCACAGCGACCTGCTGATGGGCTACGTGGCGGCCCGGGATCGGGAGCGTGCGGACGAGCTCCGCGGCTGGCGCGCGATGACCGGGTCGATCGCGGGGCCGTTCGAGACCTGGCTCGCGCACCGGTCGCTCGCCACGCTCGACGTCCGCCTCGAGCGCGGCGAGGCCAACGCGCTCGCGCTGGCGCGGATGCTGGAGGGCCGCGTCGACGGGCTCCGCTACCCGGGGCTGCCGTCGGACCCGGCGCACGAGCTCGCCAAGCGGCAGATGAGCCGCTTCGGCACCGTGCTCTGCTTCGACCTCGGGAGTCGCGAGCGCGCGGAGGCGTTCCTCGAGCGCGCCCGCCTGGTGACCGATGCCACCAGCTTCGGCGGCGTGCTCACGATGGCCGAGCGCCGGGTGCGCTGGGGCGGGGACGACGTGCCCGAGGGGTTCATCCGCCTGAGCGCCGGCTGCGAGGCCACCGACGACCTTCTCGCCGACGTGGAGCTCGCCCTGGCGTAGGATCGCTCCGAGATGGAGGACTGGGTCTGGTGGATGATCGCCACGGGGGTGCTCGCTGTCGGCGAGATCCTCACCCCGGGCGCCTTCTTCCTCGGGCCGGTCGCCCTCGCCTCCCTGCTCGCGGCGGTGGTTGCGGTGGCGGGGGCGAGCCTGGCCGCCCAATGGCTCGTGTTCATCGTGGGCGCGCTCGCCTCGGTGGGGATCCTGCGCCCGATCGCCAAGCGCCACATCAAGATGCCGGCGCGGCTCCGCACGGGGACCGCGGCGCTGGTGGGTACGCAGGCCGTCGTCCTCGAGCGCGTGGATCTCGACTCCGGCAAGGTGAAGATCGGCGGCGAGATCTGGACCGCGCGCTCGTATGACGAGGACGACGTGCTCGAGCCCGGCGTCCGCGCCCATGTGATGAAGATCGACGGCGCCACGGCGCTCATCGCGGAATGACAATCGTGCGCAGCCGGCCGAGCCGGCTGCTTCGCAACGGAGTGACAATCGTGCGCAGCCGGCCGAGCCGGCTGCTTCGCAACGGAGTGACAATCGTGCGCAGCCGGCCGAGCCGGCTGCTTCGCAACGGAGTGACAATCGTGCGCAGCCGGCCGAGCCGGCTGCTTCGCAACGGAGTGACAATCGTGCGCAGCCGGCCGAGCCGGCTGCTTCGCAACGGAGGAGGTACTTCCCTTGGCCACCCTGATCGTGCTCATCGTCATAGCGGCCGTCGTGCTGATCACGCTGGCGCAGGGCATCCGGATCGTGCCGCAGGCGAAGGCGGGCATCGTGGAGCGGCTTGGCCGCTACAGCCGCACGCTCGACGCCGGCCTGGCGCTGATCGTGCCCTACGTCGACCGCGTCAAGCCGCTGCTCGACCTGCGCGAGCAGGTCGTCTCGTTCCCGCCCCAGCCGGTGATCACCGAGGACAACCTCACGGTGAACATCGACACCGTCATCTACTACCAGGTGACGGACCCCAAGGCCGCGACCTACGAGATCAACAACTTCATCGCCGGCATCGAGCAGCTCACGGTCACCACGCTCCGCAACGTCGCCGGCGGGATGACGCTGGAGGACACCCTCACGTCACGCGACACGATCAACGCCGAGCTCCGCACCGTCCTCGACGAGGCCACCGGCAAGTGGGGAATCCGCGTGAACCGCGTCGAGCTGAAGGCGGTGGACCCGCCGCCCTCGATCCAGGAGGCGATGGAGAAGCAGATGCGCGCCGAGCGCGACCGCCGCGCCGCCATCCTCACCGCCGAGGGCGTGAAGCAGTCGCAGATCCTCACCGCGGAGGGCGAGAAGCAGTCGTCGATCCTGCGCGCCGAGGGGCAGCGCCAGTCACAGATCCTGTCGGCCGAGGGCCAGTCGAAGGCGATCGAGACCGTCTTCGCCGCCATCCACGCCGGCGACGCCGACCCCAAGCTGCTCGCCTACCAGTACCTCCAGATGCTCCCGCAGATCGCCCAGGGCCAGTCGAACAAGATCTGGATCATCCCGAGCGAGTTCACCCAGGCGCTGGGGACGATCAGCGAGGCGCTGCCGAAGGCGGACGGCCAGGCGCCGCCGCCGACGCCCTAGCCGGGAAGCAGATCCATCCTCGTACCGGATTCCGGTACAAGGGTGGATTTGCCTACGGGTCCAGATCGACCCGCACCGTGAGCAGGTCGCTGCCCATCAGCCGCACGCTCGCCGAGTTCAGCTTGTTGGGCATCCGGCGCTGACGCTCGCGCGGGTCATCGTCCGCCATCGGATGCGCGCGTCCGGTGCGCCAGCGGCGGCCGATCTTCACCCGCACCCGAGGATTAGCCGAGATGTTGCGGACGTAACCCGCGCGTGCGCCGTGTTCGGCCACGATCCAGAGCGTGTCTCCTACAAGCGCCTTTCCGACCGGAGTGCGGCGTGGCTGACCGCTCTGCCGCCCCGTCGTCTCCAGGATCACCACGCCGGGCAGCGGCAGCCCGGCCGCGGCCGCCGCCTTCACCAGCGGGTTGAACAGCCTCGCGCTCAGGAAGGTGGATGCGCGGCGCTTGTCCACGCGCGCAGAGTACGCTCACCCCAGTGTTCGACACGCTCTCAGACCGGCTTCAGGCCGCCCTTGGCGACGTCCGCTCGCGCGGCAAGCTGAGCGACGACGACGTGGCCAAGGCCATGCGCCAGGTGCGCCTGGCGCTCCTCGAGGCCGACGTCAATTTCAAGGTGGTCAAGCAGTTCACCGACGCGGTCAAGGAGCGGGCGACGGGCCAGGACGTGCTCGAGTCGCTCAACCCGGGCCAGCAGGTGGTCAAGATCGTCTCCGAGGAGCTCACCGAGCTGATGGGCGGCGCCGGCCGCGACCTGGTGTTCGCCAAGCCCGGGCCGACCGTGATCCTGATGGCGGGCCTGCAAGGCTCCGGCAAGACCACCGCCTGCGGCAAGCTTGCCCGCCACCTGAGGGAGGAGCACGGGATGGACGTCGCCCTCGCCGCCTGCGACGTCTACCGGCCCGCGGCCGTCGACCAGCTCGTCAAGGTCGGCTCCCAGGCGGGCGCGACGGTCTACGAGCAGGGTACGAGCCGCGACCCCGTGGACATCGCCGAGTGGGCGCTCGACCAGGCGAAGCAGGACCGGCGCGACGCCCTGATCGTCGACACGAGCGGCCGCCTCCACATCGACGAGGAGCTGATGAAGGAGCTCGCCCAGGTCAAGAAGCGGGTGAAGCCGCATGACGTGCTGCTGGTCGTCGACGCGATGACCGGCCAGGACGCGGTGAACGTGGCCGAGCAGTTCGCGGAGACCGCGAACTTCGACGGCGTCGTCATGACCAAGCTCGACGGCGACGCCCGCGGTGGCGCCGCCCTCTCGGTCAAGGCCGTCACCGGCAAGCCGATCTTCTACGCCTCCACTGGCGAGAAGCTCGCCGACTTCGAGCGCTTCCATCCCGACCGCATGGCCCAGCGGATCCTCGGCATGGGCGACGTGATGACGCTGGTGGAGAAGGCCGAGAAGCAGATCGACGAGCGCCAGGCCCAGGAGCTCGAGCGCAAGATCCGCAAGCAGGAGTTCACGCTCGACGACTTCCTCGACCAGCTCAAGCAGGTCCGCAAGATGGGCCCGCTGTCGAGCCTGCTCAAGATGATGCCCGGGGTGGGCAAGGAGCTCGGCGCCCTGCAGGTGGACGACCGCGAGCTCGACCGCCTCGAGGCGATGATCCTGTCGATGACGCTCGAGGAGCGGCGCGACCCGACGATCATCGACGGCTCGCGCCGGCGGCGGATAGCGCACGGCTCGGGGACCTCGGTCCAGGCCGTCGGGCAGCTCGTGAAGCAGTTCGGCCAGATGAAGAAGGTCATGCGCCAGCTCTCCCAGGGGAAGATGCCCTCGCTGCAGCAGTTGGCGGGCGGCCGCTAACCCGAGTAGCCGCCTGGACGGCGCCAATCGGCACGAGGTGCGGGCCGGATGCCCGCACGGGCTATCCTCTTCGAAATGTCCGTCCGAGTCCGGCTCACGCGAGTGGGCAGCAAGAAGAACCCGCACTGGCGCGTGGTCGTGGCCGATCAGCGCTCGCCGCGCGACGGCCGCGTGATCGAGTCGATCGGGCACTACAACCCGCAGACGGACCCGTCGACGATCGAGATCGACGACGACCGGCTGCAGCACTGGCTGGCACGTGGCGCGCAGCCCACGAACACCGTGAAGAAGCTGATGAAGGCGCGCCAGACCGCCTCCACCTAGTGCACTGAGGTGGAAGCCCTGCTCGAGTACCTGGCGCGCTCGATGGTCGACGCGCCCGACGAGGTCTCCGTGGAGTCGTTCGAGGAGGACGACGGAACCCTGGTCCTGGAGCTCCGCGTGGCCGAGGACGACACCGGCAAGGTGATCGGCCGCGGGGGCCGAACGGTCGCCGCGCTGCGGACGGTCATGAAGGCCGCCTCGGCCCGTGACGGCCGCCGGGTGCTCGTCGACGTGGTCGATTGACGCTTGTGAGCGCCGGGCGCGTGGGGCGCGCCCATGGGGTCGACGGCAGCTTCTACGTGGATGGCCCGGAGCACCCGCTCCCGCGGGAGACTCCGGTCGCGGTCGGCGGCGGCGAGCACCACGTCGTGGAGCGGGGCGGCAGCGAGCGGCGCCCGCTGGTGCGCCTCTCCGGGATCGACGGGCGCGAGGCCGCAGCCGCGCTGCACGGCGAGCCGCTGCTGGTGGAGGCGGAGCTCGAGCGGGGCGAGTGGCTCGCCGTCGAGCTCGTAGGGCGAGAGGTCCGCGGATTCGGTCGCGTCACGCGGGTGCTCGACGGCCCCTCCTGCGACGTGCTCGAGCTCGAGGACGGCACGCTGGTTCCCTTCATCGAGGACGCGATCGTGGCGATCGGCGACGCGATCGAGGTCGACCGGGACTTCCTCGGCCTGTGAGGATCGACGTCTTCACGCTGTTCCCGGGCTGGTTCGACTGGTTCCTGGGGCAGCGGCACGTGCGGAACGCGCTTGAGGCCGGCGGCTCGTTCGACACCGTCGACCTCCGCCGGACCACACCGCTCGGGGCCGGGCAGGTCGACGACACCCCCTACGGCGGCGGCGCCGGCATGGTCCTGAGGGTGGACGTGGTGGAGGCCGCGCTGCGCGCCCGCTACGACGTCGACCCCGTGGAGCTGTCGAAGGCGCGGCGGGTGATCGCGCTCGCCGCGGGCGGCCGGCGCTTCGACGACGCGCTCGCCTCCGAGCTGGCCGAGGAGCCGGAGCTGACGTTCCTGTGCGGGCGCTACGAGGGCTTCGACGAGCGGGTGCACGAGCACCTGGCCAGCGACCTGATCTCGATCGGCCCCTATGTGCTCTCCGGTGGCGAGCTCGCGGCGATGGTGGTCTGCGACGCCGTGATCCGCAAGCTGCCGGGAGCGCTGGGACACGAGGACAGCGCCGTGGAGGAATCGTTCAGCACGGCCCTCGAGGGCGCCCCGGAGTACCCGCACTACACCCGGCCCGCGGACTGGCGCGGCCATACGGTGCCCGAAGTCCTGCTCTCGGGCGACCACGCCAAGATCCGCGAGTGGCGGCTCGCGCGCAGTCGCGAGCGGGCCTAGTGGTCCAGTCACTAGCTACCATTGGCCGCCGCGCGGCCGCCTCGGTGGCTCGCGCTTTCTTTCGCCCCGACGGGGCCCGCTTTCATCCATGTCCGGTGTCATCGACAGCCTCGAGCGCGCTCAGCTGCGCCGCGTGCCCCCGTTTCAGGCGGGGGATCGCGTGCGCGTGCACTTCCAGGTCGTGGAGGGCCAGCGGCGCCGCACCCAGGTCTTCGAGGGGATCGTGCTCAAGCGCCAGGGCCACGGCGCGCGTGAGACGTTCACCGTCCGCAAGCAGTCCTTCGGAGTGGGCGTCGAGCGAACGTTTCCCCTGCATTCGCCCAAGGTCGAGCGCGTCGAGATCGCCAGCCGCGGCGAGGTACGCCGGGCCAAGCTCTACTACCTGAGGGATCGCGTCGGTCGCGGCGCCCGGGTGAGGGAGCGCCGCTGGGTCGCGGGCGAGGAGGACCAGGTCTTCGAGGCCGGCGCGATGCCGGCCGAGGACGACGCCGCGAGGCCGGGCGAGGAGGCCCTCGCCGAAGAGGTCGCCGAGGAGCAGGAGCAGGAGCAGACGGAAGCAGTCGCCGAGCCGTCGGAGGAGGCCGAGGCTGCTCCGGAGGAGGCCGAGGTTCCGCCCGACTCCGAGGCCAAGGCCGACGAGGAGCCCTCCGGGAACGGCGACCCCGAGCCCGAGTCGTAGCCGGGGCCGCGGCCCTCCTCAGTCTCGATCGTGGCGCGCACAGGCAAGCAAAGTGCTCGCGGCTCGCTCGTCGAGCTCGTCACCATCGTGGCGGTCGCGCTGGGCCTGGCGCTCGGCATCCAGGCCCTCTTCGTCAAGCCGTTCCGGATCCCGAGCGAGTCGATGGAGCCGACGCTCGACGTCGGCCAGCGGGTGCTCGTCTGGCGGCTCGGCCTGCGTTACAGCGATCCGCAGAAGGGCGACATCATGGTGTTCAAGCCGCCCAAGGGGGCCGACGACAACGCGTGCGGCGTGCCCGGGTTCAACCCCGAGGAGCAGCACGAGTCCTGTCCCCGGCCTACCAAGGCGCGCTCCAACACCAACTTCATCAAGCGGATCGTCGCGACCGGCGGCGACAGCCTGTCGGTCAAGCGCGGACGCGTCTACATCAACGGGAAGCTCCAGAAGGAGCCGTTCATCCGCCCGAGCGCGGACTGCGGCATCTGCCAGCTCGAGCACCCGATCAAGATCCCCAAGGGCTACTACTTCATGATGGGCGACAACCGCGGCGAGAGCGCCGACAGCCGCGAGTGGGGTCCGATCCCCAAGAAGTGGATGATCGGCAGGGCGTTCTTCACCTACTGGAAGCCCAGCCGAATAGGCACGCTCTAAGCGGGTTTCCCGTGGCGGTCCCGCCGTGGGTCGTCCTATGATCGCCGCCAGAGTGGCCAGACCACAGCGCACCGGCAGGCGGCTCTTCGCCTTCGATCGCGGTCTGGGCAACCGATTCGTCGCCGGTGCCGACGAGGCGGGGCGGGGGTCGCTTGCGGGCCCGCTGGTCGCCGCGGCCGTGCTCTTCGACCTCGACCGGCTCACCCTGAGCGACCGGCGCGCCCTGTCGCGGTTGAACGACTCGAAGCAGTGCACGGTCGAGGCGCGCGAGGAGCTCTATCCGCTGGTGCTGCGGGCGGCGGCTCGCTCCACGATCGTCACCCGCTGCGTCCGCGGCATCGACTGCCGCGGGCTCCACGTCACGAACCTCGAGGCGCTGCGCACGGCGCTCCTGACGCGTGGCCTGCGAGGGCTGCGTCTGCCTCGTCGACGGCTTCCGGGTTCCGGAGTTCGGGTTCGAGCAGCGCGCAGTCGTGGACGGCGACTGTCGCAGCGCCGCGATAGCGGGCGCCTCCGTGCTCGCCAAGGTCACTCGCGACCGCTACATGCACCGCGTCGCCGAGCGCCACCCCTCGTGGGAGTTCGACACCAACGTCGGCTACTCGACTCCTGAGCACCGAGCTGCGATCCGCCAGCACGGCGTCTCGCCGATCCACCGCATGTCCTTCCAGTCGATCGCCTACAACCAGCTCGCGCTGGAGGGATAGCCTCTCCGCCCAACGGCGGGGAGTGAGCGACCCGTGTCTGCCGGTCGTCGGATTCGTCCTGGCGCCGATTGCGGCATCTGTCGGCTGGAGCGGCCGATCACGATTCCCAAGGGACACGTGTTCATGCTGGGCGACAACCGCGGCGAGAGTGCTGACAGCCGCGCGTGGGCCCCGGTGCCCGGCGACTGGGTCATCGGCAGGCTGCGCCTGCGCGACTGGCCGCTTGCGGACTTCGGAAGTCCCTGACCTCAGTCCACGTCGCGGGTGTGCAGGAGCGCCCCGCCCGCGGCGAACAGCGCCGATATCCAGGCGAGCATCAAGAGGGTTGCGACGACCGGGGCAAGGAGCTCGTTCTCGGAGAACCCGGACGCCTCCGGATCGCTGTTCGCGATCGCGGTCGTGAGCCCGCCGGTGGGGCCGAAGCGCTCGACCTTGGGCGCCACGGCGCCCAGCGTCGGCTCGACCACGAGCCCGAGCACGAGTATCCCCACGACCGCCACCACCTGGTTGCGAACGAGCGAGCCCAGTCCGACGCCGAACCCGCCGAGCAGCGCCGCCACGCCGGCGTTGCGGGCGAGCTGCCCGATCAGCGGGCCGGCCTCGGGCGTTGGCAGGTCGCGTGCCGCGAGGATCGCCAGGCCCACGACGCTCACGGCGATCGAGATCAAGAGCGACAGCGCCATCCCGGCAACCGCGAAGGCGATCGTCTTGGCGGCGAGGAAGCGAAGCCTGTCCGGCGCGGCCAGAAGCGAGCTGGTGATCGTGTGATGGCGCCACTCGCCGGTGACGCCGACGATCGCCAGGATCAGGATGAACAGTCCGCTCGTGTCCGAGAGGAAGACATCCTGGAGGACCTCGTCGGCCGAGGGTTCGGTCAGCGACGCCACCAGCGTGGCGACCAGTACAGAGGTCCCGACCGCGGCGATCGCGAGCGCGGCGAAGGTCCGCGTCGTGCGCAGCTTGATCAGCTCGGCCCGGAGGAGCGGTCTCACGGCTGCTCCTCGGTGAGCGCGAGGAAGGCATCCTCGAGCGACCGCGCCACGGCGACCAGCTCCCGGAGGGCGATCCGCTCCTCGTTGGCGATCGCCCCGACGGCCTCGGGATCGACACCCCGGACGAGGAGCGAGTAGGGGCCGTCGTGCTCGGCGGCCAGGCCGCGCTGGGCGAGGCTCGACCGCAGCCGGTCGGCCTCCGCGGAGGCCACCCTCGTGACGAGCTCTCCGCCGCCCAGGACCGTCTGGAGAGCTCCGGTCGCGCGAAGCGTGCCACGTGAGATCACCACGACGTTGTCGACCACCTGGGCCACCTCGGAGAGCAGGTGGCTCGACACGAGCACCGCGCTGCCGCGATCGGCCTCGGCGCGCAGCAAGTCCCGCATCCAGCGGATTCCGGGAGGGTCGAGGCCATTGGCGGGCTCGTCCAGGATCAGCACGTCCGGCCCGCCGAGGAGCGCCGCGGCGATCGCCAGCCGCTGGCGCATTCCCATCGAGTAGCCCTTGACGCGGCGGTTGGCCGCGCCCGCCAGCCCGACCAGCCGCAGGACCTCGTCGACCCGGGCCGCCGGGTGATCGCCTGCCGCGGCGAGCACGCGGAGGTGGTTTCGTCCGCTGCGACCGGGATGGAAGCTCGCGTCCTCCAGCACGGCGCCGACCTGGCCGCTCGGGTGCAGCAGCTCCTGGTAGCGCCGGCCCTGGAAGCCCGCGTTTCCGCCGTCCGCATGGACGAGCCCGAGAAGGATCCGCAGCGTCGTGCTCTTGCCGGCTCCGTTGGGACCGAGGAAGCCCGTGACCTGGCCGGCCTCGACCGCGAACGAGAGATCGGATACCGCCTGGATGGCGCCGAAGCGCTTGCTGATTCCGTCTACCTCGATCGCGGGCACGCCGTCGCGGCACCATAGACGCCGTTTCAGAACGCGTTCTCGACGTGATCGAGCGCTTGCACCCGTCCCGCGGAGTCGACACCGATGCCGATCACGTCGAACCGGGCTTCGCGCGTGCCGGACACGCGTCCGCGCTCGTGCAGCCACTGGCCCGCCATCCGGCGCAGCTGGCTGCGCTTGCGCGGTCCGACGGACGCGAGCGGGCCGATCGGGCCGCTGCCGACCCGCGCCTTGACCTCGCAGAAGACGAGGCAGCGTCCGTCGCGGGCGACGATGTCGAGCTCGCCGTAGCGGGTCCTGAAGTTGCGCTCCAGCAGCTCGTAGCCGAGCGCGCTGAGGTGCTCGGCCGCGAGCCGCTCGCCGAGCGCTCCGAGGCGGCGTCGTGGGTCGGTGGGCATGGGAGGCGACCGTAGGCCGGGCCGGCGAACGCGTGGGCAACGGAAGTAACGAAGTCGTCACGATCGCGGCTTTTCTCGTGACGGGCCCGGTCCTAGCTTGCGGGTCGTGCCCGCCAGCGTCGCCACATTCGCGATAGAGGGGATCGGGAGCCGCGAGGTCACCGTCGAGGTAGATGTGCGTCAGGGCCTGCCCGTCTTCACGCTCGTCGGCCTCCCGGACCGCGCCGTCCGCGAGGCGCGCGAGCGGGTGCGGGCGGCGTTGCTCAACTCCGGCCTCGACTTCCCGCAGAGGCGGCTCACGGTCAACCTGGCGCCCGCGCACGTGCGCAAGGCCGGACCCGGGTTCGACCTCGCGATCGCGGTGGGGGTGCTCGCCGCCACCGGGCAGGTGCCCTCGGAGCCGCTCGAGACCTGCGCGGTCTACGGGGAGCTTTCGCTGGGCGGATCGCTGCGGCCGGGTCGTGGTGCGCTGGCCGTGGCTCTGGGAGCGCGCGACTCGGGTTACGCGCGGCTCGCGGTGGCTCCCGGCGATGCCGGCGAGGCGGCGCTCGTCGCCGAGGTCGAGGTCCTGCCGGTCGAGAGCCTCGACGACATCGCTCGGCTGCTCCGCGGCGACCGTACGGCGGAGCGGGCGAGCCCACGGCCGCCACGCCGGCGCAGCGGGTCGGCACGGCTCGACCTGGCGGACGTGCGTGGCCAGGACGATGCCAAGCGGGCGCTCGAGATCGCCGCGGCGGGCGGGCACAACATGCTGATGGTCGGACCGCCGGGGGCGGGCAAGACCATGCTGGCCCGCCGGCTGCCGGGCATCCTGCCGCCGCCGAGCTTCGAGGAGGCGCTCGAGATCACGCGGATCGGCGGCGTCGCGGGGCTCGCCAGCGGAGGGCTGGTCTCGGAGCGGCCCTTCCGGGCGCCTCACCACACGATCTCGCCCCAGGGACTGATCGGCGGCGGCGTCACACCCCGTCCGGGCGAGGTCACGCTGGCGCACCGCGGCGTCCTGTTCCTCGACGAGCTTGCGGAGTTCTCGCGGCCCGCGCTCGACGCCCTGAGGCAGCCGCTCGAGGAGGGCAGGGTCGACATCATGCGCGGCCAGCGCACGATCGTGTTCCCGGCGAGGGCGATGGTCGTCGCCGCAACCAACCCCTGTCCCTGCGGACGGCCCGCCGACGCCTGCAGCTGCGACGCGGTGCTGCTCGGACGCTACGCCCGCCGCCTGAGCGGCCCACTGCTGGACAGGATCGACCTCGTCTGCCGGCTGGGGCCCGTCGCGCCGCTGGAGCTCGTCCGCGACGGCAAGGACGGCGGATCGTCTCGCGAGGTGCGGCGGCGGGTGCTGGCCGCCCGCGAGCGCCAGCAGGCCCGGCTTGTCGGCACCGAGGCGCTCTGCAACGGAGACATGGACGGACGCCTCACGCGGCGAACGGTGCGACTCGCAAGGCCCCTTCGGGCGCGCCTGACCTCGCTTCCGGACCCCGGCCTCCTGAGCGGCCGCGGTCACGACCGCGTGCTGCGGGTGGCGCGGACGATCGCCGACCTCGACGGTCGAGAGCAGCTCGCGGAGCGCGACCTCGACGAGGCGCTGGCGTACAGGCTCGGCGGCATGGCGGTCGCGGCGTGAGCAGCTCGCCGTGCGACACCTGCCTCCGGCGCGCCCACCTCATCGCCCGGCTCGCGCCACGCATCGCCGGTGCGCTGCAGCGCCCGCGGCCGCCCGGCGCGAGCCTGTTCGCCCTCAGCGACGAGCAGCTGATCGCGGCTGTCACCGGCGGACCCGATCCGGGCCTGATCGGCTGGCTCGACCGCTTCGATGCCGACGCGGCCCGCGCGGCGGTGGACGCGGCGGGAGCCTGGGCGGTGTGCGCGCACGACCCGGCCTACCCGGCCGGCCTCGGCCAGCTCGCCGATCCCCCGGCCGTCCTCTTCGGGCTCGGCCGTCTCGGGGCGCTGCAGGAGCTGAGGGAGACCCCCGCCGTGACGATCGTCGGCACGCGCCGACCGTCGCCCTACGGCACCGAGATGGCCCGCTCCTTCGGGCGCGCACTCGGTGTTGCCGGCCTGATCGTGGTCAGCGGCCTTGCACTCGGTATCGACGGGGTGGCGCATCGCGGCTGCGTCGATGCGGGCGGGCTTCCGCTCGCCGTGCTGGCCGGTGGACCGGACATCCCCTACCCGAGCCGCCACCGCTGGCTCTACGAGCAGGTCCGCCGGCGTGGCGCGATCCTGTCCGAGCTGCCCCCGGGACAGCGGGCCTTCCGCTGGAGCTTTCCCGCGCGCAACAGGATCATGGCCGGGCTCGCCGCGATGACGATCGTCGTCGAGGCCGCCGAGCCGTCCGGCTCCCTGATCACGGCGGACTTCGCGCGCGACATCGGCCGGACGGTGGCCGCGGTCCCCGGCCGGGTCACGAACCGCATGGCGGCGGGATCCAACCGGCTGCTCCAGGACGGCGCCGTGGTGATCACCGGACCCGAGGACGTGCTCGACCAGATCTACGGGGTCGGAACGCGGCCGGAGCGGGAACCCGAGCTCCCGGATGGCGACGAGCTGCGGGCTGTGCTGGCCGCCGTGGAGGAGGTCACGGATCCCGCCGACATCGCGGGCCGCGCCGGATTGGGCGCGGCCGAGGCCCGCTCGGCTCTCGGCCGGCTCGAGGCGGAGGGCTGGATCGCCCGCGACCCGCTCGGCGGCTATGAGCGGCGAGCGCGGTGAGGGAGCGGTGGCGCCTATGCTCAGCGGCCGTGAACGGCGCCGTCCCGCCCCGCGTGCTCTCGATAGCCGGCTCGGACTCGGGCGGCGGCGCGGGCATCCAGGCGGACCTCAAGGCCTTCGCCCGCTGCGGGGTCCACGGCATGACCGCGATCACGGCCGTCACCGCGCAGAACACCGTTGCGGTCACCGGCGTCTACCCGCTGCCGCCGCAGGCGATCGTCGAGCAGGTGCGGGCGGTGGCGGAAGACATAGGCGTCGACGCCGTCAAGACGGGCATGCTGGGCGACTGGGCCACGATCGAGGCCGTGCAGCGAGCGCTCGACCTGGTCGGCGAGGCGCCGCTGGTAGTCGACCCGGTGATGGTCGCCGAGAGCGGGGCCCGCCTTCTGGACGAGGACGCCGAGGAGGCGCTCCGCTCACTTCTCTCGCGGGCCGCCGTGGTCACGCCCAACCTCGCCGAGGCGGCGGTCCTGGCGCGGCTCCCCGCGGGCACCGACCCGGCGCGGCTGGCGCGGGCGGTTCACGAACTGGGACCCGCCGCCGTGGTGGTGACCGGAGGCCACCGAGAGGAGCAGGCCAACGATGTCTTCTACGACGGCGAGCGTCTGGAGGCGATCGCGGGCCCGCGCCATCCGGGCGGAGCCGCGCACGGCTCGGGCTGCACGCATTCGTCGGCGCTGGCGGCGCACCTGGCGCTGGGCCACGAGCCGCTCGAGGCGGCGCGGCGGGCCAAGGCGATCGCCTCGGAGGCCGTGAGGGACGGCCTGAGCGGGTTGGGCGCCGGGGCGGGGCCCGTTGCGGCCCTACACCTCTAGTCCCTGGGCCGCGAGCCACTCCGCGACCGGCGCCGGCGGCTTGCCGTCGAACTCCGCGCGCGCTGCCAGACGCAGGAGCTCTCCGCGCTCGTCCGTCAGCTCGGTGCGGCGAAAGGCGAGGTAGGTGGCCACGGCGGCGGCCATCACCACCGGGGGATCCTCGTCCTGGGGGTCGATCGCGCCCTTCGCTTCGGCGATGCGCTCCTCGATGTCGGCCTCCGCCGTGATCGGCTCGTCGCTGTCTGAGAAGCGCTCGAGGAACTGGGCCAGGCCCTCGTTGTCACCGGCGGGGTCACAGGCGGTGACGGCGCGGTGCACGACGTCGGAGAGGGTCGGAACGGCTGGCTCGGTCGGCATGGGGGCGTGCCTACCCGACGGGGCAAGAGCGAAACGCGTGGCATAATCGGCGCGCATGAGGTTCCTGCGCATGAAGCCGGGTCACGGCGAGATGCTCGTCGCCGAGGGCGACCCGCGTGTCGCCGAGGACGATGAGCGGCTCGTGGAGGAGTTCCGGCGCCAGCTCGACGAGGGGATGTGGGCCGCCGTGCCCACCACGCGCCCCGGAAGCGGCCGCCGCGAGGCCCTGATGGTCAAGGAATACGAGGACATTCCCGTCGAGGCGGAGCGGGTGATCTTCTTCCCGCGCGCCTCCGGCGGCTGAGCCCGGACGCGATGCTGCCGGCACTGCTCTCGCTCGCCCTGATCGCTCTGGTTCTCGCGCTGCCGCTGCTGTCGCGCCAGGCGGGCCGCTGGCGCAAGGCTCGCGAGGCACGCCGTGCCGCGCGCAGCGGACCGCTCGACATCCCGTTGTACGACCCGGGCCGCGAGCGCCGTGCCGAGCAGAGGGCCCGCGAGCTCCTGCGCTCGTGCGTGAACGATGAGGAGTGGGGGATGTACCGCGACCTCGGCTTCATCCGCGTTCGCGGGCGCCACACCCGCCGGGGCGATGACCCGCGTCGCGGCCCCGCCTACGCCTACCTCGTCTACCCGCACAAGCCGATCGTTGCCTTCGTGCCCGAGACGGGCCGGCTCCTGAGCGAGTACTGCGTCGAATTTCCCGACATGAGCGGCGATGGCGGCCGCTCGCGTCTGCCGGCCTCGGACGACGTCCTTGCGAAATGGATGGCGCTCACCTCGGACGAGCGCCGTGTGATCCGGCGCGCGAACATGCACCTGGTGGGGAGGCAGCTCGACCCCGCGCGGGTGAGGCGCGACCTCTGGCGCCTCGCGGAGTGGGAGCGCCGCCGCGGTCAGCGGCCCCAGACCGCCGCCGGCCACCAGTGAGCAGCGACCCACGCGGTCGCAGCCGGGTCATCCTCGACGGCCCGGACCGCGCTCCGGCGCGCGCCTACCTCAAGGGCATCGGCTTCGACGAGGAGGCGCTCAGCAAGCCGATCGTCGGGATCGCCAACACCTGGACCGAGACGATGCCGTGCAACTTCCACCTCCGCGCCCTGGCGGCGCGGATCAAGGACGGCGTGCGCGCGGCGGGCGGCACGCCGATGGAGTTCAACACCGTCGCCATCTCCGACGGGATCACGATGGGCACCGAGGGCATGAAGACCTCACTCGTGAGCCGCGAGCTGATCGCCGACTCGATCGAGCTGGTGGCGCGCGGGCACATGTTCGACGCGGTGGTCGCCCTGTCGGGCTGCGACAAGACGATCCCCGGCTGCGTGATGGCGCTGGCGAGGCTCGACGTGCCGAGCGTGATGCTCTACGGCGGCTCGATCGCGCCCGGGCGCTGGCGCGGCAAGGACGTGACGATCCAGGACGTCTTCGAGGGCGTCGGCGCCCACGCCGCGGGCGACATGACCGACGACGAGCTCACCGACCTCGAGAACCACGCCTCGCCGGGGGCCGGCGCGTGCGGCGGCCAGTACACGGCCAACACAATGGCCATGGCCTTCGAGGTCCTCGGCATCTCGCCGATGGGGAGCGCGATGGTGCCCGCGGAGGACGGCAGGAAGGGCCAGGTGGCCGAGGACGTGGGCCGGCTCGCGATGGAGCTTCTCGAGGCAGAGCGTCGGCCGAGCTCGATCATCACCAAGGAGGCGCTCGAGAACGCGATCGCCGCGGCGGCGATGTCGGGAGGGTCAACCAACGTCGTGCTCCACCTGCTGGCCGTCGCCCGCGAGGCGGGCGTGCCGCTCTCGATCGACGACTTCGACCGCATCGCCTGGCAGACGCCGCTGCTCGCCGATCTCAAGCCGGGCGGCCGCTTCGTCGCCGTCGACCTCTACAGGGCCGGCGGCGTCCCGGTGGTGATCAAGCGGCTGAAGGAGGCAGGGCACCTGCACGAGGAGGCGCTCACCGTCACCGGCCAGACGATCGGCGAGGTGGCGGACGCCGCCGAGGAGACTGAGGGACAGGAGGTCGTCCGCACGCTCGACCGGGCGCTGAAGCCCAACGGCGGCTTCGCGATCCTGCGCGGCAACCTCGCCCCGGAGGGCTGCGTGGTCAAGCTGGCCGGGCACGAGCGCGTGCAGCACAGCGGTCCGGCGCGGGTGTTCGAGTCCGAGGAGGAGGCGTTCGAGGCGGTCAAGGCGAGCTCGATCGAAGAGGGCGAGGTGATCGTGATCCGCAACGAGGGCCCGGTCGGCGGCCCCGGCATGCGGGAGATGCTAGGCGTCACGGCGGCGCTCGTGGGGGAGGGGCTGAGCGAGTCGGTCGCTCTCCTCACCGACGGGCGCTTCTCCGGCGCCACCCACGGCTTCATGGCCGGGCACGTGGCCCCCGAGGCGCCGCGCGGCGGCCCGATCGCCGCGGTGCGCGACGGCGACACCATCACCTTCGACGTGGCGAGCCGCGAGCTGCGCCTGGAGATCTCGGATGACGAGCTCCCGAGAGGCTCGCGGCCTACGAGCCGCGGCCGGCCAAGTACGAGTCCGGCGTGCTCGGCAAGTACGCCATGCACGTGAGCTCGGCCGCCGAGGGCGCCATCACGACGTGAGCCTCGCCTTCCCAGGGGAGAGCCCGGAGTACAGGGCGGCGCGCGACCGGCTGCTCGAGAGGGAGATCGAGCTGCGCCGGCAGATGGAGGAGGTCGCGGAGGAGAGGCGAACGCTGCCGCCCGGCGGGCCGATTCCCCAGGACTACGTTTTCGACGGGCCGGACGGCGAGGTGAGGATGTCCGAGCTGTTCGCCCCGGGCAAGGACTCGCTCGCGATCTACAGCTTCATGTTCCCGCGCGATCCGGAGGACGACCGCCCGGGCGAGCGCGACGGCGCCTGCCCGTCGTGCGTCGCGCTGCTCGACCAGCTCGACGGAACGGCCGAGCACGCGGCCCCGCTGCTCAACTTCTTCGTGGTCGCCAAGGCCCCGTTCGAGCGCGTGGACAGCTTCGCCTGGGAGCGCGGCTGGCGCAGCGGCTCAGGCTCCTCTCCTCGGCCGGCAACAGCTACAACCGCGACTACTTCGCCGAGACGCCCGAGGGGCACCAGCGGCCAATGCTCAACATCTTCCATCGCGACGGCGACGCGATCCGGCACTTCTGGGCCTCGGAGCTCTTCTACGCGCCTGCCGACGGCGACCAGGACCCGCGCCACGTGGGCACGCTCGAGCCGGTGTGGAACATGCTCGACCTCACGCCCGAGGGGCGACCGCAGGATTGGGACGAGCAGCTGAGATATTCCTGAGCCGGGCGTAAGATCGGCCCATGGCCGAGATGCACCGTCGCCATGTCCTGATCGAAGCGCCCATAGAGGACGTCTGGGACATCGTGAGCGATCCGGGGACGCATCCCGACTGGTGGCCCGAGGTGAGCGACGTCCGGATGGACGGCGAGCCGAAGGAGGGCGACGAGTACACGAGGGTCGCGCGCAGGTTCGGCTTCCTCGACCAGGTGGACGGCGTCTGGAAGATCGAGCGGATGGAGCACCTCAAGGAGGCGCACTTCCGCTGCACGGTCTCCGGCTCGTACGCCAGGTTCGCGCTGACGCCCGCGCAGGACGAGACCTTCGTGGAGGCCGAGGTGGGCATGCTGCCGCCGAACCTCCGCTGGCGCGCCGCCCAGCCCGTCTTCCGGCTCACGTATCAGCCGCTGGCTGCGTGAGCTGCTCGATGCTCTTCCCGCCGTCGTCGCGCGGGGCAAGACTCCGGGCCTAGGCGGCCTGGCTCTCGCCCTCGACCGGCTCCTTGGCCTCCGCCGGGCCGGCCTCGGCGAGGAAGTCGATCAGCACGTCGTTGAACTCCCGCGGACGCTCGACCATCGGCACGTGGCCGGTGTCCTTCATCACGACCTTGCGGCTATCCGGAATGAGCCGCTCGAACTCGGCGGCGTCGTGGACCGAGATGACCGAGTCGTTCTCGCCCCAGACGATCAGCGTGGGGGCGGAGATCTCTGGCAGGCGGTCGCGGAAGTCGTAGACGAGATTGGCGCGCAGCGCGTCCTGGAAGCCCGGGCTTGTCGGCGCCCTTCATCAGCCCCTCCCAGGCGAGGTCCGGGGCCAGTCGGCTCGGGTGGCGCGCCACCAGCGAAAGCGCCGCAGTGTCGCGTCACCGGGCGGGCGGCCATCCGGCGATGGCGGGCAGCTGTGTAGGCGGTCACGACCGCGGCGATCCGCCCGACGAGTAGCGCCGGAGCGCGATACACGCTGGCGCTGCTGATTCCGGCGGCCGAGACGAGCACGAGCCGCTTCACCCGCTCCGGGATAGCGGATGGCGAGCTCGGACGGAGACGAAGCCGCCCATCGAGTTGCCGACGACGGCGACCTCACCGAGGTCGAGGTGCTGGCAGAGCGCCTCCACGCAGCGCGCGTAGTTCGAGATCGAGATCTCCGCCCGGCGGCATCTCGGACATGCCGAAGCCGGGCAGGTCGAGCGCGACCACGCGTCGCTCCTGGGCGGCCCGCGGGATGTTCTCGAGCCAGTTCTGCCACTGGCCGCCGAGGCCGTGGACGAACACCACGGGCTCGCCGTCGCCCGAGCCGATGTCGACGTAGTTGACGATGCGAGCCGTGGATCTCGACCTGATGGAGATGGGCGGCCCAGTCGACGTCGCGCCAGTCGGGCTCGGCCGTGACGCCGTAGTCGCCGTCCGCGTCCCGCGCCCGCCAGGGCGTCGTAGGACGCGCCGCGGAGGCGAATACCCTGGCCATGGCGCGTAAAGGTAGTACGAGTGCGGTGCTCGCGCGATACAGCGATCGCGCTGCGCTCCTCCTATGGCCAAGATCGCGATAGACATCGATTCCACGCTGCACCACTACTGGGACCTGCTCCAGCGAGTGGCGCGCGAGCGCTACGGCGTCGACCTGCCCTACGAGGAGCAGCGCGACTGGGGCATCACGTCGCTCGAGCGCGATGCGCTCGTCCACTGCGTCGAGGAGACGCACTCCGACGAGAACATCGAGGCCGGCGTGCCCTACCCGGACGCGGTCGAGACCGTGCGCGGCTGGCACGAGGCCGGCCACTGGATCCACATCACGAGCCACCGCCGAAAGAGCACGGCCGAGGCGACGGCCCGCTGGCTCGAGGCGATCGGCCTGCCCTACGACGACCTCTACTGCTCGTTCGACAAGGTCACGCCGCTGCGTCGAGCTGGACATCGACGTCCTGATCGACGACAGCCCCGTGAACATCGCCCGCGCCCGCGAGCAGGGAATAACAGCGGCGACCATCACCCATCCCTGGAACGAGGACCTCGTGAACAGCGACGGCGTGATCGGCGGCAAGAACTGGACCGAGCTGCGCTCCAACCTGGAGCCGTTCCTACCGCCTACTGCCTGACGCCTACCGCCTCAAGCGGCGTAGCCGAACCGCTCCAGCACGGGAATCTCGTGAATCTGCGGCGGCTGGAGGTGATCCCAGAGAATTCCGTTGGGCCGCCGATAGGCGCCGTCGACCTCGATCACGGCTCGCGGCGTGGCGACCAGGTTGACCGGGATGTCGTGCCCGGTCATGAGCAGGTTCTCGCGCAGGATCTGGATCGGGTGGACGGTGGTGGCCACGAGCGTGCGCGCGGTCGATCTTGCCCGCCTCGGAGAGGAGGCCGTACTCGAGGTCGGAGAAGCCGCCGCCCTTGCCGAGCCGCGCGCCCTTCAGGTTCACCCCGACCGAGCCCGTGAGGACGAGGTCGAGCTCGGGCACCTCGTCGAGGTCGATCACCTTGCCGTGCTTGAGGGCGCCCTTGATGGTGGCGGCCTCGCGCAGCTCGTCGTCGTTCAGCTTGCGCGGGTCGAGCAGCCGGAACGGGTGCTGGTCGCGCAGCCGCGGCACCGCCATCACGAGCGTCTTGCCCTGGTCCAGGGCGAGCCGGCGCGCGTGCGTCTGGGGCGAGTCCGGATTGGCCTTGATGGTCTCGGCGTTCTGCCAGGCGGAGTGGCGGGCGAGCCGCTCGGCGGCCGCCTTGGCGCCCGCGAAGTTGGGGATACGGCCCTCGGCGCCGGGGAAACGGGACACGCCCTCGCGATCCATGGATCGCCACACGTCCTGCCGTACCGAGTCCTTCGAGCGCACGGCGATCCATCCTGCCAGAATCGAACGCCATGGCGGAGGCCACCCGCACAAGACTCAGCGTGCGCGCGAGACGAGGCGTCCGACGGCGGCCGCTCCCGGCGCTGCGCGACGACGAGCTGCGCGACTACCTGCCGGGCGTCGAGCCGGATCGCCAGCTCACCGACTGGGGTCGCTCGGAGCGGATCGAGGGGCTGCTTCGACCGGACGCTCTTCGAGTTCTTCTACCGCTACTGGTTCCGCGCCGAGGTCGAGGGGATGGAGAACGTGCCCGTCGAGCGGCGGCGCGCTGCTCGTCTCAAACCACTCGGGCGCCCTCCCGCCCGACGCGGCGATGATCACCAAGGCGATCCGCGAGGAGCACCCGCACGGCGCGGCCGGTGAACATCACGGTCGAGCACTTCTTCAAGGGCTATCCCGGCTTCTCGATGCTGATCCCGAAGATCGGCTGCGTCGCGGCCCACCCGGCCAACGTGCACCGGCTGCTGTTCGACGAGGAGGAGCTCGTCCTCGTCTTTCCCGAGGGGCGCAAGGGCACGGAGAAGCTCTACAAGGACCGCTACCGGCTGCGCCGCTTCGGTCGCGGCGGGTTCGTCGAGGCGGCCATGCGCGCCCAGGCGCCGATCGTGCCGGTGTGCGTGGTGGGCGCGGAGGAGGCGGCCCCGGTATTCGCCCAGCTGGGCATGCTCAAGCGCCTCACCGGGCTGCTCTATTTCCCGATCACGCCGACCTTCCCGCACTTCGGGCTGCTGGGGATGCTCGGCTACCTCCCCGCCAAGTTCAGGATCCGCTTCCTCGAGCCGATCCGCTTCGACGAGGAGGGTCTCTTCGAGGACAAGGCGCTCGTCCAGACGGTCGCCCACGAGATCCGCGCCCGGATCCAGGAGAACCTCTGGGACATGCTCCGCACCCGGAAGTCGGTCTGGTTCGGGTGACTCGGTCCAAGCGCATCCTCGTCACCGGGCTGTCGACCTACTGGGGCGGACGGCTCGCGCAGGCGCTCGAGGCGGAGCCGGAGGTCGAGGCCATCATCGGCGTCGACAACGAGGAGCCGGGGGTCGAGCTGGAGCGCACCGAGTACGTCAAGGTGGGCGCCCAGCACGCCCTCCTGCGCCGTGTGGTGGAGGCGGCGGAGATCGACACCGTGGTCGACACCCGCCTCGTCGTCGACTCGTCGACGACGACGCCCGGCAAGGCGCACGAGAACAACGTCATCGGGACGATGAACATCCTCGCGGCCTGCAGCGGGCCGCAGTCGCCGGTGCGGAAGTTCGTCTTCAAGTCGTCCTCCCACTACTACGGCGGCGAGCAGGACGACCCGGCCTTCTTCGACGAGACCATGGGCCGTCCGCATCCGCCGCGCACGCCGATCGAGCGGGACATCCTGGAGGCGGAGGCGTCCGTCAACGAGTTCGCGGAGAAGCAGCCGGAGGTGTCGGTCAGCATCCTCCGCTTCTCGAACGTCCTCGGGCCCGGACGTCCGGACCTCGCACATCCGGCTCTTCTCGCTGCCGGCGCTGCCGATGATCCTCGGCTTCGATCCGCGCTACCAGTTCGTCCATGAGGACGATGTGGTGCACGCCCTCGAGCACGCCGTCAAGGGCACCGCGCCGGGCGTCTACAACGTCGCGGGCGACGGCGTCCTCGCACTGAGCGAGGTCGCCGGGCTGCTCGGCAAGCCCTACGCGCCGATTCTGCCGCCGTGGGGCACAGGGCTCGCCGCCGCGGCGCTGAGGCGGTTCGGCCTGCGCATCTCCGCAGAGATGCTCAATCAGCTCCGCTTCGGCCGCGGCGTGGACAACCGCCGCTACAAGGCCACCGGCTTCCGCTACCGCTACACGAGCCGGGAGGCGGTGATGAAGCTCGGCGAGCACATGCGCCTCCACCCGATCGTGAGGGGGGCGCAGGAGCCCTACCGCTACGAGCGCGAGGTGGAGGAGTTCCTGCGCTGGAGCCCGCACGTACGCGGCTCGGGCGCCAAGCAGTCCCCGCTCGACCGCGAGCAGATGGTGGAGCTTCGCCGCCTGCTCGACGCCTTCTCGGAGACGGCCGGCATCGCGGAGGAGCCACAGCCCGAGCCGAAGCCCGCCCCGCCGCCGGAGCCGCGGCCGGAGCCGACCCCGCCCGCCTCACCCGTTGAGCACTACGACGAGCTCGCCGCGGAGGAGGTCATCTCCCTGCTCGGATCGCTCGATCCGGCCGACCTGACCGCGCTACGCAGCTACGAGGAGGCCCATTCCTCGCGTGAGAGCGTGATCGGGGCGATCGACTCGGTTCTCGCTCGCTCGCCGGCTCCGCAGGCCTAATTGCAGGCATTTCGTGGTACATGGGGAACGCCCCCTAAACTGAGTCTGGGGCTCCCATGCGGCAGAGATCGTTCATCCTTGTCGCCGTCACCGTGGCAGTGCTGATCGTCGGCGCGGTGGCGGCGTACGCTTACGATTCGTCTCGCGACGATCGGATCGCCAACGGCGTGACTGTCGCGGGCGTGGACGTGGGCGACATGACCGTCGCCCAGGCCAAGGTCAAGATCAAGCATGAGCTGGCGGGCTCGCTCCAGAAGCCGATCACGGTCGAGTTTCGCCACCGCCGCTTCAAGCTGACGGCCAAGCGGGCCGAGCTGCGGGCGGACGCGGCCGGAATGGCAAACGACGCTCTCCACCAGAGCCGCGACGGGACCATCATCAGCCGCGTGGCCCGCGACATCACCGGAGGCGAGGAGAACGCCCAGATCCCGGCGGAGGTCCACTACTCGAACTCGGCCGTCTCGACCTTCGTCCACAACGTCAAGAAGTCGCTCGACCGCCCGGCCCAGGACGCAACGCTCAACTTCCCGACCCTCGACAGGGTCAAGGAGCACGACGGGATCACCGTCGACGAGGCCGGGCTGCAGCAGCGCGTCGAGCAGGCGATCACCCTGCCGGGCGTCGGCCGCACCGCCAAGCCGCCCGTCAGGGTCAAGCACCCGAAGGTCACCCGCGAGCAGCTCGCCCGAAAGTATCCGACCCTGATCGTCGTACAGCGCGACGCCTTCAGGCTGACGCTCTACAAGCAGCTCAAGCAGATCCACTCGTACTCGATCGCCGTCGGCCAGCATGGGCCTCGAGACCCCGGCCGGGATCTACCACATCCAGAACAAGGAAGTGAACCCGTCCTGGCACGTGCCGAACAGCGCCTGGGCCGGTTCACTCGCGGGCAGGACGATCCCCCCCGGACCCGACGACCCGATCAAGGCCCGCTGGCTCGGAATCTTCGCCGGCGCCGGCATCCATGGCACGGACGAGCTCTACTCCCTGGGAAGCGCGGCCTCGCACGGCTGCATCCGGATGGCGATTCCAGACGTCATTCAGCTGTATGACCAGGTGCCCGTGGGCTCGCCGATCTACATTGCGTAAGCAGCCACTAGGCAGTAGGCGGTAGGCGGTAGGCGCTAGAGGGCCTAGGGGTCGGGCGTCCACGCTCGCGCGAGACCGTTCAGCATTCGGCCCAGTTCGTCGGCGCGTTCCTCGGCATGGTGGGGGAGGCCCAGGTCGCGCTCTCGTGCAGTTCTTATCCAGTGCTGGAGCTCGCTCACGGACCCTCGGGCCATCCACAGGAGACGGAGTCGGTCGGGGTTCGTGCGGCGGCCATGCGCCTCGGCGATGATCGCACCAGCGGAGTCGGCAGCGCGGACTAGCTGGATCCCAACGGTCCATAGATCGAACGACGACCAACCCCGGACTCGAGCATGCAGGTCGTTCGCGAGAACCGCCGCGTCGCGATACACCTTGAGCCTCCGGACCCCGTCGCTGCCCACACAAGGGAAAGCAGCGGCGATCGAACCCTCACCCCTACCGCCTACCGCCTACTGCCTAACGCCTATCTCCTGCCAGGGCACTTCTTCCCACCCCCGCCCTTCCAAAAAGGCTTGCCGGCCCGTATGCCGAATGCAAAGGGTGCCTATGAAGACGCCGCGCTCCCGCTTGCGCAGTACCGCGTACCACATGGTGGACGCGTCGCTCGGACCCTGGATCGGGTGCCAGGGCCGGGTGGGCTTGTCGGTGGCGTCCACCAGTCCAGCCTCCGCCAGCTGATTCCGGGTTGCCACCCGTCCGTCCTCAGTGTTGACGAAGAACACCGACATCGCCGCCATCGAGGGTACGTGGGCCCGTGCGCTTCGCGGCTTCGACGACTTCCTGCGCACGCGCGGCATGGCGGAGAAGACGCGGCGCGCGTATGGCGCGGACCTGCACCAGCTAGCCGAGTGGGCGGGCGGGCACGAGCTCGACCCTGGTGACGTCGGGCCGAGGGAGCTGAGGCGGTTCGCCGGGGTGATCTCGGAGCGCGGGGCGGGGAAGTCGACGGTCGCGCGGAAGCTCGCGGCGGTGCGCACGTTCTACGGCTCGCTGGTCGAGCGAGGTGAGCTCGAGGCGAACCCGGCGGACCTGGTCTCGAGCCCCAAGCGCGACGCCTACCTGCCGAAGGTGCTGAAGCCGGGGGAGGTCGCGGAGCTCCTCGAGCAGATCCCGGGCGCCACGCCACTCGAGCTGCGCGACCGGGCGATGTTCGAGCTCGCCTACTCGGCCGGTCTCCGTGCCGACGAGCTGGTGAACCTCGAGCTCGCGGCGATCGACCCCGATGCCGAGGAGCTGCGGGTGGAGGGCAAGGGCGGCAAGACCCGTGTCCTGCCGGCGGGCGAGCAGGCCTGGCGGACGATCGACGACTATCTGGCCCGCGGCCGGCCCGCGCTCGCCGCCGCGGCCGACCGGGCCGACCCCGCGCTCTTCCTGTCGAAGAGCGGCAGGCGGCTCTCGACCTCCGACGTGCGCCGCCGCCTGCGGCTCCAGGTGAGGCGGGCCGCGGTCCAGGGAGGGGTCACTCCGCACACCCTTCGGCACTCGTTTGCTACGCATTTGCTCGAGGGCGGCGCGGATCTGCGGGTTATCCAGGAGCTTCTTGGACATGCCTCGATAAGTACGACCCAGACGTACACTCGGGTAGAGTCGAAGCGGCTCAAGGCGGCCTACGCCAAAGCGCATCCACGCGCGTAAGGACTGGACTCGAGGGTGGAGACGAACCTAAAGGCGATCGAGCTCAAGGATCTCTGGCGTCGTTACAAGGACGACGCCGATGAGAAGGCGCGCGAGCGCCTGGTGCTCGCGTACGCGCCGCTCGTGAAGTACGTGGCCGGACGGATGGCCAGCGGGCTTCCGTCGCACGTCGAGGAAGCGGACCTGATCTCGTACGGGCTGCTCGGGCTGATCTCCGCCATCGAGCGCTTCGACCCGGGCCGCGAGATCAAGTTCGAGACCTTCGCGATCACGCGCATCAAGGGCTCGATCATCGACGAGCTTCGCTCGCTCGACTGGGTCCCGCGCTCAGTTAGAACGAAGGCGCGCGAGATCGAGAGGGCCAACGCCAAGCTCGAGCACGAGCTGCACCGGGCTCCCACCGACCAGGAGATGGCCGACCAGCTCGAGATGACGGTCGAGGAGTTCCAGGAGTCGCTCGTTCGCATCTCCAACTCCTCGGTCGTCGCCCTCGACGAGCTCTGGACCGTCTCGGATGCATCCGGCGACCAGGTCTCGCTGCTCGACACGATCCAGGACCCGACGGCCGTCGACCCCGCGGCCGAGATGGACACGACCGAGATGAAGGACCGGCTCGCCGACGCGATCGCCCGGCTGCCGGAGCGCGAGAAGCTGGTCGTGGCCCTCTACTACTACGAGAACCTGACCCTGCGAGAGATCGGGGAGGTACTCGGCGTGACCGAGTCGCGCGTGTCTCAGCTGCACACCAAGGCGGTGCTTCGACTGAAGTCGCGCCTCCAGGGGGATCCGCTCGCCGAGATCGAGTAGGAGCTCCGCTGTGGGCAGCAGCGCCGAGGAGCAGCTTCGGACCGTCGCGAGGCAGCAGGCCGCCGTGGCGGAGTTGGGCCAGAGGGCGCTCGGAGGACTCGGCCTCGAGGAGCTGGTCGACCAGGCCATGGCCGCGGCGGCCCGCGAGCTCGAGGCGTCCTTCGTCTCCGTCCTCGAGCTCACCGGCGACGGGCGCGGCCTCTTGATCCGCGCCGGTCACGGTTGGCCGGAGGGCGTCGTGGGCGGGGTGCTCTCGAGCGACGAGCGCACCCTCCCCGGCTACGCGCTTCGGTCGGAGGGGCCCGTGATCGTCCAGGAATTCTCGAGCGAGGACCGCTTTGCACCGTCCGAGGTGCAGCGGGAGATCGGCATCGTCAGCTCGCTCGCGGCACCGATCGGCTCGACCAACGGGCACTTCGGCGTGCTCGGCGTCCACAGCCGCGAGGCGGGCTTCTTCGGCCGCGACGACGCCCACTTCGTTCAGGCGCTCGCCAACGTGGTGGGGGCCGCCGTGGAACGCGCACGCTCGGAGGAGCTCGTCCGCGACAGCGAGGCGCGCTTCCGGGAGCTGGCGGACACGACCCCGGCCCTCATGTGGACGACCGACCACGAGGGGCACGTGACGTTCGTCAACGAGGGCTGGCTTCGTTTCACGGGCCGCTCGCTCGGCGAGGAGCTCGGCGACACGTTCGCCATGAGCGCCCACCCCGAGGACAGGGAGGAGCTCAAGCGGCGCTGGGCGGAGGCTCTGTCGAAGCGCGAGGAGCTCCAGGCCGAGTACCGCCTCAGACGTGGCGACGGCGATTACCGCTGGGTGCAGGAGACCGGCGTCCCCCGCTGGGCGGGCGGCGAGTTCCTCGGCTACGTGGGCACCGCCACCGACATCCACGAGCGCCGCCTCATGGAGGAGGCGCTGAGAGAGTCGGAGCAGGGCTTCCGGGAGCTCGCCGACAGCGCTCCCGTGATGATCTGGACCACCGACCCGGCGGGCCTCGTGACCTTCGTGAACCAGGGCTGGCTCGAGTTCACGGGGCACGATCTCTCCGATGAGCTGGGGGCGACCTGGACGGTCGGCGTCCACACGGACGACGCGGACGAGCTGCTCGCCTCCTGGCTGCGGGCGCTCGCCGCGCGCGAGCCCTGGCAGCGCGAGTACCGGCTGCGCCGCGCCGACGGCGAGTACCGCTGGATCGTCGACCGCGGGGTGCCGCGCTACGAGGGCGGCCGGTTCGTGGGCTACGTGGGCACCGCCACCGACATCCACGAGCGGCGCAGCATGGAGGAGCGGCTGCGTCAGGTGTACGAGCGCGAGCACCGGATCGCGGAGACGCTCCAGCGCAGCCTCCTGCCGGAACGGCTCCCCGAGATCGACGGCGTGGCCATGGCTGCGCGCTACCTGCCGGCGGGCCGCGGGGCGGCGATCGGCGGCGACTGGTACGACGCGCTGGAGCTGGGGGACGGCCGCGTCGCGCTGGTGGTGGGCGACGTGGTGGGACACGGGCTGCGTGCGGCCGCCACGATGGGCCAGCTCCGCAACGCCTGCCGGGCCTATGCGCTCGTCGAGGCCTCGCCGGCCGAGGTGGTGGCGCGGCTCAACCGGCTGATCGCCAGCAGCGGCGAGGACGCGATGGCCACGGTGCTCTACCTGGTGCTCGACCGGGAGACGGGCGAGGTGTCGTTCACGAGCGCCGGTCACCCGCCGCCGCTGGTCCTGAGCCGCGAGGGTCCCGCCTTCCTCGAGGGTGGGCGCTCGGTGCCCGTCGGGGCGACCGACCCGGCGGTGTTCCGCGAGACCACAAAGACGCTGCCGGCGGGCGCGACGCTCCTGCTCTACACCGACGGCCTCGTCGAGCGCCGCGACGTGGCCCTTGCCGACCGGCTCGGCCAGCTCCAGGCCGCTGCCGCCGCCGCGGGCGGCGAGCTCGAGGACATCTGCGACCAGGTGCTGCGCGGGGTGCTCGGCTCGCAGGACCCCGTCGACGACGTCGCGCTCCTCGCCGTGCGCCCGGAGGCCGTGTCCGCGGAGCTGCTGACGCTCGCGCTGCCGGCGGAGGCCGAGTCGCTCGTCGGCCTGCGCCGTCGCCTGCGCCGCTTCCTTCACGCCGCCGGGGCCTCCGACGCCGAGCAGTACGAGATCACCCTGGCCGTCTGCGAGGCGGCGGGCAACGCCGTGGAGCACGCCTACGGCCCGGGCGACGCCGATTTCCGGGTCGAGATACGGGTGGATGCCCAGGAGGTGACGGCGGACGTGCGTGACCGGGGCAGCTGGCGCGACCCCCGGGGAGAAGAGCGGGGGCGCGGCCTGCGGATCATCAATGGACTGATGGAGGACGTCGAGGTCCTCGCGGAGGAAGACGGTACGGTCGTGCGCATGCGCAGGACGCTCGCGGCCGGGGTGCCCGCGTGACGACCTCGGCCGAGATCGCGGTCGAGCGTCGCAACGGCGCCATCGTCGCTCGGCTGAGCGGCGAGGTCGACATGACCAACTCCCAGTACGTCGCGCACGAGCTCGCCGGCTCGGTGCCCAACGACGCAGCGGCGCTCGTGGTCGACCTGAGCAACACGCGCTACCTGGATTCGGCGGCGATCGAGCTGCTCTTCGACCTGGCGCGGCGGCTGCGCCGGCGGCGCCAGGCGCTCCGCCTCGTGCTCCCGCCGACGTCGCCGCTCAAGCGCGTGCTCGAGCTCACCGAGATCGCCGCCGTGGCTCCGGTGCACGGGTCGCTGGACGAGGCACTAGAGCCGCCCGAACCGCCGGTTTAGTGCTCCTCGCGGGCGGGTGTAGGCTCCGGCCCTGCGATCGAGGAGAGGAGCTGGATGGCGCACGAGGCTGCAGATCGGATCCGCAACGTGGCGTTGGTCGGCCACCGGGGCAGCGGGAAGACGTCGGTCAACGAGGCACTGCTCTTCGAGGCGGGCGTCACGAACCGGCTGGGCTCGGTGGCAGACGGAACCACGGTCTCGGACACGCGGTGGACGAGAAGGCCCGCGAGATGTCGATCTCGGCGAGCGTCTCCTCCTTCCGCTGGAAGGACCGCAAGGTCAACCTGATCGACACGCCCGGCGAGCCCAGCTTCGTGGCGGACTGCGCTGGCGGCGCTGTGCGTCTGCGAGGGCGCCGTCTTCGTCGTCAACGGCGTGATGGGCGTGGAGGTGACCACCGATCGCCTCTGGCAGCGCGCCCAGGAGCTCGGCCTCGCCCGCCTGATCTTCGTGAACATGCTCGACCGCGAGCGGGCCGACTTCTTCCGCAGCCTCGACTCCCTCAAGCAGGCCTTCGGCCAGCACGTGGTGGCCACCGAGATCCCGATCGGCGCCGAGCACGAGCTCGAGGGCGTCATCGACCTCATCGACATGAAGGCGTTCCGCTACCCGAGCGCCGACCGCGGCGCCTGCGAGGAGATCGACATCCCCGACGACCTGCGCGCCCAGGCCGAGGAGTACCGCGAGAAGCTGATGGACGAGGTCGCCGAGGTCTCCGACGAGCTGATGGAGCGCTACCTCGAGGGCGAGGAGATCTCCCACGAGGAGACCGTCGACGCCCTCAAGACCGGCGTGGCCGAGGGCCGCATCTTCCCGGTCACCTGCGGCGCCGCGACCAAGAACCTCGGCACCAACCGCCTGCTCGACGCGTTCGTCGAGGACCTGCCCTCGCCCGCCAAGAAGGGCGCGCGTCGAGCTCGACGGCATCGAGCTCGAGCCGGACGAGTCGAAGGACCTCGTCGCCTTCGTCTTCAAGACGCTCTCCGACCCGTTCACGGGCCGGATCAACCTGCTTCCGCGTCTACCAGGGGGTCCTGAGCGCACGACAGCCAGCTGCGTCAACTGCCGCAGCCACGCCAAGGAGCGGATCGGCCAGCTGCTCGTTCCCCAGGGCAAGGACCACTCCGAGCACGCCGACGAGTTCGGCCCGGGCGACATCGGCGCGGTGGCCAAGCTCAAGGAGACCAAGGCCGGCGACGTGCTCGCGTCCAAGGACCGCGGAGATCCCGCTCTCGCTGCCGCAGATGCCCAACCCGGTGATGGCGTTCGCGATCGAGCCGAAGGCCAAGGGCGACGAGGAGAAGGTCTTCACCGGCGCTGCGGCGCCTCCAGGAGGAGGACCCGACGATCGACGTCCACCGCGACGACCAGACGGGCGAGCAGATCGTCGCCGGGCTGACGCAGGTGCACGTCGAGGTGATCGTCGGACCGCATGAAGGAGCGCTTCGGCGCCGAGGTCAAGCTCAAGCCGCCGCGGGTGCCCTACCTGCGAGACGATCAAGAGCGGGGCCAAGGCGCACGCCCGCTACAAGAAGCAGACCGGCGGCCGCGGCCAGTTCGCCGACTGCCACATCGAGATCGAGCCGCATCGAGCAGGGAGCCGGGCTTCGAGTTCGTCAACGCGATCAAGGGCGGCGTGATCCCGGGCGGCTTCATCCCCGCCGTCGAGAAGGGGGTCCAGGAGGCCATGCAGAAGGGGGTCGTGGCCGGCTATCCGGTCAAGGACGTGCGCGTCACGGCTCTTCGACGGCCAGCACCACTCCGTCGACTCCTCGGAGATGGCGTTCAAGATCGCCGGCTCGATGGCGTTCAAGGACGCCATGGAGAACTCGCAGCCGGTGCTGATGGAGCCGATCATGACCATCAGCGTGCTCGTTCCCGAGGACGCGGTGGGCGACGTGATCGGCGACCTCAACTCCCGCCGCGGCCGGCCGCTCGGCATGGAGCCGAAGGGATCCGTGACCGAGGTCAAGGCCGAGGTGCCGATGGCGGAGCTGCTGAGCTACGCGCCCGACCTGCGGGCGATCACCGGCGGCCGCGGCGAGTACTCGATGGAGCTCGCCCGCTACGAGGAGGTGCCCGGCCATCTGGCGCAGCAGGTGGTCGATCGCGCCCAGGAGGAGAAGCGAGGCCGTCAAGGCTTAAGGCGGCAGTCCAGGCCCGCGGCCCTATGATCGCAGGACCGTGAGAAAGGAGCTCCGGCCCGTCCACGAGAACGTCACCTGCGACGTCTGTGGCCGCACGATCCTCAAGGGGGAGCGGACCGAGCCGTTCCTCGCCCCGGGGGGCAAGCGGCTACGGCGTCTGCGAGCTCTGCTTCTCCAGGGCGGAGCACCACGGCTGGATCCGCGAGTCGGCCGCCGGCGACGTTCCCAGCCGCATCCCGCGCGACGAGCCGCGCCGGCCGCTCCTCGGGCGACTGCGGCGCCGCCGCGAGGCGGAGCCGCTCCCGGAGGCGCCGGCCTGAGCCGGAGGAGCAGCCCTACTTCGACGACGACGGCGAGCCCGTCGTGCGAGGTCGAGGAGGAGGCCGCAGCAGCTGCCGCCGCCCCCGCCGCGGTCGCTGCCCCGCGACCCCCGCCACGTGCGCGCCGTGCCCACCACCGCCCAGGTCAAGGTCGAGCGGGCGCTCGAGCTGTTCAACGGCTCCGAGCACCAGCGGACGGTCGTGGGCCTGGCCCGGACCCTCGGGCCGCCCTGGATCACGGCCCTCCCGGACCTCGACCAGCAGAGCGCGGTGACCATGGTCGTCGCCTGGGAGCTCTCCTGGTACCGCTACCGGATCGATCTGGGGGACGAGATGGAACCGGTGGTCATGCTCGAGAAGGGCGAGGAGATCGAGGAGATCGAGCGAGCCTCTGCGCGAGTGGAACGCGACCATGGACGCTGACGGAAACGTGGTGGCCGGGGTAGGGTCAGAGGAATGATCTACTGCGTCGTTCCCCAGGCACTGGCCGACGACCTCTTCGATCGGCTCGCCGACTACTACGAGGACGACCCCAACGTGGAGGTCATCATCGACCGCCGCGGCCAGGGCGGAAGTCCCGGCGATCATCCAGCCCACACCGATCGCCGGCGCCAGCGCCCCAAGGGCAGCTTCCCGCCGATCGACCCGCCGGCCGGCGGCTAGCCCGGTCGGTGGAGAAGGTCGTCGTCCACGTCGACGGCGGGGCGCGCGGCAACCCGGGCCCCGCGGCCGCCGCCGCCGTGGCCACCACCCCGGACGGGGACGAGCTGGCCGAGCGCAACGCCTACATCGGCGAGGCCACCAACAACGTGGCGGAGTACCGGGCGCTGCTGCTCGGGCCTCGAGCTCGCCCGCGAGCTGGGTGCGGCGCGAGGTCGAGGTGGTGAACGACTCCGAGCTCGTCGCCCGCCAGATCGGCGGCGAGTACAAGGTCAAGCACGCGGGCCTGAAGCCGCTCTACCTGGAGGCCATGCGAGCGCTGCGCGAGTTCGATCGCTGGTCGGTGAGGAGCGTCCGCCGGGAGGGCAACGTCCGCGCCGACGAGCTGGTCAACGAGGCGCTCGACAAAGAGTTGGGCGGCTGACCACACCCGTGTCTATGCTCCGGCGTCGCATGCTGCGCCGGCTGCTAATCGCCCCACTGCTGTCCGCTGCCCTGCTCGTCGGCGCGTGCGGCGGCACCCACGAGGCCGACCGTCAGGACGTCTCGAAGGCGGTCAAGCGCGTCTACAACGCGCTGGCGGCCAAGGACGCCAAGAAGGTCTGCGCCTCGATCTCCGAAAAGGGCAGGAAGCAGATATCTGCCGCGGCCGCGCGGGGCGGCCGCAAGAAGCAGAGCTGCGAGGCGGTCTTCAACATCGCGCTCGCCTACAGCGGCTCGGCGCTCGACCAGGCAAAGAACGTCGAGGTCACCGACGTGAAGCTCGACGGCGACCAGGCCAAGGCCGTGGTGAGCATCCAGAACCGCAAGAGCGAGGTCGGCCTCATCAAGGAGGACGGCGACTGGAAGCTGAGCGGCCTGGACCTCGCGGGCGGCTGAGCCCAGGAGCTTGCGCATCGCGAGAACGTGGTGCGTGCTGGGCTACAGCGGATCGACGGCGGCGACGACGCGGACTCGATCGTCTCCCGTGACCGCTTCCGCGACCGGGTGAACTGCGGGCGAGGACGGGCAAGCTCCGAGCGGACGGCCGGGCGGGATACTAGGCGGGCGATGTCGCAGGAGAACGTGGAGCGGTTGCGCGAGATGTTCGCCATCTTCAACGAGCGCGGGGTCGAGGCGGCCACCGACGCACTCGGGGATCTGCTGGCCCCGGACTTCATGCTCGAGGAGGCCGTTGATCTCCCGGACCCCGGCGCGTTCTCGGGCAAAGAGGCCTTAATCGCGAACCTGGCCAAGCTCGAGGAGTCCTTCGAGGAGCTTCAGATCGAGCCGCTGGAGGTGGTGGACCTCGATGACAAGCTCGTCGCAGTGGTGTCGATGCGTGGCCGAGGGCGAGGAAGCAGCGCTCCGGTGGAGACCACGTTTGCTCAGCTCTGGTTCCTGCGCGATGGCAAGGCGATGTCCCTGCGCGACTACGCGACCAAGGCAGAAGCCCTCGAAGCGGTGGGGCTGCGGGAGTAGGAGATGTCGCAGGAGAACGTGGAGATCGTCCGGCGTGGAAACGCCGCCTTCAACAGGGGCGACTACGCGGGCTACGCAGAGTGCTTGCACGCGGAGATCGAATTCCGTGACCAGGCCAATGCGGCCGACGCGTCGGAGACGCTCAAGGGGACGCAGGCTCTCCTATCGCTGATGTCTGAATGGCAGAAGAGCTTCGACGATTTTGGGCCGAGATCAGCGAGTACATATATGCGGGCGATTACGTCGTGTGCGTCACGCGCTGGACCGAGGGGCAAGGCCGGCGACGCAGTCGTCGACGTCTCCCAAGTCGACGTCTACGAGTTGCGCGAGGGGAAGATCGTCCGGCGCGACGCTCGCCTACCCGGATAAGACGAAGGCCCTCGAAGCGGTGGGGCTGCGGGAGCAGGCGAAAAGGGCGGCTTCCAAGAAGCTCTGGGGAGCCGCTAACAAGCGTTCCTGAGCAGTTTCGCTGAACGCGCTCAGCGGTGGAATCGGCGTGCGCCTCGACGCGGCTTGCCTGGTGGCCCCGGGCGAACCCAGCTCGTGCGCCGAGTGAAGGGCGGGCGAATAGCGAGAAAGGTGGACGGGGCCGACACGGGGTGCTATGGTCATACCAACATTCTTCGATATGACACCTGGAGCCGCCACACTGCCCGCTGGTCCTTCCGCCTCTTCGTGCTGCGCGCCGGCGACGGCGCTCGACCCCGCGTTCGATGCCGAACGTGTCACGGCCGTCGCGAAGGCGCTGTCGGAGCCACTGCGGGTGAAGCTGCTGGATGTGCTTCGCCGCCACGGCGAGCCGCTGTGTCAGTGCGAGCTGGTGCCGCTGTTCGAGGTTCCGCAGTCGACGCTGTCGCACCACGTCTCGAAGCTGGTGGATGCCGGCTTGGTGGAGGTCGAGCGCCGCCACCGCTGGGCCTTCTACTCAATTGCGTCCGGCGCGGAGAAGGAGGTCTCGGCATGGCTGAGCTGACCACGTCGTCCTGTTGCAGCCCGGCGGCGCAGGAGAGCTGTTGCGAGCCTGCCGCCAAGGCTGGCTGCTGCGGCGCAACGGAGACAGAGGGCGGCTGCGGCTGCCAGCCTGAGCCCGACATCCGCGAGACCGTGCGCGACCGCTACGCGGCGGCCGCCCGCGCCGCCGAGCACGGCTCGTGCTGCGAGCCGGGCGCGACGTGGGAGTCGGAGACCTTCGGTTCCGCGCTCTATGACGACGGTGAGGCCGAGGGCGCGACCGCGACCGCGGTGCAGGCGTCGCTCGGCTGCGGCGTGCCGACGGCGGTCGCCGCGCTCGACGAGGGCGAGATCGTTCTCGACTTGGGCGCCGGCGCAGGCGCCGACGTGCTCATCAGCGCCAAGCGTGTCGGCCCGAGCGGGAAGGCCATTGGGCTCGACATGACCGACGAGATGCTCGCCCTGGCGCGCCAGAACGCGGCCAAGGCCGGAGTCAAGAACGTCCAGTTCGTCAAGGGCTACATCGAGGACATCCCGCTGCCCGACAGCTCCGTCGACGTCGTCATCTCCAACTGCGTCATCAACCTTGCCGCCGACAAGCGCAAGGTGCTCGCGGAGACCGCACGCGTATTGAAGCCAGGTGGCCGCTTCGCCGTCTCCGACGTCGTCGCCGACCCGGACATGGACGAGGCGACTCGTGCGGACATGCGGCAGTGGACGGGCTGTATCGCCGGCGCCCTGACCGAGGACGAGTTCCGCTCAGCGCTCGCGGCCGCGGGTCTCGGCGACATCGACATCCAGCCGACACACCGCGTCCACGAGCACGCCATCTCCGCCATCATCCGCGCCCGCAAACCCGAAGTCGCGGCATGAACGAAGAGGCCGCGGTCATCCGACGGCTGTCGACGCTCGACCGCTTCCTGCCCTTTTGGATTGGCCTGGCGATGGCGGGCGGGCTCGCGCTCGGCTCGGTCGTGCCCGGGCTGAACGACTTCCTCGACCAGCTCAAGGTGGGGACGGTAAGCCTGCCCATCGCCGCCGGATTGCTGCTGATGATGTACCCGGTTCTGACCAAGGTCCGCTACGAGGACATGGGGAAGATGCGCGGCGACGGCCGGATGTTCGGCGTCTCGCTGTTCCTCTCCTGGGTCGTCGGACCGGCTTTGATGTTCGCGCTCGCCTGGCTGTTCCTGGCGGACCAGCCCGCCTTCCGTACCGGCGTCATCGTCGTCGGTCTGGCGCGCTGCATCGCCATGGTGTTGGTCTGGAACGACCTCGCCGGGGGCGACAACGACCGCGCGGCCGTGCTCGTCATCTTCAATGCGGTCTTCCAGGTCGTCGCCTACGCGCTGCTCGGCTGGTTCTACCTCACGGCCCTGCCGAACCTGCTGGGCCTCGACACGCAGGGCTTCGAGGTCGGCATCTGGGAGGTCGCCCGGACCGTTCTCATCTTCCTCGGCATCCCCCTGACCGCCGGCTACCTGACGCGGCGCTGGGGGCTGCGCGCGCACGGCCGCGACTGGTTCGAGTCGACCGTCATCCCGCGCATCGCGCCCATCACCCTCTACGGGCTGCTGTTCACCATCGTGCTGCTCTTCGCCATCCAGGGGGACGCCATCACCGCCGACCCACTGACCGTCGTCCGCATCGCGCTGCCGCTGCTCGCCTACTTCGCCGGCATGTGGGTGCTCGGGTTCGTCGTCGGGCGTGTCATGAACCTCGGCTACCCCAAGACCGCCACGCTCGCCTTCACCGTCGCCTCGAACGACTTCGAGCTCGCCATCGCCGTCGCCGTCGGCGTCTGGGGCGCCAGCTCCGGCCAAGCGCTGGCTGGCGTCGTCGGACCGCTGATCGAGGTCCCGGTCCTCGTCGGGCTCGTCTACGTCGCGCTCTGGCTGCGCCGACGCTGGTGGGCCACCGAGCCGGTCCCGGTCCCGGTGCTCGAACCGCTTCCCGAGCCCCTGCTCGAACCGGAGCGGGTGCTGTGACCGCGCGGACCCCACCAGCAGGAGAAAGTCCGGCGTCGTCGGCCCGGCCGGTGCACGGTTAGGCCATGGGACGAGCCTCTGGAACAGCACGGCGCGGAGCCGCACTGGCGGCCTCCAGGGCGCGCGCCTTCGAGCGTCGCGGCGGCCCCGACCCCGAGCCCGGCAGACGCTTCAGCGTCCCCGTGTTTGAGGGCTACGCCCACTACCGCATCGCCGCCATCGAGAACGGCCAGGTCGACGTCGAGCTTGAGGCCGACAGCCGGCTGCAAGCGCCGGTGCTCGCCGCCGGCGGACGATTCGCGTTCGCTCGCATCGTCGACTACGTCGTCCACGACTTCTCGCGCCGCGGGCTCGGCTTCTAGCCGGCGCGTTACAGGACCTTTACACCCGCAGGTCCGGCGGCTCTATAGGCTGCGGTCGATGGAGTTGGAGCTCGCGCCGAAGACCAAGAGGGCGAAGGGCGAGGTCTGCTCCGAGCCGGTCGCGCTCCCTGACGTCGGCGTCGAGGCCGCGCAGCGGCTTGCCACGGTCGGCCGCGCGCTTGCCGACCCCATCCGCGTGCAGCTGCTCGACGTGCTGCGAAGCCACGCCGGCAAGGTCTGTGTCTGCGAGCTGGTTCCGCTGTTCGATGTCGCGCAGCCCACGGTCAGCCATCACCTGAAGGTGCTGCGCGACGCCGGGGTCGTGGCATCGGAGCGGCAGGGGTTGTGGGCCTATTACTACGTTCTGCCGGGCGCGCTTGACGAGTTCAGCGGCTGGCTCGCCAGTGCCCCGAAGAATGGAGCTACCGCATGAAGTACGTGCTGTTCGTCTGCAACCACAACGCCGGCCGGTCGCAGATGGCCCAGGCGTTCTTCGAGCGCCACGCCCCGGAGGACGTACGCGCCGAGTCCGCCGGCTCGGACCCGGCGAGCGAGGTCTGGCCGGAGGTGGTCGAGGCGATGCGCGAGGTCGACATCGACCTGTCCGGGCGCAAGCCCAAGAAGCTGCTGCGGGAGGTGCAGCTGCACGCCGACTGGGCAATCACGATGGGCTGCGACGACTCCTGCCCCTACGTCCCGACGACCGTCGAGGCCTGGGACATCCCCGACCCGGCCGGTCGGCCAATCGCAGAGGTGCGCGCCATCCGGGACGGCATCGAGGCCCGGGTCCGCGAGCTCGTCGAGACCAAGCTCGACGCCATCCGCTCCGACCGCACCGCGCACCAGCTGCGACTCGAACGGCTGCTGCCGCCGCTCGCCAAGGAGTTCGAGGACAGCCACAGCGCCGAGGACATCCGCGCCTGCGCCGACGCTGTGCTGTCCCGCTACGACGACGTCCCCGTCCGCTCGCACGTGTTCACCATCGCCCACCGCCTGACCCGCGAATGCCTGCAACGGGAGACCTGCGACGTCCTCGCCGCCGTTGACTAGGGACCCGGGATGAGGACGCCGGCGCTGCTACGCCGGGCGGCCGCGGAGGCCGTCGGCACCTTCGTGCTCGTCTTCGCGGGCTGCGGCGCCATCGTCACCGACGCCGAGCGCCACGGCGCGCTGGGCGTGGTCGGGGTCGGGCTCGTCTTCTTCCTCGTCCTGCTCGCGGCCATCGCCGCGCTCGGCCACGTCTCGGGCGCCCACTTCAACCCCGGCGTCAGCCTCAGCTTCTTCATGACCCGCCACCTCCCCGGACGAGACCTGCTCGCCTACTGGCTGGCACAGCTCGCCGGGGCGGCACTCGCCGCGCTCGTCCTTCTCGTCGTCTGGCCCGGCCACCCGGCGGACCTGGGCGCGACCGTGCCCAGCGTTAGCGCCGGCCGGGCGCTGCTGTTGGAGTTCGTGCTCACCGCGCTCTTGATGCTGGTCATCATGAGCGTCGCCACCGACACCCGCGCGGTGGGCGCCCCGGCCGCGCTCGCTATCGCCGCGAGCGTCGGCCTCGCTGCCATCGCCTTCGGGCCGCTGACCGGCGCATCGCTCAACAGCGCGCGCTCGTTCGGCCCGGCACTGGCCTCCGGCCAGTGGCAGGACTTCTGGGTCTACCTCTTGGCCCCGCTCCTGGGCGCTCCCGCCGGGGCCTTCACCTACGAGCTCGTCCGCGGCGAGCACCCCCAGCGCCCGACGCTCGCTCCCGACCGCTCCAGGGAGACCGCCGATGGCGACGGCTCTGTTCGTCTGCCTGCATAACGCCGGCCGCTCGCAGATGAGCCAGGCGCTGTTCGAGCGCGCCGCCGACGGCCGCCACCGCGCGCTGTCCGCCGGCACCACGCCAGGTGAGCGCGTCCACCCCGAAGTCGTGGAGGTGATGCGAGAGCTCGACGTCGACCTCTCCGACCGAAAGCCCCGCGCGCTGACCCGTGAGCTGGCCGAGCAGGCGGACGTCGTCGTGACCATGGGCTGCGGCGACGCCTGCCCCTACATCCCCGGCAGGCGCTACATCGACTGGGACCTCCCAGACCCCAAAGGCCGCCCGGTCGAGGAGGTCAGGGCCACCCGCGACGACATCGCCCGCCGGGTCGAGCAGCTGGTTAACGCGCTGGACCGGTAGCGGGCTTACCGCTCTTCTGCGCGCTCGCGCCGTAGGGCCCGGGCGCGCTCCTTGACGACGGTAAAGCCTCCGTGCTGCTGCAACCGGCTTGGCGAGGGACGGTCGGAGTCCCCGACTGCCCAGTGGCCGTACCGCTTCCGTGTGGGCTCCTCGTGGCCTCGCAACGTGTCCCAGTACGCGAGGACGGCGAGAGCGCACGGGAGAGATGGAAGCTGAACGCCCCCTACGGCCGCTACGCATTCGAGGCCGGCCACGCAAAGAACGCCGACCCACCGTCGAAACCCGGCCGCAAGAAGGCCGACAGCTAGAGCCGAGCAGTAGCGACCCCGCCCGGGAGGTAGGACCGCGGCCGGGTCACACCGCAGGGCCCCCGGAGGGCGCTCCGACTGCCCCCGGACTACCGGCAGTGACGAAAACGGCGGGCGAGGCGCCCAGAGCAGTCTCTAGACGCCTCGCCTCCGGGCTTCTTAGAAAACTTCTAGGAAGCCGCCAAAAGCGGCTGATGGGATTCGAACCCGCGACCTTCTGCATGGCAAGCCCGAGGGCGAAGACGGCGAACAGGGCTCTGATTCCGGTTCTGGAGCGGAAGACGGCGATTCCGACGCTTCGGACCAGGCCCGTAAATGACGCCGCGTTTGCAGGCGTTTTCCGCGATTTGGGCACAAATTCGCGGTTTGTGCCCAATCGCCGTTAGCGCGACCGGGGTCGACGTCAACCTGCAGTCCGCGTGAGGCTCAGCAGGCATGCCAAGAACGAGATGCGCCTCTACCGGGTGACCCCGGAAGATGTCGAGGCGACGGTGAGCAACCCGGTCAGTCGGGACGTCGACGACCGCGACAACGCTCGGCTCGTTGGCGAGACCGCGGACGGTCGGCCTATTCTTGTCGTTGTTGCCGGGGACGACCCTGACTTCGTGATTACGGTCTTCCTCCGGAGCTGACGATGCGAGCCGACTACGACAGCACCGCGAACGCGATCTCCATCGCGATCACCGACGCGTCACGGGCGGACAGCAGCGATGAGGTTCATTCGCGAGCGATCGTCGCACTGGCTGAGGGCAAGCCGGTGGAGGTGCAGCTCCTCTATCCGGGCTCAGGGATCGATGAGCCTTTGGCGGCCGTGGCCGAGCGCTACGGACTCGACCTCGAGGCGCTCCGTGCCGCTGCGCACTCCGCTCTCGCCGCCCCGGATCGGGTCGTAGTGCTCGAGGTCGCAGCTCGGGCGCCGGCCTGAGGGACGCGACACGCAGAACCGCACACGTCTCGGCGGGTCGCGACGCGGCGCTGGCCGCCTGCTCGGTGCCTTGCTGTCGGGGCGGTGAGCGATTTGCGGAATCGCTAGACCTGTCCTGCCTCGAGCGGTACCCCCGCCGGCCCTTCGCTCGCGCGGCTTCGAGATGGCCGTTGAGGTGTCCGAGGATGTCGGGGTCGCTGCCGCCCCTCCACGCCGAAGCTGGGTCGCTTTCGCCGCCGCGCGCACCCGCACGCGCCCTGAAGGCCGCTCCAGCGCTGGTGGCGGGGCCGGTCTGTCCCTCTCGCCTCACGTTGTTCGGCGTCGCTGACCACCCGCCCTCCCCTGCGGGTCGTACGGGTGGTCCGTGGCATTCGACGTCTTGGGAGGCGGTTCGGTGAGGTGGCGGGGGGCATCACCCCGCACTCGCTCCGCCGCACCCACGCCAGCATCCTCTACGCACTGGGCTGGTCGCCGGCCGAAGTCATGGCCCAGCTCGGGCACGCATCCAGGGCTCGCGCTGCGGATATACGCCCAGGCGATGCGCTTGGACGACGCCGAGAAGGCCCGCCTCCGCGCGCTCGTGGAGGGCGCTGATTGGGCACAAATGGGCACAAATCCGTCCGTACCCGTGGCGGACCAGGAGGTCGAGTCAAACCTCCAAGATGCAGAAAACCCCGCCGGGGCGGGGCCTTCGTCAGAAGCGGCTGATGGGATTCGAACCCACGACCTTCTGCATGGCAAGCAGACGCTCTAGCCAACTGAGCTACAGCCGCACGGGCAGCCGAGTATAGCCCCGCTACGCTAGCCCTCCTGGCGCCGTGGCGGAGTGGTTACGCAGCGGCCTGCAAAGCCGTTTACACCGGTTCGATTCCGGTCGGCGCCTCTGTTGAGGAACCACCCAGCACCCGTCTTCCGGGCGCCGATGCGGGCCCGCGACCGCGACGCAGCGCCGGGCGCGGGCGGCGAGCACGGCGTCGAGCAGGGCCTTGTCGGCGTCGGCGACGCGCTGCCGGCGGCTCCGGAGACGCTCGACGAGGCGATTGAGGCTGCCGCCCGGGAGCATGGGCAGAAGGCGGGGCGGATGCTCCGCCGCTTCGCCGAGATCCCCGAGGGTGCGTTTGTCTGGACGCGCGGGGAGCGCGCCTACTTCCTCGGTCGGATCGCTGGTCCATGGCGCTACGACGACTCCGCGTCTGCCCGGGAGGTCGGCATCCACCACGTCCGGACCGCGGACTGGCTGAAGCGCCCGTTTTCCGAGCATGAGCTGCCGGCGGAAGTAGCGGCGACTTTCGCGCGCGGTGGCCGCAACTTCCAGCGCACTCACGGCGACGATGTGGAGCGCCGTACCGCGGAGCTCTGGCAAGAGCACCGCGGTGCCTGAGGCCGTAGGCCTTTCGCGCAGGCGGCAGCGCCGGCGGGCCGGCCGCCACAGCCGCCGAGGAAGCCACCGTCGGTGGTCGAGCCACCACCCCCGGCGAAATCCGCTCCAGCGCCCGATTCCTGCAATGTCGTGCAGTCGATATTCGGCTGCTCGGCTGTCAGCTGGCGACGCAGTCAGGCATATCCGGTCCCGACTTCGGGTATTCGACTAGATGGGTTCGGGGCGTGTTCTGAACCGCGGCCCGAGCCGCTCAACCACCTAAGCCCAAACTCCGAGGGGAGGAGACCCGTGGAAGCAACTAGTGTGCGGCACGGCGGCGGGCAGGAAGCCGTTGGCGGCCAGTCCGCGAGGGCACAGGAAGCCCGTACAGGGATCAGCGACATCATCGCCGACCCCGCGCCGCTCGGCCTCGCCGGGTTCGCGCTCACCACGTTCGTGCTGAGCATGTTCAACGCCGGACTGGTCAACACGAAGGGCGAGCCGATCGTGTTCGGCCTCGCGCTGGCCTATGGAGGCCTTGCGCAGCTGCTGGCCGGAATGTGGGAGTTCAAGAACAACAACGCCTTCGGAGCGACTGCGTTCACCTCGTACGGCGCGTTCTGGCTCTCGTTCTGGGCCTTCCAGCAGTTCTACGCCACCAAGGTGCCGGAGGCGCAGCTCGGTGACGCGGTCGGCCTGTACCTGATCGGCTGGGGCATATTCACGGCCTACATGTGGATCGCTTCGTTCCGCGTGAGCGTGGCCGTGAACGTGGTCTTCCTCCTGCTGGCGGCGACGTTCTTCGTCCTCGGCATCGGGGAGTCCTCGGCCAACGACAGCGTCATCAAGGCGGGCGGCTATATCGGCCTCGCCACTGCCGTGGCGGCGTGGTATGCATCGTTCGCCGTTGTGACCAACAAGACGTTCGGTCGCATCGTGATGCCGGTCAAGGAGCTCAAGCGCTAACCAACCAGGTCAGCCCGGGCTCCGCGCAGGGGCCCGGGTAGACCGAATCGCGAGAGGAGGAGCAAATGGAGGCCAGCACGAAGGCTTCGACGGAGCAGCTCGAGCAGGAGATCCAGGAGCTTCTCGACCAGGAGACCTTCGATCCGCCGGAGGAGCTTCGTCGAGCACGCGCTGATCTCGGACGAGTCCGTCTACGAGGAGGCCGCAAAGGACCCCGTTGCCTGGTGGGAGAAGCAGGCGGAGGCGCTGCACTGGTTCGAGCGCTGGGACGACGGCGCTCGACGAGTCGAACGCCCCCTTCTACAAGTGGTTCACCGGCGGCAAGGTCAACGCCTCCTACAACTGCCTCGACCGCCATGTCGAGGACGGCAAGGGCGACAAGGTCGCCTTCCACTGGCGCGGCGAGGAGGGCGAGGAGCGCGACGTCACCTACGCCGACCTGCTGCGCGACGCCCAGAAGCTTGCGAACGCCCTGAAGGACCAGGGGATCGAGAAGGGCGACGTGGTCGGGATCTACCTGCCGATGATCCCCGAGGTCGTCGTCGCCATGCTCGCCTGCGCGCGCATCGGCGCTCCGCACAACCTGGTCTTCGGCGGCTTCTCGCCGGACTCGGTCAAGGAGCGGATGGAGTTCTCCGAGGCCAAGGCGCTGATCACGACCAACAACGCGCGCCGCAAGGGCAAGACCGCGGAGATCAAGTCGGCGGTCGACGACTTCCTCGACGACGTGCCCTCGATCGAGACCGTGATCGTGGTGCGC
The DNA here is from genome assembly GCA_963706635.1 of uncultured Thermoleophilaceae bacterium. Classification (GTDB taxonomy): domain Bacteria; phylum Actinomycetota; class Thermoleophilia; order Solirubrobacterales; family Thermoleophilaceae; genus JACVRW01. The sequence goes on from OY970162.1 coordinate 813,518, forward strand.
AACACCGACGACGACGCGCCGATGAAGGACGGGCGCGACGTCTGGTACCACGACGCGCTCGAGCAGGCCGACGACGAGTGCCCGGCCGGAGGAGCTCGACGCCGAGCACCCGCTGTTCGTGCTCTACACCTCGGGCTCGACGGCCAAGCCCAAGGGAATCCTGCACACCACGGGCGGCTACCTGACCGGCGTGGCCTGGACCACCAAGCACGTCTTCGACCTCAAGCCGGACGAGGACGTCTTCTGGTGCTCGGCCGACGTCGGCTGGGTCACCGGCCACTCCTACATCGTCTACGGGCCGATGCTGAACGGCATGACCTCGGTCATGTACGAGGGCCCGCCGGACTACCCGGACAAGGACATCTGGTGGGAGCTCTGCGACCGCCACGACGTGACGGTCTTCTACACGGCGCCCACCGCGATCCGGGCGTGCATCAAGTGGGGCGTCGAGTACCCGCAGAAGCACGACCTGTCGAAGCTCCGTCTGCTCGGAACGGTCGGCGAGCCGATCAACCCCAAGGCGTGGCTCTGGTACTGGAAGGTGATCGGCGGCGAGCGCTGTCCGATCGTCGACACCTGGTGGCAGACCGAGACGGGCCACATCCTGATCTCGCCGCTGCCCGGGGCCGTCGCAGCCAAGCCGGGCTCGGCCACCAAGCCGCTCCCGGGAATCGAGGCGGCGGTGCTCACCGAGGACGGTGAAGACGCGGGCACCGAGCAGGGCCTGCTGGCCCTGAAGCGGCCGTGGCCGGGCATGCTCCGGACGCTCTACAAGGACGACGACCGCTTCAAGGAGACCTACTTCTCGAAGTGGGACGAGACGACGTACTTCGTGGGGGACGCCGCCCGCAGGGACGAAGACGGCTACTTCTGGGTCATCGGCCGGGTCGACGACGTGGTCAACGTCTCCGGCCACAGGCTGTCCACGGCCGAGGTCGAGTCGGCGATCGTCTCGCACGGCAAGGTGGCGGAGTCCGCGGTCATCGGACAGCAGGACGAGGACACCGGCCAGTCGATCTGCGCGTTCGTCACGCTCGAGGGCGACCTCGAAGGCGGCGACGAGCTGATCGAGGAGATCCGGGAGAAGGTGGCCAAGCGGATCGGCAAGTTCGCCCGGCCCAAGCGGATCATCTGGGCCGACGACCTGCCGAAGACGCGCTCCGGCAAGATCATGCGCCGCCTGCTCCGCGACATCGCGGAGGGCCGCGAGCTGGGTGACGTCACCACCCTGCGCGACCCGACCGTGATGGAGCAGCTCGAGGGTCGCGTCAAGGAGCTGCAGTCAGAGGAGGAGTAGTCCCCCTATAGACCACGGAAAAGGGGCCTCGAGGGCCCCTTCTTCCGTGAAGACGTGCCACCGGTTGTTCTCGCGAAATGCCCGGCTCGTCAGTCTTCCGTTGCATAAACCATCGGCATAGGCGCCGAGGGCTTTAGGATCCGCGCCGATGCGCTACCTGATCACCGGCGGATCCGGCTACATCGGCTCGCGACTCGTCGACCATCTGTCCAGGCGGCAGGACGTGGAGCGGATCGTCATCTGCGACGTCCAGCCGCCGCGGCACTACAAGCCCAAGACGGAGTTCCATCGTCTCGACGTCCGCGACCGGGCGGCCGTGCGCGAAGTCGTCCAGGCGGCCGGGGTCGACGCGCTCGTCCACCTCGCCTTCATCCTCAACCCCTCGCACAACGAGGAGCTCATGTACGACGTGGACGTCAACGGGACCCGGAACGTCCTCGAGGCGGCATCCACCGCCGGGATCCAGCAGGTGCTCGTGGCGAGCTCGTCCACCGCCTACGGCGCCTTCCCCGACAACCCCGAGCCGATCACCGAGGAGCATCCAGTTCGCGGGGTCGCCGGCTTCTCCTACGCGCGCGACAAGACCGAGTCCGACCGCCTCTGCCAGCTCTGGGCGCTCGAGCACCCCGATCGGACCATGGCCATCGTCCGGCCCTGCATCGTCTTCGGGCCCAACGTCGACAACTACCTCGTCCGCCTCTGGACCAAGGCGCCCTTCGCGGTCGACGCCGGCCAGCTCGACAACCACATCCAGTTCGTCCACGAGGACGACGTCGTCGAGGCGGTCATCCATCTGCTGCACGGCAAGCACGGCGGGGCCTACAACGTGGCCGGCGACGGCCTCATGACCCTCCGGGAGTGCGCCGAGATCACGGGCAGCCCCATCCGCAAGATGCCGATGAGCGCCTACCGCCTTCTCGGCAAGGCCTTCTGGGCGCTGCGACTCGGCGAGGCGCCGCCCGGCCAGATCCAGTTCGCCACCTACCCCTGGATCGTGTCGAACGAGAAGCTCAAGGCCACTGGTTGGGTCCCCCGGCACGACACCCGCGAGACCTTCGAGATCACCATGCGAGCGCACGGCGTGCTGCCGGCGGAGGCGCCCGCTGCGGGGAGCGGCAACGGCGCGGCCGACCAGGAGGCCGTTGCTACGCTAGCCGCCGAAGGCTCCCCGGGCCGTTAGCTCAGCTGGGAGAGCGCCGGCTCGACAAGCCGGAGGTCGCTGGTTCGAGCCCAGCACGGCCCATTTGCGACGCGATTGACCTTCGCCTGGACGCACCCGAGGTCGCGCCCATGCTCGGTCCTCGCGCCGCAAATGGGCCGTGCTTCGCCTTTAACCTGTCGGCGCATGGTCTGGGCCTTTCTTCCTATCGCTGCACTTCTTACGCTCACGCCGGGGCCCGCCACCGCGACGGTCGTGCGCAGCGCCATCCGCGGCCGTCGGCTGGCTCTCATGAGTGCCCTTGGCAACAGCGTGGGCGTGCTGGCTTGGGCGATCCTGTCCGCGCTCGGGATCTCCGCCCTCGTCGCTGCTTCCGAGGCTGCGTTCGTGGCCCTCAAGGTGGTGGGAGGCGCCACGCTCGTCTACCTCGGGATCCAGGCGCTGTTCGGCGAGAGCAAGCTCGCCGAGGCGCGGCCGCGGCACCGGACCGCGTTCCGTGACGGCCTCGCCACCGGGCTCGCCAATCCGAAGCTCGCCGTCTTCTTCGTGGCCCTCTTCCCGCAGTTCGTGCCGCAGGGCTCGTCCGTGCTGCCGGCCGCGCTCGGGATGGCGGCGCTCGTGGTTGCGTTCGACCTGGTGTGGTTCTCGCTGCTGGCTCTGGCGGTGGACCGCACGCGGAGGGCGCTCGTAGGGAGCGCCCTCGCGCGCACGATCGAGCGCTTGGTCGGCGCCGTGTTGGTAGGGCTCGGCGTCCGCGTTGCGCTCGAACAGCGTTAGCGGCCTACCAGCGCCTCGAGGCGCTCGAGGCTTCTCTGCAGGTCCTGGTCGTGGATGGGGGCGTTGCCTCGCGGGCGCGTGGTCTGGCGCGGCTTCTCTGTCGGCCGCTCGGCCAGGCGACGGCGAGCTTCCTTATTGCGGTCGGTCCTGCCGTGCTTGAAGCACATAGCACGACCCTCCCTCGTGTCGAGTCCTGTTCACTTAAGCGTGCCTGGACCGGGACTCGGTTAAACCTCTCTAAATGCTCGCTCTCATCTACGACGTCCACGGCAACCTCCCGGCTCTCGAGGCGGTCCTGACCGACGCTCAACAGGCCGGGGCGGAGCGTTATCTGCTTGGCGGCGACTACGCCCTCTTCGGCGCCTGGCCCAAGGAGGCAGTCGCGCGGCTGAAGGAGCTCGATGCGGACTGGATCCGGGGCAACGGCGAGCGCTGGACGGCGTCGCCTGAGGACGCGCCGGAGCAGGTGCGTCCGGCTATAGCCGCCTGCGCCGATCTGCTGGGCGACCACCTGGTCCGCGAGCTGGCCGCGGTTGCCGGAGACGCTCGAGCGAGGGGACACGCTCTACTGCCACGGGTCGCCGGGGTCGGACGTGGCGAGCTTCTTTCCAGCGCCGGCGGAGGAGGAGGCGGACATGCTGGAGGGCGTGAAGGCGGCGCGGCTCGTCTTCGGCCACACCCACCTCGCGTTCACTCGCCAGGCCGGTGACATCGAGCTGGTCAACCCCGGGAGCGTCGGCATGCCGTTCGACGGCGACACCCGGGCCGCCTACGGCCTCGTGGACAAGAACGGCGCGATCGAGCTGCGGCGCGTCGCCTACGACCACGCCGCCAGCGCCGCGGCGGTGCGCGAAACGCTCGGCGAGCCAGGGGATGTCGTGGCTCGCCGGATCGAGCAGGCCCGCTTCGACCCGGAGTAGCCGCCGGAACCTCTGCTAGCTTGCCGCCAGGTGCGCCTCTCCAGCATCATCGCGCCCAGGGAACGTGAGTTCTTCGACCTGTTCGAGGAGGCCGGAGGCAACGTCGAGCGCGCATCGGGCCTGCTCGAGGAGATGCTGCGCGACTACCCCGACCGCGGCGACCTCGCGCGGGACATCCTCATCTGCGAGCAGGAGGGCGACCGGATCACGCACGACATCATCCAGCGCCTCAACCAGACCTTCGTCACGCCCATCGACCGCGAGGACATCCTCGCCCTGGCATCCGCGCTCGACGACGTGGTCGACTTCACAGAGGAGGTCGCCGACTACCTGGGCCTCTACAAGATCGAGGCGCCGATGGATCAGGCGCAGGCGCTCGCCAAGGTCCTGTATCAGGCCAGCCGCCAGATCAACGAGGCGCTGCCTCGGCTGAGGGGCTTCAAGGACATCTCCCATTACACGGTCGAGATCAACCGGCTCGAGAACGACGGCGACCGGATCGTCCGCGAGGCAGTGGCGTCGCTTTTCGACAACGGGATCGATCCGATGGTCGTCATCCGCTGGAAGGACATCTTCGAGAAGCTCGAGGATGCGATCGACGCCACCGAGCACGTGGCCAACATCATCGAAGGCATAGCGCTCAAGAACTCGTAGGCCGGCGTGGGCGCGGACGTCATCGTCGTGATCGTGGTTGCGACCGCGCTGGTGTTCGACTTCACCAACGGCTTTCACGACACCGCCAACGTGGTGGCGACGGCCATCTCGACGCGAGCGATGCCGCCGCGCGTGGCGGTGACCTTCGCCTCCCTCCTCAACTTCGTCGGCGCCTTCATCTCGCTCCAGGTGGCGGCCACGGTTGCCAAGGACGTGGTCCAGCCCGACCTGATCACGCCGCTCATCGTCTTCGGCGGCCTCATCGGGGCGATCGCCTGGAACCTGATCACCTGGTACTTCGGGCTTCCATCCAGCTCCTCGCACGCGCTCATCGGCGGCCTCATCGGATCCGCCTTCGCCGCCAACGGCGCGGACGCGATCATCGGTGAGGGGGTTATCGGAAAGGTGATGATCCCCGCGATCGTCGCGCCGATCCTCGCGTTCGTGGTCGGCGGCCTCGGGATCCTCTTCATCTACCGGATCGTCGGGCGGCAGCGGCCCGGGCCGGTCAACGGAGGCTTCCGCGCGGGCCAGGTCCTGTCCGGGGGCCTCCTGGCCCTCGCCCATGGCACCAACGACGCCCAGAAGACGATGGGCGTCATCACGCTCGCGCTCGTCGCCAACGGGAACATCTCGGCCGACCACTTCCACGTGCCGGACTGGGTCGTCCTCTCGGCAGCCACGGCGATCTCGCTCGGGACCTACGTGGGCGGCTGGCGGATCATCAAGACGATGGGGAGCCGGATCCACAAGATGGACACCGCTCAGGGCTTCGCCGCGCAGGGTTCGGGCGCTGCCGTGATCCTGGCCTCGTCCCACGTGGGCTTCCCGCTGTCGACCACGCACACGATCACCGGCGCGGTGATCGGCTCGGGAGCGGCCAAGCGGCTCTCCGCCGTGCGCTGGGGAGTGGCGGGGAACATCGTGGTGGCCTGGGTCGTCACCCTCCCCGCGGCCGCGACGATCGGGGCCCTCACCTACGGGGTCACGCGGATCTTCGGCACCGGCGCCCTCGGACCGGTGGTGGTCTCGGCGCTGATCCTCGCCGGAGCCGCGGTGCTGTTCGTGCGCCGCGCCGCCCGCGGGCCGGCCGTGACCGCGGCGGAGGCCGGCTAGTGACGCCGCTCGCGGAGATCGTCAGCGGGCACGACCTCCTCCAGGTCGTCTGGTCCTCCCTGGCGGCGGGGATCGGCCTGACCACGGCCTTCGCGTTCGCGATCCTGGGCGGAGCAAGGGCGGTCGACCTGACCCGCTCGGGTCGCTCCGGCGAGGCCGCCGTCTTCGGTCTGCTCTGCGCGCTCGCGCTCGCGGTCGTCGCGGCGGCCGTGGTCTACGGCATCGTGATCATGACCCAGAAGTAGCGAGCTCGACCAGGCGCTCGAGCTCCTCCTCGTCGTTCCAGGCTCCGAGCGAAGCGCGCACGTAGGGCCAGCCCGGGAGGTAGCGCACCACCACGTCCCGCTCGCGGAGGTCCGCGGCCTGCCTCTCGGGATCGGCCGACTCCCAGGAGACGAGGGTCGAAGGTCCGCGGGGCGCCACGCTCAGCCCCCGCTCGGCCAGGTCGCCCGCGAGCCGCGCGGCGAGGCTCGCCGCGCGGTCGTGCACCGCGTCGATGCCGGGGGCGGTGAGTACGTCGAGCGCGGCCAGCGCCCAGGCCGCCTGGTGCGGCGCCAAGGGACCGGCGTCGAAGCGCCGGGCATCCTCGTGCAGCACGAGATCGAGCGGACGCTCGGTCTCCGCCAGCGCCCCGAAGCCGGCCGAGGCGGGAATCAGCTCCCGGACCCGCTCCGGCCTCACGTACAGGTAGCCGAGCCCGATCGGGCCGCACAGCCACTTCTGGCCGGAGGCGGCGTAGAAGTCGCAGCCGAGCGCCCTCACGTCCACCGGCACGGCGCCGAGACCCTGCGCTCCGTCGAGCAGCACCGGGACGTCGATGGCGGCTGTGTCGAGAACGCGACCGCTGATCCAGGAGACGTGCGAGGCGGCCACGAGCTTGGTGCGCGGCCCGACCTCCCCCGGAAGCTCCGCGAACGGGACGAGTCGCACGTCGAAGCCGCGCCTGACCTTTCCCGCCCCGAGCGGGACGAGCACGCCAGGATGCTCCTCGTCGCTCGTCAGGACCTCATCGCCCGGGCCGAGCTCGAGCATGGACATGACGGCGTTCACGCCGGCCGTCGTCGAGTCGGTCAGGGCCACCTCGGAGGGCTCGCAGCCCAGGAGCGGGGCGAGGCCGGCGCGGAGGCGCTCGACCTTTCCCTTGTAGCGATCCTCGAAGAACGCCTTGTCGCCGCGGCCCGACTCGGCGTCGGCGGCCAACTCCCGCGCGACGGCCTCGACGGCGGCCTGCGGCACCGGGCCGCACGTGCCGGCGTTGAGGTACGAGATGCGGTCGAAGACGGGAAAGGCCGCCCGGAGGTCGCGCACCCCACTATTCTCGCGGGCGATGATCGTCGAGCGCTCCATGAGCGACGAGTGGCTCTCCAACGCCTACCTGGTGGGGAACGAGCCGGGCGGCACCGGCGTGCTGATCGACTCCGGCGCGCCGCCCGAGCCCCTGCTCGAGGCGATCGATAAGAACGACCTGACCGTCGAGCACCTCCTGCTCACCCATCACCACCACGACCACGTGGCCGAGAACCACGTCTTCAAGGAGCGCCTCGGGGTCGAGATCCTTGCCCATCCCCTCGAGGCGGAGCAGCTCATGGACGTCGACCGGACCATCGAGCCGGGGGAGAGGCTGTCGTTCGGCGGCCTCGAGATCGAGCCGCTGCACACGCCCGGTCACACGGCCGGGATGCTCTCCCTGGTCGTCAACGGCTCGGAGGTGTTCACGGGCGACACCCTCTTCAAGAACTCCGTAGGCGGCGTGAAGGCGCCCGGATCGACGAGCTTCGAGGACCTGCGTCGCTCGATCATGGACGTGCTCGCCAAGCTGCCGCCCGAGACCGGCGTGCGGCCCGGGCACACCGACCCGACGACGATCGGCGACGAGCTCGAGAACAATCCGTTCATCCGCGTATGGCGCGGTCTCGACGAGGAGTCGAGCGATCGCTGCACGGTCTGGGAAAAGCCGGCGACCCTCGTCCTATGGGCGCCCGACTACGACGGCGGGCACAAGGCCTGGGTGCGCTGGGACGAGTCGGGCCAGGACGACATCGTCCCAGGCAGCCAGGTAGAGCGGGATTAAGCGCCGCACACGGGCCACTGACTGGGCCCCGTGCGCGAATAGAGGATCGCGGCGCGCTTGTCCTGCTCGGCCTCCGGAGCCGCGGCGGGATCGCCGTGGCCGCCGACCGAGGCCCACGTGCCCATGTCGAACTGGTACTTGCCGCGGTAGGTGCCGCCACCGCCGATTGCGTGCGGATCGCCGTGCGACTCGCACTGCGCGATCTGCGCGAGCTGCGGCGGGACCGAGACGCTCTGCTCGTGCGCGGCCTTGCGCTTCTTCTTGAGCACGTGCTTCGCGTGCTTCCAGTGCTTGTCGAGCGTCGTCGTGGCCACGAGCCGCTTCGTGGGCGGCGTCTTGGCTATGTCGTTCTCATCGCCGGCGGCAAGCGCCGTGGGAACCCCCACGACGCTGACGGCCAGCGTGCTGGCTATGAGCTTGCGCACGAGTTTTCGACCTCCGTGCGTCGGGTGCACCGCCACTGGGGCGGGGTCCCACCTGGCGACTAAGTCGCGGCGGGGAGTGGAGCCGGCGGAGACGCGAACGCCTTCCCCTGCGTCGGCTCAGCTACGAAGGTACCCCGAACGTGCGTTCGAAGTGTGACGGCGGTCACACATATGTCATCGGAGTATGTATAATGTTCCTATGGCCGCGAACGACAGGAACCATCCGACCCGGAAGAAGTCCTCGGATTCGGACTACTCGCTCATGGAGTTCATGCGCGAATACCCCGACGACACGGCCTGCCTAGACCGGCTCTGGCGCGACAAGCACGCGCCCGACGGCCACCACGCCCACTGTCCGCGCTGCGAGCGCGAGCGGAAGTTCCATCGCACCAAGACCAGGGCGTCCTACACCTGCGACTCCTGCGGGCTGCACGTCCACCCGATGAAGGGCACGATCTTCGAGAAGTCCACGACCTCTCTGCACCTTTGGTTCTACGCGATCTATCTCGTCGCTAGCACTCGCTGCGGCATCTCGGCCAAGCAGCTTGAGCGCGAGCTAGGCGTGACCTACAAGACCGCGCACCGGATGATGAAGCGCATCCGCACCGAGCTAATGGCCGACGTGGACGACGACCAGCTTTCCCGCGACGTGGAGATTGACGAAACGTCGTGGGGCGGCAAGCCGCGCAACAAGCACAAGACCCGCGCTGAGGCTGCCGCGTTCCGTGAGGCGAAGCCCACCATCCTCGGGATGGTCGAGCGCGGCGGACGTGTGCGGCTGCGCGTCATCCCCTCAAGGCGTGGGCCTGCGCTTAGTAGAGAGGTCAGGGCGAACGTCAACCCGTCGTCCCTCGTCTTCACGGACGACTGGCAGGCGTACAAGCCCTTGAAGTACGACGGCTTCCTAGGCCACCGGATCATCAACCACTCGCGCGGCGTCTACGTCGAAGGCGACGTGCATACGAACACGATCGAGGGGTTCTTCGGGAACCTGAAGACCGGGATGCGAGGGGCGTACAAGCACGTATCGCCGCGCTATCTCCAGTCCTATTTGGACGAGTATGCGTTCCGCTACAACCGGCGCAAGGAAGGCGGCATGTTCGACGCCTTGCTAGCTCGGGCAGCTAAGCAAGCGTGATTTCCCGAGGCGGAACCGGCTCCCCAGAGGTCCCGGACGCCGAACTGCCTCCGATCACGCGAACGGTGCCGTTCACGGAGACCAGCTGGCGCGAAGCCGTCGTGCCGGTCTGAACAGGAGCTACCGCAGCACTCACCGCTTCGAGGATTTCCGGCAGGCGATCCTCAATCCCAAAGCGAGCCGCTATTTCCTCAAGCTTCGGCTCGGCGGGGTTGAGGACTTCAATGCTGAGGACCCGGCCATTCGCGTCAAGATCAACGTTGTGGTCCTCATCGAACTGCACGGTCCGGGAGAACTCGCCTGGCTCGAGATCCACAGAGAAGACCCCAGACCTTGGGTCTCGGATAACCGAGGGCACGGTGGACATAGCTTAGTCAGCCCTCCAATCAGGGGACGAATACGGCCACGACATAGTCGTTATCAGGCGGCTCGACGCCGACATGGATCAGACGCCCGTCCACTTCCCGCACAAAGAACGGCCGTCCGGATTCCCGGGATGTGAAGCCTCCATCCGGGTCAGCGAGAACTAGCTCTACGTCATCGCGGCTGATCCCACGGACGGCCATCTTGTAGAGCGCGTAGTCGGAGAACTCGGCCATATAGCTATGGCTCGGATTCCGAAGTTAGGAGGCCGGAGTCTGGACCACAAACAATCGAAGGGGAGCACGGGCCTCGTTGCCGTCCCAGTGAATCGCCACCTGGTAGGCGCCGAACTCCGGGAACACAAGGTTGTCGAAGTTCAAGAGCAACCCAAGCCCCACTTGGCGGCCGGCCGGTATCTCTTGGCGGACGGAGTCCTCCAACGGCTCGACCTCGCCGCGAGCGCGACCTATCTCCGCTCCGTCAGCGGCCTGCAGGATTACGTCGAGGCGGTGCTGGTGCTCGGCCTCATGGCGTGACAGCAACACCCGAACGGCCAGGACCAGTCGAGCGTGCCTAGCCGGGACACCCGGAGCAAAGATCGTGTCGAACCCCGCACCGAAGATGTCCAACTTGCCGTCTTGCCGTGCCGAGACCCCGTCGGCCACTACCGCGAAATCAAGGTCCATGCGGCGATCTTAGGTCGGGCGAGCGGAGGGGGCTACGACCGACGCTTGTCGGGCGGGTCAATAGCCCGCTTCATCAGCGAGTCGAAGTCCTTGCGCTTCGGCACCGGGATCTCGACCGGATCGCCTTTCTTCGGCTGGGTCTTCTGCTTAGGCTCGCGCTTGCGGTGAGGCACCAAAAGCGAGGGTAACGCGTGGCAGGGTCGCTAGAAGGCGTCGAGCTCAAGATGAGCCGGGCGCATTTTCATCTCAAAGAACTTGAGAGGGAAGTCGGGAAGATGTTCTCCGAGCCCGAGGAACCGTGTACCACGTTCCTCGACGTGAATGCGAAGTGGAAACCCATCCTCCGAGTCAAGAACGTTCCTGAGCCTGACCCGCGCCTCGGCGTGATCATCGGGGACGTTGCGCATTGCCTTCGGTCGGCGCTCGACCACCTGATCTACGAACTCTCCATTCCTAAGGGCAAGGCCGCGCCCGCCAAACCTGGCGAACCCCAATTCCCGATCACGTCGTCGTACAAGCGGTGGCGCGCATCTCGGTGGAGACTCGCGCAGGCGCGGCGAGGCGTGAAGAGTCGCGTCGAGCGACTTCAGCCGTACCACCGAAGGAAGGACCCTGACACTTGGCTGCTCTGGCAGCTTCGGGAGATATCGGACATCGACAAGCACCGCTTGCTTCATGTCGCACCCGCTGCGATTGAGGCGTTTCGGACCGGCTGGGAGGCCACGGGGAGCGGAGTGGTCTTCCGGGGCTACCGACTGCGCAGACGACCGCTGGAAGAGAACTGCATAGCTGTCTGGTGGGACATCGACGCCGACCCGGAAACCCAAGTGGATCTCGAAGCAGATCTGCTTATGGGCATAGCTTTCGATGAGACCACGCCGTCGAAGGCATTGCGTTACGAACGCGTCGTCTCGCTGCTCAACCGCATCGGGACCTTCATCAACGACAGGGTCATCCCCGAACTCGCCCCACTCCTGCGCTGACCAGGCGTCAGCAGTAGCCAAGAGCGTGACGGGTCATCACGCACACGCCCCCTAGGTACGCCTGAACCTCAGCCGAGAGGGCCTGCTTGCCATGCTGCGCTGAGGTTACATACCTTGGTGACATATGTGTGACGGCGGTCACACAGGTGTGCGCGCTCCGGCGCTCGCGACGGGCGCTACGGCGCATTCCCGGACCATGCCGGCGGCGTTCCGCGCGCCGCCTCCTACCCAGCCGCGCCGGCGCAGGGTGGGATGAACCCGCCCCGCGGAAGTACGCTCCGCGCGTGAGCGCTGACCTGCAGCCGATGGTGGTCGCCCGCGGCTCGCTTGCGGGACATGCCGAGGCGGCCGGCGCCGAGGCGATCGAGGCGGTGCGGGCCGCGGCCGGGCCGGTGCGCGGCGCTCGGGTCTTGCACCTGAGCGGGGCGCACGGGGGCCGGGTGCCCGACCTGCTGAGCGCGCTCCTGCCGCTGGCCGTGGATGCAGGGCTGGAGGTGGAGTGGCGGGTGCTGTTCGGCGGGCCGGAGCTCCAGTTGGTGGCCCAGGCCCTCGAGGACGGGTTCCAGGGTGCCGAGACAGCGGTGGACGACGCGGCCTGGGACGCCTACCTGGAGGCCTGCGCGCGTGTGGCGGAGGGCCTCGTCGACGGCTGGGACGCGGTGGTGCTGCACGACCCGGCGCTGCTCGGGCTGGCGGCGGCGCTCGACCAGCGGGTCGTCTGGCGCTGCCACCTCGACGCCTCGGAGCCCGACCCGCCGCTATTCGAGCGGGCCGAGCTCCTTGCCGACCGCCTGTGCGGTGATCGCCGTGCCGGACGACTCGTTCGCGCCGCCGAGCCTGCGCGGCTCGCGGCTACGCCGCTCGCCGCCGGGCATCGACCCGCTCAGCCCTCGCAACCTCGATCCGGCCGTGGGGCTGCCCGGGCGCATGCGTCCGCCCGCTCGGGGTGGACCTCGACCTGCCGTTCCTCTTCCAGCTGATGCGGCTCGATCGCTGGAAGGACCCGCACTCGACGCTCGAGGCCTTCGCGCTCGCGCGCGAGGAGCTGCCGCAGCTGCAGCTCGTCATCGCCGCCGAGCTCGACTCCGGCGACACGGCCGGCTGGCAGGCCGCCAAGGAGGTGACCGACTACGCGGGCGACCAGGCGGGCTTCCACCTGCTCACGAGCTACGAGGGGGTCGGCCAGCTCGAGCTCGGCGCCCTTCAGCGCCTCGCGCGGGTCGACCCTCCAGCGAGCGATCCGCGAGGGCTTCGGCCTCGCCGCGTCCGAGGCGCTGTGGAAGGGCACCCCGGTGGTCGGCAACCCGCAGGGGGGCCTGCCGCTGCAGGTGCGCGACGGCGTCGACGGCTTCCTGACGGAGAGCCCGGAGGAGACCGCGGGCCGGATCCTCGAGCTGGTGCGCGACCCGGGGCTTGCGATCGAGCTCGGGCGGTCGGGCCGCGAGCGCGTCCGCGAGCGCTTCCTAGTGACCCGCGCGCTCGAGGCGGATCTCGGGGTCCTGGGCGCTGTTCTCGGCGCTACGGTGGAGCGGCAATGACGATCACGCTCCCCGACGGCAGCAGCCTCGAGCTGGAGGACGGCGCCACAGGCGCCGACGCGGCCCGTGCGATCGGCGAGGGCCTGGCCCGTGCGGCCCTCGGCATCCGCGTCAGGCGCGACGGCGGAGCGCCCGCGCTCCAGGATCTCGACGCCCCGCTCAGCGACGGCGACACGATCGAGATCGTCACCGCGAAGAGCGAGGAGGACGGCGGCGGTCCGCTCTGGCTCGTGCGCCACGACGCCGCCCACGTGCTCGCGACCGCGGTGCTGGAGCTCTACCCCGGGGTGAAGATCTCGATCGGGCCGCCGATCGAGGACGGCTTCTACTACGACTTCGAGTTCCCTGAGGGCGTCAAGGTCTCGGAGGACGACCTGGCGAGCATCGAGCAGAAGATGCGCGAGCACATCAAGGCCGATGAGCGCTTCGAGCGCTCCGAGCTGCCGGTCGATGAGGCGATCGAGCGCTTCAAGGCGGAGGGCCAGGACTACAAGGTCGAGCTGATCGAGGACCTGGTGCGCGACGAGGGCGTCGACTCGGTCTCCCTCTACCGCAACGGGCCCTTCACCGACCTCTGCCGCGGCCCCCACGGGCCGAGCACCAAGCGGATCAAGGCGTTCAAGCTCACGAGCGTGGCGGGCGCCTACTGGCGCGGCGACGCCAGCCGCCAGATGCTCACCCGCATATACGGGACGGCGTTCCTCTCCAAGGAGGAGCTCGAGGAGCACGTACGCCGGCTGGAGGAGGCACGGGCACGCGACCACCGCAAGCTCGGCCGCGAGCTCGACCTGTTCATGTTCAGCGAGCTGTCAGCCGGGGTCGCCGTTCTGGTTGCCGAACGGCGCCCACGTCTGGAACGAGCTGACGACCCTCTGGCGCGACGAGAACGTGCGCCGCGGATACAGGAGGTGCGCACGCCGATCCTCTACGACGTCGAGCTCTGGAAGCAGTCCGGCCACTGGGACGTCTACGCGGAGAACATGTACTTCACGGACGTGGAGGACAAGCCCATGGGCCTGAAGCCCATGAACTGCCCGGCCCACATCCAGATCTACAAGCGCGAGCTGCGCTCCTACCGCGACCTGCCGATCCGCTACGCCGAGCAGGGCCTCGTCCATCGCCACGAGCCGAGCGGCACCCTCCACGGTCTGCTCCGGGTGCGCAGCATCACCCAGGACGACGGCCACATCTTCTGCACCGAGGACCAGATCGTGGACGAGGCCGTCCGCTGCCTCGACTTCGGCTTCTTCCTCTACGGCGTGTTCGGGTTCGAGCCGCGGCTGGAGCTGTCGACCCGCCCGGAGAAGCGGATCGGCAGCGACGAGATGTGGGACCAGGCGGAGTCGGCCCTCGAGGAAGCGCTCAAGAGCCAGGACCTCGACTACGACCTGAACGAGGGCGACGGCGCCTTCTACGGCCCCAAGATCGACCTGCACATGACCGACTCGATCGGCCGCTCCTGGCAGCTCGGCACCGTGCAGCTCGACTACTCGATGCCCGAGCGCTTCGGGCTCGCCTACACGGGGGCCGACAACGCGGAGCACCGGCCGGTGATGATCCATCGGGCGCTGCTCGGGTCCTTCGAGCGCTTCATCGGGATCCTCACCGAGCACTACGCCGGCGAGTTCCCGCTCTGGCTCGCGCCGGTCCAGGCGCTCGTGCTGCCGATCGCCGATCGGCACGGCGACTACGCCCGCGAGGTGGCGGAGCGGCTGCGCGAGGCCGGTCTGCGCGCAGAGGTGGACGAGCGCTCGGAGTCGATCGGCAAGAAGATCCGTGAGGGCGAGCTGCGCAAGGCGCCCTACATGCTGGTCGTGGGCGACGAGGAGCAGAGCAGCGGCCGGGTGGCGGTGCGCCGCCACCGCGAGGGCGACCAGGGGACGGTGCCGGTGGCCGAGTTCGCGAAGAGGGCTTTGGGGGAAATCGCCTTGCGAGGACGGGCTATACTCGCTGACGAATGAAGGGCACCCACACCACGCGCCACCGCTGCCGCTGACGCTACGTGCCCTCTCCCGACTTGCCGACCATTCGCCTTTGACGCCTAGCAGCACCCCCGCCTAGTGCCGATCCCTCGTAGGCTAGATCGGCGCCCGCCGGAGCGCGACGAGACCCGAATCAACGAGCGCATACGTGTGCCCGAGGTCCGGCTGATCGGCGACGACGGCAATCAGGTGGGCGTGCTCAAGACGCAGGACGCCCTGGCGTACGCGCAGCAGCGGGATCTCGACCTCGTGGAGGTCGCTGCCGACGCCCGTCCACCGGTCTGCCGCGTGCTCGACTACTCGAAGTACAAGTACGAGCAGGAGCAGAAGGCCAAGGCCGCGCGCCGCCACCAGAAGCAGGTCAACGTCCGCGAGATCAAGCTCCGGCCGAAGATCGCGGACAACGACTACGAGACCAAGAAGAGCCACGTCCGCCGCTTCCTCGAGCGCGACGACCGCGTCAAGGTGACGATCATGTTCCGGGGTCGTGAGCAGACGCATCCAGAGCGCGGCGAGATGCTGTTGAAGCGGCTCGCCGAGGACGTGGCCGAGATCGGTACCGTCGAGCAGCTGCCCCAGCAGGACGGCCGCAACATGACGATGCTGCTGGCGCCGAGCAAGCGCAAGCCGGAAGCCGAAGCAGCGGCGAGCTAACCTGCCAGCCGCCCGCGCCGGGCGACCCTTCCATCGGGGGCCTCGGAAACAATGGTCAGCGTGGCTTGGCCCGACGAGACCCTGGAGGCCCGATCCCTGCCGCTGGCCGAAGCGCTGCTCGGCTTGCTCAGTGAGGTCGAACGCTGGCGGCATCGCCGGGTCGAGACAATCAGTCCGTTAACCGCCTCGTTAGTCCGGCGGCGGATCTCACTGGACTTCACCGTGCCGCCGCAGTTCCACGATGGGCTCTGCCTTCCCGCGGATCCTCACAACCCAGGGCAAGGCGATCAATGGGTGGTACCGCTGGCGTGGCTCGGACGCCGTCAGCTGGTGAACTTCGACCTAAGGACCGAGGGCAACCAGTCCATCCCCCTCCTTCTGGGTGAGCAGACCGCCGCGATCACGCTGGACGTGTTGTCGCTTGCTGCCGTCGACGCCGGACTCGACCCGAGCGGGCCGCGGGCGGACGCTGCGATCGATGTCGTGGTGGAAGCCGCTGCAGTCGAGCGTCCAGTGTCGCCGGCGGAGCTTGTTGAGCGCGCGGCGGCGCTCGAGCTGGGTCCGACCTTTAAGTCTCTAGTGGGGTCATCGGCGACCGGGTTCCTGCTCTTGGCTCTGGTGCCCGCGGTGCGTGGACGTCATCTGGTGAAGTGGCAGAGCGACGAGGATCTGCGGCCGGACCCCGGATTTGTGTTGCGGGCCCGGCTCGGCGGGCTTGGCGAATCCGCGAGTACTCATGTAGAGCTCGAACTCCCCGACTTCCTCACCGCGCCGACTTTCGATGTGTGGGACGATCGTCGAGGAGAAGCCGACCAGGGTCTCAGGAGCACCCATAGCCTTGACTATGACGTTCGTCAGGGTCCCCGAAGCAGCGAAAGGCCACGGCTCCTTCTTAAGCCCGATGCGACAGCTCGTCGTCCATATGTCCGAGCGAAACTTCACGTCAGCCCGGCGGAGTTTCTGTGGCCAGCGCTTGTGTTGTCGCTTCTCACCCTCGGCATCTTCGTTACGGGCGTGGCAACGGACATTGGCGCTGCGATAACAGGTCCTGGGTCCGGGACGGCTTCGGTCGCCGCGACGGTCCTGCTCTCGGCGTTCGCCGCTCTGTCCGGTCTAGTTCTACGTGTCGAAGCGCATCCGCTAGTACGTGTGCTGCTGCGGCGGTCTCGGAGGGCAGTCGGGACCAACGGCTTAGCACTCTTGGCTGCGGCCGCGCCGATCGGTCTTCAACTGGGGAGGACACCGATCCTGTTGTGGTGGGGCCTCGGAATTGTCGCGAGCTTCTATGCGATAGGCACTCTCGTCCACACTATGATTCATCACACGAATGCGGATCTGGACGGATGGGCGTCAGCGTCCGTCCGCGACGTCGACTAAACACTGGGACATGGACAAGGACTTCGACACCGAGATCATTCCTGGAGTCATTGACTCGCCTGAGGTGCCAGGCCCTGTCTTCGATGAGGCCGTGGACTACGAGAGCATCAAGAAGATCGGTGAGTCGCCGGCTTTCGGGCATCTCCGGGATGAGGTTCATCGGCGTGGCGACGACGGCGTAGCGAGCCGGAGTTCCAACAGCCGCAAGTAGCGTTCTCGCGCAGACCGCCGATTCTCGGGACGACCAGCGTCAGGTCCAACGGACACTTGCTCTGACGAGCTAACCTGTCTCCCTTCATGCCGAAGGTCAAGACCCATTCGGGCGCCAAGAAGCGCTTCAAGAAGACCGCGAAGGGCAAGCTCCGCGCGCGTCACTCCTTCACGAGCCACAACCTCGGCAAGAAGGACCGCAAGCGCAAGCGCCGCCTGGGCCGGCCGGTCGTGGTCGCGAAGCAGGACGAGAAGCGCGTGAAGGACCTGTTGCACTAGTGGCCCTTTCCTCAATCACGATCACGTTCGGCGGCTGCGAACCTGCGCCTGGGCGCGGCCGTTCGCTCGTCGATGCTTCGGCATCGACTCCGCTCTCGGCCACGCCCAGTCTTGGTTCTCGCTCGCCGAGCCGCGACCGTGCTTTCGGAAAGGGCCACTGATGAGCCGCGTCAAGCGCTCAGTCCACGCCCGCAAGAAGCGCCGCGCCACGCTGGCGCGCGCCAAGGGCTACCGCGGCCAGGCCAGCAAGAGCTACAAGCGCGCCAAGGAGGCCGTGCTCAAGGCCGACCAGTACGCCTACCGCGACCGCCGCAACCGCAAGCGCGACTTTCGCCGCCTCTGGATCACCCGCATCAACGCCGCGGCCCGCCGCGAGGGCCTCAGCTACAGCCAGTTCATGCACGGCCTCCGCGAGGCCGGGGTCGAGCTCGACCGCAAGGCCCTGGCCGACATCGCAGTGCGCGACCCCGAGACGTTCCGACGGTTTGCCGAGCGAGCCCGGGAGGCTGTGGCTGCCTGAACGCAGAGCCGCAGCGAAGGAAACTCCCGGGGGCGCCAACTAGGCGCCCTTTTTCATGATCCGATCAGCCGACAACGACAAGCTCAAAACGATCAGGAAGCTCCATGACCGCCGCTGGCGCGAGAAGCTCGACCTGTTCGCGGCCGAGGGCGAGGACCTGGTCGAGGCCGGCTGGGAGCCGGAGTTCGTGCTCGTCGCCGGCGAGGACGTGGAGCCGGAGCTCCTCGACGAGGTGAGCACGCTCGGGTCGGGCACGCGGGTGATCGGCGTGTACCGGCGCCGCTGGTCGGAGCCCGGGGGAGACCTGTCCGTGTATCTGCATGGGGTGGGAGATCCCGGCAACGTGGGCGCCGTGATCCGCTCGGCGCATGCGCTGTGCGATGGGCCCGTGGTCCTGGGTCCCGGTTGCGCCGACCCGTTCTCGCCCAAGGCGGTGCGGGCCAGCATGGGCTCGGTCTTCGCCCGGCCACCCGCTCGCGGGGCTCCGGCCGGTCGCCTCCTGGGACTCGACCCGCACACGGAGCGCGCTCTCACCGACGTCGAGCCGCAGCCCCCGCTGGTGCTGTGCCTGGGCGCCGAGCGCGAGGGCCTGCCCGAGGGCCTCGTCGAGGAGCGCGCCCGCATACCGCTCCGCGAGGGCGGTCCGGAGTCGCTCAACGTGGCCATGGCCGCGACGGTGGCGCTCTACGACGTCGCGCATAGGATGGCCGCTCATGGCTGAGGCCCGCTTCCAAGCCCTCCGCGAGGAGGCCGAGTCCGCCATCGCCGCGGCGGGGAGCGCCGAAGAGCTCGAGGAGCTGCGCGTGCGCTTCCTGGGCCGCAAGTCGGACCTGACGCAGGCGCTCCGCTCGATCGGCGAGCTGCCGCCGGAGGAGCGCGGACCGGTCGGCAAGGAGGCGAACGAGGTCAAGGGGGCGCTCGAGTCGCTGCTCGAGGAGCGCCGGCGCCGGCTCGAGGCGGAGGAGCTCGACATCCGGCTGACCAGGGACAGCATCGACGTGACGCTGCCCGGCGACCCGCCGTTCCCGGCCGGGCACCTTCATCTCGTCAGCCAGACGCGCCGGGAGATGGAGGACATCTTCATCGGCCTCGGCTTCGACGTGGTCGAGGGCCCGGAGGTCGAGTTCGACTACTACAACTTCACCTCGCTCAACATCCCGCCCGGCCACCCGGCCAGGACGCTGATGGACACGTTCTACCTGGCCGACCAGGTGGTGCTCCGTACGCACACCTCGCCGATGCAGACGCGGTCCATGGAGCAGCAGGAGCCGCCGATCTACATCGTGATTCCGGGGCGCGTCTACCGCCGCGACTCGGACGCCACCCACACGCCGATGTTCCACCAGCTGGAGGGGCTGGCGGTGGACGAGGAGATCGCGCTCGCCGATCTCCAGGGCGTGCTGCTCGAGTTCGCGCGCGCGATGTTCGGCGCCGACCGCGAGATCCGGCTTCGCTCGGGCTACTTCCCGTTCACCGAGCCGAGCGTGGAGGTCGACGTCTCCTGCTTCCGCTGTGACGGCAAGGGCTACCTGCGCGACGGCTCGCGCTGCCCCCTGTGCAAGGGGTCGGCATGGATCGAGATCCTCGGCTCGGGGATGGTCGACCCCAACGTCTACGGCTTCGTCGAGGAGAACGGCTACGACCCCGAGAAGGTCCAGGGCTTCGCGTTCGGGATGGGGATCGACCGCATCGCCCTCCTCAAGCACGGCGTTCCCGACCTGCGGATGCTGTTCGAGAACGACCTGCGCCTGCTGGAGCAGTTCGGGGCGGCATGAGGGTTCCCGCCAACTGGCTGCGGTCCTACTGCGACCCCGACCTCTCGAACGAGGAGCTGGCCGACCGGCTGTCGGTCAGCGGGCTCGAGCTCGAGCGCCTGGAGCGGATCGGGGTCGGCTCCACCGACGCCTTCGTGGTCGGAAAGGTGGTGGAGGCGGAGAAGCACCCGGACGCCGACCGGCTGAGCGTGTGCAAGGTCGACGACGGCTCGGGCGAGCCGCGCACGATCGTCTGCGGCGCTCCCAACGTGGCCGCGGGCCAGACGGTCGCGGTCGCCCGGCCCGGGGCGATCATGCCCGACGGCACCGAGTTGGGCGAGGCCAAGCTGCGCGGGGTCAAGTCGAGCGGAATGATCCTGGCCGAGGACGAGGTCGGCCTCGGCGAGGACCACGCGGGGATCATGGTCCTCTCCGACGATGCGCCCGCCGGCGCTCCCCTCGCCGACCATCTGCCGATCGCCGACGAGGTCCTCGAGATCGAGACCTCGCCCAACCGCCCCGACGCGCTAGGGGTCTACGGGGTCGCGCGGGACGTCCACGCGATCACCGCGGCTCCGCTGGGCGAGGATCCGAGCGACCGCGACGCCGAGGCGGCCGGGGACGACCGCGCCGAGGATCACGCATCCGTCGAGATCGCCGACCCGGAGATCTGCGTGCGCTTCACGGCGCGCGTCTTCGAGGACGTGAAGATCGGAGAGTCACCCCTGTGGCTCAAGCAGCGCCTGACGGCAGCGGGACAACGGCCGATTTCGAACGTGGTCGACGTCACCAACTACGTGATGCTCACCACGGGCCAGCCGCTCCACGCCTTCGACCTCGACGAGGTGCGAGGAAACAGGATCGTGGTGCGCCGCGCCGAGGACGGCGAGCGGATGACGACTCTCGACGATGTCGAGCGGGAGCTCGATCGCGAGATGGCCCTCGTGTGCGATGCGGAGGGGCCGTCGGGGATCGCCGGCGTGATGGGCGGTCAGATCTCGGAGGTCTCGAGCAAGACCACGCGCGTCTTGATGGAGGCTGCGACATGGGTGGGCTCGAACATCCTGCGGACCTCTGCAAGTCTCGGTCTCCGCACGGAGGCGAGCGCCCGCTTCGAGAAGCAGCTCCATCCCGACCACGCCATGGCCGCCCAGCGGCTGGCGGCGAGGCTGATGCTGGACGTCTGCGGGGCGCGGCTCGTGCCCGGGACGCTCGACGAGTATCCGCGGCCCGCCGAGCCGCGCCGGGTCACGCTCCGGCTCGGGCGCCTCGGGAGGCTGCTCGGCGAGCAGATCCCGCCGGACGAGGTGGACGGCATCCTCGCGCGGCTCGGCTTCGCGCCCGAGGCCCGGAACGGCGAGATCGCGGTGAGCGTCCCCTACTGGCGCGATTCCGACGTGCAGCGTGAGGCCGACCTGATCGAGGAGGTCGCGCGCGTCCACGGCCTGGACAAGCTGCCGACCACGCTCCCGGCGCGGCGCAAGGCCGTCGGCCGTCTGAGTCCGGAGCAGCGGCTGCGTCGCCGGGTGGAGGACTCCCTCGCGCGACCGCGGCTTGAGCGAGATCGTCTCCTTCAGCTTTACGTCGCCGAAGACGATCGCCGCGCTGCGCCTGGACGACGAGCCACTGCTCGAGCTCGCCAACCCGCTCAGTGCCGAGCAGAGCGTCCTGCGGCCGCTGCTGCTCCCGGGGCTGCTCGACGCGGCGCGCCACAACGTCGCGCATGGCCGAACCGCGCCGGCCCTGTTCGAGTCGGCGCACGTCTACCTCCGCTCGGGCTCGCTCGACGACGTGCCCGAACCGCCGGGCGGCGCCACGCCCGCCGCCGAGGGCCACCACATCGGCGTCCTCGTCGCCGGCGAGCTGCCGAGCGGGTGGCGGTCACCCGGCCGTCCCGTCGACTTCTACGTGGCGCGCGGTCTGCTCGAGGCCGCGCTGGCCCCGGCCGCCCTGGACTGGCGGCTCGAGCCGGCGCAGCGGCCGTACCTTCATCCCGGGCGCTCCGCCGCGGTGTTCGCCGAGGAGGCACAGCTCGGCTGGATCGGCGAGCTCCATCCGCTGGTCGCCCGCAGCTGGGAGCTCGAGCTTCCCGTGGCCTGGTTCGAGATCGATTTCGGGGCCGTCGCCGCGCTGGCGCCGGACCAGATGACATATCGCGACGTCACCAGCTTCCCGGCCGTGCTTCAGGACATCGCGGTCCTGGTCGCCGACGACGTTCCCGCCGCACGCGTGGAGGCCGTGGTCAGGGAGGCCGCGGGCGACCTGCTCGTCGGCGTGAGCGTTTTCGACCTCTACCGCGGCGCGCAGGTGGGGGAGGGGCGCAAGTCGCTCGCGCTGAGGCTCGAGTTCCGCGCGCCCGACCGCACCCTCACCGACGACGAGGTGGCCGAGCGCCGCGGCGCGATCGAGACCGCGCTTGCGGCGATCGATGGGAGGCTCCGTGCCTAGTCGCGTCGCCGTCATCGGCGCGGCCGGCTTCGGTGGGGCGCTCTGCGCGTACCTCGTCGACCGCCACCCCTCCCTCGAGCTCGCCGCCGTCACCGCCCGCTCCGACGCGGGCCGGCGCCACGACGAGGTCTATCCGCGCTATGGGGTGGAGCGCGTGCTCGAGGAGTTCGATCCCGACGCCGTCGCCGAGGGCGCCGACGCAGCGCTGGTGGCCTACCCGCACAAGGCGGCCGCGCCCGCCGTCAAGGCGCTTCGCGAACGGGACTTGAAGGTGGTCGACCTGTCGGCCGACTTCCGGCTGGACCAGGAGAGCTACGAGCGCTGGTACCAGCCGCACGAGGCGCCCGAGCTGCTCGACGAAGCGGTCTACGGACTGCCCGAGGCGCATCGCGACGAGATCAAGGAGGCCTCGCTCGTGGCGGGCCCGGGCTGCAACTCGACCGCGGCGCTGTTGGCCGCGCTGCCGCTCCGGGGCCGCATCGAGGACGGCGTGTTCGACATCAAGGCCGGCGTCTCCGGCGCCGGGCGCGAGGCCACCGAGGAGACCCACTACTCATCCGCGGCCGAGAACGTGAACGCCTACAAGGTGGAGGGTCATCGCCACAGCGCCGAGCTCGAGCAGGAGCTCGGACCGGCGCGATTCAGCTTCGTGACCCACCTCGTGCCTCTCGACCAGGGAATCCTCGCCACCTGCTACCTGACCGTCCCCGGGCTGACCAAGGACGAGGCCGGCGAGCTCTACCGGGACGCCTACGAGGGCGAGCCGTTCATCGACCTCGTGGACGCGCCGCCGCACACGCGGCACGTGCAGGACACGAACCGCTGCCGCCTCCACGTGACGGTCGTGGGAGACAGGACCATCGCCTTCGCGGCCATCGACAACCTCTGGAAGGGCGCCGCCGGCCAGGCGGTCCAGGACCTCAACCTCATGCTCGGCCTGCCCGAGACGGAGGGTCTCGCATGAGCTTCTTCTCCTCGCGCTGGGTGGAGGCGCCGGGGCACGTGCGCGAGCTCGATCCGGCCGCCCTGCCGAAGGGCTTCCGGGCGGCCGGCGTGGCGGCCGGGATCAAGCCGTCGCGGGGGCTCGACGTCGGCGTGCTCGCCTGCGACGCCGAGGACAGCGTCTCGGCGGCCCGCTTCACCTCCAACGCCCGGATGGGCGCCCCGGTGATGGTGTCCCGCGGGTCGCGGCTCTCCGAGCTGCGCGCGGTGGCGGCCAACTCGGGCTGCTCGAACGTCGGCGACGGCGAGCGCGGGATCGAGACCGCCCTGGCGACCCAGGCGGCGGTGGCGTCCGAGCTCGGGATCGACGTGGACCGCGTCGGATTGGCGTCCACCGGCGTCATCGGCACCGAGCTTCCGAGGGAGCGGGTGGTGCACGGGGCCCACGAGGCCTGCCGCGCGCTCGGCGACGACGCCGCCGACTTCTCCGAGGCGATCCTCACGAGCGACAGCGGCCCCAAGCGCGCCTGCCTCGAGGTGATCCTGCCCTCGGGCGAGGTGCGGCTCGCAGCGCAGGCCAAGGGCGCGGGGATGATCTCGCCACGCTTCGCGACGATGTTCTGCTTCGTCGAGACCGACGCCCGGCTGAGCGCGGAGACGCTCGAGCTCCTCACCGGCGTGACGGTAAAGCGCTCGTTCGACCGGATCTCGGTCGACGGCCAGCTGTCCACGAGCGACACGGTCTTCGCCATCGCCAGCGGCGTCTCAGGGGTACAGGTGGAGCCGGAGAGCGGCGACGAGCTCGCCCTCGGCGAGGCGATGGACGCCCTGCTTCGCCAGCTCGCGCTCGAGATCGTTGCCGACGGCGAGGGCGCCGCGCGAGTCGGCCGGATCCTGGTGAACGGCCGCCCGGACGCCGTGGAGCCGGTGGCCCGCTCGGTGGCCGACTCGCCGCTGGTCAAGGCCGCTCTCCACGGCGGCGACCCGAACTTCGGGAGGGTGCTCCAGGCCGCCGGGCAGGCCTGGCCCCGCGAGGAGCAGTTCGTCGCCGATCTCGAGATCGAGGGCCGCCAGGTCGTCTCGGCGGGCAACGCGATCGAGCTCGACCCCGGCGAGGTCCGCGACCTGGAGGCGGCCGTTCAGGCGGACGAGGTCGAGTACAACCTCACGATCCCCGGCAACGGCGGCGAGACCGAGGTCTTCTTCAGCGACCTCTCGGAGGAATACGTGACCTTCAACTCGGCCTACACGAGCTAGACCTGATGCGCGACGTCGCCACCCTCCTCGAGGCGCTCCCGTATATCCGCGACTTCCACGGCCGGACCGTGGTGATCAAGTACGGGGGCGCGGCGATGATCGATCCCGAGCTCAAGGAGGACTTCGCGCGCGACGTGGTCCTCCTCAAGTACGTGGGGATGAATCCCGTGGTGGTGCACGGCGGCGGGCCGGACATCACTCGCTACATGGAGCGGCTGGGCATGGAGGTCAAGTTCGTCGAGGGCCTGCGGGTGTCCAACGAGCAGACCGTCGAGGTGGCGAAGATGGTGCTGGTCGGCAAGCAGAACAAGGACATCGTGCTGCTTCTCGGTCGCCACGGGCAGCCGGCGGTGGGTCTCTGCGGCGACGACGGGCTCCTGTTCCGGGTTGCCAAGCGGCCCGTGGGGGAGACCGACCTCGGCCTCGTCGGCGACATCGAGCGGGTCGACGTCAATGTGCTGAACCACATCGCCGAGGACTACATCCCTGTCATCGCATCGGTGGGCGCCGACGTCAACGGGCAGTCCTACAACGTCAACGCCGACGCCGCCGCGGGCGCCGTCGCCGCGGCGCTCGGCGCCTACAAGCTGATCTTCCTCACCGACGTGGAGGGCTGGCGCGCCGAGGCCGACGACCCCCAGAGCCGCATCTCCGAGGCCACGGCCGGCGAGGTGGCCGCACGGCTGCAGCAGGTCTCGGGCGGTATGAGGCCCAAGCTGGAGGCGGCCGTCCAGGCGCTCCGCGGCGGAGTCGGTGCGGCCCACATCGTCGACGGCCGCCGCCCCCACTCGCTGCTGCTCGAGCTGTTCACAGACGAGGGGATCGGGACCAAGCTGTGGCCCTAGAGCAGCTCCAATCGCTTGAGCGGGACGCCGTCATGGCCACCTACGCGCGCAACCCGGTGGAGTTCGTCCGCGGCGAGGGCACGCTGCTCTGGGACGACCAGGGCAACGAGTACCTGGACTTCCTCGCCGGGATCTCGGTGGTGCAGCTCGGCCATTGTCATCCGGCGGTGGTGGAGGCCGTGCGCGAGCAGGGCGGGCGGCTGATGCACGTGGGCAACCTCTTCTACACGGAGCCCGGCATGCGGCTGGCCAAGCGGCTGGTGGACGTGT
Source organism: uncultured Thermoleophilaceae bacterium (assembly GCA_963706635.1). GTDB lineage: Bacteria > Actinomycetota > Thermoleophilia > Solirubrobacterales > Thermoleophilaceae > JACVRW01. Next base: position 839,183 of record OY970162.1, read on the forward strand.
CCCTGGAGGGCAAGGCGTTCCTCTGCAACTCCGGCACCGAGGCGATCGAGTGCGCCATCAAGCTGGCACGGCGCCACCGCGCGGCCGGCGAGTTCGTGGTGATGGAGGGCGGCTTCCACGGTCGAACCATGGGTGCGCTGTCGGCCACGCCGCAGGAGACGAAGCAGGCCCCGTTCGCGCCGCTCGTGCCGGGATTCAACGTGGTCCCGCGAAACGGGATCGAGGAGCTCCACCGCGCGGTGTCGGACCGGACCGCGGCCGTGATGCTGGAGCCGATCCAGGGCGAGAGCGGCATCCACCCACTGGAGCCCGAGCTGCTCCTGGCCGCCCGCGAGGCGTGCGACCAGCATGGGGCGCTCCTGATCTTCGACGAGATCCAGTGCGGAATGGGACGCACGGGGGACCTCTGGGCCTGGCAGCAGTCCGGGATCCGGCCCGACGTGATGACCGTGGCGAAGGGTCTGGGCGGCGGGCTTCCGATAGGCGCCTGCGTCAGCACGCCCCGGTACGCGATGACGCTGCAGCCGGGAGACCACGGCTCGACCTTTGCCGGCGGGCCGGTGATCGCGGCGGCCGCCAACGCGGTGCTCGACGTGGTGGACGACGCCGGCTTCCTCGGCGACGTGGCGCGCAAGGGGAACGCGCTCGCCGCCGGGCTGCGAGGGCTCGGCCTCGACGTGCGCGGCCGCGGGCTGATGCTGGCCTTCACGGCCGAGGACGCGCCTGGGCTGGCTCGGAGGCTGCTGCTCGAGCAGCGGCTGGTGGCCCACGCGACCGGGCCGGACACCGTGAGGCTGCTGCCGCCCCTCACGGTGGGCGAGCCCGAGATCGACGAGGCGGTGTCGCGGATCGGCGCGGCCATTTCCTGACGGCGTGTTCCTCTTCGCCTACGGCAGCAACATGGCGGCCAAGGAGATGCGCAAGTTCGCTCCGGAGGCGCGCTTCCTGGGCCCGGCGCGGCTGCCGGGCTTCAGGCTCGAGTTCAGGCGCCGCTCGATTCGCTGGGGCGGCGGGGCGGCCGACGTGGTGGAGCGCGAGGGACACGACGTCTGGGGCGCGCTCTACGAGGTTCCGGACATGGAGCTGCTCGACCGCAAGGAGGCGGTGGGCGACGCCTACCGCCGCCGCGCGGTCCGGGTCGACGCCGAGGGCGAGCCGGCGGACGCGACGGTCTACGAGGTCATCGACAAGGAGCCCGAGGAGCTCGCGCCGACGCCCGAGTACGCCGCGCAGCTCCTCCAGGGAGCTCGTGAGCGCGGGCTGCCAGGCCACTGGCTGCGGGAGCTCGAGCGACTCATCGGCGCCTTGGCAGGACCCTGAAGCGCAGCGTCGCCCTCCGGGAGCGATTGCCCGGGCACTCCGATCGGGGCGATCGCCGCGGCCAGCAGAGGGCTCAGGGCACGCCTTCTAATAGCGTGGGAAGACGCCATGCCAGAAGAACGCCACACGCTCGCGAAAACTGCCTCCTACGAGGCCGAGCCCGGAGAGGTCGGCCGCGTCCTGCTGCTCTACTCGGGCGGGCTCGACACGAGCGTGATGCTCAAGTGGATCCAGGACGAGTACGACGCCGAGGTCGTCGCCCTCACGGTGAACCTGGGGCAGCCGGGGGAGGACTTCGAGGTGGTGAAGGGCAAGGCCCTGCACCTGGGCGCGCTCGACTGCCACGTGGTCGACGCGCGCGAGGAGTTCGCCCGCGGCTACGTGCTGCCGGCCATCAAGGCCAACGCCCTCTATGGCGGCGGCTACCCGCTCTTCACCGCCCTGGGCCGGCCGTTGATCGCCAAGCTCGCGGTGGAGAAGGCGCGCGAGTCGGGCTGCGACACGATCGCCCACGGCTGCACCGGCAAGGGCAACGACCAGGTCCGGATCGAGTCGACGGTGCTCGCGCTCGACCCGGAGATGAAGATCATCGCCCCCGTCCGGGGCTGGCAGATGGGGCGCGAGGAGGAGATCGCGTACGCCCGCGAGCACGGGATTCAGGTCAAGGGCGGCACCGAGTCCCCGCCCTACTCGATCGACGACAACCTCTGGGGCCGCTCCAGCGAGGGCGGGCCGATCGAGGACCTCTCGGAGCCGCCGCGCGACGACGTCTTCACCCTCGTGACCGACCCGCGCGAGGCGCCCGACGAGCCCGAGGACGTGGTGGTCGAGTTCGACCGCGGAGTCCCGGTCGCCCTGAACGGAGAGCGGCTGGAGCTGGTCGAGCTGCTCGAGCGCGCCGGGGAGATCGGCGCCCGCCACGGCGTCGGCATCGTCGACCACGTGGAGGACCGCATCGTCGGCCTCAAGGTGCGCGACCTCTACGAGGTGCCGGCGGCCGCGTTGATCCTCACGGCTCACAAGGAGCTCGAGAAGCTGGTCGGCACGATCCACCAGAACACTTTCAAGCCCCAGCTCGACAATCACTGGGCCTACCTGGTCTACGCCGGCCTCTGGTACGAGCCCCTGCTCGAGAACCTGAACGCCCTGATGGACTCCGCCAACGAGCAGGTCACGGGCACCATCACCATGCGCCTCTTCAAGGGCAGCGCCCGGCCGGTGGCCCGCGAGTCGCCAAATGCCCTCTACGACGCGGCCCTGGCGGGCTTCGGCGAGTCGGGCGGGCTCTTCTCCCAGCAGGCCTCGCCCGGCTTCATCGAGCTCTGGTCGCTGCAGTCGCGGATGGCCTACCGCGTCCGCAACCGCAAGCGCTAGGTCGCGTGCTTGCGCCGCGGCCGCGGCGCCTTGAGCGTGATCCGGACGCTCGCCGTGCGTGTCAAGTTCGCGGAATTACGGACCTTGACGGTCACCTTGATCCGGAGCTTCTTGTAGCGGCGGAGGATCCTGCGGTTCCTGGCTGAGAGCTTCAGCTTCAGCCTGACCTTGCCGCTCTTCGGGACCTTGAACGTCTTGTTGACGAAGCTGGCGATGCGCTTGCGCCCCCGCTTGCCCGGCCGCACCTTCCGCAGGGTCTTGAGCGTGATCCGGCCGCGCAGTCCGGCGCCGGCGCTGAAGGTGAAGGTGAAGCGGCCGCTCCGACTCACGCGGATGGTGCGCTTCGACTTCTTGAAGCTCGGCTTGGGCGGCGGGGTGGGCGCGGGCGGCCGCGGCGGTGCGGCGTGGGGACAGCGGCTGGCCGAGGGGTTCGTGAAGTCGGCGTTGGGCGAGGCGTCCTCGGGGCTCGTCGTGCTCGCCCCGGAGCCCATGCCGCGGGCGGCGAACACCGCCCAGATGCGATCGCAGTCGCCGAGCTTGTCGGCGGTGTTGGCGGACAGGATCGCGTCGCGCATGTTGAGGAAGCTGGGCGCGGGCGGACCGATGCGCATCGCGTCCGTGACGAGTGCGCGCGCGTGGCGCTCGCCCTGGGTCAGGCCGTAGTGGGAGACGAGGCTGCGACGGAGGTCCCAAAGGGTCTCGCCCCAGATCTCGCCGTCGTCGTGGACCTCGGGGCCGCTGAAGGTGACGTGACCGAGGTTGGCGTAGGTGTAGCCCCCGGAGCCCACCGGCACGTCGAGGCCCTGGGTGCGCAGGCCACCGGGGACCTCGTAGCCCGCGAGGTTGAGCTGGTTGGGCGTGGCCGTGTCCGTCAGGAGCCCCTGGCTCACCAGGTAGTCCAGCGCGTACCAGTCACTCCAGCCCTCGCCCATCGCTCCGCCCTGCGTGGTTCCGAGGCCGCCCGTGTCGTCCGGATCGACCAGCCGGCCCGAGAGTCCGTGCGTGTACTCGTGGTAGACGATCGTGGCGTCGTCGGCCCCGTTCGTGTCGCGAAAGCCGCTGTCGCAGCGGCCCGTCCACAGATACATCTGCATCTTGGGTCCGCGGAACGCGGGGGCTTCGCTCTCGGACAGCGCGAGCATGTTGGCGTTGTTCGCGTGGTCGCAGTCCGGGCGGCCGCTCCCCGTCTCGGCGCCGTCGTCGACCTGTGCGGCCACGGGGTCCCCGCCTGTGCCGCCGCTGCTCGTCTGCTCGAAGTTCCCCGAGACGTCGTCGAACTGGATCCCGGCGTCAGCCTGGAGGAAGTCGTGGAAGTTGTTGACGAACCAGAAGAGCTGGGTCCCGGCCTGCTCGCGGTTGGTGGTCCAGTTGCTGTCGCTGTTGAACCCGTTCCAGGTGCAGCCGGCGGAGGGGCACACGTGGCCGGCCGGGCTACTACCGAAGGAATGACCGGGCGGGTAGTTCCAGTCGCTGCCGCTCAAAGGAGGGATCTCGTCGCCGCTGGCCGGCTCGGGGAAGTCAAGGCAGTTGATCCCGCCACAGTCGTAGCCGAGGTTGTCATCCTGATCGGAGTAGACGTGGACGTTGTCGCCGATCAGGCGTCCCGCCTCCGTGAGCCACGGGTCCGGGCTCGTGGCGAAGGTCCGGAGCCCGTCGGTGCCGCCGCTGCCCAGGGCGCCCGGGAAGTTGCGATGGACGAGGCCGCGGGCGGTCTTGACCATGTTCACGCGGCGCAGCACCGAGCCGTCCCGAGCGTCGACCACGGTGAGGTAGACGTGGGCGGAGTCCACGAAGGCGTAGACCTTCCAGGCGAGGAGCGTCCGGTCGGCCTCCGGGAACAGCGTGAGCTCGGCCAGCCCGGTGGAAAGCAGCGCCCGGCGGCGCAGACCGCGAGCCGGGCCGCGGCTGTGGACGGTCCGCCCGGCCCCGACGCTCGCGAGAGCCCGCCGCATTGCGGCGGCCGCGGAAAGGCGGGGGGTGGTGTCGGCCACCGCCAGGTCCGGCTTGACCGGGCCCGAGACGCTCACGAGGCGTCCGTCCATCACGGTCGCTCGGAGCCCGGTGTCGAAGGCGGGGATGCCCTTGTAGGTCTGGGCCCAGTCGAGCCGCGTGAGGCCGCGCCTGGTGGTGTAGCGGCGCTCGAGCTCGAGACCCGCGAGATCGCCGGAATCGAGCCGGAACCTGTCCCGGTGCCGGCGCACGAACCCGAGCGCGATGTCCCCGGCGCTGCCCCGCTGGCGTCGTGTGAGGAACCGGCGCGGGCTCCCGATGAAGTCCGGCGTGCCCGGGCCGCCGGCGCCCTTCAGGACGCGACGGGTGCCGGGCGGCCCCGCCGCGGCCGTAGTCGCCACCGCCGTCGCCAGGAAGGCCAGCAGCACGGCGGCGAACGTCAGCCGGGTGAGCTTCACAGGGCCGAAGCTAGCGATCTGGTGGAGTTAGGGGAATAGGAGGCCTGGGAAGGGAGGCAGAATGACATCTCGCGGATACACCGTGCTCGGCTGGCTCGTGTGGCAGCTCGGCTCCCGTCTCGCCAAGCTGACCATCGCCAAGAACCGCGCCAAGCTGGGGGCCGCCGGGGTGGTCGCTCTCGTGATCCTCGGCGGGATCACGGCCGCCCGAGCCGGCGGCGACGACTCCTAGCGCCCAGGACCAGCGACCAGCGCCCCAGCGGCGCAAACACCGAGAATCGCGCCCTCCGCCGCGGCGGAACCGTCGGCCCCCGCCCGTATATTCGACTCGCGGTGACCTGCGTCCACCTCCACGTGCACTCCGAGTACTCGGTGCTCGACGGCGCCTGCAAGATCGACGCCCTGGCGGAGCGGGCGGCGGCCTTCGGGCAGCCCGCCCTGGGCCTCACCGACCACGGCGTGATGAACGGCGCCGTGGAGCACTACAAGGCCTGCTCCAAGCACGGGATCAAGCCGATCATGGGCCTCGAGGCCTACCTGGTCGACGACATCCGCTCCGAGGCGGTCCGCTACGAGCGCAACCACCTCACCCTCCTCGCGCGCAACGACGAGGGCTTCCGCAACCTGGTCAAGCTCAGCTCGGCCGGCTACCTGGAGGGCTTCCGGCGCGGCAAGGCCAACGTCGACCTCGAGCTCCTGTCCCGCTACTCGGACGGCGTCATCGCGCTCAGCGGCTGCCTCCAGTCGCGCTTCTGCCGCCGCCTGGTCGACGGTTCTCCCGCCGAGGCCCGGGCCCACGCCGACGACCTGATCCAGGCCTTCGGCTCCGACAACGTGTACTTCGAGGTCCAGAAGAACGGCATCCCCGAGCAGGACCGGGCCAACGAGGGGATCATCCGGATCGCCAAGGAGCTCGGCCGCCCGATTGTCGGCACCGCGCGACGTCCACTACCTCCGCCGCGAGGACTACGACAACCACAAGGCGCTCCTCTGCGTGCAGACCAAGAGCACGCTGCAGCAGCCCAAGCTGAGCTTCGACACCAACGAGTTCTTCCTCAAGGACACCGGGGAGATGACCGAGGCGTTCGCGGCCTGGCCGGAGGCGGTGGCCACCACCGCCGAGATCGCCGAGCGCTGCTCGGTCGAGATGGAGCTCGGCAAGATGCTGCTGCCGCGCTTCCCGACCCCGGGCGGCGAGGAGGAGCGGGACTTCCTGCGCCTCCAGGCGACGGAGGGCCTGCGTCGCTGCTACGGCGACCCGCCGCCCGCCGAGGCGGTCGAGCGCCTCGACATGGAGCTCGAGGTCATCGGACGGATGGGCTTCGAGGCCTATTTCCTGATCGTCTGGGACTTCGTCAAGTTCGCCAAGGAGAGCGGCATCGCGGTGGGGCCGGGCCGCGGCTCGGCCGCCGGCTCGATCGTCTCCTACTCCCTCGGCATCACCGACGTCGATCCGCTCGCCTACGGCCTCCTGTTCGAGCGCTTCCTCAACGCCGAGCGCCGGTCCATGCCGGACATCGACATCGACTTCTCGGTCAAGGGGCGCGACCGCGTGATCCAGTACGTGGCCGAGAAGTACGGCCGCGAGTCGGTCGCCCAGATCATCACCTTCGGCCGCATGTTCCCGCGCGCCGCCACGCGCGATGCGGCGCGGGTGCTCGGCTACGACTATGGCACCGGCGACCGCATCGCCAAGCTCATCCCCGAGCCGGTGATGGGCCGCTCGAAGAGCTTCGACGAGTACCTGGCGGAGGAGCCCGAGCTGCGGCGGGTCTACGACAGCGATGGCGAGGCCCGGCAGGTGATCGAGACCGCCAAGGGGCTCGAGGGCATCGTGCGCAACTCGTCGATCCACGCCGCGGCGGTCGTGATCGCGGATCGGCCGCTCACCGACATCGTGCCCTTGCAGCTGGCGGAGGACCGGCCGGTCACGCAGTACCCGATGGGCCCGATCGAGGAGATCGGCCTGCTGAAGATGGACTTCCTCGGCCTGCGCAACCTCGACGTGATCGAGGCCGCGCTCGACATCGTCGAGCAGTCCAGCGGCGAGCGGCCGGACATGGCCGCGCTGCCGCTCGACGACCTGAAGACCTACGAGATGCTCCAGCGCGGGCGACTCCGTCGGCGTGTTCCAGTTCGAGTCCGACGGAATGCGCGAAGCCCTGCGCAAGGTCAAGCCCAACGAGTTCAACGACCTGGTCGCGCTCAACGCCCTCTACCGCCCCGGCGCGATGCGCTACATCGACATCTACGCGCAGAACAAGCGCATCCCCGAGCGGATCCAGTACCTCGACGAGCGCCTGCGGCCGATCACCGAGTCCACCTACGGCGTGATCCTCTACCAGGAGCAGTCGATGGAGATCGCCAAGACGATCGCCGGCTTCTCGGGGCCCGAGGCGGACGACCTGCGCAAGGCGATCGGCAAGAAGCTGCGCGACAAGATGGCGGCGCTCAGGGACCGCTTCTTCGAGGGCGCGCGGGCCACCGGCACGAACGAGCAGGTGATCAAGGAGCTGTGGGCGGTCAACGAGGCGGCGGCCGACTACTCCTTCAACCGCTCGCACGCCGCCTGCTACGGGCTGATCTCCTACCGGACCGCCTGGCTGCAAGGCCAACTACCCGGCCGAGTACATGGCGGCGCTGATCTCCTCGGTCATGTCGACCAAGGACAAGGTGCCCTTCTTCGTCTCCCGCTGCGAGGAGATGGGGATCGAGGTGCTGCCGCCCGACGTCAACGTGTCGAGCCACGACTTCCGCGTCGTCGGCGGCAACATCCGCTTCGGCCTCGACGCGGTCAAGAACGTGGGTGCCGGCGCCGTCGACGCGATCCTCGCCGCGCGCGACGACGGCGGCCCGTTCGAGTCGATCTGGGACTTCTGCCGCCGCGTCGACTGCCGTCCGGTGAACAAGAAGGCGATCGAGTCGCTGGTCAAATGCGGCGCGCTCGACTCCACCGGCGCCAGCCGCAGCGGGCATGCTCGAGGTGCTGCCCCAGGCCCAGGCCGCCGGGCAGAAGGCCCAGCTCGACGCGCAGCTCGGACAGGGCTCGTTCTTCGACTCGGGCGGCGCGGGCGACGACGGCCGCGGCGCCACCGGACCTGCCGGTCCCCGCCGCTGCCCGACGAGCGCGAGCAGCTCAACGCGTGGGAGAAGGAGACGCTCGGGCCTGTTCCTGTCGAGCCATCCCCTGAAGGAGGTCCGGGCGGCGCTGCGGGCGCGGGTCGAGTGCTCGCTCGCCGGAGCTCGACCGACAAGGCCGACGGCGAGTGGGTCACGGTCGGCGGCATGATCGCCGAGTGCAAGCGCATCCGGACCAAGAACGGCGACCCGATGATGTTCGCCACGCTCGACGACCTCGAGGGCCAGGTCGAGATGCTCGTCTTCAACTCCGCCTACGCGCAAGAACGAGGACAAGGTCGACACCGACCGCGTGGTGATCGTCCGCGGGCGCGTCGACCACAAGGAGCAGGGCGAGACCAAGCTCATCGCGCAGGAGGTCGAGCCCTTCGAGCCGAGCCGCGGAGGAGGTCGCCAGGGCGGCCGAAGCCGCGGCGGCGCCGCCGCCGACCAGGCGGCTCACGCTCCAGGTTCCGCCGGGCGTGCCCGAGACGTTCCTCGAGGAGCTGAAGGAGGTCGTCAGGAGCTTCCCCGGCGACCAGAGCTGCAGCTCGCGGTGGGCCAGCGCCGGCTCTGCCTGGGCCCCGACTACCGCGTCTCCGCCGACAGCGCCTGCCGCGCCGAGCTGGGCGCGCTGCACGGCTCCGCGCGCCTAGTCGCGTAAGCCTCGCCGGCGCCCTGCGCGGCTACACTGGCCGGCGATGCACAGCCCGGCACGCACCGACGCGGAGCTGCACGAGTGCAGACAGTGCTGCGGCTTCTGCGACCGCGTCGTCTACCCCTCGGGCTGCATCCAGTCGGGCTGCCCCTACCTCTACCTCTACGACGACGAGAACACCGGCCACCGCTACATGGGCTGCATGCACAAGGTCTTCCGCGGCGAGATCGACGTCGAGCTGTTCGAGCAGGCCGAGCGCACGCGCCAGGGCTTCGGCGGCGTGAAGGTCACCGGCATGCCCCGCCGCCCTGCCGGGTGTCCGTCGAGCGCGCCTACGACGGCAGCGGCGAGCCGTTCGACTGCGTCAACCCGGGCTTCTTCGCGACGCCGGAGGCCGGCGGACCCGGCGTTCGACCTGCGCGACTCGCTTTAGCGCCGCGCCCACTCGTCGCACGAATCTCACCTGGAGCTGCTCCTGGCGGCCCCAGATGGATCCGTGGCCGGTTTCAGCGGACCTTGGCGCCGATCACGCGCGCGACGATCGTCGCCGTGTAGCGCCCGGGCTTGTGGAACGCCGCTCCGGGCCCGCCGGCCTTCGGCGCAGCTGCTTCATCCGGTCGATGTCCACCTTGGCCGCGGCCTTGCCCTCCACGCCCGGCCCCTCGAAGATCGCCGGCAGCCCCTCGAAGCGCGGCTCCGAGAGGAAGGCCGCGCAGCCGCGGGCGCCGAGCTCGCCGTCGCCGGGCGGGGCGTGGCGGTCGCGGTTCGAGCCGAGCGGCGTCTGCGAGTCGTTCACGTGCAGGCAGTCGAGCCGGTCGACGCCCACGATCTCCACGCAGTCGGTCGACGACCTCGGTCAGCTTGTCCGCCGTCGAGATGTCGAACCCTGACGCGAACATGTGGCACGAGTCGAGGCACAGCCCGAGCCGCTTGCTGCCGCCGGCCTTGCGGATCAGCGTGGTCGAGCTCCTCGAAGGAGCGGCCGAGCGTGTCGCCGGCGCCGGCGGTGTTCTCGAGCAGCAGCGGGCAGCCTCGACGTCTCGCCAGCGCGTCTTGCAGCATCCCGGCCACCCGCGGCAGCGCCTCCTCGTGCGGCTCGCCCTTCGCCGACCCGGGATGCAGCACCACGCCGACGGCGCCGATCGCGTCGCCGAGCTCCAGGTGGTGCATCAGCGAGCGAGAGCGACTTGCGCTGCATCTCCGTGTCGGTCGTGGCGCAGTTGATCAGGTAGACGGCATGGATCACGACGGCCTTGACCGGGCCGTCCTCCATCAGCTTGCGGAACTCGTCGATGTCGTCCTGCTTCCAGCGAGTGGGGCGCCACTGCCGCGGCGACTGGCCCCAGATCTGGATCGACTCGCAGCCGCGCTCGACGCCGCGGGCATGGGCCTCCACGAGGCCGCCGGCCGTGGAGACGTGTGCGCCGACTAGCATCCGATCCGCCATGAGAGTGAGGTTCGCGCCCATCGCCGACCGGCGAGCTGCATGTCGGCGGCGCGCGCACCGCACTGTACAACTGGCTTCTCGCCCGCGGCTCGGGCGGCGACGCTGGTCCTCCGGATCGAGGACACCGACCGCGAGCGCTCCACCCCGGAGAACGTCGAGCAGATCCTCGACGCCCTCCGCTGGCTCGAGCTCGACTGGGACGAGGGGCCGCACTCGCAGGCGGCAGCGCGTGGACCGCTCACACCGAGGCGATCGACGCACTGGTTGCCGACGGCCACGCCTACGAGGACGAGGGCGCGATCCGCCTGCGCGTCCCGGACGAGGGCGAGACGTGGTCCACGACGTGATCCGCGGCGACGTCCGCTTCCCGCACGCCTCGATCAAGGACTTCGTGATCGCGCCGCTCGGACGGCAGTCCGCTCTACAACCTCGCGGTCGCGGTCGACGACCTCGACATGGGCATCACCCACGTCGTCCGCGGCGAGGACCACCTCTCGAACACGCCCGCGCCAGGTGATGGTCCTCGAGGCGCTCGGCGCGGAGCCGCCGCGAGTACGCGCACCTGCCGCTGCTCCACGGGCCGGACGGGAAGAAGCTGTCGAAGCGCCACGGCGCGGCATCGGTGCAGGAGCTGCGCGAGGCCGGCTACCTGCCCGAGGCCGTGCGCAACTACCTCGCCCTGCTCGGCTGGGGCTCGACGAGAGCACGACCTTCTTCTCCACCGAGGAGCTGATCGAGCGACTTCTCGCTCGATCGGGTGTCCCGCAGTCCCGGCGGTCTTCGACGAGCAGAAGCTGCGCTGGATGAACGGGCGCTACCTGCGCGAGCTCGACGCCGGAGCGGCTCGACGCGAGCTGCTGGAGGAGCGCACGGGGCGCGGGGTGCCGCCGAGGCGGTGCGCGATCGCCCAGGAGAAGATGCAGACCCTGGCCGACTTCTGGCCGCTCGCGGGCTTCCTCGTCGAGCCGCAGGAGACCGACGAGAAGGCCTGGGGCAAGGTGATGGGCGACGGCGCGCCCGAGCGGCTGCAGCCGCGGCCCGGGAGGCGCTCGAGGCCGTCGAGCCGTTCGACGAGACGCGGATCGAGGCAGCCCTGCGCGAGGTCGTCGAGCGGCTCGGGGTGAAGCCAAAGGAGGTCTTTCAGCCGATCCGCGTGGCGATCAGCGGCAGGAACGGTTTCACCCGGGATCTTCGAGTCGCTGGCGGTTCTGGGCCGCGAGGAGTCGCTCGCAGCGCATCGACGCCGCGCTGGGCAGGTCTGGCCCGGACGGGCCGAGAATCGCTGGCTCGGCGCTCCAACTTGATCTGCCATACGTCCAGGTCGGCCGATAGGCGGCCCTGGAGGCGACGCAAGGACGTACCGATGCGAGGCAGGAAGAGTGGCAGCCACGCCTGACAACTAGCCCCCAAGCCGCCGCAGGCAGTGAGCGCCGGCACAACGAGGGGCATGGCCGGCGCCTCACGGCGGCGTTCGAGGCCCTCGAGGCCTTCCCGGCGCTGGCGGAGTCGCGCAACCGCGTGCTGCGCGTCGTGCGCGAGGACCACGCCTCGGTGGGCGATGTCGTGGCCGCCGTCGAGTCCGACGTGGCGCTCGTCATCGCCGTGCTGCGCATGGCCAACCGCAGCCGGGCCGCAAGAAGGGCAAGGTCGCGAGCATCCCCGAGGCGGTCGAGATGCTCACGCCCGGACGGCGTCGAGGCACTCGCCGCGCGCACCGCCGTCTTCGACTTCTTCGAGCGCACCCCGGCTGGGACCTCGCGCCCGAGCGCTTCCGGCTGCACGCCGTCGCCACGCAGGCCGCGGCCGACCGGCTTGCGCCGGAGCTCGAGCTTCGAGGACCGCGACGAGCTGCTGGTGCACGCGCTGCTGCACGACATCGGCAAGCTCGTGCTCGCGCACGCCTACCCGGCTACCCGGCGCAGATCCACGGCCACGCCCGGACGCCGGAGCGAGCGGATCCACCGCGAGCGGCGCGAGCTCGGCGTCGACCACGCGCTGGTCGGCGGCGTGCTCGCCCGCCGCTGGGGCCTGCCGAAGCAGGCTCGCCTCGGCCATCGAGCGCCACCACGCCGACGACGCCGACGGCGAGGCCGCGTCGTCCGGCTCGCCGACATGCTCGCCCACTACGGGCAGGCGCAGCCGTCGATCCCGAGGAGCTGCTCGACGCCGCCGCGGCCGTCGGACATCGGCCCCGAGCGAGCTCCGCGCCGTGATGTACGAGCTGCCGCACGGCGACGGCCAGCCGAAGCGCAACGTCGACCCCTGTCCGCTGTCCGTCGCGCGAGGTCGAGGTGCTCAAGCGCCTGGCCGAGGGCAAGGTCTACAAGCAGATCGCCCACGAGCTCGAGCTCTCGACGAGCACGGTGCGCACGCACCTGCACAACACCTACGCGAAGCTCGGCGCAGTGGACCGCGCCCAGGCCGTTCTGATCGCGACAGAACGCGGCTGGATCTGAGCCGCTAGGCTCGGGCCGTGCGAGGTGCGGCTCGACCCCGACCGGCCGCTGCGCGAGCAGCCGGAGCTCGGTCACAACCGCTGGTCGCCCGATCTGGCGCCGATCGCTGCGGTCGAGCCTGGCGAGGAGCTGACGCTCGAGCTGCGGGACTCGATGGACGGCCAGGTCAGCGCCGTGAGACGGGCGACGCTGACCTTCTCGACCTGAAAGCCGTTTCCCACGTGCTGACCGGGCCGGTCGCGGTGAGCGGGCGCGGAGCCCGGGCGACGTGCTGGAGCTCGAGATCCTCGGCGACACGACCGCCGAGTTCGGTTGGACGGCCGTGCTGCCCGGCGCGGGCTTCCTCGGCGACCTCGTCGAGCGGCCGTTCCTCGTCCGCTGGGGGATCGCCGACGGGCTCGCCCGCTCGGAGGACCTGCCCGGGGTGGCTGTCGCCGCCAGCACGCACGCCGGCGTGATCGGCGTGGCGCCGTCGCGGGAGCTGTTCGACGAGGCGCTCCGGCGCGAGACGGCGCTGGCCGAGGCGGGCCATCCGGTGCGGATGCCCGACGCGGAGGCCGCCTTCCCCGAGCGCGCGGCCGGACGCCCTGCGGACGATCCCGCCGCGCGAGAACGGCGGCAACATGGACGTGCGCGACCTCACCGCGGGCGCGCGCCTCCTCCTGCCGGTGCACGTGCAGGGCGCGCTCCTCTCCGCCGGCGACCTGCACTTCACGCAGGGGGACGGGGAGGTGTCGCTCTACGCGATCGAGACGAGCGGCTCCGTGAGCTTCCGGGTCGGCCTCCGCAAGAGCCCGGAGTGGCTGCCGCGCTTTCCCGCCTACGAGGCGCCGGCGCGGCCGCCCCGCGCCGTGTTCGCCACCACGGGCATTCCGTTGAGCGACGCGGGCGAGAACGCCTGGCTCGACTTCGGCCTGGCGACCCGCCGGGCGCTGCTCGAGCTCATCGGCTGGCTGCGGGTCGAGCACGGCTACCGCTTCGAGCAGGCCTACGCGCTGGCCTCGGTGGCCTGCGAGCTGCGCATCTCGCAGGCGGTCGACGTCCCCAACGCGCTCGTGTCCGCGGCCCTGCCCCTGGATGTGTTCGGCGCCGGTTAGGCTCCCCGGACCGGGATGACCCAGAAGGTCACTTTCTGCCGGATCTGCGAGCCGCTCTGCGGGATGGTCGCCACGGTCGAGGACGGCAAGGTCACCCAGCTTCGGCCCGATCCCGACCACCCGCTCTCGCGCGGCTACGCCTGTCCCAAGGGGATCGCGATGACGGAGGTGCAGAACGACCCCGACCGCGTGCTCCACCCGCTGCGGCAGACGCCGTCGCGGCGGCTTCGAGCGCGGTCGGCTGGGACGAGGCGCTCGACGACATCGGCCGCCGCCTGAAGCGGCGTGCTCGACGAGCACGGGCCGGAGTCGGTGGCCTGGTACATGGGCAACCCGGGCGCGTTCTCCTACTCGCACACGCTCTGGGTCAAGGGCTTCCTCGACGCGCTCGGCTCGCCGCACTACTACACGGCCGGCTCGCAGGACGTGAACAACCGCTTCGCCGCGAGCGCGCTGCTCTACGGCTCGCCGCTGGTCGTCCCGATCCCCGACCTGCCGCGCACGAGCTTCCTGTTCATGGTCGGCGCCAACCCGCTCGTGTCCCACGGCTCGGTGCTCAGCGCCCCGCGCGTGCGCGAGCAGCTGCTCGACGTCGAGGCCCGCGGCGGGCCGGGTCGTCGTGGTCGACCCGCGCGCGACCGAGACCGCGCGCCAGTTCGAGCACCTGCCCGTCCGCCCGGACTCCGACGCCTGGCTGCTGCTCTCGATGCTCCACGTGATCTTCGAGGAGCGGCTCGCGGACGAGGACTTCCTCGCCGAGCGACACCGAGCGGCGCCGAGGAGCTGCGGAGCGGCGGCCGCGCTCTCACCCGCCCGAGGCGACCGAGGCGCGCACCGGGCATGCCGGCCGAGCGCGTCCGCGAGCTGGCGCGCGACTTCGCCAAGGCGGACGGCGCCGCGGCCTATGGCCGCACCGGCTCCTGCCTGGGCCGCTTCGGCACGCTCGTCGCCTTCCTGCTCGACGCGCTCAACGCCGTGACCGGCAACCTCGACCGTCCCGGCGGCGCCGTGTTCGGCAGCCCGCCGATCGCCATCGACGACCTCGGCGAGAAGCTCGGGCTCGGCGACCTACGGCAAGATCCGCTCGCGCTTCGGCGGCTTCCCCGACGTGCTCGGCAACCTGCCCGCCGCGCTGCTGCCGCGCGAGATCGAGACCCCGGGCGAGCGCCAGGTCCGGGCGCTGTTCGTCTCGGCCGGCAATCCGGTCCTGTCCGTGCCCGACGGCGACTCGCTCGAGCGGGCGCTCGGCGAGCTCGACCTGCACGTCTCGCTCGACTTCTACGTGAACGAGACCAACAGGCACGCCGACTACGTGCTCCCGACCACGACCTTCTACGAGCGCGAGGACGTGCCGGTCGCGCTCATGGGCTTCTACACGACGCCCGTTCATCCAGGTCACCGAGCCGGTGGTGCGAGCCCGCCGGCGAGGCGCGCCAGGAGTGGGAGATCATCGACGACATCTCGCGGCGGGTCGGGCATCGCGCCCTACAGCCTCGGCGCCGGTCCGCCAGCGCGGCGCGGCTGGGCGTGCGGCCGCAGCCCGCGCGGCCTGGTGGACCTGCTGCTGCGCACCGGCCCCAAGGGCGACCTGTTCGGCCTGCGGCCCGTCTGGCCTGAGCTTCGCGAAGCTGCGCGACCGCCACCCGCACGGCCTCGTGCTCGACGACCACGTCGCGCACCGGCGTGCTGCCGAAGCGGCTCCGCCACCGCGACCGTCGCGTGCCGCTGCGCCCGTCGGAGATCGCCGCCGAGCTCGAGCGCCTGGCGGCTGCGAACGGCGACTCGCCCGGCTTCCCGCTGCGGCTGATCGGGATGCGCGAGCTGCGCTCGCACAACTCCTGGATGCACAACGCGCCGCTGCTGATGCGCGGCGGCCGCGACGCACGCGCTGCGCATCCATCCCGACGACGCCGACGAGCACGGGCTCGAGGACGGGGGAGAGGCCCGGCTCGAGTCGAAGTCCGGCTCGCTCGTCGTGGGCGTGAAGGTCACCGACGAGATGACGCCCGGCACGGTGGCGCTGCCGCACGGCTGGGGGCACCGCGGCGGCTGGCGGCTCGCCAACGAGCACGGCGGCGTCAACGTCAACCTGCTGGCGAGCAGCGAGCCCGAGGATCTCGAGCCGCTGGCCGGGATGGCCTTCCTCAACGGCATCCCGGTTCGAGTCGAGGCCCTAGCCCGCGCGCGAGCGGCGCGCCGCAGCAGCACTCGGGTTCCGCGGTCTGACGTCTCGATATCGAGCGTCCCGTCCATCATCTCCGCCCGCTCGCGCATGCTCGCCAGGCCGAGGTGCCCGGGCTGGATCGGCGCCGAGGGGGTCGCCGTTGACGAAGCCGCTGCCGTTGTCGGTCACCCGCAGCTCGAGCTCGCGCCCGACGCTCCGTAGCGAGATCGACACGGCCTTGGCGCCCGGCGTGGCGGCCCGCGTTGATCACGGCCTCCTGGGTGATGCGGAAGAGGTCGCCGGCCGTCTGCGGCCGCAGGTCGAGCTGCTCGATCGTCGCCAGCACCTCGAACCCGTAGCGGCGCTTCCACATCGGCAGGCAGTTCTCGATCGCCGCCGGGTAGCCGAGCTCCTCGAAGGCGTAGGGGCCGAGGTCGACGATCTCGTCGCGGAGCACGGAGACGTTGCGGGTCGCCACCTCGCGCGCCTGGTCGATGAGCTCGGCCGCGCGCGGCTCGTCGCCGCTGTCCGCGGCCTGCGAGGCCGCCGAGAGGATCATGTCCAGGCCGATCAGCTCCTGCACCGGCCCGTCGTGGATGGCCTCGGCCACACGCCTGCGGGCCTCGGTCTCCGCCTGGATCGTCCGCCGGGAGAGACCGCGAGCGCGCAGCCTGGAGGCCGACTCCGTGGTCCGCAGGCGGCCGATCAACGCGCCCGTGGAGAGGCAGAGCAGGACGAAGACGGTCTCGTAGAAGGCGAGCAGCCCGCCGCTCGTCGGGCTCTCCCCGCGGATGGCCGTCTCGGTCACGAGCGCCGCCGATCCCAGCCCGGCGACCGCGAGCCCGCGGACCTCGCCCTGGAAGTGGGCATGGACTGCGACGAGGAAGATCGCGGCGAAGCGCACCGCCGAGTAGGTCTCCGGGACCACCGTCTGGAGCAGGAGGAGCAGCGCGAAGTCTCCCAGCGCGACCACCGGGTTCATGGCCGTATCGGGCTCGACCAGCGCGATCACGAGCACGAGGACGGTCCAGGGGATTGCCCCGGCACCGAGAACGGCGAGCATGCTGCCGCGGGCGGGGACGTTCAGCACCAGCGCCGCGAAGAACGCGATGAGGGTGAGCCCCACGCGAACCACCGCGAACGCGAGGACGGGCTGGTTCGACTCGATCGGCAGCCGGCCGGTCACACCGCCGCCCTTCGCCGGAGCTGCAGCGTGATGCGTCGCCGCTCCCGCGGTGTCGATCGCCCAGTCGATCGGATGGCCCGTGCGTCCCTCGACGAACGTCTGATGGAACTCGTCGGTGGCGGCGTAGAGCGAGGCGATGAGGAGGGCGAGGAGCGCGGCTCGCCTCGGGTCGAGGCGAGTGCGCAGCGCGCGCGCCCAGAGAAAGGCAAGCAGCGCGTACTCGGCGAAGTGGACGAGCTTGCGGCCGATCGTGTCCGGCAGGCCGAGCCCGCTGTTGAGGTTGGGCTGCGCGGAGAAGAAGAAGATCACCGCCATCAGAACGAGCGGCGGCCCCCACGGGTCCAGACGGCGCAGGAGCGTCACGGACATACCGTAGAGTCAGACGGCGTGCTGGTCATCACCTCGAAGTCGCCATACGCGATTCGCGCGCTGGCCGAGCTTGCGCGCAGAGGAGGCGACGCACCCGTGCCGATCGGCGAGATCGGCCGCGCCCGCGACATCCCCGTGCAGTTCCTCGAGGGCCTGTTCGCCAGCCTGCGCCGCGGCGGGATCCTGACGAGCCAGCGCGGCGTGAAGGGCGGCTACTCGTTCGCCCGGCCGCCCTCCGAGATCACAGTGCTCGAGGTGGTGGAGCTCCTGGAGGGCGAGGTGGGCGCCGAGGCGGCCGCCGCCGGCCCGCCCTGGACCGAGGTGGCAGACGCCGTCAAGGCGCGTCCTGGCGGGCACCACGATCGCCACGGTGGCAGAGCGCGAGGCCCAGGCCGCCGGGGCGCAGATGTACTACATCTAGACCGGCTCGCCGCCGCCGAGTGCCCGCAGCAGCTCGCGCTCCTGGTCGCGCAGATCGTCGCGCACGTCCTCGAGCTCCGCTCGCCTGCCCGGCCGCCAGCGGGGCACCGCCGCCGAGCTCGGTGCTGACGAGGTCGGCCTCCCGCTTCATCGCCACCAGCGCCCGCGCCAGGCGGCTCGCTCCTGGAGCGCCGCTCGGGTCCCCTCCGCATGCCCACAGGATCCAGAGGCGCAAGCTTCGCTGCAAGGGGGATGGTCCGGGCCGGATACCCTCGCGGGCGTGGACGTCTCTCCGCCCGCCCGGGCGATACCCGACAACCTGGCCGACCTCGTGGGCAACACGCCGATGGTGCGCCTCACGCGCGTGGCTCCGGACTGCGGCGCCGAGATCGTCGGCGAAGCTCGAGGCCTACAACCCGGCCGGCAGCGTCAAGGACCGGATCGGCGTGGCGATGATCGACGCGGCCGAGGCGGAGGGCGCGATCGAGCCCGGGCAAGACCACCATCGTCGAGCCGACGTCCGGCAACACCGGCATCGCGCTGGCCTTCGTCTGCGCCGCGCGCGGCTACGACCTGGTGCTCACCATGCCGCAGGGGATGAGCCGCGAGCGGGAGAGCCTCCTCCGCCTCTACGGCGCCGAGGTGGCGGTGGTCGAGTCGATGGGCGGCATGAACGAGGCGGTGGAGGCCGCGCGGCGGCATCGCCGGCGAGCGCGGCGACTGCTTCATCCCGGACCAGTTCTCCAACCCGGCCAACCCGGAGATCCACCGGCGCACCACCGCGGAGGAGATCTGGCGCGACATGGACGGCCGGGTGGACGTGTTCGTGGCCGGCGTGGGCACCGGCGGCACGATCACCGGTGCGGGGAGCGGCTCAAGGAGCGCAACCCGGACCTGCACGTGGTGGCCGTCGAGCCGAGGGCCTCGGCGGTGCTCTCCGGCCGCTCGCCGGGCCCGCACAAGATCCAGGGGATCGGCGCCGGCTTCGTGCCCGCGGTGCTCAACCGCGAGGTGATCGACGAGATCGTGCCCGTCGACGACGAGGACGCCATCGAGACCGCCCGTCTGTGCGCCCGCCGCGAGGGCGTGCTCGCCGGCATCTCGCGCGGCGCGGCCCTGTGGGCGGCGATCCAGGTGGGCTCGCGCGCCGAGATCCGGGGCAAGCGGATCGTGGTGATCATGCCGGACTCGGGCGAGCGCTACATCTCGACGCCGTTCTTCGCGCCCCTGATGATCAAGGCGATGCTCGGGCTCGGCACCCTCGCCCGCGTGGCCCGCGAGTTGCGCGAGGACCTGACCGCGGCGCAGGAGCGCGACCCGGCCGCCCGCAGCGTGGGGCGGGCCGAGATCCTGCTCACCTACGGCGGGGTGCAGGCGCTGCTCTCCCACCGCGTGGCGCACGCCCTGCACGAGGCGGGCGTGCCGGTGGTGCCGCGCGCGCTGGCCAACGTGTCCGAGGTGGTCACCGGGATCGAGATTCATCCCGCCGCCCGCATCGGCGCGGGCGCTCTTCATCGACCACGGGCCGGGCGTCGTGATCGGCGAGACGGCCGAGATCGGCGACGACGTGACGCTCTACCAGGGCGTGACGCTCGGCGGCACGGGCTTCGCAGCGCGGCAAGCGCCATCCCGACGGTCGGGACCGGCGTGATCGTCGGCTCGGGCGCCAAGCTGCTCGGCCCGATCGAGGTGGGCGACGTGCGCGAAGATCGGCGCGAACTCCGTGGTGATCCACGACGTGCCGGCCGAACTCCACGGTGGTCGGGCAACCCGGGCCACCCGGTGCGCGTGGACGGCCGCAAGCCCCAGGGCCCGGACGCCGACTGGGCTCACCTGCCCGACCCGGTGGCGGACGCCATGCGGGCCTGGCCAACCGGCTGAACGAGCTGGAGCGAGAGCGTGGCCGAGCTCACCGGCCGCAAGCCCGAGCGGCGCGGAGGTGCAGCCGCTGCGCCCGCGGCGCGGCCCGGACTCCACCGGGCGGCTAGTGCCCCGTCAGTAGTACACGGTGCGCGTGCGGTGCCGCGGGCGCGCCTTGTAGCGCGGCTCCTGGCCGCGGTTCCAGAGCCATCCGTCGAGCGTCCGGGGCGGCACGCCGAGGCCGGCGGCGATCTGCTCGCAGGCGTGGACGCGCGCAGGCCCTGATCTCGCGTCTCCTCCTCGCCCGGGGGCAGCAGCTCGTCCGGCGTCGATGCGGGCGGCCAGGGCGGCGTCGTAGACGCAGCACGCCGTCCACGCGCAGCACGTGGGGCACGAGGTTGTCGGCGAAGATCGTGAGCCGGTCGAGGTCGTCGAACTCGGCCACGCCGGCGAGGGCGAGGTCGATGGCGGCTGATCTGGGCGCGCTTGTAGAAGCCGCGTGTCGTCGAAGAAGGGCATGCCCTCGGCGAGCTGCTCGGCCAGGCCGCTCGGCCGAGCCCGCCGGCGGCACCGGCTCGAGTGCTGCGGTCCCCGAGGAAGCCGCCCGAGGTCGCGCAGCGCCTCGCGCGTACAGCGCCATCAGCTCGTGGCCGGGGTCCTGGCCGAGCACGCCTGCCACCTCGGCGGCGTCGAGCCGCGCGCAGCTCGGCGCGGGACCAGGGGCCGTGCTCGCGGAAGCGGTCGGCCAGCGCCCAGGCGACCGTGAAGTAGCCGGAGCAGCCCGGGCGCTTGCGCAGCGTGGGGAACCAGCCCGAGCCGAAGTTGATCGAGTCGAGGGTGAGCAGGTAGGCGACCACGTCCTCGCGCGGGCCCTCGAGGTAGTGCTGTTCGGGGTCGAGCACCGGCTGCGGGCCGGGCTCGATCGCTTCCGCGGCGTCGAGGTCGATACGCGACGTGCCTGGCGCCTCGCTGCGATCTCGGCGCAGCCGCCACGCGCGGCATCTAACAGCCCGGGCATGGGCTCTATCCTCGCTTCGGATGTCGATCGCCGCCGCCGACGCCCTCCTCGAGGGTCTCAACGAGCCCCAGCGCGAGGCCGTTCTGCACGGCGAGGGGCCGCTGCTGATCCTCGCGGGGGCGGGCTCGGGCAAGACGCGCGTGCTCACCCACCGGATCGCCTACCTGGTCGGCACGGGGCAGGCGCGCCCGGGCGAGATCCTCGCCATCACCTTCACCAACAAGGCCGCCGAGGAGATGCGCGAGCGCGTCGAGGCGCTGGTCGGCAGCAGGTCCCGGGCGATGTGGGTGATGACCTTCCACTCCGCCTGCGCGCGGATGCTCCGCTCTGAGGCGGAGCGGCTCGGCTACACGCGTGGCTTCACGATCTACGACGAGCAGGACTCGCTGCGGCTCGTCAAGCAGTGCGTCGACGAGCTCGACGTGGACCCCAAGCGGTTCGCCCCGCGGGGGATCCGGCGCCAGATCTCGGACGCCAAGAACCAGCTGCTCGACGCCGAGGCCTACCGGCTCAAGGTCTCGTCCTTCTTCGAGCAGACGGCGGCCGACGTCTACGAGCTCTACGAGCAGCGGTCGCATTCGATGAACGCCATGGACTTCGACGATCTGCTCTTCAGGTGCGTAAACGTCCTGGAGCTCTTCCCGGAGGTCCGCGAGCGCTACCGGCGCTCGTTCCGCCACGTGCTGGTCGACGAGTACCAGGACACCAACCACGCCCAGTACCGCTGGCTCCTGCTCCTGTCCGAGGAGCACCGGAACCTGTCGGTCGTCGGCGACGACGATCAGTCGATCTATGCCTTCCGGGGCGCCGACATCCGCAACATCCTGGACTTCGAGGACGACTTCCCCGACGCGCAGGTCGTCAAGCTCGAGCAGAACTACCGCTCGACCCAGACCATCCTCTCCGCCGCCAACGCGGTGATCTCGAACAACAGGGCGCGCAAGGCCAAGGAGCTCTGGAGCGACCTCGGCCAGGGCGAGCCCGTGCATCTCCGCGAGCTGGAGGACGAGCACGCCGAGGCGCGCTTCGTCGTCTCCGAGATCGAGGGGCTCGTCGATTCCGGCACCTCGCGCGACGAGATCGCCGTCTTCTACCGGACCAACGCGCAGTCGCGGGTGCTCGAGGACATGCTGGTGCGCTACGGCGTCACCTACCAGGTGATCGGCGGCACGCGCTTCTACGAGCGGGCCGAGATCAAGGACGCCCTGGCCTACCTCAACCTGCTCGTGAATCCGCAGGACCTCGTGGCCTTCCAGCGGATCGTCAACTCTCCCCGCCGGGGAATCGGGCAGACCTCCCAGGCTCGCCTCGTCGGCCACGCCAACACGATTGGCGCGTCCATCTGGGACGTCGCCGGCTCACCCGATGCCGTCCCAGGGCTCGCAACTGCGGCGACCAAGGCTGTGGAGCGCTTCATGTCGGTGATGGTCCGGCTGCGCGAGCGCGTGGAGGGAGGCGTCTCCGTCGGCGATCTGCTGCACGAGACCCTGTCGGAGACCGGCTACATCGAGGCCCTGGAGGCCGAGCGCACGATCGAGGCCGGGGGCAGGCTGGAGAACCTGGAGGAGCTGGTGGGCGTGGGGCGCGAGTACGACTCCACCGCGGAGGAACCGTCGCTCGAGGAGTTCCTCCAGCAGATCGCTCTCTTCTCCGAGCAGGACGCGCTCCAGGACGACCAGGGGATCGTCACGCTGATGACGCTCCACAACGCCAAGGGCCTCGAGTACCCGGTGGTCTTCATCATCGGCTGCGAGGACGGCGTCTTCCCGCACATGCGCGCGATCGAGTCCGGCGACCTCGAGGAGGAGCGTCGCCTCGCCTATGTCGGGGTCACACGGGCCCGCCGGGAGCTCTACATCTCGTACGCGCGCACGCGCGCGCTGTTCGGCTCGCGCGAATGGAACCTGCCGAGCCGCTTCATCGCCGAGATCCCCGCCGAGCTCACCGACCGCGAGGAGGAAGCGCCCGCGACCCAGTGGGAGCGGCCCTCCGCCCCGCAGCCCCGCAGCCCCGGCGCCTCCTTCACCCTGGGCGACGACGTCGTCCACGCCAACTTCGGCGACGGCGTGGTGGTCGGCCTCGAGCCCGGCGGCCTCGTGGTGGTCCGCTTCGCGGGCGACGGGAGCGAACGCAAGCTGATGGCGGACTACGCCCCGCTGAAGAAGCGCTAGCAGGGGCGAGATCGCGACGCTTGGAGGGTTAGTGAGGCCATGGCCTCACTAGATCTCCAACCGACGCGAGGTGCCGTTCTCTCGATCGCGGCGCGGCAGCACGGGCTGATCACCTGGTCGCAGCTTCGAGGCCTGGGCCTGAGCCCGCACGCGATCCGGCATCGGGTCCAAACGGGGCGGCTGTATCGCGTCCGCCGCTCGGTCTACGCCGTGGGCCGGCCGCATCTCGAACGGCTCGGAGCGGCGATGGCCGACGTCCTGACGTGCGGGCCCCTCGCCGTTGCGAGCCATCTCACGGCAGCAGCGGTGTTCGGGATCCGCCGTTGGCCGTTCAGGCTCGTCGAGGTCACGGTGCCGGCACGCGCCCGTCCGAGCCCGACTGGGATCACCGTGCATCGCCGGGAGCTCCGGCCGGGTGACGCGACGACGCACCGAGATGTTCCGGTCACGTCGATCGTGCAGACGGCTCTCGACCTGGCCCCGCGTCTGAGTCGCGACGACCTCGAGGCTGCGATCAACGAAGCGGACAAGCTCGAGCTCGTCGATCCAGAGACGCTTCGGGAGGAGCTGGATCGCCGTGGTGGGCAGCGCGGTGTCGCGGTGCTGCGGCGGGCCCTCGATCGCCGCACCTACACCATGACCGACACCGAGCTCGAGCGGCGCTTTCTGCCGATCGCACGAAGGGTCGGCCTGGACAAGCCGCTCACGCAGGTGTGGGTCAACGGCTTCAGGGTCGATTTCCACTGGCCCGAGCTGGGTCTGGTCGTCGAGACCGACGGGCTGCGCTACCACCGCACCCCGGGCGAGCAGGCGCGGGATCGGGTCCGCGACCAGATTCACGCCGCCGCCGGGCTCACTCCGCTCCGTTTCACGCGCGCGCAGGTCAGGTACGCGAGCGGGCATGTCGAGCGGGTGCTCGGCGACGTGGCCCGCCGACTCCGCCGGTAGCCTCAGCCCGGATGGCCGCGGAGATCATCGACGGCAAGGCGGTGGCCGCCCAGGTCAGGGAGCGGGTGGCGCGCGAGGTCGAGGAGCTTCCGGTCAAGCCGGGCCTCGCCACGGTGCTGGTCGGCGACGACCCCGCCTCGCAGATGTACGTGCGCATGAAGCGCGAGGACAGCGCCCGGGTGGGGATCGAGTCGTTCCACCACGAGCCGGGCGCCGACGTGTCGGCGGAGGACCTCGCGACGCTGCTTCAAACGCTCAACGCCGACGAGCGCATTCACGGCATCCTGCTCCAGCTGCCGCTGCCGGACCACCTCGACGACGCCGCGATGACCGCCCTGATCGATCCGGCGAAGGACGTGGACGGGCTGCACCCCATCAACGCGGGGCTGCTCGCTCAGGGGAAGGAGGGGCTCGTGCCCTGCACGCCGGCCGGGGTGATGAAGCTGCTGGAGCACTCGGGCGTCGAGGTGGAGGGCGCCCGCGCAGTGGTCCTTGGCCGGTCGCAGCTGGTCGGGAAGCCGCTGGCCGCGCTGCTCCTGGCCGCCAACGCGACCGTCACGCAGTGCCACTCGCGCACAAGGGACCTGGCGGCAACCTGCCGCGAGGCGGAGGTCCTCGTCGCTGCCGTAGGCCGCCCGAGGCTCGTGACCGCAGACATGGTCAAGGAGGGGGCCGTCGTCATCGACGTCGGCAGCCCGACGCGGCGACGTCGACTTCGAGGCCGTCAAGGAGAAGGCGCGGGCGCATCACCCCGGTCCCGGGCGGCGTGGGGCCGATGACCCGGGCGATGCTGCTGTCCAACACGGTCACGGCGGCCCGCCGGCTCCTCGAAGCGGAGCCGGCCGAAGCCGCCCGTCGCTAGTCTCCGCCGCGATGGACCTGCGAAGGCTGCGCGCGGGCGAATGGATCGTCGCCCTCTCGGGCGTGGCGCTACTCGTGTCGCTGTTCATGCCCTGGTACAGCGAGGACCGATCGGCGTGGGAGGCGCTCGCCGTGAACGACGTGATCCTCGCCGTTATCGCCCTCGCCTCGATCGCCGTCTTCGTCACGACGGCGACCCAGCGCGTGCCCGCTGTCCCGGTCGCGCTCGAGGCGATCGTGACCCTGCTGGGAGCCATCGCGGTCGTGCTCGTCCTGGTGCGGGTCATCTGGCCGGCGGGCGGTCGCGAGTGGGGCCTCTGGCTCGGCCTCGCGGCCGCGATGACGCTCACCGCCGGCGCCTGGATCGGCATTCGCGAGGAGCGCGTGGCGGGCGCGCCGCCCCCGCCCGAGATCGACCCGCTGCCGGCGCCGCGACCATGACGTTCTCGCGGCTGCGGACGGCGGACTGGGTGGCGATGGTCGCCGCTCTCGCGCTGCTCCTGGTCATGGCGGCCGACTGGTACTCCACGGCCCTGGGCGACCGCGCCCGGAGGGTCGAGCAGAACACCCAGGGCAATTTCTCGGGCGAGGCCGGCCAGGACGTTCGCGAGGCCAACCAGGACGCACGCACGATCGCCGAGGGGCAGGAGCGCAACGCCTGGCAGGCCGACGGGCTGATCGACCGCGTCATCCTCCTGTCGCTGCTCGCGACGGTGGCGCTCGCGCTCGGAGCGAGCTTCCTCCGGGCGGCGGGCAGGCGCTTCGAGCCGCCGCTCACTCCGAGCGCGCTGGCCGCGTGCGCCGCCGGCGCCGCTGCTCTGCTCGTGACCTACCGGATCATCCAGGAGCCCGGCCTGGACGACGTCTCGACGGTCAAGGCCGGGGCGCCGCTGGCCGTCGTGGCCCTGGGACTGATCGCATTCGCCTGCTCGAGGGGGCTGAAGCACGAGGAGGAGGGCAAGCCGTTCCGCGAGCCGCCCGCGCCCAAGCCCGCGGAGCCGGCCGCCGAGTGAAGCCGGGCGTCGAGCGCAGCGACGAGTTCGAGGTCGCGGACGGGCTTCTCACCGACGTCGGCGGGACGATCGGCGTCAAGGTCCTCTCGACGCCGGGGATGATCGCGATGATCGAGCGCAACGCCTCGATCCTGGCCTTCGAGAACCTTCCCGACGGCAAGGCGACGGTCGGCTTCGAGGTCTGCGTCAAGCACGTGGGCGCCGCCGGCGAGGGCGCTCGCTGCACGGTGCACGCGCGCCTCGACGACATCGTGGACGACCGCAAGCTGCGCTTCGCCGTCGAGGTGAAGGAGGGGGAGCGCACGATCGGCGTCGGGACGCACGAGCGGCGGGTCGTCGATCGAACGGGATTCAGCGGGTAGGGAAAGGGCGCCATCCCGGCGCCCCAACCCTTGCTCTGGCCTCGGCGCCGATGGCGCCGAATCTTCTACGCCTGGGCGGCGGCGGCCGGCTCGCCGGTGAGACCGAGCTGCTGGAACATTCCGAGCGCGTCCCAGTAGCCCCAGGCCTCAACGACCTGGCCGTTGTCGATCCGGTCGATTCCGACCCCACCGATCTCGGTGGTCTTGCCTGTGGCGGAAGCTCCCATCAGGTCTCCCTCGTGGGTGCCCCGGCCGACCCAGCGGGTAACGACCCTGTCGCCCTCGGCGATCTGGTCCTCGATCGTGAACCGGAGGTCGGGGAAGGCCGTCCGGTACATCGCGATGATCTTCTTCAACCCCTCACGGCCCTCTTCGGCGAACGGGTTGTAGGGGTCGTGGTCGATCGCGTGCGGTGCCACCACGTCGTCGAGTTCGGCGGGGTCGCCGCCGTTGAAGGCGTCGAACACGGCGCGGGCGACCGCCTTGTTCTGGTCGGACATAGGGTCCTTTCGGGGCGGGTGCGAGTCCTCTTTGAGCCTACGCCCGACCCATGGATGGGTCAAGCAGAGAGAATGTCGTCCCATGGCGACTCGCAGCGACATCACACCCGTGTCGGACCTCGACCTGCCGCGCCTCGACTACCTCGATCCCGACCTGCGCGGCGACCGCTTCCACGAGGTGATGCTCGACCTCGCGGACGAGTCGTGGCTTGCGAAATGGGACCTCGGCTACTTCGTCCTCGATCGCGAGGCCGCCGGCTTCTTCCTGCGCACGGACAAGGCGGCCTTCCCCGGAGTTCGGCATCCTCGAGCTGGTGGGCATCTACGGACGGCCCGCTCTACGAGTCGCTGTCGAACAACATCATCAGCCTCACCGGCGACCAGCACCGGCGCCTGCGACGGCTCGTGCACGAGTCGTTCACGCCCAAGGCCGCCGACCGTTATCGCCCCGCGATGCGCGAGATCCTGGGCGAGCTCTACGAGGGCGTGAAGGACGAGCGGCGCGCTGCGACTTCGTGAGCGAGTTCGCCAAGCCCTACCCGGCGCGGATGATCGCCACGGTGATCGGCGCGCCGCTCGAGGACGCCGCTCGTCTGCACGAGCTCTCCAACCTGCTCCAGAGCCAGTTCGACGCAATCGCCCTGGCCACCCGGCGCGAGGAGCTCGAGGCCGCCGCCGTGGAGTTCGACGAGTACGTCGAGCGGCTGGTCGACCCAGCGCCGGGACGACCTCGGCGACGACCTCGTCTCGCGGCTGATCGCCGCCGAGGAGGAGGGCGACCGGCTGTCGCACGACGAGTCCGTGGGCCTCGTGCGCGACGCGCTCAACGGCGGCATCGACACGACGCAGAGCCAGCTCGCCCACGGCGTGCGGCTGTTCGCCGACCATCCCGATCAGTGGGAGCTGCTCGGCAGGGAGCCGGAGCGTGCGCGCCGGCGGCGGCGGAGGAGGTCCTGCGCTTCGAGCCGGTGGCGCCGTTCACCACCCGGATCCTGCTCGAGGACGTCGAGTACCGCGGGCATCGAGTTCCCCAAGGACACCGTCGTCGCCGTCTCCCAGTTCAGCGCCAACCGGGATCTCGGGGAGAACGGCGACGCAATGAGCTTCGACATCACCGCGGAGCGCGGCTCCGGGCAAGGCGCTCACCTTCGGGGCGGGGCCGCACTTCTGCATGGGCGCCAACCTCGCGCGCGCCGAGCTCCAGGAGGGCCTCGCCTTCCTCGCGGCGCATCTGAAGGGGCTCGAGCTGGCGGGCGAGCCGGAGTACGGCACGATCACCGGCCTCTACGGGCTCGAGTCGTTGCCCGTCCGCTTTTGGGGAGGAGCGCAGCCCGATCGCTGATCGGGCGAGCACCGGACCTACTTCCTAGAATCGGCGCCGTGATCGATCGCGAGCAGGTTCTGCACGTCGCCCGCCTCGCGCGGCTCAGGCTGACCGAGGAGGAGGTCGAGCGGATGTCGGGCGAGCTGTCGACGATCCTCGACCACATCGAGAAGATCAACGAGCTCGACCTCGACGAGGTGGAGCCGACCTCGCACGTGGTCCAGGTGGAGAACGTGCTCCGCCCCGACGAGCCGCGGCCGAGCTGGCCGCGCGAGCGGATGCTCGAGCGAGGCGCCCGACGCGGCCGACGGCGGCTTCAGGGTGCCGAGCCCGGGGCGCACGCGTGAGCGAGCGTCGCTCGGCCTCACCGCCGCGCAGGCGGCCGAGCGCGTCCGGGCGGGCGAGCTCTCGGCGGCGCGAGCTGTTCGAGACCTACCGGGAGCGGGCGGCCGCCGAGGACCTGAACGCCTTCCTCTGGGTGGCCGACGAGGCGCCCGACGGCCGGCCGACGGCCCGCTCGGCGGCGTGCCGCTCGCCGTCAAGGACCTCTTCTGCGTCGAGGACGTGCCGAGCGCCGCCGGCTCGCGGATCCTCGAGGGCTACCGGCCGCCCTACACGGCCACCGCGGTGCGCAAGCTGCACGAGGCGCGGGGCGCCGATGCTCGGCAAGACCAACCAGGACGAGTTCGCGATGGGCTCGTCGAACGAGAACTCGGGCTACGGGCCGGTGCGGAACCCCTGGGACCGCGAGCGCGTGCCGGGCGGCTCGAGCGGCGGCTCGGCCGCGGCCGTGGCGGCGGGGCTGGCGCCGTGGGCGATCGGCACGGACACCGGCGGCTCGATCCGGCAGCCGGCGTCGCTGTGCGGCATCGTCGGCCTCAAGCCCACCTACGGCGCGGTGTCGCGCTACGGGATGATCGCCTTCGCCTCGTCGCTCGACCAGTGCGGGCCCGCTCACCCGCGACGTGACCGACGCGGCGCTCCTCTTCAAGCACATGGTCGGCCGCGACTCCTGCGACTCCACCTCGCTCGAGTTCCCCGAGGAGGTCGGGCTGCCCAGCGCCGAGCGGCTCGACGGCCTGCGCTTCGGCGTGCCGCCGGAGCTCTCGGGCGAGGGGATCGAGCCGGGCGTGCGCGAGGTGTTCGAGCGGCGCCTGAAGACGATCGAGGAGCTGGGCGGCTCGCTCGAGGAGGTCTCGCTGCCGCATTCGCCGCACGGCATCTCCGCCTACTACGTGATCGCGCCGGCCGAGGCCAGCGCCGAACCTGGCCCGCTACGACGGCGTCCGCTACGGGCCGCGCGCGGCGGCCAACGGCGACCTCACCGAGATGTACGAGCAGACCCGCCGCGAGGGCTTCGGCGCCGAGGTGCAAGCGGCGCATCATGCTCGGCACCTACGCGCTCTCGTCCGGCTACTACGAGGCCTACTACGGGCGCGCCCAGCGGGTGCGGACCAAGATCGCCGAGGACTTCAAGGCGGCGTTCGAGAGCGGTCGACCTGATCGTCACGCCCACCTCGCCCACGGTGGCGTTCAAGCTCGGCGAGCGGACGGCGGACCCGCTGGCGATGTACCTGTCGGACTACTGCACCGTGCCGATGCCGCTGGCGGGCATCCCGGCGATCTCGATCCCCGGCGGGCTGTCGGAGGGGCTGCCGGTGGGGATCCAGCTCGCGGGGCCCGGCGTTCAGCGAGAACCGGATCTTCGAGGCCGCCCACGCGCTCGAGCAGGCGATCGGGTTCGAGGGGGTGCCGGTCCGTGACGGAGGCGCGCCAGTACGAGCCGGTCATCGGGCTCGAGATCCACTGCCAGCTGAACACGCGGACGAAGATGTTCTGCGGCTGCGCGCTCTCGTTCGGCGACGAGCCCAACACCCACACCTGCCCGGTCTGCCTCGGCCACCCCGGCAGCGCTGCCGGTGACGAACGCGGAGGCGGTGCAGTACGGGCTGATGATCGGCCTGGCGCTCGGCTGCGAGATCGCCCCGCGCTCGATCTTCCACCGCAAGAACTACTTCTATCCCGACCTGCCCAAGGGCTACCAGATCAGCCAGTACGACATTCCGCTTGCGCAGCGCGGGCCGGCTCGGCGAGGTGCGCATCCACCGCGTGCACCTGGAGGAGGACGCGGCCAAGCTCGTGCACGCCGGCGTCTCCGGGCCGGATCCACGGCGCCGAGGCGAGCGTCGTCGACTTCAACCGCGGCGGCACGCCGCTGGTGGAGATCGTGAGCGAGCCCGACCTGCGCTCCGCCGAGCGAGGCGGCCGAGTTCGGCCGGCTGCTCCAGGCCACGCTGCGCCGGATGGGCGTCTCCGACGTGAACATGGAGGAGGGCTCGCTGCGCTGCGACGCCAACGTGTCGATCCGGCCCGCCGGCGAGGCCACCTTCGGCACCAAGACCGAGCTCAAGAACATGAACTCGTTCCGCTTCCTCGAGCGCGGCATCGAGGCCGAGATCGCAGCGCCAGGAGGAGATCCTGCGAGGGCGGGGGCGAGGTCGAGCAGGAGACGCTCCACTTCGACCCGCAGACCGGCACGCTGACGCCGCTGCGCTCGAAGGAGGAGGCGCACGACTACCGCTACTTCCCCGAGCCGGACCTGGTGCCGCTGGCGCCGACCGAGGAGATGCTCGAGCGCGCCCGCGCCGCGATTCCCGAGCTGCCGGCGCAGCGAGCGGAGCGCTTCGAGCGCGAGCTCGAGCTGCCCGGCGGAGACCGCGCGGCTGCTGGCGTTCCGCATTCGAGCTGGGCGACTTCTACGAGCGGGCCGTCTGCGTCCGGCGACGGCGGCGCGGACCCGCAGACGCTCGCCAACTGGGTCAAGAACGAGCTGGTGCCGCGGCTCGGCGACGCGCGACCCCGACATGGAAGGTCGAGCCCGGCGCGCTGGCGCAGGCTGGTGGCGCTGGTGGGGGAGAAGACGGTGTCCGCGTCCGCGGCCAAGGAGGTGCTCGACGTGCTGGTGGCCGAGGGCGGCGACCCGCAGGCGATCGTCGACGCCAAGGGCCTCGGCGCGGCGGGCGCGCGACGAGCTCGAGCGAGATCGTCGACCGAGCGCTGGCGGACAACGCCGACGCCGTCGAGAAGATCAAGGCCGACCCAGGCAGCAAGGCGATCGGCGCGATCGTCGGCGCGGTGATGCGCGAGACCAAGGGCCGCGCCGACGGCGGCGAGGTCCAGCGCCTGATCCGCGAGCGGATCGGCGCCTGAGCGCCGCGGCCGCCGGCAGTACTTCTCTAGCGGAGAGTCCCGCAACAGGAGGATCCCGATGGCGCGACTGGTTCGGATGGACGGCAGCGGGCACACGACGCTCGCCGAGTGGACGGCGCAGGACGACGCCGCCTTCCAGACCGCGGTCGAGGAGTTCGGCGGGCAGCTCGAGCTCGGCTACATCGCCACCGTGCCCGACGGGCCGGGCAAGGCGAGCGCACGTGCGCGAGCTGCCGCGGGACGCCGACCTCGTGATCATGCGGCGCCCCATCGCCGGCGGCTGAGAACCGGATCCGCGGCGAGCCCTCCCCGAGCTGGCGTCGGTTCCCTGGCGCCAGCCGACCGACGAGCGCTGGCTGCGCCGCTGGGGCCGCGTCTGGGGCGCCTGGACGGTGGCCTACACGGTGCCGTTCGTCGTCGGCCGGCGTGGTGCTGGTCGCGCTCGAGCCGCTGGCCGCGCCGGTGGCGCTCGCGGCGTTCGCCCACGCCTGGATCATCCCCGAGCTGTACGCGTACCGCGGCGCCGAGCGTGGTGCGGCCCGAAGGGCCGCGCGGAACGAGAGCGGCGAGCCCACGGCGCAGGGGTTCCTCGGCGACCTGCTCGGCCACGACGAGCGGGAGCTCCAGCGGCGGACTGGGCTCGCGCTCGAGCCGGCGCACCTCGGCATCTGGCTCGTGGGGGAGGCCGGGCGCGCTGCTGGTCACGCGGCGCGCGCGTGCACTGCTTCTGCGTCCGCACGACCGATCCCGAGCTGCCGCCCTCGGACCGGGTCGCCCACCTGCTGCTCGCGCTGCGCGAGGACGAGGAGGGCTTCGCGACCGTCGCCAACCACGCCTTCGCGGGCGCGGCCTGGCGGGTGCGCCGCCGGCTGCCGAAGCGGATGCGCCCGGCGCTCGACAGGCCGCGCGCGGAGTAGCCTCGGCCTAAGTGGCTTGGACCGTCGTCATCGCGGGCGGCGGGTTCGGGGGCCTATACGCGGCGCGGCGGCTGGAGCGCCGGCTGCCGCGGCACAGCGCTCGCATCCTGCTCGTCGCCGACGCCAACTTCCTGCTCTACACGCCGCTGCTCCCGGGCGCCGCGGCGGGCTCGCTCGAGCCCCGGCACGTGGTGGTGCCGCTGCGCGAGGAGCTCGACTGGACCGACATCCGCATCGCGCCGCGTCACCGGCGCCGACCCGAGCTCGGCGAGCTGCAGCGTCGAGACCGCCGACGGCCGCGACGAGGCGATCCGCTACGACCAGCTCGTCGTCGCGCTCGGCTCGGTCTCGCGGGTGCTTCCGATCCCGGGCCTCGCCGAGCACGCGGTGGGCTTCAAGGGCCTGGCGGAGGCGATCGCGCTGCGCAACCGCGCGATCTTGAACCTCGAGGTGGCCGAGTCGATCGACGATCCCGAGGAGCGGCGCGAGTGGCTCACCTTCGTCTTCGTCGGGGCCGGCTACGCGGGCCTCGAGGGGATCGCCGAGCTGCAGGACTTCGTGGCCGGCGTCATCGACCGCTACCCGCGCTGCCGCCTCGACGGGACGCGCTGGATCCTGGTGGAGGCGGAGGACCGGATGATGCAGGAGATTCCGGCGAGCCTGGCCGAGTTCGCCACCCAGGAGCTGCGCGGCCGCGGCATGGAGATCCGCACCGGCACGCGGCTCGAGGAGATGGACGAGTCCACGGCGACCCTCTCCACCGGCGAGCGCATTCCCACGCGGACGCTCGTCTGGACCACCGGCGTCAAGCCCCCGGCCGTGGTCGCGCGAGCTCGGGCTGCCGCTCAACCAGTCCGGGCGGATCGACGTCGACGCGACGCTGCGGGTCAAGGGGCGCGAGAACGTGTGGGCGATCGGCGACACCGCCGCCGTTCCCGGACCCGGCCAAGGGCGGCCGCAAGCCGAGCCCGCCGACGGCCCAGCACGCGATCCGGCAGGGCCGGGTGGTGGCCGACAACCTCGCCGCCACGCTGGCCGGGAAGCGGCTGCGGAAGTTCCGCTACCGGACCCTCGGCGTCTTCGTGGACATGGGCCAGCACAAGGCGGTGGCGACGATGGTCGGCCTGAGGCTGCGCGGCTTCCCCGCCTGGTTCGCCGCCCGCACCTACCACCTGGCGATGATGCCGGGGATGGGCCGCCGCCTGCGGCTGATGGCCGACTGGACGGTCGGGCTCCTCTTCGGACGCGCCGCGGCGGAGCTGGGCCAGCTCGGGCACCCGCCGTCCCTCGGCGTCGTACTTCGACGAACGGCCAGCCGACGAGACCGGAGAGGCCGCGTCCCGGTGAACGGGGCCATCGCCTTCCGCGAGGGCCGCGCGCGGTGACCTGCGGTCCGCCTTCGGCCTCTACGAGCGGACGATCGACCGACGCGGCGCGGCGGATGGGCACGCCGCCGCGGAAGCGAGCTCGCCGAGGACGAGATCGAGGCGAACTGGAAGCTCGAGCGCCCGCTCGTCGAGTTCATCGCGGCTCAGGCCGGCGGCTGCTTCTGGATCGCCGAGGACGAGGACCAGGACCAGCTGGTGGGCTTCGCCCGCGTCGTGCGCTTCGGGCGCATGGAGCAGCTGACCGAGGTGTGCGTAGCGGCCGACCACCAGGGTCAGGGGATCGCCCGCGCCCTGCTCGAGCGCTGCTGGCCGGGGCCGCCGACCAAGGAGGTCGGCCGCCTGGTGGTCGCGGCCGGCGCCGGGCGTCGACCTGGGGCTGGTGCTCGGCTTCGGCGTGATGCCCGTGACCGGTCACTGGCGGCTCGCGCAGTCGGCCGAGCGCTATCTGGAGCAGCGCTCGCTGGAGTCGCACGACACGGCCGAGGCCGCCGTCCACGTCCTCAATCCGGACCGCGCGGTCGCGGAGTGGCAGCGGCTCGAGCCGCAGGCGATCGCCCACGAGCGCCCGCTGCTGCACGAGTTCTTCGGGCGCGAGCGCGTCTGCCTCGCCAGCCTGGACGACGACGGCGCGGCCAACGCCCTCTGCTGGGCCGGATCTCCCGGCTACATCGGGCCCGGGGTGGCGAGCAAGCGGGCGGTCTGATGCCGGTGGTCCTGGCGGCGCTCGACCGCGTCGCCAAGGCGGAGGAGCCCGACGAGCTCCACGTCTTCTGCACCACCGACAGCTGGTGGCTCCTGCGCCGGCTCAGGTCGCTCGGGTTCCGCGTCGACTGGCCCAGCTGGATCCTCTGCTCGGAGCCGCTCCCCGGGCTCGACCGCTATCTGCCCACACGCCCGGCTTACATCCTCTAGCACCTGCCACACTTCATTGCATGGGTGAAGCCGTCTCGCAGGCTGGCAAGAAGGTCCTCGCTGTCGGGGTCCTCATCTTGGCCGCCTACCTGCTGTTCAAGGTCGTGCTCGGGTTCGTCATGGCCGTCGCGTGGATCTTCATCGTCGTGGTGGCGATAGCCGCGGTCGTCTGGGCCCTGCGCGTCCTATAGCCAAGTGGAGTACGTCCCGGTGGCGATCTGCTTCGGCCTCTCGGCCGGGGTGATCGGCAAGATCAAGGGCAGCTCGTTCTGGATCTGGTTCGCCGTCGGGCTCGTCCTGCCGATCATCGGCACGATCGCGGCGATCTGCTGGCGCTGGGAGGGACGGGAGGCACTGCGGCAGTGCCCCGAGTGCGGCAACATCGTGCCGCTCCACGACCAGGTCTGCATGCGCTGTGGCAGGGACCTGGAGTTCCCTGAGCCCTCTGGCCAGGCGACCTGAGCCAGGTACACTCGTTCGCCAGATGCGCGCCGTCGACGCAATCATGGAATGCCTCAAGCAGGAGGGCGTGGACCACGTCTTCGGGATCCCCGGGGGCGCGAACCTGCCCACCTACGACGCCCTCTACGACGCCGGCGTTCGCCACGTCCAGTGCCGCCACGAGCAGGGCGCGGGCCACGCCGCCGAGGGGTACGCCAAGGCCTCGGGCAAGGTGGGAGTGGCGCTGGCCACCTCGGGCCCCGGCGCCACCAACCTGGTCACGGCCATCGCCGACGCGATGATGGACTCGGTGCCCACGGTGTTCCTCACCGGGCAGGTGCGCACCGACCTGATCGGCACCGACGGCTTCCAGGAGGCCGACGTAACCGGCATCACCATGCCGATCGTCAAGCACTCGATCCTGATCCAGGACCCGCGCGAGATCCCCCAGGCGATCCACGAGGCCTTCCACATCGCCCGCACGGGACGGCCCGGCCCGGTGCTCGTCGACGTGCCGCAAGATCTCTCGCGCGCGGACATCCCCTACGAGCCCGTCGAGCTGTCCAAGATCTCGCTGCCGGGCTACCAGCCCACCACCGAGGGCAACACCAAGCAGATCCGGCTGGCGGCCAAGGCCCTGGCCAACTCGCGGCGGCCGGTCGTCTACGGCGGTGGCGGGATCGTCAACGCGGGCGCGGCCAAGGAGTTCACCGAGTTCTGCCTGGCGGACAAGTTCCCGGTCACGCTCACGGTGATGGGGCTGGGCGCGTTCGCCGCACCGCACGACCAGTGGCTCGGCATGCTGGGCATGCACGGCACGCGCTCGGCCAACTACGCGATGGACGAGGCCGACCTGATCGTGGCCATCGGCGCCCGCTTCGACGACCGCATCACGGGCAAGCTCTCGGAGTTCGCCCCGCGGGCCAAGTTCATCCACATCGACGTGGACCCCGCCGAGATCTCGAAGAACGTCCCCGCCCACATCCCGATCGTGGGCGACGCGAAGAACATCCTGCCCAAGCTCACCGCCGAGTACCGGGCCCTCGACACGGACGGCACGCGGCTCGACGGCTGGTGGGAGCGCATCCGCGGCTGGCAGGAGAAGCACCCGCTCGGCTACGAGGACTCGAGCGACTCGGAGATCAAGCCCCAGTACATGATCCAGGCGATGCACGAGGCCACCGGCGGCGAGGCGATCATCACCTCCGACGTCGGCCAGCACCAGATGTGGTGCGCGCAGTACTTCGACTTCAAGCGCCCGCGCCAGTGGATCAACTCGGGCGGACTCGGGACCATGGGCTTCGGCCTGCCGTCGGCGATGGGGGCCAAGGTGGGCTGCCCCGACCAGGACGTGGTCTGCCTGGCGGGCGACGGCTCGCTGATCATGAACGTCCAGGAGCTCGCCACCTGCGTGACCGAGGACATCCCGGTCAAGGTCTTCATCATGAACAACGGCTACCTGGGCATGGTCAGGCAGTGGCAGGAGCTGTTCTGGGACCGCCGCTACAGCTCCGTCGAGATGGGAGCGAGCCCGGACTGGGTCAAGCTAGCCGACGCCTTCGGCGCGCAGGGCATGCGCGTGACCGACAAGGGCGAGCTGGTGGACACGATGAAGACCGCCCTCGCCGAGGACGGCCCCGTCGTGGTGGACGTCCACGTGACGAAGGAAGAGAACTGCTATCCGATGATCCCGGCGGGGCAGGCCGCGCGGGATATGGTCGGTGAGGCGGGAGCGATGGGTGAGCCAGGCACAAAGGAGGTGCTCAACCTCGAAGACCTCGAGGCAAGCGGTGGATGCCGTACCGGGCGGCGGCACATTTTGTCGCTGCTCGTCGAGAACAAGCCGGGTGTCCTGGCGCGAATTGCCGGTCTTTTCGCGAGGCGCGGGTTCAATATCGACTCGCTGGCCGTGGGCCCGACCGACGACCTCCACATATCCAGGCTCACCCTCACCGTCGACGGCGCGGCGCAGCCGATCGATCAGGTCACCAAGCAGCTGCACAAGCTGGTCAACGTGATCAAGATCCGCGACCTCGAGCCGGAGGAGTGCGTGTCACGCGAGCTCGCGCTGTTCAAGATCTCCTGCGCCGAGGGCGAGGCCCGGCACCAGGTCATGCAGTTCAGCGACATCTTCCGGGGCAAGGTCGTGGACGTCTCCCGGCGCTCGGTGACGATCGAGATCACCGGCACGGACGAGAAGATCGAGGCGTTCGAGGACATGGTCCGGCCGTTCGGCCTGATCGAGATGGTGCGCACCGGCGAGATCGCCGTGAGCCGCGGCCGCGGCACCACCTGAGCCCGTGATCCCCGGGGGCCATGCGGCACCTCGTCGCGCGAGCCCTTCGCGCTCGACGCTGGCGCCCTTCGCCGGTTCGCGCGGAGCGAGGAGCGACCGGCGCTCGCCCTGGCGCGCCGGCACGGCCGCAGCGCCTACGCCGCCGTGACCGTCGCGCTCGACCCCGGCATCGACGTGTCGGCGGCGGTCTTCGCGGCGCGGCGGCCGGACGAGCGCTTCTTCTGCCTGGAGCAGCCCGACCGGGGCGGCTTCGCGCTTGCGAGCCTCGGCGCCGTGGCGATCCTCGAGGCGCGCGGGCAGGAACGCTTCGCGGCGCTGGCGCGGGCCAGTCGCGACCTCGGCTCGAGGATGGCGGGCGGGCACGAGGTCGATCCCGATGCTCCGCCCGCCAGCGGCCCGGTGCTGGTGGGCGGGTTCGCGTTCGCGGCCGACGGCGGCTCCTCGCCGGAGTGGGCCTCCCTGGCCCCGGCGCAGCTGCTGCTGCCCGCCGTGTCGTTCGCGCCGGCACCGCGGTCAGGCTCGTCTCACGGTCAACGCCGCAGTGGCGCCCGACGACGCGCCCGGTGAAGCGCTGGAGCGAGCGCGTGCGCGGCTGGCGGCGATCGAGCCGGCGCCGATGCCGGTGCTCGACCCGGAGCCCGTCGAGCGAGCGCGCGTGGCGGGCGCGGCGCCGCCCGCCCATTACGAGTCGGCGGTGTCGCGGGCGGTCGAGCGGATCCGGCCGGCGAGCTGGAGAAGGTCGTCCTGGCGCGCGAGGTCCGCGTGCACGCACCGGCCGAGCCGGACCCGGCACCGGTGTTCGACGCTCTCCGGGCGGCCTTCCCCGCCTGCTACTGCTGGTGTGCCGGGACGCCGGAGCTCGCCTTCGTCGGCGCCAGCCCGGAGCTCCTGGTGAGGCGAGAGGGGGCCAGGGCCCAGACCGTGGCGCTCGCCGGCACCACCCGACGGAGTGCCGATCCGGCCGTGGACGACCATCTCGGCGAGCAGCTCCTCCAGAGCGACAAGAACCGCGAGGAGCAGGCGATCGTCGCGCACCGGATCCAGAGCACGCTGGCCCCGGTGAGCCTGTGGGTCGCCGGCGGGGACGAGCCCGAGCTCGTCAAGGTCCAGAACGTGCAGCACCTCGCCACCGCGATCCGGGCGCAGCTGGCGGAGCCGCTCGCCGCGCTGGAGCTCGCGGGTCTGCTCCACCCGACTCCGGCCGTCTGCGGCGAGCCGCGCGAGCGGGCCGAGCCGCTGATTCCGGCGCTCGAGGGCCTCGACCGCGGCTGGTACGCCGGGGGAGTCGGCTGGACCGACCTCGCCGAGGACGGCGAGTTCTGCGTGGCGCTGCGCTGCGCCCTCATCCGCGGCCGGGTCGCGCACCTGTACGCCGGTTGCGGGGTGGTCCGCGACTCCTCTCCGGCCGCGGAGCTCGAGGAGACCGAGGTCAAGCTCCAGGCGCTGCTGCCGCTCCTGAGCTGACGCGCTTAAACGCGCCTTAACCCCAACGGGGGAGTGAACACGGGGGCCGCGGGGGATAGGGATCCCGATGCGGCCGGAGAGTCGGGGTGACCCCAAGGACGGCGGGACCTTCACCCCTGCCCGCATCGTCGTCCTTGCCGCGATGATCATCGGGCTGGCGGTGGCCGCCGTCCTGATGTTCCGCGGCGGAGGCAGCTACGACATCACGGCGGAGTTCGAGGACGCCGGCCAGCTCGTCAAGGGGAACCAGGTCAAGGTCGGTGGGACGGCCGTGGGCTCGGTCAAGAAGGTGGACGTGACGAGCGACGGCCACGCCATCGTCAAGTTCAGCGTCAACGACGACTACGCGCCGCTCAGGCGCGGGACCAAGGCGATCGTCAAGCAGACCTCCCTCTCGGGGATCGCCAACCGCTACATCGACCTCGAGCTCGGCCCGCAGACACGGCGCCGAAGATCAGCGACGGCGGCCGGCTCGGCCCGGACGAGACCGCGGCGGCCGTGGAGATCGACGAGATCTTCAACCTCCTCAACGGACCACACGCGAAGTCGCTGAAGGGCGTGATCAAGGGCTCCGCGGACATGCTCCGCGGCCGTGGGACGACATCCAGCGGGGCACCCGCTACCTCAATCCCGCCCTTTCCACCGGCAGCCGCCTCTTCGGAGAGCTGACGCGGGACACCCCGCTGCTCGAGCGCTTCCTCGTCGACAGCTCGAAGCTGGTCACGGCCCTGGCCGCTCGCGAGAACGACCTGGCGGGTGTCGTCTCCAACCTCAACACCACCACCGGCGCGCTGGCCAACCAGAAGGACGCGCTGGCCCAGTCGATCGACCTGCTGCCGCCGTTCATGCGGCGCGCGAACACGACGTTCGTGAATCTCCGGGCCGCGCTGGACGACGTCGATCCGCTCGTCACCGCGGCCCGGCCGGTGGCGCGCAAGCTCGGCCCGTTCCTCGACGAGGCGCGCGGCTTCGCCTCCGGCGCGCGGCCCACCGTGCGCGACCTGCGCGTGACGCTGCGGCGCGCGGGCAGGCGCAACGACCTCACGGAGCTGATGACCACCTTCCCGCCGCTCGCCCGGCTGGCGCTCGACAGCCGGCAGGTGAACGGCGCCCGGCGTCGCGGGGCCTTCCCGGAGACGGCGGACGCCCTCAAGGGGGCGGCTCCCACGATCGCGATCGGCCGGCCGTACACCAACGACTTCGTCGGCTGGCTCGACGACTTCTCGGACACCGGCGGCTATGACGCGCTCGGCGGCTTCTCGCGGGCGTTCATCAGCCTCTCCGAGATCCTGAACGGCCCGGGACCGAAGAAGGGCCAGTACCGCCGCTGCCCGGGCGCCAACGAGCAGCCCGCGCCCGACGGCTCCAACGTGGTGAGCTCGGACTCGCCTCCCAGCTCCAGTGTGACCCCGGCCAGCGATCGGTGGGGCCCTGATGCGGCGTCTCGCCGCCGCCGGGATGCTGCTGGGCGCGTGTCTGCTCGCGTTCGTGCTGGCCGGCGCCGACACCAGCACGACGCCCAAGGGCCTGAAGTTCAAGATCAAGTTCAACAACGCCTTCGGGCTCGCCGAGGGCGGCGACCTCAAGATCGCGGGCGTCCGGGCCGGCAAGACCGCCAAGTTCGACATCACGAAGGGGCCGCGGCCCAAGGCGGTCGTCGATGCCGAGATCACCTTGCCGGGCATGGCGGACCTGCGGGCGGACGCCACCTGTGAGATCCGGCCGCAGTCGTTCATCGGCGAGTACTACGTCGACTGCAAGCCTGGGAACTCGAAGAAGCGCCTGAAGAGCGGCGCGACGATCGATACGGCGCACACCACGTCGACGATCCCCGCGGATCTCGTGGCCGACATCCTGCGGATGCCCTACAGGCAGCGGCTGCGCCTGATCATCGCGGAGCTCGGAGCCGGCCTGGCGGGGCGGCCTCAGGACCTCAGCGACGCGCTGCGGCGCGCCCATCCGGGCCTGCGCGAGACGACCAAGACGCTGCGCATACTCGGCGCCCAGACCGCCACCATCGAGCGCTTCATAGGCGACTCCGACACGGTCCTGGCCGCGCTCGCGCACCGCAAGACCGAGGTCTCGCGCTTCGTGCACGAGGCGCGCAACACCGCCGAGATCACCGCCACCCGCCGCAACGAGCTGGCGCGCACGTTCAACCGCCTGCCGGCCTTCCTGTCCGAGCTGCGTCCCTACATGGCCCGGCTCGGCGACCTGACGGAGGCTCAGACGCCGCTGCTGCGAGACCTTCGCGGGGCATCGGGCGACCTGGACACCTTCCTGCGCCGGCTGGGGCCGTTCTCCGCCGCCGCCCGCCCGGCGCTGCTCAGGCTCGGCCGCGCCTCCGCCGTGGGCAGCCGCGCGGTCCGCCTGACGAGCAAGGACGTCACCGAGCTCCGCCGCCTGGCTCGGATCACCCCGGCGCTGGCCAAGCCGCTGCGCCAGCTCCTGACCTCCCTCGACGACCGCAAGCGCGCGGTCGAGCCCGACGCGCGGGCCAGCGCGACCGGACCGCCCGCCGGCGACCCAACGCACATTCCCTCCGGCTCGAAGGGCGGCTTCACGGGAATGGAGGCGCTCTGGGACTACTTCTACTGGCAGGCGCTCTCCACGAACCCGCTCGACAGCTCCGGCCACGTCCTGCGTCTGACGGCCCTGGTCAACCAGTGCTCCCCCTACCAGGTCAAGCGCACCGGGCAGGAGGCGCTCTTCGACTCCTGCAACCAGTGGCTCGGTCCCTACCAGCCGGGCATCAACGCTCCCGATCCCACCGAGATCCCCGGTGAGGCCGGCAGCGCCAGCGCCTCGCGGAGGACGCCCCGGTTGACCAAGCCCACGCGCCTGCGGCGCAGGCCGGCCGCCGCCGCGCCCCGGTCCTCCGCGCCCGCCCCGCGCCAGGAGCGCCGGGCTCCGGCGCTGCCAGGCGCTGTGCAGAAGCTGCTCGACCCGATCACCGGGCGCCGCCCGGCCCCGGCGCCGCGGACGCCCGCGCGCGTCGACGTTCCGCTCCTCGACTACCTGCTCTCGCCATGAGGGGCCGGCGCATACCGATAACCGCGAGCCCGGTGCTGATCGGGGCGGTGACCGTGCTGATCGCGGTCATTGCCGTCTTCATCGCCTACAACGCCAACCAGGGACTGCCGTTCGTGCCCACGTACAAGCTCAAGGCGCAGGTTCCCAACGCCTACAAGCTCGTCGAGGGCAACGAGGTCCGGGCCGGCGGCTTCCGCGTGGGAATCGTCAAGACGATCAAGTCCAAGCGGGTGATGGTGAACGGCAAGGAGCGCTCGATCGCTCAGCTCGACATGGAGCTCGACAAGCAGATCCAGCCGCTCGCGGTCAACTCGCGGCTGATGATCCGGCCGCGCTCGGCTCTCGGCCTGAAGTACGTGCAGGTCGAGCCCGGAGACGCCAAGAAGACCTTCGACCAGGGCGACACGATCCCGCTCGCGAACTCGCAGAAGGAGCCGCTCGAGCTCGAGGACGTCCTCGCGAGCTTCCCCACCCGGACGCGCGACGACGCCCGGGCGTCGCTTCAGGGGTTCGGCAGCGCGATCGCCGGACGCGGCCCCGACATCAACGTCGTGATCCGTGAGCTGCGGCCCTTCCTGCGCCACCTGACGCCGGTGATGAAGTCGCTCAACGACCCGCAGACCGAGCTGGCGGGCTTCTTCCCGCGCATCGGCCGGGCCGCGGCGGAGGCCGCCCCGGTGGCTCAGGTGCAGGCCGAGCTGTTCAC
The DNA here is from genome assembly GCA_963706635.1 of uncultured Thermoleophilaceae bacterium. Classification (GTDB taxonomy): domain Bacteria; phylum Actinomycetota; class Thermoleophilia; order Solirubrobacterales; family Thermoleophilaceae; genus JACVRW01. The sequence goes on from OY970162.1 coordinate 881,623, forward strand.
GAACATGGCCGACACCTTCGCGGCCATCTCGCGGAGCCCGTCGGCGCTCCAGCAGACGATCGAGGAGAGCCCGCCGACGCTCGATGCGTCGATCTCGTCCTTCCGGGTGCAGACGCCCTTCCTCGCCAACTTCGCGGACACCTCGCGGCTGCTCCAGCCGGGCGCCGCCGAGCTCAGGCGCGCGCTGCCGCCCCTGAGCGGGGCCCTCCGGGCCGGCACCCCGGTCCTGGGGCGGACGCCCGAGCTCGCCGGCGACCTCGAGGGCACCTTCGACGCGCTCGTGGACCTCGGCAAGGACCCCAACACCCTGCTGGCGCTGCGCGACCTGCGGACGGGCGTCGACGTGGCCACCCCGGCGGTGCAGTTCGTCGCTCCCTTCCAGACGCTCTGCAACTACGCCGTCTACTTCTTCAACCCGCTCGGGACGCACATCTCGCAGGCGGTGCCGGGCGGGACGACCGAGCGGATCCTGGCCAAGCTGGTGCCGCTCACGCAGCGGAACACGATGTCCGATACGCACTCGACGCGTCCCGCCGACGTGCCGGAGGGCCGGGACCCGCAGGCGTCTCCTCCCCAGCAGGCCCTGCACACGCAGTATGGCGGCGGCGTCCCGCCGTACGGGCCGGGCGGCGAGGCCGACTGCGGCTCCGGCCAGACCGGCTACCCCGATCGCCTGGCGGCGGACGCGCGCTACCCACCGTCGACCGACCCGGCACAGGGGGGCGGCAGCCACATCGTGGTCGACGCGAACACGCCCGGCAACGCCGGCGGCACCTACGTGACCCGCAAGCTCGGGCTCAAGTCGCTGGGGGACCTGCCCTGATGGAACGCGGAATGAGCCCATTCAAGGCCGGGGTCCTCGCGATCGTGACGCTCGCGCTGCTCTCGTACTTCGGTTTCACGAAGAGCAACCCCTTCGCCCACCCGTACCAGCTCAAGGCGATCGTCGCCGACGTCCAGAACCTCCAGCCCAAGGCTCCCGTGCGGATCGCCGGAGTCGAGGTGGGCAAGGTGAAGAAGGTCGAGCCGGTGCCCGACTCGGCGGCCGGCGAGGTGACGATGGAGCTGAAGAAGCAGGCGCTCCCGATCCATAAGGACGCCACGCTCAAGGTGCGCCCGCGGATCTTCCTCGAGGGCAACTACTTCGTCGACCTGCGGCCCGGCTCCCCCTCGGCGCCGGTGCTCGCCGACAAGTCGACGCTGTCCATGCGCCAGACGTCGCTCTCGGTATCGCTGTCCGACATCCTGTCCGCCCTCCAGAGCGACGTCCGCACCAACCTCCAGACGCTGCTCCGGGAGTACTCGAGCGGGCTGTCGAAGGGCGGGGCCCGGGGCTTCAACCGGGCGGCCAAGTACTTCGAGCCCGCCTACCGCTTCACGGCGATCACCAACGACGCCCTGCTCGGCCAGGACCCGACGCGCGACGTGCGCGGGCTGCTTCGCGGGTCGCAGCGGACCTTCTCCGCCCTGGCCGCGGATCCCGAGGCGCTCCAGCAGCTCGTGACCGACCTGAACGTCACGGCAGGGGCGCTCGCGAGAGAGGACAGCTCGCTGGAGGCTTCGCTGCCGGCCCTCCGCGACACGCTGCGCGTCGGTCAGCCGGCGCTGGCGTCGCTGAACGCGGCGCTGCCCACCCTGCGGGCCTTCGCCGTCGAGGCCCTCCCCGGCGTCCGCTCGTCGCTCCCCGTCTTGACCGCCGGCATTCCCTGGCTCCACCAGGGGCGCCTGCTCATGCGCCAGAGCGAGCTGAGGGGCCTGTCGCAAGAGCTCCGCAAGGCCGCGCCGCGCCTCGTGAGCCTCAACCTCCAGCTGCGACCGCTGCTGCGCACCGGGCGGGAGCTCTCCTCGTGCACGAACAACGTCCTGACGCCGTTCATCGAGTCGCGGATTCCGAGCATCGAGTCCGGCAACAACAACCAGGAGGTCCGGCGGCAGCTCCAGCGCGCCTTCGTCGGCCTCTCGGGCGAGAGCCGCCTGACCGACGCCAACACGCCCTTCTTCCACATCCAGGGCGTGAACCCGCTCAACCTGGTCGCCGGCCGGATCGAGCCGGCGGCCCCCCAGGACCCGCACACGCCGCCTCCGCACCGCCCGGACGTGCCCTGCGAGACCCAGGACCCGCCCAACCTGAACGCGCCCGGCGGCCCGGCAAACGAGTTCTCGAGCCGCGGCCCGCGCACCTCGCCCGCGAAGATCCGCCGGATCGGCACCGAGTGGCGGCGCATGCTCCGCAGCGGCAAGTTCAAGGCGATGGAGCGGCGCTTCCGCGCACTTGCCAAGGAGAGCTCGAAGTGAAGGTCGCGATCCGCAAGCACTTCCGCGACTTCCTGGCCGTGCTCGGGCTCGTGATCGTGGCCTTCGGGGTCTCCGGCTACATCCTCAGCCAGCAGCGCCTGCGCTTCCCGTTCGTCGAGAAGAAGCCCAAGGAGATCAACGCCGAGCTCCAGAGCTCGCAGGCCGTGCTGCCCGGGCAGGGCCAGACCGTGCGCGTGGCGGGCGTCGAGATCGGCGAGATCGGCGGCGTCCAGCTGAAGAACGGCGTCGCCGTGGTCAAGCTCCAGATCAAGCCGAAGTACAAGGACGTGATCCGCCAGGACGCCACCGTCCTGCTGCGGCCCAAGACGCCGCTCAAGGACATGTTCCTGGAGATCAGCCCCGGCTCCGGCAAGCCGGTGCCGGAGGGCGGCACGCTGCCCGTGGCCAACAGCCTGCCCGACGTCAATCCGGATGAGATCTACGAGGCCCTCGACTCCGACTCGCGCGACTACCTGAAGCTGCTCGTGGTCGGTGGCGGCAAGGGCCTCCAGCGGCGGGGAGGCGACCTGCGCGAGGTCCTTCGCCGGCTCGAGCCGCTGCACAAGGACCTCGCCCGCGTCACGCGGGCCGGCGCCCGCCGCCGCCACGCGCTCAAGCGGCTCGTCCACAACTACGCGGTCCTCGATGTCGGAGCTCGGCCGCCGCCGTGACGACCTCTCGCACGTGGTCACCGCATCCCGCGACGTGTTCTCCGCCACGGCCAGCCAGGACACGAACATCTCCTCGGCCGTGGCCCAGCTGCCGGGCACGCTGCGGCGCACCGAGAAGACACTGGGCCAGGTCGACCGGTTCGCGCCGCTCTTGCGCTCCTCGCTCGAGTCGCTCCGTCCGGCCATCCGCCGGCTCGCGCCCACCAACGCCGCGGTCGAGCCCCTGCTGAGCGACACCGAGCCGGCGCTGCGCAAGCAGATCCGGCCGTTCGTCCGCCGCGCCAGGCCGTACACGCGCAATCTCTCCGCCGCGGCCAGGGACACCGTGCGCGCCCTGCCGGACCTGACCACGGGGGTCTCTGAGCTCAACCGCTTCTTCAACATCGGCGCCTACAACCCGGGTGGCGCCGAGGGGCTCGGCGGCAAGTCGATCGCGCAGCAGCGCGCCAGGCAGGAGGGCTTCCTCTACTGGCTGGCCTGGACGGCCCAGAACGGCGTCTCGCTGTTCAACACCGCCGACGCGCAGGGGCCGTGGCGGCGACTCACGATCTGCGGGCTGCCGGACTCGATCGTCACGGGGATCCTGGGCGCGACGCTGGCGCAGGTCGGGGCGCAGCAGCCCGCGCTCTTCCAGCAGCTCCTCAATCAGCTCGGAGCAACCGAGGCAAACCTCGCCGAGAAGCTGGTGCAGGCGTCTGGCGGATTCGGGGCCTGCAGCTTCTAGCCATGGTCAAGGACACCCCAAACCTCAAGCAGATCGGTGCGATGGTGGGCTTCGCCCTCTCCGTCTTCGCGCTGCTCCTGTTCCTCTGGCTCTCGTTCGGCGGAACGACGCCGCTCGAGCCGCAAGAAGTACCAGTTCAAGGTCGACTCCCCGAGGCCGCGACGCTCGTGGAAGAGGCGGACGTGCGCATGGCCGGCGTGAATATCGGCAAGGTCAAGAAGCGCGCCATCGCGGAGGGCGGGCGGCGAACCCTGGTCACGATCGAGCTCGACTCGCGCTTCGCGCCGATCCCGAAGCGACACGCGCGCGATGCTGCGCCAGAAGTCGCTGCTCGGGGAGACCTACGTGGAGCTGACGCCCGGCCACAAGTGCTCGGGAATGCTGCACGACCACGGCAGGCTGCCCGACGGGCACGTCAAGCGGCACGGTGCAGCTCGACGAGATCTTCTCGGCCTTCGACGCGCGGACGCGCAAGAACTTCCAGGACTGGCTGCACGAGGCGGGCATCGTCACGAGCGGCGACTACGCCCGGAACTTCAACGACGCGCTCGGCAACGCGGCGCCGTTCGTCGAGTCCGGCGCCAGGTTGCTGCGCCCGCTCGACGACCAGGAGATCGCCCTGCGCCGGGTGGTCCGCAACACGGGCCGGGTGTTCGGCGCCGTCTCGCGGGAGAACGGAGCGCTTCGCGGCCTGATCGTCAACGGCAACACCACCTTCGCCACGCTCGCCTCCCGCGACCAGGCGCTGGCCGACACCTTCGCGGTCTTCCCGACCTTCCTGCGCGAGACGCGCGCCACGGTGCAGCGGCTCGAGCGGTTCGCCCGCAACGCCGACCCGCTCGCCACCGAGCTCAAGGCCCCCGCCAGGGACCTCGGTCCGACGCTGCGCGACCTGGGCAACCTGGCGCCGGATCTCCAGCGGCTGTTCGTCCAGCTCGGCCCGTTCATCGACGCGGCCGACGTCGGCCTGCCGCAGCTCAACCGCGTCCTGCGCGGCGCGCGGCCGGTGCTCGACGCGGTGCACGTGTTCATGCCCGAGCTCAACCCGATCCTGTCCTACCTCGTCCTTCGCCAAGGGGCAGGTGGCGACTTCCTGCGCGTCGGCCCCTCCGCCCTGGCGGGCAACAACGAGGGCGGCTACGCGCGCGGTACCGGCGCCGAGCACTACCTCCCGCAGATCGCGATGATCGAGCCGCGCTCGTTCCAGCGCAACAACAGCCGCCCGAGCTACGAGCGCGGCAACGCGTACATCGCGCCCAACGCCTACCGGCGCGCGATCCCGCTGGGCGTCATCGAGAGCTTCGACTGCGCGCCCGCCGGCGGCGAGAAGCGCGATCCGATCGAGAGCGGGTCGGGCTCGCCGGCACCGCCCTGCTTCGTGCAGCCGGACTCGCTCTACAACGGCCAGCGCTTCCCCTTCCTGCGGCGCGGTGTGGCGCCCAAGGTGGCGGCGCCGGCCGGCGAGGCCGGGACCCAGCCCGCCCGGCCCTAGGGCAGAGCCGCAGCCACCCGCTCGACGGTCTCGCGGTGGAGGCGCACGTTGGTGGCGCGGTCGGTCTTGACGACCTGGATCGGGATCCCGGCCAGCGCGGCCACGTCCTCGAGGTCGACGTCTGCCGGCGTGGCGATGTGGCGCTCGTAGGCCTCCCGGTCGGCCGCCTCGGCCACCGGCAGGAAGTCGAAGATCGAGCCACCGCCGTTGTCGAGGCAGACGATCGTGAGCTCCGCGCCGGCGCGCCGGGCGGCGAGCAGGCCGCCCAGGTCGTGGAGGAGCGCCAGCTCGCCGGTGAGGAGCCAGCGCGCGGCCGCCCGCGGCGAGCGCGGCCCCGGCGGCCGAGGAGACGACGCCGTCGATCCCGTTGGCGCCGCGGTTGGCGAGGAAGCGGATCGGCTTGGCCGACTGGGGGAAGTAGGCCTCCACGTCGCGGATCGGCATCGACGAGCCGACCCAGACGGTGGCGCCCGCCGGGCAGCGCCGGCTCGAGGGCCGCGAGCGCCTTGGGCTCGAACGGGTCGGGCGCCTCGGCCAGGGCGCCGGGCACGAGCGGCGTCGGCGCCGCGCCACGACTCGAGCCAGGCCGGGTCGCGCTCGCTCGTGCGCATCTCGAGCGCGGCGGCCAGCGCGTCGCAGGCGGGCGCGGCGGCGGCGTGGAGGAGGAGAGCCGGCTCCGCGGGTCGGCTCGTGCCAGGCCGCGTGCGGGTCGAGCACCACCTGCTCGCTCGCGGCCAGCATCGCGCGCAGCGGCTTGGAGGTGGGCGTGTCGCCCACCCGCAGCACGAGCTCCGGCCGGTGCTCGGCGGCGAAGCGCTCCGACCCGGAGCAGCACGTCGTAGTGGGCGACGACGTGGCTGCGATCGTGCTCGCCGCAGCGCAGCCCGGAGGTGGGCTCGGCGAGGACCGGCCAGCCGGCCTCGCTCGGCCAGCCGGGCAACCGGCTCGGCCAGCTCCTCCGCGCTCGGGCCGCAGACGATCGCGCCGCGCGGCGTCGCGGCGATGCGCTCGGCCAGCCGCTGGACGTCGTTGGCGTCGGGCGCGCTCGAGTGCTCGCGCAGCTCGACCCAGGGCCGGTCGCCGTCGCGGCCCTGCCAGTCGGCGCGGCGTCGAGCTCCTCGGCGATCGGCGCGAGCGGCTCGCGCAGGGGGAAGTTGAGGTGCACCGGGCCCGGGCCGGCCTCCGGCCGCGGTCCACCAGGCGCGGCAGGCCAGCGCACGGTGGTGGATCGCCGAGTCGCGCCCCGGCTCGTGGTTGCCGACCTCCACGAACCACTTGGCCGCGCTGCCGTAGATGTGCGAGCTGGTCGATCGCCTGGCCCGCGCCGACGTCGCGCAGCTCCGGCGGCCGGTCGGCGGTCAGCACGATCAGCGGCACGCGCGCCTCGTGGGCCTCGACCACGGCGGGGTGGAGGTTGGCGGCGGCGGTGCCCGAGGTGCAGGTCACCGCCACCGGCGCGGCCGCTCGCCTTGGCCAGCCCGAGGGCCATGAAGCCGGCGGCGCGCTCGTCGAGCACGGAGATCGCCTCGACCCCGTCGCTGGCCGGCGAGCGTGAGGCTCGAGCGGCGCGTTGCGGGAGCCCGGGGCAGGTCACCGCGTGGGTCAGCCCGCAGCGCCGCAGCTCGTCGACGAACGCCTGAAGCGGCGCGTAGGTGCGGTTGACGGGGATGATCTCGCTCACGATGGTGCTCTTCGTCCCCGGGTTCATGCAGCGCGGAGACGCCTGGCGTGCGGTGGCCGAGCTGCTACCGGAACGCTATCCGAGCGCTGCTGCTCGATCATCGCGAGCACACCTTCGAGGGCCGGCTGGCGGAGATCGCGAGTCGGGCCGCGGCGCCGTCCTGGTCGGCTACTCGCTGGGCGGCCGGCTCGCGCTGCGGGCGGCGCTGCGCGACCCGTCCCGCTACGCCGGCCTCGTCACGGTCGGAGCGACGGCGGGAATCGAGGAGAGGGACGCGCGACGCGCGAGGCGGACGAGAAGCTCGGCGGCGTGGATGGAGCGGTCGAGCATCGAGGAGATCGTGGACGTGTGGGAGCGCCAGCCGCTGTTCGCCGACCAGGCGGAGGCGCTGATCGAGGCGCAGCGCGCCGGGCCGGCTGGCCCACGAGCCCGCGGACCTGGCCTCGCTGCTGCGCACGGCGGGCCAGGGGGCGCTGGAGCCGGTCTGGGACGACCTGCCCGGCCTCGACCTGCCCCTGCTGGCGATCGCCGGCGCCCGCGACGAGCGCTACGCCGAAGCGGCGCGCCGCATGGCCTCGAGCGTGCCGCACGGCCGCTTCGAGCTGGTGGAGGACGCCGGCCACGCCCCGCAGCTCCAGCGGCCCGAGGCGGTGGCGCGCCTCCTCGAGGAGTTCCTGGCAGTGCGACCCGGTCGACCGTGACGGCATCCAGATCCGCTCGGATCGACCTCCACGCCCAGCCCCGGGCCCTGCGGCACGGCCAGCAGCCCGTTCCGCGGCCGCCCCAGCGCCCTGGCGATCCGGGCGTCGAAGAGCTCGAGCGTTCCCAGCCCGCAGGCGAGCGAGACGCCCTCGGCGGCCGCGAGCTGAAGCGACGGCCGCGATGCCCCAGGGCCCGTCGAGGGTGCTCGAGAGGAAGGCGCGCAGGCCGTTGCGCTCGGCCTCGCGGACCGCCTCACGGGCCGGGAGATAGCCGCCGCTGCCGGCGAGCTTGACGTTGACCACGTCGCAGGCGCCGGCTTCGGCGGCGCTCGCGGACCTCCTCGACGCCCACGATCGGCTCGTCGGCGGCGATCGGCACCTCGACCCGGGGGCGCACCTGTGCCAGCTCCTCGAGCGTGCCGCAGGGCTGCTCGACCATCTCGAGGTCGAACGGGGCGAGCTCCTCGATGCGGGCCACCGCCTCGTCCGGCTTCCAGGCGCCGTTCGCGTCGAGCCGCAGGGCGGGCCACGGAGCCCACCGCCTCGCGGACGGCGGCCACGCGCTCGCGGTCGTCCGGCAGGCCGACCTTGACCTTGAAGCACGAGTAGCCGGCCCGGACGCCCTCGCGGGCCGCCGCCGCGGTCTCCTCGGGCGGGCCGGCGGCCAGCGTCTTGTTCACGGGGATGGCGTCCGGGCCGAGCTCGCCCAGCGGACGGCCGCGCCGGCGGCACTGGAGGTCGAGCTCGGCCAGCTCCCACGCCGCGCGCGCCTGCGGCGGCGCGTCTCGCGGACGGCGGGCCCTCCCGGAGCGCCTCCCAGACGTCGTCGACCGTGATGCCGTCATAGGGCTCGAGCGGCGCCGCCTCACCGAAGCCGAGGTTGCCTTCGTCGTCCTCCAGCCGGATCAGCGCCAGCTCGCGGGATTGGACCACGCCTCCCGCCGTGACGAATGGCTCGCGGAGCGGGATGGAGAGCCGAAGCAGCGATCGCCTCACGAGAGCAGGACGCCGGCGGCGAGGAGGAGGGAGAAGACGGCGAGCAGCCGGCCGGTGCCCGCGAGGGCGCCGTTCAGGGCGGGACCGTCGGTGCGCGTGCCGACCGTGCGCGTGAGCGGCAGGGCGAGCGGCAGCGCAGCCAGCGACAGGAGCAGCCAGGCCGACAGGCCGCCGGCCAGCCAGACGGCGACCGGCGCGACGAACGACAGACCCAGCATCCCGGCGTAGAGACGGCGGGCGGCGTCCCTGCCGAGCTTCACGGCGAGCGTGCGCTTGCCGGCGCGGCGGTCCGTGTCGATGTCGCGGACGTTGTTCACCACCAGGATCGCGGCGGCCAGCAGGCCCACCGGCACCGACAGCGCGAACGCCTCCCAGCGCAGGTCCTCGGTCTGCACGTAGTAGGAGCCGACGACCGCGACCACGCCGAAGAAGAGGAAGACGAAGAGCTCGCCGAGGCCCTCGTAGCCGTAGGGCCGCGGCCCGCCCGTGTAGAGGACGCCCGCCAGGATCGAGGCTACGCCGACCACGAGCAGCTGCCAGCCCGCCACCGCGGTCAGGTAGGCGCCCGGCCGCGACGGCGATCCCGAAGGCCGACGTAGGTGCCGACCAGCACGGTCCGCGGCGGCATGAGCCCGCCGGCCGTGACGCGCACGGGCCCGAGGCGGTCCTCGGTATCGGCGCCGCGGCGCGCGTCCGAGTAGTCGTTCGACAGGTTGGTCCCGATCTGGATGAAGATGCTGCCCACCAGGGCGGCGACGAAGCGCAGCGGGTGGAAGACGTCCTCCGTGCCCGCCAGCGCGGTGCCCACCAGCACCGGGGCGACGGCCGCCGGCAGCGTGCGCGGCCGCGCGGCCACCACCCACAGCCGCAACGTACTCAAGGCCGCCGGGGGAACTTCCCGAAGTCCGGCTTGCGCCGCTCCTTGTACGCCTCGCGCCCCTCCTGCGCCTCCTCGCTGGCGTAGAAGAGGAGGTTGGCGTCGTGGGCGAGCTGCTGGAGGCCGGCGATCCCGTCCTCGGCGGCGTTGAAGCTCGCCTTGAGCAGGCGCAGCGCGAACGGGGACAGCTCGAGCATCTCGCGGCACCAGCGGACGGTCTCCTCCTCGAGCTCCTCGAGCGGCACGACCGTGTTGACGAGGCCCATCCGCAGCGCCTGCCTCGGCGTCGTACTGGCGGCAGAGGAACCAGATCTCCTTGGCCTTCTTCTGCCCGACCTGCTCCGCCAGCAGCGCGGCGCCGAAGCCGCCGTCGAAGCTGCCGACCCGCGGCCCGGTCTGGCCGAAGCGGGCATTGTCGGCGGCGATGGTCAGGTCGCAGACGACGTGCAGCACGTGCCCGCCGCCGATCGCATAGCCGGCGACCATGGCCACGATCGGCTTGGGAAGGCGGCGCATCTGGACGTGCAGGTCGGTCACGTGGAAGCGGCCCACCTGGGCTCCGGCCGGCACGTAGCCGGTGTCTCCGCGCACCCTCTGGTCGCCGCCGGAGCAGAAGGCGAGCGGCCCCTCGCCGGTCAGGACGATCACCCCGACGTCGGTGTCCTCGCGCGCGCGCTCGAGCGCGTCGGAGACCTCGATCAGGGTCTCGGGGCGGAACGCGTTGCGCACCTCCGGGCGGTCGATCGTGAGCTTGGCGATGCCGTCCGCGACCTCGTAGCGGATGTCCTCGTAGTCCCCGGCGGGCTGCCAGTCGGCCGCCGGCCGGATCGCGCGCTCTGCCGTCTCCATGGGCGAGTCGCAGGATAGTCGCCTCGCTAGGCTGGCCTCGTGAGCCAGCAGGACGTCCAGCTCGTCGAGGGGGTCTTCGAGGCGATCAACCGCCGCGACGTCCAGGCGGTGCTCGACGCCTACCACCCCGACGCCGACATGTCGACGCTCACCTCGGAGCTCGTCCAAGGCAAGGCCTACCGCGGCCACACCGGCATACGGGAGTACTTCTCGAGCTTCGCGGACGTCTGGGAGGAGCTTCGGCTCGAGCCCGAGGAGATCCGCGACCTGGGCGACCGCATCCTCGTGGTCGGCCGCTGGAGCCTCGCGGGGCAGGGAGAGCGGGGCAGAGGTGGAGTCACCGGCCGCCTGGATCTTCGCCGTCCGCGACGGGCGGATCGTCTTCTCGCGCGCCTATCGCGACGCCGAGGAGGCGCTGGGCGACTCGGCTAGCCCTGCTTGAGGGAGTCGAGCGACTTCGAGATCGCCGACTCGGCCTTGCTGACCTGCTTCTTCGCCTTGCTGTAGCTCGACGAGCTGCCCTTCTTGGCCGCGGAGGCGAGCTTGGTGTAGGCGGACTCGGCCTTGGACAGGTTCTTGACCAGCGCGCTGTTCTCCGCCGCGAACTGCGGGCTCACGTCCGCGTCCTTGAGCGTGGCCGCCGCGCTGGCGTAGGCGCTGGCGATCGACTTGGCGGCGCTGGACTGGGCGCTGCCGCTCTTGGCGCTCTTCATCTTGGACACGCCAGCGCTCCGCGCCGAGTTGAGGCTGCCGATCGCGTCGCTCAGGTCCGAGGCGTAGTCGTCGTCCGCTCCGAGCTGGTAGGCCTTGCCCGACTTGAGCGTGCTCGTCGCGGCCACGCCCTCGCAGTCGGGCAGGAAGCCGCCCGCCTTGGCCGCCGGCGCGGCGCAGGCGATCGTGGCGACGCCCTCCGTGGTCGGCGCGGCGTAGACGGTCAGGTTCTGGTCGAAGCCCTTGGGCTTGAGGCCCTTGTAGCGGAATGCCTCCAGGTCGCCGAGCTTCACCGCGTCGGTGGGCTTGGGCGCGCTGCTCAGCTCCTTGACGAAGGACGGCGGCAGCAGGGTCGAGCTCTTGGCGTCCGTCACGCCCACCGTGAGCGTGCCGGCGTCGGCACCACTCGAAGGGCTGACCGTGACCGCGTCGTTGCCGAAGTCGAGGCCCGGGATCTGGGCCGGGCTGGCGGACTTGGTCCAGTCGCTGGGCGTGCCCAGGTCGACGGCCCCGGCGGTGAGGGTCTTGTCGCCGGCGGGCTCGCTCGAGCCGCCGCCGGAGTGGCCGAGGAGGAAGCCGAGGACGATGGCGAGGAGCGCGGCCACGCCGAGTCCTGCGAACAGCGGCGCCGCGCTGCGGCGCTCCGCGCGGGCGGGCGGCAATGGCGCCGTGGGCGCGCTTGGTGTGGATTCCGCAGCCGGCGGCGCGGGCGCGCCCGGCGCGGTGGCCTGTGGCGGCGGCGCGCCCATCTGGGTCTCTGCGGGGCCCGCGCGGGTCTCGCCCGGAGCCACGCGCGTGGCGTCCGGGACCGCGCCGGCCTCGGTCTCCGCCGGGGCCATGCGGGTCTCGCCGGGGGCCGGGGCGACGGTCTCGGGGGGCGGAGCCTGGGTCTCCGGCGGCGGAGCCTGCGTCTCCGGCGGCGGCGCGAGCGTCTCCGGCGGCGGCGCGGCGCCGGCGCGCGTCACCTCCGGGGTCGCTGCCGTGGGAGCGGGCGTGGCCTGGTCGGGGCCCACCTGCGTGACATCAGGGCTCTGGCCCTCGCGGGTGGCGACATCGCCCTCGGCGGGCCGGATCCCGGTCTCCTGCGGGGCCTCGATCGGCCCGGGCGGCGTGAAGGCGGCGCGGGTGCGGCGGCTGAAGGCCCGGTTGGCCTCGTGCATCAGCTCGCCGGCGCTGTGGAAGCGGTCGGCGGCGTCCTTGGCCATGGCCTTGACGAGCACCTGCTCGATCGACGCCGGCATGTCCGGGCGGTGCTCGCTGAGGCGCGGCGGCGGATCGGCCATGTGCGCGTACAGCACCGCCGCCTCCGAGTCCTTCGGGTAGGGAACGACGCCGCTGAGGCACTCGTAGAGCACGCCCGCAAGCGCGTAGACGTCCGACTCCTTGGTGGCCGGCTCGCCCCTGATCTGCTCGGGCGAGATGTAGTCGAGCGTGCCGACGAACTGCCCGGTCTTGGTCAGGCCGCTGTCTCCGGAGGCCTTGGTGAGGCCGAAGTCGGCCAGGTAGGCCTGGTCACGGCCGCCGACCAGGATGTTCTGCGGCTTGATGTCGCGGTGGATCAGCCCGGCGTGGTGGGCGGCGTCGAGCGCGTCGCCCACTGGGGTGACTATGCGCAGCGCCCGGCCGGCATCGAGCTCCCTCGCCACGATCAGGTCCTTGAGGTTCGGACCGCGCACGAGCCTCATCGCGATGAAGAAGCCGTGCTCGGTCTTGCCCGAGTCGAAGACCGTGACGATGTGCGGGTGGTCGATTCCCGCCTGGATCTTGCCCTCCCGCTGGAAGCGGGTGATGAACGACGGGTCATCGCTCAGGTGATGGGCAAGCACCTTGAGCGCGACGACTCGATCGAGGGACAGCTGGGTGGCCTCGTAGACGGCGCCCATGCCGCCCTGGCCGAGGATGCCGTCGATCCGGTAGCCGGCAAGGGTCGTGCCCTTGTCCAGTACTCCCGATGGCGATCCGCCTGAGGCCACCCGCTGCCCTCCTTTCCTACTTGAGCCGGGCGTGGACGGTGTAGTCGAAGTAGGTGCTCAGGAAGATCCCACCTACGTTCGCCGTCTCACCCTTGATCGTGAGCCGATCGCCGGACGAATGCGAGCTGAGGATGTCGCACGTGTCCGCGACCGTCGACACCGGCTGGCCGTCGATCTCCTCGATCGTGTCCGCGGTCACCAGCTTGGCCTTCTCGGCCGGCGAGTCGGGATCGGCCGATACGACCACCGGCATCTTCTCCGTGTGGTCCGGCCGGGCACCGACCGCGCTCGCGACCGCGCTGGCGTCCAGCACCGTCAGCTGCCAGCCGAGGTAGCCGGAGTCGCGGCCCGCCTCGAGATCGGGCAGCAGCGACCTGGCGCGGGTCATCGAGATCGCGCCGTTCTGGTTCTGGCTCGAGCCGGTCGACCCGATCGTGTTGATGCCCACGACCTCGCCCTTCTCGTTGAAGAGCGGGCCGCCTGAGTTGCCGGGGCTGATCGGAGCGGCGTGCTGGATCAGGGCCGGGTACTTGGGCAGGTCGTCGCTGATCGTGCCCGGCGCCGCGGCGGACGACACCGTGCCGTCGGTGCCCTGGAGCCGGCGTTGGGAGACGTCGGACTCGAACGAGCCCGGGTAGCCCATCGCCACGACCTTGTCGCCGCTGGTGACCGACGACGCCTTGCCGAGCTTGGCCGCCTTGAGCCCGCCGGGCTTGGGCGTCAGCTGGAGGACAGCGAGGTCCTCGCAGGGCGCCTGTCCGACCACCTTGGCGTTGGCCTCGGTGCTACCCACGGTCGCCTTGACCGACGTCGCGCCGGCGATGACGTGAGCATTGGTGAGCACGTAGCCCTTGGCGGCGTCTATGACGATGCCGGTGCCGCCGCCCGCCTGCGTGACCTTCTTGCCGTTGTCGAACCCGGGCGACTTGGTGTCGACTCGCGCGACCGTGCGCTTGTTGTCGTTGATGATCTCCTTGGTGGAGAGCTTGTCGCTCCCACCACCGCCGCCGGCCAGCACCACGACCGCCACGACGATGATGGCGATCAGGACGACGCCGCCGATGATGGCGGGCACGACCGGGAAGCCGCCGCCTCCACGACCGCGCTGTGGGCCCGGACGGGCCGGAGGCGGAGGCGGAGCGCCCGGCGCCTGGGGGGCACCCGGGGGCGGGCCCGCCGGGGCCGGCGGACGGGCCGGAGGCGGTGGCGGCGGAGCCGAAGGCGGCTGTGCCGCCGGAGCCGGAGGGGGCGGGGGTGGAGGGGTGGGCGTGGCCTTGGTCGCCCCGCCTGGCTGTGGCTGGGCGGGCGAGAAGGCCGTGGCCTGGGGCGCCCCGCCCTCCGGGCTCAGCACCTGAAAAGTGGTCGTCCCGACCTTGACGGTGTCTCCGGGGTTCAGGACCTGCGCACCCTCGATGCGCTTCCCGTTCACGAACGTCCCGTTCGTCGACCCGAGGTCCTCGATCGCAAGCTGGTCTCCGGCTCGCCGGCTGATTCGCGCGTGGTTGCGCGAGATCTCCGGGTCGTCGCCGAGCTTGCCCTCGTCAGTGTCGGCGGCGCGCCCGATAAGGAAGTCGCTGTCGAGCTCGATCTCCTTACCAGCCGCGTTTCCCGCGACCACGCGCAGTGATTCACCTGCCAAAGCTCACACTCCTGTCTTCTATAGCTGGGGTTGGGGGAGAAGAAAGTCGTTATACAACGGACGGCTCAGTCGCCGCCACCGCCACCGGTGGTGGCCGCGGCGCCGCCGCTGCTGCCGCCGCTCGTCGAGCCGCTGGTCGACCCGCCGCTCGTCGAGCCGCCGCTGGTGGACGTGCCGCTCGTCGAGCCGCCGCCGGTGGAGGTGCCGCTCGTCGATGTGCCGCTGGTGGAGGTGCCGCTCGTCGAGGTTCCGCCGCTCGTGGATGAGCTGCCGGTCGAGCTGGTGCTGGAGCCGCCCGAGCTGCTGGAGCTGCCCACCGCCGCCCGAGGACTTCTTCTTCTTGATCCCCGGGATGGCTGCCGGTGTCGAGGCTGGCCACGTCGAGCCCGCCCTTGGCGGGGTCGACCTTCTCGGCCTTGGCCGAGCTGGAGCTCGACGACTTGCTGTCGCTGCCGCCCGTCGCCTTCCCGACCCCGAAGGCCACCGCAAAGGCCGCGATCACGGCCACCGCCCCGATCGCGAGGTGCTGTGGCTTGAGGCCGCTCATCGAAGGAGCAGCGATGGCGGTGCACTTCTTCGACTTCCTACCGGCCGACCGGGATGCAGCTCTTCTCGGACCCCTTGAGGATCACGTTCCGGCCGCCGCCACGCACCTTCTTGTATGTCGACGTTGAGCGTGAAGACCTTGCCGACGTAGCCCTTCTTGGTCGCCTTGATCGTGATCTTGGTCTTCTTCCTCTTGAAGCTGACCGAGCGCAGCCGCTTCGCGGAGCGAGCCCTTCTTGCGGAGCTTGCAGTGTCTTCCGCGGCTTGCAGCTGATCTTGATCTTCGTGCCCTTGGGGCCTTGCTCCGGAACTTGAGCTTCGTGAACTCTGACGCCCACGACCTTGTTGTGCTTGATGATCGCCGGCGATGGTGCGTCGCGGAGGTCCGGGAGCGACTTGTAGTCGGGGCAGCCGTTGGCGTTCCTGTCGGTCTTGCCCTCGGCTGCTCTCGTGCGGGCACCTGTCGTTCTTGTCGACGATCCCGTCGCCGTCCGAGTCGGGACAGCCGCCCAGGCGAACTTCCGGACCGCGAACGTCGGGCAGCCGTCGTCATGTTCGATGGACGCCGTCGCCGTCGGTGTCGGGGCAGCCGCCGCGGCCATGCGGGCCGCCGGCGTGGTCGGGCAGCGGTCGCTCGCTGTCGAGGAGTGCCGTCGAGGTCGCGGTCCGGGATAGAAGCTGACGCGGATACGGTCGAGGTCGCCGGCCAGTGCCGGCGGGTCCGGGATCGGCCACCGCCATGGCGAGCGTATGCCCTGGAGCCGCCGCACGGTCGAGAAGAGCGCTCCGGCGTGACGCGATCGTCCGCGATCGTCGAGCACAGTCCGCTGCCGAAGTCGGGCTGGTCGCGCCGAGTCGTACGCGGCGATGAGGACCACGGATCAGGCCGTCGGCGCTCGCCTGGTCGACCGTGACGTCCATCAGCCCGGTCGACGTCGTGGCGACGCGCGAACCAGACCGTGTTGTCGATACGTCGGATGCTGTCGCACCAGACGCGTCTTGCACGAAGTGCCGCTCGTCGCTCGCAGAGTCGCTGCGTGTTGTCGTCGTCGGCCGTGCATCGCTGGGGTAGCGGCTGGCCCGGAGTGGTCGAAGTTGGTGACAGCGTCGCGTCTCGTGGTAGTCGCTCCTCGGAACGTTGGCCCGGTCGTCCACCTGGACGCAGTAGCTGCTCCGCGGCCGTGTGGTGCCCGGGATCGTGGTCGGACCGGGGCCGGCGTACGTCGTCGTTGCACGGGTGCGTACGCGCCTGAGCGCCGGCTGGCACGGCCGCCAGCGCGACGAGGGTCGCGATGCAGCTACGAGTCCGAGACGAATGCGCACAGGCCGGTCCTTTCGAGCGAGTCGGGGGTACGCGGTCCACGGTTTGCGTCGTCGAGCCAAGTGCGTCTACGCTGGGCACGCACCGAGCCTCGCAGCTAGTTGACCACGTCTCTGTGAAAACTGCAAGAAGTCGTAGGTTGCGGTGTCGGAGGGCTCGTATATCCGATCCAGGGCAATGCTTCGCAGGGGGTCTAAGCTAGGCATGGGAGTGGCCAGCAGCCAGAACTACGACCAGGTCGCGGACCTGAAGCCCGGCGACACCGTCGGGCCCTACAAGATCGAGTCCCGCTTGGGCGAGGGCGGGATGGGCCTCGTCTACAAGGCGGTGGGCCCGGACGGCCAGCACGTGGCTCTCAAGCTGGTGCGAGGCAAGCTCGCGGCCGACCGCGTCTTCCGCAAGCGCTTCGACCGCGAGGCCGGCGCGGCCCGCCGGGTCACGCACCGCCACGTCGTGCCGGTGCTCGACACGGGCGAGCATCAGGGCATCCCCTACATGGCCCAGCAGTTCATCAGCGGCGGCACGCTCGCGGGACAAGATCGAGCGCGACGGGCCGCTGGACCTCGAGAGCGCCGTAACTCTGTGCCTGGAGGTGGCCAAGGGCCTCAGCGCCCTGCACGCCGAGGGGCTCGTCCACCGCGACCTCAAGCCCGCCAACATCCTCCTGGACGACGAGGGCTGCGCCTACATCACCGACTTCGGGCTCGCCAAGGACCGCGATGCGAGCGCTCTGACCGAGCCCGGCCAGGCCGTGGGCTCGATGGACTACATGGCGCCCGAGCAGATCCGCGGCGAGGAGGTGACCGGGCTCACGGACGTATACGCCCTCGGCTGCGTGATCTACGAGGCCCTCGTGGGCGACCCGCCCTTCGCCGACAAGGAGGGGATGCAGGTGCTCTGGGCCCACCTCCGCGACGAGCCCAAGGAGCCCGGCGCCAAGCGCAGCGATCTCTCCCAGGACGTGAGCTGGGCCGTCATGCGAGCCCTCGAGAAGGACGCCGAGCGCCGGCCCCCGAGCCCGACCGCGTACGCCCGGATGGTCCAGGTGGCCGCCGGCGTGCCGCCGCTGAGCCCGGGGGACACCACCTGATGGAGGTCGTCTTCGTCGAGGAGCGCCCCATCGACGGCGCCGAGCGCCGGGTCGCTCCCGGCACCACGGTCGGCCGCGCCGGCGCGGACGTGGAGCTCGTGGACCCAGACGTCTCCCGCCGCCACGCCGCGTTCCACCAGGTCGACTCCGGCATCGGGGTCGAGGACCTCGGCTCGCGCAACGGGACCTACGTCAACGACGAGAAGATCAGCGGCATCACGACGCTCTCCGACGGCGACCGCGTCCGCTTCGGCAATACCGTCTGGCGCCTGGCCTAGCGGAAGGACGGGCAGCGCGTGCGGAGCTTCTTGCTGCCGGGGAGCTGGCAGCGGGTGGCGAAGCTGGGCAGAGCGCCTCGCCGGATCTTGAAGTTGTAGACCTTCGAGATCAGGCCCTTCTTGGTGAGGGAGATGCGGATCCGAGCGCCGCGGCGGAGCTTGGCGCGGCGGCGGTGCTTCTTGAAGATCCGGGAGAGCTTGGCCTTGCCCTTCTTGAGCTTGACGCTCTTGGACTTGAAGGGACAGCCCTTCCCCTTGCACGTGACCTTGAGCTTGGCGCGCTTGGTGACCTTGGACAGGTTGAGCGTCGTGACCCGCGAGTAGCGCCGGGTGAAGCGGAACGAAAAGCGGATGGTCGCCTCCACCGCATCGAACGGGGCCGAGAACCCGTTGCAGTCCTCGTCGACCTTGTTGCCGGGGACCTCGGAGCTCGCCGGGCACACAGAAGGAGGCCGAGGTGGGCGTCGGCTGGACGTTGCCGACGAGGTCGATGGCCCTGACGTTGAAGGTGTGCCGGCCGTCGGAGAGCGCCCGGCGTGGTCCATGGCGAGGAGCACGCTCCGAAGGCGCCGTTGTCGAGGCGGCACTGGAACTTCGAGCCGCTCCTCGTTGGAACTGAACCGAACGTGCCTTTGCGGCCGCTGGTCGATCCGGGCCCCGAGCGCGATCGTCGCCGTCGGCGGGTCGGTGTCCTCGAGCGAGGGTGACGAAGCGGCCGGCGCGGGTCGCGCTCGACAGTCTGCAGGCGGCTGCCGGCGGGCGGGAAGCCGAACGAGTTGTGGGTGCCGCACCCGCTAGCACACGTCGGTCGCGGTCAATCCGAGCGCAGCGCCGAGCGACGTGAGCGAGAACGGCGAGGCCGCGTTCGTCGCTCCCGATGAAGCGACGAACGAGTAGTAGGGGAGGTTGGTGGAGTTGAATGACGGACTTCCGGGCAGGCCGCCGGCGTCGACAGCGCCGGCGCCAGCCAGGAGCCCGCCGCCGGCGTTGAAGAATGCGGCGATGTCGTCGGTACGGCCGGCGATCGCGGTCGAGTCCGGCGTGTTGGCCGTCGACGGGCTGCCCGAGGGCGCCTCGTTGAGGTCGCAGACGCCGCAGTTCTTGTCAGAGGCGACCCAGATCGCACTGTAGTGGGCGGTGTCGATGACGCTAGGGGTCGTCCGAAGGAGGTCCGTGGGTCGACCACTTGGCACACCGTTCCCGCCCGGAATCAGGGCACTGGGCCGTGCTGACGCCGAAGGCCTTGTCTGATCGCCTGCGGCACCTGCGTGCCGAACGCCCCCGGCCGATCCAGCACGAGCACCGGCTTGCTCGGGATGGGCGCGCCAGCGCGCACGTAGTTGAGCGCCGACCTTCACGAAGTGGCACTGCCTGGTCTCGAGACCGCGCAGTGGCAGTCGATGTCGTGGCCGCTCTCGATCAGGCGGCCGGCCGATGGCCGACGGCGCGCATGCACGAGCACGCCGAGCGCCGTCAGCAATGCCGGCAGCGTCAGCGGGAAACGCGAGTCCTCCCTACCACCTGGAGGAAAAGGTGCCGGATCGGCGTGGCCGAGTCAAGCCGGGGCAAGACTTCTCAACAAATGTGCCTGCCTACGATGGCCGCTCTGGACGACTGGGTCTCCCAGCAGGCGCGACTCAATCCGGACGCGGCCGGCGGTGGCCGATCCGGTGCGCGAGCTCACCTACGGGGAGCTCGACGCGGCGGCGTCGACCGGGGCGCGCCGGCTGGCCGCCGCCGGGGTGAGGGCGGGCGACCGCGTGGCGGTGGCGCTTCCGGCCGGCATCGACTTCGCCGTCGTCCTGCACGCGCTGCCGCGGCTCGGGGCGGTGCTCGTGCCCCTGAACCCCGCCGAGCGCGAGCGCCAGCTCGACCTCGCCCGTCCGCGGCTGGTGGTCGACGAGTCGCCCGCGGGTGACGAGGAGGATGTCGACGCTGCGGGCGGAGCTCGACCCGGACGCCGTCCACACGCTCCTGTTCACCTCCGGCACGACCGGCGAGCCGCGGCCCGTCGAGCTGACCTACGCCAACCACCTGGCGAGCGCCAGGGCTTCGGCGGAGCGCCTGGGCGTCGACCCGGCGGACCGCTGGCTCTCCCCGCTGCCGCTCTTCCACATGGGTGGCCTGGCGGTGCTGCTGCGCTCCGCGATCTACGGGACCGCGGCACTCGCTGCACGACGGCTTCGACGCCGCCCGCGTCCGCGTCGCGCTCGAGTCGGGCGGGGTGACACTCGCCTCGCTGGTCCCCACGATGCTGGCGCGCCTGCGCGAGGCCGGCCTCTCGGCCGCGCCGGCGCTGCGGGCGATCCTGCTGGGCGGCGGGCCGGCCCCGGCCGAGCTCGTCGGCTGGGCCACGGACGTCGGCCTGCCGGTGATGCCGACCTACGGCATGACCGAGACCGCTTCCCAGATCGCGACCGCTGCGCCGGGCGAGCGCGCCGGGCGGCCGCTGCCCGGTGTGGAGCTCGAGATCGCGGCCGACGAGGAGATCCTCGTGCGCGGTCCGATGGTGGCGCCGGGAGCCCTGGCCGGCGACGGCTGGCTCCACACCGGGGACGCGGGCCGGATCGACGGCGACGGCCTCCTGCACGTGCACGGCCGGCTCAAGGAGCTGATCGTCACCGGCGGCGAGAACGTTGCCCCGGCGGAGGTGGAGCAGGTGCTCCTGGCCCATCCGGCGGTGGCGGACGCGGCGGTCGCCGGGCTTCCGGATCCGGAGTGGGGGGAGGCGATCACCGCCTACGTGGTGCTCGACGGCGACGCCGCGGCCGCGCAACTGGCGGACTGGTGCCGCGAGCGCCTACCCGGCTACAAGGTCCCCAAGCGCATCGAGACTGTGGCCTCGATTCCGCGCAACGCAGCCGGGAAGATCCTCCGCGACAGGCTGTAGCGTCTTCTATGCACTTGCATAGCGACCCTCGCATCGGCACCGTCATCGGTGGCTACCGGATCGAGGCCGGCATCGGCCGCGGGGGGATGGGGGTCGTCTACAGGGCCGAGCAGCTCGGGCTCGGCCGCCAGGTGGCGCTCAAGCTGATCGCGCCCGGAGTACGCGGACGATCCGGACTTCCGCGAGCGCTTCGAGCGCGAGTCGCGGATGGCGGCGTCGATCGACCACCCCAACGTCATCCCGGTGCACGAGGCCGGCGAGGTCGAAGGCGTCCTCTACATCGCCATGCGCTACGTCGACGGGACCGACCTGCGGGCGCTGCTCCAGGCCGACGGGCGCCTGATCCCGGCGCGCGCCGCCGACATCGTCTCGCAGGTGGCGGCGGCGCTCGACGCGGCCCACGCACGGGGGCTCGTCCACCGCGACGTCAAGCCGGCCAACGTCCTGATCGCGGCGGTCGGAGGCCGCGAGCACGCCTACCTGACCGACTTCGGCCTGACCAAGCACACGACTTCGCTGGGAGGGCTCACCAAGACCGGGGCCGTGGTCGGGACTATCGACTACGTGGCCCCGGAGCAGATCCAGGGCGGCTCGCTCGACGCCCGCGACCGACGTCTACGCGCTCGGCTGCGTCCTGCACCAGGCGCTGACCGGCCAGGTGCCGTACATGCGCGACTCGGACGTGGCCAAGATGTACGCGCACCTGAGCGAGCCGCCCCCGGCGGCCACCGCCGTCGTGGCGGACCTGCCGGGGGAGCTCGACAGCGTCGATCGCGCGGGCGATGGCCAAGGACCCCGAGCGAACGCTACCCGTCGGCCGGCGACCTCGGCCGGGCGGCCCTGGCGGCAACCGAGCGGCGAGCGCCCGCGGAGCCGGAGCGGAGCGTGGCGAGAGGGGAGGCGGCGCCCGGGACCGCGCTCGGCGCCGGCGCCGCCTCCGACCGTGCAAGCCCCGCCCCCGACCCAGCAGCTGCCTCCCGAGCCGCCGCCGCCGCCCCCGTCTACTACCCGGACCCCACCCAGGCTCTTCCGTCCCGGCGCCGCGGCCGCGGGCTGGCGGTGGGCGTGACCGCCGCGGTGGTCGGCGCCGCGCTGCTCGCCGGCGGCCTGTTCGCGGCCGGCGTCTTCGACAAGGGTTCGAGCAAGCCGGAGACGAAGACGACCACGGTCTCCTCCAAGTCGGACAACTCGAATGGGGGGAGCGGCGGCGACAAGGTCCGTCACGTCGAGCGGAGCGGACTACACCGGCTACACGACCGACGGCTACAGCGCCGAGTACCCGGCGGACTGGAGCATCGGCGAGGACCACGTCCTCAAGACCACCTACAGCCGAACGAGCTTCCTGGCCGACGACGGATCAGAGGTCGACATCGACCACAGCCCCGGCCAGGACACCGACCCGGAGACGAGCGCGACCCAGGTCGAGAGCGACACCGCGAAGACCGCCGGCTACAAGCGGCTTAGCTTCGAGTCGACGACCCTGAACGGCCGCGACGCCTTCGAGTGGACCTTCCAGATCGGCTCGGAGCGGAAGATCGACATCTTCATGACCGCTGGTGGCGACGGCTTCGCCGTGCTCGGAAAGGGCCCGGACTTCCAGTCGGTGATCGGCGTGGCCCGGCACGTGGCCGGGTCGATCCAGCCCTCGGGCTAGCTCGTGGACCTGGCGGCGGGAAGGCCGTCGAGCGCCGCCGCCAGCTCGTCGACGTCCTGGTAGTCGATGCCGAGCAGGTGGTCGTGGCGGTGGCGGACGATGCCGTCCTCGTCGACGATCACGACCGCCCGCTTGGTCCCCAGCGGACCCGCGCCAGACGCCGTAGGCCTTCGCCACGGAGCCGTCCTCGTCCGCAAGCAGCGGGACGGTGAGCGAGTTGCGGAGCGTGAACGAGCGGTGCGACTCGAGCGAGTTCGCGGAGATGCCGACGACCGTCGCGTCGAGCGCGGAGAAGTCGTCCTCCCGGTCGCGGTAGGAACAGAACTGGCGGGTGCAGACCGGCGTGTCGTCGCCGGGGTAGAAGAGGAGCACGACGCGCTCGCCCCGATGCTCCGACAGCCTGAAGCGGCCGTCCGTTCCCTCCAGCGCGAAGTCCGGCGCCGGATCTCCCACCTTTACCCCTGCCATTGGCCCCACATGGTACGCACTAGAGTCCCCGGCCGATGATCTACGACAAGGACGCCGACCTCTCGAAGCTCGACGGCAAGACCGTGGCCATCCTCGGCTTCGGCTCCCAGGGGCACGCCCATGCGCTCAACCTGAAGGACTCCGGCGTGGACGTCCTGGTCGGGCTGCGCGAGGACTCGTCCTCGGCCGACAAGGCGCGCGGGGAGGGGCTGCGCGTGGAGACGATCGCGGATGCCGCCAGTGAGGGGGACGTGGTCATGGTCCTGCTCCCCGACGAGAAGCAGGCGGAGGTATGGGAGGCGGAGATCAGCGACGGGATCGCGCCCGGCAACCTGCTCCTGTTCGCCCACGGCTTCTCCATCCACTTCGGGCAGATCGAGCCGGGGCCCGAGGTGGACGTGGGCATGATCGCTCCCAAGGGCCCGGGCCACCTCGTGCGACGGCAGTTCCTCGAGGGCAACGGCGTCCCGGGGCTCGTCGCGGTGAACCAGGACGCGAGCGGACAGGCCAAGGACATGGTGCTCGCCTACGCCAAGGGGATCGGCTGCACGCGCGCGGGTGTGATCGAGACGACCTTCAAAGAGGAGACGGAGACCGATCTTTTCGGTGAGCAGGCGGTGTTGTGCGGAGGCGTCACCGAACTCGTCCGCGCCGGCTACGAGACTCTCGTCGAGGCCGGCTACGACCCACGACTCGCCTACTTCGAGTGCCTCCACGAGCTGAAGCTGATAGTCGACCTCATGTACGAGAAGGGCATCACCGGCATGCGCTACTCGATCTCGAACACGGCGGAGTACGGCGACCTGACTCGCGGCAAGCGGATCATCGGCGAGCCGACCCGCGAGGCGATGAAGCAGATCCTGGGCGAGATCCAGTCTGGCGAGTTCGCCAAGGAGTGGATCGCCGAGAACCGCGCAGGCCAGGAGAGCTTCCAGCGCATGCGCGAGGAGCAGAAGGACCACCAGGTGGAGCGCGAGGGCAAGGAGCTGCGCTCGATGATGGACTGGATCGACACGGAGTTCTGAGTGGACGCGGGCTATCTGCCGCCGGAGCCCCCCGGCCCCGAGCCCGACGTCGGCGGCGGCCAGCAGCCGCCGCAGGCTCCGCCGCCCCCGCAGCAGCAGCCGCCGCGCCCATACTCGCCGCCCTACGGCTACACACCGCCGCCCGGCTATCCGCCTCCCGCCGCCCCCGGCTGGCAGCAGCCGTATCCGCCCCCGCCCGGCGGCTACTACGGCTGGGCGCCGCCGCCCCCGCCGCAGCCGGGAAACGGGCTGGCCGTGGCCGGCCTGGTGACCTCCTCGGTCTCGGCGTTCCTCTGCCTCACCTCCGCCGGGATCCTGTCGCCGCTCACGCTGGCGGGCGGCATCGTGGGGATGGTCCTCTCGCGCAAGGGCAAGCAGAAGGTCGAGGCGGGGGAGACGACCAAGCACAAGGACCTGGCGACGGCCGGTTGGTGGGTGGGCATCGCCGTCCTCGTGCTCTCGGTGATCTCGATCATCGCCTGGACGGTGCTGATCATCGTGGCCGCGAACAGCGACAGCACCGACAGCTCTCCGAACGTCCCGTTCGACAACTCCCGGTCCTCGGCCGCCCTGCTCGGTTTCACGGCCGTACGCGCCGTGGCCCGGCTCGTTTCCTGAGCGGCCGGCTCGCGGTAGCGGCTCTCTGCGCCCTGGCGGTCGTTGCCCTGCTCGCGGCCGACCAGGCCGAGGCCAGGCGGAGCCACCCGCCGGTGGTGCTCCTGGTGTTCGACGAGTTCCCGTCGACCGACCTGCTGGCGGGGCACCGGCGCATCGACCGCAGGCGCTTCCCCAACTTCGCCCGGCTGGCCGCCGACTCCACCTGGTACCGCAACGCCACCACGGTCTCGGACACGACCTTCACGGCGGTGCCGTCGATCCTCGAGGGCCGCGTCCATCGCTACCGCACGGGCGGGCTGCGCAGCGTCGGGCCGAACATCCTCAGCTTCCTCGCGAGCCACGGCTACCGGGTGCGGGCCGAGGCCGAGGCCAACCACGTCTGCCAGCGGCGCTTCTGCGGCCGCCAGCGGAGCACGCGCTACTACCTCGTTCGCAGCCGCCTGGCCCGGATCAACAGCTTCATCGGCTCGATCGGGCCCAGCAGGCGGCCCACGCTCTGGTTCAAGCACGTGCTGCTCCCGCACCTGCCCTGGATCTACCTGCCCTCGGGCAAGCAGTACATCCGCGGCTACCGGCCGCCGCTCCGCGGCATCAACAGCGCCCGGGGTGTGTTCGACCCGGGCCTCGAGCGCCTCTCATACCAGCGGCACATGCTCCAGGTCATGGCGCTCGATCGGACTATCGGGCGCCTGATCGACCGGCTCAAGAACACCGGGCTCTGGAACCGGGCGCTGGTGATCGTCGTGGCCGATCACGGCATCTCGTTCCGGGTGGGGGAGACCGACAAGCGCATCGTCACGCGCGCGAACATCCAGGGGATCGCGCCCGTGCCGCTCTTCATAAAGCGGCCGCGCCAGCGGCGCGGACGGGTGAGCGGGCTCTACGCCCGCAACTCGGATGTCGCGCCTTCGATCGCGCACTTCCTCGGCCTGCGGCTGCCCTGGCGGACCTCCGGCCACCCGGTCACCTCGAGCCTGATCCGCCGGCGCCACACCGTGCACGTGGCCAGCCGGCTCCCCCGCGTGAACGCCATCCAGCTCGGCGTGGGCGCCTTCCAGTCGCGCTGGCAGCGGAGGATCAGCAGCACGCACGGCATCTTCGGCATCGGCTCGGTGGCGCGGGTGTTCGCCACAGGCCCGGCGCGGCGCCTGCTCGGGCGGCCTGTCACCGGCCTCCGCATCGCGCGCGCCGGCCGCTTCCACGCCAGCGTGCTCAAGGCGTCCGAGATCCGCCAGGTCAACCCCCGCTCGCGCTTCGTCCCCTCGCTGATCTCGGGATACATTCGCGGCGGCCGCGGGCGCCACCGCCGCAGCCTGGCGATAGCCGTGAACGGGCGAATCGTCGCCACCGGGCGCAGCTTCTTCCTCCGCGGCAGCAGCCGCGAGAGCTACGCCGTGATCGTTCCCGACAGCTCGTTCCGCCCCGGCCGCAACAGCGTGCAGGTGCTCGCCGTCGGCCGCCGGGGCAAGAGGCTCCGCTTCCGGTCGCTGGGTAGGGTCTAAGGCCAATGGCCGATCCCTACGTCAAGCAGTACCTGATGACCGCGGGGCCCACGCCGCTGCCTCCGGCCGTGTCCCAGGTGATGGCGGAGCCGATGCTCTACCAC
Organism: uncultured Thermoleophilaceae bacterium; assembly: GCA_963706635.1. Classification (GTDB taxonomy): domain Bacteria; phylum Actinomycetota; class Thermoleophilia; order Solirubrobacterales; family Thermoleophilaceae; genus JACVRW01. Next base: position 907,728 of record OY970162.1, read on the forward strand.
CGCGCCCCCGCCTTCATCGAGATTCACGCGCCGCGTGCTCGAGGGACTGAAGGGCGTGTTCCAGACCTCGGGCGACGTCCTGATGTTCGCGGCCTCCGGCACGGGGGCCATGGAATCGGCCGTGGCCAACCTCGTGCGGCCGGGCGAGCCCGCGCTCGTCGCCTCGTGTGGGAAGTTCGGCGAGCGCTGGGCGGAGCTGTGCGACGCCTACGGGGCCGCCACGAAGCACTACGAGGCGGGCTGGGGCAACAAGGTCGAGCCCACCGACCTCGACCGTGAGCTCGGCGCGACCGACGGCGCCAAGGTGGTCTTCACGAGCTTCTCCGAGACCTCGACCGGCGTGGTCAACGACGTCCAGGCGCTGGCGGAGGTGGCACACCGGCACGGCGCCCTGCTGGCAGTCGACGCGGTCTCGGGCATCGGCGCGGTGCCGCTCCCGCAGGACGAGTGGGGCGTGGACGTGGTCGTCGCCGGCTCGCAGAAGGCGCTCATGTCGCCGGCCGGCCTCGCCTTCGCCAGCCCCAACGAGGCCGCGCTCGCCCGGGCGGCCGAGGGCGGTGGCGCCGGGCGCTACTACTTCGACTGGCAGAAGACGCTCGACGGCCAGCGCAAGGACCCGCCCGACTCGCCGTTCACACCCGCCGTCGGCCTCGTGATGGCCCTCGACGTGGCGCTGCGCCTGATCGAAGAGGAGGGCCTCGAGGCGGTGTACGAGCGGCACCGCCTGCTCGGCCGCGCCACCCGCGAGGCGGCCAAGGCGCTCGACCTCGAGCTGTTCGGCCCCGAGGACGAGAACGCCAACGTGGTCACCGCGATCAAGCTGCCCGAGACGATCGACGGCGCGAAGGTGCCCAAGCTGATGCGCGACCGCTTCGGCATCACGATCGCCGGCGGCCAGGGCCAGGTGAAGGGCAAGATCGCCCGCATCGCGCACTGCGGCTACTTCGGGGCCTTCGACATCGTCGTCACCGTCTCGGCCTTCGAGATGACCCTGCGCGAGCTCGGGCACGACGTCGAGCTCGGCACGGGCGTGGCGGCCGCCCAGCGAGTCTTCGCCGAGGCGGGCGTGGCAGTCGCGTCACCCGCGTGAAGGTCCTCGTAAAGGAGAAGATCGGGGACTCCGGGGTCCAGCTCCTGCGCGACGCCGGCTTCGACGTGGAGCTCGGCGTCGACTGGGACGACGGGGAGCTCGACAACCGGATCGGCGAGTTCGACGGCATCCTCATTCGCTCCGGCACCAAGCTGACCGCCGACCTTCTCGCCAAGGCGGGCAACCTGAAGGCGGTCGGGCGCGCCGGCGTGGGCGTCGACAACGTCGACGTCGAGGCCGCGACGAAGCGGGGCGTGATCGTCGCCAACGCTCCGCAGTCGAACGTGATCACCGCCGCGGAGCACACGATGGCGATGCTGCTCGCGCTGGCGCGCAACGTTCCGCAGGCGCACTCGTCGCTCGTCGGCGGAGCCTGGGAGCGCTCGAAGTTCAGCGGCGTGGAGCTCAACGAGAAGGTCCTGGGCGTCCTCGGCTTCGGCCGAATCGGCCAGCTCGTGGCCCAGCGCGCCCTCGGCTTCGGCATGCGGGTGGTCGCGTTCGACGTCTACGTGGGGGAGGAGCGCTTCCGCGAGCTGGGCGTCGAACGCGCCGAGACCTCGGACGAGCTCTACTCGCAGGCCGACTTCATCACGATCCACCTGCCGCAGACGCCGGAGACGCGCGGCTGGCTCGACGCGGAGGCCTTCTCGAAGATGAAGGACGGCGTACGGGTGATCAACGTCGCCCGCGGCGGCCTCCTGGTGGAGGCAGCGCTCGAGGACGCGCTCGACTCCGGCAAGGTGGCCGGGGCGGCGCTCGACGTCTTTCCCGAGGAGCCGGTGACCGAGCACCCGCTCTTCGGCTACTCGAACGTCGTCGTCACGCCGCACCTCGGCGCGTCCACGGCCGAGGCCACCGACCGGGCCGGCTTCCAGGCCGCCGAGCAGGTGGCCGCCGCCCTGACCGGCGGGGTCGTCACGAGCGCGGTGAACATCCCGGCGGTCGCCGCCGAGGACCTCGAGGCCCTGGGGCCGTTCCTGCCGCTGTGCGACCACCTGGGCCGGATCGCGGCGGCACTGACCGAGGGCGGCTCGGTGGACCGGCTCGAGGTCGAGTACCTGGGCAGCGTCGCCGCGCGCGACACCCGGCTCCTCACGGTCCAGGCGCTGAAGGGGGCCCTCTCCGGCCACACGGAGGAGCAGGTGAACGACGTCAACGCCTCGGCCATCGCGGCGGAGCGCGGCATCGACATCTCCGAGACCAAGCAGTCGCACGCGCGCGACTTCACGGATCTCGTCCGCGTCTCGGTGGTGAGCGGCGATGCGCGCACCCGCGTGGTGGGCACGGTCTTCGGGCGCAATCATCGTCCGCATCTGCTCGAGGCCTGGGGCTCGCGCTTCAACGTGCAGCTCGAGGAGCACCTGGTGGTCTTCCGCTATCGCGACCTACCCGGGATGATCGGTCGCGTCGGCACGAGCTTCGGCGAGGCGGGCATCAACATCGTCTCGGCTGCGGTCGGCCGCCACCCGGACGACGAGCTCGCCGAGGAGGGAGAGGCCACGATGGTGATCACCACCGATTCACCGGTTTCCCAGGAGGTGGTCGACCGGATCGTGGCCGGCGACGGCTTCGTCGCCGGACGGGCCGTGAGCCTGTGAAGGCCCTGCTCATCACCGAGCACGGCCCGCCCGACGTGCTCCGGATTCAGGAGCGCCCGGACCCGCTGCCGGGTGCCGGTGAGGTGCGTATTCGCGTGCACGCCGCGGGCATCAACTTCGCGGACCTCCTGGCGCGCGTGGGTCTCTACCCGGACGCCCCCAAGCCGCCGTGCGTGGTCGGCTACGAGGTGGCGGGCGAGGTGGAGTCGCTGGGTGAGGGCGTCGAGGACCTGTCGGTCGGCGACCGGGTCGCGGGCGGCTGCGACTTCGGCGGGTATTCCGAGCTCGTGGTCACGGGCGCGGCCAACGTCTTCCCGCTGCCGGACGGCTGGAGCTACCAGGAGGGCGCTGCCGTGCCGGTGGTCTACGCGACCGCCTACGCCGCGCTCGTCCGCTACGGCAACGTGCAGGAGGGGGAGCGGGTGCTCCTCCAGGCCGCGGCGGGCGGCGTGGGGATCGCCGCCACGCAGATCGCCAAGATCCTCGGCGCGGAGGTCTTCGGCACGGCCTCGGCGTCGAAGCACGACGCCATCCGCGGCTTCGGTGTCGACCACGCGATCGACTACCGCTCAGAGGACTTCGTCAAGGAGGTGCGGCGGATCACCGGCGAGAAGCGCCCGCTCGACCTGGCGATGGACGCGATCGGCGGCCGCAGCTTCAAGAAGAGCTTCTCGCTCCTCCATGCCGGCGGCAGGCTGGTCTGCTTCGGTGCCTCCGCGGTCCAGAGCGGCGAGCGCGGCAGCAGGCCGCGCGCGCTCAAGGCCCTGGCGCAGATGCCGTTCTTCCACCCGATCAAGCTGATGAGCGAGTCGAAGACGGTGATCGGCCTCAACATGAAGACCCTCTGGGACGAGAAGGGCTCGCTCGACGACTACGTCGACCCGCTCCGCCGCTGGATGGACGACGGCAGCATCCGGCCGGTGGTCGCGAAGGCGTTCCCGCTGGAGCAGGGCGCTGAAGCCCACCGCTACCTGCACGAGGGCAAGAACGTCGGCAAGGTCGTCCTCACGATGTGACCTCCGGACCGCCTCCCAAGCCTCCCGGCTGGACGGACGCGACTGGACCGCGCACGTCGCGCCTGCCGCCGGCGCGCCGACGAAGCGCCCGATCTGGCCTTGGATCCTCGCGGGGTCGCTGGTCGCGCACAGCGACTCGGCCCCGCAGCAACCGCCTCCCCGAGGTCGCCCTGGGCGAGTCGGTGAAGCTCAGGACCCAGGACGCGCCGAGCGCCCGCGTCGCGGCGCTCGCTGTGGTGGATCCCGTGCGGGCCGGGACCTACACGCTGCGGCCCAAGCATCGACGCCGCTGGGTCGGTGTCCGCCTGCGCCTGAAGTCGCTCGGCCCGGGGCACCTCAGCGATGCACCGGGGAACGGCGCCAAGCTGCGCTCGAAGGGTCACGCCTACAAGTCCGTGGTGGCCCGTCCGTACGGCTGCCGCGAGCTGCCGGCGATCATCGAGCTCGACCCCCGGTGAGCAGGCCACCAGCTGCCTCATCTTCGAGGTGCCGAGCGAGGTCCATGTGGAACGCCTGCAGGTCACTCTCTCGAGCGGCTACGCGCCCGACGTGGGCACCTGGCGCCTCACACCGGGTGGCTGAGACCCGGTATTCTGACTCGAGCATGTCGCTTCAGCTCGATCTGCGACTTCTCCTCCTCCCCCTTCGGGGGGAATAGCGCGTGGCGGCCGCGTAGCCGCAAACCCAGCACAGGAGAACGCAGGCGAGGTAGAGAAAGGGACGACATGGCCAGAGACGAAGCGCAGCGGGTGAAGATCTTCGACACGACGCTGCGCGACGGCGAGCAGTCGCCGGGGATCTCACTGAACAAGCAGGAGAAGCTGGAGATCGCCCACCAGCTCGCGCGCCTCGGGGTGGACATCATCGAGGCCGGCTTTCCGATCGCCTCTCCGGGCGACTTCGAGGCGGTCCAGGCGATCGCCCGTGAGGTGCACGGACCCGTCATCTGCGGCCTCGCGCGCACGGGCTTCCAGGACATCGACGCCGCCTGGAACTCGATCAAGGACTCCGAGCGCCCCCGGATCCACACCTTCATCTCCACGAGCGACATCCACATCGAGCACCAGCTCCAGACCACGCGCGAGGACGTGAAGGGCCAGGCACGGGCCGCCGTCGCGCACGCCAGGCAGTACTGCGACGACGTGGAGTTCTCGCCGATGGACGCCACCCGCTCGGAGCTCGAGTTCACCGCCGAGGTGCTCCAGATCGCGCTCGACGAGGGCGCGACCACGATCAACGTGCCGGACACCGTCGGCTACTCCATGCCCGACGAGTACGCGGAGATGTGGCGCGAGCTCTACCGGATGGTTCCCGAGCTCGCCGAGGTGACGACCTCGGTGCACTGCCACGACGACCTGGGCCTGGCGGTTGCCAACTCCTTCGCCGGGCTCCAGGCGGGCTGTCGCCAGGTGGAGTGCGCGATCAACGGCATCGGCGAGCGGGCAGGCAACGCCTCGCTCGAGGAGATCGTGATGCTGCTGCGCACACGCGAGTCGGCCCACGGCCTCTGGACCGGCGTGGAGACGACCGAGATCGCCCGGACGAGCCGGATGGTCACGCGGATCACGGGCTACCAGGTGCAGCCCAACAAGGCGATCGTGGGCCGCAACGCCTTCGCGCACGAGTCCGGCATCCACCAGGACGGCGTGCTCAAGGAGCGGACCACCTACGAGATCATGGACGCCACCACGATCGGCCTGGACACGAACTCGATCGTGCTCGGCAAGCACTCCGGCCGGCACGCGCTGCGGAAGGCGCTGGAGGAGCTCGGCTTCCAGGTCGAGGGCGCGGCCCTGAACCAGGCCTTCAAGCGCTTCAAGGACATCGCTGACAAGAAGAAGAAGGTCAACGCGCTCGACCTCGAGGCGATCGTGTCCGACGAGATGCGCCAGTCGCCGACTGCCTTCGAGCTCGAGTCGTTCGACGTCGAGGCATCCTCGACCCGCGCGCCGCTCGCCAAGGTCCGCGTGCGGATGCCAGGCGGCGAGGTGGCGAACGGGAGCTTCACCGGCGACGGTCCGGTGGACGCCTTCTTCAGCGCGATCAACGTGGCCGTCGACCGCGAGGCGCGGCTCAAGGAGTACCACGTGAGCGCGGTCACGGGCGGCCGCGACGCCCTTGGAGAGGTCACGGTCCTGCTCGAGCTCGACGGCCGGCCGGCCTCGGGTGTCGGCGTGTCCACGGACATCCTCGAGGCGTCGGGCAAGGCCTACCTGCGCGCGATCTCGAACGCGCTGGCGGAGTCGGCGGCGGCCGAGGCGGAGCACCACCTCTCGCAGGCCGAGGCCGAGCAGACGCCGACCCCCTGACCGATTAGTCGGCGCCTCTTCGCGGGTCTCCACCTAAAACGAAGGAGGCTTCGATGGGAAAGGTCCATTTCGACATCTCGATGTCGCTCGACGGCTTCGTGGCCGGGCCGAACATGACCCCGGACGAGGGGCTCGGCGATGGCGGCGAGCAACTGCACGATTGGGTGGTCGGCACCCGGGCGTTCAAGGAGGCACACGGCGGGTCCGGCGGCGAGGAAGGGCCGGACTCCGACGTGATGGAGGAGGTGGCCGCCGGCAACGGGGCCCACGTGATGGGCCGGCGGATGTTCGGCGGTGAGGGCCCCTGGGACAATCCGGATTGGGGCGATGGGGTCTGGGAGGGCTGGTGGGGGGACGAGCCCCCGTTCCACGCCCCGGTCTTCGTGGTGACGAGCCACCCCCGCGAGCCGCTGGTGAAGGGCGGCACGACGTACACGTTCGTCACCGACGGGATCGAGTCGGCCCTGGAGCAGGCAAAGGCGGCGGCCGGGGACGAGGACGTGGCGATCGCCGGCGGGGCCAGCGTCATCCAGCAGGCCCTGCGGGCCGGCAGGGTGGACGAGTTCCAGCTCCACGTCTCGCCACTGCTGCTCGGCCGGGGAGTCCGGCTGTTCGAGGAGGGCGATCCGCCGGAGATCGAGCTCACGCGGACGATCGCGTCGCCGGCGGTCACCCACCTCAAGTACCGGGTCGTAAAGTGAGCTCGTGGTCCCTCCCGAGCGCTTCACGTTCCGTGACGGCGAACGGCTGATCCGTTTCGGAGCGGGGGCGCTCGGCCAGGCCACCGAGCTGCTGAGCGAGCACGGCTTCGACGGCTACGTCTTGCTCACGACGGAGCGCGCCCTCGAGGTGGCGCCCGAACTCGCCGGGGACGCGGTCGTCCACGTCCCGCCCGGCAGGGTCGACGAGATCTCCGCGGAGCTTCTCCCGCGCGCCGAGGGCCGTCCGCTGGTGGCGCTGGGGGGTGGGCGCGTGATCGACACCGCCAAGGCGATCGCGGGGGCGACCGAGCGAGGCTGCGCGGCGATCCCGACCACCCTCTCCGGCGCTCCGATGACCCCGTTCCACCGCATGCCCGCAGGCGTCGAGGGGGCGCGTTTCGCGCGACCCGCGCTGGTGATCGCAGATCCGGTGCTGATGACCTCGCAGAGCGGCCCCCAGCGCTCCGCCAGCGCGATGAACGCGCTGGCGCACGCGATGGAGTCGCTCTACACCCCATTGGCCAACCCGGTGGCCGAGCTCGCCGCGCTCCGGGCCGCCGAGCTGTTCGCCGACACCGTGCCCGAGGACGAGCCGGACAGCGAGCGCCTGGCGCTGGCCGCCTTGCTCGGCGGCTACGCGGTCGGCACCACCGGCCTGGCGGTGCACCACGCGCTCTGTCAGACGGTCGTGCGCGTGTGCGGCACTCCCCATGCCGAGACCAACGCGGTGATGCTGCCGCACTCGGCACGGCTGATGGCAAACCGAGTGCCGAACAAGATGGGCGCCCTGGCGCGAGCCCTCGGCGACGACACGGCCAACCCGGAGGAGGCGGCCGGGCGCCTCGCGAAGCTCGCCGCCCGCTCGGGCCATACGAGGCTCTCGACGCTCGGCGTCGAAGAACCCCAGTTGGAGGAGGTCGTCGAGGCCGTGCTCCCGCACCCCGGGATTGCGGCCACGCCAGACCCGCCGGGCCGGGAGGAGCTGCTCGAGCTGCTCCGGGCCGCTCTGTAGCTCGCGCAAGGGACGTTTCAGGTCGACATAGCCACGCCCGGACGGCAGGGGCGCGCATGGGTAACCGCGAAGCCGCGGACGATCCGACCAAAGGGGTACACCTTGCGCCGTTCCATCATCGGCGTGGCAATCGCCGCGCTCGCCACGCTGTTCGCGCCCGCCGCCGCAGGCGCGTCCGTGGCCCATACCGTCCAGCCGGGCGAGACCCTCTGGTCGATCGCCGCCGCCAGCAACTTCACGACCCGCTCGCTGGCCGCCGCCAACGGCCTGCCCGAGACGGCGCAGGTGGTGACCGGTGAGACCATCCAGATACCGAGCGAGTACCAGGCGGCGATCGCGCTGCAGAGCGGCGCCCCCGCGGCGACCGGCTCGCCGGCGCCGCTGGGCGGCTACACCGTCCGCTACGGCGAGACGCTCAGCTCGATCGCCGCGCGCAGCGGGATCAGCGTCAGCCGTCTGGCCTGGATGAACGGCCTCGACCCGAGCCGGCCGCTGCTGGCCGGGACCGCCCTCAAGCTGCCCACCGGCGCCCCGACCGGCCCGAGCACGACTCCGAGCGTGGTGCCGGCCGCGGCGCCGCAGCCCACCAACGAGCGGGTGAGCCCGGCGGAGGTGAGCCAGGTGGCGCTCAACCACGGCGTCTCGCCCTCCCTTGCCAACGCGATCGCCCAGCAGGAGAGCGGCCACAACAACGCGCTCGTCTCGAGCGCGAACGCGCGCGGCGTGATGCAGATCCTGCCGGGCACCTGGGACTACGTGGAGCGCTCGATCGCCGGTCGCAGGCTCAACCCGGCCTCCGCCTACGAGAACGTGCACGCCGGCGTGATGTACCTCGGTCGGTTGGTTCAGGACACGGGCAACGTGTTCACGGCCACCGCCTCCTACTACCAGGGGGAGGACTCGGTGCGGCGCAACGGCATGCTGCCCGAGACCCGCCGCTACGTGGACAGCGTAATGGCGCTTCGCAGCCAGTACGGACCGCACTGACGGACCGGAGTACGATCGCCACGTGGCCGGATCGCTGGAAGGCCGCGTGGCGGTCATCACCGGCGCCTCGTCAGGGATCGGCGAGGCGACGGCCTTGGCAATGGCGAAGGAGGGCGCGGCGGTGGCCCTCGGTGCCCGCCGCCGGGAGCGGCTCGACGAGCTGGCCGGCAAGATCGAGGCCGGCGGCGGCCGCGCCCTGGCGATCGAGGTCGACGTGGCGGACGAGCAGCAGGCGCGCTCCTTCGTCGAGACGGCCCACTCGGAGCTCGGCGGCGTCTCGATCCTCCTGAACAACGCCGGCCTGATGCTCCTCGGCGCCGTGGAGGGGGCGGACACCTCGGATTGGCGGCGCATGGTCGAGGTGAACCTGCTCGGGCTCCTGTGGTGCACGCACGCAGCGCTGCCGCTGATGCGGGAGGGCGGGGGCGGCGACATCGTGAACATCTCCTCGGTCGCGGGCCGCCGCGCGGACGCGGGCGCCGCCGTCTACAACATGACCAAGTTCGGGGTCACCGGATTCTCGGAGGCGCTCCGCCAGGAGGCGCTCCACAGCAAGGTCCGGGTCACCTGCATCGAGCCCGGGTTCGTCGCGACCGAGCTCCAGGGCCACAACACGGATGCCCTCGTCAAGAAGGCCACGGAGCGGATGCGCGAGCAGATCGGCGAGGTCATGGAGCCGGAGGACATCGCGGAGCTCATCCTCTTCGCCGTCACCCGGCCGCCGCGGGTGGACCTCAACGAGATCCTGGTCCGGCCGACGGGTCAGCGCCGCTGAATGCCCGAGGCACGGGTTTCCGCTCCCGACGTATTGACATACGTTTGTCCGTGATAACGTACGGCCCGTGGCAGTCGCCGTCGAGCCGAGCCCCCTCGGACCCCGGGTCCGCGCCCTTCGCGACGGTATGGGCTACTCGCTGCGGGACCTCGCCGAGCGCAGCGGCGTCTCCGCGCCGATGCTCTCCCAGGTCGAGCGTGGCGAGACCAGCCCCACGCTCGTGGTCGCGGAGCGCATCGCCGGCGGGCTCGACCTGACCCTGTCGCAGTTGCTCCGCCTGGACGAGGCGGACGGCGTGAGCATCGTGCGCGCGCGGGAGCGCCGCAGCGGCGGCGGACGCGACCACCGCTACGAGGTGCTGACCCCGCCTCTCCCCGGCCAGCGCGCCGAGGTCTCCCTGCACACGCTCCAGCCCGGTTCCGCAACGGCCGGGCCCGAGGACCCGCCGATGCACGAGCCCGGAAGCCGCGAGACGGCGGTCGTGGCGGAGGGCGCGCTGCGGCTCGTCTGCGGCGGCGTGGCCCACGAGCTCGGCGAGGGCGACACGGTCACGTTCGACTCCGACCTGCCTCACCACTTCGAGAACCCGGGCAAGGGGCCCGCGCGCTTCTACGCTGTTGTTGCCGCTGGGCTGAGGAGGTCGTGATGGGCAGCTTGTTCGACAAGATCTGGGACGCCCACGAGGTCGCCGCCGGGCTGATCTACGTGGACCTGCACCTGGTCCACGAGGTCACCTCGGCGCAGGCCTTCGAGTCGCTCCGGCTCGGCGGGTCGGCAGCTGCGCCGCCCCGACCGCACGCTCGCGACCGCCGATCACAACGTCCCCACCGACGGCGCCACCGCGCTGGACATGATCTCGGACGCGCTCTCCCGCAAGCAGATCGAGGCGCTCGAGGCCAACTGCCGCGAGTTCGGCGTTCCGATCTACTCGATCGGCTCCGGCCGCCAGGGCATCGTGCACGTGATCGGCCCCGAGCTCGGCGTGACGCAGCCCGGGATGACGATCGTCTGCGGCGACTCCCACACCTCCACCCACGGGGCCTTCGGCGCGCTGGCCTTCGGCATCGGCACGAGCGAGGTGGAGCACGTGCTCGCCACCCAGACGCTGCAGCAGCGCAAGCCCAAGTCGATGCGAATCCTCTACGAGGGCGAGCTCGGCTACGGGGTCAGCGCCAAGGACCTCATCCTCGGCACCATCGGTCGCATCGGCGTGGGCGGCGGCGTCGGCCACGTGATCGAGTACGCCGGGCCGCCGATCGAGGCGCTCTCGATGGAGGGCCGGATGACGATCTGCAACATGACGATCGAGGGCGGCGGCCGCGCCGGGATGATCGCCCCCGACGACACGACCTTCGCGTGGGTCGAGGGCCGCCCCGCCGCGCCGGATCCGCTGCCCCTCGACGAGTGGCGGGAGCTCCGCACCGATCCCGACGCCGGCTTCGACAAGGAGGCCCGCATCGACGCCTCCGAGATCGCGCCCCAGGTGACCTGGGGGACGACGCCCGAGATGGTGGTCGACGTGACCGGCGAGGTCCCGGAGCCGCGCCACGAGGGCGAGGAGCGGGCGCTCGAGTACATGGCCCTGAAGCCCGGCATCGCCATGGGCGAGATCGAGCTGGACCGGATCTTCATCGGCTCCTGCACGAACTCGCGCATCGGCGACCTGCGCGAGGCCGCCGAGCTGGTCGACGGTCGCCAGGTGTCGAAGAAGGTCGACGCCATGGTCGTCCCCGGCTCGCAGCAGGTGAAGGCACAGGCCGAGGCCGAGGGCCTGGACGAGGTCTTCCGCAGCGCCGGCTTCGACTGGCGCTCGGCCGGCTGCTCGATGTGCCTGGGCATGAACCCGGATATCGCGGCGCCGGGCGAGCGCGTCGCCTCGACCTCCAACCGCAACTTCGAGGGCCGCCAGGGCCGCGGTGCCCGCAGCCACCTCGTGTCGCCGCGGATGGCGGCGGCCGCGGCCATCGAGGGGCGGTTTGTGGATATCAGGGAGTGGGACCGATGAGGTCGCAGGTCGCAGGTCGCAGGTCGCAGAGCCTCTGCCACCCGCCACCCGCCACCTGCCACCCCAAGCGGGGCGCCTGATGGAACCCGTCCGCGTGATCGAGGGTGGCGTCTCGGTTCTCAACCGCAATGATGTCGACACCGACCAGATCATCCCCAAGCAGTTCCTCAAGCGGATCGAGCGGACCGGGTTCGGGGAGTTCCTCTTCTACGACTGGGCCAAGGAGCCGGGGTGGGAGCTGCCGAGCAACCCGATCCTCGCCGCCGGGCGCAACTTCGGCTGCGGGTCGTCCCGCGAGCATGCGCCGTGGGCGCTCGAGGACTACGGCTTCAAGGCGATCGTGGCGCCCAGTTTCGCCGACATCTTCTATTCCAACTGCACGAAGATCGGGCTCCTGCCGGTGACGCTCCCAGAGGAGGACGTCAGGGCGCTGATGGAGGCCGGGCATGCCCGGATCGACCTCGAGGAGCAGGAGATCTCGTTCGCGGGCCGGCAGGTCCAGTTCGACATCGATCCCGAGACCGCGCGGCGGCTGCTCGAGGGCCTGGACGACATCGCCGTGACTCTCCAGCAGACCGAGGCGATCGACCGCTACGAGAGCGAGCGCGAGCGCACCGGGCCCGTCACCACGAGCCTGTGACCCGCGACTGGGATGCCGCGACGTACGACCGCGTCGCGGACCCTCAGGCCGAGTGGGCGCTCACCGTTCTCGACCGCCTGGAGCTACGCGGCGACGAGCTCGTGCTCGACGCCGGCTGCGGCAGCGGCCGTGTGACGGCCATGCTGCTCGAGCGGCTGCCGGAGGGCCGGGTGCTCGCCGTGGACTCCGCCCCCTCGATGGTGGATCGCGCGCGGGCTTCGCTTCCGGCCGACCGAGTTCACGTTCTCCCGCCGACCGACCTGGCTCGCCTCGAGCTCTCCGAGACCGTGGACGCGGTCTTCTCGAACGCGGTCTTCCACTGGATCCCGGATCACGACGCCCTGTTCGCCCGGCTCCACGCGGCGCTGCGACCCGGCGGCAGGCTGATAGCGCAGTGCGGCGGGGCCGGGAACGTCGCGGCGTTCCACGAGGCGGCCACGGAGGTGGGCTCGAAGCCGCCCTTCGCCCAGTACCTGGACGGCTGGACCGGGCCCTGGCGGTTCGAGGCCCCCGAGCCGACGGAGCAACGGCTCGAGAGCGCCGGCTTCGACGAGGTGCGCTGCTGGCTGTCCGACGCCCCGGTGGTGCCGCCCGAGCCGCTCGCGTTCATCCGGACCGTCTGCCTGAGGGCCCATCTCGAGGAGCTTCCCAAGGAGCTCTGGGACAGGTACGTCGAGGCCGTCGCCGAGCGCTGCGGCGAGCCGCTCGAGCTTGACTACGTCCGCTTGAACATCGACGCTCGGCGCTGATGGACCGCAAGGCCTACAACGAGACCATGTGGGGCAGCCCCGCGCTGAAGGGCTCGGGCCGCATCGTGGTGCTGCCCGGCGACGGGATCGGCCCCGAGATCATGAACGCGGCCAGGAAGGTGCTGAAGAAGGTAGGCGACTTCAAGCTCGACGAGCACCTCGTGGGCGGCGCATCGATCGACGCCAACGGCACGGCGCTCACCGACCAGGTCCTCGAGGCCTGCAAGGCGGCCGACGCAGTCCTCCTAGCGGCCGTCGGCGGTCCCAAGTGGGACACGACGGACCCGGGCGCGCCGCGGCCCGAGCAGGGCCTGCTCGGGCTGCGCAAGGGCCTGGGCCTGTTCGCCAACCTGCGGCCCGTTCGCCCCAGCCCGGCGCTGATCGATGCCAGCCCGCTACGGCGGGAGCGGATCCAGGACACCAACCTGCTGGTGGTCCGCGAGCTCACGGGCGGGATCTACTTCGGCGAGCGCGGCCGCCGCGACGGGGGCGCGTTCGACACCTGCGAGTACAGCGTCGAGGAGATCGAGCGGATCGCGCGCGTGGCCTTCCGGTCGGCCACGGCCAAGGTCACGAGCGTCGACAAGGCGAACATCCTCGACACCTCTCGGCTCTGGCGCGAGGTGGTGACTCGCGTGCACTCGCAGGAGTTCGCCACGGTCAAGCTGGAGCACATGCTCGTCGACAACGCGGCGATGCAGCTCGTCTCGTCGCCGCGCCACTTCGACGTCGTGCTGACCGAGAACATGTTCGGCGACATCCTCAGCGACGAGGCGGCGATGCTCACCGGCTCGCTCGGGATGCTCCCGAGCGCCTCGCTCGGCGCGGGCGGCCCCGGCCTCTTCGAGCCGGTCCACGGCTCGGCGCCCGACATAGCCGGCACGGGGACCGCCAACCCGCTGGCCATGTTCGGCTCCGTTGCCCTCATGCTGAGGCACGGACTCGACATGGAGCGGCAGGCGGCGAAGGTAGAATCGGCGATCGACAGGGCGCTCGACCACGGTCTGCGGACTCCGGACCTGGGCGGGAGCGCCACCACAGAGGAAGCCACCCGGGCCGTCCTCAACTATCTGTAGGGAGCGAGCACGTGCCAACCGCGGACCTCATCTGGATGAACGGCGAGTTCGTCGCATGGGAGGACGCGCAGGTACACGTGCTGACGCACGCGATGCACTACGGCACCGGGGTCTTCGAGGGAATCCGGGCCTACGAGACAAACCGCGGCACGGGCATCTTCCGCCACCAGGACCACCTCGACCGGCTGGAGAAGTCGGCGGCCTTCTACTACATGGACCTGCCCTTCTCGAAGGAGCAGATCCGGGAGGCCACGCACGAGCTGATCGTCCGCAACGGCTTCAAGAGCTGCTACATCCGGCCGCTCGTGTGGCGCGGGTCCGGCCCGATGGGCCTCAACCCGCTCGACAATCCCGTCGAGGCGATGGTCGCGGTCTGGGAGTGGGGCGCCTACCTCGGCGAGGAGGGCAAGGAGCGCGGCATTCGCGCCAAGGTCTCCTCCTGGCGCCGGATCGGCTCCGACTCGCTGATCCCGCACGCCAAGGCGTCCGGGCAGTACCTGAACTCCGTGCTCGCCAAGATCGAGTCGGTCAAGGCCGGCTACGACGAGGCGATCCTGCTCGATCGCCACGGGCACGTCTGCGAGGGGACCGGCGAGAACGTCTTCGTGATCAAGGAGGGCGTGATCGCCACCCCGGGCCACTCGGCGAGCATCCTCGACGGGATCAACCGCAAGTCGGTGATCGAGATCGCCGGCGATCTCGGCTACGAGGTCCAGGTGCGCGACGTGGCCCGCTCCGAGCTGGCGCTGGCCGACGAGCTCTTCCTGACCGGCACGGCCGCCGAGCTCACTCCGGTGCGTGAGATCGACGACATCGAGCTCGGACCGCCCGGCCCGCTTACGCGCGAGATCCAGCAGGCCTTCGACGACGTCCTCCACGGGCGCTCGGAGCGATACGTGCAGTGGCTGGACATGGTGCCGGTACCCTCCAAGGCATGAGCGGCCTCACGTTCGGGCGAATTATCTAGACGGCCTCTGGCCGTCCCTCCTCGCTCGTCCGTTTCCCCCGACGCCGAAGGCGCTCCCATGGCAGAACAGGTACTCCTCTACGACACCACCCTCCGCGACGGAATGCAGGGGGAGGGCATGTCGCTGTCGGTGGGGGAGAAGGTGCGCGTGGCGCACGCGCTCGACTCGCTTGGCGTCCACGTGATCGAGGCCGGCTTCCCCGCCTCGAACCCCAAGGAGGAGGCGCTGTTCGACCTCCTGTCCCGCGAGCGCTTCGAGCACGCCGAGGTGGCCGCCTTCGGAATGACCCGCCGTCGCGAAGTCGCCGCCGCCGACGACCCCGCCCTGCGCCTGCTCGCCGACAGCTTTGCGCCGATATGCACGCTGGTCGGGAAGACGTGGTCGCTCCACCTGGAGAAGGTCACCCACGCGGACCCGGAGGAGAACCTGCGGATGATCGCCGACTCCGTCGCCTTCCTCGCAAGTGAGGGCAAGCGCGTGATCTACGACGCCGAGCACTTCTTCGACGCCTACCGCGACGACTCCGACTACGCGCTCCGCTGCCTCCGCGCGGCCGCGGAGGCCGGCGCCGAGAACGTCACCCTCTGCGACACGAACGGGTCGTCGCTGCCGTCGCAGGTCGCCGAGGCCACCCAGCGGGTGGTGGGCGAGCTCGACGTAGAGGTGGGGATACACACGCACGACGACGCCGGCTGCGGGGCGGCGAATTCGCTGATGGCGGTCGAGCGCGGCGCCCGCCTGGTCCAGGGGACGATGAACGGCTATGGCGAGCGCTGCGGCAACGCCAACCTGATCTCGATTCTCCCCGCGCTCCAGCTCAAGCTCGGCTATGCGTGCATCGACCCCGAGCAGCTCGCGCGGCTCACCGAGGTCGCGCACCTCGTGGACGAGCTCTGCAACGTCAGCCCCAACCCCAACCAGCCCTACGTGGGCGCCAACGCCTTCGCGCACAAGGGCGGGATGCACGTGGCAGGGGTGAACCGCGACTCGCGGACCTTCGAGCACGTCGACCCGGCGCTCGTCGGCGCGGACAGCAGGGTGCTCGTCTCCGAGCTGTCGGGCAAGGGCTCGGTCCAGGCCCGCGCGGAGGTGGACGACGCCACCGCCGCGAGGGTGGTCGAGCGGGTCAAGGAGCTCGAGCACCGCGGCTACCACCTGGAGGCCGCCGACGGCTCCTTCGACCTGCTCATTCGCAAGGAGACGGGCGAGTACGAGCCGCTGTTCCGCCTGGAGTCGTGGCGGGTGATCGCCGAGAAGCTGCAGGACGGCAAGGTCCAGACCGAAGCCACGATCAAGATCTGGGTCGACGGTGAGCGCTACGTGCGGACGGCCGAGGGGAACGGTCCGGTGCACGCCCTGGACCGGGCGCTGCGCTCTGCCATCGGCGAGCGCTACCCGCACCTCCACGACATCGAGCTCGTCAACTTCAAGGTCCGCATCCTCGACGAGACCAAGGGCACCGGCGCGATAACGCGCGTGCTCCTCGACGCCAGTGACGGGCGCGAGACGTGGGGCTCGATCGGCGTCTCCGAGAACGTGATCGAGGCAAGCTGGGAGGCGCTCGTGGACTCGCTCGAGGCAGGGATGCTGCCGGGCCGCGCCGAGCATCACCGGGCACGGCGCGCCGCAGAAGTCCGGTGATCCCGCTCGCGAGGCCGCTGATCGGGCAGCGGGAGGAGGAGCTCCTCCTCGAGGTGCTGCGCTCGCGCCGGCTGGCCCTCGGGCCGCAGCTCCCGGCCTTTGAGACAGCGCTGGGCGAGCGCCTGGGTGTCGAGCACGTCTCCGCCGTGTCCAGCGGGACCGGCGGCCTTCACCTGGCCATCCGCGCCGCCGGCATCGAGGCTGGCGACGAGGTGGTCACGAGCCCGCTCAGCTTCGTCGCCTCCGCCAATTGCCTCCTCTACGAGGACGCCCGCCCGGTCTTCTGCGACATCGACCCGCGCACGCTCAACATCGACCCCGCGGCAGCCGAAGCGGCCGTGACCGATCGAACGAGCGGCCTGCTGCCGGTCCACCTCTTCGGCCATCCAGCCGACATGCCTGGGCTGGAGCGACTCGCCGCCGCCCGCGACCTCTGGATCGTGGAGGACGCCTGCGAGTCGCTCGGCGCCGTCCACTCCGACGGCGGCCTGGTCGGCGCCCGCGGCAACCTCTCCGTGTTCGGGTTCTACCCGAACAAGCAGCTGACGACGGGGGAGGGCGGAGCGGTGGTCGCGCCGCGCGCGGCGCTGAAGGAGCGGATCGACTCCGAGCGCAACCAGGGACGGGCGCCGGACATGGGCTGGCTCGACCACGACCGCCTCGGCTTCAACTACCGGCTCGACGAGCTGTCGTGCGCCCTGGGGCTGGCCCAGCTGGAGCGACTCGACGGACTGCTGTCCGACCGCGCCCGGGTGGCGGCGCGCTACTCGGAGGGCCTCGCGGAGGTCGAGGGCGTCGAGCTGCCCTGTCCCGACGCGGGCGGCGACCGGCGCAGCTGGTTCGTCTACGTGATCCAGGTCCCGTCCGGGGTGGACCGCGATGCTGCGGTGCGCGGCCTGCGCGAGCGGGGCGTCGACTCCAAGCCATACCTGCCCGCCATCCACCTCATGAGCTTCTACCGCGAGCGCTTCGGCCACCGCGAGGGCGAGTTCCCCGTCTGCGAGGACGTGGCGAGCAGGTCGCTGGCGCTGCCCTTCTTCCCGGAGCTGACCGATTCGCAGATCGAGCGCGTGGTGGAGGCCGTACGGGAGGTCGTCGCGGCGCCTGCCATTCTTCGCCCATGAGGTGAAGACGCGCCTGCCGATGGCCGCCGCGGCGTGTATCGCGCTGGCGGCCGCCACCCTTCTGATCCCCTCGGCTCCGACGACCGACCCATGGGGGTGGATCGTCTGGGGCCGGGAGCTGGCCCACCTGCAGCTCTCCACCGCGGTCGGCGGGGCACCGTCCTGGAAGCCCCTGCCGGTGCTCTTCACCACGCCGCTCTCCGCCTTCGGCGGCGCGGCGCCCGACCTCTGGATCCTCGTGGCTCGCGCGAGCGGGCTGCTGGGCGTGGTGGCGGCGTGGCGGCTGGGCTCACGGCTCGGCGGCCGCTACGCGGCGGCGCTGGCGGGTGGCGGGCTCGTGCTCAGCGAGCACTGGGTCCGCTCGTTCCTCCACGGCTACAGCGAGCCACTCGCCATCGCCCTGCTCCTGCTCGCGGTCGACCGCCACTGGTCCGAGCGGCCGCGGCAGGCGCTCCTGCTGCTGGGGGCGGTCTCGCTCGCTCGTCCCGAGGCCCTTCCCCTGGCGCTCGCCTACGGCGTCCTCGAGTGGCGCCGGCGGGGAATCGGGGCCTGGGAGGTGGCCGCTGTGGCGCTGCTGGTGCCGAGCCTCTGGCTCGTCCCCGATTGGGTCGGCTCGGGCGATCCGCTTCACGCCGGCCACGTGGCCGGCGCCGTGGACAGGCACGGCGCCCTGGCCGCGCTCGGCGGTGGCATGGCGATCGCTCCGGCCCCGCTGTCGCTGGCGGCGGTGGCGGGCTTCGCGATCGCCCGGCGTCGCGGCGACCGCCGCGTGGTGGAGCTCTCGGCGCTCGCGGCTGCCTGGGCCGCCCTTCTGCTGGCGCTCATGCTGGTGGGGTATCCCGCGAGCGGCCGCTTCTTCGTGCTTCCCGCCTCGCTGGTCTGCGTGCTCGGCGCCGGCGGCGCGGTCCAGGCGGCCCGGGTGAGCAGCGGGCGGACGCGCGTGGCCGTGCTCGTAGCGCTGGCCACGCTGCCGCTGGTCGCGGCGCGGGTCGCCGCTTCCGGGGCCGAGGCGGGCGATGCCGTCGAGCGAGCCCGCGTCGAGGAGAGCCTCGCCAAGGCAATCGACAGGGTCGGTCCTCGCCGGCTCCGGGCGTGCGGGGAGCCCGTGCTCCCGCGCGGCCTGAGCTGGATGCGCGGCGAGGTGGCCTGGCAGCTCGGGGTGCCGCTGGGCGGCGTCCGCTCCGTGCAGACGAGCGGCGACCGCTACATAGCGGCCCTCAGCCGCTTCGGCGCGGGCTCGATCCCGTCAAGGGTCAGCGTGAGCGCCCGCGGCAACCGCTACGTGGTGCTCGATCCCTTCGGCAGCACACGTGTCCGGTCGCCACGGGTCGACCTCGACGTAGCCGGCCGCTCGGGCAGCTGGCGAGTGCTCGTTCCGGACCGCCGGGCGTGTGGGCGGGCTCCGACTAGAGACGTTTGACCAGTGCCACGAATCCGGGGAGGCTGCGCCCCGCCGGCCGGTAGGCCACCTCGTCGTAGCCGGCGCTCAGGTACAGCGAGCGGGCCGGCTTGTTGTCGAGCGAGGTGTCGAGGGCGATCGAGGAGAGCTCGAGCTCGCGGGCGCGCGCCTCCGCCGCGTCCAGCAGGGCCCGAGCCGCGCCGCGACGCCGCAGCCGTTCCTCCACGGCGAGCGCGTCGACGTAGAAGGCGGCGTCCGGCGGATTCGGCACCGCCCGGGCCCCGGACCAGTACAGCCACATCGCCCCCGGCCAGCGCCAGGGCGGGATGTTGCGTAGCGCGAGCCGGAGGAAGCCGCCGGCCCTGGCCACCGTCTCGTCGACCGGGAAGGCGGCCAGGGCGCCCGCCACCCGGCCGTCCATCTCCGCGATCGTGATCACCTCGCGGCTCGCGTTGTTGCCCACGCTCTCGAAGGCGCGGCCCAGCAGGCGGATGGCGCGCGCCCGCCCACCCGTGAAGCGGTCGTACATTCCCGCCGCGCTCTCATAGAGCAGCAGCGCAACCGGGTCCGCGTCGGACTCGCGGGCGGAGCGAACCCCCGGCCTAGACAAGCCCCATGCCCGCAAGGGTCGCGCGGAGGCCATCCTCGAGCGAAGTGGGCTCCCAGCCGAGCTCCCTCTGGGCCTTGCTCGAGTCGGGGGCCGCATTCCAGAGGAAGAAGTGGAGCTGCCCCTTGGACAGCAGCGGCGGCTTGCGTATCACGCGGGAGAGGAGCTCCCCGGCGCCCGCCATCCCGCGGGCGGCCCCGGCGGGGAGCACCGGCGGTACCCGGCCGCGGCCCGCCACGCGGACAACGGCCTCGGCCAGCTCGCGCAGGGTTACGTGGCGGTCACAGAGGATGTAGCGCTCGCCGGGCTCACCCTTCTCGGCCGCCAGGATCTGGCCGCGGCCGATCCCGGGCGTGAAGACCACGCCGCAGCCGCCGGGGGGCAGCGCCGGCGTCGTGACGCGCCTGCCCTTCACCACCGGCTCGAACAGCTGGCGCTCGAACGAGGCGCTGCCGCTCGGCCCCGGCCCGTAGACGGCGGCGGGGTTCACGATCACAAGCTCGATCCCGGTCGCCTCGGCCGCCGCCAGCGCGAGCTCCTCGGCGCGCTGCTTCGAGCGCTCGTAGGCGGTTCCCTTCGGGTAGTCGGCCAGCCGGGACTCGTCCATCCGGCCGCCCGGGTCGGCGTGGAACACGTCGATGGTGCTCGTATGCACGACCCGCCGTGCCCCGGCCTCGGCAGCGGCCCTGACCACGGTCTCGCTGCCGACGGCGTTGACCCGGTCGAAGGCGGCGTCGTCGCTCAGCCACTGCTCGGGCAGCCCCATCGCGTTGAACACGAGCTCGCAGCCCTCGGCGGCGCGCCGCACCGAAGGCGGATCGGTCACGTCGCCCTGGGCCGGCTCGACGCCATCGGGCAGCGGTGCCGGCTGCGCGACCCGGGTCGCGCAGGAGCGCGCGCACCTCGTCGCCGCGTTCGAGCAGCGCGGATGCCACCGCATGCCCGACCTTCCCCGTGGCCCCCGTGACGAGCACCTTCATGCTGGCGGGAATGCTACGGCCCTCGGCGGGTAATACCCCTGTGGTGGCACGGACCCAGGGCAGGCGGAACGAGCGCGTCGTAGGTTTCGTCGGCCTGCTCGCGGCGGCCGCCCTGCCGGTGGTTCTCTGGCACCGTGCCTTTTCGATCATCGCGAGCGACTTCCGCCTGCAGGCCGACTACCTGCTGACCGGCTGGACCGGCTACGGCCTGATCGGCCTCGGCCTCGTGTTCATGGCTCCCGTCGTCCTCTCCATCGGCCGCCGGCCCGGGTCGCGCTTCTACCCGCGCAGCCGCAACGTCTACGCGGCGTGGGGCGTCTGCCTCTACCTGCTCGGCATCATCCTGGCGAGCCAGGTGGCCGCCGTCACGCACGTTCCCGCGTAGGGCCGCTCGTACACTGGCGGGCATCGTGGCCCGCTTCGACGACCCCCAGGACCCGCTCTTCCAGGCGCTGAACTCGTCTATCGCGTTCGACTACCGGCTCGCGCCCTACGACCTGGAGCAGTCGCTCGCGCACGCCCGCATGCTCGCCCGGGCGGAGATCATCAGCGACGCCGACCTGGCCGAGCTCGAGCGCGGCCTGGACGAGGTCCGTCAGGAGATCGAGGAGGACCGCTTCGAGGTGGGGCCCGACGACGAGGACATCCACATGGCGATCGAGCGGCGGCTGACCGAGATCGTCGGCCCCGTCGGCGGCAAGCTCCACACGGCCCGCTCGCGCAACGACCAGGTGGCGACCGACGTGGCGATGCTGGTCCGCGCCCACAGCCTCGCCGCCAAGGAGCTGCTTCACGAGCTGATGGCGCGTGCTCGTCGAGCTGGCCGAGACCCACGTCGACTGGGCGATGCCCGGCTACACCCACCTCCAGCGGGCGCAGCCGGTCTATCTCTCCCACCACCTGCTCGCCTACTTCTGGAAGTTCCGGCGCGACCTCCAGCGCTTCAACTTCTGCATGACCGCGACCGACGACCTGCCGCTCGGCAGCGGCGCGCTGGCGGGGGTGAACTTCAGCACCGAGCGGATGTTCGTCGCCCAGGAGCTGGGCTTCGGCGGAATCGCCGAGAACTCGCTCGACGCCGTCTCGAATCGCGACTTCGTGCTCGACTACCTCGCGAGCGCCGCCACCTGCGCCACCCACCTGTCGCAGCTCGGCGCGGAGCTCGTGCTCTGGTCCAGCGAGGAGTTCGGCTTCTGCGAGGTCTCCGACTCGTTCGCCTCCGGCTCCAGCCTGATGCCGCAGAAGAAGAACCCCGACGCCGCCGAGCTGCTGCGCGCCAAGTCGCCGCGCCTGGTCGGCCACCTGACGACGCTGCACGGCGTGCTTCACGGGCTGCCGCTGACCTACAACAAGGATCTCCAGGAGGACAAGGAGCCGCTCTTCGACGCGATCGACACGCTCGAGCTCTGCCTGAGCGTCGCGGTGTCGATGCTGCGCGGGATCGAGTTCAGCCGCGAGCGGATGGCGGAGGCGGCGTCCGACGAGTTCATCGCCGCCACCGACGTCGCCGACCTGCTCGTCCGGCGCGGCGTGCCCTTCAGGGAGGCCCACGGGATCGTGGGCGGGCTGGTGCGGGCCGCGGTCGACCGCGGCAAGCAGCTGTCCGAGCTCAGCGAGGAGGAGCTGAACGAGCTCGCCCCGCAGCTCGACGGCGAGTACTACGAGCTGCTCTCCCAGGGGGCGTGGCTCGAGTCGAAGGTGTCGGAGGGCGGCACGTCGCTCGCCCGCGTGCGCGATCAGCTCGCCCAGGCACGGCACGTGCTCGACGAAGCGGCCGAGTGACGCTCGGCGGCGACTTCTACGCCCGCCCCGTCCAGGAGGTCGCCGCCGACCTGGTCGGCTGCGTGGTCCGCCACGGGACCGGGGCGGGCCGGATCGTCGAGGTCGAGAGCTACCACCAGTCCGAGCCGGCCTGCCACGCCTTCGTCGGCGTGACCCCGCGCACGCGCGTCCTGTTCGGCGCCCCGGGAAACGCCTACGTCTACCGCTCGTACGGCATCCACGCCTGCCTCAACGCCGTGACCGAGCCGGAGGGCGTGGGCGCCGCCGTGCTGATCCGGGCGCTCGAGCCGCTCGAGGGCGTCGAGGAGATGAGGGCGCGCCGCGGCGTGGCCCGGGACGAGCAGCTCTGCTCGGGGCCGGGCAAGCTGACCCAGGCGCTCGGCATCGGGCTCGAGCTCAACGACACCTCGCTGCTCGACGGACCGATCCGCCTGGAGCAGGGCTCGCCCGCCCGGGTGGTGCGCGGCCAGCGCATCGGTATCACCAAGGCGGCCGACCTGCCCTGGCGCTTCTGCGACGCGGACAGCGCGCACGTGTCGCGTCCCTGGCCGGCGGCGATGCGCCGCCGGCGGGCCGCCTAGATCCGCAAGAGCCCCGGCCGGGTGCGCAGGGTCGTGGAATCAGTCATCAGCCGCTCGGCGCGCCCACGCCCGCCACCGCCGCCTCCACCTCCGCCCGGAGCGGGCGTGGGCGACGGGGCCGGCGCGGGCGCCGGCGTCCGCGGGGGAGTGGAGGGCGCCTTCTGCTCTGGGCGCCGCCTTCTTCTTGGGCGCGTTGTCGCCGCCTCCCTGCGGAGCTGTCTGGTCGCTCGGGGGGGTGGCTGCTGGGGCGCGTAGGGGGTCGGCGGCGCGAACGTGTGGTCGGGGCTGTCCTTGCCCTTCTCCGCGTCTCGCGCGTCGCGCATCTGGATCCAGGAGGACATGAAGTCGTGGAAGATCTCGGCCGGGAAGGTGCCGCCGGCGACCGGGCTGCCGGCGTGCTCGGTCTTCATGGACTGGGCCTTGTCCGCGTAGCCCACCCAGACCGCCACGGTCAGCTCCTCGTTGCCGCCCACGAACCAGGCATCGCCGTAGTTCTCGGTCGTGCCGGTCTTGCCGGCCGTGTACTCGCCGACCTGGGCCGCCTTGGCGGTGCCGCTCTTGACCACGAGGTGGAGCATCGGCTGGGCCAGCTCGCCGACGTCTGCGGGAGAACACGCGAACCGGCCTCCTCGTTGACTTGTCCACGCTTCCACGCCTTGACCTCCTGAACCCGACCGGCGCTCAACGTCGGGTGCCAGCGAGCTGGTCACCGCACGCCCTCGTTGGCGATCGTGGAGTACGCGTAGGCCATCTCGAGCGGCGTCACGCCCTCCTTCAGGCCACCGAGCGTCATCGACGGGTTGGTCGAGAGCTTGGTGCGGATGCCCATCTTCTCGCGCAAGCCTGGCGATCCGCTTCGTGCCGGTCTTGAGGCCGAGCTCGGCGAACACCGAGTTGTCCGAGTTCGTCGTGGCCGAGCCAGAGCGACGCCGATCCCGGAGTACGAGTCGTTGTAGTTGCTCACCGGGAAGTTGACCTCCGCTGGCCGCGTCCGTTGCGCGCGTGGAGGACCTTCGGGCCGAGACCCAGGTGCTGTTGGGGTCGGCGCCGTCCGCCAGCGCCCGGACGAGGATGAACGGCTTGATCGAGGAGCCCGGCTGGCGGTGCCCGTTGGTGGCGAGGTTGAAGGGCCGCGTGTCGAAGTCCGTGCCGCCGACCATCGCGCGCACCTGACCGGTCTTGTTGTCGATCGCGACCAGCGACGCGCTCGGCCCGATGCCGGCGAGGCGGCCCCTGATCGCCTGCTCGGCGGCGGCCTGCAGCTCGGGGTCGATGGTGGTCTGGATGTTCAGCCCGCCGCTGTATACGAGCGGCGCCGGGAACTGGTCGAGCAACTGTCCCTCAACCCAGCTCGTGAAGTAGGGGTAGTCGGAGTCGACGTGCGGCGGGTTCACCTGATCCCTGCTCGGCACCGCCTGTCTCAGCGCCTGGTCGTACTCCGCGCGCGTGATCATCTTCTGGTCGAGCATGCGCGAGAGCACCAGGTCACGCCGCTGGCGCGCGGCGACCGGGTGCTGGAGCGGGTCGTACATCGAGGGCGAGGAGATCATCCCGGCGAGCAGGGCCGCGTCGGCGGGGGACAGCACGCGAGCGTCGCGCCGGTTGGGATCGGGCTTGTCCTCCTCCGACACAGGCGGCGGCGCCGCGGTCACGCCGGCCGTGGTGGGGGTGGTAGCCGGCTGCGCCTGCCCGTCACCGTCGCCGAAATAGGTGCGCGCCGCGGCCTCGACCCC
>OY970162.1:937500-2843086 GCA_963706635.1 uncultured Thermoleophilaceae bacterium
CTGCTTGGACTAGGGGCCCTACCAGGTTACCGACTTCAGGCAAACTCCGAAGACCGTTAGGCGTACCCGGGGAGTCAGCCTGCGGGGGATAAACTTCGTAGGCAAAAGGGGAACAGCCCAGACCGCCAGCTAAGGTCCCTAAGTGCTAGCTAAGTGGAAAACGATGTCCAAGTGCCGAGACAACCAGGAGGTTGGCTTAGAGGCAGCCATCCTTGAAAGAGTGCGTAACAGCTCACTGGTCAAGTGCTCGGGCGCGGAAAATGTAACGGGGCTCAAGCTAGCCACCGAAGCTGCGGGTGCACGAGGTCCTTCGGGATCACGTGCGCGGTAGGAGAGCGTTCTCAAGCTGATGAAGCGGCGGGGCAACCCAGCCGTGGAGGCTTGAGAAGTGAGAATGCCGGCGTGAGTAACGAAAGAGGGGTGAGAATCCCCTCCACCGATTGTCCAAGGTTTCCTGAGCAACGTTCGTCGGCTCAGGGTCAGTCGGGACCTAAGGCGAGGCCGAAAGGCGTAGTCGATGGCCAACGGGTTGATATTCCCGTACCGCGTCGCGTCCGTTATGACCGATGGGGGGACGGGGAAGGCTAAGGGAACCCCGCCGACGGTTGTGCGGGGGTAAGCATGTAGCCAGGGCTTCTAGGCAAATCCGGAAGCCCGTTACGGTGAGGTGCGATGCCAGCTGGCCGGAAGGCCGGCGAGTCCCCGACGCCATGCCCCCGAGAAAATCCTCTAGGCAGGATGCGCGCGCCCGTACCAAAACCGACACAGGTGGACAAGTAGAGAATACTAAGGTGATCGAGATAACCCTCGTTAAGGAACTCGGCAAAATGGCCCCGTAACTTCGGGAGAAGGGGCGCCCCAGTAGGGTCTAAGCCTTCGCGGCTGAAGCCCGAGGGGGCCGCAGTGGATTGGCCCAACCGACTGTTTACCAAAAACACAGGTCTCTGCTAAGTCGCAAGACGACGTATAGGGGCTGACGCCTGCCCGGTGCCGGAAGGTTACGTGGAGAGGTTAGTCACCTTCGGGTGACGAAGCTTTGAAACTAAGCCCCGGTAAACGGCGGCGGTAACTATAACCGTCCTAAGGTAGCGAAATTCCTTGTCGGGTAAGTTCCGACCTGCACGAATGGCGTAACGAGTTGGGCGCTGTCTCAACGAGGGGCTCGGTGAAATCGCAGTCTCGGTGAAGATGCCGAGTACCCGCGGCAAGACGGAAAGACCCCGTGAACCTTTACTACAACCTGATATTGGAGTCTGAGGCACCTCGCTCAGGATAGGTGGGAGGCTGTGAAGCAGGGACTGCGGTCCCTGTGGAGCCACCCTTGAGATACCACCCTTGGTGTCTCGGGCTTCTAACACCGCGCCGTGAATCCGGGCGGTGAACAGTGTCAGGCGGGTAGTTTGACTGGGGCGGTCGCCTCCCAAAATGTAACGGAGGCGCGCAAAGGTTCCCTCAGTACGGTTGGAAATCGTACGTAGAGTGCAAAGGCAACAAGGGAGCTTGACTGCGAGACGGACACGTCGAGCAGGTGCGAAAGCAGGCCTTAGTGATCCGGCGGTAGCAAGTGGAAGCGCCGTCGCTCAACGGATAAAAGGTACTCCGGGGATAACAGGCTTATCGGTTCCAAGAGTCCACATCGACGAACCGGTTTGGCACCTCGATGTCGGCTCGTCGCATCCTGGGGCTGTAGTCGGTCCCAAGGGTTGGGCTGTTCGCCCATTAAAGCGGTACGCGAGCTGGGTTCAGAACGTCGCGAGACAGTTCGGTCCCTATCTGCCGTGGGCGTTGGAGAGTTGAGGGGAGTCGTCCCTAGTACGAGAGGACCGGGATGAACGCACCTCTGGTGTACCAGTTGTCCTGCCAAGGGCACTGCTGGTTAGCTACGTGCGGATCGGATAACCGCTGAAGGCATCTAAGCGGGAAGCCGACCTCGAGATGAGCTCTCCCATCCCCTTGAGGGAGTAAGACCCCTGGAAGACCACCAGGTGATAGGCCGGATGTGTAAGGGCAGCAATGCGCTTAGCAGACCGGTACTAATGGTTCGAGGGCTTGACGGATTTTTGATGATCTTCTGTCGGGCGGCCAGCTGTGCGGTTTTCAAGGTCCGCCGAGGGCCGGGCGAGGGTGTTCGTCCGCGTCTCACCAGTTTCGGTGGTGATAGCGAGGGGGAGACACCTCTTCCCATTCCGAACAGAGCAGTTAAGCCCCTCAGCGCCGATGGTACTTGGCTCGCAAGGGCCTGGGAGAGTAGGTCGCCGCCGATTTAACTTGGGCCGCCCCTCGGGGCGGCCCTTCGTCGTTCTAGACTCCCCGCCGTGTCGACCATCGAGATCATCGTCAGCGTCCTGGTCGTCCTGGTGGTCCTCTTCTTCCTCTTGGGCCTGCTGGGTACGCGGGCGCGGGCGCGCCACCAGGCGCCGAGCTTCGCCGACCACGTCCGCGCCGCCGATGAGGCGCTCGAGCAGGCGCGCGCGCTCGACAGGGGCTGGCACCGCGACAACATGGAGGCGGCCGCGCGGGCGGCCGTCGGCGAGGCGCGCCCGGGCTGGTCCTACGACGACCTGCAGCTCGTCCTCGTTGAGGACCGTCCGGGCATCGAAGAGGATCGAGCCCACTTCGTGGCCGTCGGGGGCGACGGGCAAGCGCGCGTGATCCTCGCTCGCCAGGGCGACCAGTGGGTCGCTGAGCACGTCGAGTAGCCGCTAAACGGCGCTAGACGGCGAGGCAGAGCTGCTCGTGACGACCGCTGACGTGCGGCCTAACCGCCCGCCGGGCCGCGGGGGTGGCGGCCGGCACGATGCCGACCGCTCCGCCCGCGACTATGCGGCGGACCGCAGCACGTACGGCGACGGGGTGGTCGCCAACGCCTCCCAGCTGCGGAGCGCGCTCAGAAGCGGGGGCGAGGGCACTCGCGGGATACACGACGCCATCGGCGCCGAGCCGGTACTCGCCGAGCGTTGAAAACTCGACGATTGTGTCGAGCGCGGGCCCAATTCGCTGTCTGAGCTGAGGGAACATGCGTTCGGGAAGGTACGGCGGCGCTCGGATGGAAGCCGCAATTTGCTGCAACTTCCGTTGCACGGCATAGGCTGCCGCCAATGGCAGAGCCATTCCGCCACCGCCTGCGCGTGCGCTGGTCCGAATGCGACCTCCAGGGCGTCGTCTTCTACCCGCACTACCTCGCCTACCTGGACCACACGGTCACCGAGCTGTGGCGCGAAGCGGTCGGTCCCTACACCGAGATGATCCCCGAGCACGGGGTGGACATGGTCGTCGCCGAAGCACGCATGCGCTACCGCGACAGCGCGCGCTTCGACGACGAGCTGGACATCTCCGCAACCGTCACGCGGCTTGGCGAGACGTCGATCACCACCGAGTTCAGAATCGAACGAGCGGCCGACGGCGCGCTGCTCACCGAGGGGGAGCTGCGCCACGTGTTCGTCGACCCGGAGGACTTCGCCAAGCGCGAGATGCCTGACCGCGTGCGCGCGGGCCTCGAGCGCTTCGCGGGCACCTGATGGTCCACCTTCGCGTCGTCGCCCCCGAGGACCTGGCCGGCCGAGTCCTCGATCTCCTCTGTGCCTCTCCCGCGGTGACCAACGTCGCGCGCTTTCCGGGCGTGGCGCACAAGCCGGAGGGGGATCTGATCCTGTGCGACATCGCGCGCGAGGATGCCAGCGTGATCATCGGCGATCTCAAGGATCTCGGAGTTCCGAAGCGCGGCTCGATAGCCGTCGAGGTGATCGAGAGCTCCATCTCCGACGTGGCGACGGCCGCCGAGAAGGCTGCCCGCGGACTGCCCTCCGACGCGGTCGTCTGGGAGGAAGTCGAGTCGCACACCTCCGAGCAGACCGAGCTGTCGATCACGTTCCTGGCCTTCATGGTGGCGGCGATGCAGATCGCGGCGGTCGGCATCGTGCTCGACGAGCCCATCCTGATCGTCGGCGCGATGGTCGTGGGCCCGGAGTTCGGCCCGCTGGCGGCCCTCTGCGTTGCGCTGATCCGCCGGCAGCGGCGGCTGGCGCGCCGCTCGCTGATCGCCCTCGCCGTCGGGTTCCCGGTCGGAACTGCCGGCGCGCTCGCCGGCTCCCTCGTCCTGATCGAGGTGGGCGCCTTCCCCGACGCCTACGGAACGCACCAGTTCACCGCCTTCATCTCGAATCCGGACTTCCTCAGCTTCTTCGTCGCCGTGGTGGCCGGCGTCGCGGGGATGCTGTCGCTGACCACGGCCAAGTCCGGCGCGCTGATCGGCGTGCTCGTGTCGGTGACGACGATCCCGGCCGCGTCGAACGTCGGCGTCGCCGCCGCCTACGGCGAGTGGCACGCCGCGCTGGGAGCCGCGGAGCAGCTGCTCATCAACCTGGGCGGGATCATCGTCGCGGGCGTGGCGACCCTGTACGTCCAGAATCGCGACTTCCGCGCCCGCCGCCGGGCGCACCTGCGCAATGGGGGCTGACAGGCCGCGCAGCCCGCGAATCGGCGGCTAGAGCGACGCCCAGATGTCGATCTTCGTGCGCACGCGCGAGATCACCTCGTCGGTGAACTCGGAGGTGGCCGCGTGCCCGCCGAGATCGGGCGTCCGCACACCCGTCGCGGTCGCCTCCAGGACCGACTCGTAGATCGCGCGCGAGGCGGTCTCCTCGCCGGCGTAGTGCATAAGGGCGGCCTCGGCCAGGATCATCGCCATCGGGTTCGCGATGTCCTTGCCCTGCAGCGCCGGGGCCGTGCCGTGCGGGGCCTCGGCCATGACCGCAGTGGGCTCGTACTCGTCGTCGAGCGCCAGCAGCACCGACTCCGCGCCCGCGATCGACCCGTACAGCGGCATGACGAGGTCTGACAGGCAGTCGCCGTCGCGGTTGAGGCTCGGGATCACGAGCGGGGCGTCGGCCGCGCCGGAGATCAGGCCGGCGTAGGTGGCATCGATCAGCACCGGGGAGTAGGGCACCTCGGGGTGGCGCTCCGCG
This sequence comes from uncultured Thermoleophilaceae bacterium, assembly GCA_963706635.1. Taxonomy (GTDB): domain Bacteria; phylum Actinomycetota; class Thermoleophilia; order Solirubrobacterales; family Thermoleophilaceae; genus JACVRW01. The sequence continues at coordinate 942,465 of OY970162.1, forward strand.
GCCGCGTCCATCTCCTCCTTGAGCATCCCCTCGTAGATCGGGCTCACCGTCCACTTGGGCCCGCCGTATACGCGCCCGTGGATGCGCTGCGCGGTCCGGAAGCTGTACTCGGAGACCGCGCTGCAGACGCTGCGCGAGATCCGCTCGGTGCGGTACGCGATCTCGTCTCCGTCCTCCATCTCGCGCCACTGCTTCGCCCCGTAGGCGTCGCCGACCGCCATGCGGACGACGGCGATGGGGTAGTGCACGCCCGCCACCGGCGTGACCCCCGGGATGCGCCGCCCGGTCCGGATGATCACCTTCCCGTCGATCGCCTCGCGCAGCAGGCGGTTGGGGCTGCCGACGTCGTCCGCGCCCTCGGGCGTGATCGTCGCCGCCTTGAGCCCGTAGCACGCGTCGGCCATCGCCTGCGCCGCCGCGGACACCACCTCGTTCGACGTCTTGCGCCGGTTCTCGAGCGAGAGGTCGTAGTGCTCCAGCTCGACCTCGACCCGCGTCACCGACGGGTCGAGCACGCGCAGCGCCTGCTCGAGCAGCTCCTGCCCGGTCTCGTCTCCCTCCAGGACGATGATGCGCAGGCCCTCCGGCATGTCAGGCCGACGCTACGGCAAGCCCCAGCTCGTCGGCGCGCTCCTCCATCGCGCCGATCACGAACGCGACGTGCTCGTCGAACTCGACGCCCAGCTCCTCGGCCCCTTGGCGGACCTCGTCGCGGTTGACGCCGGCGGCGAAGCTCGGCTGCTTCAGCTTCTTCTTGACCGACTTGGGCGTGAGGCCGTCGATGCCGGTCGGCCGGACCAGCGCGCAGGCGGCGACGAAGCCGCTCAGCTCATCGACCGCGTAGAGGGTCTTTGCCATCTGCGTCTCGCGCGGGACGCCCAGGAAGGTGGCGTGCCCGGCGACCGCGTCGATCAGCTCCTGCGGGTAGCCGCGCTCCTCGAACAGCTCCAGGGCCTTGCGCGGGTGGCCGGTGTCGAGGTCGGGGTAGCGCTCGTAGTCGAGGTCGTGCAGCAGGCCTGTGACCGCGTACATCTCCTCGTCCTCACCCCACTTCCCGGCGTAGGCGCGCATGGCCGCCTCGACGCCGAGCAGATGCTTGCGCAGCGACTCGCTCTGCACCCATTCCTCGACCAGAGCCCAGGCCTCTTCGCGCGTCGGCGCCACCTGCGGCAGGGTATCGACCTACCGGCCCGAACCTGCTCTGCGATGGCCTTCGATACCCTTGGCCGCCGGCTCGTCCCCGGCTCCCGCACGGATCCACGCATGGAGAAGTTCATCATCGAGGGCGGGGCGTCCCTCTCCGGGACGATCACCCCCGCCGGCAACAAGAATGCTGCCCTGCCTGCGCTCGCCGCCACGCTGCTGACGGCCGAGGAGGTCGTGCTGCGCAACGTGCCGCGCATCCGCGACGTGGAGGCGATGGTCGAGCTGCTCGTGCACCTCGGCGCGCACGCCGAGTGGCGCGACGAGAACGTCATCTCCATCACCTGCGACGAGATCTCGCACACTCAGGTCGACGCCAAGCTCGCCGAGCGCATCCGCGCCTCGTTCCTGCTCGCCGGCCCGCTGCTGGCTCGCTTCGGCAAGGCGGAGATGCCGCCCCCGGGCGGAGACGTGATCGGCCGGCGCCGGCTCGACCCGCACCTGGACGCCTTCCGCGCCCTGGGCGCCGAGGTGCACGCCGAGCGCTCCTTCGTGCTGCTCGCCTCCGACGGGCTGCACGCGTGCGACTTCTTCATGGACGAGGCCTCGGTCATGGCGACCGAGAACGCGCTGATGGCAGCCGCGCTCACTCCGGGCGCGACGGTGATCCACAACGCCGCGTCGGAGCCGCACGTCCAGGACCTCGCGCGCCTGCTGATGCAGATGGGCGCGCGCATCGAGGGGATCGGCTCGAACCGGCTGATCATCCACGGCCAGGAGGAGCTCCGCGGCGCCGACTACGTGATCGGGCCCGACCACATCGAGATCGGGTCGTTCATCGCGCTGGCCGCCTGCACCGGCGGCGAGCTGCGCATCCGCGACTGCGTGCCCGACGACCTGCGCATGACCCGGCTCGCGTTCGAGCGGCTCGGCTGCCGCATCGAGTGCGACGGCAACGACGTGATCGTGCCGCCCGGCCAGCGGCTGCGCGTGAAGTCCGACGAGGGCGAGGCGATCTCGAAGATCGAGGACGGCCCCTGGCCGGCCTTCCCGGCCGACCTCACCAGCATCGCGCTCGCGATGGCCACGCAGGCCGACGGCCTGGTCCTGATCCACGAGAAGATGTTCGAGAACCGCTTGTTCTTCGTGGACAAGCTCGTCTCGATGGGCGCTCGGGTGATCGTCTGCGACCCGCACCGCGCGGTCGTAAGCGGCCCGAGCCGGCTTCACGGCGAGCGCATGGAGAGCCCGGACATCCGGGCGGGCATGGCCATGCTCATCGCGGCGCTCTGCGCCGAGGGCACCTCGGAGATCGGCAACATCAGCCAGATCGACCGCGGCTACGAGCGCATCGACGAGCGGCTGCGCGGCCTGGGCGCGCACATCGAGCGCGTGGCCACGGAACGCGTGCCGGCCTAGCGCGAAGGGGGCGACATGACGCATCGCATCCCCCCGGGCACCCGCGATGTGCTGCCCGACGAGATGCGCGAGATCCGCGCGATCTCCAGCCGCCTGCGACAGACCTTCGAGGGAGCCGGGTACGGCGAGGTCCACACCCCGGCGCTCGAGTACGAGGAGGTGCTGCGCCGCGGCGAGGAGCACGCCGCCGGCGCGCGCTACCGCACCTTCGACGAGCAGGGCGACGTGCTCGCCCTGCGCTCGGACATGACGATCCCGATCGCTCGGGTGGTGGGCACCCGCTACGCGGACGCCGAGCTGCCGCTGCGCTTCTGCTACTTCGCCCACGCCTGGCGCGCCGTCGAGCGCGGCGTAGGGGAGCCGCGCGAGTTCCTGCAGGGCGGGCTCGAGCTGATCGGCGCCTCTGCGCCCGAGGGCGAGGCCGAGGTGCTGGCGCTCACGATCGCCGGGCTGGAGGAGGCCGGCCTGCGCCGCCACCGCGTGGGCGTGGGAGACGGCTCGCTCTACCGCAGCCTGCTGGAGTCGCTCGGCGTAGACGAGGCGCAGCACCTCCCGCTGCTGGAGTGCCTGTCGCGTCGGGACCTGGTCGGGCTCGACATGCTCGTGTCGCGCCTCGGTGGCCTGGGCGAGCGCGAGCGCGAGCTGCTGGTGCGCCTGCCGGAGCTGCGTGGCGGCCCGGAGGTGCTCGACCAAGCCGAGGGCGTCGCTCTCGAGGGCCTGCGCGCCCTGCACGAGCTGCTGGCGGAGCGCGGTGTGGCCGACCGCGTGATCTTCGACCTTGGGCTGGTCCGCCAGCTCGGCTACTACACGGGCGCGGTGTTCGAGGTCTACGACCCAGCCGTGGGCTTCGCGCTCGGGGGCGGAGGCCGCTACGACGACCTGCTCGGGCGCTTCGGCCGCCCGCTGCCCGCCTGCGGGATGGGGCTCGACCTGCAGCGAGTCCACATGGCCCAGGCCGCCGAGGAGGCGCTCGGATGAGCCTGACGATCGCCGTTCCGCGCGGGGCCCTGTTCGAGGGCGCGCTCGACCTGCTCGACGAGCTCGGAATCGAGACCGGCGAGGTGCGCGCCAACGACCGCAAGCTCCTGTTCGACGACGCCGGCATAGTCACGATGCGCCCTTCGGACGTGCCCACCTACGTGGAGCACGGGTCGGCGGACATCGGCATCACCGGCAAGGACGTGCTGCTCGAGCAGTCGCACCGCAACGTCTACGAGCTGCTCGACCTCGGCTTCGGCCACTGCCGGATGGTGGTCGCCGCGCCCGAGGGCGGCGACCCGATCGAGTCCGCCCTGCGACGGCTGGGGCGCGTTCGGATCGCGACCAAGTATCCGCGCATCGCGGCGCAGCACTTCGCGGCCACCGGCCGCCAGGCCGAGATCGTCGAGGTCAAGGGCTCCGTGGAGCTGGCGCCGCTGACCGGGCTGGTCGACGGCATCGTCGACCTGACCGCCACGGGCACGACGCTGGCGGAGAACGGGCTGCGCGTGCTCGAGGAGATCGAGAGCTGCACGGCCCGCCTGATCGCCAACCCGGTGGCGCACAAGCTGAAGAGCGACGAGATCGACGCGCTGGTGGGGAAGGTGCGGGCGCGATGAGGGTCACGCGCGAGCTCAAGCCGCGCGCGCCCGTGCCGGGCGCCGATGTCGCCGAGATCCTTGCCGAGGTGCGCCGCCGCGGGGACGAGGCGGTCCTCGACTTCACCGAGCGCTTCGACCGAGCGGAGCTCGGCCCTGATGAGCTGCGCGTCGACCCGCGCGAGGTCGAGGGCTCGATCGGCATCCTCGAGCCGGCCGTGCTCGAGGGCCTGCAAACGGCCATCCAGAACGTCCGCACGGTCGCCCAGGCGCAGCTGCGCGACGCGGTTGCCGTCGAGCTCTCCGAGGGCCAGCGCGTCGAGGTCGCCGAGGTCCCGGTCGGCCGGGCGGGCATCTACGTGCCCGGCGGCCGAGCGCCCTATCCGTCGACCGTCGTGATGTGCGCGATCACAGCGCGGGTGGCTGGAGTCGAGCAGATCGCGGTCTGCGCTCCGCCCGGGCCCGACGGACGCGCGCACCCTGTGATCCTCGCCGCCTGCGTGCTCTGCGGGGTCAGCGAGGTCTACCGGATGGGCGGCGCGCAGGCGATCGCGGCGCTGGCCTACGGCACGCAGAGCGTGCCGTCCGTCGACGTGATCGTCGGCCCGGGCAACGCCTGGGTCACCGAGGCCAAGCGCCAGGTGTTCGGCGCGGTGGGCATCGATGGCCTGGCGGGCCCGAGCGAGCTCGTCGTCGTCGCCTCGAGCGGCGCCGACCCGCAGCTGATCGCGCTCGACCTGCTCGCCCAGGCGGAGCACGGCGAGGACAGCCCGCTATGGCTGATCTCTGCGGACGCGGGCCTGGTGGACGCGGTGGTCGCGGAGGCGGAGCGCCTGGCGCCGGAGCGGCCGAGCGCAGCGAACGCGGAGCTGCAGGCGCTCGCGGTGGACTCGCCGGGCGAGGCGCTGCGGCTCGCCGAGGAGATCGCTCCGGAGCACCTCGAGCTGGTCGGCGCGGAGGCCGAGGCGCTGGCGGACCGCGTGACGCGCGCGGGGTGCGTGTTCGTGGGCGCGGGCGCCGGCACGGCGTTCGGCGATTACGTCGCCGGATCGAACCACGTGCTGCCCACGGGGGGCGCCGCGCGCTTCCAGAGCGCCCTCTCTCCGGCCACGTTCGGGCGCCGGATGGCTCGCGTATCCTTGCCCGGCGAGGCGCCGGCCCGCCTCGCTCCCGCAGGCGCCGCCCTGGCCCGCGCCGAGGGCTTCCCCGTGCACGCCGAGTCCATGGAGCGCCGAGCGTGAGCCGCACCGCCCACATCCACCGCGTCACCGGCGAGACCGATGTCTCGCTGTCGCTCGGCCTCGACGGGAGCGGCGCCGGCGAGCGTCGCACGGGCGTCGGCTTCTTCGACCACCTGCTCGACTCGCTGGCGCGCCACGGCGGGCTGGACCTGGACGTGGGCGTCACGGGCGACCTCGAGACCGGACCGCACCACACGGTGGAGGACACCGGCATCGCGCTTGGACAGGGGCTCGACCAGGCGCTCGGCGACCGCGCCGGCATCGTGCGCTTCGGAAGCGCGACCGTGCCGATGGACGAGGCGCGCGCCTCCTGCGCCATCGACGTCTCGGGCCGGCCCTTCACCGCGTTCTCGGCGCGGTTCCCGGCCGAGCGCGTCGAGGACTTCGATACCGACCTCAGCGAGGAGTTCGTCCGCGCCGTGGCCAACTCGGCCAAGCTGACCGTGCACCTGAGCGTGGACGCGGGCGCCAACGCGCACCACATGGTCGAGGTGGCGTTCAAGGCGTTTGCGCGCGCGCTGCGCCAGGCGATCGCCGAGGACCCGCGCGTGCAGGGCGTGCCGTCCACCAAGGGCCTGCTGTGACGACGACCGTCGCGATCCTCGACTACGGGATGGGCAACCTGCGCTCGGTCTACAAGGCGCTCGAGCACGTCGGCGCCCTGCCCGAGCTGACCGCCGACCACGCGCGTGTGCGCGAGGCCGATGCGGTCGTGCTGCCCGGTGTGGGGGCGATGCCGAAAGCCATGCAGCAGGTGCGGGCGCTCGGCCTCGACGAGCTGCTGCGCGAGCGCGTCGCCGCCGGCGTGCCCGTGATCGGCCTGTGCATGGGGATGCAGCTGCTGTTCGAGTCGACGACCGAGCTCGGCGGCACGGAGGGCATCGGCCTGCTGGAGGGCCCGGTGGTGGGGCTCGAGGCGCCGAAGGTGCCCCAGATCGGCTGGAACCCGGTGTCCTGGCGGCGCGACAGCGTGCTCAACGAGGGACTGCCCGACCCGTGCGCCTTCTACCACGCCAACTCGTTCGCCCCGCGCCCGGCGAATGACGACGACGTGCTCGGGACCGCGGAGTACGGCAGCGAGTTCGTGAGCGTGGTCGAGCGGCCGCCGGTCTATGGGCTGCAGTCGCACCCCGAGAAGTCGGGGCCCGACGGACTGCGCCTGCTGGCCAACTTCGTGCACGCAGCGGCTGCATGATCCTGTTGCCGGCGGTGGACATCCGCGACGGCAAGGCCGTCCGGCTGCGGCAGGGTGACTTCGAGGACGAGACGGTCTACGCCGACGACCCGCTCGAGGCCGCGCGCTCGTTCGTCGAGGCCGGCGCCCGCTTCCTGCACGTGGTCGACCTCGACGGCGCCCGCGAGGGTGAGCCCGTGAACCTGCACCACGTCGAGCGGATCACCGCCGAGCTCGACGTGCCGGTGGAGCTGGGCGGAGGGCTGCGCTCGATCGCCTCGATCCGGCGCGCGCTCAAGGCCGGCGCGGTGCGTGTCGTGCTCGGCACCGCCGCCTTCAGCGACCCCGAGCTGCTCGACGAGGCGCTCTCGGCCTTCACCTCGCGCATCCTCGTCGGCGTGGACGTGCGCGGCGGGCGCGTGGCCGTCTCCGGCTGGACGCGAGCGACCCAGACCAGCGGCGAGGACGCGATCCGCCTGATGCAGCAGCGCGGCGTGACGCGCTTCGTCTACACGAACGTCGATCGCGACGGGATGCTCGAGGGCCCCGACTTGGACGAGGTGCGCCGCGTCGCGCAGGCGGTCCGCGGGCGCTTCCTCTACTCGGGCGGAATCGGCTCGCTGGAGGACCTGCGCGCTCTGCGCGAGCTGCGTCTGGTCAACCTCGCCGGCGTGATCTCGGGGAAGGCGCTCTACGAGGGTCGCTTCGGCGTGGCCGAGGGGCAGGCGGAGCTCGAAGGCCAGCCGGCGGGTCGCGACTGATGCTGCTGCGGCGGGTGATCCCGTGCCTGGACGTGGACAAGGGCCGCGTGGTCAAGGGCGTCGAGTTCGTGAACCTGCGCGACGCCGGTGACCCGGTCGAGCTGGCCGTCCGCTACCAGGACGAGGGGGCGGACGAGATCGTGTTCCTCGACATCACCGCCTCGCACGAGCGGCGCGAGACCGTCGCGGAGCTGGCCCGGCGCTGCGCGGATGACGTTTTCATCCCTTTCACGATCGGAGGCGGGGTGCGCTCGGCGGAGGACGCGCAGTCGGTGCTCGACGCGGGAGCCGACAAGGTGTCCGTGAACTCGGCGGCCGTCGCGCGGCCCGAGCTGCTCGGCGAGATGGCCGCGGTGTTCGGCGCTCAGTGCGTGGTGCTGGCGATCGACGCCCGGCGCGAGCCCGACGGCTCCTACGGCGTCTACGTGGAGGGCGGCCGGCGGGCCGTGGGGCGCGACGCGATCGAGTGGGCTCGCGAGGGCGTCGAGCGCGGGGCGGGGGAGATCCTGCTGACGAGCATGGATCGCGACGGAACCGAGGGCGGCTACGAGCTGTCGCTCACCCGCGCCGTGGCCGACGCCGTGGACGTCCCGGTGATCGCGAGCGGCGGCGCCGGCACGCTGGATCACCTGGTAGACGCGATCGGCGCGGGCGCTGACGCCGTGCTATGCGCGTCGATCTTCCACTACGGGACCTACAGCGTCAGGGAGGCCAAGGAGCGCATGCGGGCGGCCGGCATCCCGGTGAGACTGTGAGGCTGTGAGCGCCGCCACCGCAGACCTGCGCGAGCGCCTCCGGCGCCTCCCCGGCATGGATCGGCTGCTCCCGGCGCTCGAAGGGCTCCCGCCCGTCTATCTCGTAGGCGGAGCCGTTCGCGACCTCTTGCGCGGCGTCGACCCCGGAGACCTCAAGCTGGCGGTCGACCGTGACGTCGACCTCGCGGTCGAGGGCGACGCCCGGTCGGTCGCGCGCACCCTCGCCGACCGCCTTGGCGGCACGGCGCGCGAGCACGAGCGCTTCGGCACCGCCACCGTTCAGGCCCCGAACCTCGTCTTCGACGTGGCCTCCACCCGCACCGAGACCTACGACGAGCCCGGGGCGCTGCCGCGCGTGGTGCCGGCCACCCTGGGCGAGGATCTGCGCCGGCGCGACTTCACGATCAACGCCATGGCCGTGGCGCTGACCGGCGATCGACTCGGTCATCTCTACGACCCGCACGGTGGCCTCGCCGACCTACAGGCACGCGTCGTGCGCATCCTGCACGCCGGCTCGTTCCTCGACGACCCGACTCGGCTGCTGCGGGCCGTGCGCTACGAGACGCGCCTCGGCTTCGAGATGGACGAGGACACCGAGCGTGCCGCCCGGGCGGCCCTCGCCGAGGACGCGCTCTCGACCGTCTCCGGCAAGCGCGTGCGCGACGAGCTGATGGACCTCCTCGCCGAGCACGAGGCGCCCGCCGGCGTCGAGCGCATGCGGGAGCTGGGGCTGGACCGCGCGCTCCACCCGGCACTCGACCCCGACTCGGAGCTGGTGGCGTCGGCGTCGTTGGGCGCCGCGGCCATCGGCGCCGACCGCGGCCTGGCATCGCTCGCCGCTCTGTGCGCGTCCGCGCCGAAGGAGCTCGACCCCTGGCTGGCGGGGCTCCAGCTGGAGGCCCGTGAGCGCGACGCGGTCGCGCGTGCGGCGCGCGTGGGGCAGACCCTGGCGCAGGAGCTGCACGCGCGCGAGCGCACTCCCTCGGAGCTGCTCGACCTCCTGGGCGAGGAGCCGCCCGAGGCGCTCGCGCTGGCGCTGGCTTTTGGCGCGCCCTCGGCTCCGATCCTGCGCTGGGTCACCGAGCTGAGCCGCGTCCGGCTGGAGATCGGCGGGGACGACCTCCTGGCCGCCGGCGTCGCCGAGGGCCCGGCGCTGGGGCACGCGCTCCAGGAGACGCTGCGGCGCAAGCTGGACGGGCTCGTCGGCGGCCGCGACGACGAGCTGCGCACGGCTCTGGAGCTGGCCAGGTGATCGACGTCCTCGAGCTACCCGGCGCCCGAGCCGTCTTCTCGACCCGCCACGGCGGGGTCAGCGAGGGGCCGTACAGCTCGCTGAACCTCGGCGCCCTCACCGACGACGAGCCGGACCGGGTGATGGAGAACCGCGCCCGGCTGGCGCGGGAGGCTGAGATCGCCGCTCAGCGCATCGTCATGGGCTGGCAGGTGCACGGCACGGACGTCCAGGAGTGGGACGCCCCCGATCCCCAGGCCGTCTACGCGGACCCGGGCGGCAAGGAGCTGCCGAAAGTGGACGGGCACACGACGCGCGAGCCGGGCATCGGGCTGCTCGTGCTCGTGGCCGACTGCTATCCGGTCGCGCTCTCCGACGGCTCGCGTGCGGCGATGCTCCACTGCGGCTGGCGCCCGCTGGCGGGCGGGATGCTCGAGAAGGCCGTGGCCCGCTTCGACTCGCCGCCCGCCGCCGCCGTCGGCCCCGGCATCGGTGGCTGCTGCTACGAGGTCGGCCCGGAGGTGGCTGAGCACTTCGCGGACGTCGGGGGCGCCCTCGAGGGCCGCATGCTCGACCTGCGCCGCGTGATCGAGAGCCACCTGAGCGCGGCCGGCGTGAGCGCGATCGAGCACCTCGACCGCTGCACCAGCTGCACGCCCGACCTGTACTTCTCCCACCGGCGCGACCGGGGGCTGACCGGGAGGCAGGGCGGCCTGTGCGTGCTGACCGGGTGAGCGAGAACCTCGCGCGGGTGCGCGAGCGGATCGGCTTCGAGGTGGAGATCCTCGCGGCAACCAAGTACGTGGACGTGGACGACCTGCCCGCGCTCGCGGAAGCCGGCATCGAGCTGGTCGGGGAGAACCGCGTCCAAGACCTGCTGCTGAAGCAGGAGCGCCACCGCGGCCTGTTCACCTGGGATTTCATCGGGGCGATTCAGAGCCGCAAGCTCAAGGAGATCGCCCCGAACGTACGGCTGATCCACTCGGTCGCCTCCGAGTCGGTCCTGCGCAAGCTCGAGCAGCATCCCGCCAAGGAGGTGCTGATCCAGGTCAACGTGGCGGGCGAGGAGTCCAAGGAGGGCGTCGACCCCGGCGAGCTGGCCACGTACATCGAGCGCTGCCCCTGCCCGGTGACCGGCCTGATGACGATGCCTCCCTTCACCGAGGACCCCGAGCGCAACCGGCGCCACTTCGCCCGCTTGGCCGAGCTGGCCGCCGAGCACGGGCTGGAGCGCCTGTCGATGGGGACCTCCCAGGACTACGCGGTCGCCGCCGAGGAGGGCGCGACGATCGTGCGGCTGGGCAGCGTGCTCTACGAGGGCGCGTAGCCGACGCGCTCGAAGAAGTCGGCGATCACGTTCGAGAGCCGCGCGCCCTGCCAGGCGAGCGGCGACTTGCCCTGCTCCTCGACGACCAGCTCGGCGTTGGGCAGCCGGCTGGCGTACTCCTCGGCGATCGCCAGCGGGTGCAGGTGGTCCATCTCGTCGCGGGAGGCGACGATCAGCACCGGCACCTCGAGCTCGCGCAGGGCGTCCAGGCCGTCCCACGCCGTCGAGCGCGGCATCGAGCGCAGCGCCTTTGCCACCTCGAGCGGATGCTCGTGGCGCTCCATGCGCTGCCGCACGGCCTCGCGTGCGATGCGCTTCCAGCCCTCGCCGGCGTCGCCGGGCTGGGCGACGTCCACGAACGCGTCCACGCCACCCTCCTCCAGCCCCGTCGCCATCGCGTCCCAGGCGCCGTCGTCGACGTTGCCCGTGCGAGCCCGCCCGTTGTAGGCAGGGGTTATCTGCACGACCGCCGCGGCGCGCTCTGGATGACGCAGCGCGAACGCCATCCCGGTGGCGGCCCCCATCGAGCTGCCGACGAAGGCCGCCCGCTCGACCTCGAGCTCCGCGAGCACCGCCTCCAGGTCGTCGATCAGGTCCGGATAGCCGTAGCTCGGCGCCGGGGAGGAGGCGCCGTGGCCGCGGGCGTCGTAGGCGATCAGGCGGTAGCCGCGCTTCAGCAGCGCGCGCGAGCCCTGCACGACGTTGCGGCGCGTAGCCGAGAGGCCGTGCAGGAGCACCACCGGCGGCCCCTCGCCGGCGATCTCGCCGTCCAGGACGATCCGCTAGCCGCCGGCAAGCCGCCGCTCAACCTGAAACTGCTCGGGCTCCACTCAGTCGGCCAGCCCGACGGCGTCGAGCGCCTCCTCGCGGGTCCGGTAGGCCCGATGGCGGCGCACCTTCCCGTCACGCAGCGTCAGGACCCAGGCCATCGGGTTGTCTGAGGTTGCCCCGCTGCCTCGTCCGCGCACCGAGCAGCCGCCGAGGATCACGACCTGGTCGTCCACCGGGCGTAGGTCGTCGGCGTGGGGAAGCATCTCTTCCCACACCTGGGTGATCTCCTCGAAATAGCGCCGGACGCCGGCGTGGCCACGGTACCCGCCGATCTCGACCTCGATGCCCGTGAGCGGCTCGAATTCGATGTCCTCGTCGTACTGCTCCACGAGCCCCTCGATGTCGCGCGCGCGGATCGCCTCGAACGTTCGTCGAGCGATTTGTACGTTCTGGTCCGATACCGTGCGCACAACAAGGAGTTTCCTCCTTATACGCGAAAAGGCCGCAGGTATGGCGCTCCGTGACACATGGCATCGAACGCTGGTCTATTTCGGCCTCGCTGAGGAGGAGGATCCGCGTTACGACCAGCCGCTCCGCGAGCCGGAGCCGGAGGCCGAGCTCGAGGACCGCTACCGCGACCGGCCCAACGTGCGGCGCCTCCAGCGGCGCCGCCGCGACGAGATCGACGACATCTTCGCGGACGAGCCGCGCGGACCGCGCGAGACGCGCGTCCTGCGCCCCGTCGGCAACGGCCGCAACGGCGGGGACATCCAGGTCCACCTGGTGATCCCCAAGAGCTTCAACGACGCCCAGCAGATCGCCGATCAGTTCAAGGACGCGATCCCGGTGATCCTCAACCTGCAGGGCACGGACACCGATCTCTCGAAGCGCCTGATCGACTTCGCCTCCGGCCTCACCTACGCGCTCGACGGCGGGATGCAGCGGATCGCCGACAAGGTGTTCCTGCTCACCCCGCGCAACGTCGAGGTCTCGGCGGAAGAGCGCGCTCGCCTGATCGAGAAGGGCTTCTTCAACCAGTCGTAGCCCGGAGTGGTGACGCTGCTCGGCGACATCGGGACGCTCGAGTGGTGCCGCCGCACCAACGGCATCCTCGGGCGCGGCGAGCGTGCGCGCTTTCTGGCTGCCGTCGTCCTGCAGACGGGGCGCCTGACACCTCGGTTGGTTGCGGCTCGCGCGGGCATGGGCGGGGGCGGGCTCGACCCGTCCGAGATCACGCCGCCGGACACGCCGTTCACCCGCGACGTCCTGGAGGCCTGCGGCGACCTGGACCCGATGATCGTCGAGCACGGCATCCGCTCCTACATCTTCGCCGCCGCCTTGGGCCAGATCGAGCGAATCGAGTGTGACCACGAGGCGCTGTTCGCCGCCGCCGTCCTGCACGACTACGCGTTCGCGACGATGGATAACGTCACCGACAAGTGCTTCACGCTGGTGGGCGCCGAGGCGGCCACGGACCTGCTGGCCGCGTCGCCGCTCTCGGCGGCTCTGCAGCACGACGTCCTCGAGTCGATCACCCTGCACCTCAATCCGGCCGTCGACCGCGAGCAGGGTGAGCTCGCGCACCTGGTCCACGACGGCGTCCTCGTGGACGTCGTGGGAACGCGCGCCTGGGAACTCGACGCCGACGGGGTCGCGCGGGTCGTGGAGCGCCATCCGCGGCTTGGCTTCAACGCCCGCGCCGAGCCGGTGCTGCGAACCCACGCCCGTCTCGTACGGGGCTGCCGGACGGGCGCGCTCTTCCAGGCCGGCTTTGGGACCGCTCTGCGGCTCAGCCCCTGGCACGGAGCCGACCGGGCCGACGCCCGCCGATAGAGTCTCGCGGCGTGAAGCTGGGCTTCATCGGAGCGGGCAACATGGCCTCCGCGCTTGCGCGCGGGATTGGCGAGCCGGTGCTCGTGGCGGACATCGACGCGAGCAAGGCAAAGGCGCTCGCCGAGGAGCTCGGTGGGGAGGCCGTCGGCTCGAACGCCGAGCTGGCCGAGCGCGCCGACGCAGTCGTCCTCTGCCACAAGCCCAAGCAGCTGGACGAGGTCGCCGAACAGGTCGGCGGCCGGGCGCGGATCGTGATCTCGATCCTCGCCGCCACATCGACCGCTGAGCTCGAGCGGGCCTATCCCGGCCTGCCGGTCTACCGCTTCATCCCGAACATCCCGGCCGAGGTGCGCCAGGGCGTCCTCTGTTACGTGCCCGGCACGCGCGCCAAGGACGGGCCCGAGCAGGAGGTGCTCGCGCTGTTCGGCCGCGCCGGCGCGGTCATCCCGCTCGACAGCGAGCCGCTGATCGAGCCGGCGATGGCGCTGATGAGCTGCGGCCCGGCGTTCATGGCGCTGGTGGCGGAGTCGTTCGCCGGCGCCGGCGTTGCCCACGGGCTGGCGCCCGAGGAGGCACTGCGCATGACCGTCGAGACGATGGCGGGGACCGCCGCCTACCTGCGCGAGCACGCCTACGACACGGGCGCCGTCAAGCTGCGCGTGGCCACGCCGGGCGGCACCACCGAGCGCGGGCTGATCGCGCTGGAGGAACACGGGCTGGCCGATGTCTGCCGCGCGGCCGTCGACGCGGTCGTGGAGGCCACCCGCTGATGGGACTGTGGCTGGCCGTGACGCGCGCCGATGTCGCGGACTACGTGCAGACGCTCGCGCTCGTCTACCTGGTGCTGATCTTCATCCGCATCATCCTGAGCTGGATCCCGCGCATGCCCTACAACCGCTGGCTCAACATGGGGCTGAAGTTCGTGAGCGACGTGACCGACCCCTACCTGAACCTGTTCAGGCGCATCCTGCCGCCGGTGCGGATGGGCCCGGGCGCCCTCGACCTCAGCCCGATCGTGGCCACCTTCGTGCTGATCATCGTGAGCTCCCTGGTCTCCAACGCCATCAGGTGAGGGTCGGCGGTCCCGCCGCTGCGGTCGCCACCGCCGGCGTCGTCGTAGCGGTCGACCAGGCAACCAAGCAGCTTGCCGCCACGCGGATCGCCGTCGCCGGCCAGGTGGACGTGATCCCCGGGTTGCAGCTGAGCAACACGCGCAACACCGGCGTGGCGTTCGGCGCGCTCGAGGGCGGCGGCCTGATCGTGGCGATCCTGATCGGGCTGTCGCTGGCCGCTCTGGTCGCCTACTTCGTGGCCAATCGCGACCGGGCGTGGCTCTGGCTGCCGGTTGGGCTGCTGCTCGGCGGCGCGCTCGGGAACCTCGCCGACCGAGCCCGCGAGGGCGCCGTGATCGACTTCATCGACCCGATCGCCTGGCCGGCCTTCAACGTGGCCGACTCGTGCATCGTGATCGGCGTGCTGATACTGCTCTGGGTGGTGGAGGGGAGGCCGACGCGCTCCGGCTAGAGGCGGCCGCCCAGGACGCCGGGCTGCGCCTCGACGCCTTCCTCGCGGCCCACGGGGCCGTCCGCTCGCGCTCGGCCGCCCAGCGGCTGATCGACCTCGGCGCGGTGCTGGTGGACGGGACGGCGCGCCCGAAGAACCACCGCATGGCCGCAGGCCAGGTGGTGGAGCTGGACAGCGAGGCCGGCGCCGAGGCCGCCGCCGAGCCGGCACCCGGGTTCGAGATCGTCTACGAGGACCCCGACCTGATGGTCGTGGACAAGCCCGCCGGCCTGGTCACCCACCCGGCGCCGGGGCACCGCGGCCCCACGCTCGCCGAGGCGCTGCGGGGCCGCGCGGCGGGCGGGCCCGACCCCGAGCGGGCGGGCATCGTGCACCGGCTCGACCGCGACACGTCGGGCCTCTTGGTTGTGGCGAAGACCGAGGAGGCCCACGCCGCACTCGTCAAGCAGCTCAAGGCGCGCGAGGTGCGCCGCGAGTACCTGGCCCTGGTCGCGGGTCATCCGGACTCCGAGAGCGGCACCATCGACGCCCCGATCGGCCGCGACCGGGCGCGCCGAACCGTGGTGTCCACGCGCAGCGACCGCCCGCGCGCGGCGGTCACCCGCTTCGAGGTGATCGAGCGCCTGCCCGCCACGACGCTGCTGCGCGTGAAGCTCGAGACGGGCCGCACCCACCAGATCCGCGCGCACCTCGCGGCCATCGGTCATCCAGTCTGTGGCGACCCTCAATACGGAGGCCGCTCGTGCGGGAGGGAGATCGGCCTGAAGCGCCAATTCCTGCACGCGCAAAAACTGATGTTTAGCCATCCACGTACTGGGGAAATTCTCGATTGCGAGTCCAAACCACCCGTCGAACTGTGTCGCGCGCTCGATGCAGCACGACGGGACCCAGTCTCCGGAGGGCCAGACGGGGACTGAAATACACAGCGAGGCGGCTTCCAAGCCGCCTCGCTTTTTTTCTGGGCTCTATCCTTGCGAACGCACTTTCAATGACCAACCCCGCCGGAGAGGCGGCCGCGGCCCTGCCCGGGCGATCAGACCGGGTCCGCGAGCCGGCCGGCGGGCATCATCACCGCAATCGCAAGGGAGTCTTTTCTTGGCCACAGAGGTTGGCATCAAGGAGCTGCTGGAAGCCGGGGTCCACTTCGGCCACCAGACGCGCCGCTGGAATCCGAAGATGCGCCGTTTCATATTCGGCGAGCGCGGCGGCATCCACATCATCGACCTGCAGAAGACCGAGCGCCTGCTGCACACCGCGCAGGAGTTCGCCGGCGAGCTGGCCGGCCGCGGCGGCACCGTGCTGTTCGTGGGCACCAAGAAGCAGGCCCGCGACGCAGTACGCGAGGCAGCCGAGGGCTGCGGCATGCCCTACGTGAACCAGCGCTGGCTGGGCGGGCTGCTCACGAACTTCCAGACGATCTCGAAGCGCATCAGGCGCCTGCACGAGCTGCGTGACTGGACCGAGAGCGGCAACATGGACCTGCTGCCCGTGCGCGAGCGCATCGCGTCGATGTCCGAACGCGACAAGCTCGAGACGAACCTGGGCGGCGTGGCGGACATGCAGCGACCGCCGGACGCGATGTTCGTGGTCGACATGAAGACCGAGGCGATCGGCGTACGAGAGGCCGCGCGTCTGAAGATCCCGATCATCGGGCTGGTGGACACGAACTGCGACCCCGACCCGGTCGACTACGTGATCCCCGGCAACGACGACGCGATCCGCTCGTGCCGAGTCGTGATCCAGGCGATCGCCGACGTCGTGGGCGAGCGCTCCCAGCGCTTCCGCGCCGAGGAGGAGGCCGCCCGCCGCGAGCGCGAGGAGCAGGAGCGCCGCGAGGCCGAGGAGCGCGCCCAGCGCGAGGCCGAGGAGCGCGAGCGCCAGGAGGCCGAGGAGCGTGCCCGCCGCGAGTCGGAGGAGGCCGGGTTCGCGCCCGACGAGCCCGCCACGCCCAGCGGCACGCGGCCCGAGGCCGCCAGCGGCGCGGGCGCACCGCGCGAGCGCCGCACGTTCGATCCCGACGACGATTCGTAGAGGAGCAAGAAGTTGAGCACCGCCATTTCGGCCCAAGACGTGAAGGCCCTGCGCGAGCGCACGGGTGCCGGCATCATGGACGCGAAGTCCGCCCTGCAGGAGTCGGACGGGGACATCGACAAGGCGATCGACATCCTGCGCGTCAAGGGGCAGGCCTCGGCCGCCAAGCGCGGTGGGCGTACCGCCGCCGAGGGCGTCGTGTCGAGCTACATCCACGCCGGCGGCAAGATCGGCGTGCTGGTGGAGATCGACTGCGAGACGGACTTCGTCGCCCGCACCGAGCCGTTCCAGGACTTCGCTCGCGAGGTTGCGCTGCACGTCGCTGCAGCCAACCCGCTCTACGTCTCCTACGACGACGTGCCGGAGGAGGACAGGGAAGCCGAGCTGAGGGTCCTGCGCGAGCAGGCTGCCACCGAGGGCAAGCCCGAGAACGTGCAGGAGAAGATCGTCGAGGGGCGCCTGAACAAGTGGCTCGAGGACGTCGTGCTGCTCAACCAGACGCACATCAACGACGAGAAGCACGGCGGCAAGACGCTGGAGGAGCTGCGGGCGGAGCTCGCGGCCAACACCGGCGAGAACGTCGTGGTGCGGCGCTTCGCCCGCTTCCAGGTCGGGGAGGAGTGACCTGAGCGAGCCCGTCTTTCAGCGCGTCCTGCTGAAGCTCTCCGGGGAGGCGCTGATGGGCGATCTCTCGTACGGGGCCGATCCCGATCGGATCGCCGCCATCGCCCGCGCGATTGCCGGAGTGACCGAGCGCGGCGTCCAGATGGCGGTCGTCGTGGGCGGCGGCAACATCTACCGCGGGCTGTCGGGCGCCGCGGCCGGCATGGACCGCGCCACCGGCGACTACATGGGCATGCTCGCCACGGTCCTGAACGCGCTGGCGATGCAGGACGCGCTCGAAAAGGCGGGCGCGGTCACGCGCGTGCTGTCCGCGCTCCACATCCGCGAGGTCGCCGAGCCCTACATCCAGCGCCGCGCGATCCGCCACCTCGAGAAAGGTCGGGTGGTCATCTTCGCGGCCGGCACCGGCAACCCGTTCTTCACGACGGACACGGCGGCCGCCGTGCGCGGCCTGGAGATCGGCGCCGAGGCGATCCTGATGGCCAAGAACGGGGTGGAGGGGGTCTTCACCGCCGACCCGCGCGAGGACCCCAGCGCCGAGTTCATCCCGGAGATCAGCCACCAGGCCGCGATCGAGCGGCGGCTGACCGTGATGGACTCCACGGCGCTGTCGCTCTGCCTGGACAACCGACTCCCGATCCACGTCTTCAACATGGACGACGAGACCAACATCGAGCGGATAGTGTGCGGCGAGCGGGTGGGGACGGTGGTGAGCAGCGCATGAATGACGACGTAATCAAGGATTTCCTGGACGAAGCCGGCGGCCGCATGAAGAAGTCCGTCGAGGCCACTCGCGCGGAGTTCTCGACCGTCCGCACCGGTCGTGCCTCCCCGCACCTGCTCGACCGGATCGAGGTCGACTACTACGGCGCCACCACACCGCTGCGCCAGCTCTCCCAGATCTCGGCCACCGAGGCGCGCCTGCTCACGATCACGCCCTACGACAAGAACTCGATCAAGGCGATCGAGAAGTCGATCATGGAGTCCGACGTCGGCCTGACGCCTTCCAACGACGGGCAGGTGATCCGCCTGACGATCCCGGAGCTGACCGAGGAGCGCCGTCGCGAGCTCGTGAAGGTGGTGCACGGGATCGCCGAGCAGGGCCGCGTGGCGGTGCGCAACATCCGCCGCGACGTCATGCACGACCTGCGCGAGCTGAAGAGCGAGGGCGAGGTCGGCTCGGATGACGAGCACCGCGCCGAGTCCGAGCTCCAGAAGCTGACCGACTCGCACATCGGCGAGATCGACAGCACGCTCGCCGGCAAGGAAGAGGAAATTCTCGAGGTGTGACCGCGGCCTCGCGGGCGCGCTACGTAGCGATCATCACCGACGGCAACGGGCGCTGGGCCCAGCAGCGCGGACTGCCGGTGCTGGCCGGCCACGAGGCGGGCGCCGACGTCGTCAAGGCGCGCCTGCGCGACGCCGTGGAGCTCGGGGTCAAGGAGCTGACGGTCTACTCGTTCTCGACCGAGAACTGGACGCGCCCGCAAGCCGAGGTAGCGGGTCTGATGGCGATGTTCGGGGAGCGCATCGACCGCGAGACGCCCGAGCTGGACGAGGAGGGCGTCCGGATGCGGTTCGTGGGCCGCCGTGACGGGCTGGACGCCGCCCTCGCCCGGCGCATGGATTGGGCCGAGGAGAAGACTCGGGCCAACGACCGCATCACCCTCTTCGTCGCCTTCAACTACGGCGGCAGGGCGGAGATCGTGGACGCGGCGCGAATCTTCACAGGGGAGACCGAGGACGACTTCCGGCGGCTGCTCTACGCACCCGACATGCACGATCCCGACCTGCTGATCCGCACCAGCGGCGAGCAGCGCATCTCGAACTACCTGCTCTGGCAGCTTGCCTACGCGGAGTTCGTGTTCCGCGACGAGCTCTGGCCGGACTTCTCGCGCGAGGCGTTCGAAGCCTCGCTGGAGGAGTACGCGGCCCGCCAGCGGCGGTTCGGGGCGAGGTAGCGAGTGGCAGCGCGCAACGCGCCGCGGCGCGGCGGCTCGGACCTGGGTGCGCGGGTCCTCGTCGCCCTGATCGCCGCGCCGATAGCCATCGTGTGCGTCTGGAAGGGCAACGAGCTGTTCGCCCTGCTGCTGGCGGTCCTCGGCGTGATCGCGCTCGGCGAGCTGTACACGCTGATGGGCCGCGTCCGCCCGCCGGCGCTGGCCGGGTTCCTCACGCTGATCGCGCTCCTCGTGGCCGCCGAGTACGGGGAGCAGCGCCACGTGGTGATGGTGCTGGTCGCGGCCTTCCCGGTGACCTTCTTCCTCGCCCTGGTGCGGCCGCGCCGCGCGAACGTCTCCTGGGCGATCGCGGCGACGCTCTTCGGCGTGCTCTGGATCGGGTTGCCGATGGTGCACGCGATCTGGCTGCGCGACCTGTCCATCACGCACGACGGCCACACGGTCGGCACCGGCATGGGGCTGGTGTTCGACGTGTTGATCGCGACCTTCATCGGAGACACCTGCGCCTACTTCGTCGGGCGCTCCTACGGCCGCTCGCCGTTCGCCCCGCTGATCTCACCCAACAAGACGCTCGAGGGGCTCGTCGGCGGCGTGCTGGGCGGGACGCTGGCCTTCTGGTGCGCCGGCCTCTACCAGGACTGGCTGAGCGGCTGGGATGCCCTCCTGATCGGGTTCCTGGTCGCGCTCACCGCGCCGCTGGGCGACCTGTTCGAGTCGCTCATCAAGCGCGACCTCGAGGTGAAGGACACGGGCACGCTGTTCGGGGCCCACGGGGGCGTGCTGGACCGCCTGGACGCCGTGCTGTTCACGATCGTCGTGGGGTACTACGCGGCGGTCGGGCTCGGCTACGGGTGAGGCGGGCTCGGCGCGCCGCTGAACGGCAGCGATCAAGGGTCAGAGCACAAGTCGCCCCACGTCCCCACGCGGAGGGGCTGGACGAGTTTCTAGCGGTATGCGCAAGAAACTCGTCCAACCCCCTGCCGGGTGCCCCCTGGTTGCGGCTTTCCCCTAGAACTGGGGCGGCCCGCCGAACATCTCCGGCACGCGCGTTGCCAGCCCGAGGTCGCCCTCGATGCCGAAGCGGCCGGAGAACAGCAGCTCCTGGGGGTCCGCCTCCTCCGCCACCAGCCGCGCGAAGTCCGGGATGCTCAGCTTGAACGTGATCGCGGGCGAGTTGCCGATGCCGGGCACCACCGCCGCCGCGCCGTCGTGCACGCGCACGGTCCAGCGCGACGGCGCCTTGCCGTTGCCGTGGTGGCTCAGCTCGTAGGCGATGTCGCCAGCGAAGCCGAAGGCGAACTTCGGCTCGAACTGCCTGGCCATCGCGGTGAAGATCGCGCGCTGGGCGAGGTCGCTGCCGAAGCGACGCTCGAGCTGGGCGTCGCTGGCGCCGCGCACGAGACGGGCCATCGCACCCTGGCCCAGGTCGCGCAGACGCTCGCGCAGGCCGCCGGGCCGCTGGACCGCGCCCGCGCGCGCCGCTCGCTCGAGCTCGGCCGGCTCGTCGATCACGTAGCCGGGCGGAGCCGCGCGAGGGGGCTCGCGGCGGGCGAGCGCGCGCTCGATCGCCGGGGCGAGCTGCTCCGCCTTGGCCCGTTCGCGCTGGTCGCGCTCGGCCTTGAAGGCCGGAATCACGCGCTGGGCGAACAGCTCGAGGCTCTCGCAGATGTGCTCGTGGCGGTTGGGGCCGGCCTGGAGCACGAAGATGACCTGGTCCACTCCGACCGCCTCGTAGCGGCGGCACAGGTCGAGCACCTGCTCGGGCGTCCCGATAGCCCCGCGCAGCGAGCCGAGGCCGTGCTGCATGATCTTCACGGCCAGCGGCGCCGCGTCGGGCGTCACGAGCGAGCGGGCGAAGCCGCGCTCGTCGCGGTTGGCGAGGAACTCGTCCCAGACGACGGTCTGCCCCGGCCGATGCCGGCCCATGCCGTAGAAGTGGGCGAGCGAGTAGCCGAAGAAGTGCGCGCCGTCGATCCCGCGGTCGATGGCCGTGGCCTCGTCCTCGTGGAGCATCATCGGCAGGACGACGGCGACGTTCGGGTTCACGTCGAAGCCCACCGGCACGCACTCGTCGGACTCGATCAGCTCGTAATACTCCTCGACCCACTTGCCCGCGTCCTCGGGCTCGACGAACGAGAACGACAGGGCGCCGATGCCGTTGCGGGCGGCGAACTGGATCGTCTCGCGCCGGCTGCACGCGACCCAGAGCGGCGGGTGTGGCTTCTGGAGCGGCTTTGGGACGATGTTGCGCGGCGGCATGCTCCAGAACTCGCCGCTCCAGCCGGCGAACGGCTCCTCGACGAACATCCGGGCGATCGCCGCCATCGCGTCCTCCCACATCTCGCGCTTGCGAGTGCGGTCGATCAAGAACCCGCCCAGCTCGGCGGCCGAGGAGGACTCGCCGGTGCCGAACTCCACTCGCCCGTCCGAGATGAGGTCGAGTGTCGCCACTCGCTCCGCGACCCGGGCCGGGTGGTTCACGGCCGGCGGGATCTGCACGATGCCGTGGCCAAGCCGGATCCGCTGCGTCCGCGCCGCCGCCGCGGCCAGGAAGACCTCCGGCGCCGACGAGTGCGAGTACTCCTCGAGGAAGTGGTGCTCGACCTCCCAGACGTAGTCGAACCCGAGCCGGTCGGCCAGCTCGACCTGGGCCAGAGCGTCCTTCAGGAGGGCGTGCTCCGAGCGCCGCTCCTCCCAGGGCCGGGGATTCTGATGCTCGTAGAAGATTCCGAAGCGCACTCCGGCGCGATTCTCTCAAGCTCTGGACCAATTTGCCCGATGTTCTCAAGGTGGAGCCCGCACGGGGAATCGCGGCTGCGCCAAGCCAGGGCCCGGCAGGGTCGGAGCGGGAGGCTCTGCTGCGCGTGGCGGCCGCCGCCGCGGGCGCCCACGACCTCCAGGAGGTGCTCGAGGTCGCGGCCGAGGAGGCGCGTGCCGCGATCGGCGCGGCCTCGCTCTCCGTCAGTCGCTGGGAGCGCGAGAAGGCCGCCCTGCGGACGATCATCAACGTCGGCGATCTCGGCCCGGGGGAGGAGCGCTACCCGCCCGCCGAGATCCACCCGCTGCGCGAGGACCGAGCTGCCGAGCGGCTCGTGCTGGAGGGTCAGCCCTACTTCAACTCGCTCGACGCCTCCACGATCGACGAGGTCTCGATCGCGCGTCTGAGCCGGCTCAGCAAGGAGTCCGAGGTCGGCGTGCCGATCCTCGTCGAGGGCGAGGCATGGGGCGAGGTCTACGCGACCACGGCGCCCGGACAGCCGCGCTTTCGCAGCGAGGACGTGCGCTTCCTGGAGACGGTCGCCGGCCAGCTGGCCGTGGCGATCGGGCGGGCCGAGCTGTTCTCACGCGTCTCGCGGCTCGCCTACGAGGACCCGCTCACCGGGCTGGCCAACCGGCGCGCGCTCGAGGAGCGACTCAACCGCGCCGTGGCGCGTGCCAGCGGCCGCCAAACGCCGCTCGCCGTCCTGCTCTGCGACGTCGACGAGCTGAAGGCCATCAACGACCAGTCCGGCCACGACGCCGGCGACCGCGCCCTGCGGAGGGTGGCCGAGGCGCTCGTGGCGGGAGCCGCGGAGCGCCCGGGCAACCTGGTCGGCCGGCTCTCCGGCGACGAGTTCTGCGTGGTGATGGAGGGAGCGACGCTCGAAGACGCGCGTGCGCTGGCCGGCGCGATCTTCATGCACCTCGCTCAGGAGGACGGCAACGGGCTGCTGCTCTCCTGCGGCGCCGCCGCACTCGGGCGCGGGGTCGACGACCTCGCCGAGCTCATGCGCGCCGCGGACGCCGCGCTCTACCGCGCCAAGCGCAACGGCGGCGGCCAGATCTTCACGGCGGGCTCGCGCGCATCGGACGTCGCGCCGCGCCTGGAGCGCCGGACGATGCGGCGGACAACCCAGGAGCGCGTGCGCGAGGCCGTCCGCGAGCTCGCGGAGCGCTTTGCCGAGGACCTGGCGGACGAGGCGCCGCTGCAGCGCATCGAGGCGGTGGCGGGGGCCCTGTCGGAGGCGCTCAACACCGCCGCCTGGTCCATCTCGTTCGCGCCGACCGGAGGCGACACGATCCACACGGTCTCCACGGCCGACGATCGCGACAAGCGCCTCGAGGGCCTGCACCTGGGGCTCGACAACGAGGTCTACTCGGTCGACGAGTATCCGGCCACCGCGCGCCTGCTGGAGGCCGGGGCGGGCGCCTTCGTGGCCCGCGTCGACGACCGCTCCGCCGACCATGCCGAGCGCGCGCTGCTCGAGATGCTGGGCCGCACCAGCGTCCTGGCGACGAGCGCGGCCGACAACGAGGTCACCTGGCTGCTGGAACTGTACGCGGACGACCGTACCGCGCCGCTCGACGAGGCGATCGTGGAGGCCGCCCTGCTCGTGCGAGCGGCGATCCCGCCGCGCTCGGCGCGCAAGGGAGCCGCGCTGCGGGAGCGCTGGGCCCGGCAGGTGACGCTCTCCAGCGCGCTCGGCAGCCGGCTGGCCGACGAGACCTCCGAGCAGAAGATCGCCGAGGCGGCGGTCACGGAGGTCCACTCGGCGATGGGGGCGCACGCGACCGCGCTGATCCGGCGGCGCGAGGATGGGCGCCTGGAGATGGTTGCGGGCGCCGGCGCGTTCGCGCTGCCCGAGCTGCACGAGTACACCTTCCCGGCCGAGCGCGGGCTGGTGGGGCGCTGCCTGCGCGAGCGGCGCGTCGTGCTGGCCCCAGACGTCATGCGCGAGCCCGACTACACCGCCACCCCCGCGACGACGGACGTCTGCTCCGAGCTGGACGTCCCGGTGCTCGTCGACGGGCGCCCGTGGGGCGCGATCACGCTGCAATCGACGTTCGCGGGAGCCTTCGACGAGGGCGACGTCAGCATGCTGCGCGCGGCCGCCCACCAGCTCTCCGCCAGCCTGCGCCTCGCGACCCTGCACGGGCGCCTGGAGCGCGCCCAGCGAGGCACCGCCGAGGCGCTCCGGGCGGCCCTGGACGCGCGCGTGGCCGCCACCGCGGAGGCGCCGGTGTCGCTGATCCGCCGCTGCGAGGCGGTCGGGCGCCGGCTCGGGATCGAGGAGCCGGAGCTGGCCGCGCTGCGCCACGCCGCGACGCTCCACGACATCGGCGAGCTCGGCGTGCCCGAGGCGATCCTCAACAAGCCCGGCCCGCTCACCGAGGAGGAGCGACCGGCGATCGAGCGCCACCCGCTGATCGGCGAGGGCATCCTCTCGCCGCTGGAGTTCCTCGCCGACGCCATCCCGCTCGTGCGCGCCGCTCACGAGCGCTGGGACGGGGCCGGCTACCCCGACCGGCTGGCCGGCGAGGAGATCCCGCTCGGGGCGCGCATCCTGTTCGCCTGCGACGCCTACGAGGCGATGATCACCGAGCGGCCGTACCGTCCGGCGCTGTCGCGCGTGGACGCGGTGGCGGAGCTGCGCAGGGTTGCCGGCAGCCAGCTGGATCCGCGGGTCGTCGAGGCGCTCGTAGAGACGCTCGACGGCGACTCCTAGACTGACCCGGGTGCGCAGAATCGTCATCGTCGGGTCGACCGGCTCGATCGGCACCCAAGCGCTGGACGTAATCCAGCGCAGCGACGACCTCGAGGTCGTCGGGCTGGCCGCCGCGTCCAGCTGGGAGCTGCTGCTCGAGCAGGCGCGCCGCTTCGGCGTCGAGCGGGTCGCGCTTGCCGATGCCGACGCCGCCGCCCGGGCCGGCGAGCACTCGGCGATCCTGGCGGGCCCCGAGGGGCTGGTGGAGCTGATCACGGATTCCGACTGCGACCTCGTGCTCAACGCGCTGGTGGGCTCCGCCGGGCTGGGTCCGACGATCGCCACGCTCGGCGAGGGCATCGACCTGGCGCTGGCCAACAAGGAGAGCCTGGTGGTCGGGGGCGAGCTGGTCATGGCGCTGGCCGAGGCGACCGGCGCGCACCTGATCCCCGTCGACTCCGAGCACTCGGCCCTGTTCCAGCTGCTGGAGGGCCAGCGGCCCGGCACGGTCGACCGGCTCGTGCTGACAGCCAGCGGCGGCCCCTTCCGCGGGCGCACCGACCTCGACGGCGTGACCGTCGAGGAGGCGCTCGCCCACCCGACCTGGGCGATGGGCGGGAAGATCACGATCGACTCGGCGACGCTGATGAACAAGGGCCTCGAGCTGATCGAGGCCCACCACCTGTTCGGCGTGCCCTACGACCAGATCGAGGTCGTGGTGCACCCGCAGTCGATCGTTCACGCGCTCGTGCAGCTCAACGACGGCGCCTCCCTGGCGCACCTGGGCCACCCGGACATGCGCGTCCCGATCTCGTATGCCCTGCACCACCCCGAGCGCGCCGACGTGCCCGTGCCGCTGCTCGACCTCGCCGAGGTCGGAGCGCTCACCTTCGAGCCGCCCGACACGCGTACGTTCGCCTGCCTGCGGCTGGCCCGCGAGGCCGCCGCCGCGGGCGGCACCGCACCCTGCGTGCTGAATGCCGCCAACGAGGTGGCCGTCCACGCCTTCCTGCGCGGCGAGCTGCCCTTCACCGGCATCGCGCGCGTGATCGAGTCGACGCTGACCGAGCTCCAGCCGCGGCCGCTGCGGCACTTCGCCGACCTCTACGAGGCCGACACCCAGGCACGCGAGGTCGCCCGGGCGGTGGCCGCGTGAGCTGGTTCCTGGCCTTCGCGGGGTTCGCGCTGCTCGTGATCCTGCACGAGCTGGGCCACTTCAGCGCGGCCAAGGCGGTCGGGATGCGCGTGGAGAAGTTCTCGCTGTTCTTCCCGCCGACGCTGTTCTCGAAGAAGGTGGGGGAGACCGAGTACGCGATCGGCGCCATCCCCGCCGGCGGTTACGTCCGCATCAGCGGCATGAACCCGTCCGACGACCTGCCCGAGGAGGTCCGCGACCGCGCCTACCACGCGCAGCCGGTCTGGAAGCGAATCGTGGTGATCGCCGCCGGGCCGGCAGTGAACCTGGTGCTGGCGTTCCTGCTGCTCTGGGTCTTCTTCTTCGCGATCGGCCCGCAGGAGGCGACCCGCCACGTATCGGCGGTCGAGAAGGGCTTCCCGGCCGAGAAGGCGATCAAGCCGGGAGACACCCTGGTTGCCGTCGACGGGGTCCGGGGTCCGCCGGCCCGGCTCTCGAAGCAGATCCGCTCCCACCACTGCGCGGGCAAGCCCCACGACGGCTGCAAGGCCACGACGCCGGCAACGCTGGTGCTCAAGCGCGACGGGAAGCTGATCAACGCCAAGCTCACGCCGGTCTACGACACCAACCTGCCAGACGGCCAGAAGGCGCGCACGCGACTGGGCTTCGGCTTCGCTTCAGACGGGCCGCATGTGACCCTTCCCGCCGGGCAGGCCTTCACCACCGCGGCCGACAACTTCTGGTTGATCACCAAGCAGACGGCCTCGCTGCCGGCACGGCTGATCAACCCCGAGCAGCGCAAGCAGCTCAGCGGCGTGGTCGGGTCCTACGAGGCCACGCGCCAGACGATCCTTGCCGACATCGGCGACGCGGTCGGCCTCCTCGCGATCATCTCGCTCTCGCTGGCTATCGTGAACCTGTTCCCGTTCCTGCCGCTCGACGGCGGCCACATCTTCTGG
The DNA here is from genome assembly GCA_963706635.1 of uncultured Thermoleophilaceae bacterium. Lineage (GTDB taxonomy): Bacteria > Actinomycetota > Thermoleophilia > Solirubrobacterales > Thermoleophilaceae > JACVRW01. The sequence continues at coordinate 969,396 of OY970162.1, forward strand.
GCGATCGTGGAGAAGGTGAGGCGCAAACCGGTGCCGTTCGCGGTGATGGAGCGCGCCGGCGTCGTCGGGTTCATGCTCGTGATCCTGATCTTCCTGATCGGGCTCTCGAACGACATCGGCCGACTGCAGGGCGAGGGATTCCGCATTCGTTAAATTCCGCACATGGAATTGACGACCGCACGCCGCACGGGGCGGCCGGCGGGCCTCGGCGCGTCGACCGTCGCCGAGGCTTTTCAGCTCACGGCCGCCGCACATCCCGATCGCGTGGCTCTGCGCCTGCGCGAGGACGAGTTCTCCATCAGCTGGGCGGAGTACGCCGACAAGGTGCGCCGCGTGGCAGCCGGGTTGGCCGGGCTGGGCCTCCAGCGCGGCCAGGCAATCGGGATCATGCTCACCAACCGGCCCGACTTCCACTGGTTCGACGCCGCGGCGCTGCACCTCGGGGCCACGCCGTTCTCGGTCTACAACACCTACGCCGCGGAGCAGATCCAGTACCAGGTCCGCGACTCCGAGGCGCACATCCTCGTGACCGAGAAGGCGTTCGAGGACCGCGTCCGGGGGCTCGAGGGCGTGGAGCACCTGATCGTCGTCGACGGCGGCGACGACGTGGAGCAGCACGCGCCCGAGGGGTTCGACTTCGAGGCGACCTGGCGGGCGGTCGAGCCCGAGGACGTGCTCACGCTGATCTACACGTCCGGAACGACCGGGCCACCCAAGGGCGTGCAGCTCACCCACGCCAACCTGATCGCGGCGGTACGCGGCTTCGACGAGGTGATCGCCTTCCCCGACGACGGCCGCGTGATCTCGTGGCTGCCGATGGCGCACATCGCCGAGCGCGCCTGCTCGCACTACATGCCGATGATGCTGGGCTTCACCACCACCGACTGCCCGGACCCGCGCCAGGTGGTCGCGTACCTGCCTGAGGTGAGGCCGACCTGGTTCTTCGCCGTGCCGCGCATCTGGGAGAAGCTCAAGGCGGCCATCGAGGCCGGCATCGAGGCCGAGCAGGACGAGGAGCGCAAGCGGGCGACGCTGTGGGCGCTCGACGTCGGTCTGCGCAAGGTCAAGCTCGAGCAGGCCGGCGAGCCCGTCCCCGACGACCTGCGCGCCGAGCACGCGAAGGCCGACGAGCTCGTGCTGTCGAAGATGCGGAAGCTGCTGGGGCTCGACCAGGTCGAGTCGGTCAACGTCGGCGCGGCGCCGACGCCGCGCGAGGTGATCGAGTTCTTCCACGCGATCGGCGTGCCGCTGGCCGAGCTGTGGGGGATGTCCGAGACCACCGGCTACGGGACCTGCAACCCGCCCGACCGGATCAAGATCGGGACGGTGGGCCCGGTGTCGCCGGGCGTGGAGATCAAGCTCGCCGAGGACGGCGAGGTGCTGATCCGCGGCGGCGTCGTCACGAGCGGCTACCGCAACGACCCCGACAAGACGCGTGAGGCGATCGACGACGAGGGCTGGCTGCACACCGGCGACGTGGGTGAGTTCGACGAGGACGGCTATCTCAAGATCGTCGACCGCAAGAAGGAGCTGATCATCAGCGCGGGCGGCAAGAACATGTCGCCGGCCAACATCGAGGCGAAGGTCAAGGCGTCGAGCCCGGTGATCGGGCAGGTGATCGCGATCGGCGACATGAAGCCCTACAACGTCGCCCTGATCACGCTCGACCCCGACGTGGCGCCCGCGTTCGGAGGCGACATCGCCGCGGAGGTGGAGCGCGGAGTGGCCGCCGCCAACGAGGAGCTGGCCCGGGTGGAGCAGATCAAGCGCTACACCGTCCTCGAGGGGGACTGGCAGCCGGGCGGAGACGAGCTGACGCCGACCATGAAGCTGAAGCGCAAGCCGATCCACGAGAAGTACGCGGAGGAGATCGAGGCGCTGTACGGCTAGATACCCTTGGGGGCGATGGCCTCCAAGCGCCAGATCGACGTCGGCGGGCTGAAGATCGGCGGCGGCGCGCCCGTCGCGATCCAGTCGATGACGAAGACCGAGACGGCGGACTTCGACGCCACCATGCGTCAGATCCACGCGATCGCCGACGCCGGTGGCGACCTGGTGCGCTGCGCCGTCCCCCGCGACGACGACGTCCGGGCGCTCGAGCGGATCGTGGTCGAGTCGCCGATCCCGGTGATCGCCGACATCCATTTCAACCACACCCTGGCGCTGAAGGCGATCGACGCGGGCGCTCACTGCGTGCGCATCAACCCGGGCAACATCGGCGGCCACGAGAAGACCGGCGAGGTTGTGGAGAAGGCGCGCGCGGCGGGCATCCCGCTGCGGATCGGCGTGAACTCGGGCTCGCTGCCCAAGCACCTCCACGAGCTGGAGCGCGACAGCCCGGTCGAGGCGCTCGTCGCCGCGGCGGTCGAGCACACCGAGCTCATGGAGCGGCTCGACTTCCAGGACTTCAAGGTGTCGATCAAGTCGACCAACGTGCCCAACACGATCGCGTCGAACAGGCTGCTCGCCGGCAAGATCGACAATCCGCTCCACCTCGGCATCACCGAGGCCGGCACCAAGTGGTCGGGCTCGCTCAAGTCGGCCGTCGGCCTCGGCACGCTGCTCGCGGACGGCATCGGCGACACGATCCGAATCTCGCTCTCCACCTTCCACGCGGAGGAGGAGGTCAAGGTCGCCTGGGAGATCCTCAAGGCTCTCAAGCTGCGCGAGCGCGGCCCGGTGCTGATCGCCTGCCCGACCTGCGGGCGCCTGCAGTTCGACATGGACACGGTCGTGGCGGACATCGAGGAGCGGCTGCGCGCCTACGACGAGCCGATCGAGGTGGCGGTGCTCGGCTGCGCGGTCAACGGCATCGGCGAGGCCTCTCACGCGGACTTCGGCATCACCGGTGCCAAGAACGAGGGGCTGATCTTCGCCCACGGGAAGCCGCTGCGGAAGGTGCCGCAGGAGCGGCTGGTGGACGAGCTGTTCGCCGAGATCGACAAGTCACTCGCGATCGGCCGCATCGAGGTCGACGAGACCAAGGCCGCCGAGGGCGCCAAGTGGCTGGAGCGCATCGAAGAGGAGAACGCCGGTGAGCTGACCCCGGAGCGCCTTGCGGCCCTGGAGGCGGCGGCCGCCGCCGCGGAGGCGATGGGCAACGGCGAGGCGCTGCCGATGGCGGGGGCGCCAAAGGCAAAGCGCGTGCCGCTCGACGAGGCAGCCAGCCCGACGGCGGGCCGGCGCTTCACGCGCGCCTAGGAGGGGCGAGGCTGCGACAGGCCGGCCGCCCGCAGCGCCTCGGCGTGATCGAGATACCCCCGGATACGGGAGATCATCTCGCCGCGAAAGTCGAAGACCATCCCCAGCGACGCATCGACCGGAACGCCACTCCCCATTCCGCGTCCCTCCAGCCGCCCGAGCATGACCACGAGGCCCTCTCCAGCACTAAATCGGTTTGGGTGAATATGGAACTTCTCCCAGGCGCCCTGAAGGCTTCCGAAGTACCTTTCGATGCCCTCACGTCCTCGGAAGATCGTGCCCTCGATGGCCACCATCGACGGGGACCACTCGAAGTCCAGCGTCGTTAGGAGGGCGAAGGCCTCGACGTCGCGCCCGTTGAAGGCCTCGATCGCCCTCGTGGCGACCTCCACGTTCTCGTGCGACATCGCCCGCCCAGTATCCCGCAGGCGGCAGGCCCAGTTTCGCCAGCAGCGAGAAACGGTGGCCCGGAAGGGATCGGCGCGCGAACCCGCCCCACCCCCGCCCGATCTAGGGCCTGGGCCCGTTCTGGGTTCGACTGAACCCACAAGGCGACCAACCCCTGGCCAGCACGCGGTGGTGGGGGCGATTCGCGAGCGCTACGTGGCCCAACCCGCCCACCCTCGCTCAAACGTGGGGGGTGGGCACGGTTTGGGCCGATGGATCGGCCTTGACCCGACCTCTTTATGGCCGCTGTTGGCCGAAAGGGCCCCAAACGGGGTGCCCCATGCCGGGCGCCTAGGCGGCCGGGCTCACCTGGTCCCGCAGCGTCTCGGTCGCCGCGGTCATCTCGCGCTCGAGCACGCGCACGAAGGCGTCCACGACGTCCGGGTCGAACTGCGTGCCCGCGCAGGCCAGCAGCTCCCCCAGCGCCGCCGGCTCGTTCACCCGGTTGCGGTAGGGACGGTTCGTGGTCATCGCGTCGAAGGCGTCGCAGACGGCCACCACGCGGGCGCCCAGCGGGATCTCATCGCCGGCCAGCGCGTCCGGGTAGCCGCCGCCGTCCCAGCGCTCGTGGCTCGAGCGCACCAGCTTGGCCACGCTGCGCAGCGACGGGGCCGCCATCAGGATGCGCTCCCCGATGATCGTGTGCCGGCGCATGAACGCCCACTCCTTCTCGTCGAGCGGGCCCGCCTTCTCGAGGATGGCGTCGGGGATGGCGATCTTGCCCACGTCGTGCAGCTCGGCGGCGTGGGCCACGTCGTCGACCTCCTCGCCGTGCATGCCCAGCTCGCGCCCGACGGCAATCGCCAGATCGGCGGTGCCGCGCAGGTGCACGTGCAGGGCCGGCTGGCGCTCGGACAGGCTGCGCAGCAGCACGTCGCGTGACTGGCGGCCGGCCGACACGCGCCGGTCGCCCTTGCGGGCGTACATGCGCCGGTCGGCCATCTGCAGCGCGTCGGTCGCGTTGGAGATCTCCATCGGCGCCTCGACAACCCCGTGCGAGGTCGTCACCTCGAAGCCCTCGCCGTGCTCGCGCAGCGCGCCCAGGCAGGCGTCGACGAGCACGTCCACGCCCGCCGGGCCGGGATGGAGCACCGCGCAGAACTCGTCGCCGCCGAGCCGGTAGGCGTGCCCGTGCCCGCGGACCGCGTCGTCGAGCCGCTCGCCCAGGCGCACGAGCAACCGGTCGCCGGCAGGATGGCCAAAGGCATCGTTGTATTCCTTGAATCCGTCGAGGTCGAACAGCACGAGCGCGATCGACTCCTCGGGTGTGGCCCGCGGCAGCGACTGGTCCAGATCGGCCATCAGGCTGCGGCGGTTGCGCAACCCGGTCAGCGGGTCCGTGAGCGCCTCGCGGCGGCTGTGCGCCAGCACGCGCCCGTTCTCGACGAATACGAGAGCGGTCCGCACCAGCACCAGCAGCAGGGTCACGCCGGCCAGGATCACCGTCAGCCCGTTGAGCCTGGAGAAGTGGTCATAGGCCAGCAGCCCGACCGCGCCGACGCCGAATACGACCGGGACGATCACAACGCGGAGACTGTGGTCCTTGAGCGCGCTGGCGCGCCGGATCGGCTGCCAGGCAGCCAGGCCGACGAGCAGCGAGGAGGCGGGCCACAGGGCGTTGACCCAAGAGTTCTCGTTCCAGGTCCCGTCGGCGGTCTGGACGAGGTAGATGGCGTCGCCAACCGCGTTGAGGGCGAGGCCGAGCCCGAGCACGAGCCAGGCCCGCCCGGGGTTCCAGCTCGTCAGCCCGAAGATCGCGGTGATCATGCCCAGCAGGAGCAGGTCGCCGACCGGGTACGCGAGCCCCGTCAGCACGGCGGGGCTGAGGTGGCCGGCGCTCCCCTCGTGGATGACCGGCCCGTAGGCAAGGGCGGCGGCGAGCGCGGTCGTGGCGACGGCGCCGATCAGGCCGTCCAGCCAGAGGCTGCCGCGGGCGTCGCGCAGGCGCGAGCGCACCAGCAGCACGAGCGCGAGGAGGCTGGCCGGGTACCAGGTCAGCCAGAGCGCATCGGCGATGCTCGGATAGGGGGCGTTCGGGTCGCCGGCGTACACGACGGTCCATACGATGTCCGCGGCCGACCAGCTCACGATCGCGAATCCCACGACGAGCCAGGGCAACCGTTCCTCGCGCACCGCCACACCCCGCCAGAGGCAGAATCCGGCGCCGGCGAAGAGCAGGACGTTGTAGAGGTAGTCGATGGCGACCTTCGTCACGCCGGGCCCGGCCGCGCTCGTGGCGAGCTGCAGCGTGAGGATGGCCAACAGCACAGCCGCCACGCACCAGCAGATGCGCAGCGCAATGCGCTGCGGGCGCGAGACCTCCATCTGTCCTAGATCGGCTGATTTGGGCCGGAAATTGAGCGCGGCGGGGTTATAGTCGCGGCCCGGTGACCCGCCTCTCGCACTACTTCCTGCCCACCACGCGCGACGATCCGGCGGACGCGGAGGCCGCCTCACACCGCCTGACGGTGCGGGCGGGGTTGGCCCGCCAGGTCGGATCGGGGCTGTGGACCTGGCTGCCGGCCGGCTGGCGCGCGCACCGCAAGGTCGAGCAGATCGTCCGCGAGGAGCTCGACGCCATCGGCGCCGCCGAGATGCTGATGCCGGTGCTGCAGCCGGCGGAGCCGTGGAAGAAGACCGGGCGCTACGAGATCGACGAGCTGTTCAAGCTGCGCGACCGCCGCGACGCCGAGCTGGTGCTCGCAATGACCCACGAGGAGGTCATCACCCTCCACGCCTCGCGCGAAATTCGCTCCTACCGCGACCTCCCGAAGCTGCTCTACCACTTCCAGATCAAGGAGCGCGACGAGCCGCGCCCGCGCGCCGGGGTGCTGCGGACGCGCGAGTTCATCATGAAGGACGCCTACTCGTTCGATCGCGACGAAGAGGGCCTCGACAACTCCTACGGGCTCTACATCAAGGCCTACGACCGGATCTTCGACCGCACCGGACTGGAGTGGTACCGGGTCGAGAGTGACGTGGGGATGATGGGCGGCATCGGCGCGCACGAGTACATGGCGCCCTGCACCGCGGGCGAGAACGAGGTGGCGCTGTCGGATGCCGGCTACGCGGCCAACCTGGAGATCGCCAGCGCCCAGCCGCAGCCGGTCGACGGCCTGCCGGACGCGCTGCCTGGGCCCGAGCCGGTCGAGACTCCGGGGACGACCACGATCGAGGCTGTGACGGGCCTGCTGGGCGTACCGGCCGGCGCACTGATCAAGGCGCTGCCGGTGGTCGTCGAGGAGCGCGGGCCGGTCCTCGTGCTGGTGCGCGGCGACCACCGCCTGAACGAGCTCAAGCTCCAGAACGCGCTCGGCGCGCCGGCGCGGCCCGCCGAGGCCCAGGAGGTGCGCGACCTGTTCGGGACCGAGCCCGGCTTCATCGGCCCGATCGGCGCCCAAGTGGACGTGGTGGCCGACGAGGCGCTGCGCGGCCTGCACGGCCTCATCACGGGCGCCAACGAGCTCGACACCCACCTGCGGGGGGTGGAGCCCGGGCGCGACTTCCAGCCCGAGTGGGCCGACGTCAGACGCGTGGAGGCGGGCGACCACGACCCGACCGGCGCCGAGATCCGCATCGAGCCCGCGATCGAGGTGGCCAACATCTTCAAGCTCGGCACGCGCTACTCGGTGCCGCTCGGCGCTCGCTACCTCGACGAGCAGGGCGCGGAGCAGCCGATCGTGATGGGCTCCTACGGGATCGGGCCGGCGCGCATCGTCGCGGCGGCGATCGAGCAGTTCCACGACGAGCAGGGCATCTCCTGGCCGCGGGCACTGGCGCCGTTCGACATCGAGCTGGTCACGCTCGGCAAGGAGGGCGAGGCGGCGCGCGAGGTGGCGGACCGGCTCTACGACGAGCTGCGCGGGGCGGGCTTCGACGTGCTCTACGAGGACCGCGAGGGCAGCGCGGGGGAGAAGTTCGCCGACGCCGAGCTGCTCGGCTGCCCGCTGCGGCTCACGATCGGCAAGCGCGGGCTCGAGGCGGGCCAGGTCGACGCCCAGGTCCGGCGCGGCCAGGAGCAGCGCTCGCTACCGCTCGACGGCCTCGTCCAGGCGGCCGCGGAGCTTTGGACAAGCCTCCCCTGACGTTCCGCCGGCTCGTCGGGCTGGACCGCTCCGGCGGCCCGCCGCCCGCTACGCGCCGCGGCGAGCCGCTGCACCCCTGGACGATCCCGAACGCCATCGGGATCGCGCGCTTGGCGCTGATCCCGGTGTTCCTCGTGCTGGCGCTGGGGTCCGAGGACGGGCGCGACACGCTCGCGACGATCATCTTCGCGACGGTCGCCGCCACCGACTGGTTCGACGGCATGGTGGCGCGCATCACCGGCCAGTACAGCCGGCTCGGCGCGCTGCTCGATCCGCTGACAGACCGCGCCCTGGTCATCTCCGGGGTGATCGTGGCCTATCACTTCGAGCTGCTGCCGCGCTGGGCGCTGCTGGTTCTGGCCGCGCGCGAGGCGCTGATGCTCGTCCTCACCGAGCTGGCGCTGCGGCGCGGGATCGACCTGAACGTGAACATGCTGGGCCGCTGGGCGGTCTGGCCGGTGATGGGCGCGCTCGGGCTGGCGATGATCGTGGACACCTGGGTCTCCGAGGCCATGCTCTATTTCGGGCTCGCGATCACCCTTGCGGCGACCGTCCTGTATCTGCAAGATGGACTCCAGGCCTTGCGCAAAGGCTCAACCTCAGCTTGAGGATCGGCTATATTCGGCCTTCGCCGCCTTGCCCTCTCCCGAAAGGACCGCATTGGACACATTCCCTGATCTCGGAGCGCTCTCCGACCGGGAGCTGAAAGACCTCATCCAGCAGCTGACCGAGGAGGAGCAGGAGGTGTCGTACCGCCGGCGCATCCTGCACGGCAAGATCGACATCCTGCGGGCCGAGCTGGTCAACCGGCTGCGCCAGAAGCACGAGGCGGGCGAGACGGTCATCAGCGGCGCCGACGTGCAGCAGCTGACCGACATCCTGTCCGGCAAGGGCATCCCCCCGGAGGGAGACGTCGAGTAGCCGTGCACTGCCCGGAGTGCGGCTTCGTCAATGCGGAGGGCGCCAACTACTGCCAGAAGTGCGGTGCGTTCCTCGGTGAGCCCGAGCAAGCCAAGAAACCGGGCGACACCACCGAGGTCTACCAGGTCGACGAGGCCGGGGACCTCAAGGCGGTGGACCTCGAGCAGGTGACGCACGAGGGCGCCACGCTGGTGATCAGGGCCGGCGGGGGGCGCTCCGGCGAGGCCTTCAACGTGACGGGCGAGCGGATGACGATCGGCCGCAGCCCGGAGGCCGAGATCTTCCTGGACGACGTGACCGTGTCGCGTAACCACGCGCTGCTCGTCGCGCGCCGCGACGGGCTGTACATCGACGACCTCGGATCGCTGAACGGCACCTACGTCAACCGGCGCCGGATCGAGTCGCACCGGCTCCAGAACGGCGACGAGCTGCAGGTCGGCAAGTACAAGCTCACCTACCTGGACGAGCGATGAGCACGGAGGTCGAGAGCGGGCCACCCCCGCGCAAGGAGAAGGCGCTCACGATCGGCGCCGTGGTCAAGCAGCTGGAGCGCGAGTTCCCGGACATCTCCATCTCGAAGGTCCGCTACCTGGAGGACCAGAAGCTGCTCTCGCCACGGCGCACCCCGGGCGGGTACCGGCTCTACGCCGCGGCCGACGTGGACCGCCTGCGCACGATCCTGCGTCTGCAGCGCGACGAGTTCCTCCCGCTGCGCGTGATCCGCCAAGAGCTGGCGGCCGGGCTGGCCGAGGCCGAGACGCCCGAGATGCCAGAGGCACGCGGGCCGCGCCGCGCGACGGTCGCCCTGCGCGGCCCCGGCTCGCTCTACCGGCTCGACGAGGTGCTGGAGGACACCGGCGCCGATCCGTCGCTCGTCAAGGAGCTCGAGGACTACGGCGTGATCAAGGGGGAGCGGCGCGACGGCGAGCAGCTCTACGACGACACAGAGCGCGAGATCATCCGCGCCGTCACCGAGCTGAAGCGCTTTGGCGTGGGCGGGCGCAACCTGCGCGTCTTCCGCACCTCGGCCGACCGCGAGGCGGCGCTGCTGGAGCAGATCCTGGCGCCCGCGCTGCGGTCGCGGAACCCCGAGCGGCGCAAGGAGGCGGTGGAGGCGCTCGAGAACCTGGCGGCGATCGCGTCGCATCTCAAGCACCTGCTGCTGATCCGCGACCTGCGCAAGCTCGCGCGCTGACGCTGGATCTCGACGCGCATATCGGCCGGGTTCCCGACTTCCCGAAGCCGGGGATCCTCTTCTACGACATCACGACGCTGTTCCTCGACGCCGGGGCGCTGCGGGAGACGGTGGACCGCCTCGCCGAGTACGCCCGCTCGCGCGAGATCGACTACGTCGTCTCCGCGGAGGCGCGCGGCTTCGTGCTCGGCGGGGCGCTCGCCGCCGCGGCCGGCGCCGGCTTCATCCTGGCTCGCAAGCCCGGGAAGCTGCCGCGCGAGGTCACGTCGGCGGAGTACGAGCTGGAGTACGGGATCGATGCGCTCGAGGTGCATGCCGACGCGATACGCGGAGGCGCGCGCCTGCTCGTGCACGACGACCTGCTCGCGACCGGCGGTACGGCGCGGGCGCTGTGCGGGCTCGTGGAGCAAGCGGGTGGAGTCGTGGCAGGATGCGCCTTCGTGATCGAACTGGCCTTCCTGCACGGACGTGATCGGCTGTCGGAATACGACGTCCACTCACTGCTCGTGTACGACTCGGAGTGATCGTGCGGCGCGAGACGGTGGTGCCTACGGCGGTCGACGAGGTGTGGCGCGTGGTAAGCGATCCCGGGCGCCTGCCGGACTGGTGGCCGGGCGTGACGCGCGTCGAGGACGCGAGCGCCATGGCCTGGACGACCGTGCTCAGTTCCGCCAAGGGCAAGGCGGTGCGTGCCGACTACACGCGCGTGGCCGCGAGCGAGCCGGAACGGCTGGTCTGGAGCCAGGAGCTCGCCGCCACCCCCTTCGAGCGCATCCTCGCCGAGGCGACGACCTCGCTGGAGCTGGCGCCCGAGGAGGGCGGTACCCGCGTGGTCCTCGAGCTCGATCAGAAGCCGCGCGGCTGGGCGCGGCTGGCGCCGCTCCAGTTCCGCGCCGCCGGCAAGCGGCAGGTCGAGGGCGCCCTGGAGGGGCTGAAGAGGCTGTTCACATGAGGTGGTGGGGCTGGGGCGAGGACGGCCACGACGTGGCCCTGCCCGAGCACGCGCTCGAGCTGCTGCGCTCCTCGCTGGGGCTGGACCCCGCCGCCGGCTCGGCCCCGGTTGCGCTCGAGGAGGTGCGCCTGCCCGAGTCGCGACTCGACGGCGCCGTGCGCGCGCGGTTGGCGGCGGTAGTTGGGGAGGAGCACGTGCGCGACGACCGCGCCTCCCGCGTGGGCCATGCCGCCGGGCGCAGCTACCCGGACCTGGTGCGCCTGCGCAGCGGCAACCTGGAGGGGGCGCCTGACGCCGTGGTGGAGCCCGGCTCGGCCGACCAGGTTCGCGCCCTGCTGGCCGAGTGCGCGGCCGCACGGGTGGCCGTAGTGCCCTTTGGCGGCGGCACGAGCGTCGTGGGCGGAGTGGACCCCGTGGCCGACGGCTTCCCGGCGCTGATCTCGCTGGACCTGCGCCGCCTGGATCGGGTGCTCGGCGTGGACCACACCTCGCTGACGGCCACCTTCGAGGGCGGGCTGTTCGGGCCCGAGGCCGAGCGACAGCTCGCGGCCGAGGGGCTCACCCTGGGCCACTTCCCGCAGTCGTTCGAGTACTCGACCGTCGGGGGCTGGGTGGCCACCCGCTCCGCGGGCCAGGCCTCGACCGGCTACGGCCGCATCGACGAGCTCGTCGAGGGGCTGCGCCTGGTCGCGCCGGGCGGCGAGCTGGCCGCGCGGGCGGTGCCCGCCACGGCCGCCGGGCCGGACCTGCGCGAGCTGGTGGTGGGCTCGGAGGGAGTGCTGGGAGTGATCTGCGAGGCGACCCTGCGCGTGCGCGCGCTGCCCGGCACGCGCCGCTACGAGGGATGGTCGTTCCGCTCGTTCGCCGAGGGCTGCGAGGCGCTGCGGGTGATGGAGCAGGCGGACGGCTCACCGGACGTGATCCGGCTCTCCGACGAGGAGGAGACGCGCCTCTCGATCGCGCTCGCCTCGACCGGCAGCGCCACCGAGCGGGTCGGGCGCGCCTACCTGCGCATGCGCGGGCACGAGGGCGGCTGCCTGGTGATCGTGGGGTTCGAGGGCGAGGACGACGACGTCGAGCGGCGCCGGCTGCACACGAGCTCGCTGCTGCGCGCGGGCGGCGGGCTGGCGCTGGGGCAGCGGCCAGGGCAGAGCTGGCTGCGCGGCCGCTACGCGGGGCCCTACCTGCGCGACGCCCTGCTGGGCCTGGGGGGGTTCGTCGAGACGCTGGAGACGGCAACCACCTGGAGCAACCTGCCGACGCTATACGCGGCGGTCGGCGACGCGTTGCGGAGCACCCTGTCCGAGCGCGGCACGCCGCCGCTGGTCATGTGCCACGTGTCGCACCTGTACCGCTCCGGCGCGTCGCTCTACTACACGTTCCTGGCCCGCCAGGAGACCGCCGCGCCGCTGGACCAGTGGCGCGCGGCCAAGTCGGCGGCCTGCGACGCGATCGTGGCCAACGGCGGCACGATCACCCACCACCACGCGATCGGGCGCGACCACGCGCCCTGGATGCGTGCGGAGGTCGGCGAGGTGGGAGTGGACCTGATCCGGGCCGCCAAGGAGCGGCTCGACCCGGTGGGGATCATGAACCCCGGGAAGCTGCTGCCCTAGCGTTGGACGGCGGCTAGCAGCGCCGCGTACGACTTGATCAGCAGCGCGCGCTCCTCGGCCAGCATGGGGTTGGCCGGGTCGCTGCCGGCCTCCACCCAGCGGTCCGATACGTCCATCGCCTCCGCGCGCAGCGCCGCGGCCTGACGCACGTCGGCGGGATCGGCCGCGTACGTGTACGCGTACAGGTTCTGCAGGGCGACGGTCAGGCCCTCAGGCGAGTCGCCCGCGTGCTGGTGCTCGCGGTGCACACGCCACCACTCGACCTCCAGCTCGGAGGCGCGGGCGGGATCGAACGAAGCCGCCTCGCTCTTGCGCAGCAACTGGTAGAAGCGCCGCATCAGCGCCCGCGCGCCGTCCGGGTCGTTGTCCGGGAACGGCGCCCAAACCATGTTGGCGCGCAGCACGAGCCACGCCCCCACAAGAGTGCGGGGCCAGCTCATCCGGAAGGCCGACCTGACCAGCCCGACCGACGCGACCAGGAAGGCGCCCCATTTGCGCCGGTAGTACGTCTCCCAGGCCCTGCACTCGAGGCTCCCCACGCGACGCGGGTCGAAGGAGCGCATCGGGCTGGATGGCATCTAGCCGCCGGAGCTTGGGAGCGGCAGCAGCGGGATCTGGGCCAGCACGGTCGCCTTGTTGGCGCCCTTGCCGGTCACGACTGGCTTGTCGGCCAGCTTCAGCTGGCCGCGCAGCACGGAGGCCCCGTTCTTGACCGTGCGGCTGCTGCCGGTGCCGGTCACCGTCACAGAGGTGACGTCGATGTACTTCCACTTCGTGTAGTCGGCCGGCAACGTGCCGACGACCTGCAGGTTGCCGCTGGTGTCGGTCGCGGTGGCACCGAGCGACTTGCGCTTCGTGTCCGAGTCGTAGAGCCAGACCTGGTAGGCCGTCGTCTGCGTGCTCGGGGTGAGCTTCTGGGCCTGGACGAGGATCTGCGTCTTGCCCTTCTGCTTGGCGATCACCGCGGCGCCCTGGCGCTTCGTGTTGATCGGGGTGCTGGCCTTCGCGTTCGAGTCGCCGCTGCTCTTGTTGTCGTCGCCGCCGGTCAGGACGCCGATCGGCCAGACCAGCACGATCAGCAGGATCGCGACGATCGCCGCCGCCGCGCCCAGCAGCCGGCGCCGCTGCACCGCTGCCAGCGCCCCCGGGCCGAGTGCGGCGCCGGCGGGTGCATCCGCGCCCGGGCGCGGTGTTGCCGCCGCTCGCCGCGCGCTGCGGTCCGGCTCGGGTATCGCCGGCAGGTCGCCGTTGCTGTAGAGCTGCTCGAGCGAGTCGAGCAGTGAGCGGGTCCAGCTGCGGGCGGCCTCGGAGCGGCGCAGGTGCCCGCGCGTGGCGGTCGCCTCGGGGCCATCCTGCTGTCCGAGGACGTAGTCGGCAAGCTGGCCGCGCCAGTCCTCCTCGACCCCGCGGGCGCTGACCGGAGCCAGGTCAACCAGGGCGTCGCGGGCGCGCTCGCGCACGCGAGCCTCGGGCATGTCGAGCATCTGGGCGAGCTCCTCGTAGCTCTTGCCCTGCTGGAGGACGAGCTCGACGATTGCGCGCTGCTCGTCCGAAAGCTGATCAAACGTAGCCATGAGCAGGGGAACTGTAGTGTGCGGACGCGTGGCTGAAGCGGAGCTTGCGGGCTATCCGGGGGAGGGAACCCTCGACGACGTGCTCGGCTTCGAGCTGCTCGAGGCCAACGGCGACCGCTGCCTCGCGCGCTGCCCGGTGGAGCGCCGCGTGCAGCAGCCCTTCGGCCTCGTGCACGGCGGCACCTACGCGGCGCTGGCCGAGACGATGGTGTCCTGGGCCACGGTGATCGCCGTCAGGCCCGACGGGAACCTCGCAGTCGGGCAGGCGAACAGCACAACCTTCATGCGCCCCGTCACCAGCGGTCACGTCAACGCCGAGGGCACCCCGCGCCATCGCGGCCGGACCACCTGGGTCTGGGACGTGGAGTTCACCGACGACGACGGCCGCGTCTGCGCGCTCTCGCGCGTCACGCTGGCCGTGCGCCCGGCGCCGCCAGGGTGATCACGGTCGAGGAAGTCCGCGCCTTCGTGGCGGACTTCCCGCGCTCGTACGAGGTCGTGGTGCGCGACCGGATCAAGTTCCGCGTGGGCCAGATCGTCTGGCTCGCCTTCTCGCGCGACGAGACGGTGATGGGCTTCGCCTTCCCCAAGGAAGAGCGCCAGATGCTGGTCGAGACCTATCCCGACAAGTTCATGCTGCCGCGCGAGTCCGACATGCGCTTCAACTGGGTTCACGCACGCACGGATGCCATCGAGGTGGACGAGATGCGGGAGCTGGTGCTCGACGCCTGGCGGATGGTGGTGCCGAAGAAGGTCTGGACGGCCTACACGCCCGGCAACGTCACCTGAGCGCCCGCAGGCGGCGCTGCGTGCCCTCGCTGCGGACCTCGAAGCGGTTGGTGATCGGCAGCCGCCGGTCGCGGCCGAAGGCCTTGGTGGAGATCTTGATCCCGGGCGGCGCCTGGCGGCGCTTGTACTCGGCGCGGTCGACCATCCTGATCACGCGCTCCACTTCCTCGGCCGGCAGCCCGCGGCGCACCAGCTCGACGGCGTCGAGGTCCTCCTCGACGTAGCCGGCCAGGATCGCGTCGAGCACGTCGTAGGCGGGCAGCGAGTCCTGGTCGCGCTGCTCGTAGCGCAGCTCCGCGGACGGCGGGCGCTCGAGCACCGACGCGGGGATCAGCTCGCGATCCGCCTGCTCGTTGCGCCAGCGCACGAGCCGGTAGACCCAGCCCTTGAAGACGTCCTTCAGCAGAGCCAAGCCGCCCGCCATGTCGCCGTACAGGGTCGCGTAGCCGACCGACAGCTCGGACTTGTTGCCGGTGGCGAGCACGAGCCAGCCGAACTTGTTGGACAGGGCCATCAGGACGTTGCCGCGGATGCGCGCCTGCACGTTCTCCTCGGCGATGTCGGGCTCGGTGCCCGCGAACGACTCGGCGAGCAGCTCCGAGTAGGCGACCATCGCGTCGGCGATCGGGATCTCGCGGAAATCGGCCCCCAGGTTGGCCGCGATCGCGCGAGCGTCCGCCTGCGTGCCCTCGCTGGAATAGGGGGAGGGCATCGAGACGCAGGTCACGCTCTGGGGGCCGAGCGCGTCGGCCGCGATCACCGCGGCGAGGGCGGAGTCGATGCCGCCGGAGATGCCGAGCACCACGTGCTCGAAGCCGTTCTTGCGCACGTAGTCCTGCAGCCCAGTGCGCAGCGCCGCGTAGACCTCGGCCTCGGGCTCCAGGAGGTCCGCCACCGAGCCGCCGACCGTCTTGCCGCCGCCCTCGACCTGGAGGTCCGCGAGGTGGACAACGGGCGGCTCGGCCACCGGCGTCGCGCGGCGCTGCCGGCGCACGTTCACGCGGTGGCGCGTGTCGCGCAGGCGCGCCGAGGCGACCTCGCGCGGGTCGATCGTGCAGAGGACCAGGCTCTCCTCGAACTGCGGGCAACGAGCCAGCACGCGGCCGTCCTGGTCGAGGGCGACGCTGTGCCCGTCGAAGACCAGCTCGTCCTGGCCGCCGACGGTGTTGACGAACACGACCGCGGCCAGGTTGTCGACCGCGCGCTGGACGAGCATGCGCTCGCGGCCGTGCCCGTAGCCGACCCGGTAGGGCGAGGCCGACAGGTTGACGATCACCTGCGCGCCGGCCAGGGCCTCGGTCATCGCCGGCGGGCCGGGCTCCCAGATGTCCTCGCAGATCGTGACGCCGATCGGGACGCCGTTGAGCTCGAAGATGCCGGCCTCCGCGCCCGACTGGAAGTAGCGCTGCTCGTCGAACACGCCGTAGTTGGGCAGGTACATCTTGCGGTAGACCGCTGCCACCTCGCCGTCGGCCAGCACGGCGGCGGCGTTGTAGACGTCGTCGGCGCTCTCGGGGAATCCGACCAGCGCGACGATCCCGCGCGTCTGCGCGGCCAGCTCCTGCAGCGCCGCGGCGACCTGCTCGAGGAAGGAGGGCTTGAGCAGCAGATCCTCGGGCGGGTAGCCGCTCAGCGTGAGCTCGGGAAACACCACGAGCGCGGCGTCCTGGTCGCGCGCCTGCGTGATGCGCTCGGCGATCTTGCGCGCGTTGCCCGGAATGTCGCCCACGGTCGGATTGATCTGAGCGAGGGCGACCTTGAGCAGATCCTGTCCGGTCGGCATGACTCCCATTATCGCGGGTCCCTCACCGGAAGATCCGCGCTGCAACCCCGCGCAGCGTCTCGGTTCCGAAGTCGTGCGACGGGTTGCCGTCCGTGAGCACCGCCAGCGAGAAGCGCCGGCCGCGGCGCTCGAACAGGGCCGCCTCGTGCACGAGCGAGCCGCGCTCCGTCGTACGCCAGCCGCCCTTGAAGAACGTCTGCCAGCCGCGCCGGCTCGCGAAGCGCGAGAAGCCCCAGCGCTGGTAGGAGACGATCGACGCGAGCAGGTGGCGGGCGTAGGCGCGCGAGCGCGGTGGAACGAGCTTGTCGATCACCAGGAACAGGTGCGCCTGGTCGGCGGCGCTGAAGAAGACGTTGCCCCAGTACCCGCCGACGGTCAGGTCGTGCATGCCGGCACGCTTGGCCACCTCCAGCAGGCCGCTGTCGCCGACCCAGCCGTAGGCGACGGTCGCCGCGTCGTTGTCGGAGACCTGGATCATCGGGTTCAGGACCGCCCGGTCCGATGCGCTCGGCATCCGGTTCCCGATCTGGCGCAGGCGCGCGACGAGGATCATCGCCTTGACGACGCTCGCCGTGATGTAACGGCGGTGCGGGGCCAAGCCGCGGAGGCGGCCGTGGGTGTCGATCAGGGCGAACGAGGAGATCGCGCGACCGCGCACGTAGCGCCGCACCGCCCGCACGCGCCGGGTGGACGGGAACGCGGGCGGCTCGACCACCCGCATCGTGCAGCCCCTGCCGGGCCGCGTGACGGCGCTGACGCGGATCGCCTCCGCGGCGTAGACGTGGACCCGCCGCGAGCAGCGGTCCGCGGGCGCCGCAAGGGTGGAGCAGCCGCTCTTCGCGCAGGGACGCTGGAAGCTCGAGATCCGGTAGAGGCCGGCACGCGGCTTCAGCCGGACGGCGATATGGCCGCCCCGTGCACGCCGCTGCACGGTGCGCCGCTTGTTGTGCACGCGCACGTACGCGATCGATCCCCGCGGGTAGGCCCCCTCCAGGCGTTGGTGGATCGCCAGGACGCCGCGCTCGTCGCTCTGGTTCGCGGCCGCTCCGGCGACCGCGAGAACGAGCACGGCTGCCGCCGCCACCATGGCGTATCCCCGCCGCTGCGCCACCGCTGGATGGTCGCAGGCGCCCCGTACGGCTTCCCGTACAGACCGGGCTCGCGGCCGGCCTTAGATTTAGCCGTGACGTGATCGCCTGGCTTCAGAGAGAGCTCACTAACCCGCGCACGTACGGTCGCATCGGCTATCTGCTGCTCGCGGGTTGTCTGGGCACCCTCGAGTTCATCTTCCTGGTCACGGGCATCGCCGTCGGAGTCGGCCTTGCGGTCACTCTGATCGGCATCCCGATCCTGATCGGCTGCGTCTACGCCTGGGGCGGGCTGGCCGAGGGCGAGCGGCGGATCATCCACGCGCTCACCGGCACGGAGATCCCGAACCCCTACCGCCCGCTGCCGGCCGGCGGCTGGTGGGTCCGGCTCCGGGCCCGGCTGGGCGACCCCGCCACCTGGAAGGACCTCACCTACCTGCTGCTCCAGTTCCCGTTCGGGCTGGTCTCGTTCATCGTCGCCTGCGTCGTGCTGGGCGTCGGCATCCAGGGGCTGACGCTTCCGTTCTGGTTCTGGGCGATCCCGGATGGGGTGGACATCGGGATCTTCCGGGCCGACGCGCTCTGGGAGGCGCTTGCGCTGATGCCGCTGGGCGCGCTCGTGCTCGTGCTCGGGATTCCGGCGCTGGGGGCGCTCGGGCGCCTCTACGTCGGCTACGCCGAGGTGCTGCTCGGGTCCAACACCGACCCGGCGCTGACCGCCGAGATGTCCGACCTGCGCGACGCCCGCTCGCGCATCATCGAGGCGGCCGACGCCGAGCGCCGGC
This sequence comes from uncultured Thermoleophilaceae bacterium, assembly GCA_963706635.1. GTDB lineage: Bacteria > Actinomycetota > Thermoleophilia > Solirubrobacterales > Thermoleophilaceae > JACVRW01. The sequence goes on from OY970162.1 coordinate 987,832, forward strand.
GCATCGAGCGCGACCTCCACGACGGCGCTCAGCAGCGCCTCGTCGCGCTGGCGCTCACGCTGCGGTTGGCCGAGAAGCGGGCAGCCCAGGGCGAGGCCGGGGCGGCGGAGCTCGTACGCCAGGCCGGCGACGAGGCCGGGCTGGCGCTAAAGGACCTGCGCGACCTCGCGCGCGGCATCCACCCGGCGATCCTCACCAACCGCGGCCTGCCGGCGGCCCTGCAGGACCTCGCCGGACGCGCGTCCATACCGGTCGAGGTCGTCGCCGCGCCCAGCGAGCGACTGCCCGACCAGGTCGAGGCGGCGGCCTACTTCGTCGTCTCGGAGTGCCTCGCCAACGTCGACAAGCACGCGCGGGCCACCGGCGCGACGGTCTCGGTCGAGCCGCACGGCCGCGAGCTGATCGTGACCGTGAGCGATGACGGCGTCGGCGGCGCGCAGCTCGACGGCGGCTCGGGGCTGCAGGGCCTCGAGGACCGCGTCGGCGCGCTGGAGGGGACGATCGCCGTGGAAAGCCGGCCCGGGGAGGGGACGACGATCCGCGCTGCCATCCCGCTTGCCGAGCCGGCGGAGATACCGAGCATGGGCGTGCTCCCGCGCCGGCCACTGCTGGGCGACGAGGAGGCCGAGCAACTCCAGGCGCACCGCGTGGCCGCGTTGCGGGTTCGCAGCTCGCTCTTAGGAGTCATCGCGCTCGTCGTCGTCGCCGTCTGGGCGCTCACCGGCTCGCCGAACGCGTGGGTGGTATGGCCGCTGCTGGGGCTGGGCCTGCTGGCGGCGATGCAGGCCTGGGTCGTGCTGGGCAGCCCGCCGGCGCGGCGCTCCGACCTGGCCGCGCACCCGAACGTGCGCGCGCTGAAGCGCCGCCGCGCGCTGCGCGACACAGCGGGCAAGCTCGTGATCGTCAACGTCTTCCTGATCGGGATCTGGCTGGCCGGCGGCGCCGGCTACTTCTGGCCCGTCTGGGTCATGCTCGGCTCCGCCGTCCTGTTCGCGCTCAAGGCGATGCACCGCTCGCAAACCTGGCTCGAGCGGATCGAGGGCGCGCCCTAGCTACCGGCGATCGCCTGCACCATGTCGTCCTGGACCCGGAGGGTGGTCGACGAGCGGCGCGCATATGACGCCTCTCGCAACAATCACTCCCCGGGCCCGCCCCGGCCCGGCGTCCCGGACGTCTGGCTAGTGGCCCCAGCCCTCGGCCTCTTCGTGGATCACGGTCGCCTCGCCGCTCTCGCCGGTGCGAATCCGGATCGCTTGCTCCACCGGGTAGACGAATACGCGCCCGTCGCCGATGTCTCCGGTGCGGGCCGCGTTCACGATGGCCTCCACGGCCACGTCGACCATGCCGGGCGGCACCACCGACTCGACCTTGATCTTCGGTAGCAGCGAGATGTTGGCCCGCGAGCCGCGGTACTGCTCGGTGTAGCCCTTCTGGCGGCCGCAGCCGACCACGTCGCTCACAGTGAGCCCAGACACACCGAGCCCGTCCAGGGCGTCCTGCACGTCCTGCAGCCGCTCCGGGCGGATGATCGCTTCGATCTTTCTCATCTAGCCCTCCTGGGTCCGGGACGTAAGGCCCGCGAGTCTCGCCCCTGGGGTGTTCGGCGGGTGGTACTCGGATCCTGGGACCGGCATGAATTGCTCCGGGTAGCCCCACATGCCGTGCTCGACGATGTCGAGGCCACGGCGCTCCTCCTCGGCGCTCACGCGCAGCCCGTGCGTTCGCCTGATCGCCCAGAAGATCGCGTAGCTGACCGTGAAGACCGCCGTGAACGCCGCGGCCACGCCGAGCGCCTGCCTGCCGAGCTGCTCGAACGAGCCGGTGTAGAAGAGGCCGCCGTCGCCGATGCCGTTGTACTCGGCCAGCCGCGGCGCCGTGAACAGCCCGCACGAGAGCGTCCCCCAGATGCCCGCCACGCCGTGAGCCGACAGAGCCCCGACGGGGTCGTCCAGGAGCCTGTCGATGGCGATGATGCAGAACACGACGCCGAGACCGGCGACGCCGCCGATGATCGGCGCCGCCCAGTACTCCACGTAGCCGGAGGGCGCCGTGATGGCCACCAGCGCGGCGATCGCGCCGTTGCCTGCCATGCCGATGTCGAAGGTCCGCACGGCCAGCTGGCTCGCCAGCATCGCGCCGAGCACGCCGGCGGCGGCCGCCAGGTTGGTGACCACCGCGACCTCCGCGAAGCGCCCGTCGATCGCTCCCAGCGTCGAGCCGGCGTTGAAGCCGAACCAGCCGAACCAGAGCACGAGGACCGCCAGGCCGACCAGCGGCATGTTGTGCCCCGGGATCACGTTCGGAGTGCCGTCCTTGCCGTACTTGCCGTCGCGCGGGCCCAGCAGCAGCAGGGCCGCCAGCGCGCCCGTCGCCCCGATCAGGTGGACGACCGTCGAGCCGGCGAAGTCCTGCATGTGCACGTTGGCCGCCAGCCAGCCGCCGCCGAAGATCCAGTGGCTGATGATCGGGTAGATCAGCGAGCTGAACACCACCGCGTAGAGCAGGTAGGCGCCGAACTTGATCCGCTCGATGGTCGTGCCCCAGACGATCGCGAGCGACACCGCGCAGAAGACGAACTGGAAGAAGAACTTGGCCGGGACGGCTGCCGTGGAGAAGGCCATCGCCGGGAACAGGTCGCCGTTGTTCGTGCCCAGGAAGGTGCCCGCGGTACCCGCGAACCAGCCGGTCCCCCCGAAGGCGAGAGCGAACCCCACGGCCCAGTAGCAGAGCGCCGCGATCGAGAAGTTGGCGAGGATCTTCGGGACGATCGTGCCGGCGTTCTTCATGCGCGAGAACCCGATCTCCAGGAACAGGAAGCCGACCTGCATGAACATCACGAGGACGGCGGCGACCATCACCCAGACGGTCTGGATCGCGGGCAGCGCGTGGCCGTTGAGGGGGGTTTCCATGCCGGGAATAGTCGGCATGGGACCGGACGGCTAAGGGGCTAGGCGCCGTCCTGGCCGACGGCCACCACGCGCCCGTTCACGCAGCGGCAGAGCTCGCGCGGGTCCACCTCGAACAGGCTGTGCGGGTCGCCCGCCGCAGCCCAGACGCGCTCGTGCTCGAGCAGCGACTCGTCGAAGAGGATCGGCAGGTCGTGCCCGAAGGGCGGGACGCCGCCGATCGCGAACCCGGTAGCGGCGCGCACCTCGTCGGCGGCGGCCTGGCGGACCTGCGCCACGTCGAGCGCCTCGGCGACCTTGTCGGGGTCGATCCGGTGGCGCCCCGAGGCGACGCAGACGACCGGGTCGCCGTCGGCCACGAACACGATCGACTTGGCGATCTCGGCCTCCTGGCAGCCGACCGCGACAGCGGCGTCCTTGACGGTGCGAGTCGACGCCGCCAGGCGCTGGACGTGCACCTGCAGCCCGAGCGCACGGGCGCAGTCAGCCAGGCGGTCTCTCATACTTCGACGCGCTCCCGCTTGCCCAGCTCGACGCCGGCGGCGGTCGCCAGCTCGCCCAGCGACTCGGCCAGGTCGTCGGCGAACTCGTCAAGGTCCCAGAGCAGGTCGAAGTCGCCGACCACCCCGAAGTTGATAGCGCCGTCGTAGGACAGCAGGGCGACACCGATGCCCTGGCCCTTCGCCAGCGGCACCATGGGGAACGGGTCCAGCATGCGGCGGCCGAGCAGATAGAGCGGGAACTGCGGCCCGGGCACGTTGGTCACGACGAGGTTGAAGAAGCGCTGGCGCGCCATCAACCGCGAGGCCTGATCCATGATCGTCGAGGGCGCGAACCCGGCCAGGTCGGTCAGCACCTGGGCGCCGACGGCCTGGCCGCCCGACTTCAGGTCCTTCAGCTCCTCGCGCACGATGTCGAGCCGCGCGACCGGCTCCTGGCACCAGACCGGGAGTGGCGCCATCATCGCGGCCACCTTGTTGCCGAGCGCGCCGCGCTCTACGTCCTGGCGCACGCTCACCGGGATCATCGCCTTCAGCTCGAGGCCGTCGGTCTGGTGCCCACGCCGGCGCAGGTGGCGCCCCAGGGCGCCGGCGACCGTGGCAAGCACGACGTCGTTCACGGTGCCGCCCAGCGAGTCCTTGATCGACTTGATGTCGCGCAGGCTGGCGCGCATCCAGGTGAAGCGGCGGTGCGGCCCGATCGGCTTGTTGTAGGGGCTGGGCGGCGCCGGGTTGAGCCCGGCCCAGGCCATCGCGCCCACGCCGACGGCCGCCTCGCGGGCCGCCTCGAGGACGCGCCGTGGCCCGCGCAACACCGCGCGCACGGAGCGCGCGATCTCGGTCGGGATGGTTGCGCGCTCCAGCAGCGCCTCGGCGAGCAGCTGCGCGCGCGACGGGAGCGGGCGGGGCAGCCAGCGGTCGCCGGGGCCGGTGGGGGTGAGCGGCTTCGGCGAGCTGTCGAACAGCACCGACATGATGTCGACCCCGGAGACGCCGTCAACGAGCGCGTGGTGGGTCTTCGAGAGCATCGCGAAGCGACCGTCCTCGAGCCCCTCGACCAGCCAGACCTCCCAGAGCGGCTTGTCGCGGTCGAGCTGCTGGGAGAACACGCGGCCCGCCAGATCCTGCAGCTGACGCTCGGAGCCGGGGGAGGGGAGCGCCGTCGAGCGCACGTGGTAGCGCAGGTTGAGGTGAGGGTCGTCGACCCACTTCGGCCGCCCCTGCGCCAGCGGCACGAACGCGAGCCGCTGCCGGTAGCGCGGCACCAGCGGCAGCCGCCGTTCGAAGACGTCGAGCAGCTCGTCGTAGGGGGGAGGGGGACCCTCGAAGAGCATGACCCCGGCCACGTGCATGTGGGCCGTCCCGTCCTCCAGATGGAGGAACGAGGAGTCGAGTCCGGTGAGCCGATCGGTCGCCATGGCCGCTGATCAAACTACCGCACGCGTGTTAAAGCGAGAGGGAGCGTTATGGCCTGATGGTGAGCGGGACTCCGCTGCCGATCCGCTGCGCGAGCCAGGTCACGTCGGCCGTGGCGAGCCGCACGCAGCCGTGGGAGGCGGCGGTGCCGGGCGTGCCCACGAGACCGTTCGTCCCGTGGAGGGCGATCTGACCGGGACCGCCCTCGAATTCCTGCAGGACGTTGGACCGGGCGCTGGTGGCCAGCGCGAACGGTCCGCCCACCTGGGAGGAGAGGTCCAGGGCCTCTTCGATGAAGAACCGTCCGACCGGGGTCGGCGTGGACGGCTTTCCCACGACCGCGGCGAACCGGCGATGCGCGCGGCCGTAGTGGTAGACCGTGACCCGGCGCGCGGAGAGGTCGAGCTTGAGGCGCCACTCCGTCGATGCGCGCCTGGTCCGGTATGCGCGGATCCAGCCCTCGTGGCTGTTGGGCCGCCCGGGAAGTCGAACGTGAACCCAGGACTGCCCGCCCGGGGTCAGCGCGCGGCCGAGCACGGGAAGGACGGTCCGCACGCCCGTGAGCGGGCGCCGGGCGCCAACCCACTCGATTCCGCGCGCGTGCCTGTGCGGCTTGGCGCGGGCGAAGTGATCGTGCAGCAGGACAACGAGTCGCTGGCTCGCGGCCGCCCGGCTCCCGGCGGCCTGAGCCGCCGGGACCGGGAAGCACGCGGCGCCGACCGCGAGCAGCGCTGCCGCCAGCGTCGAAACGCGGGCGGGGTGGATCATCCTGTGAACTGCGACGGGCCCTGACGCGGCTGCAGGACGGCCGCCGCGCAAGCGCGGTAGCGCATCCTCAACGTCTTGGCGCGGGTCTGGTCCTTGAACGTCACGCGCGCCGTAACGCGGTGCCGGCCCGGCAGACCCTTGACGAGCACGCTGAAGGGCGACTTGGCCCGGCGGGCGATGCGAGTGCCGTCCAGGCGAAAGACGACGCGCGCGATCAGGTGACCGCGCACCGTTGCGCGGAATCCGGCCGTACAGGCCGCACGCGGAACACGTCGCACTATCGCGGTGCCGTTGTGGCCGACCCTGAGGCCTCTGCTGCCGTTCGGGCCGGTTCCACTGCCGCCACTGCCGCCGCTGCCGCCGCTGCCGCCACTACCGCCACTACCGCCGCCTCCGCCAGACCCCCCGCCAGAGCTGCTGTTGCAGAGCGGCCTGGTGAGAACGTCGTTGATCAGGCTGACCTGGCCGTTGCGGGCCAGCATGCGCCCGACGACCGTGACGCCGTTGTTCAGCGAGATGGAGGTCAGCGCCATGACGGTGCCCTGGAATGCGGTCGTGCTGCCCAGCGTCGCCGAGCTGCCGATCTGCCAGTAGACGTTGCACGGATCCGCGCCGTTGGTCAGCACGACCGAGCTGGCCGATGCCGTGGTCAGCGTCGAGCCGATCATGAACACGAACTGCGCGTTGGGGTTGCCCTGGGCGTTCAGCGTGAGCTGGCCCGTGAGCTGGGCGGACGAGGAGTACCGGTAGGCGCCGGCTGTCAGCGTCCTGTTACCGAGGTTGGAGCCGGTGAGGTTGGCGGTGACCGCCTGGCCGGCCGCGACGTTGTAGGCCGTCGTGAGGTCGGACTTGGCCCCGCTCGCCACGCCGTCGTTGTTGTGAGTGGCGCCGTTGACCACCGCGGGGAGGCCGAAGCCCGAAAGCGCGGTGCCCGGAGAGACGCCGAGGTCGCCGTTGAGCACGGACGGCCCGGTATTGGTGACGGCCGCGCCGCCGATGACCACGAACGGAGACGCCGTACCGAGGTCGACCGGCGCGGCTTGAGCGACAGCCGGAACGGCAACGAACGCGCAGCCGGCTGCGAGCGCGGCGACTACATGTCGCGCACGGTTGAGGTGGGTGGGACAGGACATGGAATGTCCTCCCTTGATGACGAGCAGCCCCTACGACGTTCCTTGGCCGCCGAGGATCGCGTAGGTTCGGCGATCGGGTGGCGGCGCTCCTTCGGTAGCCCGGCGAACTCCGGTGGAGTTCCGTGGCTTTGCGGACCCGCCTCGCGACGAGGGTGCCTGAGTCGAGAAGATCTCCTCTGGTGTCCGAGTTGCATCGACCCCCCGGCCCCGCGGCTTGAGCCTGCGCCCTCGGTCTGGACAGCCCTAAAGCGACAGGGTGAGCTGGTCTGCGGGCGCTACGACGGCCGCCTCCTCGTCGAGGCCGGCAACCCGCACGCCGATCAGACGCACCGGCCGGGGCGGCTCCAGGCGCCGCAGCAGGTCGAGCGCGACGCCCCAGACGGCGTCCAACTCGTTGACCGGCGCAGCCAGCGAGCGGGCGCGCGTGACGGTCGAGAAGTCGTCGTAGCGCACTTTGATGCCGATCGTGCGACCGCGGCGCTCCTGGCGCTCCAGGGTGGCGCACAGCTCCTCCGTCAGGCGGCGCAGCTGCGGCTCGAGCGCCTCGAGGCCGCGCAGGTCGTAGTCGAAGGTCGTCTCGCGCGACTCGGACTTCGCCACTCGTACGGTCTCGATGCCGCGGTCGTCCTCGAACCGCGCCAACCGGCCCAGCCAGGGGCCCAGGCGGCTCCCGAACCACTCGCTCAGCAGCTCGTCCGGGGTGGCGGCCAGCGCTCCGAGCGTCTCGATGCCCTGGCGTTCGAGCCGGTCGGCGGTCTTGGGCCCGATTCCGGGCAGAAGGCCCGGGCGCTCGCCCGCGAAGCGCTCGCGGGCCTCCCCGGCACTGAGCACGACGAACCCGTCAGGCTTCTCCGCGTCCGAGGCGACCTTCGCCACCAGCTTGTTCGGGCCGATCCCGATCGAGCAGCCCAGGCCGGTGGCCGAGGTCACCGCCGCCTTCACCCGGCGCGCGGCGGCGCGCGGGCGCTCGATCTGGGTGAGGTCGAGGTAGGCCTCGTCCAGGCCGACGACCTCGACGCGCTCGACGTGGGCGCGCACGACCTCCATGACCTCGCGCGAGCGCGCGCGGTAGGCGTCGAAGTCGGGCGGGATGAAGATCGCGTCGGGACAGGCGCGCCGCGCGCGCTCGGCGGGCGTCGCCGAGAAGACGCCGAAGCGGCGCGCCTCGTAGCTCGCCGTGGTCACCACCGCCCGCGGGCCGCTGCCCGCGACCACCACCGGCTTGCCGCGCAGCTCGGGCCGGCGCTGGAGCTCGACGCCGACGTAGAAGGCGTCCATGTCGAGGTGGGCCACGACCACGCCCCGAGCGTACGCCCGGGCCACGACGCCACCGACCGTCAGTGCGCCGGCTGGGGTGCCGGGCCGACCGCGATCGCGCCCGGCACGATGCCAGCGCCGACGCGGGCGGGGGTCTTCGGCGTGAGTTTGCCGTTTGCACCAACGTCGTACTGCGAGATGTCGTCGCTGTCGATGTTCACGACGTAGACGCTCCGGCCGTCCGGACTCACGGCCACCGAGGCCGGGGCACTGCCTGTCGCGACCGTCGCCGGGCTCTTGGGGGTGAGGCTCCCGGCCGCGCTCACGTCGTACTGGGAGATGGTCGCGCTCCCTTCGTTGACCACGTAGACGCTGTGTCCATCCGGGGTGATCGCGACGCCGGACGGGAAGCTGCCCGCTGCCACCGTGGGTAGGCTCATCGGCGTGAGCGTCCCGTCCACTGACCTGTCGTACTGGAGGACTCCGAGAAACGACTCGGCGACGTAGACGTGCGCTCCATCGGGGCTCACGACCACGCTCCAGGGATTGTCGCCGGCGGGCACCGTGGGCGGGGCCAGCGGCGACAGTAAGCCACCCGCGCCAACCCCGTACTGCGAAATGGTGCCGCCGGCCAGGTTCGCGACGTAGACGCTGCCGCCTTCAGGGCTCGCCGCCACCGCAATCGGGTTGGGGCCTGCGGGGACCGTCGGCGGGCTCTTCGCGGCCAGCCCGCCGTCAGGGCCGACCGTGTACTGCGAGACGCCGCCCCCGGCGTTGCTTCCGTACAGGGTGTTGCCGTCCGGGGCTAAGGCGAGCCCGTCAGAGCCGCTGCCGCTGGACACCACGAACGGGGGGTCCTTCGGCGTGAGCGCGCCACGCGGGCCAACGTCGTACTGGGAGATGATGTCGTTCGCCAATCCCATTCCGCGCCCTGAGCCGACGTACACGTTCGCACCGTCCGGGCTCACCGCCACGGGGATCGGCTGGGGGCCGGTGGCAGCTGTCGGTGGGATCAGCGGGGACAGGTGGCCGTCCACCGCGACGTCGTACTGGAACACGGCTTGGCCGCCGGTGTCGGTTACGTAGGCGAACGCGACGCCGACCGGGAACGAGTAGGTCCCAAAGGTCTGGTCGGGGCCACAGAACGCATCCGCGGGGTCCTGATCGTCGACGCACAGGCTGTAGTGGTACGTGGTCCCCGCGGTGAGTCCGACCACCGGCTCCGACACGTGATGCGCGGGTTGATCGGTGAAGTCGACGTCCCGGACGGGGGTGAGCTTGCCGTAGGACCCGGTCTCGCCGTACTTGAACCACCATGTGGCGCGCGCCTCGTCAGTGGACCCGACCACGCCGTTGAGGGTCGCGCTCGTCCCGGTGACGTCCGACACGGGCCCGCGGAAGCTAGTCACGCAGCCGGCCAGCGCGAGGACCATCGGCGCCAGTGAAGCAATTAGCAAGGCCTTCTTGACCGGGCACCCCCTTCGGCCGATTCCGGTGCCGCTCTGCGTGGCCTACACCCGCGCGGTCGGCGAGTCAAGCGCGACTCGCGGACAGCGCGCGGGGGCGCGCTCAACGACGGAACAACCGCGCTACGAGCGGCACTTCCTTGAGTCTCAGGAACGGCCGCTCGAACAGATAGAAGCTCGCAGCCGCGAACGCGCACACGACGACCGTCGAGACCGCCAGGACGATCGGGTACGCGTGCGGAAGGTCGTGGCGGATCAGGCGGTCGTTGACTACTGCGATCAGATCCGCGTGGTAGAGGTAGATCCCGTAGGAGATCACGCCAAGCCAGGCGAGCACCCGGTGGCGCAGGATCACCCGCGGCACGCCGCCGGCGTCGTCGTCTCCAAACGCCGCCGGGAGCAGGACGAACAGCGACGCCAGGCCCAGCAGGATGAACTCGGCGGTTCCGCCGGTTCCGACCCCGGGCCGCTCGGAAGTCCAGTTGTAGAGCGCTATGAACACCCCCACGGCCGCGACCCACATCGCGAGCGGGTAGTCGACGATCGGTCGGATCAGCTGCTTGGGCCGCTCCAGGACGCTCGCGATGGCCAGGCCCATCCCGAGCGCGAACCAGTAGAACGAGGCGGGCAGGCTGATGGCCAGCCAGTAGTCGGTGGTGCTCGTGGCGAGCCGCTGGTGGATGAAGATCGATGCCAGCGCGAGCACCGCCACGAGCGCGATGTCACCGCGCAGCGAAGCGCGGTCGCGGCCGCTCAGCCGCCCGCCGAGGAACGCCAGCAGCGGCAGCACGGCGTAGAAGGTGACCTCGACGCAGAGCGTCCAGGCGGCGCCGATACCGCCGCCGATCGACGCGTGATCGTAGATCTGGGCGAAGCCGTAGTAGCGCGGCCAGTTGCCGGTGGTCACGCCGTTGGGGTGGTTGAGCAGCAGCAGCACGACGGTGAGAGCGAGCCAGTAGCCGGGCACGATGCGCAGGAAGCGCCGGCGCGTGTAGTCGCCGACTCGCACCGGTCGCCCGCCGCGGTGGGCGACGAGGAAGGGCCGGTAGAGCAGGAAGCCCGAGATCAGGAAGAAGATCGCGACTCCCTGCGCGGCCAGCTGCGGAGCGAAGTTCAGGAAGGGATGGGCGAGCTGGACATTCAGCTGGAGGACCGAGTGCGCCAGGAGGACCGTGAGCGCCGCGATTGCGCGCAGCGAGTCGAACAGCGGGAAGCGCGGATTGCCCGGCGGCGGGGCAACATTGGCTTCGACGGCAACATCCCGATGCTCGATCGTGGTCTGCGTCCCAGGCAGGCTCACCGGAAGCGACCCCCGGGTCAAGGGGGAACTAGAACGGCTGGTTGACGGGCCGCACCAGGATCTCGTTCACGTCCACGTGCGGCGGCTGTGTCATCGCGAACATCACGGAGCGGGCGATGTCGTCCGCCTCCAGTGCCCCGCTGGGCTTGTCGTCGAAGAAGGGCGTGTCGACCATGCCCGGCTCGATCAGCGTGACCTTGATGGCCGTGTCGGCGACCTCCTGGCGCAGCGACTCGCCCATGGCCGTGACGGCGTGCTTGGTGCAGGAGTAGAGCGACCCGATCACCCAGCGCCGGCCGGCCACCGAGCTGGTCAGGAGCAGGTGGCCGGCGTTCTGCTCGCGGAAGTGGGGGAGGCAGGCGCGGATCGACAGGGCCGCGCCGTACACGTTGGTGTCGACCATGGCCTTCCAGTGCTCGACGGTCTCCTCGAGGAAGCCACGCTTGGCGCCGAAGCCGGCGTTGGCGAAGTAGGCGTCCAGGCGGCCGAAGCGCTCGAGCGTCGTTGCGACGAGCTGCTGCTGGTCGTCCCAGCTCGTGACGTCGCAGGTAGCCGCCAGCGCGTGCTCCTCGCCGCCGAGCTCCTCGGCCAGCGACTCGAGCTTGTCCGTGGAGCGCGCGGCCAGGACGACGCGCTGGCCGAATTCCACGGCGCGGCGGGCTGTGGCGGCGCCGATACCGCTGCTGGCGCCGGTGATGACGAGGACGGGGGAGTCAGGCATGCGGCGGGGTATACCATCGCGGCGCTCAATGGCGGCTCCGCATCCCACCAAGGCCCGCTTCCCGGCGGTGCCGCTGGAGGCGGGCCACTACGAGAGCTTCTACCTGAAGGCGTGCCACCCGGTCGAGCCTCTCGGCGTGTGGATCCGCTACACGGTCCACAAGCGCCCGGGCGCGGCGCCCACCGGCTCGCTCTGGGTGACGCTGTTCGACGGTGGCGCCGAGGGGCCGCGGGCGCACAAGGAGACCAGGCCGGAGCCTGGGGCCGGCGGCGCGGACTGGATCAGCGTGGGGGACGCGGCGATGCGCGCCGGCGCCGCCCTCGGCTCGGTCGAAGGAGCCGAGTGGGACCTGCGCTTCTCGAGCTCCGAGCAGCCGCTGTTCCACCTGCCGCGCGCCTGGCTGTACCGCACGCGGCTGCCGCGGACGAAGCTGCTGAGCCCCGTGCCGGGGGCCCGCTTCGACGGGTCGCTCCAGGTGGATGGGCGATTCATTGCAGTGGAGCGGTGGCCCGGGGTGATCGGGCACAACTGGGGCGCCCAGCACGCCGAGCGCTGGATCTGGCTGCACGGGATCACCGAGGAGGGCGACTGGCTCGACGCGGCGCTCGGGAAGGTCAAGCTCGGGCCCGTCACGACTCCCTGGGTGGCCAGCGGAGCCCTGTCGCTGGGCGGCCGCCGCCACGTGCTCGGCGGCCCGGGCCGCAAGGTCGAGCTGACCGAGTCGACCACCGGCTGTGACTTCCTGCTGCCCGGGCGCGGCCTGCAGGTGCGCGGGTCGGTCACGGCGCCGCGAAAGGACTTCGTCGGCTGGGTCTACGCCGACCCCGAGGGCCCGGAGCACCACACGATCAACTGCTCGATCGCCGAGATGCGGCTCGACGTGGAGGGTGAGAACGCCACGCCGCGTGAGCTGGTGGTCACAGGCGGCGCCGCCTACGAGCTGGGCATGCGCGAGCGCCACCACGGCATGCCGATCCAGCCTTTCACGGACGGCTAGGGGCCGAGGCGCTCGATCCGCCAGCCCGGCGGGTCGGGCAGGTAGCGGAAGCGGTCGTGCAGGCGGTTCGCGCGGTGCTGCCAGAACTCCCAGGCGTCCGGGGCGAGCCGGTAGCCGCCCCAGTCCTCACGCACGGGCAGCTCTGTCCCGGCGTGCTCGTCGTCCAGCTCCTTGACTCTCTGCTCCAGCCACTCCCGGCTGGGAACGGGCCGGCTCTGAGGGGAGGCGAGCGCGCTCAGCTGGCTTTCGCGCGGGCGGCTGTGCGCGTAGGCCTCGGTCTCCGTGCGCGGGATTCGCTGGACCGCGCCCTCGATGCGCACCTGACGACCCAGCTCGGGCCAGTGGAACAGCAGCGCCGCGCGCGGGTTGGCCTCGAGCTCCGCGGCCTTGCGGCTGCCGTAGTTGGTGAAGAAGACGAGGCCCTCGGCATCGAAGCCCTTGACGAGGACCATGCGGGTGGAGGGCCGGCCGTCCGGCGTGGCGGTGGCAACCGCAGCGGCCTCGGGCTGGAAGGCGCCGCCGGTGCGGGCCTCGTCGTACCAGTCGCCGAACTGGGTGAGCGGGTCGCGGGCGAGGTCGCGCTCGTTCACGGCCCGCAGCGTAGCCTTCACGCCGGAATGCCCAATTTGTTCGACCCCGACTGGGACGCGGAGCGCGACGAGCCGCCATTTCGCTGGCGCCGAGCCCGTCTGGGGCGCCAGGCGGGCGCCCAGGACCTGGGGGCCTCGCTTTTCGAGATACCTCCGGGGGCAGCGACCTTCCCGCTGCACGCGCACTTCTCCAACGAGGAGATGCTGCTCGTCCTCGCCGGGCGCCCGACGCTCACGTCAGCCGACGGCTCGAGCCGCGAGCTATCGACCGGCGAGGTCGTTGCGTGTCCGGCGGGCCGCTCCGGAGCCCACCGACTCGACAACAACGGCGACGAGCCGGCCCGCGTGCTGATCGTCAGCACGATGAAAGCGCCCGAGATCAACGAGATGCTGGAGGACGGGACCTACTGGGTCCGCGACTACGCACCGGGCCTGACCCCGGCAGATCCCTCTCTGGACGTCCAGGGGCTGCGCAGAAGCGACGCTCGATAACCGTGCTTATGTCAACCGCCGCGACAATATGACGCTCAAGCGAATGGACAACGTCCTCATCGTTGTCGACGACCTCGAGGCCGCCAAGGCGTTCTTCGCCGAACTCGGTATGGAGCTGGAAGGCCAGACGCAGGTCGAGGGGCCTTCGGTGGACAGCACCGTCGGGCTCAAGGGCGTCCGTGCCGACATCGCCATGATGCGGACCCCGGACGGCCAGGGCCGGGTTGAGCTATCGAAGTTCCACACCCCGCCGGCGGTCAGAGCCGAGCCGGAAAGCGCGCCGGCGAACACGCTGGGCATACGCCGCATCATGTTCGCTGTCGACGACATCGACGACGTCGTTGCCCGCCTGCGCGGCCACGGTGCCGAGCTGGTCGGCGAGATCGCGCAGTACGAGGACAGCTACCGGCTCTGCTTCCTGCGTGGCCCTGAGGGCTTCGTCATCGGACTGGCCGAGCAGCTCGGCTGACGGACCCAGGACCGCTGGGAGCGCCAAAACGCGGTTTACATAACGCCTCGGGTGCAGCCGCCCGACCCCCAGGGCATACTGCCGGGCATGGCAGCAGACCCTCATACGGACGAAACCGCCCCCCAGCGCTTCGAGCGGGCCCCCAGCGCCTCGCAACGGCTGCGCGAGGCGACCTTCCCGATGGTGATGCGCGGGTACGACCGTCACGCGGTCGACCAGCTCATGGACGAGCTGCTCGCCGCCGTGGAGGACCTCGAGTCGCGTCAGACGCGTGAGGGGGTGGTACAGAAGGCGATCGACGAGCTCGGCGAGGAGACCGCGGGCATCCTGCAGCGCGCCCACGAGACGGCCGACGACATAACGTCCCGCTCGCGCGCCCAGGCCGACGCCCGGCTCCAGCGCGCCGAGCGCGAGGCAGAGATCCTGCGCCGTGACGCCGACGAGTACGCCGAGCAGGTGATCACCGACACGCGTGCGCTCTGGGAGGAGCGCCAGCGCCTGATCGAGGACATCCGCCAGCTAGCCGACGACGTCCTGGGCACCGCCGACGACGCGATCGAGCGCCTGAAGCTGCCCGAGGCGCTCGGTGCCGCCGAAGCGGCCCACGGGCTGCAGCCGTCCGGAGAGCTGGAGGCGACGGAGGGCCTGGAGCCGGCCGAGGGCTTCGAGCCCGCCGACGACCCGGGGTCGGACGCCGGATTGGAGCCGACGGAGGCCCTGGAGCCGAGTGATCCGATCGAGTTCCCGGAGGCCGGCGAGCCGCCGCCTACGCAGCCTCTGGCCGCCTCGCCGGCCGAGCAGCCCCGATTGGGCGTGCCCGAGGACGCGGCGCCGGAGGACGTAAGCGTGCGCGGAGGCCTGCCCGAGGCCGAAGCTCGCGAGGAATCGGGCCACACGGTCGAGCTGGAGGCCCTTCCGGGCGGCGCGGAGGACCCGGCCGACCTCGAGCGCGAGTAAGCGCTCGCCGTAAGCGCTCGCCGCGGCTACTGCATCGCCTGCGCGCCGTGGGTGCCTAGCATCAGGCGGCCATGGCGACCAGCCGAACAGGCTCTCCGGGCGTCAAGCTCGGCCATCAGGCGCACAACGGCGTCGCCGCAGGTCTGTTCGCGCTCGTCGAGCGCGGCGCCGCCAAGCGGCCGCGCGTGGCCCGCGAGCTGCGTGGGCGCGTGGAGATCCGCTTCGCGGAGGACTACGCACCGGTGCGGCTCGACTTCGGCGATGCGGAGGTGCTGGTCGAGGACGGCAACGGGCGCCGCTGGAGCTCCGACCTCGTCATCGAGGGCACGCTCCCCGATGTGATCCAGCTGGCGACCGCCCCGCTCGTGGGCGGGCTGCCCAAGCCGACCAGCAAGCGCGGGCGCACCGCCCTGGCCAACGTGGCGGTTCGGCGCGTGCGCATCGAGGGCAGCCCGCTGCTGGCGCGGCGCGTGATGAAGCTGCTCGAGGTCTAGAGGGGCAGCTTCCCGCGGCCGCGCCGGCCGGCCGACGCGCTCTTGTTGGTCGCCCGCCGCGACGTCCCGAATCCCTTGGAAAACAGGCGGCCGAAGATCCCCGGCGCCTTGCCGCTGGTGCGCTGCCCCGCGCCCAGCGTGCGGTCCACGCCGCGCTGTGGCCAGATCGAGAGCCTTGGCGCCACGAAGCCCAGCACGAGCAGCACGATGCAGATCCCAACTATCGCGGCGATGGTCATGGGGCCGTCTACCCATCTGTCCGGGCCGCGCAAACCGACCGCGGCGGGGCCCGCCGCGTCTGCGAGACTCCGGGACCGTGGCGAAGCCGAAGCAGATCAAGATGCAGATGCAGGTCGGGGCTCTGGCGGCCATCCCGCAGCTGGAGAGCCGCACCGACGAGCAGCTGCTGAGCGAGTCCAAGCACCGCGTGGCGGCGAAGGCCATCCTCGGCGCCCGCGCGGCAGAGCGCTACGACGTGGATTCCGCGCGCAAGTACTTCAACGAGGCACTCGCCGGCGCCCACCCGCAGGAGCGCCCCCCTCTGCGCCAGATGATGAAGGCCTCGATGGCCCTGGCCGAGCGGCGGCCGGACGACCTCAAGGCGGCGATGGAGAAGCTGGGCCAGGAGGCACCGTCCGGGCGCCAGATGTTCATGCTGCGCATGATGGGGCTGCTGATCCCGCCGGCGAGCGCGGGGATCGTCGCCCGCATCCGCGGAATCGTGCTGCTCGTGCTCCTGGTGATCGTGCTGCTGGCACTCGGCCTCGGGCTCGTCGAGCTGATCGCCCTCCCGTTCGGCGGCATCTCCACCGGGCCGGCCATCTTCTTCGGCTTCCTGGCGGTCGTGGTGGTGATCGGCGTGCTGGTCCTGCTGGGCAGACGCAGGCAGGCGCGAGCGCGCGAGGCGCGCGCCGCGCGACCCGGCTAGCACGACCCCGTCAGCGCGAGCTAGTTGAGCGCCGCCGACAGGCGGCGCCGGTACTCGCGTGCGAGCGGGTTGTCCGCGCCCAGCTCGGTGAAGATCGCGACCATCACCCGGCGCACGTCGTCGCGACGCTCCGGGTCGGCCAGCGCGGCCTGAAGCAGCTCCAGGGCGGTCTCGTCGTCGCCGCGGTCCCACGCCTCGAAGGCGGGCCGCAGATCCTCGTCGCCGCTCAGCCGGGCGCGTGCGGCCAGACCCTCCGCGACGAAGTCGCCCGCCACGGAGCTCAGCAGCTCGAGCGCCTCCTGGACCTCGCCGCGGCCGAGCAGCAGGCGCGCCAGGTCCCGCCGCGCGGCCGCGTGGCCGGGGTCGATCTCGAGCGCGCGGCGCAGCGACTCCTCGTCGCCAGCGGCCGCCAGCTCATCCGCCTCGGACGGCACCAGGCCGGCGACGAAGCGCTCGACAACCAGCGGCGGCTGCGCGCCGGTGAACTCGTCGACCACCTCGCCGTCGCGGAACGCCTTGACGGTCGGGAGGCCGCGGATGCCGTAGCGGGCGGCGGTCGCCCGGTTTGCCTCGGTGTCCAGCTTCGCAAGCTCGATCTTGCCCGGATGGGCGTCCACCGCCTGCTCGATCACGGGCGCGAGCGCGTGGCAGGGCTGGCACCAGTCGGCCCAGAAGTCGACGAGCACCGGGAGCTGCGCGGACCGGTCCAGCACGCGCTGCTGGAAGTCCGCGTCGGTGACCTCGATCGGGTTGGCCATTGCCTTCGAATCTAGCGAGGCGGCAATATCCACCCCCATGACTGCAGCCGCTCCCTCCCAGGACGACCTGCGCCGCGAGGTTGCGGCGATCCGCTGGTTCCATCAGATCGACCTCGGCGGCGGGATCGTCACCCCCGGGCACGACAACTCGGCGGAGAAGCTGCCCCGGATCGGGTTGCCCGCCGACCTGCGCGGCAAGAGCGTGCTCGACATCGGCGCCTGGGACGGCTTCTTCTCATTCGAGGCGGAGCGCCGCGGCGCCGAGCGGGTCGTCGCGATCGACCCCAATGCCTGGCGCGCACCGGTCGGCCCGGAGAATCCCTGGTCGGGTCAGGAGGGATTCAAGCTCGCCCGGCGCGTGCTGGGGTCAAACGTCGAGGACGTCGACATCGGAATCGACGAGCTCTCACCCGAGCGCATCGGCACCTTCGACATCGTCCTGTTCATGGGCGTCTTCTACCACCTGCCCGACCCGCTCTCGATCCTCGAGCGAGTGGCGAGCGTGACCGCCGAGCGGCTGATCCTGGAGACACACGCCGACCTGCTCTGGCTGCGCCGCCCGGCGATGGTCTACTACCCCGGCACCGAGCTGTTCGGCGACGACTCGAACTGGTGGGGGCCGAACCTGCCGCTCGTGCGCGACCTGTTGCACGCGCAGGGCTTCCGCGCCGTCGAGGTCGTCCACCGGCGCCCGTTCCCCTACCGCCTGGCGCGCTCGATCCGTTGGCGGCTGAAGGGCGACCGCTTCCTCGCGCAGCAGGATCGGCTCGTCGTCCACGGTCTGCGCTGAGTCACCGGGCCCAAACCGCTGCGTAGGCTTGCGCGGTGCCGCTCACCCCACTCGCCGCCCGCTACGACCAGTTCATCCTCGACCTGGACGGCTGTGTCTGGATCGGCGGGGAGCCGACCCCGCGCGTGGTGGAGGCGCTCGACGAGCTGCGCGCGGCCGGCAAGCCCGTTGCCTTTGCGACCAACAACGCCTTCGACTCCGGCGAGGACCTGGTCGCCGCGCTCTGGAAGATCGGGCTGCGGGCGTCGCTGCAGGACGTCGTCACGGTCGGCGGCGCGATGCAGCACCTCCTCGCGGACACGCGCACAGGCCGCACCGCCTTCGTCATCGGCTCGCCCGCCATGCTGCGCCACGTCCGAGACGCCGGGCTGAAGGTGCTGAACAACACGGACCTCGCCTCGCGCGCCGAGGTCGTCGTCGTGGGCGGCAACACCGACCTCGTCTACGACGACCTGCGCAACGCGACCCAGGCGGTCGTCCGCGGCGCGGACCTGCTGGCCACCGCGCGCGACCCCACCTACCCCCAGCCCGACGGCCTCTGGCCCGGGACGGGCGCGATCCTCGCCGCTGTGGAGTACGCGACCGGCGTGCGCGCCCAGATCGTGGGCAAGCCCGAGCCGCAGCTGTTCCTCACCGCCCTCGACCGGCTTGGCGGCGGCAAGACTCTCGTAATCGGTGACCGCGTGCGCTCCGACCTCGCCGCCGCGGCGGCGGCGCAGCTCGACGCAGCGCTCGTGCGCAGCGACAGCAGCGACCACGACGAGCTGGACGGCTTCGACCCGCAGCCGGTCGCCGTGGCGGACACGCTCGCGGAGCTGCTCAGCCGACCCGCATGAGCGCGCTCACCTCCCCCACGTCGACCCCCACCAGCGCGCACGCCTCCGGCGTCACCGCCAGCCCGGCCCGGGCCGCTCGGTCGAGCGCCTCCGCTGCGTCCACTCCGCGGGCCTCGTGCAGGTGCGCCGCGCACACCGCCGCCACGAAGTCCGTGTAACGGTCGCCGTGCAGCGCCACCGCCCCGGCGCTCTCGAGCTCCGTGCGCAGCAGCGGCAGCAGCTCCTCCAGAGCCTCCGCCCCGTCGGCCGCGCTTGCGACCGGCACGTGGTGCCAATCCAGGCCGGCGACCTCGTAGGCCGCGAGGTTGTGGCGCGTGCGCATGACGGACACCACCAGGCGCACGCCGCGCCCGCGCAGGTACTCGATCTCGGCGCCGCGGCGGTCGGCGCGATGGTTGCGCCCACCTCCCCCGGGGCGCTCGAGCGCGCACAGCTTGCGCGGCCGCGCCCACCAGATTCTCCGAGGCTCCTGGACCACAAGCTCCATATCCAGGCGAAGTCGCGGCACGTGCGGATTCGCCCCCCTGTGGCGCGGTAAGGTTCGACGGTCATGTGCCGCGTGTTCGGCTGCGTAGCCTCGGAGCCGGCCTCGATCCGGCACGAGCTGATCGAGGCGGTCAACCCGCTGATCCGCCAATCCGAGGATCACGACTCGGGCTGGGGAATGGCGGTCTACGAACGCGCCAACGGCCTCGACCCGCGCTGCGTCCGCTTCCCCGAGGCCGCCTTCGCCGACGATGACTTCCTCGACGCCACGGACATCAGGGGCCGCATCTTCAACGTCCACGTGCGGCGCGCGACCATGGGCGGGCTTGCCCTCGAGAACACCCACCCGTTCTGCCTGGGCAGCTACTCGTTCGGCCACAACGGGACGATCCTGCGCTACCCGCGGCTGCTCGAGCACCCGAGCGTCACGCGGCCGTCCGGCGACACGGACTCCGAGGCCTTCTTCAACTTCCTGATGACGATCTACGACGCGGGCAATCCCGTCGCATCG
Source organism: uncultured Thermoleophilaceae bacterium (assembly GCA_963706635.1). Lineage (GTDB taxonomy): Bacteria > Actinomycetota > Thermoleophilia > Solirubrobacterales > Thermoleophilaceae > JACVRW01. The sequence continues at coordinate 1,007,607 of OY970162.1, forward strand.
CTGCGCAAGGCCATCCGCACGACCGTCCAGCGCTCGCCCTTCAGCGGCCTCAACTTCCTCTTCTCCGACGGCGACCGCCTGTTCGCCTACCGGCTCGGGCTGTTCGAGCTGCACTGGCTGCGGCGTCCCGGGCAGCTGCTGGTCGCCTCCGAGCGGGTGACCGACGAGGACTGGCACACCGTCCAGCAGGACGTGCTGCTGGTGCTGGATCCCGACGACCTCGACGCCCCCCACGCGGAGCGGCTGCTCGGTGACGAGCTGCTCGCGGAGGCGCGCGTCCAGAAGGTCGACAAACAGGCACACCTGCGCGGCGAGGCCCGCGGCGAAGCGGCCGCCGAGCGCGCGCGGGCGGCAGTGGCAGACAGTTGAGCCGCCGCTTCGCGCTGCTGGTCAACCCGGTCTCCGCCGGGGGCAAGGCGCTGAAGGCGCTCCCGGCCGTCCACGCCGAGCTGGATCGCCTGAACGCCCCCCATCGCACGATCACGACCCGCAGCAGCGAGCACGCGGCCGAGGAGGCCAGGCGGGCGGCCCACCAGGGCGAGATGGTCGCGGCGATGAGCGGCGACGGGATGTTGCGCCCGCTGGCCGCGGCCCTGAAGAACACGACCGGGACCCTGGCGCTCATCCCCTGCGGGCGCGGCAACGATCTCGCGCGCGTGCTCGAGATACCGACCGACCCGACCGAGGCCGCCGCGCTGGCCGTCACCGGCCCGGAGCGCATGATCGACGTGGCAAATGTCGACGGCACCCCGTTCGTGGGGATCGCCAGCTTCGGCTTCGACTCCGACGCCAACCGGATCGCCAACGAGGCGAAGCTGGTCAAGGGCAACGCCGTGTACCTGTACGCGGCGCTGCGCGCCCTGGCCGCCTGGAAGCCGGCGGCCTTCACCGTGACCGTGGACGGCGAGCGCCATGAGGCGAGCGGCTACTCGGTGGCGGTCGGAAACTCCAAGGCCTACGGCGGCGGGATGATCGTCCTCCCGATGGCGGAGCTGGACGACGGCAAGCTAGACGTCCTGATCTCGAAAGAGACTTCGAAGCCGACCTTCCTGCAGGGCGTGTTCAAGACCTTCAAGGCCGCCCACGTCGACTCGCCCGACGCGCAGTTCCTGCGCGGCGAGGTGATCGAGGTGGCCTCCGACCGCCCGTTCGTCATCTACGGCGACGGTGACCCGATCGGCAACACTCCCGCCTCCGTGCGCGTGGAGCAGCGCTGCCTGCGCATCGTCGCGCCGGGTTGATGTATCGAGCCGCGCGAGCCCTGGCCCGCGCCGTCCGGGCGGTCAGCCGCCGCGCCGGCCGCAGCGGCGGGACCACCGCGCCGGGCCGGCTGCTGCTGCGACTCTCGCCGCGCGCGCTCGGGCGGATGGCGGGTGACCTCGACGAGGGGGCGCTGCTGGTGTCGGCCACGAACGGCAAGACGACGACCTCGGCGATGCTCGCCGCCTGCCTGGAGCGAGCGGGCCGCCCCGTGGTCCACAACCGGGCTGGATCGAACATGGCCTGGGGAGTCGCCACCGCGCTGCTCGACGCGGGCCGCGGGCGCGGCCAGCTGGGGCTGTTCGAGGTCGACGAGGCGTGGCTGCCGGCCGTGGCCGGCGACCTCAACCCGCGCCTGCTCCTGCTCTCCAACCTGTTCCGCGACCAGCTCGACCGCTACGGCGAGCTCGAGCTGCTCGCCGACCGCTGGGCGGAGCTCGTCGAGCGCCTGGACGGCCGGACTCGCTTCGTGCTGAACGCCGACGACCCGCTGGTCGCCGACCTCGGCCGCGGCCGCGAGGGCGTGACCTACTTCGGCGTGGAGGACGACTCGCAGGCGCTGCCGGGGATGCAGCACGCGGCGGACTCCAAGCACTGCCGCAACTGCGGCCACGCCTACGAGTACGAGGCGATCTACCTCGGCCACATGGGCCGCTACCGCTGCCCGAGTTGCGGCCGCGAGCGCCCGGCGCCCCAGGTGGCGGCCACGAGCGTCCAGCTGGACGGCATGACCGGCTCGGTCGTCGAGCTGCGCACCCCGCAGGGACCGCTCCGCGCGCGTCTCCCCCTCCCCGGCCTCTACAACGTCTACAACGCCGTCGCGGCCGCTGCGACCGCGCTCGAGCTCGGCGTGCCGCTCGCGACCGTCGGCGAGGCGCTCGAGGGCTTCGCCGGCGCGTTCGGCCGGGTCGAGACGATCGCGATCGACGGACGCCAGGTCTCGATCCTGCTGGTCAAGAACCCGGCGGGGGCGAACGAGGTGCTGCGGACGCTTACCCTCGAAAACGGCAGGCTCGACCTCTGGCTCGCGCTAAACGACGGGATCGCCGACGGCCGCGACATCTCGTGGATCTGGGACGCCGACTTCGAGGTGCTCGCCGGGCGGGTGCGGCGCGCCACCTGCTCGGGCACGCGCGCGGAGGAGATGGCGTTGCGGCTCAAGTACGCGGGCGTGGACGCGGAGCTGGTGGTCGAGCGCGACCTGGCCCGTTCGCTCGACGCCGCCGTCGCGAACGCCTCCAGCGAGCACGTCTACGCGCTGCCCACCTACACGGCGCTGCTGGAGCTGCGCGACCTGCTCTCGCGGCGCGGTCTGGCCCGCCGGTGGTCGGAATGAACGACGCCGTCATCTGGCACGACGTCGAGAACGGCGGCTACGAGGCGGATCTCCCGCTCTGGCGGGAGCTGGCGGCGCAGGCGGGCGGGCCGGTCCTCGATCTCGGCGCCGGCACCGGCCGAGTCGCGCTCGACCTGGCGGCCGCCGGGCACGAGGTCACCGCCCTGGATTCGGACGCCGAGCTGCTCGACCAGCTCGCCGTGCGCGCGCGCGAGCGCGGCCTGGAGGTCGCCGCCGTGCGCGCGGATGCGCGCAGCCTCGCGCGGATCGGCCGCTTCTCGCTCGTCCTCGCGCCGATGCAGTTCATGCAGATCATGGGCGGCGCCTCGGCCCGCGCCGAGGTGCTTGCCGGCGTGGCCGCCTCCCTCGGCCGGGGTGCGGCCTTCGCCGCGGCGATCGCCGACCTGAACGAGGCCGTCGCGGCCCGGGACGCCGCCCCGCCGCTGCCGGACGTCGGGCAGCGCGGCGACTGGGTCTATTCGAGCCTGCCGCTCGACGTCCGCCCCGAGCCCGGTGGCGTCGCCGTGGAGTGGCTGCGCCAAACCGTGTCGCCGGCGGGAAGGCTCACCGAGGAGCGCCACACACAGATGATCGACTCGCTCACGCCGGACGAGCTCGAGCGGGAGGCTTCCAGCCACGGCCTGCGCCCCGTGGCGCGGCACGAGGTGAGCGAGACCGCCGCCTACATCGGCAGCATGGTGGTCGTATGCCGACGCTGAGGGTCTGCTCGCTCTACCCCGAGCTGATGAACATCTACGCCGACCGCGGCAACATCTACGTGCTGCGAGCGCGCTGTGAGTGGCGCGGACTGGGCTTCGAGCACGCCGCGGCCAGCCTGGAGGCGCCGCTCGACCCCGACGCGCACGACCTCTTCTACATTGGCGGCGGGCAGGACCGCGACCAGATCGCCGTCGCCCACGACATGGCCGCCACCAAGCGCGACGCCCTACACGCCGCGGCCGACCGCGGCGCCGTCGTATTGGCCGTGTGCGGCGGCTACCAGCTGCTGGGCCACTCCTACCAGCTCGGCGACGAGCAGCTGCCCGGCGTCGGCCTGGTCGACCTCGAGACCGTCCGCGAGCCGGGCCCGCGGCTGATCGGCAACTGCGCGATCGAGGCGGATCTCGGCACGGGGCCGCGTGTGATCGCCGGCTTCGAGAACCACGGCGGGCGCACCTACCTCGGCCCCGACGCAAGCCCACTCGGGCGCGTGCTCTCCGGCCACGGCAACAACGACCGCGACGGCTTCGAGGGCGTCCAGCGCGGCAACGTGATCGGCACCTACCTGCACGGGCCGCTGCTGCCGAAGAACGTCTGGCTGGCTGACCGCCTGATCGAGCTGGCGCTCGGCATCGAGCTGGAGCCGCTGGCCGGCCAGGAGCTCGAGGAAGGCGCGCACGCCTCGGCGCTTCGCGCGGCTGGCGTCTGAGGCTGATCCCTAGCTGGCCGACCCGCCGGCCACGCGCAGCACCTCGGGGACCGAGGTGTCGCCGGCCTTGATCTTCTCGAGACCGTCCTCGCGCAGCGTCCGCATGCCTTCGGCGCGGGCCTGCACGCGCATGGTGTCCGCGCCGGCTCCCTCGAGAATCATGCGCCTGAGCTCGTCGGTCACCGGCATCACCTCGTAGATTCCGAGGCGACCCTTGTAGCCGGTGTGGTTGCAGCGCACGCAGCCGTCCGGCTCGTACCCCTTGAAGCTCTCGTCGGTGTCAAAGCCCTGGGCGCGCAGCAGCTCCGCCGTCAGCTCCACCTCGGTCTTGCACTCGCAGAGCCGGCGCACGAGGCGCTGGGCCGCGACGCAGACCACGCCCGAGGCGACCAGGTAGGGCTCGATGCCCATCTCGATCAGGCGCGCGGCGGCCAGCGGCGCGTCGTTGGTGTGCAGCGTGGTGAGCACGAGGTGTCCGGTGAGCGCCGACTCGATCGCGATCTGGGCGGTGTCGCGGTCGCGGACCTCGCCGACCATGATGATGTCCGGGTCCGCGCGGACCATCGAGCGCAGTCCGGCCGCGAAGGTCAGACCGGTCTTGGGGTTGACCTGGACCTGCTTGACGCCGGTCAGCTCGTACTCGACAGGGTCCTCGACGGTGATGATCGTCTTGTCCGGCGTGTTGACGGTGCCGAGGCCGGCGTACAGCGTGGTCGTCTTGCCGGAGCCGGTCGGCCCCGTGACGAGGATCGCGCCGTGCGTGCGCAGCAGCGCGGCCTCCATGCGCTCGCGGTCGTGTGGCGACATCCCGAGCGCGTCCAGGTCCATGACGACCTTGTCCTTGTCCAGGATGCGCATCACGATGGACTCGCCGCGCACCACCGGCAGGGTGGCGACGCGCAGGTCGATGTGCCGGCCGTCCACCGACAGCCCGATGCGTCCGTCCTGAGGGACGCGCCGCTCGGCGATGTCGAGGTTGGCCATGATCTTCACTCGCGAGATCAGGCCGGCGACGTGCTGGCGCGGCACGGTGGTGGTGTCGTGCACCACACCGTCGATGCGGTAGCGCACGCGCATGTCGTTCGAGCGTGGCTCGAAGTGGATGTCGGACGCGCCGCGGCGCACCGCGTCGGCGATCACGGAGTGGACGAGCTTGACGACCGGCGCCTCATCGGCCTGGTCGCGCAGCTCGATGACCTCGGCCTCGACCTCGTCATCGCCGAGCTCCTCGACCGCGTCGCCAAGATGCGAGAGCTGGCCGATCGTGGCGTCGATGTCCTCGGGCGAGGCGACAGCGCGGCGCACCTCGTAGCCGGTGGCCATCGCGATGTCGTCCAGCGCAAGCACGTTGGCCGGGTCGGCCGTTGCCACGAGGAGCGTCTGCTCCCCGAGGAACGAGATCGGAATCGTCTGGTAGCGGCGCGCCTTGGCGGGGTCGAGCAGGTTGGCGGCGCCGTGGTCGACCTCGAAGGAGTTGAGGTCGACGTAGTCGAGACCGTTGCGCTCGGCGAGCGCCTGGGCGAGCTGGTCCGAGTCGACGATCTTCGCGTCGATGAGCGCCTGACCGAGCGGGATTCCGTTGGCCCGGCCCTCATCCACGACCTTCTCGACGAGCTCCCGCTCGGCGAAGCCGAGCTGCACGATTACGTCGCCGATTCGCCGCTTGGCGCCAGTCCGCTGCGTAGGCGGCCTGAGACCGGGCACGGGAAATGCGCCAGCTGGGGCGGCAGGACTGTCACTCATGCTCTAGATATCGGCAGGCACAGCCCGCAGATAAAGGGTGCTCAGGCCGGTGCAGATGCCCTTTGGGCCGTCTCGCGGTCCGGACAGACGTGCAACGTCTCGATCATGTCCGTGATCTCGAAGACACGCCGCAGCTGACCGGGCGGGCAGACCACCGCAAAACCCTTGCGGCGCAGCGACAGGCGCCGGTTGGCATTGATCAGCAACGCGAGCCCCGTGGAGTCCATGAAACCCACGTGGGTGAGGTCGACGATCACCGATTTGATCGCCTCCGCGACCGACGAGTTCAGCACGCTGATCAGCCTGGCGGCGGTCGCGATATCGACCTCCCCCTCGACGAGCACCAGTTCGATGCCGTCCTGCGACCTGCGCTCCACTGCAAGCGGTTGCAAGAGACCGCGAGACTAACCTACAAGTCGGACTTTTGCCTGCAAGGCTCTATGAAGCGACTTTCGCAGGGTGCGGTGCAGTTCGCGGTGCAGTCGGCGCGTTCTCGGTACCGGCGGCGCGGGCCAGGTAGGCGTCGAACAGGCCGGCGGCCTCGTCGTGGGAGCCGGGCAGCAGATGCCCATAGAGGTCCAGAGTGATCGCCACGCCGCCGTGGCCCATGAACTCGCTCAAGGCGCGCACGTTCACGCCGGCCGCGATCATCAGGCTGGCGTAGGTGTGGCGGCAGTCGTGGATCGCCAAAGGCTCGATGCCCGCTTTGCGCATGGCGGCTGCCCCGCGCTCGGCCGTCGTCCTGACGCTCGTGGGCCCGCCGAACACGCGGCCATCGCCAGTCGCGAGCTTGCGCTCGAGGAGGTGGTCGCGAAGCGCGGCAGGGATCGGGACCCGCCGACGCCCCCTGCGCGACTTGGGTTCGATCTCGCCCTCCACACGATCCCACCCGCGCCGCACGTGGATAACGCCAGCGGCCAGGTCAACGTCATCCCAGCGGAGCGCCATCAGCTCGCCGCGCCGCAGGCCGGCGTATAGGGCTGTTGCCCAGAGCGCCCGGTCGCGCGCATCGACCGCGGCCAGGTGAGCGCGGCCCCCACGGTCTGGTGAAGCGCATCCGCTGGAGCCATGAGGCGAAGGTCGAGTCGCTCTCCTGGATGGCCCGGAACGGCCACTTGACCGACGCCGAACGGGAGCGGATCGCCAAGCGCGGTCGAGAGGCCCGTGACCGGATCAAGGTCGGGCGGGAACGCAAGGCGGCATTGGGCGAGGGTTTCGGCGCTGACCGTGAGGACGTGGCGATCGCCGATGCCGTGGAGGCGGCGTGAGGGCGCTACTCCGACAGCCCCACGGCTTCGAGGGCCTCGGCATGGCTGCGGAAAGACCGGACATGGACGACCCTTCCGCCACGATATGTGACCAGCTGCGCGAGCTCACCACTGAAGTCCAACCGGGTTGTCTGTCCCGTGCCCTCCATTTCCCCCAGGGCGAGCACGGATTCCCCGAGATCACGAATATCGTCATATCGAGACCTGATTTGCATGGTGCCCTTGAGGCTCTCCCAAGCCTTCCGGACTCCGGCATGTCCGCGATATACCTCAAGAAGCGTGAACCATTCGACCTCGGGATCGAACTGGTCGATCCACGCGTCAAAGTTGTTCCTGTTCCAATCCTCGACGCCTCGCCTGAAGTTGTCGACGTTCTCCTGCGACATCAGCTACTCCGACAGGCCCACGGCTTCGAGGGCCTCGGCGCGGTCGCGGTACTCCCAGATTTCGGCGAGCTTGCCCTCGCGCATACGGACAACCCAGGCATAACGCTCTCGAACCTCAGCGCCGCTCTCCCGACCGCGTCCACAGAGCCAGCCGGACGTGACAACGCAGTCGCCACTGTCGACGTAGTCCTCGAGATCGAACCGGAACTCGTCGAACATGCCCACCCACATCTTCGCCATCTCACGGATCGCGTCGAGGCCGTGATAGTCGCCAGTGTCGGGCTCATCGGCGCGGGAGTGCCAGATCGCCGTCGGCTCATAGAAGCCGTACGCCTGGTCGAGGTCCCCCCGGTTGAAGGCGGCGTTCATGCGCTGCACGATCTCGACGTTCTCTTGCCCCATCGCCTACTCCGAGAGCCCCACGGCTTCGAGGGCCTCGGCCCTGGTCGCGTAGTCCCGCAGCGAGACCGCCTTACCGTCCCGCAGCGACCAAAGCTGGGCGAAGGCCATCTCCACCGGGACGCTGCTGCCCTGTCCCCGGCCACTCATCGAGACCACGACGATGACCTTCTCGCCGAGATCCACGATCTCGAGCGGCTCCAACCGAAGCTCCTCGAAGGACTCCTCGAGCTTGCCCATGTTCTCGATGAAGGCCTCTCTCCCCGTGTAGGCCTCGGAATCAGGCATCTCGGCGGCCTCCTCGAGCGCGAAGTCGGGAGCAAGCAGCTCGCCAAATGCTTCGGTTGCCGCCCCGACGCCTCGCTCATTGAGGATGGCGAACATCTCGCGGAGGGCCTCGACGTTCTCCTGCGACATCGCCCGCCCAGTATCTCCGGCGCAGGCCCCAGTTGCCAACCAGTGCGCCCACGCAGTGCGCCCCCGCCGGGGCAGGGGCGTACTGCTACCGAGCCGTTGTCTGCGGGCGACTCAGTGCGTGTGGAGCAGGGCCGCAGGCCCGTGCGGGTCGGTCCGGTTGGCGACAGTGGCGTCGTCGTGGCCCCCGCGGGATCCGACCGCCGCGGCCGTCGCGGCCTCGTCGGTGGTGGAGACGTTGCCGGTCTGGACGCCAGCGCCGTGGCTGAGGTACGGGACGACCACCTTCGGGGGCGTCGAGGTCAGGGCCGCGGAGTTGGCCGTGTCATCGATGCCGCGGACACCCGCGCCTGGTCCCGGCGTGTCGACGAAGACAACCTTGCCAGGGGCTTGGACTGTGTCCTGATTGTCGATCAGGGCATAACCGCCGACCGCCGCTGCAGCTCCAAGCAGCAGCGCCACGAAGGGCGCGACCAGCGTGCGACGGGTGGGAAGGGTGCGGGGATTCGCTGCGTACTCCATTTTGTATCCCTCCTGGGTTGCGAGTTGGACATTTCTACCGGCGGGGTGCTACGTCCACAGCAACCGCGCTCACACTCGGAGCGACGTCACAGAGTCACAGAAGAGCAAGCCGAGCCTGGCGGTCCCCGCAGAGACCCCGGCGGCGATCCCCGCAGGGCGCACCACCCGGCACCCGTCGGGTCCGTCCTCGCCCGACGGCGGCGGGTTGCGCGCCCACGTCAACCGACCGTGACCACCACGACCAAAGCGAGGCGACGTTGAAGCCACCGACACGACACAAGGACCCCGCCGACTACACCCCCGGCGACCATCTCAAGGCGATCCAGGCCGAGCGCCGCGGCGGGGAGTTCAAGCCCGAGACGACCGAGTACGCCGAGTACAGGGCCGATGCGCTACGCGCTGCCGGCTTGGATGACGAGGCCGACGCTGCCGAGCCGGACCACCAGAAGGCGCTGGAGGACATGACGGCGGCCGATCACCTGGCCGACATCCGGGGCGGCCGGTGAATCGCGCCTTGCGCGTGCGGGCCTTCGAGGCCCAGCTGGCCGGGCGGCCCTACCTCGCTGAGCTACTTCTGGCCGAGGCCGAACAGGGCACCCCGGTGCCCAGTTCACCACCGAGGCGGGTGCCCGAGTCCGACGCCGGCAAGGGCCCGGCGGTCGAGCCGCCGCCGAAACCCGGCACGGGCGTGGCCGGGCTCTTGCTCGCGCTCCAGGTCGTCGGGCCGGACGCGCACGCTCGCGCCGACGTGGACTGCGTCGAGCTCGCCGCGTTCGATCAGCCGATAGGCGGTCTTGCGCGAGACGTTGAGCAGCTCGGCAACGTCGATCGGACGGAGCAGCGGGCGAATGTTCTCGGTGGTCGCCATACCCCTTGAGGGTACCGTGCTGACCGGCGGTCAATAGGCCGCCCGTGCTGATCTCGTGCGCCTGCAGTCAGGTCGCGCTTACCGGCGTCCCGGGCCGATCCACGGCTCGCGGAAGGGTGCCAGCCAGTCGTGCTGGATCACCCGCTCCAGGGTGGCCATGCTCGCCGCCTCAAAGAGCGGGTAGTAGCGCGTGAACACCTCGCCGATTACGTCGATGGCATCGTGGACCTCGTTGAGGGTCAGCGTCGTCTCGGCGGGCGTCGAGCCGGGGTCCTTGGCCTCAGGCCCGGGATCCTCGGAGTGGGCGATGTGCTTATCGACGTGATCCTTCACAGCCTCCGAGCCGGCCCGCAGACGCTCGAAGTCCACCGCGGCGATAGCGGGGTCCAAGTGGACGCCGACTTCGCCGCCGAACTCGTCGTCCCATTGGCGACGGGCGTAAGCGCGCTCGTAGTCGTCGCCCTCGTCGATGTTCCACAGGTCGATCCACCACTCCGGCGTCAACGCCTTTGCGTCCTCGACGACCTCCGATAGAAGATTGGCCAAGCTGGCTACGTCCGGGTGAAGGTCGGCCTGTCGGCGGACCGCCATCGCCTGCGTCTCGGCGTAGATGTCGAAGTAGTGCTCCCAGTACGCCGAGTCGGGGAGCGAGCCATGGGCTGCGATGACCTCGGCAAGGCCCCGCCAAATCTGGCGATGGTGGTTCATCGTGATCACGCTCGCCTTGATCGACCCGTCCATCCAGCGTCTCCACTTAGCGACTCGCTGATCCACCATGCCGCTGGAGGATCGCGTTCGTAGCGGACGGGGCGGGCGGGACGGCGGTCCTCCGTCGTGCGGTGCAGTTGCGGTGCAGTCGACACCCCTATCCCAGCGGTTCTGAGCGGTCCCCCAGCGGTCGGATTCGCTCTAGAGCGCGGAACTACCGCCTACAGCGCGACGCTTTTCGCAAGTCGGACTTTTGCGCAAATCGGTCTAAAACCGCCGTTTGCTCGGGGTGCGCCACGCTGACGTGGGTGCTCAGCGCCCGGTCGAGCCGAATCCGCCCACACCGCGCGCCGTCTCGTCCAGCTCGGCGACCTCCTCGAGCTCCTCCGTTTCGACCCGGACCAGCACCAGTTGTGCGATGCGGTCTCCGGGCTCGACCGTGAACGGCTCGCTCGAGTCCGTGTTGAGCAGCAGGACGCGCAGCTCGCCGCGGTAGCCCGAGTCGATCAGCCCCGGCGCGTTGACGACCGAGATGCCGTGCCGGGCCGCCAGACCCGAGCGCGGCACCACCAGGCCGGCCTGGCCCTCGGGGATCGCCACGGCGATGCCCGTGCCCACGCTCGCGCGGTCGCCGGGGTCGATCGTGACCGCCTCGGCGGCGTGCAGGTCGTAGCCGGCGTCGCCCTCGTGGGCCTGCGTCGGCGGGCGCGCCGCCACCTTCAGGCGGCGGTAGCGCAGCGTCACTCCGCCGGGCCGCCGTTCGTCGAGAAGCGCTCGAAGCGCGCCGCCGCCGCCACGGGAACCCGCGCGCGCACGTGCACTCCCTCCGCGGTGTCGGTGCGCTCGAGCTCGCCCGCCACGTCGTGTAGCTCGGACATCGTGCCGCCCTCGCCGTAGGGCACGAGCAGCTCCATCGACCGCAGAGTCGAGAGGAAGCGCGCCTCGATCGCCTCGCGCAGCGCGTCGAGCCCCTCCCCCGTCTCCGCCGACACCTGGACAGCGTTGGGAAAGCGGAAGGACAGCGCGTGGCGACGCTCGTCGTCGACCAGGTCGATCTTGTTGAGCGCGAGCAGCCGCGGGGTATCTCCCGCCCCGGTCTCCGCCAGCACCGAGTCGACCGCCTCCAGCATCTCGTGCAGCTCCTGCTCCGCCACCGAGGCATCGGCCACGTGGACGATCAGGTCGGCGCCCAGCGCCTCCTCGAGCGTGGCCGAGAACGCCTCGACGAGCTGATGCGGCAGCTTGCGGATGAACCCGACGGTGTCGGTGAGCAGGTAGCTGCGGCCGGCGATCTCGAACGCGCGCGTGGTGGGATCGAGCGTGTGGAAGAGGCGCTCGCGCACCCCCACGTCGGCGCCCGTGAGCGCGTTGAGCAGGGTCGACTTTCCGGCGTTCGTGTAGCCGGCCAGCGCGACGGTCGGCAGGGCGGCGCGCTCGCGCTCGCGCCTCATCGTCCCGCGCGTGCCCTTGGTCTCGCGCAGCCGCCGCTTCAGAGCAGCGATGCGGTCGCGCGCCAGCCGGCGGTCCGTCTCGATCTGGCTCTCGCCCGGCCCCCTCGTGCCGATGCCGCCGCCGAGGCGCTCCAGGTGGGTCCAGAGCCCGCGCATGCGGGCGAGGTTGTACTCGAGCTGGGCCAGCTCGACCTGGAGGTTGCCCTCGGCCGAGTGCGCGTGGTCGGCGAAGATGTCGAAGATGATCGCCGTGCGGTCGATCACGGGCACGTCGAGCGCCTGCTCGAGGTTGCGCTCCTGGCGCGGCTTGAGCTCGTCGTCGACGGCGACCAGGTTGGCGTCGGCCTGCTCGATCGCCTCCTTCAGCTCGGTCAGCTTGCCCTTGCCGAAGTAGCGGTCTGGATCCGGCTCGGGCCGGCGCTGGGTCAGCTCTCCCGCGACCGCCACTCCGGCGGTGCGCAGCAGCTCCTTCAGCTCGGCCAGGTCGGGCTCGCGCGGGCCGGCGCCGATGCAGAAGGCGCGCTGACGCGCCCGCGGGTTGCGCACTCCTTCGCCGTAGCTGCGTTCCACCCCGACCAGTCTAGGCCCGCGACAGATGCAGGCGCTCGACCGCCGGCATCACGCCGCGGCGCTCGAACTCCGCCGGGATCGAGGCGCCGGGCAGCACCACGACGCCCTCCGTCGGGTCCCCGAGCCAGCTCGCGTGCCCGACCGCGTAGCGGTGGGCGCAGAGCGCGCACACGGCCGCGTCGAGCTCCTCGATGCGCCGATGCCAGAGGTCGCCGCCGTCGTCGACGACGTGATCGCCCGCCAGCTCCTCGATTCGCATCCAGACGCCGAACGGATGGCGCTTGGCCGCCAGGCGGCGGCCCTGGAGCGCGTAGAAGACACCGTCGGCGTTGGTTTCGAAGACCGGGAAGCGCCGGTAGGCGCCCTCCTCGACGGGTCCGGTGTGGTCCTCTCCGCCGGGCGCGAAGGCCGCCAGGTCGCGCAGCAGGTCGGCCAGGATGCGCGTCTCCTGGGTCGGCGCCTGAGGCGCCACGCCGCGGCGCAGCAGCAGCGCGTCGCAGTCTCGCCCCGGCCGGCCGTTGACCGGGCCGGCAAGCGGAGCGCCGACTCCGATCACGACTTCGTCGAGCGTGTGCAGCTCGTGCGCGACCTCCGCCGCCGAGCCGGGCTCGTAGAACAGGGCGTTGAGCCGGATCGGCGGCTCCGCCGTGCGGACCTCCTCCAGCATCGCGAGCTGGAGCGCCCCCTGCACCGCTACGACGCCGCAGTAGTGCATCTAGCCGGCCGCCAGGGTGTCGCGCAGGCGCTCCATGGCCTCGGCCAGGCGCGCGTCCGGCACAGTCAGCGAGATCCTGAAGAAGCCCTCGCCGTTGGGGCCGTAGGCGCCGCCCGGCGACACCACCACGCCCGATTCCTCGAGCACCAGCTCGCAATAGGACGCCGACGTGTGCCCCTCAGGCACCGGCGCCCAGACGTAGATCGTCCCCTTGGGCCTGGTCACCTCGACACCGATCTCGGCGAGCGCGTCGCAGACGAGGTCGCGCCGGTGCTGGTAGATCACCCGCATCTCCTCGGGCGGCCCGGCATCGAGCGCCGCGGCCGCCGCCAGCTGAACGGCCTCGAACATGCCCGAGTCGATGTTGGTCTTGAGGTGCCAGTAGGCGTTGACGGCCGCGGCGTTGCCGACCAGGGCGGCGGTGCGCCAGCCGGTCATGTTCCAGCCCTTGGAGAGCGAGAAGACCTCGACGCCGACCTCCTTCGCGCCAGGGGTCTCCAGGAACGACGGGGCGACGTAGCCGTCGAAGGTCGTCTCCGTGTAGGAGGCGTCGTGGACGATCAGGACGTCGTGCTCGCGCCCGAACTCGACGGCGCGCTCGAACAGGCCGTCCGGCACGACGGCCCCGGTCGGGTTGTTCGGGTAGTTGAGGTAGAGCAGCCTCGCTCGGGCGGCCACGTCTCCGCCGATCGCATCCAGGTCGGGCGCAAAGCCGCGCTCGGGCAGCAGCGGCATCAGCACCGCCTCGGCGCCGGCCAGCAGCGGCCCGCCGGTGTAGACCGGGTAGCCGGGATCGGCCGCGAGCGCGATCGTGTCGGGGTCGAGGAACGCCATGTTCAGGTTGAACACGCACTCCTTCGCGCCCAGCGCCGGCACGATCTCCGTGTCGGCGTCGAGCGCGACGCCGAAGCGGCGCTCGTAGAAGCGCACGAAGGCGTCGCGCAGCTCGCGCCGGCCGCGATTCGACGGGTAGCGGTGGGTGCCGGGGTCGGCGCCCGCCGCGGCGAGCGCCGCGATCACCGGCTCCGGCGTGGGCGTGTCGGGGTCGCCGATCCCGAGCGAGATCACGTCGACCCCGGCGGCCTTCTTCTCCGACACTTTTCGCTCCAGCTCGGCGAACAGGTACGGCGGCAGGCGCTCGAGGCGCTTACTCGGTTGCATGCAGCTCCGCCATCAGCTCTTCGCTCACCTTTCCCTGGTAGACGGGTCGCGCCCAGCCGGTCAATTCCACCTCTAGATCCTCCCCAACCACGACCCCGAGCTCACCGCCGTCGAGCCGAACCGTGACCGGGCTCTCCACGCCGCGCAGCACGGCGGCCACGGCCGCGCCGGCGGCGCCGGTGCCCGACGACATGGTCTCCCCCACGCCGCGCTCGAAGATGCGGGCGCGGATCGCGGCCCCGCCCTCGCGCCGCCAGAACGACACGTTCGTGCGGCGCGGGAACAGCTCGTGGTGCTCGATCGCCGGTCCGTAGAGCTGCAGGTCGAGCTCCTCGAGCCCCTCGTCGACCTCGATCGAGCACTGCGGGTTGCCGGCCTGGACGAACTGGAAGGCGAGCTCGCGGCCCTCCACGATCAGCGTCCCGACGCCGTCGTCGGGCCCGGCGGGGAAGTCGTCGGGGGCCCGCAGCCGCGCCCGCCCCATGGCGACGCTGCACGTGTCCTTGCCGGTTATGCGCGGCCTGACGTCGCCCGCCGCGGTGCGCACCGAGAAGCTGTCCTCCTGGGTCCAGCCGTGGCGGCGGAGGTAGAGGATCGCTTCGCGCACGCCGTTGCCGGACAGCTCGGCCTCCGAGCCGTCCGGGTTGAAGATCCGCACCTCGGCTACCAAGCCGGGGTCGTCGATCTCACGCAGCAGCAGGACGCCGTCGGAGCCCACGCCCGTGTGCGGGGCGCACAGGACCCGCACCCGCGCCGGGGTGAGCTCGAACGGGAGCTCACGCTCCTCGACGATGGCGTAGTCGTTGCCGAGCGCCTGCCACTTCTCGAAGCGCACGGCCGGGCACGATATCCGGAGGAGCTATCTATGCCCGGCGAACTCGATCACCTGCTGGATGCCGGTGGGCCGGTTCGTGTAGCGCATCGTGTACGGCAGCAGCCCCGGCGCGAAGGCGATCCGCTCCGCGGTCGCGTCCGCGCGCCACAGGTCCGGGTTCGCCCCCTGCGTCGTCTGCAGCTCGGCGCCGGCGGCCTCGAGAGCCGCCCACAGCGAGGCGCGACAGGAGGCCAGGTCACCGTTGCCGCAGAAGCGGTTGGCGAACTTGCCCTTGACCGACTTGCCCAGCAGCGTGCGCAGGTCCTTGTCCATGTACATGTGCCAGCCGCCGAACTGTCCGCCGGGCGGCGAGTCGAACCGCCTGTGCAGCGTGTCGTTCAGCTGGTCCGCGAGCGGCTGACCCAGGACCGGCGTCAACACCGCGTCGGCGAGCCGCGGCCAGGCCGCGTCGAGGATCGCGGCTCCGGGATGGTCGATCTTCCCGTCCAGGTCACGGTCGAGCCGGCTGGCGCCCTGGGTGCGCCAGTCCTCCAGCAGCTGGAGCATGCGCTGGCTGCGCGCGCTGGGCGCGGCGCTGCCGTGCAGCACCTGCGCCAGCACCGGCAGGAACTCGATCGCGCGCACGTCCTGCGTGGCGGCGGCGTTCATGGCGCCGGTCAGGGTCGCGAGCGTGTTCTTCTTGTGCTTGTTCGTGTTGCGGTTGAGCAGGTCGACGCGCTGGATCGACCCATACGACCACTGGTCGTCGGCGCCGGGGAATCCGCGCGCCGGCTTGTTGTTCCAGTTGTTGAGGACGCCGTTGTGCCGGATCGCGTGCGGGTGGTCCTTGTTCGGCAGCCAGCCCTTCCACTCGTAGCCGCCGCGACCGTCGGTCGGCAGGCCCGAGTCGACGCCCTTCGCGCGAATCGGCAGCAGGCCGGTGGTGATCTGCGCCACGTCGTGGCTGTCGGCGTAGAACGTGTTGAACGTCTGCGGCGAGATGCCCGCAGCCTTGATGAACGCCTTCGCGTTGGGGATGTGCCCGCGCGTGAGGCGCTTGAACAGGAGCAGGTCCACGCCGTCGAGCAGGTAGCTCGAGCGCTTGCGCGAGATCGCCACGCGGCGGCCGTCGACCGTCGCGTAGCCGACCACCGGGCCGTGCACCGTTCGGTAGAAGGTCACGGGCTGGTTGTCGATCGAGCCGGCGTTGAAGTAGTGCATCGACCGGCACTTGCCCTTGTACAGGTACTTGTGGTCGCTGCCGTCGCAGAGGGTCTCGACGAAGATGTCGACGAGATCGGCCCCCGCCGAGGTCAGGGTCCAGACGAAGTCCTCGCGCCGGCCGATCAGGATGTAGCCGGGGAAGGGCGCAGAGGTCGCCCCCCGGGCGTTCCAGCCGGGCCCGTGCAGGTCCATCTCGAGCGTGAGGCCGGGATAGAAGTAGCCGATCTGCGGGCCGCCGACGAACAGCGGATGCCCGGACTTCGAGCGCTTGCCGGCGACCATCAGCACGTTGCTCGCCTGGCGACGCAGCGGCTGCTGCGCGCCCGCGGCCTTTGCGGTCGCGGGCGGCTCTGCCACCGGCTGGAAGGAGTTGTTGTCGAGCACGACGTTGCCGGTGCGCTTGGCGGGCAGCGGCGCGTAGGGGAAGTTGCCGGGGATCGAGACGGGGGTCTCGGGGTCCTGGCGCTCGCGCAGGTCGTTCCACACGGAGTAGCCCTTGGCGTCGCCGAGCTTCTTCTGGAGACCGTCGAGCAGCTGGGCCGACTGGACCTCGGAGCCGCCGCCCTCGCCGAACAGCTCGCTCTTGACGGCGTTGAGGGCGATCACGTCCTTGCGCGTCCAGGGCTTGTAGTCCTTGTGCCCGGCCTTGTAGTAGGCGTTGATGCCCTTGACGAAGACGTCGATGTCGTGCAGCAGCCGGCGGGCCGGCCTGCCGTAGCGCTTGAGCTTGCGGACCTCTTTCTGCGTCTCGCGCTCGGTCTGGGCGCTCGGCTTGAAGGTCTTGAGGCCGACGATCAGGTCGATCGCCGTCTCGCCCGGCGCGTCGACGACGGCGACGCGCGCGTTGTAGCGCGCCTGCTCGAGCAGCAGCTCGCGGTCCTCGGCCAGTGCCCAGCCGGCGCCCCAGGTCACGTCGTCGTTGGTCTTGCCGTAGATGTGCGGGACGTTGAAGCGGTCGCGGATCAGCTTCGTGCCCTTGTGCGGCACGCGCTCCCGGTGCAGCGGGCCCTGCCCCTTCGTGCCGAGCTTCTCCGACTTGAAGTACTTGTTGAGGTCGCCCTTCGAGACGTTGTCGAACAGGGGAGTGAGCGCGTCGTACATCCGCGCCTGGTCGTCCGCCGCCGGGACCGGCGGCACCCCGCCGTACTGCCCGGACGGGATGATGTTGCGCGCCGTGCTCGAGAAGTCACGCACGGCGTAGGCGGACGGGGCAAGGGCCGCCAGGGCGGCCACGACGGCGGCGGACACGATCGCGCGAGTCACAGAGTCCTCTCCTCCCAGCTTCAGGCGACCGAGCCTGGCCGCGCGGCCAGTATATGACCGATGTCAGCGGCGGCGCTCTCAGGCGGCGCGTCGGTGAGGTCGATCTCGTGGACGCCTGGAAGGCGGCGCATCCAGCTCAGCTGGCGCTTTGCGTAGTTGCGCGTGCGGCGCTTCATCGCCTCGGTGTCGGCCCGCAGAAGCTCCTCGAAGCCGAGCGCCGAGCGGGCGGTGCGCGAGGCGCCCGACCTGTCGGCCCGCCGGACCTCGTCCGCCGCCCCGGCCGCGACCATCGCGTCCGCCCGCGCGTCGATTCGCTCGTACAGCGAGGCGCGCTGCATGGTCAGGCCGCAGAGCAGCGTCGGGTGGCGCAGGCTGGCGGTCCAGAGCCGCGAGTCCGCGCCCGTCGCCGCAGGCTCCTCCCCCATCTCCAGCAGCTCGAGCGCGCGTCCCACGCGGGTGCGGTCGTGCGGGTCGATGGCCCGCGCCGTGCTGGGCGCCCTCGTTGCCAGCTCCTCGTGGAGCGCCTCGGGACCGATCTCGTCCAGCCGAGCCTGCACCCGCGCCCTCGTGTCGGGATCGGGCGGCGGGCGCAGCTCGAGGTCGGTCAGCGCCGCCTGCAGGTAGAGGCCGGTGCCGCCGACCACGATCGGGCGCCTTCCTGCCGCCAGCGCCGCGTCGATCTCGGCGTGGGCGCGCTCGGCGAACTCGCCGGCGGAGAACGTGTCGCTCGGGTCGACGAACGACAGCAGGCGGTGCTCGAGCTGGGCCTGCTCCTCCTCGGTCGCGGCACCCGTGAGCGTCTCGAGGCCACGGTAGACCTGCAAGGCGTCCGCCGAGACCGCGATCGGGTTCTCGCCCTGCTCGCGCAGCAGCTCGGCGAGCGCGATCGCGACCGCGGTCTTCCCCACTCCGGTGGGGCCGAAGAGTGCCACCAGGCGCACGGTCGCTAGTAATACACGCCGTGCAGACCCGAACCCCGTTCGCAGTGGTGGCCGCCGTCATGGCGGTGTCGATCCTCGGCTGCCAGGAATCGGGCTTCGACGAGAGCAAGGAGACGATCCGGCCGCTGAAGGTCCAGCACGTGCTCGGCGAGACCAAGGTGCCGGGCCAGGCGGAGCATCCGCTCACCCTGACGCTCGACTCGCTGGACGACACGCTGTCGCTTCACGTGCATCCGGCCCGCGCGGCCGTACCCGGGGCGCGGCTGCCCGGGTACCTGCGCGCTGCTGGAAGCGGCGTGTCGCTGATGCGGCCGGTCGCGGCGGAGGATCTCGCCGCGGTCGAGGCCGTCCACCCCGACCTGATCATCGGGAGCGCCGGCACGGACGGCCGCTCCGGCCAGGGCTATCTCTACGACCGGCTGAGCAGGATCGCGCCCACGGTGATGCTCGCCCTGGGCGGCGGCCAGTGGAAGCTGAACCTGCGTCTGGCCGGGGAGGCGCTCGGCCGTACGAACGAAGCCGAGCAGCGCCTGATCGACTACGACCACGAGGCCTCTCGGGCGCGCAAGGCGATCCGGGCGGAGCGCCGCGGCGCGGGCAAGCCCCGGGTCGCCGTCGCTCTTGCGACCCGGTCCGGCGTTCGCTTTGCAAAAGCGAGCTCGTTCGCCGGCACGATCCTCGCCGACGCAGGAGTGAAACAGGTGTTCAACGCAGGTGACGCGGACGTAACGCTTCTGGCGCGGGCCCCCGGGGCGCAGGTCGCTGCCGGCTCGCTCCCGGGTCGGATCGAAGCGGTCTCCGCCGCCCTCTGGTGGGGGCCGGGTGGCTCGATTGCCGCTCTGACAGCTCTCACCGAGTTGACCAACGCGCGGCTGGGCGGCAGCTAGGCGAGGCGGGCCAGCAGGCGCTCCTCGCCCGCCAGCGTCGTGCTCGTCGCCGAGGTCACCGAGACCTCGGTCAGCTCGCCGGGCGCCGCCAGGCCTGCGAAGTTGATCGTCTTGTTGTGGCGGGTCCGGCCGCGCAGCTTGTCGGGGTCCGTTCGCGACGGGCCCTCCACCAGCACCTCCAGCGTGCGTCCCACGAAGCGCTGGGCCCGCTCGCTGGCATGGCGCTGGACGGTCGCCACAAGCCGGTCCATCCGCTCGCGCTTGACCGGCGGGGACAGGACCTCCTCCAGCTCGGCGGCCAGCGTCCCGCGGCGCGGCGAGAAGATGAACGTGAAGGCCGAGTCGTAGCGCACCTGCTCCACGACCTCCATCGTCTCCTCGAACTCGGCCTCCGTCTCCCCCGGGAAGCCCACGATGATGTCCGTGGTGATCGCGCAGTCGGGCACCAGCTCGCGGATCATCGTCACGCGGTCGAGGTAGCGCTCGCGGTTGTAGGTGCGGCGCATCGCCTTGAGCACGCGCGAGGAGCCGGACTGAAGCGGCAGATGGATGTGCTCGCACACGCTCGGCAGCTCGGCGTGCGCGCGGATCACGTCCTCGCGTATGTCCTTGGGGTGTGGGCTCGTGTAGCGGATGCGCTCCAGTCCGTCGATGGCGTCGATCATCGAGAGAAGCTCCGCGAAGCTGGTCTTCGCCCCCCTGGGCAGGTCGCGGCCGTAGGAGCAGACGTTCTGACCCAGCAGGGTCACCTCGCGCACCCCGTCGGCCGCCAGTCGCTCGACCTCGGCGACAAGCTCGGCGGCCGGCCGCGACACCTCGCGCCCGCGCGTGGAGGGCACGATGCAGTACGAGCACGCGCAGTTGCACCCCACCGAGATCTGCACCCAGGCCTGGAAGTCGCGCTCGCGCTTCATCGGCAGGTGCCCTGTGAAGCCCTCGAACTCGAAGTAGCCCTGCGCGCTCAGGCTGTCGCTCGTCAGGAACTCCGCGAGCTTGTGCACCTGGCCGGGGCCGAAGGCGACGTCCACGAACGGGAACAGCTCGAACACCTCGTCCTTGATCGACTGCGACCAGCAGCCGCCGATGCCGATCACCCGCTCGGGATCCTCGGCCTTGAGCCGCTTGGCCTCGCCGAGGTGTCCCACCAGCCGGGTGTCCGCCTTCTCACGGATCGAGCAGGTGTTGAACAGGATCAGGTCCGCCGCACCCCGCTCGGGCGCCTCCGCGTAGCCGAGCGAATCGAGCATTCCCTTCATCCGCTCGGAGTCGTGCTCGTTCATCTGACACCCGAAAGTGGTCAGGTGGTAGCTCTTCACGCGCCCGAGAATAGCCCGCCGGCGACCCGCGCTAACCTGAGGCGCGATGGATTGGCCGGCGGCAATCGACAGCGCTGACGAAGTCGACATCGAGACCCGGCAGGGCGAGGGCGCCCCGACCCACCGCACCACGATCTGGGCGGTGGTCGACGCAGGAGAGGTCTACGTGCGCTCGCTGCGGGGCGCAAACGGGCGCTGGTACCGGGAGCTCATGTCCGACCCCGCGGCGGTCCTGCACGTCCAGGACGAGGCCTTCCCCGTGCAGGCGGTGCTGGCCGGCGACCCGGAGTCGATCGAGCGCACCAGCGACGCGCTGCGCCGCAAGTACGGGGACTCGAGCGCCCTCGACTCGATGCTCCAACGCGACATCCTCGCCACGACGGTCCGGCTCGAGCCTCGCTAGCGGATAGCGAGCCGCGCGCGGCGCGTCAGCGCGCGTAGTCGGTCGCGCGGCTC
The DNA here is from genome assembly GCA_963706635.1 of uncultured Thermoleophilaceae bacterium. Classification (GTDB taxonomy): domain Bacteria; phylum Actinomycetota; class Thermoleophilia; order Solirubrobacterales; family Thermoleophilaceae; genus JACVRW01. Next base: position 1,028,738 of record OY970162.1, read on the forward strand.
TCGCGGATGACGGTCACCTTGATCTGACCGGGGTAGTCGAGCTGCTTCTCGACCTCGCGGGCGATCTCGTGTGACAGGAGCGCCGCGCCGTCGTCGTCGAGCTCCTCGGGGTGCACGATCACACGGATCTCGCGACCGGCGTGCATCGCGTAGACCTTGTCGACGCCCGGGTGGCGCCCGGCGATCGCCTCCAGCTCGTGCAGCCGCTTGACGTAGTGCTCGAGCGACTCGCCGCGAGCGCCCGGACGCGCACCCGACAGCGAGTCGACGATCTGCACGATCACGGCCTCGACCGTCTGCGGCTCGACCTCGTTGTGGTGGGCCTCCATGGCGTGCGCGACGCCCTCCGACTCCTTGTAGCGACGCGCCAGCTCGCCGCCCACGAGCGCGTGCGGGCCCTCGGCCTCGTGCGAGACAGCCTTGCCGATGTCGTGCAGGAGCGCGGCGCGCGCCGCCACGCGCGGGTCGCCCCCCAGCTCGGCGGCCAGCATCGCCGCAAGGCGTGCGCACTCGATCGAGTGAGCGAGCACGTTCTGCCCGTAGCTCGTGCGGAAGCGCAGCTTGCCGAGCACCTTCACCAGCTCCGGGTGCAGCGAGCCCACATTGGCCTCGAAGACCGCCTGCTCGCCGACCTCGACCACGTGCTGGTCGATCTCCGACTTGGCCTGGTGGAAGGACTCCTCGATGCGCGCCGGGTGGATGCGGCCGTCCTGGAGCAGCTTCTCGAGCGTCAGCCGGGCGATCTCGCGGCGCACGCCGTCGAACCCGGATAGCAGCACCGCTCCGGGCGTGTCGTCGATGATGAAATCGATGCCGGTGAGCGTCTCGAGCGCGCGGATGTTGCGGCCCTCGCGCCCGATGATGCGGCCCTTCAGCTCGTCCGACTTGAGCTCGACCACCGAGACCGTGGTCTCGGTCGCGTGGCTCGACGCGACTCGCTGCATCACCGCGGCCAGGATGCTCCGCGCACGGCGGTCCGCGTCGTGGCGCGTCTCCTCCTCGACCTGTCGGATCAGCCGCGCGCTCTCGTGGCGCAGTTCGTCCTCGAGCTCGCGCATCATGAGCTGCTTCGCCTGTCCCGCGCTCAGGCCCGAGAGGCGCTCGAGCTCGCGCAGCTGGTCGCGGCGCGAGGCCTTCAGCTCCTCGCGCAGGTGCTCGAGGTTGCGCTGGCGGTCATCCAGGCCGCGCTCGCGCTCGCCGAGCTCCTGCCCGCGCAGCTCGATGGATCCCTCCCGCGCACGCAGGCGCTCCTCGAGCCGGGTGAGCTCCGCCCGGCGCACGCGCAGCTCGTCCTCGAGCTCTTCGGCGCGGGCCGGGTCGAGACCGCCGCCGGACGCCACCTCGCTCGGTGGCCGGCTCGGGGGCACGCCGTTGGCCGCCTGCGCTGTCCGTGGGCGCTGCACCAGTAGCGCCACCGACACCGCGACCGCTGCCGCTACCAGCGCCGCCAACGCGATCTCCATTTGGGGTATCTCCTCCCGGCGCATGCGCGCCGGCATCGTCGGTTCCGAGCGGCTCTGCTCGGCGCCGCGAGACACCAGTCCGACCCTCAATGCGGTGCGCGCGCCTCAGCCGGCGCGCGCGAAATCAGCTCTATGGACCCTCCCGGGCACTCCCTCCAAACCGGTCAGGTGTTGTCAGTATCCGCAAAAGAAGGTGATTAGCTGGCGTTTTGTCTCACGGCGGCCAAAGCGACCGCCTACCCCATGAGGGTAGCCGCGCACCGGGTTGCTGGCAACTGGTCGCGGCGGTCTCAGGCGGCTCGCCGCTGGCCCGAGCGCTCGTGGCGACGGATCGCCTCGTAGGCCAGCTCCGCCTCGTAACCGCGCCGGATCAGCAGCCTCCACGCGCGGTCTCGCTCGCGGTCGTCTGCCGGCGGGGGTACACGCCGCTGGAGTAGCAGCAGCGCCGTCTCCAGCTCGGCCTCGCGGCTGCGATCCGCGACCACGGCCTCGATCAGGTCGGGTGCGATCCCGCGGCGCTGCAGCTCGCGAGCGATGCGCTCCGCGCCCCAGCTCTCGAGCTCGCGCTTGTCCTCGGCGAAGCGCCGCGCGTAGCGGGCATCGTCCACCAGTCCAGCTGTCCGCAGCTCCGCCACCGCCGCGGCGATCGACTCGGGCTCCACGCGCTTGCGCTCCAGGAAGGTGCGCAGCTCCGCAACCGTTCGGTCGCGGTGGCCGACCGCGCGATAGGCAAGCTGTAGGGCTCGCTCTCGGTCGTCCATGACCCGGTCGTCCATGACCCTCTCTCGAGCGGGGGCCCCTAGGCCGCCTGCTCCTCCGTGGGCTCCTCGGGGGGTGCCTCAGGCGGCGCTCCATCGGGATCCGCCTCGCCCGCCTCGCCCGCCTCGGGTGGCGGCACGGCCGCCAGCGGCGCCGAAGCCGGCTGGGTCCCGAGCTCCTCGTAGATCTTGCGCTCGATCTCGGCGGCGACCTCCGGGTGCTCGCGCAGGTAGCCCTTGACGTTGTTGCGACCCTGGCCCATGCGCTCGTCGCCGTATGAGAAGAACGAGCCCGACTTCTGAACGATGCCGTGCTCGATCCCGAGGTCGAGCACGCAGCCCTCGCTCGAGATGCCCTGGCCGTACTCGATGTCGAACTCGGCCTGGCGGAACGGGGCGGCCACCTTGTTCTTGACGACCTTCACGCGCACGCGGTTGCCCACCGCCTCGGTGCCCTCCTTGAGGGTCTCGATGCGGCGGATGTCCAGGCGCTGTGACGCGTAGAACTTCAGCGCGCGGCCGCCGGGCTGAGTCTCCGGCGAGCCGAACATGACGCCGATCTTCTCGCGAATCTGGTTAGTGAGGATGCAGAGGGTGTTGGCGCGGTTGAGGTTGCCGGCCAGCTTGCGCATCGCCTGGGACATCATCCGGGCCTGGAGGCCGACCGACTGGTCGCCCATAGCCCCCTCCAGCTCGGCCTTGGGGGTCAGCGCCGCGACCGAGTCGATCGCCACGACGTCCACGGCGCCCGAGCGGATCAGCATGTCCGCGATCTCGAGGGCCTGCTCGCCGTGGTCGGGCTGGGAGACGAGCAGCTCGTCCACGTCCACGCCGATGCGCTTCGCGTAGGCAGGGTCCATGGCGTGCTCGGCGTCGATGAACGCGCAGATGCCACCCAGCTTCTGGGCGTTGGCGAGCACGTGATAGAGCAGCGTGGTCTTGCCGGAGGACTCGGGGCCGAACACCTCGACGATGCGGCCGCGCGGGATGCCGCCCACGCCGAGTGCGAGGTCGAGCGAGATGGCGCCTGTCGGGATGGCGTCCACGCGCACCTGGGCGGCGTCGTCCCCCATCTTCATGATCGCGCCCTCGCCGAAGTCCTTGCGAATCTGCGTCAGCGCGCCGTTGAGCGCTCGCTCGCGCCCCTCGGCGATCTTCTGCTGCTCCTTGTCCGTGTCCGCCATGTCCGTCCTCTCGAAGCTCTCTGAGATCTAGAAGCTAAGAGCCGGTTCGGACGTCTTCGCCCCTCAGGGCCGCCCGTCGGCCGGCAGCTCCACAGAGCCGTCCTCGGCGATCGTCCAGCGCGGGTTGTGGGCGATCTCCCAGGAGTGGCCCTCGGGGTCGACAATGGCCGCCGAGTAGCCGCCCCAGAACGTCTCGGCCGGCTCGCGGACGATGGTCGCGCCCGCGGCGCGAGCCTGCTCGATGACGGAGTCGACCTCCGCCGACGAGCGCACGTTGTGAGCGAGCGTGACGCCGCTCCAGCCGCCGCCGTCCACGACGACGCTGTCCTCGGCGAGCCTGGCCCGATCCCACAGCGCGAGCACCAGGCCTCCGACCTGGAAGAAGACGACGTCGTCCTCGGGCTTGGCCCGCGTGCGCCAGCCGAGCTCCTCGTAGAAGCGCCGTGCGCGGGCGAGGTCGCGCACGCCCAGTGTGATCAGGCTGATTCGCTGTTCCATGCCCGCGATGCTGCCAGTCGCGCTCGCGGTCGTCTTGCAGAAAACGGCCTCAGGGCAGCAGCCGGCACGTGTACACCTCGGTCCGGTACGGGATCGTCACGACGCCCGAGCCGGCGATCGCCCGCGCCCGCTCCCGCACCCGCTCACGCGCGGCCGGCTCCAGCGAGGCGATGAAGCTGATCGATCCGACTCGGGCTTCGAGGCCGTCGGCGTCCTGCTCGAGAACGTTGTCGAAGGCCGCCTCGACGAGCGGCGAGAACGACTTGGTGCGCGAGAAGGCGTCGCGCCAGGCACCGCTGCGATGGCTTGGCGTGGCGGCGCGGTAGGGGCCGACCAGGTCCTCGATGGCCTGGTTCACCGGGTCGTCGGCCACGCGCCGGTTCCAGAGCAGGGCCAGCAAGCCGTCGGGGCGCAGCACGCGCGCGATCTCGGCCAAGGCGGCGTCGCCGTCGAACCAGTGAAACGCCTGCCCCACGGTGACCGCGTCCACGGAGCCGGCGCCGAGCGGGATCGCCTCAGCCGTGCCCTCCAACGCCTCCGCGCCGGCGGGCAGCGCGGCCCGCATCTCCGCCACCGGCTCCACGGCGACCACTCTCAGACCGGCGTCCAGCAGCGGCCTGGTCAGCTTGCCTGTCCCGGCCGCGAGATCGAGGACGACGGGCTGCGCCGGGAGGAGGCCAACGAGAAAGCCGATCGCCTCGGCGGGGTACTCGGGCCGACCGCGCTCGTATGCGTCCGCCGAGCGCGCGAAGCCCACCGCCGCGGCTCGATGCAGCTCGCTCACAGCGTCGCCCGCCCGAGCGGCTCGTAGAGCGCCCCCTGCGGGCGCAGCGTCGAGCGGTAGAGGGTCAGCTGGCGAGCCTCGAAGGGGTCGGCCGGCGGCGCCAGGTCACTCGGCAGCGGCGGCACGCGGCGCTCGCCTCTCTTTACGCGCGCGAGGGTGACGTGCGGCCAGAACCGCCGCTTCTCGGGCTTGTACCACCCCCCGGCCGCCAGGGCCTCCGAGACCGCCGCCTGAAGAGCCGAGGCCCGGTCGCCGGAGTCGTCTAGGTCGAGCGCGAACAGGCGCGGGTCGCGCGGCGGCAAAGGCTTCACGGCGCCCGCGCGCAGCAGCGCGGCCCGCGCCGGCGCCGCGTCGACGGCCGCGCTCCAAATCGCCTCGGCCGCCGACTCGTCCTGCCAGCCCAGGAACACCAGCGTCACGTGCAGGGCGTCCGCCCCCACCGGTCGCAGGTCGCGGCGGCCCTCCACGAGCGCGTCGCGCCACGACGCCAGCGCCGACCGCGCCTCCGCGGGCAGGTCGAGCGCCAGGAACATGCGCGCACGCGGCCCGCTCAGATCTCGAAGTCCTCCCCGCGCAGCAGGCGGCGCAGCAGGTGCATCCCGACCGTGGTGGAGCGGTCGCGGATCTCGGCCCGGTCGCCCGGCAGGCGGGCGTCGCGCACCAGCTTGGCGCCGTCGGCCGCCTTGACCGCCCAGCAGACGTACCCGACCGGCTTCGCCTCGGTCCCACCGCCGGGCCCGGCCACTCCCGTGATCGCGACCGCCGTGTCCGCCTCGAAGCGCGCCAGCGCCCCGTCCACCATCGCCTCCGCCACCTCCAGCGAGACCGCCCCGTGCTGCTCGATCAGCGCGGCGTCCACCCCCAGCAGGTCGCCCTTCGCCTCGTTCGAGTAGCTCACGACCCCGCCCGCGAAGTACTCAGACGACCCGGGCCGCTCGGTCAGCCGGGCCGCCATCAGCCCGCCCGTGCACGACTCGGCCACCGCCGCCCAGCGGCCCGCCAGCAGGCCGGCCACCTGATCGTCGACGGTGGACCCGTCCGTCGAGAACAGAGTCCGTGCGTGCCGCTCGGCGATCAGCGCCCGCACGGCGTCCCACGCCGCCTGTGCGGGCGGCTCCCAGCGCGTGACGACCTCAACCTCGGCGCGTCGCAGGCAGGTCGTGATCTCCAGCTGATCGAACCCGTCCACCTGTTCTTCGGCCGCCCTCAGCGTCTCCGCGATCTCGGACTCGGGAATGCCGAACAGCCGCAGCGTCTGTGTCTCGTAGCGGGTGCGCCCGCCGATCGCCTCCTGGAACGCCTCGGTCTCCACCGCCTCAGGCCACATCGCGTGCAGCTCGCGCGGCGGTCCCGGCAGCACCACGATCGCCGGCTTGCCCGGCACCACCAGCCCGGGCGCGGTGCCGGCCGGGTAGATCACGTGGGCGCCCTCCGGCACGAGCGCCTGCTTGCGGTTGGCAGCGCGCACGGCGTCGAAGTCGAGATGGCGGAAGCGCTTCATCAGCGGGCGCAGGATCTCCGCGATGCGCTCCTCGAGGTCGTCGTCCAGGATCAGCTCGCGGCCGGTGAAGCGCGCCACCATCTCGATCGTGAGGTCGTCCGCGGTCGGCCCGAGCCCACCGCTCGTGATCACCAGGTCGGCGCCCTGGTCGGCCATGAACTGCAGCTGAGCCGTCATGTCCTCCGGGCGGTCCCCGCAGATCGTGATGTGGGCCAGCTCCACGCCCAGCTCGAGCAGCCGGTCGGACAGCCACGGCCCGTTGCGATCGCGCACCCGGCCGGTGAGCACCTCGGTGCCCGTTACGACGATCCCTGCGCGGGCCGGCATCAGGCGCAGGGGCGTTGGCCGAGCGGCAGCGACTTGGTGGAGCTGGGCGTGAACGCGAACCCGACCGGCTCGGGACTCGGCTCGATCGGCACGTTCTTGCCGTTGACCGTCAGCTGCAGGTCCGTCTTGCCGAGGTTCACGCGCAGGCGCTGGCCGCCGTGGAAGGTCCGCGGCGCGTCGAGGATCCCGTTGAAGGTGATCTCCGTCCCCGGGCCGGAGTCGATGCAGACGTAGACCTGGTTGGCGGGCACGATGCGCAGCGTGACGGTCTTCGGAGCGGTCGTCGTCTTGGGCTTCTGCTTCTTCTTCGGCTTGGTCTTGGTCGTCGTGGTGCTCGCCTTGTCGGAGCTGTTACCGCCCCCGTTGTCGTCGCCGCTCACCAGCCCGATCACGAGCAGCACGCCGACCACGGTGAGCGCGGCCAGCCCGATCAGCACCCACGGACGCGGAGGCGGCGGGCCGATGCCGCCGCCGCGGCGCCGGTCGCGCGCCACCGAGGTCGGGCCGAGCTGCTGCAGGTGCTCGGCCTCCTCGCGCGACTCGTAGCTGGCGCGGTACTCCTCGACCAGCACCTGCGGGTCGAGGCCGAGCGCCTCCGCGTAGGTGCGCAGGAACGTCTTGACGAAGGTCGGCCCGGGCAGCATGCCGAACTCCTCGTTCTCGAGCGCGCGCAGGTACTTGGCGCGGATCTTCGTCCTCGCCTCGACATCCGCGATATCGAGGTGCTGCCGCATGCGGGCTTCGCGGAGGCTGTCGCCAATGGTCGGCATCGCGCGCCGTATTCTGGCGGCAAGCGCTAATCGTCGGCTGGCGACGCAACAGCCGGCTCACCCAGCTGCTCCAGCACGCGCGGCAGATCGGCCTCCGTGATCAGCACCTGACGGGCCTTGGAGCCCTCGTAGCCCGAGATCACACCGCGCCGCTCCATCATGTCGATCAGCCGTCCCGCGCGGGTGTAGCCCACGCGCAGGCGCCGCTGCAACATCGAGGTGGACGCCGTGCCCATCTGCACCACCGTCGCGATCGCGTCGGCGAGCAGGTCGTCCTGGTCGGGGTCGAAGTCGCCGTCGGGCCCGTTCTCGCCGGACTCGGCCTCCACCGCCTCGAGCAGCTCCTCGTGCAGCTCCGGCTCGCCCTGACGGCGCCAGTGCTCGGTGAGCTTCTCGATCTCCTCCTCGGCGATGAACGCGCCCTGGATGCGGGCCGAGCGCGACTCTCCCGACGGCCGGAACAGCATGTCGCCCTGCCCGAGCAGCGACTCGGCGCCGTTCTGGTCGAGGATCACGCGCGAGTCGGTCTGGGACGAGACCGCGAAGGCGATCCGCGCCGGCACGTTGGCCTTGATCATGCCGGTGATCACGTCGGCGCTCGGGCGCTGCGTGGCAAGCACGAGGTGGATGCCGACGGCGCGCGACTTCTGCGCCAGCCGGATGATCGAGTCCTCGACGTCGGCCGGGGCGACCATCATCAGGTCGGCCAGCTCGTCGATGACGCACAGGATGTAGGGAAGCGGGCGCTCGCCCTGGCGCACGCGCACGCGGTTGAGCTCGACCAGGCTGCGCGTCTTGGCCTTGCTCATCACCCCGTAGCGCTCCTCCATCTCCTTGATCAGGTTGCCGAGCACGTTGGCCGCCAGCCGCGGCGACGTGACCACGGGCGTGAGCAGGTGCGGGATGCCCTCGTAGTGGTTGAGCTCCACGCGCTTGGGATCCACGAGGACCATGCGCACCTCGTTGGGATTCGAGCGCAGCAGGACGCTCGACAGCATCGCGTTGACGCAGCCCGACTTACCGGAGCCGGTCGTGCCCGCGATCAGGATGTGCGGCTGCTTGGCCAGATCGGTGCCGATCGCCTTGCCGGCGATGTCCTTGCCTAGCCAGACCGACAGCGGCGACCAGCCCTTCGGCGCGTCCTGGAACACGTCGCCCAGGTGGACCATCTTGCGCACACGGTTGGGCACCTCGACGCCGACCGCCTGCTTGCCGGGGATCGGGGCCAGGATGCGCACCTGCTCCGCGGCGAGCGAGTAGGCGAGGTCGTCCTTGAGCTGGGCGACCTTCGACATCTTGGTTCCGGGCGCCAGGCGCAGCTCGTAGCGCGTGACGTGCGGGCCGGTGACCGTCCCGATCACTCGCGCGTCCAGCTTGAAGTGGCTGAGGGCCTCGACCAGCGCGGTGCCGGTGCGCTCGATCCCCTTCGTGTCGACCTTCTGCGCGCCGTTGGAGCGCTTGAGGAACGACGGCTTCGGCATGCGGTAGTCGTAGTCGTCGGCCTCGGTCACGGCCGAGCGGCGGTTGCCCATCGGCGTGAGCTCCCCCTGCTCGGGGTCCCCGTCGGGCTCCGGCTCCGGCAGCGACTCGACCTCGGGCTCGCCCCAGGGCTCCTCCTCCGGCTCGTCGTCGGGCTCGGGCTCGTCGGGCCCCTCATACAGGTCCGGATAGCGCTCGGACCCGTCGAGCGCCGGCGCCTCCACGTGAGTCGCCCGCACCACCGGCTCGCGGTCCTCGGGCTCCGGTGGCTCGACCGGCTCGGCGAGCGGCGTGCCGGGCAGCGGCGCGGTGACCGCGGTGGACAGACGGCGGACGCGCTCGCTGGTGGTCGTCGCGGCCTCGCGCGTGGTCTGGACGACCCCCGCGATCGACGCGCCCGTGATCAGCAGGATGCCCGCGAGCAGCAGGAAGACGAACAGGATGTGGGAGCCCGCCTCGGAGAACAGCTTGGCCGAGAGCCAGAAGAGCGACTCGCCGACGAGGCCGCCGTGATGGCGCAGGTAGTCGGCGTCGAAGAAGCCGTCGCGCGGCGTGTCACCCGGGCCGAGCCCGAACGAGCCGGCGGCCAGCCCGAGCGTGAGCGCGGCCCCCAGGCAGATGCCCCCGGTCTTGAGCGGGTGCACCGCCGGCAGCATCGGCCTGATCACGATCGCCGCGCCCGACGCGAACAGCGCGATCGGCGCGAGGTAGCCGGCGCCGCCGAACAGGAACAGCATGCCGTCCGCCATGGCCTCGCCGACCTCGCCGCCGGCCCAGTCGAAGTAGAACACGCAGGCGAAGAAGGCCGCGAACGCGACCATCCCCAGGCCGATCAGGTCCCAGTGCCGCTGCTCGAGCTGCGGTAGCTCTACAGGCGGCCACAGCCCCCGCGATCGGCGGCGCTTACGGCGACGGCTTGCCATCCAAGGGGATTTCGACGGAGGACAGCCGCACCCTCCCTACCATGAGGGGCATGTCGGGACGGCCCCGCGTGCTTGTGGTCGAGGACGACGCGGACATTGCCGGTGTTCTGCGCCGGTCGCTTGACAAGGAGGGCTACGACGTGCGCGTGGCCGGCGACGGCGAGGCCGCGCTCGACCAGGCCGGCGTCTTCGAGCCCGACGCCGTGGTGCTCGACCTGGGCCTCCCCCGGCTCGACGGCGTCGAGGTGTGCCGGCGGCTGCGCAAGGACGGAGACGTGCCGATCCTGATCCTCACGGCCCGCGACGCGCTCGACTCACGCGTGGAGGGCCTGGATTCCGGCGCCGACGACTACCTCGTCAAGCCCTTCGAGCGTGACGAACTGCTGGCGCGGATGCGCGCCCTGCTGCGCCGGCGGCCGCCGCGCGGGAGCGCCTACATGGTGGTCGGCGACCTGCGGCTCAACCCAGACTCGCGCGAGGTGCTGCGCGGGGAGCGCGAGCTCGAGCTGACCGCGCGCGAGTTCGAGCTGCTGGAGCACCTGATGCGCAACGAGCGCATCGTCGTGTCGCGCCAGGCGCTGCTCGACGAGGTCTGGGGCTACCACCCGTTCGCCGAGACCAACACCGTCGACGTGTTCATCTCCAACCTGCGCCGCAAGCTCGAGGCGGGCGGCGAGGAGCGCCTGCTGCACACGGTGCGCGGCGCCGGCTACGTCTTGAGGGACGCATGAGGACCCGCCTCCCGGTCCGCTTCAAGCTCGCCGTCGTCACGGCGGCGCTGACCTTCGGGATTCTCTGCATCTTCGCCGTGGTCATCGGCGCGGTGGCCGAGCAGCGTGTCCGCGCGGGCTTCGACGACGACCTGCGGGCCTCGGTCGCGGACCTCGTCAACGGGCTCGACGCGCATCGCACCTCCAACGGCGTCGCGCTCAATCAGGACGCGCTCAGGGGCGCGGCCAGCGCCGGCGCCGAGGTGCGGCTGGTCGGCTCGGACGGCGAGGTGATCTACCCCCAGGGGCTGTATCCGCTCGCGCCGATCGGGTTCGAGGGGCTGAGTGACTTCCAGGACCTGCGGGTGGCGTCGCGCGATGTGACAGTCTCGAACCCGCGCCTCCCCGACGCGCCATTCGGGCCCCTCACGGACGAGTCGCCGGCGCGCGTGTTCGCTTTCGTCCAGTACGCCAAGCGCGAGGCGACCGTCAACCGCACGGTCAACCGAGTCCGGCTGTTCCTCGCTTTCGGCGTGCTCGGCGGCACGCTGCTGGCCTTCCTCGGCGGTCTCTACGTGGCCGAGCGCGCGATGCGGCCGATCGCCGGGCTCACGCGCGCCGCCCGCGAGGTGGCGCGCACGCGCGACCCCGACATCAAGCTGCCCAAGCCGCGCGCCAACGACGAGGTGTCCGACCTGGCCAACACGTTCGAGACGATGCTCGGCGAGCTGGGCGCGGCCCGGCAGGAGACCGAGGCCACGCTCGACCGCCAGCGGGCGTTCGTCGCCGACGCCTCGCACGAGCTGCGCACGCCGCTGACGAGCATCCTGGCCAATCTCGAGCTGCTCGAGGCCGAGCTGGCCGGCGAGCAGCGCGAGATGGCGGAATCCGCATTGCGCTCCTCCAAGCGGATGCGGCGGCTGGTCGCCGACCTGCTGCTGCTCGCGCGCGCCGACGCCGGACGTGAGTCGACGCGCGCGCCCGTCGACCTGACCGCGATCGCGAGCGAGGCTGCCGACGAGGCCGGCGCGCTGTCGTCCAACCACCCCGTTTCGCTTGACCTGCCGGCGCCCGTCACGGTCACCGGCGTGGCCGACGACCTGCACCGCCTGGCCGGCAACCTCGTGGAGAACGCGCTGATCCACACGGCGCCCGGCACCCCCGTCACGGTCTCGGTGCGCCGCGACGGCGACCGGGCCGTGCTCGAGGTCGCCGACCGCGGTCCGGGCGTGCCGAACGACCTGCGCGAGCGCGTGTTCGAGCGCTTCGCCCGTGGCAGCGCGGACACCAACCGGGCCGGTGGCAGCGGGCTCGGGCTGGCGATCGTCAAGGCCGTCGCGGACGCCCACGGTGGCCGTGTCGAGCTGCTGGACGCCCCCGGGGGCGGATCGCGCTTCGTGGTCTCCCTGCCGGCCACGGCCTCCGCGCCGATCCGCTCCGATAGCGCGGCTACCGTGTTCCGGGCCTGAGCAAACCCGACTTTCGAGGAGTTCCCCCAGTGAGGTACATCCCGCGCCGGCGCCCGTCGCCGGCCCTCGTGATCGCCTGCGTCGCCCTGTTCGTCTCGCTCGGCGGCGTGTCCTACGGGGTCGCCACCGGCTCCATCGACAGCCGCGAGATCCAGAACAACACCGTCCGCAGCAAGGACGTGCGCAACGCCACCCTGCGCACCCAGGACATCCGCAACAACGAGGTGCGCGGATTCGACATCCGCAACTCGAGCATCCAGGGCCGCGACGTGGCGTTCAACACGCTCACCGGCGCGGACATCGAGGAGTCGAGCCTTGGGAAGGTGCCGTCGGCGACCGCCGCCGACAGCGCCGCGGCGCTGACCGTGTTGAAGACGTTCGCGCCGACGCCGCTGACCGAGGGCGGTCCGCCCGTAACGCTCGTGACCCACGGGCCGCTCACCCTGAGCGCGGCGTGCGTGGATGTGGCCGGCAGCACGACGGCGCGGCTGCGTGTCCAGACGACCCAGGCGGGGTCGGCGGGCAGCGACGCCCCCACCATCGATCCCGCCGACGGACCGGTGACGGTGGCTGAGCTCACCGACCCGCCGGCCGGCCTGCGCAGCGCAGCCGCCCTCCCGCTATTCGCCTCAGCTCCCAGCGCGAAGGGTCTGACGGGTGACTTCGGGCTGATCGCCGACTCGGCCGGCGCCGGCTCGTGCTCGGTCGGCGGGCACGTGGTGCTGGAGGGCTAGACCTCCACGACGACCGGCAGGACCATCGGCCTGCGGCGCAGGCGGTCGTAGACGAACTCCGCGACGTCGTCGTGCAGGTGGTCCTGCAGCAGGTCTATCTCGCGGATCTCCTCCTTGGCAGAGCGCTCGAGCGAGGCGTCCACCGCGTTGCGCAGCTCCTCGACGAAATCGTCGGACTCGTCCACGAACGGCACGCCGCGGAAGATGATCTCGGGCGGTACGACCGAGCGTCCGTCCTGCTCGGAGACCGTGGCGACGACGATGAAGATGCCGTCGGCGGAGAGCATCCGGCGGTCGCGCAGGGCCACGTCCTCGATGTCCCCCACGTCGACCCCGTCCACGAAGATCATGCCCGCCTGCTCACGGTCGCCGAAGCGCGCCCCGGACGAGTCGAGCTCGAGCGGCAGCCCGTTCTCGCCCTTGAAGATCGACTTGGGCGGCACGCCCACTGCCTGCGCCAGCTCCGCGTGCAGCCGCAGTCGCCGGTGGTCGCCATGCACGGGCATCACGTAGCGCGGCTTGGTCAGGTTGAGCATCAGCTTGAGCTCCTCGGCGTAGCCGTGGCCGGAGGCGTGCACGGGGACGTCCGCGGTGGTGATCACGTCGGCGCCGAGCCGGTAGATGCGGTTGATCGTCTCGTTGACGGCACGCTCGTTGCCGGGGATCGGTGTGGCAGAGAAGATCACCGTGTCGCCGTCGTGGAGCTCGACCTGCGGGTGGTCGCCGTGAGCCATCCGGCGCAGGGCCGAGAGCGGCTCGCCCTGGCTGCCGGTGGAGATGACCACGAGCTTCTCGTCGGCGAAGTCCTCTATCTCCTTGGGGCCGACGAGCATGCCCTCGGGCACGTCGATGTGGCCGAGCATCCGCCCGATGTTCACGTTCTTGCGCATCGAGCGGCCGACCAGCGACACGCGCCGGTCGAGCGCGGAGGCGGCGTCCACCACCTGCTGCACGCGGTGGATGTTCGAGGCGAAGCAGGTCACGACGATGCGCCCGCGGCAGCGCGCGAACACCTCCCGCAGGCGCGGCCCGACGCTCGACTCCGACAGCGACACTCCCGGCCGGTCGGCGTTGGTCGAGTCGCCGCACAGCAGCAGCAGGCCCTCGCGACCCAGCTCGGCGAGCCGGCCTACGTCGGCGGGCACGCCGTCGACCGGGGTCTGGTCGAACTTGTAGTCGCCGGTCACGAGCATGGTGCCGAGCTCGCAGGTCAGCGCGGCCCCGAACGAGTCCGGGATCGAGTGGGCCATCTTGACCATCTCCACCGTGAACGGCCCGGCGTCGAAGCTCTGGGAGGCCAGCACGTCCTCGACCGTCACGTCGCGCAGCTTGTGCTCGTCGAGCTTGGAGCGGACCATCGCGGCGGTCAGTGGCCCGCCGTAGATCGGCGGGTTGCGGTCGAGCTGGCGCAGCACGAACGGCAGGGCGCCGACGTGGTCCTCGTGCCCGTGGGTGAGCACGATCGCCTCGATGTCGTCGGCGCGCTCGCGCAGGTAGGCGAAGTCGGGCAGGACGAGGTCGATGCCGAGCTGGTCGGGCGTGGGGAACATGAGGCCGGTGTCCACGACCACGATGCGGCCGTCGTACTCGACGACCGTCATGTTCTTGCCGATCTCCCCGAGCCCGCCGAGCGGCAGGACGCGCAGGGCCGAGGCGGGGCTCACACCGCGGCGAGCAGCTCGTGCCGCTCGAGTGCCGCGCGAAGGACGGCCTTCTCCTCCTCCGTGGCCTCCACCAGCGGGAGGCGCAGCCCGCCGACCTCCAGGCCCGCCAGGTTGAGCGCGGCCTTGATCGGGATCGGGTTGGTCGTGACGGTCAGAGCGTCGAAGAGATCGCGCAGACCGTCCTCGATCTCGTGCCGCCCCTCCGGCTCGTCGATGATGCGGCGCATCTCGCGGCCGACCAGGTGCGCGGCGACGCTGATGATGCCGGTGGCTCCGATGTCCATCGACTTCGCGAAGACGTCGTCGTTGCCGGCGAGCAGATCGAGCCCGTCGATCGCGGCGAGGTCCTCGTAGCGGGCCTGCTTGACCGCGACCACGTTGTCGATCTGAGCGAGCTCGGCGAGCAGGTCGTTGGGCATGTCGGTGGCCGTGCGGCTGGGGATGTTGTAGGCGACGACCGGCAGGTCGGTGGCGCCGGCGACCGCCTCGTAGTGGGCCTTGATGCCGCTGCGGTTGGGACGCACGTAGTAGGGCGTGACGACAAGGACAGCGTCCACGCCGATCTCACTCGCACGCTCGGTCAACTCGACGCTGTGGCGGGTGTCGTAGGTGCCGGTGCCGGCGATGACGGTGGCGCCGCCGGCCTCGGCGACGCCGATCTCCCACAGGCGCGCCTTCTCGTCGTCGGTGAGCGTGGCCGCCTCGCCCGTGCTTCCGGTGATCACCAGGCCGTCCGAGCCGTTGTCGAGCAGGTGATGGATGAGCCGGACGGTGGCGTCCTGGTCGAGCTCCCCGTCCCTGTCGAACGGGGTGACCATCGCGGTGAGGATGCCGCCGATCACTTCTGGAGCGGCTTGAACGGGTCTGGGGTGGCGTTCGCGTCGAGAGCGTGCGTGGGCTGCTCGGAGGCGGGCTCGGGGGCGGCCGGATCGGGCACCGGCTCCGGCACCGGCTCGGGCGCCGGGTCGCTCTCCTGAGCGGGCCGTCCGTGGTCGTCGTAGCGCGGGGCGCCGCCGGACGCACCCGGCTGGCCGGGCGTCGAGCCGCCCTGATTGAAGTTCTTCTGTGCCTCGTCGAGCTTCTGCTGCGCCTGCTCGGCGAGCTTCTTCGCCTTGTCCATGAAGCCCATCGTTGCCTCCTGCGTTGATCTCGCGGGAGGGTACCGCGCTTGCGGATGTCGCGGGATAAGCACTGCAAACGGCCCAGAACCTCCCTTCGGAATGGCAAAATCCCGTGCGCTCGTGATGACGGACGAACGCGACTACAGCCACAGGACCGCGGTCCAGAAGCTCGGCGTGAAGCCCGAGCAGCGCGTCGAGGTGATCGGCGACGTGGGCCCCGGCCTGCGCCGGGACCTCAAGGAGGTCGTCGGTCGCGGCCTCGTCCGCTCGGGCGAGCTGGACGCCGCGATCGTGCTCGTCGAGTCGGAGGACGAGGCCAAGGAGGCGCTGGTCCGCTACCGCGCCCGGCTCCGCGAGGACGGCTCGCTCTGGGTGATCACCCGCAAACGGGGACACGAGCGCTACCTCAACCAGATGACGCTGGTGCCGTATGCCAAGGCGCTCGGGCTGATCGACAACAAGACCTGCTCGATCGACGAGGAGCGCAGCGGGATCCGCTTCGTGGTGCCGCGGGCGCTGCGCAAGCCGACTGCGGCCTAGGCTCCCGCCAGAACTGCAGCAACCAGGGGTTGGACGAGAAACTTGCGCTATGCGCAAGAAATTCGTCCCACCATCCGATTCGGACCCCTTAGAGCAGCTGTTCCAGCCCCACCACGGGCGATCGGTCGAGCGACCCGACCTTCCGCACCGCCAGCAGCACTCCGGGCATGAACGACTCTCGGTCCACGGAGTCGTGACGGATCGTCAGCGTCTGACCGGGGCCGCCGAACAGCACCTCCTGGTGGGCGACCAGGCCCGGTAGGCGCACCGAGTGGATCGGCTGGTGCACGTTGCCGCCGGCCTCGGCGATCAGCTTCGCGGTCAGCGCTGCCGTTCCCGACGGGGCGTCCACCTTGCCGTCGTGGTGCAGCTCGATGATCTCGCACTCCGGCATGTGCTTCACGGCCTCCGCGGAGAACTTCATCATCAGCACCGCGCCGATCGCGAAGTTGGGGGCCACGAACAGGTTCGCCCCGGTCCCCACATCCGCCAGCGACGAGAAGTCCGCCCCCGTGGTCCCCATCACGCAGTGCACGCCCGCCTCGAGGCACAGGCGCGCGTTGTCGAGCGCGGAGTCCGGCGTCGAGAAGTCCACGACCACGTCGGCGTCGCCGAGCACGTCGGGAAGCTGCGTCTCGAGCAGCGGATCAGCGCGGCCGACCAGCGACATGTCCTCCGCCGCGTCGACCGCCCGGCAAACCGTCTCCCCCATCCGCCCGGCCGCCCCTGAGACAGCGACGTTGATCACGCCGCTTCGGCAAGCGACGGACTGACCGCGTCCAGCGCCGAGCGGAACGCTGCCTCGTCCGCCCCGACGCCGCCGGCCGACAGGCGCTCGGGCACCCACAGCTCGCGGGCCAGCCCGATCACGTCGTCCAGCGTCACCGCGTCCAGCCGTGCCAGCACCTCGTCGATCGTCAAGAGGGGCACGCCCATCAGCAGCGAGCTGCCGAGCCGGTTCATCTGCGCCGCCGGCGACTCCATCGTCAGCACCGTCCGGCCCTTCACGTTCTCGCGGGCCCGCTCCAGCTCGGCCTCGGTCACGCCGTCCGCCTGCAGGCGGCTCAGCTCGTCGCCGATCACCTTCATCGCCTCCTGCACCCTGTCCGGGCGCGTGCCGACGTACAGGGCGACCTGCCCGGTGTCCGCGTACTGCGACGTGTAGGAGTAGACCGAATAGGCCAGCCCGCGCTTCTCGCGCACCTCCTGGAACAGGCGCGACGAGCTCGAGCCGCCCAGGATCGTGTCGAGCAGCCGCAGCGCGAAGCGGCGCTCGTCGCCGCGCGCGATGCCCGGCCCGCCCAGGGCGAGGTGGTACTGCTCGGTCTCCTTGGCGTGGAAGCGGATCGTCGGCGCCAGCGACGGCGCCTCGCTCTCGTCGCCGGCCGGGGGAGCGTCCCCGAGGGCAGCGTCGACGAGCTCCGTGATCCGGTCGTGGTCGACGTTCCCGGCCGCCGCCACCACGATGTTGTCGGGCACGTAGCGGCCGTCGTGCCACTGCGCGATCTGCGGCACAGGGACCGACGAGATCACCTCTGCCCGCCCGATGATCGGGCGGCCGAGCGGGTGGTCGCCGAAGATCGCGCCGGACAGCACGTCGTGCACCTTGTCCGACGGCTCGTCCTCGTACATGGCGATCTCCTCGATCACCACCTCGCGCTCGGAGTCGATGTCCGGGTAGGCCGGCCGCAGCACCATGTCCTGGAGCACGTCGAAGGCGCGCTCCAGGTGCACGTCCAGGAAGCGCGCGTAGACGGAGGTCGTCTCCTTGCTGGTGCCGGCGTTGACCTCTGCCCCCATCGCGTCGAACAGCTCGTCGATCTCGAGCGAGCTGAAGCGGTCCGTCCCCTTGAAGAGGAGGTGCTCCAGGAAGTGCGAGATGCCGGCCTGCTCGGTGCCCTCGTCACGCGAGCCGGCGCGGATCCAGAACCCCAGTGCGATCGAGCGGACCGAGGGCATCGCCTCGGTGACGACGCGGACGCCCGAGTCCAGCGTGGTCAGCCGAGGACCTGCGCTCACTAGCTCCTCTCGCGCTCGCGCGGGCGCCGCTCACGCGGACGCCGGCCGCTGCGGCCGTTGCCGCCGCGGTCACCGCGGTCGCCACGGCCGCCCTTGTCGCCGGTCCCCATGCTCGACAGCTCCTCGGGCGACTTGCCCTCGATCTCCGGGTCCTCGGCCAGGCGCAGGCCGATGCGGCCGCGCTCGCGGTCCACCTCGACCACCTTCACCCGCAGCTCGTCGCCGCGGTTGACGACGTCCTCGACCGTGTCGACGCGCTCCCCGGGCTTGATGTTCGAGATGTGCAGCAGCCCATCGGTGCCCTTGGCGAGCTCGATGAACGCACCGAACGTGGTCGTCTTGACGACCTTGCCCGTGAACTCGTCGCCCAGCTCGACCTCCTTCGTCATCGAGCGGATCCGGTCGACCAGGGCGTCGCCCTGCTCGCCCGTCTGGGCGTAGATGCGGACCGTGCCGTCGTCGTCGATGTCGATCTGCGCGTCGAACTCGTCCGACAGCGCGCGGATCGTCTCGCCGCCCTTGCCGATCACGGCGCCGATCTTCTCGGTGTCGATCTGGATGGCGCTGATGCGCGGCGCGTACTGCGACAGCTCCGCGCGCGGCTCCGAGATCGCCTCGTTCATCTTGCCGAGGATCGTCAGGCGCGCTTCCTGGGCCTGCTCCAGCGCGTCGCGCAGGATGTCGAACGTAACGCCCGTGATCTTGATGTCCATCTGGAGGGCCGTGATGCCCTCGGAGGTGCCGGCGACCTTGAAGTCCATGTCGCCGAGGTGATCCTCCACGCCCGCGATGTCGGTCAGGACGATGTAGTCGTCGCCCTCCTTGATCAACCCCATCGCGACGCCGGCCACCGGCGCCTTGAGCGGCACGCCGGCGTCCATCAGCGACAGCGACGAGCCGCAGACCGAGGCCATCGAGGACGAGCCGTTCGACTCGAGGATGTCCGACACGACGCGAATCGTGTAGGGGAAGTCCTCCACCGACGGCACGACCGGCACGAGCGCCCGCTCCGCGAGCGCGCCGTGGCCGATGTCGCGGCGCTTCGGGCCGCGCATGAAGCCGGCCTCGCCCACCGAGAACGGCGGGAAGTTGTAGTGGTGGAAGTAGTGCTTGGTCTCCTGGAGGCCGAGCGTGTCCAGCCGCATCTCGTCACGCGTGGTGCCGAGCGCGGCAACCGAGAACGCCTGCGTCTGGCCGCGCGTGAAGATCGCCGAGCCGTGCGTACGCGGAGCGACGCCGACCTCGATCCAGATGTCACGCAGCTCGTTGGCGCCACGGCCGTCGGGCCGCTTCTTGTCCACCGCGATGCGCTTGCGGATGACGTCCTTCTCGAGCTTGTCGAAGGCGAACTGGACGGCCTGGCGCCTGGCGACGACCGCTGCCTCCTCCGTCTCGACGGTCTCGCCGAGAGCCTCGAGGACCTCCTCCTCGACCGCCTTGGTGGCGTCCTGGCGCTCGAGCTTGTCGGGCACCTGGGTCGCCTGCTCGAGCGCGGCGCCGAAGCGCTCCTTGAGCTCGCTCATGATCGACTCGTCGACCTGCGGCGGGTTGCTCTCGACCTTCTCCTTGCCGGCCTGCTTGCGCAGGTCGTGCTGGGCCTGGCAGAGCTCCTTGATCGCCTGGTGGGCGATGTCGAGGGCATCGAGGATCTCGGCCTCGGTGATCTCGTTGGCACCGGCCTCGACCATCAGGATGGCGTCCTCGGTGCCCGCGACGATCAGGTCGAGCGGGGACTCGAGCAGCCACTCCTCGTCGGGGTTGACGAGGAAGTTGCCCTCCTCGTCCTTGCCGATGCGAACGGCGCCGACGGGCGCCGGAAAGGGGATGTCGGACAGCATCAGCGCGGCGCTGGCGCCGTTCATCGCGAGGATGTCGTAGGGGTGCTCGTGGTCGACCGACATGGGGATCGAGACCAGCTGGGTCTCGCGCGTCCAGCCCTTCGGGAAGAGCGGGCGCAGTGGGCGGTCGATCATGCGAGCGGTGAGCGTGGCCTTCTCCCCGGCGCGACCCTCGCGACGGAAGAAGCTGCCGGGGATCTTGCCCGCGGCGTACATGCGCTCCTCCACGTCGACGGTCAGCGGGAGGAAATCCACGTCACGCTGGTTGCCGGCGGTCGCGGTGCAGAGCACCTTTGTCTCCCCCGCCGTCACTACTACCGAGCCGGACGCCTGCTTGGCGTACTTGCCGGTCTCGAACTCGATCGAGGTGCCGCCTATCTCCAAAGAGACGCGGCTCACTCCATCAGTCATGTGCTTCCTTTCCGCCGCAGCGCAAGCTTTAGCTTGCGGCGCGGCCGCCGCCTCCGGTTGGCGGCATGCTTTTTGTACGTTCCGTTGCGAACGCACGCAAGGCTAGCAGCGGGTTATCGGCCTACCGCCTCACCCTGCAGTCGGTGCGCAGGTCGATCGTGCGGCGCTCGCCCCTCTTCACGAACACCTGCCGGCCGGAGCGGATCACGCCCTCGGGCTGCTCGCAGAACAGCGTCCATGACTCCTCCGCGGGCGCCGTCGCGGGCGGCGGGCCCTCGAAGGTGACCTTGCCGGTCCAGTCGCCGACGCCCGCGTAGTTGCTCACGCGCACCACGTACGACCCGACCGGATCGAGGATCGACGCCTCCTCGAAGCCGAGCTCCCCGTCGGTCGCCCCATGGCCCGAGACGGCCACCGGGTCCCCGACCGCATTGCCCGACGCGTCGGCCTTGAACACCTTCATGTCGTAGTCGGCGGCGGGCAGGAAGTCGATCCTGAAGGTCGCCTTGGCGTTGTCGATGCCGGTGCCGCTCGGGACCTTGACCAGATGGTCCTCGTAGCAATCCGGTGGCGGCGTGTCGTAGTTCGCGCACGGAGTGGTCGACTTCGTCGACGCGAACGTGATCGGCGCGCTTGGAGTGCCGTGGGCCGCCCGGCCCGACCCCTTGGCGACCAGTGGCCGCGTCGAGGGGTTCACGTGCCACTCGAAGGCGCCGCTGGACGGCACCACGAGGGTGCTGTCGAGCGTGTCCGTGAACGTCGACCCGCTGTAGGTCGGCGTCTGGAACGACTTCTTGAGGCGCAGCACCGCGCCCGCCGGCGCCTTGCCGGTGATCACCGAGTGCTTGGTCGCGTCCGCCGTGTTCTCCTCGGCGAGGTAGTACGCCGCCCGGTTGCCGCCGCCCGTGGCGGTGGCGGAGGTCCCGTTCCACTCGGCCACCATGTCCGCGAATGGCGGGTGGAAGCCCGGCCCGCCGAGCTCGAACGTGAAGCCGAGCCCCCCGGTCGCGTTGTAGGACCAGTCCTCGGTGGTCCCGGTCGTGTCGTAGAGCTGGTAGCCGTACTGGCTCGAGTAGCCGTTCTGGGCCGCCATCTTGTCGCCGAGCGCCTTGTAGATCGCCTCGTCGACGGTCGTGCCCTGGGCCGCCAGGCCGGGCGGGCGCAGGACCAGGGCCGCGAACGTGTGGTTCGTGATCATCGTCGTGACCTGCCGGCTCGAGATCAGCTCGCGGATGTTCTCCGACTCTGGCTCCGAGAACGGGCCCGTGCCGGCGTAGGTCTGATCCAGCACGTTGGTCGTCTCCGCGCCGGGGCCGCCCCAGAACGCGCCGTAGTTGCGGTTCGGGTCGGTGCCCGGGCCGTACAGACCCGTGTCGGGCTGGTTGCAGTTGCCGCCCCCGACACCGGGCACGGCACAGTTCTTGCGGCGGTACTCGTTGAGGTGCGCCGCCCCGGCGAGGATGAACTCCTCGTCCGAGATGTCGCCGCTGCCGTCCACGTCGGTGTCGGCACCGCCGCCGTTCATGAACAGCTCACCGGCCTCGCGCGAGGCGTTGAAGCCATCCGGGTTCACGA
The DNA here is from genome assembly GCA_963706635.1 of uncultured Thermoleophilaceae bacterium. Lineage (GTDB taxonomy): Bacteria > Actinomycetota > Thermoleophilia > Solirubrobacterales > Thermoleophilaceae > JACVRW01. Next base: position 1,050,506 of record OY970162.1, read on the forward strand.
TCGGCACGACGATCGTGCGGGTCGTCGACAGCAGCCGCTTGGCCCGCGCGTCGCCCTGGCGGTACTTGGTGATCAGCTCGTAGGCCCACTCGATCGCGTGCTCGCCCGAGGGCCACTCGCGGGCGTGGTGGACGCCCAGCTGCAGGAACACCGGCCGCCCGTCACGGGCGTTCGGGTTGGTGGCGACCTCGATGCCCTCGACGGGCCGGCCCTCGTAGGTCGTGTGGTTGAGCGTGATGGGCCGCACCAGGTCCGGGTGCTCGCGCGCGAGCCGCTTCATGTCCTCCTGGTAGTCGAACAGGCGCCGGTAGGTCGTCCGCCCGCTCGGGAGCTCGGAGGCGGCGGTCGACGCCGCGAAGGCCCGGTCGGCCGCGCGATCGCTGCGCGCCTGCACGGTGAGATCCGGGACTCGTGTGGTGTAGACGAAGCTGTTGTTGGCCAGCTTGGCCGCGTCAGCCGCGCCGTTGAGCACGACGTCGACCCAGCCCGGACCGGCGTTCTCGGTCACGTCGAGCCCGAGGCGCTCGAGCAGGGCCTTGCGCGCCGTGGTCGGCGTCGAGACGCGCACCAGGCTCGACTTCGGCACCCCGGTGGTGGCGATCGGGAAGGACTGCACGCTGAGGCCGGCACTGGAGGCGCTGCCGGACAGGCGGCAGGCCTGGACGACCAGCTTCTGGCCGGCGACGGAGTAGCCCTCCGCCAGCTCGCGCGCGCCGCGCGAGGACGAGCCGGCGACGACCTGGCCGTTGTCGGCCTTGAAGATCGCCACGTCCCAGTCGCCAGAGGCAGCCATCAGGTTGGCGGTGACCGCGCCGGAGACCGGCATCGTCACGGACTGCTGCACGTAGCCCGTTCCGCCGCTGAGCTTGCCGGCGGTGCACGAGCGCTCGACGGCGCTCCCCACCACGACGTCCTTGCGCAGCAGGTCCGCGGCATACGCCGGACACGCCCCTGCCAGGAACACGCCCAGCCCGAGCGCAACCGCCCCCAACCTTCTCATTCAGACCCCCCGGTAGCTGACCCGGGGGGCAAGATCCCCCTAACCGGAGATTCTGAAACGCGCGAGTTTCTGAAAGATCAAATCCGTCCCCGGGTATTCCAGCGGCGGCGATCTGTACGACCACTCGACCGCCCCCTCGGGGTCGATCAGCACCAGCGCCCGGCCGGATACGCCGTAGTCCGCCGACCAGAGACCGTAGGCACGGGCGACCTCGCCCTTCGGGTGGAAGTCGGCGAGCAGCGGGATCGTCAGATTCAGGTGGCTCTGGAACGCCTTGTGGCAAAACGCGCCGTCCACCGAGATGCCGAGCAGCTGGACGTCGCGGCTCTGGAACTCGGCGAGCGCGTCCTGGTAGATGCTCAGCTGGTCCGTGCAGACCGGGCTGAAGTCCGCCGGGTAGAAGACCAGCAGGAGCGGGCGCCCGCGGAAGTCCGCGAGCGAGACGGGCTTGCCGTCCTGGTCGGGCAGCGTGAAGTCCGGCGCCCGGGCGCCGGCCTCGATCACCGCCGCAGGCCGAGCTGCTGGATCAGCGCCCGGTAGCGCTCGATGTCGCTGGCCTGCAGGTACTTGAGCAGGCGGCGGCGCTTGCCGACCAGCATCAGCAGGCCGCGCCGCGAATGATGGTCCTTGCGGTGCTCGCGCAGGTGCTCGGTCAGCTCGTTGATGCGAGCCGTGAGAAGCGCGACCTGGACCTCGGTGGAGCCGGTGTCCGCGTCGGCGCGGCCGTACTCGGCCACGATCTCGCGCTTCTTGTCCGCCGTCAGCGTCATCGAGTGGGAAACCGTAGCAGCCGATCGGCGATTTCCCGGGCCTGTAGGAGGTCCTCTTGCATCTGCTCCACGAGCGCTTCCACGCTCTCGAACCGCTTCTCCCCGCGCATGCGCTCGAGGAAGGCGATCCGCAGCTGCTTGCCGTACAGATCGCCCTCGAAGCCGATCAGGTGCGCTTCCACCAGCAGCCCGCGCCCGCTCTCGAAGGTCGGCCGGACGCCGACGTTGACAGCCGTCGGGTACCCCTCGGCCGCGGCCGCGTAGACGCCGTGGCCGGGCGCCACGTAAGCGTCGCCGGGCACGAGGTTGGCGGTCGGGACGCCGAGCTCGCGCCCGCGCCGGTCGCCGCTGACGACCTCGCCCTCGAACAGGAACGGCTCGCCCAGGAACTCGGCCGCCTGCGCCACGTCGCCGGCCGCGATCAGCCCGCGGATGTGGCTCGACGAGACCGTCTCCCCCGCCACCTCCACGAGCGGGACCACGCGCGTCTCGAACTCGTCGTAGGAGCGCAGGAACTCGGAGGTCCCCCTCGCCCCCTTGCCGAAGCGAAAGTTCTCGCCGACCGAGACGCTCGCGGCGCCAAGCCGGTCGATCAGCACCGATTGAACGAACTCCTCCGCGCTCTCCTCGGAGAAGCTGCGGTCGAACGGGATCACGACCATCTCCGCGACCCCCAGCGAGGCGATCAGGTCGCGCTTCACCGGGAGCGCTGAGATCAGCTTGGGCGTCGCCTCGGGGTGGATCACCGCCAGCGGGTGCGGGTCGAACGTGAGCACGGTGTCCGCGCCGCGAATCACCTCGCGGTGGCCGAGATGGACGCCGTCGAACGTCCCGATGGCGACGTTGCGGGGGCCCGATCCGGGCTCCACGTCCGGCAGCTGGGTGACCTTCATGCCGGCTCGAACACTACGACGGGTCGGAGCTCGTCAGCCTGCGGCGCGCCGATCGCGACCAGGCGGTCGCCGGCCATCAGCCGCACCTCGCCCTCGGTCGCGTCCGCGCGCGGCACCCCGCGACCGTGGCGCACGGCCCGTTCCTCTGCGTCGTCGAGCGACCGCGCCGGCATGAACGAGAGGGCCTCCGCCAGGGGAAGCTCCCGCCCCGCGTCCGCGAGCCGGAAGGGCCCGATCGCCGTGCGCTCGAGCTCGTCGCAGTAGGCGTCGCCGAGATCCGCGATCAGCGTGCGGATGTAGGTGCCCGCCGAGCACTCGATCTCGAACGCGGCGCGATCGCCCTCCTGCCAGAGCAGATCGGCGCGGTAGACGGTGACCGGCCGCGCCTCCAGCTCAACCGCCTCGCCGCGGCGCGCCAGCGCATAGGCCCGCTCGCCGTCGACCTTCACCGCCGAGTAGACGGGCGGACGCTGGAGCTGCTCGCCGACGGGGATCTCGAGCCGCTCCGGAAGCCGGCCGGTCTCGGCCAGCTTGCCCTGGCTGTCCCCGGTGTCCGAGCTCCAGCCCAACCGCGCCACGGCCCGGTAGGTCTTGGGCAGCGCCATCAAGAAGCGCTGCGCCCGCGTCGCTCTCCCGATCAAGATCAGCAGCAGGCCGGTGGCGAACGGGTCGAGCGTGCCGGCGTGGCCCACCTTCATGCCGCGCGGCACGGACCGGCGCACCTCCGCCACCACGTCGTGCGAGGTCACCCCCGCCGGCTTGGCTCGAAGCAGGACCGCCGGATTCAAATCCGAGACGTGAGGTCGAGGGAGCTGATCAGGAGCGCGGGCAGGATGCCCGCAAGATCAAACAATGTGCGGTCAATCGTGCGCGTCGAGCTGCGTGCGCACCTGCGCGCGCAGGGTGTCCACGAGCTCCGGGTAGGCCAGCCCGGTGGTGAAGCCGGCGGCCTGGGGGTGTCCGCCGCCGCCGAACTCGCGCGCGATGCGCGACACGTCCACGCGACCGTCGGTCGCGCGCAGGCTGACCTTGCGCATGCCCTCGCGGTCGTCGGCCAGCAAATCGCGCACCAGCACGGCCACGGATGTGCCCTCGACCGCCCGCAGGTGATCCACGACACCCTCGGAGTCGTTCTCTTGGGCGCCGGTCTGCTCGTAGTCCTGCTTGGTCAGCTGGGCGATCGTGATCCCGCCGTCGTCGTGGCGCTCGACGCGCGAGAGCGCGCGCTGGAGCAGCTCCAGACGGCGGAAGGGCAGGTCCTCGTACAGGCGCCGGTAGACCTCGTGCGGGTTCACGCCCGCATCGATCAGCTCGGCCGCCATGCGGTGGGCCTCGGGCGTGGTGTTCTCGTACATGAACTTGCCCGTGTCGGTCACGAGGCCCGTGTAGAGCGCGTCGGCGATGCGCGGCGTGACGTCGACCCCGAGGTCCTTCGCGAGGTGCCAGACGATCTCGGCGGTGCAGGAGGCCTCGGGCACCACCAGGTTGACCGTGCCGAAGCGCGTGTTGTCGTGGTGGTGGTCGATGTTGAGGATGTGCAGCCCCTCGGCCTGGAGGAAGTCGACAGGCATGCGGTCGATGTTGCCGCAGTCGAGGAAGACGATGGTGCGCTCGTGGACGTCGTCGGGCGGTGTGCCGGCCAGGCGCTCGAAGGTCCACTGGCGGTACTCCCACGGCAGCGGGAACTCCTCCTCGGACATGAACATCAGCGAGTCCTTGCCGAGCTGCTCGAGGATCCAGTGCATCGAGAGCAGCGAGCCGAGCGCGTCGCCGTCGGGGTTCTCGTGGGTCGTGAGCAGCAGCTTGTCCGAGCCGCGCAGCTCCGCGAGTACCTCCTCGTGTCCCGTGGCGATGCTCATTCGTCGTCCAGCAGCTCGGATATCCGCATCCCTCGGTCTATCGACTCGTCGAAGACGAACTCGAGCGTAGGTGTCCGTTTCATTCGCAGTTCACGGCCGATTGCCTGCTGAAGCAGGCCGTGCGCGGAGCCCAACCCGTCGAGCGCCTCGGCGCGCTCGGCGTCGGTGCCGAGCACGCTCACGTATACGCGAGCGTGCCGGAGGTCGGGACTGGTGTCTACGGACGTCAAAGTCACAAAGCCAATGCGAGGGTCATTCAGTCCTTCGGCAATCCGTGCCGACAGGACTTCACGCACCGCCACGTTCACCCTGCGCATGCGGTCTGGAGCCACTCTAATGCAGGTCCTCTGAAGATATGACGTGGCATTCCACACGAGCCCCATCGGGAAACATCCCCCACACGTAGCGCTCCACCTCGGCGGCGCGCTCCTTCAGCAGGCCGACGTCGCGGCCGACCAGCGCCGCCGTCAGACCCGCGCGCTGCCACAGCTCGTGGTGCGCGGTCTCGGCGACCGCGGCCCCGAAGCGACGCTGCAGCTGGGCCTTCAGCGACGACAGCTCGCGGCGCTTGCCCTTGAGGCTGCCGGTCTCGGGGAAATGCAGGTCCAGCTCTAGGACGGCGACGTACGCCACTAGTTGAGCGTCTGCTCGACCTCACGCTTCTCGTACACCTCGATCACGTCCCCTTCCTTCACGTCGGGGTAGTTCTCGAGCACGATGCCGCACTCCATGCCGGCGGTGACCTCGCGTACGTCGTCCTTGAAGCGCCGCAGCGAGCCGATCCGGCCGTCGTAGACGACCGTTCCGTCGCGCACGAGGCGGCACTGCGCTCCGCGCCGCGCGATCCCGTCGGTCACGTACGAGCCGGCGATCGTGCCGACGCGCGAGGCCTTGAACGTGGCGCGCACCTCCACGGTGCCGATCTGCTCCTCGACCTCGACGGCCTCGAGCAGTCCCTCCATCGCCGCGCGCAGCTCCTCGACGATGTTGTAGATCACCGAGTAGGTGCGGATCTCGACGCCCTCCTGCTCCGCCACCTGCGCGGCGTTGCCGACGGGCCGCACGTTGAAGCCGATCACGACAGCGTCGGAGGCCGCCGCGAGCATCACGTCGGATTCGCTGATGCCGCCCACGCCGTCGCGGATGATGTTGACCGTCACCTGCTCGTGCGGCAGGCGCGCGATCTCGTCCGCGAGTGCCTCGAGCGAGCCGGCGACGTCGGCCTTGAGGACCAGGTTGAGCTCCTTCTCGCCGCGCTCCGCGCGGGCGAGCACGTCCTCGAGCGAGACGCGGCGGGTCGCCTGGCGGGCGAGCGCCGCCTGCTTCATCCGGATCCCGCGCTCGTTGGCCAGGCGGCGGGCCTCGCGCTCGTTCGCGACGACGCGGAAGTTCTCGCCCGCGGCCGGCACGCCGTCGAAGCCGAGGATCTCGACCGGCATGCCCGGTGTCGCCTCCTCCACCCGCTGGCCGCGGTAGTCGTTCATCGCCCGCACGCGACCCATGTGCTCGCCGGCGACGATCGCGTCGCCGACCCGCAGCCGGCCGCGGTGAACCAGCAGCGTGACGACCGCGCCGCGGCCCGGATCGAGCTTCGACTCGATCACGAAGCCCGACGCGTCGGTGTCCGGGTTTGCCTTGAGCTCCTGGATCTCGGCGAGCGTGACCAGCGTCTCGAGCAGGTCGTCGAGGTTCTCCCTCGTCTTGGCCGATACGTCGACGAACTCGGTGTCGCCGCCCCAGTCGGCCGGCGTCAAACCCTGCTGCGCCAGCTCGCCGCGCACGCGGTTGGGGTCGGAGCCCTCCTTGTCGATCTTGTTGACCGCGACCATGATCGGCACACCGGCCGCCTTGGCGTGGTCGATTGCCTCGACCGTCTGGGGCATCACGCCGTCGTCGGCGGCGACCACGATCACAGCGATGTCGGTGACCTTGGCGCCGCGGGCGCGCATGGCGGTGAAGGCCTCGTGGCCGGGCGTGTCGAGGAACGTGATCGTGTGGTCGTCGTGGTGGACCTGGTAGGCGCCGATGTGCTGCGTGATCCCGCCCGCCTCGCCGGCGGCGACCTCGGTCTCGCGGATGGCGTCGAGCAGCGACGTCTTGCCGTGGTCGACGTGGCCCATGATCGTGATCACCGGCGGCCGGTCGATCAGCTCCTCGTCGGTGTCCTCGAGGGCCGGGTCCTCCTCGGCCTCCTCGGTGGCGCCGATCATCTCGACCTTCTTGTCGAAGGCCTCGGCCAGCACCTCGATGGCCTCGTCGGAGAGCGTCTGCGTGAGCGTCGCCATCTCCCCCAGCTCCATCAGCTTCTTGATCACCTCGGGGGAGCTGAGCTGGAGCGACTCGGCGACCTCCTTGACCGTCGAGCCGGAGCGGACCTGGACGGGCGGGTCCTCAGCCTGCTCGGCTTCGAGCCGCGCCTGCGCCTCGGCCGCGAGATCGGGCTCGACCCACTGGGGCCGGCGGCGCCGGCCGCGCCCGCGGCGCGGAGGCTGGGACTGCTGCGGCGGGCCCGGTCGATCGCGCCGGGCGGCCTGAGAGTCGATCACCACGCGCCGGCGGCGTCCACCGCCGCCACCGCCGCCTGCCTCGCCGCGGCCGCCGCGGGTCGGGCGTGCGCCGCCGCGGCCCTGGCCGCCGGACTCGCGCGAGCCGTCGCCGTCGGGTCGTGGACCGCGCTGCCCCTGTCCGCCCTCGGCGCGAGTGGAGCGCTGGGCGGGCTTACGCTCTTGCGGGGGCGGGGCGTCCTGGAGGATGCGCGGTCCGCGCCCCTCGGGACCGGCCCGCCTCACCGGCTCGCCCTCGGGCGGTCGGATGTCGGGGCGCGGCTCAGGCGGCCCGCCGGCGCGGCGCGACTTCTGCCCGTTGCCGTCGGCATCGCCCTTGGCCGCAGCCGGCGCTTCCGCCGCCGGGGCTCCGTCGGAGGCCGGTTCCTTGGCGGCCTTCTTCGCAGGCTCCTTCTTCGCAGCTGCCTTCTTGGGGGTCGCCTTGGCAGGGGCGCTCGCGCCGGCACCGTTGCCGAACGCCTTCGCGGCCTCCTCCTCTTCCACGCTGGAGGCAGCCACCTTGACCTCTAGGCCGGCCTTACGCAGGACCTCCAGCGCCTCCTTGCTGGTGATGCCGCGTTCTTTGGCTATCTCGTGGACGCGCTTCTTTGCCATTCGCGAACCAATTCTATGGACTGGGGTTTGACTGTCACGGGCGCCCTAAAGGCCCGCGCAAGCGGTCTATTCGCAGCGAGGCTATCGGCGCACTCCGAACGGCGGCAGACATAGGCGCCGCGCCCTTCGGTCCGCGCGGCGGGATCGCCGCGCACCTCGCCGTCCTGTCCGCGCACCAGCCGCAGCAACTCGCCCTTGGGGAGCGAGCGCCGGCAGCCGACGCAGCGGCGCAGCGGCCCTACGACTGCTCTTCCTCTCCCTGAGCGTCGGCGGCGGCCTCTGCGACCGGCTCAGCCTCGGCCGGCTCCTCGTCTTCTGCGGACTCCTCTTCGGCGTCCGGCTCCTCCTCGAGGGGGTCCAGCTCGGCGGCGTCCTCCTCGTCGAGCACCTCCTGCGCGGCCGGGCCGTCCTCGACTTCGGCTTCGACCTCGAGCGCATCGGCGTCCTCGACGAGCTCCTCCGCTGAGGGCTCGTCGCCCGGCTCGCCCTCGGGCTCGCCGCCGGCTCCGTTCTCGCCACCCTCTTCGGGCGGCACCAGGTAGTCGGTCTCCGTGTCCTCGAGGGCCTGGTGGGCGGGCAGTCCGCAGTAGCGCGAGCCCGGCAGCGAAGCGTTCGGGCAGCGCTTGCCGTTGGCGAGGATCGCCGCGCAGCGGCCGGCGACCTCCTCCTCGGAGTAGCCCATCTCGGCCTCCTCCTCGGCGAACTCGGTCTCGGAGCGGATGTCCACGCGCCACCCGGTCAGCCGGGCGGCCAGCCGCGCGTTGAGCCCGTCCTTGCCGATCGCCAGCGAGAGCTGGTCGTCGGGCACGATCACGGTCGCCTGCTTGGCCTCGTCGTCGACGAGCACCTCGCGTACGCGCGCGGGCGAGAGGGCCTTCGCGACGAAACGCGCCGGCTCCTCGTTGAAGGGGATGATGTCGATCTTCTCGCCGCGCAGCTCGGACACGACCATGCGCACGCGCGACCCGCGCGGACCGACGCAGGCGCCGACCGGGTCGACGCCGGAGGCGTGCGACACCACGGCGATCTTCGAGCGATAGCCCGGCTCGCGCGCCACGTTCTGGATCTCGACCAGCCCGTCGGCGATCTCGGGCACCTCGAGCTCGAACAGCGCGCGGATCAGCTCGGGCGAGCGGCGCGACACGATGATCGAGGGGCCCTTCGCCTGGTTGGAGACGTCGGTGATGATCGCCTTGATCCGCTGGCCGTGGTCGTAGCGCTCGCCGTGCACCTGCTCGCCGCGCGGAAGCAGCGCCTCCACGCGCTCGCGCAGCTGCACGAGCGTGTAGCGCGAGTCGGACTGCTGGACGATGCCGGTGATCAGCTCGCCGAGGCGGTTCTCGTACTCGTCGAAGACGTTGTCGCGCTCGGCCTCGCGGATGCGCTGGAGGATCACCTGCTTGGCGGTCTGCGCCGCGATCCGGCCGAAGTCGTCAGGCGTGACGTCGCGCTCCTGGATCTGGTCGCGGTACTGCATCAGCCGCTCCTGGTCGATCTCGGGCGGCTCGGGGTAGACGAGCTCGCCGGTCTCCGGATCGACCGTCGGCTCGCCGGCCTCCTCCTCGACCTCGTCGAGCAGCTGCTCCTCGAGGTCGGGCGGCAGGATCAGCTCGTAGACGCGGAAGTCGCCGCTGGAGCGGTCCACCTCGACGCGCGCGTACTTGGCGGCGCCCGGCGTCTTCTTGTAGGCCGACAGCAGCGCATCCTCCAGCGCTCCCATCAGGCGATCGGCAGAGATTCCCTTCTCGCGCTCGAGGACGCCAACGGCCTCGACGATCTCCTTGGTCATCGCTCTCCCTCCACCAAGTGGCTGCGGTTGATGTCGGAGTACGGGATGGACACGACCCCGTCCTCCGCGGCCACGGTCACCTCGTCGTCGGACGCGCCGACGAGCTCCCCCGTGTAGCTGCGATGACCGCCGCGCGGCTCGCGCAGACGCAGGCGCGCCCGCCGGCCGATGAAGCGCCTGAAGTGGTCCGGCTTGCTGAGCGGCCGCTGCGGCCCGGGCGACGACACCTCGAGCCCGTACTGGGCCAGCAGGTCGCGCAGGTGCCCCGTTACCCGCTCGCAGAGCGCCAGGTCGACACCGTCCGGGTGGTCGATGTAGAGGCGCAGCCGCTCCGACCCGACCGGCTCCACGACAAGCACCTCGACCTCCGGCTCAGCGGAGGCGAGTCGCTGCTCGATGTCGATTTGGAGCTGGTCAGTCTTCATATATCCCCGAAAAAAAGGTGGACCGCGAGGCCCACCTTCAGGCGCCGCCCCCGGAGGGGCGGCGTACGGCTGAAGTTGTGAAGTCGAGTATAGGCGACTAATTCAGAGCTGCAGGGCCTTGGCCACGAGGAATTCCTCGAGGCCGTAGCGGCCCAACTCGCGGCCGTGCCCGGACTGCTTGTAGCCGCCGAATGGCGCCAGCGGGTTGAACGCCCCGCCGTTGATCTCGACCTGGCCCGTGCGGATGCGCGCGGCCACTCGCTTGGCCCGTTCCTCGTCGGCCGACCACACCCCGCCGGCGAGCCCGTAGATCGTGTCGTTGGCGATCCGGACGGCGTCCTCCTCGTCGTCGTACGGCATGATCGCCAGCACCGGCCCGAAGATCTCCTCCTGGGCGATCGTCATATCGGGCGTGACCTCGGAGAACACCGTCGGCCGCACGAAGTAGCCCTCCTCGAGGCCCTCCGGGGGCTCCGCACCGCCGGCCACGAGCTTCGCGCCCTCGGCCTTGCCCTTCTCGATATAGCCGCGCACGGTCTCGCGCTGCTTGTCGGAGACGAGCGGCCCGAGCGCGCTGCCGTCGGCGAACGGGTCGCCCGGCGTGAACACCTCGTCGGCCACGACGGCCGCGATCTTCTCGGCCTGCTCGAGCTTGTCGCGCGGGACGAGCATGCGCGTCAGGGCGCTGCAGGTCTGCCCCGAGTTGAGGAAGCACTTGGCGACGCCGTCGGTCACGGCCTCCTCCAGGTCGGCGTCGTCGAGGATCACGTTCGGCGACTTGCCGCCCAGCTCCAGCGACACGGGCTTGACCGACTGCGCCGCGAGCTCCGACACGCGCTTGCCCGCGCGCGTGGAGCCGGTGAAGCTGACCATGTCGGTCTCGGGGTGCGAGACGAGCGCCTCGCCCACGACGGTGCCCGGCCCGGTCACGAGGTTGAAGACGCCCGCCGGCAGGCCGACGGCCTCGCAGATCTCCGCCAGCACGAACGCGTTCAGCGGCACCACGTCGCTGGGCTTGAGCGCCACGGTGCACCCGGCCGCCAGCGCCGGCGCGACCTTGTTCGCGATCTGGTGCAGCGGATAGTTCCAGGGCGTGATCGCCGCGACCACCCCGGCCGCCTCACGCACGATCAGCGAGTTGCCGACCTCCTCCTCCCACTCGATCTGCTCGACCAGCTCGGGGATCGCGCCAAACGTCATCGAGGGCAGGCCCACCTGGATCATGCGCGACAGGCCGACCGGCATCCCCATCTCGGCGGTGATCAGGGCGGCGAGCTCGTCGCCGCGCTCGTCGAGCTTCGCGGCGATCGCCGCGCAGTAGCCGGCGCGCTCGTGCGGGCTCACCTGCGACCAGGCGTCAAAGGCCGCGCGCGCCGCCTCGATGGCGCGGTTCGCGTCCTCGGCGTTGCCTTCGGGAACGCGCCCGATGACCTCCTCGGTCGTCGGGTTGAGGACGTCGACGGTGCCGGTGCCGACCGGGTCGACCCACTGACCCCCGATGTAGAGCTTGTCGCGGACCTGGACGTTGGTGGCGGTGGCCATTGGGTCTCCTTTACGCGGTTACGGCTGCCGTGGCGGGCGTGCCCGCCACGATCGCCTCGCCCGTGCGGTGGGCAAGGGCCATGATCGTGATCATCGGGTTGGTGCCCGAGGAGGTCGGGAACGCGCTCGCGTCGCCGATCCACACGCCGGGCGTGTCGTGCAGCTCACCGTAGGGGTTCGCCACACTCGTCTGCGGGTCGGCGCCCATGCGGCAGGTGCCCATCTGGTGGGCGGAGAACAGCCGGAATCCCCCGGCACCCAGCCGCACGCGCTGCAGGCGCTCGATGTAGCGCTCGACGTCGTCGCCCACCCGCCAGGTGGGCAGGCCCGCGGCGAGCGCCGCGATCTGGCGCGCGCCGGCAGCCACGTGCAGGCGCACCTGGGCCTCGAGCGCGCTGTGGGTGCTGCGAACGTCGCGCGGATCGGTGAGCGAGTACCAGGGCACCGCCTGGCCGGCCTCGTCGATCGTGACCTGGCCGGAGCCGCGGTCGCGGATCAGGCCGATGAAGGACGCCCCGGTGGGCAGCTCGGCCATCGCCTGCTTGTGGTCCGCACCCGACACGAACGGGGTGGCCGCGGCAATCGTCCCGGTCGCGTACTGGGCCGCCTCGATCAGGAAGCCGTGGCCGTCGTCGACGTTGGCGAACTCGTCCACGAGCGCGGCCTGCGGGGCTCCCCACCAGGCGCGCGTCTCGTCCTCGTATTGCCCGCCGACCGCCGTACACGGGTGCAGGCGCAGGTTGTGCCCGACGGCGGGGCCGCCGATCCCGCTGCGCAGCAGCAGCGCGGGCGACTCGAGCGCGCCGCAGGCGACCACCACGCGCGGCGCGCGCACGGTCACGCGCGCTGTGTGGCCGGTCTCGAGGTCGGCGTAGATCCCCTCCACCCCGGCGGCGCGACCGCCCTCCACGAGCACGCGCTGGGCGGAGCAGCGGGCGATCAACTCGGCGCCGCGCTCGCGCGCGTCGGCGAGGTAGGTGCGTGCGGTGGACTGCTTGGCGCCGGTGCGGTCGCCGAAACCGATGAAGCCGGCGCTGTCCGGCGAGTAGCGGGCCTCGTCGATGTTGCGCGTGATCGTCTTGAACGACCAGCCCAGCCGGTCGGCGCCCTGCTTCATCAGCGACTGCGGGCCGTTGAGGTCCGAGCAGCGGTCGGTCACCGAGATGCGCTCCCAGACGGCGTCCAGGTGGCGGTCGAAGTCGGGGCCGTCGACGCCCTCGAGCCCGTGCTCGCGCGCCCACTGCTCGCGCACCCACGGCTTGGTGCGCAGGCAGTTGGTCCAGTTGATCGCCGTCCCTCCGCCGTAGCCGGCGCCGGCCCACAGCGAGACGTTCATGTCGGCGGTCGGGTTGGGACCGCCGCGCCAGTAGAGGTTCTGGTAGGCCCACAGCTCGTAGCCGTTGAAGTCGGCCTCCTCGAACAGGCCGCCGGCCTCCAGCACGATCACGCGCTGACCCGCGTTCGCCAGCGCCGCGGCGATCACGCCGCCGCCGGCACCGGACCCCACGACCACCGCGTCCGCCTCGTAGACGGCCTCGTCGCCCTCGGGCACGAGCGCCGAGGCGACCTTGGGCAGCGGCTCGGGTGGCGCGCCCGGCCCGGGGTAGCCGAACTCCTCCCAGAACGGGCTGAGGCCGGTTGCCGGATCGGGCAGCGAGTAGGCGAAGAACAGCGACAGGCCCACCAGCGCCTGACCGCCGGCCGCCGCCTCGGGGCCGAACGCCGCCAGGTTGCGCAGCAGCTGTTCGCGCGAGCGCTGCGAGGCGGACAGGAAACCCAGGCGGGCAAGGCCGCCGGCCAGCTGGCCGAGGCCCTCGCGCTGAAGGTCGGGCATCTGGGCGATCGCCTCGGCGACTGCCTCGTCGGCGCCGACCTCGCTGCCCGAGCGCGCCCAGAAGCCGTGGGGGTCGTCGGCGCGCTCGAGGCGGGGCACGACCGTGTCGGCGATCGCGCGCAGGACCTCGCGCTGTGTCTCGTCCATCCGCTCTCCTCCCACTTGGCTCCGGCGGCCAGCGTAGTGTCGCGCACGGGGCCGGTCAACAGTGCGTTGATTTTTCTCGCCGTCCTGTCTAGGTTGGCGCGATGGACGCCGTGCCCGACAGTACGCCGGGGGGTGTGTGACGGACGGGCGCGGCGTCCTGTCTGCTTCGCGGCGTGGCCGCAGCAAGGGCGACCTGAAGGAGCAGGCCATTCTCGCCACGTGCGAGCGCCTGCTCGGCGAGAAGTCGCTCGGCGAGATCGGGGTCGACGAGCTGGCCGCCGGCGCGGGCATCTCGCGGCCGACCTTCTACTTCTACTTCGAGTCCAAGAACGCGGTGCTGCGCGCGCTCGTCGAGCGGCTGGCCGACCAGATGCACGCCGAGGCGGCGAGCTGGCTCGCGCGCGCGGGCGACTCGCCCGAGGTGACGGTGTCGCGCTCGATCGAGGCCGCGGCGCAGCAGTGGCGCGAGCACGGCCCGGTGCTGCGCGCGGCGGTCGAGGCCTGGGGCTCGGTGCCCGAGCTGCAGGCGTTCTGGGAGGACATCGTGCGGCGCTTCGTGGACCAGTCCGCGGCGCGCATCGGCGAGGAGCGCGACTCCGCCACCGCGCCGCCGGGACCAGAGCCCGAGGCCCTGGCCAAGGCGCTCATCTGGATGAACGAGCGCTGCTTCTACACGAGCTCGCTCGGCGCCGACCCCGCGCTGGCGGACGACGAGCTGGTCCCCACGCTCACGGCGATCTGGCTGCGCGCGATCTACGCGAGCTTCACGCCTCCAGCAGCAGGGTGACCGGCCCGTCGTTGACGAGCGACACGCGCATGTGCGCGCCGAACTCGCCGCCCTGCGCCCCGAGCGCCGAGCGCACGCGCTCGTAGAGCGGCTCGGCCTCCTGCGGCGGCGCGGCATCCACGAAGCCGGGCCGGTTGCCCTTGCTTGCGTCGCCGTAGAGCGTGAACTGCGAGACGCACAGCAGCTCGCCGTCGACGTCGCGCACGGACAGGTTCATCCTGCCCTCGGCGTCCTCGAACACGCGTAGGCGCTCGAGCTTGCCCGCGATCCGGTCTGCCTGCTCGGCTGTGTCGCCCACTCGGACCCCGAGCAGGACCAGCAGGCCGCGCCCGATGCGGGCGACCTCGTACCCGTCCACCTCGACCGCCGCGCTGCTGACGCGCTGGACGAGCGCGCGCACTAACTGAGCGTCTCGGCGAGCACGCGACGCTGCGCCGGGCGGGCCGCCTCGTAGCGGCTGCGGCCCTCGGCTGTCAGGCAGGCGTAGATGCCGCGGCGGTCCTCCGAGCAGATCGCGCGGCTGACGAGCCCCTCAGACTCGAGCCGCCCGATCAGGCGCGAGAGCGCGCTCTGGCTGAGGAAGACGGCGTCGGCCAGCTCCTGCATGCGGTGCTGGTCCTTCGCGCCGCCCGCGAGCTGCTCGAGCACCTCGAACTCGCTCACCCCCAGGCCGTGCTCCTCCTGGAGGACCTTCTCCAGGGCGCACGTGACGCGGGCGTGGCGGTCGAGCAGGTCGCGCCAGTTCTCGACCAGCGTCGCGTCTCTAGAGGGCGCACCCATCGCGGCGCCATTTTAGCAAGAAATCGCAACTGTTGCGCTTAACAAAAGATGCACATGAAATCCTTGCACGCGCATGTAGTCTCTCTGGGCATGAGTGCTTCCACCACCTCTTCCGACGCACAGCTCCACTGGGACGCGCGCCTCTGGGGCGCGCTCGTGGTGCTCTGCGGTGTCCTGTTCCTCGACGGGCTCGACGTCTCCATGGTCGGCGTCGCGCTCCCCTCGATCGGCTCAGACCTGGAGCTCTCTACGTCCTCCCTGCAATGGGTCGTGTCCGGCTACGTGCTCGGCTACGGCGGCCTGCTGCTGCTCGGCGGGCGCTTCGCCGACCTGCTCGGCCGGCGGCGCGTGCTGCTGGGCGCCCTCGCGGTCTTCACGCTCGCCTCCATCGCCGGCGGGCTGGTCAACGACGGCACGCTGCTCATCGCGACCCGCTTCCTCAAGGGCGCCGCGGCCGCCTTCACCGCGCCGGCCAGCCTGTCGATCATCACCACGACCTTCGCGGAGGGCCCGGCGCGCAACCGTGCGCTCAGCATCTACACCGCCTGCGGCGCCAGCGGCTTCTCGCTGGGACTCGTCTTCGGCGGCCTGATGACAGAGCTCGGCTGGCGCTGGACCTTCCTGCTGCCGGTCCCGGTCGCGATCGCCCTGCTGTTCGCGGCGCCGCGGGTGCTGGCCAAGGACGGGCCCATCGCCCCGGGCGTCCGGCGCAGCTTCGACTTCGCGGGAGCGGTGACGCTCACGGCGGGCATGCTGCTGCTGGTGCGCACGATCGTCGAGGCGCCGGACAGCGGCTGGGGTGCCCCCCAGACCCTCGTCGGGGTGGCGCTGGCGCTGGCGCTGCTGGCCACCTTCGTGGTCATCGAGCGCCGCTCCGCCACCCCGCTGGTGCGGCTCGGGATCCTGCGCTCCGCGCCGCTGCTGCGGGCCAACCTCGGCATGATGACCATGTTCGGCGCCTACATCGGCTTCCAATTCGTCGGCACGCTGTACCTGCAGTCCGTGCTCGGCTGGTCGCCGCTCGAGACGGCGCTGGCGTTCCTGCCGGGTGGCCTGCTGGTCGCCTTCGGGTCGCCCCGCCTGGGGCCGCTCGTCGACCGCTACGGCACCGGCCGCATCATCGCCCTCGGCTCGCTGGCGTTCCTGGTCGGCTACGCCCTGTTCAACCGCATCGGCGACTCGTTCTCGTACGCGGGCATCTTCCTGCCCACGATGCTGCTGATCGGGGTCGGCTTCGGCCTGTCCTTCCCGGCCTTCAACATGCAGGCCACCGCGGGCATAGCCGACCACGAGCAGGGGCTCGCCTCGGGGCTCGTGAACACGTCGCTCCAGGTCGGCGGTGCGCTTGGCCTGGCTATCTCGACGGCGGTGATCAGCGCCAACAGCGGCGGCGCCACCCACGGCGCCGCCCTGCTGGACGGCTTCCAGCCGGCGATCGGCGTGGTGACCGGCATCTCGGCGATTGGCCTGGCGGTCGCGATCACGGGCCTGGGCCTGCTGCGCTCGCGGACGCCCGAGCTGGCGATCGCCGAGGTCGAGACGCTGCCCGAGGCCCTGCCGGAGCGCGAGGCCGCCTAGGCGCGGGCTGCCACCATGCCGCCCCATGGCGGCGGTGGACGCGATCGAGTCCTACGTGAGCGGGCTGCCGGACCTGCGGGCCCGGCGGCTCGCTCACGCCGAGTGGGGCCTGACGGTGCCCGGCGAGCAGCTCGACGGCGAGCCGCTCGACGTCGGTCTACGGGTGGCCGAGGGGCTGATGCGCGTGCAGGCGATCGCCCTGCACGGCGCGGGCGATCTCGACGCCTGGATGCTGCTCTGGTGGAACCGCCAGACGCGGCTGGTGCGCTTCGGCTGCAGCCGCTCGCGCGACATCTGGGTGCACGCCGACGTACCGGCGGCCTCGGTCGACGAGCGCGAGCTGGACCGCGTGCTGGGCCTGGTCGTCGAGGCGGCCGTGGCGGTGCGCGGCCTCAGGCGGCCTGCAGCCGCCGGCTGAACGCCTGGTAGTCCTTGCGATCCGGCCGCATGTTGGCCGCCAGCGCGGCGTGGCGGCGGGCCTCGGCGGTGCGGCCGGTGTTCGCGAGCGAGCGGCCCAGGCAGAAGTGCGCGTAGTCGTTGACGGGGTATTGCTCCACCACCGCCGCGAACTCCCGGGCGGCCTTCTCGAAGCGGGCCGAGCGAAAGTAGGCGCGCCCGAGCGCCTCACGGATCGAGCTCTTGTCGGGCTCCAGAGCGGCGGCGCGCTCGAGCGGGATCGTGGCGGCCATGAAGTCGCCCTTCTCGAGCAATTCGCTGCCCTTCTTGAACAGCTCGTATGCGCCTTCCGCGCTCATGATTCGTCTTCCACGGTACTCACCGCCGCCGAGCTCTTCCTCAGTGCCTCGACGGCGTCCAGGATCGCCGCGGCGACGGCCTCCTTGGAGCCCAGCGGGACGTGGCGCTCGCCGTCGGCGGTCACGATCGTGACCTCGTTGTCGGGCGCGTCGAAGCCGATCTCCGTGCGCGAGATGTCGTTCACGACCACCGCGTCCAGGCCCTTGCGCTCGAGCTTCGCCCGCCCGCGCTCCACCGCGCCGGCGCCGTGCTCGGCCGCGAACCCGACGAGCGTCTGCCCGGCCGCGCGCGCGGCCGCCAGGGCGGCCAGCACGTCCTCGGTCGGCTCGAGCTCGAGCGCCAGCCCGTTCCGGCCCGACTTGGAGATCTTCTCGTCGAGCGCCTCGCTTGGCCTGAAGTCCGCCACGGCGGCCGCCATGAGCAGGACGTGGGAGTCCGCGAAGGCCTGGCGCGCGGCCGCGAGCAGCTCCGCCGCCGTCCGCACCTCGACCACCTGCACGCCGGCCGGGGCCGGCAGCGCGACGTTGGCGGCCAGCAGCGTGACCTCGGCACCGCGCCGGGCGGCCTCCGCCGCCAGCGCCAGCCCCATCCGGCCCGAGGAGCGGTTGCCGACGTAGCGCACCGAGTCGATCGGCTCGCGCGTGCCGCCGGCGGTCACGAGCACGCGCAGGCCGTCCATCGGTCCGCCGGCCTTGCCGAGCAGGCCCTCGACGGTTTCCAGGATGCGCGCCGGCTCGGCCAGCCGGCCCACCCCCCACTCCCCGCGCGACGCCAGCGGGCCGGTCTCGGGCTCGACGATCGTGGCGCCGCGCGAACTCAGCCGCGCCAGGTTGTCGCGCGTGGCGGCGTGCTCGTACATGTGGTTGTTCATCGCGGGCGCGAGCACGAGCGGCGCCGTCGAGGCGAGCGCCGCGCTGGTGAGCAGGTTGTCCGCGAGCCCGTGAGCCAGCTTGGCGAGGGTGTTGGCGGACGCCGGTGCGACGCAGAAGAGGTCGGCGCGGCGGACCAGCTCGAGGTGTGAGATCGGGTCGTGCGAGGGCGCCGGCTCGCCGGGGTAGGCGCCACGGGCCGGGTCGCGCTCGAACTCGTCGACGAGCACCGGGGCGCCGGTCACGCCCTCGAACGTGGCACGGCCGACGAAGTTCAGGCTGGCCGGCGTCTGGACCACGCGCACGGCGTGCCCGGCGCCGGTCGCCAGGCGAACCAGCTCTACGGCTTTATAGGCGGCGATCCCGCCGGATACACCGACAAGGAGGCGCGCCACGAGTCCCTACCTAGCGGTACCGGTACTTGATCTTCCCGGCCGCGACTTCCTCGAGCGCGATCTTGAGGTAGTTCTTCGAGCCAGTCTCCACCATCGGAGGCGGGTACTCGTCGAAGGTCCCCTCGCCGAGGTTGTGGTAGTAGGAGTTGATCTGCCGGGCGCGCTTGGCGGCGACCAGCACGACCGCGTAGTGCGAGTCGACCTGCTCCAGCAGCTTGTCGAGGCGGGGCTTGATCACAGTGGAGCCATGGTAGCGGCAAGTTCGCTCAGCTCCTGCAGAGCGCGCTGCAGATCGTCGTTGACGATGCGGTGGTCGAACTCGCCTGCGGCGGCCAGCTCGTCGCGCGCCGCGGCCAGGCGGCGCTCGATCTGCTCGGGCTGGTCGGAGGCACGCCGCGCCAGGCGGCGTTCGAGATCCTCGAACGAGGGCGGCTCGATGAAGATCAGCTTGGCCTCCGGAAGCGTCCCGCGGACCTGCCGCGCGCCCTGGACGTCGATCTCCAGCACGATGCCGCGCGCGGGCCGCGAGAGCTCGCTTTTCAGCGTTCCATAGCGGTTTCCGGCGTATTCGGCGTGCTCGACGAACTCCCCGGCGGCGACCCGGCGATCGAAGTCCTCCGCGCTGAGAAAGTGGTAGTCGACGCCGTTGACCTCGCCCGCACGCGGCTTGCGGGTGGTCGCCGAGACCGCCAGCTGAAGCCCCGGAACGCGCTCCAGAAGCCCCTTGATGAGAGTGCCTTTGCCGACACCGGAGGGGCCGGTGATGACCAGGATCGGCGTGCTCATGCGCCTCGCGGCGCTAGCGGCGCAGGAAGGAGACGAGCTCGTTGCGCTGCCGCTCGGACAGCCCGCCGATGGTCTTGCTCGGCGAGATGCGGCAGTGCGTGAGGATGCGATTCACCTTCACGCGGCCGTACTTGGGCACCGCGAGCAGCAGGTCGAACACCTTCGCCGTGAGCAGGTACTCGGGCGGATCCAGCAGCAGTCCGTGGATCTGCGCGCGGCCCGCCTTGAGGTCTCGCTTGAGCCGCGCGCGGCGCGTCCGGATCTCGTTCGCGCGCTTCAGAGCATCCATCCGTTGCGTAAGAGAGCGCTCTGGTGCAAGCCCTGCCGATTGCGTCTTGGCGGGGCTGCTCTGGGGGGCGGCCGGCATGGGCGGCGATAGTACACGCTGAGGCCGGCGAGTCCACGCTCCAGACGCAAAAAAAGGGCGAATTCAGCTGGACCTCAACCTTAGCTTCAGGTCGGTTAGGGGAGCTTGAGCGTATTTCCATTGTTTGCAGGGATTTTCCAGCTGACCATTGATGGCACCCCGGGTCGTCCCTGTTAAATTCCCGCATCTTCCGGGGAAAGCACGGTACCCCGTCCCCCGGATGGGGTCCCCCCGTGTTCCCGGTGGGGGTCAAGGCGCTCAGGCGGGCGCCGGCTCGCCCAGCTCGGCGGCAATTCGCAGGCCCGCGCTCGGGTCGCGGAAGCTCTCGGTGCCAACCGCCACGCAGGTTGCCCCCGCGGCCAGGAAGTCGGCGGCATGGGCGCCGCTCGCGATGCCGCCCATCCCGATCACGGGGACCTCGACGGCCGTCGAGACCGACCTGACCTGCTCGAGCGCGATCGCTCGCACGGCCGGCCCGGACACGCCCCCCGTCGTCCCGCCCAGCCAGGGCTGGGCGGTGCGCGGGTCGAGCGCCATGCCCTTGAGCGTGTTGATCAGCGAGACGGCGTCGGCGCCGGCCTGCTCGGCCGCCTGGGCCACCGCGGCGGGGTCGTTGGCGTTCGGCGTGAGCTTCACGATCAGGGGCTGGTCGCACAAGGGCCGCACGCGCTCGACCGCGAGGGCGGTCTCGGCCGGGTCCGCGCCCATCACAAGGCCCGTTTCGACGTTCGGGCAGGACACGTTCAGCTCGATCATCGCGACCTCGTCGCGCTCGCCCACTCGCTGCACCAGGGTCGCCAGCTCCTCGCGGCTGAAGCCCATCACCGACACGATCAGCGGCACCGGCAGCTCGGCGAGCTCGGGCAGGTCGCGCTCCAGGAAGCCCTCGAGGCCCTTGTTGGGCAGGCCGATCGAGTTGATCAGCCCGGCCGGGGTCTCCCACAGCCGCGGCGGTGGGTTGCCCTCGCGCGGGGCGAGCGTGATCGTCTTCGAGACGAACGCGTGGAACGGAAAGCGCTCGAGCAGGGCGTCGCCGAAGGCGCGCCGCGCCGCGATCGCGTCGAAGGTCCCCGAGCCGTTCAGCACAGGCCCGGCCAGCGGGACGCCGCAGAGCTCGGTCACGCCAGCTGCTCCGCGTCGAGCACCGGCCCGTCCACGCACAGCCGGATGTAGCCCTCGCGGGTCGCGACCACGCAGCCGAAGCAGGCGCCGAAGCCGCAGGCCATCCCCGACTCCAGCGCCAGCTGCGCCGGCACCCCAACCTCGGCGCAGACGACCCGGACCGCCTCCAGCATCGCCGGCGGGCCGCAGGCGAACACCGTCGCGCCCGGGTCGGCGTCCAACTCCTCGCGCAGCAGGTCCGTGACGAGCGCCTGGCGCCCGGCCGAGCCGTCGTCGGTCGCCAGCGCCGGCGAGCCGGCGAACAGCGCGACCGCCTGGGCGTGAGCGGCGGAGCGGAAGCCCAGCAGGACCGCGGCGTCCGGCCCGAGCTCGTCCTGGAGGCAGACCAGCGGCGCGGCGCCGATCCCACCGCCCACGAGCAGCGGCCGGCTGCCCTCACGCGGCGGCCGCCAGCCGACGCCGAGCGGCCCCACGAGCGCCAGACCGTCGCCCGGCGTCAGCTCGGCGAGCCGAGCGGTGCCGGGACCGACCACCTCGAGCAGGAAGCTGAGCTCTCCCTCGCGCACGCGCGCGTAAGAGAACGCCCGAGGCAGGTAGGGGCGCTCGTCGGCGCCTCCACCCCACCGCTCGGCGCTGCTCACCATGTAGAACTGGCCGGGCTGGGGATCCGCGGGGCCGCCGCTGTCCAGCGCGCGGATGACGTTGTAGGCGCCGAGCCGCTCGACGGAGGTAACGTGGGCCGTCCGGCGGCCCGGCGGTGCCAGCGTGCGCGGCTCGGTCGCCTTCAAGCGCGGTCGACCTCGCGCACGAAGCGGGCGCTGCCGCTGCCACCGTGCAGCTCCTGCAGCGAGACCACCTCCGTCTCGCCGCTGCGGCTGGCCCGGATCGCCCGCTGCGCGGCGCTCGCGCCCGACAGAGTGGTGATGCACGGGATGCCGCGCGCCACGGCGGCGCGGCGGATCTCGTAGCCGTCGGCGCGGGCGCCGGAGCCGGTCGGCGTGTTGATGACCATGTCGACCTCGCCCGCCTCGATGCGGTCGACGACGTTGGGAGAGCCCTCCGAGACCTTGTTGAGCCGCTCGACCGGCACGCCCATGCGCCGGATCGCCTGGGACGTGCCGCCGGTGGCGAGCACGTTGAAGCCCATGTCGTGGAACGCGCTCGCGATCTGGGTGGCAGCCGGCTTGTCGCCGTCGGTGACGCTGATGAAGACCGTGCCCGAGGCAGGCAGCTCGGCGCCCGCGGCGGCCTGGGCCTTGCCGAAGGCGGTCGGGTAGTCCGCGGCCACCCCCATCACCTCGCCGGTCGACTTCATCTCGGGGCCCAGCAGCGCGTCGGCCCGCGGGAAGCGGCCGAACGGCAGCACCGCCTCCTTGACCGAGACGTGGCTAGGCGCACTCGGGATCTCGAGCTTCAGGTCGGCCAGGCGCTCGCCCAGCATCAGCCGGCAGGCGATCTTGGCGAGCGGCACGCCGATCGCCTTCGACACGAACGGGACGGTGCGCGAGGCGCGTGGGTTGGCCTCGATCACGTACAGCTCCTCGTCGCCGTAGACGGCGAACTGGATGTTGAGCAACCCGATGACGCCCAGCCGCAGCGCGATCGCCTCGACCGCGCGCTCGACCTGGCCGAGCATGTCGAGCCCGAGCGACATCGCCGGGATCACGCAGGCCGAGTCGCCCGAGTGGACGCCGGCCTCCTCGACGTGCTGCATGATCGCCCCGATCCGGACCTGCTCGCCGTCGCAGAGGGCGTCGACGTCTATCTCGATCGCGTTCTCGAGGAAGCGGTCGAGGAAGATCGTGCTGCCGTCTGCCGCCCCCTTCGTGCGTCTCAGGTAGTCGGCCAGGCCGTCGCTGGAGTAGCAGATCTCCATGGCGCGGCCGCCGAGCACGTAGCTCGGCCGCACCAGCAGCGGGTAGCCGACCCCGGCGGCCACCTCGAGCGCCTGCTCGGGCGAGTTGGCCGTCGCGTAGGCGGGCGCCTTCAGCCCCAGCTCGTCGAGCAGCCGGCCGAAGCTGGGCCGGTCCTCGGCCAGGTGGATCGACTCGACCGGCGTGCCGAGCAGCGGCACGCCCGCGTCGGCCAGCCCGGCCGCGAGCTTGAGCGGCGTCTGGCCGCCGAACTGGACGATCACCCCCTCGGGGTGCTCGACCTCGATCACGCCGAGCACGTCGGACAGCGTGAGCGGCTCGAAGTAGAGCCGGTCGGAGGTGTCGTAGTCGGTCGAGACCGTCTCCGGGTTGCAGTTGATCATCACCGCGTCGCGGCCCGACTCCCGGACCGTCATGGCGGCGTGCACGCAGCAGTAGTCGAACTCGATGCCCTGCCCGATCCGGTTCGGACCCGAGCCGAGGATGACCACGCTGGGACGGTCGCCGCGGCGCACCTCGTGGACCGCCCGGTGCTCCCAGCCCGAGTAGTAGTAGGGCGTCTCGGCCTCGAACTCGGCCGCGCAGGTGTCGACCGCCTTGAACGAGCGCTCCAGCCCCGCCTCGGGGTCCTCGCCGCGCGCCAGCGCCGCGATCTCGGCCACGAACCAGGGATCGATGCCGGTGCGCTCGCAGATCTCAGCCTCGTCGTGGCCGCGCCGCACCGCCTCGAAGAGCACCTCGTAGCGGTCGTGCGAGGGCGTCTCCAGGCGCCGCAGCAGGTCGCCCTCGAAGGTCGGCTGGACGTCCAGCTCGCGCGAGCGCATCGCCTTCACGAAGGACTGCTTGAACGTGCGCCCGATCGCCATCGCCTCGCCGACCGACTGCATCGAGGTGTGCAGCGCGCCGTCGGCGCCGGGGAACTTCTCGAACGCGAAGCGCGGCCACTTGACCACGACGTAGTCGATCGTCGGCTCGAACGAGGCGGGCGTCTTGCGCGTGATGTCGTTGTCGATCTCCTCCAGCTTGTAGCCCACCGCCAGCCGGGCGGCGATCTTGGCGATCGGGAAGCCGGTGGCCTTCGAGGCGAGCGCCGACGAGCGCGACACGCGCGGGTTCATCTCGATCACGACGATCTCGTCGGTCGCCGGGTTGACCGCGAACTGGATGTTCGAGCCCCCGGTCTCGACCCCGACCGCGCGGATCACGGTGAGCGCCTGGTCGCGCAGGTTCTGGTACTGGACGTCGGTGAGCGTCTGCTGCGGCGCCACCGTGACGCTGTCGCCGGTGTGCACGCCCATCGGATCGACGTTCTCGATCGAGCAGACGATCACGACGTTGTCCGCGCGGTCGCGCATGACCTCGAGCTCGAACTCACCCCAGCCGATCACCGACTCCTCGACCAGCACCTGGCCGATCGGGCTGGCGGCAAGGCCCTCGGTCACGACCTGTCGGTACTCGATCTCGGTGTGCGCGATGCCGCCGCCGGCGCCGCCCATCGTGAAGCCGGGCCGCACGATCGCGGGCAGCCCGACCTCGGGCAGCGCACGCTCGGCCTCGCGCACGGACTTGACGGCGGAGCTGCGCGGCACGCGCAGGCCGGCGCGCTCCATCGTGGCGCGGAACAGCTCGCGGTCCTCGGCTCGGCGGATCGCGTCGTAGTCGGCGCCGATCAGCTCCACGCGGTGCTTGGCCAGCGTGCCGTCCTCGGACAGCTGCCGGGCGAGGTCGAGCGCCGTGCCGCCACCGAGTGTGGGCAGCATCGCATCCGGCTTCTCACGCTCGATCACCTTGGCCACCGAGGACGGCGTGAGCGGCTCGATGTAGGTGGCCGTGGCGAACTCCGGGTCGGTCATGATCGTGGCCGGGTTCGAGTTGACCAGAACGACCTTGTAGCCCTCCTCGAGCAGGACCTTGCAAGCCTGCGCGCCCGAGTAGTCGAACTCCGCGGCCTGTCCGATCACGATCGGCCCGGAGCCGATGACGAGGATCTTCTTGATGTCGTCGCGGCGCGGCATCAGGCGGCGACCAGGCGCTCCATGAAGCGATCGAAGAGGTGACGGGCGTCGTGTGGTCCCGGGCCCGCCTCGGGGTGGTACTGCACGGTCGACGCGGGCACGTCGCGCAGCACCAGCCCCTCGACCGTGCGGTCGTAGAGGTTGAGCTGCTGGAGCTCGGCGGCGCCGAAGTCCGTCTCCCAGCGCACCGGCTCGTCGGTGTCGATGGTGCGCTCGCCGCCGGGACCGAGCACCGCGAAGCCGTGGTTCTGCGAGGTGATCTCGATGCGGCCGGTCTCGAGGTCCTTGACCGGGTGGTTGGCGCCGCGGTGGCCGAAGGGCAGCTTGAAGGTCTCCAGGCCGACCGCCCGGCAGAGCAGCTGGTGGCCCAGGCAGATGCCCCAGACCGGCACCTGGCCGACCAGGCCGCGGACCGTGTCCACGACGTAGTCGAGCGCCGCGGGGTCGCCCGGCCCGTTGGCCAGGAAGACGGCGTCGGGGTCGCGCGCCAGCAGCTCGTCCGCGCTCGTCGAGCAGGGGTACAGCTCCAGCCGCACGCCGCGCTCGCGCAGGTTGCGCACGATCGACGTCTTGATGCCGGTGTCGATGCCGAGCACGAGCGGGCCGTCGCCGCCCTCGAAGACCTGCGCCGCGCTGGGCGTCACCTCGCGCGCGAGGTCGCGGCCCGCCATCGGCGGCTCGGAGCGGATCCGCTCGGCGGCTGCGTCCTCGGGCAGCGCGGCGTCGAAGACGCCGCCGCGCATGGCGCCCTTGTCCCGGATGTGGCGCACCAGAGCGCGCGTGTCGACCTCGGTCAGCGCCGGGATGCCGCAGTCGCGCAGCCAGGTCAGCCAGCCGCCCTCGGCGGGCGGAGCGTCCTCGCGGTCGATCCCCTCGCGCATGATCACGGCGCGCGCGTGGACGCGATCGGACTCCATGTGCGCCGCCGCCACGCCGTAGTTGCCGATCAGCGGGTAGGTGAAGACGATGATCTGGCCGGCGTAGCTGGGGTCGGTGACCGCCTCCTGGTAGCCGGACATCGAGGTGTTGAAGACGACCTCTCCGAGCCCCTCGCCGGGCGCCCCGACCGCGAAGCCTTCGAAGCGGGCGCCGTCCTCGAGCAGGAGGTAGGCGGGTCGCAGGTCGGCCGCGGCGCTCACTTGACCAGCGCCTGCACTTGCTTGAACTCGTCGGTGCCGGCCGCGCCCAGCAGCTCGAACAGCGCCGTCTCGACGCTCGTGACGACCGCGCCGGCGCCCTCCATCTTGTGCAGCCCGAGCTCGCGGTTCTCCTCGGTCCGCGAGCTGACGGCGTCCCGCGCCACATGCACCTGAACGCCGCGGTCGAGCAGGTCGTGAGCCGTTTGCGAGACGCACACGTGCGACTCGATCCCGCAGATCAGCGCCTGGTCGCGCCCCTGGAGGTCGAAGCCCTCCGCCGCGGCGGCCGAGAAGCAGACCTTGTCGATCGGCTCGATCCCGTCCAGGTGCTCGGCCAGCTCGGGCACCGTGGCCCCCAGACCCCTCGGGTACTGCTGGGTGACGATCACCGGCAGGTCCAGCACACGCGCGCCGCGCACCAGCGTGGCGGCCGCGGCGGCGACCCGATCGAAATCGAGCACGGCCGGCCGGAACGCCTCCTGGACGTCGACGACGACGAGCGCGGTGCGGCCGCGGTCGAGCACCCGGGCCGGCGCCACTAGGCGACCGCCCCCAGCGCGAAGGTCCGCTCGCGGTAGGCCACCGCGCCGTCTGCGACGGTCATCCGCACCCGCCCCGTCACGCGCCGCCCGGCGAAAGCGCAGTTGGCCGAGCGGCTCTCGTAGCCGGCCTCCCCCACCTCCCACTCGGCGTCGAGGTCGACCAGCACCACGTTGGCGGGCTCGCCGCGCTCGATGCGCGGTGCCGGCAGGCCGAAGGGCTCACCGCCGGCGGTCATGCGCTCGACCAGCAGGCTCAGGTCGACCAGCCCGGGCAGCACCAGGCCGGTGTGCAGGGCGGCAAAGGCGGTCTCGAGCCCGGTCACCCCCATCGGCGCCAGCTCGAACGGCTGCTCCTTCTCCTCGCGCGCGTGCGGGGCGTGGTCGGTCGCGATGCAGTCGATCACGCCCGAGCGCAGCGCCTCGATCAGGGCCTGGCGGTCGGCCTCGGTCCGCAGCGGCGGGTTCATCTTGAAGTTCGTGTCCAGCGTGTGGACCGCCTGGTCGGTGAGCAGCAGGTGGTGAGGCGTGGCCTCGCAGGTGACCTGCGTGCCGGCCGCCCGTGCGCGCTCGATCACCCCGACCGTCTCGAGCGCCGACACGTGCTGGACGTGGATGCGCCCGTCCTCGTAGGCGGCCAGCGCGCAGTCGCGGGCGACCTGGACCGACTCGGAGATCGACGGGATGCCGGCCAGGCCGAGCAGCGCCGACACCTCACCCTCGTGCATGGCTCCCTGTCCGGACAGCGACGCGTCCTCCTCGTGCAGCGCGAGCAGGCGGCCCGCCAGGCGCTGGTACTGGAGCGCCTGACGCATCACACCCGCCGAGCGCACCGGCAGGCCGTCGTCGGTGAAGCCGGCGGCGCCGGCCTCGGCCAGCTCGGCCATCTCGGTCAGCCGCTGGCCCTCCTGGCCGGCGGTGATCGCCGCCAGGAACCCGGTCGGGATGCGCGCCTCGGCACGGGCGCGCTCGCGCAGCGAGCGCAGCACCGAGGCCGAGTCCACCACCGGCTGGGTGTTCGGCTGGGCCAGGATCGCGCAGTAGCCGCCCGCCGCCGCGGCGCGGGTTCCGGAGTCGATGTCCTCCTCGTCCTCGCGGCCGGGCGTGCGCAGGTGCACGTGCGGGTCGACGAACGCCGGGAAGGCGTGCAGCCCCTCCCCGTCGATCAGCTCGGCGCCCGGCGGTGCCTCCAGCTCGTCGCCGATCTCGGCGACCACGCCCTCGCGCAGCAGCAGGTCGGCCTTGCCGTCCAGACCCGTGCGCGGGTCGAGCAGCCGCGCGCCACGGACGAGCACGGTCGCGACCGGCACCGGCGAACGGTCGAGGTCCAGGGGGCGGCTCATGCGGGCTGGGGCTCGGTCTCGGCGGACGAGCGCACGCCGGCCGGCGCGCCGCCGCCCGCCAGCAGCTCGTAGAGCACCGCCATCCGCACCACCACTCCGGACTCCACCTGCTCGACTATCAGCGCCTGCGGCGAGTCGATCACCTCGGCCGCCAGCTCGACGCCGCGGTTGACGGGGCCGGGGTGCATCAGCAGCTGGTTGGGGCGCAGCCGGCGCCCGTCGATCTGGTACTGGGCGGCGTACTCGCGCAGCGAGGGGACGAAGGAGCCGTCCATGCGCTCCTGCTGCATGCGCAACGCGTAGACCACGTCGGCCTCGCCCAGCTCGTCGAGCGTCGTGCGCACCCGGCAGCCGAGCGACTCGATCCCGCGCGGGATCAGCGTCGGCGGGCCGCAGACCGTGACCTCGCAGCCCATGCGCGAGAAGGCGAGGATGCCGGAGCGCGCGACGCGGCTGTGCAGGACGTCTCCGACGATCCAGATGCGCAGGCCGTCCAGGCCGCCGGCGCGCCGCTTGAGCGTGTAGAGGTCGAGCAGCGCCTGGGTCGGGTGCTCGTGCTTGCCGTCGCCGGCGTTGATCACCGACGCGCGCGTCCAGCGCGCCACCAGCGCCGCGGCGCCCGCGTGCGGCGAGCGGAACACGATCGCCGCCGGATCGTAGGCCGACAGCGTCTGGATCGTGTCCTTGAGCGACTCGCCCTTGTCGACGCTCGACCCGCTCGACTTGACGTTGACGAGGTCGGCGCTGAGCCGCTTGGCCGCGAGCTCGAAGCTCGAGCTGGTGCGCGTCGAAGCCTCGTAGAAGAGGTTGATGACGGTGCGCCCGCGCAGCGTGGGCACCTTCTTGATCTCGCGGCCGGAGACCTCGGCGAAGCTCTCGGCGCGGTGCAGGATGCGCTCGATGTCCTCGCGCGAGAGATCGTCGATCGACAGCAGGTGCCGCCTCATGCCAGATCCTCCACGGGCTCGGCGATTACGACTTCGTCCACTCCGTCGACCTCCTCGACCCTCACGTTGACCCGCTCGCCGTGTGCGGTTGGCAGGTTCTTGCCCACGTAGTCCGGCCGGATCGGCAGCTCGCGGTGGCCGCGATCGGCCAGCACCGCCAGCTGCACGCGCTCGGGCCGGCCGTAGTCGAACAGCGCGTCGATTGCCGCCCGCACGGTCCGCCCGGTGTAGAGCACGTCGTCGACCAGCACGATCGTGGTGTCCTCCACCGGGAAGTCGACGTGCGACGCGTGGACGACCGGCTGGGCCGTGGGCTCACGCCGGGCCAGGTCGTCGCGATAGAAGCTGATGTCGATGTCGCCGAGCGGCACGGGCTCGCCGACGAGCTCGCCGACCAGGTCGCGCAGGCGTGCGGCCAGCACGGCGCCGCGACGGTGAATCCCGACGACCGCGACTCCCTGCCCACCCGTGTTCTCGACGATCTCGTGTGCGATGCGAACCAGCGTCCGCCGCACGTCCTCGCGGTCGAGGACCGTCTTCTCGTTCAAGTCACTGCCCTTCCTGGCCTCACCGGACCGGGTTAAAGGAACTCGCCGCGAGAGTACCAACCGCCGGGGACGATCGCTCCTATGCTGGCGAGGTGCGCCGGACGCCGATCCTCGCCTTGCTCGTGGGAGCGGTCGTCGCCCTTGTCGCCGTGCCGGGCTTCATCAGGCTGGACAAGCCCAACTCCGACGGGCTCTTCTACGAGGTCCAGCGCCTCGAGGTCGAGGGGCACAGCGAGCCCGAGGCCACGCGGATCGTCTTCGACGGCGCGATCGCGCGGCAGACGGCGAACATCGAGGACAAGCCCGGCCACGTCCGGCGGGTGCTCGACCCCGACTGGGTCGAGTACAGCAAGCGCTTCTACCGGCGCCGCTGGCTGGTGCCGGCGGTGGCCGCCGCCGTGGCGCCGATCGTCGGCGAGCAGCCCGGGCGGGCGCTGCGCTGGGCCTCGCTGATCGGCTACCTGTTCGTGGCCCCGGTGCTGTTCCTGCTGCTGCGGCGCCGGTTTCCGCCTGGGCTGAGCGCGGCGCTGGCGGTGGCCTGCACGCTGGCGCCGCCCGTCTACAAGTGGTCGCTCGGCATGCGCGTGGACTCGTGGGGGCTGCTGCTCGAGGCGCTCGGGTTGCTCGCGGCCGTGCTCGTCAAGGACCTGGGCCGGCGCTGGCTGGTGCTCTGGGTGGTGGCTATCGCGGCGCTGTCCATCACCCGCGACGCGACGGCGATCCTGCTGCCGGCGGTGCTCTGGCTGCTGATCGCCGAGCGCCGCGATGCCGGGGCGCGGCGCACCAACCTCGCTCTGCTGGGTACCGGGATAGCCGCGGCGCTGCCCGCCTTCCTGCTGGGCGGCACGCCGGTGCGCGACAACCTCGCCTACGTCATCACCGGCTACAAGATCCCGGAGCAGGACAGCTGGAGCTTCATCGCGGCGCACTACATGGACCAGCTCTGGCGGACCTTCAAGGCCGACCTCTCCTACCCCGTGGACTTCCCGTTCCCGGTTGCCGTCGTGCTCTATCTGGGGCTCGCCGTTGCGGCGGCGGCCGTCGTGGCGGTCGCGCTCAATCCGGCGCGGCGCGATCCCTACTTCTGGCTGGCGAAGGCCGCCATCCCAGGCTGCATCCTGCTGCTCCTGCTGGCCAACAACGCCCAGGCCTACCGCCTCGAGCTGGTTTTCGTGCCGGTGGCCGCCATCGGCCTTGCGATCCTCGCCGGACGAATGATGCGTGCCGCACGCGAGCGCGCGACCGCGCGCGCCGCTACCCTCGCTTGAACTGATGAACTCCGAGCGCGCACAGGCATATGGGCGGCTGATGCAGGCGGTCCGAACCGAGGGTCCCGAGGCCCTCGACGCCGCCGAGCAGACGACCGTCCGCGAAGCCGCCGACGCGCTGCTGTTCTGCGACGACCTGTCCTGGGACGACGAGGCCCGCGACGGGGTCACCCGCGTCGGCGATCTCGCCGGCGACCTGGTCGGCAGCGGGCGCTGGGCGCCCGACCGAGCCGAGCAGCTGCTGCGAGACATCGAGGCCTGTGGCCCGATGGCCGTCGTTCCGTAGCCGTGCCCGCGGTCGCTACGAGGAGCGCGGCGCCGGGCGGCCCTAGACGAGTTCCTGCTCTGACGCCTTGACCAGGGCCGGCTCGCCGCGCTCGGGAAACGGGATCTCGATGCGGTCGAAGTCACGCGGCACGACGGTGTTCGCGAACTCGGCCCGCGCCTCGTCGCGCACCTCCTTGCCGCCATAGCGCGGCGAGATGTGCGTCAGCGCCAGCATGGTGACCCCCGCCGCCGCGGCCAGCTCGGCAGCCTGGCGGGCGGTCGAGTGCCGGGTCTCGGCGGCGCGGTCGGCCTCCTCGTCGAGGAAGGTCGCCTCGTGGACCAGCAGGTCCGCCTCGAAGGCCACCAGCCGGGTCATCTCGCAGGCGGCGCTGTCGCCGGCGATCACGACGCGCCGGCCGCGGCGCGGGGCGCCCATGACCTGATCGGGGTGAACCCCGTTGACGGTCTCGCCCTCCTGGAGGCGCCCGAAGTCCGGGCCGGGCGTCACACCGAGCTGCTTGGCCAGCTCGGGGTCGAAGACCCCGGGGCGCGTGTCCTCGACCAGCGCGTAGCCGAGCGCGGCGACGCCGTGATCGGTCGCGTAGGCGGCGATCCGGTAGCCGTCGCGCCGCAGTTCGTCGTTCGGCTCCAGCTCGTGCAGCTCGAGCGGGAACCCCACCCTTCCGATGAGCGGCTGGAGCGCCCTGAACAGCCCGCGCAGGCCGGCCGGGCCGTAGACGGTGAGCCCGCGTTCGCGCTGGCGCAGCGCGAACGTCTTCAGCATGCCGGGCAGGCCGAGCACGTGATCGGCGTGGAAGTGCGTGATGAAGATCTCCTCGAGCTCGACCAGGCCAGTCGAACGCACCAGCTGGCGCTGGGTCCCCTCGCCGCAGTCGAACAGCAGGCGATCGCCGCCGCGCCTCACCAGCGTGGCGGGCAGCCCGCGCCGCGCGCTGGGCGCGGAGCCGGCGGTGCCGACGAAGAGGACGTCGAGGTCCATGGCCCCTATGTTGACTTGATCAGCTCGAACTCGATGGCCGAGCCCTCCACGCGGGCCAGACCCATCGTGTGGGCCGGGGCCCGGCGGCGCTCGGTCGGGCTGCCGGGGTTGAAGATCTGAAAGCCGTCCTCGGCCTGCTCGTGGAGCGGCAGGTGCGAGTGGCCGAACACGACCGCGTCCGCCGTGCCACCGAAGCGAGCGCGCATCCGTCGGAGCCGGCCTGCCGCGGGGCCGGCGTCGTGCACCATCGCGATCCGAGCGTCCTCGACGCGCACGACCCGTTCGGCGGGGAGCAGCCGCTGGAGCTCGGCGGTGTCGACGTTGCCGTGCACGCCGACCAGGGGCGGCCCGATCCGCTCGAGCTCGC
Source organism: uncultured Thermoleophilaceae bacterium (assembly GCA_963706635.1). GTDB lineage: Bacteria > Actinomycetota > Thermoleophilia > Solirubrobacterales > Thermoleophilaceae > JACVRW01. The sequence goes on from OY970162.1 coordinate 1,082,670, forward strand.
GCAGCACCTCGACGGTCATGAAGTCGCCGGCGTGCAGGAGCAGATCGGCGCCGGCGATCTGCTCCGCGAAGGCCTGCGGTAGCCGCCGCGCGCCGCGCGGCATGTGCGTGTCGGAGATGACGGCGACGAGCATCGCGGGTCTACACTCAACCGCACTCGCGCCCGTAGCTCAGTGGATAGAGCGCTGCCCTCCGGAGGCAGAAGTCGCAGGTTCGAATCCTGCCGGGCGCGTACCTCGCCAAACCGCTCTCGCAGCGGGGGTCCTGGCCAACACTGGTGCCCAACCGGGCCCCGACAGGCGATACTGCGCGGGCGATGTCGGAGAACGTGGATGCCTTCAGGCGCGGGCTCGAGGCGGGAAATCGCGGAGATATCGACGGGCTGCTGGACGAGCTCCATCCCGAGATCGAGTGGCACTCGGCGATGCACGTGTTGATGGGAGGGCAAGAGACGGTCTTTCGGGGCCATGCCGGGGTGCGCAGGATGATCGGAGACCTCTACGAGACCTTTGCCGAGGTTCGCTTCGAGATGTCGGAGTTCCGGGACCTTGGAGATGGGGTCGTCGCGATCGGCCGCCAGCACACACGCGGCAAAGCCAGCGGCGTCCAATCGGAGGCGCCCATAGCTTTCGTGACCGAGATCAGGGACGGCAAGACGATCTCGGTCCGGGCGTACCGCGATCGAGAGGGGCCCCTCGAAGCAGCCGGGCCGTCGAAGTAATTCGATGTCGCAGGAGAACGTTGAGATCGTGCTCCGTGGCGTCGCCGCGCTGAATCGGGGAGACCCAGAGGCCTTCAATGCGGTGTGTGATGCTCGCTTCGAGATGCACCTCGTGGGTGCCGTTGGCGAGCCGGTGAGCTACATGGGAGCAGACGGCGTGTTCCAGTTCTTCCGCGACATGGACGAGATTTGGGCAGACTGGGGATTTGAGGTCGAACGGGCGCGTGATCTCGATCAACACGTGCTGATCACGGGCAGGCAGCGCGGACGCGGGCGCGTGAGCGGCCTTGAGGTCGACTCTCCGCGAGGCTGCGTCGTTGCGGTTCGCGAGGGGGCGGTGACCGAACTTCGCTACTTCACTGAGCCTGCCGAAGCCCTCAAAGCCGTGGGGCTGTCCGAGTAGTGGTACTTGCGCGCGGGTAGGCGCCAAGGACCGCTGCGGGCGATACTTGCGCGGGCGATGTCTCAGGAGAACGTCGAGGTCGTCCGTGCTGCCTATGGCGCGTTCAACGCGCGTGACATCGAGGGGCTGCTCCGACTCTCTGCCGAGGATTGCGAGTGGCGGCCGCTCCGGGCACAGCTCGAGGGCATCGTCTATCGCGGACACCAAGGAGTCCGGCAGTTCGTCGAGGACATGGATCAGGACTGGGAGGCGTTCCGGATCGACCCTCTCGAGTTCCACGACCGTGAGGACCGAGTCGCGGTGATCGGTCGGGTGAGTGCTCGCGGCCAAAGCGGTGTCGCGGTCGACTCCGTCGCGGGCTTCGTCTTCGAGCTGCAGCAGGGTCGGATCAGGCGCATCATCAGCCACAGCGATCCCGAGGCGGCCCTCGAAGCCGTGAGGCAATCCGACTAGGCGATGTCGCAGGAGAACGTGGAGCTGGTGCGGCGTGGGTTCGAAGCCATGAGCCGCGGCGACCTCCCACAGATGCTCGGCTTCATCCACCCTGACTTCGAGGTGACGATTCCGTCGGACGTTTCCGCCGAGCCCGACACCTACCGGGGCCACGAGGGGATCCGTCGTTACTTCCAATCGTTCGAGGACGGAATGGACGAGATTCGCTTTCAGCCTGAGCGGATCTGGGACCTCGACGAGCGGGTGGTGGTGGTTGTTCGGCTCACGGCCAAGGGCAAGAGCACCGGGATTCCAGTCGAACAACGCACCGGATCGGTCTGGACCGTCCTAGACGGCAAAGCGGTGTCGGCACGCATCTATCTGGACCCCGCCGACGCCCTCGCCGCCGTGGGGCTGTCGGAGTAGCGGGTAGCGCCCTCCGGAGGCAGAGGTCGCCGCTGCGCCGCAACGCGTTTCCTTGAGTTGCGGTATCGCGCGCCGGCGCCTCGCGCATACCATCCCCGGCAATGGCGATCGACCTGGTCATCGACATCGAGAACACTCCGGGGGCGCTTGCCCAGGTGGCGGCTGCGATCAGCGATGCCGGCGTGAACATCGCGGCGGCCACGTGCATCGGGCCGGGTGAGCGGGCCGAGCTCCACGTCCTGGTCCCGCACGCCGAGGCCGCGAAGCATCTGCTCGCGATTTCCCACGTCGCGGTCACCCGCGAGCGCGAGGTGGTCGTGGTGGACGTCGAGGACCGCTCGGGCGTGCTCGCGGACCTGACCCGCCAGATCGCCCGGGCCGGGGTCAACCTCGACCTCGTCTACGTCGCCACGCGCAATCGGGTGGTCTTCGGGGCGAGCGACCTCGATGCCCTGAAGGCCGCGCTCGGCGACGCGGCCTCAGCGCCGGCTAGGCCGTCTTGACGACGTAGACCGAGCAGGGAGCCTGGTGGGTGACCGTGTTCGGCACGCTGCCGAGCACGCGACGGTGCATCCCCACGCTGCCGATCACCAGCACGTCGGCCTGGCACTCCGCGGCGAGCCGGACGAGCACCTCGGCCGGGTCGCCCTCGTCGTGCATCGAGCTGCAGTCGATCTTCCGCTCGCGCATCTCCTGCTCGATCCGGCTGAGCAGCTCGCGCACACGGGCGTCGTTGTTGAACGCCCACTGGCGCTCGTCGGCGCCGCTGCCGCTCCCGGTCGGGCGGTCGGTCCCCTCGAACACGCTCAGCAGGACCAGCTTCGCGCCGAAGCGCTCGGCGATCTCGGCCGCTGCCTCCACGGCCTTCGACGCGGTAGCCGATCCATCAGTTCCCACAGCCACGATCGAGAGCATCGGGGTGCGAGCCTCCCATTTGCGCGCGCCGCTTGCAACCGAGCCAAGCGCGCGGGTAGGGTCGCGCCCATGCGCAAACTGGTCCTCTCCGCTGTGGTCGCTGTCGTCGCCGTCACCGCCGCCGCGGCACTGGCTTCGAGCCAGGCCACCACCTTCAGCTTCAAGCAGTCGACGCACGCGGAGGGCGCTCCCACGGGAATCGCGTTCAAGGTCGAGTTCGGGGATCCGGACGCCGCCAACGGCGTGCCCAGCGGGCTCAAGGACTTCAAGATCACGATGCCCAAGGGCGCGAAGATCGACCCGCGCGGCGCAACGCAGTGTAAGACGACCGACGCGAACCTCATGAGCAAGGGCGCCGCCGCCTGCCCGGCGGCCAGCCGGATCGGCACAGGCAAGGCGACCGCCACTTCCACCGACGGGAGCACGAACGTCGACGTTGCGGGCTACGTGTTCAACGCCAAGTCAGCCGGCAAGAACTCGTGGCTGTTCCTCTTCCTGATCAACAAGGCCTACGCGGCCTCCTTCTACGCGCCGGTCAAGGGACCGACGCTCTCGGCCAAGGGCCTGACGGGGGCAGTCCCGGGCGACCTGCTGGTCACTAAGTTCGCCGGAACGATCGCCAAGCACTCGAAGGGCAAGGGCAAGAAGAAGCACGTCCTGATCAGCGCCCCGTCCGTTTGCCCGAAGAGCAAGAAGTGGATCAACAAGGCGAGCTGGACGTTCGTCGACGGCAGCAAGGACACGTCGAGCAGCAGCAGCCCCTGTAAGCCGTAGCTAGGACTCGCGCTTGTGCGCTCCGCGCCGGTGTGTCAGCCCGTCCAGCAGGACCTCGACCGGTGACTGGCGGTTGGCCTTGTCGACCTGTTCGCGGATCTCGCGTACGTCGTCCGTGACTGCCGACGCCTGATTGCGGGCCTTGCTCAGCTCGCGCGCCACGTCAGCAAACGCCGCGGCGGCCTGGGCAAGGGCCCTCTTGCGCCCGAGCGGGAGCCCGAGGATCTTGCGTCGCTTGGAACCCATGCGCGCGCCCAGAGCCAGTCCGCCCGCCAAGCCGGCGGCGGTGGCTCCCGCGGTCAGCAACGGCCGCTTTGCCTTGCTGGCGACCTTCTCGGCGGTGGAGGGCGCGCCGCCGTTGCGAGAAACGGTCGATCGTGTCTTCGTTGCCGGCACCTGCACGCCTCCCGGTCAGTCGAGGATCTTGCCGAGGCGTTCGGCCTGGTTGCCCATCCGCTCGATGTCCTTCGACACGTTCTTCGACGTCTCGCCCAGCTGCTTGCTTGCCTTGCCGACCGTCTTCGCGACCGACTTCACGTCCATGTCCGGCACGCTGACGCCGAGGAACTTCCGATGGCGCGTGCGGCCCTTCAGCGCGAGACCGCCGACGATTCCGGCCGCGGCCGCGCCCACGGCCACCGCCGGGGGGCCCACCTTGCCCGCCGCGCTCTTCACGGTGCCGACGACGCCGTTGGAGCTCTTGCTCGCAGTGCGCTGACCGCTGCTCGAGCGGCTGGCGCTACGACGGTTGCTCTGCTTGGCGCGAGCACCGCTTGCCCTGGTCTTCGCGCCGGAGCCATTCGAGGCGGCGCGGCTCCTGGCCGACGCGCTCTTGGTCGCGGCGCGTTTGGGCGCGGCACTTTTCGAGGAGCGGCTCTTGTTCTGCCCGCTCCGCGAGGTCGACTTGCTGGGCGACTTGGAAGCCATTCCCGTCCCTCTCGATCGAAGTTCTCTCCGTGGCCCCGGTACCCCTGTGTATACGCACTAACCCATCTGGAACTAAGCCGCCCAAACGCGGGTAGGAGATCCGTGCCCGGAAGCAACCCCCTCAAGAGGAGAACCTTCATGTCCGAGACCCCAACCCGCGACGCCAAGCTCGTCGAGCTTCTGAACGAGGCGTATACGAAGGAGAAGCAGCTCGAGACCGCGCTTGAAGCGCATCTCCCGATGACCACCCGCGAGGACTACGCGAACCGCCTCAAGGACCACCTGAAGGAGACGAAGTCGCACGCGACGCAGGTGTCCAGGCGGATCAAGCAGCTGGGCGGCAATCCCGAGACCGTCTCACTCCCGGGGCCCGAGGGACTCACGAAGGCCGCCGAAGGCCTGTCGGATGTCGTGGGAAAGGCAAAGGCGGCCGCGCAGGGCCCACTGCACGCCGTGCGTGGATCCGGGGAGCAGGACAAGATGCTTCGCAACGCCCGCTCCGAGTACCAGGAGGAGGCGTACGAGATCGCGACCTACACGGTCATCGACTCGCTGGCGACCGCCGTCGGCGACAAGGAGACCGCGAAGCTCGCCCGCGACATCCGGCGCGAGGAGGAGCGCATGCAGGACTTCCTCGCCAAGCTGCTGCCCGAGCTGTCGGTTGACGTCGCCCATGACGAGATCCCCGTCTCCGAGATCGAGGGCAAGGCGGCGCGTCGAACGTCCGCGGACTCCAAGAGCGGCTCAGCGCGCAGCTGAGTCGTCCGAACGACCCAGCGTCGGCCGCCCATCCTCGCGCCGCTCCAGCGCCGCGATCTCCTCCATCCGCTCCAGGCGCTCGGCCGCCGGCAGCGAGCCGGACGCTCCCGCCACGCGGGCCAGCTGGAAGCGGCGCACGCCGTCCTCGCCCGACTGCGGCACCAGCGCGTAGCGCTTGATCTGGGGCTCCGGCATCCCCTGATCGTCGACGAAAGCCCCGCAAATGCCTATGGCCGCCTGTCGAAAGATCCCCCGCGGGCCTTCGACCGGCTGGCGGTCCCCGAAACGGGTCAGCCGGCGCGCCGGCGGTACCACTCCCAGGTGACAGCGAGGCCCCGCTCCAGGTCCCACTGGGGCGCCCAGCCCAGCTGATCTCGGATCGCGGTCGAGTCGAGGTACTGCCGATCGATCTCACCGTGCGGGGTGCCCTTCCCCTGCACGTCCGGCTCGACGTCGTGGCCAGACACCGCGATCAGCGTCCGCACCACGTCGATCACCGCGATCGGCTTGCCCCAGCCGGCGTTCCAGGCGCGCCCGTGCAGCTCGGGCCGGTCCAGCGACGCCGCGATCGCCAGGTAGGCGTCCACGGCGTCCTCGACGTACAGGTAGTCGCGCTCGGGCGTGCCGTCCGAGCGGATCACCGGCCGTTCGCCGCGCGCCAGCGCCTGGGCGCTGTCGGGAATGATCCTCGACCAGTTGAGGTCGCCCGGCCCGTACAGGTTGGCCAGGCGAGTGACCGCCACCGGCAGGTCGTAGGTGTTCGCGTACGAGCGGGCGATCAGGTCGGTGCAGGCCTTCGAGACGTCGTAGGGATAGCGCGGCTGGAGCGCGAAGTCCTCGCGATAGGGCAGCTCGTCGTGGTCGCCGTAGGCCTTGTCCGACGACGCCACGACCACCCGCCGCACGGTCCCCAGGTCCCGGCAGGCCTCGAGCAGCGAGTAAGTCCCGCGCACGTTCGTCTCCCAGGTGGCCAGCGGCGAGCGGTTGGCCGTGCCGACGATGGTCTGCGCCGCGAGGTGGAAGACCTCGTCGACCTCGTGCTCGTTGAGCACGCGCACGAGCGCCTCGTGGTCGGTCAGGTCGGCAAGCGCGAGCGTGCAGCGATCCTCGATCCCCTCGACCCGGAAGCGCGCCTCGGGATCGACGTCGCGGCGAAGCGCCACCACGCGCTTGCCGTCGTCGAGCAGCCGCTGCGCGAGCCACGCGCCGAGGAAGCCCTGAGCTCCTGTGACGAGCGCGCTCAGGGCGACTCAGCCGCCGGCAACCGCGGGCAGGATCGTGACCTCGTCGCCGTCCTCGACCGAGGTTTCGAGGCCCTCGAGGAAGCGGATGTCCTCGCCTCCGACGTAGACGTTCACGAAACGACGCAGGTCGCCGTCCTCCGCGATCCGGTCGCGCAGGCCCTCGAAGCGGTCGTACAGACCGTCGAGAACCTCGCCGACCGTCGCGGCACCGTCGACCGTGGTCTCGCCCTCGCCACCCGTGACGCTGCGGAGCTGCGTCGGAATCTTGACCGTCACTGCCATGCGGCCGGGATACTAAACAGCGGCCGCGGCCGGTAGTGCCGTGTCGAACGAGTCGACGCTCGCGTCGATCTCGTGCGTCTCGAACGTGCCGCGGACCGCGTCCAGCGTCTTCAAGCCCTCGCCGGTGATGACCGCCACGACCCGCTCGTCCGGATCGATGTCGCCGCGCGCCGCGAGCTTCGCGAGCGTGGCGGTGGTCACGCCGCCGGCGGTTTCCGTGAAGATGCCCGTCGTTTCGGCGAGCAGGCGGATGCCGGCACGGATCTCCTCGTCGGTGACCGAGTCGATCGAGCCGCCGCTGCGGCGCGCCAGCTCGAGCGCGTAGGGGCCGTCGGCGGGGTTGCCGATGGCGAGCGACTTGGCGATCGTGTCCGGCTTCACCGGCTTGCAGACGTCCCAGCCGGCATCGAACGCCTGCGCGACCGGAGAGCAGCCCTCGGCCTGGGCGCCGTTCATCGTCGGCGTCTCGCCCTCGAGCAGCCCGACCTCGCGCCACTCGTCGAAGCCGCGCGCGATCTTCGTGAACAGCGAGCCCGACGCCACCGGCGCCACCACGCGATCGGGCAGCTCGAAGCCGAGCCCCTCGGCGATCTCGAAGGCGAGCGTCTTGGAGCCCTCGGCGTAGTAGGGCCGCACGTTCACGTTGACGAAGGCCCAGTCACGGTCGGCTGCCAGCTCGGTGCAGAGCCTGTTCACGTCGTCGTAGTTGCCGCGCACAGTCACGAGCTTGGTGCCGTAGACGCCCGTGGCGAGGATCTTCTGCTCCTCGAGGTCGGCCGGGATGAACACGTACGAGTCCAGCCCCGCGGCCGCGGCGTGCGCGGCGACGGCGTTCGCCAGGTTGCCCGTCGACGCGCAGGCCACCGTCGTGTAGCCGAGCTCCTGCGCCTTGGCCAGCGCCACCGACACGACGCGGTCCTTGAACGAGTGCGTCGGATTGGCCGCGTCGTTCTTCACCCAGAGCTCGCCCAGCCCGAGCGCCTCGGCCAGCCGCGGCGCCCGCACCAGCGGCGTGCAGCCCGCCGGCAGCGCGTACTTGGGCGGCTGCGCGAACGGCAGGAAGTCGGCGTAGCGCCAGAGGTTCTGGGGCCCCGCCTGGATGCGCCGCTTGACCGAGCCGGCATCCAGCGAGCCGTGGTCGTAGCGCACCTCCAGCGGCCCGAAGCAGCGCTCGCAGACGAAGCGCGCCTCGAGCTCGTACTCAGTTCCACATTCCTTGCAAGCCAGTGCCTGGACAGGCATTGGACGCCCCTTTCAACGTTGAAAGCCTCCGTCGCTCTGTGACGGAGGCCCACATGAGGCGTCCGATCACATCTCAAAGGAATTGGCACCGTCCCTCGAACCCATCTGGATCCGAGGAGGTTGCCGGGGCTTCACCGGGCCATGTCCCTCCACCCCTCTCGATGCAACGGCTATGTAAGGCGGACAGGATAGCGCGCCGCGCAAGTAGAATCATCCACATGACCCCGCTGGACGACCCGCTTAGACGCTATGCCGAGCCTTCCCAAGCCACGTCTCAGGCGCTCGGCCCGCGCGCGGGCCGACGGTAACGCCCACCAGCAGGTCCCGGTCGAGCCCCGCGTCGAGGTCGTCGAGCACGGCGACCTGCGCTGGATCAACATCGAGCAGCCCTCCCCCGTCGACCGTGCGTGGCTGGAGGAGCACTTCGACTTCCACCCGCTCGACTACGAGGACGTCCAGTCGCGCAACCAGCGCCCGAAGATCGACGAGTACCCCGACTACCTGTTCATCGTGCTGCACTTCCCCGTCTTCGACAAGGCGGTCGGACGCCTCAACGCGGCCGAGCTGGACATCTTCATCGGGCCTGACTTCCTGATCACGCTGCCAAACGCGCCGCTGCCGCCGGTCGAGTACCTGTTCGAGCGCTGCCGCTCCTCCGAGGAGGTGCGGGAGGCGATGCTCTCCAAGGGCTCCGGCTACCTGCTCTACCGGATCGTCGACGACGCCTTCGACTACTGCTTCCCGATGCTGCGCAAGATCGGCAACAAGCTCGAGCGGCTCGAGGAGGACATCTTCGAGGGGAAGGCCGAGGAGGTCGTGCGCGACCTGTCCAACTCGAAGCAGGAGATCATCAACTTCCGCAAGGTGATCCGCCCGCAGCGCGCCGTGCTGCGCGACCTCGAGCGCACCAAGCAGCGCTACCTCGCCGAGGACCTCGAGGTCTACTTCGACGACATCGTCGACGCGTCCGAGCGCATCTGGGACATGCTCGAGAACTTCAAGGAGGTCGTGGAGGCGCTCCAGGACACGAACGAGTCCGTGCTCTCGCACCGCGTCAACGAGGTGCTGCGCGTGCTGACCGCGGCCAGCGTCGTGATCCTGCCGCTGACGCTGATCGCGAGCATCTGGGGCATGAACGTCGGGGTCCCGGGCGAACAGGACCTCACCGCGTTCTGGGTCATCATGGGCAGCATGGTCGTGCTGCTGGTCGGCATGATCGCCTACTTCCGCCGGCGCGGCTGGCTCTGACGTGGACGTCGTCATCGCAGGCGGCCACGGGCAGATCGCGCGGCTGCTGGCGCGGCTGCTGGTCGCTCGCGGCGACCGTGTGCGCGGCCTGATCCGCAACCCCGATCACGGCGACGACCTGCGCTCCGACGGCAGCGAGCCCGTCCTGTGCGATCTGGAGACGGCCGCTGCCTCCGAAGTCGCCGACGCGATCGGAGGCGCCGACGCCGTCGTGTTCGCCGCCGGTGCCGGGCCCGGGAGCGGGGCCGAGCGCAAGCTCACCGTGGACCGCGACGGTGCCGTGAAGCTGCTGCAGGCCGCCCAGGCGGCCGGGGTGTCGCGCTACGCGATCGTCAGCTCGGTCGGCGCGGAGAATCCGCCGCCCGCCGACAACGACGACGTCTTCGGCGTCTACCTGCGCGCGAAGGCGGAGGCGGACCTGGCGGTCGCCGCCAGCGACCGCGACTGGACGATCGTGCGTCCCGGCTCGCTCACCGACGATCCCGCCACCGGCCGCGTGACGCTCTCCACGCACCCGGTGCGCGACCGGGTGCCCCGCGAGGACGTGGCAGCCGTGCTGGCGGCAGTCCTGGCCGAGCCGCGCACGGTCGGGCTCACGCTCTACGTCGTGGGCGGTGACCAGCCGATCGGCGAGGCGCTGGAGGCGCTGCTCTAGTGCGTGTCGCGCTGATGATCGAGGGCCAGGAGGACGTGACCTGGGACGACTGGCGCGCGCTCGCGACGGCGTGCGAGGAGCACGGCATCGAGTCGATGTTTCGCTCCGACCACTACCAGTCCGTCTTCGGGATCAGCGGACGCGGCTCCCTGGACGCCTGGGCGACGATCAACGCGCTTTCCGCGATCACCTCCAAGCTGCGGCTCGGCACGCTCGTCTCCCCCGCGACGTTTCGCCATCCGTCCGAGCTGGCCAAGGTCGTCGTCAGCGCCGACCACGTCTCGGGCGGCCGGGTGGAGCTGGGCCTCGGCACCGGCTGGAACGAGGCCGAACACAAGACCTACGGTTTCCCGTTTCCGCCCATGGGCGAGCGCATGAAGCTGCTCGCGGAGCAACTCGACCTGATCACGACCCAGTGGGCCGCCGGGCCGATCCAGCCCAAGCCCCTGCAGCAGCCCCGCCCGAACCTGATCGTCGGCGGTCGCGGCGGCCCGCGCAGCATCGGCCTCGCCGCGCGTTTCGCGGACGAGTACAACACGGTCAACAAGACCGCCGATGAGTGCGCAGACATCCGCGACCAGCTCGACGCGGCCTGCGCCGAGCAGGGACGCGAGCCGATCCCGCTCTCGCTGATGACCGGCTGGCTGGCCGGCGAGGACCAGGCAGAGCTGATCGACCGCGCCGAACGGCTGTCCGAGTGGACGGGTCGCGGCATCGACGGGGAAAGCTTTCTGGCAGAGCTGCCACCCAGCTCCATCGCGGGGACGGTCGAAGAGGGAATCGAGCACCTGGGCAAGCTGGCCGTCGCGGGAGTGGAGCGGGTGATGCTCCAGCACCTGCTCCACCGCGACATCGACGCGGTCGAGCAGATCGCGCGCCGGGTGGTGCCCGCGGTGGCCTCCGCCGGCGGCGAGTGAGGGATCGCGCACAGTTGGCTGAGTAGGCTCCCGCGCCGTGGTCGACCAGTCGATCTTCAAGGCCTACGACGTGCGGGGCACCTACCCCGATCAGATGGACGAGGCGCTCGCCTACCGGATCGGGCGTGCCTTTCCGCGCGTCCTGGCGGAGCTCCAGGGCGGATCGGCGTCCGAGCAGCGCGTGGCCGTAGGCCGCGACATGCGCCTGTCCGCTCCGTCGATGGCCGAGGCCTACGCGCGCGGCATCGCCGACGAGGGCGCGCACGTCCTGGACGTCGGGATGGTCGGCACCGAGATGCTCTACTGGACGGTCGGGTCGCGCGGACTGGACGGCGGGCTGATGTGCACCGCCTCGCACAACCCGAAGGCCTACACCGGCGCCAAGCTCGTCAAGCAGGGCGCGCTCGCGCTGTCAGGCGACTCCGGCATCGGCGAGCTGCGCGACCTGGTGGCTTCGGGCGAGCCTGGCGATCCGGTCTCGGGGCCCGGGGCGATCGAGCACGAGGACGTGAGCGAGGCGTTCCGGGAGGCCGCGCTCGGCTACATCGACCCGAACAGCCTGGCGCCCATGCGCGTGGTGCTCGACGGCGGCAACGGAATGGCGGGCCCGATGGTCGGACCGCTGCTGGAGTCCTTCCCGCTCGAGCGCATCGAGACGTACTGGCGTCCCGATGGCGAGTTCCCCGACCACGAGCCCAACCCGCTGCTCGAGGAGAACCGCCGCTTCATCATCGAGCGTGTGCTGAAGGAGGGCGCCGACCTGGGCGTCGCCTGGGACGGGGACGCCGACCGCTGCTTCTTCATCGACGACTCCGGCGAGTTCGTGGCCGGCGACTTCCTCACCGCGCTGCTGGCGGAGGCGCTGCTGCGCAAGGAGCCGGGCGCGACGGTCCTCTACGACGTGCGCGCATCGCGGGCGGTGCGCGACGTCGTCGAGCGCGGCGGCGGGAAGGCCGAGGTCAACCGCGTCGGGCACGCGTTCTTCAAGTCGCGCATGCGCGAGACCGGGGCCGCGTTCGGCGGCGAGGTGTCGGGCCACTACTACTTCCGCGACTTCTACTGCGCCGACTCCGGCACGATCCCGGCGCTGCTGATCCTCGAGCTGCTGTCGGTCGAGGGCAAGCGCATGACCGAGCTGCTGGAGCCGCTGCGCTCGCGCTACTTCATCTCCGGCGAGATCAACTCCGAGGTCTCCGACCAGGACGCCAAGATGGCGGAGATCGCCGAGCGCTACTCCGACGGCGAGCAGAACCGCCTCGACGGGATCTCCGTCGACTACATCGACTGGCACTTCAACGTGCGCCCGTCCAACACCGAGCCGCTGCTGCGGCTCAACCTCGAGTCGCTGGTGTCCCAGGAGGACATGGAGGCGAAGCGCGACGAGGTCCTGGGTCTGATCCGCGCCTGATGATCGCCGCCGCGGCGCCGAGCCAGAAGCCGGCTGCGGCGCCCAGCAGCGCCCAGCCCGGCGGCCCTAGCTCCCGCCCGGCCGCGTGGGCGCCACGCCCGATCGTGGCGAGCCCCGGCTGCGGGTTCAGCGAGCGCTTGATCGCCTTGGCGGAGGTGGTGGCAACCGCCATCGCCTCCGCCTCGGTGTCGGCGCTCGCCACGATGGCGAAGTCGCCGCGCCCGGTGAGCTGGACGCTTGCCCGCGGATCCGCCTTGCTACGGGCGAAGGCCAACCCGCCGGCTCCGCTGTACGCCGGCGGGACGCGGATCACGTAGGCGTGCGCGTGATAGCTGGTCCCGCCGTCGGCAGCGGCGACCCCGCCCCCGATCAGGGCGCCCGCCAGCGTGAAGGCCGCTAGTAGGGTCAACGACCCGTGACCGACGATCCCTTCGCGCCTGCTGCGGCGGCCGGCATTCATCGCCTGGCTATTCCAACACCCTTTGCTGTCGGCCGTGTGAACGTCTACCTGATCGAGGACGAGCCGCTCACGCTCGTGGACGCCGGCCCCAACTCGGGCACTTCGTTCGACGTGCTGCAGCGCGGCATCGCGGGGCTCGGACACTCGCTCGAGGAGATCGAGCTGGTGATCGTCACGCACCAGCACATCGACCACCTCGGCCTTGTCTCGCTGGTCGCGTCGCACTCCGGCGCCGAGGTGGCGGCGCTGGACGCGGCGATCCCGTTCATGGAGAACTTCTCCGATGAGGCGCAGGCGGATGACGACTTCGCGCGCGACATCATGCTGCGCAACGGCATCGCCGAGGACGTCGTGGCCGCGCTGCAGTCGGTCTCGCGCGCCTTTCGCGCCTGGGGCGCGCCGGTGCACGTCACGCGCCCGCTCGCCGACGGCGAGGCGCTCGAGTTGCGCGACCGCACGCTGCACGTCCATCACCGGCCCGGCCACTCCCCCACCGACACGATCTTCCACGACCGCGAGCGGCGCATCCTGATCGCGGCCGACCACCTGCTCGCCCACATCTCCTCGAACCCGCTGATCACGCGGCCACGCGACGGGTCGACGGGCCGGCCCCAGGCGCTCGTCCAATACCTGGAGTCGCTGACCGCCACCCGCGAGATGGACGTCGAGCTGGTGCTGCCGGGGCACGGTGACCCGATCACCGACCACCGCGCGCTGATCGACCAGCGCTTCGTGCTGCACGCCCGGCGGGCCGACAAGATCCACCGGCTGCTGGTCGAGCGGCCCCGCTCGGCCTACGAGATCGCGCAGGCGCTGTGGGGCAACATCGCCGTCACGCAGGCCTACCTGACCCTGTCGGAGGTGCTCGGCCACCTCGACCTGCTCGCCAACGACGGGCGCGTGCAAGAGGTCGAGCACGATGGGGTCAGCGTTTTCGAAGCGCGGTAGCCTCCCGCTCGTGTTCGCGGAGACCGCGTTGGAGCGGGCCGAGGAGCTCGCCGAGCGCCTCCTGCCCGAGCGCACGCCGAAGCGGCGCATGCTCGTAATCGTCAACCCGTACGCGACCACCGTCTCGGACCGGCTGCGCCACCTGGTCGTGTACGCGCTCCAGTCGCGCTACTCGGTCGAGGCGATCGACACCGAGAAGCGCGAGCACGCCACGCAGATCTGCCGCGAGGCCGCGCGCGAGGGCTACGACGTGGTGGTCGCCTTCGGCGGCGACGGCACGGTCAACGAGGCGGCCAACGGGCTGGCCGGCTCCGAGACGCCGCTGACCGCGCTGCCGGGTGGGTCGACCAACGTCTGGGCGCGGACGCTGGGGATCCCCAACGACGTGGTCGACGCCACCGAGCACCTGCTCAGGATGGCCGACGAGTTCCGGCCCTTCCGGGTCGACCTCGGGCGCGCCGGCTCGCGCTACTTCGTGTTCGCGTCGGGCGTCGGGCTGGACGCGTCGGTGGTGGAGCGCGTGGACCGCCATCCGCTGCGCAAGGCGCGCTACGGCGCCTGGTACTACGCCTACGCGGGGGTCGACATCTTCACGCGCCACTACCTGGTGCGCCCGCCGCGCGTGCGCGTCCACGCGGGCGGCCGCGAACTCGAGGGCGTGACCGTGATCGTCCAGAACTCCGACCCGTTCACCTACTTCCGCAAGCGGCCGATCCGCGTGGCCGAGGGCGCCGGGCTGACAAGCGGGTCGCTCGGAGCGGCGGTGCTGAAGAGCGCAACGCCCCTGGAGCTGCCGACGCTGGTGCCGCGCCTCCTGTCCGGCCGGGCGAAGACGGTGCTGCGCCACCGCCAGGTGGAGAGCCTGGGCGAGCTGGCCACCCTGCGTGTGGAGGCGATGGAGGAGCGCGCGTTCCCCGTCCAGGTGGACGGCGAGTACATCGGCGCATTCGAGGAGATCGAGTTCAGCGCCGCGCCAGGTGGGCTGCTGGCCGTCTCCTAGACGGTCGGCGTTATGCGGTAGGCGTCGAAGACCGATTCGATGTTGCGCAGCCGGGTGATGCAGGTCTTCAGCGACTGCGTGTCCCCGACCTCCAGCACGAAGCGGTTCTTCACCATCGGGTGCACGACCGTGCAACGGGCCTCGAGGATGTTGATGCCGGTCTCCGCGAAGGTCCGGGAGAGGTCCTCGAGCAGCCGGTGGCGGTCCCACCCGTCGACCTGGATCTCCACTCGGAACGGCGCCGAGGTATCGCCCTCCCAGGCCACCTTCGTGAACCGCTCCGGGTTGCGCTTGAGCGCCACGGCGTTGGGGCAGCTCTCGTGGTGGATCGTGATCCCCTTGCCGAGCGAGATGTAGCCCACGATCGGGTCGCCCGGCACCGGCCGGCAGCACTTGGCCAGCCGCAGCATCACGTCGTCGACTCCCTGCACCTTGATCCCGTAGGTCGAGGAGGCCGAGGTCTTCTTGGGCGTCTCGCGCCGCTCGAGCAGCTGGTCCGCGGCCGAGGCCGGCTCGACCCCCTCCCCCTCCTTGAGCCGGTGCATCAGCTTGCTCGTCACCGTCTTCGGCGAGATCTTCGACTGACCCAGGGCGATGTAGAACTCCTCGCCCTTCTTGAAGCCCATCTCGCGGATGACGTCCGCCAGCAGCGGCGAGCCGGCCAGCTTCTGCGGCGGCAGCCCGGCCCGCTTCATGTTCTCGTGCAGGATCTCGCGGCCGGTGCGCTCCGAGTCCTCGCGCCGCTCGCGGGTGAACCAGGCGCGGATCTTCGACTGCGCGCGCGTGGTCTTGGCGAGCGCCAGCCAGTCGCGCGACGGGCCGCGCTCCTTCTTCGAGGTCAGCACCTCGCAGATGTCCCCGGAGGCGAGCTCGTAGTGCAGCGGGACGATCTTGCCGTTGACCTTCGCTCCCACGCAGCGGTGGCCCACGTCGGTGTGGATCGAGTAGGCGAAGTCGAGCGGCGTGGCGCCGGCGGCGAGCGACTTGACCTCGCCCTTCGGCGTGAAGACGAAGACCTCGTCCTCGAACAGGTCCGCCTTCAGCGTCTCCGCGAACTCCTGCGGGTCCTGGGCCTCCTGCTGCCAGTCGAGCAGGTGGCGCAGCCACTCGACCTTCTGCTCAACAGGCTTCCCGCCGTCCTCCTTGTAGATCCAGTGCGCGGCGACTCCGAACTCGGCCGTCCGGTGCATGTCCTGCGTGCGGATCTGGATCTCGAGCGGCCGGCCCTCGGGCCCGATCACCGTCGTGTGCAGGGCCTGGTACATGTTGAACTTGGGCATCGCGACCCAGTCCTTGAAGCGACCCGGCAGCGGTTTCCAGAGGGAGTGGATGACCCCGATGGCGCCGTAGCAGTCCTTGACCGAGCCGACGAGCACTCGCATGGCCGTGAGGTCGTAGATCTCGTTGAACTCGCGGCCCTTCTTGGTCATCTTCGAGTAGATCGAGTAGAAGTGCTTCGCGCGGCCGGCGATCTCCGCCTCGATCCCAACCGCCTCCAGTTCCTTGCGCAGGTACTGGCCCGCGCGTGAGACGTAGGCCTCGCGCTCGGTGCGCTGCTGGGAGACGAGCTGCTTGATCTCGTTGTACTTGCGCGGATGCAGCGTCGCGAACGCGAGGTCCTCGAGCTCCCACTTGATCGCGTGGATGCCGAGCCGGTGCGCGAGCGGCGCGAAGATCTCGAGCGTCTCCTTCGCCTTCTCCTGCTGCTTGTGCTTCGGCATCGAGCCGATCGTGCGCATGTTGTGCAGGCGGTCGGCGAGCTTGATCAGGATGACCCGGATGTCCTGGGCCATCGCGACCATCATCTTGCGGTAGTTCTCGGCCTGGCGGTCGTCGCGGCTCTGGAACGTGACGCCCGACAGCTTGGTCACCCCGTCGACCAGCGCGCCGACCTGCTCGCCGAACTCCTCCTCGACCTCGCCGAGCGACGCCGTGGTGTCCTCGACGGTGTCGTGCAGCAGCGCGGCGCAGAGCGTCGCGGTGTCGAGCCGCATGCCGGCGCAGATCTTGGCCACGCCGACCGGGTGCACGATGAAGTCCTCGCCGCTGGCCCGGCGCTGATCGGCGTGCCGCTCGCAGGCGAACACGAAGGCGCGCTCGACGAGCTCGCGGTCGACCCGCTCGGCCGCGTCGCCCGCGTGCTCCTCGACGACCGCGAACAGGTCGCCGAGCAGGACGCGCTGGTCCTCGGTCAGCCGCTGTTCGAGCCCGGCGACGACGCTCCCGCTGTGCTTGTCGACGGGGCGGTGCTCGAAGTCCGGCTCGGGCTCGCGACCCTTCGCGGCGGGCGTCTTGGTCGTCGCCGGCTTCTTCGTCGCGCCGTTGCCTTCCTCGTTTGCCTTGCGCCGCGGAGCGCGCCGCTTGGTGGCCGCGGCCGGCTTGCCCTTGGCAGCGCTCTTCGCCGACGGCTTGCGCGCCGTGCCGGAATCCGTCTTCCCGTTGCCGCCTGGCAGCTTCGGCATGGGATCGAGTTTAGAACGGTCGGCGGGCGAGCCGATCCGCTCAGGCGGCGCGCACCGCGTCCACCCCGGGCAGCTCCGGGGCGAGAGCGCGTTCGATCAGGGCCAGGCGGTCGGCGCAGGCGCGATAGGTCGCCGAGCGCTCGAGGTCTGTGTGCTCCGCATCCAGCACGCGGCTGGTCGGCGGATCGGCGCTGAACTCGATCAGGCCCAGCTCGCTCAGGACGTCGAGCACGCGCGCGCACGCCGCCGGCGTGCGGGGGTAGCTCCCGGCGCCCTGGAGGGCTGCCTGGATGGCGCCCGCGTCGGCCTCGGCAGGCAGCTCGCGCAGCAGCCGGTAGGTGTCCGCCAGGGCCGGGCGCAGGTCGAGCTCGGCGCGCCAGACCTGAAGCGCGAACTCGGCCTCGACCGGGCCCCAGGCCATGTGCGCCTCCGCGCCGGCGCGCAGGAGCGGGTCCGCCGCTCCCCCTGGAGGCGGGTCGAGCGCCACCACGTGCTGGTGTGCGGTCGCGAGTCGTGGATCGGCGGCCACGGCGCTCCAGGTCGCCACCGGCATGCCTTCGCGCGCCAGCCCGGCGACGATCTCCTCCAGCCCGCGCCGGCGGCGCTCCACGTCGGCCACCACGACAAGCACGCGCTCGCCGCTGCTGAACAGATCGCCGGCCACGCCCGCGAACCCCTCGCGACGGCGGTCGACCGGCTCCGGCCCGGTGCCAGCCGGCGCGGGGTTCGCCTCGCGCGCGCGGGCTAGACGCTCCCAGAACGGCAGCTCCTCGCCGAGCACCCGGAGTTGGCCCGGCCTGGTCGGGCAGAGCGCCCGCAGGATCGTCCGCGGCTCGACGACGCCCTTCCAGCGGTTGCGCTCCAGACGCAGCGCGATGTCGTGGTTGCGCTCGGTGGCCGGCGCGAGCTGCTTCGGCGGCGAGCGGAAGGCCACCCCGCGCGAGAGCTCCCCGCCGGCCGTGACGAGGGTGAAGCGCGAGTGCTCGCGCTCCGCGCCCATCGCGGTGACGTTCTGGAAGCGCGCCGCGGGCACCAGCAGCGTGGGCTGCGGGTTGCCCATGCCGAAGGGCCGCAGCGTCTCGAGCTCCTCCGCGAGGCCCAGGCCGAGCACGCCGCCCGGCACGACCGCGTCGACGCGCTCCACCGGGATCAGGTCGTCGGGCGTCAGCGCGGCGCCGGCGTGGGCGGCAAGGGCCTTCCGGAAGGGCTCGACGGCGTCCGCGGCCAGCTCAACGCCGGCGGCCATGCGGTGGCCGCCGAAACGCGTCAGGTGGGTGGCACAGGCCGCCAGCCCGGCGTGCAGGTCGTAGGGCGCGATGCTGCGGCAGGAGCCGCGGCCGCCGCCCTCGCCGTCGAGCGCGATCGCCACGCAAGGGCGCCGCCAGCGCTCGACCAGCCGCGACGCCACGATGCCCACCACGCCCGGGTGCCAGTCCTCGCCCGCCACGACGATGGCGGCCTGGCTGGCCTGCGGGAGGCAGGCGGTCTCCGCCACGGACAGGATGCGCTGCTCGGCCTGCTGGCGATCGCCGTTGAGCAGGTCGAGCTCGCGAGCGACCTCGGCGGCGCGGGCGCCGTCCTCGGTCAGCAGCAGCTCGAGCGCGGCATCCGCGCGGCGCATCCGCCCGGCGGCGTTGATGCGCGGGCCGAGCCGGAACCCGAGCGACTGCTCCGTGAGCTCGCCGGGCTCCACCGCGGCCACGCCCATCAGCGCGCGCAGCCCGGGCTTGTCGGTGCGCGCCATGGCCACGAGCCCGTCGCGAACGATGCGGCGGTTCTCGCCGCGCAGCGGCACGAGGTCGCAGACCGTCGCGAGAGCGGCGAGGTCGAGGTGCTCGCCGGCGCCGTCGTGCAGCGCCTCGCAGAGCTTGAGGACCACGCCGGCGGCGCACAGCTCCGGAGTGCCGTAGCCGGGCGCCCCCTCCGGCGCGAGGGCGGGATGAACCACGACGCACTCGGGAAGCTCCTCGCCCGGGCGGTGGTGGTCGCTGACGACGACGTCCAGCCCCGCCGCGCGCGCGGCGGCCACCTCGGCGACCGCCGTGATGCCGCAGTCGACCGTCACCAGCAGGTCGACGCCGCGGCCGGCGAGCCGCTCGACCGCGGCGGACGAGAGCCCGTACCCCTCGTCGAAGCGGCTGGGCAGCTCCCAGACTGGGTCGCCGCCGAGGGCGCGCAGCGTGCGCACGAGGATCGCGGTGGAGCAGACGCCGTCCACGTCGTAGTCGCCGAACACGGCGATGCGCGAGCCGCGCCCCAGGTGCTCGCGAATCAGCTCGACCGCGGCGGGAACGCCCGGGAGCGTGAGCGGATCGTGGCGCTCGTCGGCGGCGATGAACCGGCGAGCCTGGTCGACGCTCTCGAAGCCACGCCGCGCGAGCACGACCCCGACGGGCCGCGACACGCCCAGCCCGGCGGCAAGCCGCTCGGCTAGGCCGACGTCATAGGGCTCGCAGGCCCAGCGGGCCGGACGGGAGAGCATCCGACCCATCCTGCGCGCAAGCGCGGACGGAATGAGACCTCATGTGCGCCGCTCGCGGGAGGGTTGGTCGACAAACGGCGCGCATATGACGCCTTTCGCAACAATCACTCCCCGGCCTGGCGAGTGGCGCTCAGTGCGAGCCGGCGCGTGTCTTGCCGTGATCCACGCCGGTCTGGCGATCCACGCGGGCGCCGTACCAGTACGAGAGGGCCAGCCCGAGGGCCGAGCCGGGGATCGCGATCAGCGCCTGCGCGAAGCCGGTGTCGTTCTGGCCGGGGACGCTGCCCCCGTTGACGATCAGCCCGAAGATGGCAGCCGCCACCGCCGCGGCCAGGAACGCGCCGACGATGCCGCCCCAGAAGCGGTCGGGCATGAACACGGTGAAGTGCCACACGGCGATTCCCATCATCACCCAGACGAGCAGGCTCATCCGCTAGCGCCTCCCATGCTTCTTGCGCGGTCGCTGCCGCTTTGGCTTTGGCTTCGGCCTGCCGGTGCCGGCCGTCGAAGTGGTGCGGGACTCGGGCTCGGGGGGCGGAGCCCCGTCGCCTCGCGGAGCCCCGTTGCCTCGCGGCGGGCCGTCGCCCGACGGGGTGGACGCGGGCGGGGCGGGCTCCCGCGGGCCGGTCGCGGGCGGGCCGGGCGCAGGCGGGGCGGGCTCCCGCGGGGCGGCCGGGCGCGGCTTGGGTGCCTCTGTTTGGGGCGGGGCGGCAGGCGGCGGTGCGGGAGGCGGTGGCGCAGCAGGCCGCTGGGCCCGAGGCTGCGCCGGCCGCGGGGCGCGCGGTGGCGCCGTCGCTCCGGCCGTTCCGGTCGCTCCGGCCGTCCGCCGCGCTCGCCGCGTGCGCGCGGGCCGCCTCGGCGTACCCGCGGCTCCCGCTTCGGCACCTGGCGGCTCGTCGGCGATGGCCCCTGTGGCAAACGCCGGCACATGGCCGCCGTGCTGCTCCATGACCATCCGGCGCCGGCGCATGTAGGGAAGCTCGCGCTCCTTCCACTCGACCAGCACCGGCGTGGCGATGAAGATCGACGAGTAGGTGCCCGACGCCACGCCGATCAGCAGCGCGAACGCGAAGTCCTTGAGCGTGTCCCCGCCGAACAGCATCAGCGAGCCGACCGGCATCAGCACCGTGAAGCTCGTGGCCAGCGATCTGGTCAGGACCTCGGACATCGAGCGGTTGGCGATCTGCGAGAACGTCGCGCGCGGCATGCGCGGCACGTTCTCGCGTATGCGGTCGAACACGATGATCGTGTCGTAGAGCGAGTAGCCCATGATCGTCAGCAGCGCCGCCACCGTGGGTGTGGTGACCTCCCGCCCCGTCAACGCATAGACGCCCGAGGTGATCAGCAGGTCGTGCGCCAGCGCGATCAGGATCGGCACCGCGAACTTCCACTCGAAGCGGAAGCCGATGTAGACCGAGATCAGCAACAGCGACGCGATGACGGCGATCAGCGCGGTGCGCGCGATCTGCGCGCCGAAGGTCGGGCCGATCGAGCTCGAGGAGAAGTCGCCCACGTTGACGCCGAACTTGTCGTCGAGGGCGTTCTGGACCTTCTCGACCTGCGCCGGATCCAGCTGCGCCACCGAGATCTGGAAGACGTTCTTGCCGAGATCCGGGTCGTTGACGTTCTGGATCTTCGCGTCGGCGTAGCCGAGCGGCCGCAGCGTGTCGCGCACCTGGTCCACGTTCGCCGCCTGCTGCAGCGGCGTCGTGATCCGCGTGCCCGACTCGAAGTCGATGCCGAAGTTGATCCCGAGCGTCGAGATCGCGATCGCGCCGGTCGCGAGGATCACGCCCGACAGCGAGAAGAACCAGCGCGCGTTGCCCATGAAGTCGAAGCGCTGCCAGTTGATGCGCTCGCGTCCCGCGCCGAGCGCTAGAGGCGAGCGCAGCACGCGCGTGCGCGACATCGCGCCCAGGATCGCCGAGGTGGCGAGCACCGCGGTGAACAGCGACACCAGGGTGCCGATTCCCAGCGTGAACGCGAATCCCTTGACGCCCGCGGTCGCGAGCGTGAACAGGATGAACGCGACGCCGACCGTCACGACGTTCGCGTCGATGATCGTGCGCAGCGCCTTGGAGTACCCGGACGCGATCGAGGCCGGTATCGATCTCCCGGTGCGCGCCTCCTCCTTGATGCGCTCGAACATGACGATGTTCGCGTCGGCCGCCACCGCCAAGGTCAGCACCAGACCGGCGATGCCCGGCAGCGTCATCGTGATCGGGATCAGCTTGACCAGCGCGAACAGGAAGACCGCGTAGATCAGCAGCGCGGCCGTCGCGACCAGGCCCAGCACGCGGTAGAAGAGCAGGAGGAACAGGATCGTCAGGACCAGGCCGGCGGCCCCCGCGATCAGGCCCTGGTGGAGCGCCTGCTTGCCGAGCGTGGCCGAGACCTGCGTCTGCGAGATCAGCTTCAGCTCGATCGGCAGGGCGCCGATGCGCAGGCTCTCGGCGAGGTCGTTGGCGTCGTTGAAGTCGCCGACGTTCTCGATCTCGGCGCCGGTGCGGCCGTCGATGCCCTCGGGGTTCTGGACGAAGTCGATCGTGGCCAGCGACACGATCTGGTTGTCGAGCGTGATCGCGAAGTGCTGGAAGAACTGCTGCTTGTCACTCGCGCCCGGCTGCAGGGTCGCGGCGTCGAAGCCGCGCTGCGCGATCCGCTTCGTCACGCGCGCGAACGCCTCGCGCCCCTTGTCGGTGAACTCCATCGTCACCACAGGGGCGTTCGTGGTCGGGTTGCTCGCGGCCTTGGGGTTCTTGATGTCGTCGCCGGACAGCTCGGAGTCGTCCTCGAGCACCGTGAGGCGCTTGATCGTCGGCGGCTGGTTCGGCGCCGGCTCCTCCTCGACGACCACGACGCCCTCGGGGACCTTCACGATCTTCGAGCCCGCCGGCGGACCGCCCGACCCGAGCGCATCGAGCTCCGTCTGGCACTCGGTGTCCTTGGCGAACTTGGGCGCCTTCCCCGGCCCGGGGGTGAAGTCCGCCAGCAGGTCCTTGCAGGTGCCCGACGGCTCGTAGTTGCCCGTGCGCATCGGCTTGCCGTTCGGGCCGATCGGCAGCTCGTCGGGGCCGAACAGGTAGTAGCGGTCCTTGACCGTGTCGTTCGCGCGGTCGGCCTGGGCCGGGGTCAGGTCCGACCCCGGCGGCACGTCGGTGGCCTCGGCCTTGCCCTTCTGCGTCGACGCCGCCTCGACCGCCTGGAACAGCGCGTGGGTCCCCGCATAGGTGTCGCGGTCGGTGAGGACGTTCGGCTCCCAGTCGTAGAACTGCAGCCGCGCCGTGTTGCCGACCTGCTCCTGAGCCCGCGCGGCGTTCTTCACGTCGGGCAGTCCGACCGAGATCTGGCGGGCGCCGGCGCGCTGGATCTCGGGCTCCGAGACGCCGAGGGAGTCGACGCGCTTGCGCATCGTCTCGATCGCGTCGTCGATCGACTGCGGCGTGACCTTCGGCACCTGCGGGGTCGGCTCGCCTTCGTAGACGAGCTCGACGCCACCCTTGAGGTCGAGGCCGAGCTTGGTGTCCTTCGACAGCGGGCTTCCCGGCAGGATCACGAGCAAGGCCAGGACGAGCAGGAAGGCGACGATCCCGAGGATCGAGAAGTTGCGGGTGCGACTGGTCATCGCGGAGTGAGCACGAGCAGGAGCCCCCCGTCATCGTCGTACGCGGGGAAGATGTCCGCCTTCGCCGGTTCCGGGCGGTCTCCTTCGGCGTGGACCGTGACCTCCTTGTCGAGTACCCGCACACCCCACTCCAGCGCGGTGCCGACGTGGTCCTCGTGGTTCGGGAACTCGAGGTTGAGCACGTCCTGCACGGGCCTGCCGATCACGTCAAGGTCGCCCAGTCCGGTGAGCTCGCGCGCCCCCCGGCCGGTGCCGATCAAGCGGCCCTGCTGGTCGAGCAGGAAGAAAGCCGCGTTGGGCGCCGGGTAGTAGTCGTCGAGCAGCTCGAACAGGAAGCCGAAGCCGCACTTCCCGCACGAGCGCGCGCGGTCCTTGAAGCCGGCTGTGCGCTCGGTGGAGATGGAGCGGTCTCCGCAGTTCGGGCAGATGAAGATCGGCATGCGAACAGCCCATGCTAGCCAGCCCCGGTCGGCAAATCAGAACAGACGCTGGGCGCCGTCGCGCGGCGCTTCAAGGCCCAGATGCGCGAACGCCGCGTCGGTGGCGACCCGCCCCCGCGGCGTACGCATGATGAAGCCCTGCTGGAGCAGGTAGGGCTCGTACACGTCCTCGATCGTGTCGGACTCCTCCCCCACGGCGACGCTGAGCGTCGACAGCCCCACCGGGCCGCCGCCGAACTTCTCGCAGATGCTGCGCAGGATGTCGCGGTCGAGGCGGTCGAGCCCGGCCTCGTCGACCTCGAGCAGGTCGAGCGCCTCGCGCGCCACGCGCGCGTCGATCGACCCGGCGCCGCGCACCTCGGCGAAGTCGCGCACGCGCTTGAGCAGCCGGTTGGCCACGCGCGGGGTGCCGCGCGAGCGCGAGGCGATCGTCTCCGCGCCCTCGTCGTCGACCTCGACCTCGAGGATGCCGGCCGAGCGGCGCACGATCCGGGCGAGCTGTGCCGGCTCGTAGAGCCCGAGCCGGTGGGTCACGCCGAAGCGGTCGCGCAGCGGCGTCGTGAGCAGGCCCGTGCGAGTGGTCGCGCCGATCAGCGTGAACTCGGGCAGGTCGAGCGTCACGACGCGCGCGCCGGCGCCCTGCCCGACCGTGATCGGCAGCTTGCGGTCCTCCATCGCGGGATAGAAGGTCTCCTCCAGCGCCTTGGGCAGGCGGTGGATCTCGTCGACGAAGAAGACGCTGCGCGGCTCGAGTGCGGTGAGGTAGCTGGCCACGTCGCCCTTGCGCTCGAGCGCCGGGCCGGCGGTGGGCACGAAGCCGACCCCCAGCTCGTTGGCGACGATCTGGGCGAGCGACGTCTTGCCGAGCCCGGGCGGGCCCGCCAGCAGGACGTGATCGAGCGCCTCGCCGCGGGCGCGGGCGGCCTGTATGAAGACCGCGAGCTGCTCCTTGATCTGCTCCTGGCCGACGAAGTCGTCGAGTCGCTTGGGGCGCAGCGAGCGGTCGAGGTCGTCCTCGGCCGGCAGCGCGACGGGGTCGTGGATGCGCTCGGCGCCGGGCGTGCGGATGCCGCCGCTCACCGGCCCGCCCTCAGGGCCTCGGAGATGAGGTCCTCGGGGGTGTCGCCGGCGGCCGTGTCGAGCATGCCGTCGGCCTCCTGCGGGGTGAAGCCGAGCCCGAGCAGGCCCTCGCGCGCGAGCGTGCGCGGGTCGTCGGTGGGCGTGTGTCGCACCACGATCTCGTCGCTCACCTTGCCCGCGACCTTCTCGCGCAGCTCGACGATGATCCGCTCGGCCGTGCGCTTGCCGATGCCGGGGACGGCCTGGAAGCGCCCGGTGTCGCCCGAGGCGATCGCGTTGAGCAGCTCGCGTGGCGTCCCGCCCGAGAGCACGGCGAGAGCGACCTTGGGCCCGACCGACTGCACGCCGATCAGCATCAGGAACAGCTCGCGCTCGGACTGGGTCGAGAAGCCGTACAGGTTGATGCCGTCGTCGCGCATGACGAGGTGGGTGAACAGGCGGGCCTGCTCGCCGGCGGCGGGGACGGCGCTGAGCGTCTCCGACGAGACGGCCAGCTTGTAGCCGACGCCGGCCGCCTCGATGACGACCTCGCCGCCCATGCGGGACAGGACCTCGCCGCGAACCGAGGCGATCACCTGGCGCTCACCCCAATGCTTCCTTCAGGGGCGCGCCGTTGGCGTGGCAGATGGCGACGGCAAGGGCGTCCGCCGCGTGGTCGGGCTCGGGCGGCTCGTCCAGCGACAGCAGCGCGCCGACCATGCGCTGAACCTGCTCCTTGGCCGCGGAGCCCGAGCCGCAGACGGCCTGCTTGACGGCCTGCGGGGTGTACGAGAAGGCGGGCACGCCGTGGATCCCCGCGGCCAGCAGCACCACGCCGCGGGCCTGCCCGACCGCGAAGGCGGAATGGGCGTTGCGGCCGAAGTAGAGGTCCTCGATTGCGAGCGCCACCGGCCGGTGCTCGGCGATCAGGTCGCACACGCGCGCGTGTATATCCGCGAGCCTCCGCTCGATCGGGGCGCCGGGGCGAGTCTCGATCACGCCGCCGTCGAGCGCCGCGAGCGTGCTGCCGCGCGAGACAACCACCCCGTAGCCCGTGTTCGCGGTGCCCGGGTCGATGCCGAGGACGATCACCAATGAGAAGGATTCTGCGTCTGAGGGCGGACGCCTCCCCGGCGCGGAGCGGCGCCATGCCTAGCGCGTACCGCGCCAGGTGATCCACCCGAACAGGAACTGCACGGGCAGCCGTGCCCAGAGAGCCGGCGCCGGGATGCGGGCGAAGTCCTTCGAGTTGACCGCCATGTGGATGTTCGCCGGGTAGACCGCCGCCAGGGTGGCCAGCAGCCACCAGCGGGCGCCCCAGCGCGTGCGCTCGGGCAGCACCGCCACGCCGCCGACGATCTCGGCCACACCGCTGATGACCACGATCTCGCGCTTCCACTGGGCGATGGGCGGCGGCACGATCGCCTCGTAACTGCGGGGCACCACGAAGTGCATCGCGCCGGCGAAGATCCAGAAGATCGCGGCGCCGAAGCGCGCGAGCGGCGAGCGCTCCACTCAGCAGCGCCCCGTCAGACCGCGCGTGCGCCGGACCGCGCGCCGCACCTGGGCTCGGGTGAGCCCGAAGCGCTGCTGGGCCTGGTGCGTCTGGGCCGCGAAGGCGACCTGGCGGTCGTGCTGGACCTGCGCCCAGGTGCGCCTCGGCACCGGAACGTCGCGCAGCGTCCCGGCCGGGAGCAGCCGGGCGAAGCGGACGCGGGCGCGTACCACGCCGGGGCCCAGCCCGAGCGCGCCGCCGATCTCCTCGGCACTGCGCGGCGTATGGCTCGCCACGATCACCCGCTTCAGCTCCTTCAAGACCGCCACCGGGTAGACGGGCGCAGCCAGCCGGTGCGGACGCGCCTGGCCGCGCCGTCGCATCGCCTTCGTGGCACGCCGCGCGAAGCGGTCGCTGTTCGCGAACACCGTCGTGGTCGTGTGGCCGCTGCCGACGTCGAGCGACGCCTCTCCGTAGTCCGCGACGATCCCGCTGCCGCGCAGGCGATAGATGCGCCGCGGCACCACGTCGAGCGCCACGACGTTGCGCTCGCAGGTGCTCCGGTCCTGCAGCTGGAGCGGCGGCGAGCAGCCGCCCTCGTCCTGGCCCTCGGGGATCTTGCAGCTCCCGTACACGAGCGTCCCGCCTTCCGTTTGCGCCACCAGCCGGTGGCCGGCGAACGACGGGCCCAGCCAGAACGGCGTGGCCGCGAGAGCCGCCGCTGCGGCCAGCTGCAGCACGTCAGGCCGCCGCCATCCGCTCCAGCACCTCTGCGTCCACGTCGAAGTTGGCGTGCACGCCCTGTACGTCGTCGTCCTCCTCGAGCGCCTCGATCAGGTTGATCAGCGTGCGCACGTGCTCCTCGTCCACCGGCGTGCGCGTGGTGGGGCGCTGCACGAGCTCGGCGGAGTCGATGTCCACGCCCTGGGCGGCGAGGGCCTCACGCACGGCATGGACGTCGGCCGGGGCGGTCACGATCTCCCACACGTCGCCGTCCAGCGACACGTCCTCGGCGCCGGCGTCGATCGCGGCCAGCAGGTCGTCCTCGGAGTAGCGCGAGCCGTCGACCACGATCTCGCCCTTCTTCTCGAACGTCCACGCCACGGAGCCCGGCTCGCCGAGGTTGCCGCCGTGCTTGGTGAACAGGTGCCGGACCTCCGCGCTCGTGCGGTTGCGGTTGTCGGTCAGCGCCTCGACCAGGATCGCCACGCCGCCCGGACCGTAGCCCTCGTAGAGCACGGACTCGAACGCGTCCGCGTCGGCGTCGGCGCCGGTTCCCTTCGCTATGGCGCGCTCGATGTTGTCCTTGGGCATCGAGGCGTCGCGCGCTTTCTGGATCGCCAGCGCGAGCGCGGGGTTGCCCTCGGGATCGCCGCCGCCTTCACGCGCGGCGACCGTAATCGCGCGCGTGAGCTTGGTGAACAGCGCGCCGCGCTTGGCGTCGACCGCCTTCTTCTTGTGCTTGATCGAGGCCCATTTGGAATGACCGGACATGACCAGGCAAGCCTACCCAGGCTCCCCTTCGCTCCCCAGGCCGAGCGCCGCGCGCGCCTCCTGCGCGAGCTGCGCCACCTTGCAAGCGGTCTCCCGCGGACCGCTCAAGGACCACGATTCAATCGCCGATCAAATTGGTGCAATGGACCGCCTCCGTGTAAACCTCGAGCGCCCGCTGAACCGCGACGGAGACCCGTACGACGACGGGCCGCTGCCCGACTTCACGTCGGGCCTGATGTGGTTCGCGACCGGGGTCTACGGCCTCATCGCGCAGTGGCTGCCGGGTACCGGCCACGACCACGTCGAGCTGGTCTACGTGCTGTGCCTGTTCGCGCTGACGTGGGGCACGCTGTCGGTGGTTCTCGCGCGCAACGCCTGGACGATGCCGCTTCCGGCGCGCGCCGCGGTAACCGCGCTGATGATGCCCTTGGTCGCCCTGGGCCTATGGGCGACGGGCGGCGCCACGAGCTACCTCCAGCCGGTGCTGCTCTTCACCGCGCTGTTCATCGGCTGGTTCTTCCCGCCGCGGTTGGCGTGGCCGCTGGTGGCCGTCTTCCTGTTTGCCTACGCCAGCCCGCTCCTCTACGACCCCGACGCGCTCGACCTCCCCTTCAGCGCACGCGTGCTCGGCTTCTCGGTGGCGGTGATCGGCCAGACGATTGCGATGCAGATCCTCAAGCGCCGCCTCGTGCGCGCCGAGGTGCGCCAGCGCACGTTCGCCCAGCTCGACCCGCTGACCGGCATCACCAACCGGCGCGGCTTCGATCGGGCCCTCGAGCAGGCCCAGGCGACCGGCGATCCCTACGCGATCGTGCTGTTCGACCTGGACGACTTCAAGCGCATCAACGACCTGCACGGGCACCCGACCGGCGACGTCGTGCTGCGCACGATCGCCGAGGCCGCGCAGCGCAGCGTGCGCAAGGACGACTGCCTCGCCCGCATCGGCGGCGACGAGTTCGCCGTCGTGGCACCCGGCGCGGAGCAGGCCGGCGCCGACCGGCTCGTGCGAGCGCTGGCGTCAAAGATCAACGCGGCCGAGATGCCGGAGCAGCTGAACGTGGGAGTCACGTTCGCCACGGCGGTCGCCCCGGCCGACGGCGAGGACCGCGACAGCCTGCTGAGCCGGGCGTCGCTGCGGTTGCTGGCGCTGAAGCGGGCCAGCAAGGCCCCGGCGAGCGTCTACACCTGAAACTGGCCGTCGCGCTGCAGGTCGACGCCGTCGACGACGAGCGCTCCGCCCGTGCGCAGGTCGCAGACCATGTCCCAGTGCACGGACGAGACGTTCGAGCCGCCCGTCTCGGGGTAGCTCATGCCCACCGCCAGGTGGACCGTCCCGCCGATCTTCTCGTCGAGCAGGATCTCCTTGGTCCCGGTGGCGATGCCGTAGTTCGTGCCGATGCCGATCTCGCCCAGCCGGCGAGCGCCCTCGTCGGTGTCGAGCATCTCGATCAGGAAGGCCTCCCCCACCTCGGCTGTCGCGTCCACGACCTTGCCGTTCTCGAAGCGCAACCGCACGCCCGACACGGTCCGGCCGCCGTAGCTGGCTGGGAAGGAGAAGCTGATCTCGCCGTTGACCGAGTCCTCGATCGGCCCGGTGAAGAACTCCCCGTCGGGCATGTTGTGCTCGCCGTAGCAGGGGATCCAGGTGCGGCCGGCCACGCCGAGCGTGATGTCCGTCCCGGGGGCGGTCACGTGCACCTCCTCCTTGCCCTCGATCCAGCCGGATAGGCGCTTGACCTCCTCGGACTGGCGCTCCCAGGCGGTGACAGGCTCGCCGTCGGTCGCCAGGCAGGCGGCGTAGTAGAAGTCCTCGTAGTCGCGCAGCGACATGCCGGCCTCGCTCGCGTACGCGTGCGTGGGAAACAGCGTGAGCGCCCAGCGGTGCTCGCCGGCCGCCGAGCGGCGCATGGTCGCCTCCATCAGGCCCTGGCGCGCCCTCGAGACGCGCGCCTGCTTCTTCGGGTCGATGTTCGACAGCTCGCGCGCGTTGACGTCGGCCATGATCGCGATGCGGGCGTCGGCGTTCTCGGCGATCCACTCGGACGTCGGCGGCACCCAGTCGAGCTGGGTGTCGCTCGCCAGGTCGAAGAAGGCGGCCTGCGCGCCCTCCGTGGACACCTGCAGGATCGGGAGGCCTCCGGCCCGCAGGACCTCCTCGTAGACCGCCTGCACGAGCACCGCCGCGGGCGTGGTCGACTGGATCACGCACACGTCGCCCTCGCCCACTCGCGTCGAGTAGCGCACCAGGATCTGGGCGAGCGCGTCCGCGCGGCTGTCCCTCACGCGGCCACCCCGACGTTCTCGAGCAGCCAGCGGTGCAGCCGGCGCTCGTCGGTCAGCTCGGGGTGGAACGCCACCGCGAGCACGTGGCCCTCACGCACGGCCACCGGGTGCCCGTCGACCTCGGCGAGCACCTCGACGCCGTCGCCGACATCCTCTACCCAGGGGGCGCGGATGAAGACGGCGTGCAGCGGCTCGCCGTCGAAGTCGAGGTCGGCCTCGAATGAGCTGGTCTGGCGACCGAACGCGTTGCGCCGGACGCTTACGTCGAGCAGGGCGAGGTGGTCACGGTCGAGCATGATCAGCCCGGCGCAGGTGCCGAGCGTGGGGCGTCCGCTGCGGACGAACTCGCGCAGCGGCTCGGCCAGCTGCTCGCGCTCGATGCCGAGCGTCATCGTGGTGCTCTCCCCGCCCGGGATCACGAGCCCGTCGAGGCCGTCGAGGTCGGCGGGCACACGGACGATGCGCGTCCGCGCGCCGAGCTCGTCGAGCGCCTTCGCATGGGCCTCGAACCCGCCCTGCAGGGCGAGCACCCCAATGAGCGGCCCCGTCACCAACCGCGCGTTTGCAGCAAGCCGCCGTTTGCCTCGAGCGTGCCGATCTCGATACCGGGCATCGCCTCGCCCAGCTCGCGCGACGCGGCGGCCACGCGCTCGGGCTCGTCGAAGTGGGTGGTCGCCTCGACGATCGCGCGGGCGCGGCGCGCGGGGTCGGACGACTTGAAGATCCCCGAGCCGACGAAGTTGCCCTCGGCGCCGAGCTGCATCATCAGCGCCGCGTCCGCCGGCGTGGCGATCCCGCCCGCGCAGAACAGCACGACCGGGAGCCGGCCCTTCTCGGCCACGTCGCGCACCAGCTCGAGCGGCGCTTGGAGCTCCTTCGCGGCGGTCGGCAGCTCCATCTCGCCGAGCGACCCGAGCCGGCGGATCTCGCCGGTGATCAGGCGGATGTGGCGCACCGCCTCGACGACGTTGCCAGTGCCGGCCTCGCCCTTGGAGCGGATCATCGCCGCGCCCTCGGCGATCCGCCGCAGCGCCTCGCCCAGGTTCGTAGCGCCGCACACGAACGGCACCTTGAACTGCCACTTGTCGATGTGATGGGCCTCGTCCGCCGGCGTCAGCACCTCGGACTCGTCGACGTAGTCGACCTCGAGCGCCTCGAGCACCTGCGCCTCGACGAAGTGGCCGATGCGCGCCTTGGCCATCACGGGGATCGAGACGACCTCCTGGATCTCGGCGATCTTGGTCGGGTCCGACATGCGCGCCACGCCGCCGTCGGCGCGGATGTCCGCCGGAACGCGCTCGAGCGCCATCACCGCGGCGGCGCCGGCGTCCTCGGCGATCTTCGCCTGCTCAGCCGTGACGACGTCCATGATCACGCCGCCCTTGAGCATCTCGGCGAGGCCCGCCTTGACTCGAAATGTCCCTGTCTCCATCGAGCTATGCAGGATACCCAGCCGGCCGCTGCGCTTTACGGCCCCGTCCAGCCCGCGGCGTGACAGGGCGCGTTCCCGCACACGTCGATCACGCGCCCGTCGATGCGCAGGAACTCCGCGATCTGGTGGCGGATGCGCGCCTCGGAGTCGATCACGAGATCGTGCGGGTCGACCCCGATCCGCGGTGGCGTGTTCGTGATCGGCGGCGCAGGCGTCCCGAGGGTTCCACCGGCGCGCAGCGGGCCGATGTCCCAGATCACCAGCGACGCGTCCCCGCTGTACGGGAAGTGGTCGATCGGCGGGATGCCGTAGTAGGGCGCGACGTCAGCGTGGCGGCCGGGGTCGACCGCGGGCAGACGCAGGTGCGAGCCGATCGTGCGCGCCTCGACCTCGGTCGCGACGTTGGCCACCTGGTGGTCTCCGAACGACAGCAGCTGAAGCACCTTGTGCTTGGGCGTGTTCGGCAGCGGGTCGTTCGTCATGTGCCAGGCATAGCCGTTCGGCTCGCCGCGGTCCCAGAGCGTCTGGATCAGCGACAGCAGGAGTGGCCGCTGCAGGCGGTCGGGGTAGGACTGGTCGAGCACCGACCCGAACGGGTCGAAGTCCACGCTGCGGGTGACGAGCAGGCTGTAGTTCATCGCCCCCACGTAGAGCACGGAGCGGTTGAGGTCGGGGGCCAGCGCGGTCAGCGCCCCGCCCGCGATCCCGCCCTGGCTGTTGCCGTAATAGAACATCCGGTGCGTGTCGATCAGCGGGCCGTTCTTCTCCCAGAACGCGAGGCTCGACGCGAAGCCGTTCGGGTGCGCGAGCTCGCGCCCGATGTACATGAAATCGAGGAAGCCCTGCTGGAGGCGGTCCGGCAGCGACGGGAACAGGGACAGGTCGAGCAGCGCCTTGAGGGCGTTGGGCACGTCCTCGTCGGCCATCCCGATCCAGTCCGCCCCGCACACGATCACGTTGTTCTCGTTGCCGAGCTGCTCGACGTTGTCGGCGCCGACCTCCCCGGCATCGCCGAACAGGCCGTGCCCGTAGAGCGAGGGGCGCGCCGGATGGGCGGCCGACGCCGAGCGCGGGATGTTGCAGATGAACTTCGCCTCGTAGGTGTTGCCCGGGATGCGCTGGGGCAGCCCGTCGGGCCCGAGCTGGAAGCGCGATCCGGTCGGGCAACCCACCTGGTTGAGGAAGCAGGGCACGGTCACGTGCCCCTCCACCCGCCGGCGTACGTTCGGGTTCTCGGCGACCGTGGGCTCGATGATCTTGTCGATCGTGAACTTCGGCGCCGAGCCCTGGACCTTCAGGTCGCTGAGGTCCGTGTCTCCCAGCTCGGCGAAGGCGCGATCGCGAATCGAGAGCATGCGGCGCGACAGGGAGCGCTCGCTCGCCACCGTGAAGTCCCAGGCCATGTAGAGCCCGGCGCGCTTGATCCCGGAGTTCTTCAGCGTCCGGAAGAGGCCGTTCATGTGCGCCCGGCGGCCTTCGAAGGAAGGCGAGTCGGTCTTGATCCTGTCGCGGTAGAGGCGGAACGCGCGCGGGACGTGCAGCAGCTTGCCGTCGGCGCCGCGCAGCTTGCGCAGCGCGACGATGTAGCGCTCGCCCTCGCTGAAGTTCTTCGCCGGATGGATCATGAGCGCGGTGTCCGCCGGCGACCCGGCGTTGGAGTCCAGCTCGGCCCAGATCAGCTGGCGGTGGCCCGTGCGCGCGTTGATCACCACGATCGGCGCCTTGCTGTCAAACGTGCGCGCGAGGTCCGTGATCGGAACCGCGCCCGTCTTCGCGAACGCCTCCGGCGTGTCGAGCCCGGGGACCTTGAGCACGATCGTCGCGCCGGGGCTGAACCCGTCGACGCGGTTGTAGTCGCTCGGATCGATGGGCACGCCCTGGGTGTTGTGGGGCATCATCGCCCCGGTCAACGCCAGGTGGCCGTCCTTGCGGAAGTAGTCGTTCGGCCAGGGCAACAGGCACTGGGTGCCGCCGAACGGGTCGCAGCCGGGCGGCGCGCTGGGCGCCGGGACCACGCGGGCCGACGCGCTCGACGCCGCCCCGATCGCGACCAGCACGGCAAGGACGGCGCAGCGCCTCACGGGCCCGTCCATCCCTGGGCGTAGCAGGGCTTCGACCCGCAGACATCGATGAACTGGCCGTCGATGAACGCGGCGAACTGGTCTTGTGCCGACAGCTCGCGCCCGGTCAGGCCGTGCGGGTCCACCCCCAGTGTCGGCGGCGTGTTCGTGATCGGCGGTGTCGGAGTGCCCAAGCTGCCGCGCAGCGGCCCGATGTCCCAGACCACCATCGCGCTGCGCTTGTACGGGTACTTCGTGATCGGCTTGATCCCGTAGAAGGGCTCGACCTCGGTCGACCGGTTCGCGTCGACGACGGGCGTGCGGATGCGGGCGCCGATCGTGCGCGCCTCCACCTCCGTGGCGACGTTCGACACCTGGTGGTCGCCCACCGCCATGTGCAGCAGCACCGTGTGGGCGGGCGTGTTGGGGTACGGGTCGTTGGTCATGTGCCACGCGAAGCCATCGGGCTCGCCGCGATCCCAGAGCGTCTGGATCAGGGACATCAACAGCGGTCGGGTCAGCTCGTCCGGGTAGGCCGGATAGAGCACGCTCGCGAACGGCGCGAAGTCGACGCTGCGCGTGAGCAGCAGGCTGTAGTTCATCGCGGGCACGATCAACACCGAGCGGGTGAAGTCGGGCGCGACCGCGGTCAGCGCCCCGCCGGCGATCCCGCCCTGGCTGCCACCCGAGAAGTAGAGGTGACTCGTGTCGATCAGCGGGCCGTTCTTGTCCCAGAAGGCCAGGCTCGACGAGAACCCCTTCGGATGCAGCATCGCCCGCCCCAGGTAGAGGAAGTTGATCATCCCCTGCTGGAGGCGGTCGGCGAGCTCGGGGAAGCCCGACAGGTCCTGCAGGATCGTCCCGGTGTTCGCGATGTCGCCGCCGGACATGCCGATCCAGTCGGTCGCGCAGAGCAGCGCCCTGTGCTTGGTCGCGATCGGCAGGCGGCTGATGCTGTTGACCTCGCCCGCGCTGCCGAACAGGCCGTGCCCGTAGAGCGAGATCTTGCCCGGGGTCGACGAGCTGACCGAGCGCGGGATGTTGCAGATGTAGTTGGCGTTCGTGACGTTGCCGGGGGTGCGCACGGGCATGCCGGACGCGTCGAGCTTGAAGCGCGAGCCGGCCGGGCACCCCGCCTGATCGAGGTAGCAGGGCACCTCGACCGTGCCCTCGACGCGGCGCTGGATCTCGTCGCTCTCGCCGGTCTGGCAGCCGTCGCTCCCGCAGGGAGTGAACGTGGTGACCTTGTCGACCTTGAACTTCGGCGGCGCGCCGGTCACCTTCAGGTCGCCGAGGTTCGTGTCCCCAAGGCCGGCGAAGGCGTCGTCGCGGATGTGACGCAGGCGCGACGACAGCGTGTGGGTGCTTGCCACAGTGAAGTCCCAGGCGATGTAGAGGTCGTCGCGCTCGATGCCCGCTTTCTGGAGCCGCTTGAAGATGCTCTCCATGTGCGGCCGGCGCACCTCGACGGCCGGCGCGCTCGTCGGGATCTTGTCGCGATAGATCCGGAAGTACGGGCTGGCCTGGAGCAGGCTCCCGTCGGCCGAGCGCAGGTTGCGCAGCGCGACGATGTAGCGCTCGCCCTCGCGCAGGTTCTTGGCGGGATGGATCAGCAGCGCGGTGTTCGCCGGGGAGCCGGCGTTCGAGTCGAGCTCGGCCCAGATCAGCTGGCGGTGCCCGGTGCGCGCGTTGATGATCACGACCGGCTGGTTGGAGTCGTACGAGCGCGCGATGTCGGTGATCGGGACGACCCCCGTGCGCGTCATGGCCGCGGCCGTGTCGAGCCCCGGCACCTTGGTGATGATCGGCGCGCCCGGGCTGAACCCGTCCGACCAGTTGTAGTCCGACGGCTCGATCGCCTTGCCGCCGACGTTCTTGGGCATCATGTCCGCGGTCAGCGCGAGGTGGCCGTCCTTGCGGAAGTGGTCGTTCGGCCACGGGTAGAGGCAGCGCGACGGGTCGATCGGGTCGCAGCCGCTCGCGGCGCTTGCCGGCGCGGCGGCGACCAGCACGGCGACGGCCACTGCTGCTGCCAGGATCGCGCGCTTCACGGCCCCGTCCAGCCCTGCGCGTAGCACGGCGTGCCCTTTGGGCAGTGGTCCACGAAGCCGCCGCCCACCTTGAGGAAGTCCGAGAACTCGAACACCGCGTTCAGCTCGAGCGCCGTGAGCGGGTGCGGGTCGACTCCGACGTCCGGAACGGTGTTGGTCACCGGGTCGGGCGGCGTGCCCTTGCACGCCGCGCCGCTGCAGCCGGGCGGCCGGAGCGGGCCGATGTCGAAGATCGTGAGCGCGTTGCCCTTCCACGGGTACCTCCGGATCGGTTTGATGCCGTAGAACGGCCTACGGTCGCGGCTGCGCCCGGGGTCGAGCGCGGGTGTGCGGAGGCGCGCGCCGATGATTCGCGCCTCGGTCTCGGTGGCGACGTTCGCCACCTGGTGGTCGCCGAACGCCTCGTGCAGGAGCACGGTCTTCTTGGGCGTGTTCGGGAGCGGGTCACGGACCATGTGGTAGACGTAGCCGTTCGCCTCGCCGCGGTCCCAGAGCAGCTGGATCATCGAGTTGACGAGCGCCTGCTCGACCGGGTCCTGATAGCTGTCGTAGAGGATGTGGCCGAAGGTCGGGAACTGCGAGCTGCGGGTGAGCAGCAGGCTGAAGCGCAGGCCCGGCACGATCAGCGCGGAGCGGTCGAAGTCGGGCGCCACGGTCGTCAGCGCCCCGCCGATGATGCCGCCCAGGCTGGCGCCGGCGTAGAACAGCCGCTCGGTGTTGATGCGCCCGGCGAACTCCGGGTTGGACGAGAAGCCGAGCGGGTGGACCATCGCCCGGCCCAGGTACATGAAGTCGAGGATCCCCTGTTGCAGGCGATCGGCGATCGTCGGGAAGCGCGACAGGTCGGCCGACACCTTGCCATCGTTGACGAGGTCCTCCTGGGACATGCCGGAGAAGTTCGTGCCGCAGATCACGGCGTTCGAGACGGGCGCGAGCAGCGCGATCGTGTCGACGGCCGTGAAGTCCTGGAAGAGCCCGTGGCCGAACAGCAGCGGCCGCGCCGGCGTGGTCGCCGAGGTCGTCGGCACGATGCAGGCGAAGGGCGCGTTGTAGACGTTGCCCGGAGTGCGCACCGGCAGCCCGTGCTTGTCGAGCTTGAAGCGCGACCCGGGCGGGCAGCCGGGCTTGTTCAGCCAGCACGGAGTCTCGACCGTCCCCGCCACGCGGCGGCCGACGCCCGGGACGTCGGTGGAGCTCGTGATCGTGAACTTCGGCGGCGCGCCCGTCACCTTCAGGTCGCGCAGGTTGCGATCGCCCAGCTCCGCGAACGAGCGGTCCCGGATCGCCAGCATCCGCTTGGTCAGGCCCTGGCGGCTCGAGATCGTGAAGTCCCAGGCGAGGTAGAGCTCACCGGGGTTGATCCCCGCGCGGTCGAGGCGGTTGAAGATGTCCTGCATGTGGGGGTCGCGGCGATCGACGGCGCGGCTGCCGCCCGGCAGGCCGTCGCGGTAGACGCGGAACGCCCGCGGCGCCTTGATCGTGCTGCCGTTCGAGCGCTTGAGGTTGCGCAGGGCGACGATGTAGCGATGGCCCTCGCGCCAGCCGACGCCCGGGTGGATGTCGAGCGTCCGCTTGCGCGGGTTCTTGGCGACCATGTTCAGCTCGGACCAGATCAGCTGGCGCTTGCCGGTCTTGGCGTCGATCACCACGATCGGCTGCCTGCGCTTGAGCGAGCGGCCCATGTCGGTGACCGGCGCCGCGCCGCTGCGCTTGAGGTCGAGCCCCGGAACGAGCGTGACGATGATCTGGCCCGGGCTGAACCCGTCCGACCAGTTGTAGTCGCGCGCGGAGATCGGCGTGCCGGTCTTGCTCTTCGGCATCTGCGCGTTGGTCAGCGCGAGGTGGCCGTGCTTGCGGAAGTGGTCGTTCGGCCAGGGCAGCAGGCAGGCGGACTTGTCGAACGGGTCGCAGCGCTTCGGCGCGGCGACTGCGCTCGCCGGCACTACAGCGAGCACGGCCGCGCAGAGCGCGACTCCGAGAACTCCCCTCCCCATCGGGGGAGACCCTACTTCAAACGGAAGGCCTTGATGCGATCTGCGTAGGCCGGCTCGTCCATCGCGTACACGCCGTAGGCGAGCGCCTGGATCAGACCGAGCAGCGCGGAGTGCGAGCGCACGAACGCCGGGCTGTTCGACGAGTAGTAGAGCCGGTGGTCGGCGAGCTTCGCTACCTCGGACAGCGTCGCGTCGGCGATCGCGATCGTGGCGGCGTTGCGGTTGCGCGCCAGCTTCATGGCGCGAACGACCAGCGGGTGCGGGCGGCCGGCGGAGAAGCCGACCATCACGGTCTTGTCGTGCACGCGCCCGAGCTTGGCCAGGTTCTCCTGGCTCGGCGACGCAACCACCTCGGCGCGCAGGTCGAGCAGCATCAGGAGGTGGCGCAGGTAGCTCGCGAAGAAAGCCATCTGATCGGTGCCGCACAGCACGATCCGCTCGGCGTGCGAGATCAGGTCGACGGCCGCGGTGACCTCCTCGCGGTCGACCTTGCGCGCGGTCTCGGCGAGGTTCGCGTGGTCGGCGGCAAGCGCCGCCTCGAACTCGGTCTGATCGATCGGGAACAGCGGCGCGGCGCCGACCTCGGCGCCGCCGTTGCCACCCTCGCGGGCGCGCCGGTACTCGTCGCGCGCGGCCGCCTGAAGCTCCGGGAAGCCCTCGAAGCCGAGCGCCTGGGCGAAGCGCACCACGGTGGAGCTGGAGGTGTTGGCGCGACGGGCGAGCTCCTCGGCCGTGTGGAAGGCCGCCTCCTCGAGATGGTCGACGATGTACTGCCCGACGTCCTTCTGCGAACGAGAGAACTCGTCGAAGCGCTGGCGTATCTCGTCGGAGAGGGTGAGTGCGGTCGTGCCCGTTCGCGTCACGGGCGAGGTTTTCGCCGGAGGCCGGGCAGTTCCTTCCGTTCGGCGGCGGATCCAAGCCGGATGGAGGCCCCCTGCACGATTCACACCGGTGGCGGTGCGCGGCGGTTAGTTCCTGCAAAGGGAGGGTAAATACGCGCCGATGAACGACGTTCACGTGGTCCCCAACGGGCACGGCTGGACGATCGAGGCCGGGGAAACTCACCGCGACGACTTCCACACCCAGGTGGAAGCGATCCTCGTCGGATGCCGGCTGGCGTCGGAGCGTGGCGGCGAGGTCGTCGTCCACGGCGCGCCGGCAACGAGCTCCGTGGCGCCCTCGCCTCAGCCGGCCCGCTAACCGCGCGCCGCAGCTCCCGCCCCGGGTGCGCCGATCGGCTCTTGCGAGAGCCGGTTGGCCAGGTACACCGGGATGATCGACAGCACGATCACCGACAGGCCGACGACGTTGACGATCGGCAGCTGGTTCGGCCGCGAGTAGTTCGCGAAGATCCAGATCGGCAGCGTCTCCTGCGAGCCGGCCGTGAACGTCGTGACGATGATCTCGTCGAACGAGAGCGCGAAGGCCAGCAGCGCGCCCGCGACCAGCGCCGTGCGCAGCTGCGGGAAGGTCACATCGCGGAACGCGCGCCACGCCCCGGCGCCGAGGTCGCTCGCCGCCTCCTCCAGCGAGCCGCCGATGCGGCGCAGCCGCGCCACCGCGTTGTTGTAGACGAGCACGATGCAGAAGGTGGCGTGGCCGACGATCACGGTGAACAGCGACAGGTCGACGCCGAGCACCTGCGTGAAGGTCGCGTTGAGCGCCATCCCGGTCACGATGCCCGGCAGGGCGAGCGGCAGCACGACGAGGAACGAGATCGTGTCGCGCCCGAAGAAACGCCGCCGCGATACGGCCATCGCCGCCAGCGTGCCGAGCAGGAGCGCGATCGCCGTGGCCCCGAGTCCCGCCTTGACCGAGGTCAAGAGCGCGTCGCGCACGCCCGGGTTGTGGAACGCCTTGTCGAACCAGTCGAGCGTCAGCCCGTCGATCGGCCACGACTGCGAGCGCGAGCTGTTGAACGCGTAGATCCCGATCACGACCAGCGGGACGTAGATGAACGTCAGCGTGATCGCGGTGCCGATCCGCAGGACCCAGCGCGTGCCGTTCGAGAGGTGGAGCATCAGAGGGCCGCCATCAAAGCGACTCGAATGCGCCCAGCCGGCGGGCGATCAGGAGGTACACGAGCATGATCGCGACGGGCACCGTCGCGAACGCCGCCGCCAGCGGCAGGTTGTTGGCGATGCCCACGTTCGCGTAGACGACGTTGCCGATGAACTGCGTGCTCGATACGAGCGTCGGCGTGATGTAGTCGCCCAGCGTCAGCGAGAACGTGAAGATCGAGCCCGCCACGACGGCCGGAAAGGCGAGCGGGAGGATCACGCGCCGGAAGGTCATCCAGGTGCTCCCTCCGAGGTCGCCGGACGCGTCGATCAGCGAGTTCGGGATCCGCTCGAGCCCGGCGTAGATCGGCAGGATCATGAACGGCAGCCACAGGTACGAGAAGACGAGCCAGGTGGCGACGTTCCCGAAGCCGGGGCCGCTGAGGCCGAACGGGTCGAGCACCCAGTTCACGATCCCGCTGTTGGCGAGCATGATGCGCCAGCTGTACACCTTGACCAGGTAGCTGGCCCAGAGCGGCATCAGCACAGCGACGACCAGCAGCGCGCGCGTCCGGGGCTTCGCAATCTTGGCCATGTAGAACGCGATCGGGAACGCGAGGAGCGCGTCGGTCAGCGTGACCAGCGCCGCGATCGCCACCGTCCGCCCGACGATCGTGCGGTAAACCGGCGTCTGCGCCAGCTCCTTGAAGTTCTGGAACCCGGTCTCGTGGACGATCTTGCCGCTGAAGTCGTCGAGCTGCCACAGCGACGCGACGAACAGGATCGCCAGCGAACCGAGGTACGCGACGACCAGCCAGCCGACCGGCCCCGCCAGCAGCAGCGATAGCTGCAGGCGGGGCCGGCGCCAGAGGAATCTGCCTACGGCGGCCAGCTGACTAGCCCTTGATCTCCGTCCAGGCCTTGACCCATTCGGAGTAGTCCTTGCACACCGCTCCGCGGTCGTCGCCGCACTCCTTGCGCGGCGTGTTCCAGTAGGCGACCTTGTCGAAGTAGGCCTCGTCGTCCGCGTGGAAGATCTGGCAGTGGTTCTTCACCGCCGTCAACGCGCACGACTTGCGGTTGGCCGGAGCCTCCCCGAACCACTCGGCCACCTCGGCGTTCGCCTGGGGGCTGATGATGTGGTCCATCCACTTGTACATGCAGTTCGGGTGCTTGGCCTTCGACGAGATCATCCACGTGTCCGACCACCCGGTCGCGCCCTCCTTGGGCAGGATCGCCGCGATCGGCGGAGACTTCTTGTCCGCCTCGATCAGGTTCGCGATCACCTGCCAGGTGGTGCCGACCACGCTGTCGCCGGCGGTGAAGGCCGCCTGCTCCTTGGTGTAGTCGGACCAGTACTCGCCGATGTTGGGACGCTGCTTCTTCAGCAGGTCCACCGCGGCGCTGAACTGCTTGTCGTCCAGCTCGTAGACGTTGTCGATCCCGAGGTCCGGCTGCGTGGCCTTCAGGTACAGGGCCGCGTCCGCGATGTAGATCGGGTTGTCGTAGGCCGTGACCTTGCCCTTGTACTTGGCGCTCTGGGCCGGGTCCAGGACCACGCCCCAGGAGTCGGGCGCCGGCTTGACGACGTCCTTGTTGAACATCAGCAGGTTGGCGCCGCGGCCGTGCGGGATGCCGTAGTTGACCCCGTCGACCGTGTTGTGGGGCTGGTTCTTCAGCGCGTCGAAGACGTCCTTGTAGTTGGGGATCAGGTCCGTGTTGACCGGAGCCACGTCGCCGCCCGCGATGAGCCGCAGCGTCGCGTCACCGGAGGCCGACACGCCGTCGTACTTGCCGGTCCGCATCAGCGTGACCATCTCGTCGGAGGTGTTGCCGACCTTGACGTTGACCTGGCAGCCGGTCTTCTTCTCGAAGTCCGAGA
Source organism: uncultured Thermoleophilaceae bacterium (assembly GCA_963706635.1). GTDB lineage: Bacteria > Actinomycetota > Thermoleophilia > Solirubrobacterales > Thermoleophilaceae > JACVRW01. Next base: position 1,124,189 of record OY970162.1, read on the forward strand.
CCCAGTCCACCTTCGGGTCGGTCGACCCGTCCTCGACGTAGCCGGCCCAGGCGATCAGGTCGACCTCGCCCTCGCCCTTGCCGACCTTCTTGAGCGCCTGGGCGCCGCTCCCGCCGCCCCCGTCGTTGTCATCGCCTCCGCAGCCGGCCGCCGTCAGCGCGGCCAGGGCAAGCGTGAGCGCGGCGAGCACCAGCCACCACCGTTTCCAGTTCACAGACCCTCCTCTTGTGGTTCATGCGATTCGGGGATCGCGTACGCGTGCTCGCCGCGCCATGCGACGCGCACCCGCCTCCCCCGCTGCTCGAGCGCCTCCTGCGAGGACATCTCGAGGTTCTGGCTCACAACCTGCAGCTCCCCGCCGGCGTCGAGGTCGACGAGGTAGCGCGTGACCGCGCCGATGTAGGCGACGTCGCGGATCTGCCCGCCCTCGACGCGCAGCCCGTTGGACGCGTCGGCCTCGTCGAGGATCCGCACCTTCTCGGGACGGATCGTGAAACGGGCCCCGTCACGCTCGACGATGTTGGAGACGCCCACGAAGCCGGCCACGAACTCGTTGGCCGGGTGCTCGTAGACGTCGGCGGGCGCGCCCAGCTGTTCGATGCGGCCGTCGCTGAACACGGCCAGGCGGTCGCTCATGGTGAGCGCCTCCTCCTGGTCGTGCGTGACGTATACGAAGGTGATGCCGACTTCCTGCTGGAGCGTCCGCAGCTCGTTCTGCATCTGCTGGCGCAGCTTGAGGTCGAGCGCGCCGAGCGGCTCGTCGAGCAGCAGCACGCGCGGGCGGTTGACGAGCGCACGGGCCAGCGCCACCCGCTGGCGCTGCCCGCCCGAGAGCTGGCTCGGCCGGCGCTGCTCGTAGCCGCTCAGCCGGACCATTTCGAGCGCCTCCCCCACCCGCCGCTTGCGCTCGTCGGCGCCGACCTTCTTGACCTTCAGCCCATAGCCGACGTTCTCCCCGACCGACATGTGCGGGAACAGCGCGTAGTCCTGGAAGACGGTGTTGACGTCGCGCTCGTTGGGCGGCAGGTTGGTGACGTCGCGGCCGCCGAGCTCGACCCGCCCCGCGTCCGGGCGCTCGAAGCCGGCGATCATGCGCAGGCAGGTCGTCTTGCCGGAGCCCGACGGGCCGAGCATCGTGAAGAACTCGTCCACGCGAATGTCGAGATCGATCCCGTCCACCGCGACGACATCGCCGTAGACCTTCCGCGCGCCGGCAAGGCGCACAGCGGAGTCCCCTTCCTGGGTCACCGGCGTCTTGTACACCCTGGGCGCGACGTCTGCGCTGACTTTACGCCGCTGCGGAGTAAGCGCGGCGGCGCGGTGCGCCTAGCAGAACACGGCTATGTCGAACGCGTCCACAGTCGTGGTGACGCCGCCCGCGCCATCGGGTGCGCTGGTCCAGACGTCCACCGTCGAGCCCTTCGGCGTGCTGATGACGCGGATCGACCGCAGGGGCTGGCCACCGATCTGGGTCAACTCGATTGCGCACTTACTGACGTTGTCCGGGAAGGTCACATTGCGCGCGAGGTTGGCGGCGGTCAACGACACGGTCACGCCTCCGCTGCTGTTGGCGACCGTCGGGTTGGACCCGCCGATGATCTGCGCCCAGTACTTCGCGGCCGCCGCGCCGCGGTTGCCCTCCGGCCCGCGCGGGCCCCGAGGCCCGCTCGGCAGCCCACCCTTGAAGTCATCCGGCTTGATCGAGTGATTCTTGATGTCGGCGGAGCTCACCGCGCCGTCCTTGATCTGCTTCGAGCCCACGCTGTTCGCCGGCAGCTTGATCGCCGCGTACGAGGCGCCGCCGAGGGCCAGGAAGACCCCGATGGTCGCCATCACGTTCGCGTAGGTGAGATGTCTGTGCATGCTTCGAACTCTCAGCAGAAAACGGCGATGTCAAAGCCGTCGGTAGTCGACTCGATGGTGCCGGTGGTGACGTTGGTCCAGATCCAGGTGGAGACGACGACGGTCTTGCCGGAGGAGTTGCTCGTCTTGCGAATGTCCCGGCCGCCGGCACCGTTGTCGATCGTGAGCACGGTGGCGCAAGCGCTCACGTCGTCGGGGAAGCTGACCTGCGCGGTGGTGCCCGTCGGGCGCGACACGTCGATGCCGCCCGAGCTGTGGAGCACGGTCGGGTTGGTCCCACCGCTGATGTGCGCCCAGTACTTGGCCGCCGCGGCGCCCTTGTCGCCCTGCGGGCCGCGCGGACCGCGCGGGCCGCTCGGCAGGCCGCCCTTGAAGTCGCCCGACCTGATCGAGTGGTTCTTGATGTCCGCGGAGGTCACCGCCCCGTCTTTGATCTGCTTCGAGCCGACGCTGTTGGCCGGCAGCTTGATCGCCGCGTACGACGCGCCGCCCAGCGCCAGGAACAGCGCCAACGTGGCGATCACGTTCGCGTAGGTGAGGTGTTGTTTCAGCGAACGCACAGAGATGGGTCCTTTACCTCGATCCGCACGTCGTCCGACGTGGGGCCGGTTGCGTTGGTTGCGGTCAATTGCAGGTCATGGGTGGTGCGCAAGTCGCCCGCGCGGAGATAGAGCTTCAGCGCGGGCGACAGGGTTGTCGCGACCGTCTGCCGCGCGCCTCCGTCGATCGAATCGGTCCACACGTAGGTGAGCGGGCCGGGCGGCATGCTCGGATCGGTCGCCGTCGCCGTCATTCCGGCCGTGACGTAGTCGCCCCCGCCATCGGCGGCATTTGTGCAGTACGACGAGCCGTCGAGCGGGAAGGTGATGTGCACGATCGGATGGCCCGGCAGCGTCGGCGCCTTGACGCGGACGTGGACGGTGTCGCTGGCCGTCGCGCCGTCGGCGTTGGCGACGGTCACGGTCATCGTGTGGACGCCGGGGTTGTTCTCGATCAGGCTCACCGTGTCACCCGTGCCCGCGAACGGCTTGCCGTCGTAGGTCCAGCGGTATGCCGAGCCGGGCAGCTTCCCGTCCACGGGATCGCTTGCGCTGGCGCCAAAGGTCAGGGCCTCGCCGACGCCGATCACGTCGAGCTCATTGGGGGACGTGATCGACACGGTGGGTGGCGACACGTACGGCGACGGGCCATAGCCGAACTCGAAGTAGTTCCAGTGATACGCCCCCGCGGCGTCCACCGACTCGCCGGTCATCGCGAACGAGCGCTTGGTCCGGCCGGGGCGGATCGAGTAGTAGTCGCCGACCTGCGGATCGCCGACCGCGGCGAGGGCGAGGCTCAGCTCCTTGGTGGGCGTCAGGAAGCCCGCCACGGGTGCGGGGTTCGCGCCGGCGGCGGCCGCTCGCATGCCGATCCCGACGTCGCCGGCACGGTCCGTCGAGAGCGCAGGCAGCGCGTAGGCCGTGTCGTTGCGCCAGATCGCGTCCTCGTCGATCAGCTTGAAGGTGTTGACGTCGTAGGCGGTGATCGCGACGGCAGGGTGCGGATAGATCTGCTTCAGCACCGGGGTCGCGCCGTCGCACTTCGAGGTGCACACCGCCCGGCCGGTGGTGGTGGCGACGTAGAGCGCGTCGTCCGCGACGGTCGCGGCGTCGGGCGACCCGGGGAAGATCGCCTGCCGCGCGAGCCAGTTGGCGCCGTCCGCCCCCGTCGCCCCGACGTTGTACTCCGGCACCGTCGAGTGGTCGAGGTCGTGACGGAACAGCTTGTCGGCCGCGCGCTCCCACGAGAACGCGCTGAACTGACTTTGCGACTTGGCGTTGACGAAGATAGTTCCGTCGTGGGTGCCCTGGGCCACCTGGTACCTGGCGCCGCCATCGGTCTGGTAGAACCAATGCAGCTCCCGCGGCGCCTTGGCGAGCGCCTGGAGCGGGTACCGCGCCAGCACCGAGCGCACCTTGCCGCCGCGCATCACGTCGACCGTCCAGTTCACGTACCAGTCGTCGACGCCCATGTCGCTGCGGTCGAACCACGCGTCCTTGTCCTTGACGCCGAAGTCCTTCGGGGTGATGTCCCACCAGGTCCAGGCGAGGTTGGGCGTCGCGGCGTTGCGCTCGAGGTCCTCCGGGTGGGCGGTGGCGATCCGGATCCGGTTTCCGCCGGTAGTGGTGCAGCGCTGATCGGCCGCCGGGCACCAGTACTGCGAGATCCACACGAACAGGCGGTTCTTCCGGTCGTAGGAGACGAGCTGGTCGCAGCAGAAGGCGAGCCCGTTGTCGGGGAGGACGTTCGACGGGTTGAAGAGCGTGAACGTGCGACCGCCGTTCGTGGACAGCCCAACACCGGTGTTGGCGGTGTACCAGGCGATGTCGCCGGCGACCGCCGCCGTGGGCTCCATGGGGACGGCTCCGCCGATGGCCGCGCCCACGTCGGTTGAGCGGAAGTAAGTGAACGGGTCGGCGGCGGCGTGCGCGATCAGGCTGACCCGGGCGGCCTCGGGCTGATGCGGGTCGGGCTCGACCTGCGCCTGCGGCCGGGACTTCGGCAGCTTCAGCTTGCCCTGCTCGAGGTCGCGCTTCTTGCGCTCCTCTTCCTCGTCCCCGCCCTGCTCGGGGGAGCCGGGCGGCGGAGTGACGCGCTGGCCGAGCGGCTCGCCGTGGTGGCGGCGCTCGCCGCGCGAGACCTTCTGCGGCACCGCGCAGCGCCTGCCGGCCTTCTTGAGCAGGCCCTTGCCGGCAGCCCCCAACAGCTTGAGCGGTCGCTTCAGGCGCTTGCGCGGCGGCTTGCCGTGCTTCCACGTCCTGGCATCGCGCAGGCCGCCGCGGAAGCTCTCGGAGCGCGAGAGCGCGGCGCAGGTCTTGCGGCGGTGCAGCTGCTTGAGTGCGAGGGCGGCCTGGTGCAGCAGCGCACTCCGCTTCCCCCGCGCCCAGCTCTTCTTGGGGATGAGGCGGACGGCCTTGCTCGCGCCTCGCACCTGTGCCGCGGCGCGCGAGCCCTTGCTTGCATGCCCGGAATACGCCGACGCGGCGGGCGGCAGCGCGACGAAGGCGAGGGTGACCGCGAAGACTGCGATCAGGCGGCTGCGCGTCAAGCCGTCAGCCCTGGTCCAACTTCAACGTGACCTTGCCGCCCTTCCCGTCGCAGGCGGCGGGGAGGTACAGCTTCGCCTTGGCGGTGTCGCGCGAGACGAACTTGCCGGCCAGGCGCCAGACCAGGAGCGAGCCCGTCTGGCGCTTGGCGGTGAACTTGCCCTTGACGATGTCGAACTTGGAGCTCAGCCCGACTCGCGTGTCGCCGCAGGCGAGCCTCACTCGCCCGGTGGTGCCCGCTGGGGACACCTTCAGCACGACGCGCTTTGAGATGCGAGCGCTCGTCTCCGGCAGGTCGCCCACGTAGGAGCCGCCCTTTTTCGGGGGCGACGCGCCGACAGCGCCCGGGATGAGGACCGACAGGACGAGGCAGAGCATCGCGATCAACGCGGGGCGGCGGACCATCAGGCCACGCTAAGCCGCCCTCGCCCACTGGGCAATCCCGAAGTTTTACGGCTCAGTGCGGAGAATTACCCGTTTGGGGTAGGTTTGGCCAGCGCCTGGGTTAGCCCGTCGCGGCGGCTGATGTCGAGCTTGCGGTAGGAGGCTGCCAGGTGGTCCGCGACGGTCTTCTGCGTCACGAACAGCGCTTGGGCAATCTCGCGATTGGATAGGCCCTCGGACGCCAGGCGCGCCGCGCGCAGCTCGCTTGGGGTGAGCGCCTCGACGCCGGTCAAGCGGGGCCGGCGGGGGCGAGCCCCCGCGGCCACCGCCTCGGCGCGCGCCCGCTCCGCAAGCGGCTGCGCGCCGCAGCGGTGGGCCTGGTCGAGCGCGCGCAGCAGCAGCGAACGGGCAGCCTCGGCCTTGCCGGCCTCGCGCAGCGCCGCCCCCAAGGCGGTAAGCGAGCGGGCCCGCTCGAGCCTGGCGAAGCTCGGCTCGAGCGCCGCTACCGACTCCTCGAGCAGATCGATCCGGGTGATTCCCGACTCGGTTGCGGCGAGCGAGCGCAGCGCCACCCCCTCGGCCACGCGAAGATCCGCCTCACGCGATTCCCGAAGATCCTGCTCCGCGAGCGCGCGCGCTTCGTCGGGCTGGTCCTCGGCCAGGGCCCCAGCCAGCTGCGAGCGCCAGTCGGAGACGCCGGGGCTGGTGGTGCCAAGCCGTTCGAGCAGCTTGCCGACCGCGCGCAGGTCTTCGATGCCGCCGGCGCGGTCGCCGCGCCCCAGCCTGAGCGCGGCGCGCGCCTCCAGGGCCGTGAGCACGGCGGAGGTCGCCAGCCCCTCGGGCAGCGTCCCCGGCTCGGGTGGGAGGTGGTCGGTGCGGCCGCGCGCCAGGCGCACCTGGGCCAGGTAGGAGCGGCTGAACGCGGCGGGGGCCATCGCACCGTGCTCGACCGCCAAGCCGTCGGCGTGCGCGAGCTGTGCCTCCGCCTCGGCAAGCTCCCCGCGCCGCCACAGCGTGAGTCCCAGCTGGATGCCCCCACCGACTACGCCGAAGATCGAGCCTTGCCGTCGGGCCTCGGCAAGGACGTCCGCGCTGAGAGCCAGAGCGTGGTCGCTTTCCTCGAGCCAGATCAGGGCGTTCATCGCCTGCGGCAGCTCGATCCCGTTGAGCGACTCGTCGCGCAGATAGGCGCCGCCGTCGAGCCCGGCCTCGACGAGTTCCAGGGCGAGCCGCTTGTCGCCGCGCAAGGCGAGCGCCGCGCTGAGGGTCAGCGCCAGCCCGCGGGCCGACGGACCGCCGCGGTCGACGAGCCGCAGCAGCTCCGGCAGGCTCGTCTCGAAGCGCTTGACCCAGTCAACCTCCTGCCACATCAGGGACGCGGCCGCCGCCTGGAGACGGGTGGCCGCGGGCGTGGTGTGATCGTCCAGCTCGGAGAGCGCCTGCTGCGCCGTCTCGATCGCCCGCTCGGCCTCGCCGAAGTAGGTCATCGCTCCGGCGCGCATGGCCGCGATCGTTGCGCGCTCCTGCTGATCGGTGGCCGCCCGGCGCGCCTGCTCCAAGTGCTCCAAGCTGGCCCGATCGCCCAGGGCCACCTCGGCGACGCCCAGCTGGCCCAGCAACGCCACGCGGGCCTCCGGCGGCGGCGGCTCGCGCAGCGCCCGCGCCAGGTAGCGCGCGGCCGCCTCGGGGGCGCCGGCCGCCAGCGCGTGGGTGGCCGCGCCGCCAAGCTGGTGAACAACGCCGGGCTCGCCCGCCGGCTCGACGGCGAGCAGGTGGACTGCCGCCGCGTCCGGGTCGCCCGACCTCGCCACCAGCTCCGCCGCCCGCCGGTGCGCACGTGAGCGTGCGCGGGGGGCGATCCGCTCGTAGAGAGCCGACTGGATCAGCGGGTGCGCAAACGCGGATGAGGCGTCGGGGATCAGGATTCCCGCTGTCGCGAGGGCGGCGGCTGCCTGCGCCGCGGCATCCGGCTGCAGCTCGGCCAGCTCGGCCGCCAGAGACAGCGCGGCGGCGCCGCCGAGTACGGCTATGGCCCGAGCCAGGCGCTCGGCGGAGCGGCCCGCTCGCGTGACGCGAGTGAGGATCCCGCGCGCCAGCCGCGGCGGCGGGCGATCGTCGAGTGTCGCTGCGGCCTCGGCGGTCGGCGCCACGCCGGTGTCGGCAAGCTCGCGCAGCAGCTCCGCGAGCGCCAGCGGGTTCCCGGCGGTCACGCGCCGGCAGGCCGCGACGAATGCTGGGTCGCCCTCATGCCCCAGGCCCATCCGCACCAGCTCGGCGACCGACTCCTCGCCAAGCGGAGCGAGCTCGATGTCGTCGAGGGGCGCCGGCAGCTGGACAAGCGGCGTCTCCCCGGGCATCACCCGCAGGCCGAGCATCAGGAGCACGGGCAGCTCGCCCAGGCGGTTGGCCACGTAGGCGAGGGAGCGAAGCGAATCGGAGTCGGCCCAGTGGACATCGTCGACGACGAGCACGAGCGGACGCTCGTCGGCCATCTGGGCCACCAGCCAGTAGATGCCGTGCAAGCCCGCAAACGGGTCACCGCCCGCCTGCCCCGACTCGAGTCCCAGCATCGGGGCGGCAAGCGCGGCGGCGCCGCTCAGCAGGCGTTTGCGCCGCTCCGGAGGCGCAGCGTGGAGCGTGCGCTCGAACAGCTGCCGTAGGACGCCGAAGCCGAAGTCCGTCTCCAGCTCGGAGCCGCGCGCCTGGAGCACGGCGAAGTCGGCCGCTTCGGCGTGCGCGATCGCAGCCCGCAGCAAAGAGGTCTTGCCTGTGCCCAGCGCACCCTCGACCGAGACGAGGCCGCCTTGGCCGCGCTTCGCGCGGTCGAGCGCGGCCGTAAGCCGATTCAGTTCCGCATCTCGCTCCAGGAACGCGTCCGAGACCCCTGCCGCTCTCACGGGTACAGCGTACGAAAAGTAAGGAATTCCTGATCTAGTGCAGCGTGGCAGCCAGCAGGATCGCGCTGGCCGAGTAGCTCAGACCCACCTCCGAGGTCACGAAGTCCGCCCGCCTGTCCTCGTAGACGGCGTTCGCCGAGTTGAAGCGCTTCAGCGGCCCCCGGGCCAGGTGCAGCCCGAACTCGCCCAGCGAGTCCGGCCCCACGGGCCCACCCTCGACTGCGCCGTTGAGCAGCCGGGCCGGACGGCCCTTGAGGTACGCCGCGTGGTGCGGCGCCTTCGCGTCGTGGCTGCCGGGCCCCACCACGAAGCTCACGCCCCAGGGATTGCGGCCGAGCATGTAGTCGCGCGCCGCGGCGGCGATCCGAGCACCGTCGCCCGCCAAGTGGAGCCGGCCCGCCGCCGCGGCAACCGCGCCGGCGCCGCCGTTGTCCTGCGCCCAGCCGAACGTGAACATGCCCGGCGAGCCAAAGGCGGTGGAGCGGGCACGCTCGCGCACTGCCGTCACGACCTTGCGCACCCCTTCGCAGGCCGCGTCACCGACGCTGCCGCCGGCGGCCGGCGCGCCGAGTCCGCCGCACAGGTCCGCGGCCAGGACCGGCCCGACCGTTCCGGGGGTGACGCCCGAATAGAGCTGCCGGTTGTCGTCGCCGCCTCGGAAGTACTCCCCGGCCTGCTGGAGTAGCTCGCCGTCCCCGGTGACCCGGGACAGCTCCAGCGCGCCGAAGGCGAGGTCGTCCGTGTAGATCGGATCCGGGTAGTACTCGTCCGCGACGTTCGGATCATCGATCGGGACGAGCGCGCCGGCGGCCCGGCCCGCCGTGTACCACTCGAGGGCCGCGCCGGTGAGCTCGTCGCGGCGGGCTCCGTCGCTCCGGGCAGCCGCGAGCGCCAGGGCGCCCGCGACGTAGCCGGCGACGTTGGAGCTCCTGCTCGGGTAGGCGTAGCGAACCCCCACCCCGTCCGTCGTGTTCGCGTCGTCCTTGGCCGGATTGCGGAAGCCGGTCGAGTGATCGCGGTCGTCGCCCACGAGCGCGATGAAGACGTCGGGTTGCGGGTGGAGCTTGAGCAGCCAGCGGATGCCCACGTCGCTGGTCTTGTAGAGCGCCTTCGCGTCGGCCGGATCGAGGCGGGCGGCCAGCTGCAGGTAGGAAGCCGCCATCGCCGTCGGGAGCGCGATCTTCAGGTCGTCGCCGGCGTCGCGCCAGCCGCCGGTCAGGTCGATCCGCTGTCCGTCGAGCGGGCCTCCCTTGACGATCGCGTCGTTGAGGTGCGCCCGTCCGAAGACCGGGTTGGGCTCATTGCCGTCGCTGTTGACGGCGAAGATCCGCAGCAGCCTCCGCACCAGCCGCGAGCGAGCCTCGCGGTCGATTACCCACGGGCGCGAGCGCTCGCCGGCGGCCAGGACTCGGTAGCGGCCAGCCTTCGCGATCGACGACAGGTCGGCTGTGGCCGCGAACTGCCACGGGTCGGGCGCGCCACGCGCCTTGTGCAGGTGGCCGCGCAGGACGGTGCGGCCGGACCGGTTGACGACGCGGAAGCGGTCGCCGGCGACGCTCTCCGACGTCGCGACGATCGCGACCTTTGGGTCGCGCGGAGCGCTCGGGCCACCGGTGCGGATGACGTCGGGCGGTGCCGCCCAGGCCGGGCCGGCGAGGGCGGCGGCGAGCGCGAGGGTAGCTACGCCGAGGGAGCCCGCCAGTCGCTTGATCCATCGGGGCACTACGGGGAAAGCCATCCGTCGCTCAGGTGCGGAAGCAGGACCGCCCGCAGATCGTGATCCGTACCGCTGCTGCCGGCGTCTGCGTCGTAGTGGCTGCCGGGCCGCTCGATCCGCGTGATCGGGAAGCCCGCCGCCTTCAGTGCGTCGGTCTCGGCGCGGACGGAGGCGATCGGGTACACCTCGTCCTCTGTGTGCGCGAGGTGCACGACATGGAACTTCCATGCCGCCGCCGCGAGAGACGCCGATTGGGTGGAGCCGGTGTCCCTGAAGGGTGAGGTGTTCTCAGCGAGGACTCCCGCGAACAGCTTCGCGTGGTAGAAGGCGGTTCGATAGGCGAGATCGCCGCCTGAGGAATAGCCGCCCAGGATCACCCGGCGCGGGTTGATGTTGAAGTGCGTCTTCACGCTGGCGACGGCGGCCAGCACCTTCGCCGAATCGCTGTCCACGTCCCAGCAGTCGCCCTCGCGGCCGCCCACCGCGATCGCGATGTATCGCTGGGCGCCCGCGGGAGACACCGTGTAGATGTCGCCCTCGCCCTGCCCGCCACAGCCGTGCAGCCAGACGAGCAGCGTGACCGGGGTCGAGTGCGTCGAGTCATACGAGCTCGGCACGTAGATCCAGTAGTTGCTCTCCGGGCTGTCGAGCGTGAAGACCGTATCCGCCGTGAAGGCGACCGGATCCGCGGGGACCGACGACCCCCGGCTGCTCCGTACCTTGAGCTTGCCGACCCCGCGGCAGTTGTTGCGCTCCGAGCGCTCGCGAACGGTCTCGCGCCTGTCAGCACAGACCCGCAACGGCAGCGAGCCGGCGGGCAGGCCTCTCGGGAGCTTGACCGACACCTTGAGCTTCAGCGACTCGGCGGGCTCCAGTGCCGGCACCGTGAAGCGCTTGACCACGCGGTTCCTGCGATTGGCCCGCACGCTCAGGGCGGCGGAGGATCGCTTCGAAGCGGCCGGTCCGGCGTTGTGGACCGTGAACGCTCCCGCCAGCCTCCCGTCCCGGGCGTGCACGGCGCCCTTCGACACGACCAGGTCGGCTCGCGGCGCCAACGCCGGCGCGGTCCCGGCCAGAACCGCCGCAAGAGCGAGGGCGGCAAGCATCCCCGCAACGCTAGGAGCGGAGCGTTGCGAGAGCAAGCCGGATCTTTTGGCGCCGCTTGCGGAGAATTGCCCGTTTGGGGTAGCTGGTTTGGTCGGCTGGCCAGCAGGGGATATCCGGGCCGGGGAATGGGGCGTTCAAGGCTCTTCATCGCGTTGGTCACACTCGTCTGCGCGCTCGTGCCCGCCGGCTCGGCCGCGGCGAGCTCGCCCGTCGTCCCGTGGGACGGCACCAATCCGTTCCGCTGCGAGACCCAGAACGTCGGGACCGGCGTGGACTTCCCCCACCCCGACGCCGACCCGTTCTGCGTCGAGTTCGACAAGACGCAGCAGAACATCACCGACTTCGGGATCGTCGAGTTCCTTGCGATGGAGCCGGCGCGCGTCGCCGCGGCCGTGCCCAAGTGCTTCTACTTCCAGCACGACCACTGGACCGGGTCGATCGTCCAGGGCCAGCCGCCCGAGCTGTGGCACTGGGACGGCAGCTACTTCTTCGACAAGGCGCGCGGCATCGGGGGCGTCTACGTGAGCGACCTGCAGAGCGCGCTGTTCGGGCCGGTCACCGGTGGGGTGCGGCTGGTCTCGCTCGGGTCAGTCGACCCGATCTGCGCGGCCAAGGTCGACACGCCCCAGGAGCGGCGGCGCGTCTACCGGCGTGGCGGTTTCTAGACCGCTCTCGCGGCGCGAGCTGCTCCAGAGTGGAGCGGTCCTCTCGCTGCTTCCCGTCGCCGAGCGGATCCTGGCGGCCCCGACCGCCGCGCTCGCAGCGCCGAGCCTGCCCGACGGCACCCTGCAGGCGTTCGCCGACACGCTGATCCCCGGCAAGAAGGCCACCCGCACCGACCTCGGCAACGAGATCCACTCGAAGGCGATCGCGGGCGCGCACCCCGAGCCGGGCGCCGTGCAGGCCGACTGCGCTGCTGCTCTACCACCATCCGCTGATCGGCTTCGACACGGTCGAGGCGGCGTTCCTGGCCGACCTCGAGGCGCGCTCGCTGCCGCGCCTAGGGCAGTTCATCGACCTGCCGTTCGACAAGCGCGTGGCCGTCTGCGTCGAGGGCCTTGGGGCGTCGAACCCGACCGCCCAGGTCTGGCAGCTGGCGGCGGCGGTGCCGTTCGCGGCCTTCCTCTGCTCGGCCACCCAGAAGAACGCCACGATCGACAAGTCCTCCGGGCTGCAGGTGATGGGGTTCCCGGGGACGGCGCCCAACGGATACGCCGACTTCTCCTACCGCCGCGCGCTGTCGGCGGAGCGCACGACGACGGGGAGCCTGCCGTGAAGGTCGACGTCTGCATCGTCGGCTCCGGCTTCGGCGGCTCGATCTCGGCGTTCCGCCTGGCCGAGCTCTACCGAGCCGCGGGGCAGGAGCCGAGCATCCTCGTCCTGGAGCGCGGCCAGCGCCACCAGCACACGGACTTCCGGCAGTCGATGGACATCGAGCTGCTGGCGCGCATCTACGGGCTGGTGCAGGGGCTCGGCGCCCAGATCGTGCTCGGGGACGGCGTGGGCGGGAGCTCGAACCTGTACCTGGCGGCGTCGCTGCGCTCGCCCAGCGAGACGTTCGAGCGGCGCGACCACCGCCCTGACGACGGGCCCGACCGGCGCATGTGGCCGAGCCAGATCAGCCGGGCGGCCCTCAACCCCTACTACGCGCGCGCCGAGCAGGCGCTGCGCGTGCAGCGCCCGACCTGGAACCAGGTGTCGAAGTCGGGCGGCCTGTGGGCGGCCACCCTCAAGGCGGCCGGCCACACCTGCGATCGCGTACCGCAGGCGATCGACCTGAGTCGCTGCGTCCAGGCGAAGTGGTGCCACACCGGCTGCATCTACGGCGCCAAGAACTCGGTGATGACCAACTACCTCCCATCGGCGGAGCAGCTCGGGGTCGAGGTGCGGCCGAACTCCGAGGCCGAGCTGATCGTCCAGACTGCGGCGCGGCCCTACCGCTACGTCGTGACCGCGGCTGAGATCGGCGACTCGCGCCAGCCGTCCGGGCAGACCTTCGAGGTCGAGTGCAAGGTGCTGATCCTCGCGGCGGGCGCGATGGGCAACCCGCCGCTGCTGATGCGCTCGCGCCCCACGCTGCCTGCGCTGTCGGGGCGGGTCGGCAAGCACCTCGGCGTCAACGGCGATCACATCGCCGCCGTCGAGTACGACGAGAAGAAGGTGCGCGACGTCCTGGGCCTGCCCGGCTACGGGCAGTTCTACAAGGGCAACCACATCACGACGATGTCCTACGACTGGTGGGTCGGCCGCCAGAGCCACGCCTACGACGGCAAGCGCTTCACGCTGCAGGAGATCTTCCTGTCGAACCTGGCGCACGCGCTCTACGACGACGGGCGCGCGCCGAACAGCGAGCCCACCTGGTGGGGGTTGCAGAAGAAGCAGGCGCTGAGCACCTTCAACAACCACATCGAGGTCCTCGCGATGGTCCAGGACACCCACGACGGCGAGTTCCTGGCACCGCCGCCCACGGGCAGCCACATCCGCCCCAACGCCGGCCCGGTCGGCATCGGCCCGTTCAAGTACGAGCTGTCGGACGAGTCGGTGGCGGTGCGCGAGGCGGCCAACGCGGCGATCGCGGGCGTGGTGTCGCGCAACGGCCTGGGCCGCTTCATGAAGCCGACCTACGACAGCCTCAGCGCCGCGCACCCGCTCGGCGGCTGCCGCATGGCCGACTCGAAGGACTTCGGCGTGGTCGACCACCGCAACGAGGTGTTCGGCTACGAGGGCTTGTTCTGCATGGACTCCTCGTCGATCCCGACCTCGCTCGGCGTGAACCCCTCCCTCACGATCTCAGCGGTGGCGGAGCGCGCCTGCGAGCAGCTGATCGCGCGCAGCGCCGACTTCGGGCTGCCCGCGAAGCCGGCGGGGTTCAAGCCAGGGATCCCGGGCGTGACGCTCGGCCCGCACACGGAGCCGCACCGCGCCGCATCGGACGCGGCGATCGACGCGAAGGTGCGCAGCTACGGCTAGGCCGCCGACGCCGGCCGGCCCGCCACGGCGCTCTCGGCTCGCTCCAGCAGCGGCCGAGCCCCGAGCTCGCTGAGGATCGTCCGCGCCTCGTCGATCAACGGGGCGGCCTCGTCGACGCGCTCGGCGTCGCGCAGGATCTCCGCCCGGTCGAGCAACGCCTTGGCAAGCTCATAGGGGTAGCCCAGCTCGCGCATCGTCGCGATCGCCCGGTCGAGCCCTCGTCGGCCCTCTCCAGGTTTCCCCGCTTGGCCGCCGCCAAGCCCGCAAAGCGCTCGGAGGTGGCCCGCAGAAGGGGCGACGCCTCGACCGGCGCAAGCTGCTCGACCAGCTCGACCAGCTCCTCGAGGGCGGCCACGTCCTCGAGCTCCCAGGCCGCCTCGCCCGCCGCGATGTAGGCGGCGCGACGGGTTTGGGGGTCGGGAATGCTCACCGCGCGTCGCAGGATCTCGAACGCCTCCGCGGGGTGACCGTTGCCGTGGGCCACGGCCGCGCGGCCGAGCAGGACCATGTTGCGCAGCTGGGTGTCGGAGCTCTCCGCGCTACCGGCAGGCACGGCTAGCGAGTTGAGCAGGTCCAGGTTGCCTCGGGCGGCGACGAGCACCGCGTAGACGGAGAAGATCTCCGAGAACGTGACGTCCGCGGAGGGCTGGCTCATGAGCGACCCGCAGATCTCGGCTAGCTCGTCCCAGCGACCGAGCATGAAGAGGGGCGCGCACCTGCCGGCCAGCAGCAGCACCTCCCAAGGGCGGTCGCCGCGCGCGCGGGCCGCGGCGAGCCCGCTGTCGAAATGCTCGAGCGCCTCGATCGCGTGATCGGCCCCGAGCAGCATGACCCCGAGGTTGTTGTGGGCGCGCACCGCCACCTGGGGCAGGTCGTCCTCGCGCGCCAGGCCGAGTCCCCGCTCCAGCAGCGCCTTGCCCTCTTCGCGCCGCCTCTGGAAGAGCAGCACGGTGCCCCTCGTCACCAGCGCATCGGCGATTCGCTCCTTGTCCTGCAGGGGCTCGGCGATGCTGAGCACCTCCTCGGTTGCCGCCAGCGCGTCGTCGAGGTCGTCGCGCAGGAAGTACATCCGGGCCAGCTCGTGCAGCGCGGAGGCCCGTCCGGCGTCCGCCTCGGCGAGGTCGCCGAGCGCACGCTCCAACAGCCCGACGGCGTCGTCAACGCGATCGAGGCTCACGAACACCTCGGCGAGCACCGCCGTCGCGCTCGCGACGGCGGCCTTGTCCTGAGCCGCCTCGTGCAGCTCGATCGCGGCGTCGAGCCGCTCGACCGCCGCCTGCTGGTCGCCGGCGAGCCAGGCCGCGCGGCCCGCCTGCTCGAACAGCCAGGCCCGCGTCGCGTCGTCCTCCGCCAGCTCGGTGGCCTGGTCGTAGCTCCGCTGGGCCTCGGGCCCGAGCGCGAGCGAGGCGGCTCGCTGCCCGGCCTCGATGAGGGTGTCGCGGGCCAGGCCGCGGATCTCCCCCACGTCGGCGGCATCGGGATCCGCGCGCGCCGCGTCGAGGAGGTGGGCCGCCAGCACCTCCGCGATCTCACCCGTCTCGCTGCCGCGCACCTCCTGCAGGTAGCGCGCGGCGGCCAGGTGCAGCGCCTTGCGATCGCGGCGCGCGAGCGTCCCGTAAGCGATCGTGCGCAGAAGTCCCTGGACGAACGCGAACTGGCCGCGCTCGGGCGAAAAGCGGTCGTCGTTCAGGATCAGGATCTGCTTCGCCACCAGCCCGTGCATCAGGCGCTCGACGTCGGGCTGCGGCCGCTGGGCGAGCGCGGCCACGCCGGCGGCGGAGAACGACTGACCGAGCACGGCAGCCGCCTGCAGCAGCGAGCGCTCGCCGGCGTCCAAGCCGTCGAGCCGGGCCGCCACGAGCGCGTGGAGGGTCTCCGGCACGTCGAGCTCCTCGATGTCGCCGCGGACCGCGTAGCTCGGGCCGTCCTGCGCGAGCAGCCCGCGGTCGAGCAGCATGCGGACGGTCTCGACCGCGTACAGCGGAACCCCCTCCGCCCGCTCGAGGATGCGGCCCGCCAGCTCATCGGGGAGCCCCGGGACGAGCCCGTCCAGGAGCTCGGAGATGTGCTCGCTCGCCAGCGGCTCCAGCCGCAGGAAGTCGGTCCACCCCGGCCTCACCTCGCTCAGCTCCGGCCGGCCGAGGGCGAGGATGAAGATCGGGAACTCGGCGGACCACTCGAGCAGGTAGTCGATGAAGTCGAGCAGGCCCGAGTCGGCCCACTGGAGGTCCTCGAAGACCATGACCACCGGGTGGACCGCGGCGAGGCGCTCGAAGAACAGCCGCCAGCCGGAGAACAGGTCGGCGCGGTCGGGCGCGGTGCGCACCTCGAGGCCCAGCAGGTGCGCGAGGCGCGGCTCCGCGAGGCGGCGCTCGCGCTCGTCGGCGACGTAGAGCTCGACGGCCTCGCGGAGTTTGGTGCGCGCGGCCGTCGGGTCCTCCTCCTCCACGATGCCGGCGCGGGCCCGGATCATCTCGGCCAGTGCCCAGTAGGCCACGCCCTCGCCGTAGGAGAGGCAGCGGCCGCGGTGCCAGAACACGGTCGCCGTGAGGCCGTCGACGTGCTTTTCGAACTCCCACAGCAGCCGCGACTTCCCGGTGCCCGCCTCACCCACGACCGGCACTAGCTGGGCGTGCCCGGTGGCCTGGGCCGCCTCGAGGGTGTCGACGATCCGGGCCAGCTCGCGGCCGCGGCCGACGAACGGCGCCTCCAGGCCGATCGTGCGCCCCGCGCCTCCCACGTTGGCGACCACGCGCAGGGCGGTCCAGGTCTTGATCGGCTGCTCGCGCCCCTTGACCTCGTGCGTGCCGGCGTCCTCGTAGGCGATCGCCGCTTCGGTTGCGGCCCGAGTCACGTCGTCGACAAGCACGGTGCCCGGCTCGGCTATCGACTGAAGGCGCGAGGCGGTGTTGACGGCGTCGCCCAGGACCATGCCCTCGCCCTCAGCCGCGAGATCGACCGCCGCCGAGCCGGTCAGCACCCCGGCGCGCACCTTGAGGTCCGGCATGCCGGCGTCCGCGCCGAGCGCGCTCACGGCCTGGGTCAGCGCCAGCGACGCCCTGACGGCCCGCTCGGCGTCGTCCTCGCGCGCGACCGGCGTGCCCCACACGGCCATCACGGCGTCGCCGATGAACTTCTCGACCGTTCCGCCGTAACGCTCGATCAGGGTCCGACAGCGGTCGAAGTAGCGCGACAGCAGGTCGCGCACCTCCTCGGCGTCGAGGCGCTCGGAGAGCGCCGTGAAGCCGACGAGGTCCGCGAACAGGACCGAGACCAGTCGCCGCTCGGATCCGGCCGCCGGCCCTGAGACGGACCGGGCCGGCCCGGCCGTGTCGGCTGTGAGGGCGGTGCCGCACGACCCGCAGAAACGGTCGCCCGGCTCGTTAGCCGCGCCGCAGCTCGGGCAGGCCAGTTCGAGGGGATTGCCGCACTGCGAGCAGAACCGTCGCCCGGCTCGGTTCTCCCCTCCGCACGAACCGCAAGTCATCCTTTCGCAAAATACTCGCGCCTGGTCCGCTGCGCATAGGATCGCTCACCGATGAAGGGCTGGGGCGCGGGCTACCGGGCGGTTCTGCGGGAGCGCGACCTGCGCCTGCTGTTCGGCGGACTGGTCATCTCCGCGACCGGCTCCTGGGCCTACAACGTCGCGCTGCTGGCCTTCGCGTTCGACCAGACGCACTCGCTCACCTGGGTCGGCGCGGCCGGTCTCGCCCGCTTCGTGCCGGCGCTGCTGTTCAGCTCCTACGGCGGCGTGGTCGCGGAGCGGTTCGAGCGCATCCGCGTGATGGTCGGCTCCGACCTGCTCTGCTGCGCCTGGCAGGGCGGCCTCGCGGTCACGGCCGCGCTGAACGGACCGGTCGAGCTGGCGCTCGTCTTCGCCGCCCTCACGGCGATCTGCAACACCCCATACAACCCGGCCGTTGCCGCCACCATCCCGCAGCTCGCCGACGAGGACCGGCTGGTCGCGGCAAACGCACTCAACGGCACGATCGAGAACCTGGTTGTCGTCCTCGGCCCCGCCGTCGGCGCGGTCGTGCTCGCGCTCGGGTCGGCCGCGCTGACGTTCGGCATCGACGCGGCCAGCTTCGCCGCGTCCGCCCTCCTCGTCTCGCGCATTCGTGCGCGCAGCCGCCCGGTCGACGTCACCGAGGGCGGCGCCGCGGGGCCGCTGCGGCAGATGGCGGTCGGGCTGCGCGCGATCATGGATTCCGGCGTCGTGCGGACGCCGGTGCTCTACAGCGTGCTGGTCTCGTTCGTGTACGGCACCGACACGGTCGTGTTCGTAGCGGTCTCGGACGCGCAGCTGGGCACCGGCGCGGAGGGATTCGGATACCTGATGGCCGGTCTCGGCATCGGGGGCATCCTCACGGCGGGCGTGGTCGACCGCCTGGCGGCGTCCGGCCGGCTCGCGCGCCTGATCGTGATCGGCACCGCGCTCTACTGCCTGCCCACCGTCCTGCTGGCGCTGATCCACGCCCCGGCGCTCGCGTTCGCCATCCAGATTGTGCGCGGCGGGGCGACGCTCGTCGTCGACGTGCTCGCCGTCACCGCGCTTCAGCGCGCGGTCAGCTCCGAGCAGCTTGCCCGGGTGTTCGGGGTGTTCTTCGCGCTGATCCTCGGGGCGATCTCCCTGGGGGCGCTGATCACCCCGGCGATCGTCGACGGGCTGGGCCTGCACGCCGCGCTCGTGGTGCTGGGCGTGGCGCCCACCCTGGTGGGACTGGCGGGATACCCGGTGCTCGCCCGGCTCGACCGCGACGCCGCGGCCCGCCTCGCGGAGCTGGCGCCGCGGATCGCCGTTCTCGAGCGGCTGTCCATCTTCGCCGCCGCCGGCCGGGCCGCCCTCGAGCGGCTGGCGGCGGCCGCAGAGGAGGTCGAGTTCCCGGCCGGCGAGACGATCATCACGGAGGGCGATCCGGCCGATGCCATCTTCGTGCTGGTTGGCGGGCGCGTCGAGGTGACCTCGCGCGGCGAGGCCGGCGGCGAGCCGACCGTGCTGCGCCAGATGGAGGCGGGGACCTACTTCGGCGAGATCGGCGTGCTCGAGGGCATCCCGCGGACCGCGACGGTCAGCGCGATCGAGCCCTGCAGGTGCCTGCGGCTGGAGGGCGAGGCCTTCCTCGAGGCCGTCACCGCCGGCCCGGTCTCGACGACTCTGCTCGAGGACGCGCGGTCGCGCCTGGCGCGGACGCATCCCTCGCGGCGGATCACGTACGGCGAGCCGGCCGAAGCAGCTGCGGGTGACTCGTAGTCACGCCGGGGAGCGCCGCGTCGGGAGGAAGGGAAGGTCGACCTGGGAGCTACGCGTGCGCGGCGGGTGCCGGCCCGGCGCGCTCCTCGTCATCGGCGTCCTGGAAGAGCTGGGCCGCCTCGGACACCTTGATGCCCTTGAGCTTGGCGATCGCACGACTCGCATCGACCGTCTTGATCGTGCTGGCGCCGCTGCTGGGTCCCTGAGGAGGAAGCACGTGGACATACAGATCCTTCTCGGGCAGCGTGTGGCTCCGCCCCAGCCTGTAGCCCGCAAGGAAGGAGTAGCCCGGGACGATCAGCAACGAGAAGATCGCTGCCGCTTCGACAGAGGCAGGCATACGGCCACATTACAAGGACTGAGTGCTGAATTGCAGCCCCGCGGTCGCGGCAGCCCGGGCGGGATACTGGGCGGCGATGTCGCAAGAGAACGTGGCCGGTTGGATCGACAAACGGCGACTGACGACCAGCGTTGCCAAGTACCTGGTCAATCCGCTCGTCCGAGCGCTGTTTCGCTTGGGGTTGCCGGCGCCCGGTACGGCCATCCTCGAGACACTCGGCCGCAGGTCGGGGCAGCCGCGCTGCACGCCTGTCACCAACGGCCTCGCCGGGGACACCTTCTGGATCGTCACCGAGCATGGGCGACGCTCCAACTACGTGCGAAACATCGAGGCGAACCCGCGCGTGCGTGTGAGGATCGGGCGGCGCTGGCGCTCGGGGACGGCCGCTGTGGTTCCGGACGACGATCCGCGGGCGCGGCTCAGAGCGATCGCCAAAGCCCGGCCGTCGGCGCGGATTCACACCGCCACGGTGCGGCTGATGCACACCGAGCTGCTCACTGTGAGGGTCGACCTCGACACCGACGTCGTGGGCGGATGATGTCGCACGTGAGCGTCGAGGTGCGGGCGATGGCGGAGGCGCTCAACTCCGGAGACCTGGAGGCCTTCCTGGCGCGGACGGCCGAGGACGTCGAGTTCACCTCGTTGGTCGCGGAGGCCGAAGGGCGCACCTTCCGCGGCCACGCCGGCGTACGTACGTGGTGGGAGACGGTGCTGGGCGCTTTCCAAGATCCACGCTGGGAGGTGCTCGACGCTCGCGGGTCGGGCGACCGGGCCGTACTGAAGTCTCGGCTGACCGCCACGCTGGCCGACACTGAGGTCGAACAGACGATGTGGATGGCCGCCAGACTGCGAGAGGGAAAGCTGGACTGGTGGGGCTTCTTCCGCACCGAGCAGGAGGCCCTCGACGCCGTAGGGCTGTCGGGGTAGCAAGGCCCGCGCGCGCCCCGGCTTGGTGCCGAAGCGCTCTAGTGGGCCGGCCTGGATTCGAACCAGGGACCGACGGATTATGAGTCCACGGAGGCGTTTCCGGCTGTTCGCTCTTTCCCTCGCCCCGGCGCTCGCGGTTTGGATTCGTCCGTGTGCCGAAACGGGACGGCTGAGCCACTTCGTCGGTCGTTTCGCCAAACCCTCCTGACCCCGAGGCCGAGGTCGGCGTCTCTCAGGGGCGTTTCAGCTCAGCGGGCGAGGCTGCGCCGGATGCCCAAGGGACGCGACTTGGTCAAGCCGGGCTTGGCCGGGATCGCCGCGCTGCTTCCGGCGCTTCTGCTTGTCGCCCACGCGCCGCTGACGCTGTTTGCGCAGAACCAGACCGAGCTGCCGCTGGATGTGATCTGGCAGCCGCTCGGACTCAGCTTCGTCGCCACCGGGCTGCTCTACGGCGGTCTCGCGCTCATCACGCGGAACTGGGCCAAGGCGGGCGCGTTGACTGCCGTGGCGGTCCTGTGGTTCTTCTACTTCGACCTAGGGGTCAGCGTGGGGCTCCTGCCCTGGAGTGTGCTGTGCGCTGCCGCGGTTGCGGCCATCGTGCTGACCCGCCGCGACGTCGGGAGCGTCGTCCTCGCCCTCGGCGTCGCGGCCTTGGTGCTGACCATCTCGCCTGTGCTGAAGATCGCGAGCTTCCAGCACCGGCACCCAGCTGTGAAAACCTCGGATGCCCGGCTCTGGGCGGGCGATCCACTGCCGCCGCCGGCTTCGGTCGCGAGGCGCCCCGACATCTATGTGCTCATTCCGGACGACTATGCCCGCGCGGACGTCCTGCGGCGCTACTTCCACTACGACAACGGCGCGTTCGCGGCCAAGCTGAGGCACCGCGGGTTCACGATCTCCAACGAGTCACGCAGCCCGTACTCCGACAGCGAGTCGAACATCGCCGCCGCGCTCAACATGGGCTACCTCGACGGGCTCGGGAGCATTCTCGGGAAGACGTCGCAGGACGTTCGGCCCTTGAAGACCCTGATGGAGCAGAGCCGCACCTCCCAGATCGCGAAGTCGGTGGGTTACCGGTACGTCCATCTGGACAGCGACGAGGTGACGTTTGCCGCCGGCAACCCGGACATCTCGTCAGTCGCCGTGCCCGACAGCTATCCCAGCCTGTGGTTGCGGAAGAGCGTCCTGCGTGAGATCGGCGGGCGCTTCGGGTTCAACGACGGCGGGCAGGACGAGCGCTTTCGCCGCAGCTACCGCTCGTCGTTCGCGAGACTCGACTCAGTCGCGGCGCAGCCCGGTCCGAAATTGGTCGTCTTCCACACCCTGCTGCCCCACGACCCGTACATCTTCGGCGCACGCGGCCAGTCGATCACCTTCCCGAGCACCTCGGACGAGGTGATCCACTCGCGGCTCGGAATGAAGTACTACCTGCCTCAGCTGCGGTACGTCGAGGACAGGCTGCTCCACGTCGTCCAGGAGATTCATAGGCACTCGAGGGACGCGGTGATCGTCATCCAGGCCGACGAGGGCTTCGAGTCGGGCGACAAGACCTTCGACGAGGCGACCGCCCTGGACATCCGGGTCAAGGGGCTGCTCGCCCTGTCGATCCCGGGGGTCAGCGGCGTGCAGGCGCCCCAGCCGCCAAACACCGTCAACACGATGCGCTACGTCTTCAACAAGCTGTTCGGCACGAGCTACAGCATGCTGCCCAGCACCAGCGCTCCGGACGGCGACTACCCCTACCAGTGGGAGCACCTCCGAGTGCGCTGATCAGGCGGCCGGCCGCTCGGCCAGAAGCTGGATGAGCGGCGTCACGTGCAGGCCGCGCTCTCGCAGCCTTCGGTTGAGCGCCTGGATCGACGACCAGTCGTTCGCCTCGACGATGTCGCCCCGCCGCGCCGAGGCAGGCGGCTCGCGAACGGGTCGCACCGGGAACCCGTGCACCGTTCGGCCCAGCAGGAACTCGCCGAGCGTGAAGCCGCGGTCGGGGGCGATGTAGGGCGATCGGCCGTGCTCGCCCAGGTCCTTGCGGATGTCGGCGAGCCGGTCCCAGGTCGGGACCCAGTGCAGCGCCCGGCCGCTCTGCAGCGCCGGCACTATCTCGATGCCCGCGGAGGCGGCGGTTGCCGCCACGCCCGCGGGCGGCGTCCCTGTCACCGCCACCGTCACGGGCAGCCGCTCCGCAGCCAGCTCGTCCACCAGCGGCTGCACCTCGTCGGGCGCGGGCCGCGCGACGACGGCCACCTGAGGCTGCGTCGCCGACACGTGGCTGACCGGCTTGAAGTCGTCCTCGACCCGCGACGCCATCGCGTAGCCCCCGCTCGTGCTGAGGGCGAGCGCGACCGCCAGCGCCGTGCCCGTCGGCCAGATCCGCCGCGCCGCCAGCCACCAGCGCGGCAGCGGGCGGATCCGCGGCCGGGCGGCGGTCACGACCGCAGCGGCAGACGGCAGCGACGGCCGGGGCGCGCGGCCGGCCGCCTGCGGTCGCTCGAGCATCGAGCGCACCACCGCGGTCAGGTCGGCCTCGTTGCGTGCCCGCTGGACCAGGCCGAGCCTGCTCATCTCCTCCGCGTTGTGGCGCACGTGGCCGACCGCGAACCCGTGCACGATCGTCGGGCACCCGCGCAGCGCCGCCTCGAGGCAGGTGACGCCTCCGGTCGCGTGGATCAGGACGTCCGCCGCTGCCAGCAGGTCGCTCATCTCGGCGGTGTAGCCGAGCACCCGCACGCGTCCGTCCTCGCCGAAGCGCTCCAGCAGGGCCTGTCGCGCGGTCTCGTTGCTGCCCGCCAGCACCACCACCAGCTCCGGCCCGGCCGCGAGCGCCGACTCCACGGTCTCGGACAGTCCGCCCACTCCCCAGCCCCCGCCCGACACCAGAACGATCCGCCCCTCGACCGGCTGCCCGCGCCGCTCCCGCGCCGCCCGCTTGTCCACCGGCGCGAAGAAGGCCGGATCGGTGGGCGCAAGCACGTGGATCAAGTTGGCCGGCGAGCCCGAGATGCGCTCCACCTCCTCGGCCGACTCCGCCCACGCGAGCAGGTGCATGTCCACCCCTCGGTGCGCCCAGAAGAACAGCCCGGCCATGTCGGTGATCACCGCCAGCACGGGGACCGACAGCTTGCGCCGGCGCCGCAGCTCACCGAGCACCACGGTGATCCCGGGATAGGTCGACACCACCGCATCCGGCTCGTACGTGCGCACCAGGCGCATCAGCCGCCGTGTCCCGAACCGCCGCAGCGAGGCCGCGGCCATCGCTCGGACGGGCGGCACCCGCAGCAGCATCCGGTAGTAGAGGTCGTAGACCCGCGGCGCACGGTCGAACAGCACTCGCGACCCCTCGCGGATCGTCAGCCGCGGCAGCAGTCCGAGCGAGGAGCGCAGGTCCTCCACGACGACCACCTCGACGCCGCGCTGCTCGAGCTCCGCCGCCAGCGCGCGAGCGGCGACCAGGTGCCCCGACCCGACGTCCGCCGAGAGGATCAGAACCCGGCGAATCGGCTCGAGCTCCCCGACGGGCACGGGACGTCATCGTAGTGAGCCGTTCCTTACAGGGACCTGAACGCGAGTCCGGCCTGCTGGGCCGCCTCGAGCAGCCGTGGAAGGGCCTCGACGGTCCGCCGCCATGAGCCGGGGCTCGAGTAGGTGTCGGCGTCGTGCAGCAGGATCACCGACCCCTCGCGAAGATCCCTCGACGTCAGCTGCGCGATCGAGCCGGCGGTCGCACCCGGCTCCCAGTCGCGCCCCCAGTGGGTCCACAGCAAGGGCCGCAGACCACGTCGGCGTACAGCCCACAGCCCGCCGCCCGAGTACACACCGTACGGAGCTCGATGAAGCACCGGCTCGACTCCGGTTGCGGAGACGATCCGCTCGAACGCGCGCTCGATGTCGTCGCGCACCTGCCACGGCGTCAGTCGCAGCATGTTGCGATGGCGGTCGCAGTGGAGGGCGACCGAGTGGCCGGCCGCGGCCACCTCGGCCGCGAGCGCGGGCGCCCGCGCGATCTGCTCTCCGACGAGGAAGAACGTCGCGCGCGCGCCAGCCGAGCGCAGCGTTTCGAGGACGGCCGGCGTGCCCTGCGGATGCGGGCCATCGTCGAAGGTCAGCGCCACCCCCGACGGCGCTTGCGAGTAGATCCCCAGCAGCGCCCGCACCGCCGGCACCGGCTTCGCCAGGGCGGGCAGGGCATGCACCGCCCCGACGGCGGCGAGTGCGAACGCCGCGCTGCCATGATCGGATGGCATGCCCGCCATTCTGCTCGGTCTCGTGGCCGCTGCGCTGGCGTCCGCTCTCTACAGCGTCGGCATCGCCATCCAGGCCCTCGACGCGCGTGCAGCACCAGCCGAGGAGCGCCTGCGACTGGCGTTGGTGGGTCGACTGGTGCGCCGCGCGCGCTGGGTGGCCGGCACGGCGCTGACGATCTTGGGCTGGCCGCTGCAGGTGGTCGCGCTGCTGTGGGCGTCGATCGTGGTTGTGCAGCCCGCCCTCGCCGCGGGCCTGCTGCTGCTGCTCGCGCTCTCGACGCGCATGCTCGGCGAGCGCCCGCGGCGCCGCGAGTGGATCGCAACGCTTGCGATCGTCGCCGGGATCGCTGTCCTGGCGGTGGCGGCGCCGGCCGCCAATCACCACCACGCCCACGCGGCGCGGCTGGCACTCGCGCTGGCGGGACTGGCGCTGCTCGCCCTCGCGCCCTACGCGCTCGACCGCATCGGTCGCGGCAACGCGACCGCCACCGTGGTCGGCGCCGGCGTGGGATATGCGACCGGCGGGATCACGACGGCGCTGGCGGCCGACGCGCTGCACCGCGGCGCCTGGCCCGAGGCGCTCGCCTGGGGGGTCGCGACCGGGCTGGCGTCCGGGTCGGGTCTGCTCAGCGAGATGAGCTCGCTCCAGGAGCTTCCGGCCATCCACGTCGCGCCGCTCGTGTTCACGATCCAGACGGTCGTGCCGGTGGTGCTCGCCCCTTGGCTGCTTGGCGCGAGGCTGGACGATCCGGGACAGGTGTCGGCAATCGCCGCCGGCCTGGGGCTGGTCCTTGGCGGGTCGTGGGCGCTGGCTCGATCGCCGGCGCTGCTGCGCATCGCCGCCCCCGCCTAGCCGTTCAGGCGTCTGTCAGGTTCGCACGGCAAAGCTGTCCCGAGTGCACAGAGCCCTCCCCGCGATCGCGCTGGCCATAGCCGGCGCGACGGCCGGCTGTGGCGCCCCACACACCGCCCTCCGGGCCCGCGCGCCACGCCCCAGCGTTCCGCTGGGCGTGGCGCAGCGGGGGGCGCTCCCGACCCCGGTGCAGCTACCGGGCCTGGCCCGAACGCACGACGGGCGCGTGCTTGCGGTGGGAGGCCTGGACGCAGCGGACACCTCGACCGCCACGGTCACGCAGCTGCAGCCGACGCCGGCGCGCCCGACCACGCCGCTGCCGCTCGCCGCCCACGACATCGGCGTGACGGCGATCGGGCGCACCGTCTTCGCGTTCGGCGGCGGAACGGCCGCCGGGCCGATCGCGTCGGTCGAGGCGCTCGGGCCGAGCGGCGGGTGGAGCAGTGCGGGCACGCTGCCCGCCGCGGTCTCCGACACGACCGCGGTGACGCTCGGCCGGACCGCGTACGTGATCGGCGGCTACACGACCGGCCCGCTGGCGTCGGTGCTGGCCTTCCGCCCGGGCAGCGGCGTCCACATGGTCGCCCGGCTCCCCCACCCCGTCCGCTACGCGGCCGCCGCGGCGATCGGCGACCGCGTCTACGTCGCAGGCGGGACGACCGGGACGCTGTCGTGGAGCGAAATCGTCGAGGTCGACCCGCGAGCCCACCGGGCGCGCGTGGTCGGCCGTCTGCCGCATCCCCTGTCCCACGCCGCCGGCGCCGCGCTAAACGGCCTCTTCTACGTCCTGGGCGGGCGCACCGACGCGCCGGTGGCAACGATCTGGGCGTTCGACCCGCGCACGCGGCGCCTGCGCCGCGCGGGGCGTCTGCCGGTCGCCCTGTCCGACCTGGGGGCGGTCGGCTACGGCAGGGGCGTCCTGGTCGCCGGCGGGCGCGATCGGGCCGGCCGCGTGCACGCCGAGCGCTGGCTGCTGGAGCCGCGGTGAGGCGAGCGCCGTTCGTCGTCAGCCTCGCGATCGTCACCATGGCTGCCGGCTGCAACGGCGACAACCCGGCGCCCCCGCAGGGCGCTCACGCACATCCCAAGCGCACCGCCCCACGTCGGCTCGACGTCTACGCGGCGACGAGCGCCGGCAATCTGGCACCCGCCGCCCGGGGAGTGCCCGCGCGGGTCTACGTCCCGAACTCGCAATCGAACACCGTCGACGTGATCGACCAGCGCACCGCGAAGGTGATCCGCCACTTCCCTGTCGGCGCGCTGCCGCAGCACGTCACTCCGTCCTGGGACCTGCGCACGCTCTGGGTCACCAACGATCGCGGCAACAGCCTGACGCCGGTCGACCCGCGCACCTCACGTCCGGGCAAGCCGGTCCCGGTTCTCGATCCCTACAACCTCTACTTCACCGTCGACGGACGACGCGCGATCGTGGTCGCCGAAGCACATCGCGAGCTCGACTTCCGCGACCCCCACACGATGGCACTGCGCCACGCGCTGCCCACGCCGACGTGCGCCGGGATCGACCACATGGACTTCACGGCGAACGGCGGCCTGGCGCTCGCCTCGTGCGAGTTCGCGGGCCGGATGATCGTGGTCGACCTGCGGCGCGAGCGCGTGCTCGAGACGATCCGCCTGCGCGCCGGCGCCATGCCCCAGGACGTGAAGCTGTCTCCCGACGGACGTACCTTCTACGTCGCCGACATGATGAGCAACGGCGTCTGGCTGATCGACGCGCGCACGATGCGCAAGATCCGCTTCGAGCCGACCGGGCGCGGCGCCCACGGGCTCTACCCCAGCCGCGACGCGAGGACGCTCTACGTGTCCAACCGCGGCGAGGGCAGCATCACGCTGATCTCATTCCGCACGCGCCGGCCCTACCGCAAGTGGCGCCTGCCCGGCGGCGGCTCGCCGGACATGGGCGGCGTGTCCGCGGACGGCCGCGTGCTCTGGCTGAGCGGCCGCTACGACGGCGAGGTGTACGCGATCTCCACCCGCACCGGGCGGCTGCTGCACCGCATCAGGGTCGGCAGCGGGCCGCACGGACTGGCGGTCTGGCCGCAGCCGGGGCGCTTCAGCATCGGCCACACCGGCATCTTGCGCTGACGTTCAGGCGAGTTTCAGGCAGTCCTTGCCACTTTCGATGACATGACGACGACTACTCGCCGCATGCTGAACAAGGTGCCGGAAGTAACGATCTACTTCTGGGTCATCAAGATCATGTGTACGACGGTGGGCGAGACCGCCGCCGACTACCTGAACGTCAACCTCGGCTTCGGCCTCACCAAGACGACCTGGGTGGCCGCGGCTCTGCTCGCCGCGATCCTGGCCGTGCAGTTCCGGCTGCGCCGCTACATGCCCGGCGTCTACTGGGCCGTCGTCGTCGTCATCAGCGTGTTCGGAACGCTGATCACGGACAACATGAGCGACCACTACAACGTGCCGCTCACGACGAGCACCCCGATCTTTGCCGCGATCTTGGCCGTGGTGTTCGCGGTCTGGTACGCGTTCGAGCGCACGCTGTCGATCCACACGATCTTCACGTCGCGGCGCGAGGCCTTCTACTGGCTGGCGATCCTGTTCACGTTCGCGCTGGGCACGGCCGCCGGCGACCTGTCGGCCGAGAAGTTCAGCCTTGGCTACGGCCCCTCGATCCTGATCTTCGGCGGGATGATCGCCGCGGTGGCGATCAGCCACTACGCGTTCAAGCTCAACGCCGTGCTCTCGTTCTGGCTGGCCTACATCCTCACGCGCCCGCTGGGAGCGTCCATTGGCGACTGGATGTCCCAGCACAGCCACAAGTACGGCGGCCTGGGCCTCGGCACCACCGGGACGAGCTACATCTTCCTCGGGTGCATCCTCGCGCTGGTGACCTTCCTCTCCCTGACGCGGCGGGACGTCAGCGACGCGCGGCCTCAGCCCGAGGCCGCCTGAGCTCCTCGCCCACCACGGTCGTCAGCGGGAGGCCGAGGTGGGCGACCCGCCGGGGCAGGTCCATGTGCAGCCAGCGGGAGACGCTCCGCGGCAGCGTCGAGAGGATGATCTCGTCGAAGTCGCCGTCGCGGAGCGCCTCCTCGATGGCGTCCATCGGGTCCTCGCGCCGCGACACCGAGCCGGTGACCGGCCGGTGGGCCGCCTCCTCTATCAAGGGGAGGGCGCGGTCGACGACGGCTTGACGGCCGGGGACGCCGGGGACCAGCAGGTGGAAGTACACGGCGCCGTCGCGCTCGACCCGCGCGCGGACGGCGTCCAGCAGGACCGGCGTCGCGGCCGTCTTGTTCGCCACCACGAGCACGTGCGCGGGGTCCATCTCGACGGGTGAAAGCTATCGCCGCGCGAGCAGGCCCGCCAGCACCTGAGTCGACGGCGATCCGGCGTGCCCGAGCGGCGGCAGCCGCAGGCCGGCCTCGAGCGTCGCGAGCAGCGAGTAGTGGTCCGTCGGGGTGCTCACTCGAGCGTGGCGACGGGCGCCCGGACCCGTGGCGATCAGGGCGATGTGGCCGCCCCGCGGACCGACGACCCCCTGGGCTTCGTCCCAGGTGACGATCAGCACTCCGTGCGGGCCGAGCGCCCGCACGATGCGCGGGACGAGCCGCGCCACGAAGCGGTCGCTGGCGGCGACCGAGGCGTTGTGCCCGTCGTGCAGCAGATCCGGCGCGATCCACGAGAAGCGCGGCAACGAGCCGCGCTGGAGGTCGTGCCGCAGCCCGCCGAAGCCGACCACGTGCTTGCGCGCCGTGCCGTCGCCGATCTGCTCGGAGTACGCGAACGGGTTGTAGTGCTTGGTGTAGTCGAGGAACGCGTGGCCCTCGAAGCCGGGAGTCGGGATCCCCTCGAAGTAGGCCCTCCAGGGAATGTGGGCGTCCTGCAGCTGGCCGGCCAGGGTTGGCGACGACGTCTCACACGAGTTGCAGTCCGAGGTGACGCCGTCCGTGGAGCCGGTCGTGAGGGCGAGGTAGTTCGGCAGCGACGGGTGGCCGACCGCGTAGTAGCTCGTCGCCAGCGCGCCGCGGCGGGCGAGGCGGTTGACGAAGGGCGCCTTTCGGGACCCGATGATCTGGTCGTAGCCGTGGTTCTCGAGGAACAACACCGCGACCTTCGAAAGCCGCGGCACGCTCGCGCGATCGGGACCGTCCGCGGAGACCGTGGCGGCGAACAGGATCACCGCCGCGAGGACGGCCGCGATCGCCCGGGTCACAGGTCCCTCAGCTCCTCGATCGCGGGCCGGCGCAGGCGCCGCAGCGTCACGGAGCCGGCCGCCGCGACGGCCCCGAGCGTCAGGGCCACCAACGCGCCGAGGTAGCCCCACGGCACCGCCAGGCCGCTCGGCGGCGGGTCGAACACGCCGATCAGCACCTTCACCAGCATCTCGGCGATCACCGCCGCGGTCAGGACGCCAAGCGCGAGCCCGCCCACGCTCACGAAGGCCGACTCGCCCCAGACGAACGCGCCCAGCTGGCGCGGCCGAGCGCCCAGCGCCGAGGCGAGCGCGAACGTGCGCCGCCGCTCCGCGAAGCCGATCCCGAGCGCGAGCCCGGAGGCCGCCGCGGCCAGCGCCAGCGCGAAGCCCAGCTCGACCTTGGTCAGTCCGCTGAGCTCGACGGCAGTGAGGTTGGAGCCGACGATCTTGCGCTGGTGCTGGATGTCGGTCACGTGCGCGCCCGTCCCGACCAGTGAGCGCACGCGCGCGGCCACGCTTCCTGAGCTCTTCCCGTCGGTCTCGATCAGGAACGAGCCGACCGCATCGCTGCCGGTGGCGCGGGCGACGTAGCCCGAGTTGGCAACCAGGAACGAGTCGGTCGGGGCGGTCGGGAACTCCTTCGCCACCCCGGCGTAGTGGAACGGCACGGTGTGGAAGCTCTTCGTACGCAGGTCCTGGAGGCGCAGCCGCAGCAGGTCGCCGGGGTGGAGCTGGAAGTCCTTGACGGTCTCGGCGGAGACCAGCACCGAGTCGGGGTGGGCGGCGAGCTGGGCGATCAGGCCCTTGGCGCTGCCGCCCGCAAACCAGGCGTCCTGGAGCTTGCCGGCGGCGCCGATCGTGCCCGGGCGGACGCCGTAGAGGTCCTGAAGGTCAGCGCCGACGTAGGCGAACCGGTGCTGGAGCGGCTCGACGCTGCGAACACCCTTTACCCTTGCGAGCCTGGTCGCGGCGCTCGGGCCGACGGCCGCGCCGGGCGACTCGTTCACGGTCACGTCCGCGCCATTGGTCAGGCGAGCGTCGACCTCGGCCTGCTGCTGGTAGGTCGAGTTGAAGACCGCCGTCGAGCCGGCGAACGCGCCGGTCAGCGCCACCAGCGCGACGGTCCGGGCCAGCAGCCGCCGCTGGCGGCCCATCGACGCCGCGACGACGGGCGACAGCTCACCCGCAATCGGCCGCATCGCGCGCGTCAGCTGGCGGCCTCGGCGCGCGAGCACCCGCTCGGCCAGCCGGTAGATCAGCAGCCCGGCCCCGACCCACGCGAGCACGGGCGCGAGCAGCGCATACCAGTTGACGGACACCTGCGGCACGCCCTCGGGGGCGAGCACGAGTTGGTAGCCGTTGCGCGACGCCTGCCAGTAGACCAGCGCCGCGGCCGCCAGGGCGGCGAAGTCCAGGCCGTGCCGCGCCCACCAAGGGGCCCGGTCGCGGCGCCCGAGCTGGCGGCGCTGACCGGCGACGGTCAGCGAGCGGGCGTCGCGCCAGGCGGGCAGGACGATCGAAGCCGCCGCGATCGCGAGCCCGGCGACCGCGGAGCCGCCGGCCCAGAGCACCGCGGCGACGGGGCCGGCGCCAAAGCTGGCGGCGCCAAACGCAGTCGCGCCGATCGCCAGCGCGGCGACGAGCCCGATCGCTACCCCAGCGCCTCCCGCGAACGCGGCCTCCGCGAGCGACAGCTGCAGCAGCCGGGCGGTCGACGCTCCGCGGGTGCGCAGCAGCGCGAAGTCGGTCCGGCGGCGGTCGGCGCCGGCGGATGCGATCGAGGCCGTGACGAGCCCCGCCAGGACCGCGCCCGGCACCCCGAGGAACAGGAACAGGAGCTGCGCGTACAGGGCGTCCTGGCGCGCCTTGTCGAGGACGGAGCCGAGGTTGTCCCCGACCAGCCCCGCTCCCGCCAGCCGTGTCTCGAGGTTGCGCGCGTTGCCGGACACCTGCGCGAACGCCGCGCTCGGGCTGCCCGGCAGGCGGTGCGAGAGCACGGCGTGCACCTGCTCGGTCGCCGGCACGCCGCGCATGGCCGTGTCGAAGGCGCGGCGCGGCAGCAGCACCACGTTGTCCGGCGGCGCCTGCGGCTGAGCGCCGACCGGGGCCCCCACCTGCTGGAACAGCGAGTCAGCGGCGGGCAGGTCCACGACGCCGGCGATCCGCACGCTGGCCGAGCGCCCTCCGGGCAGCCCAATGCGCACCGTGTCGCCCGGCTTGGCGTGCAGGTTGGCCGCGGTCTGCTGGGCGAGGAGCGCGCCGGAACCGGAGCCCGACAGGACGCGCAGCTCGCCGGGGAACGAGCGGGCGTAGCCGGGCGGGAGCCCAAGCACCTCGCCGGGACCGGTGGTCTGGGTGGAGCCGCCGGAGCTCGCATCCAGGCCCGACGTGTTGGCGAAGCCGACCGGCAGCGCCCGTAGGACGCCGGGCTGGCTGCGCACCCTCGCGAGCACCGCGCCCGGAGACGCGCCGTTGGCAGCCTCGACCTGCCAGTCGACCGGCACTCGCCCGGCTGCCCGCTCGGTCATCTTGCCCGTGGTGGCCGACAGGAACGTCCCGACCGAGGCGAGCAACCCGACGCCGACCGCGACGCCGATCGCGGTCGCCAGCAGTCGTGCGCGCCTGCGCGCCAGCAGCCCGCGCAGCCAGGTCAGCGCGACCACGCCGGCTCCCTCTGCGAGGTGGTGAGGCGCCCGCTGTGCATTTCCCAGCGCCCGGGCAGGCGCGCTGCCACGGCAGCGTCGTGCGTCGCGACGAGCAGCGCCGCGCCGGTCTCCTCGGCGGCGGTCAGCAGCGCGTCCACGACCTGGGCGCCGCTGGAGCGGTCGAGCTGGCCGGTCGGCTCGTCGGCGAGCAGCAGCTGCGGCCGGCTGGCCAGGGCGCGCGCGGCTGCGGCGCGCTGCGCCTGTCCGCCAGACACCTCCTCGGGGAGCTTCTCGATCAAATCGGCGAGCCCGAGCCGCCCGAGGGCGGCCCGGGCCCGGTCGCGCGCCTCGCCCTCCCCCGCTCCGGCGAGGATCAACGGAAGCGCGACGTTCTCGCCGAGCGTCAGGGGCGGCAGCAGGCTGGGCCCCTGGAAGATCACCGCGACCGGCCCGAGACCCAAGCTGACCGAGCCCTGAGTCGGCGCGTCGAGGCCCGCCATCAGGTGGATCAAGGTCGACTTCCCCGATCCCGACGGCCCGACCAAGGCCACGCGCTCGCCGGCGTGGAGCTCGCAGTCGGTCGGCTGGAGCGCCACGGTCGCGGACGGCCCGGAGCCGAAGGTCCGGGCGGCGCCGCAGCAGCGCACGGTCGGCTCCGCGGTCACGCCTCGACTCGACCGTCTCGCATGCGCAGCTCCCGATCCGCGCGACCGGCCACGTCGGGGCTGTGCGTGACCACGAGCACCGCCGAGCCGCTGTCCGCGCGGGCGCGCAGGAGGTCCACGATGCGCGCGGCGGTGTCGTCGTCGAGCTCGCCCGTGGGCTCGTCGGCGAGAAGCGCCTCCGGGTCGCCGGCCAGCGCCACCGCCAGCCCCCCGCGGGCCAGCTCGCCGCCGGACAGCTGCGTCGGCAGCGCGTGAGCGCGCTTGGCGACCCCACACAGCTCGAGCACGCGCTCGCGCCAGTCGGCGCCGGTCCGCTCGCCACCGATCCGTTGCGCCAGCGCGACGTTGTCCTGGAGCGAGAGGTGCCCGACCAGGTTGGACTGCTGGTAGAGCACACCCAGGTGTCGCGCTCGCAGCCGGGCGCGCTCCTCCTCCGGACGCCGCGACAGGCGTTCGCCAGCCACTTGGACCGTGCCGCCGTCCGGCTCGTCCAGCCCGGCGAGGCAGGCCAGCAGCGTCGACTTCCCGGAGCCTGAGGGCCCGGTCACCGCCACCAGCTCACCGGGCTCGAGGCTGAGCGAGACGCCCTGCAGCGCCAGCGTCTCGTCGTCCCCGACGTGGAAGAAGCGGTACAGGCTGCGGGCGTCGAGGACCGCGCTCATCCCGACCAGCGCACCGAGTCCGACACGATCTTCCACGGGTCGACGTTGTCGGCGCCCTTGGGGCCGGACAGGGTCAGCACGAGCCGGTGGCCGTTGTGTTCGTAGACGTAGCGCTCGACCGCATCGGTGCCGGTCTTCCCGGTGACGGGGTTGGGCGCTGCCTTCGCGAGGGACTTGGTGAGCACGACCTTCTGGCCCGCGCGCGTGATCGTCGTGCCCTGGAGCTGCCGAGCTGCCCCGCTCTCGCGCATGCTCACGCTGTTGAGCTTGTCGGTGAAGGTCAACGTGCCGCCCGTGCTAGAGCGCGCCCACCCTTCGGGGACCTTCACCGAGTAGTCCGCGCCCGGCGGCTGGTAACGCACGTAGACCTGGTTGTCCGGGATGTCGCCCGGCGGGCTCTTCTCCGCTGCGTTGGGGTTCGGTGAGCTAGTCGACGAGGACGAGTCTCCGCAGGCGCCGAGCGCGAGGGCGGCGAGGCAGGCCGGGACGAGCAGGGTGCGGACGTTCATGCGGCGCACCGTCGCAACGGCGGGCGAGCGCGACGTCACGGTCAGGTCAACGCGCGGTCAAACCTGTTCACTCGCTTGTAGCGCCTCCGTACGCTGGGCGCATGGCGCGCCAACACCTGCTGGTCGTCGAGGACGACGACGCGATCGCGTCCGGCTTGGCGCGAGTGCTCGACAGCCAGGGCTACGAGGTCACCCGCCTGGCGCGCGGCCGGCCTACGCTGGCCGCCGCGAGCGACGGCATCGAACTGGTCATCCTCGACCTCGGGCTGCCGGACATGGACGGCATCGACGTCTGCCGGGCGCTGCGTGGAAGCCACGCCGACCTGCCGATCCTGATCCTGTCCGCGCGCGACCAGGAGCTGGACGTGGTCGCGGGCTTGGACGCTGGCGCCGACGACTACCTGGTCAAGCCGTTCAAGCTCTCCGAGCTGCTGGCACGCGTGCGCGCTCAGCTGCGCCGCGGCAGCGTGCTCGAGCGCAGCGAGCCCGAAGCTCCGCTCGAGGCCGGCGCGCTGCGCGTGGACCTCGGCGCGCGGCGGGCATGGCTCGGCGAGGACGAGCTGTCGCTGCGCCCGAAGGAGTTCGACCTGCTGGCGCTGCTGGCCCAGGAAGCGGGCCGCGCGGTCACGCGCGGGCGCATCATGCGCGAGGTCTGGGACACCAACTGGCTTGGGTCCACCAAAACGCTCGACACGCACGTCCTGACGCTGCGCGGCAAGCTCGGCGCGGAGGCGATCACGACGCTGCGCGGGGTCGGCTACCGATTGGACCTGGAATGAGGCGGCGCCTGGTCCTATCGATCGCGGCTGTGGCGGCGATCGCCGTGCTGCTGCTCGCGATCCCGCTCGGAATCGTGCTCAGCCGCCATTACCGCGACGAGGAGCTGCTGCGCCTCCAGCGCGACACGGTCGCAGCAACGCGCGAGATCGACATCCCGACCAATCCCGCCGACCGGGTCGAGCTGCCGCGCTCGACCGACAGGCTGACGGTCTACGACCGCGCCGGGCGGCGGGTGGCCGGCCCGGGGCCGCGGTCAGCTCCTTCGATGGTGCGCGCCACTCTGCGGCGCGGCAAGCTCGCCGAGGCGTCGGGGAGCGGGCAGCTGACGGTCGCGGTTCCGCTGTTGGCGCACGAGCGGGTGACCGGCGCGGTGCTTGCGCAGCGCTCCGACAGCGTGGCCGTCGACGGCGCCCGGAGCGCCTGGCTGGTGCTCGGCCTCGTCGCCCTCGGCATCATCGCCGCGGCTGCGCTGGCGGCGGCGCTGGTCGGTCGTAGGCTCGCGCAACCGCTCGAGCGCCTCGCCGTCGCGGCCCGTCGGCTCGGTGACGGCGACTTCTCCGTGCGCTCGGAGCGCAGCGGCGTTCCCGAGCTGGACCAGGTCAGTGCCGCGCTCGACGCCACCGCGGCGCGTCTCGACGAGCTGCTGCGGCGTGAGCGGGCCTTCAGCACCGACGCGTCTCACCAGCTGCGCACCCCCCTACAGGCGCTGCGCTTAGAGCTCGAGGCCGTCGAGCTGCGCGGCGACGCTCCGCCAGAGGTCGCCGCGGCGATCGCGCAGGTGGACCGGCTGAGCGCCACCATCGACACTCTGCTGGCGGTGGCGCGCGACACCGGCCCGCGCGAGGGCACGACCGACCTCGGCGACCTGCTCGACGACGCCGAGATGCGCTGGCGCGGCTCTCTGGCGGCGTCCGGACGGCCACTGCGGATGCGCGTGCGCACTCCCGACACCGAGGCGCGCGCATCGGCACCCGTGGTGTCCGAGGTCCTCGACGTGCTGCTCGGCAACGCCGAGCAGCACGGCGACGGGGCGGTCACCGTGACCCTGCACCGGCGCGACGGCTGGCTCGCGGTCGACGTCACCGACGAGGGCGAGGGCTTCGCCGACGCAACGACGGCGTTCGACCGGTGGGCCGGCGACGGCGGCGGGCACGGCATCGGGCTGGCGTTGGCCCGGTCGCTGGCGGACGCCGAGGGCGGACGGCTGACGATTGCGGAGCCCGGCCCGCGGCCGGTCGTGCGGCTGACTCTGGCGGTGGCGAGCCGGTGACCGACTTCCGGCTGCTCGTCGTCGAGGACGACAACGAGCTGCGCTCGCTTCTGATGCGCGGCCTCGGCGAGGAGGGCTTCGACGTCGTGGGGGCGGCCGACGGCAGCGGCGCCCTGCGTCTCGCCGACGGGGACGTCGATGCGCTCGTCATCGACATCGGGCTGCCGGACGCCGACGGCCGCGACGTCTGCCAGGCGCTGCGCGCGCGGGGGATCGACGCGCCGGTCCTGTTCCTCAGCGCCGCCGACGCGATGACCGACCGGCTGGCGGGCTTTGGCGCCGGCGGCGACGACTACGTGACCAAGCCGTTCAACTTCGACGAGCTGGTGGCCCGCCTGCGAGCCCTGCTCCGGCGAGCCGGTGCCGACGCTGCAACCGACGTCGGGGGGCTGCGCCTCGATCCGGTCACCCACGCGGTGTCCTGCGGCGACCGCTCGGCGCCATTGACTCCGACGGAGTTCAGGGTGCTGGCGGCGCTGGCGGCGCGCAGCGGAGCGGTCGCACGCCGCCGCGAGCTGGTGCTGGCGGCCTGGCCGGACGGTGCGATCGTCCACCAGAACACGCTCGACCAGTACGTCGCGAGGCTGCGCCGCAAGCTGCGCGGACTGGACGTCGAGGTCGAGATCGAGACCGTCCACGGCGTCGGCTACACGCTCCGGTGATACGCCCCCGTACCCTGCGCGCGCGTCTGACCGCGGTGGCGGTGCTGGTCGCCTTGCTCGCCATCGCCGCGCTCACGGTTGCGTTCAACCTCGTGCTCGGCAGCAGCCTCGACTCGGACGCGCGCGGCAAGCTGCGGTCGCGCGCGGAGGCCGCGCGGACCACGATCTCGATCGGGGAGGGACGCCTGCGCGTGAGCGAGTCCCCGGGCGACGCCGCGGTCGACGAGCTGGTCTGGATCTACCAGGGCAAGCGCTCGGTGGAGCGGCCGGTGAGCAACCCGGCGATTCAACGCGCGGCCGACAGGCTCGCGGGCTCGCCGGGCGGATTCAGCGACGTCGAGGCGCGCGACTTCCGCCTCTACGCCTCGCCGATCCGCGCCGGTGGAGCGCAGGTCGGGACGGTGATCGCGGGCGCGTCGCTCGCTGCCTACGAGCGCACCACGAACCTAGCTCTGCTCGGATCCGTGATGTTCGGCTTGGTGCTGCTCGCCGCCATGGGCGCCCTCTCCTGGCTCGTGGTGGGCCGCGCGCTGGGTCCCGTGACGGGGATGACGCGCACCGCCGCCGACTGGAGCGCGCACGAGCCCAATCGCCGCTTCGGCTCGGACCGGCGGCCGGACGAGCTCGGTGAGCTCGCCCACACGTTCGACGACCTGCTCGATCGAGTGGCGGCGAGCCTGCGTCACGAGCAACGGCTGTCGGCCGAGCTCTCGCACGAGCTGCGCACGCCGCTCGCGCGCATCGTCGGGCAGGTGGAGCTGCTCCAGCGACGCGACCGCTCTGCGGGCGAGCGCCGCGAGGCGCTGGAGTCGGTCGGCCGCTCGGCGGACCAGATGAGCAACATCCTGGAGACGCTGATGGCCACCGCTCGAGCGGACGCCGGCCTCGAGCGCGGGCGGGTCCACCTCGACGCGGCGCTCAGCCGCGTGGCGGAGGAGTGGCGGCCGGCGCTTGCGCAGCACGGCGTCGAGCTGGTGGTCGAGCCGCCGGGAGACCTGGTCGCGGGGGTTGACGCCGAGGTGGTCGAGCGCATCCTCGCGCCGATACTCGACAACGCGACGCGCATGGCACGCGGGCGGGTGGTCCTATCGGCGGCGCGCGCGCCGGCGGGCGTGTCGATCTTCGTCGCGGACGACGGGCCCGGCGTCTCCGCCGCCGACGAGCCGCGCCTGTTCGAGCCGGGGCGCCGCGCTGGCGCCAACGGCCACGGCGGTGCCGGGTTGGGGCTTCCGCTCGCGCGCCGCCTCGCCCGGGCGCTGGGAGGCGACGTCGGCTACGAGGCCGGCCGGCCGACGGCCGGGGCGACCTTTCGCGCCGACCTGCCGGCCTGACTAACAGCTGATCGGCGGCAGCGGCCGCCCGCAACGCGCGCGTGTATCTGTCGGCGTGTGTCGGCGTGAACGCGCTTACGCACGCTCGCGCGGCGAGCATGCGCGTCGAGCAGTTTGCGCGCTACGAGCACGGCGAGATAGGCGACCCGCTGCTCTCGACGCTGGCCCGCCTGGCCACGGGCTCGACCCCATGGGTGGCCCCAAGGGCCCGAGGCAGCCTCGTCCGGACAACGAAAGCCCCGCGTTTGCTGGGCGTTCTTAGGTGGGCCGGCCTGGATTCGAACCAGGGACCGACGGATTATGAGTCCGCTGCTCTGACCAACTGAGCTACCGGCCCTAGAGCGGAATTCCCACCTTCACCCGCCGTCGAACGGTCGACGGATGGTCGACGGACTCCACTCGAAGTCATCCTATGGCCTCCCTGAGGTGGCGGATTTCGTCGTGTGCGATTGAGCACGGTGGCGGCGATTGCCTGGCGCGGCGCGCTTAGGGTTGCGCCCCGTCCCCGACTCAAAGGACTCGTATGGCTCGTTTCAGAGCTCAACTTCAGTCGCCTGCACTATGGATCGCGCTGGTCGCCCTTTTCGTCGCCCTCGGCGGCACCGGCTACGCCGCGCTGAACATCGCCAACAACAGCATCGGCACCAAGCAGCTGAAACGCGGCGGCGTCAAGAACCCGGACCTTGCCGCGAACTCGGTGACCGGCCCCAAGGTCAAGCGTCACTCGCTCTCGAGCAGCGACTTCAAGGCCAACTCGCTCCCGCGCGGACCGCAGGGCGAGCGGGGTCCGGCGGGGTCGCCCGGAGCCACCGGCAGCCCAGCGTTCGGCGCCGTGCTCGGGCGTGGTGATGCCGTGCCCGCGGGAACCTCGTTCCTGGCCCCGTCCGGCCAGCTCGCTGCCAGTGGGACCGAGAACGGCGTCAGCTCATTCACGCCGAACGCGACGCTTACCGCCAGCGACCTGGCGATCTCGCTGTTCGTCGCCCCCGACCCGGGGACCTCGCGCACGTTCACGCTGCGCGTTGGCCAGGCGAACACCGCGCTGAGCTGCACCGTGCCGGCGGGAGTCACCCTCTGCAACAGCACGGGAAGCATCACGGTCCCGCCCATGTCGCTGATCTCGATCGGCTCGACGACCAGTGGGGCGCCGACGGCGACGTTCGTGAGGTTCGGCTGGCGCGCGACGTCCGGCTGAGCAGGCGCTAGCCGCCGAGCGGTCGCCTGGTGGACCCTCCCACTGGCGGCCGCTCGGCGCGCCTCGCGCGGCGACGCTACTGCGACGCCCCCACGGCCTGGACCGCGTCGGTCTCGCTTCGGAAGGTGCCCCACCAGACGCACTTCTGGTCGCGCCAGCGGGATACGCGCCAGATCGTCACGTCCACCGGCACGGAGCCTCCCGCCCCGTGGCCGCGCATCCGCAGGGCCGCAACGGTCGCGTCGCCGAGCTCGTTCATCTCGAGGACCTCGATCGTGAGGTCCGGAAACGAGTCGAACTGGGCGTTCCACCAGCGCCGGGTGCCGGCGTGCCCGCAGTAGCCGCCCTCCATGTCCATAGCGAGCGGGTGGCCTTCCACATCGTCGTCCATCAGCGCCACGAAGGCGTCGAGATCGCGCCGGTTGAACGCGTCGGCCACCCGGTGGCTGAGCTCCACGTTGTTCAGCCGCTTCGCCTTGAACGCCTCGGTCAGCTCGG
Source organism: uncultured Thermoleophilaceae bacterium (assembly GCA_963706635.1). GTDB lineage: Bacteria > Actinomycetota > Thermoleophilia > Solirubrobacterales > Thermoleophilaceae > JACVRW01. The sequence goes on from OY970162.1 coordinate 1,164,219, forward strand.
CCGCGATCGGCTCCGCCTCAGCCGGCGCGGCGATCCCGAGGACCAGCTCGTCGCCGCTCTCGCGCAGATCGAAGCTCAGAAACGCGCAGCAGCGCGACTCGGCGGCGATGATCGCCTCGAGCCGCTCGCGAGTTGCGGCGTCGGCGGGGAAGTACAGCTCGTCCCCGACCCGCACGGCGTCGCGCCCGGCCGCCGAGATCTCCGCCAGCCGCTGCTCGAGCTCGAAGCCCGACAGCAGGCACGCGACCGGCTCGCTCATGCCTCCGAGACTACTTCTGGGCCCCGCAGAAGTCGCGCAGCGCCTCGGCGAACGCCGGACTCGCGCAGCACGACTCGGGGCAAGAGACCCTCGCGGCGTCGGGAAAGCGAGCGACGATGTCCCGGTAGCCCTCCTCGGTCGAGCCCAAGCAGCCTGTGTGCTCGCCGAGCAGCAGGGGCAGGCCGAGGGCGACGAGATCGTCCTCGATGGGCTCCGCCTCCGAGCCCAGGACCTCCCAGATGCGGCCGGCCAGATCGCTGTCAGGGAAGCGCTTCAGCATCTGGCCGGCGACGCTGTCCGGGATCGAACCGGCCGTCACCTGGGCGATTCCGTAACGAATGAACGCCTGGCTGTCGGTCTTCAGCAACGTCCCCATTCCCGCCCACACTTCCTTGTTGATCGCGGGTCGCTCGCCCTCGGTCGAGCGGGACAGAGCTGCATGGCCGATGGCGAGCCCGAGCACGGCCTCGCGCCTCGCCTTTGCCAGCTCGACAGCGGTCGCCGTCCCCTCCCCATCAACGGCCACGAAGAACCGGTCCCAGCCGAGCTCGTCGACCAGCTCGAGCCCGCGCTGCACGGCGGCGCGCCTCCACGCACCCAGGGCCGCCGTTCGCTCCTCCCCCGACATCGGCGGCCCAGGCGCCAACTCCGGTGGAACCGGCTCGTCACCCACGCCCGGCGAGTCGTAGGAGGCGACCTCCGCCCATTCTTCGAGCATCGGCTTGACGGTCCACTGCAGCTCGGTGAAAGCAGGCACCACCAGCAGGCGCGGGCGCACCGTCCTAGTCTTGCAGCCCCTTCTTCACAGCAGCGCGCAGCTCGTCCACGCTGAACGCTCCCTCGATCCGGGCCGCGACCTTCCCGCTCTTGTCGATCACGAACAGCCACGGCTCCGTCGGCAGGTGGAACGCCGCCACCTGCGGCCGGAAGCCCTTGGCGACCTCGTTGTCGTTGTAGATCTCCATGTGGATGAAGTCCGCCTTGTCCCCGAGCTCGCTCTTGACCTCGGCGGCCACGTCCACCACCGGCCCGCAGACCCGGCTCTGGCACAGCAGCGGTGTGGCGAAGACGAGCACGATCGGCTTCTTGCCGAGCGCCGCGGCGAAGTCGACCTTGTGCATGTCGTCGTGCGGATCGCGCGTGTCGATCTTCGAGAGGTCGCCGGCCGCGGATGCTTCGGTTGGCGTGTGGATCTCCGGCGGGCGGTCGCCGACGCCCGGCACAGGATCCCGGTTCGGTGGCACGACGATCAGCTGCGGGGCCGCCGAGGTGGCGGCCACGAGCCGGTCGTCGAGCCGGGCCATGCCCAGCACCTGGTAGCGCCCGGGCTTCTTGAAGGGCACGTTCGCCACGTAGAGCGTCTTGGCCGAGTCCGGGTCCTTCAGCGTGGTCTGGCTCTGGAACGGCGGCTTCACCGCGAGTGACTGGAAGTGTGCGACGTAGGGCCCGCTCGCCTGGCCCCCGCCCACCGGAGCGATGTAGACCGCTGCGGTCGCGTCGGCGATCTGCGCGCGCGAGGTCGTGAACAGACCGAACCCGAGCCGGTTGTCGCCGGTGACGAAGAACGAGCCGGTCGGCGCGAGCACCGGTCCGCCCTTCGGGAGGGCCTGGCGCAGCTGGGCCAGGGTCTGGCCCTCGGAGCGCGGGAACTGGTCCGGGCGCGCCTCGGGCGGCGCGTTGCTGGAGCTGTCGTCGCCGCCGCCCCCGCAACCCGCGGCCACGAGCGAGCAGGCAAGCAGTGCGGCAGCAAATGCGCGTCGGCTGCTCACGTGGCGTCGAACAGTAGAAGACGGGTTCGATCGATCACGCCAGCCGGCGGCTTCCTTAACGGTCGGTTCGCATACATTTCCGCGCCATGGCTTCCCGCGCTGCATTGATCACCGGCGGTTCGAGCGGCATCGGGCTCGCGATCGCCCGCGCCCTCGGGCAGGACGACTACGCGGTCACGATCTCCGCGCGGCGCCCGGACAAGCTCGAGGCCGCCGCCGAGCAGCTGCGCGACGAGGGGATCGACGTCCACTCGCTCCCCGCCAACATGGCCGACGAGGACGAGATCAAGGCGCTGGTCGAGTCCCACCGCGAGCGCTTCGGCCGGCTCGACGTGCTGATCAACAACGCCGGCATCGGGATCGGGTCGGCGGTCGCGGACATGCCGACGAAGAAGCTCGACCTCCAGCTCGACGTGAACCTGCGCGGCGTCTACCTGATGGCGCGCGAGGCGATTCCCCTGCTCAAGGAGGCCGGCGCCGAGCACGGCAAGGCGCTGATGGTCAATACGGCGTCGATCGCGGGCAAGCACGGGCAGGGCTGGCTGTCGGCCTACTCGGCTACGAAGTTCGGCGTCGTTGGGCTGAGCCAGGGGCTGCACAAGGAGCTCTCGCAGGACGGCATCCAGGTCACCGCGCTTTGCCCCGGCTTCGTGGCGACCGACATGACGGACTGGGTCGAGGGGCAGGTCCCCAAGGACGAGATGATCCAGCCCGAGGACATCGCCGAGGCGATCCGCTACCTACTGCGCACTTCCCGCAACTGCGTCGTGCCCGAGCTCCAGTTCATCCGGCCGGGCGACAGCGAGATCTAGCTCGACCAGCGCGCGCTCGTAGTCGTCGAGGCGACGGACCGGGCGCATCCAGGCCCAGCCGATCGGGTACGTCGGCTGCGGGCGCGGGACCTCCGTCAGCGACGGCACCTCCTCCAGGCCGATGCTCGCCTCCAGCATCGCCCTCAGGGTGTTCAGCTCGCGGGCGGTCGCCGGCCGCGACCTGCGGGGAGCGCCGGTGTAGCGGTCCCAGGCGCGGGCGAAGCTCGCGAGACTGGTACGGCCGCCGTTGCGGTGGGCCGCGAGCATCGGGCAGACGCCGCCCTGGCGGTCCGTGTAGGCGCCCACGATGATGCGGCTGGTGGCGATCGCGTCGAGCATCGCCCGGCGCGTCGCGAGCGGTAGGCAGTCGACGGCAAGGCGAAGGTCGCGGGCTGGGCGTCGGCGTGTCATTGGAAGCCGCCTTAGGATGCGCCTCCCGGACCGACTCGCACAACCGGCGAAAGGAGACTTGCATGCGCCTTGGCCTGATGCTGGGCTACTGGGGGCTCGGCCTGACGGCCGAGGATCAACGCGCGCTGCTGTTGGAGGCAGAGGCCGTCGGCTTCGACTCGGTGTGGACCGCCGAGGCCTACGGCTCGGACGCGGCGACGCCGCTTGCCTGGTTCGCAGCCCAGACCGAGCGCATCAAGCTCGGCGCCGCCATCCTGCAGATCCCGGGGCGCTCGCCGGCGATGACCGCGATGACGGCAGTCACGCTCGACCACCTGTCGAACGGGCGCTTCCTGCTCGGCCTCGGCACGTCCGGGCCCCAAGTGGCCGAGGGCTGGCACGGGCAGCGCTTCGGCAAGCAGCTGGCGCGAACGAAGGAGTACGTGGAGATCGTGCGCAAGGCGCTGGCGCGCGAGCGGCTCACCTACGAGGGCGAGACCTACACGCTGCCGCTACCGGACGGGCCCGGCAAGGCCCTGAAGCTGATGATCGCGCCGGTGCAGGAGCGGATCCCCGTGTACATCGCGGCGATCGGGCCGAAGAACACGCAGCTCGTCGGCGAGATCGCCGACGGCTGGCTGCCGGTGTTCTTCTCCCCCGAGCACGTGGACCACTCGCGCTCGCTGCTGGCCGAGGGCGCCGCGCGGTCCGGGCGCTCCCTCGACGACGGGTTCGACATCGCCCCCACCGTCCAGGTCTCGATCGACGACGACCTCGACCGCGCCCGCGATGTCATGCGGCCGTTCGTCGCGCTCTACGTGGGCGGGATGGGGTCGCGCGCGAAGAACTTCTACAACGCGCTGGTCCGGCGCTACGGGTTCGAGGACGCGGCGCAGGAGATCCAGGACCTCTACCTCGACGGCAAGAAGGAGGAAGCTGCCGCGGCCATCCCGCCGGAGCTGATCGACCTGGTCACGATCTGCGGGCCGCGCGACCGGGTGAAGGAGCGGCTGGACGTCTACCGCGACGCCGGCGTCGGCACCCTGATCATCTCCCCGATGGCGTTCGAGGTGGAGCAGCGCAAGCGGATGATGCGCGAGCTCGCGGAGATGCTCTGAGGTTCCTGCTCGCCGCGTTTGGCGATCCCGGGCACGCGTTCCCCGCGATTGCGCTGGGACGGGAGCTGGCGGCGCGCGGCCACGAAGTGACGCTGGAGACCTGGGAGAAGTGGCGCCCGGACGCGGAGCGCGAGGGCCTGCGCTTCGCGGCAGCGCCGGAGTACCAGGTGTTCCCGACCGAGGGGCGCGCGCTCAAGCCGTACGTCGCCGCGGTGCGGGCCTCGGCGGTCACGCGGGAGCTGATCCGGTCGGTCGATCCGGACGTGGTGGTGGCGGACATCCTGACGGTCGCGGCCGCCCTGGCGGCGGAGCTGGAACAACGGCCGTGGGCCACCCTCGTGCCCCACGTCCTGCCGATGGGCGGGCCCGGCTTCCCGGTTTACGCGGTCGGAGCCGTGCATCCGCGAACGTCCGTCGGGGCTCGGCTGTGGAAGATGTCGCGCCCGCTGCTGATGCGCGGGGAGCAGCAGGGGCGCGCGGAGCTCAACGAGACGCGGGCGCGCGTCGGCCTGCCGCCGCTGCCATACGTGCACGGCGGGATCTCGCGGCGGCTGGCGCTGGTGGCGACGCTCCCCCAGCTCGAGTACCCGCGCCAAGACCCGCCGCCCTGGCTGCGGGTCACGGGGCCGCTGCTGTGGGAGCAGCCGTTCGGGGAGGTCGAGGAGCCCCCGGGGGACGCACCGCTGATCCTGGTGGCGCCGAGCACGTCGCAGGACCCCGAGCACCGGCTGCTGCGCGCGGCGCTGGACGGGTTGGCCGAGGAGCCGGTGCGTGTGCTGGCGACGACCAACCGGCGGGCCCCTGTTGAGCCGATCGACGTGCCGGCGAACGCCCGGCTGGTGGACTGGCTCTCCTACGCGCGCACGATGCCCCGCTGCGCCGCGGTGGTCTGCCACGCGGGCCACGGAACGGTCGCGCGTGCGCTAGCCGGCGGAACCCCGGTGATTGCCTGCCCTCACGCCGGCGACATGGCCGAGAACGCGGCCCGGATCAGATGGGCCGGGCTGGGCGTCTCGCTGCCGCGCCGCTTCCACACACCGCGAGGAGTGCGGCTGGCGGTTCGCCGGCTGCTGGCCGACCGGCGCTACGCGGAGCGAGCGGCAGACGTACGCGAGTGGTGTGAGGGCCACGACGGCGCGGCTGCCGCGGCGGACGAGCTTGAGGCCCTCGCCGCGTAGGCAGCCACTCCCGCACGATCGAGAGCAGAGCTCCGGGGGTGGGACTCGAACCCACAACCTTCGCCTTAACAGGGCGCAGCTCTGCCGATTGAGCTACCCCGGAATGACGGCGGCCCGCCTAGGCCGCCGCGGGGAGCGTAGCGATTCCGGCCTCCACCCTCGGCATGACAATTCGAGCACAGCAGGACGCACTTCGCAGCCTCGGCGCGCATCTTCTCGTACGACCGGGAAAATCCCCGCCTCGCGATGCCGAACTCCTTCTGCGCTGGGTCGCGATGGTGGAAGTGGAGCGCCCCGCCGTAGCGGTCATACCCGCAGATCTGACAGCACCCGCCGGCTTCGGCGATGAGCCGGAGCTTGGCGCGGCGCCGCCAGTCCATGACTCGCTGCATCCGACAAGCCTTGCAGCGGTAGTAGCCGCGGCCCTCTAGGACGAACTCCACCCGACCGTGGGTCTTGCAGACCCGCGTCGCATACTTCGGCTGTCCCGTCTCCACGACACGAACACTAGTTCGCATAACGGACGGAGCCGACGGCGTAGATCAGGCCTCGTCGGCCGTTCCTGCGAGGCGGTCTGCTCCGCCCGACGACTTCAGCATCGCCAGCGTCTTCGACTCGATCTGGCGCACGCGCTCGCGGGTCACTCCGACCTCGTGGCCGATGTCCTCGAGGGTCATCGGGCCCTTGTCGCCCAGGCCGTAGCGCAGCTCGATCACCCGGCGCTCGCGCCAGGGCAGCGAGTCGAGCACCTCCTGGAGGTCCTTGTCGCGGATCTGGTTCGCCACCACCTCGAGCGGACGGTCGCCCACGTCGTCCGAGATGAAGTCGCCCAGCGAGGCGTCCCCCTCCTCGCCGCCGACCGGAGCCTCCAGCGACACCGGCTCCTGCCCGAGCTTGAGGATCTCGTCGACCTTCTTGGGGGTCATCTCGACCAGCACCGCGATCTCCTCGGAGGTCGGCTCGCGGTTGTGCTGCTGCATCAGCGAACGCTTCGCCCGCGCCACCCGGTTCATCCGCTCCACCATGTGGACCGGGATGCGAATGGTGCGCGACTGGTCCGCCAGCGCGCGCGTGATCGCCTGCCGGATCCACCAGGTCGCGTAGGTCGAGAACTTGAAGCCGCGCCGCCAGTCGAACTTCTCGACCGCGCGGATCAGGCCCAGGTTGCCCTCCTGGATCAGGTCGAGCAGCGTCAGGCCGCGGCCCGTGTAGCGCTTCGCGATCGACACGACCAGACGCAGGTTCGCCTCGATCAGCGCGTTCTTGGCCGACATGTCGTTCTGCTCGATGCGCTTGGCCAGCCGGACCTCGTCCTCGCGCGTGATCAGCGGCACGCGCCCGATCGAGCGCAGGTAGAGCCGCACAGCGTCCTCGGCGCCCTGCTCCGGCGGCGCGGCCGGCAGGCCGGCGGTGACGACGCCGCCCACGTCGATCAGATCGGGGGTCTCCTCGACCTCCTCCTCGTCGGGAGTGTCGAAGCCGTCCGGCTCTACGTCCTTGGGGCTCACGCGGTCTGTCCCATCACTTCGCCCAACTCGGCCAGCACGCGCTGTTCGGCGGCCTTCAGCTCGCTCTGGCGGGTGTAGTCACCCGCTTGGCCCGCGCGCCGGATGTCCCGCTCGATGCGTCGCTTCTCGAGCTGGAGGATGCTCATCTGCAATGTCGTCTCTGGCTGCGGGGAGCGTGCGAGAGCGTCATGCGCCAAGTCGTTGACCAACGCTCCCAGCTCCGGGTCGTCCTCACTGAGCCCCACGAGTGGGTCGTCGAAGTGCGACACGAGATGTTGACGCGCCCGCAGCATCACATCCGACGAGAACTGATCGTCGGTGGCCTTCGACAGGTAGCGTCGGCCCAGTTCGTCGCTGGCGAGACAGAGCGTCAGAAACTCGCTCTCAACCGTCAGTGCGACCCTGCCCCCCGAAGCCGCGGCAGAAACCGCCGGCTGATCACCAGCGGAACGCCCCGCTTTCGCGGCTTGGAGCACGTACTCCTGCGGCAGGTCGAGACGGTCCGCGGCCTCGCGGACCAGCTCATCGCGCATCGCCGTCCCTTCGGATGTGGCAGCGATCAAGTCGCCTGCCTCCTTTAGAGCTCTATCCCTACCGGTGGGCGTACCGAGATCTGCATCGGCAAGAACTCGGCGAACCTGAAACTGGACGATTGCGAGAGCGCTCTCCAGCAGCTTCGCAAACGCCTGCGCACCTCCCGCGGCGAGGATATCGGCCGGGTCGGTCCCCGTGGGCATCTGAACCGCGAGCAGTTCGACCTTGCGATCCTTGGCCCGCTCGGCGGCGCGGAGCATCGCCTCTTGCCCAGAGCGGTCGGCATCGAGTGCGAGCACGATCACGGGCGCCGCGAGCGTCAGCTCGTTGACCTGGTCGTTTGTGACGGCCGTGCCCATGATGGCCACGGATTCACGAATCCCGGCTTGATGCAGCGCCAGCACATCCGTGTAGCCCTCCACCACCACGATCCGACCGGCTTTGGCGGCGGGCGCCCTGGCGACGTCGATCCCGAACAGCTGCGTGCCCTTCTTGTAGATCTCGCTGTCCGAGGTGTTCAGGTACTTCGGGCCCTGGCCATCCCGCATGGCCCGGGCGCCGAATCCGACGACCTTCCCCCGGCGGTCTCGAAGCGGGAACATGATCCGGCCGCGGAAACGGTCATAGAAGCCACCCCGCTCGCGGCCCTGCTGGACCAAGCCGGCCTTACGGAGCTCCTCCGGCGAGAAACCGTCCCGCTGCGCTCCCACGAGCACCCGATCCCACGCACTCGGCGCGTAGCCCACGCGGAACTCGCGGAGCACCTCTTCCTCCAGCCCACGGCTCCCCAGGTAGGCGCGCGCGGGCGCCGCCTCCTGAGACTCCCAAAGAAACGTGGCATAGAAGCTCGCCGTGCGGTCGAGCAGCTTGTACAGCCGCTCCTTCCGCCTCCGGCGGTCCTCCGCTTGGGGATCCTCGTTCTCCAACTCCAACTCGACCCCGTAGCGGTCTGCCAGCAGCTCGACCGACTCGCGGAAGTCGAGCCCCTCGGCCTGCTCGACGAACCCGAACGCGTCGCCCTTCGCCTGGCAGCCGAAGCAGTAGAAGAGCTTCTCCTCGGCGTTCACCGAGAACGACGGCGTGCGTTCGTCGTGGAACGGGCACAGCCCGGTCCAGCGCGAGCCCACCCGGCGCAGGTCGGTCTTGGTGCCGACGAGGTCGACCATGTCGACCGAGTCGCGCAGCCGGTCGATCGAGTCGCGGGTGAACAGCGCCATCCTCAGTACCCCTGCGGCAGCGACAGGTCCTCGAAGGACCGGATCGCGAAGCGGTCCGTCATCCCGGCAAGCCAGTCGACCACACGCTGCTCGTGCGTGGCGTCGGGGGTCAGCGCCGGCGGCGGCTGCTCGACGTAGTGGTCGAACAGGGCGCGCAGCATGCGCTCGATGCGCGGCTTCTGCCGCTGCGCCTCGGGGCCGAGGTAGACCTCCGCGAACATGAACTCCCGCAGTCGAAGCATCGCGCCGCCGACTTCCTCCCCCTGCACGATGTCGCCGGCCTCCTCCGAACGGCGCAGCAGGTCGACGACCAGCGTCTCGATCCGCTCCGACCCGGTCGACCCGAGCAACTCGATCTCCGCGCTCGGGAGCGCGTCGAAGTCGAGTATGCCGGCGCGGATCGCGTCGTCGATGTCGTGGTTGATGTAGGCGATCCGGTCGACCAGGCGCAGGATCCGCCCCTCCAGCGTCGCCGGCGCGTCCGGCCCGGTGTGGTGGAGGATCCCGTCGCGCACCTGCTCGGTCAGGTTGATGCGCTCGATCTCGTCGACCATCCGCAGCGAGTGCTCGTTGTGGCGGAAGGCGTGACCCCAGCGCTCGCGCACGCAGCCGTCGAGCACCTCCTCGCCGACGTGCCCGAAGGGCGGATGGCCGAGGTCGTGGCCGAGCCCGATCGCCTCGGTCAGGTCCTCGTTGAGCCCCAGAGCGCGGGCGACCGTGCGGGCGATCCCGCAGGTCTCGAGCGTGTGGGTGAGCCGGGTGCGGTAGTGGTCTCCCTCGGGCGCGATGAACACCTGCGTCTTGTGCTTGAGCCGGCGGAACGCCTTCGAGTGGACGATCCGGTCGCGGTCGCGCTGGAACGGTGTGCGGTGGTCGGAGTCCGGCTCCTCGCGCAAGCGCCGCGCAGGGTAGGACGGCGTGGCGAGAGCGGAGTGGCGCGCCTCCTCGGCGCGCTCGATCCGCTCGCGAAACGAGATGCGGGCCAGCTTGGTCATCGGCGGGCCGCCGATTCTCGCAGGCGAGCGACCAGCTCAGCCAAGCGCCGCCTGGGCCGCCGCCACGCGCGCGATGGGCACGCGGTAGGGCGAGCAGCTGACGTAATCGAGCCCGGCCAGCTGGAAGAAGGCGATCGAGTCGGGGTCGCCGCCGTGCTCCCCGCAGATCCCGAGCTTGAGCTTTGGCTGCGCCTGCCGGCCGACCCAGGCCGCCAGCCGCACGAGCCAGCCGACCCCGGGCTTGTCGATCGTCTCGAACGGGCTGCGGTCGAGCACCTTGCGCTCCATGTAGCGGGTGAGGAAGCTCCCCTCGACGTCGTCGCGCGAGAAGCCGAGCGCCGTTTGGGTGAGGTCGTTGGTGCCGAACGAGAAGAAGTCGGCGTGCTCGGCGATCCGGTCCGCCACGAAGCACGCCCGCGGCAGCTCGATCATCGTGCCGATCAGCAGGTCGACCCGCTCGCCGCCCTCCTCGTCCACGATCCGCTCGACCAGCTCGCGCATCAGCTGGAGCTCCTGCTCGTAGGCGACCAGCGGGATCATGATCTCGAGCTCCGGGGGCTCCGACACCGCCAGCGCCGCCCGCACGATCGCGCGCACCTGCATCTCGTACACCTCGGGGTGCAGCACCGCGAGCCGCACGCCGCGGGTGCCGAGCATCGGGTTGGTCTCGGTCAGCGAGTGGATCCGGTCGAGCGTGTGCTCGAGCTCCTCGAGGTCATCGGACTCCTCCTGGCGAGCGCGCTCGACCTCATGGGCGACCTCCTCTGCCTGCGGGAGGAACTCGTGCAGCGGCGGGTCGAGCAGCCTGATGGTCACCGGCAGGCCGCTCATCTCGTCGAACAGGCCCTCGAAGTCCTTCTGCTGCAGCGGGAGCAGCGCGTCGAGCGCCTTGCGGCGGTCCTCCTCGGACTCGGCCATGATCATCGCCCGCATCTTGGGCTGGCGGTCCGCGGCCATGAACATGTGCTCGGTCCGGCACAGGCCGATCCCCTCGGCGCCGAACTCGCGCGCCTTGGCGGCGTCCTGGGGCGTGTCGGCGTTGGCCCGCACGCCGAGGTCGCGCAGCTCGTCGGCCCAGCTCAGCACGGTCTCGAACTGGTCCGATACCTCGGGCTCCTCGAGCTCGACGTCGTCGGCCGTGACGACGCCCGCCGAGCCGTCGATCGCGATCATGTCGCCCTCGTTCAGCGTCGTGCCGTTCGCGCTGACCTGCTTGGCCTTCAGGTCCACCTGCAGGGCCGCTGCGCCGGCGACGCACGGCTTGCCCATCCCGCGCGCGACCAGCGCGGCGTGGCTCGCCTTGCCGCCCTCCGCGGTGAGGATGCCCTTGGCGGCGTGGAAGCCGGCCACGTCGTCGGCCTCCGTGAACGGCCGCACCAGGATCACGTCGCGGCCCTCTTCCGCCGCGGCGACCGCGTCGGGCGCGGTGAACACGATCGCGCCCTTGGCGGCGCCGGGCGACGCGGGCACGCCCTCGGCCAGCACCTCGAACTCGGCGTCGCGCTTGAAGGCCGGGTGCAGCAGCGCGTCGAGCCGCCCGGCGTCGATCGTGGCGATCGCATCCCGCTTGTCGAGCAGCTGCTCCTCCACGGCGTCGACCGCGAACCGCACGGCCGCCTGGGCGGGCCGCTTCGCGGTGCGCGTCTGGAGCATGTAGAGGCGGCCCTCCTCCACGGTGAACTCCGTGTCCTGCATGTCGCGGTAGTGGCTCTCGAGGGTGCGCAGGATCTCGAGCAGCTCCTCGTAGGCCGCGGGCATGACGTCCTCCATCTCGTGCAGATCGCGCGGCGTGCGCACGCCCGACACGACGTCCTCGCCCTGCGCGTTGACCAGGAAGTCACCCGAGGGCGTCGGCTCGCCCGTGACCTCGTCGCGCGAGAAGGCCACGCCCGAGCACGACTGCTCGCCGCGGTTGCCGAACACCATCTGCTGCACGTTGACCGCCGTGCCCCACTCGTCCGGGATGTGGTTGATGCGGCGGTAGCTGACCGCCCGGTCACCTAACCACGAGTCGAACACCGCCTTGATCGCCTGGGTGAGCTGCTCGCGCGGCTCGTGCGGGAACTGCTCCCCGGTCTCGTCGGCGAAGACCTGCTTGAAGCGGTCGGTGAGCGCCTTCAGCGCGTCGATGTCGAGCTCGACGTCGTTCTTGACCCCCGCCTCGGACTTGGCCTCCTTGATCAGGTCCTCGTAGCGCTCCCCCGGGATGCCGCGGCAGACGTTGCCGAACATCTGCACGAAGCGCCGGTAGGAGTCCCACGCGAAGCGATCGCCGCCCAGCCCGGCCACGGACTCTTCGTTGAGGCCCAGGTTGAGGACGGTGTCGAGCATGCCCGGCATGGAGTCGCGCGCCCCGCTGCGAACGGAGACCAGCAGCGGGTCCTCGGCGTCGCCGAGCGTCTTTTGGGCCTGCTCCTCCAGGCGCTGGAGCGCCTCGGCGACCTGCTCGTCGAGGCCCTCGGGGAAGGCGCGCTTGGCCTCCATATAGGCCACGCAGGCCTCGGTCGTGATCGTGAAGCCGGCCGGCACGCGGTCGGCGCCGAGCACGCGCGTCATCTCCGCGACGTTCGCGCCCTTGCCGCCGAGCAGCTCGCGCATGTCGCGCGAGCCCTCGGCGAAGTCATAGACCAGCTTCGTTCCGGTGGCGGCCTTCACTGATCGGGACTGTATGCCCCTAAGCCACCCGCCTCAATCGAACGTGCGCGTGGTACTCGAGCGTTTCGGCGATCGCACGATCGGCCTGGGCCAGGGCCAGCTCCGGCGCGGGCGGGGCCTCGGCCAGCGGCCGGGCAAGGGCGATCACGAGGAAGCGGTGGGCCTCCTCCCCGAGCGGGAACGAGCCCGCCTCGCAGCCGGCACAGACCACGCCGCCGGCGCTCGGCGAGAAGGCGCCCAGGTGCTCGGCCTCGCCGCAGGTCGCGCACGCGGCCAGTTCCGGCGCGAAGCCGGCTGCCAGCAGCAGCTTGAGGCGGAAGGCGAGCGCCTGGGCTCGGCCCGCCGCCTCCGAGCTGCCGTCGAGCAGTGCCAGCTCGTTGCAGAGCAGGTTGTAGGCCGGGTGGTTGGACTCCGTCGAGTCGAACAGCCGCAGCACCGCCTCGCAGGCCTGCGTGGCGCGCTCGAGCGAGTCACGCCGCTCGCGCAGCGAGGCGTGCGGGTGCAGCGTGTCGACCTGGCTGACCGTGCACAGCTCGCCGCGACCCTGGTGGAGGACCAGGCGCACCCGGCTGAGCGGCTCCAACCGGCCCCCCATCCGCGACTTCGTCCGCCGCACCCCCTTCGCGATCGCGCCCAGCCGCCCGTGGTCGGGCGTGTAGAGGTGCAGCACCCGATCGGCCTCCCCGTAGCGGATCGAGCGGAGCACGATGGCTTCGGTCTTGAACGATCGGGGCATTAGCTCAAGTGTCTTTGCCAGGTCGAGGCGCAAACAACAGCGACAAAGGGGTTGGCACCCTCGAAAACCGCCCCACCCCCACCCTTTTTCGGGCGTGGGCCGAGTTTTGGCGCGCTGCGTAAGCCAAAGCGGCCCGCCCGCTGCGCCGTCCGGGTGGGGGGCGACTTTTCGACGCGATGCGCATCGTGAACGGGCCCACCCGCCAAACGACCAGGGGGTGAGCTGCATTTCGGACCCCACCCCTTGGTTGCTGCAGTTAAAGCGCGCTGCCACGACCTACACTCTGGCCGGGATGGCGGACGAGAGCGGGGTTGTCGTTTACACGACCGAGCCGTGCGGCTTCTGCCGCCAGGCGAAGGCCCTGCTCGCCGCTCGCGGCGTCGACTATGCCGAGATCAACCTCGCCAAGGATCCCGTTGGAAGAGCCGACCTCGTCGCGCTCACCGGGCAGATGACGTTCCCTCAGATCGTGGTCGGCCAGCGCGCCATCGGGGGCTTTCGAGAGCTGCTCGAGGCCGATCGCGCCGGCGCGCTCGAGGAGCTGCTGGCGGCGTGAGCGTCACCGAGGCGCCCTCTCCCCGCGGCCTGATCGGCGAGGCGCCGCCCTCGCCCGCCGGTCCCCTTCCCGACGACGGCTCGCCCTCGAGCCTGCCGCCCTCGTTCCCGCTCCCGCGCGCGCTCCAGACGCTGCGCTTCAGCATCCGCCAGATCGAGTTCGTGTTCCGGGCCCGGCGCGAGCTTGGCGACGTCTTCCTGTTCCGCAGCGCCGTCGACGACCCCGTCGTCACAAGCCACCCCGATCACGTCCGCTCGCTGTTCACCGCCAAGCCCGAGGAGGCGCCGTCGCTGACCGGGGAGTCGCCGCTGCGGCCGATCCTCGGCCCCAACTCGGTGCTGACCGCGGTCGGGCCGCGCCACATGCGCCAGCGCAAGCTGCTGCTGCCGCCCTTCCACGGAGAAGCGGTGCGGCGCTACACCGAGATGATCGCGGACGCCGCCGAGCGCGAGATCGACCGCTGGCCGCTCGGCACTCCGTTCGAGCTGGCGCCGCGCATGCAGGCGATCACCCTCGACGTGATCATGGCCGGCATCTTCGGAGTCGAGGGCCAGCCCGCGCCGGGCACGCCCGAGCACGGCCTGCGCAAGGTGATCCGGCAGATGGTGGGCCTGTCCACCCGCCCGGAGGCGCAGCTGTTCGAGCTGCTCAACCTCGCCAGCGACGAGCCGATCGGGCCACTGCGCGCCTTCCTCAAGCTCCTCGACCGGCAGGTTTACGCGCTGATCGAGGCGCGCCGGGCCGACGGGCGTCCGCGCACCGACATCCTCTCGCTGCTGCTCGACGCCGAGACCGAGGAGGGCGAGCGGCTCACCGACAAGGAGCTGCGCGACGAGCTGCTCACCCTGGTGCTGGCCGGGCACGAGACGACCGCCAACTCGCTCGCCTGGGCCTTCGAGCGGCTGCTGCGCCACCCGGCCGCCTATGACCGGCTGCGCGAGGTCGCGCGTGCCGACGACGACGATCCGGACGGCTACGTCGAGGCGGTCATCCACGAGACGATGCGCTCGCGCCCGGTGATCCCGATCATCGGCCGCCGCGTCGCGGTGCCCTGGCAGCTCGGCGACTACCGCGTGCCCGCAGGGACGCCCGTCCTGATCAGCATCCTGCTGGTCCACCACCGCGAGGACGTCTACCCCGACCCGTTCGCGTTCCGGCCCGAGCGCTTCCTCGGCGTCAAGCCCGGGACCTACACCTGGATCCCGTTCGGCGGCGGCATCCGCCGCTGCCTGGGCGCGGCGCTCGCCATGGCCGAGCAGCGCGTCGTGCTGCGCGCGATCGCCCGCCGTGCTCAACTCGAGCCGGCCGACCCCGCTCCCGAGCGGGCCCGCCACCGCAACGTCACGATGATCCCCGCGGCTGGGGCGCGCGTCGTGATGACGTCGCGGTCGTAGCGCGCGGGCGGCGCTGGCAGTTCGGGCAGATGTAGGTGCCGCGTCCGGCGGCACGCAGCTTCACGATCGCGCTGCCGCAGCGGACGCACGTCTCCCCCGCACGCGAGTAGACGAGAAAGCGGTCCTGGAAGCTGCCGCGGGCGCCGTCGACGTGGCGGTAGTCGTCGATCGACGCGCCCTTGGAGTCGATGCCCAGCTGCAGCGAGTCGACGACCGCCTCCCGGAGCGCCTCGATCTGCGGCCGCTTCAGCGTCCCGACCGTCCGCAGCGGGTGGAGCTTCGCCCGGAAGAGCGCCTCGTCGGCGTAGATGTTGCCCACGCCCGCGATCCGCTCCTGATTGAGCAGGAACGCCTTGACCGGCTGCTTGCGCCCGCGCGCGAGCGCGCGCAGCGCCTCGGCGGTGAAGTCGGCGCTGAGCGGCTCCACTCCCAGGCGCGACTCGAAGTACTCGTCTAGCGCGTCGCCGCCGAGCAGCACGTCGCCGGTTCCGAAGCGGCGCACGTCGACGAACAGCAGCCGGCGGCCGTCGTCGAGCGTGAACGCCACGCGCAGGTGCGGCGGGTCCTCGGGATCGTCGCTGAGCAGCAGGTTGCCGGTCATGCGCAGGTGCATGACCAGATGGACGTCGTCCTCGAGCGACAGGATCAGGTACTTGCCGCGCCTGCCGGCCCGCTCGATGGTGCGGCCGCGCAGCGCGTCCTCGATCGCCTCGGGGGGCGCGGGCTCGCACCAGCGCGGGTCGCGCACCTCGGCGTTCACGATCCGGCGGCCCTCGACGGCGGGCGCGAGCTGGCGGCGGATCGTCTCTACTTCGGGGAGCTCGGGCACTCCCCCGACGTTACGCGACGGTCGCTCGCGGGTGCGCCTTGAAGTAGACGTCCTTGAGCCGCTCGCTCGACAGGTGCGTGTAGAGCTGGGTCGTCGAGACGTCGGCGTGGCCCAGCATCTCCTGCACCGAGCGCAGGTCGCAGCCGCCGGCGAGCAGATGCGTGGCGAACGTGTGGCGCAGCGTATGGGGGCTCATGCGGTCGGCGAGGCCGGCGCTGAGCGCGTGCCGGCGGACGATCTTGTAGAGCCCCTGGCGGGTGAGCTGCCCGCCGCGGAAGTTCACGTACAGGTGCAGCTCGGGCCCGTTCTTGACGAGCTTGGGCCGGCCCCGCTCCAGGTAGGCGGTCAGCGCCTTCAGGGCCTGCCCGCCGATCGGCACGAGGCGCTCCTTGGACCCCTTGCCACGGGCGCGCAGCACGCGCTCCTCGATGTCGACGTCGCCCAGCTCCAGGCCGATCGCCTCGGAGGCGCGCAGCCCGGAGGCGTACATCATCTCCAGCAGCGCGCGGTCGCGCAGGGCGTGCGGGTCGGTCCCGCGCGGCTGGGAGAGCAGCTTCTCGACCTCGCCGCGGGTCAGCACCTGGGGCAGCTTGCGGCTGCGGCGCGGCGCGCTCAGCGTGGCCGTCGGGTCTGACTCGCGCAGCCCCTCACGGCGGAGGTGGCGGTAGAAGGAGCGCAGGCAGGCGGACTTGCGGTGGATCGTCGCGGGCGAGGCGGGCCGGTGGTCGTCGTCGCCGGTGGCGAGCCCGGTTAGGAAGTCGCTGATGTCAGCGGGTCCGGCCTCGAGCGCCGACAGGTGGCGCTCCCCCAGGAAGCGGCCGAGCTGGAGCAGGTCGCCGCGGTAGGCCTCGAGCGTGTTGCGCGACAGCCCGCGCTCGAACTCGAGGTAGGAGAGGAAGTCCAGCAACAGGTCCTCGAAGCGGGACTCGACCAGGGGCTTCTCGAGCGTCGCCATCGACGACACCGTTCGCCCGCATCGCGGTCATCCCTTGATTTGCAAGCGCCGGCTCAGCGCTCGAAGGCGCGAAACCAGAGCAGGCCGGCGAGCGACTTGGCATCGCGGCAGCCGCGGATGGCGTCGTCGAGCTCGTCGAGCGGCACCGGCACGATCTCGATCCGCTCGTCCTCATCCGCCTCGGCGCTCTCGTCGTAGAGGTCGGTGGCCAGGAAGACGTGGCACTCCTCGTCGACGAAGCCCGGCGAGGTGTAGAAGCTCGTCAGGTGGCTCCAGGTGCGCGCGCCCTTGCCGATCTCCTCGGCGAGCTCGCGCTTGGCGGTGTCGAGCGGCTGCTCGCCCTCCTCGTCGAGCTTGCCGGCCGGCAGCTCGAGCAGCTCCGGCTCGCCGACCGCCTCGCGCGGCTGCTTGACGAGGTAGAGGTGCTCGCCGTCGTGGGCGACGATCGCCACCGACCCGGGGTGCGCTACGACCTCGCGGTCGGCCTCCTCGCCGTCGTCGTAGCGGAAGCGATCGACCCGCACGGTGGCGATGCGCCCCTTCCAGACGATGTCGCTCTTGACGCGCTCCACGTCTAGATGCGGGCGCTCGCCGCGACGATCGCCAGGGTCACGTCCAGCATCTGCTCGAGCGCGTCGACCGTGACCGACTCGTCCGGCTGGTGGTTGCGCTCGGTGCCGTTGGCGACGTTCAGCACCGGCAGGTCGGCGGCGATCAGCGCGTTGGCGTCGCTGCCGCCGCCGGTGTTTATGTAGACCGGCTCGGTGCCGCCGGCTTTCAGGGCCTCGGCTGCCACCTCCACCACCGGCGCGTTGCGGGCGAGCTTGTAGCCGCGGAACAGGCGCTCGACCGAGGTCTCGACGTCGCACTCGAGGTCGCTGGCGGCCTCGGTGGCGGCGTCGACCATGGAGCTGACGACCTCCCCCGCGCGGGCGTCGTCGAGGCTGCGCGCCTCGAGCACGACGTGGCAGCGCTCGGCCACGACGTTCGCGGCGGTGCCGCCCTGGATCTGGCCCACGTTCGCGGTGGTCTGGTCGTCCAGACGGCCGATCTGCATGGCGGCGATCGCCTTCGCCGCGGCGACGATCGCGTTGTGGCCGTCCTCGGGGCGGATGCCGGCGTGGGCGGCCTGCCCGCGGAACTCGGCCTCGAGCCGGTAGTAGGTGGGCGAGGCGGTGATCAGCTCGCCGATCGGCGAGGCGTGGTCGAAGACGTAGCCGAACTCGGAGCTCAGGCGGGCGGGGTCGAACGCCTTCGCGCCGGCCAGCGCGTGCTCCTCGCAGGTGGTGAAGAGGATCTCGACGCCGACGGGCGGGCTGTTCGCGGTCAGGCGCCGCGCGGCCGCGAGGATCGTGGCGACGGCGGCCTTGTTGTCGGCGCCGAGGATGGCCTCGTGCTTGTTGGTGAGCAGGCCGTTCTCCTCGTGGACCTCGACCGGACCGGCAAGCGGGACGGTGTCGAGGTGGGCGCAGAGCAGGATGGTGCGGGACTCGGGCGGGCCCTCGATGCGGGCGAGCAGGTTGCCGGAGTCGGAGCCGGTCTCGCTCCCGCTGCCGTCCTCCTCGACCTCGAGGCCGAGCTGCTCGAGGTCGGCCCTGACGGCGTCGGCAACCTTGCGCTCGCTCTGCGACGGGCTCTCGATCTCGCAGAGGCGCACGAAGTCGTCGAGAAGACGCTCACGCTCGGCGGAGGAGGCGCTCTGAAGCGAGCGGACGGTCACGCGCCGGAGGCTACCGAGACGGTCCCCTTGCGGTGACCGCGGCGGGGGTGGTCGACGAGCGGCGCGCATATGACACCTCTCGTAACAATCACTCGGCTCGGGGCCGCCGACGTCGCGCCGGAGTCGCGCCGCGAGGAACGCTACGCGTGCGACTCGGCCCGCACCGCGGGCTCGACTTCGGGCGCTCGTTCGCGGGCGCGTTCCATCGCGGCGCCCACGAAGTCCCGGAACAGCGGCTGCGGGCGCAGCGGGCGGCTCTTGAACTCGGGGTGGTACTGGGAGGCGACGAAGAAGGGGTGGTCCGGGAGCTCGATCACCTCGACCAGGCGGTCGTCGGGTGACGTGCCGCTGAAGATGAGGCCGGCGTGCTCGAGGCGCTTGCGCAGGTGGTTGTTCACCTCGTAGCGGTGGCGGTGGCGCTCGTAGATGACCGCCTCGCCGTACACCTCGCGGGCGCGCGTGCCCTCGTGCAGCTTCACGGGGTCGGCGCCCAGGCGCATCGTCCCGCCCATGTCGCGGACCTCCTTCTGCTCGGGCAGGAGGTCGATCACCGGGAAGGGTGTCTCGGGGTCGAACTCGGTCGAGTTGGCTCCGTCCATGCCGGCCACGTGGCGGGCGAACTCGGACACGGCGATCTGCATGCCGAGGCAGATGCCCAGGTAGGGCACCCGGTTCTCGCGCGCGAAGCGGGCGGCCCTGATCTTGCCCTCGATCCCGCGGACGCCGAAGCCGCCGGGGACGAGGATCCCGTCGCAGGTGGCAAGCTCGGCCTCGACCTCACCGTCGGTCAGCCGCTCGGAATCGACCCAGTGCAGCTCGACCGTGCCGCCGTGGTGCGTGGCGGCGTGGTTGAGCGCCTCGATCACGGACAGGTAGGCGTCGGCGAGCTGGTTGTACTTGCCGACCAGCCCGATGCGCACGCTCGTGCTCGCGGAGCCGATGCGGTGGACGAGCTCCTTCCAGTCGGTCAGGTCGGGCGCCGGCGCCTCCAGCCCGAAGTGCGCCAGCACGCGCTCGGCCACGCCCTCGTGCTCGAACTCGAGCGGCACCTTGTAGATCGAGTCGACGTCGCGGGCGGACACCACCGAGGGAACCGGCAGGTTCGCGAACAGGGCGATCTTCTCGCGGATCTCGTCCCCGAGCGCCTCCTCGGAGCGGCACATCACCATGTCCGGCTGGATGCCGATCCGGCGCAGCTCCTGGACGGAGTGCTGCGTCGGCTTGGTCTTCAGCTCGCCCGCGTGGCCCAGGAAGGGCACGAGCGTGAGGTGCACGAACATGCAGCGGTCGCGGCCGAGGTCGGAGTGGAACTGGCGCAGCGCCTCGAGGAACGGCAGCGACTCGATGTCGCCCACCGTGCCGCCGATCTCCGTGATCACGATGTCGACCTCGGCCGACTCGGCCACCAGCCGGATCCGGTTCTTGATCTCGTCGGTGATGTGCGGGATCACCTGGACGGTGCCGCCGAGGTAGTCGCCCCGGCGCTCGCGCCGGATCACCGAGTTGTAGATAGCGCCCGCCGTCGCGTTGGAGGCGCGGCTCGTGTTGACGTCCGTGAAGCGCTCGTAGTGCCCGAGATCGAGGTCGGTCTCCGCGCCGTCCTCGGTCACGAACACCTCTCCGTGCTGGAACGGGCTCATCGTGCCCGGGTCCACGTTGATGTACGGGTCGAACTTCTGGATCGTCACGGACAGGCCGCGAGCGACGAGCAGATGACCCAGCGAGGCGGCCGCGATGCCCTTCCCAAGAGCGGAGACGACGCCGCCGGTGATGAAGATGAAACGGGTTTCCGGGCGGCTCTCGGGCATTCAGGCTCTGGGAGTTCGAGTGTACTCGCCGAGCTGGCGGAAGGCCGCGCTCACGCGGCGCGAGGGCGCCGCTTGAGCGGTGCGCGGGCCCCGCCATCCAAGGACGCAGGCCCGAAGGCGTGCTGGGCACGCCGAGGGCCGAGGACGCTGGAGGGCGATGGCGATCGCGCCGGTCATGCGGCGGCCAGGAGCTGCTTGGCGTGCTTGCGAGCCGCGCCGTCCGATGCCTCGGCGCCCAGCATCCGCATCAGCTCCTCCACCACCCCGTCGCCGGCGAGCTCCTCGACCGTCGTCAGCGAGGTGTCCTCGGCCGCCGACTTCTCGATGCGGAAGTGGCCGGTCGCCAGCGCCGCGATCTGCGGCAGGTGGGTGATGCACAGCACCTGGCGCGACTCGCCGAGCGCGCGCAGGCGCTCCCCCACCGCGTTGGCGGTCTGGCCGCCGACGCCGGCGTCCACCTCGTCGAACACCAGCGTTCGCGACTCGCCCGTCCCCGCCACGGTCATCAGCGCCAGCATCACACGCGACAGCTCGCCGCCCGATGCCGCCTCGCGGATCGGCGCGGCCGGCACGCCCGGGTTGGGCGCCAGCATCAGCTCGGCGCGCTCGGCGCCGCTCGGCCCGATCTCCTCGCGCGGCTCCAGCCGTACCTCGAACGACGCGTCCTCCATCGCCAGCGCCGCAAGCTCCTCGCGCACCCGCTCGGCCAGCTTCGGGGCGGCCCTGGCGCGCCGCGCCCCGAGCTCGGCGGCGAGCTCCGAGCGCTCCGCGACCGCCGACGCCAGCTCGGCCTCGGCGCGCTCGGTCGCCACCTCGGCCTGCTCCAGGCGCTCGCGCTCGGACCGGCAGCGCTCGGCGTGCTCCAGCACAGCCTCCACGCTCCCGCCGTGCTTGCGCTCCAGCCGGTCGTACTGCTCGAGGCGCTCCTCGACCTCCTCGAGCCGCCCCGGCTCGGCCTCGAGCGAATCGACGTAGCGGCGCAGCTCCGCGCCCAGGTCGTCGGCCTCGATCCTCAGCGCGGCGATTCGAGAGGCGAGCGAGTCGAGCGACGGGTCCACCCCCTGCACCCCGCCCGCGAGGCGCTCGACCTCGGCGAGCAGCTGCGCCACGCCGCCGTCGCCGGCGGAGGGCGCGATCGCCTCGGCCCCGCCGCCCGCGGCCGCCAACAGGCCGTCCATCTGCCGCAGCCGCTCGCGCTCGACGGCCAGCGCGGAGCGCTCCTCCTGAGACGGATCGAGCTCCTCGATCTCCTGGATCTCGAAGGCGAGCAGGTCAAGGTCGCGATCGCGCGTGCCGGCGCGCTCGCGCAGCTCGGCGAGCTGCGCCTCCACGGCGCGCGCCCGCGCGTGAGCGGCGGCCAGTCGCTCGCGCAGCTCCAGCTGCTCGCGCCCGCAGAAGCCGTCGAGGAGGTCCAGCTGGGCCGACGCCAGCGTCAGGCGGCGGTGCTCGTGCTGGCCGAAGAAGGCCACCAGCCGCCCGCCGAGCGCCTGCAGGTCGGCCGCCGTCGCCGAGCGGCCCTCGACGAAAGCGCGCGTGCGCCCCTCGGAGCTCACCCGGCGGGCGAGCACGATCTCGTCGCCGGAGATGTCGATGCGCTCGCGCAGCTCGGCCAGCGCGGAGTCGTCGATCAGACCGGGCGGCAGAGCGAAGACGCCCTCGACATAGGCCTCACGGGCGCCCGGGCGGACGATGCCCGAGCGCGCCTTGCCGCCGAGCAGGAGGTCGAGCGCGTGGGCGAGCACCGTCTTGCCCGCGCCGGTCTCGCCCGTGATCGCGCACAGGCCCGAGCCGGGACGCAGCTCGGCCCGCTCGATCAGCAGCAGGTTCTCGATCCGTAGCTCTAGGAGCACGGACCAGGGATACCAGCGGGCCCCGACGGAGCGTCAGTAGGACAGCCGGCCGAACTTGTCGCGCAGGCGGTGGTAGAAGGTCGCGCCCGGCGTCTGGGCCAGCAGCGCCTGGCGCTGGCGGAACTCGATCCTCATGCTCGCCTCGGGCGCCAGCGCGCAGACCGTGCGGGCGTCCGTCGAGACGTCGACCTCCTCGGAGCGCGAGCGGTTGGTCACCACCAGCGCGTCGCCGGGGGCCACCACCAGCGACCGCGCGGTGAGCGTGTGCGGCGCGATGAACGAGACCACGAAGCCCTCCACGCCCCAGGCCAGCACCGGGCCGCCGTTGGCGAGGTTGTAGCCCGTCGACCCGGCCGGAGTGGACACGACCAGGCCGTCGCAGCGCACCTCGCTCAGCTCCTCCTCCTCGACCGAGTAGGCCAGCTCCGCCACGCGCCCGTCCTGGCGGCGGTGGAACGAGACGTCGTTGACCGCGATCCGCTCGCCGTCCGGGGTGGCCACGACCAGGCCCGGCAGGTCCATCACGTCGAACTCGCCGCGCAGGGCGCTGCGCACCTGCTCCTCGAGCTCCCAGGGCTCGATCGTGGCCAGGAAGCCGATCGCCCCGAAGTTGATCGCGAACACCGGGACCCCGGTCCCGGCGAACCGGCGCAGCGCGGTCAGGATCGTCCCGTCGCCGCCGAGCACGAGCGCGAGATCGGGGGCCTCGTCGCTCGCCGGCTCGGTGCCCGGCACCGTGCCGAACTTCTCGACCTCCGCGGGCGGCAGGCGCACCTCGACGCCCTCGGCCGCTGCCAGCTCGACGATCCTGCGCAGCGCCGTCTCCGTGTCGGCCGGCCGCGCGTGGCTGAAGATCGTGATCGAGCGCGCGGGGTTCACGGCTCCGCTCTTCTCGCCGCGGCCTCCAAGTCCTCGACCGCCTCGGCGCGCCCGCCCTCCGCCAGCCAGACGAAGCTCTCGCGGTTGCCGGCCGGACCTGGCAGGCCCGACGAGGCGAACCCCAGCACCGCGGCACCCAGCTCGTCCCGCGCGAAGCCGGCCACGGCCAGCAGCGCAACGCGCCGGTCGTCCGCCTCGCGCACCACCCCGCCGCGCGCGATCCGCTCCCGGCCGACCTCGAACTGCGGCTTGACGAGCGCCAGGCAGTCGAAGCGCGGCGCGGCGGCCGCGAGCACGGCCGGAAGCACCTTGGTGAGGGAGATGAACGAGACGTCGGCGACGATCAGGTCGGGCCGCCAGGGCAGCTCGTCCACAGCGAGCGAGCGCGCGTTGCGGCGCTCGATCACCGTCACGCGCGGGTCGTTGCGGATGCTCCAGTGCAGCTCGCCGTAGGCCACGTCGAGCGCCACCACGGCCGCCGCCCCGCGCTGCAGCAGGCAGTCGGTGAAGCCGCCCGTCGCCGCCCCTACGTCCAGGGCCCGCCGCCCGCTCGGATCTACCCCGAAGGCGTGGAGCGCGTTCGCGAGCTTGATCCCCCCGCGCGAGACGAACTCGGGCCGCTCGGCCACGTCGAGCCGCACGTCTGCGGCCACCAACTCGCCCGGCTTGCGCGCCGGGCGGTCCTCCACGCGCACGTCACCGGCCATCACCGCGGCGGCCGCCCTGTTGCGGCTCTCGAACAGCCCGCGCTCGGCGAGCAGTGTGTCCAGCCGCCGCTTGGGCATCGCGCCAGGGTACCTGTGGCCGCCGTGCAACCGACTGTGTGAGCCACGTCACACAACGGCCACAACCCCTGCGTAGCCTCGGATCCACGATGACGATTGCACGTCTGATCTCACCCGCGCTGCGCTCCGGCCTCCTGATGGCTGCCGGCACCGCGCTGATCGGTGTCCCGTTCGCTCTCGGCCTCGGTGCCGCGGCGATTGTCACGGGCCTCGCGATCGGCGTGATCATCGTGGCGCTGGCCCTAGCGGGCACCGCCCCGAGTGGCCGCGGCACCCTGCCGGTCTCCGCCCAGGCGGTCTACGACCGCGGCATCGGCTTCGGCCTGTTGGTGGTCGCCGTGCTGTTCGGGCTCTACGGCGACACCGGCGCGGCGATCCTGTTCGCGACCGCGGGCGTCGGCGCCCTGATCGTGACCTCGATCACCAGCTACAGCGCAAGCACCGCGTAGGACACAAGAACTTCCTCTCAGAGTCCACATAGCATCACTCCTCCCTCAGGAAACGGCCCCGCTTCGGCGGGGTCGTTTCGTTTTGCCAGACTCCGCCGACCCGATGGCGACCACCCGCTACGAGACCCAGCTCCACTGGACCGGCTCGACCGGCCTCGGCTGGGATCACTACGACCGCGCGCACAAGACGACCGCTCCGGGCGTCGCGCAGGAGCTCCACGTGACGACCGGCGAGAGCAAGGGCGACCCCTCGCTGCTCAATCCCGAGCTCCTGCTGCTGATGGCGGCCTCCTCCTGCCAGACGCTCTGGTTCCTCCACCTGGCCGCCAAGGCGCGCATCGACGTGGTCGAGTACCGCGACGACGCGGTCGCCCTCATGCCGACCGACCAGCAGCCGGTGCGCATCACCGAGATCGAGCTGCGGCCGCACATCGTGGTCGCGGGCGAGGCGAGCGAGGAGCGCATCCGCAAGCTCGTCCACACCGCCCACGAGCACTGCTTCGTCGCCAACAGCCTGACCTCTGAACTGACCCTCCAACCGACCGTCGAGGTACGTACTTGAGCACCCCCGAGTTCCTTCACGCTCTGCTGACCGCCCCGGGCCCACCCGGGCACGAGGAGGCGCCCGCCGCCGTCTGGCGCGCGGCCGCCGAGGAGTTCGCCGACGAGGTCAGCCTCGACGCGATGGGTACCTCCGTCGCGCGCGTCGGCGGCCGCTCCGACCACCCGCTGCTTGCCGTCGTCGGCCACGTCGACGAGATCGCCCTGCTGGTGAGCCACATCAACGACAAGGGGTTCCTGCACGTGGTCGGCTCGGGCGGCTGGGACCCGCAGGTGCTCGTCGGGCAGCGCGTCGAGGTGCTGACGCCCTCCGGCCCGGTGGCCGGCGTGGTCGGGCGCAAGCCGATCCACGTGCTCGAGCAGGACGAGCGCAAGAAGGCCGTCGAGCTGAAGGGCCTGCACGTGGACATCGGCGTGCGCGACCAGGACGAGGCGCGCTCGCTCGTGCGCGAGGGCGATCCGGTCGTGATAGCCACGGAGCCCGTCGAGCTGCGCGGCGACCGGCTGGTCTCGCGCGCCCTCGACAACCGCCTCGGCGTGTACGTCGCGCTCGAGGTCGCCCGCCGCGTCAGCGAGGCCGGCGGAGGCGCCGGCCCGGTGGCCGGGGTCGCCGCCGTGCAGGAGGAGATCGGCTCGCACGGCGCCCGCTCGATGGCCTACGGGCTGGAGCCGGACCTGGCCGTCGTCGTCGACGTGACCCACGCGACCGACGCCCCCGGCGTGAGCGCCGGCGAGCTGGGCGAGCACGGCCTCGGCAGCGGGCCCGTGATCACGCGGGGGGCGATCGTCAGCAGGCCGCTGAACGACCTGCTCGACGCCGCCGCGGAGTCCGTCGGGATCGAGTGCGCAACCGAGGCCGCCGGCGGCGCGACCCGCACGGACGCCGACGTGGTCCACATGAGCCGCACCGGCGTGCCGACGGCGGTGGTGTCGATCCCGCTGCGCTACATGCACTCGCCGGTCGAGATGGTCGAGCTGGGCGACGTCGAGGCCGTGATCGCGCTGATCGCGGCAATGGCGCTGCGGCTCGAGGCCGACTCGACGCTGGCGCGCTGGTAGGGCGGGCGCGGGCTCTGCGTTTGCGACAACGCCGGGAAAAACTGCAGCAATAAGGGGTTGGGCCCGGTCGAGAACTGTGCCCACCGTCGGACCGGGTCCGCTGGGGCTCGGTATTCGCTCGAAAGCTGGCCCACGTGCACTCCGCCGCGCAGGGTGGGTCCCGTTCGGGGCGACCAGCCGGCGTGAACTCGGCTACCCCTCCGTGGCGGGCGGCGTGTGGCGGGTTGGTACTGCGCGAAACCGACCAACCCCTTTATCGCTGCAGTTGGCCCCGCAGACCAGCTACGCGAAGGCGCCCGTCGGCTCCAAGACCGCCTGGGCGACCTTCTCCGCCACGGCGGCCGGCGTGAGCCCGACCTCCTCGTGCAGCAGCGCGGGCTTGCCGTGCGTCACGTAGCGATCCGGCAGCCCCACCCGCAGCACGCGGGTGCCGCCGAGCAGGTCCGCGTCGGCCAGGTGCTCCAGCACCCCGGATCCGAAGCCGCCCGCCAGCACGTTGTCCTCGATCGTCACGATCAGGTCGTGTTCGAGCGCGAGGCGCTCGATCAGCTCGCCGTCGAGCGGCTTGGCGAAGCGGGCGTCGGCGACGGTCGGCTCCACGCCGTGCGCGCCGGCCAGCAGGTCGGCCGCCGCCAGTGCCAGCGGGACGCCGAAGCCGTAGCCGAGCAGGGCCACGCGCTCGCCGTCACGCAGCAGCTCGCCGCGGCCGATCTCGATCGCCTCGGGCCGGCGCGGCAGCCGCCGCCCCTCCCCCTCGCCGCGCGGGTAGCGCAGCGCAATCGGGCCGTCGTCGTAGCTGACCGCGGTGTGCAGCATGTGGACGAGCATCGCCTCGTCGCGCGGCGCCATCAGCACGAGGTTCGGCAGGCAGCGCATGTAGGAGATGTCGAACGCGCCGTGGTGGGTCGGCCCGTCGTCGCCCACCAGGCCGGCGCGGTCCATCGCGAACACCACGTTGAGCTGCTGCAGGCAGACGTCGTGGACGATCTGGTCGTAGGCGCGCTGGAGGAAGGTCGAGTAGATAGCCGCGACCGGCTTCGCTCCCTCGAGCGCCAGCCCGGCCGCGAACAGCACCGCGTGCTGCTCGGCGATGCCCACGTCGTAGTAGCGCTCGGGCAGCTCGCGCTGGAGGATGTTGAGCCCCGTGCCGGAGTTCATGGCGGCGGTGATGCCGACGATCCGGTCGTCACGGCGGCACTCCTCCACGAGCGCGTTGCCGAACACCGTCGTGTACTGCGGCGGCCCCGCGATCTTCGCGCTCTTCTTGGGCGTCGCCGGAACCTCCGCGACCGTGCCGTTCGAGATCGAGCCGGGCTTGGCGGCGTGCCAGCGCTCCATGCCCTCCAGGCCGCCCTCCTCGGCCGGCTCGAAGCCCTTGCCCTTGACGGTCTTGCAGTGCACCACGACCGGGCGGTCGGCGGCCAGCGCGTCGCGGAGGGCACGCCTCAGGGCCTTCACGTCGTGGCCGTCGATCACGCCTACGTAGGCGAGGTCGAGCTCCTCGAAGAACAGGCCGGGCGCCCAGTAGGCCTTGAGCGACTCCTTGAGGATCGGCCCGAGCCGCTCGATCCGCTTGCCGATGCCGACCGGCAGGTGCGTGAGCGTCTCCTCGACGTCCTCGCGTGCGTGGTACAGCTTCGGGTTGAGCCGCATGCGGTTGAAGTAGCGCGACAGCGAGCCGACGTTCGGGGCGATCGACATGCCGTTGTCGTTCACCACGATCACGATCGGCAGGTCGAGGCCGCCGGCATTGAGCAGGGCCTCGAACGAGACCCCGCCGGTCAGGGCGCCGTCGCCGATCACGGCAACCACGCGACCGTCCGGGGCCGTGCCGCGGCGCATCGCCTCCTTGATGCCGACCGCGTACGACACCGAGGTCGAGGCGTGGCCGGCGCCCATGATGTCGTGCTCGGACTCGGCGATCGAGCAGAAGGGCGCGAGGCCGCCGTACTTGCGGATCGTGTGCAGCTCGTCGCGGCGGCCGGTGAGGACCTTGTGCGGGTAGGCCTGGTGGCCGACGTCCCAGAGGACCTTGTCGGCGGGCGAGTCGAGCAGCGAGTGCAGGGCCACGGCGATCTCGCAGGCGCCCAGGTTGGCGCCGAAGTGGCCGCCCACCTCGCCGATCGTGTCGATGATCAGCTCGCGCACCTCCTGCGCGACCTGGACGAGCTGGTCGTCGTCGAGCCCCTTGAGGTCTGCCGGGCCTTCGATCTGATCGAGGAGCTTGAGGGTCATGTGGTGCGAGTCAGGATGTAATCGGCTATTTGCCCGAGGCGCGCCGTATCGCCCTCGGCACCGGCCAGCGCCGTCCGTGCCTTGCGGTGCGATGCCCGGGCGAGCTCCCTGGCCCGCTCGAGCCCGTGGACGCTCACGTACGTTGCCTTTCCATGACGCTCGTCGGAGCCGCGCGGCTTTCCGATCTCGGCTTCGTCGCCCGTCACGTCGAGGATGTCGTCGACGATCTGGAAGACCACTCCGAGCTCGGCCGCGAAGCGCCGAAACGGGATTGTGGCAGGTCCGCTCATACCCTCGAGCGCCAGGACGGAGCCGACCGACGCGGCGATCAACGCGCCCGTCTTCAGCTCGTGGAGATGACGGAGCTCCGCCGTGTCGCCGGCCACGTCGAGGTATTGCCCGCCGACCATGCCGCGCACTCCTGCCGCGTCCACGACCTCGCCGACCGCGGCGAGCACGTTGGCGGGGTCGCCGCGCTGCTCTGTCAGCGCGAGCCGCGAGCGCCTCGGCGAATAGCCCGTCCCCGGCCAGGATCGCCACGTCCTCGCCGAACGCGACGTGGCAGGTGGGCTTTCCGCGGCGCAGCTCGTCGTCGTCCATGGCCGGCAGGTCGTCGTGGATCAGCGAGTAGGTGTGGATCATCTCGATGGCGGCCGCGAGCGGCAGGACCTCCACCGGCGAGCGCTGGACCGCCTCGGCGGTCGCGAGCGCCAGCACCGGCCGGATGCGCTTGCCGCCCGCGAGCAGGGAGTAGCGCATGGCCTCCCCCAGCCGCTCGGTGCCCGGCTCAACGGCGAAGCTCAGGTTCTCGAGGTAGTCGTCGATCTGCTGCTGCAGCTCGACCGGATAGTCCACCGTCAAAGCAGGCGTTCCTGGCCCTCCACCTCGCCCGCCGAGCGGCTGCGGGCATCGATCTCCGCACCGATCCGCTGGGCCAGCTCCGCGCAGCGCTCGACCAGGTTGGCGGCCTCGTCGGGGTCGATCGCCTCCGAGCGCAGCTTGTCGGCAACCACCTCGAGCTCCGCCGCGAGCTCATCCAGGCCTGTGTCGCTCACTACGCCACCTCCTCTCGTTCAACCGCTCCCAGGATCCCGTTGACGAAGCCGGGCGCGTCGGCCGAGCAGAGCTCCTTGGCCGCCTCGACCGCCTCGTCGATCGCGACCTCGGCCGGCACGTCCGGACGGTGTAGAAGCTCGTAGGCGGCCACCCGCATGATGTTGCGCTCGAGCGGGGCGATGCGGTTGAGCGCCCAGCCGTGGGCGTGGCGGGCGATCAGCTCGTCGATCTCTCCGCGGTGGCCGGCGGTGCCGTCGACCAGCTCGCGCGTGAACGGAGTGGCGTCCTTGTCGAGCTGGTCGGCGGGCTCGCGCCCGGTGACCTCCGACTGGTAGAGGGCGAACACGGCGGCGCGGCGCTGATCGGTACGTCGCACTAGGCGCGCGAGACGTACTCGCCCGAGCGGGTGTCCACGCGCACCCGGTCGCCCTCGTTCACGAACAGGGGGACGCGCACGACGACGCCCGACTCGAGCGTAGCCGGCTTGTCGCCGCCACCCGAAGCGGTATCGCCCTTCACGCCCGGCTGGGTCTCGGTCACGGCCAGCTCGACCGCGCTCGGCACCTGGACGTCGCTCGGCGACTCGTCCACGTAGAGGACGTCGATCTCCTCGTTGGGGACGATCCACTTGAGCGACTCGGCGACCTGCTCCTCCGGGAGCGCCAGCTGCTCGTAGCTCTCGGCGTCCATGAAGTGGGCGTCGGTGCCGTCGCTGTAGAGGAACTGCATACGGCGCGTCTCAGTCCTGATCAGGCGGAACTTCTCGCCCGCGCGGAACGTGCGATCCATGACGGCGCCGTCCCCGACACGGCGCAGCTTCGTGCGTACGAAAGCGCCGCCCTTGCCGGGCTTGACGTGCTGGAACTCGAGCAGCTTGAAGACGGTGCCGTCGAGCTCGACGTGCATGCCGTTCTTGAATTGGTTGGTCGATACCACGGCGAGGAAGGGTAGTCGCGTGCCGACGGTCAGCCGGTGCGCGCCACCTGCTCCGATCTCGTCGCGAAATCCATCGCGGCCTCGAGGCTGGGAAAGAGCCGGCCCCTCACGATCTTGTCGTCCGCCGCGCGGAAGGTGTAGAGGAAAGCGGCGCGCTGATCCACCTCTACGCCGCTGCGTTTGCCTCTGCCCCACCAGCGCAGGTCCACGACGAACCGTCCGCCGCCGACATCGAAGACGGCGAGCGGATCCATCCTGACCCCCTCCCATGCCTCCCAGAGCGCGTCCAGCTGGCGGCGCATGCTGTCCCGCCCCCGGTACACGCCCATGTCCGTGAAGACCGCGGAGAGGTCGAGCTCCGCGTCCTCGGCATAGAGGTCCAGCATCAGGTCGGGCGTGCCGGAGTTCCAGAACTCGTAGCCCCGCCTCACCCGGTCCACGGTCACGTCGCGAGGATACCCAGAGACTCGGTGCCGGCGTGCGTGTGAAGTTGGGGCGGTTATCGTGCGTAAACGCTGTAAACCCGTTCGGTGCGCCGCCGCCGATGACCGTCCGCCTCTACATCACCTCGCTGTCCAACCCGTCGTACGCGGCCGTCGGCATGCTCGCCCACAAGCGACTGGCCCACCGCCGCATCGACCTGCTCACGGGCTTCCATCCCTACCTGGTCCGCGCGGCCGGCTTCGAGGGCCGGACCGTGCCGGCGCTCGAGCTCGCCGACGGCAGCCACGTCCAGGGCTCGCTGCGGATCTCGCGGGCGCTCGATCAGCTGATTCCCGAGCGCCCGTTGTTTCCCGCGGACCTGGTCGCGCGCCGCGCGGTGGAGCGAGCCGAGCGCTGGGGCCACGACGAGCTGCAGCCGGTCCCGCGCCGGATCTTCCGCTTCGCCGCCATGCGCGACGTCATGGTGCGCCGCTGGGTCGCCGCCGACGTCGCCCGCGTGCCGGCTCCCACCATCGTCGCCACGCTGACCCTGCCGGTGGCGGTCCTGCGCTGTGCGGACTCGGGGGGCAGCGAGGAGACGATTCCCGAGGACATCCGGCGGCTGCCGGGCCTGCTCGACCTCGCCGACGCGCTCGTCGGAGAGGGCACGATAGGCGGCCCGGAGCCCAACGCCGCCGACTTCCAGATCCTCTCGAGCGTGCGGCTGCTGCTCGACTTCAAGGCCCTGCGTTCGATGGAAGAACGGCCCAGCGCCCGGGCGGCACGCAAGCTGTTCCCACACTTGGAGGGCGAGATGCCACGGTTCGCGATCCCGGGGACCTAGCCTGCGTCAGGGCGTGCCCCGCAGGCAGCGCGCCACGGCCTTCGTCGAGCCGTCGTCGTCGGGGACGATCGGCCCGGACACGACGAAGAAGTTCGCCTGGTAGGCCGCTACGCCGGAGGCGGCCTGGACGGTGTGAAGCGCGCCGGCCGGCGAGTTGAAGCGCTGCACGCGGATGACGTAGCCGCTCGAGTGGACCCCGCGCCAGGTCTTGGGCCCGGTCTTCGTCATCGTGTCCACGCCGACGTCCTCGAAGCAGCTCTCGGGCGTCGGGTCGGTGGACTTCTCCACTTTCGGCGCCTGCTGGGCAGGCTCGGGGCTCTTGTCGGAGGAACCGCCGCCACAGCCTCCTCCCGCAAGCGCAAGTGCGGCTGAGAGCAGGGCGACGCTCAGCGCTCGGCCAGACATCCGAGCCGTCATGCTACGCGCATGGCGGCATACCGGCAGCACGCGCACCTCGAGGCTCCGCTCGAGGTCGTGTGGGGTCTCGTCGGCACCCCCAGCCGCTACCCCGAGTGGTGGCCGCGGATCATCGAGGTGCGCGGCGAGCGCTTCGAGCAGGGAGACGAGTACGCGCAGGTGACCCAGTCGCCCGGCGGAAAGGTGGAGTCGAACTTCCTGCTCGAACGGCGCGACAACCTGCGCTCGATCCGGATGAGCTGCGAGCTGACGGGCACCTACGCGGAATGGCTGCTCACACCCGCCCAGGGCGGCACGTTCGTCGAGTTGGAGATTGGGATGCAGCCACGCCGCCTAGGCGATCGGGTCTTCAACCTGGCGGCGGGCAAGAGCTATTACCGCCGCTGGGCCAGCCAGTCGCTCGACGGGCTTCGTGAAGCTGCGCTGGCCGGGTTGCCCCGGGCCGGCGGCGGTGAGAGGGTTGGCCCTCCAGCCCCCGAGCAGTGAGGCGCGCATGCCCAAGTACCTGATCCAGGCCTCGTACACCAACGAGGGAGTCAAGGGAGTTCAGTCCGCCGGCGGCTCGAGCCGTCGTGACGCCGTCAAGGCGACGCTCGAGGGCCTCGGCGGCTCGCTCGAGTGCTTCTACTTCGGCTTCGGCGAGCACGACGCCTACGTGATCGGCGAGCTGCCCAACAACGAGGCCGCGGCGGCGGTTGCGATCGCGGTCAACGCGTCGGGCGGCGCGACGGCCAAGACGACCGTGCTGCTGACGCCCGAGGAGGTCGACTCGGCCGCGCAGCAGTCGGTGGACTACCGGGCGCCGGGCAGCTAGCCCTCCACGTCCGGGGGCAGCCGGCCCTCCTCGCTCAGCTTCTCCAGGTGCGAGGCCAGAGAGAGGCCCGCGAAGTAGCGCAGCTCCGCTGGGGCGTCTGACCAGGCGCTGTCCAGCAGCTCGTCGTGCGTCCGCAGGCCGGCGTCCAGCGCCTCGAGCAGCCGGCGTTCGCGGTCCAGGCGGTGCTCTATGTACTCGTCGAGCTTTGCCGCCGGGTCCCAGACGTACGGGCCGTGCCCGGGGCAGAGCACCTCCAAGGGCAACGAGCGCAGCCGCCGCAGCGACTCCAGGTAGGCCGACAGCGACCCCTCACCGGGCGCGATGAACACGCTGCCGGTGCCCAGGACGGTGTCGCCCGTGAAGCAGACCCGCTCGTCCCAGATCAGGCAGACGCTGTCCGGCGAGTGGCCCGGCGTGCCGATCGCGCTGAACGGGCCGGCGCCCTCCCCGTCGCCGGGGCGCGACACGGGCGCCCCGAGCGACGGGGCCGCGTCGGCGTGATCCTCGTGCCCGTGAGTCAGCACGACCCCCTCGATGCCGTCGGTGGCGGCCTGGCGCACGGCCGCGAGGTGGTCCGCGTCCAACGGCCCCGGATCGACCACCCACCGCCCCACCACGTACGTGTTGGTGCCGTCCAGGGTGAGCGGCGACGGATTCGAGGCGCGGACGCGCGTGACACCCTCGGGATCGCGGTCGAGTTCGTGCATTCCCACCCTTCTATACAGGCGCAGGCCGAATGACCGAAGTAGTGTGAGAGGTCGGTTGGGCTCGCACAACCAAACCGCTGGCGTTCTCGATGGGCGCGGAGTGTTTCTGCTCTCGCTCGTCGCCGTGTGCGCGGTCGCGGCGATCGACATCGCGGTCGGCACGCACACCGTCCTGGTCGAGCTGTTGCTGCTCGGTCCGGTCGTCGCCGCCTTCGGCGCCAGCCCGGGCCACACCGCCATCGTGGCGCTGTTCGCGGTCGCCGTTGCGATCCCGCTGGGATTGGCCGC
This sequence comes from uncultured Thermoleophilaceae bacterium, assembly GCA_963706635.1. Lineage (GTDB taxonomy): Bacteria > Actinomycetota > Thermoleophilia > Solirubrobacterales > Thermoleophilaceae > JACVRW01. Next base: position 1,197,955 of record OY970162.1, read on the forward strand.
CGAGGACTTCAGCTCGACCGACCAGCTGACCAGCCTGGCGGCGGTCGGCCTGGTGGGCGGCCTCGCGGTCGGCATCGCCCGCCTGCGCTCCGACCGCGAGCGCGACTCCGCCCGGCTGTCGGTCCAGTACGGCGTCGCGCGCGTGCTCGCCGAGGCCGATTCGCTCACTGCGGCGGGCCCTCGCCTGCTGCACGCCATCGCCGAGCCGCTCGGCTGGGACTTCGGCGCCCTGTGGGTCGTGCGCGGCGGGGCTGCGCTGCGCCCGACCGCCACCTGGACCCGCCCGGGCTTCGAGGCCCCCGAGTTCGAGGCGACCACGCGCCAGCTCGTCATGGGCCCCGGATTCGGCCTGCCCGGGACGGTCTGGAAGAGCGGCCTGCCGTCCTGGTTCACCAACGTCCTGGAGTCGGACAAGTTCACACGCGTCGCGCAGGCACGCGAGGCCGGGCTGCGGGGCGCGCTCGCCTTCCCGATCCGCGCCGAAGGCGAGTGCGTCGCGGTCATCGAGCTGTTCGCCCACGAGGAGCGCGAGCCCGATCCCGACCTGCTGCTTCTGACCGACGCGCTCGGGTCGCTGATCGGCGAGTTCGTGGAGGCCGAGACCGCCACCGACGCGGTGCGCCAGAGCGAAGCCCGCAAGACCGCCCTGTTCGCCTCCTCCCTGGACGCGATCATCACGATCGACCACACCGGGTACGTCGTCGAGTTCAACCGCGCGGCCGAGCAGATGTTCGGCCGGACGGCCGAGGAGACGGTCGGGACCGAGCTCGCCGAGGCGCTGATCCCCCCGTCGCTGCGCGAGCGCCACCGGGAGGGGCTCAAGCGCTTCGTCGCCACCGGGAAGGGCACCATCCTCGGGAAGCGCGTCGAGCTGCGCGGGATGCGCGCCGACGGCAGCGAGTTCCCGGCCGAGCTGGCCATCAACCTGATCGCCGGCACCGAGCCGCCGATGTTCACCGGCACCGTCCGCGACATCACCCACCGCCGCCAGGCCGAGGAGGGGCGCGAGCTCGCCCGCCTGGACGCCACCGAGGCGCGCGACCAACTACAGGCGATCCTCAGAGGCGTGGCCGACGCGGTGACCGCCCAGGCCCCGGACGGTCGGCTGCTGTTCGCCAACGACGCCGCGCTCGAGCTGCTCGGCTTCGAGTCGTTCGAGGAGCTGGAGGCGGCGCCGGTCAGCTGGATGCTGGACCGCTTCGAGATGCTCGACGAGGACGGCGAGCCGTTCCAGCTCGACGCGCTGCCCGGACGCCGCGCGCTGACCGGCGAGGGCGGCTCCGAGGCGCTCGTGCGCTTCCGCTTGCGCGCCACCGGAGAGGAGCGCTGGTCCGCGGTCAAGGCGACGCCGATCCACGACGACGACGGCTTCGTGACGATGGCGATCAACGTCATCGAGGACATCACGCCTCACAAGCGCGCCGAGCGCGCGCAGCGCTTCCTGTCGGACAGCAGCGCCTTGCTCGCCGCGTCGCTCGATCCCGCCGAGGTGCTCGGCAAGGTCGCCACGCTGGCCGTACCCGAGATCGCCGACTGGGTGGCCGTCCACATGCCCGGCGACGCGGGGATCGAGTTGGTCGCCCTCGCCCACCGCGACCCGGAGCGCCTGCAGCGCGCCGAGGAGCTCGACCGGGTGCTGCCCACTCCGAGCGACGCCCCGCGCGGCATCGCCAACGTGCTGCGCACGGGCGAGTCCGAGCTCTACCCCGACATCCCCCACCTGCTGCCCCAGACCGAGGACGAGCGCGCGCGGGTGGAGCACGTGCGCGAGTTCCAGATGCGCTCCGCCCTGGTCGTCCCGATGACATCTCGCGGGCGAACGCTGGGTGCGCTCACGCTTGCCACCGACAACTCCGGGCGCCGCTTCGACGAACACGATCTCGAGCTGGCCGAGGAGCTGGCGCGCCGCTGCGCGACGGCCGTCGACAACGCGCGGCTGTTCTCCGAGCGCGCCTACATCGCGCGCACCCTCCAGCAGAGCCTGCTGCCGGCCGAGCTGCCCGACATACCGGGCATCGAGGCGGCCGCCCGCTTCCGGCCGATCGGCGAGGGCAACGAGGTGGGCGGCGACTTCTACGACCTCTTCGAGAGCGGCGGCCGCGGCTGGACCATCGTCATGGGCGACGTCTGCGGCAAGGGTCCCGACGCCGCCGCCGTCACGGCGCTGGCCCGCTACACGCTGCGCGCGGCGGCCATGCGCGAGCGCCTGCCCAGCCGCAGCCTCGGCCTCCTCAACGAGGCGCTGCTGCGCCAGCGGGTCGACCGCCGCTTCTGCACGGTCGCCTACGCCTACCTGGAGCCGCTCGCCGAGGGCGCGCGCGTCGGCTTTGCCAGCGGCGGGCACCCGCTTCCGCTGTTGCTGCGCGTGGACGGGACCGTCGAGGCGGTCGGCGCGCCCGGCACCCTCCTTGGCGTCGTGCCCGATCCGAGCTTCGAGGACAGGTCGCTGGCCCTGGCGCCCGGAGACGCGCTCGTCTTCTACACCGACGGCGTCATCGAGTCGCGGGCGTCCAACGGCCACGCCCTGGACGAGGAGCGGCTCGCCAAGCTGGTCGCCACCTGCGCCGGGGCTGACGCCGACGGGATCGCCGCGTGCGTGGAGGACGCCGCGGTCGCGGCCCAGGACGGCAGCCCGCGGGATGACATCGCGGTGTTGGTGCTCCGGGTCGCAGCCTGAGTACCCCGCTCGGGTGCAAGAACGTACCCGCAAATCGGGTGGTTATGTTGCGCTCGCGTACAACCTGGGTACATCAGGGGGAGTTCGGCCCATTCGACCTCACCACTAAGGGCCACGGTTGTATTCACAGCGCGGACCGGGAGAACCCGCATCGGCACTCACATCGGCATCGCCGCTAAGGCGCCACGCGTGACTTCGAGAGCACGCAGCGTCGACGACGGGATCAGCCTCCGCCTCAACGGAGGCCCGGAGGCCGGCGCCCACGCCCGCCGCGCGTTGTCGCGGCTGCGCTCGGACGTCGACCCGCCGCTGATGGAGACCCTGCGCCTGCTCGTGACCGAGCTGGTCTCGAACAGCGTCCGGCACGCCCAGTCGGACACCGTCGTGCTGAGGGTCGTTGTCGGCCGCGCGGCCGTCCTCACCGAGGTGACCGACGAGGGACCCGGGTTCGACCCGGCGCAGACCGGGCCGTCCGGCTCGAAGGACAGCGGCTGGGGCCTGTTCCTCGTGGAGCGCCTCTCCCACCGCTGGGGCGTCGCACAGGACGGCGACGCCACCAGGGTCTGGTTCGAGCTGCTCAGAGGCTGAGCTGCTCCTCGCCCGCGGGCGCCTGGCCCAGTAGGGAACGAAAGCGCTGCGCCGCGGTCGGCGCGTCGTCGCCGCGGTTGTTGTTGAACGCCACGTGCACCTCTGCGGCCTGCTCGGCCAGCCCCTGGACGCGGTCGCCGATCTCCTCCAGCTCCCTGTCGTCGTAGCGCCAGCCAAACCGCTCGGCCACGCTCTTGCCCTTCAGGTAGCCCTCGCCGTTGCGGCCGTGGAGGCGCAGGTAGGCCAGGCCGTCGGCTGTGACCGCGTCGAGCCCCGACGGCATGATCGAGAAGTGGTCCTCCGGCGGGGCGTCGACGTCGACGAAAGCGACCTCGCCGTCGGCGAACCAGCGCAGAGTGTCCTCGCGCCGCTTGTCGGAGACCCAGCCGCGGTGGCGCAACTCGACGGCGACGCGGTGCGGCTTGAGCGCCGCGACCAGGCCGTCGAGCTCCTCGAGGCGATGGCGACCCGGGCTGAACGCGGGGGTCAGCTGCACGAGGTAGGCACCCAGCTTGCCGGCCTCCGCGAGCGGCGCGGTCTCCTCGACGAGCCGCGTCGCGAGCGCGGTCTCGAGCTCCGGCGTCAGCTGCACGCGCCCGCGTCCAGTCGTGCGAGCCTCGTCGCGCAGCTCGGGCGGCAGCGACTCGAGCGGCGCCGAGTGACGCGACAGCAGCCGGTGCGCCTTGACGTCGAACACGAAGTCCTCGGGCGTCTCCTGCACCCACTTGTGGACGGCGGTGCGGTCGGGCACCGCGTAGAAGCTCGAGTTCAGCTCCACGTAGCGGAAGCGCTTTGCGTACCAGGGCAGGCGCTCGCGCGCTGCCAGCTTAGGTGGGTACCACTCCTTGACGAAGCCCGGATCGGCCCAGCTGGAGGTGCCCACGAGGATCTTCCCGGCCATCGCCTGACCGTACTAGGGCGCTAAGGGCGGCGAATCGACGAGACCGTGAAGGGCAGGACCGGGTCGCCGTTTCGCTTGTCGAACTGGGAGTTCACGACGAGCAGGCGTTTGGGCAGGATCTGCATCGTGGTCGGCAGGTGGAAAGTCGAGCTGCCGATCTGGCGCACGAGCGTCGCGTGCAGCCAGTCGCGCGACAGCTTCACCTGCGTGATGCGGCTGCCCGAGTTGACCCCGTAGAGCGTCCGGCCGTCCCGGGCGAGCCCGTCGCCGGCCGGAAACGAGACGCCCTTCACGGCCTTCACCCGCTTCGTCTTCAGGTCGATCCGGCCGAGCACACCGCTCGCCAGCCCGACCACGAGCAGGTAGCGCTTGCCCGCGACGATGCCGTTCGCGTAGCTGCCGATCGGCGTGTCCTTGACGTGGACGAACGGCTTGAGCCGCTTGGTGGCCGCGGTGCGCTTCGAGAGCGCCTTCGCCGGGACGCGGAACACGATCCCTCGGCCCGAGTCGGTGGCGTAGAAGTCGCCGTTGGGCGCGATCGCGACGTCGTTGATGAGGCCCCCCGAGCCTGTGCCGAAGCGCCGCACGAAGCGCCCGCTCGGAAGGTCGTAGACGAAGATGTAGCCGGTCACGCTTCCGGCGACGACGAGATGGTCGCGGCTGGCACGCACCCCGTTGGCGACGACCCGCCCGTCGGCACCCGGCGGCAGGAAGGCCTTCAGGGCCGGCTTGCCGAGCGTGCCGCGGTAGATCGCGCCGTTCGCGGTCGACGACACGTAGAACGTCTCGGACCCGGGCCGCAGCGAGATGCCTTCGGGGAAGACCTCCTGCGTCGGCGGGAAGAGGTATTGGCTGGGCAGGGCGGCGCTGAAGAGCGCGAGGACCAGTGCGAGGCTCACGGCCGGCGAGCCTACCGGCCGCGGCGACCGAAGCTGTGCCCGGCCGGCGCCACGGCGCGCAGATCGGCCTCCTCCTGTGAAGGCGCTCCGGCCGTGCTCCAGGCGCGGCGCGGCTCGATGTGGGTGATCTTGGCGCTGGGCAGGTCGGGGCGCTCAAGGCGCTCGATGCGGTCGACCAGGACGTTCGTCGTCCCCTCGTGGCGCTCCACGCGGCCGGCGGCCAGCACGAGCGGCTCGGCCCGCACCGCCAGCCTGAAGCGCTCCTGCACCTTCACCGGCACGATCAGGTTGATCGTGCCGCGCTCGTCCTCGAGCAGCATGAACGTGATCCCCTTGGCGGTGGCCGGGCGCTGGCGGGCAACCACCAGGCCCGCCACGCGCACGCGCCGGCCGTGGCGGCCGCGCTCGAGCTCGGCGCTCGTGAGCAGGTCGTCCGGCAGGCCCGGGCGCATCAGCTCCAGCGGGTGCTCGCGCAGCGTCACGCCCGTCGAGCCGTAGTCGGCCAGCATCCGCTCCCAGGCCGACAGCGCGCGCAGCTCCGGCCCGGCGTGCGGCTCGAGCGGCAGCGCCAGCTGGGTGCCCTCCTCCACCGCCGTACCCGGCACCGCCACCCCGAGCTGCCAGAGCGCCTGGCGCCGGCGCCCCTCGGGCGGGCCTTCGGCGAGCTCGTCGCAGGCGCCCGCCCAGGCCAGCTTGCCGAGCACCTCCGCGGAAACGCCCGAGCGCCCGGCGAGATCGCCGAGCGAGCGCCACGGGCCGCCCTGCTCGCGCTCGGCCACCAGGGCACGGATCTCCTGCTCGCGCGCGCCGTTGACGTAGCCGAGGCCGAGCCGGACGGCGCCGTTGCCCCCGGCTAGGCCGGGCGCGCAGGCGCTTTTCTCGACGCGGCAGCGAGTGCTGCTCGCGACCACGCACGGCGGCAGCACCTCCACCCTCTTGCGCTGCGCCTCGTGCACCAGCGAGTCGGGCGGGTAGAAGCCCATCGGCTGCTCGTTCAGCAGCGAGCAGAGGAACTCCGGGTGGTAGTGCACGCGCAGCCAGGTCGACTGATAGGCGAGCAGCCCGAAGGCGGCCGAGTGCGCCTTGGGGAAGCCGAAGCCGGAGAAGCCGACGATCTGCGACCAGACGCGCTCGGCCGACTCGAGGGCGGCGCCGCGCTCGACCGCCCCGCGGATGAACTTCTCCTCGTAGGCGCGGATGGCCGCCTCCGAGCGCTTGCGGCTCATCGCGCGGCGCAGCCCCTCCGCCTCGCCCGCGCGGAAGCCGGCGAAGGCCATCGCCACCTCGAGCACCTGATCCTGGAAGACGATCGCCCCGAGCGTGTCGCGCAGCACCGGCTCGAGCGAGGGGTGCTCGTAGGGGATCTCGAAGCTCGGGTCCGCCCGCAGCGCCCTGCGCCGCTCGATGTAGGGGTGCACCGCGCCGCCCTGGATCGGCCCGGGCCGAACCAGCGCCACCTGCACGGTCAGGTCGTCGAGGTTCTCCGGCCGCGTGCGCTTGAGCATCTGCATCTGCGCGCGCGACTCGATCTGGAACACCCCCATCGTCTCCGCCTCCTGGACGCGGGCGTAGACCTCCTGATCGTCGTAGGGGATGCGCGACAGGTCGATGCGCTCGCCCCGCACGCGCGCGATCTCGTCCACGCAGCGCTCGACCGCCGACAGCATCCCGAGGCCGAGCAGGTCGATCTTGAGGAAGCCGGCGTCGCCGCAGGAGTCCTTGTCCCACTGCACCATCTGACGACCCTCCATCGAGGCGGGCTGCACCGGGCACAGGTCGATCAGCGGCTGGGTCGAGATCACCATGCCGCCGGGGTGCTGCGACTGGTGGCGGGGCAGGCCCCAGGCGTCGCGGGCGAGGCTCACGAGCGCGTTCCAGCGGGGCGATCCCCCGCGCGGCACGTCGCCCTCGATGTCGTTGCGGTCCTTCCAGGGGTCGACCGCGCGCGCCAGCCGCTCGATCTCGCCCGGCGGCAGGCCGAGCGCCTTGGCGAAGTCGCGCACCGCCGAGCGCACCTGGAAGGTCGAGAAGGCGGCAACCAGCGCGCAGCGGTCGCGCCCGTAGCGGTCGTGCACGCGCGGAATCAGCACGTCGCGGATGTCGCGCGGGAAGTCGAGGTCGATGTCCGGCAGCGCGGTCAGCTCCTCGTTGAGGAAGCGCCCCAGCAGCAGGTCGTTCTCGATCGGGTCGATGTGCGAGAGGCCGGTGAGGTAGCAGACGATCGACGACACGCTCGACCCGCGCCCGCGGCCGGGCGGGAGCAGCCGCCGGGCCGACTCCGGCCCGCGCACCTCGAGCGCGACCTCGCGCGCCAGCTCGAGCATGTCGCGGTGCAGCAGGAAGAAGCCCGACAGGCTCAGGTGGCGGATCACGCGCAGCTCCTCCTCGAGCCGGGCCTCGGCGCCACCCTTCGGGTAGCGCTCGCCGTAGCAGGCCCAGCACAGCTCGGCCAGCTTGCGGTCGGCGTCCGGGTCCTCGGAGCCGGGGTAGCGGTAGCCGAGGTCCTCGGTCAGGTCGAAGGTCAGGCACTCCGCCAGCCGCCCGCTCTCGGCGACGGCGTCCGGGTGCTCGCGGAAGCGCTCGGCCATCCGCTCGGGCGGGGTCAGCACGTGGGACGAGTTGCCCCGCCGGCGCGGCTCGGTCTCGTCGAGCGTGGCGCCCAGGCGGACGGCGACCATCGCGTCCTGGAGCGGGGTGCGCTCGCGCGAGTGCGCGTGTACGTTGCCGGTGGCGACGCAGGGCACACCCAGGCGCTCGGCCAGCTCCGCGAGCAGGCGGTTGCGGCGGCGGTCGTTACGCCAGTAGGGGCGCTGGAGCTCGATGCGGAAGCGGTCGGGCCCGAAGGCGGCCAGTAGCCGGCGCGCGATCGCGGCCGCCTGCGGGTGCTCGTCGCGCTCGACGCGCGCGGCCACCGCGCCGTCGCGGGCGCAGCCGGACAGGCAGACGAGCCCCTCGGCGTGGCGCTCCACGTCCGCCAGCGTCACACTCGGGTCGCTGTCGAGCGGGTCCTGCGTGGGCCGGCGCCCGTCCAGGATCTGGGTCACCGGCTCAGCCCAGCCCTCGCGCGCCCAGCGCCGCGTGGGCCAGTGGGCGGCGGTGAGCAGGCGGCAGAGGTTCGTGTAGCCCGTGCGCGTCTGGCACAGCAGCGTGAGATGGCTGCCGTCGTCGAGCGTGATCTCCGCGCCCGTGATCGGCCGCAGCCCGAGCGGCTTCAGCGCCTGGGCCATCTCCATGGCGCCGTGCAGCCCGTCGTGGTCTGTCAGCGCCAGCGCCTCGTGGCCCTGCTCCGCCGCCGCGCCCGCCAGCTCAACCGGATGCGACGCGCCGTCCAGGAACGAGTAGGCGGAGTGGCAGTGGAGCTCCACGTATGGCACGAACGTATGTTCGCACAAGATTGCTGCGCTCGTATCCGGGCACACTCACTCCTGGAGTGAGGACGAGCCTCGCGGCACTGGGATTGGGAGCGGTCCTGTTGTTGGCCGCCTGCTCCGGACACACGACCGGAGCGACGAACGTCGCCCAGCAGAGCGACGGCTCCTACTCGGCGCGCCTCAACGCGATCAGCTCATGCGACCAGAGCTGCTCGGCCTTCATGCGCTGGCGCCGAGTCGGCACGACCGCTTGGACGAACGGGCCGACGATCACCAACATCCCCCACGTCAGCAACGCGCCCTGGGGTCAGGACGCGAGCGGATTGGCGCAGCGAGCGCAGTACGAGTACCAGGTGTGCGGCAAGGAGACCTCTTGGAGTGACTTCGTCTGCGTGGGCCCGAGCGGCACCGGCAGCACGGACCCGTTCTCGACCGGCGCGGCGACCCTGATAGGCCTGAGCACCGACCCCTACACCAACGCTTCCAGCCAGCACGCGACCGAGGTCGAACCCGACACGTTCTCATCGGGGTCGACCATCGTGTCCGCATTCCAGGTGGGCCGATTCTTCGACGGAGGCGCTTCGAACATCGGGTGGGCGCGATCGACCGACGGCGGCGCCACGTGGACCAAGGGCTTCCTACCCGGGATCACGACGGTCGCCGGCGGGAGCTACGCCCGCGTGAGCGACGCAAGCGTCGCGTACGACGCCGCTCACAACGTCTGGCTGATCGTCTCCCTGCCGTTGCCGGGCGCGGGCACGGGGGCCGCGGTCGTCGCCAATCGGTCGACCAACGGCGGGGCGACCTGGGGGAATCCGGTGAGCGTCGCCGTGGCCGGCACGGGCAACGCCGGCAGCAACCTCGACAAGACCTGGGTGGCCTGCGACAACACCGCGACCAGCCCTTACTACGGCCACTGCTACGTCGAATGGGACGACAACGGCAACGGCAACCGGGTGAAGATGAGCACCTCGGCGGATGGAGGCCTGAGCTGGGGCGTGGCGCGCGAGACCGCGAACGCCGCCGGCGGCCTCGGTGGCCAGCCCGTCGTTCAGCCCAACGGGACCGTGGTGGTGCCGCTGAACAACGCGAACGAGACCGCGATCCTTGCGTTCCGGTCGACCAACGGCGGCGCGAGCTGGGGCAACGCGACCACCGTCACCGCGATCTCCACTCACTCGGTGGCTGGAAGCCTGCGCACCGGACCGCTTCCCTCGGCCGAGATCGACGGGGCCGGCAAGGTCTACGTCGTCTGGCAGGACTGCCGCTTCCGAAGCGGCTGCGCGGCGAACGACATCGTCATGACCACTTCCACGGACGGCGTCACCTGGTCGCAGGTAACGCGGATCCCACTGCACGCGACGGGAAGCACTTTCGACCATTTCATCCCGGGCATAGCCGTGGACAAGTCCACCTCAGGCGCCGGCGCTCACCTCCGCCTCGCCTACTACTACTACCCGAACGCCAGTTGCACGACGTCGACCTGCCAGCTGGACGTAGGGATCAGCTCATCGGCCGACGGCGGCCAAACCTGGACCAGCCCGGTCCAGCTCGCGGGCCCCCTGCGGACCCCTTGGCTGGCCAACACGAACCAGGGCTACATGGTGGGCGACTACATATCGACGTCGTTCGCGTCGGGCGGCGCGCGCCCGGTGTTCGCCTCGGCCACGGCCCCGAGCGGCGGTGTCTTCGTTGAGGGGATGTTCACCTCGCCCACGGCCGCGGCGACGCCCGCTGCTCACAGGACGCGCGCGGCCGTCCGGGCGCCGGTGGTCAGCAACTCCTCCGATCACCCGGCAGCCAAGGCCGCCCTCACACACCGCTAGACCGGCGCTCAGCGCAGCGGGATCGCCAGCTTCCCGCCCTTGATCGTGACCACCAGCGACCGGCCGCCCCCGCGGGAGAGGTCCGCGGTCAGCGAGATCGTGCGCAGCTTGCCGGGGTGCACGCCGACCTCGACCGTCTTGCCGGCAACCGTCCACCCGGCGCCACGCCCGTTGACACGCACCGCGACGACCTTGCTGACGCGGGCGGGCAGGTGGAAGCTCACCTTGCGCGCCTTCGGGCGGTTGCCCAGCTTCAGGCGCGCCGTCAGCCGGTGCCCGCGCAGCTTCGCCTTCGCCGAGGCGGGCGGCTTCGCCTTCGACAGCGGGTGGCCGTCCAGGTTCCAGCTGCGCGGCACGCGCAGCCCGAGCTGGTGCAGGACCGTCGGGAGGATGTCCACGATCAGCGGCTTCTTCACGCTCCGGCCCAGGCCCGGCCCCGTGCCGACCAGGAAGGAGGTCAGCTCGAGCTTGGTCTTGCCGAAGTGGCTGATCGGCGACGGCTCCGACAGCGGGCGCTGCCCGTGGTCGGTGACCACCAGGATCGTCCAGCTCTCGAACGGGTAGGCCGGCCGCGAGCGGATCGCTCGCAGGAGCCGGCCGATGCGAGCGTCGGTGGTCGCGATCGCGTTCGCGTAGGTCGGCGTGGCCGAGCCGGCCAGGTGGGCCGTCTCGTCCACGAGTCCCAGGTAGACGAAGCCGGCGTCCGGATCGCCGTGGCGCAGATAGCGCGTGGCGGCGTCGGTCACCTCGCCGTCGCCCTGGTTCCAGTTCTCGATCGTCTCGGCGGGTACCCGGGCGGCGAAGTTCGCGTCCATCGCGCTGCCGAAGATCGGCCCGCCGTTCAGCGGCAGGCCGATGTTGTCCCAGTCGCTCGCCAGGAACGTGCTGAGCCGCGGCCGCGAGTGCTCGATGCGCGTGAGGAAGTCGAGGTAGCCGTTCTTGGTCGCCTGCCCCGGGTCCATGTTGAGCTTGCTGCCGTCGACGCCGTGCTTGTCCTCCCACACCCCGCTCGCGATCGACGACCAGCCGACCTCGCTGAGCGTGAGCGTGTGCGGCCCGTAGAGCAGGGTCGTCGGCCGGCCGAAGCCGCTCCGGCGCAGGCTCGCGAGGTTGGGCGCCTTGCCGGCCTTGATCGCCTTCTGGACCAGGTCCCAGCGCGTGCCGTCGGTGCCGATCACGAGCACCTTGTTGAGGCTGGTTCCGTCCGGTCCGGCGAGCGGCTCGGACTGGGCGAGCGCGGCCGGAGCCGCGACCGCGAGGAGCAGAAAGGCCGTGCAAATCGCGAGTCTCATGCCATCACCCTAGTGGTGGTGGGCGCGGCCGCTGATCGTCCGCCAGGACTGCCAGGTGATGCGCAGGATCACCACCGTGATGCCCAGGCCGATGAGCGGATCGGCGATGCGTGCGCCGATGGCGACGCTGGCGGCGCTCGCGACGACGGCCAGGCTCACGTAGGCGTCCGCGCGCGCGTGGGCGCCGTCGGCGATCAGCGCCGGGCTGTCCAGGCGCCGGCCCGCGCGGCTGCGGATGCCCGCGGCCACCCAGTTGCCGGCAAACCCGACCGCCCCGGCCGCGGCCAGCGCCCCCAGATTCTCGACGTCGCGGGGCGAGATCAGCCGGTCGACAGCCTCGTAGCCGGCGACGCAGGCGCTCACGAAGATCGCGGCGACGACGGCCAGCCCCGCCCAGCGCTCGGCACGGGCGCTGCGCAGCGCGAACGCGACGCCCAGCGGCACTGCGGTCAAGGCGTCGCCCACGTTGTGGATGAGGTCCGCGAGCAGGGCGACGCTGCCCGAGACCACCAGCGCGAGCGCCTGCACGGCGGCCGTGAGCGCCAGCACGGCCAGGGCCAGCGCCACCGCGCGCATCCCCGCACGCGAGCGCTTGATCGAGTCGTCGACCAGACCGTGCGAGTGGCCCATGGGTCGTTCTCTACAGCAGCAGGCTGCCGCCCGGCGGCACGACCCAGAGCCGCTCGGCGCGCTCGGTCACCACCACCGGGTCGAGGTCCGCGACGGTCCGCGCATCGGCGCCGTCCATGAGGCGAGCCAGCTCACCCCACGCCATCGCGACCGCCGCCACCCGCGCGGTCGGCCCCCACCCCGTTGCGGCTCGCAGCTCGTCGGCGCGTGCCCTGACCTCCTCCCTGGTCAGCTCACCGAACGGCTTCGTCGCCCCGCTCGCGTAGACGCGCTTGGAGAGCACGCTCTCGGCGTCGCGATCGGCGAGCTCGCTCACAGCACGTAGGGGACCGCCCCGATCGCGCCGAGCGCGTACCAGCCGCCGAACGCCAGCGTCACGACGCCCATGGTCGGCGCCAGAGCGAGCATCCGGTGGAGCGCGGGGCCGCGGGTGATCGCGTAGCCGAACGCGGACGACAGGAGCGCCATGGATATCGCTGTGCCGAGCGCGAGCACGCCCAGAGCCGCAACAGCCTCGGCCCGGTCCGGGATCGTCGCCAGCAGCAGTACGGCGACGCCCGCCGATCCACCCATCCCGTGAACGAGCCCGATCGCGAACGCGCCCGCCGGCGAGCGACCGAGTTGCGTCTCCGGCTTGTGCGAGTGGTCGTGGTGCGCGTGCTCGTGCGGGTGGAGGTGGCGGTGCACGACGTTCCCATGGCTGTGCGCGTGCGCGTGAAACTGCCCGCGGCGCCAGCGCAGCAGCAGCCGCAGCGCCAGGAGCATGATCATCAACCCGACCGCCGCCTCGGCCGTGCGCTGGATCGAGGCCGGCAGGTAGGCCCCGAAGAGCACGATCGGCATCCCGAACAGCCCCAGCGCGAGCGCGTGGCCCAAGCCCCAGGCAAGTCCCAGCCGTCCCGCTCGCTCGCGCCCGTCGCCGGGGTCCGAGGCGATCAGCGTCGTGACCGCGGCGAGGTGGTCGGGGTCCGAGGCGTGGCGCAACCCGAGCACGAGCGCGACAGCGAGCACCACGAGCAGCGCGTGGCCGTGCGCCAGCTCCGAGATCCACGCATCAAAGCCGAACATCGCCCTCCGCCAGTCGCGCGGCCGCCACGGCAAGCTGACCGTAGGCGATGCCCCCGTCGTTGGGTGGAAGCGCATCGGGCGTGAGGACCCGCAGCCCGGCGGCCGCGAGCAGCGCGCGAGTGCGGTCCATCAGCCGCCTGTTCTGGAAGGCCCCGCCCGACAGGACGACGGTCTCGCTGCCGCAGCGCTCCGCCGTCCGCGCGCACGCCTCCGCCGCGGCTGCCGCGAGAGCGTTGTGGAAGCGGGCGGCCACGGTCGCCACGCGGGCGCCCCGCCGCAGGTCATCGACGACCGCTCGCACCGTCGGCCGGGCGTCCATGACGAGCGGCGCGGCGCCGTCGTCGAGCAGCGGGAGCGGATAGCCGCGCTCCTCCGCGGGATCGAGCCGCGCCTCCAGCTCCGCCGCGGCCTGACCCTCGTAGTTGACCTCCGCGCGCACCCCGCACAGCGCGGCGACGGCGTCGAAGAGACGGCCCACGCTGGTGGTGAGCGGGGACGCCACGCCGCTGCGGGCCAGCTCGGATACCTGCTCCCAGGCGGTCCGCTCGACCGGCAGCGACGGCGGCTCCGCCTCCGCCGCCGCGAGCCAGGCGCAGGCCATCCGCCACGGCTGGCGGATCGCGGCCTCGCCGCCCGGCATGCGAACCGGGAACAGGAAGCCCGCTCGCTCGAAGCCGCGCAGATCGCCGAACAGCAGCTCCCCGCCCCAGACCGTGCCATCCCCGCCGTACCCCGTGCCGTCGAAGATCGCCCCGATCGCCGGGCCGAGCTCGCCGTGCTCGGCGAGGCACGCCGCGAGGTGGGCGTGGTGGTGCTGGACGCCGATCGGCTCAAGCTCGGCGAGCTCGAGCGCGTGCTTGGTGGACAGGTACTCGGGGTGGAGGTCGTGCGCAACGACCTGCGGCTCCACGGCGAAGAGCCGCTGGAAGTGGTCGATCCCGGCCGCGAACGAGCGCAGCGTCTCGTAGTTCTTGAGATCACCGACGTGGTGTCCCACCCACGCGTCGGCGGCCTTGGCCACCCCGAACGTGTTCTTGAGCTCCGCGCCGCACGCGAGCAGGTGCCGGCCGCAGTCCAGCGGCAGCCGCAGCGCAGCGGGCACGTACCCGCGCGAGCGCCTGAGCAGCAGCGGGCGGTCGCCCACGACGCGCGCGACGCTGTCGTCGGTGCGGGTCTCGATCGGCCGGTCGTGGACCAGGAACAGGTCGGCTATGGCCGCGAGCCGCTCGGCCGCCTCCTCGTCGCCGAACGCGATCGGCTCGTCGGAGACGTTCCCGCTGGTCATGACGAGAGTCCCGCCCGCATCCGCCAGCAGCAGGTGGTGGAGCGGCGAGTAGGGCAGCATCACGCCGAGCTCGTCCGAGCGCGGCGCGACCGCGGCGGCCACGGCCGCGCCGGTCCGCGGCCGGGCGAGCACGATCGGCCGCGCGGGTGAGGTCAGCAGCTCCTCCTCCAGCGGACCCAGCTCGACCAGCTCCCGGGCTGCCGCAAGGTCGCGCGTCATCAAGGCGAAGGGCTTGTCCTCGCGGTGCTTGCGCGCGCGCAGGCGGGCGACCGCCGCCTCGTCGTCGGCGCGGCAGGCCAGGTGAAAGCCGCCGATGCCCTTGACCGCCACGATCGCGCCGCCGGCAAGCGCCTGGGCCGCCGCCGCGACCGGGTCGACCGCGCAGGCCCCGAGCAGGCGTGCCCGCGGCCCGCACTCCGGGCAGGCGTTGGGCTGCGCGTGGAAGCGGCGGTCGGCCGGATCGAGGTACTCCGCGCGGCAGGCCGGGCACATCTCGAAGCCGGCCATGGTCGTGTTCGGCCGGTCGTACGGGACGTCGCGCACGATCGTGAAGCGCGGCCCGCAGTTCGTGCAGTTGACGAACGGGTAGCGGAAGCGCCTGTCGCGCGGATCGAACAGCTCCGCGAGGCAGTCGTCGCAGGTCGCGCTGTCCGGCGCGACCGCGGCCCGCGGCTCACCCCCCGCCGGGCTCTCGCGAATCGAGAATCCGAGCTCGCCGAGCTCCTCGACCATCTCCGCCGTGACCCGCTCGACCAGGGCGAGCGGCGGCGCCTCGAGCGGCAGCCGGGCGAGGAAGCGCTCCACGGTCTCCGACGGCGCCTCCACCTCGACGACGACCCCGCGGGCGTCGTTGAGCACGTGACCGGCCACGCCCAGCTCGCCCGCGAGGCGGTAGACGTAGGGCCGGAACCCGACTCCCTGCACCGTCCCCTCGACGCGTGCGCGAATGCGGCTCACGCCGGGCTCTCCTGGGGCCCCTTCACCCGACCAACTCCCGCAACAGGTGGTAGGCGCTGGCCTGCGCTTCCTGGATGCGCGGTATGTGCTCCGAGCGGGTCACGACCACGTGGTCCGCCAGCCGCTCGTCGGCGATCCGCCCGCCGTCGTACCCGACCAGCGCGATCGTGCGCAGGCCGCGCGTGCGCGCCTCAGCCAGGCCGGCGATCACGTTCGTCGAGTTGCCGCTCGTGGAGATCGCCAGCAGCGCGTCGCCCGCCCGTCCGTGCGCGATCACCTGGCGCGCGAAGATGGCCTCGGTCCCGATGTCGTTCGCGATCGCGGTCAGGATCGCCGCGTCCTCGGTCAGGTCCAGCGCCCGGCGCGGCCGCCAGCGCGGATCCTGGGGGGCGCGGAAGTCCGCGACGGCGTCCATCGCGTCGGTGGCGGAGCCCCCGTTGCCGAGCGCCAGCAGGCGGCCGCCCGCCTCGAAGTCCTCTCGCAGCCCGGCGCCGGCCTCAGCGAGCTCGTCGCGGTTGTCGGCGAGCGTCTGCGCGCGCAGCTCACCGACCTCCCGTGCCTTGGCGAGCACGGATCGGCGCACGTCGTCGACGACCGCCTCGAGATCGTCCTCGCGCTCGCCGAGGAAGGGGTAGAGGAAGCTCGAGGCGCCGGTGTCGTGCACCGGCCGCGCCTCCCGCCCCTCGAGCAGGCCACGGTGGTCGAAGAACACGTGCACGAGCTCCCAGAGCACGTGGTAGAGCGTCTCGACGAGCTCCTGGCGGATCGACGGGTCAGCCGTCGGCGGCTCGAACTCCCATTCGGCGTCCGTGGGCGCGAACGCGAGCGTCAGGCAGCCGCGCTCGCGCGCGACCGCGAGCGCCGCGGCGACCTCGTCGGCGCCGAAGCCGATCGCGATGTCGTCGGGCTCCGCGAGCAGGGACACCTGCTCGGGCAGCGGCCCACCCTCGCCCGCGAGCCCGATCGCGGGCAGCGCGCGCTTGCCGACGATGACCGGGTGCACGAACTCGACGGCGACGTGGCGGGCGTCCGAGCGCGCGGCCGGCGTGGCCCCGAAGGCGATCAGCCGGCCCCCGCGCGCGAAGCGCTCGGCCATGCGGTGGCAGAGCCGTGCCAGGCGCTCGGCCTCGGCGTCGAAGAACTCGGCGTTGGCGCGCGTGCGCTCGGCCAGACCCGCGACGAGCGCGTCCCTCTCGACCGCCTGGGTCACGCGGGCGCCTCCAGCGGCGCGCCGATCCGCGTCAGCCAGTCGCGCCACTCCTCGATGCCCTCGCCCGTCTTCGCGCTCACCACCATGCGCTCCACCCCCGGGTGGACCCCGTCGAGGTGGTAGAGGAACTTGTCCAGGTCGAAGTCCAGGTGCGGCAGCAGGTCGACCTTGTTGATCAGCACCAGCTCGCAGGCGCGGAACATGAGCGGGTACTTGAGCGGCTTCTCCTCCCCCTCGGTGACCGACGAGACCATCACGCGCGCGTCCTCGCCGACCTTGAACTCGGCCGGGCAGACCAGGTTGCCGACGTTCTCGATCACCAGCAGGTCGATGCCGTCGAGCGGCAGGTCGGGCAGCGCCGAGCGCACCATGTTCGCGTCGAGGTGGCACTCGCCGCCGAAGCTCGGATCGGTGTTGAGCTGAGTCACCGGCACGTGCAGCGACGCCAGCCGGTCGGCGTCCATCGACCCCTGCACGTCGCCTTCGAGCACCCCGACGCGGACGCCGGGCAGGTCGGCCACCACGCGCTCCAGCAGCGCGGTCTTGCCGGCCCCGGGCGCGCTCATGAAGTTGATCACGCGCACGCCGGCGCGATCGAAGTCGGCCCGGTTCGCCTGGGCGATCGTGTTGTTGGCGTCGAGCGCCTCCTCGACGATCTTCACCTTGGTGCGATGCATTCCGCCTCCTCGACCTCGATCGACTCCACCTCGAATTCGTTACCGCTCGCCACCTCGACCCGGCCCGCGCCGCCGCAGTCCGGGCACATGAAGATCGGCAGCTCGATCTCCCACTCGCGCTCGCACGAGCCGCAGCGCAGGCGGGCGGGAATCAGCTCCTGCTCCAGGCGCGCGCCCTCGCACAGCGTGTCGCGCGCGACGAACTCGAAGTAGAAGTCGAGCGTGTCGGGCACGACCTGGCGCAGCGCGCCCACGCGCAGGCTCACGACGCTCACGGGCCGCCCCTGCGCGTGCTTCACGACGGTGTTCACGATCGCGCCGGAGAGCGACAGCTCGTGCATGGCTCAGTCGACGGCGTAGGCGGCGTCGGACTGCAGCTCGTCGATCGTCTCGACAACTAGGTCCGCGGCCCCGCCGACGGCGCGCTCGACCTCGTCGCTGAGCCCGATTCCCATCTCGCCGACGACGGTCGGCTCGCAGGCCACGACAAGCACCTTGCCCGGCCAGGCGCCGAGCGTCTTCACGAAGCGCAGGACCGTCTGCGGGTCCATGCCGTGCGGGTTCAGCACCTGCCCGTCCTCGATGCCGGCCTCGACCTCCTCCTCGAGCGCCTCCATCACGTAGAGCGTCCCCGGCTCGCCGCCCTGGCGGCTGACGTCGACGAGCACGAGCGCGTCGTAGCCGCGCATCACCTCGTACGCGAGGTCGAGGCCGCCGGTCCCGAAGTCGAACACGACGGTCCCGCGCGGCAGCTCGCGCGCCTCGAGCCGCTTGACGACCTCGCTGCCGAAGCCGTCGTCGCCGAGCCAGGTGTTGCCGATCCCGGCAACCAGTATTCGTTTCACTCGACCACCTCCACTTCCGGGGGGAAGAACCACAGAAAGCGCCCGGTCTCGCGCAGGATCTCCTGGCCGGGCTCGTCGAGGGCGACGCCGAGGTGGACCCTGCCGTCGTAGTCGCGCTGGATGCGCTCCACCGTGACGGTCCGGCCCTCGAGCATGCGCGCGTGTAGATCCGCGTCGATGCCGGGGCGGACGACAACCCGTCCGCCGCGCCGGAACAGGACGCCGTCGACCTCCACCTCGGGCAGGCCCTGCGTGGGGTCGCGCAGGTCGCCGGAGGGCT
This sequence comes from uncultured Thermoleophilaceae bacterium, assembly GCA_963706635.1. GTDB lineage: Bacteria > Actinomycetota > Thermoleophilia > Solirubrobacterales > Thermoleophilaceae > JACVRW01. Next base: position 1,216,461 of record OY970162.1, read on the forward strand.
GCGGCGGGCTGAGCGTGACCCGACCGTGCAGCCGCGACAGCTCCCGCGGCGTGACCGCGGACGCGCGCTCGATCATCTCGCGGACGGCTGGGTCCTGCTCGGCGATCTGCGCGCGCTCTTCGTCGCTGAGCACCTGCACGTGCAGGACCAGCGCCTCCTCGATCTCGGTGTTGTCGAACAGGTTGCCGCGGCTCTCGGGCGCGATCTGCGGGTGGTCCGGCAGCACGAACGCGGCGCCGAGCATGACGTCGTCGCTGGGTGAGGCCAGCACCGGCCAGGTGTTGACGCTCTCGCAGGGGGCGTCGAGCTGCGAGATGAAACGCGGAAGCGCCGGCGACCGGCCAGGTGGAGCGGGGGTCTGGGGGCGCGAGCCCCCAGTTGGTCTCACCCGCAGGATCGGATGGGTCGAGATCAGCGAGCGTTCGATCGCCGCGGCCCGGTCCAGGCCGGGCTCGGCCTCGGTGCGGTTCTCGACCCGGTATGAGACCAGCCGGCGCTCGCCGTCGAGCGGCGTCACGGTCAAGCGAGTGCAGACCGAGAGCCCGCCGGCCTGGAACTCGCCGACTCCCGCGATCCGCTGCGGCTCGGCGCGGTGACGCTCTCCGCTGGGCGCGAGGAAGCGCACCTCGGCGTCCACCTCTCCCCCGCCCTCGAGGACGCAGCGCAGCTCGAGGTGGTCGAAGGTCGTGTCGAGCCCGGCGGCATAGGCGGGCGGGTAGACGATCCCGAACGGCGTGGGCGTCGCGTTCTTCGTCGCGCCGGGCGTGTAGGGGTAGAGCGCGTAGCCCTCGTAGAGCAGCGTGTCGACCAGCTCACTCATCCCTCGAGCAGCTCCGCGACGCAGGCGTCGAGCGTCGGCAGGGCGCGGCGCGCCTTCTCGCGCTGGAGCGCCTTCAGGGTGGTCTCCTGGAGCGGGATCCAGCCCGTGTGCGGGTAGTAGTGGTGGATCAGATCGCGCCAGGTCGCTACCGGGAAGCGGAACTCCGCCGAGCACGCCCAGGGCACGAGCGACATCTGGAGCCGGCCGTCGTCGCCGCGGTAGTGCACGGTGCCGTTGAAGTTGAAGGCCAGCGGAACCTCGCCGTCCGGCAGGCCGTAGAGGTACTTCGAGGAGGCGACCTCCATGTCGAAGCTGGCCGGCACGGCGATGCGGAACGTGGTCGAGCCGGTGAAGGCGGGCACCAGCACGTCCGCCTGGTGCCAGACGAGGCTGCGCGTGGTCGTCGCCCAGCGCTCGGGCGCGCCGAACAGCTCCACCAGCCGCTCGCGCGTCTCGGCGTCGTACGCGCGCCGCGCAGGCTCGATCATGATCTGGGCACTGAGCGCGATCGCGTACACGGCGCGCCCGCCGGGCTCGCTCACGTGCACGTCGAAATCCACGGCCGGGACCGCCGCGTGGCGCCGGCCTGCGGCGCCGAGGACCTGGAACTCCGGCTCCGGCGCGACGGGAGCCTGGAGGGCCTGAGGCTGGGTCACGCCGCCACCTTGCGCAGGTCCTCGAAGTAGCCCTCGATCGCCTGCTCGACCCCGGCGCCGCCGGAGATTCCCTCCCAGGCCGCCTTGACGAGGCCGACGAGCATGTAGCAGCGGTCGATCGGCGCGATCGCGTACATGGGCGGCTCGGACATCCGGTTGACGATCAGCGCCTCGGCGTCGGCCTCGAGCTCGCGCAGCACCGGGTTCATGCCGGCGAGCCGGTCCCAGGTCTCGAAGTGCAGCTCGCTCTCTGTCGCCCCGGCCGGGCTCGGGTAGAGCGCGACGATGCAGTTCGTGACGCTCGAGTGCATGAAGAACGCCAGGCCGATCGGGATCCGGAACTGCGCCCAGATCTCCTCCGGCAGCTCGAAGCCCTCGAGCCACATGGTCCGGTTGCCGGTCGGCCGGAACTCCGTGTCGCCGGAGCGCAGCGCCCAGCAGCTCTCGCACACGCACACGATCTGCCGCTCGTAGAGGTTGAGCATGTGGCGGTGATCCGACGGCACGGTCGTCGAGCACAGGTCGCAGCGCTCTTCGGGGCCGCTGGCCTGCGGCGGCTTTGGCTTGGCCAGCCCGCGCAGGCCCGCCACCATGAGGGCCCGCCTCCGGTCCGCGACGGCTTGGTCGAGGTCCAGGCGGTTCACAGGGCGACCTTGATCTCCTCCTGCTCGCGCAGCAGCGGCACCGGCTGCAGCTGAAGGTGGTCGTCGTCCATCGAGCGCCCCGCCTGGGGAAGGAAGTACGTGCGCCCGCAGGTCGGACAGCCGAGCGCCCCGCCGTCGAGCGCGCCCTCGTCGAGCGCGCCGCCGCAGTCCGCGCACGTGTTGCGGTACGCGAGCAGCGTGCCGTCCACGTTCGCCACCACGAGCGGCACGCCGTCGATGGCGGTGGCTATCAGCGTCTCGGGAGCGCTGATCTGGAGGCTGTGCCACGCCGGCGCCACGTTGATCACCGGCAGCGGCACGCCGCCGATCCCGTCCTCCTCTTCCTCCATGACGCCCTCGACGTCCATCCCCTCGAGGTCGGGCGCGGCCGCCTCGAGCGCCTGCCGCACCGCCAGCTCGAGCGTCGACGACGACGCCCGGCACGACTTGCAGCTGCCCTCGAGGCGCAGCTTGGCGATCCCGTCCTCGATCCCGAGCAGCTCGACGTTGCCGCCATGCGACTCCATGTAGGGCCGGACCGTGTCGAGCGCCGCCATCACGCGCTCCTCGATCGGCACCGGGTAGAGGTCGTGGATCATCAACAGCCCGGCGACGAGCTCGTCCCTCGCGAGCTCGTCGCGCGTCGCGTCGTCGGCCAGCTCGACGATGCGCTCCAGCCCGGCGCCGTACATCTGCACGACGGCGCCGGTCAGCTCCTCCGCAAGCGCGCGGCAGCCGGGGTCGTCGAGGTCCTCCAGGCGCCCCGTGAGCTCCTGCACACGGGCGATCAGCTGCTCGGCCTCCATCGCGCTAGCAGAGTGCCGTCGGGGTGTGGACGACCTTCCGCACCGACCCCTTGCCGCCGTACATGTGCACGCCGCAGGGCAGGCACGGGTCGAACGAGCGGACCGCCCGCATGATGTCGATCCCCTTGAAGTTCTCCGGGCCGTTCTCCTCGAAGATCGGCGTGTTCTGCACCGCGTCCTCGTAGGGGCCGGGAGTGCCGTAGACGTCGCGCGGACTCGCGTTCCACGGCGTCGGCGGGTAGGGCTGGTAGTTCGCGATCTTGCCCTTCTCGATCACCATGTGGTGCGACAGCACGCCGCGGGCCGCCTCGTGGAAGCCGCAGCTGACCGCGTGGTCGGGGACCTTGAAGTCGTTCCAGCTCTTGGTCCGGCCGGCCTGCACCTCCTTCATCGCCCGCTCCAGGTTGTGCAGCGCGATCAGCGCCGAGTAGGCCTGGTGGTACGTGCGCGCGCGATCGCGCTCGATCGCGTTCGACTTCTCCGGCACGTGCCACTCCATCTCCATCTCAGGGAAGCTGGCCGAGCGCGGCAGCGACATCTGGATGCTGTGCCCGGTCGCCTTGGCGTAGCCGAAGTCCACCAGGCCGGCCTTGGCCGTGCACCACTGGCGCGCGAACGGGCCGCCGCCGGTGTCGCAGCAGACGTGCGTGTCGGTGCGCTTGTCGTAGATGCGCGGCGACACGACCCAGGTGTACTTGTCCGTGAAGTCGCGCTTCTGCGGCTTCGGGAGAGTGACCTTGTTCCAGGGATGGTTCTTGTCGACGGGGTTCCCGAGCGGATCCTCGGTCACGAAGGTGCGCTCGTTCTCCCAGCCGTCGAAGTACGAGGAGCCGAGCAGGATCCGGATCGCCAGGTTGATCTCGACCAGGTCGGTCGTGATCAGCTCGCCGTTGATCGCGATCCCGGGGGTGATGTAGCGCTTGCGCCCCCAGTCGGTCATGTTGGCGTAGCTGTAGTCGACGTAATCCGGGTCGTCGAACGAGCCCCAGTTGACGAGGTTCGTCTCGCGGTAGCCGACCATGTCGTAGCCCGGCAGCTCCGTGAGGAAGAAGTCGTACAGGTCGTCGTGCATCGGCACGCTTCTCTTCACGTAGTCGAAGTAGCGCATCAGGCGCACGTAGTAGTCGGTGCAGGTCTGGTGCGTGATGTCCGCGCTGCACCCGCCCGGCATGATCGTCGAGGGGTGGGTGTGACGCCCGCCGAACAGGCAGTACATCTCGCGCGTGTAACGGGCCACGTGGAGGGTCTCCAGGTAGAACTCGCCCGTGAACGGGTTGAGCGCCCGCATGATGTCCGCGATCGTCTTGTAGCCGTGGATGTCCTGGCCGGGGGCCGACGTGGTCTCGGCCTTCGCCAGCAGGCTCGGGTTGGTCTCCTTGACCATCTGCTCGCAGAAGTCCACGTTCGCCATGCAGTCGTTGAAGATCGCGTGGTCGAAGATGTAGTCCGCCGTCTCGGCCAGGTTGAACGCCATGTCGCCGAGCGGAGGCGGCTTGACGCCGTAGGCCATGTTCTGGTTAAGGCACGAGCAGGTGCAGTGGTTGTCGCCGCAGATGCCGCAGATGCGGCTCGTGATGAAGTGGGCGTCGCGCGGGTCGATCCCCTTCATGAAGATGTCGAAGCCGCGGAAGATCATCGACGTCGAGTAGCACTTCAGGACCTGCTGGTTGGAGAAGTCGATCTCCGTGTGGATCCCGAGCGACCCGACGATGCGGGTGATCGGGTCCCACGACATCTCCTTGACGACGACCTTCTGCTCGCGCGGTGTCTCAACAGTGGACATGCGTGTCTCCCCTTACCAGCGCTTCTGGTAGCCGGTGGTCAGTTCTGGCTTGTTGTGACGCCAGTCGGGCTCGACGTCGTACTTGTTCCTGATGTTGCGCTTGCGCATGTAGCGCACGATTGGCCCGTAGCTGAGCTTCATGATGTTCGCGGAGGCCTTGCCGTACGCGTCCTCGTCCATGAACGGCATGTACTTGTCGGGGAAGCCGGGCATCGTGCAGGCCATGCAGATGCCGCCGACGTTCGGGCAGCCGCCGATGCCGTTGACCCAGCCGCGGACCGGCACGTTGCACTTGACCACCGGCCCCTTGCAGCCCAGCTTCACGAGGCAGCGGTGGTCTGAGCCGTACTCGGTCGCGAAGTCGCCCTCCTCCGCGAAGCCGGCGCGGTTGCAGCCCTCGCGCACCGTGCGGCCGAACAGCCACTTGGGCCGCAGCTGCTCGTCCAGCTCAGGCGCCGGCGCCAGCCCGGCGAGGTGGAGCGCCAGGTAGAGCAGCGTCTCGGTCATGTTGTCCGGCTGCGCCGGGCAGCCCGGGATGCAGACGACCGGCAGGCCGGCCTGCGACTTCCAGTTCCAGCCGAGGTAGTCGGGCACGCCCATCGCCCCGGTCGGGTTGTTCTTCATCGCCGGGATGCCGCCGTAGGTGGCGCAGGTGCCGATCGCGACGACCGCCGCGGCCTTGGGCGCCAGGCGGTCGATCCACTCGTTCATCGTGATCGGCTGGCCGTTCTCGGGGTTGACCGCGAAGCCCGTCCAGTGGCCCTCGCCGTTGATCTGCTCGTTGCCGAGCGAGCCCTCGATCACGAGCACGAACGGATCCAGCTCGCCGTTCTCGGCGTCGAACCAGGCCTGGGCGTACTCCTGCCCGACCTCGTAGGCGATCACCTGGTTGTGCACCACGACCTTCGGCATCCCGGGGATCGCCTGGGTGATGATGTCCTCGAGGCTCGGGTTGGTCGCCGACGTCATCGCGACCGAGTCGCCCTCGCACGAGAGGCCGGTCGTCATCCAGAGGACATGCGCGGTGACCCCCTCGGTCTTCTTGTGCTCCGCGTATGCGTCGGTTATCGCCATCGGCCTTCCTTCCTCTGTCAACAGATCCGTGGCAACGGATCCCCAACCAGCTGGTCCATCACCCGCTTGCCGCCAAAGCTCGTCTCCACCAGCACCATCCCGGGTGGCTCGGTGCGCACCTCGCCGATCTCCGCGGCGCGCTCGCACCCGGGAACGGAGCGCAGGGCCGCAAGCGCTCCGTCCGCCGCGTCCGGGGCCACGAAGGCGACGAGCTTGCCCTCGTTGGCCACGTACATCGGGTCGATCCCAAGCAGCTCCGAGGCGCCGGCCACGGCCGGAACGACCGGCACGGCGGCCTCGTGGACGAGCATGGCGACCGCGGAGGCACGCGCCAGCTCGTTCAAGACGGACGCCACGCCGCCGCGGGTGGCGTCGCGCATGCAGCGCAACGCCGGCCCGGCTTCCTCTAGCAGCGCGTCGGCGACCGGCCAGAGCGAGCGCGTGTCGGACTCGATCGCCGCGTCGAGCTCGAACTCGCCCCGCGCGAGCATGATCGCGGTCCCGTGCTCGCCGATCGTGCCGGAGAGCAGAATGCGATCGCCCGGGCGGATCGCGTCGGCGGCCAGCCTGGCGCGCGGATCGCGCTGGCCGACGCCGGCCGTGCAGACGTACATCTGATCGGCGGCGCCGCGCTCCACGACCTTGGTGTCGCCGCCGGCGATCTCCACGCCGGCCGCCCGCGCGGCCGCCGCGATGGCCTCCACCTCGGCCTTCAGGTCGTCGGCCGGGAGTCCCTCCTCCAGGATCAGCGACAGGGTCAGCGCGCGCGGTCGGGCGCCGGAGACGGCGAGGTCGTTCACCGTGCCGTTCACGGCCAGGTCGCCGATCGACCCACCGGGGAAGCGCAGCGGCTTGACCACGAACGAGTCGGTCGTGAACGCGAGCGCGGTGCCGTCGATCTCCAGCGACGCGGCGTCCTCGGTTGTCTGCGCGCCGAAGGCGGGCGCGAACAGGCCCTCGATCATGCCCTGGGTCGCCTTGCCCCCGGCCCCGTGCGCCATGTTCACGCGCTCGTCGCGGAACTTGGCCGGCTTGCCGCGGGCGGTCTCGATGATCCCGAGGATGCGCTCCTCGCGACCGGAAGGCGGTGCTGCGGTGCTCGCCCGACCGACGCTCGGGCTGCGCTCCTCGCCAAAAGCGGGCGGCGCTCCGGCCATCAGACGAGCTCACGCTCCCGAGCGAAGCGCCCGTAGTTGTAGTAGGCGGCGCAGGCTCCCTCGGAGGAGACCATGCAGGTCCCGATCGGGCGCTCCGGCGTGCAGGCGGTGCCGAACACCTTGCACTCCCAGGGCTTGATCACGCCCTTGAGGACCTCACCGCACTGGCACGCCTTCGGGTCCGCCACCCGAACGCCGGGGACGCTGAAGCGCAGCTCGGTGTCGAGGTCGGCGTAGGCGTCCGACAGCTTCAGCCCGCTCTGGGAGATGAAGCCGAGCCCGCGCCACTCGAAGTGCGGGCGCAGCTCGAACACCTCCGCCATCACCTCCAGCGCGCGGCCGTTGCCCTCGTAGGGCACCACGCGCGCGTACTGGTTCTCGACCTCGCAGCGCCCGTCGGCGAGCTGCGCGAGGATCATGCGGATCGCCTGGAGGATGTCGAGCGGCTCGAAGCCCGCGACCACGATCGGCTTGCCGTAGTCCGAAGGGATGAACTCGAAGGGCCGGGCGCCGACGACCGTCGAGACGTGCCCCGGGCCCACGAACCCGTCGAGCCGCAGGTCGGGCGAGTCGAGCAGCGCCCGCAGCGGCGGCACGATCGTGACGTGGCTGCACATGCACGAGAAGTTCGGGACGCCCTCGGCCTTCGCTCGCTTGAGCGTCAGCGCCGTCGAGGGGGCCGTCGTCTCGAAGCCGATCGCGAAGAAGACGACCTCCCGATCGGGGTTCTGCTTGGCGATCCGCAGGGCGTCCAGCGGCGAGTAGACCATGCGGATGTCCGCGCCCTTGGCCTTCGCTTCGAGCAGGCTGCCGTCGGAGCCGGGGACGCGCATCATGTCGCCGAAGCAGGTGAAGATCACGCCGGGCTGGCGCGCGACGGCGATGCCGTCGTCCACGCGCCCCATCGGGATCACGCAGACCGGGCAGCCGGGCCCGTGGACGAGCTCCACGTTCGCGGGGAGCAGGTCGTCCACGCCGTACTTGTAGATCGAGTGCGTGTGCCCGCCGCAGACCTCCATGAACTTGTAGTGGCGCCCGGGCTCCACCGCGGCCAGGATCTCCGCCGCGAGGATCCGCCCGAGCTCTGGGTCGCGGAACTCGTCGACGTACTTCACGACCCGAGCCCCACCAGCGCTACTCCGGCGTGCACGAGCAGGCGGTCCCCGGGCTCGACCGGCTCGACGAGCGCGATCTCCACGGTGCTCCTCGAACCGTCCTCAGCCGCGCACAGCGCCAGGCCGCGCCGCTCGTCGATGCGCTCCACCTGCATCGGAATTCCCTCGTCGGAACAGGTGATGCAGTGGTCGCCGCAGTCGTTCACTCGATCACGCTCGCCTTGAGCTCCTCGAGTTCGGCCTCGTAGTCCGCGCCCATGCGCTCGAGCTGCCGGCGCGTCGCGATCGCCTCCTCCTCGTCGACGCGGGACATGGCGAAGCCGACGTGGATCAGCACCCAGTCGCCGGGGCCGACTCCCCGGCCGTCGTCGTCGAGCAGGCCGACGTTGATCGTGCGCTGCACACCCGCGACGTCGACCGTGGCCAGGCGGTTCGCCTGGTCGACCATGTCCACGATCTGGCCGGGTATGGCCAGGCACATCGGAACCCCTCTTCGCTCGTTGGCCGGCGACACTACGACCGCCGGCTCGAGCTGAACAGCGGCCACGTTGATTTCCAACGTTGCGTTCCAACTACACGTGGGTAGGGTCTCGCCGAGGCCGAGTGAGAGGGGTCTGTCTACGGTTCCTGGAGCTCAAGAGGGTGGAGGGCGTGACGAGGGATCGGTTCGGGTCCTGGAGCTCGACCCTGAGCTCGGTCGGCGCGTCCCGGCGGCGCAGATCAGCAAGGCGCGCGTGGAGCTCACCGCGCGTGTGCAGACGCTGAGGCGAGGCCACTGGGCGGTCCCCACCAACGAGGGCGATCCCGGCGCGCTGGGCTTTCTCCTGCTCGAAGGGCTGCTCGCTCGGGACCTCATCCTGGCCGGCACCACGGCGACGGACCTGCTGGGCGAGGGCGACGTGCTCCAACCCTGGGTGCCCACGCGCGAGGACGGGCTGGTGCGCTACCACGTGCAATGGCACGTGCTCGGCACCCTGCGGCTCGCGGTCCTGGACGGCGCCTTCACGCGGCAGCTGGCGAGCTGGCCGCAGGTGATGGGGGCCCTGCTGGAGCGGGTCGTCAGGCGCGTGCAGCGGATGTCGATCCACCAGGCGCTCCTGCAGCTCTCGCCGGTGGAGACGCGATTGCTCGTTCTCTTCTGGCACCTCGCCGAGCGCTGGGGTCATGTGACCCCGGACGGGATCACGGTCCGGCTGCGCATCTCGCACGAGGTGCTCGGTCAGCTGGTCGGCTGCCGGCGCGCCTCGGTGACGACCGCGCTGCGCCACATCGACGAGAGCGGCCTGATCGTGCGCAAGACGGATGGCAGCTGGCTGCTGCGCGGCTCTCCCCCGGACGAGCTGGCGGAGATCCACTGGCAGCAGCCCGCCGCCGCCACGGGCTGATCGGGGTCGGTCCCCAGCCCGGGCCGCCGACACCGGCCCTCTCTAGCATCGGCGGCCGTGGAACCGGCCCTTTCGATCGACGAGCTCGTCAAGCGCTACCCGACCGGGGTCGAGGCGCTGCGCGGCGTCTCGCTCCAGATCGAGGCGGGCGAGTTCTTCGGCCTGCTCGGCCCCAACGGTGCGGGCAAGTCGACCCTGATCCACTGCTCGACGGGCCTCGCGACGCCGACGGCGGGCACGATCTCGATCTTCGGGCACGACGCGATCGGCTCCTATGAGCAGGCGCGCCTGGCCGTCGGGCTCGCGCCCCAGGAGCTCAACCTCGACTGGTTCCTCACGGTCGAGGAGACGCTCGACTACCACGGCGGCTACTTCGGGATGCCGCGCCGCGAGCGCCGCGAGCGCTCTGCCGAGCTGCTCCAGACGTTCTCGCTGACCGACAAGCGCGACGAACGCATCCGCACGCTCTCGGGCGGCATGAAGCGGCGGCTGGTGCTCGCCCGCGCGCTGATGCACCGTCCCCGCCTGCTGATCCTCGACGAGCCGACCGCCGGCGTCGACGTCGAGCTCCGCCTGGAGCTGTGGCACTACGTGCAGCGCATCAACGGAGAGGGCACGACGATCCTGCTGACCACGCACTACCTCGAAGAGGCCGACCAGCTCTGCGACCGGATCGCCTTCATAAACGAGGGCCAGATCATCGCCAAGGGATCGAGCGAAGAGCTGGCGAGCGACTACGGCGTGGCGAGCCTCGAGGACGCCTACCTCCAGCTGGTCGGACGCGGGGAGCTGTCGCGGGCGCACATCGGATCGGACGCGCCGTGAGCTCGGCTCAGATTCGCTTCGTCAGCCTGGTCCGGCGCGAGGTCAGCCGCTTCCTGAAGATCAAGCGCCAGACCGTCGGCGCCCCACTGCTGGAGACGTTCCTCTACATCTCGGTCTTCGGCGCCGCGCTCGGCTCGCGCATCGACAAGCTGCACGGGATCGACTACGTCGTCTTCGTGATCCCGGGACTGATCATGATGGCCTGGGCGACCAATGCCTTCGCCAACAACTCGTCGTCGATCCTGCAGCAGAAGTTCCAGCGCGCGATCGACGACCAGCTCTCCTCGCCCGCCTCGCCGATCGAGCTGCTGCTCGCCTTCTCGCTCGGCGGCTTCCTGCGCGGGATGATCGTCGCGGTGCTCACCTTCGCGGCCGCGTCGGTGCTCGTGGACCTGCCGGTGGACCACGTGCTCGTCCTGATCCCCGCGCTGCTGCTGGTCGGCTTCTTCTTCGCCCAGCTGGGAGTGCTGATCGGCGTGCGCGCGGAGCAGTTCGACGACGTGTCCGTGGCCCAGACCTTCGTGCTCCAGCCGCTGATCTTCCTGGGCGGCGTCTTCTACTCGGCCTCGCTGCTGCCCGAGCCGTTCCAGACGCTCACTCACTTCAACCCCGTCTACTACATGATCAACCTGGTGCGCTACGGCTTCCTCGGCTACACCGAGGCGAACGTGGCGTTGTCGCTGGGCGCTCTGTCGATGGCGACGCTGGCCCTGTTCGCGCTCAACCGCCACCTGTTCGTGACCGGCTACAAGCTGCGCGCCTAAGCGACCTCGACGCGGCTGCGCTTGGCCTGGTAGAGCGCCTTGTCCGCGCGGCTGACCACGCGCTCGGCGTCGTCGTCGGGCTCGAGCAGCGCGATGCCGAAGCTGGCCTCGAACGGGTCGGCGCCGGGAGCGCCCGGGATCGTCTCGCGCAGCCGTCGCATCACCCGCTCGGCGTCGAGCCGGCTCGCGCCCGGGAGCAGCACCGCGAACTCGTCCCCTCCGACGCGGTAGGCCTCGTCGCTGCGGCGCAGCTGTCCGCGCAGGGCGTCGGCGAGCAGCTGGAGCGCCTTGTCCCCGGCGTCGTGCCCGCGCGTGTCGTTGAGGGTCTTGAGGTTGTCCATGTCGCACAGCAGGAGCGCGAACTCGGTCCCGCCCGCGATCTCGCGCTCGAGCCGCGCGCGGAAGGCGCGCCGGTTGGGCAGCCCGGTGAGCGAGTCGTGGGTGGCCTCGTGGCGCAGCTGCGCGGACTGCTTGGCGGTGTGGATGGCGGCGATCGCCTGGTTGGCGAACAGACGGAGCGCCTGCAGGCGGGCGCGAGTCGGCAGCAGCCGGTCGCGCGGATCGTCCACCCAGATCACGCCGATGCGGCGGTCGCCCTCGACGAGCGGCACGAGCAGCCAGTGGCGCGACCAGGCGTGCGGGCCGCGGCCGTTGAGCTCGGAGCGGTACGGGAAGTCGTCGATGCCGAGGCGCGCCTCACCGACCTCGCCGGGCAGCAGGTAACAGCCGGCGACCTCGAAGTCCTCGCCGAGCAGCCCCTCCAGCGCGTCGAGGCTCGCGCCGTGGTCGAGCGCGGGCGCGTCCGGCTCCCAGCCGGAGGACGCGCGCGTGACCAGCGGCCGGCTCGGGTCATCGGAGAGGCCGATCAGCACCTTCTCGAAGCCGAGCGCGTCCTGGATCCCGTCCGAGACGGCCTGCAGGACCGCGTCGATGTCGCGCGCCTCGGCCAGCCCGGCGGACACCTCGAGCACGCGCTCGAGCATGCGCTGGTGCTGCATCTCGTTGGCCATGTCCTGGCCGATGCGCAGAGCGAGCGCCGCGTGCTGGGCGATAGTCACCAGCACGTCCAGCTCGGCGTCGGTCGGGCGCAGCCCGGTCTCGGGCTCGTCAACCGAGATCACGCCGAGCAGCTGGTGGCGCGTGTCCCAGAGCGGGACGAACATGGCGTCGCCGGCGAGCCAGGCGTTGGGGTCGTCGTTCGGCTCGAGCTCCGGCAGGTAGGTCTCCACACCGAGCGCGTCCCAGTCGAATTCGCCGTCGGGCACGAAGTAGGCGCCCTCGCGCCGGCGGAAGCGCTCGGCGAGGAGCGGCGTCCAGGTATGGCGCGGTGAGATCGTGCCCACGAGCTCGTGGACCGACTCCGACGCGCCCACCGCGGTCGCCGTGATCATGTCGTCGAAGGCCGCGCGGTAGCGGTTGATCACGACCACTCGGTAGCCGAGCACCTCGCCGATCGCGCGCCCCACGTCCTCCAGGACGGCGTGCAGGTCGTCGTCGTTGCGCACCGAGGAGGTGCGCTCGAACATCGTTCGGAGCCGGGCCAGGACGGCGATCGTGTCGGCCATCGCTAGGCCCCTCTCCGCAGCGCGGCCCGGTCGCCCAGCGGCACGATCTTGGCGTGCCCGGAGCGCAGCTCGCGGCAGAGGCCCGCCGCCTCGGCGTTCACGCGCGGCCAGGGCGCGGCCGGACGGGCGAGCGCCCAGCCCTGCCCGTGCGCCACCCCGAGGTGAACAAGCATCCGCAGCTCCTGCAACGTCTCGACGCCCTCGGCGCAGATGGCGGCGCCGGTGCTGCGGGCGAAGTGCACGAGCGAGCCGATCAGCGCCACCTTGGCCGGATCGGAGCTCACGTCGGCCACCAGCGCGCGGTCGAGCTTGATGATGTCCGCGCGCATGCGCATCACCTGCTGGAGGCCGGCGTAGCCCTCGCCGGCGTCGTCCACGGCGATGCGCGCGCCGCGAGCACGGAGCGGGTCGAGGTGGCGCTGCAGCGCCTCGACGTCGAGCACGCGCTCCTCTTCGGTGATCTCGATGACGAGCCCGTGGAGGTCTTCGGGCAGCGCGTCCATCACGTCGGTCGAGGCGAGCGCGGAGGGGCTGAGGTTCAGCGACAGGAACGTGCCCGGCGGGCGGCCGGCGGCGGCGAGCGCGGCGCGCACGGACTGCGCCTCGAGCGCGGCGCCGAGACCGAAGCGGTGTGCCTCCGAGAACCACCACGACGGCGGCAGGCCGGGCTTGCCGTCGAAGCGGGCCAGCGCCTCGTAGCCGACCGCCTCGCCGCTGGTCAGGCCCACGATGGGCTGGAACACGATCCGGAAGGCGTCGGGGCGCGCGACCATCGCCGCGAAGCCGTCGCGCTGCTCCTCGGTCACCACGAAGACGTGCTCGGGGTCGTAGCGGCGCGCGCGCCCGCGCCCCGTGTCCTTCGCCCAGGCCAGCGCGCCGGCCGCGAGCTGCAGCAGCGTGCCGGTGCTCCGGGCGTCGCCGGGATAGCAGGCGAGGCCGGCCGAGCAGCGCAGCGCCCCTTGCACGGGAGCGCTCAGCTCGACCGCTCTGCGGGCCGCCTCGGCCAGCTCGAACGCCGCGCGCCCGTCCGCGTCCGGGAGCACGATCCCGAACTCGTCGCCGCCCACGCGGGCGACCACGCCGGCGTCGCCGACGGTGGCCTTCAGCGCAGCCGCGGCGCCGCCGAGCAGCTCGTCGCCGTAAGGGTGGCCGTTGGCCTCGTTGACGCGCTTGAAGTCGTCGATGTCGAGCAGCACGAGCGCGCAGCGCCGGCCGCCGGCGCGTGCGTCGTCGAGCGTCTCGCCGAGCACCTCCTGGAAGCGCCGGTGGTTGGGCAGGTGGGTCAGCGGGTCGCGGTGCGCGAGCGCCTCGAGCCCGCGCTGGTTTTCCTCGAGGCGAGCCGCCATCGTGTCGAACTCGCTCGCCAGCTGGCCGAGCTCGTCCCTGCGCCGCCAGCTCATCCGCGTAGCGAGGTCGCCCTCGCCGACCGCCTTCGCCGCGGAGCGCAGCCGGTCGAGCGGATGGAAGATGCCGCGAGCCAGCAGCAGCATCACGAGCGCGAACGCGCTCACGGCGAGGATCGAGAAGACGACGAGCAGCCGATCGTCGCGTTCGCCGAGCTGGTGCTGGGTCGGACCCATGTCGTAGGCGACAACCACGGCTCCGCCGGCGGGGAGCGGTGTTGCAAGCAGCTCGGCGCCGGGCTCGTGGGCGCGGGCCGGCTTGCCCGATCGCATCGCGAGCAGCGCCACCCGGCGCTCGCTCGCGAGCGCTGCCGGCCGGCCGGCGGACGCGGTCGCGGCGCCGTGGCTGCGGCGGTAGATCGCCGCCGACTCGAGGTCGGGGTGGTTGCGGATCAGCTCACGAGGACTCTGACCGTCAAGGCTCTGTGTAGCGGCCTGAAGCGACTTCTGGGCCGAGTCGCGATAGGCGCCGCGGAGCTCGTCCCGCGATGCCCCGGCCCCCACGTAAACCCCCGCCGCGGCGACAACAAGCATCGCGAGACCGACCTGAAATCTCAGGCTTGAAAACGGGTGTCGCCCGAATGGCGATCGGGGTGAGGCCACCATCCCCTCTATCGGCGGCTCAGGCGCGCTGCATGAACCACCCCCCACCCACGAGATCGTGGAAAACAACCACGTTTCGGCCGCTGGCCAGGACGAGCTCGAAGTAGCGCCGGCGCAGCGGTCGCCCGGTCCACCAGCGATCCTCGACGACCCACTCCTCGCGAACGGTGTCCACCCCGGCCGGCCCCACCGCGACCGGCACGCCGCGGCCGTCGGCCGCCACGGCGGCGGGCTCGGGGGCGCCGAGCCGGCGGGAGCCTGCCGGGGTCACGGCGCCGGGGGATCCGGAAACGGCGCCAGCACCGCGCGCCGCTCCGGAATGCGCGATGCCGGATCCACCTCGAGCACCTTCATGGCCGCCTCCGACCCAGCCGCCTGGCGGGCCTGTCGAACTGCCTCGCCCAGGCGGGCTCGCTTGACCGCCGCGGCCTCGTCGAGCAGCCGTCCCTGGTCCTGCGCCGGCGGGCCGAACGCCTCGACCTCGAGCGCGAGCGACTCGGCGGGCGCCGGCAGCTCGGCCAGCTTGGGCCCCAGCAC
Organism: uncultured Thermoleophilaceae bacterium; assembly: GCA_963706635.1. Taxonomy (GTDB): domain Bacteria; phylum Actinomycetota; class Thermoleophilia; order Solirubrobacterales; family Thermoleophilaceae; genus JACVRW01. Next base: position 1,231,598 of record OY970162.1, read on the forward strand.
GACGATGATCCGCTCGGGATCCGCGCTCGCGTGGCGCAGGGTGACGACGACGCGCCAGGTGCCACCGGCCACGAAGCGAGCCGACACCGCGAGCCCCCTCAGGGTGCGCCCGCGCCGCTCGCGCCGGACCAGCACGCGGGCGACCAGCAACTCGAGCGCTCGCGCGAGCTGCTGCCCCGAGGCCGCGTCGGGCAGGTCGAGCCGCTCGGAGACCGGCTCGGGCGGACGGCGCGGAACGAGCGGGAGGTCGGCTCCCCGCGCGAGGTCGTGCGCGAGCAGCCCCGGGTGGCCGAAGCGCTCGGCGACCGCGCGCGAGGGAAGGGCCGCGACCTCGCCGAGCGTGCGGATGCCGAGCCGTTCGAGTACCTCCGGCAGCGCCTGCAGCTCGAGCCGGGTGCGCAGCAGCCCCACCGGCAGCGGCGCCAGGAAGTCGAGCACGGCGCTCTCCTCGACCACATGCGCGCGGCGCCCGCGGCGCGGCCGCGCCTGCAGGGCCGCCGCGTGGGCGGCGAAGCGGCTCGGGGCCGCGCCGAAGCGCGCCCCCGGGCCGAGCACGCGGCGCGCCTCGGCGAGCACACCGGCGAGAGCGCCGCCATGCAGACCGTGAAGGCCGGCCGACTCGAAGTAGGCGGCCCCGGCGAGGTCGGACTCCACCTCGGCGCCGATCCCCTCGAGCCGGTCGAGCACGCCGTTCCAGAGCGAGCGCACGCCCTCGGGATCGGGCGGGATCAATCGCAGCGCCGGGCAGCGCGACATCGCCTCGCCCAGCCGCATCCCCCGCACGACCCCAAATGCCTCGGCCGCCGCCGAGACCTCCCCCACGACCTGCTCGCGACCCGCCTCGGGCGCAAGCGCGACCGGCTCCGCCAGCAGCGCCCGCCGATCCCCCAGCCCCGCAAGCAGCTCGAACCGTGGGTAGAGGACGCAGACGACCATGACCGAACACATGTTCGCATCCGGCGCGGCCGCCTGCAAGACGGCTGGCGCGCGGCCCCCGCGCCGGCCCTACGCCAGCCCGGCCACGATGCTCGCCACGCCCGTGCACGCCACCAGCACCAGGACCAGCGTGTAGAAGCGCTCGCGGTCGAGGCGGCGGAAGGCCACCGCTCCCAGCGCGTAGCCGGCCACGACCAGGCCCAGCAGCGGCCCCACGGTGCCGGGCTCGATCGACCCGCTCCCCTGCGCGACCAGCAGCAGCGCTCCGCCGGTCAGGTCCAGCACCACGAAGGTCGCCGCCAGCGACGCCCGGAACTCGTCCGGGTTCGCCCCGCGCGCCTCCAGCCACAGCACGATCGGCGGGCCGCTCACGTTGATCGACGTCGTCAGCGCCCCGCTCACGAAGCCGGCTCCGAGCCCCGCGCCCCGGCCCAGGCGCGGGTGGCCAGTGCCGCGCCGGCGGCGGCGCAGCTGCGAGGCCGCCACTGCCACCACGGCCACTCCGACCGCCACCTGCAGGGACTCCTTGGACAGCTGCGTGAGCGCCACCGCCCCGACCGCCAGCCCCGGCAGCGCCGCGATCAGCATCGGCGCCAGCGAGCGCCAGTCCACGTGATCGGGCCGCCCGCGCTCGAACAGCACCAGCAGGCTCAGCACCAGGCCCAGCACGAGCAGCGCCATCACCGCCTCGACCGGGTCCATCACCGCGAACAGCGCCGGGCTCAGCACCAGAGCGAAGCCGAATCCCGTCGTGGACTGCACGAACGCACCGGCGAGTGCTGCGCTGGCGGCGAGCGCCATCAGCCGTCGACCGTCACGAGCTCCTTCGGGAACCCGGTCAGCGCCTCGCAGCCGTCGTCCGTCACGACCACGAGGTCCTCGATGCGGATGCCGAACTCGCCCGGCACGTAGACGCCCGGCTCCACGGTCACCGCGTTGCCGGTCTCGAGCGAGCCCTCCGCTGTGCGCGCCAGCCGCGGCCCCTCGTGGACCTCCAGCCCGACGCCGTGGCCGAGGCCGTGCTCGAAGCTGGTCCCGAGCCGAGACTGAATGGCCTCACGCGCGTGGGCGTCCAGCTCCCGGCAGACCGCGCCGGCACGGACCTGCTCGAGCGCCGCCTGCTGGGTGCTCCTCACCGCCTCGTAGGCCTCGCTGTGGGAGTCGGGCAGCGGCCCCGTGGCGAAGGTCCGGGTGCAATCGGAGCAGTACCCGTCCAGCCGGGCGCCCAGGTCGACCACCACCAGCGTCCCGCTCGGGATCTCCACGTCGCGCGGGACGGCGTGCGGCAGCGCGCCGTTCTCCGCCGCCGCCACGATCGGCGGAAACGACGCCTCGTCAGCGCCGCGGTCCTCGAGGAAACGCACGATCGAGCGGGCCACCTCGCGCTCAGTCCGGCCCACCAGGCCGGCCGAGCGCAGCTCGGCGTAGGCCAGGTCGGCGATCTCCGTCGCCGCGCGCATGGCACGCACCTCGGCCGGCTCCTTTATCGCCCGTAGCTCCTCCACGAGGCCGCCGGCGGCGACGAGCTTCGCGTCGGGCGGGAGCTGCGACGCCAGCTTTGCGTGTGCCTTGACGCTCAGGTGGGCGTCGTCGAACCCCGCCCGCCCCTCCAGGCGCGGCGCCAGGTCGCCGAGCAGCGCCTGGCCGGCCTGCAGGAGCTCGAACTCGCCGACCTGCTGCTTGGCCTGCTCGGTGTAGCGCGAATCGGTCAAGAAGAGCCGCTCCGAGCGCGTGACCACGCACGCGCCGTTGGTACCCGTGAAGCCCGTCAGATAGCGCACGTTGACAAGGTCGCTGACGAGCAGCGAGTCGAGCTCGCGCTCCTCGAGCAGCTCGACGAGGCGGTCGGCGCGGCTCATCTGCCGAGGTGTTCCCGCAGCAGGACGAGCGCCTCGCGGTAGCCGTCCGGGCCCTTGCCCTGCACCGTCTCGAGGCAGAGGTCGCGGATGACCGACAGGCGCCGCCACTCCTCGCGCTCGTCGACCGCCGACAGGTGCACCTCGACGGCCGGCAGGGCGGTCACCTCCAGCGCGTCGCGGATCGCCCACGAGTAGTGCGTCCACGCGCCCGGGTTGAGGATCAGCCCCGCCGCGGTCGTGTTGTGCAGCTCCTCGCAGAAGTCGCCCTCGTGGTTGCTCTGGAAGAACGTCACGGTCAGCCCGAGCTCGTCGGCGTGGCGCTTGATCAGCACCTCGAGCTCGTTGAGCGTCAGCCCGCCGTAGTGGGCCGCCGAACGCCGGCCGAGCACGTCGAAGTTGACGCCGTGCAGAACCGCGATCTGGTCGTTCACCCCTCGTACACCTCCTCGACGGCCGCCCGCAGCGCGTCCGGGCCGAGCTGGTGCCCGGGGGTCACCTCGCCGGGCGCGTCGACGAGCACGAACGGCACGCGGCCCTCGCTGCGCTTCTTGTCGCGCTCCACCAGCGCCAGCACCTCGTCCACCGACGCCCCGGTGAACTTCAACGGCAGCTCCCGGGCGGCAAGCAGCTCGGCCACCTCGGTGCGCAGCTGCTCGCGGTCGGACAGCCGCAGCGCCGCCAGCAGGCCGATACCGATCGCCTCCCCGTGGCGATAGCGCTCGTAGCGCGTCGCCGCCTCGATCGCGTGGCCGACGGTGTGGCCCAGGTTGAGTACCTGGCGCCGGCCGCCGTCGCGCTCGTCCTCGGCCACGACCGCGAGCTTCGTGCGCACGCAGCCCATGATCTCGGGCACCCCGACCTTGCCGCCCTGGCGCACACGCGCCCAGAGGCTGCCGCCGGCGATCAGCGCGGTCTTCACGACCTCGGCGTAGCCGGCCGCGCGCTCCTGCTCGGGCAGCGTGTCGAGCGCCGCCGGGTCGCACAGCACGGCCGCCGGCTGGTGGTAGGCGCCCACGTAGTTCTTGCCCTCCGGCAGGTCGACGCCGGTCTTGCCGCCGTAGGCGGAGTCGACCTGCGCCACCAGCGTCGTGGGCATCTGCACGTGCCGCATGCCGCGCTGGTAGACCGCGGCGCAGAAGCCGCTCAGGTCGCCGACCACGCCACCACCGACCGCCACGACGAGATCGCCGCGCTCGGCGCCGCCCTGAGCCAGCGAGCGCAGCACGTGCTCGGCGCCGTGGATCGTCTTGTACTCCTCGCCCGCCATCACCACGATGCGCTCGTGGCCCGCGACGCGCTGGAAGCGCGTCACCGTCTCGTCGGTGACCACGAAGCGGCGGCCCTCGAGCGGCGGGAAGAAGCCGGCTTCGATCAAACCGCGGCCGAGGAAGACCGGGTAGTCGCCTGACTCCGCCCCCGCCCAGATCAACCGCGTGCCGGAGGGCGCGCCCGCCAGCGCGCGCACCGACGGCAGCGCCCGGCGCAGCACGTCGCGGTCGGATGGCGGCAGGACGACGTCCGCCACGGACTCGTAGAGAGTGCGGCGGTCGCGCCAGAGCGCCTCGAAGCGCGCCGGGTCGCGCGCGAGCGGCCGGCCCTTGCCGGAGGCGCGGTGCCAGGCGTCATCCGGGTTGACCTCCAGGTGCACGACCGTGTGACGGGCAAGCGCCTCGCGCACGCGCTCGGACTGGAGCGCCCCGCCGCCGAGCGCGACCACGCGGGCGTCGCTGCGCTCGAGCAGCTCGCAGACCACGTCGGCCTCGCGCGCGCGGAACTCCTCTTCCCCGTGACGGTCGAAGAAGGACTCGATCGGCTCCCCCAACCGCTGCTCGAGCTCGCGGTCTGAGTCGAAGGCCTGGGCGCCCAGCTCGGCGGCCAGCGACCGGGCGCCCGTCGACTTCCCCGCGCCCATGAAGCCGACCAGGACGATCGCGCCGTTTGTGGCCCCTACTGCCTGCGGCTCCACCCGATGCGCTCCTCGTAAGCGCGCAGGGCCGCCCTGGTGTCGTCGATGTGGTCACCGCCCAGCTTCTCGCGGTAGGCGGCGGCCAGCACCAGCGCGACCATCGCCTCACCGACCACGCCGGCAGCCGGCACCGTGCAGGAATCCGTCCGCTCCCGCAGCGCCGCGGCCGGCGCCTTCGTGGCGATGTCGACGCTGCGCAGCGGCTTTGTCAGCGTGGGCAGCGGCTTCATCGCGGCTCTCACCACCACCGGGTCGCCGGTGGTCATGCCGCCCTCGATGCCGCCCGCCCGGTTGGTCTCGCGGAAGAAGCCCTGTTCCTCGGACCAGAAGATCTCGTCGTGGGCCTGCGAGCCCACGCGCCCGGCCAGGTCGAACCCGTCGCCGATGCCCACGCCCTTCATCGCCTGGATCGACAGGATCGCGCCGGCCAGCCGGCCATCGAGGCGCTCCTCCCAGGAGATGTGCGAGCCGATCCCGGGCACCAGCCCGAACGCGCGCACCTCGAAGATCCCGCCGAGCGACTCGTTTGCCTTGCGCGCCTTGTCGATCTCGGCCACCATCGCCTCGCTGGCAGCGGAGTCGAGGCAGCGCACCGGTGACTCGTCGACGCCCTCGAAGTCGGCCGGCGCGAGGTCTTCGCGCTCGGGCGAGGTGACCGAGCCGATGCGCGTGACGTGCGAGAACACGCTCACGCCCAGCGCGCGCAGCAGCGCCTTGGCGAGCGCGCCCGCGGCAACCCGGGCGGCCGTCTCGCGGGCAGAGGCGCGCTCGAGCACGTTGCGCACGTCGGTGTGGCCGTACTTCATGACGCCGGCCAGGTCGGCGTGACCGGGGCGCGGCAGGTGGACCTCGGCTATCTCCGCGTCCACCGGCCAGGGGTTCATCCGCTCCTCCCAGTTCTGGTAGTCGCGGTTCTCCACGCGCAGGGCCACGGGGCTGCCGAGCGTGCGCCCGTGGCGGACGCCCGCCACCACGTCGGCGCGGTCCTTCTCGATCTTCATGCGCCCGCCGCGGCCGTGGCCGAGCTGGCGCCGGGCGAGGTCGCGGTCGATGTCCTCGGGGCTCAGCTCGAGCCCCGCGGGCAGCCCTTCGACGATCGCGGTCAGCCCAGGGCCGTGCGACTCACCGGCGGTGACGAAGCGGAAAGACATGGCGTCCACACCCTACTTAGACGAAGGCGGAGCGCCCGGCTGAGCCGGGCGCATGCCCAGTGCGCGGTTGTGGGCGTCGACGCTCAGCCGTCAGGGGTCGCCGGCGCGCTGCCGGGGTACCCGGCGGGCGGGTCCGGGCCGATCGGCGGCTCGGCGTCGCCGACGTAGTAGCCGAACGGCGGGTGGCTGTGGCAGCGCGTCGAGTTGAACGGCTTGCAGGGGTTGAACGGGTTGACGTAGGCCCACGGGTTCGCCCCGGCGATGTCCGCCTGCCAGTCGTCCGGACGGCGGAGCTCGAACTGGTTGCTGAGCCCGTCGTGGTCCTGGTCGTCGGCCCCGTCGGGTACGCCGTCGCCGTCCATGTCGGCGACGGTCAGCGCCAGCCCGCTCGCCAGGTCGGCCACGTCCAGGTAGTTGATGCCCGGGTACTTCGACTCCTTGGGCTCGTTGGTGCCGTCGTGCTCGGCGGGCCACCAGCCCTCGACGAAGCGACCGTGCTGCTCGTCCCAGTTGCCGATCCCGTCGCCGTCGACGTCGCGCTCGTCGTCGCTGAGCACGCCGTTGCCGTCCATGTCGAGCACCCAGTTGGCGAGCACACCGCTCGGGGCCGCGACCGAGGTGGACCGCTGGAGACCGTCGCTGTAGCTCAGGTTCGAGAGCGAGCCGGGCCGGCCGGAGCGGGCGTGGCCGTCCGACGAGAAGTTGATCCACGCCGCGAACTCCTCACCCAGGGTGAGCCCGTCGCCGTCGTAGTCCGTCGACGGGTCGCCCGGGTCAAGCGGGTTCGGGTAGGGGCGCTTGCCCGGGTAGGGCAGCGGCGGGTTGACCGGATAGTGGTTGAGGTCGAGCGCCGACTGGTACTCGTAGCCGTCCTCGAGGCCGTCCTTGTCCGTGTCGCGCAGGCACGGGTCGGTGCCGATCGCGAGCTCGAGCGAGTTGGAGAGCAGGTCGCCGTCGTAGTCGGGGCTGGTGTCGCAGGCACCCGTGGTGCTGCCGCCGCCACCGCCGTCGCCGTCGCCCACGCCCGTCACGACCGGCGAGAGCCGTCGCGAGGTGTAGGCGCTGAACTTGCCGGCCAGCACGCGCAGCTTCAGGCGCGTCGGGCGCTGCTTGGTGTTCTTGACGGTCAGCAGGCGCGCCACGGCCGCCGGCACACGCACCACCAGCTTCGTGCGGCTGGCGCGGCGCGGCTTGGCGAACGCGCTGCGGCCGTTGCCCGCGCGGAAGATGATCGTGTTGCGCTTTGCGGACGACCGGAAGTGGCGACCACGGATGGTCAGGAGCTTGCCGACGCTGACCCGCATCGGGCTCACCTTGGTGATCTGCGGCTTCGGGCCGGACTTCTTGGCCAGCGCCACACCCGGCACGCTGACCACGAGGGCCACGGCCGATAGCGCGAGCAGGCAGAGTGTGATGAGACGGCGCATTGCCATACCCCCTATCTATCGGCGCTTTTGGTCGCCGGTTGAGTCATTGCCGTTGCTGACTTCGATCAGGTCGGTCAGAGCCGGCAGAACGAAGCGGCGCGAGGCCGACGAATCGTCGACCGCCGCACGCGCGGCCTTGCTGTTCTTGCTGGACGCCGCCGCGCTCGAGGCGCTGGCGTTGTCGCCGACCTTGAGCTTGCGGATCTGGTCGATCCGCAGGCGGTAGGAGTCGCCGTCCTCGGTGGTGAACTCCTGCTCCGCCCCCGCGCCCAGGTAAAGGAACGCGCAGTTGCTGCGGCTGGGCTTGCACTTGCCCTCGCCGGTGGTCTGGAGCGTCGCGTCGACCAGGAACACGGAGTTGCCGCCGCCGCTCGAGACACCCATGAAGATGAGCAGCGGGGATGCCTCGTTCGGCAGAACGTCGAGCTTCTGCATGCCCTTGATCTCACGCCGGTGGCCGTTGGACCAGAAGGTGACGTCGAGGACGTAGGTGAACTCGGTGGTCTGCTGACCGCCGCCGCCCGTGCCGCCGCCTGTGCCGCCGCCCGTGCCGCCGCGCTCGTGCCGCCGCCCGTGTCTCCGGTCGTGCCGGTGCCGGTGTCGGTGCCGCCGGCCGCCTGCGTCGCGGTGTCGGCCGCCGTCGCCGGCTGGGTCTGCGGCTGATCGGCCTTGAGGACCTTGTCCGGCGGCGCGAACGGGTTGCTCGCGCCAAAGGCGCTGAGCGAGGAGCCGTCGCCCTGGTTCAGCGCGTCCTCGAGCTTCACCTGGGCCAGCTCCTCCGGCCCCTTAGGGGCCTGGGCCTGGCTCGGCGTGGTGGTCTGCGCCGGCGCGGGGGCCGAGTCGCCCGCCTTCTTCGACAGGACGATCGGTGCGGCCACGAGGCCGACGAGCAGCACGGCGGCCACCGGCAGCAGCCGGCGCGCGCGCAGATCGTTCCAAGCGTCGAGGAGCAGGTTCCGGATGTCGTTCACGGGGTCGCCGTCGCAGTCGGGGCCGGGGCCGAAGTCGGTGTGCTGCCGTCAGTCGGGGTGGCGCCGGCGGGCGTCGTGGTCGACGGACCCGTCGGGGTCGCTCCGGCGGTCACGCCCTGCCCCTTCGGCGACAGGTAGACCGTCGCCGTGATCTCCGCTCGGATCTTGGGGAAGATGGCCTCGTCGCTGGACCAGCGGATGCCCTCCACGGTGACGAGCCGGCCGCTGACGAGGACCTGGTCCTTCGTCGTCGACACGAAGCGCTTCACGCGGTGGAAGAAGTCCGCGAGGTTGAAGAAGTTGCCCTGGAACTCGAGCTCGAGCGGCACGGTCTCCAGCCCGGCTGGCGCCGTGGCGGACGTGGTGCCGGTGCCGGTGTCCGTGGAGCTCGGGGTCGTCGAGGTCTGCGTGTCCGACGAGCTGGTGCCCGAGCTCTCCGACGTAGCGGTGCTCTGGTTGGCGGTCTGCTGGGCGTTGTTGGCGGCCTCGGCCGCGCCGCCCGGCGCGCTCTGTGCCGTCGCGCCGCCGGCAGCCACCGGCGTGCCGGTGGTGCCCGACTCAGACCCCGCGGCGGGCGCGGGCGTCGTGGTCGTCGGCGTCACAGCGGCGACGCGCGGCCCGGTCTTGATCTTCGTGAAGCGGATTCCCGTCCCGGCCGCCGCGGCATTCAGCTGCACGAGCAGGCTGGGCATGTCGACGGTCGACGGGATCGCCTTGCCGAGCTTCACGACCTGCGCGTAGCTGGCGTCGAAGTTCTCCTTGGCCCCCTGCGCCGCCTCGGCGTTGGCGCGCGCCGTGTCGAGGCGCTGCTGCTGGGTCGCGAGCTCGGCCTTGGCCGCCGTGGCGTCCGAGCGCTTGGGCCCGAGCACCAGCATCCAGTACGCCAGGAGCAGCGCAATCGGAATCAGCGCGAACATGAGCTTGCGGTCGCGCTCGGTGAGGGTCACGATCCGCCTCCCAGTGAGGCCGGCACGCGGTTGGTGCCGAGCGGGGCCTCATGCGACGGCTCCGTCGCGGTGAACTTGACGGTGATGTTGAAGGTGTAGAGCTCACCGCAGTTGGCCAGGCTGACCTCTTGGTCCTTCTCGCCCGCGGTCGATTCGTTCAGCTCGACGTCCTCGACACGGTGCAGCTGGCCGAGGCGCACCATCATGCCGGCGACGTCGTCCTGGTTCGGCGTGCAGCCGATCAGGTTCGCCGCGGGCTGGACAACGGCGGCAGCGCCGGTGGCCGGCGTGGGTGTGGACGGCGTGGAGGCGGTGGCCGAGACCGGGTCGCCCGTCACCGAGGCGTCCGCCGACTGCAGCCAGCTGCCGTCCGGCATGATGAGCGACAGCTCGCGCATGAAGCGCTCCCAGTCGAAGCGCGTGGCCGCGACCTGCGAGACGGACAGGGTCCGGGTCGCCGCGATCTGCGCGAAGCTCGCGTAGCTGTTCTTCTGGCCGGCCTCCGCCTCGAGCTTGTCGGCTGCCGCGCTGGCGGCCTGCGCCTTGTTCTTGCTGTCGGTGACCGTGTTCGAGGTGAGCACGTACACGACGACCATCGCGAGCAGCGCGGCAAGCACGCCAAGCGCGATCGGCGCGCCCCTGCCGCCGGAATCGCTCGGCCGGCCGCGGCGCTGGTCCCGCGGGATCAGGTTTACGGGCTTCACGCCGCCGCTCCCAGAGCGAGCCCGGCCGCCACGGTGTAGCGGTGCGGGTCCTCGGTCGGGCCGATCGCCGCGCCGTCGAGCGTGCCGAGCGGCGGCGGAACCTTGACGGGGATGCCCAGGTGGCCCTCGAGGCCCTCGACCAGGTCGCCGTCAGCCGAGCCCGGGCCCGAGAGCACGACCTCGGACACCGTCGTCGCCTGCGGCTGGGTCATGTAGTAGTCGATCGACAGCCGGATCTCGTCGGCAAGCCGCGAGCCGGCATCGTCCTCGTCCCAGACCGCCGACAGCGGCCGGGTGAAGTAGCAGTTGGAGCCGACCGCGACGGCCAGGTTGGTCACGCCGCCGAGGTGGCAGAAGACACGCGCGGTCACATCCGGCTCCTCGCCCTCGGGCGTGGCCAGCGTGCGCACGAGCGCGAAGGCGTCGAGGTCGATGCCCTCGGCCTTGAGACCGGCGGCCTTCACGGCCTCGAGCAGCTGCTCGATCATCTTGCGGCGCGCGGCGACCAGCACGACCTGCATGCGCGGCGTGCCGTCGACCCCCGTGGTGTAGGACGCGACCTGGTGGTCGAGCACGGCCTCGTCGAGAGGCATTGCGATCGCCTCGGACGCCTGGAAGCGGACCGCGGCGTCGCGCTGCTTCTCGTCCTCGATGCGCGGCAGCTCGACCACGCGGACGACGATCTGCTGGTTCGCCACCCCGATGCGCACGTTGCGCGGCATACCGGTGGCGGCGGCAAAGCTCTTGAGGTGCTGGCCGAGCGCCTGCGGGTCGCTGACCTCGCCGTCGCGAACGAGCCCCTCGGGGAGGCCCTGGCTCGCGGCGCGCGTGACGCGGCCACCGCTGACCTGCGCGGCCGCCAGGTAGCGCCCGTCGATGTCGAGGCCCACAGAGCCCCGGTCGGAAGACTTTCGGAGGGAAAACGCCATAGCGGTTCTCCCGGGTTATCGGCCGTGGCGCGAACTCCCTTAACAGCCAGCCGATTTCGTGCGCGGTCAGTCCAGGAACGTCGACTCGTAGAAGTCGATCAGCTCGGGCCCCGCCAGCACTCCGACGAGGCCGCCGATGGCCAGGAAGATGCCGAACGGCACTGCCTTCTTGCGCGCCTGCGCGCCCTCGCGGGCGATGATCGCGAGGCCGAAGATCGTGCCGGTCAGGAACGCCACCAGCATCGCCGGGATCACCGACACGCCCAGGTAGACGCCCATCGCGCCGCCCAGCTTCACGTCGCCCATGCCCATCCCGCTCGGGTAGGCCAGCACCGCCAGCAGCAGGAACAGGAAGGCGCCTGTGCCGGCGATCAGGTGCTCGACCAAATCGCCGCTCTGCACGAGCGCGGTCGCCACGACGCCGTAGACCGCCATCGGGTAGACGATCTTGTTGGGCAGCAGCTGGTGGTCGAGGTCGATGCCCGCCAGCGCGATCAGGCTGGCGACGAAGGGCAGCTCGAGCCAGAGATCGCTGTCGAAGCCGCGCGCGGCGACGACGGCGGCAAAGCCGGCCGCGGTGAGCGCCTCGACCGTCGGGTAGCGCGGCGAGATCGGCGCGCCGCAGTCGCGGCAGCGGCCGCGCAGCAGCAACCAGGACAGCACCGGCACGTTGTCACGCGTGCGCACGGGCGCGCCGCAGGAGGGGCAGTGGGAACCCGGGCTGACCAGCGACTCCCCGAGCGGCAGCCGGTGGATCACCACGTTGAGGAAGCTGCCGATGAGGGCGCCGAGGACGGCGGCTGCGGCGATCTCGGCTGCCATGGCCAGAGGAAGCTAACGGGCGGGCCCGAAGGCCCGCCCGTTTCCCGGAGGAAGCTGGGTCAGCGAGCTACCACTTGCCGTTGCTCGGGCAAGCGCCCTTGTTGGTGGTCGTGCAGGTGCGGGTCACGCCGGGCGTAGAGCTCGTCTTGGCGATCGTGAACTGGTTGCCGGAGGCCGAGTGGCCGACGAGCGTGTAGCTGCTGTCGTTGGAGGCGTCGATGCTCGCCTGGTCATTCCCGCTTCCGAGCACGCCGAGCTTCTTGACGTCGTCGTCGTTCGCGGCGCCCACATACGTCTTGTTGGTCGCGTAGTACGACTCCATCCCGGAGACCAGGTTGCGGACCGCCGACTTCGCCGACGAGTCCTGTCCTTTCTCGCGCTGGCCGAGGAATGCCGGCAGCGCGATTGCGGCGAGCACGCCGATGATCAGGATGACCACGAGGAGCTCGATCAGCGAGAAGCCCCCCTGCCCTTCGTATGTGCGCTCACGGAGCTTCCGCAGCATGACTTCTCCTTGGTGCTAGGTCTGGCGGGTCTTGAGCGTTAATCGGCTGGACTTGTCGTCCACTCAACCCTTGGCTACCAAGTACCGCCGCTCGGGCATGCGCCCGTGCTGGTGGTCGTGCAGGTGCGCGTCACCGTCGTGCCGGCCTTCGTGATGGTGAACTTGTTGCCCGACGCCGAGTTGCCGACGATCGTGTAGCCGGTCGCGGTCGACGCGGTCACGCTCGCCTGGCCGTTGCCGGTGCCGTTCACGCCGCTCTGGGTGATGTCGTTGTCGGTAGCGGCGCCGACGTAGGTCTGGTTGGTGGCGTAGAACGACTCCACCGCCGAGACGAGGTTACGAGCCGCCGACTTCGCCGACGCGTCCTGTCCCTTGGAACGCTGCCCGAGGAAAGCGGGCAGGGCGATCGCGGCAAGGATGCCGATGATCAGAATCACGACGAGGAGCTCGATAAGCGTGAAGCCCTTCTCCCCGTCGTGGATGCGCTCGCGAAGCTTCCGCAGCATGACTCCCCCTTTGGTCAACTAGGTCTGGGTCCAGCAGGTCTTGAGCCTTAATCGGCTCACGGAGCCCTCCCCTTGAACCCCCTGCAACGCAAACGGGCGGACCCGAGGGCCCGCCCGTTGCAGGTAGGTAGGAAAGTTACTTCCGCTTTACCAGGTACCGCCGCTCGGGCATGCGCCCGTGCTGGTGGTCGTGCAGGTGCGCGTCACCGTCGCGCCGGCCTTCGTGATGGTGAACTTGTTGCCCGACGCCGAGTTGCCGACGATCGTGTAGCCGGTCGCGGTCGACGCGGTCACGCTCGCCTGGCCGTTGCCGGTGCCGTTCACGCCGCTCTGGGTGATGTCGTTGTCGGTAGCGGCGCCGACGTAGGTCTGGTTGGTGGCGTAGTACGACTCCACCGCCGAGACGAGGTTACGAGCCGCCGACTTGGCGTCCGCGTCCTGTCCCTTGGAACGCTGCCCGAGGAAAGCGGGCAGGGCGATCGCGGCAAGGATGCCGATGATCAGAATCACGACGAGGAGCTCGATAAGCGTGAAGCCCTTCTCCCCGTTGTGGATGCGCTCGCGGAGCTTCCGCAGCATGGGTCTCCTCCTTTGAGGTGACTTTGATCTTGGGTCTTGCCAGTCGCCGCGGAGGTCCGAGACTCTGGCCTTGCCACCTAGATCGGAACCTGAGCGAAAAGCCTTAGCCCTGATTCGCTCGTTGGACGAATCAACCCAGACGCAGGGCCGCCGTCAGGTTCGCGTGATCGTCGGTCCAGCTGCGTGCGCCGGGGTCGCTCGGGCAGGGCTGCCAGCGGCGATCGCGGGCGACGCGGCCCAGGTCCGCGGGCCGGCGCGCCATGGCTACCCAGCGTGACCCGAGCTTGCCGATCGTCCGAGCGGTCACGTGGGTGTCCTCTTGCAGGTAGCACGACAGGCCGTCGGCCGCGGCGACGTTTCCGAGCACCGGCGCCAGGTCGACGTACCGGTTCGAGATGTGGAACGCGATCACGCCGCGCGGCTTCAGCTTGCGCGCGTACACGTCGAGTGCCTCGCGGGTGAGCAGGTGGACGGGGATCGCACCGGAGTTGAAGGCGTCGAGCACGATCAGGCCGAACTCGCGATCATGGCGCCGCGCAAGCGACAGGCGCCCGTCGCCGAGCTTCACGTCGAAGCCGCCGCAGTCGCGCAGGTAGCTGAACAGGTCCTTGTCGCGCGCGAGCCGAACGACCGCCGGGTCGATCTCGAAGAACGTCCAGTGGTCTCCCGGCCGGCTGAGGCACGCCATCGTCCCCGCCCCCAGGCCCACGACGGCCGCCCGGCTCGCCACACGCCGGTCCGGAAGGTCGTCGAGCAGCTGCCCCATCGGCCCGGTGCGGGTGTAGTAGGTCGTGGGCGTGCGCGGGTCCAGCACGAGCTGGCTGCCGCGGACGATCGAGCCGCTCTTGAGGACGTGCACGAACTGCCCGTGCGGCGCCTCCACGGTGCTGACCCCGAAGAAGTCGCGCTCCTGGTGGATGACGGCCGCGTCATCGACGTTCACGGCCCAGATCGCGACCATCGCCAGTCCGACCGCGAGGCCGAAGCGCAGCGGGCTCGTAATGAGCGTCAGGCACGCAGCCCCGGCGGCGGCCAGCACGATCCAGTGGAGCGTCCCGCCGTCCCCGGCGGCGTAGAGCAAGCCGGCGGTCGCCGCGCCCACCAGGACCGGCGGCAGCAGGTCGCTCCGGGCCGAGATCTGGTCGGTCCAAGAGCCGGAGCCAAACGGCAGCAAGAAGGCCGCCAGCACGATGGCGACGGGCAGCTCGGTGATCGTGTTGAAGATCGTCGGCGCGATCACCGCGCTGAGGAAACCGCCGAACGCGGCCCCGGCGGCGATGTACGCGTAGAAGCCGGTCAGGTCGCGCCGCTGCGGGCGATCGGCCGCGAGCTCCCCGTGGAAGCTGACCGCGACGATGAACAACGCGGCCAGGTAGATGCCGCCGACCACCAGCAGGGGCGTGGTGTATCCGAGCACCGTCAGCCCACCGACCACGACGAGCGCGACCGGCAGCATGCGCAGCGCGAGGCGGTGATAGGCGCCGGCGCCCTCGCCGCGCGCGAAGACCACCGCGAACGAGCCCAGGTAGAGCGCCAGCGGCAGCGCCCAGAGCAGCGAGATCGAGGCCAGGCTCGCGCTCAGGTTGGCCGTGACCGCGAGCATCAGGCTCGAGGGCACGAAGGCGAGGATCACCCAGCGCAGCCGTCGCCCCGCTGCGATCGGGGCCGCAGCGGGCTCCTGCTCGACCTCCTCCATGCGCGGCCGGCGCGAGCGCCACAGGACAAGCGCGCAGGCGACCAGCATCAGCATGAGCAGCCCGTAGGCGCCGGACCAGAGCCAGCTCTGGCCGTCGACTGTCAGGCGTGGCTCGACCAGCACCGGATAGCTGAGGAGACCGAGCGCGGCGCCGATGGCGGCGACCCGGCCGAGGGAGTACGGGTCGCGCGCGCCGGCGTGATCCGTGGCGGCGAGCCAGCTCTGCAGCAGCGGCACGGTGGCCGACACCACGAAGAACGGCAGGCCGACCGTGACCAGCATCGTCAGCAGCAGCCACGCAACCGGCGAGCCCTCGACCGGCGGGGTCCAGCCGTGAGGGATGCCGATCGGCAGCAGGAACAGAGCCGCGGCGACGAGCGCGAGGTGCAGCGCCGCCTGGCGGCGCGCGCCGAACCTGCCAACGCTCCAGCGCGCGTAGAGGTAGGACAGCGCCAAGACCGTCTGGAAGAACAGGATCGCGGTGGTCCAGACCGCCGGCGCGCCGCCGAGCAGCGGCAGCGCCAAGCGCGCGAACATCGGCGCCAAGAGGAACACCAGTCCGGCGCTCAGCAGCGTGGTCGCTGAGAACAGCGCTACGACGGTCGACGCGCCCGCTGCTCGCTCGAGTGTGAGCACCCCGGCGGGCTGGGCCTCGCCGTGCCGGCCCTCCCGCTCATCCCGGATGCGCCGCCCCCCGGTCGGGCGCCGGCGCGGCTCGTGCGCAGGGCGCCGCTCCGGCTGCGGGGCAGGCGCGGGCTCGGCCCGGTAGGCGCCGAGCATCGCCACCAGCGCGAGCGGCGCGAACCAGGCGATGTAGAAGAAGAGCCAGTAGCCCGAGCACAGCTCCAGGCCGACCACGACCGCGGCCGCGAGCGCGGCCACCTGGCGGGCGTCGCGGCGGCGCGGAACGAGAGCAAGCGCCGCACACAGCGCCGCCACGCCCAGCTCCAGCGCGCGCTGCCCCCACTCGAGCGAGGGGTGCAGCTGCCAGAGGCTGAACGGCGACTCGCGGCCGAGCTGGTAGCCGATCGTCGAGTCCCACATCTCGCGCACGCCACCCGGCGGCAGGAAGGCCACGACGGCGAACGCCACGACCCCGACGAAGGCGACCGCGAAGCGTGCCCGCGAGCGGGTGCTGCGATCGCCGCTGCTCATGGCGAGCAGCGGCACGAGCGCCACCGGGAAGATCTTCGCCGCGGTCGCGATGCCGAGCAGGGCGCCGCTGCGGGCCGGCGAGCGCAGGGCCAGCATGGCGAAGACCAGCAGCATTCCGACGAAGCCGTCGTTGACGTTCGACTGGAGCACGTAGGTCGAGTACGGGAACGCGACCCAGGCGTAGGCCAGCGCAAGGCCCAGCGTGCGCCCCTCGGGCCCCGGGCGCAGGCGGCGCCCGAGCAGCCAGAGTCCCACGACGGTGAGCAGGTCGAAGGTCAGCGCCGCCGCGTGCGCGGCGGGGACCGAGTCCCAGGCGCCGTGCCACGGAAACAGCCATTCGAAGGGGACGTAGGCGAGGAACATCAGCGGCCCGTAGCCGCCCACCTCGATGCCGTGGACGAGCCGGTCCGCCCCCACCACGGTCGTGTAGCCCACGTCGATCACGTTCGAGTCGACGACGTTGAGCACGATCCGGCCGACGACCAGCAGGACCAGCCCGGCGACGAGCCACGACTCGCGCGCGTACGGGATCAGCGGTCCCGCACGCTCGCGTGGCCGGAAGCCGGCCAGCAGCAGCCGCAGGAACAGGTAGGCCAGCACCGGGTAGACGGCCGGCACCCAGAGGTAGAGCTCGCCGTCGTTGAAGAGCAGCTGCGCCACGCCGAACGAGAGCAGCACGAGCAGGTCCAGATGGAGCAGGCGGAACGGGCGCCGCGGGTCGAAGAACGGCGCCACGAACAGCACGCAGAGCGGGATCCAGATCCAGGCCGAGTTGACTGCCCGGCCGACGTTCTCACGCCAGGGACGCGCCATGAGGAAGTCGACCTGCGGACCCGTCCAGACCTTCAACACGTGACCGGTGTGGCCGCTGACCTCCACCTCGACGACGCCCGTGCCGTGGCGGCTGTAGGTCACCACCCAGCGGTAGGGGTCCTCCAGGTAGCCCGGGACGGAGACCTGGCGCTCCAGCCCGCGTCCGCGAGCGAGCTGCTTGCGCACCTCCGCTACCCGCACCGCGGCCCTCACCGCCTGGCCCGCCGTCACCTGGAAGCCCGGCGGCCGAGCGTGAGGGGAGGTCGCGATGATCTGCCGCGGCTGGGCGGCGTTGGCCGCCGGCGTCGCGGCGGTGTCGCCCTGCTGAGCGGCGGCCGGCGCCGTGAGGGCGCCCGTCAGCACCAGCGTGAGCGCGGCCAGCGCGGGCACGCGTCGCCGGCGAGGCCGCTTGTGGGCGGTTTCGGCCATCGAGGGTCGTATCGGCCGTCTCCGAGCGCCTCTTGACCTGCGATAGCGGCGCTCCCGCCTAGGATCGAGGCGTGCATCTGCGCCGCGCTCTGCTGCTGTTCGCGATCGTGCTCGGCCTCGCCGCAGTGGCCGCGTCGGTCTCGCGTCCGCGCGACACCAATCCGCCGCCCACGACCAAGCCGGAGCAGACCCAGACCGTCGAGCGCTCCGAGGCCCAGGGCGAGGCCGGGCCCGGGAGCGTCGACGTGACGTTCGTCGTCGACCACGCGCGCGCACACCGGATCGGCGCCGGCCAGGCGGCCACCGTGGTCGTGGAGGTGCCGGAGGCCGGGCAGGTGTCGATCGACGGCCTCGGCATGACCGCGACCGCCGAGCCGAACACCCCGGCGAGCCTCGACGTGCTCACCTCGGCCACCGGCCGCTACCCGGTCACGTTCACGCCCGCGGGCTCGAGCGAGTCGCTCTCGGCGGGCACGCTGGTAGTCGAATGAGGGCCCGGGCGGCTCTACTGGTGGCCTGCGCAGCCGTCGCCGGCGGCTGCTCCGGCGACGACGATGGCGGCTCGAGCGCGCCTGCGCCGGCATCCGGCTCCCCTTCCACCGCCACACCGCCCCGCACACCTCCGCTGAAACGGGCGCACTGCCCGGCCCGGCTGACGAACTGCAAGACGGCCAGGGGCCGCATCATCTACGTCGAGCGAGTCGACCCCGACGGCGACGGTGACGCCCACTTCGTGCTCACCTCGCACCAGTCGATCACGCTGCCGGAGCTGTCGGTGATCGACGTGGAGAAGTCGCTGCGACCGCATCCGCTGCCCGTCAACGGCGACCGGGTCAGCGCCGCCGGCCCGGTCTACCGCGGCTCATACGGCCAGCTGCAGATCCAGGCCATCGAGCTCCACGTCGCGCGGGCGCGCCGCTAGATCGGGCGCAGCTCGATGGTCTCGGCCGGCGCGAGCAGCATCGTGAGCCCGTGGCGCGGTTCGCGCGGCGAGCGGCGCTGCTCGCGCAGAACGACCGCCGACCAGGGCCGGCCCGCGTCCAGCTGCGGAGCGAGCTCCTCGGCGAGCTCGCGCGGGACCCACCCGAGCTGGTCACCCGCGCGCACCTGGATGGCGTTTGCATCGTGCTCGTTCTCGGGATCGCGACGAAGCTCGAGCGGCGCCCCCGGCCCGACGTCGGCTGCCTCGAGCGCCTCGGCGTGGTGCTGTCCCGCGCCGGCAACACCGGCCACGTGCAGCCCGCGCTCGGCGAGCTCGGGAGCGTCGCGAGCGAGGTAGCGCCCCGAACCCGACTCGACGAGCTGGTAGCCGACGAGCCAGACCTGCCCGCCCTCATCCGGATACCAGTAGCGCTCGTCGTACTCCACGTCGACCTGCATGCAACACAGCCTACGTAAGGGGTCGACGCGCGAAAAACGCAGCAAATGCCCGATGTAAGGGGTCGGCCTGAGGACCAGACTTCAGGGCGTGGAAACAGGGAATCTCCTCATCGACGCCCAGTCCGCCTTCGCCCGTCAGCGCCGCCGGCGGCGCTTTCAGCGGACGATCAGCTGGCTGCGCGGACAGCGCTCCGCGGAGCGCCTGACGTCGCTCGACGAGGTGCTCGGATCGAAGCCGCCGGCGCTGCGCCGGATGACAGGCCTCGAGGCGATCCCGCTCTGCTCGGTGATCGGGACCGCCGAGCCGGCAAAGGCGCGCGTCTTCGACGGCCGCTTCCGGGTGCCCGAGTCGAGCCGCCGCCGCTGGGAGGGCATCTGGCTGGCCAACCGCCGTGGCGCCGCCGTACCCCCCATCTCGGTGTACCGGGTCGGAGACCGCTACTACGTCGACGACGGCCACCACCGCGTCTCGGTGGCGAACGCGCTCGGCATGGCGGCCATCGACGCCGAGGTGACGGAGCTCGCGAGCGCTACTTGATCGAGTCGTAGACCTTGAACATCGGCAGGTACATCGAGATCACGATGAACCCGACGATGCAGCCCACGACGATGATCATGACCGGCTCGAGGATCGAGGTCAGCGCCTTGACGGCGGCCTCGACCTGCTCCTCGTAGAAGTCGGCGACCTTCGACATCATCGTCTCGAGCGCGCCGGTCTCCTCGCCCACGCCGATCATCTGCGTGACCATGACCGGGAAGGCCGCAGGCACGCGCGTCATCGGCTGGGTCAGCGAGCCGCCCTTCTTGACCGAGTCGCGCACGTCCTCCATCGCCTTCTCGATGACCTTGTTGCCGGACGTCTTGCCGGTGATCTCGATCGCCTCGAGCATCGGCACGCCGGCCGAGATCAGCCCCGAGAACGTCCGCGAGAAGCGCGCCAGCGCAACCTTCTGGACGATGCCCCCGATCTTCATCGGGAACCTCAGCTTGATCGTGTCCCACTGGATCCGGCCGCGCTCGCTGCTCTTCCAGCGGCGGAACAGCCAGACCACACCGAAGATCGCCGCGAACAACACGTACCAGCGCCGCGTGAACAGGTGCGACAGCCAGACGGTGAACTTCGTGATCGGGGGCAGGTCGCCGCCGAAGTCCGTGAAGATCTTCTCGAAGACGGGGACCAGGAAGGTCACGAGCGCGAACAGCACGATCATCGCGAACCCGCCGATCACGGACGGGTAGACCATCGCCGCCTTGATCTGGCGGCGCAGCGCGGCGTCCTTCTCGAGCTGGGTCGCCACGCGCACCAGCGTCGAGTCCAGGATGCCTCCGGTCTCACCCGCCTGGACCATCGCGACGTAGAGCTCGTTGAAGGCGTCGGGATGGCGTCCGAGCGCGTCCGACAGCGAGACGCCTGCCTCGACGTCCTTGCGGACCTCGATCCAGATCTCGCGCAGCTTGTCCGACTCGGTCTGCTCCTCGATCACGTACAGCGCGCGCAGCAGCGACATCCCCGACGACACCATCGTCGAGAGCTGACGCGTCGCGATGACGAGGTCGTCCGCCTTTACCTTCTGGAAGCGCGCGAGGATGTCGCCCGCGTTGGCGGGGGCGTGCTCCTCGATGTCGACGACGATCAGCCCGCGCGAGCGCAGCTGCGACGCGACGGACTGCTTGTCGGATGCCTCGATCTCGCCCTTGCTGGGCGCTCCGGCGAGGTCGAGAGCCTTGAACGCGTAGGTCGCCATCTGCCTACGCCACCCGCACCGTGCCCATCAGGCGGCGCAGCTCCTCCGGCGTGCTGGAACGTGCCTCGGCGAGCTCGCGCGTGATCTTCTGCTCGCGTACGAGCTGGGCGAGCGCCGAGTCCATCGTCTGCATGCCGAACTGGTTGCCGGTCTGAAGGGTCGAGTAGATCTGATGCGTCTTGCCCTCGCGGATCAGGTTGCGAACGGCCGGCGTCGGCACGAGCACCTCCACCGCCACCGTGCGCCCCTGGCCGTCGGCCTTGGGTAGCAGCTGCTGGGTCACGATGCCCTGCAGCGAGACCGACAGCTGCACCCGGACCTGCTGCTGCTGGTCGGGCGGGAACACGTCCACGATGCGGTCCACGGTCTGAGCCGTGTCCTGGGTGTGCAGCGTCGCGAAGACCAGGTGGCCGGTCTCGGCCGCGGTCAGCGCGGTCGAGATCGTCTCCAGGTCGCGCATCTCGCCCACGAGGATCACGTCGGGGTCCTGGCGCAGGGCGGCCTTGAGGCCGAGCGCGAAGCTCTGTGCGTCGGCGCCCAGCTCGCGCTGGTTGACGATGCACTTCTTGTGCTTGTGGAGGAACTCGATCGGGTCTTCGATCGTGAGGATGTGCTCGTGGCGCTCCTCGTTGATCATGTCGAGCATCGCCGCCAGCGTCGTCGACTTCCCCGAGCCGGTCGGGCCGGTCACGAGCACGAACCCGCGCGGCTTCTTCGTGAATTCCTGAAGGATCGGCGGCAGCGCGAGGTCGCGCAGCTTCGGCATCTCGCTGGGGATCAGGCGGAACGCCGCGGACAGGGACGCCCGCTGGAAGTACGCATTCACGCGGAAGCGCGCCTTGCCGGGGATCGAGTAGGCGAAGTCGATCTGCCAGTCGGTCTCGAGCCGCTGGCGCTGGTCGTTGGTGAGGATCGAGTAGACGACCTCACGCGTCTGCTGCGGCGTCAGCGCCGGATAATCCAGCGGGTTCAGCTTCCCCTGCTGGCGGATCATCGGCGGCGAGCCGGCCGTGAGGTGGAGGTCGGAGGCATTCCGCTCCATCACCGTGAGCAAGACGTCTGAGAAGTCGAAATCCATCGTCACTCCTTATCGGCCGGAGGAGGCGATCACGTGACCCTCGCAACTTCGGCGATGGACGTGATGCCGTTCTTGACCTTTTCGAAGCCATCCACGCGCAGCGGACGCATCCCCTGCGCGACGGCGATCTTTCGAATCTCTTCGGCAGGAGCGCGCTCGACCGTTAGGTCTCGGATCTCATCGGTGATGGCCATCACCTCGTAGAGCCCGGTCCTGCCCTTGTAGCCGGAGTTGCCGCAGCGGCCGCATCCGACCGGCTCGTACGCGTCGAGGTCGAACGCCACGGAGAAGCCGGCGCGCTCGAGCGAGGACACGCTCAGGGCGGTCTGGCGCTTGCAGTACGAGCAGAGCCGGCGCACGAGTCGCTGCGCCACGATGGTGCAGACCGCCGAGGCGGTCAGGAAGGGCTCGATGCCCATCTCGGTGAGCCGCGTGATCGCCGAGGGGGCGTCGTTGGTGTGCAGCGTCGAGAGGACCAGGTGGCCGGTCAGCGCCGCCTCGATCGCGATCTTGGCCGTCTCGCCGTCGCGGATCTCGCCGACCATGATCACGTCGGGGTCGGCGCGCAGCATCGCGCGCAGCCCGCTGGCGAAGGTCAGCCCGGCCTTGAGGTTCATCTGCAGCTGGTTGATGCCGGCCAGCTGGTACTCGACCGGGTCTTCGATCGTGATGATGTTGCGCTCGACGTCGTTGATCGCGTTGAGCGCCCCGTACAGGGTCGTGGACTTGCCCGACCCGGTCGGACCGGTTGCCAGCACCGCGCCGTGTGCGCGGCGGAAGCCGGCCTCGAAGAGCTCAGCGCTCGACTCCGACATGCCGAGCTGGTCGAGCCCGATCAGCGCGGCCGACTTGTCGAGGATGCGCAGCACGATCCCCTCGCCGTCGACGCGCGGCATCGTGACCACGCGCGCGTCGATCGAGTGTCCGTCCACGGTCAGCCCCACGCGCCCGTCCTGGGGCACGCGCTTCTCGGCGATGTCGAGGTCGGCCATGATCTTCACGCGCGAGACGACGCCCGCGACCATGCGGCGCGGGATCGTCGTGGTCTCGCGCAGCACGCCGTCGACCCGGAAGCGCACGCGCATGTCGCGGTGCTCGGGCTCGAAGTGAATATCCGACGCGAGCTCCTCGACCGCCTGGGCGATGATCGAGTTGACGAGCTTGATGACCGGCGCGTCGTCGGCAGACTCGCGGATCTCCGTGACGTCGGCGAGCTCCGCCTCGCCCTCCTCGACGGCCTCGGCCACCGCCTCGTCGAGCCTGCTCATGCGGCCGATCAGCCCCTGGATGTCGTCCTCGGAGGCCACAACCGGTTCGACCTCGTGGCCTGTCATCAGCTTGAGGTCGTCGAGCGCGATCACGTTCGACGGGTCGGAGATCGCCACCCGCAGCCGGCCGTCCTCGTCGAAGCCGATCGGGGCGGCGTTGAGGCGGCGAGCGGCCTGGGAGCTGAGCAGGTTCAGCGCCGAGATGTCGATCTTGAAGATGCTCAGGTCCGCGTGGCAAAGCCCGAAGCGCTGGGCCGTGGCGCGGGCCAGCTGATCGAGGACGATCACGCCCCGGTCGACCAGCACCTCCTCGGTCGGCTTGCCCTCGGTTCGGGCAAGCGCGATCGCCTCGTCGACCTGCTCGCGCGTCGCGAACTCCAGCTGGACGACGGCGTCGGGGATCGACCGCGACCTCGCCCGCCCGAGCGGCGGCGTCAGGCCGTCGACCGGAGCGGGACTCTCGTCCGACGTGGCACCCGGCACGGCCCGAAGGGCCGGCCCGCGGGCCTCGTCGTTCATCGCGTGTCCGCGACCGCTTGAGCCAGGGTGTCCGAGTCGACGTAGCCCTCGATCAGCCGGGCCCGGCCCCTGCTGTTGATGATCACGATCGAGGGGGTCTGAGAGACGCCGAGGTCCTGCACGAGCTTGCCGTAGCGGTCCACGGCGTCGACGGGGTCGCTGAGCACGAGCGCCTTGGTGCGGCGATCGACGTTCCTGATGACCGCGGCCATTGCGCGGTCGTCGAGGCCGCGATCGTTGCGGAACAGGATCACGACCTTCTTGTGGTTGTGCACCGCGCGCGCAGCGCGTCCCGGGTTAGGGCTGGAGAGAGCGGCGAGCGATCCCGTCTTCGTGCTCGTCACGCCGTTGATCCCGCCGACGATGGCGTTCGCGAGCTGGCCGAACGCGCCGGCGGGCGCGCCCGTGCGCACGTGCGCGGGAGCCTGTATCTGCTGGGGCTTGTTGATGTCGCTGAGCCGCACGTCGACGCCGACGCTGACGCGGTGCGGGAGGACCAGCACGGCGCTCAGGCGGCGAAAGACGTGGTCGTCCTTTCCGACCCAGAGGTCGAAGTCGCCGCGCTTGACGCGCGAGATCTTCGTCACGGGCTTGCTTCCGACCGTCCGGTCGGTGTCGTCGCTGAAGGCCTGCGCATCGAGCTTGCCGGACAGGTGCTCGGTCGCGACACCCCCGACCGACTCGGTTCCCTCGGACTTGACGTCACGTACCCAGGTCTCGGGATGGACCGCAAGCGGAAGCTTCGCTCCCGAGGAGGCGGCCTGCTGGACGAGCGGGTTCCACACCTCAGCCGGTATGCGCCAGCCGGTGTCGCCCTTGACGAAGTAAGCCTTGTCGCCGAGCGACACCACCCGGCCGCCGATCGCGTGCCGGCCCGATCCGATCCGCGCGCTCGCGTCGAAGTGAGCAATCGCGTCGTCGCTCGCGGTGTCGAACGCGCCGGACAGGCTGACTCGAGCCTGGGCCGTGGACACTCGGATGGACACGTTTGCCGCAAAGCGGCCGCTCTTGACGTCGCTCAGGTCGAAGGCCGACCTCAGAGTGTCGGCCGGCCCGGCGGTGGACGTCTGCGCGGGAGCCGGAGCGGCATCGGCCTTGATAGCCGCCGGCGCGGCGTCGCCATTCGCGGTATCGCGCGCGTTTTGCACGGCCAGGACCGTGACGCCGAGCAAGACAGCTCCGAGGACAGCGAGAAGGAACGGGCGGGAGATCGCCATTGCCGTGGGTATCGGCAGCGCCCGGCGGCAGGTTTAGCGCCGAAGCGCGCGGCGCATCACATCGAGGGGCGCGGGGCGCCCCGTCCAACGCTCGAAGCTGCGGGCGCCCTGGCGCAGCAGCATCTCCAGCCCATCGACCACGCGTGCGCCGCGGCGCTCCGCCCAGCGGCAGAGCGCGGTGGGCTCGCTGCCGTAGACCACGTCGGCCACCAGCTCCGGCTCCATGCCGTCCAGCTCGAGCTGCGCCGGCAGGTCCTCGCCGTGCAGGCCCACGCTCGTCACGTTCACCAGCACGCGGGCCGGCTCGATCGCCGTGGCATGCCGCACCCCGAACTCCCGGGCCAGCTCCGCGGCACGCTCGGCGGTGCGGTTCCAGACCGCCACCTCGGCGCCCGCCTCGCGCAGCGCCCAGACCGCGGCGCGCGCCGTGCCGCCGGCGCCCAGCACCAGGACCGAGGCGCCCGCCAGGTCGGCGTCCAGCGCGTCGACCAGGCCACCCGCGTCCGTGTTGTCGCCCGCGATGCGACCGCCCTCGAAGACAAGCGTGTTGACCGCGCCGATGGCGGCGGCGGCGTCCGTGAGCTCGTCGGCGACGGCGTGCGCGGCCTGCTTGTGGGGAATCGTGACGTTGGCGCCCAGGAAGCCCGAGCCGGCGAGCGCCGGCACGATCTCCGCGAACAGGTCGGGCGGGACCGGCAGCTTCACGTAGCGCCAGTCGAGCCCCAGCTCGGCGAAGGCCGCGTTCATCATGTCGGGCGAGCGGCTGTGCCCGACCGGGTACCCGAGGACCCCGACGAGGGCGGTCAACACTCCGTCGGCGATTTGCCGCCGCGCCTCGCGCGCGCGCGGTTGTATTGGTCCACGTAGCGCTGGAACTGCGCGTCGGTAGCGGCGAACTTGTGCTTGCCGCTGCCGCACACGGCCGCCACGTAGAAGAGGTAGTTGGTCCTGGCGGGGTGGGCGGCCGCCTTGATCGAGGCCAGGCCGGGGTTGCCGATCGGCCCCGGCGGCAAGCCCGTGTGGACGCGCGTGTTGTACGGGCTCGGGTTCTCCAGCTCGGAGACCTTCAGCGCGCCCGACCACTTGCCGACCACGAAGCGCGTTGTGGCGTCGATGTCGAGGCGGATCCCCTCGTGGAGGCGGTTGTAGATAACCGAGGCCACGATCGGCCGCTCCCTCGGCACCTGCACCTCGCGCTCGACCAGCGAGGCGATGATCAGCACGTCGTAGGGCGTGAGGTTCTTGCTGCGCGCGAAGCGCATGTCCACCGTCGCCAAGCTGCGCTTGAACGCGGTGAGCTGCTCGGAGACCAGCTTGCTCACCGGCTGGCGCTTCTTGAGCTCGTAGGTCGCCGGGAACAGGAAGCCCTCCAGGCTCTTCGCGTTCTTGGCCTTGTAGTCGCGCGGGTCGAGCGTGGGGTTGCTCCGGCTGGCCTTGATGTAGCTGCCGCGCAACCCCTTGGTGCGCGGAGCGATCTCCGAACGCGACAGACCTTCCGGGATCACGATCTGGACGACGTTCGGGGGCAGCCCCTGCTCGAGCCGGTCGAGCACGGTCGAGAAGCTCATGTCGCGCGCGAGCGTGTAGCGGCCCGGCTTGAGCTCGTCGCTGCGCCCGGCCAGCCGTGCGCGCAGCTGGAAGAACGACGAGCTCGACACGACGCCCTTGCTCTCGAGCAGGTCCGCGATCGCGCCGAGGCTGGCGCCCTGCGGGATGACCACGCCCACCCGCCCCTCACCGTCGCCCTTGAACGGCTGGAAGAGCGAGTTGAGGAACCAGCCCACGCCCACGGCCACGAGCAACACAACGCATAGCGCCACCAGGCGGCCCCAGCCTCTGCGGGGCGGGCGGTCCCCGTCAAGCGACGGCGACGGCGACGGGGGCGGCGGCGGTTCGCCGGTGAGGCGCTCGGCCTCCGCCAGCCAGTCGCGCGTATCGCCCGCCGGCGGGTCGAGATCTGGCGGCGGTGGCGGGCCCCCACGTGCGGCGGCGCGGCGCGCCTGGCGGTCGCGGCGCGCGGCCTCGCGTTCCTCGGGTGAGCGGCGACCGGGCACGGGCGGCGGTCCGTCGGTCACCCGGGCGAGCCCGTGGACGAGGCCGAACCCTGCGCGCCCGGCCGAGCCGGGCGCTTCGGGCCGCGGGCGAGGTAGCTCTCGAGCAGGTGAGCGGCCGCGCGGGAGTCCTCGTCCCCCGCCCCGCCGGTGCGCTCCGCGAGCCGCGTCGTGAGGCGCTCGTCGTGCAACTCCACCGGAACGTTGACTCTCCGCTCGAGCCGGTCCGCAAACGCGCGAGCCGCCTGCGCCTGCTCGCCACTCTCGCCGCCGAGCGTCAGCGGCAGCCCCACGATCACGCGCTTGGCGCCCTGATCCTCCACCAGCTTCGCCAGCGCGGCGAGCCCCTTCTTCGAGTCCGGGCGCTCGATGGCCGGCAACGGCGTGGCGAGCGTCCCGGACGGGTCGGAGACCGCGCAGCCGCAGCGGGCGGACCCGTGGTCGAGGGCGAGGGTGCGGGGCATCAGGCCCCGAGCGCCCGCTCGACTGCCGCGCGCGCCGTCGCGAGCGCCTCAGGCAGCTTCTCGGGGTCGCCCCCGCCCGCCTGCGCCATCGTGTCCCGGCCTCCACCGCCGCCGCCGGCCACCTCGGCCGCGGCGCGCACCACGTCGCCGGCCTTCACGCCGCGCTCGACCGCGGCCGGCGCCACGTTTGCGACCAGGTGCAGGCGCCCGTCGACCGTCGTGCCGAGCACCACGGCGGCGTCGCCGAGCCGCTGCCGGACGGCGTCGGACAGCGCCAGCAGCGTCTTCGCGTCGGGCGCGCTGACGGCCTCGACGACCAGCCCGACCCCGGCGACCTCGGCCGCGCCGGCCACCAGCTCGTCGGCAACGCCGCGGTCGGGCGCCGCGCCGTCCCCGCGCTCGAGCTCCTTGACCCGCTTGCTGAGCCGCTCGACAGCCGCCACGAGGTTGTCCTCGGGCACGCGCAGCAGGCCGGCCAGCTCCTGCAGGCGCTCGGTCTGCTCACGGAACAGCCGCGCGCTCGCGGGCCCCGTGATCGCCTCGATGCGCCGCACGTTGGAGGCGCTCGAGCTCTCGCCGGTCAGGTGGAACAGCCCCAGCTCGCCGGTGGTCGCCACGTGGGTGCCGCCGCACAGCTCGCGCGACACCGAGTCGACCTCGACCATGCGCACCCAGTCGCCGTACTTCTCGCCGAACAGAGCCATCGCTCCCAGCCGCTCGGCCTCGTCGCGCGTGGTCTCGATCGCCCGGACGGGGTGGCTGCCGGCCACCCAGCCGGCGACCAGCCCCTCGACCGCGGCGAGCTCGTCGTCGGACAGGCGCTGGCCGTGGGTGAAGTCGAAGCGCAGCTTGTCGGGGCCGACGTAGGAGCCGGCCTGGCGCACGTGGGTGCCGAGCTCGCTGCGCAGCGCCGCGTGAAGCAGGTGCGTGGCAGTGTGATTGCGCATGGTCGCGAGCCGCTCGCCGCGCTCCACCACCGCCTTCGCCGGCTCGCCGGGGCCGATCTCGCCCTCGAGTGGCTCGAGCGCAAGCGCCTGGTCGTCGCCGAGGCGGTACACGTCCGCCACGCGCGCACGCCCGCTCGGCGTCTCGACCAGCCCGCTGTCGGACACCTGGCCGCCGCCCTCGGGGTAGAAGGGCGACTCCTCGAGCTTCGCGAGCACCCAGCCGTTGGCGCGCTCGGTGACCCGCAGGACGGTGTCGGCCTCGGTGGTCTCGTAGCCGACGAAGCGCGTCCTGAAGCCGGCATCGCGCGCAAAGCGCAGGATCTCCTCATGGCGCAGGTGCACGTCCGCGCCGTCGTCGGCGGTGGCGTGGGCGCCGCGGCGGCGCGACACCTCGCGGGCGCGCTCCATCAGCTCCTCGAAGCCCTGGTCGTCGACCGAGAGACCCTCCTCGGCGAGCAGCTCCCTGGTCATCTCGTAGGGGAAGCCGTAGGTGTCGTGCAGGCGGAAGGCGTCCTCGGCCGAGACCCAGGAGGTCTGCTCCTCCTTGGCCTGAGCGATCAGCTCCGCGAGCAGCCGCTCGCCCTGCTCGAGCGTGTGCCCGAAGCTCTCCTCCTCGGAGCGCGCCCAGCGCTCGATCGTGGGCCACTCGCGCGCCAGCTCGGGGTAGACGTCGCCCATCACCTCGACCACCCGCTCGTACAGCTCCGCCAGGAACGAGCCCTCGATCCCAAGCACGTGGCCCTGGCGCATCGTGCGGCGCATGATCCGGCGCAGGACGTAGCCGCGATCCTCGTTCGAGGGCACGACGCCGTCCGCGAGCAGGAAGGCCCCGCCCCGACCGTGGTCGGCGAGCACGCCCAGCGCCCTGGTGGTGGCGGCGTCCTGGCCCCACTTGCTGCCTGAGCGCTGCTCCCCGTACTCGACCAGCGGGCGCAGCTCGTCGGTCTCGAACACCGAGTCCACGCCCTGCTGGATCGCCGCCATGCGCTCCACGCCCAGGCCCGTGTCGATGTTCTTCATGGGCAGCTCGGTCAGCGAGCCGTCGGGATGCAGCTCGAACTGCATGAACACGAGGTTCCAGTACTCGAGGAAGCGCTCCGTGTCGTCGCCGGGGCGGTCGTCCTCGCCGCCGAACTCCAGGCCGCGGTCCAGGTAGAGCTCCGAGCACGGCCCGCAGGGCCCGGTCGGCCCGGACTGCCAGAAGTTGTCGTCGCGGCCGAGCAGGACGATGCGCTCATCGGGAACGCCGATGGCCCGCCAGCACTCGATCGCCTCCTCGTCGGGCCCCAGGCCGAGTTCCTCGTCGCCCCCGAAGACCGAGATCCAGACGATCTCCGGGTCGAAGCCGAAGCCCTGGGTCGACAGCTCCCAGGCGTACTGGGCCGCCCCCTCCTTGAAGTAGTCGCCGACCGAGAAGTTGCCGAGCATCTCGAAGAAGGTGAGGTGCCGCTTGGTGGTGCCGACCACCTCGATGTCGACCGTCCGGAAGCTCTTCTGGCAGGACGCAAGCCGCCGCGACGGCGGCTCCTCCTCCCCGCGAAAGTAGGGCTTGAGCGGCTGCATGCCCGCGGTTGTGAGCAGCACGGACGGGTCGTGTACGGACGGCACGAGCGAGCCCGAGGGCAGCCTCAGATGCCCCCGCTCCTCGAAGAACGAGAGGAATCGCTCGCGGATCTCCGCCGAAGTCATGGCGCTGGAGTCTAGGTCCTGCAAGGGGGCTTGCAGGACGCGCGATTCGTGCAACTTCCGGGCGCACACTGGCAAAGCCTCCACCTGCCGCACACCTTTGAGCGGCAAACCTCCACATTGCGTGCGCGCGGCCTTTGGGTTCCCCGCCGTTCTGGACGATGAGGCGGGTAATGGCCTCCGAGCAGCTTGTCGGCGAGGCGCGGGAGCGCCGCGCGCGCACCATGGATGCGCGCGAGCGCTGGGTGTTCGCCACGTTCGCCGTGCTCTACTCCGGGACTGCTCTGGCGGTCGCGCTGCTCGTTCCCAACCACCGCGACGTGGACGTATGGGTGGTTGCGGGCCTCGTCGTCGGCCACGCCGCGGTCTCACGCGTTCGCTTCGAGTTCGGCGGCGGCTACGTCGTCCCCGAGCAGCTCGTGGTCGTGCCATTGATGCTGCTTGGACCGCTCAATCTGGTCCCCGCCCTGATCGCCCTGTCCGGGATCCTCGCGGTGATCCCCGACTTCGCGCGAGGAAGTTGGGCGCGCGACCGCTGGCTCAGCCCGCTCGCGGACTCATTCGCCTACGTCACCCCCGTGCTGATCCTCGCGGCGCTCGCCCCGAACCAGGCATCGCTTTCCGACACGCCCATCTACGCGCTCGCCTTCGCCGGCCAGCTGGTGACGGACCTCGGGTACACGCTCGTCCACAACGCTCTCGTGCAACGGGTGCGCATCGCCGAGCTGGTCAAGGGGTTCGCGGGCGCCTGGCGCGTGGAGCTGATCCTCTCCCCGACCGCCTACGTGGCGACGCTGGTGGCCGTCGAGGAGCCGATCATGCTGGTCTTCGTCATCGCCCCGCTCGTGTGGCTGCTCGACAACTTCTCCAAGGAGCGCTGGCAGCGTTACGCGGCCGCCCTCGAGCTCAACCGCGCTTACCGCGGCACCGTGATGTTGCTGTCCGACGTGCTGGAGCACGACGACGAGTACACGGCCGACCACTCGCGCTCGGTGGTGGACCTCGTCAACGCGGTCGCCGACGAGCTCGCGATCGACGCGGACGAGCGCCAGGAGCTCGAGTTCGCGGCGATGCTCCACGACGTCGGCAAGATCTCGATCCCCAAGGAGATCCTGCACAAGCCCGCCGCGCTCACCGAGCCCGAGTACGAGATCATCAAGGCCCACACGATCGAGGGCCAGTTCATGCTCGATCGCGTCGGCGGGTTGCTGGGCCGCGTCGGCGAAGTGGTGCGCTCGTGCCACGAGCGCTGGGACGGCAAGGGCTATCCCGACGGGCTGAAGGGCAAGCAGATCCCGCTGGCCGCGCGCATCGTCTTCGTCTGCGACGCCTACAACGCCATGACGACCGACCGCCCCTACCGCGACGGGATGAGCCCCGCCGCCGCGGTCAAGGAGCTGATCGACAACGCCGGCACCCAGTTCGACCCGAAGGTCGTCGCGGGACTAGTGAGTGTGATCGAGCAGGGTATCCCCGTCGCCGCCACCACCGACGGCGTCCGCGCCGTCCTCGCCAACCGGCCGAGCGCGGAAAGCGCGCGGGCGACGGGCTAGGCCGGTCCCCTCCAGCTCCTCCGGTTCCTCGGGCCCCTCCTCCCAGGCCTTCGCGAGCGCGAGCCGCGAGCCCAGCCAGACGACCAGGCCGCCGCAGCCCGCGGCGATGATCAACGCGCGGGCTCCCACTGCCTGCAGCAGGCCGCCGGCGGCGAGGAAGGAGGCCGAGAAGGCCCAGGCGGTGAGGCCGTCGCGCACCCCGAAGACGCGCGCCATCAGGCGATCGGGAACGGTTATCTGGATCAGGAGGCGCTCATAGACGAGAACCAGCCCGTTCCCGACGCCGGCGAGGGCGAACGCTAACGTCGCGACCAGCAGCGTCGGGGCGGCGCCGCAGGCCACGAACCCCACGCTCACCACCGCCAAGCCCACCAGCCACCTTCCCTTGATCTCGTTGGGCGTGCCGCCCTTCGACCCGGACAGCGAGCCCACGACGAAGCCCACTCCGTAGAGCGCGGTGAGGATGCCGAAGCCGGCGTTGCCGCCGTCGAGGTCCTCGCGGACGAACGGCAACTCGGCCACGTTGAAGAGCCCGGCTGCCAGGAGCATGGCGCCCGATCCGAAGATCACCGCCCGCAGGCCCACCATCGCCAGCACAGCTCCGAGGCCCTCCCGCGCCTGGCGGAACAACCCCTTCTGCATCTCGCCCTCCGCCGCCACGGGCGCGGCGCCAAACCGAAGCCAGGCCAGCGCCAGCGCCGAGAGCGCGAAGGTGATCGCATTCACGAGCAGGATGGTCTCGGGTCCACCGAACAGGAAGACGAGGGCGGCGATTGCCGGCCCGGCGATGAACCCGATGTCGGCAATCGCCCCGTAGAGCGCCGTGGCGGCGGGCAGCCGCGACTCCTGGACGAGGCTCGGCAGCGAGGCGAGCGCCGCGGGCTGGAACAGCCCGGTGCCCGCGCCGGCCACCATCGCGAGCAGCACCGTGGGCACGAAGCCGTTGACGAGCGCGATGCCGACGAACGCCCACGCCCGGATCATGTCTGCGATGACCATGCAGGTCCGCCGCGGCCAGCGGTCGGCGGCCGCGCCGAACACGGGGCCCAACAGCATGGAGGGGACGAGGTCGGCGAACAGGACCAGCCCGATCGCCCATCCCGAGTGGAAGCGGTCGAACGCCACGACCAGCAGGGCGACGTAGGCGGCGCCGGTGCCGAGCGCCGACTGAGTCAGCGTCGCGAAGAAGACGCGCGCGCGGGGCTCGTTGCGGAGGAGGTCGATCGCTCGAGACAAGCCGCGTCCACCCTACTCCGGGCAATGGCCGGATCGCGCGCGGAAAAAACAGGGGCCGCGCTAAGCGCGGCCCCGGGTACTCAGACTGCTAGTGGCGGTAGTTCATAACGGGTTCCTCCAGAAGGTTCCTTACGAGTTTGCACAAACTCAAGCTGCGAACTTCTGCCGACGAGGACGACTATAGGCAGACGCACGGCGTTTGTCACGCTTTTCTGCACGAACCCGTGCAAAACCCCCCAACCGGAGGATGCGGCTCCTCGTACACATGCGGAAATGCCCCCGTTTGCAGGGGGTCGGGAGGACTGGGCGCGGGTGCGCCGACGGGCCTGGCTAGGCCGCGCTGGCGGTCTGCTCGGGCATCAGGTCGCCGGCCGACGCGGGGCTGGCGGGGTCCTTCTCGCAGCCCCCGATCTCGGCTTCGCTGACGTTGAGCGGGTGGTGGCAGGCGGCCAGGTGGCCGTTCGGATAGCTCACCAGCGGGGGCTCGACGTCACGGCAGACCTGGGTCGCGCGCGGGCAGCGCGGATGGAAGACGCAGCCCGACGGCGGGTTGATCGGGTTGGGCGGCTCGCCTGAGACCACGATGCGCTCGCGGCGGCGATTCTCGCGCGGGTCCGGAATCGGGATCGCGGCCAGCAGAGCGCTCGTGTACGGGTGGATCGGCTTGGTGTAGAGCTCCTCGGCGGGCGAGATCTCCATCAGCTTGCCGAGGTACATGACCGCGATCCGGTCGGACACGTGGCGCACCACCGACAGGTCGTGCGCCACGAACAGGTAGGTCAGCTTGAACTGCTCCTGGAGGTCGTCGAGCAGGTTGATGATCTGCGCCTGCACCGAAACGTCCAGCGCGGACACCGGCTCGTCCAGGACGATCAGCCGCGGCTCGAGCGCGAGCGCTCGGGCAACGCCGATGCGCTGGCGCTGGCCGCCGGAGAACTCGTGCGGGAAGCGGTTGATGTGCTCGGGGTGCAGCCCGACCCGGTCGAGCAGCGCCTTGACCTGCGCCTCCACGTCCTTGCGCTCGCTGCCGTGCAGGCGCAGTCCCATGCCGATGATCTGGCCGACGCGCTTGCGCGGGTTGAGCGACGCGAACGGGTCCTGGAAGACCATCTGCATGTCGCGCCGCAGCGGCTGCATCTTCTTGCGCCCGGCGTTCGTGATGTCCTCGCCGTGGAAGCGGATCGAGCCCTCGGTTGAGTCGATCAGGCGCATGATCGCCCGTGACAGCGTGGTCTTGCCGCAGCCCGACTCGCCGACGAGTCCGAGCGTCTCGCCGGGGGCGATCCTGAGCGTCACGTCGTTGACGGCGTGCACGCGCGCGACCTCGCGCTCGATCAGGATCCCCTGCTTGATCGGGAAGAAGACCTTGAGGTGGTCGACGTCGACGAGCGCAGAGTTGCCGTTGGCGCCGTCGCTCACGCCGGTGCCTTCGCCTTGGTGGCCAGGCCGATCTCGCCGGGCAGCACCTCGCGCTTGACGCGTTTCTCCTCCGCGCCGAGCCAGCAGCGGTCGCGGTGATCGGGATTGCCCGGCAGGCGCGCGTCGAGCGGCGGCACCTTCAGGCACTCGGAGAACTCGTGCGGGCAGCGCGGTCTGAAGTGGCAGCCCTCGGGCCGATCGGCCAGCGAGGGCGGCAGCCCCGCGATCGCCGGGAGCCGCTGCGGTCGCGGCTTGTCGACCCGCGTGATCGAGCCGAGCAGCCCCCAGGTGTAGGGGTGCTGGGGGTCGTAGAAGATCTCGTCGAGGGTGCCCTCCTCGACGATGCGGCCCGCGTACATCACGGCGATCCGGTCCGCGATGTCGGCCACCACGCCGAGGTCGTGGGTCACGAGGATCACCGCTGCACCGGTCTCCTCGCGCAGCTCCCGCATGCGCTGGAGGATCTGCGCCTGGATCGTGACGTCGAGCGCGGTAGTCGGCTCGTCGGCGATCAGGATCGCCGGGCTGCACGACAGCGCGAGCGCGATCATCACCCGCTGGCGCATGCCGCCCGAGAACTCGTGCGGGTAGTTGTCGACGCGCTCGCGCGCACGCGGGATGCCCACGCGGTCGAGCAGCTCGATGGTGCGCTCGCGCGCCTGGGTGTCGGGCAGGCCCTCGTGCTCCTGGATCTGCTCCATGATCTGGCGGCCGATCCGGTGGACCGGGTTCAGCGAGGTCATGGGGTCCTGGAAGATCATCGCGATCTCCGCCCCGCGGACACGGCGCAGCTCGTCCTCGCTGGCGCCGATCAGCTCGGTGCCCTTGTACTGCGCGGTGCCCTCGAAGCGCGCGTTGGGCGAGCGGGTCAGGCCCATCAGGGTCATCGCGGTCACCGACTTGCCCGAGCCGGACTCCCCCACCACCGCCAGTACCTCGCCGGGAGTCAGGTCGAACGACACCCCGTCGACGGCCTGCACGACCCCTTCCTCGGTCGTGAAGGAGACGGCCAGGTCCTTGACGCTGAGCAGCGGGTCGGCCATCTACTGGAGCCTGATGCGCGGGTCGAGGTAGGCGTACAGGATGTCCACGATCGCGTTCAGCAGAACGATGAAGAACGCGGCGAACAGCGTCGTGGCAAGCACCGGCGGCACGTCGAGCTGCCCGATCGCGTCGGCCGTGTACTGCCCGACCCCCTGGAGGTCGAAGACGGTCTCGGTCAGGATCGCCCCGCCGCCGATCACCGCGCCGAAGTCGAGCCCCCACAGCGTGATGATCGGGATCATCGAGTTGCGCAGCACGTGGCGGATCAGGATCTGCCGCTCGCCGAGTCCCTTCGCGCGCGCGGTTCGGACGTAGTCCTCGTTGATCGTGTCGAGCACGTTCGAGCGCAGCACGCGTGAGTAGAACCCGATGAACAGGATCGCCAGCGCCGTCCAGGGCAGGATGAGGTGCGAGAACCAGCCGAACGGATCGTCGCCGAACTCGACGTACCCGCCGTTCGGGAACCAGCCGAGCTTGAAGCCCAGGTAGTAGTTCATCAGCGCCCCGATCCAGAAGACCGGCATCGAGATGCCGACCAGGGCGATGATCGTCAGGAAGCGATCGGCGAACTTGCCCGCCCTGACCGCGCTGTACAGCCCGAAGCAGACCGCGACGAATAACCACAGGAGCGCCGCCCCAATCGCGAGCGAGAACGTCCGCGGGATGCCCTTGAGGATCTCCTCGCCGACCGGCAGCTGCGTGAACTGCGACTTCAGGTCGCCGGTGAAGACCTTCTTCATCATCGTCACGTACTGCTGGGGCAGCGAGTCGTCGAAACCCCACTCCTTGCGGATCGCGTTGATCGTGGACTGGCTCGTGTGGCGACCGGCCATGCGGACGGCCGGGTCGCTGTTCGGGATCACGTTGAAGATCAGGAACGTGAGCACCGAGACCGCGAACATGACGAGCACCATCTGGATCAGCCGGCGGACGATGAAGCGGCCCATGCCTTAGTGCTCCAACCGCACCTTCGCGCGCGGGTCGAGCGCGTCGCGCACGCCGTCGCCGAACACGTTGAGCGACAGCACGGTGAGCACGAGCATCAGCCCCGGCACGATCGTCAGGTGGGGCGCGGTCGCGATCCTGTCGATGCCATCGTCGATCATCGTCCCCCAGGACGGGTTCGGCGGGCGCACGCCGGCGCCGAGGAACGACAGCGCCGACTCGAGCAGGATCGCATTGGCGATCAGCAGCGTGAAGAACACGAGGATCGTCGACGAGAGGTTCGGCACGACCTCGCTGAACATGATCCGCAGCGGCCCAGCGCCCTGGGCGCGCGCCGCCTCGACGAACTCCTTCTCGCGCAGCGACAGCACCTGGCCGCGGATCGGCCGTGCCATGTACGGGATGTAGACGACCCCGATGATGACGATCGGTATGGCGAGTGAGTCACCGGAGATGTTGAGCGGCCCGATCTGCAGGCCGCCGAGGGCCAGAGCCACGCCGAGCGCGACGCCGAGGATGATCACGGGGAACGACCAGAGCACGTCGAGGCCCGCCCGGATGACGCCATCCGACCAGCCGCGGAAGTAGCCGGCGATCACGCCGAGGATGATCGAGAGCAACGTCGTGATCACAGCCGCGAAGACGCCGATCATCAGTGAGTTGCGGCCCCCGTAGAGCAGCCGCACCATGACGTCGCGGCCGTTGCGGTCGGCGCCCAGGAAGAACTTGCCGTCGGCCTTGAACCACTGCGGGCCGATCGGCACGCCGTCGAGGGCGACGACGTTGGTGGTCTTGCCGTCGACCTCGATCGTGTCGGAGAGGTGGTTCTCGTCCGACGTCGTGTGGGCGACCTTGTCCGCCCAGATCGGCGCGGCCACGCAGGCCAGCACGAGCGCGACGAACACCAGCCCGAAGAAGATCGCGACCTTGTTGCGGCGCAGCCGCCTGAGCCCGAGCTTCCACGGCCCCATCCCGTGGATGCGGTCGCGCTCGGCTTCCTCCTGCCAGGGCGCCGGGCCCTGGAGGCCAGCCGGTTCGGCTAAAGGCTCAGTCGCCATTCCTGCAGAACCAGTCCCCCTTTGAGCGTCACCCTACCCCACCGGGAGGGCGCCGAAGCGCCCTCCCGGATAGGGGGAGTCAGGTGACTACTTCAGGCACCAGCTGGAGTAGTCGTTGAAGTAGACCGGGTGGAACCTCAAGCAGTTGTCGAAGTCCATCCGCTCTGACAGGAACGTCGCCAGCTTCCGGTGGCCGTACGCGGCGATCCATGCCCGCTCCACCAGCTTCTTGTTGAGATCGCCCCACTTCGCGGCGACCGCGTCGGTCATCGTCGGCTCCTGGTTGAGCTCGGCGATGCCCTTGGTGATCTCCGGGTCATCCACGTTCCCGAAGTTCTGGTTGTTGGTCGGCTGGATCGACTTCCCATCCACCAGGAAGAAGAAGTTCTTCGGGTGCGGGAAGTCCTGGAACCAGTTGGCGAAGCCCGTCTGCGGGGCCTCCTTGGCGCTGCCGATCGTCTGGAAGTAGACGCCACCGTCGAGGATCTTCGGCTTGGCCTTGAGGCCCATCTTGTTGAGCTGGTCGGCGTAGGCCTCGGTGACCTTGTCGCTCGGGTCGTCGTTGTTTCCGTAGACCGTCACGCTGGCGCCGGCCGCGCCGGCGTCCTTGATCATCTGGCGGGCCTTCTCGATGTCGGGCGGCTTGTTCGGGTCGCCCCACGGGCAATCGGTCGTGTCCAGAGCCTCGTCGAAGCCCGGCTGGCCGGGCGGCAGGAACGAGCATCCGGGAGCGACCTCACCTGCGAACAGGCGTGCCAGAGCCGGCTTGTCCAGTCCGTAGTTCACGGCCTCACGCACTTCCTTCTTGTCGAAGGGCGGCGTGCGCGTGTTCATGAACATGTAGTAGGTCGAGGCGGTGACCCACTCCTTGTAGCGGTCGGAGTACTTCGCCTTGACCTCCGGCTTGATGTCCGCCGGCGGCGGGTCCTGCATGTAGTCGAGCTCACCCGAGATCACGTCCTGCGCCTGACGCTCCGCGCTCTTGACGATCTTCGTGGTGATCTTGTCGATGTGACCGGCCGGGTTCTCAGGGCCGAGGTCCGGGTAGTTCGCGTTCTTCTCCATCACGAACTGCCGGTTCGGAACCGACTCCGTGATCTTGTACGGACCAACGCCCGGGGGCGGGGTCTTGGTCAGGTTCTTGCACGGCGTGTTGCCAGGCGTGAGCCCGACGAACCACATCGCGAGCACGTTCGAGAACGAGCCGTCGGGCGCGTCCAGGTGGATCGTGATCTCGCCGGTCTTGTCGTCGGCCGTGATGCCCGAGATGTCGCCGTCGCACTTGCCGCCGTCGACGAACTTCTGGGCGCCGGTGATGCCGAGGAAGAAGGCCGATCCGCCCGACTCCAGGTTGAGCACGCGCTTGACCGAGTGCTCGAAGTCGTTGGCCTTGACGGGCGTGCCGTCCGAGTACTTCAGGCCGGAGCGCAGCGTCAGCTTGTAGGTCTTGCCGTCGGCCGAGATCTCAGGCATGGCCTTGGCCAGACCCGGGATCAGCAGCGCGTCCTTGACCTGGTCGCCGGTACGCGGATAAGTGAGGAGCGGCGTATACACGAGCCACATGGGCTCGATGCCGTTCACCGTGTAGCTGAGCGCCGGGTCCATGAAGTCTGGCTGCGAGGTCTGCGAGATCGTGATCGATCCGCCCTCCTTCGCAGCGCCTCCGCCACCGCCGCTTGAACCCTCGTTGTCGTCGCCACCGCCACATGCGATCACGACCGACATCGAGAGGGCGGCAAGGAGGAGCGCCAGCGCGCGTCTACCGAGCTTCCCCATTCTCTATTCCCTCCAAAGGTTGATTCTGCGGGCCGGGGCCCACCGGGCGGGCTGGTGCCCGCCGGGCGGGAACATACCCGTTAGGTCAGCGGACCTGACCATTCCCGCCAGAGACAAAATCTGCCCTTAACGAGCCCAAGCGAGCCGGTCTGGGGTTTCGGCGCTAGCGCAGCAACTCCTCGCGCATCACCGCAAGCGACTTGCGGATCAGGCGCGAGACGTGCATCTGAGACAGGCCCACGCGCTGCGCGATCTGGGTCTGGGGCAGCCCCTCCTCGAAGCGCATTCGCAGGATCTCGCGCTCGCGCGGAGCCAGCCGCTCGAGCGCCGGCTCGAGTGCGGCGCGGTCCTCCGAACGCTCGAAGCCGGCGTCCTCGCCGCCGATCGTCTCGAGCGGGTCGAGCTCGTCCTCGCCGGACGGGCCGACCGACAGCGAGACGGTCGAGTAGGCCGAGCCGACTTCCATCGCCTCCAGCACCTCTTCCGGCGTCGTCTTCAGCTCCTCGGCGATCTCGGCGATGCTCGGCGACCGGCCCAGCCTCCCGGTGAGGCGCTCGATGGCGCCGGACATGGACGCGTTGAGCTCCTGGAGCGCCCGCGGCACGCGGATCGCCCAACCCTTGTCGCGGAAGTGGCGCTTGATCTCGCCGACGACGTTCGGGGTGGCATAGGTCGCAAGCGAGACCTCGCGGTCCAGCTCGAAGCGATCGATCGCCTTGATCAGCCCGATCGCGCCGACCTGCTCGATGTCCTCGAGCGCCTCGCCGCGGCCGGCGTAGCGGCGCGCGAGCGAGCGGACGAGCGGCAGGTGGCGCTGGATCAGCTGCTCGCGCGCGCCCGTGTCGCCCTTGTCGTGATAGCGCTGCAGCAGCTCGCGATCCTGCTCGCGGGAGCGCTCTGGGTTGCCGGAGCGGCGCGCGTTGGCGCTCTGGTTTGCGCTCAAGACGGGCCCTTGGTCTTCTCGAGCCGGACGACGATCCCGCTGCCGTCGCCCTGGTCGACGCCGAACGAGTCGACCACGGTCTCAAGGATGCGACGCAGCGTCAGCTGGCCCGGGACCATCTCGCCGTCCTGGAGCGCCTCGGCCACCTTCGCCTGGCTCAGCGGGCCGATGCGGGTGCGGATCCGGTCCTCGCCGACCTCGAACGTGAGGCAGACGGTGCCGGCCGTGCCGGCCTCCGCGAGCAGCCGCTCGACGGCGAGCTGGAGGTCGTCGATCTCCTCGAAGGCGAAGTCGACACGCTCGGCGATGCCGCCGACGATCAGGCGCACGACGGCCTGGAAGTCCCCCGAGAGGGGCGCCTCCAAGTCGATCCGCTCGGCGTACTCGATCAAGCGATCGTTCCCTCGCCCACGACGCAATCATCACGCATCAGGCAGGCCAGCTGCCCGGGCGCCACCGCCTGGGCGGCCTCGGCTAGCTCGAGCTCCAGCCCCTGGCCGGCCGTCGCGGTCGCGCGACAGGGCAGCGGACGGGCGTGGTAGCGCAGGCGGACCTGCGTCACGGCGTCCGCCGGGCGGTGCAGGCGGACCTCCTCCAGGCGCACGCTCGTGCGGGCCAGCGCGGCGCGCGGACCGACGGTCACGCGGTTGGCGTCGGCGTCCTTGGCGGTGACGTAGAGGGGCTCGCCGGCGCTGATGTTCAGGCCGCGCCGCTGGCCCACCGTGAACTCGTGCTGGCCCTCGTGGCTGCCGAGGACGCGTCCCGTGGCGTCGACGATGTCGCCCGGCCTGCGCAGCCGTGGTCCGCCGTGACGCTGGAGGAAGGCACGGCCGCCAAGCCCCGCGACGAAGCAGAGGTCCTGGCTCTCGCGCTTGTCGGCGACGGGCAGGCCCGCCTCGCGCGCGAGCGCGCGCACCGCGTCCTTGGTCAGCCCGCCGAGCGGGAACGAGAG
The DNA here is from genome assembly GCA_963706635.1 of uncultured Thermoleophilaceae bacterium. GTDB lineage: Bacteria > Actinomycetota > Thermoleophilia > Solirubrobacterales > Thermoleophilaceae > JACVRW01. The sequence continues at coordinate 1,272,274 of OY970162.1, forward strand.
TCTGTCCAGCTGTGCGGGGTCGAGCTTGGCGAGCATGTAGCTCTGATCCTTGCGCGGGTCGCGGGCCGTCCGGATCAGCGGGCCCTGCTCGTCGCGCGCGATGCGCGCGTAGTGGCCGGTTGCCAGCCGGGCGGCGCCGAGCTTCTCGCCCAGCTCGAGCATCGCGTCGAAGCGGACGTGGCCGTTGCAGCTCACGCACGGGTTGGGCGTGCGCCCCTCGGTGTAGCCCTCGATGAAGCGGTCGACGACCTCCGCACGGAAGCGCTCGCGCAGGTCGAGCGTGATGTGCGGGATCCCCATGCGGTGCGCGAGCGCGCGCGCGCCGGTGACCGCCTGCGGAGAGCAGCAGGAGCGCTCGCCGTCCGTGGCCGGGTCGGCCCAGAGCTCGAGGGTGACGGCCACGACCTCGTCGCCGGCGTCCAGCGCGAGCTGTGCCGCGGCGGCGCTGTCGACGCCGCCGCTCATGGCCACGAGCGTGCGGCGCGGGTCGGGCGCGAGGGTTGCCACGCTCGCAGCGGCGCCCAGGGCGCGGTGCAGCGCGTCGGCCGCCAGCTCTGCGGCGTGGCGCTTCGGCGGGATCAGACCGCCGAGCGCCTCGGCGATCCGGTCGGGGGTCACGCGGGCCGCGTCGATGAAGGGCGCACCCGTCACCAGCTCCACGACGGCACTCCCCGCAGCTCGGGCGGCGCCGCAGCCCTCGGCGTCGAAGCCGGCCTCGACCACGCGGTCCTCCTCGACCCGCACCGCGACGCGCACGAGGTCGCCACAGGCGGCGCCTCCTGCCGCGCCGGAGTGCGGCGAGCCCCGCAGCGCGCCGAGCCCCCGCGGCGCCGTCAGGTGGTCCTCAAATTGCATCGTGACGCAGACTGACAGATAGCCGCCCTGCTGTCCGCGCATTGCCGGAGCGGTGCTAAATTCGACTTCAGGCCCGAGCCTGTGCGTGAGCCGGCCGCAAATGTTGAGCCGAACATCACCGGGTTGGGAGTTCTACTCGCGGCAGGGCCGTGGCCCGTCGCGGAGGACACCCGCGCTTGCCAGGACAGCAGGCCCAACTCCCGGACCGGCAGCGGCAGGCTGGGGCCTGATTTTCTCTTGACATGATGCGCGCGTGAGCGATCGCATTCGCGTGGGCGTCGCGGGCACGGGCTTCTCCGCGGCCAGCCACCTCGACGCGCTCGCGCGCGTCCCTTCGGTTCAGGTCGTCGCGGTGGCCGGCTCGGACGCCGGGCGCGCCGGTCAGATCGCCGCCGAGCGGGGCGCCGAGACCGGTTACGGCAGCCACCTCGAGCTGCTGGACCACCCCGGGCTCGACGCCGTCCACAACTGCACGATCAACCGGCTCCACCACGAGATCAACCTGGCGGCGCTCGAGCGCGGTCTGCACGTGCTCTCGGAGAAGCCGCTGGCGCTCGATCAGCGCGAGAGCGGCGAGCTGGCCGGCGCGGCGGAGCGTGCCGGCGTTGTCGCGGCGGTCTGCTTCAACTACCGCCACTACCCGGTGGTCGCGCATCTCCGCGCGCTGCTGGAGAGCGGCGACTACGGCCGACCCCACTTCGTCCACGGCGCCTATCTCCAGGACTGGCTGCTGCTCCAGGACGACTGGAACTGGCGACTCGAAACCGGCGACGCCGGCGCCTCGCGCGCCGTGGCCGACATCGGCTCGCACTGGGCCGACCTGGTCCAGCACGTGACCGGCGACGAGATCGTCGAGGTGCTTGCCGACCTCGGCACTCTCCACTCCACCCGCAGCCGCCCCGACGAGGTGGCCGGCTCCTTCCAGAGCGCGGCCGCCGAGGGCGGCACACCGGTCGCGATCGAGACCGAGGACTTCGGCAGCATCCTGGTGCGCTTCGCGAGCGGTGCGCGCGGGTCGTTCACGGTCTCGCAGGTGAGCGCCGGGCGCAAGAACGAGCTCTGGTTCGAGGTCGACACCGACCAGGCGGCTTTCAGCTGGCGCCAGATGGAGCCGAACACGGCCTGGATCGGGCGCCGCGACGGGCCCAACCTCGAGGTCAGCCGCGATCCGCGCTTGCTCCACCCGCGCGCCGCGCGGCTCACGACGCTGCCCGCCGGCCACCCCGAGGGCTGGCTCGACGCGCTCACCGGCCTGGTCCGCGACTTCTACGAGGCGGTCGACGCGCACCGCGAAGGGCGACACCACGACGGCGAGCTGGCGAGCTTCCGCGTGGGGCACGAGCGCGTCTGCCTCGTGGACGCGATCGTGGAGAGCAGCCGCGCGGAGCGCTGGACGCGCGTAGCGAGCAGCTAGCTCGCCGCCGGCGGCGCGCGGGGGGCCGACGGCTAGCTCGCCGGCGGCGTGTCCACCTTGACGCCCAGCTCGCGCAGCTGGCGGGCGTCCACCGGCGCGGGCGCGCCCGTCAGCGGGTCGGCACCGCTCGCGGCCTTGGGGAAGGCGATCGCGTCGCGAATCGACTCGCGGCCCGCCAGCAGCGCGACGATCCGGTCGATCCCGAACGCGATGCCGCCGTGCGGCGGCGCGCCGTAGGTGAGCGCCTCCAGCAGGAAGCCGAAGCGCTCCTTCGCCTCCTCCGCGTCGATGCCGAGCACCTCGAAGACCCTCTGCTGCAAGTCGGGCCGGTTGATCCGGATCGAGCCGCCGCCCAGCTCCCAGCCGTCGAGGACGACGTCATAGGCGCGCGAGCGCCAGCTGCCGGGATCGCCGTCGAGGTCGCCGCTTGGTGAGGTGAACGGGTGGTGCAGGGCGTCCCAGCGGTTCTCTGCCGCGTCCCACTCGAACATCGGAAAGTCGACGATCCAGAAGCAGTCGTGGCCGGTCGGGTCGCCCTCGGCCACGTCCGGGCGCAGCCCGCCGAGCACCCGCGCGGCGACCGCGGCGCTGTCCGCCGCGAACAGGATCACGTCCCCGTCCTGCGCCTCGACCGCGGCGGTCGCCTTCGCGATCTCGTCCTCGCTCAGGAACTTCGCGATCGGCGAGCGCCAGCCGCCCTCCTCGACGACGGCCCAGGCCATCCCCTTCGCGCCCAGGGACTTGGCCTTCTCCTCGAGCCTGTCGATCCGGCTGCGGGGGAAATCACCGCGTGCGCGCAGCGCGCGCACGACTCCGCCGTTCTCGATCGCGCCGCCGAAGACCTTGAACTCCGATCCGCGGAAGACGTCGCTCAGCTCGTGGATCTCGACCCCGAGCCGGCGGTCGGGGCGGTCCGAGCCGTAGCGCAGCATCGCCTCGTCGTAGGGGATGCGTTCGAGCGGCAGGCTCACCTCGATGCCACCGAGGGCGAGCACGCGCTGCAGCAGCGGGTCGATCAGGTCGTAGACGTCCTCCTCCTCGACGAACGCCATCTCGAGATCGAGCTGGGTGAACTCGGGCTGGCGATCGGCACGGAAGTCCTCGTCGCGAAAGCAGCGCGGGATCTGGAAGTAGCGCTCGAAGCCGGCGATCATCAGCAGCTGCTTGAAGAGCTGAGGCGACTGCGGCAGCGCGTACCAGGAGCCGCGGATCAGCCGGCTCGGCACGAGGAAGTCGCGCGCGCCCTCGGGCGTCGAGCGGGTCAGGATCGGGGTCTCGACCTCGAGGAAGTCGCGCTCGGAGAGGTGGTCGCGGATGGTCTTGACCACGTCGTGGCGGAGGACCATCGCGTCGAGCATCGGCTGCTTGCGCAGGTCGAGGTAGCGGTAGCGCAGCCGCAGCTCCTCCCCCACCGGCTCTTCCTCGTCGATCTGGAAGGGCGGCGTCTCGGCGTCCGCGAGCAGCTCGAACTCCGACACCGCCAGCTCGACCTCGCCGGTGGGGAGATTCGGGTTAACGGTGTCGCCCTCGCGCCGGACCAGCTCGCCCGTCGCCGTCAGCACGTCCTCGGCTCGCAGGCGGCCCGCGGCCGCGTGCGCCTCGGGCGCCTCCTCCGGGCGGAACACGAGCTGCAGCAGCCCGCTGCGGTCGCGCAGGTCGATGAAGATCAGACCGCCGTGATCGCGGCGGCGGTGAACCCAGCCGGCCACGCGCGGGCTTTCCCCCACCTGCTCGGCGCGCAGCTCGCCGGCCCAGTGGTCGCGGTAGCGGTTGGGATGCGGGGGCTTCACCCGAGCAGCTCCCGCACGCGCTCGATCGCCTCGCCGGCGTCGCGAACCGGGCGCTGCTCGCCGCTGTTCATGTCCTTGACCTCGATGGCGTCGTCGAAGATCACAACGGCGCCGGCGCCGACGCGGTCAGCCTGCCGCAGCTGTCCCTTCATCGAGCGGCCCGCCTGCTCCATCTCGACTCGAAAGCCCTCCCCGCGCAGCTCGCGGGCGACGTTGAAGGCCGCCGCCGTCGCCTTGCCCGAGCCGAACGCCAGGAAGACTCCCGCCTGGCGTGCGGGCGCTTCGTCCTCGGCGGCCAGCAGGACCCGCTCCACTCCGAGTGCCCAGCCCACCCCGGGCGTCGGCGGGCCGCCCAGCTCCTCGACCAGGCCGTCGTAGCGGCCGCCGCCACCGAGCGCAGCCTGAGCGCCGAGCCGCTCGCTCTCGAACTCGAACACCGTCCGCGTGTAGTAGTCGATCCCGCGCACCAGCGTCGGATCGACCTCGTACGCCGCCCCGGCCGCGTCGAGCAGCGCCAGCACCGCGTCGAAGTGCTCGCGATCCTCGGGGCTGAGGCGGTCGATCAGCTTCGGCGCGTCCGCGACGACCCGCTGGGTCGCCTCGTGATCGGCGTCGAACGCACGCAGCGGGTTCTGATCCAGGCGCCCGCGCACCTCCTCGGAGAGCTGGCCGTCGTGCTCGCGCAGGTAAGCCTTCAGCTCGTCGAGGTAGGCCGCCCGCGTCTCGGGGGTGCCCAGGCTCGAGATCCGCAGCCGCGCCGGCCCCGCACCGGCCCGGTCGATTACCTCCGCAAGCAGCAGGATCAGCTCGGCGTCGAGCGTGGGGTCGTCGGAGCCCAGCGCCTCCGCGTCGATCTGCGTGAACTGCCGGAAGCGGCCCGCCTGTGGCGCCTCGTGGCGGAAGAAGGGCCCCGCGGTCCAGAGCTTCACCGGCTGGGGGAGCTTGTGCATGCCGTGTTCGGAGTAGGCGCGGCAGATCGCGGCGGTGGCCTCGGGACGCAGCGTCAGCGAGCGACCGGCCTTGTCCTCGAAGGTGAACATCTCCTTCTGGACGATGTCGGTGGACTCCCCCACCCCGCGGGCGAACAGCTCGGTGTCCTCGAACACGGGCGTCTCGAACGGCTCGTACCCGGCGCGGCCGAGCACCTCGTCGGCGATCGCCAGCAGGCGCAGCCGCCGGCGGGCGTCGCCCGGTTGGACGTCGGATGTGCCCCGAGGGGCCTGGAGGCGCCCGCTCACCGGGCTAGCTCGGCGAGGAACGGATTGCTTGCGCGCTCGGCGCCGAGGCTGGTCAGCCCCATATGTCCGGGATAGACGGAGGTGCTCTCTGGCAGCGAGTCGACCAGCGTGCGGATCGACTCCAGCAGGGTGTCCCAGTCGCCGCCGGGCAGGTCGGTGCGGCCGACCGACCCCTGGAACAGGACATCGCCGGAGAAGATCGCCTGCTCGTCGGCGACCGAGAACGTGACGTGCCCGGGGCTGTGGCCTGGCGTGAAGATGACATCTATCTCGAAACCCGCCAGCTCGAGCTTTTCGCCCCCCTTGAGCGTGTGCTCGGCGTCGTAGGACTCGAACGGACCGAAGCCGGGCCAGGGCACGAACGAGTTGATGTCGTCGAGGACGAACTTCTCGATCTCCGGAACCCACACCTCCGCTCCGGTCGCCTTCGCCACCGGCGCGACCGCGCCGACGTGGTCGAAGTGGGTGTGGGTGAGCAGGATGCCGTCGAGCGTGACGCCCAGCTCCCTCACGGCGGCGAGGAGCGTGTCGGCCTCGTCGCCGGGGTCGACGATCAGCGCCCGATCGGATCCGTCGCGCCGGAAGATGTAGGTGTTCTCGGCCACCGGGCCGACGGTGAACATCCGAACGTCCATGGTCAGGGCGCCTGCTTTCGCCGCTGGCGCAAGCGGTAGATCATGGTGTCCGTGGCGTAGCCGAGCGGGATGTACACAAGGAACATGAAGGCGACCAGCACGGCCGCCTGCGCGACATCGCGCTTGAACAGGATGACCACGAAGGCGCCGAACACCACGGCCGCGATCGCCGCCCGCTGCATCGCCCCCTTCCAGGTGGGCGGCTTGTCGAGCCGTTCCGTGCGCCGCTGACGGGAGATCTGCTTGGCCTCCTCGCGCGTGCGCGGGCGACCGGTCCGGCCGGCTCGTTCGATCGTGCCGGCAGGGGTCCCGCGATGCTTGCGGGTGCGCTTTCGCCTGGTCTGCGCCATCGCTGACGGAGCCTACTCGGGCGGCGGGTCAGGGCAGTGCCGCCAGCGCCTCTTCCAGGATGTGGCGCTCGGGGCTGAAGCCGTGCAGGGGGACGTCCGAGGGGAAGCCGTCGAAGGCGGCGCGGGGCGCGAGGCCGATCAGCTCGGCTTCGGCCACCGGGGCGCGTGCCCGCACGCGCTCCACGATCTCCGCGAGCGGGACCGCCAGGTGGTCGTGCACGTTCGTCGAGACCTGCGCCCGGCCGCGCTCTGCCAGGTACAGGCCCAGCGCCCGCACGCCCGGCAGCCCGCCGTCGGCCTCGCGCAGCTCGGCCGCGATCGACTTCGCCAGCTCGACGTCGTCGCTCGCCAGGTCCACGTTGAAGGCCACCAGCGGGGGCCGCGAGGTCGCGAGCACCACCCCGGCCGTCGGATGGGCCCGCGGCGGGCCGTAGTCGGGCGTCAGCTCGCCGGCCTCCATCCGCCGGGCGATCCCCGCGGGGCCCCCGCGCCGCAGCCAGGCGCGCTCGGTGTGCTCGGGCCGCGTGGCGAGATCCCCGTACAGGAAGACCGGGAGACCGACCTCGTCGCCGACTCGCGCCGCAGCCGTCAGGGCCTCCGCACCGGCGGCGCCACGGCGCTCGCCGTCGAGCCAGACCACCGGCATCACGTCGAGCGCTCCCACGTGCGGGTGGACGCCGTCGTGCGAGCGCAGGTCGATGTGCTCGGCCGCCGCGCGAGCCAGCCCCACCAGGCCGCCGGCCAACTCGCCCTGCCTGCCGACCAGCGTGAACACCGCCCGGTTGTGGTCGGGGTCCACGTGCACGTCGAGCACGCGCGCCTCGCCGACGGACTCCTCGAGCCGCTCGAGGACGTCCCGGTCACGCCCCTCGCTCACGTTCGGGACGGCGATCAGCAGCGGAGTCTGGTCCACCCCCTAAGGCTAGACTCGATCACTCGCTTCGCGGCTCCGTAGCTCAGCGGTTAGAGCGCACGACTCATAATCGTGAGGTCCCTGGTTCGAATCCAGGCGGAGCTATCGCAGTTCCCGAGCGGAATGCGGCTTTGCGGGGCCGTGTCGGCTGGACGCGCCGCACGCGAAGCTGTCGTGAAGTCATCGCGCTGGCGCATCCCCCGCTCCAGAGCGAACCAGGACGCACATCACGGACCTCCTCGTGCGCATCGACGTCCACCTCGCGTCTACACCCGGGCCCACGCGCGGGCGACCACACAAGCGACAGGCGAATGCCATCGCCGACTCGCCATCCCGCGGAGCCCGCGACATCACGCCCGGCGAGCTCCGATCTCCTGAGCACCGGCGCGGCGTCGGGCGGGCTACTCCTTCATGTGGATGTGAGAGCAAGCCTGGGTGGTGGACAGGACTGTCGCTCCTCGTCCCATGCGAGCATCGGCGATCGATTGCCCGGGGCGCGCTTTGCATGGGAAGCAGCAGCGCGGGTGCCTGAGGCCAGACCTCAAGGGTGCGACGACAGCGCCGCCTCTGGCAACGTCGGCTCGAATAGTTCAACGGGATTGCCTGACGGGTCTTCGAGAAGGACCTGCTTGCCGCCGACTCCGGTGACGATGTCACCCCGAAAGCGCGCGCCTTGTGTGCGCAGGGTCTCGACGGTGGTCTTAAGATCTGAGATCTCGAGTTGGAACCGGTTCCAGCCTCCAGGCTCCGGCCGCCTGCCGTCGGGCGTGGCCTGACCGCCGCCCGGTCCGCCCCCCGGTGCGCTGAGCACGAGGCGAAGCTCGCCTCGGGAAAGCATTGCGAAAGAGGGCGCCGGATGCATCTCCTCCTGGAATCCGAGCTGCTGACAGTAGAACTCGATCGCGGCGTCGACGTCGTCGACGATGTAGCGAACGCTGACGGTGGCCATGGGACGCTCCTTCTGCTCAATCCGAGGCTTGGCCGTGGACGCTAGCGGCCCAGGAGAGTGCTCCAAGTGCCATGAAAGTGGGCGTCTCCGCTTAGGCGCCCGCGACTGCTGCTTTGGACGATGACCGGAAGCCCCGCCCAAGTCCGGCAGAGTTTCGCATTCCCAACGAATGCGGGAGCGGTCTTCGGGAAGCCGCTGGCGCAAGATGGACGGTCGGCTCGGGTACGGCTAACGCACTTGGAGGTACTTGCGCAGCGCCTTGCGGATCACCGAGGAGGTCGTCTCGTGGTCCCGCTCGGCCCGCCTGGTGAGCGCTTGGCGTAGCTCAGGGTCGAGGCGGACCGACTCGACGCTCGCGGGGGCGGAGCCGATTGCTGGCCGCCCACCGCGGCGGCGCAGCGTCTCCTCGACGTCGTAGCCAGCCTCAGTCTTGTCGGCCAGCTTCTCGACAAGCTCGTCCGTAATAGGCTTGCCGCTCGCGGTCATGCCGTGGTTCTTCTTCCTAGCCATCGTCGGCTCCGGGCAGCAGTCGTCGGTACTTGGGCCGCATCTTCATCGCGTGGATCGCCAGCTCGGAGCCGTCGTCGCGCACGATCGTCGCGACTTCGAGCAGGTCGGCGCTCCGGGACGGGCCAAGGTAGAGGCGGATGTCGTCGTCCTGGTCGTCGATGGCTAGTGCGTGTCTCATCGCGTGTTCGATGTCTTCGTCGGCGATGCCGTGCTTACGCGCCGACGGATGGATCTCCACCCAAGAATTGTAATACGAAACCTCGGACGGAAAGCGCGTGCGTGGGAGCCTTCCGTCGCGCTGCGGATGGAACTTGGTTCCGTCGCGATGATGAGCAGCGGTCAGAGCGGGTGCCGGCATGGCGGCGCCCGCTCCCGCCCGGCGATCCGGCACAGTGGCCTGCGCGCGTGACGCTGATCCGATACCTGCACCTGCTGTCCATGGCGTTCTTCGTCGGCGGGCAGCTCTTCCTCGTCGTCGCGGTGGTCCCCTCGCTTCGCCCGGAGCGCGACCGCGATCGCCTACGCGCGATCGCACGCCGCTTCGGCTGGGGCACGCTCGCGGCGAACGTCGCGCTGACGCTCAGACCCGCCAACGGAGACAGCGCGACCGAGGGCTGTCGATCGGGTCAAGCAGAGAACCGAACCACGTGCTGGACTAAGCCGCCTCGGCTCGCTCCGGCTGCTGTGCCTGAACTGACCCTTCGTCCCGTGGCGGGTCGACGCGCACGAGCCGGCCGAGAAGGCCGCGGCGTTCCCAGCTTGCTTGCTCCATGGCACGCTGGGCGAGCAATTCGGTCCAGGGTAGGCAGACGCTGACTTGGGCATCGACCACGGCGCGTGCCCGCTCGTCGAGGTCACGGTCGAGGTATCTGTGGATCTCGGGTGCGCGAAGGAACATCGATCTCTCGCTTTCTTCGAGGGGTTGCCACCCCGATCAAAGAGAGGAGCTTTGAGAGAACCCTGAGCCGCGGCCAGTAGATGGCTGGGAATCGGCAAGGCGGGCTACGATCGTGCCGGCAGCTTCGGCCCCGGTCGGCCTTGGCGGGCCGAGCGGTTGCGCCAGCCCAGGAGTAGATCGAGCCGCCCGCCGGATGCGGACCGCTCGCGGGCGCGGCCAGAGGCACATCAGCGCCCCGCCGGCGACAATCGATCCGCCGAACCAGATCCACCCCACCAGCGGCGAGACGATTAGGCGGAACTCGGCAGGCGGGCCGTCCCTGAGATAGCGAGCGACCACCGTCGTTACCAGGAATCCCTCAAGTTGCGGATTGGCGTCGGGAAAGCTGCGGTCGGCGCGGGAGATGTAGGGCTCCAACGACGAGAGGTCGGGTTGGACCGCCGTCCAGATGTCGCGTCCGAGACCCGCCCGCATCCCGAGCTCACTCGTGGAGTCGCCCTTGAAGAAGCGCCCGATCCTCCCGAGTCCGGCCTGGTCGAGGGAGGGGTAGTAGCCGCGGCTGGGCCTGAGAGTGGCGACATGGCGTCCGTGCTGCTTTACCTCGAGCACCGCGCCCAGGCTGACCTTCTCGCTCGAGCGCGCGCTGGTGGCTCTGACGTAACGAACCTCGTAGTCGCCCACGCGCGCGGACTGGCCCGGCCGCAGCCGCGCGTCGCGCACGTGTTGGAAGGATGAGGATGCCGCCACGCCGACGAGGAGGATCACCATGCCGACGTGGACGACGTAGCCGCCGTAACGGCGGCGATTGCGGCGCACGAGCGAGAGCAACGCAACCGCGGCGGGCTCCCCGGTGAGCGCACGCCTCGCGCGGGTGCCGAGCCAATACTCCTGCGCGACGCTCGTAACCGCGAACGCGGCCGAGCAGAACATCACCAACGCCAGCGGCTTCCGCGCGATCCCGCCCACCGCAAGGAGCGCGACGAGGACGAGAGCCGCTGCGCCCAGCGGCGCGGCGAAGATCCGCGGGAGCCGCGACGCCGTCGTGCGCCCCCACGCGAGCGCAGGACCCACTCCCGCCAACAGGACGAGCACGAGCCCAAGCGGCGTCGTGTAGCGATCGAACCACGGCGGACCGACGCTCGCCTTCGTGCCGGTGACCGCTTCGGAGATCAGGGGGAAGAAGGTGCCCCAGAAGATCACGAAGCAGAGCCCGACGAGCACGAGGTTGTTGAGCAGGAAGACGGTCTCGCGGGATACGAGCGAGTCGATCCGGGGCTGGGATCGAAGCTGGTCGAGCCGGCTGAGAACGAGCGCGGCAGCGCCGAGCGAGATCACCGCGATGAACGCCAGGAAGGGCTTGCCCAGCGTCGAAGCCCCGAATGCGTGGATCGAGTCCAGTATCCCCGAGCGCACGAGGAACGTGCCCAGCACAGCGAGGACGCCGGTCGCGAGCACGAGCGAAACGTTCCAGACCTTGAGCGCCCCGCGCTTCTCCTGCACCTGGATCGAGTGCAGGAAGGCCGTGCCTGTCAGCCACGGCATCAGCGACGCGTTCTCGACCGGATCCCAGCCCCAGTACCCGCCCCAGCCGAGCTCCGCGTACGACCACCGTGCGCCAAGCAGGACGCCGAAGCCGAGGCATAGCCAAGCCGTCAGCGCGAAGCGCCGCGTAGAGCGGATCCACTCCGCGTCGAGCTTCCGCGCAGCCAGCGCCGCGACGGCGAACGCGAACGGCACCGTGAAGAGCGTGTAGCCGGAGTACAGAATCGGCGGGTGGATCATCATGCTCGGGTGGCGGAGCAGCGGGTTGAGTCCGAGTCCCTCCACCGGCGCCGGGTGCTGGAGGACGAACGGCTTGGCAAGGAAGATCAGCAGCAGGGTGAAGAAGGCGGCGAACCCGAGCAGCACCGCCTGGGCGTAGCCGACGAGCTCTCGAAGGCGGCGCCTGGTGAGGAAGAGCACCAGGCTCGACCAGAGCGAGAGCAGCCATACCCACAAGAGCAGCGAGCCCTCCTGCGCGGACCACGGTGCGGCTGCCCGGTAGAACGGCGGCGTGGTGGTGCTCGAGTGCTCGGCCACCATCCGGACGCCGAAGTCGGAGCGGAGGAAGGCGGCCTCGAGAATCGCGAAGGCCAGGGTCAGGAGCCCAGCTGTCGCATACACGGCGCGCCGCCCCGAATGAGTCCAGCGCGGCCGGCCCCGAAGAGCGCCGTAGAGAGAGGCGCCGAGCCCGTAGAGCTCCGTCACAAGCGCCGCGCTCAGCAAGACGGGACCGAGGTTCGTCATCTCAGGAGCGCTTGTCGGTCGCGAACTTGGACGGGCACTTCGTGATCAGCGAGTCCGGCTCTCCGACGAAGACCGCGCCCCGCCGGCGCACCGTCACGATCACCTCGCGGCCCTCTCGGAACGGCTCGGGGACGGCGCCCTCGTACAAGACCCGAACCGAGGTTCGCCCGTTACGGTCGCGTACCCGGAACGCGAGCGGGCCGCCGGTGTGCCGGACGGAGCCGGCCACCACGGTGCCGCTCAGCTGATACGAGCGGCCGGGGACCGCGCTCCTCGCGAGCTGACTCGGTCTGACCGCCTGGCTGCCCGCCGCGAATGTCGTGTAGACGAGGGCGCTGGCCAGCAGCACGGCAACGCTCAGCATTACCGCGAGTCGGACCTTGCGCCGGCGACCGGGATCCATGCGGCTTTAGCCCCCCGGCCCGGCGGGCCGCGGGGTCATCGCAGCGGCCCCGGGCCGATTCGTGCGCGCAGGGGTGAGCCGGGGCGGCCGCCGCGCTCGTTGGCCCGCGAGCGTGAATCCGCAGAACATGAGCGCGATCCCGATCAGCTCGCCGATGTACATGAACGAGTACTCGCCGGTCCGGGACATGCTCGTGGAGAGTGCGAGCACGAGCGCGCCGCCCCCGATCCAGAGGTTCGCCCTCACCCGCTGGCGGCGAGCGATCGAGTACAGCGCTCCGCCGACCAGGAAGACCGTGCCGAACGAGTTCAGCACGACCGCCCACAAGAAGGCGTGCCCTCCGAGCGCGCCGTTCGCCGGCGGCCTGCTGGAGGGCGTGGCGGCGAGCGTTCCCGCGTGCACAGGCGCGAGTAGCACGCTCGCCACGGCGGCCACGGTCGCAACGGCGAGTGCCCCGACGAGCACGTCACGCGCTCGGCGGGGGAGTTGGAGCCACGCGGACCCCGCGCCGAGGTACCCGACGGCCAGGACTCCTCCGGTCAGGTAGTAAGTGCGGAAGAGCCCGGGGCTCCAGCCCGACCCCTGCGCGACCGCCTCGCTGGCCGCCGCCACGGCGAACAAGAGGAAGCCTCCTGCCCAGAGCAGCTTCTGGCCTGCCGGGCGCTGGCGGTAGGAGCGCGCCAACAGGGCGGTGAACAGCGCGGCGGTCAGGGCGGCGGCGATCGGCAGCAGAGCGGCTGCGACCGTCGGGGACGATCCACTCGAGCGGCTGCTGATCGCCGTCACTGGACCGCCGGGCGGTACGACGGTCAGGTATATGAAGTCCCGGCCTCCAAACATCCCCTCGTGGGATGCCACGAACACATAGCGGCCGGGCGGAGGCGCGCGCGACGGCGCCAGAACGAGCGACGCGTGCGCCCGTCGCCGCACCGCCAGCGGGATCCGCTTCCCGTCACTCAGGTTGAACAGCCGGTAGGCACCCGGGGTGTCGACCGCGGCCGCTCGGACCAGCAGGGAGCGCACCTGGGCCGCGTGGATCCGCAGCGCGTCGGGGGGGTAGGGGCTCTGCGGGTCACCCCAGGCGAACAGCTTCACGGGACCGCGAGGCGTATTCAGGAATGGCCCCGTGATGTCGCGGGCAAAGCGCGTCTGGTACGTGTATTTCACCGATTGCTCGCCGAGCCCCGTGACCGCAGGGACGAGCGGCAGCGAGACCAGGGCCAGGGCGATCACGCCGACGCCGACGCTGATGCGCGTCCTCATGTCGCGCCGCCGGCGGACGCGCGGGCGCGGTCCCTCGAGGCGGATGAGGCGCCGCCGTTGCGCTCTATAGAGCAGGGCCGTCGACGCGACCGTGCTCAGCGGCAGCCAGGCGAACTCGACCCTCCAGCCGATACCGCGGAGCGGCCCCTCCCCGAAGGGCGAAAACGCGAGCGGAATCGCCGCCCAGGCGAGTGCCGGACCGATGGTCAGCAGGAGCGTCGCGGTGAACGGGAAGCCGGCGAACAGCCAGCCCACCCCCGGAAAGCCGAGCATGCCCATCGGTACCTCGTATCCAGCGAGCGCGGCGGGCTTGCGCCTGCGCACACGTCGGGGGATGCTCCCGGTATAGGCGGCTGGGGCGGCGTTCAGGCGCCGGCGCCCCGCCTCGCGATAGCCCGCCGTCATACGCCAGGCGGTCGACGCGTACATGGAGAAGCCGCCAAGCACGGCGAGCGCGGCGGGCACGAGCACCAACGCCTCCCATGGCTCGAAGCGGGCGACGGCGGAGCCGAAGCTGCTGCCCTGGGACACCTGGTCGGCTTCAAGCGCGGCAAACGCGATTCCGGCGGCGTAGTACACCGCCATCCCGGCACCGACCGCGAACGGGACCACTCGGGCCGAGCGTCTCGGCCACGGTACCCCGGCGTACTCACGCAGGAGCGCCAGCGCCAGGCCGACGAGGATGACCATCAGCCCGCCGAGCATGTTCAGCTGTGCGTGCAGGTTGACGATCACGTCGCCGGCATCACCTCCCCGGTCGAGCAGCTCGCCGACCGCGGGAAAGGCCTGGACGGGGCCCTGCAGGGTGCCGACGGCGAGTGCGACACAGCCGGCGAGCACGAACGGTCGCACCGGGCTGCGCGATCGGAGGAAGGCGCGGGAGATGACGAACAGCAAGAGCCAGAAGCCGGCGAGCATCGCCACGCCGGCCGCCATGATCAGGTACGGATGGAGCGGCGTGGCCGCCTCGGCCTGCTCGGGGGTCAGCCCGCCCACGGCCACGAGGTGGCCCTCGTGCAAGCCGAGATAGAGCGCAACGCCGTAGAAGGCCAGCGATCCGCCGAGCAAGGCATAGAAGCACGCGTCGGCCAGGCGGCGAGAGGGCTGCGTCCCGCCGAGCCGCGGCACGAGATAGAGGAGGCCGCCCGCGACGAGCATGGTGAGCCCGGTGACGAGGTTGATGTGAGCGTGGCTGATCGGGTCGATCCACTCGCCCGCGTGACCCGCCCGATACAACCAGTCGGCGTTCGCCGGCTGCACCTGGATCACGCCCTGAACTGTGCCGACGGTCAGGCCCGCGGCCCCCGCGGCGAGGAACTTCCAGAGGTGGCCGGCGGGTTTCGGCACTCGGACCAGCCGTGCCTGGAACGTGGTCAGGAACACGTTTGCGGCGAAGCACCAATAGCCAACGCCCATCACGCCGGCGCCCATTCCCACCGGCGCCCGGTACCAGTTGCCCATGTGCGCCTTGGCCGCTTCGTAGGACCAGCCGTGGGACACGAGGCGCCCCATCGCAATCCCGTTTCCCACGAAGGCCACGTAGAAGAGGAAGAGACCCGCCGCGGTGAACCAGAATGCGCACTGCGCGAGGCCGTTGCTGGCCAGCGGGCGCCCGACGATGCGGGGCAGCGCATACCAGCAGACCCCGGTCGCGATCAGCGTCCCACCGCCGACGATCATCAGGTGGGTGTTCGACAGGTCGCGGACGAGGTGGCCGGCGTAGCCCGCCCGCGCGAGCCAATCGGCCGCCCAGGGCAGGTTCTTCAAGACCATGTGGAGCCCACCCAGGACGAGGAACCCGGCACCTGCAAGGAAGTACTTCGGGAGCTTCGCGTCGTGGGCCGCTAGCTCGCGTTCGCTGTAGGGCTCGCGGCGGATCGGTGGGGAGCGACCGGGGAGCACGCGGTACAGCACCGCCATCACGACGGCGAGGTCGGCCAACAAGGCCAGGAATGTCAGCGTGCTGAGGTGCTGGACGTACACGACCCGGGCTCAGCGGAGGCCCGGCTCGACGAAGTAGATCGTGAGCACGACCGCCAGGTAGAGGACGATCATCACCGCGAGGATCACCCAGGCGCGGACGGTCGCCCGGCGCGAATGTCGGGCGCCCGCCGGCGCGCCGATGTCCCGGTACCCCACGAGCGGACGCCCTGGGAGCATTCTCCGGCGCCGCCGGGCCATCAGAAGACCTTCTCCATAACGAGGCTCCTCTCCAGCTGCATGTCGCCGCCCACGTCGGCGAGCAGGCGCTCGAACGTATAGCCGCGCTCGACGAAGGCCTCGAGCTGCGCCAGCGTGTCCCAGGTCGTGTAGCAGTGCACGCGTACCCCGCGACGCGGCTCCGAGAGGAAGAAGACGTCGAAGCGCTGGCAGCCCGGGTACTCCTGCACATGGGCCTTGAGCGCCTGCAGCGATGCGTACAGCGCCGGCCAATCCTCGTACGGAACGGCCACCTCGCTGCAGGTCGAGTAGACGACGAAGGGCTGGGCAGCGGCCATCAGAACTTCTGCCCTGAGATCAGATGGCCGATGACCATGACCGCTCCGAAGACGCCGACCACAGCGGTCAGGAGGAAGAAGAATGCGGTCGCCGGCCCGGCCGCCTCGGTCGTGTAGCCAGCCCAGCTGTCGAGCGGGCTGATTCCGGTGATCTGCCGGGTCGATCGGTACTGCTTGACCCAGGCCAGCAGCACCACGACCAGGACGATCACGAAGCCCCACATCCAACCCAGCGCGGTCCAGTCGTAGTGCCACGTGGCGTCGCGACCGTGCGGCACGATCTGCTGGCCCTGGAGGTAGTGGTAGTAGTTCTGCGCCGTCTGTGGCGAGTCACCGCTCGGCATCGACACGGTCCCATTCCTCCTCATCGAACGCCCAGTCGGGCGTGTAGTAGTCCTCCTCGTGGATACTGAGCGGGATCCGGGCCGCCTGCTCGAGGTTGTGGAAATGGCCGGCCTTCCACGCGAGCAGGAAGGCCAGCAGCGCGAGTCCCGCGAAGAGGAAGAACGACTCGAGCATCCAGTCGGCCATGATCCACCGGGATTGGTCGGTCTCAGGCTGGTCGTGCGCGAGCGCCGCTGCCGGCGAAGAAAGGACGGCGGCGGCCGTGACTACGGTCGTGGCCAATCGGATCCTCATTGTTGCCCCGGCACGGTCGGTGGGATGTCCTTCTGGGAAGTCGCCGGCAGCTTGTCCCCGCGGCGCTTGGCATCGGCCCACGCGCGGTTCAGCAGACGGTCATAGATCGCTCGTATGCCGGCCGCCGCGTCGTTGAGGCTGAGCGACGTGCGGAAGCCTTTGACTACGAGGCGATCGCCGGGGTTCAGGCCGGGGAACACCAGCCTCGCCTCCTTCACGAAGGGGTCGGAGCTCTGCTTCTTGGAGAAGGAGGCGTTGTCGGCAAGCTTCTGGCGTGTTTTGACCCACTTGAGCAGCTCGGCCGACGGCTGCCAGGTGATGTAGTCCTTGGGCTCGGGAACGACGTCCTTCGCAAGCGTCTTGTTGGGGATCGTCTTCACGAACAGCACCAGGCGCCAGATGTCGTTAACCGACAGGCGGTCGCCGAAGTTCTCCATGCCGGTGCCGGTCCAGCCGCGCAGGATGCGGTAGTAGAAGTCACCCGGTCCGGTGTCTCCGCCGCAACAGGCGTCGTCCTTGTCGGTGAAGTCTGCGGGTGGGGGCGAGAGGAACGGCGCCCCCGGACCCTTGCCGTCGCCCTTTGTGCCGTGGCATCCCACGCAGCGCTGGAGGAAGATCTCCTTGCCGCGCAGGAGGTTTGCCTCGGTGACCGGCAGCGGATCGGCGGAGAGCCAGTAGCTGCGGTCGATCTGGGAGAGGTTGGGCGCCTCCTCGAGCTGATTGGGCGGCGGCTCGACCTCCTTTTGCGGGACAATCTTCTTGTTTGCTCCCTCGAAGCCGCGGTAGGGCTGGGGGAAGCCCTGCACCGTCAGCACAACGCTCTTTGCGTAGAGCTGGCCGGCGTAGCGCAGGAGGCCCGACTTGCCGCTTCGCGTCTCGACAAAGGCTGTCAGCTGCTCGACCTGACTATCCGAGAAGAGCGACTTCATCGGCGGCATCAACGACAGCGGATCTGTGAAGCGCGCGTCGTAGAAGTGCGCGGCCTGCCAGTCGTCCGGGTGCCAGCCGGATTCCTGCGAGAGGTCGGGACCGGTCCGCTCGGTGCCCAGGAGGTTGGGCGACTGGTCGCTGCCGTAGAAGTCGCCCGGCTGCGAGACCTTTGGGTAGAGGAAGTAGAGCGCCTCCCGTACGTCTTGCGGCCGCGAGTAGCCGGAGTGACAGACGAAGCAGTTGTTGGAAGCGAATAGGTGGCGCCCGCTGCTCGCCTGGTCGTTCAGCGGCGCCCAGTCGTCCGACGCAGGCGGGTCGAACGTGCTCACCGGCAGCCAGACGACCACGAAGACGACGAACAGGAACACCAGCAGGCCGCCCGCGCCGGCAATCCACGGAGTGATCAGCATCTTCTCCGGCGGGTGCGCCGACCAGCCTCGTGGGGTCCGCTGCCCCTCTCCGCTTGTGTCCTGCTCGTCCATCGTTCAGCCCGCCAGCGGTGGAGCGACTGCCTCCGCGACCCTCATCGTCTCGCGGCGTCGACGTTCGTGGGTATTCGTGCGCATGGTCATCCCGATGTTCACCATCTGGACGATTCCCGAGATGACGATCATCGCCCCGAAGATCCCGCGTGCGATGTAGTAAGGGTGAAGCTGATCGAGGACGTTCACCTCGGGGATGCCGTCCTGCCAACTGAAGCCCTGCTGGAAGCCGGCGAGCGTCAACACGCTGAAGAAGCCGGTGAAGCCCACCGTGACCAGCCAGTACTGCCACTCGGTGAGGCTCCGGCTCCAAAGCGGGCGAGCGTAGATCTGGGCGACGATGTAGTCGATCACGCCCATGCCGAGGATCGTGAAGGCGCCGAGGAGGGCCAGGTGTGCATGGGCGACTACGAAGTTGGTGAAGTGCTGCAGCTTGTTGAACGGCTGCAACGCCTCGAACGCCCCCTGCACGTTCACTAAGAAGTAGAAGAAGAATGCGGTCATCGTGAACCGCATGGTCAGATTCGTGAAGAATTTGTCCCAGTTGCCCTTCATGGTGCCGAGGATGTTGATGGTGAAGGCGAAGACCGGGATGAGAAGAGCCCACGACGAAATCTCGGCGATCGTCTTCAGCCAGGCGGGCGTCGGTGACTGAAGGATGTGGTGGTCGCCGACGCCGGTGTACAGGAACGCCATGCCCCAGAAGCTGACGAGCGAGAGCGTGTAGCTGTAGAGCGGCGTATTAGTGATGCGCGGGACGATGTAGTACGTAATCGCGATGAGCATCGGCGTAAGCCACAGGCCGAACAGGTTGTGTGCGTACCACCAGTTCAGGATCGCGTCGTCCAGGCTGTTCACAAGCGCCCCGGAGGGCGCGCTCCAGATCTGTCCGGGCCGCCAGATCACGTTCCCGATGGCGTAGCTCACCGCGAGCCAAATCGGGCTCGCGATGAAGAACCAGACGGAGACGTAGATCGGCCGGATCGTCCGGATCGCGACGGTCGCGAGGATGTTCACGATATTGGCCAGCCAGATGACCAGCAGGGCGATGTCGACCGGCCAGATGAACTCCGCGTACTCGCGGCCCTGGCTGTGGCCGGTGAGCAAGCCGATCACGCCCAACAGGAACATGACGTTCCAGGCCCAGGCAGTCCAGACGCCCAACCGCTCGCTCCACATCCCTCGGGTGCCGCACAGCCGCGGGAGCATGTAGAAGAGCGCGCCGAAGTACATCATCGAGAGCCAGGCCAGAATCACCCCGCTCACGTGCGAAGGCCGAACTCGGCTGAACGCGAGCCAGGAGACGTCCCCGAAAGCCTCCGGGGTCACGAACTGCGTAGCGAGCACGAGCCCGAAGAGGTCGACCACGGTCAACCAGACCACCGACGCGAGCAGCCAATGGCGGGCGGCTCGGTCCGGGTACGGCATACGGGCCGCCGTGGGCGGCGTCGTGCGCGGGTCGGGCGCTTGGAGAACTGCTGCGCCAGCCGGTGGGACCTGCTCCCTCATGCCCTCCTCGCGTGGTGGGGACAGTGGCCGGCGCACGATGTCACGGCGCAGGGGCGTGGTAGGCGCAGATGACAACAACGTCATTTCGTTGTCATCTGCGACTCGTGTCGCATAGGCTCGGCTTCAGGACCCATGCAAATCCTGGTCATCGAGGATGAGCTACGGATCTTGGCCTTTCTGGTGCGCGCACTGGAGGCCGAGGGGTTTGGCGTAACCCCTGCCGACGACGGCGCCGCCGGCATTGCCCAGGCGATCGGGGGCGGGTATGACCTGGTGGTCCTCGATCTCCTGCTCCCGAGGGTCGACGGACTGACCGTTCTGCGCGAGCTCCACCGGCGCCAACCCGAGCTGCCGGTGGTGATCGTGTCGGCCCGGTCTGATCTGCGCACCAAGCTCCGAGGCTTCGAGCTCGGCGCCAGCGACTACGTCGCGAAGCCGTTCGCCTTCGACGAGCTGCTCGCTCGCATCCGCGCTCAGCTCCGCGCGCACGCCTCCGGCGACGGCTCCCTGCTGGCGGCCGGTGATGTCGCGCTCGACCTGGCGCGGCGCCAGGCCCGGATGGGCGCGCGCCTGATCGACCTCTCGGACCGTGAGTTCCGCTTGCTCCACTATCTGATCCAGCACGCCGGCGAGGTCATGAGCCGGGAGAGCATCCTGTCGGCGGTCTGGGGCTACTACTTCGACCCGAGGTCCAACGTCGTGGACGTCTGCATCCGCCGGCTGCGGAGCAAGCTTGGTGAGGAAGCACCGATCGAAACCGTTCGCCATGCGGGTTATCGCCTCACCGCGGCGTAACGCGCTGGACTACGCGTGGATCGCCTTCGTCGCGGCGAACATCGCTGCGATGGTGGCGTGGCCGCGCTGGGAGACGATCCCCTTCCACCTGATCTGGACGAGCCTGACCCTGCTCTACGGCCTGCGCGTCTGGCGCCCGGCGCCCACCGCCGCGGTGCTGGTGGTGTTCGGGCTCGTCAGCGGCGGATTGATCACAGTGGATGCGTCGGAGGGGACGCAGGACTGGGGAGAGCTCTTCGAGGTGCCGCTGATGTCGGCCATGTTCCTGGCGATGGTCTGGCACGCTCGCAGACGTCAGGACGCGATCCGCGCGATCGGACAGCTCGCCGAGGAGCGAGCCTCCCTGCTCACAAGCCAGGAGCAATTCCTTCACGACGCGTCCCACGAGCTACGAACGCCGATCACGATCGCCCGCGGACATCTGGAGCAGCTAGAACGCTCCAGCCATGAGCCCTCCCCGGAAGTGGCGGTGGCGCTTGACGAGCTCGAGCGTATGGCACGCATCGTGGAGCGCCTGCTGCTGCTCGCCAAGGCAGAACGGCCGGACTTCTACGACTCCGTGGCACAGGTCGACGTCGAGCAGCTGCTCGAGGAAGTGCTCATGCGCTGGGCAGAGGTCGCGCCGCGGGTCTGGCGACTCGGAGAACTCGCGACGGGCACGCTCCGGGTCGATCCCGATGCCCTGCGGATCGCGCTCGATGCCTTGCTCGAGAATGCGGTCGATCACACCCGAGCCACGGATGTGATCGAGATCCGAAGCCACACGCGCGGCAGCGAGATCGCGATCCAGATTGCCGACGAAGGGTCTGGCGTCCCCGCCGCGGTCCTCGGGGAGATCTTCGATCGCTTTGCCCGCGCCGACGCGTCCCGCACTCGCGCAGGAGGGGGCGCCGGACTCGGACTCGCGATCGTCCAGGCCACGGCGAAGGCATACGGCGGACGCTGCACCGCCAGCTCGTCGGCGTCAGGGTCGGTGTTCACCCTGGTACTTCCAGGCTTCCGGTCCGCCCACGAGGGCCGTGGAGGTTCGGCAAACTCGGTGGCCCTCGTGCCCTCTCCGCCGACCGAGCAACCGCTCACCCGGACATGAGAGAATCCGCTGTCTTCGAGGGCACGGGGTCGGGCGGCCTGCTCGCGTTGGGTGTTTCCCACCGGACCGCGCCGCTGGCGTTACTCGAGCGGCTCACGCTGTCGCCCAGCGCCAGCCCCGGGATCCTCGCCGACATTGCGAGCCACGATCAAATTCGCGAGGTCGTCTCCCTCTCGACGTGCAATCGCACTGAGCTCTACCTCGTTGCGGCCGACTTCGCCGCGGCCGAGGACTTCACAGTGGCTGCGCTATCGCGTGAGGCGGGCATCCGGCCGGCGGCGCTGCTCGGGCGGCTCTACTCATTGTGTGGCCGCGAAGCGGTACGGCACCTCTTTCGCGTGACGGCTGGGCTCGAGTCGATGGCGGTCGGCGAGACCGAGATCCAGGGACAGGTGAAACGCTCCTACGAGCTGGCGCTGCGCGAGGGAGTGACGGGTCCGATCACCAACCGGCTCTTTCGCGGTGCTCTCGAAGCCGGCAAGCAGGCTCGCAGAGAGACCACCCCGTCCCGCCCGCCGGTGTCGATCGCCACGGTCGCCGTCGGGCTGGCGGCTCACAGGCTCGGTGAACTCTCCCAGCGCCGAGCCGTCGTCATCGGCACCGGCGAGTACGGCGAACTCATCGGGCGCCTGCTATCCCGACACGCGGCGAAGACGGTGTTCGTAGGCAATCGCCACTACGACCGCGCGCTCGCACTCGCACAGCGATTCGGCGGGCGGGCTGTGCGGCTCGAGAGTCTGCGAGCGGAACTGATCGAGGCGGACCTCGCTGTGAGTTGCACGTCGTCGCCTGATCGGGTACTCGTGCGCGACGACCTCGCGCGCGTGATGGAGGAGCGCGGAGGCCGGGCGCTGGTGTTGGTCGACACCGCAATGCCACGCGACATCGACCCTGCCGTGAGAGACCTGCCCCAGGTTGTGCTGTATGACATGGACGACCTGAGGGGAGAGGCAGCACGGGAGGTGAACGGCGACGACTCGAGGTCAGTCCGTTCGACGCCCGTGATCGACCGAGAAGTCGAGCGCTTTCAGGAGTGGCTCGCCACCAGGGAGGTCGTCCCCGCGATCAAGGCTCTCCGGGATCGTGCCGAGGCTACGGCGGATCAGGTGCTCCGCGAGCACGCGGCATCCTGGGAATGCATGTCTGCGAAAGATCGGGAGCTCGTGGCAGTGGTGGCGCACACGGTCGTCAACCGTCTCTTGCACGAGCCGACGGTGAGACTCAAGCGCGTCAGCGGGAGCCCCGCTTCCACCCCCTACGTCCAGGCGCTCCGGGAGCTGTTCGTCCTGGACGGGACAGCTCAGAGCACCGGCGTGACGTCGGGGAGCTGACGGCCGTCAACTGCTGTTGTGCAGTCATGCGCGCGTGCCAGGAGGATGCTAGGCCTCGATGAACGACCGGGCACCGACCGGCGGCAGCGCCCGAAAACGTCACGCGCTCGAGCTGTTCGCAGGGCTGCCGCGTCGGTACGATCGTGTCGCCGCTGTGCTGAGCTTCGGGCAGGATCCTCGCTGGCGACGGGCCATGGTCGCAGCGGTTGAAGCCCGCCCCGGGGAGCGCGTGCTCGACGTTGCAACCGGCACGGGATTGGTAGCGCAGGCGGTCGTGCGCCGCTACGGATGCACCGTCGTCGGGCTTGACCAGAGCCCAGAGATGCTCGCGGCCGCCCACGCCCGGCTGGCGCGCGACCCGGCGCTGGGGACGCGGGTCACGCTAGTCACCGGCGAGGCCGAGCGGCTCCCGTTCGCGGACAGCGAGTTCGACCACCTGACGTTCACCTACCTGCTTCGCTATGTCGACGATCCCGGCGTCACGCTGCGCGAGCTTGCGCGCGTCGTGCGGCCCGGTGGCCGGGTGGCCTCGCTGGAGTTCGCGGTGCCGCCGTCTCCGGTGTGGCACGCGCTGTGGACGATCTACACGCGCCTTGGGCTCCCCACGCTCGGCGGTCTCGTCTCGCGGGAATGGCGCGAGACGGGACGTTTCCTCGCGCGAAGCATCCCGGAGTTCTATGCCCGCCATCCGCTCGAGCGGCTGGTCGAACTCTGGTCCGAGGCGGGGATCGGCTCGGTGCACGTCCGGCCCATGAGCCTCGGCGGCGGCGTTGTGATGTGGGGCACCAGAGACGATGGCTCCACCGAAGCCGCTTGAGCGTCCCGCGTTCTACGCGCTGCGCCCCGGCGGATGGCGCGATCTCATCACGCTGCTGCACCCCCCCTACACCGCCTGGCATCTCAGCTACGTGGCTATCGGGGCGGCGGCTGCGCCGAATCTGTACGGGGATCGCCTCGCGGCGGCCCTCGGCGCGTTCTTCCTCGGCGTGGGAGTGTGCGCGCACGCGCTGGATGAGCTCGGCGGCAGGCCGCTGGGCACCCGGTTGTCCGACCGCTCGCTCGCTGGGCTGGCCGTTGTTGCGCTCGCCGGGGCGGTCGCGATCGGGATCGTCGGCGCGGCGACCGTGTCGCTGAGCCTGGTGCCGTTCGTCGCCGCGGGGACATTCATCGTGGTGGCATACAACCTCGAGCTGTTCGGCGGTCGGTTTCACTCGGACTTCTGGTTTGCGGCTGCGTGGGGTGCGTTTCCCGCGCTGACCGGCTACTGGGTCAACGCGCTCGGCCTGCGCGCGCAAGGGGTTCTGGTCGCTGCGGCGTGCTTCATGCTCAGCGTCGCTCAGCGCCGCCTGAGCGCCCCGGCGCGGGACTTGCGCCGGCGCACCATCTCGCTCAGCGGTCGGCAGGAGCTGGCGGACGGCAGCGTGGTCCAGCTCGATGCGGCGCGGCTTGCGGCGCCGCTCGACAGCGCGCTAGGGGCGTGCGCGCTAGCGCTCGTGCTGCTCGCCGCCGGGCTCGTGATCGCACGCCTCTAAGCCAAGAGGCCCGCCGCGCGGGCGCGACCCATGCGTGGCCAGTCACCGGCGGGCGCGGCGAACTGCCCGGCGCACGGCAATGCTCAACGGTCTCGACCCCAACGAGGCCCTGGAAGGCGGCGATGAACGGCGCGAGCGCACGCACGTACAAGGCCGCCCTGCGATCGACCGCGCCAATCCGCAGCTCCCTCACCAGCGCCGAGCCCTCCACGGTCGCTTCCGCCCAGCGGGCAAAGAGCACGCGCACAGAGCCCGGCGCGGTCTTCGCTGTCCCCCGGGGGCCTGACCTGGCGGTTATGTCGGGGAACGGCTCTTTGCGTAGTAGTGCTTGATCGATCGGCTCTGCGGCGCGGGTGCAGGTGGAACGCAAAGACCACCACCGTGGCTGGAACAGCGGTGCGTCCCGCACCCTCGAGAACGGCTCGTCGCAGTCCCTCGAGCGTTGCCCTGATACCCGCCCTTGCGCCACAAATTGGACCCACGAATGGACCCGCAGCGCAACGGACGTTCGAGAGGCAGCTCCTCAAGCGGAGCAAGGGACGTTGACCGCCTGGACCACCACCAGGAGCTCTCTCGAGCCGATTAGGTCACGATTGCTCCTCGCGGCCCTGCCAGCGGGTCCACCACGGGTCCACCAGCGGAAATACCGGCGGATCCACCCGGCAACCACGACTTCCCGCGAAATGGTCGCGTTTCAGGGATTTCTCTACCTCCTATGCCCGGCTGGGGCCGCCCGTCATACGGCGGAGCACGACTCATAATCGTGAGGTCCCTGGTTCGAATCCAGGCGGAGCTATCGCTGTGCGCTACCCCGACAGCCCCACGGCTTCGAGGGCCTGCTCGCGAGCCTCGTAGACGTTTACGCGAACCGTGATGCCGTCGCGCAGCGTGAAGACGTGTACGAACTCGAACGTGACTTCGATCTTGGTGTGCCGCGCCGTCCCGCCGAACCTGTAGGGCACGACGAGCCAGTCGTCGTCGTCCGAGTCGATGTACTCGATGGGCTCGAGCCACATGCTGCCGTCCTCGAAGGCCTTCATCTGCTCAGCCGTGTACCGCAGCAACCCGTCCCACCCTTTGACTGGACGGCTTTCGGGCAACACGCCCGCCGGAACGAACTCGCACTCGGGATCGAATTGCGCCTCGAGCCACGGCAGGAACTCGTCCACGTCGCCGCTCCGATAGGCGCGGTTGAGAGCGGCATAGCCCCGCTGCGCCGTCTCGATGACCTCCTGCGACATGGGCGGTTAGAAGCCGGTGTACAGCCGGACGCAGTGGCGCATCGCGTGGCTGTGGTTCGGCCCGAGCCCGTACTTCGCGCGGAAGGCCGTGATGCCGTGGGAGACCCGCTCGAAGATGCACTTCTGCCGCGCTTGGTGTCTGACGAAGCTGACGCAGTCGCCCTGGTTCTTGAAGACGTCATAGGTTCGCCAGCCGCCGTTCCTGCACTGTTGCGTCGTGGTGGGCAGAGAGGGCGCGTGCGTAACCACCAGGTCGCCCTGTTGGTTGGTGTAGACCGGCGTCCCCGCCGGGAACGTCGAGCAGTCGGTCGGCGGCGGCAGCGGCGGCGGCACCGGCGGGAAGGGCGGGAACGGGTTCTGCAGGACGTCGAACTCGAACGTGTCCAGGCCGGAGCCCGGCCCGCCGCGGTCGGTCACGCGAATCAGGCCGGCGATCGAGATGCCCGAGAACGTGCCGAATGAGCCCGTGAACGCCCTCGTTCCACCCACACCGACGATCGCAACATTGCCGCTGACCGACAAGCAGCTGACCTGCGTCTCGCTGTGCAGATGTAGCCCCCCGATAAATGGCTCGAGCTCGTCCCAGACCATCGTGCCGGTTGGGCTCGCTCCGCTCGGACCGCTCCGAGCGTCGGCGGACAGGCTGATGAAAGAGAGGCTCTGGCAGTCGGCCGGGAGGCACTGGCGCGCGGACCCGCCGACCGAGTCCTGTGCCGCCGTCTGCGCCTCGCCGACAGCCGCTCCGGCGAGCGCGCTCGCCGCCACGACGGCAAGCGCGGCGGTCATCATCCTTGTCGTGCCCATGTGCTGCGTGCTACCACGTGGGTGAAGGTCGGGTCAAGGGCGGGAGCCATTGCCAGCGGACGACTGACGGCATAGGGTCTCGCCGCCCGCCCGACCTCTCAACGATCACAGGGGAATTGCCATGCCGACGATCGCCTTTGCCGCTCCGCTGCTGCCCGGTAAGACCGACGCCGACCGTGAAGCGCTCGCGTCCT
This sequence comes from uncultured Thermoleophilaceae bacterium, assembly GCA_963706635.1. GTDB lineage: Bacteria > Actinomycetota > Thermoleophilia > Solirubrobacterales > Thermoleophilaceae > JACVRW01. Next base: position 1,298,823 of record OY970162.1, read on the forward strand.
GCGCGACCGGGGACCGGCGCGCCGACCATCGGGCCTCGCGCGAGCGCGCCGGGATCACCCGCGAGGCCGTCTGGATCCAGAGCACGCCCGACGGCGATGTCGCGGTCGTCGTGGTCGAAGCACCCGACATCGAGGCGGCCATGGGGGCAATGGCAACTTCGGACGAGCCGTTCGACAAGTGGTTTCGCGAGCACATCCGCGACGTCCACGGCATGGACCTCGCCGAGGGCTTTCCGCCTCCGGAGCAGGTGCTCGACTACCGCGCTTAGGAGGCCCCCGCGGCTGGCCAGCTGCGCGTGCTCGAGCAGTCGGGCCTCACGCCCGGCGCCATACCCCGGGAGCACCACGAGGTCGCCGCCTGCGAAGTCTTCGGCTGACGCCGCTCACGCCGAGATCTCCTGTGCCGCGGACATCGCCTCCGCCTCGCTCACGTAGCTGCGCCACCACGCGATCCTGCCGTCCCGCCACTGCGCGAGCTGCCAGACGACCTGCTCGAACGGTGCCGAGCTGCCCGCTCCGTGGCCGCGGAACCGCACGGCGCAAAGCGTCAGCTCTCCGAAGTCGCGCACCTCGAGCACCTCGGTCGTGAAATCGGGGAAGCTCGTCAGTAGGTCGCCCCAGTAACGGCGCAGCCCGTCGCTGCCCCGGTAGGGGCTTCCCACGGCGGCGGCGAGCGGCGTCACCTCCACGTCGGCGGCGTGGATCGCGAGGGCGGCTGCCCAGTCCCGGCGGTTGAACGCGTCGTAGGCGGCGTAGCTGCGCTCGACGTTCTCGTCCCCCACCCGTCCCAGTATCGCGCCTCGGGCGGGCCTTACCGGTCCTTTTTGGAGGATTTGCATCGACTCGCGTCCCGAAACTAGCGAGGACGGCGCAGTGCAGATCTGCCGGCGGAGGGGGCTCTCCTACCGGTGGGGGACGCGCGTACAGGCCCCCGAGTTCGCCCTGCTGCCGGATGCGACGGGCCCTCCGCCACGACGACGGATTAAGTATGAGAAACCGCCGCATCCAGTCCGTCGTCCGCGCAGCAGCAGCAGCCGGGATCAGCAGCCTGACTCTTGCTCTCGCCGTCGCCGCTCCCGCCGTCGCCGGCACGCACAACTCCAGGTCGGCAACGGGGACGCAGGCGGGCTGCGCGGGCGCCGACACTCCCACCAGCAACGTCCGGGTCCTTCAGAAGACGATGCTCTGCCTGCACAACCTCGAGCGCGGCGACCACGGGCTGAGCAAGCTCGCCTGGAACAGCAATCTCTCGAAGGCCGCCGCTGGGCATGCGCGCGACATGGCCTCACGCCACTACTTCGCCCACCTCTCGCCCGCGGGCCGCGACCACATGGACCGCATCGCCGCCACCGGCTACCAGCCGGCCGCCGGCTGCTGGACGGCGGGCGAGAACCTCTTCTACTCGACCGGAGCCTCCACCCCCAGGCAGTTGCTGAGGGCCTGGATGCGCAGCGCCCCGCACCGCCGGAACATCATGCACAAGGGCTGGCACGACTTCGCACTCGGAGTCGTCAGCGAGTCGCCCTCCGGCAACCACCACGGCCTCACCATCGTCGCGCTGTTCGGCACACGCGGCGCCCACTGCTGACCGGCCTTGCCCGACTAGCCCCGCTCTGGTCGAATAGCGCGCACCCCGACGACGAGGAGCAGCGCATGTCAGTGATCGTGACCGTCAGCGTCAGCGGCGACCCCGAGCAGTTCGAGGCTGCCGCGGCTGCAAACCCGGATCGCATGCGAGCGATCGTCGGGCGTGCCGCCGAGCACGGGCTGATCGCACATCGCTTCTACGGGGCCGACGGCGGACGGCTCATGGCCGTCGACGAGTGGCCCGACGCCGAGAGCTTCCAGACCTTCTTCCAGGCGTCCGGCGACGACATCGGCGCGATGATGGCCGAGTCCGGCGTGACGTCGGAGCCCGAGGTCACCTTCTGGCGCAAGCTCGAGTCGGGCGACGACTTCGGCTGGGGCGCCTAGTTGGGCAAGCACGACGTCGTCGTCGTCGGGGCCGGCCTGGCCGGCCTCTCGGCCGCCCGCGATCTCGCGCGCGCGGGCGTCGACGTCGTGGTGCTCGAGGCGCGCAACCGGCCCGGCGGGCGCGTCGAGCAGACGACGCTCGCGGACGGCCGGCTCGTGCAGCTCGGAGGCGAGGTGGTCGGGCCTTTCCACGAGGCCTACTGCGGCCTTGTCGCCGAGCTCGGCCTGACGCTGGAGCCGTCGTTCCCCCAGCTGCCCGGCGAGGACACCTACGTGCTCACCACGGGCCGGGTGATCGGCGACGGCTTCCCCTGGATGAACGACGCCGACCGCGCCAGCTACGACGCCGCCAACGACGCGTTCGGCCGGCTCGCGGCCACCGTCGACCCTGACGATCCCTGGTCGCACCCCGAGGCCGATCGACTCGACCGCCTGTCGGTTGGCGCCTGGCTGCGCGAGATCGGCGCGACCCCCAACGCGGTCCGCGCCCGCGACCTCGCGATGCTCGCGCTGTCGGCGGAGTCGGTCGAGCGCACCTCGCTGCTGTCGGACCTGCGCAAGGAGGCCGCGGCGGGCGCCGAGGGCTTTTACGACTACGAGGTCTGGGAGTGCCAGCGAGTGGCGGAGGGGTCGGCGACGGTCGCCCTGCGCATGGCCGAGGAGCTCGATTACCGCGTGCGCTACGCGGCACCGGTCACGCGCATGGACATCTCGCGACCGCACTCCAGCGTCACCACCGCGACCGGCGAGCGCTTCGACTGCGACGCCGTGGTGTGCGCGGTCCCGGTCGGGCCGCTCCGGCGCATCGCGATCGAGGGGGTCACGCGTGAGCGGCTCGACTCGCTCGACCGTCAGCGGCACGCGCTGGCCGCGAAGGTCTGCTTCGCATACGACAGCTCGTGGTGGGAGGCCGAGGGCCAGAACGGCACGATGTACTTCGAGACCGGCGTGATGGGCGGCACCTGGCTGCAGCGCGAAGGCATCCTCTCCGCGCTGGTGCCGCCCGAGCGCATCGGCGCCTTCCTCGCGACCTCGCCGGGCCTGATCGAGCGCGACCTGCTCGCCGAGATGGTCGAGGCGATGGGCGAGCGCGCTGCCGACCCGCTTGCCGTCTTCTTCCGCCGCTGGGGGATCGACCCGTGGACCGAGGGCTACATCACCAGCTGGCGGCCGGGCGACGTGATGGCCGTCGGCCCGCTGCACGGCACCCACGAGCCGCCCTTCTACGTGTGCGGCTCGGACCAGTGGGTCTGCGGATACATGGAGGGCGCGGTGAGGACCGGGCGCGGGGCGGCACGGGCGCTGCTGAGCGACTGACTGCACCTCGCCGGCAGCGACTTCCCCGAGTTCGTGCCGCACCCGGGGACGGGCGAGAACCGCTGGCTGGCCGCTGAGACGCAGACGAACGAACAGACTCTGCTGCTCGGCGGCGCCGAGCCCGCGCGCCTGACGATCACCGTCCTGCCGTGACCCCGCGCCGCCCGCGCCGGAAGCGGCCGCCGCGCGGGCGCGGCACGCCGGAGAGCCGGGCCGCCGCCAGCTCCAGGCCGGGCTCCATGCGCTCGACCACCGCGTCCCAGTTCTGGTGGTGCTCGACGCGCGCGCGGCCGTTGCGGCCCAGCCGCGTCGCGTAGTCGGCATCCTCGAGCAGTCGCAGCAGCGCCCTGGCGAGCGCCGAGCTGTCCTCGGGTGGAACCACCAGCCCCGTCTCTCCGTCCAGGACGATGTCGGTCAGGCCGCCGACGCGCGAGACGGCGCAGGGAAGCTCGTGCGCCATCGCCTCGATCACCGACAGGCCGTAGGGCTCGAAGCGCGACGGCAGGCAGTAGACAGATGCGCGCGCGTAGAGCTCCTCGATGCGGCGCCGGTCGTCGATGAAGCCGAGCACCTCCACGCCCCGCTCCTCTGAGGGCTCGTCCGTTCCCACGACCTGGAGCCGCGCACCCGGCCGGTGCCCGCGCACGATGCGGAAGGCCTCGAGCAGGACGTCCCCACCCTTGCGCGGCCAGTCGTTGCCGACGAACAGGATCACCGGCTCGCGCTGACCGCGCGAGCGCTCGGGCAGCATCTCGAACGTCGCGCCGCCGCCGACCACGCTCACGCGCTCCTCCGGCACCCCGTAGAACGAGACAAGCGAGCTCGCCGGCGCGGCGCCCAGCGTGAACGCGTGGAGGGCGCCGCGATAAAGCCGGCGCTCCCACTCGTAGATGCGTTCCAGCGCCCGTCCGTCGACATCGACCCAGGCCGGCCAGTGCTTCCGGCTCAGCTCGACGGTGTTGTCCGTGTAGATCACGTAGGGAGCGCCGCGGGTCCGGAACAGGCCGAAGGCCTGGACCACCATGTCGACGGGCTCGGGCACCTGCCGGACGGCCCGCGCGCTGTTGCGCGAGCGCAGGCCGAGCGCCAGACGCCCGCCCCAGTTGAAGCGCGTCCGCCAGCGGTCGCGGTCGGGGTGGAAGGTCGCCGCCGCGAGCAGGTAGCGCTGCCGCGGCGTGAGATCGACGCCGCGGCGATCGACCAGCTCGTACCGGCGCCCCAGCGCGTCGAAGAGGAACTTGGCGGTCGCAGCCGCTCCGGTGACCGGCACGCGTGTGTCGTCCTGAGCGAGGCCCAGCAGTCGCATCCCCTGGGGTCTACCCGATCAGCTCGCCGAGCAGCACCGCGGCCCCGAAGATCGCCCCGAGAGCGGTGATCGCGCCGACGACTCGCGGCGACGGTCCGCCGTGGATGCCCGTCTCGTGCACGGCGGTGTGGCCCTTTCCGCGAGCGAGCAGCCAGCGATTGACCGGCACGGCGACGACGAACGCGACTGCCAGGCCGAACGACAGCGAGCCCCAGAACAGCAGGTCGCGGAGGCCGGCGTCGATGGCCCCCGGAATGACCACGACGATCAGGTTGTCGACGATCTCCATCGTCGCGATCGACAGGGTGTCGGAGGCAAGCGCGATCGGGATCACGACGCCGAGCGCCAGTCCGGCCCGCAGCAGCGGCAGGCTGGTGAGCGAGTAGCCGAAGACGAACGCGAGGACGATGGCCAGCACCACGGTCGGCCAGTTGGACCATCCCAGGGCGGTGCCGATCGCCATGCCGGCGATCTCGCCGATCGCGCAGCCGGTTAGGCAGTGGAGGGTCGCGGAGACCGCCATCTGGTTCAGCGCGCTGCCGGATGTCGGCATCGCGTGGTCGTGGTGCTCGTGTGAGGCGGCTTCCACGCGTCGCACGCTAACACATACCCCCTAGGGGTATACTGCCCGGGCATGGCATACGGCTACACCGCCACCAAGGACCAGCTGCTGGCGCGGCTGCGCCGCATCGAGGGGCAGGTCCGAGGCGTCGAGGGCATGGTCGAGGACGACCGCTACTGCATCGACATCCTCACCCAGATCAGCGCGGCCCAGGCCGCGCTCGACAAGGTCGCGCTCGGGCTCCTCGACGACCACGCACGTCACTGCGTGGTGGACGACCCCACCGAGGAGCGGACGGCTGAGCTGATGGCCGCGGTGGCTCGCCTGATGCGCCGGGGCTGACGCCGTCGCGCGTACTAGGCGGTGACTCCGGCCGGCACGCGGTCCGGATGGTGTCCGTTGGTGCGCTGGGGCTGGGCCGGCTGCTCCTCCTCGACCTGACGACCAGCCTCGATGGCCAGCCCCGATCCGGCGGCTCCGACCGCCACGGTTGCGAGGGCCCACTTCCAGCCGCGCGCCTCGATGCCGAGCGCCCGGTCGATCGAGGGCGATCCCGGCCCGCACTCGACCAGCCCGGCGATCGCCGCGATCAGCACGAGGTTGTACTCGTAGCCCCCGCCGGTGTTCCAGAGGCCCTTCTGGAAGTGGACCTTGCGGATGGCCGTGAACATGGTTCCGGAGAGCAGCGCGCCGGCAACCGGCGTCAGCGCTCCGAGCGCGAGCATGGCTCCCCCGGCCGCCTCCGAGATCCCGGCGGCCAGAGCCTGGCGGCGCGCGGGGCGCAGTTCGAGCTTCTCCATCATGGCGGTCGTGCCCTCCGGCCCGGGGCCGTCGAACCAGCCGAACAACTTCTGAGCCCCGTGGCCGACGAACAGGCCGCCGATGGTCAGGCGTGTGATGAGTCGTCCTGCGTTCATGCACCCGTTGTTCCGGGATTGCGTGCCCGGAAACAGGGATGGCGCGTCAGGCCGCGTGGACAGCGGGGGCGCCGACGGCGGCGGGCGCCGGCTGCGCAGCGGCCTGCGCCAGCGCGGCCTCGCGTGCGCGGCAGAGCTCGTCGTTGAGCTGGCCCGCCGGCAGGCGCCCGGCGAGGAACGAAGAGAGCGCACGCTGTTCGCCTTGGCTGAGGCGCCGAGCGGGTGTGGATGCCTTGCCCATCGCCGGCCATCTTCTTGCCGGCGGTCGCGGCTCCTCCCCCTGCACGGCTCGGTACAACTTCGCTGCTTGAGCTACGCGCCCGCACCCGGCTTCTTCGATGAGCTGTTCGCCGCCGACGGGCAGCCGCGAGGCGCCGCCGAGGGTCTGACGCTTGCCCTGGAGCGGCTCGGGCGCGAGCGCCTGCAGGCGGCCGGGCAGCGCCGCGACGCGATCTTCCTCCAGCAGGGGATCACGTTCGACGCCGCCGGCCCGGAGGGCGCGACCCGGGACCGGCCCTTCCCGCTCGACCTGGTGCCGCGCCTCCTGGGCGGCGACGAGTGGACCGTCATCAAGCGCGGCCTCGCCCAGCGCGTGCGGGCGCTCAACCTGTTCGTCGAGGACGTCTACCACGACCGCGAGATCGTCCGCGAGGGGATCGTGCCCTGGCAGCTCGTGGTCACGCGCTCCGCGTTCGCCCGCGCCGCCCACCGGATCCGGCCGCCCGGCGGCGTCTGGTGCCACGTGTCCGGCTGCGACCTCGTGCGTGACGCCGACGGGCGCTGGAAGGTGCTCGAGGACAACGTGCGGACCCCCTCGGGCATCTCGTACGTGCTCGAGAACCGGATCGCCATGAGCCGGCTGCTACCGGAGCTGTTCGCCGGCTACGACGTGCGGCCCGTCAGCCACTACCCCTCGCTGCTGCTCGACGCGCTGCGGACGGTCGCGCCCAGCGGCGGGTCGAACCCCATGATCGTGGTCTGGACGCCGGGCCCGGCCAACTCGGCCTACTTCGAGCACGCCTTCCTGGCACGGCAGATGGGCGTGGAGCTGGTCGAGGCGTCCGACCTCGTGGTGCGCGACGGCCTCTGCTACATGCGGACCACTCGCGGGCTCGCGCGCGTGGACTCGATCTACCGCCGCATCGACGACGACTTCATCGACCCGCTCGAGTTCCGGGCCGACTCGCTGCTGGGCGTGCCGGGCCTGATGGGCGCCTACCGGGCGGGCAACGTCGCGATCGCCAACGCGGTCGGCACCGGCGTGGCGGACGACAAGGCGATCTACCACTACGTGCCGGAGATGATCCGCTACTACATCGGCGAGGAGCCTATTCTCGACAACCTGCCCACCTGGCTGCTGGCCGACCCCGAGCAGCGCTCCTACGTCCTCGAGCACCTGGACGAGCTCGTGATCAAGCCGACCGGCGAGTCGGGCGGGAAGGAGGTCTTCATCGGGCCGCACGCGAGCGACGCGCAGCTGGAGACCGAGCGGCGCCTGGTCGAGGCCGCCCCCGAGCGCTGGATCGCTCAACAGACCGTGGCGCTGTCGACGGTCCCGACCGTGCTCGCAGACGGCTCGCTCGTACCGCGCCACGTCGACCTGCGTCCGTTCGCCGTCTACGGCGACGAGATCAAGATCGTCCCGGGCGGCCTCACGCGCGTGGCGCTGCGCGAGGGATCGATGATCGTCAACAGCTCCCAGGGCGGCGGCTCGAAGGACACGTGGGTCCTCGCCGAGCGCGACGGCGACCGGCGGCGCTGGTCGGAGTCGCTCGCGCCGCCACCGCTGCCGGGCATGCGCCAGGCCGGCTGGCGCGGCCAGGACCAGCAGCAACAGCAGGCGCGGAGGCGCTGATGCTCGCCCGCATCGCCCACGACCTGTACTGGCTCGGCCGCCACCTGGTGCGCGCCGAGCACACGGCGCGAATGCTCGACGGGCTGTTCCACGCCGACCTGCAGGGGCGCGCCGACGATCCCACCTCGGTCACGCTCTCCTGGGACGCGCTGCTGGCGATCATGGGCGCCGGCGACGGCGGCACCTCCGCGCGCCGCGACGACGTCGTGCGGCTGCTGACGACCGAGGCCGACAACCCGGTCTCGATCGTCTCCTGCGTGCGCGACGCCCGCAAGGGGGCGCGGACGCTGCGCGACACGATCCCGGCGGAGATGTGGGAGTCGATCAACACCTTCGAGATCCTGCTCGGGCGGCTCGATCTCGGCGCCGGCCTGCAGACCGGGCCGTACTCGATCTACAGCCTGGTCAAGGAGCGCAGCGCGCTGTTCTGGGGGCTGACCGGCCGCACCATGCAAAAGGACGAGGCGCGCGCGTTCCTGATCGCCGGCGGGCGCATCGAGGCCGCCGACATGGTCCTGCGCATGCTGCGCGTGGCCCTGCCGCCCGTGGCTTCGCCCGACGGCGAGGGACCCGAGGTCCCGCGCCGCGACGGCAACGCCCTGGCGCTGCTGCAGGCGGTCGGCGGCTTCCAGGCGTTCATGCGCTCCGCCGCGGCGCCACCGGACGCCGGGCCGGTCGCGCGCTTCATGCTCTACGAGCGCGAGTTTCCCGACTCCGTGGCGGCTTCGCTGCAGTCCCTGGAGGTCTCGCTCGAGCGAGTCGAGGCCGACCCGCGCAGCTCGGCGCCGCTGTTGCGCGTGCGCCGGATGCTTGCCGACCTGGATTTCCGGGCACGCGTGTCGTCCCCGCCCGAAGCGGTCTCGCCCTGGCTACGGCCGATTCAGCAGGAGCTAGAGCGTCTCGACGCGGAGATCCACGACCGCTACTTCGAGCCCAGCACCGTCATCGCCCCGACCGTCGCCGCATGAGATTCGCCCTCCGCTACCACGCCGAGTACCGCTACAGCGGGCGTGTCTACGACCAGCACAACGTGCTGCGGGTCAGGCCCGCCGCAACGCCGACGCAGCGCGTGCGGGGGTTCCGACTGGTGGTCGACCCGCAAGCGCGCACGCGCAGCTATGTCGACTACTTCGGCACCGAGGTGGTCGAGTTCAACGTCCCCGCCGAGCACAACCGCCTCGCGATCACGGCGGACGCGGACGTGACCACCGAGGCGCCGCCGGAGCCGCCGGCGGGCAGCTGGGACGCCGTCGCGGGCCCCGAGTACGTGAACACCGGCGGCGAGTTCCTGCTGCCCACCGCGGATCAGCCCGGCAACGGCGCGCTGGACCCGCTGCGCGACGCGGTGCGCTCGGACTCGCCCGGCGACACTCTGCGGCTGGTCTACGAGCTGATCCCCGATCGCTTCGAGTACCGCAAGGGCGCGACCTTCGTGGGCTCGACGGTGGACGACCTGCTCGAGGGCGGCGCCGGCGTCTGCCAGGACTTCGTCCACCTCGCCCTGATCCTGCTGCGCGAGCACGGTATCGCGGCGCGCTACGTGTCGGGCTACCTGTTCGCCGCCCCCAAGGGCGGCGGCGAGGACTCCGTCGAGGTGGACACGCACGCCTGGGTCGAGGCGCTGCTGCCCGCGTCGGACAGCGGCGAGCCGCGCTGGGTCGGCGCCGACCCCACCAACCGCAAGCTCGCCGGAGAGGAGCACGTGAAGATCGGGCACGGCCGCCACTACGGCGACGTGGCGCCTATCCGCGGCGTCTACAAGGGCACGGCCGGCACGGCGGGCCACGACGTCAGCGTCAAGATGACGCGCCTCGGCTGACCCTCCTTCACAAAGTAAAGTAAGGGGGTTCATGCGCACGTTCTGGCGACTGCTCGGCTTCCTGCGCCCGTACCGGCGGGGGGTCACGGTCTCCTTCCTGCTCGCGGGCGCCGCGATGGGCACGGGCGTGCTGATCCCCTATCTGGTCGGCCGCACCGTCAACGAGATCCACGATCACGGGGACAGCCTGTTGCCGCTGGCGATCGCCGTGGTGGTCGCCGGTCTGCTGCGGCTCGGCTTCAGCGTCGCGCGGCGCCTGATCGCCGGCCAGGTCTCGCTCGGGGTCGAGTACGACCTGCGCAACCGCATGTACCAGCACCTGCAGTCGCTCGAGCTGAGCTTCTTCGACTCGCAGCAGACGGGTCAGCTGATGTCGCGCGCGACTGTCGATCTGCAGGCGGTGCGCTTCTTCCTCGGCTACGGCCTGATCTTCATCCTGCAGTCCGCGCTCACGATCCTGATCGCCTCGGGCGTGATGCTCGCCCTCGACCCCGGGCTGGCGGCGATCGCGCTCGCGCCGATGCCGTTCGTGATCTGGACGTCGTTCCGGTTCGGGCGGCGCAACCGGCCCGCGTCGCAGGAGGTGCAGCAGCGGATCGCCGAGCTGACAGCGGAGGCCGAGGAGAACATCGGCGGCGTGCGCGTGGTCAAGGCCTTCGCGCAGGAAGAGCGCCAGCTCCGCCGCTTCGACGACCGCACGCGGCGCGTGTTCGACCAGTCGATGGTCTCGACCAGGCTGCGCGCCTACTACTCGCCGCTGATCGGCTTCCTGCCCCAGCTGGGCCTGGCCGGGCTGCTCTACGTGGGCGGCCGGCAGGTGATCGACGGATCGCTGTCGGAGGGCGACTTCGTCGCGTTCTACGGCTACGTGCTGATGCTGACCGGGCCGATGCGGATGCTCGGCGTCGCGCTCGGCATGTCGCAGCGGGCGGTGGCGAGCGGCGAGCGCGTCTTCGAGCTGCTCGACCGGGCGCCGCGGCTGACCGCCCCGCCTGACGCGCCCGCGCTGCCGCCGGGCGGCGGCCACGTGGAGCTGCGCGACGTGACCTTCGCCTACGACGGCGACGAGCCGGTGCTGCGCGGCATCGACCTCGACGTCGAGGCCGGGCACACCGTGGCGATCGTCGGGCCGACCGGCTCGGGGAAGACCTCGCTGGTGATGCTCATTCCACGGCTCTACGACGTGACCGGGGGTGCCGTGTTCGTCGACGGCGCCGACGTGCGGACGGTCGACCCCGCCTCGCTGCGGCGCGAGGTCGCGATCGTCTCCGACGACGCCTTCCTGTTCTCAGCGCCGCTGCGCGAGAACATCGCCTACGCGCGGCCCGAGGCGAGCGACGACGACGTGGTCGCCGCCGCGACGCGCGCCGGGCTGGGCGAGCTGCTGGACGACCTGCCGGACGGGCTCGACACGCTCGTCGGCGAGCGCGGGCTGACGCTCTCGGGCGGCCAGCGCCAGCGCGTGGCGATCGCCCGCGCCCTGCTCGCCGAGCCGCGCATCCTGATCCTGGACGACGCCACTTCCAGCGTCGACGCGACCACCGAGAGCCAGATCAAGGCGGCGCTCGCCGAGGTGATGGAGGGGCGCACGACGTTTGTGATCGCCCACCGCCTTTCGACGATCGCCCTGGCAGACGAGGTCGTCGTGCTCGAGGACGGCCGGGTGGCCGCCCGCGGCACGCACGCGGAGCTGCTCGACGACTCGCCGCTCTACCGCGAGATCGCGGAGAAGGGGCTGCCCGACCAGGTCTTCCTCACACGCGACGACCCCGAGCGCGAGGTGGCGGGGCTATGAGGCACCGGCGGCTGCGTCACCTGGTGAGCCTGCTGCGCCCCTACCGCGGGCGCGTGCTGCTGATGCTCGCCGCGCTGTGGATCGCGACGGGCGCCGCCCTCGCGCCGCCGTACCTGGCCGGTCGCGCGATCGACAACGGCATCCAGGACAAGGACGTCGGGGCGCTCACGCTGATCCTGGTCGCCTTCCTGTCGGCTGCGCTCATCAACTGGGGCGCGACCTACGTGCAGACCCTCCTGCTCAACTGGGTCGGCCAGCGCGCGCTGCAGGACCTGCGCCTCCAGCTCTTCGAGCACCTCCAGCGGCTCTCGATCGGCTTCTACTCCCGCAACAGGACCGGCGTGCTGATCTCGCGCATCACGAACGACGTGGAGGCGCTCAACCAGCTCGTGACCGACGGGATCCAGACGCTGTTCTCGTCGACCCTGACGCTGATCGGCACCGCCGTGATCCTGGTGGTGCTCGACCCGGGCCTGGCTCTCGTCACGTTCCTTTGCGTCCCGGTGCTGCTGGTGGGCAGCATCCTGTTCCGGCTCGCGTCGAGCGGCGCCTACCGGCTCACGCGCGAGAAGATCGCCGCGGTCACCGCTTACCTCCAGGAGACCCTCTCCGGCGTGCGCGTGGTGCGGGCGTTCGGGCAGGAGCAGCGCCACCGCACCCGCTTCGCCGAGCTCAACGACGAGCACCGGCGCGTGAACATGCGCACCGTCTACCTGAACGCCGCTTACTTCCCATCGGTCGAGCTGCTGTCGGCGGTGGCCACCGCGGCGATCCTGCTCTACGGCGGCAACCAGGTGATCGACGGGAGCAGCTCGATCTCGATCGGCGTGCTCGCCACGTTCGTCTTCTACCTGCAGAGCTTCTTCGACCCGGTCCAGGCGCTCTCCCAGCTGTACACGACCTACCAGGCCGGCATGGCGGCGCTCGACAAGATCTTCGAGCTGCTCGACGAGGAGCCGGACCTGGGCGACAAGGCGGACGCGGTCGAGCTCCCGCGCGTGCGCGGCGAGATCGAGTTCGCCGACGTGAGCTTCTCCTACGACGGCGAGACCCCGGCGCTGTGCGAGGTCGACCTGCACGTGCCGCCGGGGCAGACGGTCGCGCTGGTGGGCGCCACCGGGGCGGGCAAGTCGACGCTGGCCAAGCTCGTGGCGCGCTTCTACGACCCCGACCACGGCCGCGTGCTGGTAGACGGACACGACCTGCGCGACGTGACCGAGCACTCGCTGCGCTCGCAGCTCGGGATCGTGCCGCAGGAGGGCTTCCTGTTCTCGGGCACGATCCGCGACAACATCGGCTTCGGCCGGCCGGACGCGACCGACGAGCAGGTGCGCGAGGCGGCGATGGCCGTGGGCGCGCACGACTTCATCGAGCGCCTGCCGGACGGCTACGACTCCGAGGTCGGTGAGCGCGGCGGGCAGCTGTCGGCCGGCCAGCGCCAGCTGGTGGCCTTCGCCCGCGCCGCCGCGGCGGACCCGAGGATCCTGATCCTGGACGAGGCGACCTCGAACGTTGACGTCCGCACGGAGGCCCAGATCGAGCGGGGCCTGCGCCGCCTGCTCGCGGGCCGCACGGCGCTGGTGATAGCCCACCGCCTCTCGACGATTCGGGGAGCGGGGCGCATCGTGGTGCTGGATCGAGCCCGGATCGTCGAGCAGGGCACCCACGAGGAGCTGCTCGAGGCGGACGGCGCATACGCGCGCCTCTACCGCGATTGGGCAAACCAGGCCGTGGCCTGAGGCTATGCTTGTCCGCCGATTGGGGAGTCGTCTAATGGCAAGACGCCAGCCTCTGGAGCTGGTTATCGGGGTTCGAGTCCCTGCTCCCCAGTAGCCCCGTCTAGAGCGAGTTGAGGTCCGTGTCCTCGTCGGCCAGCGCGGCGGCGTCGGGCTTCGTTCGCTCCGCTATGAAGCGGCGGGCGTGCTCCAGGTCGTCGCCTCGGCCGACCGACAGGGCCGACACGACGTGGCCGTGCTCCTCGTGCAGGAAGAACGCCGCGAAGTCGCCCTCCTCTAGCGAGCCGCGCACCACCAGCTCCCCGGAGCCCGGGCCCACGTACTCGAAGGACGCCCAGTCGGCCAGGTCCGAGAAGAAGTACGGCAGCACCTCGTGCTTCACTCCGCGGCCGAGCATGTTCAGCGCCGCCGTCTTGCCGTGGTTGAAGGCCACGTCCCAGTGCTCCAGCCGCATCCGGGCGTTCCCGTGCAGCGGGCTCTCGTACTCGCACATGTCGCCCGCCGCGTAGATCCCGGGCACCGAGGACTCCAGGCCGGCGCTGCACTTCACGCCGCCGCTCTCCCCCAGCTCCAGGCCCCCGGAGCGCGCCAGCGTCGCGTCCGGCATCACGCCGACGCCCACGACGACCATGTCGCAGTCCAGCTCCAGCCCGGCCTTGGTGACCACCTTCCCCACTCGCCCGTCCGAGCCCTCGAAGCGCTCCAGCTCGTCCCCGCCGTGCACCTCCACCCCGTGCTCCTCCAGCACGCCCTGGAAGAAGCGCCCGATCTCGCTGCCGAACTGGCGCGAGAGCACTACGTCCTCCTGCATCACGACCGAGCACTTCACCCCGTGCGCCGCCGTCAGCGACGCCGCCACCTCGCAGCCGATGTAGCTGCCGCCGATCAGCACGGCCCGCTCCGCGCCCTCGGCGTCCGCGCGGATCGCGTCCGAGTTCGCGAACGCGCGCAGGTAGTGGATCCCCTCGAGGTCGCAGCCGTCCACCCGCACGCGCCGCACGTTCGCCCCGGTCGCGACCAGCGCCTTGCCGAACTCGACCTCCTCCTTGGTCGACAGCGAGGCCACGCGTTCGCCGCTGTCGAGCTTCATCACGCTCGTGCCGGTCATCAGCTCGATGTCCTGCTCGCCCCACCACTCGTCGGGGCGGAACAGCACGTCCTCCTTCGACTCCTTGCCCTGCAGATAGCCCTTCGACAGCGGCGGGCGGTTGTAGGGCGGGTCGAACTCGCGGCCCACCAGCAGGATGGATCCGTCAGCCCCCTCCTCGCGCAGCCAGCGCGCGCAGTTGGCGGCGGCCAGACCGCCCCCGATCAGCAGATGATCGACTCGGCGGCGGGCCACGCTAGGCGGCCGGTGCGCTCGAACGGTCGGAGAAGCGCTCGGTCACGCTCGCCTCCAACCCGACGTCCAGCACGAGCAGGACCTCGTCGCCGGCCGCGACGACCGAGTCGCCGTGCGGCACGAAGCCGCCACCGTCGCGCAGGATCGAGATGACGAGCGACCCGTCCGGCAGGCCGAGCTCCTTGACCTTGCGCCCGGCGGCGTCGGACCCGGATGCCACCTCGAGCTCGATGATCTCGAGCCGCTCCTCGGGCAGGTCGAGCAGGTGCACCAGGCCGTACTTGGGCACCTCGTGCTCGATCAGGCGCAGGATCAGGTCCGTCGCGGAGATGGCCGGCTTGACTCCGAGGAGCTCGAAGTGCTGGAGGTTGCGCGGGTTGTTGCAGCGCGCCACGACGCGCGTGACGCCGTACTTCTCGCGCGCGACCTGCGAGATCAAGATGTTGTCCTCGTCGTCGCCGGTCACGGCGACGACCAGGTCGGCGCGCTCGATTCCCGCGCGCTCGAGCACCCACAGCTCCGAGCCGTCGCCGTACTGGGCGCTGTGCTCGAGCTCCTGCTCAACCACGCCGAAGCGCGCGAGGTCGGCCTCGACGACGGTCACCTCGTGCCGCTTGGCGATCAGCTCGCGTGCCAGGTTCCAGCCAACCTTGCCGGCCCCCACGATCACGACGTACATGGGTTACCCAGACACCCCTTCGAACCGGATCTGGCCGCGCACCGCCGCCTCGAGCAGCTCGATCGCCGTCTGGGTCGGACAGACGGTCTGCAGACCCTGCTCCGCGTACCAGCGCGCACGTGCCGGGTCGAGCACCCGCACGACCACGCGGTCGACGTTGTAACGGCGCTTGGCGATCTGCGCGATCACGAGGTTGGTGTTGTCGCCGTCGGTCGACGCCACGAACGCATCGGCCTGCTCGATGCCTGCCGCGAGCAGGGCCTCGATCTCCAGCGCCGTGCCCTCGGTGAAGCGACCGCCGCGCTCCTCCCAGCCCTCGGCGTGGCCACGCTCGAGCAGCGCGATGGCCTCCGCGTCCTCGTCGAGGACGGAGACCTCGTGACCCTCTTCCAGCATCGAGTTGGCGATCGCCGAGCCCACGCGACCGCATCCAACAATAAGTACAAACATGCCGGGCCCACTCTAAGGGAGAACGCCCTCGCGAGTGCCTTCCTCGCCGGCCGGCGGCGCCGTGAGAATGACCTTGCAGGGCGCCTTCTCGACCACGTAGCGAGTGGTCTCCCCTACGAAACGGTCGCGCGAGCGCCCGCGCCCTCCGAGGATGGCGCCGCTGCGCACGCGCGTCGGCTCCTCCGCCGCGATCACGATCGCCTCGACGCCGCGCCGGCGCGCCTCCGCCACGATCGCCTGGCCGATCGTCCGCCCCCGCACCATCGCGGTCGCCACCTCGACGCCCTCGTACTCCTCGCCCACCTCCTTGGCGCGCGCGAGCACCTGCTTGGCGTTCTTCACGCGCTCGTCCGGCACGCGCGCATCGATCGGCAGCGACATCGGGATCTCGAACACGTAGAGGGCCTCCACCACCGCCCCGCCCTCGCTGTCCTCGGCATGTTCGGCGGCCAGCCGCCCGGCAGTCCCGATGATGTCGTCGTCGAGCGGCTCGCCGAACACCGGGACGAGGATGCTCCCGTACTCGACCGGCGCTGACTCCTGCAGCGCCTCGGGCGGGATCGTGAAGCGCTTGGTCAGCGGCTTTCCCTGCGTGCGCCGATAGATCACGTACATCGTGATCCCGACCGCCATCCAGGCCCCGCCGACGATGCGCGCGCCCGAGTGCAGGACGACGACGCTGACCCAGGCCAGGATCGAGAACAGCGCGCCGAGCACGGCCGGCAGCGGGAGCGTGCCGCGCCCGGCCTTGAACGACACCGGCACGCGGAACGCGCTTGGCCGCCCGCTCTCGCGATAGCGCAGCACGATCACCGACACGTGCGCGATCGAGAACGTGACCATCGCGCCGAACGCGAAGATGCCGGCAAGGAATTCGAGGTCGTGCGGAATCGCCAGCGCGAACGCGATCAGCGCCGCGAGGATGATCGCGACGTAGGGCGTGCCGCGGCGCTCGTGCAGCCGGCCCGCGAGGCTTGGTATCTGGCGGTTGGTCGCGAGCGAGTAGGCCAGCCGAGCGATGCCGAGCATCTGGCCGTTCATGAACACGATCAGCGTGGCGGCCACCGTCACGCCCACCATCGCCCGAGCGGCGTCCTTGAGCCAGCTCGGATGGAACTGAGACACCACGCCGAGCACCGGCGCCCCGGCGTAGCGGTCGCCCAGCGCGGTGCTGCCATCGATGACCGGAACAGTCATCAGCGCCGCGACCGACACGCTCACGAACAGGACCAGCGCGGTGATGGCGGTCAGCCCCACCACGCGCCGCAGGCCTCGCCGCCCCACGCGCACCTCGCCGGCCAGTCCGGATGCGGCCTCTACGCCGAGCAGCGCCACGCCGGCCACCACGGTCGCGAACAGCAGCTCGTCCCACCCCGGCACCGAGCCCAGCTCGACGGAGTCGGTGATCGCGCCCGGGTCCCAGTTCTGGGCCAGTGCGATCCCCGCAACCACCAGCAGCAGCACGATGCCGACCACCGACAGGCGCAGGACCATGCCGAGCCGCTCGGCTCCCAGCCCGCGCACGTTCTGGGCGGCCACGTAGGCGAGCGCGACGCCGGCGATCGCGATCTCCGCCACGCCCTCGTCGATCTGCCCCCAGAACACCGACAGGTAGTCGGAGATCGCGACGGCTCCGATCGCCATCACGATCAGGTAGTCGAGCAAGATCGCCCAGCCCGCCACGAAGCTCCACAGCTCGTCGAACGCGTAGCGCGCGAACGTCGATGCTCCGCCCCGCTCGGGATGCAGCGAACTGCCCTCGACGTAGGTGGCCATCGTGAGCACGAAGAAGACGCCGGAGATGAGGAACGCCACCGGCGTCAGGCCGAGCGCGTCGTCGGCCACGAGGCCGAGCACCAAGTACAGGCCCGACACGACCGAGCTGAGCAGGATCGCGAACAGGGCCGGCTCGCCGAGGCTGCGCGAGAAGCGCGCCCCGGCGCGGCCCGCCCGCTCCGACCCGCGCCGGATCTGCGAGCGCGCGCGCTCGCCGGGGGGGATGCGCCGCTCCGAGGTCACGACTCGTCGCCGCGCGTCAGCCAGAAGCGGCCTGCACCGAGCAGGGCGAGCATGATGCCGAGTATCACTCCAAGTGCCAACGGGCCGCCACCGCGCGCGATCGTGGACGCCACCATTGCCACCCCCACCACCAGCAGTGCCGCGCTCAGCAGGCGCGTGGACGCGAGATAGACGCGTTGCACGCCCGCAATGATGTCAGTCGCGCCCGCCGTTTCGGCCGCCGTTGGTGCGCCCGTGCACGCCGCGCGACGAGTCGATGATCACGCGGCAGGGGCGCTCCGCCAGAACGGTTTCGAGCGTCTTCCCGAACAGCGACGCCCCGGCCCGCCGCGGCGGCAGCGACATCACGACCGCCCGGGCGCGGATCTCGCGTGCCTCCTCGACGATGCGCCGGCCCGCCTGGCCGGGCCGCACCTTCTCCCAGTGCCCGGTCACGCGCCGGCCGCCGCGCACGCGCGCCCGGTCGATCAGCGACGCCGCGAGCGCCTCCTGCTCGGGCAGCGTGACGTCGATCGGCGAGTTCGGCGGGACCGTGATCGTCACGAGCACGTGGATGCCCCGCCGCCGCCGCGCCGCCAGCCGCACGGCGGTCGCCACCGCCTCGCCCGAGAAGTTCGCATCCTCGAAGGCGACGAGCACCGACTCGTACTCGACCTCGTGCTCGACCACGCGTTTGGGCGTGACCACCTTGTGGGTCTCGGTCAGCGACAGCCCCTGGCGGCGCCTGAACACGACATACGTCGTGATCCCGATCGAGAGCCAGATGGCGCCGGCCACCAGTGTCCTCAGGTTGAGCACCGTCACGACCACGAAGGCGATCCCCGTCCCGACTCCACCGAAGATCGCGAACAGCGGCAGATCGTGACCCCGCCATCTCGCGTTGCCGGGAGCGCGCCAGGGCCTCTCCACGTCGGGGTGCTTGATGCGCAGCGCCACCACCGCCGCGTGCGCGATCGTGAACGACAGCATCGCTCCGAACGCGTAGATGGTGCCCAGGAAGTCGGCCTGGCCCGGAAGGATCGTCAGGCAGGCGACCAGCCCGAACACGATGATCGCGACGTAGGGCGTGCGGAACCTCGGGTGCAGCGCCCGCAGCCGCTCCGGCAGCTGGCGGTACTGGCCCATCGAATAGGTCAGCCGCGACACGCCGATCATTCCGGCGTTGGTTGCGATGAACAGGATCGTGGCCGCCAGGATGCCCACGTAGATCTCGGCGGCGTGCTGGAGCCCGCCGAGATGCAGGTTCTCGACCACGCCGAGGATCGGGTCGTCCGCGTAGCCGCCCTCCTCCTTGGGCAGCGCAAGCAGGGTCGTGCCGTTGTGCACCGGCATCGCCGAGAGCGCGACGGATGGCAGGAACGCGTAGATCGCGAACACAGCCACCACGACGCCACCCATGGCGCGCGGGATCGTCTTGCCGTAGTCGCGCGCCTCCTCGGCCATGTTCGAGATCGTCTCGATCCCGGTGTAGGCGACCATGCCGACCGGAATCGCGATCAGGAAGTTGGACAGCGTCGGGCTGCTCCAGAGGTGGACGTTGTTGACGAGGGTGTCGGGCGAGAAGACGAGCACCAGGCCGATCACGACGAGCGCCACCTGGGTGCAGAAGTCGGCCAGCGCCAGGAACACGTTCAGCCCGGCGGACTCCTTTGCGCCCAGGATGTTCAGGCCGGCCAGCACGACGATCACGACGATGCCGCCGACGATGTCCGCCGGCGACTCGCCGAGCGGCGACCAGAACACGCCCAGATAGTGCGGCACGAAGAACGCCGAGATGGCGATCGTGATGATGTAGTTGAGCATCTGGCCCCACGCTGCGAAGAAGGACCAGAATTCGTTGAAGGCCCGCCGCGCGAACGACGAGGAGCCGCCGGCCTCCGGGTACATCGTGGTCGCCTCGGTATAGGTCGCCGCGGTGCAGGCGAAGATCAGCCCCGCGATGATGAACACCACGGGCGTCATGCCGAGCGCGAAGATCGCGACGAGGCCGAGCGCGTAGTAGATCGACGAGCCCACGTTGCCGTAGGCCGTCGAGAACAGCGCCCCCGTCCCGAGGACCCGCTCTAGCCCCAGATTCTTGGGCCGATATTCAGCCATCCGAGCGGCGAGACTACTCGCGCGGGCGGCCCTTGTCGGGAGCTACACCAGGAACGGAATGATCAACAGCGCCACGATGTTCGCGACCTTGATCATCGGGTTGATCGCCGGGCCGGCGGTGTCCTTGTAGGGGTCGCCCACCGTGTCGCCCGTGACCGAGGCGGCGTGCGCCTCGGACCCCTTGCCGCCGTACTCGCCGTCCTCGATCAGCTTCTTGGCGTTGTCCCAGGCCCCGCCGCCGGCGGTCATGGAGACGGCCGCGAAGAAGCCCACCACGATCACGCCGATCAGCAGCCCGCCGAGCGCCTGCACGGAGAGCAGCCCCACGACGACGGGCACGACGATCGGGATCAGCGCGGGCAGGATCATCTCGCGCTGCGCGGAGGCCGTGACGATCGCCACGGCCTGCGCGTAGTCGGGCTTCTCGGTGTAGTCCATGATGCCCGGCTTCTCCTTGAACTGGCGGCGCACTTCCTCCACCACGCCGCCGCCGGCGCGACCGACGGCCTCGATCGCCAGCGCGGCGAACAGGTAGACCATCATGCCGCCGATCAGCAGCCCGATCAGCACCTCCGGCTGGGAGATGTCGAAGGAGGGCACGGTCGAGTGGTTCTTGACGGCCTCCTCCCGCAGCTCCTCCACGAAGGCCGCGAACAGCACAAGCGCCGCGAGCACGGCGGAGCCGATCGCGTACCCCTTCGTAACGGCCTTGGTGGTGTTGCCGACCGCGTCGAGCGGGTCGGTCACGTTGCGGACTTCGTCGGGCAGGTTGGCCATCTCGGCGATGCCGCCGGCGTTGTCGGTGATCGGCCCGAAGGCGTCCAGCGCCACGATCAGCCCGGTCAGCGACAGCTGCGACATCACCGCCACGCCGATGCCGTAGATGCCGGCCAGCTCGTTGGCGGCCAGGATGCCGAGCGCCAGCAGGATCGCCGGGGCGGCGGTCGACTGGAAGCCCTGCGCGAGCCCCTGGATGATGTTCGTCGCGTGGCCGGTCTGCGACGCGCGCGCGGTCGTCCGCACGGGCCGGAAGCGGGTCGACGTGTAGTAGTCGGTGATGACGAACAGACCCGCGGTGATGGCGATGCCGACCAGCGTGCAGAGGTAGAGGTCGATGCCGCTGGGCGCCGCCGAGGCGCCTCCGCGCAGCAGGGACGAGACGCCGCCCTTGAAGTTCAGGTCGTCCGCCATCGTCAGCGTGATCGGCAGGAACGCCAGCGCCGCCAGGCCGCCCGACACGATCAGCCCCTGGTAGAGCGCGCGCTCCACGTTGCCGGCCACGCTGCGGACCGCGAACGTGCCGATGATCGAGGCGAGCAGCGAGACGCCGCCGATGATCAGCGGGTAGACCGCGACCGTGCCGGTCTCCTGGAAGATCAGGACCCCGAGCAGCATCACCGCGACCGCGGTGACGGCATAGGTCTCGAACAGGTCGGCCGCCATGCCGGCGCAGTCGCCGACGTTGTCGCCCACGTTGTCGGCGATCACGGCCGGGTTGCGCGGATCGTCCTCGGGAATGCCGGCCTCGATCTTGCCGACGAGGTCGGCGCCGACGTCGGCGGCCTTGGTGAAGATGCCGCCGCCCAGACGGGCGAAGACCGAGATCAGGGAGCCGCCGAAGCCGAGCCCGACGAGGGCGTCGATCGCGTCGCGCTCGTTGGTGCCGGCCAGGATCAGGATCCCGTAGTAGCCCGCTACGCCCAGCAGCGCCAGCCCGGCTACGAGCAGGCCGGTGACCGCGCCGCCCTTGAAGGCGACTTCGAGAGCGCGCGAGACGCCCGAGCGGGCGGACTCGGCGACCCGGGTGTTGACCCGTACCGACACGTTCATGCCGATGAAGCCGGCCGAGCCGGACAGGGTCCCCCCGATCAGGAAGCCGACCGCGGTGAGGATGCCCTCGCGATCCTGCGCCTCGAGCGCGACGCCCAGCACGATCGCCAGCACCACGGCTACGCCCGCGATGATCGTGTACTGGCGGCGCAGATAGGCGGTCGCGCCCTCCTGCACGGCGCGGGAGATCGCCTGCATCTCGTCGTTGCCGGGCGAGAGGGCCAGCAGCCAGCGCGAAGTCAGCACGCCGTAGATGACCGCGCAACCGGCGCAGACGAGCGCAATGATCACGCCCCAGTCAGTCAGGAAATCCAAGGGGTATGTCCTCCAAGTCAGTGAGCGGGCGGTCTATGCGCGAGGCGCTGGAGGCGGGGATCTGGGGTGGGCCTCCGACACCACCCGGAAAAGGCGGGGGCAGTCTAGCGAACGATGGCGCTGCGAAGCGCGGTGGCGCAGACGTCCTCCGGCTGCGGCGCGATACGTGGCACCGCGTGGAACAGCAGGGCGCGCAGCCGCTCCAGGTTCTCGTTGAAGACAGCGAACGCGGCATCGGCGGAAACCGGCTCCACATGCGGCATTCCCTCCAGCCCGACGTCGTAGTCGGTGACCAGGGAGACGTTCGCGTAGCAGAGCTCCAGCTCACGGGCGAGCCAGCACTCCGGGTGCTGGGTCATGTTGACGACGTCGAAGCCGGCGGCGGTGAACCACCTGGACTCCGCGCGCGTCGAGAAGCGCGGGCCCTGGACGACCACGACGGTTCCCCCCCTCACCACCGGGATCTCGAGCGCCTCGGCGCTCGAGGCGAGGACCTCGCTCAGGTCCCGGCAGTAGGGGTCCGCCGCGGACACGTGGGTCGTCTGCGGGCCGTCGTAGAAGGTGCTCTCGCGGGCCTGGGTGCGGTCGACGAACTGGTCGCAGATCACGAACGTCCCCGGTGCGAGCTCCGGCTTGAGCGAGCCGCAGGCGCAGGGCCCGATGATGCGCCGCACCCCGACCTCGCGCATCGCCCAGACGTTGGCGCGATAGTTGATCCGGTGCGGCGGAAGCGTGTGTTCGTCGCCGTGGCGCGGCATGAACGCGACCTCGGTGCCCTCGATCCGTCCCACCCGGACCGGCGCTGACGGCCGGCCGTAGGGGGTGGCGATCGGCACCTCCTCCACCTCATCCAGGAAGCGGTAGAAGCCCGAGCCGCCGAAGATCCCGATCACGAGCCGGGCGGGGTCCAGATCTTGGCGCGGGCCTCCTGGCGCCCCTTCGCGGCCTCGTCGGTCTCCTTCACGTAGAGCATCTGGATCTGCGACAGGGCGTCCTTGATCGGCCCGACCGCTTCCTCCGGGCAGAGCGGCAGAAGCGCCCGGGCGGCATCGATCGCCTCCTTGGCCTGCGCGGGGTTGCGGTGCTCCTCCTCGGTCAGCCGGATGCCGGCCAGGTTCACCAGCGACGCCGTGGTGCTCACCAGCACGTCGGCCACGTCGGGCAGCTGGGGCGGCTGCTCGCTCACGCGCTCACCTCCTCGGCGGCGTAGGTGCGCTGGGTCCGAGCGACCTCGGCCGCGAACACCTCTTCGATCGAGGCCCCCTGGGCGAGCGCCCGCCGCTGACGCTGGGCGCCGTTCTCCTCGGGCAGCGCCGACTCGAGGCCGAGCTCGGCGCGCGCCGGAGCGGTCCAGGCGAGCAGCCGCTCGCCGACGGCCGCCGCGGCGAACTCCTCACGGCGAGGCAGATCGATCAGCTTGCCGTCGAGCCCGTAGCGGATCGCCCGCCAGAAGTTCTCCTCGATCAGGCGCGGCGGCGGGTCCTCGTGCGGCACGCCCGCGTCCTCGTCGAGCGCCGCCTGGGCGATGCAGGCCGTGATCAGCGCCTCGAGCGCCGTCGAGTCGGCGGCGCTCGTCTGAGCGTCGCAGATGCGCAGCTCGACCGTGCCGAACGAGTGGTGCGGCCGGATGCTCCACCAGATCTGCGTCTGCTCGACGATCGAGTTCGTGTCGGTCAAGAAGTCCACGTAGTCGGCATACCCGGCCCAGCCGCCGAACGGGTCGGGGATGCCGCAGCGCGGGAAGCTCTTCGTGAAGATCTGCGACCGCGCCGAGTGGAGGCCGGAGTCGCGGCCGTCCAGGAAGGGCGAGTTGGCCGACAGCGCCAGCAGCTCCGGCAGCACCGGCCTGAGGCGATCGCAGACCCTCACCGCGCGGTCGGCGCCGTGGATGCCCACGTGCACGTGCAGCGAGAAGCTGTTGTTGCGCCAGGCCACGTACTGCAGGCCCTCGGCCACCCGGCGGTAGTGCTCGGTGTCGATGATCTCCTGGTCCTGCCAGGGACTCCAGGGGTGGGTGCCGGTGGCCGACAGCTGCATGCCTTGATCGGCGGCCAGCCGGAACAGGCGCAGGCGCGCCTCGCGCTGGCGCTCGACGGCGTCGGCAAAGGTCTCGCCGCGCCCCGAGCGGATCTCGATCTCCGACTTGATCAGCTCGCCCGCGATCGAATCGGCGAGCACCGCGTCGGCGTCGCAGGCGGTCTTCAGCTCGTCGAAGCGCTGGGCGAGCGACAGCGTGTCGGGGTCGAGGATCGCGAACTCCTCCTCGATTCCGACCGTGAAGTCCGTGGAGGCCTCGAACGCCTCGTGGACGCGGGCCATGTCGAGCATCAGGTGAGGTAGAAGTAGAGCGCGTAGAGCAGGTCGACTGCGGGGCTCGAGGTGTGCACGGTCACCTCGGGAGGCACTTGGAGCAGGGCCTCGGAGTAGTTGAAGATGATCTTCACGCCGGCCTCGACGAGGTCGTCGGCGACCTCCTGCGCGGCCCCCGTCGGCACGGCAAGCACCCCGACCACGACGTCCTCTTCGCGGATCACCCGCTCGAGCTCCTCGTAGGGGCGCACCGTCAGGCTCTCGCTGATGCGCTGCCCGACCTTGGCCGGATCCTTGTCGAACAGGGCTACGACCCGGAAGCCGTGGTCGGCGAAGATGTCCGAGCCCGCGATCGCCTGGCCGAGGTTGCCCGCCCCGAACAGCGCGATGTTGTGCTTGCCGGTGGTCCGCAGGATCTTGCGGATCTGCGAGACGAGCGAGTCGACGTTGTAGCCGACGCCGCGCTTGCCGAACTTGCCGAACCCGGACAGGTCGCGGCGTATCTGCGTGGAGTTGACGTGCGTGTAGTCCGCCAGCTCCTGCGAGGAGATCGTCTCGCGGCCCATCTTCTTGGCCTGGGTCAGGACCTGGAGGTAGCGCGACAGGCGCGCAGCCACGCCGAGCGACAGGCGCTCTCCAGCGCCGTCCTGTAGCCCTGTCCCGCCCGACATGGGCTCCCGAAAGCTCACGTTGTCACTCTATCGAGCCGTTGTTGCAGCAGATCCTCGTCGACGACGAACTCGAAGAGGATCTCGCCGTCCAGCTCGAGGACCGGGATTCGCTCTCCGTAGCGCGCGAACAGGGCCGGATCGAGCGTGATGTCGATCTCCTCGAGCGCGAGCTCGCGGTCCAGCAGCGTGCGCTTCACGGCCTCGCGCGCCTCGTGGCACAGATGGCACCCGGGCTTGCCGTAAAGCGTGAGCGTTCCCACTGCTTGTCACCCTACTGGCGTGGAACACGCCGAGCTGATCATTTTCGGGCTGCTGTGCGGGGTCGCGGGCCTTGCGGTGCTGGCCGAGAAGCTGGGCGTTCCCTACCCGATAACGCTGGTGGCGGGCGGCGCGGTGATCGGCTTCGTCCCCGGCATCCCGGACGTGGAGCTGGCGCCGGACCTCGTCCTGCTGATCTTCCTGCCGCCGCTGCTGTACGGGGCCGCGTTCTTCACCTCGCTGCGCGACCTGCGCCGCAACGCGCGCCCGATCGCCCTGCTGGCAATCCCGCTCGTCCTGGTGACGATGTCCGCGGTCGCCGTGGTCGCGCACCACGTGATCGGGCTCGGCTGGCCGGAGGCTTTCGTGCTGGGCGCGATCGTGTCCCCGACGGACGCGGTCGCTCCGGCCGAGATCCTGCGCCGGCTGAACGCTCCGCGGCGGCTGCTGACCGTCATCGAGGGCGAGAGCCTCACCAACGACGGGACGGCGCTCGTGCTCTACAAGGTGGCGGTCGCCGCCGTGGTCACCGGCTCGTTCTCGCTCTGGGAGGCCGGCCTCAAGTTCGTCGTCAGCGGTCTGGGCGGCCTCGCCATCGGACTTGTGGCCGGCCGGCTGATCAGGGAGATCCGCTCGCGCGTCAATGACGCGCCCACCGAGATCACGATCTCGTTGCTGTCCGGGTACGCGGGCTACCTGCCCGCCGAGGAGCTCGGCCTCTCGGGCGTGATCGCCGCGGTCACCGTCGGCATCTACGTCGGCTGGTACACGCCGCAGCTGACCACCCCGTTGATGCGCCTGCAGGGCGTCGCGGTCTGGGAGATCCTCACCTTCGTCCTCAACGCGGTGCTGTTCCTGCTCGTCGGTCTGCAGCTGCCGAGCGTGATCGACCACATCAACGGTCACACGGCGGGGGAGCTGATTGGCTGGGGCGCGCTGATAGCCGGCGTCGTGATCGGTGTGCGGCTGATCTGGCAGTTCACGGTCGTCTACCTGATCCGGGCGGTCGACCGGCGCGAGGCGCAGCGGGCTCGGCGCGTCTCCTGGCGGATGCGGCTCATCGGTGGCTGGTCGGGCATGCGCGGAGCGGTCTCGCTGGCCGCGGCGCTGGCGCTGCCGAGCACGATCGACTCGGGCGCGCCGTTTCCGAGCCGCGCGCTGATCATCTACCTCGCCTTCGTGGTGATCCTCGCGACGATCGTGGGCCAGGGGCTGACCCTCGGCCCGCTGATCCGGGCGCTCGGGGTTACCGACGACGGCGCCGAGGAGCGCGAGGAGGTCGCCGCCCGCGTGCGGCTGGCGGAGGTGGCGCTCACCCGCGTCGACGAGCTGGCCGGCGAGGAGTGGGTCCGCGACGACACCGCCGAGCGGGTCCGCGCGGCGCTCGACTACCGAAGACGCCGCTTCGTCGCGGCCTCCGACGGCGACGGCGAGGAGTACGAGGACCGCTCGTCGCGCTACATCCGCCTGATGTTCGAGGTGTTCGACGCCCAGCGCGAGGAGCTGATCGTGCTGCGCAACAACGGCGACATCTCGGAGGAGGCGCGGCGGCGGATGGAGCGGGAGCTCGACCTGGAGGAATCACGGCTCCACTGAACGCGGGCGAACGGCGGCCATAAAGGGCGCCCGGAGCCTCTCCGCGCTTCTGTGGGCCCTACTTGCAAGACATATGCTTGCCACGAGGGCCCGCAGGCGGGCCGGGCCCCCTTTATTGCCGGCAGTTCGCTACGTCAGCCGCGCGGACGCATCCAGCGCCAGGTAACCCGGGTACTCGATCGGCTCCAGGAAACGGGCGGCTCCGGCGATCATCGCCGCGTTGTCGGTGCACAGCTCCATCGGCGGCACCCAGACGGCCACGCCAAGCTCGCCCACCGCCGCGCGCAGCTCGGAGTTGGCCGCCACGCCGCCCCCGATCGCCAGCCGCTCCAGTCCCTCGCGCGCCAGCGCCGCGCGTGTGCGGGCCACGAGCGCGTCGACGATCGCCCGCTGGTACGACGCCGCCAGGTCCGCGTGGTCGGCATCGGGCTCGTCGCGCAGGCGGTAGAGCAGCGCGGTCTTGAGCCCCGAGAAGCTGAAGTCGAGCTCCCCCGGCGCGCTGCGCGGGAAGTCGAACGCCTCGGCGTCGCCCTCGCGGGCCAGACGGTCGACCTCCGGCCCGCCCGGATAGCCCAGACCGAGCAGCCGGGCGCCCTTGTCGAAGGCCTCGCCGGCCGCGTCGTCGAGCGTCTGCCCGAGCACGGTGTACGAGGACGGGTCATCCACGCGCGCGAGGAACGTGTGGCCGCCGCTTGCCACCAGGCAGAGGAACGGCGGCTCGATCGGCTCGGGCCCCAGCGTGCTCGCGATGACGTGGCCGTGCAGGTGGTCGACCGGCACCAGCGGCAGCCGGCGCGTGGCGGCCAGCGCCTTCGCCCACGACACGCCCACCAGCAGTGCCCCGATCAGGCCCGGGCCACGTGTCACGGCCACCGTGTCGATGTCGTCGATCCGCGCCCCGCCGCGCTCCAGCGCGTCCGCGACCACCGCGTCCACCAGCTCCAGGTGCCGTCGCGACGCGATCTCCGGCACCACTCCGCCGTAGCGAGCGTGCAGCAGGCCCTGGGAGGCGATCACGTTCGAGCGGATCTCGCCGTCATCGGTGACCAGCGCCGCGCAGGTGTCGTCGCAGCTGGTCTCGATCGCCAGGATCAAGCGGTGGCGCGCTCCGGGACCGTCCTCCACATGATCAGGGCGTCCTCGCGGTTGTCGTGGTAGTAGGCGCGGCGGCGCCCCGCCGCCCGGAAGTCGAAGGTCTCGTAAAGGCGGATCGCCGCATCGTTGGAGGTGCGCACCTCGAGCGTGTACTGCTCGTTGGGCTTGTCGGCGAGCCCGAACAGCCGCTCCATCAGCGCGGTGGCGATCCCCCGGCGCCTCAGCCGGTCGTCCACGGCCACGTTCATGACGTGCCAGACCGTGTCATAGCGCGAGCAGACCAGATACCCCACGATCCGCTCGTCCAGGATCGCCGCCAGGCAGATCCCGGACGGCTTGGACAGCTCGAGCACGAACATGGCCAGCGACCACGGCGTCGGGAACGCGCGCCGTTCGATCGCGATCACCTGCGGCAGGTCGGCGTAGGTGAGGCGGCGGATCTGAAGGTCCTGGCTCACGGGATCTTTGCGTCGGGTGCTCTGAGGTAATCGGGGAGGACCGTTTCGGGCGGCTCGCCCTGGACCGTCCGCGCCAGCCGGCAGACGTGCAGGGCCCGCACCACGTGGGAGCGCGATTCGTCGGCATCGACGCCGATCCCGGCCGCCTCGAGCACCCCCCGAAATCGTATCGACCCATCTCCGGCAGCTCGCAGGCCGGGCCCGGCGTTGCGAGCGCGCTCCGCTATGTCCTCCGGCGCCGCGACGAACGGCTCCCAGAGCGCGCCCCCGCGGTCGTACAGCGCCGCGAACAGCTCCCCGCGGCGAGCGTCGATCAGCGGCAGCCTCAACTCGGCGTCGATGCCCTCGGCCAGGGCCGCCAGCGAGGACACCGGCCTCACCATGAGGCCGCTCGGGCCGGCGAGCGCCCGCGCCGTGGCGATCCCGATGCGCAGGCCGGTGAACGTGCCCGGCCCGACGCCCACCGCGATCGCCTCGAGCTCCCCGAAGCCGAGGCCCGCCCGGTCCATGACGTCCATGATCGCCGGCATCAACTCGCGCGCGTGCGCGGGCCCGGCGCCCAGCCGCAGCGGCGCCGGCGCGACCTCGAAGCTCTCGCCGTCGTCGCGCAGCACGCAGGCGGCGCTAGCAGGGGTCGAGGTGTCGATGCCGAGCAGTGTCACTCGATCGTGATCCTGCGCCGGTCGCCGCCGAGGTGCTCCAGCAGGACGCGCGCGGCGACCCGCTCGAAGGCCGGCTCCCCCAGGGCGGGCCACTCGACGAACGCGATCCGCTCGGGGGTCAGGTAGTCGTCCAGGAGCGCCGGGTCCTCGCCCGCGAGCGACTCGAGCCGGTACAGGTCGAGATGGGCCACCTCGGGCGACCCGCCCAGCACGTGACCGACCGTGAAGGTCGGGCTCGTGACCGGCCCCTCCACACCGAGCGCGCGACAGGCGCCACGCACGAAGGTGGTCTTCCCGCTGCCCAGCTCGCCGCTGACGAGCACCACGTCTCCCGGTTGCAGCCGGCCGGCCAGCTCGGCGCCGGCGGCCTCCGTCTCCTGCGGCGATGAGGACTCGAGCGTCAGTCGAAGAGGTTGATCTGCGGCGGCTCGGCGGGCTCTTCGGCCGCCACCGCCGCCATCGGCGCCACCGCCCCTATCGGCACCGGCGCCGGCTCGTCGAGCAGCTGCGGCAGCCCGCTGAAGTCCTCGCGCAGCTCCTCGAGCGTTTTGGTGCTGCGCAGCGCCGCGGCCGGGTGGTAGAGCGGGTAGACGCGCACCGTCTGGCCGCCCAGCTCGTGCACCTGCGCGCGGCCGTGCACACCGGTGATCCCGCGCTGGGAGCGGGTCAGCAGCTTGGTGGCGAAGTTGCCGAGCGTGCAGATCACCTTCGGCTCGATCAGCTCGATCTGGCGCTGCAGGTAGGGCTTGCAGGCGTCGATCTCCTCCGGCAGCGGGTCGCGGTTGCCGGGAGGCCTGCACTTCACGACATTCGCCACGAACACCTCCGAGCGGGCCAGGCCGATCTCACCGAGCAGCTGGTCCAGCAGCTGGCCCGCCCGACCGACGAACGGGAGCCCCTGGAGGTCCTCGTGATGGCCGGGACCCTCGCCGACGAACATCAGGTCCGAGTCCGCGTTGCCGTTCCCGAACACGACCTGCGTGCGGCCCTGGGCGAGCGGGCAGCGGGTGCACCCCGCTGCTTCGCGGAACAGCTGGACGAGGTCCTCGCGGCGCTCCTGCGCGCTGCGTGACTGCATGGCCCAAGCCTACGGATAGGTGGCGACGGCAACCTTCGTGGGTATCCTGATGGTTGTCGGCCGCTACCCCAGGTGGAGTGGACCGGCAGGGGCAATGCACCCGATCAGCGACAGACTCAGAGGCTTCCGTGTGGGCGTCGTCGGCGCGGGCCGACTCGGCGGCGCGCTCCTGCGCGCGCTCGGCGAGGCCGGCGTCGACGTAGCGGGCCCGCTCGGCCGCGGCGAGGTGCCAACCGGCTGCGACGCGATCGTGCTGTGCGTGCCCGACTCTGAGATCCCGGCCGCCGCGGCAGCCGTGGCCGGCGCCGCCCCGCTCGTCGGGCATACCAGCGGGGCCACGCCGCTGAGCGCGCTCGAGCCGGCGCAAGCCGATGGCTTCGGACTTCACCCGCTCCAGACGTTCGCTCCCGGCGACGGCCCGGAGGCGTTCGCGGGCGCCGGCTGTGCGGTGGCCGGCTGTACGCCGGCGGCGCTCGCCTTCGCCGCCGATCTCGCCCGGACGCTCGGAATGACTCCGTTCGAGATCGACGAGGAGGGCCGCGCCGCCTACCACGCGGCCGCCTCGGTGGCCTCCAACTTCCTGGTAACGCTGCTGGCCGCGGCCGAGCGGATCGCAGCCGGCGCGGGCCTCGAGCCCGGCGAGGCCCGCGAGCTCCTGCTGCCGCTGGTGCGCCGCACGCTGGACAACGTCGCCGCGCTCGGCCCCGAGCGGGCGCTCACCGGCCCGGTGGCGCGCGGCGACGAGGCCACGGTGGCCGCCCAGCGCCAGGCGGTCGCGGAGGTCGCCCCGGAGCTGCTCGGGCTGTTCGACGAGCTGCTACGGCAGACCCGCGAGCTCGCGGCGGTGAGGACGTGAAGACCGTCCGCACCGTCCCCGACCTGCGTGCGACGCTCGCCCCGGAGCGGCGCGCCGGGCGCACGATCGGGCTGGTGCCGACCATGGGCGCCCTCCACGACGGCCACCTGGCGCTGCTGCGGCGCGCGCGCGAGCAGTGCGACGTCGTGGTGATGTCCCTGTTCGTCAACCCCGCCCAGTTCGCGCCCGGCGAGGACCTCGAGGCCTACCCGCGCGACGAGCAACGCGACAGCGCGCTTGCCGACGCAGAGGGCGTCGACGTCCTGTTCGCCCCCGCGGTCGAGGAGGTCTACCCGCCCGGCTTCGAGACGATCGTCAGCGTGGGCGGCGTGGCCGAGGTGCTCGAGGGCGCACCCGAGCACCGCGGCCCAACCCACTTCGCCGGGGTCACCACAGTCGTGACCAAGCTCTTCAACATGGTCGCGCCCGACGTGGCCTACTTCGGCCAGAAGGACGCCCAGCAGGCCCTGGTGATCCGCAAGCTGGCGCGCGACCTGGACATGCCCGTCCGGATCGAGATCTGCCCGACGGTGCGCGATTCGGACGGCCTGGCGCTTTCGTCCCGCAACGCCTACCTGTCGCCGCCCGAGCGCGAGCGCGCGCTCGGCCTGAGCCGAGCCCTGCGTGCCGCCGAGGCGGCCGTGGCCGAGGGCACCCTGGCGGCCGACGACGTGCTCGCCGCCGCGCGCGAGCAGCTCGACGCCCACGGCATCGACCCGGAATACCTGGAGCTGCGCTCCAGCACAGACCTCTCCCCGGTGGAGCGCGTGAACGGCTCCACCCTGCTCGCCGTCGCCGCCCGCGTGGGCCGCGCGCGCCTGATCGACAACACCATCCTGGGAGGCACTCCATGAGCACCCGTCCCACCCAACGGCCCGCGATCACGCTGATGAAGCTGGGCGAGAAGAAGGCGCTCGGCGAGCCGATCGCCATGGTCACCGCCTACGACTACCCGAGCGCCCAGGTCGCCGAGGAGGCCGGCGTGGACGTCGTGCTGGTCGGCGACTCCGGCGCGATGACCGTGCTCGGCTACCCGTCCACCGTCCCGGTGACCCTCGACGAGCTGCTCATGCTCGCCTCGGCGGTCCGGCGCGGTCTGTCGACGCCGCTGCTGGTCGGCGACATGCCGTTCGGCTCGTACGAGGTCTCGAACGAGCAGGCGATCGCCAACGCCCAGCGCTTCATCAAGGAGGCCGGCTGCGACGCCGTCAAGCTCGAGCGCGGCGGCACCTCGATCGAGCGCGCCCGCGCGATCGTGGCCGCCGGCATCCCCGTGATGGGGCACGTCGGGCTCACACCGCAAACCGCGACCGCCCTCGGCGGCTACCGCTCGCAGGGCCGCACCGCCCAGCGCGGGCTCGAGGTCATGCACGACGCGATGGGTCTCGAGGAGGCCGGCTGCTTCGCGATCGTGTTCGAGGCCATCCCGGCCGCCCTCACGGAGCTGATCATGCCGCGCATGCACATCCCGGTGATCGGGATCGGCGCGGGTGCGGCCACCGACGGCCAGGTACTGGTCTTCCACGACCTGCTGGGCATCTACGACGGCCACGCCGCCCGCTTCGTAAAGCGCTACGCGAACGTGCGCGAGGCGATGATCGAGGGCGTGAAGGCGTTCACCGAGGATGTGCGTACGCGCCGCTACCCCGAGCCGGAGCACGGCTACACGATCGCCCCGGACGAGTTGGAGCGTTTGCACGAGCTCATGCGCGAAATGCGCGGCGAACCCTTCACGGGAGGCCTCAGCCTCTAGGCACCGAACCCTCGGGGTAGTCCGCGGGTTAGGGCGCATAGCCCACCCCTGCATCCAAGGAGAGGTCTCTAAATGCGTCGTTTCCTGCCATCCCCCGCCATGGTCGTGGCGGTCGTCGCGCTCGTGGTTTCGCTCAGCGGCTCCGCCTACGCGGCGTTCGTGATCACCGGCAAGAACATCAAGAACGGCACAGTTACGGGGAAGGACATCCGCAACCGCTCGCTCCGTGGGTCCGACATCCACCATGACAGCGTCGGCGGCGGCAGCATCAAGGAGTCGACCCTCGGCACGGTCCCAGGTGCCTTCCTGACCGTCGGCGCCGCGCGCTTCGCGGTGGTCAACGCCAACGGGCAGGCTGTGCGCGGTCGCGACATCAGCTCGGTCGCTCGCACGTCGGAGGGCCGCTACCAGGTGATCTTCAACGGCAGCGTCCGCGGGTGCGGCTACTACGCCACGATCGGTGACGCGAGCGCTTCGGCGCCGCCTTCCCACAGCGAGATTTCGGTCAGCTCGCTGGGCTCGAACGTCAACGGCGTCGCGATCCGCACCCAGAACGGCGGCAACGGAAACCAGCTCGACCGCGCGTTCCACCTGATCGTCATGTGCTGATCCGGTCGGGGTAGTCGATCGGCCGCAGCACCCGCGCGGGGATCCCCGCCGCCACCGAGAAGGCGGGGATATCCCGCGTGACGACGCTGTTCGCGCCGATCACGCAGCGCTCCCCGATCGACACGCCGCTGGTCACCACGACGTTCGCGCCACACCAGACGTTGTCGCCGATCCGCGTCGGCCCCTTGGTCGTGAAGCCCTGCCACGGGACCGGCCGCTCGGGGTCGTCGAAGCGGTGCGCGCCGTCGGTGATGAAGCAACCGTTGGCGAACATGCAGTGATCGCCGATCTCGACCAGCTCGACCGAGGCGACCATCACGCCGATGTTCAGGAAGGTCCCTGAGCCGATCCGGATGCGCGCCCGATCCGGCGCGGTCAGCCAGACGTGCGGCTCGAGCAGCGTGTGCTCGCCGATCTCGAGACGACCGTCCCTGAGTGCTTCCAGCACGTTTCCGTGCACGGGCCAGCGCACGAACGCGCGCCGGCGGGCGAACTCGCGGTGGATGCGGGCGCGGTTCCAGGGCAGCGCATTGCGCTCGTACCAGCGCCACTTCTGCCACCAGAGGCGGGCATTGGCCACGCGCGGCAGCATCTCAGGATTCCAGGCCAAATAGCCGATGAAGAGCCTATGGATCCGCTCCTGGACCTCCCCGGAGGCGAACACTTCTCCGAACTGCTCGCTCGTGAGGAGCTGCGCCGCGGCCGCACGAGCGAGTCGCTGGCGGTAGCCGTGCTCGACCTGGACGGGCTCGGAGCGGTCAACAAGGTCCACGGTGCGGCGGTGGGCACGCATCTGCTGCGCACCACCGCAGAGGTCCTGCACCAGACCGTGCGGGGGGTCGACGAGATCGCCCGCACCGGCGCCGACGAGTTCTCGGTGCTGCTGCACGCCACCGACGCCGAGCGCGCCTCCTCCTGGGAAGAGCGCTTCGAGGACATGCTCGACGCGTGCGGACGCAACCTCCCTGCCGGCCCGGTGACCTGCTCGATCGGCATCGCCGACAGCGGCGAAGCGCCGACGCTGATGGAGGTCGCCGTTCGCGCCCGCCGCCGGATGGAGGTAATCCAGACGGTGCGCAAGCTGCGCCGGGCGCGCGAGAGCGGCGGCTCGACGTAGCGCCGCGGGACGTTCGTCGGGACTAGGCGGCCGCTGCGACCTTGGGCCGAGACCGGCGCTGCCGTTTCGTCGCCGGCTCGACGATCGACGCCAGGAAGCTGCCCGTGTGGGAGCCGGCCACCGCGGCGACCTGCTCGGGCGTGCCCTGGGCGACGAGCTGACCGCCCTCCTCCCCGCCCTCGGGCCCGAGGTCGATGATGCGGTCGGCCCACTTGATCACGTCGAGGTTGTGCTCGATCACGACGACCGTGTTGCCCTGCTCGACGAGCCGGTCGAGCATCTCCAGCAGCCGCTGCACGTCGGCGAAGTGCAGGCCGGTCGTCGGCTCGTCCAGGATGTACAGCGTCCGCCCCGTCGCGACCTTGCTCAGCTCCGACGCCAGCTTCACCCGCTGCGCCTCGCCGCCCGACAGCGTCGTGGCGGCCTGGCCCAGGCGGATGTAGTCGAGCCCCACGTCGTGCAGCGCCTGGAGGCGGCGCTTGATCTTCGGGATGTGCTCGAAGAAGCCGACCGACTCCTCGACCGTCATGTCGAGCACGTCGGCGATCGTCTTGCCCTTGAAGCGCACCTCGAGCGTCTCGCGGTTGTAGCGCTTGCCGTGGCACTGCTCGCACGGCACGTAGACGTCGGGCAGGAAGTGCATCTCGATCTTGATCTGGCCATCGCCGCGGCAGACCTCGCAGCGCCCGCCCTTCACGTTGAACGAGAAGCGGCCCGGCTTGTACCCGCGCGCCCGCGCCTCCTGCGTGCGCGAGTAGAGGTCGCGGATGTGGTCGAACAGCCCGATGTAGGTGGCGGGGTTCGAGCGCGGCGTGCGGCCGATCGGCGACTGGTCGATGTTGATGATCTTGTCGACGGCATCGAGCCCGCTGATCCGGCGGTGGGCGCCGGGCCGCTGCTTGGCGCGGTGCAGCCGGTTGGCGACAGCCTTGAACAGCACCTCGTTGACGAGTGTGGACTTGCCCGAACCCGACACGCCGGTCACGGCGCAGAACACGCCGAGGGGCACCTTGACGTCGATATCTCGCAGGTTGTGCTGCGCCGCCCCCTCGACCTCGATGTAGCCCGACGGGCGGCGGCGCTTCTTGGGCGTCGGGATCTCCTGCTCGCCCGCCAGGAACTGTCCGGTCAGCGAGCCCTTGGTGCGCATCACACGCTCGGGCGTGCCCTCGGCGACCAGCTCGCCGCCGTGCTCGCCGGCGCCCGGGCCGAGGTCGATCAGGTGATCCGCGGCGCGCATGGTGCCCTCGTCGTGCTCGACGACGATCACCGTGTTGCCGAGGTCGCGCAGGCGCTCCAGCGTGCCGATCAGGCGCTCGTTGTCGCGCTGGTGCAGCCCGATCGAGGGCTCGTCGAGGATGTAGAGCACGCCGACCAGCGACGAGCCGATCTGCGTGGCCAGCCTGATCCGCTGAGCCTCGCCGCCCGACAGCGTCGCCGCGGCCCGCTCCAGGGAGAGGTAGCCGACGCCCACGTTGTCCAGGAAGCGCAGCCGCTCGTCGATCTCGCGCAGGATCATCCGCGCGATCTGGCGCTCGGTCTCCGATAGCTCGAGCGCCTCGACCCAGGCGATCGCACGCGCAGCGGACATCCGGGTGAACTCGTGGATCCCGAGCCCGCCCACGGTGACCGCCAGCGACTCGGGCCGCAGCCGCGCCCCCTTGCACTCCGGGCAGGGCCGGAGCGTCATGTACTCCTCGATCTTCTCGCGCGACCAGTCCGAGTCGGTCTCGCGGTAGCGGCGCTCCAGGTTGCGGACGATCCCCTCGAAGGTCGTCATGTAGGAGCGTCGCCGGCCGTAGCGATTGCGGTACGAGACGTAGATCTTCTCGCCGCCGGTCCCGTACAGGAAGCAGTGTCGGACGTCCTCCGGGAGGTCCTCCCAGGGGGTGTCCATGTCCACCTCCCACTTGTCGGCGATCGCGGAGGTCATCTGCTCGTAGTAGTTCGAGGCGCTGGTCGACCAGGGCAGGATCGCGCCCTGGTTGAGTGTCAGCGACGGGTCCGGGACGATCAGCTCGGGGTCGATCTCCATCTGCGAGCCCAGCCCGGTGCAGCGCGTGCAGGCGCCGTGTGGCGAGTTGAACGAGAACATCCGCGGCTCGAGCTCCGGCATCGACGTGCCGCAGTGCAGGCACATGAAGCGGTCGCTGTAGGTGGTGACCTCACCGGTCTCGGCGTGCTCGACGTCCACCAGCCCCTCGGCGCGCGCCACGGCCGTCTCGATCGAGTCCGACAGCCGCTTGCGCAGGTCGGGGCGCATCACGAGCCGATCGATCACGACGGCGATGTCGTGCTTGTACTTCTTGTCGAGGACGATCTCCTCCTCGAGGCGGCGCAGCTCGCCGTCGACCTTCACGCGGGTGAAGCCCTGCTCGCGCAGCTCCTCGAAGAGCTTGCCGTACTCGCCCTTGCGGCCGCGCACGACCGGCGCCAGGATCATGAACTTCGTGCCCTCGGGCAGCGTCATCACCTGGTCGATGATCTGCTCCGCCGACTGCGCCTCGATCGGCCGGCCGCAGTTGAAGCAGTGCGGGTGGCCCACCCGGGCCCAGAGCAGCCGCAGGTAGTCGTAGATTTCGGTGACCGTGCCGACCGTCGAGCGCGGGTTGCGGCTGGTGGTCTTCTGGTCGATCGAGATCGCGGGAGAGAGGCCCTCGATCGAATCGACGTCCGGCTTGTCCATCTGGCCGAGGAACTGCCGGGCATACGCGGACAGCGACTCGACGTAGCGGCGCTGGCCCTCGGCGTAGATCGTGTCGAAGGCAAGGCTCGACTTGCCCGAGCCGGACAGCCCGGTGATCACCACGAGCGCGTTGCGGGGCAGCCTCAGGTGCAGGTCCTTGAGGTTGTGCTCCCGCGCGCCCGAGACGACGATTTCGCCACTCTCGATCAAAGGAATAACGAGTGTAGAGCCGCCGTCGGCTCGAACGCGTGTTCGGTTTTCGCTCTTAGCGCTCTCAGCGCTTGACGGTGATCGTCATGCGCATCCCCTGGTGGATGGTGCAGATGACGCGGTACTTGCCCGGCTTCTTGAGCGTGCGGGCGAAGCTGTACTCGCTGGCGGCGAACTGGGAGTGGAACTTCTTGACCCCCTTGGGGCCCTTCTTCAGCTTGACGTCGTGGATGTCGCCCGCGATGCTCGGCCACTTCCAGACGATCTTGGTGTTCTTTGCGACCTTAAGGCTGTCGGGCGCGAAGAAGTTGTCGCCGATCTTGACGGTCTTCGCCTTGTGCTTCGCGGCGGCGCCCGCGTGCGAGATCGCCACCGGGGCCACCGTCAGGGCCGCGAGGGTGAGGGTCGCGGCTGCTGTCTTGCTTCTCAAGTCGTTCCTTTCGTGAATGGCGGACTGGGGCGGGGCCGCTGCGCGACCCCGCCCCGCGCCACGGCTAGCCGGGGTAGTGCTCGAGCGGCTTGACGCCCTTGCGCGCCGGATGCGGGTGCTTGATCCAGTGCGCCTCGAACGACGCCGGGTCCTTCGGATCGCCCAGGCTGATCGACAGTGCCTGGCCCAGAACGGCCGAGTCGAGCACGTTCGGGTTGGGCCCCGGGCAGGCGGCAAACGTGCCGTTGTTGGCCGGCAGGTTGGGGCTCCGAGTGGTGTTGTCCTCGAAGCAGTTCCCGCTGCCGCTGCCGTCGTAGAGCATGTCGCGACCGTTCAGGTCGCCATGCCCGCCGAAGTCGTTCCCGCGCACGGTGTTGTCGCGCAGGATCGCCGCCTCGGCCACCTTCGGATCGGAGTCGCCCGTCAGGTGCACGGCCGGGATCTCGGCGAACCCGCCGAGGTAGTTCCCGAAGACGTCGTTCTTCTCGACGATGGTGTCCTGGCTGCCGTACAGCAGGATCCCGACCCCGATCGGGTACGGGATGTCTGCCGCCGAGATCTGCGGGATCTTGAACGGTGCTCCGTAGTAGAAGTTGTAGTTGTTCCAGAACACCTGGTTGTGCGAGAGCACGTTGCCCGTCGGCGGGTAGAACTTCTCCGACGTCAGCGTGTTCGGCACGATCCCGGCGCCGTTGTTGTACCAGCGGCTACGGGTGATCGTGGTGTAGCGCACGTTGGTGCCCGAGAAGCCGAGCACGTTGCCCCACGAGTCGAGGTTCTTCAGCAGCGTGCGCTTCTTGCGGCCCTTCTGCGGCGGCGTCTGGCCGACGTAGAAGCCCGAGTCCGGGTTGTAATAGGCCTCCGAGTTGATCATCTTGCCGCCCTTGGAGTTGAAGGCGTAGATGCCGTAGCTCCCGCACCGCTCCGCGACCAGGTGGTTGAGGACGTAGTCCTCGTTGTTGGTCGAGAAGAAGCAGTTGGCCTTGTAGTTGCGGGCGTGGAAGCCCTCGACGGTGACGTCGTCGGCGTTGTTGATGATCACGGCGTTCTGGTTCGCGCCCTTGCGCACTCCCTTGCCGTTGAGGATGACCCGGTTGGGGTGCTTGGGATCGCCGACCAGCTTGAGCCCGTCATATCGCTTCCCGTTGATCTGGACGCCCTCGTGGTAGGTGCCCTTCTTGACCTTGATCCTGTCCTTGCCGGAGGCGGCGTTGATCGCCTTCTGGATGCGCTTGTACTTACAGCCCTTCTTGCAGACGGTGAGCGTGCGGCCCTTGCCGTGACTCTTGCCCGTGCCGCCGGGGTTCGACGGTGGCGGGTAGTTCTGCGCGCTCGCGCCAGCTGGCACGAGCAGCGCGGCTGCCGCGACCGCGGCAGCCACCAAATGCGATCTCTGCATTCTTCCCCTCCTCAAGGGATCAGCCCTCCACCAGGTACCAGCCGGCCATCCCGGAGTCCATGTGGGGAGCGACGTGGCAGTGGTAGAGCCACCGCCCTGGGTTGTCTTCAACGAAACTTGCCGTGATCGTCTCATTCGGCCCCACAGTGGGGCAATCCTCGAACGCGCCGGCACTGTTGCGCCAGCGATGCCCGTGGATGTGGAAGGTGTGGAAGTTCTGGTCCATGCCGATCGCATGCAGGGCCACCCGCTGACCCGGCCGCGCGCGAATCGTAGGCGTGTTGCCGGCGTAGGTGCGCCCGTTGAAGCACTGGAAGAGCCCGTCGAAGTTGGTCAGCTGAGGCGGGAAGCTGTGCAGGAACAGGACTCGCTCCACGTCGGGCGGCGGAGCGCCTTTCTCGCGCACGATCACTGCACCGAATAACCCGCGAAGGGTGTTCAAGGTGTGGTTTGGGCCGTGGTCGTGGTAGGGCCAGACCCCTACCGAGTCAGGCGTCGCCTCCCAGACGTAGGTGAACTCGTCGCCCGGCCCGACAAAGCCGCCCGCGCGCGTGAAGTCGCCGTAGTAGGCACCGTCGTACTCCGGGTTGTAGCGAACGCCGTGCGAGTGCATCGTGACCGCCTGGTTGAGCCTGGTGTCGAGGTTGGAGAAGTGGACGACGATCACGTCGCCGACCTCGGCATGCAGCGTCGGCCCGGGGATGCGCGCCGGCCGGATCGGGTTGGCGAACCCGGCGCTCCACTCCTGGTAGACGTAGGCGCGCATCCTGCGCCGCCGGCGCGACGGCAGGCGGTGGTTCATCCACTCGTCGCGCCCGCTTGGCGCCACGTCCCAGGCGATGGTGCGCGCGGCAATCCAGTACTCGCGCGTCTGCCCGCCGGGCTGTGGGACGGGGGTCTTGAACTGCATGCGGTCGACAGGGTCGCCACGGGTCGCCTGCGCCGGCCGCGGCAGAGCGGCCGCGGCCGCATCGATCTTCGCGACGTCCCCGGCCGAGCTGACCTTGTAGGTCTGGCCGCCGAGCGTGCAGAGGAAGGTGGCGCCGCCCGCCGCCAGGAAGTCGCGCCGACCTAGTTCGGACACGCTCAGTTGCCCGCCTGGGCGTAGACCTCGTCCAGCAGAGCCGCGGGATCGTCGAGCTCGAAGTTCTCGCGCAGGTAGGCGGCGGTCTCGTCGCGCGTCCGGCCGTCCAGAGCCATCTTGAGGGCGAGCAGGCGAGCCCCCTCGGGAGCGGGCGCCTCCGAAGCGGGCGCCTCCTCGACCTCCGGAGCGGGCGCCTCCTCGACCTCCGGCTCGCGCGCCGCGACGGCCTCGGCCTCGGCGATCAGCTCGTCGTCCTCGGCCGGCGCCGCCTCCGGCCCGGCCGCCTCCGCCGCACGCAGCGCCTCGAGCTCCTCGCGCAGCTCTGCGATCGCCTCGGTCACCGCGGCCGCCAACTCGTCCAGCCGCCGGCCCAGCGCCTCGGCCCGCTCGCCGACCCGGTCGACCGCGCCGCGAGTCCGCTCCGCGTCCGCCTCGGCTTGCGCGCGCACCTGCTCGGCGGCCTCTAGCACCGCCCGCACTTGATCGGCCGCCGACCCTGATCGCTGCTGCGCCACGGCGGGAAATGTAGTGAGGACCGACTACTTGACGCGGAAGGCGCCGCGCATGAAGGGGTGGATCGGCAGAAGTACGTGGTAGGCGATACCGGTCTTGCCGGTGCAGGCAAATAGAACGGCTCAGCACTTCACCGGCCTGGGCTTCAGGCCGTTGAGGCAGCGCACCATACGCTTCGGAGACCTGTTGTGGCCTCGGATCGTGTAGCGGCGGTACTCGCCGATCTTGCCGGGCTTGGCGATGAAGACCTCCAGCCGGACTCCCGCATGCAGGAAGCGCTCGTAGGTCTTGAAGCGCACCGCGCGCTTCTTGATCCGCTTGCGGCGCTGCTTCACACCGCAGCTCTTGCCCTTGCAGCGCACGGTCACCAGCGCCCCGCGCGGAGCGCGCACTGCGAGGTTTTGCACGCGGGTGCCCGAGCTGAGCAGCACGCCGATGAAGTGGATGTCGGGATCCGGACGGAGGTATCCGGGCGGCGGCTTTGGCGCCGGCTCGATCGCAATTGTCCGTTGGTAGATGGCGCTTGAGCCCGCCGAGTCGGTCACCTTCAGCCGTACCGTCTTCACTCCTGACGAGGTGAAGGTGTAGAACACGTCGTCGCCGCGGGCGTCGTCGAAGGCGCCGTCGCCGTCGAGATCCCAGGCCTGACTGCGCACCTCACCGTCGCGGTCGAACGAGCTCGAGACGAACTCGACAGAGTCCCCGACCTGGGCCGTGCGCGGGCTGAAGGCGAAGCGCGCGACCGGGAGCTGGTTGCCTGGCACGAGCATGCCGCGCACCACGATGTCGTGGGTGACGGTCTTGGACGCGTTGTAGGGATCCGTGACGGTCAAGGTCACCGTGTGGGTACCGGCGCGAGCGAAGCTGTGGATCGGGGTGTGGGCGTTCGAGTCCGCCGTGCCGTCGCCGAAGTCCCACGAGTACTTGAGCGCGTCGCCGTCCGGGTCGCCGGCATCGGGGGCGAACAGGACATCGTCGCCGACAGTGGGCGAGTTCGGGCTGAAGCTGAAGTCGGCCGTCGGCGGTCGCGTCACGACGGTCACCGTCTTGGTTGCCGTCGTCGTCTGCGGCAGGAGAGCGTTGTTGTCGGTCACCTTCATGCCAAAGGTTCTGGTGCCCGCGATGCCGTACGTGTGCGGCGTCGTGAACGGCGCCGTCGTGTCCTTCACCTCGTAGTCGCCGTCGTTGTCGAAGTCCCAGTCGACCTCGGCGACCTCGAACCCGGTATCGGCCGTGGACGTCGACGTGTAAGTGGCCGCCACGCCGGACACCGCCGGGTCGGGGTCGACCGTGAACGAAGCGGTCGGCACGGCCAGGGCGGGCGGCGCGAAGAGGGCGAGCAGCACGATGCTCGCGGCGATGCTGAGGGCGGTCTTGGGCAAGTCTGGGGCGGCGAGTCGGGGAGGCTCCGCGCCCAGAGGTCTAGCAGAAAATCCCGAGAGCGCTCCCACCGCCGGGGCGCGACCTCAGGCGCCGGCCTCGGCCTCCTGCAGCTCGCGCCGCAGCGACTTGATCTCGTCACGCAGCTTGGCGGCGTACTCGAAGCGGAGGTCGTCGGCCGCCGCCAGCATCTCCTCCTCGAGCTCCACGATCGTGCGGCGCAGCTCCTCGGCCGACATGCCTTCCGTGTCCCGACGGCGCCCGCGCCGGGTCGGCACCTTGGACTCCATCATCAGGAAGTCGGAGATGTCCGAGATGCCCTTCTGGATCGTGGCCGGCGTGATGCCGTGCTCCTCGTTGTAGGCGACCTGGATGGCGCGCCGGCGATCGGTCTCCTTGATCGCGTTGCGCATCGCGGCCGTCTCCTTGTCCGCGTACATGATCACCTGGCCGCGGATGTTCCGGGCCGCGCGGCCGATCGTCTGGATCAGCGAGGTCTCCCCGCGCAGGAAGCCCTCCTTGTCGGCGTCGAGGATCGCCACCAGCGAGACCTCGGGCAGGTCGAGGCCCTCGCGCAGGAGGTTGACGCCGACGAGGATGTCGAACTCGCCGAGGCGCAGCTCGCGGATGATCTGGATGCGCTCGAGCGTGTCGATCTCCGAGTGCAGGTAGCGCACCTTGAAGCCGTACTCGAGCAGGTAGTCGGTCAGGTCCTCGGCCATCTTCTTGGTCAGCGTCGTGACCAGAGTGCGTTCCTCGACCTCGACGCGCTTGCGGATCTCCTCCATGAGGTCGTCGATCTGGTTCTTCGTCTCGCGGACGTCGACCTCGGGGTCCACCACGCCGGTCGGACGCACGATCTGCTCGACGATCTGGCTGGAGTGGTTGCGCTCGAAGTCGCTCGGCGTGGCCGACACGAACACGATCTGCGGCGTGCGCTGGAGGAACTCGTCGAAGGTCTGGGGCCGGTTGTCGAGCGCGCTCGGCAGGCGGAAGCCGTAGTCGACCAGCGTCTGCTTGCGCGAGCGGTCGCCCTCGTACATGCCGCCGATCTGCGGGACGGTCTGGTGCGATTCGTCGATGAAGCAGACGAAGTCCTCGGGAAAGAAGTCGATCAGGCAGTAGGGACGCTCGCCGGGGGCGCGGCCGTCGAGGATGCGCGAGTAGTTCTCGATGCCGTTGCAGAAGCCGAGCTCGCGCAGCATCTCCATGTCGAACTGGGTCCGCTGGCGCAGGCGGTGCGACTCCAGCAGCTTGCCCTGCTCCTCCAGCTCCTTGGTGCGCAGCTCGAGCTCGTCGCGGATCTCGCCTACCGAGCGGTCGATCGTCGACTGGTCGGTCGCGTAGTGGGTCGCGGGCCAGACGGCCGCGTACTCGAGATCCTTGATCAGCTCGCCCGTGAGCGGGTCGAACTCCTGGACGCTCTCGACCTCGTCGCCGAAGAAGACGGCCCGGTAGGCGGTCTCGGCGTAGGCGGGGAAGACCTCGAGCGTCTCGCCGCGCACACGGAAGCTGCCGCGGCCGAGCGCCGTGTCGTTGCGCGAGTACTGGATGTCGACGAGCTTGCGGAGCACGCCGTCGCGGTCGACCATCTCCCCCGGCTTGAGCATCAGCATCAGGCGGTCGTACTTCTCGGGCGAGCCGAGGCCGAAGATGCAGGAGACGCTGGCCACGACGATCGTGTCGCGCCGGCCGAACAGGCTCGCCGTGGCGGCATGGCGGAGGCGCTCGATCTCCTGGTTGATCGAGGAGTCCTTCTCGATGTAGAGGTCCGAGCTCGGGACGTACGCCTCGGGCTGGTAGTAGTCGTAGTACGAGACGAAGTACTCGACGGCGTTGTCGGGGAAGAACTCGCGGAACTCGTTGCAGAGCTGGGCGGCGAGCGTCTTGTTGTGGGCGATCACGAGCGCCGGGCGCTGGACCTGCTCGATCGTGAACGCCATCGTGGCGGTCTTGCCGGCCCCGGTGACGCCCAGAAGCGTCTGGAAACGGTCGCCCCCGTCGATGCCCGCGGCGAGCTTGTCGAGCGCCAGCTTCTGGTCGGCGACGGGGGTGTAAGCGGGGTTGACCTTGAACTCCGGCACGACCTCCGAGACTAGCGCCGGGCGAGGATCTCCCGGACCTGCTCGGTCAGTTCGGGGTTCAGATCCGGCCAGGTGACCCGATTGACCTGGATGCCCTGCACCGCGAGCGCCCTGTCGCGCCTGCGATCGGAGTGGAAGGCGTAGGTGGTGTCGTGCGTTTCCGCGCCGTCGACCTCGAGGGCGAAGCGCGCTTCGGGCCAGTAGA
Source organism: uncultured Thermoleophilaceae bacterium (assembly GCA_963706635.1). Taxonomy (GTDB): domain Bacteria; phylum Actinomycetota; class Thermoleophilia; order Solirubrobacterales; family Thermoleophilaceae; genus JACVRW01. The sequence continues at coordinate 1,343,290 of OY970162.1, forward strand.
CGTCGAGCTCGTAGCCGGCTACCGAGACGTTGAACCGCGGCATCGGCAGGCCGGCCTGCCGGCACAGCTCCAGAACACGGCGCTCCGCTCGGCTGCGCAGGAAATGCGGCTCGGGTTGGTAGGCGGTAAGCACGCGCGTGAGGCGGTGCCGCCCTCGTCTCGTTCCTCCCCTCGCTCGTGCCTCGTCCAGGGCCTCGAGGTCGAAGACACGCAGGATCTCCGCCTGGTGGACGGCCTTGGCGAGCCGCTCCTCGCTCAGCACATCGGCGAGGTCCACGAGCGTCCGGGCGGTTGCGGTGACCGGAACCGCGGCGACGAGGGTGCGGTCCTGCTCGTCGAGCCTGCGCGTGCGGTGGACGGTCATGTTCGGCTTGGACTTGATCCCCCGCGGCGCGGTGACCTCGATACGACCCGAGTTGAGCAACCCGTGCAGCGCCCCGGCCGCCCGGTGACTCGCGAGCGCACCGGGCCCGCAGGCGTACACGGCGGCCAGCAGGCGCGAGCGCCACGTGAGCGCCCGGTGGCCGACGGCGTAGACGCCGCGGTGGAGCAGGTACCAGCGCCGGGCCTTCAGCCGCGCGTAGATCACATGCCGCGGCACCCCGAGCTCGTCCAGTTGCGGGAGCGAAACGACCCCATGCTGACGCCCCGCAAGCTCGCCAACGATGGCGTCCACCGCCTGCGGGCCCTCGTGGCGGGCATATTGCTTGTCGAGAGGGCCCACAGGCGCAGGGTGCCGGCGCTTGTGTGACTCGTGTGCGCCCTGCGTGACAATTGGGCTACGTGGCGGTTGTGATTGCATCGGCGCTGGACAAGGACGTGGCGGGGGCCGCGTTGTTTCGGGCTGTCTCCTTCAAGCTCGAGCGGGGCGATCGCATGACGCTTGCCGGGCGGAACGGGGCGGGCAAGACGACCCTCCTGCGCATGCTCGCCGGGCTGAGCTCCGTCGACGGCGGCGAGCTCGTCTTCGAGAAGGGCGCCCGGACGGCCCTTCACGACCAGCGCCCACCGAGCCAGAAGGGCCTGACCCTCAGGGACTACGTCCTGGCCGGCTGCTCTGACCTGGTTGCTCTGGAGGGGCGCCTGCGCGAGGTGGAGCAATCGATGGCGGCGAGCCCAGACGACGCGGACCTACTTCGGCGCTATGCCGTTGCCCAGGCCCGCCTTGAGCACGCCGGCGGCTGGAACTGGCGCGCTCGGGCGCTCGGCCCGGTCCATGGCCTCGGGTTCAGCGACGCCGACCTCGACCGGGAGCTCGGCACCTTCTCCGGCGGCGAGCTCACCCGCGCGTCGCTTGCCCGGGCGCTTGCCGGCGATCCCGACCTTCTCCTGCTCGACGAGCCCACCAACCACCTCGACATCTCCTCGCTCGAGTGGCTCGAGGGGTACCTCACCGGCCTCGACGCCGCGGTCATCCTCGTCGCCCACGACCGCTGGTTCCTCGAGGCCGTCGGCACCTCCGTCCTGGAGCTGGAGGCGGGCAAGGCCCGCTTCTTCCCGGGTCCCTGGCACGCCTGGCGGCGCGAGGCGGCCGCGCGCGAGATCGCGCTCGGCAAGGCCATCGACAAGCAGGAGCGCGAGATCGCCCGCATGGAGCGCTTCGTCGAGCGCTTTCGCTACAAGGCGACCAAGGCGCGCCAGGCCCAGTCGCGCGTCAAGGCGCTCGACAAGATCGAGCGGATCGAGCGCGACCCGCGCGACACGCGCTCGCTCGGCTTCAGCTTCGGCTCGGCCGAGCGCACCGGCCGCGTCGTGCTGGAGGTCGAGGACGCCCGCCTCGAGGTTCCCGGCCGGACCCTGCTCGAGGGCGGCAACCTCTGGCTCGAGCGCGGCGAGCACATCTCGCTGGTCGGCCCGAACGGCGCCGGCAAGACCACGTTGATCGAGGCCGTCGCCTGCCGCCGGCCGCTCGACGGCGGCCGTCTCAAGACCGGCCACAACGTCAAGCTCGGCTACCTCTCCCAGCACGCCCTGGAGCTGGGGTCCACCGGCACCGCGCTCGAGGCCGCGCAGCGCGCGACCGGCCTCACCCCCGGCAGGGCGCGGGCGCTGCTCGGCCAGTTCCTGTTCTCGGGAGAGGAGGCCGAGAAGCCACTCGACGGCCTGTCCGGAGGCGAGCGGCGGCGGCTGAGCCTGGCGGTGCTGGTGGCCTCCGAGGCAAACGTCCTGATCCTCGACGAGCCGACCAACCACCTCGACCTCGACGCCAGGGAGGCGCTGGAGGATGCGCTGCAAGCGTTCGAGGGCGCGGTCCTGCTGGTCTCACACGACCGCGCCCTTCTCGATGCGGTCGGGACCAGAACCGTCGCGTTCGAGGAGGGCCGCCTTCACACCTACCAGGGAGGCTGGGCCGAGTTCGCGCGGGTGCGCGAGGAGCGCCGCGAAGCGCAGACGAAGCCCGCGAAGCGCCGGGAGGCCGAGCGCGAAACGAAGGGCGTGAAGCCCCCGGCGAACCCGGCCCGCAGCGGCCCCTCGAAGAACTCGATTCGCCGGGCAAGCGAGCTCGAGCGCGAGGTCGAAAAGGCGGAGGCGTCCCTCGCCGCCCTGGAAGACGAGCTGGCCGACCCCACGCAGTGGAGCAGCCCGACCAGGCGCGAGCGGGCCACCGAGCGCCACGCCAAGGCGAAGCGCGCCGTCGAGCAGGCCTACGCCGCCTGGGAGGACGCGACCGGCTAGGGACCGCGCCGCGGCTAGTCCAGCAGGCTCGGGTGCCCGGGCGTGATCCGGTACGAGTAGCGCTTGTCCGGCAGCGCCTTGCGCGACACGGTCTTGACCGTCTCGACGCGCCGCAGCTTGCAGCTGAAGTGGTGCTGGCTGGCCTCGACGAGCCCGTAGCCGTGGTGGTCGAACTCGGCGTCCACCGCCCACGGGTTGCTCGACTTGAGCACGCCGATCAGCGCCTCGGGCGTCTTGGGGTTGTACGGATCGGGGTTCGGCAGGATGCCGCCGGCGCCCTCGCCGAGCCCCGGCGACGAGATCGACCCGCCGACGAACTCGGTCGCCACCGGCACCTTGTCGTCGGGATCGACGCGCACGTCGCCCGCCACGAACGTGTGGATGTCGCCGGTGACGAACACCACGTCCTTGATCTTCTTGCGCCGGATGTGCTGCAGCAGCTCGCGCCGCTCGCGCGGGTAGCCCTGCCACGAGTCGAAGCCGATGTAGTCGCCGCCCGGGTAGATCGTCGGCATCACCATCACCTCGTTGGCGACCACCTTCCAGGACGCCGGCGAGCCGGCCAGCCGCTTCTTGGCGAAGTTCATCTGGCGTCGGCCGAGGAAGTTGCGCGGCTGGTTGATGTCGTCGCAGACGGGCCCGACCTGGGCGTCGTCGCAGGGCTGGTCGGCGCGGTACTGACGCTGGTCCAGCAGCAGCAGGTCGACCGTCTTCCCGAAGCGCATCCCGCGGTAGATGCGCGTGCTGCGCGGCCACTTGACCCCGTACGTCGGCATGCTCTCGAAGAACGCGCGGTAGGCGGCGTTGCGGCGCGCGATCGAGTAGCGCAGCTCGGGCGACAGCCCGCCCGTCGGGCCCGCGCCGCCGGCGTAGTTGTCCTCCACCTCGTGGTCGTCCCAGATGGAGATCATCGGGAAGCGCGAGTGGAGGCGCCGCAGAGCCGGGTCGGTCCGGTAGAGCGCGTACTTGGCGCGGTACTGCTCGAGCGTCTCCGAGAACCCGATCGGGTCGGTGCGGATCCCGCCGCGTCCGTCGTCGGCCGCGTAGTAGGCCTCGGCGTAGATGTAGTCGCCCAGGTTGACCACGAAGTCGATGTCCTCGGTCGCCATCAGCGAATGACCGTTGAAGTGGCCGAAGGTGTAGTCCTGGCAGGACCAGAACGCGAACCGCACGGGCTGGCGCGAGTCGGGCGGCAACGCCGTGCGGAAGCGGCCCACCGGGCTCTCGGACCCGCGCGTCGTGAACCGGTACCAGTACTCCTCGTAGGGGCTCAGCCCGACGATGCGCGTCTTCACCGAGTAGGCCGAGCTAGGCCCGGCGGCGATCAGGCCGCGGGCCACCACGCGGTGGAAGGCGTGGTCGCGCGCCACCTCCACCTCGACCGTTCCCCTCCCCTCCACGTCGCTCAACCGCGTCCAGACCGTGGCGCCCTCGGGCGTGGGGTCGCCCGAGGCAACGCCCTCGGCGAACTTGCCGCCGCGCAGCGAGGGACGCTTGTGCGGCCGGGCCGCGAACGCCTGCGGACCGGTCAGCGCGGCGGCCGCGGCGAGGGTTCCGGCCCCGGCCAGGAAGCCGCGTCGAGAGTGTGCGAGTCCCTCGGGCAAAGCCCGGCCCACCCTATAAGCGATGTTTCCGTTTCGCTACAGGCCCAGCTCGGCGGCGTAGTGGTCGCGGTACTGCTGGCGCCGCTCCTGGACGTTCTGGACGTAGGCGCGCGTCTCGGGGAACGGGATGTGGCGGGCGCTGTCGAACTTGGCGGGCCCGCCGGCCTCCTTGACCCAGCGGTCCACGTTGCTCTGCCCCGCGTTGTAAGCGGCGACCGCGAGCGGCTCGTTGCCCCCGTAGTGGTCGATCAGGTAGCGCAGGTACCAGGCCCCGTACGCGATGTTGATCTGCGGGGTGGCGAGGTCCGACTGCCGGAAGCGGATGCCGCCCGAGCGGCGGGCGATGAAGTCGGCGGTCTCGGGCGTGATCTGCATCAGCCCGCGCGCACCCGCGTTGGAGGTCTGGTCGCGGAAGCGCGACTCCTCGTAGATCACGGCCGCGATCAGGGCGGCGTCGACGTTCTTGTCGGCCGCCTGCTGGCGGATGATGTCCTCGTGGCGCAGCGGGAGCGTGATCTCCCGCACCGCCTCGTCGAGCACGCCAGAGACGAGGACTGCGGCCACGATCGCACCCAGAACCGCAGCAGCCGCTATCGCCGTCAAGCGACGGCGCCGGACTCGCGCCCGCGAAGGACGCCGTGTGATGCGAGCTGCGTGCGAGCTCACGGTCGGTCGAGTTTCGCAAGTACTTGGGACAGCGTCAGCTTCAACTCGTCAAGCGACCCATCGTTGCGCACGGTGAAATCCGCTTTCTGCGCCTTTTCTGCCTGCGAGAGCTGCCGGCCGGCCCGCTCGGCCACGGCCGCGTGACCGCGCGCGCCGGCGCGCTCCTCGCGGGTCGTCTCCTCGGCGACGACGGCGATCGTGTGGTCGAAGACCGACTCCATGCCCGCCTCGAAGAGCAGCGGCACCTCGACCACGGCCACCTGGTCAGCCGGCACAGCGGCTCGCCACTCGGCCACACGCGCCCCCACCAGGGGCCACAGCGTGCCTTCCAACCAGGCGGTCGCCTCCTCGTCGCCGAAGACGCGCTCCGCTATGCGCGCGCGGTCGAGGTGACCGTTCGGCGCAACATCCGGGCCCAGCCGGGCGACCAAGGCGTCGCGCAGGTCATCGCCCTCGAGCAGATCGTGCACGACCGCGTCCGTCGAGAGCGTTGCCGCTCCGAGTTCCCCGAGCAGCTTGAGCGCCTCCGACTTGCCGGCGCCCAGTCCGCCTGTCAGCCCCACAAATGGGGCCATGGGCTACTCCTCCGGTTGCTCTGAGGGCTCGTCGGCCGCGGGCTCTTCGTCGGCCTGCTGCTCTTCCTCGGCCGCGGGCTCTTCCTCGACAGCGGCCTCGGGCTCGGCCTCAGCCTCGGCAGCGGCCTCGGCCTCGGGCGCGGCCTCGGCCTCGGCCGCGGGCGCGGGCTCAGCCTCGGCCTCCGGCGCGGCCACGGGCTCCGGCAGCGGCGGCGCCTCCTCGGCCTCCTCGGGCGGGACGAAGTCCGCCACGGCGGCGCGCAGGTCGTCGACGCCGCTCACCTGCGGGCCGGCGAACACGTCCTCCGACAGGCCGAGGTCCGGCACGTCGCCGATCTCCTCGCTGACCCCGGCGGCGGCGGCTCCGGCGGCAGCGGCGGTCTTGATGTGCTCCAGCTGCTCGGCCACCCGCTTCACGCTCAGCGAAAGGCGGCGGCGCTCGGAGTCGATCTCGAGGATCTTCACGCGCACGTCCTGGCCCGGCTCGAGGATCTCGCGCGGGTTCTCGACGTGGTGGTGGGCCAGCTCGCTGATGTGCACGAGCCCCTCGACGCCCTCCATGATCTCGACGAAAGCGCCGAAGGTGACCACCTTGGTGACCTTGCCCTCCAGCTCATCGCCGACGCGGTAGGTGTCGATGACCCGCTGCCACGGATCCTCCTGCGTCTGCTTGAGCCCGAGCGAGATGCGCTGGCGGTCGCGGTCGATGTCGAGCACCTTGACCGGGACGACGTCGCCGATGGCGAGGATCTCGGACGGGTGGTTGACGTGCGACCAGGACAGCTCGGAGATGTGGATCAGGCCGTCGATCCCGTCCAGGTCCACGAAGGCGCCGAAGTCGACGATGTTGGAGATCGCGCCCTCGACGATCATGCCCGGCTGGAGCCGGTCGAGGATCTGCTGGCGGACCTCCTTGCGCTCCTCCTCGAGCACCGCGCGGCGCGACAGCACCACGTTGTTGCGCGAGCGGTTCAGCTCGATCACCTTGCACTCGATCTTGGTGCCTAGGAACTCGTCGAGGTTCTGCACGCGGCGGATGTCGACCAGCGAGGCGGGCAGGAAACCGCGCACGCCCAGGTCGATGATCAGACCGCCCTTGACGACCTCGATCACGGTGCCCTCGACGGGCTCGCCGGACTCGGCGGCGGCCTCGATCTTGCGCCACGCCTTCTCGAAGCGGGCGCGCTTCTTGGACAGCAGCAGCCGACCGTCCTGGTCCTCCTTGGTGAGGACGAGCGCGTCGACCTCCTCGCCCAGATCCACCTCGTCGTGGGGGTCCACCGACTTGCGGATGGACAGCTCGCTGAGCGGGATGACGCCCTCGCTCTTGTAGCCGATGTCGACCAGGACCTCGTCCTGATCGATCTGGACCACCTTGCCGGACACCACGTCACCCTCCTCGAACGGGACGATGGTGGCGTCGTAGTTGGGAACGATCTGGCCGTCGACCTCAAGCAGGAGGCCGTCCGAGCCCTCGACGGTCTTAGGGGGTGGGGTAAGCGTCTCTGTCTCTGCCACTGCGGGGGCCTAGGGTAGCTACATTCCTCCCATGCCGACCCGCCGTACGAAGCGCGGCGCCGCTCGCACGCCGCTTTCCGGCGACGCCGACGTACTGATCTGCGGGGCCAGCTTCGCGGGGCTGGCCGTAGCCCGGGAGCTGGCCGGCACGGGCGCGCGCGTGTTGGTGCTCGACCGCTACGAGATCGGCGAGCGTCAGACCTCGGCCTGCGGCATCCCGACCGAGTGGCTGCGCGCGATGGACCTGATGGGCTCCCACCGCCAGACGTTCGGCCGGCTGGTCGTGCACACGCCGCGCGGGACCGCGCGGCTCGCGCTGCCCTGGACCTTCTCGACCTTCGACTACGCCGAGCTGTGCTGGCTGCTCTGGGCCCAGACCGACGCCACCTTCGAGACCGCCAAGGTGCACGGCCGCACCGACGGCACGATCCACACCGACCGCGGTGACCTGACCGCCCCCGTGATCGTCGACGCGCTCGGCTGGCGGCGGGTTCTGGGCAGCGGCTACCAGCCGCCCGACGCCCCGCTGTCGCGCGGCCTGGAGGTGCACCCCTGGGGCGCCGGCGAGGAGATGGAGATCTGGATCGACCGCCGCTACGTGCCGGCGGGCTACGGCTGGAGCTTCCCGGCGGGCCAGGAGGTGCGCATCGGCGTGGGCTCGTTCGATCCGCGCTTCCACGTGAAGGAGACGACGGTGATGCTCGCCGAGGACCTCGAGCGCGAGCCGGTGCGCTACCAGGGCAACTGGATCCCCCACCGGCTGCGCGCCGCGACGGCGGACGGCATCTTCTTCGTGGGCGACTCGGCCGGCCACTGCCTGCCGCTGACCGCCGAGGGCATCCGGACCGCGCTCTACTTCGGCATCGCCTGCGGCCGCGAGCTGCGCGCCGTGGTCTCGGGCAATCTGAGCCTCGCGCAGGCGCTGGCGCGCTACGGCGACTTCTCAGCGTCACACGAGTGGAAGTTCGACGCGCTGCTGCGCGCCCAGCAGCTTGTCCCGCGCGTGCCGCCGCGGCTGCTCGCGGGCGGGCTGCGCGGGATGCAGTCGCGCAGCTTCCTCGACTGGGCGTTCGGGCACTACCTCGAGATCGCCCCGCCCGAGTTCGTGGCGGCGGGGCCGCCGCCGGCACGGATCCGCCGCCCGCTCGCCCACGCTGCTTAGTGGCTGCCGTCGAGCGTCTGGTGACGTTCGTCGAACTGCACGACGTCCCGGCCGACGCGGGTGGGATGTCGCTGTCGGCGCGTCACGAGGCCGAGCTCGAGGACGGGCGGCGCGTGCCGCTCCTCGACGACCGTGGCTGGACCTCGGGACCGCCGAGGGTCTACGGCGATGCCGGGGGTGGGCCAGCTCCGGACATCTGGAGCGTGACCACACAGAGGACCTCGAGGAAACGGCGCGTGTCGTGGTCGGCCCGGACGAGCCGTTCGAGGGACGATCGCAGGAGGACATGGCGGCGAGCCATTGGGCCCACGTGGCGGAGATCCTCCGGCGAGAGGGCGTTGGTGCCGAGCCCGAGAAGCTCCGGCGACTCCCTCACGACGTCGTGCTCAGCGAGCGGCTGCTCGCGCGCCTCTAGCTTTCGACGACCAGGTAGACGCCGGCCGCCAGCAGCGCCACCCCGATCACCCGGCCCGGCGTGAGCTGCCGCTGCGCGAGTCCGAGGATGCCGAGCTGGTCGATCACCACGGACATCGTGAGCTGGCCCGCGATCGTGGCGGCCGTGACCCCGCCGGCGCCCAGCGTGCGCACCGAGACCAGCACGGTGGTCACGTACACGGCACCCAGCAGGCCGCCGATCAGGTAGTACCAGGACAGCCCGCCGACGTCGCCGAGCTGGCCGAACCCCTCGCCCGAGACGAACGTGATCCCGACGAGCGCCACCAGGCCGATCGCGAACGAGAAGGACGCCGCCGGCAGGCTGCCGACGGCCTTGCCGAGGCCCGAGTTGATCGGGGCCTGCATCGCCACCAGGCCGCCCGCCGCAGCCGTCGCCATCACCGCGATCGCCTTGGAGTCCACTACTTGGCCTCGAGCCAGTTGGTGCCCGCGCCGACGTCGACCTCGAGCGGCGGGTCCATCTCGAACGCCCCGGCCATCTCGCGCCTCACGATCTCGGAGGCCGGCTCCACCTCGTCCTCGGGTCCCTCGAAGAGCAGCTCGTCGTGGATCTGGAGCACCAGGCGCGTGCTCAGCTCCGCGCTGCGCAGCTCGTCGCGTGCCCGCACCATCGCGACCTTGATGATGTCCGCGGCCGTGCCCTGGATGACCATGTTGACCGCCAGGCGCTCCCCCAGGCTGCGCGTCTGGAACTGGCGCGAGCGCAGCTCGGGCACGCGCCGGATACGCCCGAACAGGGTGGCCACGTGGCCCTCCTCGCGGGCCCGCTCAATCGTGCTGTCGATGAACTCCTTGACCTTGGGGAAGCGCTCGAAGTAGGCGTCGATGAACTGCTGCGCCTCCTCCTTCTCGATCTGAAGCCGGTCGGCGAGCCCGAAGGCCGACAGCCCGTACACGATCCCGTAGTTGACCATCTTGGCCTTGGAGCGGGTGCCCGGATCCGTCTTGCCGCCAAGGATCGCCTCGGCCGTGGCCGTGTGCACGTCCTCGCCGCGCCGGAAGATCTCCTTCAGCGCCGGCTCGTCGGCGATGTGCGCCAGCAGCCGCAGCTCGACCTGCGAGTAGTCCGCCGAGATCAGGCGACTGCCGTCCTCCGCCACGAAGCAGGCGCGGATCTCGCGCCCCTGTTCGGTGCGGATCGGGATGTTCTGGAGGTTCGGGTTGGTGCTCGACAGGCGCCCGGTCGTCGCCGCCGTCTGGTTGAACGTCGTGTGCAGGCGGCCGTCGGGGCCGATCAGCTCCGGGAACGCGTCCAGGTAGGTCGACTTGAGCTTGGTGACCTCGCGCCACTCCTCGATCGCCGGGACGATCTCGTGCTCCTGGCGGATCGCCTGCAGCACGCGCGCGTCCGTCGAGTAGCCGGTCTTGCCGCGGCGCTTGCGCGGCAGGCCGAGCTTCTCGAACAGGATCGGCGCCAGCTGCTGCGGCGACCCGATCGTGAACTCCTCCCCGGCCAGCTCCCAGACGCGCCGCTCCAGCTCAACCGCCCGCTCGTTGAAGCGCTTGCTGATCGCGCGCAGACGCTTCACGTCGAGCTTCACGCCGGCGCGCTCCATCTCGACGAGCACGTCGATCAGCGGCAGCTCGATCTCGTGGAACAGGTCGGTCAGGCCGTCCTCGTCGAGACGCTCGCGCTGGCGCTCGGCCAGGAGGCGCGTGAGCACGGCGCGCTCGGCCACGCCGTCGGCGCCGTGCCGTGCGGAAGCGCCCGGCTCGGCCGGGTGCGCCCCGTTCGTCTTCACGCGAACGCCCAGGCCGGCCTCGGTGGCCAGCTCGTCGAGCGGATAGCCGCGCCGGGCGGGGTCGATCAGGTAGGCCGCGACCATCGTGTCGTGGGCGAGCGGCGGGGCGGCGCAGGGGTCGTCGGCCATGGCGATCGTCTTCCAGTCGTGCGCCACGACCGGGTGGTCGCCGCGTGCCATCGCGAACGCGGCAAGCGTCTCCGCCTCGGCCACCAGCACCTCGTCGCCCGCCCAGGCCGCGACGGTCAGCGGCCCGCGCGGGCCGCCCTCGAAGTCGAAGGAGCCCTGGCCAAGCGTGTCTGCCGCAGCCGGGATCTCCTCCTCCACCGCTTCGAGCGCGGCGTCCTCCTCCAGCTCCAGCTCCTCCTCTAGATCGGGGGCCGGAGCGGGTACCTCGTCCGGATCCTCCCCCGGCCGCAGCGCCGCGATCGCGACCAGGTCGCCCTCCAGCGAGCCCAGCTCGGCCAGCGGCACCTCGCGGGCACTCACCTCGATCACCTCGTCCACGCGCTCGGCCGGCGCCGCGCCGTCCTCCCCGAGCGCCTCCTCCAGCCGCTCCAGCGGCGCGCGCAGCTCGAACTCGCGGAACGTCTCGCGCAGGCGCGAGCGGTCGGGCTCGCGCGCGATCACCTTGTCGAAGTCGACCTCCACGTCCACGTCGCGCACGGCGGTGGCGAGCCGTTTGGAGATGCGCGCGTTCTCGGCGTGCTCGGTCAGGTTCTCCTTGCGCTTGGCACCCGAGATCGAGTCGATGTTGGCCAGCACGTCCTCCAGGTCGCCCCACTCCTGGAGCAACTGCGTGGCGGTCTTGTCGCCGATCCCGGGGACGCCCGGGATGTTGTCCGACGTGTCGCCCTTCAGCCCGTAGAAGTCCGGGATCAGCTCGGGCGGGATGCCGTAGCGGTCGATCACCGCCTCGCGGTCGTAGATCTTCGTGTCGGTGATGCCGCGGCCGGTGGCCATCACGCGGACGTGCGGCTGGATCAGCTGGAACAGGTCGCGGTCGCCGGTCACGACCATCACGTCGATGCCCTCCGCGGCCGCGCGCTCGGCCAGCGTCGCGATCACGTCGTCGGCCTCGTAGCCGGCGACCTTGACGTTCTCGTAGCCGAAGCTGTCGACGAGCGGGTGCATGTAGGGCCACTGCTCCGACAGCAGATCGGGCCGCTCGCGCCGCCCCGCCTTGTACTCGCCGTAGACCTCCTCGCGCCCGGACATGCCCGCGTCCCAGACCACCAGGGTCGGTTTGGCGCCGTACTCGGAGACGAGCTTCACGAGCATCGACGCGAACCCGAAGATCGCGTTGGTCGGCTGGCCCTTTGAGGTGGCGATCGACTCCGGCAGCGCAAAGAAGGCGCGGTAGACGAGGCTGTTCCCGTCGATCAGGAACAGCTCACGGGGCGGATCGGCGGCCACGGCCTAACCGTATCGACGCCGTATGATCGCTGGCGGGGCCATGGCCACTCCCTCCGCACAGTTCTCGCTCACTCTGCGCGTCGCGCTGCCTCAGAAACCGGGCGGCGTGCTCGGCAGGGTTACCGCGGCGATCACCCGCGCCGGCGGCGCGATCGTGGCGGTCGACACGGTCGAGGCGAAGGGCGACCACACGCTGCGCGAGATCACCGTCGAGTGCTCCAGCGTCGAGCACCGCGGCGAGGTCATCTCCGCCGTCCAGGCGGTGCGGCCGGCGCGCGTCGTGGAGATCACCGACCGCACCTTCGAGGTTCACCGGCGCGGCAAGATCCACACCGGCCTGAATATGCCGCTCAAGACGCGCGACGACCTCTCGATGGCCTACACCCCGGGCGTGGCGCGCGTGTGCACGGCGATCGCCGAGAACCGTCAGAAGGCGTTCAAGTACACGATCAAGGCGAACACGGTCGCCGTCGTGTCCGACGGGACCGCGGTGCTGGGGCTGGGTGACATCGGCCCCGAGGCCGCGATGCCGGTGATGGAGGGCAAGGCGATGCTCTTCAAGGAGTTCGCCGACGTCGACGCCTTTCCGATCTGCCTGAACACGAAGGACACGGACGAGATCGTGGAGACGGTGATGCGCATCTCCCCCACCTTCGGCGGCATCAACCTCGAGGACATCTCGTCGCCGCGCTGCTTCGAGATCGAGCAGCGCCTGCAGGCGGCGCTCGACATCCCGGTCTTCCACGACGACCAGCACGGGACCGCGATCGTGACGCTGGCCGCCCTGATCAACGCCTGCCGGCTGACCGAGCGCAAGATGGAGGACCTCGAGGTGCTGATGGTCGGCGCCGGTGCCGCCGGCGTGGCCGTCGCGAAGATCCTGATGGACGCCGGGGTCAGCTCGATCGTGGCCTGCGACCGCTTCGGCGCGATCCACACCGACCGCGACGACTACGCGGCCGGCTCCATGAACTCCCCCAAGCGCTGGCTGGCCGAGAACACGAACTCCGGACGGCGTGACGGCACGCCGCGCGAGGTGATCGAGGGCACCGACCTGTTCATCGGCCTGTCGGGGCCGGGGATCATCAGCGCCTCCGACCTGGAGAAGATGAACCCCGATCCGTTCGTCTTCGCGATGGCCAACCCGAACCCGGAGGTGCGGCCCGAGGAGGCCGCGGCTCACGTGCGGGTGATGGCCACCGGGCGCTCCGACTACCCCAACCAGATCAACAACGTGCTCGCCTTCCCGGGCGTGTTCCGCGGCGCGCTCGACGCCCGGGCCACCGCGATCACCGAGGAGATGAAGCTCGCCGCCGCGCGCGGGATCGCGAGCGCCGTCGACGACGAGGAGCTCGACGAGGACTACATCATCCCGAGCGTCTTCAACCGCGATGTCGCGCGCGCCGTGGCACGCGCGGTCGAGGAGGTCGCGGAGCGCTCGAGCGAGCTCGACGAGGAGGAGCAGCCGACGGTGGAGCGCGCCGCGGTCACCTGATGCGTGTTGCCGTCACCGGCGCGACCGGCACCATCGGCCAGGCGGTCGCGGGCGCGCTGCGCGAGCGCGGCGACGAGGTGACGGAGCTGTCGCGCAAGGTCAATTGGCCGGCCCCCTCGGAGGAGCCGGCGCCGGCCGACGCGCTGCGCGGCCGCGACGCCGTCGTCAACCTGCTGGGCGAGCAGATCGCCCAGCGCTGGAACGACCGCGCCAAGGTCGAGATCCGCAACTCGCGGATCCTCGGCACCCGCAACCTCGTGGCCGGGCTGCGCGCGCTCCCGGAAGCGGAGCGCCCGAAGGTGCTGGTGTCGCAGTCCGGGGTCGGCTTTTACGGCGCGCGCGGCGACGAACCGCTCTCGGAGGACGCGCCGGCGGGCGACGACTACCTCGCGCACGTGGTGGTGGACTGGGAGGCCGAGGCACACGCGGCGGAGGAGCTGGGCCTGCGGGTGGTGGTCACTCGGACGGGCGTGGTGCTGTCGCCGTCCGGCGGTGCACTGGGCAAGATGCTGCCCTTCTTCAAGGCCGGAGTCGGTGGACCCGTCGCGGGCGGGCGCCAGTTCCTGCCCTGGATTCACATCGACGACGTGGTGGGCGCGATCCTGTTCGCGCTCGACACACCGGCCCTGAGCGGCCCGGTCAACGTGGCCGCGCCCGATCCGGTGACCAACAAGGAGTTCTCACGCGCGCTCGGGCGCGTGCTGCATCGCCCGGCGCTCGCGCCGGTCCCGGGGCTGGCGCTGAAAGCCCTGTACGGCGAGATGTCGATGATCGTGACGACCGGCCAGCGAGCCGTCCCGAGCCGCCTGACCGAGCTGGGCTACCCCTTCCGCCACCCGGACCTGGAACCCGCGCTGCGCAAAGCGACCGGCTAGCCGGGCCGGTCCGGTCCCTTGGCGCGCCTGCGGGCCCTCGTGGCAGGCATATTCCTTGTCGAGAGGGCCCGCAGGCGATGCGGAGGCTTCGGGGCGGCCTTAGCCGCCGCACGCCGCCGGCAGCTCCACCGGCGCCTTGTGCGTGAACGAGCCCTCGCCGGGGCGGCCGCTCGTCTTGCAGATCGCGAAGCGGCGGGTGGCGGGCGTCACCGCGCTCGCATAGGGGTAGCCGATCAGGACGCCTCCCCCGGCCGCCGACGGGGCGACCTCGCTCGTGATCGCCGTACAGGAGAGCTGGATGCGCGGCCCGCGCCTGCCGATCGTGTGGCAGTCGGCGCGCCGCACCCGGGTCTTCAGCTCGCCGGTGGCGAGCCGGGCTCGGGCGTCGCGGGTGATGGCGTTCTCGACCCCGGCGACCAGAGGCGCCCCCGCGGCGACCCGCCCGAAGCGCGGCCGCTGCTCCGCGATCAGGCGCGCGCGCTCGCGCGCATCGGCCTGGCGCGCCTCCTGCCGCTCGCGCGCGGCGCGCTCCTTGTTCGACTCCGCGATCTTCGGCCCCGCGATGATCGCGGTGACGATGCCCGCGGCGACCAGGGCGCCGAGGATCGCCAGCACGGCCCGGCGCCAGCCCGGCGAGAGCTGCCGCAGCAGGTGCGCCGGCAGCTTGAACAGGCTCGGCAGCGGCTCACGCCGATCGAATGACCCGGCCGGCGGCGGGGTCACAGCTCGTCGGTGGTAACCCGCTTGCCGCGCGACGTCTGGCGCCCGATCGCGCCGAAGAGCAGAGAGATCCCGAAGAACGCCAGCAGCAGCAGGGCAAAGAACACGACGATCACAAGGGTAATGGTCACCATGTCGCCGACGTCGTTGGGCTCGTTGAAGATCGAGACGATCAGCAGGATGAGCGTCCAGGCGCCGATCGCGAGCAGCAGCAGGAAGCCGTAGTCGCGCACCCGCTCCGCCCCGGACTGGTTGCCGCGGCTGGACATGACCCCGGCGACCACCGAGAGGAAGCCGAACGCGACGCCCCCGAGGATTAGCGGCAGGAACATGCTCCAGGACATCTAGCTCCCGTCTCCCGGCGAAGCCTCGTCGCGCTCCGCGCGCGCCTCGGCGACGGTCTGGCCGCCGCTGCCGAACGGTCCCTGGAGCTTCCAGCGCGAGTCCGGCCGCGCCGGGACCAGCAGCCAGATGATCGCCCCGACGGCGCTCAAGAGCAGACCGAACGCGAGCCCGACCTTGCTGCCGAAGCCCTTGCGCTCGGACATGTACGAAGCCACGATCGCCGACGCCAGCCACAGGTAGAGCAGATAGAGCGACTTGGCGCCGAGGGCTGCGAAGACGATCGTCATGCGCCCAGGTACGCCTTCTGGACCTCGGGGTTGTCGCGCAGCCGCGCCGAGTCGTCGCTCAGCGCGATCGCGCCCGTCTCGAGCACGTAGGCGCGCCGCGACACCTCGAGCGCGAAGTTCGCGTTCTGCTCGACGAGCAGGATCGTGGTGCCCTGTCGGTTGATCTCCACGATCGTCTCGTAGATGCGCTCGACGAGCACCGGCGCGATGCCCATCGAGGGCTCGTCGAGCAGCAGCAGCTTCGGGTTCGCCATCAGCGCCCGGCCGATCGCGAGCATCTGCTGCTCGCCGCCCGACATCGTCCCGGCCTTCTGGCGCTCGCGCTCCTTGAGCCGCGGGAACAGCTCGTAGACGCGCTCGATGTCGGAGTTCACCCCGTCGTCGCGGCGCAGGTACGCGCCCAAGTCGAGGTTCTCGCGCACGGTCATACGGGCGAAGCAGTGGCGTCCCTCCGGGGAGAGCGACACGCCCAGCCGGACGATGTCCTGCGAGGCGGTCTCGCCGATCTCCTGCCCTTCGAAGCGGATCGAGCCCTCGCGCGGCGGCGTCAGGCCGGAGATCGAGCGCAGTGTCGTCGACTTGCCGGCGCCGTTGCTCCCGATCAGCGTGACGATCTCGCCCTCCTCGACGTCGAGCGACACGCCCTTGAGCGCCTCGATGTTGCCGTAGTAGGTGTGGATGTCGTGCAGCTCGAGCAGCGCCATCAAACCCGGCCCCCCTCGCGCTTGCCGAGGTAGGCCTCGACCACGCGATCGTTGGCCCGGATCTCCTCCGGCTGGCCCTCCGCGATCTTCGTGCCGTGGTCGAGCACGGTGATCCGCTCCGACACGCCCATGACGACCTTCATGTCGTGCTCGATCAGCAGGATCGTCAGGTCGCGCTCATCGCGCAGCTGCTCCATGAAGGCGGTCAGGCGCGCCGACTCCTGCGGGTTCATGCCGGCCGTCGGCTCGTCGAGCAGCAGCAGCGCCGGGTCGGACGCGATCGCCCGCGCGATCTCCACGCGGCGCTGGTCGCCATAGGAGAGGTTGCTGGCCAGACGCTCGAACTGGGTCTTCTCCAGGCCGGCGTAGGCGAGCATCTCGCGCGCCTTCTCGCGGACCGCCACCTCCTCCCTGCGCACGGCGGGCGGGCGCAAGATCGAGCCGAACAGGCCCGCGCTCATGCGCGCGTGCTGGCCGACCATCACGTTCTCGGTCGCGGTCATCGACGAGAACAGGCGGATGTTCTGGAACGTCCGCGCGACGCCGAGCCTCGTGATGATGTCCGGCCGCGTGCCCGTGACGTCACGACCCGCGAACGTGATCCGGCCGATCGTCGGCCTGTAGAGGCCGGTCAACATGTTGAAGAACGTCGTCTTGCCCGCGCCGTTGGGTCCGATGATCGACACGATCGAGCGCGGCGCGACCGTAAACGAGACGTCCTCGACCGCCACGAGGCCGCCGAAGGCCTTCGTGACGTGCTCGGTGGCGAGCAGCGCGTCGCCGTTGACGCTCACGCGCGCGCCTCGTAGGTAACGGACAGCTGGCCGGGCTCCTCGAGGTCGCCGACCGCCTCGGCCATCTCCAGCTGGTGGCGCCGCTCGGGTATCAGGCCCTCGGGTCTGAGCACCATCATCAACAGCAGGATGAACCCGAACACCCCGAACGAGACCTCGGTGAACTGGAAGTGCAACCCGAGCGAGTCGAGCTTGCCCTGCACGAACTCGCCGTCGAGCACGTCCGGAATCAGCCAGTGGTTCACGAAGCCCAGCATCACCGCACCGAGCACCACCCCCCAGATGCTGCCGAGCCCGCCGAGGATGACCATCCCGAGGATGAAAATCGAGAACCCGAACTGGAACTGGTTGGCGTTCACGGCGCCGTAGACAGGACCGAGGAAGGCACCCGAGATCCCGCCGAAGGCGCCGCCCGCGGCGTACGAGAGCAGCTTGGTCTTGACCAGCGGCACGCCCATGCTGGCGGCGGCCACCTCGTCCTCGCGCAGAGCGATCCAGGCGCGGCCGAGGCGCGAGTCGCGCAGGCGGAAGTTCACGAACAGCACGACCAGGCAGAGCGCCAGGACACACCAGTAGTACGGCCGCAGGTCGGTCGCGGAGTCGAATTCGCCGAAGAACGGCAGGTTGATCTGGTCGATCGGGTTGATGGACTGCCTGCCGTTCGAGAGCCTTTCGTCGCCGAAGATCGTGACCGAGTCGCCGTTGGCGAAGACGCGCCCGATGATCTCGCCGAAAGCGAGCGTGACGATCGCGATGTAGTCGCCGCGGAGACGCAGCGTGGGCAGGCCGATGATGATGCCGGCGACCGCGCAGATGATGATCGCGCCGACCACCAGGATCAGGAAGTTGACGTGGATGCCGGGCAGGCTCGAGACGAAGTCGCTGACGCCGACGTGGATGCCCTTCTCGTGGTTGACCGACGAGTAGAAGTCCGACGCCCACCAGCCCGTGACCATCGCGCCCAAGGCGTAGAAGGCCACGTAGCCGAGGTCGAGCAGGCCGGCGAAGCCGACCACCAGGTTGAGCCCGAGCGCCATCACCACGTACGCGAGCGCGAGGATCGCGTCGCTGGTGAAGCCGTCCAGCGGTGGCCGGAACAGCGGCATCAGGGCGACCGCGAGCACCACCAGCGCGCCGATCGCCCAGCCCGCGCGCGCGTCGCCGCGCAGCTGCCGGACGCGGCTCATCCGGCCTCCCTCGTCTCCTCGCCGATCAGGCCCTGGGGGCGGAAGACCATGATGATGATCAGGTACACGAAGACGATCGCGGGCGTCCAGTCATTGCCGATCCGGTTGTCGGAGATGCCCTGGATGATCCCGATGATGAAACCGCCGAGGACGGCGCCGCGGATGTTGCCGATACCGCCCATTACGGCCGCGGTGAACGCGTACAGGCCTGCGGAGAAGCCCTGGAAGTACCAGATCGAGGTCTGGTAGAGCGCGGTGATCAGGCCGGCGGCGCCTGCCATCAGGCCGCCGAGCAGGAAGGTCACCGAGATCGTCGTGTCGACGTTGATCCCCATCAGCCGCGCTGCCTCGGGATCCTGCGCCGTGGCTCGCATCGCCTTGCCGAGCCGGCTATGCGCGACGAACGTCGTGAGCAGGATGACGAGGGGGATCATCGTCACGACCGCGAGCACGGTCCCCCTCGAGATCGAGAGGCCGGCGATTTCGAAGAGCTGCTTCTGAGAGTCGATCAGGTCCGGCACGCTCGTCTGAGAGGCGCCGATCCAGAGGATGCCGACGTTCTGGAGGATGAAGGACATCCCGACGGCGGTGATCAGCGGCGCCAGCTTGGGCGCGCTGCGTAACGGCCGGTAGGCGACCCGCTCGATCATCACGTTCAGCGAGCCGCTGACGAGCATCGAGATCACCAGCACCGCCAGCAGCCCGACGATCAGGCCGCCGGCGCTGGTCTGGGGCGTGAGGCCGAACGGGCCGTAGAGCGCGGCCGCGGTCAGCGAGCCGAGCATGAACACCTCGCCGTGGGCGAAGTTGATCAGCTCGATGATTCCGTAGACGAGCGTGTAGCCGAGCGCGATCAGGGCGAGGATCGCCCCGTTCGAGACGCCCTCGACCAGGTTGTTGCCCAGCCGGGTGAGGTTGCCGTCGTCCTGCAGGTCCTGGATGCCGTAGACGACGGGCAGCACCAGGAGGATCGCGATCAGCCCGTACCTCGAGATGAATTCGCGGATCGCGTCCGAGCGCCGTCGGGGCGGCGCGGATGTGACCGATGCGGCTTCCAAGTCCCTCGGGATCCGATCCTAAACGCATGGGGGGCGGGTTTTGCAACCCGCCCCCCATTTTGCGTCTTACGTGGCTAGGCGATCAGCCCCCCGCCTGAGCCTTGATGACCTTCTCGAACGTAGGTTGACCGTTCTTGATGGTGTAGAGGCCGTAGTCGGTGAGCGTGGTGTCGCCGTTCTCGTCGATGGAGTAGACGCCAAGCGCCGACTGGCGGTCCTTGGTGTTGGTCAGCAGCTGCTTGATCACCGCCTGACGGTCGTTGGCCTTGTCGCCAACGGCCTTGAGGGTGTCCAGCGCCAGCTGCATCGTCTCGTAGCCGTAGATGGCGTACGGGTCGGGCTGCGAGATCCCGTACGTCTTCTTGTAGTCCGCGAAGAACTTCTCCGCGTCGGCGTTGTTGCGCTTCTTGAACTCCTCGAGTCCGAGCGTCGCGACCGTGATCTTGGTGCGCGCGCCCACGTCGGCGGGGATTCCGCCCTTGGCCGGGTTGGTGAACGCCTCCTCGGCCACACCGTCGGGGCCGTAGAGCTTCACGGTCGGGTTGGCGGCCGCCACGTCCTTGAACACCTGGACGTAGTTCTCGCCGGTCACGCCCGAGCCGACGAAGCAGTCGGCCTTGACCTTGGCCGCCAGCGAGCGGTAGTTCGGGGCGTTGCGGTCGGTGCCGTCGTCGCCTTCGAGCTTGAGGCCCTGAGCATCAGCGGCCAACTCGATGTTGCGGGCCAGACCCGCGCCGTACGTGGTCTTGTCGTTGAAGATGTGGACGGACTTGCAGCCGTCCTCCTTCATGACCGTGACCAGCGCCGCCGCCTGGATGTCGTCCGCGGGCACGACGCGCGCGTAGGTGCGCTCCTGAGACGGGTAGTACTTCTGCGGCTCACCCGCCTCCGACCCCGGCTTGTTCGTAGTCAGGCCCACGTAGGTGTTCGAGGGCGAGATCTGCGGGATGCCGGCCTTGTTGAGAATCGGCAGCGAGATCTTCGTACCTCCCGAGTTGAACTCGCCGAGGTAGAAGATCGTGGTCTTGTCGGTGACCGCCTTCCGTGCGTTCTGGCCCGTCTGGGCCTCGTCCGCGGTGCCCGGGTTCTGGGCCGTGGAGTCGTCGAGCGACACGTACTTGATCGTGTACTTGCCGACCTTGTTACCAGTGCTCTTCAGCGCGAGCTTCTCGCCGCTGATGACGGCTTCGGACTGCCCCTTTGACGTTCCCTGAAGCGGGAGGCTCGAGTAGATCGTCAGGGTGTTCCCCGAGATCCCCTCGCCGCCGCCGCCGCTGCTGCTGCTCGAATTATCATTGCTGCTGCCGCATGCGGCGACAGTCAGCGCAAAGACGCCGAGCAGGGAACTGAGCAGTGCGAGCCAACGTACTCTTGACAATTTCCCTCCTAAGGAGTTTGGCTCCGAACTTGGGAGCATCCTACGGGGGCCTTGGGACGCGGCACAAAATCGCAACGCTGCTTAACGCGGAGAAAATCTGCCCTCAGAAGAGCGTGCGGACCAGTTCGAAGCGGTCTCCGCGCAGGCTGTAGAGCGCCATCGGGAGGCCCTCCACGGTGCCGTTGCGGCGCACCACGTAGGTGCCGATCGGCGACTTGCGCACCCGCGGCGTGAGCGCCGCCCGGACGACGTCGACGCGGTCGGCGGGCCGGCCGTTGTGCTGGGCGGCGCGGATCGCGTCCAGCACGACGCGCAGCGCCTCGTAGCCCCACAGGGCCGCCGGCGCGGCGACCTGGGCGCCCTGCGTGCGCGCGATACGCCCGAGCAGGCGGCTGGGCCCGGGCGGCGGCTCCGGCGCCACCGACTCGAGTGGCGGGGGCGTCGAGCCCTCGGCCGCGACGAGTGGCTGCCCCACCAAGATCCCGCTTCCGCTGATCAGCTCGGCCTGCGGCAGGCCACGGCTCAGGCCCGCGAGCATCTGTGAGGTGTAGCGGTCGCGGGCGAGCGCCAGCACGACGGCGTCCGGCTTGGCGTCCGGCGGCTTTTCGGCCAGGTCGCGCGCGGCGTTGAGCACCGTGTCGCGGTCGTCGCGCAGGTCCTCCGTCGCCACGGGCGCGATGCCGCGCCTGCGCGCCTCGGCCACGATCTCGGCCGCGAGCTCGCGCGCGTAGACCCCGTTGCCCACGATCAGAGCGGGTTGCTCGACGCCAAGGGCCTCCATCCGGTCGACGATCAGGCGCGCCTGAACGAGGTCGTCCGGCACGAGCCGCAGGAACGTGCGCCGCCCGGATGGGAAGTAGCGCTCCGGGCCGGCCGCCGAGCGGGGTGGCTGCTCGGTCAGGCTGGCGAGCCCGTCGGTCGGCGACACCTGCAGCAGCCCGGCTTGGTTCGTCACTGGGACGGAGACGGCGGAGGCGCCGAGGTTGAGCTCGCCGACGTAGGCGATCGCGCGGGGGTCGTTCGCGGCGCGGGTGGCGTTCTCGCTGACCTGCCCGGGGTCCCAGTTGCCTCCCCCCGGCTTGGAGGCCGACAGCTCGACCAGCCTGATCCGGTAGCGGCCCGCTCGTGCGCCGGCGTCGGCGAGAGCCTGGCGCTCCCCCGCGGCGACCGCACGACCGGTCGCGGCCGACGGTCCCTCGGTGGGGCGGCTCGAGTAGACGGTGAGCAGGTGGCCGCGGATCGGCTGGCGCTGGGCGGCCTCGTCGTCACCACCGAAGCAGCCGCTCAGGACGCACGCGCAGGCGAGCGCGGCGAGGGTCGCAAGCGAGGCGGTGCAGGCCGTCACTACGCCCGATGATGACGAACGACAGCTTGGGGCTCACGCCTCCAGCGCTATCGTCCGCGCCCGTGCGCATCGGCGTCCTGACCGGCGGGGGAGACTGCCCCGGGTTGAACGCGGTGATTCGCGCTGTGGTGCGCAAGGGCATCGACGGCTACGGCCACGCGATCGTCGGATTTCGGGACGGCTGGCGCGGTCCGCTGGAGAACGCCTACGAGGAGCTGACGATCGAGTCGACCCGCGGCATCCTCCCGCGCGGCGGCACCATCCTGCGCTCGTCGCGCACCAACCCGTTCGCGCACGACGACGGCCCGCAGCGCATCGCCGACAACATGCGCGCGCTCGATCTCGAGGGGCTGGTGGCGATCGGCGGCGAGGACACGCTCGGCGCGGCGGCGCGCCTGCACGACGAGCACGACCTGCCCGTGATCGGTGTGCCCAAGACCATCGACAACGACCTCGGCGGCACCGACGTGACGATCGGGTTCGACACCGCGGTGCAGATCGCCACGGATGCGATCGACCGGCTGCACACGACCGCGGAGAGCCACAACCGGGTGCTGATCATCGAGGTCATGGGCCGCCACGCGGGCTGGCTCGCCCTCCACTCCGGGCTGGCCGGTGGGGCAGACGTGATCCTGGTCCCCGAGCGGCCGTTCGACATCGACGAGGTCGTGCGCCTGATCCGGCGCCGCCACTCGCGCGGGCGCTACTTCTCGATCGTGGTGGCGGCAGAGGGGGCGACGCCGGCCGAGGGCACCCTGGAGGTGCTGGGCGGGACCCGGGACGAGTTCGGCCACGAGCGCCTCGGCGGGATCGGCCAGGTGCTCGAACGCGAGATCGAGGAGCGCACCGGCTTCGAGACGCGCGCCACGGTGCTGGGCCACATCCAGCGCGGCGGCACGCCGACCGCGTTCGACCGGGTGCTGGCAACTCGGCTGGGCCTGGCCGCGATCGACGCGGTTCACGAGCGGCGCTTCGGGATGATGTCGGCCCTGCACGGCTCCCGGATCGAGCTGGTGCCGCTGGCCGAGGCGGTCGCCAAGCTGCGCACGGTGCCGCCGGAGGAGTTCACGGCCGCCGAGGCGTTCTTCGGCTAGCCGTTTTCGGCGCCCGTTCCGCTGCTCGGCGAGGTGCCGCGGGCCAACGACGAGGGGGTCGTCCCCCAGGTGCGCGGCGGTCGTCCCCAGGTGCGCGGCGGTCGTCCCCAGGTGCGCGCATCGACAATCCGCCCCACGCCGGCGTCTGGGAGGAGGTGGGCTGTCTTTCGGCGGCCATTCGGTTCAAGCGCAGCCCACCTATGGGCTCGTGCTTGAGGTGGGCTGCCTTGGTATGGCACAGAGGTGCCGAACGGAGCCCTCCCCGCCGACGGGGGTGACGTGGGGCGGATTGTCCGTGCCGGCAGCGCTTGACCACCCTTGGTAGCCGTCGTTTACCGGGCTGATCGCAGCGAGCGCGGCGCGAAGACGGCCGTACGGGCTTCGGCTAGCGAGCGCCGTCGTCCTCGATCGAGGCGGCCTCGCGGCCGAGCATCCGATCGAGGAAGGGCTTCACGATCACGAACGACGCGGCGCCAACCACCATCGCCGCGGTCAGAAGGAACGCGTCGAAGGCCTTGATGCCGAAGGCCCAGGCGGCGATCCACCAGACCAGGCCGATCACGAGGGTGACGTAGACGATCAAGCGGCCCTACGGTACCTCAAGCGGCTCAGCGCTGGGCGAAGGCGTCCCGGCGCTCGGCGAGCGCGTCGCGGCCTTCCGTCAGGGCCCGCCGTGCCTTGGTGACGGCGTTGACGGCGCCCTTTATCGCCCGCTCGGCACCCGAGTCCTGGGCGGGCAGCAGACCGATCTCGCGCGCGAACGCCATCCCGTCGTAGTAGGCGGTGTTCGTGACGTTCTTGCCGTCGTCGATCTCGATCAGGTCGATCCCGCGCAGCTCGATCGGCCGGCCGGTCGCCTGAATGCCCTGGAACGGCTCGCCGGTGAAGGTCGCGGACATGCGCCATTCGACCGCCACCTCGCTCTGGCCGGCGGCAACGCGCGTGACCGTAGTCTCGAGATCCGGGAAGGCGGCGAACAGCTCGCGGAAGAACGCGCCGATCTGCTCGCGCCCGCGCAGGATCCCCAGTGGAACCAGGTCCACCACGCCCTCCTCGCTCCAGTGAGCGAGCATCCCATCGGCGTCTCGGTTGGCAAGAGCGTCGAAGTAGCTGCGAGCGTGATTCTCGTTCGCCTTGCGCTTGGTGATGCGCGTCCGCCGGGGTTTCGGCGGAGCTTCCGACTCGGCTCCATTGCCCTTGCGCGCGCTGATCGTCCTGGTCTCAGCCATGTTGCGCGGCACCCTACCAACGGGTCCGGCGGGCTTTTTCAGCGCAGCGCGTCGGCCAGCTCGCCCACCACGCTGCCGACCGCCGCGGCGCCGCCCTCGCCCGCCGCACGCACGATCCGGCTGCCCACGATCACCCCGTCCGCCAGCTCGGCCACGGCGCCCGCCTGGGCCGGCGTCGAGATCCCGAAGCCCACCGCGACGGGCACCGACGTAGCCGCCCGCACCCGCGTCACTGTCTCGGTCAGGCGGGGCGGCAGCTCGTCGCGCTCTCCGGTGATCCCCGTCAGCGACACCGTGTACACGAAGCCGCGCGCGCTCGCCCCGATCGCGGCGACGCGCTCCGGAGTCGTGGTCGGCGCCACCAGCGGCACCAGCGCCAGGCCCTCCGCGTCGCAGGCGGCTCGCACCTCGTCCGCCTCGTCGTATGGCAGGTCCGGCACGATCAGCCCGGCCGCTCCCGCGGCCGCCGCTCGCAGCGCGAACGCCTCGGGGCCCGCGGCCAGCACCACGTTCACGTAGACCATCAGCACCACCGGCACCTGCTCGGAGATCCGCTCGCACACGCCCAGCGCGGCATGAGGAGTCGCTCCGCCGGCCAGCGCCTCGGTCCCCGCCGCGTGGATCACGGGGCCGTCTGCCAGCGGGTCTGAGAACGGGATGCCCAGCTCGATCAGGTCGGCGCCGGCACTCGCGGCCGCCAGCCCGGACTCGGCGGAGACCTCGACCGAGGGGTAGCCCGCCATCAGGTACGGCATCAGCGCGGCCCGCTTGCCGTGCGACCCGAACGCCTCGGCGATCCGGTCGACCCCCTTGGTCGCCAGGCTCATGGAGCCAGCGCTTGGACCTCGGCCAGGTCCTTGTCGCCCCGCCCCGACAGAGTGAGGAGGTCGAGCCCGCCGGCGGGGTTGGCCATCACCCACGCCAGCGCGTGCGCGGGCTCGAGCGCCGGCAGGATGCCCTCCAGCTCGGCCACGCGCCGGAAGGCGGCGAGCGCGTCGGCGTCCGGCACGGCGACGTACGAGACGCGCCCGCTGTCGCGCAGGAACGCGTGCTCTGGCCCGACGCCCGGGTAGTCCAGCCCCGCCGACACCGAGTGCGCCTCGAGAATCTGGCCTTCCTCGTCCTGGAGCACCGCCGACAGCGCCCCGTGCAGCACCCCGCGGGCGCCGGTCGTCAGCGGCGCCGAGTGGCGGAGAGTGTCCAATCCCTCGCCGGCCGCCTCGACTCCGATCAGCTGCACCGCGGGATCGCCGACGAACGGGATGAACGTCCCGATCGCGTTCGAGCCGCCGCCCACGCAGGCGATCACGCGGTCCGGCAACCGGCCGGCGGCCTCGAGCAGCTGCGCGCGCGCCTCGTCGCCGATGCGGCGCTGAAGGTCGCGCACGAGCGCCGGATAGGGCGCCGGGCCGACCGCCGATCCGATCACGTAGTGGGTCGTCTCGACGTTGCCGACCCAGTCGCGGATCGCAGCCGAGACGGCCTCCTTGAGCGTGCGGGCGCCGGCCTCCACGCCGACCACCTCGGCGCCCAGCAGCCGCATGCGCTCCACGTTCGGGCTCTGACGGCGCATGTCCTCGGTGCCCATGTAGACGATGCAGTCGAGGTCGAGCAGAGCGCAGGCGGTGGCCGCCGCCACGCCGTGCTGCCCCGCCCCCGTCTCGGCGATCACCCGGCGCTTGCCCATCCGGCGCGCCAGCAGCGTCTGGCCGATCGCGTTGTTGATCTTGTGCGACCCGGTGTGCGTCAGGTCCTCGCGCTTGAGCCACAGCTCCCCGCCCACGACCTCCGAGAGCCGGTCGGCGCGATAGAGCGGAGTCGGCCGCCCGACGTAGTCGCGCATCAGCCGCTCGAGCTCGTCGGTGTACGAGGGGTCGGCGCGGGCCGCCAGCCACTCGCGCTCCAGCTCGTCGAGCGCGGGGATCAGCGTCTCGGGCACGTAGCGCCCGCCGTAGGGTCCGAAGCGCCGATCGACCGCGGGCGAGCTCATGCGGCCGCTCCGAGCCGCGCGTCCGCCGCCTCGACCGCCTTCATGAACGCCTCGAGCTTCGCCGGGTCCTTGCGCCCCGGAGCCGCCTCGGTCCCGCTGGCCACGTCGACCGCGAACGGGCGCGCCTTGTCGATCGCCTCCCCCACGTTCTCCGCGGTGAGCCCGCCCGACAGCACCACCGGCGGCGTCCCGGGATGCCTGTGGGCCAGGTCCCAGTCGAAGCTCTCGCCGGTGCCCCCGGGGCTGCGCGGCGAGTAGGCGTCGAGCAGGTGGAAGTCGGTCGGGAAGCGCTGCAGGTCGTGCACCTGCGCCGCGTCGTGCACGCGCACCGCCTTCATCACCTTGGTGCCGGTGCGGCGCGCGACCTCACGGCAGTAGGCCGGCCCCTCGTCGCCGTGGAGCTGCACCATGGTCAGGTGGCAGCGGTCGGCCGCGTAGGCCACCTCGTCGAGCGTGGCGTTGACGAACACGCCGACCAGCTCCAGTCGCCTCTGCAGCTCGGCGCCGATCGCCTCGCCCGTCTCGAGCGTGCAAGCGCGCGCGCTCTGGGGCCAGAAGATCATGCCGAGCGCCCAGGCCCCCAGGTCCGCGACCCGGCGGGCATCCGCCGGGTCGCACACCCCACACATCTTCACGCGGGTCACCCCGCCAATGGTCGCAGGCCGCTGAGAACGGGGTGCGCTACGGCAGCTGGAACGGCAATCCGCCCTGCGACTCCGAGCTCGCGTTGTTGAGCTGCTTGGGCCGCTCAGCCAGCTTGACGGTCGCGGTGTGCTGGTCGGCGCCGCGGTAGTACTGCAGCTCGACCGTGTCGCCGGCCTGCATGCCGGAGATCTTGCTCACCACGTCGTCCGCGCCGCTGACCTTCTTGCCGTCGATTGCGACGATCACGTCCTTGGCCTTGAGGCCCGCCTTTGCGGCCGGGCTGTTGCTGTCGACCGCGCCGATGATCGCGCCGTCGCTGACCGGCACGTCGAGCTGCTTGGCATCCGAGCTGGTCAGGTCGCCCATGCGCACGCCCAGGTAGGCGTGGTGGACGCTCTCGCCGGCCTCGAGCTTGGGCAGCAGGTCCTTGACCGTGTTGATCGGCACCGCGAACCCGATCCCGACCGACCCCTGGCCGCCGCCGGTGGCGATCTGGCTGTTGATGCCGATCACCCTGCCGCCGGCGTCGAGCAGCGGGCCGCCCGAGTTGCCCGGGTTGATCGCCGCGTCCGTCTGGATGACGTCGCTGATCGGGAAGCCGCTCGGGGCGTCGACCTGGCGCTGGAGCGCAGACACGATGCCCGTGGTCACGGTGCGCTGGAGGCCGAACGGGTTGCCGATCGCCACCACCGGGTCGCCCACCACGAGCTTCGAGGAGTCGCCCAGCGGCAGCACGGTCAGGTCCTTGCCGTTGGGGTCGATCTTGAGCACCGCGACGTCGCTGTCGTTGTCGACGCCGAGCACCTTCGCGTCGATCGCATCGCCGCCCTCCTCGAGGCTGACGGTCACCTTCGAGGCGCCGTCGACCACGTGGGCGTTGGTCACGATCGTGCCGTTCTTGTCGACCACGAAGCCGGAGCCGGTGGCGGTCCCCTGCTGCTGCTGGCCGAAGGCGTCCTCGCCCCCGCTCACGCCCTCGGACTGGATGTACACAACGCCGCGGCCCTCGTTGCGGTAGATGTCCTGGACGGTGCGGCCGCCGTTGGCCGCGGCCGGGTTGGTCGCCGTCTGCGAGATCGGCGCCTGGCGCACCACCGTCGTGCTGTCCCCCGTGTCGATCACGTCCGTGGCGATGAGGATCGAGCCGACCACCAGCACGATCAGTCCGCCGAGCAGTCCGGCGACCAAGTGGGAGGCGGCGAAGCGCTGCTTCGGAGGCGACGTCATGGAGTTCATGAGGACTCTTTTTAGGCCGCGTTCCTTAGAGCTGTCTAAAACCGCTCAGACCGGGCGCGGGCCGCCGGGCGGAATCGCGATCAGCCCGACCACCCGGCCGCGCAGGCCGGCCTGGGCCGTGAGGTCGCGACGCAGGCCGCGACGCTGGCTCAGGCTCGGCCCGTCGGGGGCCCGCGGGTCGTACCGCTGCGCGCGCAGGGCAGCCGCGTAGCGGGCCGCCGCCGGGCCGGCGGTTCGCCCGAGGCGCCGCTCCAGCCCGAGCAGCGTGGTGCCGGCGGGCAGCTCCCACTCGAGCCAGCGCAGCGCCCGGCGCAGCTCGGCCAGCTGCGCCTCGACCAGCTCGGCGCCCGCGAGCCGCTGGCCGCGGCGCACCAGCCGCCAGGCCACCAGGGCGACGGCGCCGAGGACCAGCGCCGGAAGCAGCAGCAGCCATGGCGACGCTCCGCCTCCAGAGTCCGCGGCGGTTGCCCCGCCGCCGCCGGAGCCGCGGTCGGGTGCCGCCACTCCCGAGCGCGAGCCGTTGATCGCCCCGCCGGCGGCCGAGCTCGACAGGAGGTCGGCCGACTGCGTCTCGGCCGGCGACGCGGCCGGCGTCGGGTCGAAAGTGGCCCAGCCGATCCCGTTGAAGTAGACCTCGACCCAGGAGTGGGCGTCGAGGTCGCGCACGCGGTACTCGCCCGTGTCGCGGTTCAGCGAGCCCGGCGCGAAGCCGGCGGCGACGCGGGTCGGGATGCCGACCATCCGCAGCATCAGAGCCATCGCGCCGGAGAACTGCTGGCAGTAGCCGAACTTGTCGCGGAACAGGAACGCGTTGAGCGGATAGCGCGCGACGCGCGGCTTCTCGCTGTAGCTGAGGTTGCGATCGAGGTAGCGCTCGATGCGCCGGACGGCGTCGTACATCGTCGGCGCGCCCGCGGTCACGCGCGTGGCGATCCGGTACATCTCGCGGTACACGGACGCCTCGAGCGCGCGCCGCGGCGCCGCCGGGTCGCCGTAGTTCGTGCTGCCCCAGAGCGGCACGTAGACCTCCGGGCCTCCCAGGGCGGGGCCGCTGGCGGGGTTGAGCGCGCTCTCGCCCGGCTCCGGCAGCTCGATGGTCGTGTACGCGATCAGCGAGGCCGACAGGCCGTTGGGCGCGCCGCGCATCTGGCGCACGCTCGGGTCCGGCGCGTAGGTCGAGACCGTGTAGCTGTCGCCCTGCTTCAGCGGCGCGGCGAGGTGGGTCGTTCCATCCGCCGCCGTCGAAACCAGCCCGGCGCCCTGAACCCCGTAGGGGGTGCCGGCAACCACGAGCAGCTCGGTCGAGAGCGAGCTGACCGTGAAGCGCAGCTGGTTGTCCCACTTGCGGTTCCACTCGAAGTAGTCCCAGTGACCGTCGGCGGTTGCGGGACTCGGCCGCTCCGGGCCCTGCGCCGCGTCGCTCGTCTGCCCGCGCACCCAGCGGAGTCCGTCGAACGAGTCGAGCACCTCGGCCTTCCAGTAGTGCGGCTGCTTCGACTTGACGTTGAGCAGCGTGGTGCCGTCGCGCGGCCAGTCGAGCGGGCCGTAGCGGTGCGTCCAGTCGAACGTGACTGACGTGCGGCTCCCGAACCAGTCCCAGGAGCGGTAGTCGAGCCAGGGTCGCTGGGCGTCCAGCGCGGCGGCGACGGGCAGCGACAGCGCCCCGAGCGCCAGCACCAGCGTCGCACCGGCCAGCGCCTCGCGCGGCCTCAGCCGAGGCAGCCACAGCCAGGCCCCGACGAGGACCAGCAGGGCCATGCCACGCAGCAGCGGCTCGCCCGGGTCGTGGTCCACCACGGCGGTGCCGTAGGCGCTCAGCAGCACCACCAGC
This sequence comes from uncultured Thermoleophilaceae bacterium, assembly GCA_963706635.1. GTDB lineage: Bacteria > Actinomycetota > Thermoleophilia > Solirubrobacterales > Thermoleophilaceae > JACVRW01. The sequence goes on from OY970162.1 coordinate 1,373,318, forward strand.
CCCGCGAAGCGCAGCAGCGGCGCGGCTCGGCGAGCCGGGAAGAACGCGAGCAGGGCGGCCACCCCGACGAACAGCGCCGCGCCGAGCAGGATCGTCAGCCGCACCCAGGGATCCGACCCCTCGTAGGGCCAGTCGGTCGTGCCCGCCACGGCCAGCCCGCGGTCGAGCCCGTCGTAGAGCTCGTCCCAGTGGCGTGGCTCGAACAGGCGCAGCGGCAGGCCGGCGGCGCCCAGCGCGAGCGCCAGGCCGACCAGCCCGGCGAGCACGGCCGCCGCCGCGATCACGCCGCGGGGCAGGCGGTCCCGAACGGCCTGCCCGCCGAGCGCCGCCACGGTGGCGGCCGTCGCGGTCGCGACCAGCACGACGAGCAGCATGCGCCCCACCGGGGGCGACTGAACCAGCGCCATCCAATGCGCGGTGGCGAACAGGGCCAGTGCGGCAAAGGCGACCAACCGCAGGGGCGTGGCCGGCGAGCTCGCCGCGTCCTCGGGCCGGGCCGCCGCGCGGGCCGGAGCGGCTGCCGCAAACCCGCTCACGCCGCCACCCCGCGGCGAACTCGCTCGACCAGGCAGCCGGTGCAGCCGGCCACCTCGAACAGCGGCCGAACGCCGGGAGGCGCCATCGGCGCCACCAGGATGCGGGCGCCGGCGGGCATGCGCTCGAGCGCCCGCGGGGCGTTCATGGCGCCGGCGCCGGTCACCCAGATCACGGCGCCGCCGCGCGGGCCGAGCCTGGAGGCGGGCGGCGCCGGGCCGCTCTCGACGAGCGCCAGCCGGGCATGGACGCCGGGCCAGCCGGCCATGTCGTGCCCGATCTCGACCGGGCGCCGGTCGGTCGGCAGCAGGATGGCGCAGCCGCCCGCGTGTCCGAGGTAGACGCACAGCGAAGCCGCGGCGCGCACGGCCTTGTCGAGGCTCTCCTCGTCGTCCGGCGCAGAGGCGTCCAGCACGATCAGCGGCGCCGAGTCCAGGTCGGCGATCAGCCGACGCTCGAGCATCTCGCCGGTGCGCGCCACCGAGGGCCAGTGGATGCGCGAGGCCGAGGTGCCCTCGCGGTAGGGGCGCAGCCCGTCGATCTCGAGCTCGGCCAGCGACGCGTCCAGCTGGCGGCCCATCACGCCTGAATCCAGGCCGGCGCCGCCGTGCACGCCCGCGCCTGCGCCGCCCCCGCCGGGCGCGGTCACCGGCTCAACGCGTGGCAGCACCAGCACCTCCTGGCCCCCGGTCCCGACCAGCTCGCGAACGGTCAGGCGCAGCGGATCGCGGATCACGAGCCGGGCCGGCTCGAGCACGCGCCGCCCGCGCCGCGAGAAGTGGACGTTGATGCGCACGCGCCGCGACCAGCGCCAGGCGACCGCCACCGGCCAGCCGAGCAGAGGCTCGATCAGCTCACCGCCGGGCGGCGGCAGCACGCCCGAGCGCACCTCGATCTCGAGCGGGTAGGACTGCTCCTCCAGGACCATCTGCGGACCGGTGTGGCGCTCGATCGCGGCACCGCTCGCCGCCAGCGCCACCCAGGCTGCCGCTCCGCCCGCGATGGCGATGAGCGCCACCCCCGGCACGTAGAGCGAGGCGCCGTCGAACGTGGCGGCAGCGAGACAGAGGGCCAGGCCGAACAGGGCGACGCCGAGCGGCCTCATTGCCCTAGAGCGCCGGGACCCGCTCCAGCGCGTCGCGCACGATGCCGGCCCGCTCGTCGCCGGTCGAGCCGGGCGACAGCAACAGGCGGTGCGCCAGCACCGAGACGGCGAGCTCCTGAACGTCGTCGGGCAGCGCGTGGTCGCGCCCGTCGAGCGCGGCCTTCGCCTTCGCCGCCCGGAACAGCATCAGACCGGCGCGCGGCGAGGCGCCCAGGTCGACGCGTGGATCGGCCCGCGTGGCGTCGAGGATCGCGACGACGTAGCGCCGCAGCGCCTCGCTCCCGTGGACGGCGGCGGCCGCGTGCTGCGCGGCCAGCACCTCGGCGACCTCGGTCACCGACTCGAGGTCGAGCACGCGGTCGTGCTCGGCGTGGTCGAGCAGCATCTGCGACTCCGCCTCGGCGCTCGGGTAGCCGAGCGACACGCGCACCATGAAGCGGTCGAGCTGCGCCTCGGGCAGCGGGTAGGTGCCCTCGTACTCGACCGGGTTCTGGGTCGCCACCACCAGGAACGGACGCGCCAGCTCGTGAGTCTGCTTGTCCACGGTCACGTGGCGTTCCTGCATGCACTCGAGCAGCCCCGACTGCGTCTTCGGCGACGCGCGGTTGATCTCGTCGACCAGCACGACGTTGGCGAACACCGGGCCCGGCCGGAACTCGAAGCGGTTCTCGCGCTGGTTGTAGACGTTGGTGCCGACCACGTCGGCCGGCAGCAGATCGGCGGTGCACTGCACGCGCGCGTACTCGGCGTCGATCGAGCGCGCGAGCGCCCGCGCCAGCGCCGTCTTGCCGACGCCCGGGTAGTCCTCGATCAGCACGTGCCCCTCGGCCAGCATCGCGACCAGCACGTCGCGCAGCACGCGCTCAGGGGCCTTGACCGCCCGCGCGACGTTGTCGCGCAGGCGCACCCCTAGCTCGGCAACCTTCGACGGGTCGAGCTCAGGCACAGTCGACATGCAGCACCATGGTAGGGGTACGTCGACCGGTGCTCCAACGGTTCGCGCGGGAGCTCAGGCCTGCGTCGCCGGGTCGGGTCTCGTGAGCTCGCGGACGGCGGCCTCGGGGTCGGACGCGCGCATCAGGGCCTCGCCGATCAGGACGGCGTCCACACCCACCTGCTCGAGCTCGTCGATCTGGTTGCGGTTGTGGATCCCGGACTCCGATACGACGACCTTGCCGGCCGGGATGTCGGCCAGCAGGTCGAACGTCCGCTGGATGTCGACGCTGAAGTCCTCGAGGTCGCGGTTGTTGATCCCGAGCACGTCCGCGTCCACCTCCAGTGCGCGGTCGAGCTCCTCCTCGTTGTGGATCTCCACTACCGCGTCGAGGTCGAGCGAGTGGGCCTCGCGGTAGAGCGAGGCCAGCTCGCCCTGGCTCATCGCTCCCACGACCAGCAGGACGGCGTCGGCGCCGGCGGCCTTGGCCTCATAGAGCTGGTAGGGGTCGATCGTGAAGTCCTTGCGCAGGATCGGCAGCTCGCTTACGGCGCGCGCCTCGTGCAGATCGGTGAGGTTCCCGCCGAAGTGCGCCTCCTCGGTCAGCACGGACAGCGCCGCCGCGCCGCCGAGCTCGTAGGCGCGCACGACGTCGGCGCAGCTGGTGCCCTCGCGGATCGTCCCGGCCGAGGGGGAGCGGCGCTTGTGCTCGGCGATCAGCGACGTGCCGGGTCGCGAGAGCGCCTCGGCGAACGGCCGTCCCTCGGGCACCGACCCCGCCTCGGCCTCCAGCTCGGCCTGCGGCCGCTCGCGCTTGCGCCTGTGCAGCGCCTCGCGCGTCGCGCCGACCAGCTCGTCCAGCCGGACGGTCACCCTGCGTGCTCCAGGTAGCCCTCGAGCACGCGCGTCGCGGCGCCCTCGTCGATCGACGCCTCGGCGAGCTGCACGCCGGCGGACAGCGACTCCGCCAGGCCGCCGACGTAGATCGCGGCGGCGGCGTTGAGCACGGCCAGCGAGCGCTCGGTGCCAGGCTCGCCGGCGAGCACGTCGCGCAGCACGCGCGCGTTCTGATCCGGCGTGCCGGCGGCTACGGAGCCGTCGCCGGCTGCCGCCAGCCCCAGCTCGTCGGGCGATACGTCGTAGGTCGTGAGCGAACCGTCCCTCAGCTCGACCACGCGGGTGGGGCCGGAGACCGAGAACTCGTCGAGGCCATCCGCGCTCGACACTACCAGGGCGGATTCCGCGCCGAGCTCCGCTAGAGCCAGGGCAAGCGTCTCGAGCTTGGAGGGGTCGGACACGCCGATCACCTGGCGCTTCGCCCCGGCGGGATTGGTCAGCGGGCCGAGGAAGTTGAAGATCGTGCGCACGCCCAGCGCCTTCCGGACCGGCACGACGTGGCGGGTGGCGGAGTGGTGCTTGGGCGCGAACATGAAGCCGAAGCCGACCTCCTCGATGCAGGCCGCCACCGCGTCCGGCTCCAGGTCGATGCGCGCCCCCAGCGCCTCGAGCACGTCGGCCGAACCGCACTGGCTGGTCGCCGAGCGGTTGCCGTGCTTGGCCACCCGGCAGCCCGCACCGGCGGCGATGAACGCGGCGGTCGTCGAGACGTTGAAGGTCGGCCGTCCGCCGCCCGTTCCGGCGGTGTCGACGAGGTCGCCCTTGACCCGCACGGGCAGCGCCAGCTCGCGCATCGTCGAGGCGAGCCCGGCGATCTCCTGGACGGTCTCGCCCTTGCTGCGGAGCCCGATTAGAAACCCCGCGATCTCGGCCTCGGCGGCGTTGCCCTCCATCACCTCGCGCAGCACCCGAGCCGCCTCGTCGGCACTCAGGTCCCGACCGTTCGCGAGACGGTCGATCGCGTCCGTCAGAACGGGGTTGCTCACGCGAGGAAGTTCCTCAGCATCTGTTTGCCCTGCGGCGTGAGCACCGATTCGGGGTGGAACTGCACACCCTCGATCGGCAGCTCCGCGTGCCTCAGGCCCATGATCACGTCGCCGGCGCGGGAGCAGACCTCGAGCTCGTCCGGCAGGCCGTCCGCGTCGACGATCAGCGAGTGGTAGCGCCCGACCACGAGCGGCGACTCGAGCCCGGCGTAGATCGTCTTGCCGTCGTGATCGATCTCGGCGGTCTTGCCGTGCACGGGCTCCCCGCGCACGACGCGGCCGCCGAACTCCTGCGCCAGCGACTGGTGGCCGAGGCAGACGCCGAGCACCGGCGTGGCGGCCTCGCCGAAGCGGCGCACCGCGCGCATCGACAGCCCGGCGTCGTCGGGCGTACAGGGCCCGGGCGACACGATCACGCGATCGGGCTCGCGCTCGAGCAGGTCGTCCACGTCGTTGCGCAGCACCTCGACGTCGCTGCCCAGCTCGCCCAGGTACTGGACGAGGTTGTAGGTGAACGAGTCGTAGTTGTCGACGACGAGGACGTTCATGCCCAGTCAGCCTGCGCGCAGGCCAGCCTGATCGCCTCCATCACCGCGCCCGCCTTTGCCTCGGACTCGCGCGTCTCGTCGGCGGCGTCCGAATCCGCAACGATCCCGCAGCCCGCCTGCAGGTAGGCCGTCCCGTCGCGCACGAACGTCGAGCGGATGTTGATGCAGGTGTCGAGGTCGCCGGTGTAGGAGAGGTAGCCGACGGCGCCGCCGTAGGGACCGCGCTTGACCGGCTCGAGCTCGTCGATGATCTGCATCGCGCGGATCTTGGGAGCGCCCGAGAGCGTGCCGGCCGGCAGCACCGCCCGCATGGCGTCCATCGGCGTGACCTCCGGGCGCATCGTGCCCGACACCGACGAGACGATGTGGATGACGTGCGAGTAGAGCTCGACGCCCATCAGCTCGTCGACCTCGACGCTGCCGTACTCGCACACACGCCCCAGGTCGTTGCGGCCCAGGTCGACCAGCATCACGTGCTCGGCACGCTCCTTCTCGTCGGCGAGCAGGTCGGCCGACAGCTCGATGTCCGAACCCGTGCGCGGGCGCGTGCCGGCGATCGGCTTGAGCTCCACGTGCCGCCCCTCGACCTTGACGAGGGATTCCGGCGACGCGCCGGCGATCTCGAAGTCCTCGAAGTCGAGGAAGTACATGTACGGGCTCGGGTTGATCGCGCGCAGGCCGCGGTAGATCGAGAAGGCGTCGACCGGGCAGTCCGCCGTCCAGCGCTGGCTCGGCACCACCTGGTAGGCGTCGCCGGCGCGGATGTACTCCTTGGCGCGCTCCACCGCCGCGGCAAACCCCTCGGAGCCGATGTTCGACGCGAACTCGGGCGGCTCTCGCCGCCCGCGGCCGATCTGCGGCACCGGGCCGGCCAGCCGCTCCTTGACGTCGGCGATCGCCCCGGCCGCCTGGCCGTAGGCGGACTCGAGGTCATCGCCGACAAGGACGTTCGCCAGGACGGTCACCTCGTGGCGCAGGTGATCGAAGGCGACCAGCACGTCGGTGACCATCAGGGCCAGGTCGGGGATGCCGACGTCGTCGGGGTTGGGCTCGCCGACGGTCGACTCGGCGCTGCGCACGAGGTCGTAGCCGAACAGGCCGACCGCCCCGCCCGCGAAGGGCGGCAGGCCCTCCAGCGGCGCGATCCGGTAGCGCGCCAGCTCGTCGCCCACCGCCGCGTAGGGGTCGGGGTGGTCGCCGAGCGACATCCGGATGGTCGTGCGCGGGTGGAAGCCGAGGAACGACCAGCGCCCGATGCGCTGCCCCTGCTCGGCGGACTCGAGCAGGAACGACGGCCCGCCGCCGCGCAGCTTGAGGTAGGCCGACACCGGCGTCTCGCAGTCCGCGATGAACGTGTGGCGCAGCGGCACGAGGTTGTACTCGCGCGCCAGCTCGCGCACCTCGTCGAGGCCCGGGGTCAGCTCCAGGTCAGCGACGACGCTCATTGAGCACCTCGAAGGCGTCGGTCAGGGTGAGGCCGCGCGAGGCCAGCAGCACGGTGAGGTGGTAGAGCACGTCGGCGGCCTCCTCGGCCAGGCGCTCGTCGGACTCGCCGCCCGCCGCGCGGACAACCTCTTCCGCCTCCTCCTCGACCTTCGCGCCGATGCGCGCCGGCTCGGCAAGCAGCTCCGCCGTGTAGCTCTCGTCCGGGCTCGCCGAGCGGCGCTCCTCCACCGTGCGCTCGAGCGCGGCGAGCGCCTCGGCCGGCTCGGGATCCATGTCGCCGCGGTAGAAGCAGGTGCGCTCGCCGGTGTGGCAGGCAGGGCCGGCGGGCTCGACCAGCGCCAGCAGGGCGTCCTCGTCGCAGTCGTAGCGGAGCGCGTGGAGGCGCATCACGTTCCCCGAGGTCTCCCCCTTGTGCCACAGCTCCTGGCGCGAGCGCGACCAGAACCAGACCTCTCCGGTCTCGCGCGTGCGCCGCTCCGCCTCCTCGTCCATGTAGGCGAGCGTGAGCACCTCGCCGGTGCGGGCGTCCTGGACTATGCAGGGCTTCAACTCGGGCATACGGCCTTCGATTATGGCCGCCACCTATGGCCGGCTGCTGCCGAGCGGCAGCTTCAGGAACTCGTAGAGCAGCCCGATCGGGCTGAAGCCGAGCCGCGCGTAGAGCTGCTGGGGCCAGTCGGACGCGTCGGTCAGCAGGAAGACCGGGTCGCAGCCCTCCGCGAGCGCGGTCTCCACCGCGGCCAGCACCGCGGCGGTCGCATAGCCGCGCCCGCGGTGGCGCTCCAGCGTGCCGACCTCGTCCACCTGGGCCAGCCCGTCGGCGGTGTAGAGGCGGCAGGCCGCGGCGGGGTCGTCGGGCGGTGCGGCGAAGTCGCGCGCCCGGAGGGCGCGCCCGTAACGCTCGTCCATCGAGTGGAGCTGATCGACGGCCTCGGGCTGCCACCCGAACGGCTGCTCGCGGCGAAACGCGGCAAGCGCCCGCGCACCCGTTTGGCGGTCGACCTCCACGCCGACGCCCGGCGCCGCGCTCCGTTCGGACGGCCTGTCGTGGGCCATCACCAGCAGCCGGTAGACGTTCCAGCCCTCGTGCGCCAGCACCGGCGCGAGGCGCGCGCCCGCCTTCTCGTCGTGCACGACCAGCTTGCGGTGTGAGGCGTGTCCGAGCGCGACCTCGACAACGGCGAGCAGCTCCTCGACGGGCGTGTCGAACTCCTCCAGGCGCACGGCGTTCAGCTGCCAGACGAGCGGCAGGCTCGGCGTGAGCAGCGCCGTGCTGTGCGGCAGCGCCTGGACGTCGTCCACGATCGCCTCCTCGCTGCGGCGCAGGTACTCGACGATGCGCTCGAGGCTCATTCGATCCCGAGCCTGTCGAGCAGCCCCTCGTCGCGGCGCCAGCCCTTGCGCACGCGGACGTGTAGGTCGAGGTGGACGCGCCGGCCGAGCAGCTCCTCGATCTCGCGCCGGGCAGCGGTGCCGACCGCCTTGACCATGCGTCCGCCGGCGCCGACCAGGATGCCCTTCTGCGACTCGGTCTCGGCCCACACGCGGGCGCGCACCACGAGCAGTCCGTCCTCGCGCTCCTCGATCTCGTCGATCTCGACCTCCACCGCGTGCGGCAGCTCCTCGCGCGTGCGCAGCAGCACCTGCTCACGCACCAGCTCGGCGATGCGCAGCTGCTCGGGTTGGTCGCTCTGGTCCTCCGCCGGGTAGAGGAACGGGCCCTCCGGCAGCAGCGCGACCAGCTCGCCGACGAGCGGCTCGAGGCCGGCGCCCGTGCGCGCGCTGACCGGGAAGATCTCGCCGTCCACGCCGAGGTCCGCCGCCGCGGCCAGCGCCCTCACGGTCCGCTGGCGGTCGAGCCGATCGACCTTGTTGAGCGCGGTGACGGCGCGCACGCCGGCGTTCTTGATGGCGTTGGCGATGAAGCGGTCGCCCGGGCCGATCTGCTGCTCGCCGTTGAGCACGAACAGCGCCACGTCGGAGTCACCGAGCACGCTCTCGACCCGGCGCTGCATGCGCTCGGTGAGCGGGTCGCGCGGGCGCTGCACGCCGGGCAGGTCGACCAGCACGAGCTGCCAGTCCTTCCCGGTGGAGATGCCGCGGATCTCGCGTCGCGTCGTCTGCGGCTTGTCGGAGACGATCGCCACCTTCTCGCCGACGATACGGTTGACCAGCGTCGACTTGCCCGCGTTGGGGCGGCCGGCGAGCGCCACGAAGCCGGAGCGCGTCACAGCCGTTCGAGCACGCGGCGCTGGAGCGCGAGCATCTCGCCGCCGTCGGTCTCGTGGTCGTAGCCGCACAGGTGCAGCACGCCGTGCACGACGGCTTCGGTCAGATCCTCGGTGTGGTCGGGGCAGATCACCACGTCGCCAAGCTCGCGCGGCCCCGCCGGCGGAGCCGTCTCGTCCACCGGGAAGGAGAGCACGTCGGTGGGCTCGTCGCGTCCCCGGTGCTCGCGGTTGAGCGCTTGGATGCGCTCGGCGTCGACCAGCTCGATCGCGAGATGCCCCTCCTCGGCGCCCGCGGCGGCAAGCGCCGCCAGCGCCACAGCGCGCAGCTGCTCGGGCGCCCCGATGAGGTCCAGCTCGATCAGGCCTGCTGCCGGCGCGGTCCGCGCAGCGCCGGCGCCTGCTGCTCGGCGTACTCGTTGTAGGCCGCCACGATGCGCTGCACCAACTTGTGGCGCACCACGTCCTCGCTGCCGAAGCGCACGAAGTCGATGCCCTCGACGTCCTTGAGGATGTCGCCGATCACGAGCAGGCCGGACCCCTGGTCGCGCGGAAGGTCGATCTGGGTCACGTCGCCGGTCACGACCATCTTCGAGTTGAAGCCGAGCCGCGTGAGGAACATCTTGATCTGCTCCGGGCTCGTGTTCTGGGCTTCGTCGAGGATGATGAAGCTGTCGTTCAAGGTCCGGCCGCGCATGAAGGCCAGCGGCGCCACCTCGATCACGCCGCGCTCCAGGTGCTGGTTCACGCGCTCGGGCTCGAGCATGTCGTAGAGGGCGTCGAAGAGCGGGCGCAGGTACGGGTCGACCTTGGCGGCGATGTCGCCGGGCAGGAAGCCGAGCCGCTCGCCGGCCTCCACGGCCGGGCGGGTGAGCACGATGCGGTTGACCTCGCGGCGCGACAGGGCAGCCACGGCCATGGCCACCGCGAGGAACGACTTGCCGGTGCCGGCCGGCCCGATCCCGACGGTGATCGTCTGGCTGCGGATCGCGTCCACGTAGCGCTTCTGGTTGACGGTCTTGGGGGCGACCTTCACGCCGCGGTGGCGCCAGACGACGTCCTCGAGGATGCGGCTGGGGCTCTCGTGACGGTCGAGCGCGCCGGAGATGGCCTCGATCGTCCCGGGTGCGATCTCGTGGCCTTGGCGGACGAGGTCGCTGAGCTCGCGCACGACGGTGCGGCCCATGCCGACCGCCTCCTCGTCACCGTCCAGCGTGAGGACGTTCCCGCGCAGGTACACCTCGCAGTCGAGGTGCTCCTCGAGCGTCTTCATGACCAGATCTCCGGGCCCGGCCAGCTCGGCGGCCACCTCGTTCGGAAGCTCCAGCTGGATGCGCACTAGGCGGTCAGCTTCTCCTTGACGGCGTTGCTCACCCGCTTGCCGTCCGCGCGGCCCTTCACGCGCGGCATCACCAGCGCCATCACCTGGCCCATCTCCTTCGGCGAGGTGGCACCGGACTCGGCCAGGGCGTCGCCCACGATCGCGCTCAGCTCCTCGTCGGAGATCTGCTCGGGCATGTAGGAGCCGATCAGCTCGGCCTCGCGCTCCTCGGCCTCGGCGCGGTCGACGCGGCCGCCGTCGCGATAGGCCTCGGCGGCCTCGAGACGGCGCTTGCGCTCGCGCTGGAGCACGTCGACCTCGTCGGCGCCGTTCTCCTTCGCGGCCTTCTGCAGCTCGTTGACGATCAGGCGCAGCGCGTGCACGCGCTCGCGCTCGCCGGACTTCATCGCGTCCTTCACGTCATCCTGGATCTGGTTCAGCAACGACACTCATTCAAGTGTAGGAGGGCTGAGGGATCGCAATCCAGGTGGCGACGTTCGACTGCTACGGCACCCTGATCGACTGGGAGGGCGGCGTGGGCTCGTTTCTCTACGAGCTCGCTCGGCGCCACGAGGAGGAACCGCCGCCCGCGCGCGAGCTGCGCGAGCGCTGGGAGGCTCTTCAGTTCGAGCGCATCCAGGGCGACTGGGCCTGCTACCGCGACGTGCTCGGCGCGAGTCTCGCGGACTGGGCGGGCGAGCGCGGCTATCGCTTCAACGAGCACGACGGCGAGGCGCTCGCCCGCTCGATGGAGAGCTGGCAGCCGTTCCCGGACACCGTGCCCGCGCTGCAGGCGGCGCGCGACGCCGGCCTGCGGCTGTGGATCCTGTCCAACACCGACCGCGCGATCATGGCGCACTCGCTGCGCCACCTCGAGGTCGACTTCGATGGCGTGACCGTGGCCGAGGACTGCCGCGCCTACAAGCCCTCGACGGTCCCGTTCGAGAAGGCGCTCGGCGAGATAGGCCTCCCGCCGGACCAGGTGCTGCACGTGGCGTTCGGATTCAAGTACGACATCGGGCCGGCCCAGCGACTCGGGATGCCGACCGCCTGGGTCAACCGCAAGCAGGAGGCCGCCCCCGGCCCCGAGCAGGCCGACTACGTGTGGAAGGACCTGTGGCCGCTGGCCGGGGTCGCCGCTGCGACCGAACAGCAGCAATAAGGGGGTGATCCGCCAGGGGGTTGGACGAGTTTCTTGCGCATAGCGCTAGAAACTCGTCCAACCCCTCAGACCCCTACCGCGGCGAGCGCCTCGGCCTGCGTCGGGTACGCGTCGATCTGGACGATCTCGCCGTCCGCGACGGTGAGAACACAGGTCGTCGTGGCCTCTGTAGATGACGCGATCCATCGCGCTGAACCGCGACTCGAACCTCACCGACTCGGCGACGGTGTCGAGGTACGCGGTCAGATCGCGGGCGTTGTAGGCGTCGTTGTTGCGCCGGACGAGCTCCAGGTTCGCCTCGGACATCAGTCCTCGAGGATCGCCACGACGCGCGCCGGCGCCGCGCTGCCGCCGACCAGGCGCAGCGGGAAGCAGGCCACCTTGAAGCCGGTGGCGGGCAGCTGGTCGAGGTTGACCAGCCGCTCGATCTGCGAGTAGGGCAAGTCGGCCTGGTGGGCCGCCCAGAACACGCCCCGCTCGTCGCGGTCGACCGCCTCCTGGGCCTGCATGTAGAGCGGCGCGTCCCAGCCCCAGGCGTCGATGCCCATCACGCGCACGCCGCGCTCCCAGAGCCAGTGGGTCGCGGCGGCGGTCACGCCGGGCCCGACCGCCATGTAGCCCGGGTCCGCGTACAGCCTGTCGCGGCCGGTCCGCACGAGCACGATGTCCAGCTCCTTGAGCTCGTAGTCGATGCGCTCGAGCTCCTTCTCGACGTCGGCCACGTCGACCGTCTCGCCGTCCCCCTTCGCGGTCATCTCGAGCACGACGCCGTCGGAGAAGAACCACTCGAGCGGCAGCTGGTCGATCGTCTCGGACGGCTTGCCGCCGATCGTCGAGTTGTAGTGCCAGGGCGCGTCGACGTGAGTGGAGTTGTGCGTGCCGAAGTTCGTGAACGCCTCGGTCGCCCAGCCCTCGCCGTCGCGCAGCAGGCGCGCGGGCACGCCGAGCAGAGACTCGATCTGCTTCGCCCCCTCGGCGTGGTCTGAGAACTCGATGTCGGTCCGGAGCACGTCGGGCCACTCCGGCGGGCTCTGAGCGATCGGCGCGCTGAGGTCCACGAGGCGCATGGCTCGACACTACAAGAGCAACACGGCCGTCCAGCCGAGCGCCGAGCGGCGCTCCCGCTCGCCCAGCGGCGCGAAGGCGGACACGACCTCGTCCGCCTCCTCGTCGAGCAGCCCGGACAGGATCAGCGCCCTGGGGCGGTGCTCCATCCGGCCGGCGACGTCGAGCAGCAGCGGGCGCATCAGGTTGGCGACAACGGTGTCAGCCCGCGGAGCTGGATCTTCACGCAGGTTCACGCGCTCGAGGCGATCAAGTAGCACTCCGTTGGCGCTCGCGTTGGCTCGCGTCGCATCGAGGGCGGCGAGCTCGTTGTCCACCGCCGTGACTGGGCCGTACCCGAGCAGCGCCGCGGCGATCGCGAGGACGCCTGAGCCGCAGCCGAGGTCGACGAGGGAGCCCCGTGCCTCCCCCTCGGGGGGCTCGAAGCCGAGCATCAGCTCGAGGCAGAGCCGCGTCGTGGGATGCGCGCCCGTGCCGAAGGCCTGGCCGGGGTCGATGACGAGGTCAAGCGCCCCCGCGCGCGGCGCCGCCCAGGGAGGGCGCACCCAGACGGGGGGCCGCCCCAGCCCCGGAGGCCGCTCCACCCCCGGAGGCCGCTCCACCCCCGGAGGCCGCTCCAGCCCCCGGGGGCGCCTCGATCAGCACCGGCTCGTGGAACTGCTTCCAGCGCTCGGCCCAGTCGTCGGCCACGGGCTCGCCGCGCACTCGCACGCGCACCCCGCCGACGTCTGCGTCCCCGTCCGGGAACGAGGGCAGCTCGCCCGGGGCCCCGTAGAGCGCGTACTCGACGAAGCCGTCGCCGTCGACCTGCTCGACCCCCGCGGGTGCCAGCTCCAGCAGCGCCGCCAGTACCCGCTCGGCGGCCTCGGCGGGCGCGCGGAACGCGAGCCGGATCAGCGGAACGCGCGGCGCAGCTTGCCCACGATCGAGTCGTCGGCGGGCTCGCGCAGGTTGTCCTCGGTGAGCGACTCGCCCAGCTCGTCGAGCAGCTCGCGCTGGCGGGCCGTCAGCTTGCGCGGAATCACCACGTTGAGCACGACCTGCTGGTCGCCGCGCCCGCGCCGCCCGATCGCCGGCATGCCGCGACCGCGCAGCGTCACGACCGTGCCGGGCTGGGTGCCGGCGGGGACGTCGACCTGCTCGTCGCCTTCGAGCGTCGGCACGCTCACCGTGGTGCCGAGCGCCGCGGCCGGCGCGGGCACGTCGACCACGGTCACCAGGTCGTTGCCGTCGCGCACGAAGCGCTCGTCGTCGGCGACGCTCACGAACACGTAGAGGTCACCCGGCGGCCCGCCGCGCTCGCCCGCGTGACCGCGGCCGGCAAGCCGCATGCGCTGCTCGTCGGCGATGCCCGCCGGCACGTCGACGTCGAGCGTCTTGCGCACCGCCTTGCGCCCGCGCCCGCCGCAGGCCGTGCAGGGCTCGGCGGGCACCTGGCCCTCGCCGCCGCAGACCTCGCAGACCTGCTCGCGCACCAGCTGACCGAACGCCGTCCGTGTGACCGCCCGCACCCGGCCGGCGCCCTGGCAGTTGGTGCAGGTGTGGACGCTCGAGCCCGGCTCGGCGCGGCTGCCGCCGCAGCGCTCGCAGGCGTCGACGAGGTCGTAGGAGACCTCCACGCTCGTGCCGCTGGCCGCCTGCTCGAGCGAGATCTGCACCTCGACCCCGACGTCACCTCCCTGGACACGCCCCGCGGCCGCGCGGCCGCCGAAGGCGCCGAACGGGTCGCCCCCGAAGAAGGCGTCGAAGATGTCGGCGAAGGACCCGAACCCGTGCGCCGCCGAGTCGAAGCCGCGCGAATCGAGCCCTTCGAAGCCGTAGCGGTCGTAGGTGGCGCGCCGCTCGGCATCGGACAGGATCTCGTAGGCCTCAGCCGCCTCCTTGAACTTCTCCTCGGCCTCGGGGTCGTGCTTGTTCACGTCCGGGTGCAGCTCGCGCGCGAGCCCCCGGAAGGACTTCTTGACCTCGGCGTCGCCGGCGTCCCGGGCGACCCCGAGCACCTCGTAGGGGTCGCGCCTCACTCGTCGTACACCTCGGCCACGAAGCGCGACAGCTCGCGCGCGGCCTGGCGCACGGCCCCGATCGCGACCGGATAGTCCATCCGCACCGGCCCGATCACCGAGACCGCGCCGAGGTTGCGCCGCGCCAGCCCGTAGTTGGCCGCAACGATCGAGAGCGACTGCAGCTCGGGCGTCGGGTTCTCCGCCCCGATGCGCAGGTAGACGCTCGGCTCGGTCAGCGAGGCGCGCAGCACCCCGAGCAGCGCGCGCCGGTGCTCGAGCGCCTCGAGCAGACCGGCTATCTGCGACAGCTCCTGGAAGCGGTGCTCGGAGAGCAGCCGGGCGGCGCCCTCCATGAAGAGGTTGCTCTCGGCGGTCTGCTCGAGCTCCGTGAAGGCGGGCGCGAGCGTGCCCAGGAAATCGCGCTCGGCCGGCGCCAGGGCTGCGTCGTTGAGCTTCGCCAGCAGCATGCGCGAGCCCACGTCCATGTTTCCGAGCGCCTCGTTCAGGTAGCTGGCGGCCCACGCCAGAAGTCCGCTGTCGACCGGCCGCTCGTACGAGATCACGCGCTTCGTCACGCCGCCGGTGGACGTGATGATCACGACCATCGCCACCTGCGGCTGGAGCAGCAGCACCTCGACGCGGTGGATCGTGGCCGTCTCGATCGGCGGGGCGGTGACCAGCGCGAGCAGATCGGTGACCTGCGAGAGCTGCTCGGTGGTGGCGCGCATGGCCTCGTCGACCTCGCGCCGCATCGCGCTCAGCTCCAGGCGGCGGTGCGGGACGGGCAGCCGGCCCTCCGCGAGCAGCTCGTCCGCGTAGATGCGGTAGCCGCGATCCGTCGGCACGCGACCGGCCGAGGTGTGCGGGTGCTCGAGCAGCCCGATCTCCTCCAGGCGGGCCAGCTCGGCGCGCACCGTCGACGGTCCCCAGGGCACGTCGTCCTGCTCGGCGATCCACTTGGAGCCGACCGGTTGGTCCATCTCCACGTGGGCCTGGACCAGCTTGCGCAGGATGAACGTCTGGCGGGAGGTGATCTCCACGCCTTCTAATTTAGGCGCTGGCCAGCTCGGCTTCGGCGTTCTTGATGATCTTGTTGTCGCCCTGGGCGGCCTCGAGGGCGATCACGGTGGCGCCGTCGGCCTGCTCGGTCTCGGATCCCGTGACGACGATTTCCTGCTCTGGAAGGCCCATCCCGCGGAACTGGACCGACAAGCGGCGCAGCGAACGCGGGTCGCCGCCGGCGGCCTGGGTGCAGGCGCGCGCGACCTGAGCCATCGAGTACAGGCCGTGCAGGATGTTCGACGGCAGCCCGACCTGCTGGGCGAACTCGCGATCGATGTGGATCGGGTTGAAGTCGCCCGACGCGCCCGCGTAGCGGTGCGGCAGGTACTTGTCCGGCGTCACCTTCAGCTCGACGTCCACCGTCACACCCCTCTCACGATGTTGGTCCAGGTGCCGCGCACGACCTCCTGGCCGTCCTGGTTGCGCGAGACCGACTCGAACACGTAGAAGCCCATGCCGCCGCGCTCGTAGACGTCCTTCACGCTGGCGTCGGTGGTGATGGTGTCGCCGGCGCAGACCGGCTCGCCCCAGACGAACTCCTGGCCGCCGTGGACCATCATCGCGAAGTTGATGCCGACGTCGGGATCGAGCACGGCGGGCCCGACGGCGCCGGCGGAGTAGACCACCGCGAACATCGGCGGCGCGGCCACGTCGCGGAAGCCGGCGGCCTTGGCCTGGTCGCGGTCGAAGTACACCGGGTTGTCCTCGCCGACGGCCCAGGCGTACTCCTTGATCTTCTCCTTGCCCACCTCGTACTGGAACGGCGGGTAGGTCTTGCCCTTGGCTGCTTCGTTCACTGGCATGCGGGCGAGAGATTAGCCCCCTATCCAGCGGCCACACGCAGGCGCATCGGTGCCGCCACGCGCGTTTCCTGCTCGCGCCCGCGCAGCACGACCGAGTCGCGCAGCTCCCAGCGGCCGGCCTCGTCGGGGCCCGCACGGCGCAGCACGGCCTCGGAGGCCAGCACCTGCTCGGACCCCCGTTTGGCCAGCTCGCAGAGTCGCGCCGCCTCGTTGACCGGATCTCCGATCACGGTGTACTCGAAGCGCTCCTCGGTGCCGACGTTGCCCGCGACGGCCGGCCCGGCCGATACGCCGATCCCCGCTCTGGCGCCGTCCAGCTCGCGCAGCAGGCGCTGGTTGAGGTTGCGCGCGGCGCGCAGCGCGTCGCCCGCGGCGTCGGGCCGGGCGGTCGGAGCGCCGAACACGCACAGCGCGGCGTCGCCCTCGAACTTGTTGACCCAGCCGCACTGCTGCTCGACCTCCTCGACGACGATCGAGAAGAAGCGGTTCAGCAGCGTGACGACCTCGTGCGGCGGGCGCCGGATCGCCAGATTCGTCGACCCGACCACGTCGACGAACACGATCGCCACCTCGCGCAGCTCGCCGCCCAGCTCCACGTCGCCGTCGCGCTCGAGCGCCGCCTCGGCCACCTCGCGCCCGACGTGGCGCCCGAACAGGTCGCGCATCCGCTCGCGCTCGCGCAGGCCGGCGACCATCGAGTTGAAGCCGGCGACCAGCAGGCCGACCTCGCTGCTGGCGTCGACCGGCACCTCGGCCTCGTAGTCGCCCTCCTCCACGCGGGCCATCGCCCTGCGCACCGCCGTGATCGGGTCCGCGACGGAGCGAGCGGCGACCGAGATCGCGAACGAGCCGACCAAGAGCCCGATGGCGGCCAGGAAAGCGGCCGCGGCGGCGAGCATCTCGGGGTCGTGGTTCGCGTCGGCCAGCCCCGCCGTCGCGAGAACGAGGATGCCGAGCAGCGGGATCCCGGTGCCCAGCGACCAGCTCATGGAGAGGCGCAGGGCCACTCCCGGGCCGGAACCGTCGGTCGGCGGCGAGCCGGCGAGCGCCAGCGCCGTTATCGGCCGCAGCAGCCGCTCGATCAGCAGATAGCCGACGGCGCAGGTGGTCTCACCCGCGAGCAACATCCCCCCGCCGACCACGAGCGCCTGCCAACCGGTCTGGGGCACGTTGATCGCGGTGAAGAGGACCGCCGCCAGGACCCAGAAGAAGCCCGAGATCGCGACGAACCGGAACGGCTGGGAGAGCACGAGCGAGCGTTCCCGCGGTGTTGGCGGGCGATCCTCGGCCATCCACGCCTCCAAGGGGGCGCCGTGGCGGCGCGCCCACGTGTTGCCGATGATCAGTCCGAGCGGCAGGTAGACCGCGGCCACGATCGCGTTGAGGACGAGGTCCCGGTTGTGGGGCGCCGGGCCGAGCGGGACCAGGAACTCCAGCAGCGTGAACATCAGGATCCCGCCCAGGCCGTTGGCCGCGACCGCGGCCCAGGTCAGCCTGCGAACGGTCCTCCGCCAGAGGGCGATACCGCTGAGCTCTTCATCCACCACGATCGCTCAGGCGGAATTGTCCCCCACAGCAGGGACTTACCCAACTGTGAGATGCGTCACAGAAGCCGCTAAGCGGCGTCGCGCAGCGCCTGCGCCTCGGCCAGCGTCGAGAGCTTGCGCAGGGCAGACTCCTCGATCTGGCGGGTGCGCTCGCGCGTGAGCCCGAACAGCTTGGCTACGTGGTCCAGCGTCTGCGGCTGCTCGCCGTTGATGCCGTAGCGCAGCTCGACGATGCGGCGGTCGCGGTAGGACAGGTGCTCGAGCACCTCGGTCAGCCGCTGGCGCATCAGCGACTCCGCCGCCGCCTCGTACGGACTGAGCGTGGACTCGTCCGGGATCAGGTCGCCGAACTGGGCCGCGTCCGAGTCGTCTCCGACCGGCTTGTCGAGCGAGACCAGCTGCTGGGCGGCGCGCATGATGACGTCGGCCTCGATCGGATCGACGCCGGCGAGCGCGGCGATCTCCTCGATCGTCGGGTCGCGGTCGCCCTGGGCCTCCAGCTTGCGCTGGGCGCCGTCGAGCTTCTTGAGCACGTTGTCGATGTGGATCGGAATGCGGATCGTGCGGCCCTTGTCGGCGATCGCGCGCGAGATCGCCTGGCGGATCCACCAGGTGGCGTAGGTGGAGAACTTCCAGCCCTTGCGCCAGTCGAACTTCTCGACGGCGCGGACCAGGCCGATCGTGCCCTCCTGGATGAGGTCGAGGAAGGGCAGGCCCTGGTTGCGGTAGCGCTTGGCGATCGAGACGACCAGGCGCAGGTTCGCGCGCATCATGTGGTCCTTGGCCGCGAGGTCGCCGCGCTCGATGCGCTTGGACAGCTCGACCTCCTCCTCGCGGGTCAGCAGAGGCGTCGCGGCGATGCCGTCGAGGAACTGCTGAAGCGAGTCGACAGTGGGATCCGGCGCAGGTTCGGCGATCAGGGTTTCCGTGCTCACGGCGGCCAACCTACGACCGTGTCCTAAAACGCAGCTAAATCCTGAGAAAGCGACAAATGATGCTTGCCGTGGCCTCTGGGCGCTCCAGCGACGGGAGGTGACCTGCGCCCGGGATCACCGTCTTCTCCGCGCCCGCGATCTCCGCCGCCAGACGGTCGGCGATCTCCTGGAAGTCCGGCTTGTCGAGCTCGCCCACGCCAACCAGGGTGCGCGCCGTGATCTGATCGAGATCGATGCTCTCCGGCTCGGTCCCCTCGGCCTCCGACTCGGCATCCAGCTCGAAGGCGCGCTCCTGCATGGCGATCACGCGGTCGCGCGGCTCGGGACTCTCGAGCCAGAAGTCGGCGTTGAGGATCGCCGCGCCGCGCAGGTCGCCCTGCTCGAGCAGGCCTTCCTCGTCCTGCGCGAAGTCCCGCATCTCCTCCGACCAGTCGTGGTCGGGCAGCGGAGCACCCAGCAGGACCAGCTCGCTGACCAGCTCCGGCGTGGCCGCCGCCACCTGGAGGCAGACCCAGCCGCCGTAGGACGCGCCGACGAGAGCCGCGGGCTCGCCCCGCAGCGCCTCAGTCAGGTCCTCGGCGTGTGAGAACGTGCCGGTGGCGGGCAGCGGCGTCTGGCCGAAGCCGCGCAGCTCGTGGCGGACGCCCGGGACGTCGAAGCCGTCCCACATCGTCGCGTCGCCGACGCCCGAGTGGACGAGGACAACGCGGCGCTCAGCCAGCGCCGTCGTCCGAGAGCTCGAGGACGGCCAGGAACGCCTCCTGCGGCACCTCCACCCGGCCCACCTGCTTCATGCGCTTCTTGCCGGCCTTCTGCTTCTCGAGCAGCTTGCGCTTGCGCGAGATGTCGCCGCCGTAGCACTTGGCGATCACGTCCTTGCGCATCGGCTTGACCGACTCGCGGGCGATGATCTTCGAGCCGATCGCCGCCTGGATCGCCACCTCGAACTGCTGGCGCGGGATCTGCTTGCGCAGCCGCTCGGCGAGCGTCCGGCCGGCGTCGTAGGCCTTGTCGCGGTGGACGACCATCGACAGCGCGTCGACCTTGTCGCCGGCGAGCATGATGTCCAGCTTCACGAGGTCCGACTCGCGCATGCCGGTCAGCTCGTAGTCGAGCGACGCGTAGCCCTTGGTGCGCGACTTCAGCTGGTCGAAGAAGTCGAGCACGATTTCGCCGAGCGGCAGGTCGTAGTGCAGCTGCACGCGTGCGCGCGAGAGGAAGGTCATGTCCACGTGCGTGCCGCGCCGCTCCTGGCAGAGCTCCATGACGGAGCCGACGTGCTCCTTCGGGCACAGGATCGTCGCGCGGATATAGGGCTCGCGGATCGCCTCTATCGTGGAGCGGTCGGGCATCTCGCTCGGCGAGTGCACGAGCCGCTCGCTGCCGTCGGTCAGCAGGACCTCGTACTCGACTGTGGGCGTGGTGGCGAGCAGCTCGAGGTCGTACTCGCGCTCGAGTCGCTCGCGCACGATGTCCAGGTGGAGCAGGCCGAGGAAGCCGCAGCGGAAGCCGAAGCCGAGCGCGTGGCTGGTCTCGGGCTCCCAGGACAGCGCGGCGTCGTTGAGCGAGAGCTTCTCGAGCGCGTCGCGCAGGTCGGGGAACTGGTCGGTGTCGACCGGGAACAGGCCGCAGAAGACCATCGGCTTGACCTCGCGGTAGCCCGGCAGCGGTTCGCGGGCGGGCTCGGCCTTGGCGGTGAGCGTGTCGCCCACGCGCAGCAGCGAGACGTCCTTGATGCCCGTGATCAGGTAGCCCACCTCGCCGGCGTGCAGGGTCTCGACGGGGGTCATGTCGGGGGCGAAGTAGCCGATTTCGTCTGCCTCCGCCTCGGTGCCGGTCTGCATGGCGAGCAGCCGCTCGCCCTTGTGCAGAGAGCCGTCGACCACGCGCAGATAGGCGACCACGCCGCGGTAGGGGTCGAACTCGGAGTCGAAGATGAGCGCCCGGGCGGGCTGGTCGGGGTGGCCCGAGGGCGGCGGGATACGCTGGACGATCGCCTCGAGCAGGTCGGTCACGCCCTCGCCGGACTTGGCGGAGATGCGCAGCACCTCGTCCTCGCCGAGCAGCTCGTGGATCTCGCCGGCCACCCGTTCGGGCTCGGCACCGGGGAGGTCGATCTTGTTCAGCGCCGGGATCAGCTCGAGGCCGGCGTCGACGGCTAGGTAGGTGTTCGCGACCGTCTGGGCCTCGACGCCCTGGCTCGCGTCGACCAGGAGGAGCGCGCCGTCGCAGGCGGCGAGCGAGCGCGAGACCTCGTAGGTGAAGTCCACGTGGCCAGGTGTGTCGATCAGGTGGAGGCGGTAGAGCTTGCCGTCCTTCGCGGTGTACTCCACGCGCACCGCCTGGGCCTTGATCGTGATGCCGCGCTCGCGCTCGAGGTCCATGGAGTCGAGCAGCTGCGGACGGTGGTCGCGCGCATCGACGGCGCCGGTGATCTCGAGGATGCGATCGGCCAGCGTCGACTTCCCATGGTCGATGTGGGCGATGATCGAAAAGTTGCGGATGTTGGTGGCAGGCGCCGCCATTGCGACCTTCGAGTATGGCGATCGGTCAGACTGACGATCGGACTCGTGGCAGGCAGTGACATGGATGTGGTCAGGGCGGTTTTCGAGGCCTTCACCGAGCGCGACATCGAGGGCGTGCTGGCGCACGCCCACACGGACATCGAGCTGCGTCCGGTGACCGGCGACTACGCCGGCCGCACGGAGCCCTACCGCGGCCACGAGGGGATCCGCTCGTACTTCCGCGACGTGGCCGCCGTCTGGGACGAGCTCCGGATCGTGCCCGGCGAGTACCGCCAGGCGGGCGACACCATCCTGGTCACTGGCCGCGTGAGCGCCCGCTCACCCGCCCGAATCGTGGCCGGCAGCACGGGCTGGATCTGGCGCGTGTCGAACGGACTCGTCACCTACGCCCGCGTGTACGCCTCGGCAGCCGACGCGATGGCGGCGTTCGAGGGGCGCGGGGCGATTTAGTCACGCCCGCGTTGCAGAGTCGTCACAAACGACAGCACCCAGGTCACGCGGGGTGCGGCACGATCGGGGGGTGGTGGACGACGGTTGCGCATATGGCACACTCGCGTGCCAATCACTCGCCAGACGAGGCGCTTGCGGACCTCGCCGGGCGGCAGCACGGTGTGGTCTCCGGGGCCCAGTTGCGCGCCCTCGGCTTCTCGAAGTACGCCGTTCGTCGCCGGGTTGAGCGCAAGCGGTTGCTGCGCCTTCACACGTGTGTCTTCGCCGTCGGGCACCTGGGGCTGACCGTCGACTCCCGGCGCATGGCCGCCGTGCTCGCCTGCGGGCGCGGGGCGCTCCTGAGTTACCGCGCGGCCGGGGCCCTGCAGGCGCTGCTGCCGTCGTCGCCGCGGTTCGACGTCACAACGCCCGGCGAGGGCAGGTCGCGCGACGGCATCGTCGTGCATCGGTCGCGCTGCTTGCACGACGAGGACCGCGACGCGGTGCGGGGCATCCCGGTGACAAGCGTCGCCCGCACGATCGTCGACCTCGCCGAGGTGCTGGACGAAACGCGGCTCGTGCAGGCCGTCAAGGAGGCCGAGATCAGGCGCAGCTTCGACCTCAATGCCATCGAGCGCGTGCTGGCCCGAGCAAACGGACGAGCGGGGCGCCACAGGCTGACGAAGGTGCTGGCCGCCTACCGGCCGGACCCGCACTTCACCCGCTCGGTGGCGGAGCGCCGCTTCCTCGAACTATGCGATCGCCACGGCCTGCCGCCGCCCGCCATGAACACGTGGGTGGGCGGGCACGAGGTCGATGCGTACTGGGCGGACGTGGGCGTCGTGGTCGAGCTGGATGGCCACGAGGCCCATGGGACGCGCGCGGCGTTTCAACGTGATCGGAAGCGAGATCGTGCCCTGGCCGCCGAGGGGCATTCGCGTCGTGCGGGTCACTTGGCTGGATCTGAGCGACGAGCCGGGCCTCGCGAGGGAGCTCCGCGCGATCAGGGAGCCGAGCCGCGGCTCATCAGCAGCCGCTTGATCTGCAGCGCCTCGGGTAGTCGCATCGCCCACACGGCTCCGGCGTAGACCCCGAAGCCGGCCACCAGCGCAGTCCCCACCGAGAGGATCTGCGCGATCAGGCTTCGGCCCAGCGCCGAGTCCAGCCCGTTCCAGACCCCGTAGGCCACCGCGCCCAGCAGCGCGCCCGCCGCCAGCATCCGCGCCGCCGCGCCCAGCGTGCGCCTCCCCTCCACCCCGCCCAGCTCGCCGCGCAGCACCCAGCCCTGCGCCAGGCACATCGTCACGGTCCCGGCCACGGTGCCCAGCACGATCCCCGCGATGCCGAACGGCCCGTAGAGCGCCGCCGCCAGCGCCGCGTTCACGCACAGGTTGAGCCCGGCCAGCGCCGTGGTCAGCCAGGGACGCTGCAGGCTGAAGAAGGTCCGCGAGAAGAGCAGGCTCACCCCCTGGAACGGCAGCGAGATCGACCACCACACCATGGCCGTCGAGGTCAGGTCGGTGGCGTGGGCGTCGAACGCGCCGCGCTGGTAGACGAGCCGCGTGATCGGCTCGGCCAGGACCGCCATCGCCACCGCGCTCGGGATCAGCAGCAGGAAGATCTGGCGGACGCCGTTGCCCATGGTGCGGCGCAGGTCGTCGCGGGCGCCGCGGGCCGCCAAGCGCGACAGCGTCGGGAACAGGATCGTCGCGATCGAGATCGAGAACAGCCCCTGAGGCAGCTGGTAGATCCGGAACGCCTTGTCGATCGCCGCCGGCGCCTGGTCGGACACGAGCGTCCCGAACAGCGAGTTGATCAGCAGGCTCAGGTTGATCAGGCCGAGAGCGATCGTGACCGGCAGCATCAGCTTGAGCACCCGAAGCACACGCGGGTCGCGCCACTCCAGCCGGAATGTCAGCTTCCCGCCGCGCCCGCGCAGCCACGGCAGCGGCAGCAGGAACTGGACCACCGTGCCGGCCAGGATCCCGATCGCGTAGGCGTAGATCTCGTCGCCTTCCGGCATTACCGGCACCAGGCCGACGAGCGCGGCGATGATCACCAGGTTCCACGCGACCGGTGCCAGGGCCGGCACCGCGAAGTGCTCGAACGAGTTGAGCATCCCGACGACCAGCCCCGACAGCGCCAGCATCAAGACGATCGGGAACATCAGGCGCGACAGGGCGATCGTCAGGTCGTGCAGGTGCGCGTTGTCGTCGAAGCCCGGTGCGAACAGGCTCATGATCGGGTCGGCGAGCAGGATGAACAGCACCGTGACCGCGCCGAGCACCAGGCAGAGCAGGAAGAACAGGCTGGAGGCGACCCGGAACGCCTCCTTGCGCTCGCCCCGCTCGAGCAGCTCCGTGAACACCGGGACGAAGGCCCCCTGGAGGGCCGAGTCGGCGAACAAGGCACGCACCAGGTTCGGCACCTGGAAGGCGATCGTGAAGGCCGACATCTGCGCGGTGACGCCGAAGTACTTGGCCGCCACGACCTCGCGGACGAGGCCCAGCACGCGCGACAGACCGGTCGCGAACGAGAAGAACGCGGTGTTGCGAGCGAGCCGGCGGGTGTGGCCCGGCCGGCCGGGGGCGTCGGTCGCCACGCGCTAGACTCGGCGATCCTTCGAGATGGCGAACATTGCTTCACAAGAAAAGCGGATCCACCGGGCGGAGCGCGAGCGGCTGGAGAACCGGCGCCGCACCTCCCAGGTCAAGACCTGGTTCCGGCGGCTCGAGTCAGCGGTCGGCAACGGGGACTCCGCGAACGCCGACCAGGAGTACCTCAGCCTGGTCTCACGGATCGACAAGGCCGTGAAGTCGGGCGCGCTGCACCGCAACAACGGCGCCCGCAAGAAGGCCCGCGCCGCGCGTATTCGTTCGCGCCTTTCTTAACGGTTCTGCCACACGGGGGTTGCCGGGCGCTATAGGCTCGCGCCGGCAGATGGAGAGCGACCTCTCTCGCAGGGAGTTTCTGGAGCGCACAGCTCTGGGTGCAGGGATGGCGGCAAGCGCTGCCCTGCCCGCCTCGACGATCCTCGCCGAGGCCGCAAAGGCACAGTCCGCCCGCAATCCGCTGCCGTCGCCGAGCAACGTCCCGATCGACCACTTCGTCATCCTGATGATGGAGAACCGGTCGTTCGACCACTACTTCGGCTGGCTGCCGGGCGCCGACTCCGAGCAGCACGAGACCTACACGAACGGGTTCGGCCAGGAGCTGTCGACCCGTCATTTCTCGACGCTCGGCACGGGCGGCACCCAGTACAAGGGCTGCGGGCACGTCGACCCGGGCCACGGCTGGAATCAGGGTCGCGCACAGCTGAAGGGCGGCTTCCTCGCCCCCACCTCGGGCAACGACGAGCTCGCGCTCACCTACTTCAACAAGGGCGACCTCGGCTTCATCCACGACGCGGCGCGCAACTACACGACCTACGACCGCTACTTCTGCTCGCTGCTCGGCCCCACGTGGCCGAACCGCTTCTACAAGTGGTCGGCGACGTCCGGCGGGCTGAAGAGCAACACGATCGCCGCCGGCGGCAACAACTGGGAGACGATCTTCGACCGCGCGATCAGCCACGGCCTGACCGCCCGCTACTACGCCTCCGACCTTCCCTTCGCCGCCTTGTTCGGCGGCCGGGCGGGCGCCTGGATCAACCCGATCTCGCGCTACTACGAGGATTGCTTCACCGGCAACCTGCCGAACATCGCGATCGTCGACCCGCCCTTCAAGGACGGCGGGGGCGGGGACGGCCTGTCCGCCGACGAGCACCCGCTCGGCGACGTGCGGCTCGGGCAGGCCTTCATGGCCGACGTGGTCCGCGCCTTCGTCCTGACCGGGAACTACAGGCGCGGCGCGATGTTCGTCATATACGACGAGTGGGGCGGGTTCTTCGACCATGTGAAGCCACCGCGGGTTTGGGACGAGCGCTCCAGCAACGACCTCGAGGAGGACTTCGGCCAGACGGGCTTCCGCGTGCCGGCCGTAGCGGTCTCGCCCTACGCGCGCAAGGCAAAGAAGCGCTGGTCATGGGAACGCGACCACTTCGGCCTGAACCCGTTCAACGTCGACCACGGCCAGTACACCCACGAGTCGATCCTGAAGTTCATCTCCTACCGGTTCGGGCTGGGCGACCTCAACGTGCGCATGAAGTACGCGAGCAACATCGGGCGCAGCTTCGAGTGGAAGCGGCCCGACTTCGAGATCCCGCACCTGCCCGACCCGCCCGAGATCGTCACCCAGCCGTGCGCGCTCGGCGGCGGCGACGTGGCCGACGCCCAGCTGTCTCACGCCAGCGACCTGGCGGACATCGAGCGGATCGCCGAGCGCTACAAGCTGCCGGTCTACGAGGGCAAGATGGGCGACATCTTCACCCTGCCGGACTCGATCAAGAAGGGCCTCGCCGAGTCCTCGAAGTGAGCTTGTTTCGGGCCGGGTAGGGTCCGCGCCCATGGAGACCAGACTGCTGATCCGCGGCGAGCAGGTCGCGGGCGACGGGCCGGCGCTGGCCGTCGAGAACCCGGCCACCGAGGAGACGGTCACGGAGCTCGGCACCGCGTCGCCGGAGCAGCTCGACGCCGCGATCGCCGCCGCACGCGAGGCCGCACCGGGCTGGGCGGCCACGCCCGCCGTGGAGCGGGCGGAGCTGCTGCACGAGGTCGCCACGCGCATGCGAGCGCTGACCGACGAGCTGGCCCGGGTGCTCACGCTCGAGGGCGGCAAGCCGCTGATCGAGAACTCCGACGAGGTCGGCTGGACCGCAGCCGCATTCGACTACTACGCCGAGATGGGCCGCAACTTCGCCGGCCGGGTGATCCCGTCGATCGAGGCGACTCAGCTGGCGCTCGTCGTCAAGGAGCCGACCGGCGTCTGGGGCGCGATCGTGCCCTGGAACTACCCGCTGCTGCTGCTCTCGTGGAAGCTGGCCCCGGCGCTGGCGGCAGGGAACACCGTGGTCGCCAAGCCGTCGGAGCTGACGCCCTTGTCGACCCTGATGCTCGCGACCTGCTTCGCCGAGCTGCCGCCCGGGGTGCTGAACGTGGTGGCCGGCGCCGGCGACGTGGGCGCCGCGCTGGTCGGGGATGCGCGCATCGACGGCGTGGCGTTCACCGGGTCGGTCGCGACCGGCAAGAAGGTCGCCGCGGCCTGCGCCGAACGGGTCGCGCGCATGAACCTCGAGATGGGCGGCAAGGACCCGTTCATCGTGTGCGCGGACGTCGCCGGCGACATCGAGGTCGCCGCGCGCGGCGGCGCCTGGGCGGCGTACCTGAACGCGGGTCAGGTGTGCACGTCGGCCGAGCGCTTCTACGTGCAGCGCGAGGTCTACGACGACTTCGTCGAGGCGTTCGTGGGCCACGCCCGGTCGCTGCGTGTGGGTGATCCGCTCGACCCCTCCACGGACGTGGGGCCGATGGTCTCGGCGCCCCAGCGGGCGAAGGTCGAGACCCAGGTCGAGGCGGCGGTGGCGGCGGGCGCGGAGCTCCTCGTGGGCGGCGATCGCGCGGGTCTCGAGCGCGGCCACTTCTACGCGCCGGCGGTGATCACGGGAGCGCCGGCGTCGACGGACCTGTTGCGCGAGGAGACCTTCGGCCCGGTCGCGCCGATCGTGCCGGTGGCGTCGCTCGACGAGGCGATCGAGCTGGCCAACTCCACCCCGTTCGGCCTCGGCGCGAACGTCTACACGCGCGACCTGGAGACGGCCGTGCGCTGCCTGCGTGAGATCCGCGCGGGCACGGTCTGGATCAACGACCCGCTAACCGACAACGACGCCGGCCCGTTCGGCGGCTTCAAGCAGTCGGGCTTCGGCCGCGAGCTCGGGCAGGAGGGCCTGGAGGCCTTCCAGGAGACCAAGCACGTCCACATCGAGACGAAGATCGCGCCGAAGGAGTGGTGGTACCCCTACGCGCCCGGCGCCTAGCCGAAGCAGCTGGCTCGGCCGGCTGCGCACGGAGGCCCTTCAGAGCACGCGCTCGACGACCAGCACGTCGCGCCACTCCCCGTCGAGGCGGGAGTGCCTGTGGTGCATCCCCACCTCGCGCCAGCCGCAGCTGCGCACCATCCCGGCGCTGGCGGCGTTCGCAATGAAGAGCTTGCCCACGAGCTTCCAGTAGCCGAGCTCCGCGGCGCGCTGCTGGAGAGCCTCGAGCAGCCCGCGGCCGAGCCCGCGCCCGCGTGCCTGCTCGGCCACGTACACCGACACCTCCCCCACGCCGGCGTAGACCGGGCGCTCGCTGTAGGCCATGATGCGCGCCCAGCCGAGCACGCCGTCCCGCTCCTCGGCGACCAGCACGGGGAGGCGTTCGCCGGCCGCCAGCCAGTTCTCGACCTCCGCGGCCGTGCGCGGCTCGGTCTCGAAGGTCGCGAGCCGGGTCGCGATGCCCTCGTTGTAGATGTCCGCGACCGGTTGGGCGTCGGCGGCGGTCGCGGCGCGGATGGCGGCCACGCTCAGCCGGCCGCGCGGGCCAGTGCGAGCGAGAAGGCGGTGTCCTCGTCGAGCTGGAGCTCGCCCCCGCCGCGCATGTCGATCTCGAGGTCGGCGAAGATGCAGATCGCCCGTTCGAGCGCGGCGCGGTCGGCTTTCTTGGCGCGCGCGACGGTCTTCTTGACCAGCCAGGGCGGCGCCTTGAGCGCCTCGCCGACCTTGGATTCCGGCAGTCCCTGGTCGAGCAGCGACGCGGCGCGGTGGACCTCGCGCAGCCGGCGGACCACCGGATAGACCAGCTTGCCGGGCCGCTCGCCGTGCGACTCGAGCTGCTCGGCGAGCGCGAGCGTGGCCCTGAGGTCGCCGGCCACCAGGGCGTCGGCGAGGTCGTAGGCCTGCGGCGCGGTGTCGCGCGCGGCCAGCTCGTCGACGTTCGCGACGGTGACGTTCGTGCTCGGGTGGATCGCCAGCGCGATCTTCTCCAGCTCGCGCGAGAGCCGCTGCTGGCCGACCCCGACCAGCGCCACCAACTGCTTCGCGGCCTCCTGGTCGACCTGCAGTCCCAGATCACGGCCGCGCTCGACGATCCACTTCGGCAGTTCCCAGGGCTTCGGCGCCGGGTACTCGCGCACCTCGCCGCCCGCGCCCTCGACCGCCTTGGCGAGCTGCTTGAGCGCCTTGCCGCGGACGATCGCCACGAGCACCGTCTCGGGCGGCATATCAGCGAGGATCGCCTCGAGCGGCTCGAGCTGAGCCGCCTTCCAGGCGCCGACGTCGTCGACGAGGACGTAGCGGGTGCCGGGATCGAAGGTAAGCGCCGTCAGCGCGGCCACGACCTCGGGCGGCTCCGCCGTGCGGGCGTCGAATGTCTCGAGCCCTCCGGGGCCGCGCTCCTCCTCGGCGCGGAGGCGCACGCGGGCGCGCCAGGCGTCGATCTTGGCATCGTCGTCCCCGCAGACGAGGTAGGCGGGCTTCAGCTCGGCCACGGCGTGGGAGTCTAGGCGCGGCGGCGGCGCTCAATGCTCGGTCTCCACCTGCAGCCGGTCGCCTTGCGGCGTGACCGTGACCGTGCCGTCGCGATCGGTGCGGAAGGTGGCCACCCTGGCCCTTCGGAGCGCGGCCAGCGTGGACGGCGCCGGGTGGCCGTAGGTATTGCCCCTGCCGACCTCGATCCCGGCCAGCTCCGGCTTGAGGCGCTTCAACACCTCCGGAAGTCCGGGGTCCTCGCTGCCGTGGTGGGGCACCTTCATCGTGTCGACGTCGGGGAGGTCGAGCGGCAGCAGCGCCTCGCTCTCGGCGTCGGCGGAGAGCATCAGCTCGAAGCCGCGGCAGCTCACGATCGCGACGATCGCCCGCGGGTTCGGATCCTCCGGAGGCGGGCCGGGCGGGCGCGGCGGCGGGGACAGCACGCGGATGCGGAGGTCGCCGCCGGCCAGCGCAAGGGCGACTCCCGCAGTCGCCTTGATCCGGCGCACGCCGTGGGCGGCGGCGGCGCGGAGCATGGCGTGGAAGGTGGGATCGGCGGTGCCGTCGCCACCGTCGAGCAGCGTGTCGACGGGAAATCGCTCGAACACCGCGGTCAGGCCGCCGTGGTGGTCGCGCGAGGGGTGGGTGGCAACCACGAGCGCCAGGCGCTTGACGCCCGCCTTGCGCAGGAGGCGGGTCACGCCTGCCTCCGGCGGGCCGCCGTCGAACAGGACCGCCGTGCCGTCGGGGTGCTGGATGAGCGTGGCGTCCCCCTGCCCCACGTCCAGAAAGCGGACCGTGAGGCGGTCCGGCGGGGACGGCGGAGCGGCCCAGAGGGCGAGCGCGGCAACCATCGCGACGGCTCCGGCAGCTGCGAGTGCGCGGCGCCGGCCGCGCGGCGCGGCGTGCCAGCGAGCGGCCCAGTCGGTCCAGCGGGCGCCGAGCACGTCTCGGTTGCGGCGCAGGAGGAGCGCCGGGGCGGCCATGGAGGCGTACGCGGCAAGGACGGCCGGGGTCGAGCCGAGGGCCAGCGGCAGCTGGCCGCCGGGAGCGTCGGCGCAGCGCTCCGCCAGGCTGGCGAGGTAGGTGAGCGGCAGCGCTGCGACGGGGCCCACCACGGCCGCCAGCTGATCGGCGGGCTGCGGGAGCTGGCCGAGCGCGGTCTTGAGCATGCCGAGCCACATCGCGGGGGCCACGGCCGGCAGGGCGAGCAGGTTGGCCGGGAGCCCGGCGAGCGGCACCGAGCCGAAGTGATGCGCGAGCAGGGGCGCGGTCGCGACGGTGGCGGCAAGGGTGAGGGCGACGCCGTCGGCGAGACCGCGTAGCAGGGCGGCGCGGAAGCGGTCCGCGCGGAGGTGGGCGGCGCGGAGGCGACCGGCGCGGAGGCCGCCGGTGTGCGGGCGGTCCGCGCGAAGGCTCGCCGTGCGCGGCCGCGCCAGCTCGTCGACGACTTTGCGCAGCGTTCGCTGCAGCGGCACGCCCAGCGTCAGGATCCCCGCGACCGCGGCGAACGAGAGCTGCCAGCCGGGGTCAGCCCAGGCGCGCGGGTTCCAGGCCAGCGTGGCCGCCACGCTGAGCAGCAGCGCGTACCAGCGCGACGCGGGTCGAGAGACCGCCATCGCTGCGATGCCGGCAAGACCCATCACCCCCGCGCGCTGTAGCGACGGGCCCGCGCCGGCGAGTGGGACATAGATCGCGATCAGCACGGCGAGCGCGACGAGGCGGGTGCGCAGTCCGGCTCCGGTGAGCATCAGCAGCGGCAGCGCAAGTGCGGCGAGCAGCATGACGTTCTGGCCGCTGACCGCCAGCAGATGAGCGAGACCGGCGGCGCGCCAGTCGTCGCGGGTGGCCTCGTCGATCTGCTCGTCCTGCCCGAGCACCATGCCGCGCAGCAGCGCGGCGTCGCGGCCGTGCAACCCGGCCGAGACGGCATGCTCGGCCCGTTCGCGCATCCGATCGAGCACGCCGGCGAGGCCGCCGCGCCGGCGTCCGGTCGCCCGGCTGCCGTCGAGCTGGAGCTCCCCGGCGACGCCGCGACGGCGCAGGTATGCGTCGTAGTCGAATGGCGGAGCTCGCGAGCGCCCCGCGGCGCCCGCTTTCGCCCCCGGCCGCAGCCGCGACAGTCGCCCGCGCAGCTCGAGCTCGGCGCCGATGGCCGCCGAGGCCGGCAGCGGCGCCCAGCGCGCCGCGCGGGCAAGCAGCCGCTCACCGTCGAGACGACCCCCGCGCACCCCCACCTCGGCCGACGACCCGAAGGCGCCCGGTCTCGGCGCGGTGAGCAGGGTGGCGCGCACCGTGACGTAGTGGCCGTCGCGGATGCGGCCAGCGGGGGCGTCGATCGCGGCGAGACGGGCATGACCCGCGGCGCTGCCAGCTAGCACGAGCGCGCCGGCCGTGGCCGCGAGGCGGGGCGCGCGCAGCCAGGCGAAGGCGATGCCGGTCGCGGCGCCGGCGCCAAGCGCTATCCCGGCGCCCGCCTCCGCAAGCGCGAGGCCTGCCGCCAGCGAGGCGATGGAGACGTGCCAGGGCCGCGCGCGCAGCAGAGCGAGCGGGTGGGCCGCGCCTCCCGAAGGCGGGGCCCAGCCAAGTGCCGGTGCGCTCGGGTGCGGCGCGAGCCCGCTCCGGTCAGGCGCGAGCCGGCTCGGGTCAGGCGCGAGCCCGCTCGGGTCAGGTGCGCGCCGGCCCGGGTCGGGTGCGAGCCCGCTTGGGCCGGCCCGGTCGGTCACGGCTGCAGCGCATCGTGGAGCGTCTCGAAGCGCTTCTCCCCGATGCCCTCCACCTCGCGGAGCTCCCCGATCGAGCGGAAGCCGCCGTGCTCGGTGCGGTACTCGACGATCCGCTGGGCGAGCGTCGGGCCGATGCCGTCGATCTGGTCGAGCTGCTCGACCGTCGCGCTCCCGAGGCTTGCCTTCGGCACGCCGGCGGCGCCGGGCGAAGCCGTGCCGATGCCGGGTGCGCCGGATGCAGCGCCCGCCGGCGCCGCGCCGGTCGCCCCGGGCGCTCCCCGCACGGGCACCAGCACCTGCTGCCCGTCTTCGAGACGCGCCGCCAGGTTCACGCCGGACAGGTCCGCGCGCGGTCCGGCGCCGCCCGCTCGCTGGACGGCCGTCGCCACTCGCGAGCCAGATGGCAGCTTCAGCAACCCCGGCTGCCGGACCGCGCCGGCAACGTGCACGTAGATCGCCGCTTCGCGGTGGGCCGGCTCCCCCGTAGCCGGCGAGCGGTCGATTCGCACCGGCGCGCTCGCGCCGCCCTGGCTCGAGGAACCGGTCAGGCGCATGACGGCGACCACCGCCAGCACAGCCGCGACGACCCAGATCGCAACGTTCGCCCGCGAGTCCTCCGATAGGTGCACGGGGCGAACCTAGGAAGGGCCGGCCGACCTGTGGGTGACCTAGGTGAAGAGATCGCTACCCCGCGGCGACGGCGATGCCGACGGTTCGGCGAGCGCACCGTTGACCGGCTATTTCAGGGTCAACGGTGCGTTCGCGGGGAATCCCGCGCTAACGCACGTCGAAACCCGAGGCGCCCTCGGGTCGCTCCTCGGTCACCTCGACGTCCTCCACCACCGCCCCGCCCGGCCCCGAAGAGCAGAAGCGCACCAGCGCCTCGACGTCGGCAGGCGCTCCCTCGAACACCGCCTCCACCGCGCCGTCCGCGCGGTTCGACACCCAGCCCGCGACACCGCGCCGCGACGCCTCGCGCCGGGTGCTGTCCCGGAAGAACACGCCCTGCACCCGGCCCCGGACCACGACGCGGCGGCGCACCGGCTCGCTCATACTGCCCAGCGTATGGATCCCGCCTGGGGGGTGGACTCGGAGTACGGGCGTCTGCTCGACGTCCTGCTCTGCCCGCCCGACAACTTCCGCTGGCTCCCCACGAGCGCCATCTCGCGCGCCACGCTCGCGTCGGACCTCGTGTTCGACCCGGCGCAGGCCGCGCGCCAGCACGCCGAGATGGTCTCCGTCTACGAGGACGCCGGGGTCAACGTGCACTTCCTCGAGGCCGACCCCGCCCTCCCCTACCAGGTCTTCGCGCGCGACTCGAGCATCAACGTCCCCGGCGGCCCGATCGTCACCCAGTGCGCGCAGTGGTGGCGGCGGGGCGAATACGCACCCGTCATTCGCTTCTATCAGGAAAACCAAATCCCGATCCACGACATGATCACCGCGGGCTCGCTGGAGGGCGGCGACTTCATGATCGTCGAGCCCGGGGTGGCGGCCATCGGCACCGGCGAGGAGCGCACCCAGGAACAGGCGGCGCGCCAGCTGGCCGGCTGGCTCGAGCGCGATGGCTGGGAGGTGCGCGTCGAGCGCATCCCGCCCCACTTCCTCCACATCGACGTGCTCGCCTGCATGCTCGGCGAGAAGCTCGCGGCGGTCTGCGTCGAGCAGGCCTCGACCGGGTTCGTGAAGTGGCTCGAGGAAAAGGGCGTCGAGATCGTGCCGGTCACGCTCGCGGCGGCGCTCAAGCTGGGCGTCAACGGCGTCTGCCTCGGCGGCGACCGCGTCCTCTCGACCGCCGAGTCCGAGGAGCTCAACGAGCGGCTACGCGCGCTCGGCCTGACCGTCTACGACCCCGAGCTGTCCTCGTTCACGCTCGGCGGCGGCGGCGCCCACTGCCTGATGCAGGCGATCCGCCGCGAGCGCGTAGTCCGCGGCGAGAGCTAGGGCTCGACCGCCACCCGCAGCGTGCGCAGGGCGCGGTCGCTCGCGCCGCGCAGCGAGCCGCCGTGGTCGAGCGCCTGCTGGATGTAGTCGAGCGTCTCGGCGGTGAGCCGCTCGCCGGGCAGCACGTTGGGGATTCCCGGCGGATAAGCCGCCAGCGACTCGGCCGCGATCCGGCCGACCGCTTCGCGCACCGGCACGACCTCCTGGCGCCCCAGGAACGCGTCGCGCGGCGTCATCGCCAGCTCGCCCCACGGTGGCGGCGGCGCGAACCGCTCGCGCCCCGGGTCACGCTCCTCCAAGCTGGCCGTCTCGACGGCCCGGTGCAGCGCCGCGACCAGCCTGCCGCCGCTGACCGACGCATCCTCCCCCATCCCGAACACCGCCACCGTCACGTTCTCGCCGGCCAGCTCCACGTGCACGTCGTCCTGCTCGCGCAGCAGGCGGGCCAGCTCGTAACCGCTCATGTGGGTGCCGCGCACGTCGATCGTCAGCCGCATCGGGTCGTAGGCGAACACCCCCGGCGTGCCGACGAGCCGCTCGTCCAGCACGTCCAGGCCGGGGACCTCGCGTACGCCGTCGCGGGTATCCGCGAGGGCGCGCAGCGTCTGGGAAAGCAGCGCGCTCCCCTCCACCGCCGCCGCCCGGCGGGCGCTGTCGAGCGATGCGCCCAGCAGCGCGTTCGGGCTGGTCGACTCGACCAGGGTCACGCAGCGGTCCACGACCTCCTCGTCGATCAGGTCGCCGTGCCCGAGATGGATCATCGCGGACTGGGTGAGGCTCCCGACGATCTTGTGCGTGCTCGAAATGACCAGGTCGGCGCCCAGCGAGAGCGCGTGGTCGGGCAGCTCGTCGCTGAAGGCGAGGTGCGCGCCCCAGGACTCGTCGACGATCAGCGGAACGCCCTGACCGTGCGCCACCTCGACCAGCGCCGCCACGTCGGCCATCGCCCCGAAGTAGGTCGGGGACACGACCGCCGCGCCGACCGCGCCGGGGGTCTCACGCAGCGCGGCATCGAGCGCGTCCGGCGTCAGGCAGTGCGCGATGGCCAGATCGGGGTCGAGCTCCGGAGCGGCGAACGTCGGCCGCAGCCCCGACAGCACAAGGGCGTCGACGGTGCTCGAGTGCGCGTTGCGCTGCAGCACGACGCGGTCCCCCGCGTGCGCGAGCGTGAGCAGGGCGACGTGGTTGCCCTGCGACGCCCCGTTCACGAGGAACCAGGTGCGCCGAGCGCCCCAGGCCTCGGCGGCGAGCCGTTGCGCCTCGGCGAACGGGGTCGGCTCGACGCCCACGTCGATGCCCCACATCAGCGCGGGGATGTCGAGCGACAGCGCCTTTGCGCCGACCGCGTCGAGCAGGCGCGGGTCGGCGCCGGCGCCGCCCTTGTGGCCGGGGACATGCAGGCGCGCCGGCATGCGCTCGGCCCAGGCGCGCAGGGCGTCGAGGTAGGGAGTGTCTGCCTGGGGCATGGCCGGCGAGTCTAGGAGAGGCCGTCGAACGCGGCTCGTACAGCCGCCTCCGGCCCGTCCGCCACCTGGACGCCGCGGACCTCCCAGGTGTCGATGCCGATCACCGGCTTGCCGGTGCGCAGCGCGAGCCCGATCTCGGACAGCGTCCCGTAGCCGCCGCCGATCGCCACGACGCAGTCCGCCGCGCCGACGACCAGCGCGTTGCGGGCCTCGCCGAGCCCGGTGGGCAGCGCCACGTCGACGTGCGGGTTCGCGGCGCTGCGGTCGCTGCCCGGCAGGATCCCGATCGTCGTCCCGCCGGCCGCCCGAGCGCCCCGGCAGGCCGCCTCCATCACGCCGCCGAGCCCGCCGCAGACGAGCAGCGCGCCGCGCTCGGCGACCAGCCTTCCCACGTCCGCGGCCAACGCGGTGTACTGCTCCGACGCCTGGCCGGGGCCGACGACCGCGATGTAGATCACTTGACGACGAAGTTGACCAGCTTGCCGGGCACGACGACGGCCTTGACGATCTGCTTTCCGTTCAGCCGGGCAGCGAGCTTGCCCGAGCCGCGCGCGATCTCCTCGAGCTGCTCGCGCGACGCCTCCGCGGGCGCCGGCACGCGGTCGACCAGCTTGCCGTTGAGCTGCACGACCAGCTGGATCTCGTCCTGAGCCAGCAGGGCCGGGTCGGCCTCGGGCCAGGGCACCTCCCAGACGCGCTCGCCGGTCATCAGCTCGTAGATCTCGGAGCCGAGGTGCGGCGCGAACGGGAAGATCAGCGACGCGGCGGTGGCAATCGCGAAGCGCACGTGCGCGGCCGGCGCCGACGACCGCTCGCGGTAGATCTCGTTGACCAGCTCCATCACCGCTGCGATCGCGGTGTTGAAGGCGAAGCGGTCGCCCATGTCGCGCGTGACCTTGTCGATCGCCCAGTGCGCCTTGCGCAGCAGCGCGCTCGGCTGCGAATCGGGCTCGCCGTCCGGCGGAGCCTCGACCGCGGCGGTCCAGAGACGTGACAGGAAGCGGTGCACGCCCCCCACCCCCTCCTCGGCCCAGTCGGCGTCCTGGCCGGGCGGCCCGAGGAACAGGACGTAGGCTCGCGCGCTGTCGGCGCCGTAGCGGTCGATGACCGCCTGGGGCGAGACGACGTTGCCCTTCGACTTGGACATCTTGTCGCCGTCGCGCAGGATCATCCCCTGCGTGAAGAGCCGCGCGAACGGCTCCTGGAAGCCCAGGTAGCCCATGTCCGCGAGCGCCTTCACGAAGAAGCGCGCGTAGAGCAGGTGCAGGATCGCGTGCTCGACGCCCCCGATGTACTGGTCCACCGGCGACCAGTAGTCGACGATCTCGCGATCGAACGGCGCCTCGTCGTTGTCCGGGTCGCAGTAGCGCAGGAAGTACCAGGACGAGTCGACGAACGTGTCCATCGTGTCGGTCTCGCGCCGGGCCGGCTTGCCGCAGGTCGGGCAGGTCGTGTTGACCCAATCCTCGGCGGCCGCCAGCGGCGACTTCCCCTTCGGCGCGTAGTCCTCGACGTCGGGCAGCTCGACGGGCAGCTGGTCGTCCGGCACCGCGACGATCCCGTGCTCCTCGCAGTAGACGACCGGGATCGGGCAGCCCCAGTAGCGCTGGCGCGACAGCAGCCAGTCGCGCAGCCGGTAGTTGATCGAGGCCTTGCCGATCCCCTCGGACTCGAGCCAGTCGATGATCGCGCGCTTGCCCTCGGATGCGGGCATGCCCGTGAAGTCGCCAGAGTCCACGAGCGGGCCCTCGCCGGCGCAGGGCAGCTCGCCGCAGTCGACCACCCGCCTGATCTCGAGGCCGAACTGCTCGGCGAAGGCGTAGTCGCGCTCGTCGTGGGCGGGCACGGCCATGATCGCGCCCGTGCCGTACTCCATCAGCACGTAGTCGGCGACGTACATCGGGATCTGCTCGCCGGTGACCGGGTTGGTGACGGTCCGCCCGAGCGCGACACCCGTCTTCTCCTTGTGCTCCTGCCCGCGCTCCTCGACCGACTCGTTGAGCGCGCGGTTGACGTAGTCGTGCACCTCGCGCGAGTCGTTGAGCTTGAAGACGTCGGGGTGCTCCGGCGCCATCACGAAGAAGGTGGCGCCGAACAGCGTGTCGGGGCGTGTGGTGAAGACCGGGTAGTCGATGCCGAGCTCCTCGCAGCGGAACACGACCTCCGCGCCCTCCGACCGGCCGATCCAGTTCTCCTGCATGGTCACGACGTGGCGCGGCCAGTCGATCGTCTTCGCGTCGTCGAGCAGCCGGTCGGCGTACTCGGTGATGCGGAAGAACCACTGCTCGAGCTGGCGGACCTCGACCTCGTGGCCGCAGCGCTCGCAGCGCCCGTCGATCACCTGCTCGTTGGCCAGCACGGTCGCGTCGTTGGGGCACCACTTGACCGCCGCCTCCTTGCGGTAGGCGAGCCCGCGCTCGAGCAGGCGCAGGAAGATCCACTGGGTCCAGCGGTAGACGCGCGGCTCGTGGGTCCCGAACTCGCGCGTCCAGTCGATCGACACGCCCCAGTCGCGGAACTGGCGCTGGAACTGGCGGATCGACTCCTCGGTCGACTCGCGCGGGTGCTGACCGGTCTGGATCGCGTGGTTCTCGGCCGGCAGCCCGAAGGCGTCGTAGCCCATCGGGTGGAGCACCCTGTGACCGCCGCGCCGCCAGAAGTGCGCGATCGCGTCGCCGAGCGAGTAGTTCTTCAGGTGGCCGATGTGCGGCTCGCCCGACGGGTAGGGCAGCATCTCGAGGACGTACGCCTTGGGGCGCTCGTCGGGCTCGTTCGAGACCTCCCAGGTGTGCTCGTCGGCCCAGACGCGCTGCCACTTCGGCTCGATCGTCTTGGGGTCGTAGCGGTCCGCCATGGTCGGTCGCAAGGGTACAGTCGCGTTCGATGGTCTCGCTGGCCCTCGACCACGCCGGCCGCGGCGGCAAGCCCCTGCTCCTCATCCACGGGTGGCCCGAGACCCGCCGCATCTGGGAGCGCAACGTCGAGCCGCTCGCCGAGGCGGGCTTCGAGGTGATCGCGCCGGACCTGCGCGGGTTTGGCGACTCGCCGCTCGCGCCGGACGATCGCTACGACGTGGCCGCCCACTCGGCCGACCTGGCCGCGCTCGTCGAGGGGCTCGGCCACGAGCGCCTGGTCGTCTGCGGCGGAGATCTCGGTGGCGTGATCGCGCAGGACCTGTCGCTGCGCTTCGACGGTCTGGTCGAGCGGCTCTGCCTGTTCAACACGATCCCGCCGCTGCTCCCGGACGGGCCGCCCCGGATCTCGCGCTCGACGCGGATGGCGGCCGACTACTTCGTCCGCCATGCCAAGGACGCCGACGGCCTGGCCGCCGAGCTCGACACCCCCGACAAGCGCCGCCGCTACATCTCCACCTTCTACGGCTCGCGCTTCTGGGCGGCGCCGGGGTCATTCACGCGCGAGGACGTCGAACGGATGACCGAGCCGTTCGCGGACGCCGAGCGCTTCCGCGCCTCGATCGCGAACTACGAGTACGCCGGCGGGCCGCGTCAGGCCCCGGAGCCGCCGCGCCTGCTCGAGCCCAACCCGACGCCGACGCTGATCCTGTACGGGCCCGAGGACCACGTGATCCCGGCCGACTTCCCCGAGCGCATGGAGGCCGCGTTCCCGAACCGGGCCGGCCCGTTCGTCGTCCAGGGCGCCGGGCACTTCCTGCAGTGGGAGCGCGCCGACGTGCTGAACGGCGCTCTGCGCTGGCTCTGCCGCTAGAGCGCGACGAGACGGGTGGCGGCCGCCTTCCAGCTCGCCGTGACCCGTGTCCCGGGGCGCAGGCCGAGTGCCTCCGCCGACGTGGTCGTGACCTCGGCGGCCAGCGGCTGGGGGGCGGCCAGCCCCAGCCGGACGCGGTTGCCGACTGTGGTGACCGACAGCACCTCGGCCACGAGCCGGTTCTGGCTCGAGCCGTGCGGCGCCTCGCCGGCCGGCTCGATCGCGATCTCCCAGGGGTAGACGCTGACCGCGACCGGGCCGTCGCCGGCGTCCGTGCTGCTCACCTGCCCCCCGCCGTCGAGCTCGACCAGCGTGAGGCCGTCCGGCGCGCCTCGGGCGGTCCCGGTGAGAACGACGGCGCCGGTGAAGTCGGCGACGAACGCCGAGCGCGGGGCGGCCGCGAGCTCGCTTGGCGTCCCCTCCTGCACCACCCGACCGGCGTCGATCACGCCCACCCTGTCACCGAGCTGTGCCGCCTCGGCGAAGTCGTGGGTCACGAGCAGCGCGGGCACCTCGACCTCGCGCAGCACGGCGCCGAGCTCGCGGGCCGCGCTCGCGCGCGTGCGCGTGTCGAGCGCCGCGAGCGGCTCGTCGAGCAGCAGGACGCCCGGCTCGCGCGCCAGCGCGCGGGCAAGCGCGACGCGCTGGCGCTCGCCGCCCGACAGGCTGCGTGGTCGCGCGTCGGCCAAGTCGCCCATCCCGAATCGCTCGAGCAGGTCGAGCGCCCGTCGGCGGCGCTCCGCGCGTGGCAGCCCGTGGAGCGGGTAGGCGACGTTCTGCCAGGCGCTCAAGTGGCCGAATAGCGCGTACTCCTGGAACAGGTACCCGCAGCGGCGCCGCTCGGGCGGCTGGTTGACACGGCGCTCGGTGTCGAGCCAGGTCTCGCCGCCGGCCTCGACGACGCCTCGCTCGGGCCTCAGCAACCCGGCGACGACGCGCAGGATGCTGGTCTTGCCCGCGCCGGACGGCCCGGCCAGCGCCAGGCACTCGCCGCCACCGACCTCGAGCGCGACGTCGAGCTCGAGCGTGCCGACCCGCGTCCGTGCCTCAGCGCGGAGCACCGCCGAGTGCCTCGCTTCCCTGGACGAGCTTGACGGAGAGCAGGATCGCGCCCGAAACGGCCACGAGCACGGCCGACAGGGCGAGCGCCGCGTCGAAGTCGGTACCGAACAGGTTGTAGATGGCGAGCGGCGCGGTCTGGGTTATGCCCTGGAACGAGCCGGCGAACATCAGCGTGGCGCCGAACTCGCCCAGCGCGCGGCCGAACGCCAGCGCGGCGCCGGCGGCCAGGCCCGGCATCGCCACCGGAATCATCACGCGCGGAAGGCTGCGCGCCTCGGACACCCCGAGCGTGCGCGAGGCGTCCAGCACGGTGCGGTCGACGGACGCGAACGCGGTCATCGCCTGGCGCAGGTAGAACGGCGAGGCCACGAACGTCAGCGCCACCACCACGCCCGCGGTGGCCAGCGACAGCTGGATCCCGGCCGCATCGATCGCCCCGCCGAGCAAGCCGCTGGGCCCGATCGCCGCGAGCAACCCGATCCCAGCGACCGCGGGCGGCAGCACCAGCGGCAGCTCGATCAGCGTGACGACGAGCGCCTTGCCGGGAAACGAGCGCGTGGCCAGCAGGTACGCGGCCGGCGTCCCCACGATCAGGATGATCGCCAGCGCGGTGGCGGTGCAGCGCAGGCTCAGCCAGAGCGCGTCGACGGCGGCCTGGTCGCCGAGGCTGTCGAGCAGGTCACCGGGGCTCGAGTCGACGAAGATCGCGACGACCGGCAGCGTGAGGAACGTGAGCGCGACAGCCAGCGCGGCGGTGAGCGCCGCCGGAAACCAGCGCATCAGGGCGCCGCGCCGAACCCAGCCTTGCTCAGCGCGTCGGCACAGCCGCCGTCGACCAGTCCGTCGACGTACGTCTGAGCCTGATCGGGATGCTTGGCGCCCTTCACGACGCCGGCCTCGTAGGTGACCCGCGGCTCGACCTCGGCGGGCAGCTTGATCGCCTTCAGCCGCCCGTTGGTCGCGTTGACGTCGGTCACGTAGACGAAACCGGCGTCCACGGCGCCCTGGGTCAGCTTGCCGACGATCCCCTTGACGTCCGGCTCGTTGGAGCGGACGTTGGCCATGATCGCGAACGACTGCTTGGGCGGCAGCTTGGCGAGCGTGTCGCGCGTGTACGAGCCGATCGGGACCGACTCCGAGCCGATCGCGATCTTCAGGCCCTTGGCGGTCACGTCGTCGATCGAGCTGATCTTGGAGTCCTTCGGCACCGCGAGCACGAACTCGTTCGTGGCGAACTTGACGGGCGTCGACAGGAGGCCCTTCTCGTGCAGGGCGTCGGGCAGCTTCGTGTTGGCGGCCGCGTAGACGTCGGGCTTGACGCCCTGCTCGATCTGGGCGGCGAGCTCGTCGGAGCCGGCGAACTGAAGGCGCACCGTCGCATCCGCGAAGTCGGTGCTGCACTCGTTGAGCGCCTCGGTCATCGACGAGGCGGCGGACACGACCAGCCTGGGCTTTGAATCCGAGCTCGACGAGTCGTCGGCCCCGCAGCCCACCAGCGCGAGCGCGAGCACCACTGAGAGCGCCGGCGCCCGCCTCACGAGCGCTCGACCATCACCGAGGTCGCCTTGACCGCCGCCGTGGCAGGCACGCCGGGCGCGAGCCCCAGCTCCTCGACGGCGTCGCGGGTGACCGCCGCCGTGACGAGGTGCGGACCGGCCTCGATCTCCACCAGCGCCATGACGCCGTCGACCTCGACCGAGCGCACGACCCCGGAGAATCGGTTGCGGGCCGACAGCTTGTCGCCGGCGCGGTGGCGGGTCGGGTGCGACGCCAGCCGCTCGATCTCACGGCGCGGCACGCGCCGGCGATTCGCGGCGTCACGGGTGGTG
The DNA here is from genome assembly GCA_963706635.1 of uncultured Thermoleophilaceae bacterium. Lineage (GTDB taxonomy): Bacteria > Actinomycetota > Thermoleophilia > Solirubrobacterales > Thermoleophilaceae > JACVRW01. The sequence goes on from OY970162.1 coordinate 1,414,982, forward strand.
CGCAGCTTGCCGGCACGCTCCCAGCGGCGCAGCGTGTCGGCGCTCACTTGGAGCGCCCGCGCGGCGTCCCCGACCAGCAGTCCCTCATCCCTGGGCGTCATGCTGCCTAAGCATTGCATAGGCAGCCCGGAAAGGGTGCCTGCTTTAGTGGCGACCGTGGACGAGGGTCAGCCTGATCAGAGCGAGAAGCGCGTGGCGCCGCTCGAGCTGTTCTTCGACCTGGTCTTCGTGTTCGCGGTCACCCAGGTCACGGCGCTGATGTCGCACCACCCCACCTGGGAGGGGCTCGGCCAGGGGATGCTCGTGCTCATCGCGCTCTGGTGGTGCTGGGGCGCCTACGCCTGGCTGACCAACTACATCGCGGCCGACGAGGGCGTCGAGCGGCTGCTCATGTTCGCCGTGATGGCGGCGCTGCTGATCGCGGCGCTGGCGGTGCCGGAGGCCTTCGGCGAGCACGCGCTGCTGTTCGGCGTCGCCTACGCGATCGCGCGCTGGCTGCACATCTTCATCTGGGCCGAGGCGAACGACGACGTGGATACCGGCCAGGCGGTCGTTCGGCTGTCGCGCACGGCTCTGCCGGGGCCGGCACTGCTGATCGCGGCCGGGCTCGTCGACGACGGCACGCTGCGGGCGATGCTCTGGATCGTCGGCCTGAGCATCGACTACGCGGGTCCGTACGTGTTCGGCGTCAGCGGGTTCCGCGTGTCCGCGGGGCACTTCGCGGAGCGCTTCTCGCTGATCGTGATCATCGCGCTCGGCGAGTCGATCGTCGCCATCGGGACCGGCGTCAGGGGCGAGTTGGACGCGCAGGTGCTCAGCGCGGTGGTGCTCGGGCTGGTGGTGGCATGCGCGCTCTGGTGGGCCTACTTCGACGTCGTGGCGGTCGTCGCCGAGCGACGCTTTCGGCGCATGCCGCCGGACCTGCGGGTGCGCATCGCGCGGGACTCCTACAGCTACCTCCACCTGCCGATGATCGCCGGGATCGTGCTGGTCTCCCTGGGCGTCAAGAAGACGCTGGCGCACGTCGACGAACCGCTCGAGACCGTGCCCGCGGTCGCCCTGTTCGGCGGGATAGCGCTCTACTACGCGGGACACGTGGGCTTCCGGTTGCGCAACCTGGGGACGGTCAACCGAGTGCGCCTCACGGCCCTCGTCATGTCGCTGGCGCTGATCGCGCCCGGTCACCACGTCGACGCGCTGGTCGCCGTCGCCCTGGCGGCGGGTCTCACCTCGGGGGTGATCGTCTACGAGGCGATCCACTTCCGCGAGGCCAGATACCGCATCCGCCACGAGCAGGGCGGCATGTGAGCTTCACGAATTCGTTACGAGCGCTCCGGCTTCCCCCCCTACCGTGGCATCAATGGCAGGCTCGCTTGCCCGGCTGGTGGGTCGTTCTCCCGACTACGCGGAGCTGAACGGGATGCTCGCGCAGGCCGGTCGCAACGTCGACCAGGCGACCGCGCTGCTCAGCGAGCTGATGCGGGCCTGGCCGGACGGCCGCGAGAAGCGCGTGGAGCTCGTCGACCTCGAGCACGAGAACGACGCGGTCACCCACGACATCTACCACCACCTGCACTCGCGGCCGACGGTGCCGTTCGACCGCAGCGACGTGCTCTCGCTCGCCTCGGGGCTCGACGACGTGGTCGACTTCGCGGAGGAGGCGGCCGACTTCCTCGGCCTCTACCGGGTGGACGCGCCCATGGACCAGGCGATCGCCCTGACCGACACGCTCGCGGCGGCGGGCCACGAGGTGGCCGCGGCGCTCGCGTCGCTGGGCGACCTCGCGACCGCGACGCCGCACCTCGTCGAGATCAAGCGGCTCGAGAACGAGGGCGACCGCATCCTGCGCGACGGGCTGACGGCGCTGTTCGAGGGCGGCGTCGACCCGATGGTCGTGATCCGCTGGAAGGACATCTACGAGCGCGTCGAGGAGGGCATCGACGCGTGCGACCGCGTGGCCCAGGTGCTGCGCGGCATCGCCGTCAAGCGGACCTAGCCGGCGCCAAGGGCTCCTCGGCGGGGAACCACTCGCGGTGCAGCTCGGCCGCGATCGGCAGGAACGCCGCCACCAAGCCGGGGTCGAACTGGGTGCCCGACAGGCGCTCGATCTCGGCGACCGTGCGATCGAAGGGCCACGGGTCCTTGTAGGGCCGAGGCGAGAGGAGCGCGTCGAACACGTCGCAGACCGCGCAGATCCGGCCGGCGAGCGGGATCTCCTCGCCGCGCAGGCCGAGCGGGTAGCCACCGCCGTCCCAGTGCTCGTGGTGCGTGAGCGCGATCGTCTCGGACAGCTGTACGAGCTTCGACGGAGAGCCGCCCAGGATCCGGCCGCCGATCGTCGTGTGGGTCCTCATCGTCGTCCACTCGTCCGCCGTGAGCGGGCCGGGCTTGGTGATGATCTGGTCGGGGATGCCGACCTTGCCCACGTCGTGCAGGGCGCTGGCGTACCGCAGCAGCTCGGCGTCCCCGGGCGCCATGCCGACCTCGAGGGCCAGGCGCTCGCAGAAGGAGCCGATGCGCTGGATGTGCAGGCCCGTCTCGGCGTCGTTCCACTCGACGGCCATGCCGAGGCGTTGCAGGACCTCGATCTGGGTCTCCCACAGCTCGTACGTGCGCTCGCGGACGCGCCGCTCGAGCAACGCGTTGTCGCGCGTGACCGCTCGGCGCGCGCGGCTCTCGACGAGCTGACTCCATGCGATCGTGCCGACGCCGCCGACGACGAGTGCACTGATCGGCGGGACGACGTCGAGAATGCGACCGCCGTTGAAGGCAAGCTGGGCGGCGACAAGGTAGAGGCCGGCCCCCACGAAGATCGCGAGGCCGACGACCGGCGCGGAGAAGCGCAGGCCGATCAGGGGGGCGGCGAGGGCGAGCAGCGCGACCAGCAGCAGACCGAGCACCGTGGAGCTGTCGCGCAGGGGCGCGCCGTTGAGAGCCGTCCAGATCGCGTTGGCCTGAACCTCGACGCCGGCCATCGGCTCGTTCCCGCCGACGGGCGTGGAGTGGACGTCGCCCAGCGTGGGTGCCGACGCTCCGACCACCACCACGCGGTTGCGGAAGGTGCCGCGCGCGAAGTGGCCAGTCACCACATCGGAGAACGAGACGGTGCGGATGGTGCCGGGCGGCCCGCGGTAGTCGACCAGAGCGCCGTCACCGTCGAAGGCCGCCGCCGGAAGCTCGGGGCGGCCGGCACGACGGGCGGTTGCCACCGCGATCGTGTCAAGTCCCTTGACGTTGCTCGGAAAACGCACGATCGCGCCGGAGCTGTCGTTGTGCAGGTCCGACGCGGCGGCCTCGGCGTGCACCCGGCGGAGGTTTGCGTCGCCGCCCAGGACATTGGTATGGCCCTGCCGGTCGCTCTCGCTGGTCGCGAGAACGGCGCCCCCGGCGTCGCCGATCGCCCGATAGAGAGCGAGGTCCTCGCGCGGCTTCGTGGGCTCGGTGAACTGGACGTCGAAGACGATCTCGCGGGCGCCGGCGGCGTGCAGGCGACGGACGGCGGTGCCGTGCAGCGAACGCGGGAACGGCCACTGCTCGCGCAGGACGGCGAACGTCTTGGCGTCGATCGCGACCACGACCACGTCGTCGGGGCGCTGCGTGCCGCGGATGTCGAAGCGGGTCTTGAGCGTCTCGCGCTCCAGTCCGTCGAGCGCCCCGGTGGTCTGAACCGCGGCGCCGACGAGAAAGGCGAGCAGGGCGACACACGCGAGCGAGCGGACGCGGGCGGAGCGCATCGCCCGGCTCTTAGCGGCGCGGGCGAGCGAGGTAGTGCTCGCCGGCCTTGAGCACGATGCGCTTCTTGCGCACCGTGTCACGGACGACCACGGAACCCCGCGTCACGCGCGTGTAGGTGCCCTTGCAGCTGTCCACGACGAGCCAGCGCGTGCCGCGTACGGTCGCGTGGCTGTTGCGGCCGTGGGTGCGGAAGCGGCCGCCGTGGTCGCGGCCCCAGAGGCGGCGGCCCGTCTTCCTGCGTGCGGCGGTCGCGCTGACGCTCGCGGCGCTGGCGCTCGCGTGCGAGCAGTACTTGCCGCGCAGGTAGAGGTCGACGTAGCCGCGCTTGTCCTGGGTGAGCTTGAAGCGGCCGGCGCCGAAGTTGCCGGTCTCGGTGGCGCCCGAGGGGAGCGCGGCAGTCAGCGCGAGCGTGCCGTGGCGGGCATCGATCTCGCTGCCGACCGGAAGCTCGGTGCCAAGCTCCAGGGCCACGAAAGTGGAACTGCCCGGCCGCCGGACCCTCAGCTCGCCTGAGGCGGGCGCGATCAGCACGCTCGTGCCCAACACAGCCTCGGCGACGACAGGGGTCTTGAGGCCGGGGTTGGTGCCGGGGTCGGTCCCCGGATCGGTCCCCGGGTCGGTCCCGGGATCGGAGCCGCCCCCGGGGTCGCCGGGTGCCGCGAGAGTGGTGAACGACACGTCGGGGCCGCGAGTCGTGCCCTTCTCGTTCGTGGCGACCAGGCGCAGGTGATAGGTGGTCCCCGGCTGCAGCCCCGTCAGCTCGGCGGACACGGGCATGGCCGACTTGCCTTTACCGGCGGAGCCCTGCGGAGTCTGGGAGCCGTAGGCGGCCGTCAGGCCGTACTCGAAGAGGTAGGTGGTCGGCTTGTCCTTGGGATTGACGTTCCCGTGCAACATGGCGCCCGTGGAGGTGATCCCGTCGACCGAGGTGCCTGCGACGACCGGCGTCGGGTCGCTAGCAGCGTGGGCGGCCCAGGCGGTACCGGCGAAGGAGGCGAGGACTACCCCGAGCAGGATGGCGACTACATGCCGTTGGCGGCGCATATAACCCGCATCGGCGTGGAGCGCGCCGCTCTTGAATGAACATCCGTCCGGCGCCCTTGCGGGGTCAACGGCGATCTGGGTCAGACCGAGGCTGCTTGGCGTTCGGCGGCGTCGATCGTGTTCACGATCTCGGCGAGCAACGCGTCGGCCAGGTCCGGATCGATCTGGCAGGTCCCAGCGGCCTCGTGGCCGCCACCGCCCTGGGCGAGCATGAGTCGCCCGATGTCGAAGGTCGATGAACGGTCGATGATGGAGCGTCCCACCGCGAGCACGACGTTCTTCCGGCGCAGGCCCCACAGGACGTGGACGGAGACGGTGCACTGTGGATTCAGGGCGTAGACCATGAAGCGATTGGTCGGGTGGATGACGTCCTCCCCGCGGAGGTCGAGCACGACGACGCGCCCGTGCACGGTGGAGCAGCGCCGGATCTGCTCGGTGGCGGCCTGGGCGTGCTCCCGGTAGAGGGCGACGCGCTCCGCGACGTCAGGATGCGCCAGGATCTCGTCGATGCCGTGCTCTACGCAGAGGTCGATGAGCTGCATCATCAGCTCGTAGTTCGAGACACGGAACTCGCGGAAGCGTCCGAGCCCGGTGCGCGGATCCATTAGGAAGCTCAGCAGGATCCAGCCCTGCGGGTCGAGAATCTCCGTCTCGTTGAACTTCGCGGCGTCGGCCTTGTCGACGGCCTCCATCAGGTCCGCGCTCACACGCGGGAAGCGCTGCGCGCCACCGAAGTAGTCGTAGACCACTCGCGCCGCCGAGTCGGCGCTGGAGATCGCCACCCGGTTCTCGGTGTCCCCGGTTACTCGGACGTCTTCCGAGCTGTGGTGGTCGAACGACAGCGCCACCTCCGGCCGATACGGCAGGTTCGTGGTGATGTCGTTCGTCGTCAGCTCAACCTTGCCGTCCTGGATGTCCTTGGGGTGGACGAACAGGATGTCCTCGAGGATCTCGAGCTCCTTCATCAGAGCAGCGCAAACGAGGCCGTCGAAGTCACTGCGCGTGACGAGGCGCCGCGCGCCGGGGAACGGCATGGCTGAATCGGTGGGCATTGCATTCATGAATCGGAAGATCCCCCGTGCGACTTGATCTTCCTCAGCGAGCTCCCATGGCGGCCACGAGTTAGCCGGGCACACGTGCGGGGCCGACTTGCGATCCCGTCGAATGTAGGGTTCCGCGCCCTATGCAGGCGGCTGAGCCCGACGTGATCGTCATCGGAGCAGGTCTTGCGGGGCTGGTGGCGGCGCACGAGCTGGTCCAGGCCGAGCGGCGCGTCCTGATCGTCGACCAGGAGAACCGCAAGAACCTCGGCGGTCAGGCGTTTTGGTCGCTCGGTGGTCTGTTCTTCGTCGATAGCCCGGAGCAGCGGCGGCTGGGCGTCAACGACTCGTACGAGCTCGCCCTGCAGGATTGGCTGGGTTCGGCGCAGTTCGACCGCGAGCGCGAGGACCACTGGCCGCGCCAGTGGGCCGAGGCATACGTCCGCTTCGCCGCGACCGAGAAGCGCAAGTACCTCTACGACCTCGGCCTGCGCGTGATCCCGATCGTAGGTTGGGCTGAGCGCGGCGACGGCCGCGCGCTCGGGCACGGGAACTCGGTACCGCGCTTCCACCTGACCTGGGGGACCGGGCCTGAGGTGGTGCGCGTGTTCGCGGAGCCGGTGCTGGCCGGCGAGGAGCGCGGGCTGGTGGAGTTCGCGTTCCGGCATCGCGTCGATGGGCTGGTCGTCGAGGACGGCGCGGCGGTTGGAGTCCACGGCTCGACGCTGGCGCCGAGCGACGCGGAGCGCGGGGTGTCGTCCTCGCGCGAGGTCACCGGCGAGTTCGAGCTGCGAGCAAAGGCCGTGGTCGTCACCAGCGGCGGCATCGGGCACAACTTCGACCTCATCCGCGGCAACTGGCCCGCGGACCGACTCGGTCCAGCGCCGGAGCACATGATCTCGGGCGTGCCTTCCCACGTCGATGGGCGGATGCTCGGGATCGCCGAGCAAGCGGGCGCGAACCTCGTCAACCGGGACCGCATGTGGCACTACGTCGAGGGAATCCACAACTGGGACCCGATCTGGCCCGATCACGCGATTCGGATCATCCCCGGCCCGTCCTCGCTGTGGCTCGACGCCACCGGCAAGCGGCTCTCGGCCCCCAACTTCCCCGGCTTCGACACCCTGCGAACGCTGAGGGAGATCCTCTCCACGGGCTACGACTACTCGTGGTTCATCCTCACCCAGTCGATCATCGAGAAGGAGTTCGCGCTCTCGGGATCCGAGCAGAACCCCGACCTGACCGGGAAGGACCCCGGACTGATGGTCAGGAGCCGCCTGACATCCGGCGCGCCCAAGCCGGTCGAGGCGTTCAAGGAGCACGGCGCGGACTTCGTCGTGCGCGACGACCTGGATGGCCTCGTGGCGGGTATGAACGCGATCGCGCGCGGGCCTCAGCTCGACCTCGAGCAGGTCCGAAGCGAGCTCGTGGCCCGCGACCGCGAGCTCGACAACAAGTACTCGAAGGACCTCCAGCTGATGGCGATCACGAACGCGCGCCAGTACCGGGGTGACCGGCTCATCCGGGTTGCCAAGCCGCACAAGCTGCTCGACCCCGAGCACGGCCCGCTGATCGCGGTACGCCTCAACATCTGCACGCGCAAGACGCTCGGCGGGCTCGAGACAGACCTCGACTCGCAGGTCATGCGCCCCGACGGGTCTCGCTTCCCCGGCCTCTACGCCGCCGGCGAGGTCGCCGGTTTCGGCGGCGGCGGGGTCCACGGCTACAACGCCCTCGAGGGCACCTTCCTGGGCGGCTGCATCTTCTCCGGGCGCGCCGCGGGCCGGGCGCTCGCCGCCACCATCAGCGCGTAACTGCGCCGGTCTCCTGAATGGAGCTGAGGGGACTCGAACCCCTGACCTACGCGCTGCCAGCGCGTCGCTCTTCCAGCTGAGCTACAGCCCCGCGAGCCGCAAGGTTAGCCCACGGATCGGGCCGGAGCCTCGCCCCAGAGCTGCTCCAGGCGGTAGTACTCGCGCGCTTCCGGGGTGAAGATGTGGACGACGACGTCGAGGTAGTCGAGCAGGATCCACCTCGACTCGCTCGCGCCCTCCGTGCGGCGCGGCAGGAGCCGATCCTCCGCGTGCTTGAGCTCCTCGGAGATCGCGTCGTGGATCGCCTTGGCCTGGCGCTCGGTGTTGCCCGAGCAGATCACGAAGTAGTCCGTGTAGGACACGATCCCGCGCAGGTCGACCACCCGCACGTCGATCGCCTTGCGGTCCGATGCGATCGCCGCAATCCGCTCCGCCAGCGCCGTCGAGTCGAGCGTCTGCGCCGTCATGCCGGCGCGCCCTCGGAAACCGACGCGCCGTACAGCCCGTTCGACTCGATGTAGGCCGCCACCTTGTCCGGCACGAGATAGCGAATCGGCTTGCCCTCGGCCGCCCGGCGCCGGATCAAGCTCGACGAGATCTGGATGATCGGCATCTCGAGGTAGCGGATGCCCCGCTCGCCCTGCAGCCGGCCGAGCTTGATCCCGATCGCCTGGCGCGACCAGCTGATCCGCTCGACCACCGCGACGGTCGCCAGCGCGAGCACCTGCTCGGGCTCGTGCCAGGTGGCCAGCGTGGAGGCCTGGTCGCCGCCGAGGATCAGAAACAGCTCGTCGTCGGGCGTCGCCTCGCGCAGCGCCCGCAGCGTGTCGGACGTGTACGACGGCCCCTCGCGATCGAGCTCGGCGCGCGAGACCTCGAAGCGCTCGTCGTCGGCGGTCGCCAGCTCGACCATCTCGAGCCGCTCCTCGGCGCCCGGGTCGCCCACCAGCTCACGGTGGGGCGCCTGCCCCACCGGAACGAACACGACCTTGTCGAGCTCGAGCTGGATCAGGGCCTCCTGCGCGCACACCAGATGACCGGTGTGCGGCGGGTTGAATGCTCCTCCGAGGATGCCGACGCGCAAAACGGGTTACTCGCGGACCTGCCCGGAACCTTCGGCGACGAACTTGTAGGTGGTCAGCTCACGCAGGCCGATCGGGCCGCGGGCGTGCAGCTTCTGGGTCGAGTTGCCGATCTCGGCGCCCATCCCGAACACGGCGCCGTCCGTGAAGCGCGTCGACGCGTTGACGTAGACGCACGCCGCGTCCACCCCGGTCGTGAACGCCCGCGCCGACTCGGTCGCGCCGGTCACGATCGCCTCCGAGTGCCCCGAGCCGTAGCGGTTCACGTGCTCGATCGCCTCGTCCACCGAGTCCACCACCTTCACCGCCAGGATCAGCGCGTGGTACTCGGTCTCCCAGTCCTCCTCGGTCGCGTCCGCCAGCGAGTCGGCCAGGTCGCCCGACATCGCCCGCGTCCGGCCGTCCACGCGCAGCTCCACCCCGCGCTCGCGCAGCTCGCGCAGCGCGCGCGGCAGGAACTCCGCGGCCGCGTCGGCGTGCACCAGCAGCGTCTCGGCGGCGTTGCAGACCGACGGGCGCTGCACCTTGGCGTTGATCGTGATCGCGACCGCGTCGTCGAGGTCGGCGCTCGCGTCGACGAACACGTGGCAGTTGCCCGCCGCCGCGTACATCACGGGGACGGTCGCGTGCTCCTTCAAGGCGTTCTTCAGGCCCTCGCCCCCGCGCGGGATGATCAGGTCGACCACGCCGTCCTGTGTCGCCAGCTCGCGCAGCTCGTCGCGGTCGCCGCCGGTCACGATCGAGATCGCGCCCTCCGGGACGCCCGCGCCCGCCGCGGCCTCCGAGGCCACCTGCGCGAGCACGGTGTTCGAGTGAGCGGCCGTCGACGACCCACGCAGCACGATCGCGTTGCCCGACTTGAGGCAGAGCGCCGAGCAGTCCACGGTCACGTTGGGGCGCGCCTCGTAGACCACCGCGACGACGCCGAGCGGGACGCGCACGCGGCGGATGTCGACGCCGTTGGCCAGCCGGAAGCCCTCGATCGTCTGGCCCACCGGATCGGGCAGCGCCGCGATCGCACGCACGTCCGAGGCGATGCCCGCAAGGCGCTCCTCGTTCAGCTCGAGCCGGTCCAGTAGACCGGAGTGCAGCCCGGCCTCGGCGCCGGCCTCCATGTCGCGTGCGTTCGCCTCGAGGATCTCGGCGGAGCGGCGCTCCAGCGCGTCCGCCATCGCGTGCAGCGCGGCGTTCTTGGTGGTCGTGTCGAGCAGCGCCAGCGCCCGTGCCGCACGGCGCGCGCCGACGCAGACCTCGGCGACCGACTGAGCGGTGGTGGCCATTCTGGCCAAGGGTACCTGCCAGCTCTGGCATCCTTGGCGACGTGACGCTCCGCGAAGCCATCGCCGAGCACGTGCGCGACGGGATGACCGTCGCGCTCGAGGGCTTCACGCACCTGATTCCGTTCGCGGCCGGCCACGAGATCATCCGCCAGGGCCGGCGCGACCTGACCCTGGTGCGCATGACGCCGGACCTGATCTACGACCAGCTGATCGGCATGGGCTGCGCGCGCAAGCTGATCTTCTCCTACGGCGGCAACCCGGGCGTGGGGTCGCTGCACCGATTCCGCGACGCCGTCGAGAGCGGCTGGCCGCAACCGCTGGAGCTGGTCGAGCACTCGCACGCCGGACTGGCCAACGCCTACGCGGCCGGCGCCGCCGGTCTGCCGTTCGGCGTGCTGCGCGGCTACTCGGGCACGGACCTCGTCGAGCACAACGAGGACGTCGCGTTCGTCGACTGCCCCTTCACGGGCGAGAAGCTGAGCGCCGTTCGCGCCGTGCGGCCCGACGTCACGGTGATCCACGCACAGCAGGCCGACCAGCACGGCAACGTGCTGCTCTGGGGTCTCGCCGGCGTCCAGAAGGAGGCGGTGCTCTCGGCGGCCACGGCGATCGCGACGGTGGAGGAGGTCGTGGACGAGCTCGAGCCCCGGCCCCACTCGGTCGTCCTGCCCGCCTGGACGATCGCCGCGGTCTGCCCGGTCCGCGGCGGCGCCCACCCCTCCTACGCGGCCGGCTACTCGACCCGCGACAACGACTTCTACTCGGCCTGGGACGAGATCGCGCGTGACCGCGAGCGCTTCTCGGACTGGATGCGCGAGCACGTGCTGGAAGGCGACCAGGTGCCGGCGTGAGCGTGGAAGAGGCCGCGGCGGTCGAGGTCAGCCCCGACGAGCTGATGACGATCAACGCGGCGCGCGAGCTGCGCGACGGCCAGGTATGCCTCGTCGGCGTCGGCCCGCCCAACGCCGCCGCCAACCTCGCGCGCCGGCTGCAGGCGCCGGGCTGCGTCCTGGTCTATGAGTCCGGTGCGATCGGCGCCCAGCCGGTACGGCTGCCGCTCTCGATCGGCGACGACGACCTGGCCGACACCGCCCTCGAGCTGGTCTCGGTGGTCGAGATGTTCAACCTCTGGATCGGCGGTGGCCGCATCGACGTGGGTTTCCTCGGCGCCGCCCAGATCGATCCGCACGCGAACCTCAACACCACGGCGATCGGCCCCTACGACAAGCCGAAGGTGCGCCTCCCCGGCGCCGGCGGCGCGCCCGAGATCGCGGCCTGCGCCAAGTCGATCATCGTGATCGCCCGCCACTCCCCGCGCGCGTTCGTCGAGAAGCTCGACTTCGTCACCTCGCTCGCGCACCAGCGCGGGCACACCGTGGTGATCACGGAGCTGGGCGTCCTGCGGCCCGCCTCCGACGGGGAGCTCGAGCTGGTCGCGCTGCACCCGGGGGTCGAGGTCGACCAGGCGCAGGAGGCGACCGGCTGGGACCTGCGCGTGGCCGACGCGCTGGAGCACACCGAGCCGGTCACCCAGCACGAGCTGGACGAGCTGCGCGAACTGAGAGCGTCCGCCGGGCGCCGTTAGCACCGCGCCTCCGCTATGCCGGGGCCCGGGTCGCGCCGACAATGGCCCACCGCCGTCCTCTGAAGCGCCAGCCGCAGGTCGCCAGCCGCACTCCGATCAGCCCGAGCAGCCCGCACCAGACGCCGACGATCCCGAGGTCGAGCGCGAGCGAGCCCAACGCCACCGGCACGAACACGCCAAGCGAAGCGGCGAGCATCCCCCACATCAGGAAGCGCGTGTCGCCCGCGCCGATCAGGATGCCGTCGAGCGCGAACACCGCGCCGTTGGCCGGCTGCATCAGCGCGAACAGCGGCCAGATCTTGTCGGCCTCACCGATCACGTCCGGGTCGGACGTGAACGCGTGCGGGATCACGCTGGTCAGCGCCAGCAGGATCGCGGCGAAGACCACGCCGGCCGCCGTGGCCAGCCCAATCATGCGCAGCGCCGCGGCGTAGGCCTCGTCGGCGTCGCCGGCCCCCAGCGAGCGGCCGACGATCACCTGCCCCGCGATCGCGATGGCGTCGAGCACCAGCGCCAGGAACACGAACAGCTGGAAGGCGATCTGGTGGGCGGCCAGCGCGTCGTCGCCGACGCGGGCCAGCACCGCCGAGGCAACCAGGAACGACGCGTACAGCGCCGTGGTCCGCACGAAGATCTCCCATCCGATCCGCACCAGCGGCCGCATGGCGGCGAGCGAGGGTCTCCGTGAGTCCGCCGGCGAGCGCAGGAGCGCGGTCACGAAGGCGGCTCCCATGCCGGCCTGCGACACCACCGTCGCCCACGCGGAGCCCGCGATCCCCCAGCCAAAGCCGTAGATGAACAGCAGGTTCAGCGCCACGTTGGCCGCGTTGCTGGCGACCACGATCACCAGCGGCGTGCGCAGGTCGGACACCCCACGCAGGAAGCCCTGGCCGGCCAGGGCGATCAGCGCGAACGGCAGTCCGAGCGACCCGATGCGCAGGTAGAGGACCGCGAGGTCGCCCGTGTGGCCATCGCCGCCCATGAGGCTGACCAGCGGCACCGCGGCAGCCGCCAGCGCCGCGGTCAGCAGCACGCCGATCGCCGAGGCCAGCCAGAGCGCCTGCGCCGCCAGGCGCCCGGCGGTCTCGTGCTCGGCGGCGCCCGACAGTCGCGCGACCTGGGCGGTCGTCCCGTAGGTGAGGAAGTTGAACAGCGTGAAGGCGCCGGTCAGCAGTGTCGCCGCGATCGCGAGCGCCGCCAGCTCCTCGGTGCCGAGGTGGCCGACCATGGCGGTATCGGCCAGCAGGTAGAGCGGCTCGGCGGCCAGCGCTCCCAGCGCCGGCAGGGCGAGCCCGGCGATCTCCCGGTCGTAGGGTGAGCGCAGCCTCAATCGAGCACGAAGTAGTCCCGGTGCACAGCTTCCTCGGTGGCGCGCGGGAGCACCTTGCGAACCTCGTCGGTCTTCATCCCCTTGATGCGGCGCAGCTCCTCGGCGGAGTAGCCGACGATCCCCTTCCCAACCGGCCGGCCGCCGCAGCGGACCTCGACCGCGTCGCCGGCCTCGAAGTCGCCCTCCACCTCGACGACCCCCACCGGCAGCAGGCTCGTGCCGCGCTCGCGCAGGGCGAGCTCCGCGCCGTCGTCGACGGTCACACGCCCGCGCGCCGGCTTGGCGTAGCGCAGCCACAGCTTGAAGCTCGAGACGCGCCCGGCCTGGGCCACGAAGCGCGTTCCCACCCGCTCGCCGGCGAGGGCAGCGGCGACGTCGTCCCGCTCGGTCCCGTTGGCGATCGTCACCGGGATGCCGGCGGCGGTGGACATCTCGGCGGCCACGACCTTCGAGCGCATGCCCCCGGAGCCAAGCGGCGAGGTGGACACGCCGATGTCAAAGGCGTCGAGCGCCTCGAGGTCGCCCACCTCGTCGATCAGCCGTGCGGAGGCGTCCCTTCGCGGGTCGGCCGAGTAGAGGCCGCCGATGTCGGTGAGCAGGATCAGCCGGTCCGCCCCGATCAGGATCGCCACCTGAGCGGCGAGGAAGTCGTTGTCGCCGAACGAGATCTCGTCGGTCGTGGTCGTGTCGTTCTCGTTGATCACAGGCACGACGTGCCAGTCGCAGCAGCTTGTTCAGCGTGTGGCGCGCGTTCAGGTAGTGGGTGCGCGCGGACATGTCGAAGAACGTCAGCAGCACCTGCGCCGACCTGACGCCGTGGTCCTGAAGAAGCTCGTCGTAGTGGCGGTAGAGCTTGCCCTGCCCCACAGCCGACGCGGCCTGCAGCTCCGCCATGGCGCTGGGCCGGACGGGCAGCTCCATCAGTCGCATGCCGCGCGCGATCGCGCCCGAGGTGACGACCACGACACCGTCGCCCGCGCCGTGGCGCGCGGCGACCTCGTCGCAGACCGTCGCCAGCACGTCCGTGCGCACCTCGCCGGCGTCGTCGGCGACGATGCTGGAGCCGAGCTTTACGACGATCGTTGCCATTGGCCGACGAAGGTTAAGAGCCCGAGGCGAGCTTCCAATCGCCGTCTTCCTTGTTGAGCTCGAAGCGGCGCGGCGTGCGCTGGCTGCCGATGGCGATTGTTGCCCGCATGGTCGCGCTGTCGCCGGAGACCTTGGGCTCGCCGAGGCTGATCAGGCGCAGCTTGAGGCCGGTGATCAGGTCGAGCTGCTGCTTGCAGGCGTCGTTGGCCTTGTCGCCGGTGGCCCCGGTGGCCTTCTCGAGGTAGTCATGCGTCACGAGGTCGTCGCAGAGGCGGTCGCCGTCGCGATCGTTCGTCGCCCTCACGAAGTCGCGAACGGTCTGCTTGATCTGGGCGCTGTCGTCGCCGCCGCCGCAGGCGCCCAGCACGAGAACGAGCACCAGCAGCGGGGCGAGGCGGGCCATGCGCGGACTTGTATCAGCCGAGCGGGGCGCCCGGATCGAGCTCGAAGACGATCCCGGCTATCTCCACGTCGTCGCCCGGCTCGAAGCCGGCCGCCTGCAGCTCCTTGATCACGCCGAGCGCGCGCAGACGCCCCTCGACGTAGCGCAGCGCGTCCTCGTTGTCGATGTCGTGGCGCGCGATCAGCCGCTCCACGCGCCCGCCCTCGACGCGGAAGGCACCCGGCCCCACGCGCTCGACGGTGAACGCCTCGCCCTCCCCCGGCCGGTAGACCCGATGCGTGGCCGGCTGCTCGACGGCCGGCTGGGCCGGCTCGTCGGGCGGCACGCGCTCGAAGATCGCGTCGCGCAGCTCCGCCACGCCGGCGCCGGTCGCCGCGGAGGTCGCCAGCACCGGCGCCGCCACGCGCTGCTCCCAGTCGCGCAGGGCGGCCTCGACCTCGGCGGGCGGCACCAGGTCGGCCTTCGAGAGGCACAGGATGCGCGGCAGGCCGGCGAGCCCGTGCCCGTGCTCGTGCAGCTCGGCCTCGACCGTGGCGTGGTTGTCGACGGGGTCCGAGCCGTCGAGCGGGGCCAGGTCCAGCACGTGGACGAGCAGCTTGCAGCGTTCGACGTGGGCGAGGAACTCGTGGCCGAGCCCGGCGCCCGCGCTCGCCCCCTCGATCAGGCCCGGGATGTCGGCCAGGACCAGCTGGCGGTCGTCGCGCTCAAGCGTGCCGAGCACGGGCTCCAGCGTCGTGAACGGATAGTCGGCCACCTTCGGGCGTGCGCGCGTGAGCGCGGCGAGCAGCGAGGACTTGCCCGCGTTCGGCAGGCCGACCAGGCCGGCGTCGGCCAGCAGCTTGAGCTCGAGCGTGAGCCAGCGCTGCTCGCCCGGCAGGCCCTTCTCCGCGAAGCGGGGCGCCTGGCGCGTGGCCGTGGCGAAGTGGCGGTTGCCGCGCCCGCCGGTCCCGCCGCGCGCCACCAGCGCGTGGTGGCCGGCGGCGATCAGGTCCCAGCGGTCGCCGCGCTCGGGGTCCACGACCACGGTGCCGGGCGGCACGCGCACGTCGAGCTGGTCGGGCGTGGCGCCGTGCTTGTTGGCGCCCTGGCCGTGACCGCCCCGGGGCGCCTTGAAGTGCGAGCCGCGCTTGAACGCGGCGAGGTCGCGCAGAGACGGGTCGACCACGAGCGCGACGTCCCCGCCGCGGCCGCCGTCGCCTCCGTCCGGGCCGCCCTTGGGCACGTGCGCCTCGCGCCGGAACGAGACGACCCCGTTTCCGCCGGCGCCGCCGGCGACGTAGATCCGCGCGCGGTCGGCGAACATGCCCTAGACCCGCGTGAGGCGCTCGATCAGCTCGCGGTCGTCGGGGAACAGCCCCGACGCCGGCAGGCGGCGCAGCAACTCGCGCCAGCCCTCGCGCTCGCGGTAGGCCTGCGCCAGCAGCTCGCGCGCCTCCTCCTCCCGGCCGCTGGCCGCCAGCGTGACGCCGTGCCAGAAGGCCAGCTCGGCGTTGCCGGGCTGCTCCGCGTGGGCGGCGGCGTATTCCTCCAGCGCGCCGTCGAGGT
The DNA here is from genome assembly GCA_963706635.1 of uncultured Thermoleophilaceae bacterium. Taxonomy (GTDB): domain Bacteria; phylum Actinomycetota; class Thermoleophilia; order Solirubrobacterales; family Thermoleophilaceae; genus JACVRW01. Next base: position 1,430,929 of record OY970162.1, read on the forward strand.
CGCCGGCGGCGGCGAGCTCGTCCCCGACCTCGATGCGCTGATAGGTGGCCTGCAGCTCGACGAGCCGGCGCAGCTCGCGAACCGGGTCGGCGTGGTCCTCCACGCGTAGGTCCACCGGACGGTCCTGCATCGGCTGGCCGGTGGCGCGGCCCGCGGCGACCACCAGCGCCGCCGACTGGCGCCCGCGGATGTCCCCACCCTCGCGCTCGGCCGCCTCGAGCGCCGCCAGCAGGCGGGCGGCCAGATCCCCGCTGCTGGAGCGGAAAGCCTCGAGCATCGCGTCCGGCACCGTCGGCCTTTCCATCATGTTTGCCTGCACCGAGACGCCGTCTGCCACTCGGTGACCGGCTTCGGCGATGCAGCGTGCGCCGGTGTGGACCGCCACGCGTCCGTGGTTGTCGACGATCGCGACCTGGCGCACGTCCTCGTGCTCGTCGTCGCCCAGCAGCCTGCGCAGAGCGTCGGGGGCCGACGCGCCGCGGCGCAGCTGCCCCAGACCGCGCGGGCCGTACGCGGGCTCGACGACCGACTGGGTCGCGACCGCTCCCACCCCCGCCTCCGCCCAGCTGACCAGCGACCCGACCGAGAAGTAATGCGACTGCACGGCCACGCCGAGCTGGCCGTTGCGCTCGTCGCGGGCGACGATCGAGTAGGTCGCGGCTACTCCTCTGAGAGTGGCTCTACCGAGATCACGCGGCCGCGCCGGCCCGCGGCGAACTGCACCACGCCGGGACGGGTGGCGAAGATCGTGTCGTCGCGGCCGAGGCCGACGCCGTCGCCCGGCTTGAAGCGGGTGCCGCGCTGGCGCACGATGATCTCGCCGCCGCTCACGGACTCGCCGGCGAACACCTTCACGCCGAGGCGCTTGGCGTTCGAGTCGCGGCCGTTGCGGCTCGATCCGAGTCCCTTCTTATGAGCCATCCGCGTCCTCCTGCTTGGCGGCCGCGCGGCGCGCGGCGACCTTGATGTCCGCGATCTGAATGCGGGTCAGGTCCTGGCGGTGGCCGTAACGGCGCTTGTAGCCGCGCTTCGGCTTGAACTTGAGCCCGTGGATCTTCTTGCCGCGCTCGTGGCCGGTGACGGTCGCCTGCACCTTTACCTTGCCGAGCTCGCCCGGCTCGAGCACCGACTTGTCGCCGTCGGCGTAGAGCAGCGGCTCGAGGTCGAGCTTGTCGCCCTCGTTGGCGGACAGGCGATCGACGACGAGCGAGTCGCCCTTCTCGACGCGGTACTGCTTCCCGCCCACTCTCACGACTGCGTAGCTCATGGCAAAGAGCACGCGAGTGTAGCGGGTCATTTGCTACCGGATTCTGGCCGAGGCGGAGTAGGCGCCGGCCACCGGGCGCCGCTGCATCTGGGCGATCAGCAGGCCGGTCGCCACCAGCGCGGCGCCCCCCAGCGCCCTGGCCGTGATCCGCTCGTCGTAGAGCGTGGCCCCGAAGATCAGCGCGCCGAACGGCAGCAGCATCGCCAGGAACGACATCGCCTGCGCGCTGATGTGGCGCAGCAGCACGGTCAGGCCGACGAAGGGCACGGCGGAGCCGATCAAGGCCAGGTAGGCGATCGAGCCGACCGCCTTGGCGGTCCAGGCGGCGTCGCCCCAGGTCTCGCCCAGGGCCGACACCGCCAGCAGCGCCAGGCCGGCGCCGAGCATGGCCCAGCCGTTCAGCACGACCGGGTCGAGCTCACCGGCGCGCAGCTTGATCGAGATGTTCCCGACCGCCGCGCCGAGCGGGGCGAGGGCGAGCGCCGCGGCTCCCGCGAGCGCGAGGTCGTGGTCGCCGAGGTCGAGGCTCTCCGCAAACGCGAGCGCCAAGCCGCCGAGCGCGACCAGCACGCCGGCGATCACGCGGCCCCGCAGCGGCTGGTCGGGCAGGAATCCCGCGCCCAGCAGCGCGACGTACAGCGGCAGCACGCCGAACAGCACGGCGGCCAGGCCCGAGGGGATGTACTGCTCGCCCCAGTACACGAGGCCGTAGGTGAGCGCGAACGGGAACAGGCCGAGCACGGTGGCGAGCCGGAAGTCCGTCCGCAGCGGGTGACGGGTGGCAGCGGTCATGGCGAGCAGGACGACCCCCGCAAAGGCAAACCGGATGCCCGCGCCCAGCAGCGGCGGGCAGTCCTCGAGGCCGATCTTGATCGACACCCACGTGCTCGACCAGATCAGGACGAGCATCGCGTAGAGACCCCAGACGGCCGAGCGGCTCACGCACGGCGACGTTACAGGGGCCGTGCCCAGGGACCGCACACCGGGCCAGATTCAGGCCGTCTTCCTCATCCCCTCGGAGCTCCGGGACGACAATCCGAGCATGGCCGTTGTGGACTCGGTGCACGCCCGACTCGCTGCCCTAACCGCGGGAATGATGGGCGCGGTATGCGCCCGGCCCGCGCCGCGCGCGCACCTGAGCTTCTTGGCCCTGGGCGGCGGCGACGCCGAAGCCGGCGAGCTGGCGCAGACCGTGAACGCCGTCTTCGGGCTGAACCTCAGCGCCGACACGGTGATGCGCTCCCCCACCCCGGACGCGCTCGCTCGCACGATCACGGACGGTTGGTTCGACGCGGGCGGCAGCGCGCCCGACCTGGTCGAGCTCATCCAAGCCTTGGCCGAGACCGGCTAGCGCCCTCACGTTCTCGGGTAAAGCAAGCCGCGCAAACGGCGGCGAACAAAGGGTCGTCCTGCCGCGCCGGGGGCCCCCGCGTTCTCGCCCTGCTCGTCAACAAGTCGACCAACGTCGGCCCTGGCGGCGGGGTGGGCTGCGTTGACCGTCCGGCGCATTCCAACAGCAGCCCACCCCCGCCGCGCCCGCATCCGTGGGCAGCGTTTGAGCCCGTAGGGACGGCCTAACGCAGCCAACCCCCGTCGACGCCGGGGGGTGGGGCGAATTGTCCATGAGCGCCGCTCGGCGCGACCCCGTTTGTTGCTGGAGTTCGGCCGCCGGCCAGGGCTCAAGCGCACGGGTCGCGACTCACGAGCGGCCGTGAGCCCACGCGAGAGCGCGGGCTTCGAGGTCGGCCATGTACCCCTCCTTGCCAGCCATGTACCCGAGCCGGTCCTGGGGATGCCGCGCGACCACCTCTCGCTTCAAAGCGGCGTAGCGGGCTGCCTCGGACTGGTCAGCTCGAAGGAGGTCGCGCACCGCGAGATGGCGTAGCTCCGTGGCCGCCCGAACGGGCCACTCGGGGTCATACTCGACGATGCGAACAGCCGGGTCGAAGCGGTCATCGAGCGACGGATGCCGCTTCAATCCGGTGCGCCCCGCCTAGCTCGAGGCGGACTCCGCCGGCCGGCGCCTGTTGCGTCCGCCACGGCGCCCGCGGCGCCGCCGGCGGGGCGCGTCGTCCGACTCGCCGTCGCCGTCGCCCGACGCCGCGCCCTCGGGCGGGTTGACCAGCGATGCCTGGGCCGCCGAGCGGCCGACCTTCTCGATCAGCACCAGCGTCCGCTCCCCGACGAGCGAGGCCGCGCCGGTCACCGAGATCACGTAGCCGTCGAGCTTGGCCACGGCGTCGTCCTCGTTGTACATGTGCGGCTCCTCGATCAGGACGAGCACCTCCTCGCCCTCGCGGAACGGGAGCGCGCGCTCCTCGACCTCCTCGCGCTCGCCCTCCAGGACGACCTCGAAGTGGTCGATCGGCAGCGCCTCGGTCCCCTCGAAGTGGAAGTGCCGCCCGGTCTCGGCCTCGATCTCGACGATCGGCCCCGGCACGCCCTGGCCCCCGACGAGGATCGACGACACTCGCGGGTGCACGCGGATCAGGAACGCCGGCGACTTGTTCTCGGCGGCCAGCTCGCGCAGCCAGCGGTCGACCTCGATCGCCACGGTGTCCTCGGACAGCACCACGCCCTCGCCCTCGCAGGTGGGGCACGGCTTGGTCATGATCTCGCGCACGCCGTCGGTCACGTTCTGGCGGGTCATCTCGACCAGCCCGAGCGGCGAGATCTCGACGACGTAGGTCTTCGTGCGGTCCTCGTCGAGCGACTTGCGCAGCGTCTTCAGCACCGCGTCGCGGTTGCGTGCCCGCGACATGTCGATGAAGTCGATGACGATGATGCCCCCGATGTCGCGCAGCCGCAGCTGGCTGACGACCTCCTCGGCCGCCTCGAGGTTGGTCTTCGTGATCGTGTCCTCGAGCTTCGCGCCCTTGCCGCGGCCGGTGAACGAGCCGGAGTTGACGTCGATGACCGTCATCGCCTCGGCGTAGTCGATCATCAGGTAGCCGCCGCTCGGCAGGTCCACCCGGCGCCGCAGCACCGACTGGATTGCCTCCTCGACGTGGTAGCGCTCGAACAGGGGCTCGTCGTCCTCGTAGAACTCGAGCCGCGCGAGCAGGTCCGGCGCGGTCCTGTTGAAGAAGGACTCGAGCCGGTGGTGCTGCTTGCGATCGTCGACGATTGCCTTCTCGAACTCGCCCGAGAAGATGTCGCGCGCTACGCGCACCGACAGATCGGCCTCCTGGAACACCATCTCCGGCGCCGCCGTCTCCGTCGCCCGCTTCTGGAGCACGTCGTGCAGCTTGTGCAGGTACTTGATCTCGCGCTCGAAATCCTCCTTCGTGGCGCCCTGGGCGGCGGTCCGGACGATCACTCCGCCGTCGCCGAGCTCCGCCTTGGCGGCGGCGCGGCGCAGCCGGTCGCGCTCCTTGTCCTCGAGCCGGCGCGACACTCCTACGCCCTCGCCCTGGGGCACGTAGACGAGGTAGCGGCCGGCGATCGAGAGCTGCATGGACAGGCGCGGGCCCTTGGTCTTCAGCGGGTCCTTGATCGCCTGGACCAGGATCTCCTGGCCGGGCTTGAGCAGCTCGGTGATGCGCTTGCCCTTCGTGCCGCGTCCGCCGCGTCCGCGGCGGGCCACCTCGACGCCTGGGAAGACGACGTCGTCGGCGTGCAGGAAGCCGTTCTTCTCGAGGCCGATGTCCACGAAGGCGGCCTCGAGGCCGGGCAGGACGTTGTCGACCTTGCCCTTGTAGATGTTTCCGACGATCGAGCGTGAGCCGCGGCGCTCTATGTAGAGCTCCGCGACGCGCCAGTCGTCGCTGGTCTTCTTTGCGCGTCCTCCGCTATTCGCGGAGGGTGAGCCCTCCGACTCGAGGATCGCGACTCTGGTTTCGCCACGGTCTACCGTGACGAGCAACTGCTTTCTCAAAACAAATACCTCTCATAAGAGTCATAGGCCCTTGGCCACAGCCGTCTCGCGCGCCTGCGCGTGGATCGACTGCAACAGGCCAATGGCCAGCAATGTCGTTATCACCGAGGAGCCGCCATATGACATGAGCGGCAGTGGGATCCCGGTGATCGGCATGATCCCGATGGTCATGCCCACGTTGACGAAGACCTGGAACATCAGCATCGCGGTGATGCCGCCGGCTACTAAGGCGCCGTAAAAGTTCTTTGACATCGTCAAGATTCTCAACGCTCTCCAGATCATGAGCGCAAACAGGGACAGAACGAGCGCGGCTCCGACAAATCCGAATTCCTCGCCCACCACAGAGAAAATGAAGTCCGTGTGGTGCTCTGGCAGGAAGTTCAGCTTGGTCTGGGTTGATTGGTCCCCCCGGCCCGTCTTCCCCCCTGAGCCTATCGCCGTCAGCGATTGATGGATCTGATACCCCTCATCGGCGGGATTGGTCGACGGGTTGAGGAATGCGGTAAGACGGTCCACCTGGTACGGCTTGAGCACCTCGACTCCGACCGCCGGGGCGGCCAGTAGAACCACGATCAGCGCCGTCGCGCCCAGTGCCCCCAGCGACGCGAAGTGGGTCCAGGGCGTGCCCGCGACGAACAGCACCGCGAGCACGATCGCCAGGTACACGAGGCCAGAGCCGAGATCCGGCTGGGCGACCACGAGGATCGCGGGAATGAGCGCCAGCAGGACGATCCGGCTCGTCGTCTCACGATCCCCCAGCCGCCGCGCGCGGTCGACGGTAAAGCCCGCGAGCGCGACCACCAGCAGGACCTTGCCGATCTCGGACGCCTGAAAGCTGAAGAAGGGGAACGCGATCGCCCGCCGCGAACCGCGCACCGACGCGCCCAGCACGTAAGTCGCCAGGATCGCCGCGATCATGAACCCGTAGACGCCCAGCTTCCACTCGCGCAGCCGCGAGTAATCGAAGTAGGTCAGCGCGACCATCAGCACCAGCCCTACCGCGATGTAGGCGATCTGCCGGTTCATGAAGTAGTTGGGGTCGGCGGGGCGGTCGCCGTGCGTGGCCGTGTGCACCGTGTAGACGCTCGCCACGATCAGCCCGATCGTGGCGAGCAGCAGCAGCGGGTCCACGCGCAGGATGCGCGGGCGCGTCTCGTGGAACTCCTGGACGGGGGCCGCGGCCATCAGTCGGAGGGTCCCCCGCCCTGCACCAGCTGTTGCTCGTGCACGTTGAAGAGCTGGGCGAGGATGCGGCGGGCCATCGGTGCCGCGGTGTCGGCGCCGAAGCCGCCGGCCTCGTCGGTCACCGCGACCACGTACTTGGGGTCGGGCCAGGGCGCCAGCGCGATGTACCAGGACTGGTCGGCCCGGCCGCCGCCCTTCTCCGCCGTTCCGGTCTTGCCCGCGATCTGGATCGGGAAGCTCTGGAAGACCGCGGTCGACGTGCCGCCCGGCGCGCTTGCCGCGCCGCGCAACCCGTCGAGGATCGCGGACCGGTACTCGGAGGGGATGTGCAGCGAGCGCGGCTTCGGCTCCTCGAGCTGCTGCTCCACCTGTCCGGCCGAGTTCTCGATCCGCTGGCCCAGGCGCGGCCGCACCACCTTGTCGGTGGCAAGCCTCGCGTACGCGACCGCCATCTGGAGCGGGCTGACCTGGACGTCGCCCTGGCCGACCGCCAGGTTGACGTTGTCGCCGACCGACCAGGGCCGGTCGATGAACCCGCAGATGCCCTGGTAGATCTGCTCCTGCGTCGGGTCCTTGCGGTTCTTGCAGCGCACGAACTTCTTGTAGCCCGCGTCGCGCCAGCGCGGCGTGGGGATGAACCCGGGCGACTCGTCGGGTAGGTCGATGCCTGTCTTGCGCCCCAGCCCGAGCGTGCGCGCCCACTTCTGCAGCGGCATCCCCTGCTCGTTCATGTCGCGGCCGAGCTGGTAGAAGAACACGTCGCTCGACACCGTCAGCGCCTGGCGCAGCGACAGCACGCCGTGCGCGGTGCCGCCGGCGTTCTTGAAGATCTGGTCGCCGATCGTGATCTCGCCCGGGTCGTTGAGCGGGGTGTCGGGCGTGATCGTGTTCGACTCCAGTGCGGCGGTCGCGGTGATCAGCTTGAACGTCGAGCCGGTCGGGTAGCCGCCGGCCACGGCGCGGTCGGTCAGCGGCGAGCCGGTCTCGTCCGAGGTCAGCCGCTTGTAGTCGCTCTCCTTGACGACCTTGGCGAACAGGTTGGGGTCATAGGAGGGGTTGGAGCCCAGCCCGAGCACCTCGCCGTTGTGGATGTTCATCACGGCGAAGGCGCCCTTGCCGGTGCCGCCGGCGAGCGCCTCCTGGCCGGCGCGCTGCACGTCGAGGTCGATCGACAGACGGAGCTGGCGGCCCTGGCGCGAGCGCACCTCCCCGAGCTTGCGCCGGAAGTTGCCGAGCGAGTCGACCTGCACCCGCGTGGCGCCGCTGCGCCCCCGGAGGAACTGGTCGTACTCCAGCTCCACCCCGGCCTGTCCCACGCGGTCGCCCATCTGCACCCCCGTGAAGGGCGGCTGCTTGAGGTCCTCGGCGCTGACCTCGCCCACATAGCCGAACAGGTGCGCGCCGAGCTCCTTGTAGGGGTACTGGCGCAGGAAGACCGGGTCGATCTCGACGCCGGGGAAGTCCTCGTCGCGCTCCTCGATGTACATGACGATGTCGCGCGAGACGTCCTGCTTCACGGTCGCGGTGGAGAACGGCAGCTCCTTGAACTGCTCGTCGACACGCCGGCCGATCACGCGCGGGCGCATCTGGAGCAGCTTGCCGAGGCGGCGGTAGAGCGCTCGCCGCTTGGCGCGGTCCTGCGGGAGCTTGTCGGGCGTGATCTTGACCGCCAGGCCGACCCGGTTGGTCACGAGCGGGCGGCCCGCGCGGTCGACGATGTCGCCGCGCGGCGCCTGGACGCGGATGAGGCGCAGCTGGTTGCCCTGCGCCTCAGCCTTGTACGTGTCGGCCGACAGCACCTGCAGGAACCAGAGCCGGAAGAAGACGATCGCGAACGCGAACAGGGCGATCCCGCCGATGATGGCCACGCGCACCGCGAGCTGAGGCGTGAGCGTCGGCCGGCGATCGTTGTCGAGGTACATCAGATCTCCAGCCCGCGCAGCCCGAGCGGGCCGGCCTCGCGCGGCGGGCGCCGGCGGCGGCGCAGCTCGAGCGGGTCGACCGCGAGCGACGGCCGCAGCACCCTGCGGCAGCCGGTGAAGATCGGCAGCGCCAGCAGGGCGTTGAGCAGCACGGTCAGGATCATGTCGCGGATCACCAGCGGGCTCACGCGGGCGCCGATGTCGAGCATCAGCGAGACCGCCGCGAAGGCGACCACCCAGCCGGCCGTTGCGACCGTCCCGACGGCCAGCGGCATCAGCCCGTGGCTGGGGTCGCGCACCTCGCGGAAGCGCCCTACGCCGTAGCCGACGGCGGTCAGCACGAGCGACGACGCTCCCATCGTCGCCCCCGTCAGCAGGTCGACCAGCAGACCTGCCGTGAACCCCGCCGCGCAGCCGGTGAGGCTGCCCGCGTAGTAGGCGATCGCCGCGACCGTAAGGACGACGAGGTCGGCGTGGCCGTCGAACACGATCAGCTGGCTGAACGCCGAGACCTGGAGCACCACGGCGAGCAGCAGCAGCGCTCCGGCGCGCACGAAGGCGCCGACGGACAGGATCATCCGCCCGCTCCCCCGATCGACGCCGCCTCCTGCGCCACACCCCTGCGGGTCAGCACCTGGACCACGTCGATGCTGTGCAGGTCCGCGAACGGCTTCACGTGCACGCGCTGGTAGGTCTCCAGCTCGTCGAGGTCGACCTTGGTCACCCGCCCGATCGGGATGCCGCGCGGGAACAGCGACTCGGTCCGCGACGAGGTGAAGCCCGACGTGATCACGAGCGTGTTCTCCGTGACGCGCCGCCCGCTCTCGACGTGCTCCAGGAGCAGGTCGTCGGGGTTGCCCACCTCGGGCCGGACCACGCCGGTCACGCCCTCGGGGAACACCTGCGCGGACACCCCGCTCTGGCCGTCGGTGATCAGCCGCACCTCGGCGGTGCCCGACGTGACGCTCGTCGTCTTGCCGATCAGCCCGCCGGCCGCGATCACGGGCTGGTCGATGCGCAACCCGTCGCTAGACCCCTTGTCGATCTTCAGGCTCGAGTACCAGACCGTCGACGAGCGGGCGATCACGCGCGCCGTGACGGGAGCGGTCGACTGCGGGAAGTAGTTCTCGCGGCGCAGCGCGGCCAGCGAGTCGAGCTCCTTCGAGTCCCGCAGCGAGGTCTGGGACTCGGCCAGCTGAGTGCGCAGCCGCTGGACCTCGCCCTTGAGCTGCTTGTTCTGGTCCTTGGCGTCGATCGTGTCGCCGGCCCAGCCGAAGAAGTCGCGCAGCGGCTTGAGCGCGCGACTGGCGCCGGTCTCGACCGGCGCGAACGCCTCCTGAGCCCCGCGCTGGAACGTGTGGAACAGGCCGCCGCTCGACTCGCCGAAGTAGGCGGTCAGGATCGCGATGGACAGCGCAACGAATACGGCGAGCGCCGCCCGCCGTCTGCGGACCACCTTCCTGTCGTACATCGCTAGGCCTCGACCAGGGCCCGGCGGCTGTTACCGCCGCCGGCTCGTTCGGGAATTCTTGTTTGCGCGGTGGATCGCCTCGAACTCCTCGAGGCTGCGACCCGACCCGACCGCGACGCAGGTGAGCGGCGACTCGGCCAGGTGGGCGGGCATCTGCGTCTCGTCGCGCAGGCGCTCGTCGAGCCCCTGCAGGAGCGCGCCGCCACCCGCGAGCATGATGCCGCGGTCCATGATGTCCGAGGCCAGCTCCGGCGGCGTGCGGTCGAGCGTCTCCTTGACCGCGTCGATGATCGCCTGGAGCGGCTCCTCCAGCGCCATCCGGACCTCCTCGCTGGTCAGGACGATCGTCTTCGGCAGCCCGGAGACGAGGTCGCGCCCGCGGATCTCGGCCTGGACCTCCTCGGGGAGGGGGAAGGCCGAGCCGATCTCCAGCTTGACCTCCTCGGCGGTCTGCTGGCCGATCATGAGCTTGTACTCGCGCTTGACGTAGTTGATGATCGCCTCGTCGAGCTCGTCGCCGCCGATGCGGATGGACTGGGAGACCACGATCCCGCCGAGCGAGATCACCGCGACCTCGCTGGTGCCACCGCCGATGTCGACGACCATGTTCCCCGTGGGCTCGCCGACCGGCAGGCCGGCGCCGATCGCCGCCGCCATCGGCTCCTCGATCAGGTAGGCCTGGCGCGCACCGGCGCTCAGGCAGGCCTCCTCCACCGCGCGCTTCTCCACCCCGGTCACGCCGCTCGGCACGCAAACGACCACGCGCGGGTGCGCCCAGCGGTTCTGGTGGACCTTCTGGATGAAGTGACGGAGCATCTGCTCGGTCACGTCGAAGTCGGCGATCACGCCGTCCTTGAGCGGGCGGATCGCCTGGATCGTGCCCGGGGTGCGGCCCAGCATGCGCTTCGCCTCGATGCCCACCGCGTGGACCTCGCCGCTGCGCGAGTCGATCGCCACCACCGACGGCTCGGATAGCACGATCCCGCGCCCGCGCACGTATACGAGCGTGTTGGCGGTGCCGAGATCAACGGCCATGTCACGGCCGCCCATGCCGGTGAGGTAGGAAAAGAAGCCCATTCGTGCTTGAGACGGGAGAATAGGCGCCGGAGCGGCAGCACGCGAGGGGCGCCCCGACGCGGGATCAGGCAGTCTAGCGAGCGCTTTCGGGCCGTCTAGCGGTGCAGGCCAGCCTGCCGCCGCCCGGCGCCGGCCGGGAACAGCCGCAACCAGGGGCAACCGGAGCGGGCTGCAACCCTTCTCACCCCCCAGCCATATGAGGCGTGGGTCCGCTCGCTGCGGCTCCGGTCCCGAAAGGCGCCCCACTCCCTCGGTCATCGCCGTCCTGGCACGGATAGGCGAGCGTAGTGGGTGTCAAGCCGCCCTCCCTGCCTCGAGGGCGGGGTGCGAGAAGGATTGCTAGTAGCCGGTCAAGAGGTCCGGCATCAGGCGCAGCAGGGCCGGCACGGGCAGGCCGACCACGTTCCAGTAGTCGCCCTCGATCGACTCGACGAGCGCCGCGCCGCGCTTCTGGATCGCGTAGCCGCCGGCGTGCCCTGACCACTCGCCGCTCTCCAGGTACCAGGCGAGGTCGGCATCGTCCAGCGAGCGAAAGCGGACGCGGGTAACCGCGATGTCGCTTCGCTCTGTCTCCCCCTCTACCAGCGCGATCCCGGTCATCACCTCGTGGGTGCCTCCCGACAGGGTTCTCAGGAACGTCTCGGCCTCGTCCCGGTCGCGCGGCTTGCCGAAGATTCTCCCCTCCACCACCACCGCGGTGTCCGCCCCCAGCACGCGCTCCTCCGGCCGAGCGCGGGCGCGCGCCTTTCGCAGCGCGTTGTCGACGACCACCTGGCGCGGGTCGCCGGTCTCCAGCTCCTCCACCTCCGGCACCTCGACGCGGAACTCCACCCCCAGCTGCTCGAGGATGGCCCTGCGCCGCGGCGACGCCGAGGAAAGAATCAGTCCGGCGCGGGCCGGCCCGCGCCCTCCCGCACGGCGGATCAAAGGTCGGGGAAGAACAGCCCGATCTCGCGCGCGGCGGACTCGGCCGAGTCCGAGCCGTGGACCAGGTTCGTCTGGACCTCCAGGCCGAACTCGCCGCGGATCGAGCCCGGCGCGGCCTCGAGCGGGTTGGTCGCGCCGATCACCTGGCGCGCCGCGACCACCGCCTCGTGGCCCTCCAGCACCAGCGCCACGAGCGGTCCGCCGGTGATGAAGTCGACCAGGTCGCCGAAGAACGGCTTGCCCTCGTGCTCCGCGTAGTGGCGCTCGGCCAGCTCGCGGTCGACGGTCATGTGCCGCAGGGCGACGATCGTCAGGCCCTTGCGCTCGAAGCGCGCGAGGATCTCGCCCGTCAGGTGCCGCGCGAAGGCGTCCGGCTTGACCAGGATCAGGGTGCGGTCCACGACGAGCTAACCGGCCGAGGGTGGGCGTTCGCGGGAGGCGCGGGGCGTGCGCTCCGCCGTGATCTGGCGCTCCGGCTTCTCGGCCTGGCGCGCCGGCTCGGCCTGGCGCGCCGGGCGCTGCGATCCGGAGCTGCGCTGCTGCGCGCCCTGGCGAGCGGGCGCCGCCGCGGCGGCCGCGGTGCGGCGGGTGCGGCGCGGGCGCGCCTCGGGCGCTGCCTGCCCGACCTCGGCCTCGCAGTAGGGGCAGATCTTCCAGCGCGGGTCGAGCGGCTTGGCGCAGACAGCGCAGGGCTCCCTGAGCCGGCGCAGGCAGCTCGGGCAGCGCAGGAAGTCCTTCTCGACCTCGAAGCCGCAATAGGGGCAGTGATGGTGCTCCAGGCTCGCCAGGCGCGCCTCCGCCGCCGCGATCTCGAGCTCGCGCTCGCGCACGTCCTCCAGGAACTCCGGCGGGCGCACGATCAGGTAGACGATCGTTCCCACGAACGGGAACAGCGACGCGGCGGTCGCGCAGCCCACCAGCAGCGGGTCGGCGATGCGCCGCCGAGCGTCCGCGAAGGTCCAGTAGATCAGCGCCAGCCAGATCACGAAAAGGACCAGGATCAGCAGGTTGACGGCCAGGTTGAGCCCGTCGTTGGAGATGCCGAAGACGGCCACGGCGCCCATAGGAGGCGCGAGTCTAGCTTGCGGCCCTACAGGAAAAGCCGTCCGAGGGCGTAGCCGATCCCGAAGAACACCAGGATCACCGTGGCCACGACGATCGCGACCAGGGCGATCATCGCTCCGAAGCGGGGGCCTTCACCGTCCATCGGGACGACAGGCTAGAGCGGCAGGCAGCTGGGACGGAAGTTCGGGTCCGCCGGCCCGCGGCGGGCGAGGGCGTTCTCGACCCAGCGCAGCGCGACCGGGTCGTAGATGATCGACAGGTGCTCGGCGATGTCGAGCGGACAGCGCGTCTGCAGCAGCACGTTGGTCGTGTTCGCGCCGGACAGGAATGCCGACGTGTAGGGGATGACGACCTCGTCGTAGCGGGTCTCCACCACCGTGTAGGAGACGTCGCCGGGGGTCTCGTCGCCGGCGTTGAGATTCGTGATGAAGGCCGAGCCCGCAGCCTGCTGCCCGCACGAGTCGCACAGGCTCGCGCCATCGAGCAGCAGCGCGCCCGGGTTGGTGGTCCCGTGGTTGGAGGGCGCCAGCCCGATCAGGTCGTCGACCTTGCCGAGCCCGCCGAGGAACTTCAGGTAGTAGCGCGGCATCATGCCGCCCTGCGAGTGGCCCACCAGCGAGACCTTGCGGGCGCCTGTGGCCGCCAGCACGCGGTTGACGAAGTCGCGCAACTGGGCGGCGGACTGCTCGATCGGGTCCGTTCCGCGGTGCCCGTAGTCGAGCGCGAACACGCAGTAGCCGTCCTGCCGCAGGCGCGGCGAGATCAGGTTCCACGAGACCGTCATGTCGCCGAACGTCCCGTGCACGAGCACGACCGGGTAGGGATGAGCGGCAGTCGGGTGGCAGCTCCAGTTGTTGGCGCCCGGCGGGCTGATCCCGGGGGCGATGTAGGGCGACTGGGCGGCAGCCGGAGCGGCGCACACAAGCGCCAGCGCCAGCGCGGCAATCGCTCCCCGGACCCTCATGCGCGGGTACTTACCCGCTAGAGAGTTGAAGCACGCACGTCCGGATCGGCGCGCACGAGGTCGGCGATCAGGTAGATCGACCCGGTGGCGAGCACCGCCCCGCCGGGGCCGGCCAGCTCGCGCGCGCGAGTGAGCGCGGCGCGCGGGTCGGCGACAGTCTCAGCGGGCGGCCCGCCGATCTTCTCGGCCAGCGTCGCGAGCGTCCCCGGCGACAGGGAACGCGGGTTGGCCGAGCGCGTGTAGACGGCGCGGTCGACGCGCGGCAGCAGCTCGCGCAGCATGCCGGCGGCGTCCTTGTCCTCGAGCACTCCGAGCACCGCGACGCGCGGACGGCGCGAGCCGAGCACGTCGTCGAGCGAGGCGCCCAGGGCCTCCGCCCCGGCGGGGTTGTGGGCACCGTCGTACACGGTGAGCGGGCTCTCGTCCACGACCTCGAGGCGCCCGGGGATGTTCGTCTCCGCCGCCGCTGCCTCCACGGCGCTCGGGTCAAGCGGGCGGTCGGCGAGAAAGGCGCCGGCCGCGGCGAGCGCCATCGCGAAGTTCGGCCGCTGAAAGCGGCCCGCCGCCCGCAGCGTGACCCCGGGGTCGAGCGGGGCGTGCACCAGCTTCGCGCCGCGCTCGCGGGCCACGCGCTCGGCCACCTCCTCGGCCGGCTGATCGAGCGCGCCGACCACGAGCGTGCCGTGGTCGCGCACCACCGCGAGCTTCTCCGCCGCGATGTCCGCGACGGTCGGGCCCAGCCAGCGCGTGTGCTCGAGCCCGACCGACGTGAGCGCCTGGACCTTCGACGGGATCACGTTGGTCGCGTCGAAGCGCCCTCCCAGGCCCGCCTCGACCACGGCGACCTCCACGCCGCGCCGGGCCAGCTCGTGGTAGGCGGCGGCGGTCAACGCCTCGAACTGCGTGACGGGGTCGTCCTCGGTGCGGTTGACCAGCTCGGCCGCCTGCGCCGCCCGCTCGACGGCCGCGGCGAAGTCGCCCTCCGACACGGGCTTCTCGGCCACCTCGATGCGCTCGCGAAAGGAGGCCAGGTGAGGCGACGTGTAGCTGCCGCTGCGCAGCCCATGGCGCTCGAGGATCGCCGCGCAGAAGCGGACGGTCGAGGACTTGCCGTTGGTCCCGACCACGTGGATCGACGCGAAGCGGCGCTGGGGCAGCCCCATCACGGTCATCAGCCGGTGCATGCGGTCCAGGCCGAACCGCATCCCGAACAGCTCGAGCGAGAGCAGGTACTCCTCGGCCTCGCGGAAGGTCATCCCAGGCTGCGCAGGGTCTCGCGGAAGTCCTCGAGCTTGCGGCGTTCCTCGGCCACAACCTCAGCGGGTGCGCGTTCGACGAACTTCTGGTTTGCGAGCTTGCCCTCGGCGCGTTCGATCTCCGCCGCCAAGGCCTCACGCCGGGCGGCGAGCCGGTGTTCGGCCTCGGCTACGTCGAGGCCCTCCGACGGCAGAAGCTCGAGCCCGCCTCCGGGCAGGGACACCGTGGCCAGGACCTGGCCGTCGGAGCCGGCGTCGTTCACGACTTCGACGCGAGCGAGTCGCGCGAGCGGCCCGGTCAGCCACTCGTACCCCTCGGTCGTGAAGCGTCCTCGAAGCTCTGCCGCGGGCTTTGCCGCCAACTCGTCGCGGACGCGCCGAACCTGAGTGATCGTGTCGATGAGCTGCTCCAGGTCGGCCTCGGCCGCGTCATCGAAGCGCGACTCGTCCGCCACCGGCCAGTCGGCCACGGCGAGCAGCCCGCGCTCGCCGGGCATCAGCGACCAGATCTCCTCGGTCACGAACGGCATGACGGGGTGCAGCAGCCGCAGGGTGCGCTCGAGCGCCCACAGCAGCACGGCCGACACGCCCTCGTTGTCCTCCTCGTACAGGCGCGGCTTGGCCAGCTCGAGGTACCAGTCGCACAGCTCCGACCAGAAGGCGCCGTAGAGGTCGAGCGCCGCGTGCGAGAAGCGGAAGCCGTCGAACAGCTCTGCCACGCGAGCCGTGTGGCGCTCCAGGCGGGACACGATCCAGCGGTCCTCGACGGTGCTCGCCGCGCCGGCGTCGGGCTCGACATCTGACACGCGCAGCAGGATCAGGCGCGAGGCGTTCCAGAGCTTGTTGGCGAGGTCGCGGCCCTGCTTGACGCGCTCCTCGTTGAAGCGCACGTCCTGGGCGGACGACATGGCCAGGAGCCCGAACCGCAGTGCGTCGGCGCCGTGGTCGGCGATCAGGTCGACCGGGTCGATGCCGGTGCCGAGCGACTTCGACATGCGCCGACCGTCCGGCGCCTGGATCACCGAGTGGATGTTCACGTCGGAGAACGGCACCTCGCCGGTCAGCTCGATGCCGAACATGACCATGCGAGCGACCCAGAGGAAGATGATGTCCCGCGCCGTGGAGTTGACGTCGGTCGGGTAGAACGCGCCCAGCTCGGGCGTCTGCTCGGGCCAGCCGAGCGTGGCGAACGGCCACAGCCCGGACGAGAACCAGGTGTCGAGCACGTCGGGGTCGCGCTCCCAGCCGTCGCCGCCGGGCGGCTCCACGCCCACGTACGTCTCCTCGCCGCGGTACCAGACCGGCAGCTGATGGCCCCACCAGAGCTGGCGCGAGATGCACCAGGGCCGGATGTTCTCCAGCCAGTTCAGGTACACGCCCGCCCAGGGCCGGTCGGGGTGGAAGCGCACGCGGCCGTCTCGCACCGCATCGATCGCGGGGCGCGCGAGCTCGTTCATGTCGCAGAACCACTGGAGCGAGATCAGCGGCTCGATGCGGCGGCCCGAGCGGTGCGAGTGCGGCACGTCGTGCACGTGCGGCTCGGTCGCCGACACCAGCCCCTGCTCGCGCAGCTCGGCCACCACGGCGGCGCGGGCGGCGTCGATGTCCATCCCGCGGAAGCGCTCCGGCGCGGCCTCGGTGATCAGGCCGTCCTCGCCGATCACGCTCACCTCCTCGAGTCCGTGGCGGCGGCCGATCTCGAAGTCGGCGGGGTCGTGACCCGGCGTGATCTTGAGCGCACCGGTGCCGAACTCGGGGTCCACGTGCTCGTCGGCGATCACCGGCAGCCGCCGGCCCACCAGCGGCAGGACCGCCGTCTCACCGATCAGGCGCGAGTAGCGCTCGTCGCCGGGGTGCACCGCGATCGCGGTGTCGGCCAGCATCGTCTCGGGGCGCACCGTCGCCACCGTGATCGACCCCGAGCCGGACTCCAGCGGATAGTCGATCGAGTAGAGCGTGTCCTTGACCTCGCGCTGCTCGACCTCGAGGTCGGAGATCGCCGTGCGCAGGCCGGGGTCCCAGTTGACCATGTAGTTGTCGCGGTAGACCAGGCCCTTCTCGTGCAGCCGGACGAACACGTAGGCGACGGCGCGCTGATAGTCGTCGTCCATCGTGAAGCGCTCGTCCTCGTAGTCGAGCGACGCCCCGAGCGCCTTGAACTGCTCGGTGATGCGCGAGCCGTGCGTGCGGCGCCAGTCCCAGACCCGCTCGACGAACGCGTCGCGGCCAAGCTCCTCCTTGGTGGCGCCCTCCTCCTCGAGCGCCTTCTCGACCTGGCGCTGCGTGGCGATGCCGGCGTGGTCGGTGCCGTAGATCCACTTGGTGCGCTTGCCGCGCATGCGCGCCACCCGGATGCAGACATCCTGGATCGACCCGTTCAGGGCGTGGCCCATGTGCAGCGAGCCGGTGACGTTCGGCGGCGGGACCGCGATCGAGTAGTTCTCGGCCGGCGTTCCCTCGGGCGCCGGGTGGAAGATGTGCGCGTCCTGCCAGCGCCCGAACACGCGCGACTCGACGTCGGCGGCGTCGTAGCGGGTGCGCTGCTCGAGCAGCTCGTGGCGGTCGGCGGACATCGCCGCCTAGTCTGCCAGCGGTTGTGCGCAAGCGGCCGGCTCGGCCGGCTGTGCGCGCCTCCGCTTACCTCGGGAGGCCGTTCACGAAGTCGACGAACTTGCGCGTGTCACGCAGGGGCGCGCCGTGACCGAACAGGACCAGCTGCGGCTCGAGCTCACCCAGCTTGCGCGCGGACTGCCGGTTCTGGACCGGGTCGTGGGTGAAGTAGGGCTTGGGGTCCCGGAGGCCGGGGCGGCCGGTGACCACGTCCATGTTGTTGAGCACGTCGCCGAGGATCAGGACGCGGTCGGACTCACGCCAGTAGGCGATGTGCCCGGGCGAGTGCCCGGGCACATCGAGCACGCGGAATCCGGCGACCTCGTCGCCCTCCCGCAGGTGCCGCTCGACGTGGCGCGCCGGCCCGCACCAGAACCTCATGATCATCCGGTTGAGCGGGTGGGGCGTCTGGCTCGCACGCATCTTGTCGAGGTCCTCGGCGAGCGGCACGTCCCTCTCCCCCACCCAATACGGAATCCCAAGGCGGTCGCACACCGCAGTCGACGCGCCTTGATGATCCGGATGGGCGTGGGTGAGAGCGTGCGCGTTCACCGTTCGTCCCTCGAGCTGGCCGAGGATCCGCTTGGGCGCTCGCCTCGTGGCGGCGTCGATCAGCACGTCCTCGACCAGGTAGACATTGATGGCGTTGCGCGGGCGTCCGCTCAGCTGCCACACGCCTGGGGCCAGCTCGTGCACGCCGTGATCCTAACCCGCTCATTCGTCCTGCCTCCTCGGCGGGCGGCGGTAGCCGGCCGCCGACTGGACGCTCGACGGTCGCCACTTGGCGCCGCCGCGCAGCGTCGGCACGCCCTCCGCGTTGAGGACATCCGCGATCGCCTGGAGCGTCATCCCTGACTCGCGCATCGTGACGATGCGGGCCTTGAGCGCCGGCACGTCCACCTCCAGCGGCTCCGTCACGACCGCCGGTCCGGACGCGGCGGCGGCCAGGCTCTTGCGAACGCGGTCGCCCTCCAGCGAGCTGACCGAGGCCAGCGCCTTCGCGGCCACGTAGCCGTCCGGCGAGGCCGTGTCGAGCCCGATGTCGAGCGCCACCAGGCGGCCGTCACTGCGCTCGAGCCGCTCGATGATGCCGCCGAGATCCGCGGCCGAGCGGCTGAGCCGCCCGAGGTCCGACACGATGATGCACGAGGCCTCCTTGCGGCCGATCTTGTCCAGGGCGTAGAGCAGCCCACGCCGCTCCGCGCTCAGCGGCGTCGTCGGCTCGACGTCGCGCACCACCTCCACCAGCTCCCACCCGTGCTCGTCGCAGTAGCGGTCGATGGCGTCCAGCTGGGCGTCGAACTCCGCGCTCTGGCGCCCCTCGTTCGCGGGAACGCTCACGTAGCCCAACGCCTTCACCCGCGGGGCCTCCGCCCCGGCGGTCGCCTCGAACGGCCGCCTGCGGACAGGCGGCGTGATGCTCGAGACCTCGTCCTGCGAGACCCAGAACGGCTCCGGCTTGGCCGGATCCGAGACCAGGTAGCGGGCCTCGGGCGTCCTTCTCACACCGCGCCGGCCGAGGACCAGCGCGTGCACGTTGCCGCGGAACCGGCCCACCGTGTGACTGGTGGCCGTGCCCTCGGCGACTACGCCCTGCGCCACGGGAACCGCGGTTCCCGAGACGACCCTGTTGCGCCTGCCCAGCGTCGCGCCTGCAAGCAGACCGGCCAGCAGCGCGGCCAGTCCGATCAGGATCACGACGGGCAGGCTTACGTCATCCGAGCCGTTGCCGGTCGTCGACGACGTCCGGATCGTGCTCTCGGATCCACCGTTGCCGGCTTCGCCGCTGCTCGGCTCGCCCTGGGGCTGGCCCTGGGGCTGGCCCTGCGGCTCGGCCGGGGTCTCGGTCGAAGCACGCTGCTCCGGCTTCTGGCTCGGGTGAGCCAGCAGCCTCGCCGTACGGACGGTGACCACGCCGCTGGCGGGCACCCCGTTGTGGCGCTGGAGCCGCTGGACCGCGGCCTGGGTGCGCGGCCCGAACAGGCCGTCCACCGGGCCGGGCCTCAGCCCGCGCTTGTTCAACCTGACCTGAAGCGAACGCACCCGCGGTGATCCGTCGGGCTGCGCGAAGCCGGCTCCCCGCCGGAGCGACTCCTTCTGCGCGCGCGTCAGCGCTTGCCGCGTCTGCGGGCCGACGATTCCGTCGACGCCGATTCGAGCGGCTGCTTGAAAGCGGGTGACTGCGGCCTTCGTCCTCGGTCCGTACAACCCATCCACCGGGCCGGGCTGCCAGCCCTGCCGCCCCAACGTGCGCTGAACGTCGCGTACCGGGGTGGCTCCCTTCGGCTTGCCGTAGCCCGCTCCGTACTGCAGCAGGCCCGGGCCGAAGTCCGAGGACGTGTTGGACGCACCACCCGCGATGCTGGTGCCCGGCAGGCAGAGCAGGACGAGCGCGGCCAAGAGGCCCGCCAATCCGGCCCTGCGGAAGGGCACCTGATATGTCCTTCGCATCGTTGTCTCCTCATTCGAGCGGTGTGTCCCGGGTGCGTTTGGCACCCGGGTCCGGGCACGACGAAGCGCCCGGAAGGTCCTGGCTAGTCCGCGCTGGGACTAACCAGGCCGCTCGACGACCGCGATGAACGCGAAGGACCGCCACTGCCCCGGCGGGAGGCGGAGGCGGCTGTAGTGCTGCAGCGCGAACGCTGCCAGGGAGAAGAGGAGTGCGAGCAGCAGACCGAAGGCGACGCCGGAGCTTCCGGCGGCGAACGGTGAGCCACCGGCTGTGCCGGGCTCGGGGGCCTGCGGGGGCTGGTTGTCACCGCGCGCGGGCGTCGCGCCGCGCTCGGCGGACTGCTGGGCGGCCGCCGCCAGGGCGGACTGCTGGGCCGCGATCAGGCCGGCAAGCGGCCCGGGGCCGGCGCCGTTGGCCGGGCCGGCCGTCAGGGCGCCAGCGTGCGCTGAGCCGCTGAAGGCGTCGAGGACGCCGGAGGTCGCGGCCGGCGGCGCGGGCGGAGCCGGCGGCGTGGCGACGGCGGGAGCGGACGAGCTGGGCGCCGCCTGCTGAACCGGAGCCGCGGGCGGGCGAAGAGGGAGCACGGGCAGGCCGAGCGAGCGGAGGCCGTCACCGTTTGACGGCGGGAGGAGGTTCGTGAGCGTGAGCAGGCCGCCGTCCGAGCCGCCGGAGCCGTCGCTCGGGGGAAGCACCGGCGGAACCAGCGGGAGCACCGCGTCGACCACCGGGGTCACCGAGTCGGCGACCGGAGCGAGTGTGTTGACGATCGGAGCGAGCGGCGTGAGCAGGCCGCCGTCCGAGCCGCCGGAGCCGTCGCTCGGGGGAAGCACCGGCGGAACCAGCGGGAGCACCGCGTCGACCACCGGGGTCACCGAGTCGGCGACCGGAGCGAGTGTGTTGACGATCGGAGCGAGCGGCGTGAGCAGGCCGCCGTCCGAGCCGCCGGAGCCGTCGCTCGGGGGAAGCACCGGCGGAACCAGCGGGAGCACCGCGTCGACCACCGGGGTCACCGAGTCGGCGACCGGAGCGAGTGTGTTGACGATCGGAGCGAGCGGCGTGAGCAGGCCGCCGTCCGAGCCGCCGGAGCCGTCGCTCGGGGGAAGCACCGGCGGGACCAGCGGGAGCACCGCGTCTACCACCGGGGCCACCGAATCGACGACCGGGGCGACCGGCTGGGTCAGCGTGTCGACGGCGTCCGCCACTGGGGCGAGTGGGCCGGTCGGAGGCGTCGGAGCAGCTGTCCCCAATTCGGGTACGTCGGTCGAGGGCGAAATCGAGCCGACGAGATCCTTGGCGCTCGGCAGTGCGGCGGTGTCGTCGGAGCCCGTCGACGGTGCGGAGACGACGCGGTCGACGGTATCGGTCACGGTGTCGACCGGGGACTTCGGGGCGGTGTCGGCGGGCGGCGCCGGGGGCTGGGTCGGGAGGTCGGTCGTCAGCGCGGACGGTGGCTTGGGCGGATCGGCCGCGGGCGTCGACGCGTCGATCGTCGGGGTTGCGGGGGCGGCCGAAGTCGGAGCGGCGGGCGGGGCGGCGAGCTTCGGGACCACGGGGGCCGCGGCGGGAGCCTTGACGTCCGGGGCCTTCAGGGCGACCGGGGCCGGCGGGTCGGCGGGCGCGGGCGCCACCGGGGCGGGCGCCTCGGGGGCGGTCGAGGTCGGCTCGCTCGAGGTGGGCTCCGGCGCTGCCGGCGCGGCGGGCTCAACCGGCGTCGGTGAAGCGACGAGCTCGGGCGCGACCGGGGCCGGATCGGCGGGCGCCGCCGGCTCGGTCGGCGCGGCGGGCATGCTCGGAGCGGTGGGCGTGGCGGTGGGCGTCGAGGTGGGCGCGGTGGGCGTCGGCGTCGCCGGCGCCTGCGGCAGCACCGTGGAGGTGTCGGGCAGGCTGGGGAGCTGCGCGAAGCCGGAAGCGGGCGTGATCAGCAGCAGGAGGAGCACTCCGAGTGCGGTGCACCACACGGCACGCAGCGCGCCGCTTGGTCCTCCCGCTCTCACCTCGAAAAAGCCCCCTGCCCGCCCACTCTGCGTACCTTCCGTCGAAGGAAACTGCCGGCAACCTGTGCAGAGGCGCGTACCCAGAAAGTGGGCGTACCCCGATCTGGGTAAAGCGCGTTTTCCCGCAATTTGCGAGCTTTTTGACACGCTGGAAATCGTGCGAAGCCGCCGGACAACCATGTCTCAACCAGAGGTCGAGTGTTGGAGAGGCGGCCTGGAGACAGACGACGCGAACCGCTCCGCCCACCCAGATCGGGGACAGCCGCTCAGGCTCGAGAGCCGAGCCGGATGAACCAGCGGCCGAGCCGCTCGCGCCCGTCCAGCTCGAAGACATCGACCGCTATGAAGCTGAACCAGAGAGCCTGCAGCCCCCACCCCGGCTCGCGCGGAACGGCGAGCAGCCAGCGCTCCTCGCGCCCCGGCTCGCGCAGGTTGAGCACCGCGCCGTCGTCGCGCACCTCCGTGATCGTCCCGGGCACGACCTCCGTCTCGTCGGCGCCCGGCATCCCCCGTACCCAGACGCGCACCGCGCGCCCCTCCGGCGAGAACCCGATCGCGCTCCCGATCCGCTCGAGCAGACGCAGCCGCACCGCGGCTACGCGCGTGCCTGCTGGGGGGCGCCCAGCTCGCGCGTGGCGAGCTCGGCAAACGCCTCGACGCTGCGCCGGTTGTCCCGGTCGACCTGGCCCTGCATCAGGCGCGCGAAGACGGCCCCGACCGGCCCCAGCGCCGGCTCGCCCTGCAGCGTCATGGTGACCTCGCTGACGTCCCCCTCGGCGGCCACCTCCATGATCACCTCGAAGTGGCTGCTGAGCGGAATGTCGGTGGTCGTGTGGCGCTGTCGGCGCGGCGGCTCGTAGTCGACCACGTGCCATTTCGTGCTCGCCTTCCATGGCCCGAGGATCGGGTTCACCTCGTCGTAGGTCGACCCCTCGCGGGCCGGTCCGTCGGTGCGCGTGACGGCGTTTGTGCCTGTCACCCATTCGGAGTACCTCGCCGTGTCCGACAGAAGCTCGAAAACTCGCTCCTGCGACGCAGGCACGACAGCCGAGGCGGTGACGTGGAGCATCGCCGGCTAGGCCGATTCGGCGGCCGCCTCGCCCGTGTCCTCCTCGGGCGCGGCCTCGGTCACCAGCGTGGGCTTGAGCCCCTTCTCGATCGTCTCCTTGGTGACCACGCACTTCTTCACGTCGCGGCGCGACGGCAGCTCGAACTGCACGTCGAGCAGCGTCTCCTCGAGGATCGAGCGAAGGCCACGCGCGCCGGTCTCGCGGTCGAGCGCGCGGTCGGCGATCGCCTGGAGCGAGTCGTCGGCGAAGACGAGGTCGATCCCGTCGAACTGGAAGAAGCGCTGGAACTGCTTGACGAGCGCGTTGCGCGGCTCGGTGAGGATCGTGACCAGGTCATCGCGCGTGAGCTGGTGGATCACCGAGAGCACCGGGAGGCGGCCGATGAACTCCGGGATCAGCCCGTATTCGACCAGGTCCTCGGGCAGCACCTGCTGGAACAGCTCGCCGGTGTCCTTGTTGTGCTTCGAGGACACCGAGGCGCCGAACCCGACACCCTTGTGCCCGATCCGCCGCTCGACCACGCGATCGAGGTCCGCGAACGCCCCGCCGCAGATGAACAGGATGTTCGTGGTGTCGATCGTGAGGAACTCCTGGTGCGGGTGCTTGCGCCCGCCCTGCGGGGGCACAGAGGCGACCGTGCCCTCCAGGATCTTGAGCAGGGCCTGCTGGACGCCCTCACCGGAGACGTCGCGCGTGATCGACGGGTTGTCCGCCTTGCGCGCGATCTTGTCGACCTCGTCGATGTAGATGATCCCGGTCTCGGCCTTCTTGACGTCGAAGTCCGCGGCCTGGATCAGCTTCAGCAGGATGTTCTCGACGTCCTCGCCGACATAGCCGGCCTCGGTCAGCGCCGTGGCGTCCGCGATCGCGAACGGCACGTTCAGGATCTTGGCGAGCGTCTGAGCGAGCAGCGTCTTGCCGCACCCGGTCGGGCCGAGCAGCAGGATGTTGGACTTCTGGAGCTCGAGGTCGTTCTCGCCCTCGGACTGCATCATCTGCACGCGCTTGTAGTGGTTGTAGACCGCGACCGAGAGCGTGCGCTTGGCCGGCTCCTGGCCGACCACGTACTCCTGCAGGACGGAGTTGATCTCCATCGGCTTGGGCAGGTTCTCGAGGTCGAACGTGGGAGCGCCCGTCAGCTCCTCGTCGATGATCTCGTTGCAGAGATCGATGCACTCGTCGCAGATGTACACGCCGGGACCGGCGATGAGCTTCTTCACCTGGCGCTGCGACTTCCCGCAGAAGCTGCACAGGAGCTGCTCGTTGGAGTCTGTCGGTCGGGCCACGGTAGTCAGATCTCCCCGGTCGGACGAGGGTACCGCAGAAATACGCCCCCGAGCAGCGGGTCCCTTCCCTATGGAACCTAGTGCTTCGAAATCACACGATCGATGAGGTTGTACTGCTGGGCCTCATCGGCGCTCATGAAGTAGTCGCGTTCGGTGTCGCGTGCGACCTTCTCGATGTCCTGCCCGGTGTGCTTGGCGAGGATCTCGTCGAGGCGCCGGCGGACGTCGATGATCTCCTTGGCGTGGATCTCGATATCGGTCGCCTGGCCCTGGAAGGCCGAGCTGACCTGATGGATCAGGATCTTGGCGTTGGGAAGCGCCATGCGCTTGCCCTCCGCGCCACCGGCGAGCAGCAGCGCGCCCATGGACATCGCGATGCCGACGCAGATCGTCTGCACGTCGGGCTTGATGAACTGCATCGTGTCGTAGATCGCGAGGCCTGAGTAGACGGAGCCGCCCGGCGAGTTGACGTAGAGCGAGATGTCCTTGTCCGGATCCTCCGACTCGAGGTGGAGGAGCTGGGCCACGATCAGGTTGGCGATCTCGTCCGTGACGGGGGTGCCAAGGAAGACGATTCGCTCGTTGAGCAGGCGCGAGTAGATGTCGAAGGCGCGCTCCCCACGGGAGGTCTGCTCGACGACCATCGGTACGAGTGGGCTCATAGAGCCGGCCAGTCTAGCTATGCGCCGGGCGTCCAGATCTGCCCGGCGCCCTCTTCCTTCTCCTTTTCGGGCGTCCAGAGCTTCTCGCGCGCGGCGGCCTGCTCGACCGGGATCGGCTTGGCGTTCTCCACGAGCAGGTCGACCGCCTTGCGCATCCCGATGTCCTCGCGCAGCGCCTCGTCGGCGCCCTGGGAGCGAGCGCGCTTGAGCGCGCGCTTGACCTGCTTGTCGCCCGCGTCCGGCCCGGCGGCCTGGCGCAGCGCCTGCTCGATCTCCTCCTCCGAGACCTCGATGCCCTCGGCCGCGACGATCGCGGCGAGCACCGCCTCGCGCTTGAGCGCCTGCTCGGCGTCGGGCTCGGACTCGGTGACGAGCTCCTCTTCTTCCTTGCCGACCATCTGCAGGTACTGGTGCGGGTCGATGCCCTGCTGGGCGAGCCTGCGCGACGTGCGGTGCCACATCTCATGGGCCTTCGCGTGAACCAGGTCCTGCGGGATCTCGATGTCGGCGGTCGCCACCGCAGCGTCGACCGCTGCCTCGCGGAACTCGCCCTCGATCTCGCGCTCCTGAGCCTCGCCGATGCGCTGCTCCAGCTCGGCGCGCAGCTCGTCGAGCGAGTCGTAACCGCCGGCCTCGACGGCGAAGTCGTCGTCGAGCTCGGGGAGCCGCTTCTCCTTGACCTCCTTGGCCTCGACCGCGAACGAGGCCTCCTTGCCGGCCAGGTGCTCGGCGGGGTAGTCGTCGGGGAAGGTGACCTCGACGGTGCGCTCGTCGCCGGCCGCGATGCCGTCGAGCTGCTCCTCGAAGCCGGGGATCAGACGGCCCGAGCCGAGCTCCACGAGGTGGCCGCGCGCCTCGCCGCCCTCGAATGGCTCGCCGTCGACGGAGCCGACGAAGTCGATCACCGCGAAGTCACCGCTGCCGGCGGCGCGCTCGACGGTCTCGAGCGACGCCAGCGACTCGCGCAGGCGCTCCAGCTCGGCCTGCACCTCGTTCGGGTCCGCGGTCGCCTCGCGGCGGCCCACCTCGAGCCCCTTGTAATCGCCCAGCTTGGCCGGCGGGACGACCCCGACCTCGATGGTGAACGAGAGCGGCAGCCCGCGCTCGGGCAGGTCGGTGAGGTCGAGCTTGGGATCGCCGACGGCGTTGATGCCGGCGTCTGTGACCGCCTGCTCGTACCAGGCCGGCAGGCCGCGCCGCACCGCCTCGTCCATGACGGCCTCGCGGCCGACCTGGCGCAGCACCACCTCGGGCGGCACCTTGCCCTTGCGAAAGCCCGGGATGCGCAGCTCGCGACCGAGCTCGGCGGCCGCGGTGCGAAGCTCGCTCTCGAGCGCCTCACTGGGGACCTCGACCTCGACGCGCACGCGCGAGTCGCCCAGCTCGGTGGTCTTCGTCTTGACGGCGGTCGTCATTTGGACGAGTGACTGTACCTTGCGGGTTTGTGAGAGTCCGGGACCGCGCCGCCGCCTGGATCGTGACCGGCCCGATCGGCCATCTATGGAGCGTCCTGGCCGACCTGGCGGTGCTGTTCTGGCGCTACGGCTGGAGCAGGCTCACTGCGCCCATCCGGCCACGTCCGCCCCGCCCTCGTGGGTGATGCGCGCGCCAAAGCGCATCAGCGCCGGATGGGATGCGATCTTGCCGGCCACCAGCGCCTCCCCTTGACCGAAGGTGCTTGCTCGCTCGATCAGGCCGACGGGGACGAACGAGAAGGTCTGGGCCACATGGCTGAGGTCGGACGTGGAGTTCATGCGCATGAGAATGAGGTTGTCGCACTGGGAAAGCACGTTCTCGTGGACCTTCTGCGGCCGCTGCGTCACGACGATCAGGTAGAGCCCGAACTTGCGGCCCTCGCCCGCGATTCGAATCGCGTCCTCGGTCGCGAGGGCGGTGAGCGGATCGTCGGGGCGCGCCGGGCAAACGTTGTGGGCCTCGTCGATCACCACAGCGACGGGGTGACGTTCCGCGCGCATGCGCCAGAGCCGTTCGAGCACCGTCGCGGCGACGAGCGACTGCTCGACGCGTGTGTCGAGTGAGCCGAGGTCGACGACGAGACAGCGGATGTCGTTGTCCGTGACGTCGTCGAGCAGTGAGACGTCATCTTGGCGAGACCAGACCTTGAAGCGATCGACCCCGAGATTGCCCGCACGACGCAGCAGGCCCTGCGCGGCCTCGCCGCCCCGGCCTAGCTCCTCGAGGCTCTCGGGGCTCGCATCCTCGGCGATGGCGGTGAGCTCGGCGTACTCATCCCGATCCGCTATGGGGTCGAGCTGCAGCAGCGCGGCCTGGTGTGCCGCGCTCAGCTCGCGGAACCGCAGGGCAAGGCGCGAGTCGCCCTCTCCATTGCGACGCACCACGATTCGTCCGGCACGCGCGCCGTAGCGCTCGACCGCGGCCTCGTCGGCGTCCGTCCGCGGCTCGCCGAGGCGGACGTAGTCCGAGTTCGGGTCGAGAACGACGATCCGGAGACTCGTCTCGGTGAGCAGCCGCTCCAGCAGGACGCCAAGCGAGTACGTCTTTCCCGACCCGGACTGGCCGCACAGGAACGTATGGCGCCCGAAGCCGCCGGCGTCGAGCGCAAACGGCACACCGGGTGCGAGCGCCAGCTCACCGACATCGAGCTGCGCGCCCTTCGACCGCCCCCGCTCGATCCAGGCCCGAACCTCGTCCGCGGCTGCCGGGCGCACGAGGCCGTCGTGGAACGGGCGGGCGTCCTCGAGCAGCGTTCCCTCGCCGCGGGCCGCCCGCAGCAAGACGGTGCCGGCCCAATCCGGCACGCTCGCCTCCTGCTGCTCCATCGCGAGCGAGACGACCTGCCCCAGCCACGTTTCGCCCCCCGCGTCGATCGCCACGTAGCCGCCCGCCTCCAGCTCGAGCCCGTGCAGCGACGCCTGGTATCCAAAGCGGCGGCCGTCGACGGAGGTGGCGAGCGGCAGGACGGCTCGCTCGAGCTCCTCGCGCATACCGCGGTAGGCCTCGATCCCGGTTTGCAGATCGCTCACCGCCGGGATCGTCGAATGCCGCAGGATGACCAAGCATCACCCGGCAGGGGTGATGACAGGCCGTTTCATCCCGCACGGGTGATGCCCGCTCACCCGGCGGCGTGTTGAACTCGATCGCGCCAACGAACGGAGGATGGATGGAAGCTCACGACGAGGAACTTGGGCCGATCGACATCGTCGTGATCGGCTATCCGGCCGACGCACCGATGACCGGCGACGCCGTGCCGCTGCTGATCGACCTGGTCGAGCGCGGGATCATCCGCGTGCTGGACGTCATGTTCGTCATGCAGGGCGAGGACGGGACGTTCTCGGGCTTCGAGGCCTCGGATCTCGACGAAAAGAGCGCCGGAGACTTCAAGGTCTTCGAGGGGGCCAGCTCGGGGCTGCTGGGCGAGGAGGACGTCGCTACCGCGGCCGCGGCGATCGAGCCCGGAACCGCGGCGGTCGTGATCGTCTACGAGAACCGCTGGGCGGCACCCTTCGTCGCTGCCGTGCGTCGCAATGGCGGCGTCGCCATCGATTTCCAGCGGATCGGTGTCCAGGACCTGGTCGCCGCCCTCGACGCCGCCGAAGCGGCGGCCTGACCGAAAGGACTACCCATGCCAGGATTGCTTCGAGGGATGGCCCGCACCGCCGTGGTCGCAGGCACCGCCACCGCCGTCTCGAACCGCGTGAGCCGCCGCCAAGCCTCACGGTGGGGCGCGCAGGAGGCCGCCGCCTATCCGCAGGAGCAGTACGCCCCTCCGCCGGCCGCGCCCGCCGCCCCCGCCGAAGATCGCGTCGAGCAGCTCAAGGAGCTCGCCGCCCTCAAGGAGCAGGGAGTGTTGACGGACGAGGAGTTCGCCGCCGAGAAGGCGAAGAGTTCTCGCCAGCTGAGCTGTCAGAGACGATGCGCCTACGAGCGGCGGCAGCAGCTCTTGCGCTCCTCGCGGTGCTGCTCGCGGCCTGCGGCGGCGACGGCAATGACGACAAGACCGCGACCCAGCAGGAGGCGATCCCGGCCGTGGTCAAGGTGTCGATCGGCGACAACTTCTACAAGCCGAAGGACGTCACGATCAAACGCGGCCAGTCGATCAGCTGGCGCAACCAAGGGGCCGTAGCGCACACCGTCACCTCCGACGGCGACAGCACCGTCAAGTTCGACTCGGGCACGCTGGATCCGGGCGGCGTCTACGCGCTCAAGCCCGCCACAGCCGGGAAGATCACCTACCACTGCACCATCCACGGCAAGGTCCAATCCGGCACCGTCACGGTCGATCGGGGCTGAGCAGGCCTGGCGCTGCCGTCCACCCAACTCGTCGTCTACGGATTCGGCCCGGATGCCGACTTCGAGGGTCGGCTGGTTGGTGCGCTCGAGCGGATCGAGAGCGGAGGCACGCTGACGATCCTCGACGCGATCTTCGTCGGGAGCGATCCCGAGACCGGTGAGCTTGTGGCGATCGACCTGAAGGGCGACGTCTCGGCCGGCAAGGTCGCGCCGCTGCTCCGCTTCCGGCTTGAGCCCGCCGAGCGCCGCCGAGCGACCGAACGCGCGCTGCGCCCCCATGGCAGCGGCCTCCCGGAGAAGGCGCTTCGCGAGCTGGGAGAGGCGCTCCCCCCTGGCGAATGCATCGTCGCCCTGCTCGTCGAGCACGGCTGGGCCCGCACGCTGAACGATGCAGTCTCGCGGACCGGTGGGACCGCCCTGGGCGACGGATTCGTCGACGCGACGGGTCTCGCGGAGCTCGCCCCGGACCTGCTTGCCGCCGCGAAGCGGAGCGCGGTCACCCGCCGGAGGTGATGCACGGTCACCCCACGGGCGGCGAGGGT
Source organism: uncultured Thermoleophilaceae bacterium (assembly GCA_963706635.1). GTDB lineage: Bacteria > Actinomycetota > Thermoleophilia > Solirubrobacterales > Thermoleophilaceae > JACVRW01. The sequence goes on from OY970162.1 coordinate 1,460,828, forward strand.
CCGATCAACCTCGAGAGGAGCCCCGATGCAGCGCGACGTCCTGCCGATGCCTGACCGGCCTCACGAGGGTCTGATCACCTACGACGCGAAGGACCCCGAGACGTCGTTTCCGACGATCGAGCCGCTGCGCCCGCCAGCCGGTGCGCCGAACGTGCTGGTCATCCTGCTCGACGACGTGGGCTTCGGCGCGTCGAGCGCCTTCGGCGGGCCATGCGCCACCCCGACCGCGGAGCGACTCGCGGCCAACGGGCTCAAGTACAACCGCTTCCACACGACCGCGCTGTGCGCGCCGACACGCCAGGCGCTGCTGACGGGTCGCAACCACCACTCCGTGGGGATGGGCGGCATCACCGAAATCGCCACCTCCGCGCCGGGCTACAACTCGGTTCGCCCCAACACGGCGGCGCCGCTGGCTGAGACGCTCAAGCTCAACGGCTACTCGACAGCCCAGTTCGGCAAATGTCACGAAGTCCCCGTGTGGCAGACGAGCCCGCTGGGGCCGTTCGACGCTTGGCCGACGGGCGGCGGCGGGTTCGAGCACTTTTACGGCTTCATCGGCGGGGAGAGCAACCAGTACGCGCCTGCGCTCTACAACGGAACGACTCCGATCGAGCCGGATCGCAGCCCGGACGAGGGCTACCACCTCACGGAGGACATGACTGACCGCGCGATCGACTGGGTCCGCCAGCAGAAGGCGCTGATGCCGGACAAGCCGTTCTTTGTGTATTTCGCGCCTGGCGCCACGCACGCACCGCATCACGTCCCGATCGACTGGTCGGACAAGTACAAGGGCCGCTTCGACAAGGGCTGGGACGCGCTGCGCGAGGAGACCTTCGCGCGCCAGCAGGAGGTCGGCGTGATTCCGCCCGAGGCGGAGCTGACTGAGCGGCCGGAGGAGATCCCGGCCTGGGACGACATGGCGGATGACCTCAAGCCGGTCCTCGCGCGTCAGATGGAGGTGTACGCCGGCTTCATGGAGCACGTGGACCACCACATCGGGCGGCTGGTCGACACGCTCAGCCGAGCTCGAGGTGCTGGACGACACGTTGATCTATTACGTCGTCGGCGACAACGGCGCATCGGCGGAGGGAACCCCCCAGGGCACGTTCAACGAGACGATCTCGCTGAACGGGGCGGCAGGCATCGAGACCACCGAGTTCATGGCCGAGCGAATCGACCAGTTCGGCACGGTCGCCGCGAACAACCACTACGCGGTCGGCTGGGCGCACGCGATGGACACCCCATACCAGTGGACCAAGCAGGTGGCCTCGCACTGGGGCGGGACCCGTAACGGCACGGTCGTGCACTGGCCCAACGGCTTCAAGGCGCGCGGCGAGGTGCGCGCGCAGTTCAGCCACGTGATCGACATCGCGGCAACTGTGCTCGACGTCGCAGGCCTCCCGGCGCCGACCTTCGTACACGGCGTGCAGCAGATGCCGCTGCACGGGAAGAGCATGGCGCCCACCTTCGACGATCCGGCCGCACCCGAGTACCGCGAGACGCAGTACTTCGAGATGTTCGTCAACCGCGGCATCTACCACCAGGGCTGGACCGCGGTGACGCGCCACAGCATCCCCTGGAAGCCGACCGAGATGCCGGCGCTTGACGACGACGTCTGGGAGCTGTACGCGCCGGACGACTGGACCCAGGCCCACGACCTGTCCGCCGAACAGCCCGAGAGGCTCCACGAGCTCCAGCGGCTGTTCCTGATCGAAGCCGTCCGCTACAACGTCCTCCCACTCGACGACCGCCGCTTCGAGCGCTTCAACCCCGACCTCGCTGGACGCCCGCAGCTCGTCAAAGGCAAGTCGCAGCTGCTGTACGAGGGTATGGGCCGGCTGTCCGAGAACTCGGTTCTCGTCATCAAGAACAAGTCGCACGCCATCACGGCCAAGATCGAAGTCCCCCAGGGCGGCGGCCAGGGGGTGATCATCGCCCAGGGCGGCGCCTACGCCGGCTGGAGTCTCTACCTCCACGAGGGGCGCCCTGCCTACTGCTACAACCTCTTCGGCCTCCAGCGGTTCAAGACCTACGGGGAGCGGCCCGTCCCGGCTGGGGAGCACCAGGTCCGGATGGAGTTCGCCTATGACGGCGGCGGCGTGGCCAAGGGCGGCGAGGTCACCCTGTATGTCGACGGCGACGCGGTCGGTGAGGGCCGCGTCGAGCACACCGTGCCGATGTTGTTCTCCGCAGACGAGACGACGGACTTGGGCCGTGACGGCGCCACCCCGGTAAGCGACGACCACGGCTACGACAACGCCTTCACCGGGCGGGTGCGGTGGGTCCAGATCGACATCGACGAGGCGGCCGAGGACCTGGACCACCTGATCAGCCCGGAGGAGCTCCTGCGAGTCGCGATGGCGAAGCAGTAGATGGGGCTTCTTCGCCGACGGCGCGGTGAGGACGGGGCTGGCGCGGGCTCCCGCTATCAGATGCGCCAGCGGTTGCTCTCCATCGGCGACGACTACTGGATCGAGGACGAGCAGGGACAGCGTGCCTTTCGCGTCAACGGCAAGGCCCTGCGTGTCCGGAAGACCTTCGTACTCGAGGACGCGCACGGCAACGAGGTCGCCAAGATCCAGGAGCGCAAGCTGAGCGTTCGCGACAAGATGTCGATCGAACGGGGAGGCGACTCTCTGGCGACGGTCCGGAAGGCGCTCGTCGGCATCCGCGACCGCTTCTCGATCGACGTCGCGGGCGGCGACGAGTTGCACGCCAAGGGCAACATGGTCGACCACGAGTACGAGATCGACCGCGACGGACAAGCCGTCGCGACGGTGTCGAAGCGCTGGTTCAGAGTGCGGGACACGTACGGCGTGGAGATCGCGCCCGGCGAAGACGCCGGACTCGTTCTGGCGATCGCGGTCTGTGTCGACGCCCTCTCACATCGGGGGAACTAGGCGACGCTCGTGTCGGACATGGTCCCGATCCCCGGCGGGGAGTTCCTGATGGGCTCGGAGCGCTTCTATCCGGAGGAGCGACCGAGTCGCCGTGTCGCGGTCCACGGTTTCTCGATCGATCGGGGGCCGGTCACGGTGTCCGAGTTCCGTCGCTTCGTCGAGGCGACCGGCTACGTCACGGTCGCCGAACGCCCGCTCGACCCCGCCGACTTCCCCGGAGCAGATCCGGAGCTGCTCGTGCCGGGGTCGCTCGTGTTCCGCAGGACAGATGGCCCGGTTGACCTCCGCGACGTCCTCCAGTGGTGGGACTACGAGCCCGGCGCCACCTGGCGGGATGGGCCGGACGACCATCCGGTCACCCACGTGGCGTTCGAGGACGCCGAGGCCTACGCCGCCTGGGCCGGCAAGGAGCTGCCCACCGAGGCCGAATGGGAGTACGCGGCACGTGGCGGGCTCGAGGACGCTGACTTCGCGTGGGGCGACGAGCACCTTCCCGGCGGCCGGGCGATGGCGAATACCTGGCAGGGCGAGTTCCCATGGGAGAACCTGCGCGCGGGCGGCTACGAAGGAACCTCCCCGGTCGGCGCCTTCCCGGCAAACGGATACGGCCTGCTCGACGTGACCGGGAACGTCTGGGAGTGGACGTCCGACCTCTTCGCGGCGAGCCCTCCCGGCGAAACCGCCAAGGCGTGCTGCGTGGTAGCCGACCCGGGCAGCCCGATTCAGCGCCGCGTAATCAAGGGCGGCTCGCACCTGTGCGCCCCGAACTACTGCTTGCGCTACCGGCCCTCGGCGCGCCAGGCCGAGGGGGTGGACACGTCGACCCAGCACATCGGGTTCCGCTGCATCGTGCGGGCTAACTCGCGCGTAGACCGGGGCTGAGCAGGCGCAGCTCGCGCGCGCGGCGCACCGCCTGCCTGCGGTCACTGACGTCGAGCTTGCGGTAGACGTGCTTGAGGTGGGTCTTGACCGTGTTCGCCGACACGAACATCTCGGAGGCGATCTCGGCGTTCGACAGCATCGTCGGCAGGAACCGGAGGACGGCGAGCTCCCGCTCGCTGAGCGGGTCCAACAGCGGCTGGATCGCCACTTCGTCCGACACCGACTCGTCGTCGAGCATCGCAAGCAGGTCGTCCGCCAGCGAGCGGTGCGAGGTGCCCCGCGCTATCGCCCGGCGCAGCAACGACCGCAGGGAGGCGCCGAAGGGCAGGAGGACGCCGCCGTTCCCGCGCGGCTCGACGAGGTCCAGGCAACGCTCGAGCGCGTTCAGCGCGGCCGTTTCGTCTCTGAGCGCGTCACGCGCGAGGGCCTCGAGCGCAAGCGCCTCGGAGCCGGCGTAGGGCATGAACGGCTGGCCCTCGGAGCTTTCGAAGGCGCGCAGGCTACGCAGGGTGGCTTCGGGTTTTCCTTCCGCGAGCTCGAGTCGCGCGCGGGCGAGCCAGACGTCCGGAACCCCTTCGGCCTCCGGAGCCTCCAGCGCAGCTCGGCTGCGCTCGGGCTCCCCCAGCGCCAGCCACGCCTCGGCTTCCCACAACGCGGCGGGAACGGCGACGTGGGTCGGCGGCGACTCGAGGAGCGAGCGGATCGCCCGCAACGCGTCCACCGCCTCCAACGGACGCCCGTCGAGCAGGCAGACTCGCCCCCTCGTCATCGCCACCCACGCGCCCAGCAGGTGGTCGGGAGATCCGGCTGCTGCCTCAGACGCGCGGTCCACCAGAACCGAGGCCGCGTCAAGCTCGCCCTCCCACATCCGGAGGCCGGCCAGGGACAGGTAGGCCTGCGCCGCGGCGGCGGTTCGAGTCCATCCGCGCCGCTCGACGAGCTTGGCTGCCGCCCCGGCGCGGGCCTCCGCCCGCTCCCTGCGCCCCTCGCGCATGTCCAGCGCCGCTCCATAGACCTCCGCGAGCAAGAGCAGGTACTCGGCACCCACCTCCCTCGCGAGGCCCGCGGCCTGGCGCAGGTGGTCTCCAGCCGACTCGACGTCGTCGGCGACGAACTCGGCCATGCCGAGACTCGTGAGTGTCAGGGCGCGCAGCTCGGTCCCGACGACCTCGCTCCACGGTTCCGCAAGCGCGACGCGGGCGGCCTCCAGGGCTCCCTCGATGTCCCCGTGCAACCGGGCGCGATAGAGCGAGATGGCCGTCGCGGCGGCTCCGAAGCGAAGGCGCCTCGACTCGGGCAGCGAGGCGCTGAGCGAATCGGCAACGGCGAAGAGAGCCTCCGCGCCGGCCTGGTCTCCGTCCTCGAAGAGCAGCCCCGCCATCGCCAGGGCGAGCTCGGCGTCGGCGTGGACCACGTGCGCCGGGATGCGCTCGACGTACGCGCGCACCGAGGGCCCCTTCCCGCGCGCGATCAGCGGCAGCCAGTGCCTCCCGACCATCTCGGCGGCGAGGTCCCAGGCCTCGCCCGCCACCGCATGGCCGATGGCGTCGAGAGGCTGCCCATGGCCCCCGAACCAGTGGGCGGCGCGCCGGTGGAGCTGGGGCAGGGCAGCCGGGATCAGCCGCGCCGACTCCAGGCGCAGCACCTGCCGCAGCAGGGGCGGGTAGCGATACCAGTCGCCACGCGTGTCGAGCGGATCGACCAGCCCGTGATGTGACGCGAGCTCGGCGAGCGTCGCCCGGCCGCTGGTGCCGCCGGTGAGCGCATCGGCGAGCTCCCCGCAGACCTGCTCGACCTGGCACGTGTGCAGGAGGAACTCGAGTCTCTCCTGCGGCTGGCGCGCCAGCACCTCGCTCACGAGGTAGTCGCTCACGCCGCGGTCGTCGCCGGCGAAGCTCTCCACGAAAGCGGCCGGATCCGCTGTCTCCTTGATCGACAGCGCGGCGAGCCTGACTCCGGCCGGCCAGCCTTCGGTGCGCTCGAGCAGCAGGCCCAATTCGCGGTCGGCCAGCTCGACGCCGGCCTCGGCGCACAGCAACCGCGCCTCGTCCCCGGTCAGGGCCAGGTCGGCGGCGCGAATCTCACCCAGGCAGCCCGCCAGGCGCAGCCGCTCCAAGCGCAGCGGCGGATCGACCCTGGTCGAGAGGACAAGGCGCAGCGCCGGCGTGGCGTGCGCGACCAGTCCGTCGAGGTCGGCGACGAGCTCGGGGGTGGAAGCCTCCTGGAGGTCGTCGAGCACGAGCACGACGGGGTCGGGACCCGCGTCGAGCGCGTTGACAAGCGACGTGATGAAGGCGTCAAGCCCGGCTTGCGGCGGTTGCGCCACAGGCGCGAGCTCCGGCAGCGCGACGCGCAGCGCCGCGGCTACGGCCCTCCAGAAGCGCTCCCGGTCGCCGTCCGCCGCCTCCAGCGCCAGCCACGCCACCCGGCCGGGTGGAGAGCCCGTATCGATCCATTCGCTCAGCAGGGACGTCTTGCCCCAGCCCGCCGGGGCGCTGAGGAGCGTGAGCGGCTGCAACGCTGAGCGGCTGAGCAGCTCGCAAAGACGGGGCCGCGAAACTATCCCCGGGGGAGGGGCGGGCGCCACGAGCCTCGTGGCCAAGACCTGAATCTCGGGCCCAGATCCAGTCGTCGGCAAGTCCTTCCTTAGACGTCGCCGGGGATCGTACCCCTTCCCTTCCCTAGGTGACCGGCCTGCGAGCCTCCCCGTCACCGGCGCCGCCGTACACCGCAACCTGGTGGATGACGATGATGTCGATGGCGAAGATCGCCAGCGACCAGAACGGGTACGCGGGGATCGACAGCAGCGCGCCGATAGCGCTGAGGCCTGCGGCGACGATCGCGACCACTCGGCCGTAGACACCGCCCGACCACAGCGAGAACGCCGCGAAGAGCTGGAACACCCCGATGATCAGCGTCACCCAACCCCAGGTGTTGAGGTTGCTGAGGATGTACCTCTGGTCCTGGACGAAGAAGCTGGAATCGCCGATCGCGGCGATCCCGTAGATCACGTTCAGCACGCCGACGATGAACAGCATCACGCCGGCGAACGTCACCCAACCGGAATGGGACTTGGCCATGAAGCCTCTCCTTTGGCTCTGGTGGCAGCACCCTGGCGCACGCGCGAGTGACGCGGCGTCACCCACCGCGGGTGATCTCGACTCACCCACCGCGCGTGGAGACTGGTCCCATGCTGATCGCTGCGGACTATCCCTTCCTGAACATCCTCTGGTCGATGATCATCTTCTTCGCGTGGGTGGCTTGGATCTTCATCCTGATCAGGGTCATCGCCGACGTCTTTCGCAGGCACGACGTCTCCGGCTTTGGCAAGGCGGCCTGGCTGGTGTTCGTGATCGTGCTGCCCTTCCTGGGCGTCTTCATCTATCTGATCGCCCACGGCGACGACATGGGCAAGCGCGACCTGGAGCAGGCTCGCGCGGCGCAGGCCAACATGGACGACTACGTCAAGTCGGTGGCTGGGTCCGGCGGAGCTGCCGGAGAGATCGACAAGGCCAAGCAGCTGCTCGACAGCGGAGCCATCACCCAGGCCGAGTTCGACGCCCTCAAGGCAAAGGCGCTCGCCTAGGGGAGGCAATCGCCTCGGGAACGCCGACGACCACGGTGCCGGCGAGCATGTCGTGCACGCCACGGCGCCGGTCGTCGACGAGCACGGTGAGGAAGCCCGCGAGCAGCGGCAGCGCCGCGAGCACCAGGGCGCCGAAGCGCAGCAGCGCTCGGCGCGGGCTCAGCACCGTGCCGTCCTCCCTGCAGACGCGGAGGCGCATCAGGCGGCTGCCCGGCGTCTGCCCCGTCGTCGACCAGAAGACAGTGAAGTAGCCAACCGTCCAGACCAGGAAGACAAAGCCGCCGAACGCCAGCAGGGCGACCTGCAGGTCGTTGGAGACGGACAGAATCGACAGCGCGAGGCCCACGCCGACCCCCACCACCAGGGCGGTCAGGTCGACGATGGCGGCGTCAACGGCGAACGCGATCCCCCGTGTGACGAGCCCCTCATACACGGGTGCGTCAGGACGCGGCGTCGTATTCACGGAGACCCCGGCGGCGGAGCCGCCGGAGGACGCCTGAGCGCCCGCCGCGCAGCGCGCTCCAGCCAGGCGTCCGCGTTGCGAGAGCGGCCGCGCACCCCGCCCGCGACCTGGTCGGCGAACCCGATGCTCTGCCTCGTGATCGCCTCCGTCACCGCCGGGCTCTGAGCGATCTCGTCCACCACGAGCCAGAGCTCCTCGCCCTCGAGCAGGCGGTGCACCGCCTCGTCGACGAGCTTGCTCTCGAGCACGCGCGACATGAGCCGCTCCGCGGCGGGGCTGTCGAGCGCTGCGACCAGCGCCCGCTCGACCTCGGGGTCGTCGAGCACCCCGCCGGCAAGCCGCTCGAGCACCGCGTAGCGGACGACGTCCCTGGCGATCGCGTCGACGAGCGGGCCCTCCAGCGCCTTGCCCACGGCATGAGAGGCGAGCTCGCTCGACAGCACGCGATCGACGGCCTCGGTCCCGAAGCGCGAGGCCAGCAGGGCGTCGAGCGCTCCCAGCGCCGCTTCCTCGGCGCGCCTCCCCGCCGCTTGCCTCGCTGCGCGCTCAGCGCGCAGCGCGAGCGACACGGCGCCCGTGACCGGACGCGTCGCAGCCGTCCACCTCACCGCACCATCCTCGCGCACCTGTGGGTGAAGCGCATTCACCCGCGGCGGGTGACGCACCGCCCTCCCACGCCAGTAGGTTCCAGCCATGCTCGAGGCGCTCGCATGGGGCGCCCTTGCGGCGTCCTCGCTGCTGATCGGAGCGCTGCTGGGGATCATCCGCCCCTGGCCAACGCGCGCGGTCGGGCTCGTGCTCGGCTTCGGCGCCGGAGCGCTGATCAGCGCCGTCTCATTCGAGCTGGCGCAGGAGGGAGTGCAGGTCGGCGGAGGGGCCGCCGTCGGGATCGGGCTCGGCGCGGGGGCGCTGACCTACTACGTCTGCGACGTCGAGATCGATCGGCGCTCCTCCGGAGACGACGAGGCCGGGGCCGCGCTCGCCTTGGGGGCCTTCCTCGATGGCCTCCCCGAGCAGCTCGTCCTCGGCCTCGGCATCGCGCTCGGCGACGGCGTGAGCGCGGGGCTGCTCGCCGCGATCTTCGTCTCGAACCTGCCGGAGGCGATCGGCTCGGCCACCGCGATGGGGAGTGCCGGACGCTCGCGTCGCGACGTGCTCCTGCTCTGGGCCGGCGTAGCAATGATCTGCACGCTGGCGTCGGGCGTCGGCTTCGCGATCGCCGACAGCGCGTCGGACACGCTGAAGGGAGGGATCAACGGCTTCGCGGCCGGCGCGCTGGTCGTGATGCTGGTCGACTCGATGATCCCGGAGGCGACCCGGCAGGCGGGCCGCACGACAGGGCTCGTCACCACCCTGGGCTTCGCGGTCGCGGCGGGGATGTCGGGGATCAGCTGAGCTGATCCTGCTCGATCGCGGCGGAGATCGCCGCCAGCTTGGGCTCCACGGCCGCGACTGTCTCGGGCGTGAGGAAGTCTTGACCGACCATGCGACCGCCTGCATCGCGGACCGCCCTCTTCAGGTCGCGGGCCCAGACGTGCTCGATCAGCATCAGCCCTGCGGCACCGCCAGGATCGAGGCCCGCGCCCATCTCATCGATCTCGGCCTGGCTGAAGCCGAACGCATGCTCCGGCTCTTCCTCGCCGTCGAGCTGGATGCCGAGCAGCGCTGCGACGATCGCGCCCATGCTCTCCTCCTGGTGCTCGAGCACCACGATCTCGTCCGAGTCGGTGTCGCGCCCGATGAACAGCAGGTCGAGCACGCGGATCGTGCGCTCGCTCTGGAGCCTGGCGAGCTCATCGGCGATGCGGCCCTCGAAGTTGGCGCCGGGCTCGAAGCCGATGTTCAGGAGCTGCACGGGTCCGATCTCGGTCACCGCTGCGCACCTCCGGTCTCCGTGACGGCGGTGGGACCCTCGCCGCGGCGCAGACCGGGCAGTCGCGGCGGCGGCTCGTGGGGGAACTCGGCCACCGTCCGCTGCCGGATCCGCTCGAGCCAGAGATAGGCGATCACGGTGAATATGAGGATCGTCAGCGGCTTCTGTGTCCAGGGGACCGGCCCCCACACCACGAGCAGCAGGATCGCCGTCGCGAGTCCAGCCCGCGTGGCGCCCGCCTGCTCACGCAGCGGGTACGCGGAGAAGCGCCGCACGGCCGTGGCGCGCCGGCCCGGGCCGACCAGCCACGCCCCGAGCACCACGAAGAAGCCGAACAGGAAGGAGCCCTGCGCGGCGTCGACCATCAGCCGCGTGGCGATGCTCCAGACGTCGCCCGCGATGGCGTGGGCGTTCGGCGCGTCGGCGAGCGAGTCGACGATCACCTTTCCGGCCAGGGTTCTGAACGCCAGGATGGCGATCGCCGCGAACATGAAGCAGAAGCCGACCTTCAGCACCGTCTTGCGGCGGTCGGCCGCAAGCGCGATCGCACCTGCGAACGCCGCTACCGCCAGGCCGAGCAGCAGCCAAACGAGTGTCTTGAACAGGTGGAGCAGCTGGCGGACGTTGTCGAGCTGCTTCGGCGTCGCGACCTGGATCTTGGCGACGTTGGGCGGCAGCCTGTCCGCGGCGTTGGCGGGCAGTCCCGTCCCGGCGGCCACCTCCCCCACGAGCGACTTGAGGTCGAGCGACAGGGTGCGCCCCTGCACCCCGTTGTTGACGATCTTGAGCAGCGTCCCGTGCGCCGTGCGGTTTGCCGCCTCCCAGGCGTTCAGCGCCGCCGCGCTGCCGAGCACGCGCGGCGCGTTGCGCCGGGCGATCTCCTTCAGCCCGGCGGCTGCCGGCCCCGCCAGCCCCTGGAGCCGCGGCGGCAGCACCGTCTCCAGCCGAGCCTGAACCGCGGAGCTGTCGTAGAGCTGATCGACGATGAAGAACGCGAGCGTCGAGCGAATCTGCTCGTTCTCGAGCAGCTGGTCGCTCGTCTCGACCCAGTTGTCGGTGTCGAGCGCCTGGCGCTTGGCCCACAGCCCGAGGCCGAAGGCGGTCCAGAACAGGGTGCCGAGCACCAGCAATGCCGCGACCCCGATCCGCCGGCTGCGCATCTGCGCATTCTTTGAGCGGCGTGGGTGAGCCGCAATCACCCCATGTGGGTGATGCGTCGCCGCCCGGTCCGGCGGGACCCTGTGCCCATGGCAAATCCCGTCTCGCTCTCGAACGACCGACGCGGCGCCACCGCGTAGCCGCCCGCTGACGCCGGAGCCGCAGCCGCTCGCCGGGGCGGCCTACCTGCGTCTCGTCCTGATCGGGGCGCTGATCGGAGTGCCGGCCGCGCTGGTGGCGGCCGGGTTCCTGGCGCTCGTCCAGCAGCTCGTGGACCTGCTCTGGGACGACCTGCCCGACGCCCTCGGCTACTCCACGCCACCCTGGTTCCTGGTCCTCGCGTTGCCGGCAATCGGGGGAGCGATCGTGGCCGTAGTCCGCCTCAGCCTGCCCGGGGACGGCGGGCACGAGCCCCTCAAGGGCCTGAGCACCGCGCCCACCATGCTGGCGGCTGCCCCTGGTGTCACGCTGGCGGCATTGGCCACGCTCTCGTTCGGGGCGGTGCTGGGCCCCGAGGCCCCGCTGATCGCGCTCGGATCGGCTGTCGGGGTCGCCGCCAGCCGAATCGCTCGGCTTGGGCCGCGCGAGAACGCCGTGCTGGGTACGGCCGGCTCCTTCTCGGCCATCTCGGCTCTGTTCGGCGGCCCGCTTCCCGCCGGAGTGCTGCTGGTGGAGGCCGGGGTGGCTATGGGCGCCACACTGATCCCGCTGCTCCTTCCCGGGCTCGTCGCCGCGGCCTGCGGCTACGTGATCTTCACCGGTTTGGGGAACTGGTCGGGGCTCGAGGCGGCGAGGCTGAGCGTGCCCGACCTGCCCGCCTACGTGGGGACCCGCGTCGAGGACCTGCTCATCGCGGTGGCCGTCGGGGTTGCAGCCGCCCTCGTCATAGTCGCGGTCCGCCGGCTCGGAACCGGCCTCGCCGGCCTCCGGGGTCGGGGCGTGGGAATGGCGGTGCTGCTGGTGGGCGGCGGCCTCGCGGTGGGCTGCCTGGCAGAGCTGGCCGACCTGCTCGGCGGCACCTCCCAGGACGTGCTGTTCTCCGGCCAGGCCGCGGTGCCGGACATCGTGGCCGAGTCCTCCGACGGTGTGGTGATCGCGGTCCTGGCGGCAAAGGCGATCGCGTACGGCATCTGCCTCGGTTGCGGCTTCCGCGGCGGGCCCGTGTTCCCGTCGATCTTCATCGGCGTCGCGATCGCGACGATTGCCGTCGTGGCGGTCGACATGTCGCCGACGGTGGCGATCGCCATGGGGACCGCGGCCGGCATGGCCGCGGCCACGCGCCTGGTCCTCGCGTCGCTGGTGGTCGCCGCGCTGCTGGTGGGAACCGCCGGCGTGGACGCCGTGCCGGCCGCGGTGCTGGCGGCGGTGGCCGCCTGGCTGACCGTTTCCGCCCTGGACAAGCAGGCCGCCACGCCGAGCCAGGCGTGAGCCGCACACGACTCACCTGGCTCGGCCACTCCACCGTCCTCATCGAGCTCGGCGGCGTGCGCCTGCTGACCGATCCCGTCCTGCGCTCCCGGGTGTTCCACCTGCGCCGCCACGGACCGGTCCCGGCCCGCCCGGAGTCCGTCGACGCCGTGCTTCTGTCCCACATCCACTACGACCACCTCGACCTACCCTCGCTGCGGATGCTCGACCCGCAGCCGCGGGTCGTCTGCCCCACCGGCTCGGCACCGCTGCTCACGCGCGCCGGATTTGGCGAACTGGAGGAGCTGGTGCCCGGCGAGTCGCTCGAGCTGGGTGAGGTCCGGATCGAGGCGACCCCGGCCGAGCACCAGGGCACGCGCCGCCCGGGCGGCCCGGTGGTGCGCCCGCTGGGCTTCGTGGCGCGCGGGGGCCGCTCGGTCTACTTCGCCGGCGACACGGACCTGTTCGACGAGATGGCCGGGCTCGGGCCGGTCGACGTTGCGCTGCTGCCCGTCGCCGGCTACAGCCCCAAGCTCGGGGCCGGCCATCTCGACCCGACCCGCGCCGCGGAGGCGGCGGCGCTGCTGCGGCCCCGCCTGGCCGTGCCGATCCACTGGGGAACGATCCACCCCGTCGCCCAGTCCCGTGGCGCCTGGTTCACGGATCCACCCGAGCAGTTCGCCGCTCAGGTCGCCGAGCTCGCACCGGCGGTCGAGGTCCGCGTGCTGGCGCCGGGCGAGTCGCTCGAGCCGTAGGCCGTCTTGACGCGGCTGCCGGCACCCCCGCCACACTGACCGGCATGTGTCGCTGGATGGCCTGGCACGGTCAGCCCGTGCTGATCGAGGAGCTGCTGTTCAAGACCCAGCACGGCATCGTGGACCAGAGCCTCCACGCGCGCATGGGCGCGGAGCCGACCAACGGCGACGGCTTCGGGCTGGGCTGGTACGGCGGGGGCGAGGGCCCGGCGATATACCGGAGCGTCTCGCCCGCCTGGGCCGACCCCAACCTCCGCGAGCTCGCCGCGCATGTCGAGTCGCCCCTGTTCCTCGCGCACGTGAGGGCGGCGATCGGCTCGCCGGTGCAGGAGACCAACTGCCATCCGTTCCGGCGTGATGGGTGGCTGTTCGTCCACAACGGCTACATCGCCGACTTCGACCGCCTGCGAAGGGACCTGATGCTCGCGCTCGAGCCCGACCTGTTCGTCGAGGTTCACGGCTCGACCGACACCGAGGTCGTGTTCAACCTCGCGCTGACGTTCGGGCTGGAGGACGACCCGATCGAGGCTCTCGAGCGCACAGTCGGCCTGATCGAGAAGGAGGCGGGCGAGAAGGGGATCGCGGGCGCCGTACAGGGGACCTTCGGCGTCTCGGACGGCACCACCCTGTGGGCGGTGCGCTACTCGACGGAAGGCCCCGCCCGGTCGCTGTTCGCGTCCGCGGACGTGGAGGCGATCCGGAGGCTCCATCCCGACAACGAACGCTTCCAGCGGCTCACGGCCGACGACCGGCTGATCGTCTCCGAGCCGTTCTCCGACCTCCCCGGCGTGTGGCAGGAGATCCCGCAGGGCACGGCCGTGACCGTGCGCGCCGGCGGCGTGCTCGAAGAGACGCCGTTCCGCCCGCGTTAGGCGACCATCCCCAGGAAGGCCGCACCGCGAGCGGTCACGTCGCCTTCGCCCTCGTCGGCGCCGCGCCCGCGGGCTCCGGAGGAGCGCCGGCGGTGAGCCAGCCGCGTAGCACCCTGTGGATCTCCTCGGCACCGACGAGCGGAGCCGCCGGCACGGGGAGGTGGGCGGGATAGAAGAGGAAGGGGCGTGTCTGCGCCCCGCCCAGCCCGCCGTGGAACGAGATCAGCTCCTCGAACGCGCAGCCCTCCTCGGTGACCGGGTCGTAGAAGCTGTTGACCATGATGTCCGCGACGTGAGGGAAGCCGTCCGTGCGCCGCAGGTGCCCGGCGGCGTTGGGAGAGAACCCGCGCAGCGGGTCCGTTCCCGTCACGTGCCCATCGGACAGCCGGCGCGAGCCGGAGGCGCCGATCGCGACGGCGCCGTCCGCCCGGCTGCGCACCAGGACGAACGCGATGTGGGGGTGGGAGGTGAGCGCCGGTATCAGCTCGGGGTGGAGTTCCTGGATCTCCTCGAGCTCGAGGCGGTGCGGACGCTCCATCAGGTAGATCAGGCCGAGGTTGCCCGAGCCGAGCACGATCGCGTTCTCGGGGGGCGCCTCCGCGCCGCTGAGGTTCGCGGGCTTGTCGCCGCGGCCGGTCGCCTCGTCGACGGCGCGCCGGACTCCGGTCGCGTTCTCATCGCCGGCCTCGATCCCCTCGACGCTGCGGCCGGACAGCGAACGCTCGACCAGCTCCGCAAGGCTGTACCCGTTGCGCTGGAGAAACGTGGCGCCCTGGGTTTGCCCGTGGTCGGACAGGACCACGAGCTCGTAGGGCCGCGGCGCGTAGCGGCGCGCCTGCTCGATCAGCCCGAAGCGCTGGTCGAGCTTGCGCAGCGCCTCGAGCGTGTCGGGGCGCTCGAGCCCGGAGTGATGGGCCACCTCGTCGTAGCTCGCGAACGTGGCATAGACCGCGGGCACGCCGCGGAACATGTCCTGGAGGATCGAGAAGACCACGAGGTCGCGAACGAACACGCACATCCCGGCCCGCAGCAGCGGGTAGCTGCCTCCCCGGTGGCCCCGCGGACGCACGTCGCGGCGGCGCTGGCGGGCCGCGGCGACCAGCTCGAGGATGACCTCCCAGAAGAAGAGCACGAGGGTCCGCGTGACGTTGGACCCGTTCGCGAGAAAGGCGCGGTAGCCGGGATTCGCCTTCTTCTCGTCGGCCACCCTGCTGGCCGTGAGGATCGACGCGACCGCCTCCCCGGAGAGCAGGTTCCCGCGGCTCGTCCCGCCGTCGACGAGCAGGCCGACGCCGCTCGAGCGAGCTCGCTCGATCTCGGCGCAGTCGCCGGGATTCGAGCAGCTGACGACCCGGCCCGACGCCTTGTCGACCCATCTGAAGGCCGGTATGTCGTCGTTGTCCCCCAGCAGGATCCCGGCCTGGCTCGCCCCAGTCTGCGACGACAGATCCGTCTCCCATTCGATCAGCTTGTAGCCGCCGTCCTGGAGCCAGCGCGCCATGTTCGGGGTGTTGCCGTCCCGGATCGCGCGGCCCAGAACCGGCAGGGCCAGGCCGTCGATCTCCAGGAACAGGAACCCGGGGGTGTCGCTCACCACGGGGCGACCGGCTCGCCGAGCCACCCTCCGGGCCACTTGGAGCGCGAAGGCGTTGTCGTCGTCGATTCCGACGACCACCGCGATCGGTGTGCTGATGGCTGTGGCGACCAGCGACATAGCGAGAGCGGCGCCGAAGTCGTCGATCCGGAGCAGGCTGGGCGTGATGTCGGCGGCAAGCCTGAGGATCACCGCGTCGAGCGCCAGCACCGCCAGGAAGCCGATGGCGACCGTGAACGGCAGCCTCAGCGCCGCGATCAGCGGGGGCAACACGGCGTTGAGAACACCGACGATGGCCGCAACCGCCACCGCCCCTCCGAAGCCCTTGAGCTCGGCGCCCGGGACCACCCCGGCGGCCAGCAGCAGCCCGAGCGCGGACCCGAGCCAGGCGACGACGAGGCGCACCGGATGGAGGCGCGGGCGCTCGGGGCTCCAAACCGGCACGCTGATCGCCAGACCCTAACTCGCCGACTGCCCGGTTGCGCGGGGCGGCCCGCGGCCTGGCAGCCCACGTGTAAACCACAGCGAGAGCAGGGCAAATACGCCCACCGCGCCTATCGCACGCTTCAGCCCCGCGAGCTGGGCTTCGCCGTAATCGTCGGCGAGCGCCTGGGCCTCGTCCGCGGGCACGCCCTGCTTGCGGGCTGCCTGCTCGACGTCGGACACGGGCACGACCGGGATGCCCTTCTCGGCGACGCGGGCTACCTGCTCCTTGACCGCCGGCGAGACGGCGGGGTTGTCCTCCACGCGCGACTGGAAGCCGGTGGTCAGAGCGGCGATCAGCACGGACCCGATGAGCGCGGTGCCGAGCGACGCGCCGAGGTTCTGCGCCGTCCCCTGCAGGCCACCCGCCTCGTTGGTCTTGCTCTCGTCGACCGAGGACATGATCACGTTGCCGAGCTGCGAGAGCAGCAGCCCCGCCCCCACGCCGAAGAGCGCCAGCGCGATCGCGAACCACGTGCCATTCAGCTCGACGTCGATCGTCCCGAGCAGCACCCCCGACGCAACTACGAGCGCCAGAAGGCCCGCCTGGGCCACGTGCTTGGGGGCGAAGCTGGCCGCGAGCCGCGGGCCCGCCATGGCCGCGATCAGCATCGTGACGGACATCGGGAAGAGGCGCTTGCCGGTCTCGAACGCATCGAGGCCCAGGACCACCTGCAGGTAGACGGGCAGCACGAAGAAGGTCCCCAGCAGGATCAGCTGTTGCATCATCAACGTCGTCAGTCCGGCCCGCAGTTGCCCGATGCGCAGCAGCGATCGGTCCAGCAGCGTGTCGCGTCCCAGCCGCTCGCGGTGCTCCTCCCACAGGACGAACGCGCCCAGGAAGCCAAGCCCGCCGAGGATCAGGAAGGGCACCGCCGAGAAGCCGAACGGCGTGATCTCGGTCCCGCCGATCGTCAGAGCCCCGCGCGGCTCGATCAGCCCCCACTCGCTGCTCTTGAGGACGCCGAACACGGCGAGCCCGAGCCCGAGTGAGGAGATCGCTATCCCGATCAGGTCGAGCTTGGGAGGGTGCTCGAGGGCGGGCGCTCGGACGAGCCGCCTGCGCAGCAGCAGGATCACCGCGACGATCACCGTCTCGGCGGCGAAGACGTAGCGCCAGCTCAGCTCGGTGGTCACCCAGCCGCCGATCAGCGGGCCGGCCGCGATCGCAACGCCCGCGACGCCGCCGACGATCCCGAAGGCAAGCGCTCGCTGCTTGCCGCTGTAGGTCACCGCGATCAGCGAGACGATCGCCGGCAGGACGAGCGCGGCGCCGATCCCCTCGATGAAGGACCACCCGACCAGGAGCACGCCCAGGTTCGGGCTGACCGCGGTCGTGAACGAGCCCAAGCCGTAGATCGCGAGACCGATCGCGAACGTCTTGTCGCGCCCGATGATGTCGCCGAGCTTGGCGCCCGCGAGCATGAACGCGGCCATCACGAGCGTGTAAGCGGTGATGGCGAGCTGGACACCCTGGATCGTCGTATCCAGGTCGGCGACGATCTGCGAGATCGACACGTTCATGACGCTGCTGTCCAGGACCATCACGAACTGCGCCGCGGCGAAGATGGCGATCGGCAAGCCCAGCCCAGTCTGGGGCTCGTCCGAGCGAGTGACCGTCATGTCGCTGCTGGCTCAGCCCGGTTCTGGGCGAGATCGGCGGCGATGCGCGTTGCGGCCGACGTCAGCGGCGCCGCGAGGATCAGCCCGACCGCCCCGAACAAGGCCCCACCGGCGATCGTGACGATCAGCACCGCGAGCGGGTGTATGCCCAGCGCGGCGCCGTAGGCGATCGGCTGCACCATCTGCTGGAGGATCCCATTCGCGAGCAGTTGGATCACGATCATCCCCACCGCGGCATCCGTCCCGGCCCCGCCAAGCGCCAGCAGCACCGCGAACGCACCGGCTCCCCAAGCGCCGAGATAGGGGATGTAGGCACCGAGGAAGGTGACGGCGGCGATGGTCCCGGCCAGCGGAATCCCGAGGATCAGCGCCCCCACCCCGACGACGACGGCGTTGAAGATCGCCACCAGGGTCACGCCGAAGAAGTAGCCACGCAGCGACTGCAGCACACGCGACCCGATCTGGTGCGCGACGGGCCGCGGCACGCGCATGTGGCCCTCCACCCAGCCCCGGATCTCCGGGCCGTCCTTGAGCAAGAAGAACAGGCTGAGCGCGGTTAGCCCGAGAAAGAACACCAGCGACGAGAGGTGCTTCGCCCCAACGGCGAGGCCCTTGAGCAACGCCGGCACGGCGTCGTTGACGGCCGAGGACGTGTCGTCGCCCGCGCTCTCGGCCGCGCCACGGTCAACGCCCAGGTCCGACGCCCAGCCGACCAGCGTGTCCTTCGCGGAGCCCAGCTCGTGGCGCAGCGACGAGGCCTCTCCGGTGATGCCGCCCACCACTATCAGGACGACGACGATCGCCAGGACGATGGCCGCGACCAGGAGCAGCGCCGCCCCAAGTCCGCGCGCAAGGCCCCGCTTCTGCAGCCAGGCAACCACAGGCGTGGCGACCGCCGCGACGACCGCGGCGGTGATGACCGGTGCGGCGATCGCCTGCGTCAGAGCGAGGATCCAGATGGCTCCGACAACGGCGAGGGTCACGCCGACCGCGAGCCAGGCCGTCGCGCCCAGGTCGCGCAGCCAACGTGGCGCGGCGAAGAGCCCGCTCAGCTCCTGGGGGTCGAACTCGGGGCTCGCGTCTGGTTCGCGCCGCATGGCGGAGCTAGCTCGCCGCCGTCGCCGCCAACCGAGCCGCGTAGAACTTCAGCGTCTTGAGCGTCTTCGCCTCCTGGTCTCCAGACAGGTCCACGCCCTGCCTCGACAGGAAGGCTCTGGCCTCGGCAGCGACTTGGAAGGCCTCGCCGGGCGCGCACTTGGTCGACAGCTCGAGAACGCGCGAGTTGTCGGGGTACGACCACAGCTCGGCAACCAGCAGGCGCCCGAAGCCCTCCGGCTCGAACTTCAGCTTGAGCACCAGGATGGGCCCGAGCATGCTCAGATCGTCGAGCTCGACTCCGTCGGGCGCGTGCTGCGCCACAAGCGCGCGCTGGCCCTTGGAGAAGAGGGAGCTGATTGGGCCGTCCCCGTTGACGACGCGCATCACCTCCGAGTTGTCGACTCTGCGCTTGAGCGTCCCTGAGCAGACGAACCCCCCCGGCATGGCGTCGACCTCCACGTTGAACAGGCGCGACCGCCGTAGCTTGAGGGGCAGCTCACTCGGGACCACCGGACGCACCTTCACGATCGCGTCGCCCCCGCTCTTGCGCTGCACGCGCCGCGCTCGCACCACCAGACCGCGTTTGTTGAGGGCCAGGTCGGGGGTGTCGAAGAAGAAGACCTGGCGGAGCTGGGCTTCGAGCGGATCCATGCCGAGCGCCCGGACGGTGGAGTACTGGTCGGACTCCGGCACGGTCAACTTCAGCTCGACGCTGTCGGAGTCCCCGATCAGCCCGAGTATCTCGTCGAGCTGCTGGTCGGACAGCGTAGGAGCCACCAGGCGGGCTGCGCCGGCCATCACTCGCCCGGAAGCCGGCGGTTGACCCCTGGCCAATCGTCCTTGAGGTCCTGGGCCGCGGCTTGCGCCTGGGCGATCTCCTTGTCGCTCGGCTTGCGCATCACGAAGTAGAGGATCGTGCCGACGATCGGCAGCAGCACGACGACGAGGATCCAACCGGCCTTGGCGGAGCGATCCAGATCGCGCCGGACGATGTCGACGATGCCCAAGAGCCAGATCACGATCAGCGGGATCAGGATGAAGACCCAGGTGGCGGTGGTGGCCGCGATCATCCGCCTACTCGTGCTCCAACCTGCGCACCTCGATCAGCTCGAGCCCGAGCGACTGGATCTGATCCAGCAGCCCGTGGAGCTCGGACTGGTCGCGCACTTCCCCGCGCATCACGGTCTCAGCGGGCTTCACCGAGGCGGTGAAGTCCTCGAAGGCACCGGAAAGCGAATCGCTCAGCCGCCCCTTGATCCGGAACTCGTAGTCGGTGGACGACACGTGGGCCACAGACTCACGCCCGGCGGGGTGATGTGGCGTCACCCGCCCGGGGTGACCCTCAGTGAACGATCGCCTTGAGGGCGATCAGAAACGCTCCGATCAGCGCGGCCGTGACGCCCTTGACGAGCGCCGTCGCCAGGCGGGCGCCGGACAGCCTCGCCGCGATGAACCCGTAGAAGCCGATCAGCCCGAGGCCAGACCACTTGGCAAGGTCGAAGGCGGTGTCGGTCTCGGTGGCGCCCGCCGCGGCGAGCACGAAGAACACGGCCGGGAAGCCGACCCCGAAGACGACGGCCGCCGTATCCCTCCAGATCGTCCGCCTGAGCTCTCGGTCCACATGCGTGCGCGTGCGCACCTCGGTGCCGAGCGTCTCGCTGTAGACCTCGGCGAGCGCGACCGCCACGCCCGTTCCGAGCAGGCTCGCGACCACAGCCCCTGGGGGTGGCGGGTGAGCTTCGAGTGCGACGACCAGCGCGAGGCCGATGATCGCGCCGTAGACGATCCGTGAGACCTGATTGGACCCGAGATGGCTCTCGACGAAGCCCAGCATCGGCTAGCGCAGGCTTGCCGGCGCGGGCAGCCGTCCCAGCCGCCGGCGGTACACGTCCATCGCCGGCTTGGGGAAGTCGGCGTGGGTCTGCCTGCGCAGGCGGGCGACCAGCTCGCGGTGGAACGGGCTCGACAGGCTCTCGTTGTGGCCGATGACGTTGCGCGTCGTGATCCCGTACTTGCCCTGCAGCATGCGCGTGAGTCGCAGCGAGGCGGCCATCTGGCGCGGGTTGCCGAGCACCTGAGCGTCGCTGCGGCCGACGTGCTCGATCCCGATCGCCGTGTAGTTGAGCCCGACCGTGTGGCGGCACATGATCGTCGTGCGCACCAGCTGGTAGATCGTGCCGTCGCGGTCGACCACGAAGTGGCTGCAGATCCCGGGCAGCTCGTGCAGCTCCTGGTCGGGCGTGTTCGGCGCGAACGTGTCGTAGACCGGCTGGAAGCTGTCGGTCACCGTGTAGTGCTCGACGATCACGCGCGGCCGGCGCAGGCGGTAGCCGTCGACGCCGTAGTGGCGCCGCGCATAGGCGCGCATGTCGGCCTTCCGGGCCGCCCCGTAGGGGATCGGCCGCCAGACCAGGTGAGGCGGCGCGACGGCACGCGCGAGCGCCAGAGTCGCGCGCGCGTGACGGGCGACGCCCGCCCGCGGCAGCGGCCCGCCGGGCAGCTCGACGACGAACGCCGTGTCTCCCTTGAACGTGCTGTTCTGCCAGGACACCGCGGTGCCGTGGTAGGCCGGCAGCTGCTTGCGCGGGAGCCCGCTCAGCCGCGAGTAGAGGCGCTGCAGCTTGGCGTCGCCGCCGTTCTTGACCACGATCGCGAGCGCCTGGTGGTACCAGATGGTCACGCGCGGGCGCTCGCGCTCGACAAAGCGCTGGATCGCCCGCGTCT
Source organism: uncultured Thermoleophilaceae bacterium (assembly GCA_963706635.1). Classification (GTDB taxonomy): domain Bacteria; phylum Actinomycetota; class Thermoleophilia; order Solirubrobacterales; family Thermoleophilaceae; genus JACVRW01. The sequence continues at coordinate 1,482,246 of OY970162.1, forward strand.
CGGGCTCCGAGGCAGGTCCCGGGCCGGACTCGTAGATGCCGTCCTGGGGCTGCCAGCGGTAGGGGAAGTTGCGGTTGAGGTCCACGCCGTGCGCGTTCCAGCGCTCGTTCGCGGCGGCCCCGTCGGGATTTGCGTCCTCGATCAGCCAGAGCGCGGTCCCGCGCGGCGGCCGCGCATGGCGCAGCCGCGCGATCACGGCCTTGCCCTCCGGCTCGTTGCCGTGGACGCTTCCGACCACCATCAGCTTCACGGGCGCGGAAGCCGGGCCGATGCGCTGAGCGAGGATCGAGCGGCCCTCGACCGAGTGACCGATCACGATCTGGTGCGCCGGCGCCCCGTGCAGGGCTCCGACGATCAGCAGCGCACTGGCGAGTATCGACACGTCGCTGAGTATGGTGGCGCGCGTTGACAGCAGCGCTCGCCGATAGAGCCGCCGCGCACGGGCGCGTCGCCATCGACACGGAGTTCGTCTCTGAGCGCCGCTATCAGGCGCTGCTCTGCCTGGCCCAGGTGGCGGTGCCGGACCCCGACGCACCTGACGGGGTGCGGACCGAGGTCCTGGACCCGCTCGCCGACGATCCGCCCGACCCCGCCCCGCTCGCCCGCGTGCTCGCCGATCCCGCCGTCGAGGTGGTGGTCCATGCCGGCCGCCAGGACATCGCGATCCTGCGCCGCACCTGGAAGACCGAGGTCACGGGCGTGTTCGACACGCAGCTCGCCGCCGGCTTCATCGGCTTCGGCAACCAGGAGGGCTACGAGTCGCTGGTGCGCAAGGTGCTTGGCGTGAAGCTGAAGGGCGCCGAGGGGTTCACCCGCTGGGACCGCCGCCCGCTCACCCCTCAGCAGCTCGAGTACGCGGGCGACGATGCGCACCTGCTGCTCGCGCTCGGCGAGGAGATCGAGCGCCGCCTCGAGGAGCGCGGCCGCCTCGCGTGGGCGCGCGAGGAGTGCAAGGCGCTCGAGGAGTCGACTGACGAGCGCGACCCGGACCGGATCTTCGAGCGCCTGCCTCGGCTGAGCCGGCTCGGCGAGGCGGCACGGGCGGTGGCACGCGAGCTGGTCGAGTGGCGCGAGGACACGGCGCGCTCGGCCGATCGGCCGGCCGGCTACGTGCTGCCCGACCAGGCGCTGATCGAGCTGGCCCGGCGCGCGCCGTCCGACCGCCACGGCCTCGAGCAGATCCGCGGGCTGCCCGCGCAGACGCTCCACCGCCGCGGCGACCGCCTGCTCGAGGCGATCGCGCGCGGCCGCGAGCGCCCCGCGCCGCCGGCCCCGCCCGAGCCGGGCCCGCGCGAGCCCGCCGACGCGCCGCTGGTGTCGCTCGCCCAGGCGCTGGTGCGCCACCGGTCGATGGAGGAGGGCGTGGCGGTAGAGCTGATCGCCACCCAGGCCGAGCTGAGCGCGCTGGTCTCGGCCCTGCGCCGCGGCGAGGACGGCGACGAGGTGCGCGCGACGCACGGATGGCGCCGCGAGCTGGTCGGAGACCAGCTGCGCGACCTGGTGGCGGGCCGGCTGGCGCTGAGCGCCGCCCCGGACGGTGGATTGAAGCTCTCGCAGGCGTGATACTCGGCGCGTGGTTCGGAAGCCGCTCCAGGTCCGAGAGGAATCGAGCCGTACATTCGACCAACGGGTTGCGCTTCGGTTCCCGGGCCTGAACGCCCGCGTCCTCCGTCTGCTGGCCACGCTGCCGCCCAGCTCACGCATCCGGCAGGCCGCTCTCTGGCGTGCGGCCCGGATGGCTATCGAGGCCTACAACCGGCGCGACCTGGAGGCCGCGTCGCTCGGGTTCCATCCTCGGCTGGAGTACTACCCCTACCGCGAGTTCGTCGAGGCGGGGCTCGCGGAGCCCTGCTACCGCGGACCGGCGGGCTACCGCGCCTACATCACGGCGACGTATGAGGTGTGGGGCACAGAAGTCCTGCTGTACCCGACCGAGCTGATCGACATGGGCGACCAGCTGGTCCTGCTCGCCGACATGCCGATGCGCGCTCAGGCGAGCGGGATCCCCCTGGCCGAGCAGTACGGCACGGTCGCGACGCTGCAGGACGGGATGATCGTCAGCCAGCGCGACTTCCTCAACCAGGCGGAGGCGCTGGCGGCCGCCGGGCTCTAGTCCACCCCCGGCGGCAGCACCCCCTCGTCGATCAGCCGGCGGATGTCCCCCGCCCGGCGCGTGTTGAGGTTGACGTGGCGCTGGCCGACGCTCGGCTTCTGCTCGAGCAGCCCCGCGGCCAGCAGCTCCTCGCCCACGTCGTACGCGAGCGCGCGCTCGTTGCCGGCGAAGCCGCGGGCCAGGTGGTCGAAGGCCGTGTGGTAGCCGCCCCACTTGCCCATTCCGTCGAGCCGCTGGAGGATGCGCCGCATCACGCGCCGGCGCGGGTCGGGGTCGTCGTGGGCGCGCGTAACCGCTCCGGCGGGTTCGAGCAGGCGCAGCAGCTCGGGCTCGAGGCGATCGAGCGCGTCCTCGTCGAGCGGCGAGCCGCCCAGCCGCGTCACTGCCTCGGCCACTCGCAGCGGGTGCGTCGCCCCGATCGCGGGACGCAGGTCGACCACGTCGAGCGCATGGCAGGGCAGCAGGTGCACCTCCGCGCGCAGGCGGTCGATGGCGCGGGCGGAGTCGTCCAGCGCCTCGCGGGCGTACTCGGCCGCCCAGCGCGGGTCGGCGGCCGGGTAGGACAGCGCCAGGGAGCCGTCGTGCGCGCCCAGCAGCAGGTTGAAAGCGGAGCCGTCGCGCGGAGCGCCCGGCTCGGTCGCCTCGACGAGGCGTTCGACCGCCGCGGCAGCGAGGGCTCCGCCGCGCTCGTTGACGGCGTCGGGGTCGGCACGCAGCTCCGGCGGTACCGGCAACACCGCGACCACGCTCGAGCTGACCGCTGCCACGGCCAGCGCGATCGGCCGCTCGCGCCCGGTGCGCGGCTCCCCCAGCTCGCGCGCGCCGCGCTCCAGCTCCGCGGCCAACAGCTTGCGCAGCCGCGCCGACCACTCCCGCGGCGCGTCCCCCCCGCCGGCATCGGCAAGGGCGCGTGCCAGCTCGCCGCTCGACTCCACGCGCCTCAGCTTTTCACGGGTGGGTCTCCGTGGGTACGGTCTGGTCATGCTCGACCACAAGCTGCTTGGCATCTACCTCAACGACCACCTCGCCGGCTCCACGGTCGGGCTCGAGCTCGTGAAACGAGCCGCCAAGGAGAACGAGGGCACTCCCTACGCGAAGCCTCTGGGGCGCGTCGCCAAGGGGATCGAGGAGGACCGCGAGACCCTCAAGGGCCTGATGGACGCGCTCGACGTCAAGCAGGACCACCCCAAGGTCATGGCCGGCTGGGTGGCCGAGAAGCTCGGCCGCCTCAAGCCGAACGGACAAATCCTCGGCTACTCGCCGCTGAGCCGTCTGATCGAGCTGGAGAGCCTCGCTCTGGGCATCACCGGCAAGCTCTCACTCTGGGAAGCGCTGACCGAGGTGCACGCCGAGGACCCGCGGATCGACCTCGAGGAGCTCAAGCGCCTGGCTGAGCGGGCGGACGAGCAGCGCGCTGAGGTCTGGGGGCTGCGCCAGCGAGCCGCGCGCGAGGCCTTCGCGGCCCAAGTGCCCGTGACCTGACCCGCCCCGGATAGGGTCCCGGCGGTGAGCTGGGAGCCCGAGCTCGAGGAGCTTCGCCGCCGCGAGGAGCTCGCCCGGCGGATGGGCGGGCAGGAGCGGGTCGAGCGCCAGCACGTCTCGGGCCGCCTGACCGTCCGGGAGCGCATCGAGCGGCTGTTCGACCCGGGCACGTTCCACGAGACCGGAGCGCTAGCCGGCCGTGGCACCTACGGCGACGACGGCGAGCTGACCGACTTCCTGCCCACCAACACGGTTATGGGGCAGGGCCGAATCGACGGTCGTCGCGCGGTGGTCCAGGGCGACGACTTCACCGTCCGCGGCGGCGCCGCCGACGCCGCGATCTGGGAGAAGGCCGTCTACGCCGAGCGGCTCGCCCACGACCTGCGCATCCCGCTCGTCCGGCTCGTCGACGGCACCGGCGGCGGCGGCTCGGTGAAGTCGCTCGAGGACATGGGCTTCTCGTACGTGCCCCCGCTGCCCGGCTTCGACCTGGTCGTGGCCAATCTCTCGCGCGTGCCCGTAGCCGCCGCGGCGCTCGGCCCGGTTGCGGGCCTGGGCGCCGCCCGCGTCGTCTGCTCGCACTTCTCGGTGATCGTGCGCGGCACCGCCCAGCTGTTCGTCGCCGGGCCGCCGGTCGTCGCCATGGCCGGCATGGGCGAGCTGCCCGACAAGGAGGAGCTGGGCGGCGCGCGCATGCAGGCCCGAGCGGGCGCCGTGGACAACGTGGCCGCCGACGAGGATGACGCGCTCGACCAGCTCAAGCGCTTCCTCTCCTACCTGCCCGCCAACGTCTGGGAGCCGCCCCCGCTCGCCGACGCGACCGATCCGGCCGACCGCCGCGAGGAGGAGCTCCTCTCGATCGTCCCGCGCGACCCGCGCCAGACCTACAAGATGCGCCGCGTGCTCGAGGCCGTCCTCGACCGCGGCTCGATCTTCGAGCTGGGCGCCGCCTTCGGGCGCCCGACGATCACCTGCCTCGCCCGCCTCGACGGGCGGCCGGTCGGCGTGCTCGCCTCAGACCCCGAGCACTACGGCGGCGGCGTGACGGCCGACGCCGCCGAGAAGACGGCGCGCTTCGTCGACACCTGCGACCAGTTCGGCCTGCCGGTCGTGAACTTCGTGGACGTGCCCGGCTTCGTGATCGGCACCGACGCGGAGCGGGCCGGCACGATCCGCCGCGGCGCGCGCGGCCTCTACTCGGTCGTGCAGGCGAGCGTCCCGTGGGTGTCGATCCTCGTCCGCAAGGTCTACGGCGTGGCCGGCGCCGGCCACGGCGACGGCTCGCGCCTCAACATGCGCTTCGCCTGGCCGTCGGGCAACTGGGGATCGCTGCCGCTTGCCGGTGGCCTCGAGGCCGCCTACCGGCGCGAGCTCGAGGCAGCGGACGATCCCGAAGCCCTGCGCGCCGAGATCCAGGCGCGGCTGGAAGCGGTCACTTCGCCGTTCCGAACGGCCGAGCGATTCTCCGTCGAGGAGATCATCGACCCCCGCGACACACGCCCGATCCTGTGCGATTGGGCCGAGCGCGCTCATCAGATCGTGTGCCTGGAAACAGGAATCGCGCCGAAGGCGCGTGGCCTGCGCCCCTGAACCTATGCAATATCCGGGCACCCTCCGTGCGGCTGCTTTCATCGGTCGGTGCCGCACCGCAAGGGGGGTCATCGGGGCTGGACGGAAGCGCATGTCCGGCGCGTCTTCTGGCGCGCCGGATTCGGGGCCACGCCGCGTGAGGCACGCCACTGGGCGCGCCGCGGCAAGGGCGCCACGATCCACTGGCTGCTGAGCGGCGGCCACTCTCCCGCACCGCGCATCAAGGGGCCCAACGTCGACGGCCACCGGCTCCACCCCAACGACGAGTGGGGCCACGACGTGCTCTGGTGGCTCGACCGCATGATCCGCTCGCGGCGCCCGCTCCAGGAGAAGCTCACGCTCTTCTGGCACGACCACTTCGCCACGACCGAGCAGGACACGCCGCTGATGCTCGCCCAGAACCACACGCTGCGGCGCCACGCGCTCGGCCCCTTCCCCGCGCTCCTCCAGGCCGTCACGCGTGACCCGGCGATGCTGCTGTTCCTCTCGCTGGCGGACTCCGACAAGGAGGCCCCCAACGAGAACTACGCGCGCGAGCTGATGGAGCTGTTCACGCTCGGCCACGGCTACAAGGAGCGCGACATCCGGCAGGCCGCGCGCGCCCTGACCGGCTTCCGCGCCGACTGGCACGACGACGGCAGCGTGACCTGCTCGTACGACAGCGAGTGGCACGACGCCGGCGCGAAGCGCGTCTTCGGGAGAGCCGGCCGCTTCGACTGGAAGGACATCCTGCACTTGTGCGCCCACCACCCCGACCACGCGCCCTTCATGGTCGGCAAGCTGTGGGACTTCTTCGTGGGCGGGCGGATGCCCGGCGGGACGCGCGCCCGGCTGGTGCGGATCTACCGCGGCTCGGGGCTGCGCATCCGGCCGGTGATCGGCGCCCTCCTCTCCCACCCCGCCCTCTACCGCGACCTCGACGCGCCGACGATGGTCAAGTCGCCCGTGGTGTTCGTCGCCGGCGCGCTGCGCACGACCGGGCAGGGCATCGATCGCGACTCGTGGACCTGGCTGCTGGAGGGCATGGGGCAGTACCCGTTCCACCCGCCCTCTGTCGCCGGCTGGGAGTGGGGCCCGAGCTGGCTGTCGTCGAACTCGATGCACGTGCGCTTCGACTGCACCAACTACGTGCTCGACACCCCGCGCCTGCGCGTGAAGGACGGCTCGACGCCCGTGAGGTTGTCGCCGCGCCAGGCGGTCGCGCGGGCGCGCCGCGCGGCGGGCGAGCCCTGGATCTCGCGCCGCACCGAGCACGAGCTGGTGCGCCTGGCCAACCGGTTGGTGGGCGGTGAGCGCGACCAGCAGGGCGCCGACATGTGCCAGCGCGTGCTGCGCCACCTGCTCATCTCCGGACCCGACGGGCAGGTGCACTGATGAACGCCCACCGCGCCTGCGACGACTTTCACCGCAGCTCCGAGCGGCTGCGACCGCTCACCCGCCGCCAGGTGCTCGGCTGGGGCGTCGGGGGCGGGCTCTCCCTCTACCTGAGCCAGGCGATGCCGATCCAGCGCGTGCTCGAGGCGGCCGCGGCCGACGCCGCCGCGGCGCCGAACGCGCCGGTGCTCGTGTCGGTGTTCCTGCCCGGTGGCCTCGACCTGCTCGACACGATGGTGCCGCTGCACGCCTACGGCCGCTACGCCGACCTGCGGCCGAAGCTGAAGGTGCAGGGCGTGCCGCTCGGAAGCACCGGCCTCGGCCTCAACCCGTCCATGGGCCTGGGCGTCGGCGGCGGCATCAAGGGTCTGTACGAGCGCGGCAAGGTCGGCTTCCTCCCGGGCATCGACTACTCCAACCCAGACCTGTCGCACTTCCACTCGCGCCACTTCTGGGAGACCGGCCTGATCACCGACCGCGACGCGCCCGGGTGGCTGGGACGCTGGCTCGACCGCTCCGGCGGTCGCGACAACCCGCTCCAGGGCGTCTCGCTCGGCTACGGCCTGTCGCCGGTCATGCGCTCGGGCCGGGCGCCGGTGGCGGCGGTGGCCTCGCCGGGCGACGCCGGCTTCTGGATTCGCGACGTCTGGGGCGACGCCTACGACGCCGCGATGGCGACCTACGGCCGGCTCGGCCACGGGCACGGCGGCGGGGAAGCGCTGGGCGCGGCGCGCGAGGCTGCGCGGCTCGCCAAGCAGGTGGCCGACCGGCTGGAGCCGTACGCCGAGCACGACGGCGTGGACCCGCTCGCGTCGAGCGTCGCCTACCCGGCGAACAGCGACTTCGGGCAGCGGCTGCGCTACCTCGCCGCGATGATCTCCAAGCCGCTCGGCATCCGTGTCGCACACGTGGAGGCCGACGGTGACTTCGACACCCACGACAACCAGTCCGAGCTGACGACGATCCTGGCCGAGGTCAGCCAGTGCCTGGCCGCGTTCCAGGCCGACCTCGAGGCACGCGGCGTCGCCGACCGGACGCTCACGTTCGTGTGGTCGGAGTTCGGCCGGCGGCCGGAGGAGAACGACAGCGGCACCGATCACGGCGCCGGCGGCCTCGCCTGGGTGCAGGGCAACCGCGCGCTGGCGGGCGTGCACAGCGACTACCCCGACCTCAACCGGCTCGACCGCGAGGACAACCTGCAGGTGACGATCGACTTCAGGCGCGTCTACTCGAGCCTGCTGGAGCAGCACCTCGGGACCCAGGCGTCCGCGGTGATCCCGCGCGCCGGGAAGTTCGGCCGCGTCCAGCTGGTCCGGTGACGCTGCTCGCGGTGATGGCGGCGCTGCTCGCGCCGACCCCGGTCGGCGTCGGCGAGCGTGAGTGGCGGATCTCGCTGTATCGCAGCCGCGTCCCGGTCGGCGTCGTGCACCTGAACGCGCGGAACTTCGGCGAGGACGGCCACGACCTCTCGGTGCGCACGCGCGGCGGGAAGGTGCTCAAGTCCCTGCCCGAGCTCGACCCGGGCGGCACCGGCACGCTGCGGGTGCGGTTGCGCAAGCCCGGTCGCTACGTCGTGTTCTGCTCCCTGGCCGGCCACGAGGCGCGCGGGATGCACGCGGTGCTGCGGGTCAAGGCCCGGACCAGGCGCTAGTAGCGCTCGAGCAGCCAGGCGTGCACGTCGCCGATCCGGCGCTGCTCGATGCTGAGGTGGCCGTCCTCGTCGGACAGGTGCGCCTCGACGCCGGGGACGTGCTCGGCGAGCCACTCTCCGTGCGCGGGCGGGACCATCAGGTCCTGGCGCCCCTGCCAGAGCAGCGCCGGCACGGAGATCGACGCGAGCTCGAAGCCCCAGGCGCTCACGAAGGCAAGGTCGTCGTCGAGCCAGCCTTCGCGGGTGGTCCCAATCCCCTCGCGGATCCCGGCCAGCAGCTCCGTGGCCAGGCCTCCGTCGACGACGGCGACGTCGGGTGGGCTGAGGATCGACGCCAGCTCCTTCACGAGCTCGCGCGGATCGGCGGAGAGGATCTCCTTGGCCATCTCCTCCAGCAGCGGCCGTAGCTTGGCCTCACCCTCGACCGCGGCCCCCAGCTCCACCACGTTCGCCTCGCCCATGCCGGCCAGGAAGTCGAGCCCTTCGGCGTCGAGCGGACCGACCGAGCAGAGCGTCGCTACGGCCGCGACACGGTCGCCGAGCAGGGCGGCGCAGGCGAGCGCGTGCGGCCCGCCGCCGGAGCTGCCGTGGGTCAGGACGCGCTCGAGCCCAAGCTGGTCGCAGATCGCCTCGACGTCCGCCGCGGCGTCCGCCACCGTTCGGCCGGGGTGGCGATCCGAGCCGCCGTAGCCCGGCCGGTCGTAGCCGATCAGGCGGATGCCGCGCTCGCCCGCGTCCGCCAGCCAGCGCTCGCGGAACCCGCGCGAGCCGGGCGTGCCGTGATGCACGACCACCGGAACGTCTCCGGGCTCGCCGACGTCGTGGACGCGCAGCGCGCGCCCGCCCGGACCGGCGACGGTGTGCTCACGGGTCGACACCCACGACGGACCCTAGGGGAGCCGCGGACCGGTGCTCTCGACTGATATAGTTGCGCGCGCAACCATGCAACTCGACGGCATCCACCACATCACCGCGATCACCTCCGACGCCCAGAGCAACGTCGATTTCTACGTCGGCGTCATGGGCCTCCGGCTCGTCAAGAAGTCGGTCAACCAGGACGACCCGACCGTCTACCACCTCTTCTACGGCGACGAGCACGCCCACCCCGGGCTCGATCTGACCTTCTTCGAGTACCCCGGCGCCGCTCCCGGCCGGGCCGGCGACGGCATGATCTACCGGGTCGTGTGGCGCGTGGGCTCGCCCGCCGCGCTCGACTTCTGGGCGGACCGCCTGGCCGGCCGCGGCATCGAGGTCGACCGCGAGGGCGACCACCTGCTGTTCGCGGACCCGGAGGGCCTCGAGCACGAGCTGCTGGTGGCCGACGTCAGCGACGACCCGCTGATCGCCGAGCACCCCGAGGTGCCGGCCGAGCACGCGCTCCAGGGCTTCCACGGCGTGCGCGCCTACTCCTCGCAGCCGCAGGCCAGCGATGGCTTCCTCGAGACGCTCGGCTTCGAGCCGGCGACCGGGGGGACCGGCTGGCAGGCGCGCGGCGAGCACCGCGGCTCGCTCTACTTCTACGACGAGCCGCCGGCACAGCGCGGCATCCAGGGCGCCGGCAGCGTCCACCACGTGGCCTGGACCTCGGACGACGAGGACCACGAGGCGTGGCGCGAGCGGGTGGAGCAGGGCGGTGGGCGCCCCACCCCGGTGATCGACCGTCACTACTTCCGCTCGATCTACTTCCGCGAGCCGAGCGGCGTGCTTTTCGAGATCGCCACGCGCTCACCCGGCTTCACGATCGACGAGCCGCTCGAGCACCTCGGCGAGAAGCTGTCGATCCCGCCCTTCCTCGAGAGCCGCCGGCCCGACATCGAGGCCACCGTACGGCCGCTCGAGAACCCGCGCGTCGCCGCTCGCAGCTAGGCGACCGCGAGGCAGTCCGGCCCTTCGTGGTCGGGGTGGTTGAGCACGGGGTTCGCGGGCGCGACCTCGAGTCCGGCGGCGGGCAGGGGCGCCAGCAGCGGCGCGACGGCCCCGCCGTCCAGCGCCGGGTCGAGCCACGCCTCCCAGGCGCCCGGCTCGGCCAGCACCACCGGCATGCGGTCGTGGACGGGCGCGACCAGCTCGTTCGCCGCCGTGGTCACGACGGTGCAGCTCGGCACCAGCTCGCCGGCGGGCCCGTGCCAGGTCGTCCATAGCCCCGCGAAGCAGAAGCTCGCCCCGCCGGCGAGCGAGAAGCGCAGCGGGCGGCGCGGCTGCTTCGGGTCCTCGGCCGCGATCCACTCGTAGAAGCCGTCGGCCAGCACCAGGCAGCGGTGCGACGCGCGCTCGACCAGCCTGCCGAAGGTCGGGTTGGCGGCGAGCGTCTCGGCGCGCGCGTTGATCATCGCCGGGCCGTCCTTGACCCCGCGCGCCCAATGCGGCACCAGCCCCCAGCGCAGCAGCTCGGAGCGCCGGCCGCGCCGATCCTGGACGACCGCCGGCACGTCCTGCGTGGGTGCGACGTTGAAGCGCTCGTAGGCCTGGTCCCCGCCGCCGAGCCGCAGGCGCAGCTTCGCGGCGATCTCCTTCTCGACGTCCTTGCGCCGCTTGGTGATCGAATAGCGCCCGATGGACCCCATCCTCCTGGAAGGCGGAACGATCCGCACGCTCGACCCGGGCGCCCCGCTGGTCGAGCGCCTCGCCGTGACCGATGGGCGGATCGCCGCGGAGCCGGCACCGAACGCGCGGCGGGTGGATCTCGAGGGCCGCTGCGTGCTGCCCGGCTTCAACGACGCCCACGTGCACTTCCCGACCTGGTCGCTCGCCCAGCGCCAGGTGCGCCTCGAGGGGTCGGGCTCGCTCGCCGAGGCGGTCGGGCGCGTGGCCGACGGCCTGGCGGGCGCGCGGCCCGGCGCCTGGCTGCGCGGCCTGGGCTGGCGCGACGCCGGCTGGACCGAGCCTCCGACCCGTGCGGCGCTCGACGCGATCGCGCCCGAGACCCCGGTGATCCTGACCTCGAAGGACTACCACTCGCTCTGGCTCAACTCGGCCGCGCTGGCTCATGCCGGCGGCGACCTCGACGCCCCCGGCGGAGTCGTGGAGCGCGACGAGGGCGGCGAGCCGACCGGCATCCTGCGCGAGAACGCGGCCTGGCGCTTCCGCGACCGCCACGCGACACCGACCGCCGAGGAGATGCTCGAGGCCTGCCGCTCCGGGCTGCGCATCGCGGCGGCGCGCGGGGTGACCGCGATCCACGACAAGGACGGCTGGCTCGGCTCGCTCGAGCTGTTCCAGCGCCTGCACGAGGCGGACGAGCTGACGCTGCGCGTCTGGCAGTCGATCCCGGCGGAGCGGCTGCCGCAGCTGCGCGAGGTCGGCCTGCGCTCGCGCTTCGGCGACGACCTGCTGCGCGCCGGCTACCTCAAGGTGTTCATGGACGGGACGCTCGGCTCGGCAACGGCGCGGCTGCTCGACGGCTCGGGCGTCCAGATCACGTCGAGTGAGAGGCTGGCCGAGATCGTCCGCGAGGCGGCAGCGGCCGGCTGGCCGGTCGGCGTGCACGCGATCGGGGACGCCGCCAACCGCGCCGCGCTGGACGCCTTCGAGGCCACCGCCGGCGTCTGGCGCCCGCTCGGGCTGCGCCAGCGGATCGAGCACGCCCAGCTGCTGGACGCGGCCGAGCTGCCGCGCTTTGCGGAGCTCGGCGTGGCCGCGTCGGTCCAGTTCAGCCATGCGCCGTCCGACCGCGACCTCGCCGACCGCGTCTGGGAGGGGCACTCCGGCGCGTACGCCTACCGCTCGCTCCTCGACGCGGGGGCGCTGCTCGCCAACGGGTCCGACGCGCCGGTGGAGGAGCTCGACCCGCTGAAGGGGATCGTGGCCGGCGTCCTGCGGACGCTCGACGAGCGGCCGGCCTGGCGCGCGGAGCAGGCCCTGACGGTGGCGGAGGCGCTCAGGGCGACCTGCGTCACCCCCGCCTGGCTTGCCGGCGACGAGGACCGGCGCGGTAGGCTCGTGGACGGAATGCTCGCCGATCTCGTCGTCCTGGACCGCGATCCGCTGCTCTGCCCCACCGAGCAGCTGCCCGAGCTGAGCGTCCTCGCGACCGTGGTGGGTGGACGTATTACCCACGTGTCAGACCCCGCGATACCGGGCATACGTTGACCCTGATGAAGCGGGAGTCATGGCTGCCCGCTGCGCCGGAAAGCGCGCCAGTTGCGCGTGCGATCGTGCGCGAGGTAGCCGATGAGCAGGGGCTTGACGGCGAGTCCACGTGGGATCTGATCCTGGCGACCAGCGAGGCGGTCGCCAACGCGATCCTGCACGGATCGGCCTGCGGCGACCCCAGCCGCGGCGTGCTGCTCCGCATCGAGGTGGACCAGGAGTCGATCTCGATCGAGGTGTGTGACTGCGGCAGCTTCGACGCCCTGCTGCGGCCGGCGTCCCAGGACGACACGCACGGGCGAGGCATCCCGATCATCGCGGCGCTGGCGGATCACTTCGAGCTGGTGCCCGAGCCGTCGCAGACGAAAGTGCGCTTCGGCAAGCGGCTGCGGGTGGCCGCCGCCTAGCTCCAGTTACGCGGCGGCCAGCTCGAACCAGACGCGCGTGTGCTTCTCGCGCTCGACGCCCCAGCTGGCGGCGAGCCGCTCGACCAGCACCAGGCCCCAGCCGCCCGGCTCGTCGAAATCTCGCGTGCGGCCGGTGGGCGCGAAGCCCCGGCCGGGATCGGTGACCGACGCGCGCAGCCCCTGGGTCGTGGCGCGAAGCTCGATCTCGATCACCTGGTGCTCGTCCACCTCGCCGTGCAGGACGCTGTTGTTGACGAGCTCGCAGGTGAGCAGCATCAGGTTGCTCTCGAGCTCGTCCGGCAGCCACTGAACCGTGGCCTGAAGCCAGTTGCGGACGCGCTCCGGCGCCCGCGGCCCGCCCTCGGTCCGCAGCCGGCGCACGCTGCGGCCCCGCCAATCGGCGGGTGGCTTCAAAGCGGAAGCTGAACTGGTGTGCGTGGGCATACGGGGCGGTACGGCAACGGCCCCGGCGCGACCGGGGCTCTCGGGACGCTGCTCGACGCCCCCATGGAGGGCGTTTAGGGCTTCCTGCGCGCCTGGACGAATGACCTAGATATAAGGGGCCCGCTGGGCGGCATCTTGCAGGAGCGGATCGGGGGGCGGCGAAGGCGGTCCGGATGCGCGCTCGCGACCTCGGCTACGGGATCGTCCTGTTGCTGGTCATCGCGTCGGTCGCCCTCCAGATGAGCCTGCCGGCCTCGGACGCGAGCCGCTTCGCCACGACCGTGCTGCAGGCGGCGACGCTGGTGGCGGCCGTGCGGATCTCGGGCGTGCGGCCCCGGGGAGGCCGGATCGCCGCGCTGATCGCGGTGGTGACGGTGGCCGCCGCGGCCATCTTCTGGGCGATCAGGGGCGACTTCCCGCCGGGTCCGGCGGCGGTCGTGAACGGTCTGCTCGTTGCCTTCGCGCCGGTGGCCATCGTGCGCGGATTGCTGAGCGACCTACGCGAGCGGCACGAGGTCACCGCGGCGACGCTCGCCGGCGTGCTGGCGATCTACCTGCTCGCCGGCATGTTCTTCTCGTTCGCCTACGGCCTCATTGACGCGGTCGATCCCGGCATCCTGTTCGCCCAGCTCTCGCACAGCAGCCGCGAGGACCAGCTCTACTTCAGCTTCGTCACCCTCACCACGGTCGGGTACGGGGACCTGTCGCCGCTCGGTGGCGTCCCGCGCGCGTTCGCGGTGGCCGAGATGCTGGCCGGGCAGATCTACCTGGTCACGGTCGTGTCGCTGATCGTGACCAACCTCGGCACCCGACGACGCTAGAGCTGCGGCTCCGGGCTCTGCTCGGCGACGGACGCGTGCTGCGCGCGATCGACCGCCTCGACCACGCGGCTGGGGCCGCTGACGCCCGCGAACGTGAAGTCCGAGTCGTCGGTGCCCGCCGTGTCGAAGTCCACCGTCCCCACGCGCAGCAGCCGGTCGATCACGCTCTGCTCGGTGTTGACGTTCTGCACGCGATCGATGCGCGTCTGCTGGATCTTCTTCGACAGGATGCCGCGCTTGATGCGCAGGCGCTGGTTTGTGATCGTGTAGACCGTCGCGATCCGCCTGATGAAGCCGACCAGGACCAAGAGCGCGGCGCCGACCACGACCACGGCCGCGACGAGACCCCACTTCACCTCGTCGCTGATCGCCGTGACCAGCGCGATCAGCCCACCCAGGACGAGCACGCCGAGCAGCCCCTGGAGGTAGAAGCTGAGGATCGCTCGCCAGGACGGGTGGCCCTCGAAGATGATGCGCTCGTCGTCGTGGAGGTCGATGGCGGCACCATAGCGCGCGCCGGGCGCTTCTGTTGTAGCGTTAGGCCGCCCTAAGTTTAGGGGGGCCTAATGACACTTCGCCACGGAGGTCCTCGTTGATCGCGCGCCCCGCCCTCGCTCTTGCCGCCGCCGCCTGCTCGCTGGTCCTGCTGACCGCCTGCGGCGACGACAAATCGTCGAGTGACGAAGCGGCCACGACCACCGCCAAGGACGTGGACCTGAACGCGGTCAAGGCCTACCTGCTCGCCCACACCGAGCGGCTCGTGAAAGCCACCACCGCATCGCACGGCAACGCGGAGAGCTACTACAAGCTCGCCAAGTCGGTGGACTTCGACTACGCGCGCCTGCTCGACGAGCATCGGGCGGAGGTGCGCGGGCTCGTCCGCCAGGCGCAGCGGGACTTCGTCCAGGCCAACCCCGCGTACGAGGAGATGGAGGGCGTGGTTGCCGGAGTGCCCAGCTTGGCCGACTACGACGTGAACATCGACGCCGGAGGCGACGTCTCCGATCCCGAGAACGCGGTGTCGTTCGACGTGAAGACGCCCGCCGGCCGCACCTTCAAGCAGCCCGGCAACTACAACTACCTGATCGAGACGACCGTCTTCGGCACAGAGCCGAAGTTCCAGGCCAAGGGGGTCAAGCCAGACCTCGACGGCGACGGCAAGGTCGAGTTCGCCGAGTCGGTGCCGGACGCGGACTTCTACGTGGCCGCGGCGCGCGACTTCGAGAACTACGCGCGCGAGCTCGACGAGGCGGCGCGCGGCTGGCAGCCGACCTCGAGCGACGCGCTCACCGCGCTCGTAGTGATGACGCCCACGATGTCCGACATGTTCGAGGCCTGGAAGAACTCGCGGGCGGTCGCCGGCGACAAGGCCACCGAGAAGGTGTTCGTGGCGGCGTCGCGCCTCCAGGACATGGCCGACATCCTCGGCGGCCTGGTGCTCATCTACGACAACGTCGAGCCGCTCGTGGCGAAGGCCGACCGCCAGCAGGCGGCCCAGACGCGGGAGAGCCTGAGGAAGCTGCTCGCCTTCGCGAGCGAGCTGCGCGACAAGGAGGCGGCCGGGCGCAGGTACACGGCCGAGGAGGCCGACACGCTCGGGGCGCAGGCACAGGAGCGCGCCGAGGCGATCGCCGGGCAGGTCACGCAAGCCGCCGCCAAGCTCGACATCCAGCTCGCGGACAGCTAGCCGCGTGGCGCGCCGTCGTCTCCCGGTTCTGGTTGGGCTGATCGCCGCTCTCGCGGCGATCGCCCCAGGGACGGCGGCGGCGCAGCCCGACCACTCCCCCGCCCCGCCGTGGCAGGCCGCGCAGCGGATGCAGGACCTCGTCTTCGACGCCCAGACCGCGCTGCTGCTCGACGAGACGCGCTCGGCGGTACGACTGGTCGAGCGTGCCCGCGCGCAGCTGCGCGGGCCGCTGGCGCGCGGCCTGCGCCGCTCGGCGCGGTCGTCCGACCGCGAGGTGCGCACGGCGCTGGCGGACGCCGCCCGCTCCGCGAGCGCGCGCGACGAATCCGGGCTCGCGGCCGCCCGCGGCCGCCTGCGCGCCGCAGTGCTGCGAGGCAGCTACGACGTGACGCTGGCGGCCGTCGGCGCAGGCGATGCCCGCACCGCCGGCAGCTGGCTGCTGCTGCGCGAGTTCCGCAAGGCGACGCGCTTCACGCGCCCGGGCGTCGACGCGACGCTCGCCGTGCGCCAGCTCGCCCGCAAGCGCAGCGGCCCGCGCGCCGCGGTGCTGGGCGTGAAGAAGGACCTGCTCGACGCCTACCAGGCAAGCCTCGTCGACCACCTCGCGGACGCCGACGACGCCGCCGCCCACCGGTTCCGCGCGCGCTGGGCCCAGACCGCCGCGACCGCGGCCGGACTCTGGAAGATCCTCGCTCCCGAGTACCGGAAGGCGCGCGGAACCGCCGCGCGCACACAGGCCGACGCCGCCTTCCAGCGGCTCGCGAGGACCGCGCTGCGCGGCGACAAGCGCGGCTTCGCGAGCGCCCGCGAGCAGGTGGCGCGGGCGCTCGACGGCTTCACCGCGGCGCCCTTCACCGCCGAGGAGCAGGCCCGCCGCGCCGGGCAGCTGACCCGCTTCGTGGAGCTGATCCCGGTCGACTACGGCCACGGAGTCGAGGCGGCCAAGGTCACGAGCCAGTTCGAGCTCCAAGAGTCGCGGGCCTTCGCGGACGCCGCCGAGTCGGCCTTCTCCGACCTCGAGCAGGAGCTGAGCCGGCGCAACCCGGCGGCGACCAAGCAGGTCGCGGCGATAATCGACCGGCTGCGCGGCTACGTGAAGGACGCCCAGGACGGCAAGCGGGTCGTCCCGCTGGACACGATGAAGGCCACGCAGGAACGCGCCAGCGACATGGTCGGCGACCTGCTGCCCGACGACTGGAAGCAGGACGACAACCAGTCCGACTTCGACCTGATGGCGATCTCGCTCGACCGGATGGAGGCGGCCGTCGGCGCCGGCCAGTACAAGGCGGCCGAGCAGTCGCGGCTCGAGGCCTATGCGTTCTTCGAGTTCGGGCCCGAGCTGAGCCTGCGCGCGATCGCGCCTGACGCGGTCAACCGGATCGAGGGGCTGGTCTGGTTCGGGGCGGACGGGAAGCAGGGCCTCGCGACTCTGATCGCCAAGAAGCAGTCGCGCCGCGACGTGCACGACACGCGCCTGGCTCTCGACGACGCGCTCAAGGACGGCGCCGGCGCGCTCGGCGAGGGCGCAACCGCGGCAACCGCCGTGACCAACGCCGCGGTGATCGTCTTCCGCGAGGGGCTCGAGGCCGTGCTGATCCTGGCCGCCGTCATGGCGAGCCTCAGCGGCGCCGCCCGCACGCAGAGGCGCCCGATGCTGCTCGGCGCGCTGCTCGCCCTGTTCGCGAGCGCGATCACGTTCATCCTCGCCCGCACCGTTCTGACGTCGCTGGCCCACTACGGCGAGAAGCTGGAGGCGATCGTCGGCCTGATCGCCATCGCGGTGCTGTTGCTCGTCCTCAACTGGTTCTTCCACCGCGTCTACTGGACCGGCCACATCTCGAAGTTCCACAAGCGGCGGAGGCGGCTGCTCGGCGTCGCCGCGGGTGGCGTGATCTCGGCGCAGGTCGTCGGCTTCGTGCTGCTCGGCTTCTCGACGGTCTACCGCGAGGGCTTCGAGACCGTCCTGTTCCTGCAGGCGCTGGAGCTGAACTCGGGGCTGCCGGTGGTGCTGGAGGGCGTGGCGCTCGGCGGCCTGGCGGTCATGGCGGTCGCCGTGTCGACGTTCGTGCTCGAACGCAAGCTGCCCTACAAGAAGATGCTGATCGTCACAGGCGTCCTGCTGACCTTCGTGCTGATGGTGATGATGGGCAAGACGGTGCGGATCATGCAAGGCGTCGGCTGGGTGCCGATCACGCCGATCGACGTCGAGCTGCCCTACTGGACGGGCATCTGGCTCGGCGTCTTCCCGACCGTCGAGACGGTGCTGGCGCAGCTGGGCGGCGGCGTCTTCGTGATCGGCAGCTACCTGCTGGCCGAGCGGCTCAAGCGGCGCCCGCGACGGCGCTCAGCGCCGCTCAGCCGCCAGGCGCAGGCCGAGCCCGACCAGAACGGTGCCCGTAACGGCGTCGAGCGTCCGGCGCAGGCGGGAGCCCTTGAACGCGGCGACCGCCCGGTCGAGCAGCAACGCGTATAGCGACAGCCAGGCCACGCCGAGCGCGATGTGGACCCCGGCGAGAGCCAGGGAGAGCGCCAGCACCGGGTCGCCGGGAGCGATGAACTGCGGCAGGAACGTCGAGTAGAAGATGGCGATCTTCGGGTTGAAGAGGTTGGTCAGCAGCCCCTGCCGAAACGGCGAGGCGCGCCGCGGGCCGAGCGCCTGGGGCCCCTGCGGCGCGCCGCGCCGGGCCGCCAGCAGGCTCTGCACCCCGAGCCAGACGAGGTAGGCGGCGCCGACCAGCCGCAGAGCGTCGTAGGCGGTCCGCGAGGCGGCGAGCACCGCCGCCACCCCGACCGCCGACGCGAACGCCCAGACGAGGCAGCCCGCCGAGATGCCCAGGGTCGTGGCGAAGGCGTCGCGGCGGCCGCCGGTGAACACGCTGCGCGCGACCATGGCCATGTCCGCGCCCGGCGTGATCGTCAGCAGCGCGACGATCCCGAGGAACAGGAGCGGATGTTGCGGCATCAGCGGTCGGCGACGCCGATCGTGCCGCCCAGGACGCCCGAGTAGAGCACGCCCTTGGGGCTGATGACCAGCCCGGCGTAGTGCACGTTGTAAAGCAGGCCGGTGCCGATCAGCCTGCTCCAGACGGTCTTGCCCGTGCGGAAGTCGACCGCCGTCAGGTACCACCGGTCCGGCAGGCCCTTGGGCTTCGTGTAGACATAGATCAGCCCTGTCGCCAGCGACATCTTCGGCACGGTGCTGGGCGAGATCTCCTTGCTGGTCCAGACCGTCCGGCAGCCGTGGCCGCCACGACGGATGTCGACCCGCGCGACGCCCGGGGTGGTCGTCTTGCCCATCGTGGTCGCGTCGGGCGGCGGGAAGTAGCCGTAGTTGTTCTCGACGATCATCGAACGCGGTCGGTGGCGATGATCGAGTTCTCCGTGTCGCCGGCGCCCTTGCGGAAGACGGGCTGCTCGCAGACCACGCGGCTTTTCCCGCGCGGCAGGTGCTTCGCGCGCCGGATCACGACGACGTTCATGCGCGCGGCGTTGTCGGTGATCGAGAGGTACTGCTTGCCCATCAGCGTCGGCGTCGAGCCGGAGCCGGCGTCGAACTGGCCCGGCTTCTTGACGCCGATGTTCTTGTAGCGCACGCGCCAGGTGAGCTTGGGCTTGCCGGAACGCGCGGCGTCGAAGCGATACTGCGCCTTGTCGGTGACGATGAAGACGCCGCCGGTCTCGTCCATGGCGAACGAGTTGCCGATCGCCTCGCCCGTGCGGTGGGTGCCGAGCACGCGGCCGGTGGCCGGGTCGAGGTCGCCGACGATCCCGTGCTGACGGCTGACGAACCAGAGCCGCCCGCTCCAGTCGGGGAGGGCGGAGTTGAGCTGGTCGTCGGCCGGGATGACCGAGCTGAGGTCGTAGGTCTTCACCCGCGTGAGGCTGTTGCCCCGGATCGCGATCACGAAGACCTGACGCCCCATCGACACGACGGCGCGGTCCTTGTTGTCGAGGTAGAAGTAGGCGCCGCCGGGGGACTGGAACGGGTTAACGCCCGGCGGGATGACGCGCGGCGGAAGCGCGTGGGTAGCGACCGTGCTGAGGTCGGGCTTCATCAGCCGCAGCTCGACGCTTGTGGCGGAGATGCAGGTGGTGAGCAGCCGGCTGTGCTTGTCGAAGGCGATCGTGATCCCGCAGGAGCCGAGCCCGCCCATGCCGTCGTAGGACTGCGAGAAGACGCGCAGGCTTTGCCCCAGCGGCCCGCGGTTGCGGTAGGTGTCCGACTGGTAGGCGTCGTTGTGCACCGCGTTGCGCCCGTTGACGGCCATGAAGGGATGGCGCGGGATCTTCGGAGCCTTGATCGGATGCGGCTTGGCCTTGTGGCCGGTGAAGAGCTTGAGGCCGCTTAGGTCGGCCGCGGTCTGCGGGATGGGCGGAGGGGCGGCGACGGCCGTGGCCGCGCCGAGCGCGCCGAGGACCGCGACAAGGACGAAGAGCTTCATGGGCGCGACGCTACCAGCCTTATTGTTAGCCTGTCAATAAGCCGATGGCCACTCGTACACGTCTCCACCCCGACCAGCGGCGCGAGCACATCCTCGACGTCGCCGGCAACGCCTTCGCCGCACGCCGCTACCCCGACGTCTCGCTCGGCGAGGTCGCGCGCGAGGCCGGCGTCAGCCGCAGCCTCGTGAGCCACTACTTCGCCAACAAGCGCGGCCTGTTCGTGGAGGTCATGCGCCGGTTTGCCGTGGCCGCACCCGAGGCCGTGCGAACCGATCGCTCCCTGCCCGTCGACAAGATGGTCGCCGCGAACGTCGACGCCTGGCTCGACCTGGCCGAGGCCAACCGCGAGACCGCGATCGCCATGGCAGGCATCGGCGCGCTCGGGCGCGACCCGGAGCTGCAGGGGCTCGTCGAGGAGATCCGCGAGCAGGTCGTCGATCGCATGCTGCTCAACCACGTAGGCACCACCGACGTGCCGCGCGAGATGCGCATCGCCCTGCGCGCGTACACCGGCCTCTACGAGGTGGCCCTGTCCGAATGGCTCTACGCCGGCCGCATGACCCGAGAGGAGGTGCGCGTCCTGATCACTCGCGGGCTGTTCGCGATGCTCAACGACGTCGTCCCGGCGCTGCTGCGGATAGAGTCGCCCGCAAGGTGAAGCTTCGCGCGGCTGTCGCAGGGATCGCGCTGTTGCTGGCTGGTTGCGCGGTCGGCACTCCGGAGCCCGCGACGCATGTGACGAACACCGCTGCGACGCTCAATGGCCGTGTCTTCTCGACCGAGAGCGACACCGACGTGCAGTACTGGTTCAGGTACGGCACCACCACGGCCTACGGCCACCAGACGCCGGAGCGCACGCTCCACTTCCCGGCGGGGGGTCAGGCCACGCTCGCGGTGTCGGAGCCGGTCGCAGGCCTCGCGCCCTGGACGACCTACCACTACCGGCTCTGCGCGGCGCCGCCGCGACCCGGATGCCTCCAGGGGGATCGGGTCTTCACGACAGGGCCGGCGATCGTGTTCGTGTCGGACCGGGCCGACCCCATCCACGAGATCGGCGCCGTCTGGCGCATGGACGCCGGCGGGCACGAGCCGCGCAGGCTGTCGCCGGCGAGCGTCGGGAACGTCAGCGGGGTCGCGGCGTCGCGCGACGGCACCAAGCTCGCCTTCAACACCCTGCGCCAGATCTGGGTCATGAACGCCGACGGCAGCGGCGCGCACGTCGTGGTCAGCGGCTCGTCTTTGGTCGGGACTCCGTCCTGGTCGCCCGACGGGTCGCGCCTGGCGTTCAGTGACAACCGCACCGGCAACGGCGACATCTACCTGATCGACGCCGACGGCACGCACGTTGTCCGCCTGACGAGCAACTCAAACACCGAGGAGGGGTCTCCGAGCTGGTCTCCGGACGGGTCGCGGATCGCCTTCAGCGACTTCGAAGAGAGCACGTTCCTGTCCCGGATCTACACGATCGGCGTCGACGGCATCGGGCTGACGCGGCTGAGCCCAGATAGCGCCTATGACGGCACGCCCTCGTGGTCGCCGGACGGCGCCAAGATCGCGTTCGGGACCTCGCCGAACGACATCTGGGTGATGGACTCGGACGGATCGGATCGCGTCGACCTCACCCCCGGGACCATCGACAGCGAGTTCTCCCCGGTCTTCTCGCCCGACGGCTCCAGGATCGTCTTCGTGCTGATCCCGGACGGCTCGGCAAACCGCGACATCTGGTTGATGAAGGCCGACGGGACGGGCGCTACCCGGCTGACCGACGACCGCGCGGTGGACCTATCCCCCGCCTGGCTGGCGCCCTAGGCGCCCAGCTCGTAGTGCACGCCGGTCATCTCCTCGGAGACCTCCCAGAGGCGGCGGGCCACCGCTTCGTCGCGGGCGGCCCCGTTCGGCGCGACCGCCTGCGGGTGGCCGCGCTGCTCGGCGAAGCCGTCGGGTCCGGCGTAGGTCCCGCCTGGGAGGCCCGGCTCGGTCGCGGCATACAGAGTCGGCAGCGCGCCCATCTCCTCGCTCTGCGCGATCACGACGTTGCCCACCCTCATGACCAGCCGATCGAGCAGCGGCGGCGCGGCGAACTGCAGGTTCGTGGCGGCGTAGCCCGGGTGGGCGGCCATGCTCTTGATCGTCGAGCCCGCCGCCGACAGGCGCCGCTCCAGCTCGAGAGCGAACAGCAGGTTCGCCAGCTTGGACTGGCCGTAGGCGCGCCAGCGGAAGTAGTGCCGCTCGCCGCCGAGGTTGTCGAACGCGATCCGGCCGGTCCGGTGAGCCGTGCTCGACAGCGTCACCACCCGCGCGTCCTCGCGGCCCTCCATCGCCCCGATCAGGCGCCCGGTCAGCGCGAAGTGGCCGAGGTGATTGGTCCCGAACTGGAGCTCGAAGCCGTCGGCGGTCTGGCGCCGCGGCGGGGCCATCACGCCCGCGTTGTTGATCAGCAGATCGAGGCCGTCGTGCGAAGAGCGGAAGCGCTCCGCGAAGGAGCGCACCGACTCCAGGCTCGCGAGGTCGAGCTCCTCCAGCTCCAGCGGAGAGCCGGGCGCCGCCGCCTCGATCTCGCGCCGGGCCGCCTCACCCTTTGCGAGGTTCCGGCACGCCAGCACCACGCGCGCGCCCGCGCGCGCGAGCCCCTGTGCGGTGAAGAGCCCGAGGCCGCTGTTCGCCCCGGTGACCACGGCGACGCGGTCGCTTTGGTCCGGAATCTGCTCAACCGTCCACTTGGCGCTCAGGCGGCGGACGCTACTACTGCCCGCACGCCCGCGCCGGCCTCGGCGCGCCCAACCGGGCGGCGTCCCCAGTTCGCGCGAACTGCGAACTCGAGCAGCCGGTCGAGGTACACGTCGACGCGCGGGACGCGGATATCGACCGGCTCGAGGGCGGCGCGGGCGGCGCTCACGTCGAAGCGCACCTTCGACGCGAAGTAGGGGAAGAACACCTCGCCGCGTTCCAGACGACGGCGCTGGTCGGGCTGCGCGCGGCGCAGCAGCAGCGGGTGCACCGCGCGCTTGTAGAGCCCCGGCGACAGCGCGCGCACGGGCGGGCGGTCGAGGTACGCGGCGGCGCGGTCGATCAGCTCGCCGACGCTGGCCGCATCGGGCCCGGAGGCGAGCGTGAAGGTCTTGCCGGCGCCGGCGTCCGCCAGCCCCAGGATCGCCCTGGCGACGTAGCTGACCGGCACGATGTCGACAGGCGCCGAGCGCCGCGCCGGCACCATCGGCAGCTCCCCCGCGGCATAGGCGCGCAGCGGCGTATAGATCACGTTGAACGAGGGCGTCCAGCCGCTGCGTTCGTCCCCCACGACGATGCTCGGCCGGAACACCTGCACGGGCAGGCGCGCGCGATGGGCCCGCACCACCACCTCTGCCTCCCACTTGGAGCGCTCATAGCTGTTGTTGAAGCGCTGGCTCCGTTCCAGATCGCGCTCGCCGAACACGCCGCGGTGCGTGCCGGCCACGAACGCGGTCGAGACGTGCGCGAAGCGGTGCAGCCCGCTGCGCCGCTCGATCCAGGCGGCCAGCTCGAGCACGCGACGCGTGCCCGCGACGTTGATGGCACGGGCCTCGGCCAGGGGCAGCGAGAACGACACCGAAGCCGCGCTGTGGATGACCTCGTCAACGTGCTCCGCAAGCTCGTCGCGCCGGCGCGGGCTCAGCCCCAGCCCGGGCTCGAGCAGATCGCCCGCCACCGCCTGCACCCGGTCCGCGTAGGACTCCGGGTCGGGCAGGAGCGACGCGAGCGTCTCTCGCACGCGCAGATCGGCGGCCGCCTGGTCGGGAGCACGCACCAGCGCCCACACCCGACGGTCGCCGTCCTCCAGCAGCCGGGCCATCAGCTCCATTCCAAGGAAGCCGGTGGCACCGGTGATCAGGACGTCGCCGCGGGTGCGGGCACTGGTGTCAGGAGAGAGGAACATCCGCGCCTCAGGTTGGCGCAGCGGCGGCTCCAAGTCATCGGACCGGCGGTAGGAAGTCGAGCGCCTCTTAGTCGATCAGCCGCTTTTCCATGCGCCGCACCGCCTCGCGCCAGAGAGCCAGCGCGAAGACGAACAGGCCGGCGAGGCGCAGCGGATCGGTCGACTCGAACCCGAACGAGGCGTGGCGCACCAGCTCGACGAGCTGGTGCAGCGGGTTGAACTGGGCCGCGATCTGAAAGCCCTCGGGCAGCTGGTCGATCGGGAAGAAGGTGCCGGCGACCAGGAACAGCGGCGTTATCACGAGCGTCGTCACGTAGCTGAACTGGTCGATCTTGGCGACCGTCGCCGCGGTGGCCACCCCGAACCCGGCGAAGCCGAAGGCCGTGACGAAGCAGAACAGTGGCACGAGCAGCATGCCGGGCGCCGGGTCCAGCCCGAACAACATCGACACGAGCAGCGGGAAGCAGCCGTAGACGCCGGAGCGGATGCTGATCCAGAGGATCTCGGCGGTGACCAGCTCCTCGACGTCGACCGGCGCGGCCAGGATCGCGTCGTAGGTGCGCTGGAAGCGCTCCTTGACGAACGCGCCGAACATCGCCGGCAGCGCGCTCGAGAAGATCACCGCGGTGGCGACCATCCCGGTGCCGACGAACTCCACGTAATCGAGGCCGTCGACCTTCTTGACGATCGTCGACCCGAGGCCCAGCCCGAACGCGAGCAGGTAGATGACCGGCTCCAGCACGCTCGAGAACGTCGTGGACTTCCAGTAGCTGCGGAAGTTCGCCACCTCGCGGCTCATCACGCCCGTGATCGCCGCCGGCTCCAGCCGCCTCACTCGGCCTCCTCCCCGGTCAGCAGCACGAACACGTCCTCCAGCGAGGCAGCGCGGCGGATCGCCTCCGGCGGGATGACGCCGTCGGTGGCGCGCTCGGACCCGACAATCGCGATCGCGGGGCCGGCCGGGCGCACCGTGAGCCCGCTGGCCTCGGCGGCGGAGCGCACCTCGGCGAGGCGCTCGGGCGCCGCATAGACCTCGGCGGTCTCGCGGCCGGCGTGCTCCACGATCAGCTCGTCGGGCTTCCCCCGCGCGATGATCTTGCCGTTCGCCATCACGGCCACCTCGTCGGCCAGCCGCTGCGCCTCCTCGATGTAGTGGGTCGACATCAGGATCGTCACCCCCTGCGAGCGCAGCAGGTCGACCAGCGACCAGAGCTGGGTGCGGATCTGCGGATCCAGTCCCACGGTCGGCTCGTCCAGCAGCATCAGGTCCGGCTCGTGCATGAGGCCGCGCGCGAGCAGCAGGCGCCGCCGCATCCCGCCCGAGAGCTGCTCCACGGAGTCCTTGCGCCGGTCGGTGAGCCGAGCCAGCGCCAGGCCCCTGTCCACGGCGGCGCGTACGTCCTTGACCCGGTACAGCCGCGCGAACACCGCCAGGTTGACCTCGACCGACACGTCCACGTCGAGGTTGTCGAGCTGCGGAACCACGCCCATCTCGGCGCGGGCCTCCTTGGCCTCCGCGGGCAGCTCGTGACCGAGCACGCGCAGCGAGCCCTCGTCGGCGATCGCCTGCCCGGTGAGCAGGCGCATAGTCGTCGACTTCCCGGCGCCGTTCGGGCCCAGCAGGCCGAGGCAGATACCGCGTGGCACCTCGAGGTCGAGCCCGTCCACGGCGGTGATGTCGCCAAAGCGCTTGACGACCCCGGTGAGCTCGATCGCCGGCATCGGGCCTCGACCCTAGAGCAGCCGCCTCCTCGACCGGCGGGCGAAAGGCGCGCCTGAATCTTTATCCAGAAGTACAAGGCACGCGGGTCGCCCGCCAAATAGCCTGCTGGTTCGGTCCGCTCCCGGAGAGAGAATCGCCTATGCCCAGAGTCCGTCAAACCAACGTAACCGCCGCTCGCTGGAGCCCCAACGGGAACGCCCTCGGGGCGATCGACCTCACCGAGCCGTTCAGCTACCCGCACGGGGAGAACGTCTTCTCCCAGGCCATCCAGCGCCACAAGCTGCCGAGGGACGTCTACAAGCGCCTGCAGCGCGTGCTCGCGCAGGGCGACCCGCTCGACCCGGCGCTGGCGGACTCGGTCGCGCTGGCCATGAAGGAGTGGGCGCTCGAGAAGGGCGCCACCCACTACACGCACGTCTTCCAGCCGCTCACCGGGCTGACCGCCGAGAAGCACGACTCCTTCTTCGGCCCGGCGGGCGAAGGCAGCGCGATCGCCGAGTTCTCCGGCAAGGAGCTGATCCAGGGCGAGCCCGACGCGTCCTCGTTCCCCACGGGCGGAGTCCGAGCGACGTTCGAGGCGCGCGGCTACACCGCCTGGGACCCCACGAGCCCGGCCTTCATCCTCGAGAACCCGAACGGCGCGCTGCTCTGCATCCCCACGGCGTTCGCGTCGTGGACGGGCGAGGCGCTCGACCACAAGATCCCGCTGCTGCGCTCGATGGACGCGCTGTCGCGTTCCGCGATCCGCGCGCTGCGCCTGCTCGGCGACGAGCAGTCGGCGCGCGTGTTCACCACGGTCGGCCCCGAGCAGGAGTACTTCCTGATCGACGAGCAGTACTACTTCGAGCGCCCCGACCTGATCAACACCGGGCGCACGCTGTTCGGCGCCAAGCCCCCCAAGGGCCACGAGCTCGACGACCACTACTTCGGGTCGATCCCCGAGCGCGTGCTCGCCTGCATGATGGACACCGAGCTCGAGCTCGCCAAGCTGGGCGTGCCCGTCAAGACCCGCCACAACGAGGTGGCGCCCGCCCAGTACGAGATCGCGCCGATCTTCGAGAACTCGAACGTCGGCTCCGACCACCAGCAGCTGACCATGCAGCTGATGCAGCGGATCGCCCGCAAGTACGGGCTCGTCTGCCTGCTGCACGAGAAGCCGTTCGCGGGTGTGAACGGGTCGGGCAAGCACAACAACTGGTCGATGGGCACGGACACGGGGCACAACCTGCTCGAGCCGGGCGACACACCTGCCGACAACCTCAGCTTCCTGTTCTTCTGCGCCGCCGTGATCCAGGCCGTGGACAAGCACCAGGGACTGCTGCGGGCGTCGGTGGCGAACATCGGCCAGGACCACCGTCTGGGCGCCAACGAGGCCCCGCCGGCGATCATCTCGATCTTCCTCGGCGCGGAGCTGGAGAAGGTGTTCGACGCGATCGCGTCGGGCGAGGGCGACCCGCACACCCCGGCGGCCGTGCTGGGGCTCGGCACGCCGGTGCTGCCGCCGCTGCCGATGCACGGCGGTGACCGCAACCGGACCTCGCCGTTCGCGTTCACCGGCAACAAGTTCGAGTTCCGCGCGCTCGGTTCGAGCATGTCGCTCGGGTTCCCGAACACGGTGCTGAACACGATCGTGGCGGAGGCCATCGACGACCTCGCCGACAAGCTGGAGGCGAAGACCGCCGGCGGCGGGGATCTCGACGAGGCGCTCACGGAGGTCGTCAAGGAGGCCTACGCCGCCCACAACCGGATCGTCTTCGCGGGCGACAACTACGACGAGGCCTGGCACGCCGAGGCCGAGTCGCGCGGGCTCAAGAACCTGCGCACCACGCCGGACGCGCTGCCCGAGGTGCTCGCCGACGAGACGGTCGCCGCCTTCGAGAAGTACGAGGTCCTCTCGCACCGCGAGCTGGACTCGCGCTACGAGGTGTGGCTGGAGCAGTACGTGATCACCGCGAACATCGAGGCCGAGACCGGCGAGACGATGGCGCGCACGCTGCTGCTGCCGGCGGCGCTGCGCCAGATCGCCCTCGTGGAGGCGGCGGGCATGGACGAGCTGACAGCCCAGGCGCGCTCGCTGACCGCGTCGTTCGTCGAGGCCATCGACGAGCTCGCGAAGGCGAACGCCTACCCGGACGGCGTCGAGGGCATGGAGCTGGCCGAGTACGCCCGCGACCACCAGCTCGCGGCGCTCGCGAGGGTCCGCGAGGTTGGCGACCAGCTGGAGAAGATCGTCGCCGACGATCTCTGGCCGCTGCCGAAGTACTCAGAGATCCTCTTCATCAAGTAACCGGGGCGGTTAGTGTGGCGAGGTGACGGTCCCGGATTCCCAGGCTGAGCGGCCCATCCGCGCAGCCGAGCTGGTGGGCGCTCTCTCGCTCGCCACCGACCTCGGCACGGGGCAGCCGCTCGAGCACGCGATGCGCACCGCGGTCCTGGGGGTGCGCCTCGGCGAGCTCGCCGGCGCGACCGCGCAGGAGCTCGCCGACACCTACTACGTCGCGCTGCTGCACGCCTCCGGGTGCACCTCGAACGGGCACGAGGCGACCCAGCTCTACGGCGACGACATCGAGCACAGGGCCGCCTTCTACCTCGTCGACCCCGTCAACCCGGCGGAGATCCTCGCGTTCTACAAGACCCACGTCGGGGTCGGCCGCAGCCCCGAGGTCCGCGCCAAGCTGATCGAGGACGCCATCGCCAACGCCGGCCCCAGGGCCCGCGACGCGTTCGCGATGATGTGCGAGGTCGCGCAGCGATTCGCCGGCTGGCTGGGACTGGGCCCCGAGATCGAGGCGGCGCTCGAGTACGTCTTCGCGCGCTGGGACGGACGCGGCTTCCCGGCCGTCGCCGGCGATGAGATCCCCCTGCCCATGCGCCTCCTGCACGTCGCGAGGGACGTGTCCCTCTTCCTCACCGCGGCGGGCCCGCACGAGGCCCGAGCCGTCATCGAGCGTCGGGCCGGCGCCGCCTACGAGCCTCGGCTCGCCGAGCTCTGCGTCCGCAACTTCGACGAGTTGCTGGGCGAGCTCGACGACGCCCGGATGTGGGAGCAGGCCATCGACAGCGAGCCGCCTCCGCTGAGGTGGATCGCGGACGACCGCATCGACACGGCGTTCGCCGCCTTCGCCGCGATCACCGGACTCAAGTCGCCCTGGCTGCGCGAACACTCGACGAGCGTGGCGGAGCTCGCCGAGGCCGCCGGCTGGCGCATGCGTCTCCCGACCGAGTCGGTGACCCTTCTGCGGCGCGCCGCGCTCGCGCACGACCTCGGCCGCGTGGGGGTGTCGAACGCGATCTGGGAGAAGCCCGGACCGCTCGGCTTCGGAGAGTGGGAGCGTGTGCGGCTGCACTCCCACTACACCGAGCGTGCCTTTGCGCAGTCGCAGGCGCTCGCTCCGATCGGGCGCCTGGCCGGCTCCAACCACGAGCGCCTCGACGGTTCCGGCTATCACCGCGGCACGCGCGGCCCCGAGCTCGATCAGGCCGCCCGCATCCTCGCCGCGGCGGACTGCTACTGCGCGATGCGCGAGGCACGTCCGTACCGGCCGGCGCTCGACGCCGGCGCGGCCGAGGCGGAGCTGCTGCGCGACGCTCAGGAGGGACGGCTCGAGCCGGAGGCGGTCGGCGCGGTGCTCAACGCCGGCGGCCACCGCGTGCACGAGCAACCTCGCGAGCGGCCCGGAGGCCTGACCGAACGCGAGCTCGAGGTCCTACGCGTGCTCGTGCGCGGTCGGTCCAACCAGGCGATCGCCGACGACCTTGGCATCTCGGTGAAGACGGTCGGGCACCACATCCAGCACGTCTACAAGAAGGCCGGCGTCCGCAGCAGGGCCGCCGCTACGGTCTGGGCCTTCGAGCACGACCTCGTTCACACCACATAGGGCATTCGCCCGATGCGCCCCGGTACAGCCCGGGCAGATACTCGCCTCCCACTACGAAGGAGGAGAGAAATGATCCTGGCAACAACGACGGTCGAGGACTACGACCGCTTCCTGAGCATCTTCTCGACCAAGGGCGCCGACAAGCGCCGCGAGCACGGATCGCAGGGCGCGCACGTCTTCCGCGACCCCAACCAGGAAGACCGCGTCTGGGTGCTGTTCGACTGGGATGACGAGGGCTGGCAGAGCTTCGTCTCCGATCCCGAGGTTCCGCCGATCATGAAAGAGGCCGGGCACAAGAGCCCGCCCCAGTCGGCAGAGCCCGGCGGCAGCTTCAGCGCCTAGGGCGGAGAACTGCCATGGACGCCATCAAGGTCGGTGTGATCGCAGACCAGACGGGCCCGCTCTCGTTCATGGGCATCGCCAACGCGAACGTTGCGACGATGCTCATCGAGGAGATCAACGCGAACGGTGGCCTGTTGGGGCGCCAGCTGGAGCTGCACCTCGAGGACAGCGCCACCGTCGACAGCGAAGCGGAAGCCAAGGCCGCCAAGCTCGTCGGGCAAGAACACGTCGATGTGCTTTTCGGAGGCATCTATAGCTCGACCAGGCAGGCCATCAAGGGCCCTGCCGTGGTGGAGGGCAAGACCCTCTACATCTACCCGGAGCAGTACGAGGGACAGGAGTCCGACCCGCTCATCTTCTGTACCGGCCCGGTGCCGGCGCAGCAGGTGGAGCCGCTCATCCCCTGGCTGATGCAGGAAACGGGGGCGAAGACGTTCTACCTGCCCTCCGCCGACTACATCTGGCCGCACGTCCTCAACAAGAAGGTCCACGAGGTGGCCACGGCCAACGGCGGGACGATCGTCGGAGAGGAGTACTTCCCGCTCGAACACGAGGACTACAGCGAGACCATCGAGAAGATCACCTCGAGCGGGGCGGAGGTGGTGTTCAACACGATCGTTCCGCCCGGGCTCATCCCGTTCTTCCAGCAGCTCTACGACTCCGGGTTCACGAAGCGAGGCGGGCAAATCGTCTGCACGTACTTCGACGAGAACCTGCTGGACCTGTTGCCGGACGAGCAGGTGGAGGGGCTCTACGGGTGCATCGACTACTACCACGAGGTGGGCGATCCGTTCGGTGCGGACCTGCTCGCCCGCTACGACGCGCGGTTCCCCGGCAGCGCCAAGTTCACCGCCGGCAGTGGGTGCACCGGGATGTACCGCGGCGTGAAGCTCTGGGAGGCCGCCGTGAACGAGGCGGGTTCGCTGGAGCAGGCGGACGTGATCGCGGCGCTGGATCACGCGAAGATCGCGGAGGGCCCAGGCGGCCCGGCCGAGATGGTGCCCGGCCAGCATCACGTTCGGATGAACATGTACATCGGCCAGGCACGCGACGGCAAGTTCAAGGTCGTCGAGAGCCTCGGGGCCATCGATCCGAAGGAATCGACGGTGTTGATCGGGTAGGTTGCCAAGCCCGATGAGGGCGCTTCAGATCACCGAACTGAGCGGTCCGCGGTCGGCACTGTCGATCGCGGACCTGCCCGAGCCCGATGCCGACCACCCGCTCACGCCCGGCGCCGGAGTGCTCATCGACGTGCACGCCGCCGGCGTCGCGTTCCCCGAGGTTCTGCAGACGCGCGGGGAGTACCAGTACAAGCCGGACCTGCCGTTCGTGCCGGGGACCGACATCGGCGGCGTCGTGCGCAGCGCGCCGGACGGATCGGGGCTCAGCGAGGGCGATCGGGTGGCCGCCTGCTGCATGACGGGCGGGTTCGCCGAGGTCGCCGTCGCTCCGGCGTTCCTCACCTTCCCTCTATCGGACGAGCTCGACTTCGCCCAGGGCGCGAGCCTCGTCATGAACTACCACACGGCCTACTTCGCGCTGAAGCTGCGCGGCCGGTTGGCCGCGGGCGAGACCGTGCTCGTGCACGGCGCGGCGGGCGGAGTCGGGACTGCGACCCTGCAGGTGGCCCGAGGCCTGGGTGCTCGCACGATCGGGGTCGTGTCGAGCGACGAGAAGGAGGCCGCGGCGCGCGAGGCCGGCGCCGACGAGGTCGTGCGCTCCGACGGGCCCTGGAAGGACCAGGCCAAGGAGCTGTCCGGCGGAGGCGTGGACGTGGTGATCGACCCGGTCGGGGGCGACCGCTTCACCGACAGCCTGCGCTCGCTGCGTGAGGGCGGCCGTGTGGTGGTCGTCGGCTTCACGGGCGGCTCGATCCCCGAGGTGCGCGTGAACCGGCTGCTGCTCAACAACGTCGACGTCGTCGGCGCCGGCTGGGGCGCCTTCGTGATGGGCAAGCCGGACATCAACCGCGAGATCGGCGCGGAGGTCGGCCGGCTCGTCGAGGAGGGCTTCGTGCGCCCGATCGTGGGCGCCCGCTTCCCGCTCGAGCAGGCGGCCGACGCGCTAGAGCTGATCGACGGCCGCGGGGCGACCGGCAAGGTCGTTCTCGAGCTGCGCGGGTAGCGCCTGCGCCAGGCGCTGCTCCTGGCGCTCCGGCGTGATGCGCACGACGTTGCGGGCCAGGCCGACCTTCTCCATCGTCCTGATGACGAGCGCCGACGGGTCCAGAGCGCGCTCCCAGCGGCGCAGGCCGTGGGAGGCCGAGCGCGGGAAGGCGTGGTGGTTGTGGTGCCAGGACTCTCCGAACGAGAGCAGTGACAGCCAGGCCACGTTGGTCGACTGATCGTCGGTCTCGAAGCGGCGCGTGCCCAGGAAGTGGCAGACCGAGTTCACGCTCCAGGTCACGTGGTGCACGAAGAAGATCCGCACCAGCCCGCCCCAGAGCAGCCCGGTCGCGGCGCCCGCGAGTGAGCCACCGCTGAGCGCCCAGCCGGCCAGCGCCGGCAGCGCGAGGCTGAGCAGCACCAGCAACGGGAAGCGGCGGTTGATGATGCGCATGCCCCGGTCCTCGAACAGGTCCGGCGCGTACTTGCGCGCGCTCGCCTGCCCCTGGTCTGTCAGCAGCCAGCCGACGTGGGCGTGCCAGAGACCGCGGAACACGCCGCCGGCGCCGTCGCCGTGGCCGACGTGCGGGCTGTGCGGGTCGCCCTCGTGGTCGGCGTGCGCGTGGTGCTTGCGATGGTCGGCCACCCAGGCCATCACCGGTCCCTGCACGGCCATCGACCCAAGCGCCGCGAAGACGTATTCGACCGGCTTGGGGGCCTGGAACGAGCGGTGGGTCAGCATCCGGTGGAAGCCGACGGTCACTCCAAGCGCGGTGAGCACGTACATCACGGCGAGGATCGCCAGGTCGGTCGCGCTCACGACGCTGTTCCAGAGCAGGACGATCGCCGCCAGCGTGCCGGCGAAGGGCAGTGCGACGGCAAGCAGGTTCACGCGCTTCTCGAGCTTGGTCATGGCCGCAAAGGCTGTCATCATCTGGCAGTGCTTAGTAGCGGTCCGTGACACCAATTTGCAGGCAGATTTGCTCACTCAGATGACAAAAGAGCCGTGGCGCGCGCTTCCGGGCGCCGTTGCGGACCTGATCGAGCCCGACCTGGACGCGACCACGGACGAGATCCTGGCGACGATCGCGCGCGAGGTGCCCGAGTACGCGCGCCCGCTCGAGGGCAACTTCGGGCGCGCGGTCCGCACCGGGGTGACCGAGGCGCTGGGCCAGTTCGTCGAGCTGATCCGCAGCCCATCCGGCGCGCGCGGCCAGGGCCGGGAGGTGTACGTCGCGCTCGGGCGGGGCGAGCTGCGTGAGGGGCGCACGCTCGACGCGCTGCAGTCCGCCTACCGGATCGGCGCGCGCGTGGCCTGGCGGCGCTCGGCCGAGGCGGCGCGCGCGGCAGGCCTGGACGCCGAGGTCCTCAGCCTGCTCGCCGAATCGATCTTCGCCTACATCGAGGAGCTGTCGGCCGACTCGGTCGAGGGGTACTCGGATGCCCGCTCCAGGCTGGAGGGCGAGCGCCGCCGGCGCCAGCGCGAGCTCGTCGTCCTGCTGATGCGCGACCCGCCCGCCGACGACGCCGACCTGCGCGTGGCGGCGGCTGCCGCCGACTGGACGGTGCCACGCACGGCCGCCGCGATCGCGTGCCCCGAGGACGAGCTGGAGCGCATCGCGCGCCGGCTTGCGCCCGACGCGCTGGTCGCCTCCCTGGATGGGCAGGGCTGCGCGGTGGTGGCCGACCCCGAGGGCCCGGGCCGATCAGCCGAGCTGGGGCGCGCGCTCGCGCAGCGCCAGGCGGCGCTCGGGCCGGCCGTGCCTCTCGCCGAGCTGGCAGCGTCCTGGTCGCTGGCCCGGGCCGCCCTGGTCGCCGCCGAGGCGGGCGCGGTCGGTCCGCGGCCGGGTGCGGCCCTGCGCGCCGACGACGTGCTGGTCGATCTGCTGCTGTTCGACGGTCGCGCCGTGGTGGACCGCATCGCCGCACGCCGGCTCGCCGCTCTCGCCGAGCTCACCCCCAAGGCGCGCCGGCGGATGGCGGAGACCGCCCACGCCTACGTCCGCGAGCGCGGCAACGCCGCGGCCATGGCGCGGGCGCTCGACCTGCACCCCCAGACGGTCCGCTACCGGCTGGCGCGGCTGCGCGAGCTGCTGGGCGACCAGCTCGACGACCCCGACGCGCGGCTGGAGCTCGAGCTGGCGCTGCGCGCTCAGCTGCGCCTGGAGCCGGCGTAGGAGCCGGCGTCGGCGAGGAACGCGAGCGCCACGATGAACCACTCGAAGCCGTAGACCTCGTTGCTGCCGGCGGACCACATTCCCGCGTAGGCGAGCGTGGTCCAGGGCAGCACGAAGAACCCGATCAGCGGCACGATCCAGCTGTCGTAGGCGCGGCTCAGGATGTCGCTGAACACCCAGATCGCGAACAGCGCGAGCCGCGGGGAGATCAGCGCCAGCAGGACGAGCAGACACGGCATCGCGCCGCGCAGACTACCCGTCAACGGGTGAAGCGGACCAGCTCCTCCCACTCTGGGCCGCCGGAGACGGTCATCGACAGCACCACCCCCACGCCGCGCGCGTAGAGCTTGTACTCGAGCACGTCCGGCTCGAGTGGCGTCCACTCCTTGGTCAGGAGCGCCGACTTGTAGTGGCCGGCCGGGACCTGGGCCTGCTCTCCGAGGCTGAGCACGCGCGCGTGGTCCTCGGCCTGCCCGGCGTAGTACTCCTGGCGGTAGTGGCGCCCCACCCGCGGGTGAGCCAGCATGGCGATCCCTGCCCGAGCACCGTCGACCCCGGCCTCCCAGGAGCCGGCGGTGGAGGAGACCTTGCCGTGCTCGTACTCCTTGGTGTCCTCGCCGAGGTACCAGACGTTGCCGCGTGCATCCTGCGCGTACCAGTCGAAGGTGTCCTCGGTCACGTGACCGTGTCGCCGGGCGGTGTCGCGCACCACGCGGGCGGTGACGCCAGTGGCGATCCGCTTGGTCCGGTTCGTCACCTGGACGACGATCCGCTCGCCGGTGAACGTGTTCCTGTAGGTCCACCGGCTCCCCGGGGACAGCGGCATGTACGCGTTGTCGATCTTGGTCGTGAAGTCGCGGGCCTGCGCGCTACCGGCGGCCGGTCCGAAGGCCAGCCCGCAGGCGAGCGCGATCCCGAGCAGGCGCTTCATCAGCCGCCCTCGTGATCCGACTTCTGCTGGACCACGTTGAAGGAGCGATCGAGCTGCACGTCGACCTGGCTGCCGTCGTCGCGCGTGACCTCGATCTCGTAGTAGCTCTCCTCGTCGCCGACCTCGCTGCCGGTGACCCTGCCGCCGCCGGTGGCCTTGAGCGCCGAGGCGCTGGCCTTGTCGAGCGCCGGCCCGGAGATGCCCTTGTCGCCACCGGCGCCGTCGTCGCCGCCGCTCGCCGCGCCGGCGATTGCCGCGCCGCCTACCCCCAGGGCCGCGATGGCCCCCGCGGCGATGATGATGCCCTTCAGCTTGTCCTTCACGGTTGAACCTCCGTGGTCGATTGGAAGGCCACCGTAGGTTCGGGCGCTGAGATCGCCCTGAGGGAGATGCGCACCGTCGCCCCGGCGCCGGGCACGATCTCGGCCGAGCCTCCGTGCGCCTCCGCGATCGTCTTGACGATCGCCAGGCCGAGGCCCGAGCCGGCGCGCGTGCGGGCGCCGTCGCCGCGGGCGAAGCGCTCGAAGGCGCGCCCTTCGAGGCCGACCGGAAACCCCGAGCCGGCGTCGCTGACCGACAGCTCCACGAGGCCGTTCCGGGCCGCCGAGCGGAGCACGATCTCGCCCTCGCCGTGGCGCAGCGCGTTGTCGACGAGGTTGCCGAGCGCCTGCTGGAGGCGCAGCGGGTCGGCTTCCAGCCTCACGTCCCGGCCGCGTTCCAGGCGGATGGCGCGCCCGGCCCGGTCAGCGCGGTCGGCGAAGCGATAGCGCACGCGCTCGATCAGCTCGCCGGCGTCGACGGTCTCGCGCCGCAGCGGCAGCTCGCCGTCGCCGGAGCGGGCCACGACCAGCAGGTCCTCGGCGAGCTGGGCGAGGTGATCGCACTCCTCTACGGCCGCCGACAGCGCGGCGGTGACCGCGGGATCGCTGCCGCCCGACCGCAGCGCCCCCTCGAGCTCGGTCTTGATCACCGCCACCGGCGTTCTGAGCTCGTGGCTCGCGTCGGCGACGAAACGGCGCTCGCGCTCGAACGAGCCGCGCAGCCGCTCGAGCATCTCGTTCAGCGTCTCCCCCAGCCGCCGGATCTCGTCGTGCGCGGCCGGCAGCGGCAGCGTCTCGTCGCCGCCGCTGAGCGAGACCTGCCGCGCGCGCAGGCGCATCGCCTCGACGGGGCGCAGCCCGGCGGTGGCCAGCCCGTAGCCGAGCAGGGAAGCCACCAGCACCGCCACCGGCCCACCCACCGCGAACGAAGTGACGAGGCCCGACAGGGTCTCGTCTCGATCGCCCAGCGACTGGCCGACGACGACCACCTCCCGACCGGCCCGGCGCGCGAGCAGCCGCGGCGTGCCGTCGATCCCCGGCACGTAGCGCTCGACCAGCACACGCTGTCCGGCCGCGGCGCGGTGCAGCTCGGCCTGGCTCAGCACCGGCCAGCGCGGGCCGTTCGCCGAGTCGACCAGCCGCCCCTTGGCGTCGAGCAGCTGCGCGAAGGCCTCCTCTGGATCGCCGACCGCGCCCGCCGCGGCGTCGTGGGTGCTCGCCACCGCTGCCGCGCGCGACTTGAGCGCCGCCGTGACGCTCTCGTTGAGGTCGGACTTCAGGCGCAGGTAGACGAACAGCCCCGTGCCCGCGAGCACGAGCAGCGTCGCGGCCGCGAACGCCGCCGTCAGCCGGAGCCGGATCGGCAGGCGCCTCACGCGCCGCCGTCCTTGCGCAGCCGGTAGCCCACGCCACGCACGGTCTCGATCGACTCCACCCCGAAGGGGCGGTCGACCTTCTCGCGCAGGTAGCGGACGTAGACCTCGACGACGTTGGAGCGCTGCTCGTAGCCGAGGTCCCAGGCGGCGTCGAGCAGCTGCGGCTGCGTGAAGACCTGGCCCGGCCGGCGCATGAAGGTCTCCATCAGGCCGAACTCGCGCGCCGACAGGTCGATCGCCTGCTCGCCGCGCCAGACCTCCCGCGTTGCCGGGTCGAGCCGGAGTTCGCCGACCTCGATCACGGCCGGCCGCTCGGACGGCCCGCGCCGGACCAGCGCCCGCAGCCGCGCCACCAGCTCGGCCAGCGAGAACGGCTTGGTCAGGTAGTCGTCGGCGCCGCCGTCAAGGCCGCGCACGCGGTCTTCGACCGAGTCGCGCGCGGTGAGCATCAGGACCGGCAGCCAGATCCCGTCCGCGCGGAGGCGGCGGCAGGTCTCGAAGCCGTCTACGTCGGGCAGGAGCACGTCGAGGACCAGCGCGTCGTAGTCGACGGCGGCGACCTTGCGCCGCGCCTCCTCGCCACCGCCGGCGACGTCCACCACGAGCCCCTCGAAGCGCAGGCCACGCCGGATGGCGGCGGCCATGCGCACGTCGTCCTCGACAACGAGTACCCGCACAGCCTCAATGATGGCCGCTCAGCTGAGAGCCGGCTGAGAGAGCGCCGGCACCGGCAGGCCGAACGAGATGCGCAGCAGCGCGCCGCCGTCGGCGGCGTTGGAGGCGATCGCGTAGCCGCCGTGGGCCTCCGCGGCCTGGCGGACGATGGCGAGGCCGAGCCCCGAGCCCGGCAGACCGCGCGCCGCCTCGGCGCGATAGAAGCGCTCGAAGACGTGCGGCATGTCGGCATCGGCGAAGCCCGGACCGTGATCGCGCACGGTCAGCTCGCCGCTGACCAGCTCCAGCTCGACGGTGCCGCCGGGCGGGCTCCATTTGATCGCGTTGTCGACCAGGTTGGCCACCGCGCGCTGGATGCGCTGCGGCTCGCCGCGCACCACGGTCGGCTCGGCGTTCACGAGTAGCCCGACGCGCTCGCCGACGCGCAGCTGCGCGCGGTCCGCGACCTCCTCGACGATCCGGTCGAGCCGCACGTCATCGGCCAGCTCGTCCCGCTTGGCGCCGCGCGCGAGCTCCACGATGTCCGCCACCAGCGCGGTCAGCTCGTCCAGCTCCTCGACGATGTCCGCGCGCAGCGACGCGAGCTCGTCGGCGGGCAGGCGATCGGCGTCCTCCAGCGTCTGGATGTTGGCGCGCAGGCTGGAGATCGGCGTGCGCAGCTCGTGGCTGGCGTCGGCGACCAGGTGGCGCTGCGCCTCGACCGAGCGCTCGAGCGAGTCGAGCGTCGTGTTGAAGCTGCGCGCGAGCCGCCCCAGCTCGTCCTCGCCGGCGACCTCCATGCGCTCGGACGGGTCCGGGTCGGCGGCCAGCTGCTCGGTGCGGCGAGTGAAGCGGGCCACCGGCGCCAGCGCGGTGCGGGCCACGACCGCGCCGAGCGCGACGCCCAGTGCCACGCCGGCGGCGCCGACGACGAACAGCACCAGCACGATGCGGTCGAGCTGGCGGTCGACCTCATCGAGCGGCCGCGCCACCTGGATCGCGCCGGTTCGGCCGATCCCCATGGTCAGCACGCGTAGGTGCAGGCCTCCGACCGTCGTGTCGACCAGCTCCTCGCCCGATCCCTGGCGAGCGATCGCGTGTGCGCGCGCGTCGACTGGGAGAGCGTCCCCGTCGCTCGGCTCGCGCAGCAGGCGGCCGCTCGCAAGCACGAGCTGGACGTGCCCCTCGGGGCCGCCGAACGGCTCGGGCGCCACATGCGGCACGCGGTAGTAGCCGGTGGTGCGCGCGGAGATGGCAACCGCGTCGCCGCGATCGTGCAGTGAGGCGTCGACCTCGTCGCGCAGCTCGCCGCGCACGCCGACGTAGACGGCGGTCGAGACGGCGATCACGGCAAGCGCCACGGCCACGCCGGCCGCGGCGGCGATGCGGGTCCGCAGGGTCATTACTCGGGCTCGCGCAGCACGTAGCCGACTCCCCGAACGGTATGCAGGAGCGGCCGGGCGCCGGCGTCCTGCAGCTTGCGCCGCAGGTAGCCGACGTACACGCGCAGGGCGTTCGACGCGGGTCCGAAGTCATAGCCCCAGACGCGGTCGTAGATGAGGTCGTGCGGCAGCACGCGGCGTGGGTTTCGCATGAGCAGCTCCAGCAGCTGGTACTCCGTACGAGTCAGTTCGACGTATTCGGCGCCGACCTTTACCCCGTGGCGCTCAGGTTCCAGCTGGAGCTCCTCGAACGACAGCGCCTCGGGGACCTCGTCGACGGCGCTGCGGCGCAGCAGGGCGCGCAAACGCGCCTTGAGCTCGCCGATGTCGAACGGCTTGACGAGATAGTCGTCGGCGCCGGCGTCGAGGCCGTCGATGCGGTCCTCCACGGCATCGCGAGCGGTGAGCATCAGCACCGGGACGCGGTTGCCGTCGGCGCGCAGGCGCCGGCACACCGCCAGCCCGTCGAGGTCGGGCAGGCCGACGTCCAGCACCAGCGCATCCGGACTGGCCTCGGCGACCTGCGCGAGAGCCTCGCGCCCGTTGGCCGCGGACACCGTGTCGTACCCGCCCAGCACGAGAGTGCGCCGCAGCGCCTCACGCAGCGAGCGATCGTCGTCGACGATCAAGACCTTCATCGAGGGGCATTGTGCCGCTCAGGCAACTCTCAGCCCCAGCCCAGCCTCCTCTAGCGCCCGGGGCGGAAGGTGGCCCGCATGAACTCCGCCGGTCTTCTTCCGTCCCCGACCCTCTCGGTGCTGCCGGCCGCGCCGGCGGTCGACGTCGTCGTCCCCGTGCACAACGAGCAGGCCGTGCTGGCCGCCTCGATCCGGCGGCTGCACGACTACCTGAGCGAGGCGCTGACGGTCAGCTGGCGCATCGTGATCGCCGACAACGCGAGCACCGACGCGACGCTGCGCGTGGCGATGGCGCTGGCGGAGGACCTTCCGAACGTCGAGCTGCTGGCGCTCACCGAAAAGGGGCGCGGTCGGGCGCTGCGGGCGGCATGGGAGCGCAGTGACGCGGAGGTCGTCTGCTACATGGACGTCGACCTGTCCACGGACCTCCGCGCGCTGCCGCCGCTCCTCGCCCCGCTCTTCTCTGGCCACAGCGACGTGGCGATCGGCTCGCGGCTCGCGCCCTATTCGCGCGTGGTGCGCGGCGCCAAGCGCGAGCTGATCTCGCGGGCCTACAACCGGCTGCTGCGCATCGTCCTGGGGGCGCGCTTCTCCGACGGCCAGTGCGGCTTCAAGGCGATCCGAGCCGACGCCGCCCGCCGGCTGCTGCCATCCGTGCGCGACGAGGGCTGGTTCTTCGACACCGAGCTGCTCGTGCTCGCCCAGCGCGAGGGCATGCGCATCCACGAGGTGCCGGTCGACTGGATCGAGGATCTCGACTCGCGCGTCGACATCGTCAGCACGGCGCTGACCGATCTGCGCGGCATCGGCCGGCTGTTGACCGAGACCCGCCTGACCCGCTTCCTGGCGATCGGCGTCGTCTCCACGGTCGCGTACGCGCTGCTCTACCTGCTGCTGCGCGGTCCGCTCGGCGCGGTGGGCGCCAACGCGCTGGCGCTCGGCATGACCGCGGTGGCCAACACGCACGCCAACCGGCGACTCACCTTCGGGATCCGCGGTCGCCACGAGCTCGTGCGCCAGCACGGCGCCGGCGCGCTCGTCTACGTCCTGACGCTGGGCCTCACCACCGGTGCCCTCGCCGTCCTGCACGGCCTCGACGCGAGCCCAGCCAGGGCGGTCGAGCTGCTCGTCCTGGTGGCGGCAAGCGTCTGCGCGACCGTCACCCGCTACATGGCGCTGCGGAGCTGGGTCTTCGCCCGCCGCGGACTCACAACGAGAGAAAGGAAGAACCAATGGCCACCTCGTCCGTCTCACTACCCCGCCCTATAGCCGAGCGCGCGCGCCTCCGGGCGCGCGCGCTCAACCGACCACGGCCCGAGCTGGCCGCGCTGCTGGTGCTGGCCGGAGCGCTCTACCTCTGGTCGCTCAGCCGCAACGGCTTCGCGAACGAGTACTACAGCGCGGCCGTCCGCTCGATGAGCGAGAGCTGGCACGCGTTCCTGTACGGCTCGTTCGACAGCAGTGGTGTGATGACCGTCGACAAGCCGCCGCTCGCGCTCTGGGTCCAGGCCCTGTCGGTGCGAGCGTTTGGATTCAACTCCTGGAGCATGCTCGTGCCGCAGGCGCTGATGGGCGTGGGGAGCGTCGCCCTGGTCTACGACCTGACGCAGCGGCGCTTCGGCCGCGCCGCGGGCTTCGGGGCCGGATTGGTTCTCGCGCTGACGCCGGTGACCGTCGCGATCTCGCGGCACAACAACCCCGACGCGCTGCTCGTGCTGTGCGTCACCGCCGCGCTCTGGTTCATGGTGCGGGCGCTCGAGGACGGGCGCACGCGCTGGGTCGTGCTGTCCGGCGTGGCGGTCGGCCTCGGGTTCGAGGCGAAGATGGGCGCGGCTCTGCTCGTCGTGCCCGCGCTCGCCGCGGCGTGGCTCTGGGTCGCTCCGCGCGGGCGCCTCGCCGCGCTGCGCCAGCTCGGCCTAGGCGGGGCCGCGATGGGCGTCGTCGGGCTGGCCTGGCCGGTGCTGGTCTGGCTGACTCCGGCTTCCGGCCGGCCCTGGATCTCGGGCACCGCGGACAACAGCGTCTGGTCGCTGATCTTCGGCTACAACGGGCTCGGCCGGCTGACCGGGCAGCAGGGCGCGCCTGGAGGCGGCGGGCCCGGCGGTGGCGGCGGTGGGGCCTTCGGGGGCGACACCGGCGTGCTGCGCCTGCTCAACGACAGCCTCGGCGGCCAGGCCGGCTGGCTGCTCGGCTTCGCGCTCGTGGCCGGCATCGGCGTGGCGGTGCTCTCGCGCGTGCGGCGCGACGATGCGCGCACCGGATGGATCATCGCCGTCGGCGGCGCGTTCCTGACGATCGCCGTGGCGTTCAGCCAGGCGAGCGGCATCTTCCACCCCTACTACGTGTCGGAGCTGGCGCCGTTCACGGCGGCGCTGGTCGGCGCGGGCATCGCGGTAGTCGCGAAGGGCGGCATGCCCGCTCGCGTCATCGGACCGCTGGCGATCGGCGCCGGCATCGCCACCGAGCTGATCGTCCTGGGCAACAACCCGGGCCAGCTCGGGTGGGTGCCCGCCGTTCTGATCGTGGTCGGCGGGATGGCGGCCGTGGCGCTTGCGCTCGGGCCGTCCGTCAGGCGACCGGCGCGCATGGCCGCGCTGGCGGCGGCGGTCGCCGTCCTGCTGATGGCGCCGGGCGTCTGGGCGTTCCAGACGCTCGGGCACGCGACGAGCGGAACGTTCCCGGCCGGCGGCCCGGAGAGCGCCGGATTCGGCGGGCCCGGCGGGGGCCGCGGCTTCGCCGGAGGGCCCGGCGGAGGAGGCCCCCCGGGCTTTGCGCAGCAGGGCGCCGGGACCGCGCAGGGCGGGAAGCGCGCAGGGCGGAAGCGCGCAGGGCGGAAGCGCGCAGGGCACCCTCCCGCCCGGCCTCACGCAAAACCGCGGAGGCCAGAGCGGCCCCGCTCAAGGCGGCACGCTCCCGCCCGGGCTCTCCCAAGGCGGCGCGGGCCAGGGCGGCACCCTCCCGCCCGGCCTCGGTCAGAGCGGCACCGGGCAGAGCAGCACGCTTCCGCCGGGCCTGTCGCAGGGCGGCACCGGGCAGAGCAGCACGCTTCCGCCGGGCCTGTCGCAGGGCGGCACCGGCACCCCGTCCCAAGGCGGCTTCGCCGGCCCAGGCGCCGGCGGAGGCGGCATGTTCGGCGGCAACACCCAGTCGCTGACCAAGGCGCTCGCCTACGTCAAGCGGCACGGCGGCGGCACGCTTGCCGTGTCGAGCCAGTCAGGCGCGGCCGGGCAGCTGATCAGCTCCGGAGCGAACGTCGCCGCTCTCGGCGGCTTCTCGGGCCAGGAGAGCCAGGTCAGCATCGACTGGTTGGCGAACGCCGTCGAGCAGGGCCGCATCCGCTGGGTCCTCACCGACGGCAACGGTGGCGGCATGCTCCGCGACGGCCGGATCGGATCCTCCGAGATCATGGCGGCCGTCCAGAAGGTCGGCACCGAGAGCAGCTCCGTCACTGGCCTCTACGACCTACGGGGCCACGCCGACGAGCTGCAGGCGCTGGCGAACTAGAGCACGGCGGTAAATGAGATAGGCCATCTCGCCGAAGCCCGCACCGCATGCGCCTGGCCGGCTTATTTCGCACGTTGACATTGCAATACAACGCAAACGTGCGGCGTGTGAGATCAGTCCCTGGTCGCCGCTGTTTGCGCCCGCGCCTACCCCCGCCGGCGAACTGAGCGAGGCCGTCCCACTCCAGCCGACGCGCTCTAGCCGGCCAGCGGCAGGCGCACCACGAAGGACGCGCCTCCGCCCGCGGCGTTTGTCGCCCTCACGCTCCCGCCGTGCGCGGCGACGATGCCCGCGACGATCGCCAACCCGAGGCCGGCGCCGCGTCGGTCGGGCAGTGCCGGTCTCGCCGTTGCCGTCCGCCCGCTTGGCGCCGCGGCGCCAGAAGCGCTCGAACAGCTCGTCGGGGTGATCGGTCGGAAGGCCCGGACCGTGATCGCGAATCTCGAGCTCGACCGAACCGTCGTCGCGCCTGACCCCGATCTCGATCGGCGCCCCCGCGGGAGTGTGCACGACCGCGTTGCCCAGCAGGTTGGCCAGCACCTGGCGCAGCTGGTTGGCGTCACCGAGCACGATCGACTCGGGGCCGGCGTCGACCTCGATCGTGCGAGCGGGATCCAGGGCACGGGTGTCGGCCGCGGCGTCCTCGACGAGCTGCGCCACGTCCACGGCTTCGGCCGGGCGGTCGCGCACCTCGTCGAGCCGCGCGAGGG
Source organism: uncultured Thermoleophilaceae bacterium (assembly GCA_963706635.1). Lineage (GTDB taxonomy): Bacteria > Actinomycetota > Thermoleophilia > Solirubrobacterales > Thermoleophilaceae > JACVRW01. The sequence continues at coordinate 1,526,060 of OY970162.1, forward strand.
TCAGCAGGTCCTCGACGAGCACGCCCATGCGCGCGGCCTCCTCCTCGATGCGGGTCATCGCGCGATCGGCGTCCTCCGGCTTGCGCGCCGCCCCCATGCGAAACAGCTCGGAGTAGCCGCGAATCGAGGCGAGCGGCGTGCGCAGCTCGTGCGACACGTCGGCGAGGAAGCGCCGCAGCCGCCCCTCGCTCGCCTCGCGCTGGCGGAATGCCTCCTCCAGGCGCTCGAGCATCGCGTTGAAGGCCAGGCCGAGCCTCCCGACCTCGGTACGCGGGGCGGCAACCTCTACCCGGCGCGACAGGTCGCCGGCGGCGATTGCGTCAGCGGTAGCGCCGATGCGATCGAGCGGCCGCAGGCCCACGCCCACGAGCACCCAGGCCGCGGCGGCCAGCAGCAGGAGGACGCCGGCGATCACGAGCCCCTCGACCAGCAACAGCCGGTTGAGGCGCTCGTCGACGCCGTTCAGCGGCACCGCCACGATCGTCAGGCCCCCGGTGCCGAAGCGGCGCGGAGTCGCCCGCACGCGGTAGCGCAGGTCCCCGCCCTTCGCGTGCACGGTTATGACCTGGCCGGGGGTCATGTGCTTGGGCAGGTCGGGCACTGCCAGCCCCGCCTGGCCGTAGCTCAGCTCGACGCGGGCGACCACGTGTCCGCCGGTGGTTCGCCACTGGCCGTACGTGCCGGGCGGCAGGTTCGCCTCGGGACCGGGGCCGCCGCCACCACCCTGCCGCTCCCCGTCGTCGGCGGGGGGCCCGAACGACGGCAGCTGCCCGGTCTTCTCGGCGAGCGCCCGCTCGACCGCCGGCGCGGCGGCGCGGGTCTGGTCGTCCACGCGATTGTTCTCGAAGGAGCGCTGCGACGCGTAGGTGATCGCGCCCAGCACGAGGAGCGCCGTCGCCGACAGCGCCAGCAGGGTCGCGACGAGCCGCGCCCGCAGCGACACGCTCAGCGCCTGGGCGCGCGCAGCGCGTACCCGACGCCGCGCACCGTCTGGATCAACGACGGTCCGTGCTGATCGAGCTTCTTGCGCAGGTAGCTGATGTACGTCTCCAGCACGCGCGCGTCGCCGCCGAAGTCGTAGCTCCAGACGTGGTCGAGGATCTGCGCGCGCGTCAGCACACGCCGCGGATTCAGCATCAGGTAGTGCAGCAGCCGGTACTCGGTCGCGGTCAGGTCGATGAACTCGCCAGCGCGCGCGACCTCGCGCGTGTCCTCGTCGAGCTCGACGTCCTCGAAGCTGAGCCGGCTCTCGTTCGCGCCGCCGCCGGTCCGCCGCAGGATCACGCGGATGCGGGCCACCAGCTCCTCGAGGCTGAACGGCTTGGTCATGTAGTCGTCGCCGCCGGTGGTGAGGCCGCGCAGCTTGTCCTCGGTGGCGTCGCGCGCGGTCAGGAAGATGATCGGCACATTGCCGCGCTCAGCGCCGAGGCGCTCGGCCACCTCGAAGCCCTCCATGTCGGGCAGCATCACGTCGAGGATCATTACCTGCGGCCGGAAGCTCTCGACGGCCGCCAGCGCCTCTTGGCCAGTGGCCGCGGACGCGGCCTCGAAGCCCTGGTAGCGGAGGGCCATCGTGATCACGTCGACGATGTTGGGCTCGTCGTCGACGACCAGGACGCGCGGGGAGTCGTCGGGCATCGCGAGGCCATTGTCTCGCCGAAACCTTGGAGAAAGCTGGGAACAACCTGAACGGACTCCCAGGAAGCTCTCACCCCGCTCACAGATGGCACTCCTAGCGTCGGTGGCGTCCATTTCCCCGACAACGAGGAGCATCCCCGAATGGACCAGTCAGAGCCGGCTAGGCGCCGGCGTACGACAGCCATCATCGCCGCCGCGGGCCTCGCCTGTCTGGCGATCGCGATCCCTGTCAGCGGGGCGTTCGCGGGCGGCAGTGGCGGCAACACAAGCGGGACCGCGCCCGCGCAGCAGTACGGCCCGGCGGCATACGGCCCGCAGGGTCAGCAGCAGGCGCCGAACCGCCAGGGTGCGCCAGACGGCAACTGCCCGAAGCACAAGCAGGGCAGCGGCTCGTCGAACGGCGGCCAAGGGAACAACAGCAGCGATTCGGGCGCGGCGCTGCCGGGCGACACGGTCGCCTCGTAACGCCAAGGAGCCGGCCGACGTCGGGGTCGGCCGGCTCCTTCGCCCTAACGCTCCCAGCAACCTCCCACTCAGGCGCGACCGACGGCGTCCACCAGCGGCTGCACCCGCGGGCGGATCGGACGGCTGAGCACGATGTAGCTGGTCGAGTGGCGGATCGCGTCGGTGGCGAGCAGGCGGTTGACGATCTCCTGCAGGTGCTCCGGGTCGCGCGCCGCCACGCGGCAGATCAGATCCTCGGGACCGCTGACGGCGTCGACCTCGAGGACCTCGGGCGTCGCCTCCAGGGCCTCGACCGCCTCGGCCAGCCGACCCTGCGTGAGCGCGAGCATCACGAAAGCCTGGATCGAGTGACCGAGCTCGGCGGGGTCGATCTCGGGGCCGTAGCCCGTCACCACGCCGCGCGTCTCGAGCTTGGCGAGCCGCGCCTGGACAGTGCCGCGTGCCACGCCGAGGCGGCGCGAGATCTCGAGCAGGCCGAGGCGCGGGTTGTCGCGCAGCTCGGCCAGCAGCCGTGAGTCAAGCTCGTCGATCGGACTGGTCAATATGACCAGAAGATAGCGGCTCTTGGTGCCAGAAGTGGGCAGATTGACCTGTCCTGCTATGCACAGTTGCATACGGGTGGCTCTGCTGCTGCACTGCACGTATGTTCGAGGAGGGACAGCTGTACTCGCCCGTGACGGCCCGCGACGACGGTCAGGTGACGGTCCACCTCGCCGACGACCACCCCGGTGCAGACGACCCGCGCTACCAGGCGCGTCGCAACGAGATAGCCACCCTGGCGCTGGCGTGGAAGCCGGGTGAGCCTGCGCCCGACGTGCGCTACAGCGACGCCGAGCAGGAGGTCTGGCGGACGGTCTGCCGCGAGATCGCGCCGAAGCACGAGACGCTCGCGATCGACGAGTTCCTCGCGGCGAAGGCGGCGCTCGACCTACCGGTCGACGGAGTGCCGAGCCTCGACCTGGTGAGCGAGCGGCTACGCCCCCTGACGGGCTTCCACTACGTGCCGGCCGCCGGGCTCGTGCCTCTCCGCGAGTTCTACGGCTCGCTGTCGGACCGGATCTTCCACTCGACCCAGTACGTGCGCCACCCGGGTAGCCCGCTCTACACGCCCGAGCCGGACATCATCCACGAGGTCCTCGGCCACGGGCACCTGCTCGCGACGCCGACGTTCTCGGAGCTGCACCGCCTGACCGGCGAGGCAACTCACCGCCTGTCCGACGAGGAGAACCTGCGCTTCCTCTCGCGGGTCTTTTGGTTCAGTGTCGAGTTCGGTGTGGTGGTCGAGGACGGAGAGCTGAAGGCTTACGGCGCCGGGATCCTCTCGTCCTACGGCGAGATCGACGAGTTCCGCGAGATGGAGCACCGCCCGCTCGACATCGTCGAGATGGGGACGGCGGACTACGACATCACGCACTACCAGCCGGTCCTCTACCGAGCGGAGTCGCTGGACGAGGTCCGCGAGGTGGTGGGCGGCTTCTTCCGCGAGTGCACCGACGACTCGATCTCCGAGATGCGCGAGGAGCTGTCACACACGGCATAGGCATCTCGTCTCAGTAGGTAAACGAGACGGAAGGAGATGTCATGAAGGTCTTCGTCGCAGGTGCCACCGGGGCGCTCGGTCAGCATCTGGTGCCTCAGCTCGTCGCCAGGGGGCACGAGGTCGTCGGGATGACCAGCAAGCCGGAGAAGCAGGACATCGTCCGCGCGCTCGGCGCGCGTCCGGTCGTGGCGGACGCGCTCGACCCGGAGTCGGTTGCGGAGGCGATCGCTCAGGCCGAGCCCGACGTGATCGTGCACGAGCTGACCGCGCTGTCGGGCCACCTGGACCTGCGCGACTTCGACGGCACGTTCGCGCTGACCAACCGGCTCCGCACCGAGGCGACCGACCACCTGCTCGCCGCCGGACGCGCGGTCGGGATCAAGCGGTTCGTCGCGCAGAGCTTCGCCGGCTGGCCCTCGGCCCGCACCGGCGGGCCGGTGAAGACGGAGGACGACCCGCTCGACCCGAGTCCGGTCGACGCGATGCGCACCTCGCATGACGCGATCCGCTACCTCGAGGAGACGGTGACGGGCGCCGGCTGGACCGAGGGCGTCGTGCTCCGCTACGGCGGCTTCTACGGACCCGGCACCTCGTTCAGCCTGGATTCGGACGCGGAGATGGTCGAGCTGATCCGCAAGCGCAAGTTCCCGATCGTCGGCAAGGGCACCGGCGTGTGGTCGTTCATCCACATCGAGGACGCCGCCGCCGCCACGGTCGAGGCGATCGAGCACGGCCGGCGCGGCGTCTACAACGTCGTCGACGACGAGCCCGCCGCGGTGCGCGAGTGGTTGCCCGAGGCGGCCGAGGCGGTCGGCGCCCGCAAGCCGATGCGCCTACCGCGCTGGGTCGGGCGACTCGCCGCCGGCGAGGCCGCCGTGGTCATGATGACCGACATGCGCGGCGCCTCCAACGCGAAGGCGAAGCGCGAGCTCGGCTGGCAGCCGCGCTACGCAAGCTGGCGCCAGGGCTTCGCGCGAGGGCTCGGCTGAGTCATGGAGGCCGTCGAGGAACTGCGGCCGCGGGCGTTCGCGATCGCCTACCGCATGCTCGGCAGCGTCAGCGAGGCGGAGGACGTGGTCCAGGAGGCCCTCCTCCGCCTCTACCGCGCGGAGAAGGAGGGCGAGCGGATCGAGTCGCCGCGGGCCTATCTCTCGACGGTCGTGACACGGCTGGCGATCGACCAGCTGCGCTCGGCGCGCGTGCGGAGAGAGACCTACGTCGGCGAGTGGCTGCCCGAGCCGCTGCTCGTGAGCGAGCAGGACGACCCGGCCCGCCACGCGGAAATGGCCGACTCGCTCTCGCTCGCCTTCCTCGTCCTGCTCGAGAGCCTGTCGCCGGAGCAGCGAGCGGTCTTCCTGCTGCGCGAGGTGTTCGACTACCCCTACGAGCAGATCGCCGAGATCGTCGGGAAAAGCAAGCCCGCCGTGCGCCAGCTCGCCGTGCGTGCGCGCCGGCAGGTCGAGGAACGGCGGGTGCGCTTCGACGCCTCTCGCGAGCAACGCGACCAGCTCGCCGACCGGTTTTTCGCGGCGGTGGAGGAAGGCGACCTGGGCGGCCTCGAGGAGCTGCTCGCCGAGGACGTCGAGCTGCACGGCGACGGCGGCGGGAAGGCGCCGGCGCTCGCGCGGGCCCTGTTCGGACGCTCGCGCGTGGCCCGCACGCTGCGCAACTGGGTCCGTGTGGGAGCGCGCATAGCCGGCGTGACGATGCGCCGCGTGGACGTCAACGGTCAGCCCGGCGCGAAGATCCTCGACTCGGAGGGTCGGATCATCAGCGTCATGGCGCTCGACATCGCCGAGGGGCGGGTCCAGGGCATCCGCTCGATCGTCAACCCGGACAAGCTCCAGCACCTCGGCCCGGTGGCCGACGTGAACGAGCTGATGCGGGGTTCCTCGAGCTAGAGCTCGTCGATGTTGTGAGCGATCGCGCTGAGCGCGTGGCTGACCGTACGGCGCTCGGCCGCCGTGAGGCTCTCGAAGATCTCGCGCTGCCGCATGTGAACCCAGGTCCGCTTTTCGTCGAGGACGGCCCGGCCACTGGGGGTCAGGGCGACCGTGACGAGCCGGCGATCCTCGTCGTCGTTGCGCTCACGGTCGACGAAGCCGCGGGTCTCGAGCGCACGTAGCGCCCGGGTGGCGGTGGGCACGGCGACCCGCGCCGCCCGAGCAACCTCGCTGACGGTGAGCGCCGCGTCGGCCATGGCGTCCATCACGAAGTACTGCGACAAGGTCAGCTCCGTCTCCCCGCCCGGCACCCCGCGGCCGCTCGCCTTGAGCACGGCTCGGATGAGCTCCTCGAGAGCGTTGCCGAAGCGCTCGTGGGCCTCGGCGCGGGGAGTGATCTGCGTGGTCGCCACACCTGGAAAGTTAGCGCGCTAAGCACTACACTTGTTAGCGCGCTAAGAAACGGAGCTCAGAATGTTCCACCGGATCCTCGTCGGAGTCGACGACACCCCCGCCTCCAGGGCCGCCCTGAGACAGGCGATCGAGTTGGTGGACGCCGGTCACGGCCGGCTCGGTCTCCTCAGCAGCGCCCCTCGCCCGACCATGGTCGGAGCTGCGCCGACGATCATGCCGATCACCCGCGCGGAGCTGGCGCAGGAGCTCGTCGTTTGGGCACAGCGCAACCTGGCCGCGGCCGAGGAGATGGTGCCGCAGGAGATCCCCGTGACGAAGCTGCTCGCGCTCGGGTCGCCCTGGCGGGCGCTGCTGCGCGAGGCCCGCAGCGGGCGCTGGGACCTGGTCGTGGTCGGGCAGACCCACCGGCCCTGGTGGCCGCCCTTCCTGGCCCGGGTGGGCGAGCGTCTGAACCGGCGCAGCCCCACGCCCGTGCTGGTCGTGCACGAGGAACCGCCGGCGCCGCTCGCGACGCGCCGCAAGCGCTGGAGCCGGCGGCGCCGGCCGGCGCCCATCCGCGCCGCCTGACACGAACTGCAGCAAGGAGATCACGGCCCCCCGCGCCGGCGGCCTTTCCGGTCACGCGTCGCACGTTTGCGTTCTATTTCAATGTCAACGTGCGGCGCGTCACGTCACGCGGTCAGCGTGCGTGTAGATGTTCACCCGGCCGGCTCGGGCGAAGCCGGCCAGGGTGACACCGCGGTCCTCTGCGAGCTCCACGGCCAGTGAGGTTGGGGCGCCGACTCCGACCAGCACGGGCGCTCCCGCACGGGCCGCTTTCTGGACCAGCTCGAAGGCCAGGCGGCCGCTCACGCACAGCAGCGACTCGCTGAGCGGCAGCGTTTCCCCCAGCAGCGCCCAACCGATCACCTTGTCCATCGCGTTATGGCGGCCAACGTCCTCCCGAACCGCCAGCAACTCCCCGGAGGCCGAGAACAGCCCCGTGGCGTGCAGCCCACCCGTGCGCTCAAACCCTGGTTGCTGCAGTCGGTCAGGCAACGAAGCCAGCAGCGACCGCGCCACCACCGGCCCGCCGACCACGACCGGCGCGATCGCCTCCACCTCCTCCAGAGCCCCTTTTCCGCAGATGCCGCAGGACGATGTGGTGTAGAAGCGGCGGGTCGCGGGCGCGCGGGCGGAGGGGGCGACGGCATCGACGGTGTTCGCCGCGAGGTCCTCCGGCAGGGTCATCTCGGGCGCCGAGGAGACGATCCCCTCTCCGTACAGGAATCCGGCCGCAAGCTCGAAGTCATGTCCCGGCGTCCGCATCGTCACCGCCACCGGCGACCCGTTCAGCCGTATCTCCAGCGGCAGCTCGACGGCCACCTCATCGCTGCGACCGTCGACCGAGACCTGCTTCAGCACTAAGCGGAGACGGCCGGCTCGGCCGCCTGCGGCTGCGGCTTGCGGTCGCCGACGGGCTCGATCGCCACTGCCACGACCTTGTACTCGGGGCACGAGGTGTTGACGTCTGAGGACTGGCCGATCAGCAGGTTGGTGCGCACCTCGGGGAAGTGGAACGCCGTGAACACGTGCCCCGGCTCGATGCGCGTGGTGATCTGAACGGGCAGCTGGATCTGGCCACGGCGGCTGCGCACCGTGACGGTCTCGCCCTCGCGCAGGCCCAGCCCGGCGGCGTCGTCGGGGTGCACCTCGAGCCAGTCCGCGCTCATCAGCTGCAGGTTCCCGGTGCGACGCGTCATCGTCCCGGCGTTGTAGTGCTCCAGCCGCCGGCCGGTGACGAGGATGAGCGGGAACTCATCGTCGGCGGAGTCGCCGGGCGGCTTGTACGGGAGCGCGGCGAACTGGCCGCGCCCGCCGGGGAGGGAGAACTCGTCCTCGTAGAGGATCGGCGTGTCGGTGCCGTCGGGGGCCACCGGCCACTGGAGCCCGGTGCGGCCGATCCGCTCGTGGCTGATGCCCGCGTAGCGCGGTGTCATCTCCGCGATCTCGTCCATCACGTCGCTGGGCGTCTCGTAGCCCATCTCGTAGCCGAGCGCGCGCGAGACCGTCGTGAGGATCTCGAAGTCTGTCTTGGCGGCGCCGGGCGGGTCGTTGGCCGCCTCGACCAGCTGCAGGCGCCGTTCGGCGTTGGAGAACGTGCCCGTCTTCTCGAGGAACGACGAGGCCGGCAGGATCACGTCGGCGTACTTGGTCGTCTCGTTCTCGAAGATGTCCTGGCAGACGAGGAAGTCGAGCGACTCGAGCGCGTGCTGGACGTGCGCCGTGTCGGGATCGGTCTGCGCCACGTCCTCGCCGAAGATGTACATCGCCTTCAGCCGGCCCGCGACCGCCGCATCGAACATCTCCGGGATGTTCAGCCCGGGCTCGCGCTTCATCTTCACGCCCCAGCGCTCCTCGAACGACGAGGCCACCGCCTCGTCGGACACGCGGCGGTAGTCCGTGAACGTGTCGGGCAGCGCGCCGTGGTCCGACGAGCCCTGGACGTTGTTCTGCCCGCGCAGCGGCAGCAGCGCGGCGCCCGGGCGGCCCACGTTCCCGGTCAGCAGCGCCAGGTTGCAGATCATCCGCACGCACTCCGAGCCGTAGCGGTGCTCCGTGACCCCGAGCCCCCAGAGGATGGAGGCACGCTCGGCGGTCGCGTACATGTGCGCTGCCGCGACCAGGTCGGCCGCCGGCACGGTGGTGATCTCCTCGACCGCCTCGGGCGTGTAGGCCTCGACCAGCTCCGCGAACGCCTCGAAGCCCTCGGTGCGTTCGGCGACGAACTGCTCGTTGACCAGCCCGTCGCGGATGATCACGTGCGCGAGCCCGTTCAGCAGCGCGGCGTTGGTGCCGGGCCGCATGCCGAGGTGCATCTGGCCGTAGTCGGCCAGCTCGATCCGGCGAGGGTCGGCCGTGATCAGCTTCAGTCCCTTGATCGCCGCCTGCTTGATGCGCGCGCCGACGACCGGGTGACCCTGGGTCGGGTTGACCCCGATCAGCAGGGCCACCTGGGCGGCCTCGATGTCGTTGAACGAGCCGGTCGCGCCCGACATCCCGAACGACTTGCGCAGGGCGAACGAGGTTGGCGAGTGGCAGACGCGCGAGCAGTTGTCGATGTTGTGCGTCCCGATCGCCGCGCGCATCAGGCGCTGCATCACATAGCAGTCCTCGTTCGTCGCGCGCGAGGACGCGAGGCCGGCGATCGCGTCGGGGCCGTGCTCGGCCTTGATGCGGCCCAGGGCGTCGGCGATGCGGCCGATCGCCTCGTCCCACGACGCGAGCCGGAAGCCGCCGCTCTCGCGCACCAGCGGTGCCGTCAGGCGGTCGCGCGAGCGAGCGAACTGATGCGCGAAGCGGCCCTTGACGCAGGTGTGGCCCTTGTTGGCAGGGCCGTCCAGCGCAGGGCTGATCGAGGCGATCCGCCCGTCGGAGCGGTGGGCCTCCAGCCTGCACCCGACCCCGCAGTAGCCGCAGGTCGTGGTGGTGGTCGCGTCAAAGCGGGAAGTCACAGAGTGCCTCCATCCCCAGTGTACGCCGACGCCATCTCGAGCAGGGTGTGCTCCGTGATCGCGTCGGTTGGGCAGGTGTCGGCGCAGGCGCCGCATGAAACGCAGGTCGAATCCTCGAAGCCGCTGTCCAGCCCGGCGGTGATGCCGGAGTGAAAGCCGCGCCCGGTGCCGGTGAGGGCGAAGGCGCCCTGGATTTCGTCGCAGGCGCGCACGCAGCGCCCGCACGAGATGCACAGCTCGTGCTGGAGCGCCAGGTAGGGATGGCGCTGGTCGTGCGCGGGCCGGCGCCGCTCGCCCTGCCAGCGCGGCTCGCCGATCTCGAAGAAGCGCGCCACCGTGGCCAGCTCGGTGTGCTCGGCCGGCGGCTCGGGCAGCTCGGACATGACCAGCTCGACGGTGGCGGCGGCGATGCGGCGCGACGTGGCGTCGCCGGTGTCGACCTTCATGTCGTCGCGGCAGGGCGTGGTGCAGGCCGCGACCGGAGCGGCTGCTCCCTCCAGCGCCACCATGCAGACCCGGCAGGCGCCAAACGGGGCCATGCGGTCGTCGAAGCAGAGCGTCGGGATGTAGCGGCCGGCCGCCTGGGCGGCCTCGAGGACGGTGGTCCCCGGTTCGACCTCGACCGGCAGGCCGTCGATCTCGACCTTCACGAATCGCCCCCGTTCGTGCTCGGACCCTCGGCCGGCCGCGCCCCCGGATCGTCCTCGCGCCGCTCCTCCGGCCGGCGCAAGTACGGGTCATCGGTCGGCTCGGGCCCCTGGGAAACCCCCAGCTCCTCGGAGAAGTGGGCGATCAGGCTGCGGATCGGCGCCGGCATGCCGCCGCCGTGCGCGCACAGGGAGCCCAGCTCGAGCGTCTCCAGCAGCGCCTCGAGCCGGTCGCGATCCAGCTCGCCCGGCCGGTCGACCATCTCGAACGCCCGCTGCAGCCCGATCCGGCAGGGAAAGCACTTGCCACAGCTCTCGTGCGCGCCGAACTCGAGCAGGTGGCGGGCGAGCGCGCGCATGTCGGTGCGCTCGTCGAAGGCGAGGATCCCGCCGTGCCCGACCATGCAGCCCTCGGCCGCCAGCTCGTCGAAGTCGAACGGCGTGTCGAGCTTCCAGCCGGGGAGGATGCCGCCCAGCGGCCCGCCGATCTGCACGGCCTTGATCGAGTGGCCGTCCACGAGGCCGCCGCCGAGGCCGTCGCAGATCTCCGACATGGGCGTGCCGAAGCGGACCTCGTACATCCCTGGCCGCGCGAAGCGGTCGTTCAGGCAGACGAGCTTGGTGCCGGGCGTGGCGCCCGGGCTCAAGGCCGCGTACGCCTCCGCCCCGTGGAGCGCTATGAAGGGGATGTTGCAGAGCGTCTCGACGTTGTGGACGATCGTCGGCTTGCCGTGGAAGCCGCGCTCGGCGGGGAACGGCGGCCGGGCCGAGACGATGCCGCGAAAGCCCTGCAGCGACGCCAGCAGCGCGGTCTCCTCGCCGACGACGTACGAGCCGGCGCCCTCGACCACCTCGACGTCGAAGTCGCCCAAGCTCCCGTCGGCGCGGGCGCGCTCGGCTGCCTCGCGCAGGATCGGCATGGAGCGCGGGTACTCCGAGCGGATCAGCACGTAGCCGTGCCGCGCGCCCACCGCGTAGCCGGCCAGCGCCATTCCCTCGAGCAGCAGATTCGGACTGCGCTCCATCAGGAGCTTGTCGATGTACGAGCCCGGGTCGCCCTCGTCGCCGTTGACGACGATCGCCTTGTCGGGGTCGGCGGCGCGCGCGGCGAACTCCCACTTCGTTCCGGCCGGGAAGCCGGCGCCGCCGCGACCGCGCACGTTCGCTTCCTTGACTCGCTCGATCAGCTCCTGCGGCGACAGCGACTCGAGCGCGTGGCGCAGGCCCTCGAACGACCCCCGCCTGAGCAGCACCGGCTCGTCCAGCACGCTCTGGCTCTCCGGCTCGTCCGCCTCGCGCAGCGTGCCGGCCAGCGCGCGGTCGATCACGCCCTCGCCGGCGTCGACCAGATCCCCCTCGCGGACGGCGGCCGCCGTGTGGCAGAAGCCCAGGCAGACGGTCTGGCCCAGCGAGACCGTCCCGTCCTCCGAGCGCTCGCCCAGCCCGACGCCGAGCCCCTGCTCGACCGCGGCGACGTGCGCGCCGAAATCCGACGCCCAGCAGGCGGTGCCGGTGCAGACCGAGACGTGCCGCTCGCCGCGGGGCTGCGTCAGGTCGTCGTAGAAGGTCGAGACGCCGTAGACCGTGGCCTCCGGCAGCCCCGACACGGCGGCCGCGTGACGGCGATCCTCGTCGGTGATCTCGCCGTGCTCGTCCATCGCCTCCTTGAGCACCGTGAGAGCCGTCGGCCGGGGCTCGTCCTCGTGCGAGCGCAGGATGTCCGTGAGGTTGCGCGACATCAGAACAGGCCGACCGTTCTCCCCTCGGCGTCGATGTCGACGTTGAGCGCCGCCGGCGTCTTGCCCAGCCCGGGCATCTGCTGGATGTCGCCGCACAGCGGCACCAGCCAGCCGGCGCCGGTGTAAGCGCGCATGTCGCGCACCGGCAGCGTGAAGTCCTCCGGGGCGTTGCGCAGCGCCGGGTCGGCCGACAGCGACAGGTGCGTCTTGGCCATGCAGATCGGCAGCTTGTCCAGGCCGTCTTCGGTGTACTGGCGGATCTTGCGCTCCGCGTCCAGGTAGAAGACGACGTCGGACGCGCCGTAGACCTGCTTGGCGACCTTCTCGACCTTCACCTGAATCGGATCGTCGTCCTCGTAGGCGAACTTGAACTCCGACGGCTGCTCGCAGGCGTCGGCCACCGCCTGGGCCAGCTCGGCGGCGCCCTCGCCGCCGCGGGCGAAGGCGTCGTTGACCTCCGCGGCCAGCGCGCCGCCCTCGAGCGCCAGCGCGCGCACCAGCTCGACCTCCTCGTCTGTGTCGCCGGGACGCCGGTTGACGGCCACGACGCAGGGCAACCCGAAGCTCCGCACGATCCCCAGGTGGCGGTGCAGGTTGGCTGCTCCGGTCGCGATCGCCGCGAGCCCGCGCACGTGCTCCACGCGCGGGTCGTCCTCGATGCCGCCGTGGTGCTTGAGCGCGCGCACGGTGGCGACCAGCACGACCGCGTTCGGCCGCAGGCCGCCGCCGCGGCAGACGATGTCGAAGAACTTCTCCATGCCCATGTCCGAGCCGAAGCCCGACTCCGTGATCACGTAGTCGCTCAGCTTGAGCCCGATCAGGTCTGCCACAAGGGAAGAGTTCCCGTGTGCGATGTTCGCGAACGGGCCGGCGTGCATCAGGCAGGGCTGGCCCTCGAGCGTCTGGATCAGGTTCGGCTTGAGCGCCTCCTTCAGCAGCACGGTCATCGCCCCCGCCGCGCCGAGGTCCTCGGCCGTGACCGGCTTGCCGCCGTCGAAGGAGTGCGCGACGGTGATCGCGCCGAGGCGCTTGCGCAGGTCGTGCAGGTCGCGCGACACGGCGAGGATGGCCATCACCTCCGAGGCGGCGGTGATGTCGAACCCGGACTCGCGCGGATAGCCGTTGGCGCGGCCGCCCTGGCCGAGGGTGATCGCGCGCAGGGCGCGATCGTTCATGTCGAGCGCGCGCTTCCAGCCGACCCGCAGGGCGTCGATCTTGTGCGGGTTGCCGTGCAGGATGGAGGCGTCCAGCAGCGCCGCGAGCAGGTTGTTGGCGGCGCCGATGGCGTGGATGTCGCCGGTGAAGTGAAGGTTGAGGTCCTCCATCGGAACGACCTGGGCCAGCCCGCCGCCGGCGGCGCCGCCCTTGATGCCGAACACCGGCCCGAGCGACGGCTCGCGCAGGCACAGCAGCGGGTCCTTGCCGATGTGGCCGAGGCCCTCGGTGAGCGACACGGCCGTGGTCGTCTTGCCCTCCCCCGCCTTGGTCGGCGTCACGCCGGCGACGCAGACGAGCTTGCCGTCGGGGGCGTCCTTGAGGCGGTCGAGTGCGCCCAGCGAGATCTTCGCCTTGTAGCGCCCGTAGGGATCGACCTCGTCGGGCAGCAGCCCGGCGGCCTCGGCGATCGACTCGATCGGTCGAAGCTCCGCCTCCTGCGCGATCTCCAAGCTGCTCTTCAAAAGAAGTCCCCTCTCCCCTAGTGACTCACCGCGGCAGCGGCGAGCTCCGACACGAGCTTGTCCTCGTAGAAGCGCTCCAGTGCGAAGGGCGCGATCAGGTCCGGCGTGCGGTCCGTCGCGACCAGCTCGGCGAGCGTCTTCCCCACGATCGGCGCGGCCTTGAAGCCGTACGTGCCCCAGCCCGCGCTGATGTGGAAGCCCTCGACCTCGGTCTTGCCGAGGATCGGGCTGTAGTCCGGGCTGAGGTCGCACAGGCCCGCCCAGCTGCGCAGCAGGCGCGCCCGCTCGAGCTGCGGGAACAGCTCCAGCGTGTGGCGGCTCACCTCCTGCATGAAGTTCAGCGTGCCCTGCATCCGGTAGGTGGTCCAGGGCTCGATCTCGGCGCCCATCAGCACCTCGCCGCGATCGGTCTGCGAGATGTAGACGTGCATCTGCGACGAGACGATCACCACGTCGAGGAACGGCTTGAGCGGCTCGGTGACGCACGCCTGAAGGATGTGGGTGGTGATCGGCAGCTTCACGCCGGCCATCCCCGCGACCAGCGAGCTCCACCCGGCCGTGCAGTTGAGCACCGTGCCCGCCTTGATCGAGCCGCGGTTGGTCTGCACTCCCGTGACCCGCCCGTTCGAGCGGTCGATGCCGGTCACCTCGGTGTAGGGGTGGATCTCGGCGCCGCCGCGGTCGGCGCCGCGCGCCAGCCCCCAGACCACGGCGTCGTGGCGGATCACGCCGCCGGGCGGGTGGTAGAGCGCGCCCTGGATCGGATAGACCGCGTCCGGGTTGTCGACCTGCATCGCAGGCGCGAGCTTCTTGATCTCGTCCGGGTAGATCAGCCGCGAGTCGATCCCGTTGATGCGGTTGACCTCGGCGCGGTTGGCCATCACGAACATCGCCCGGTCCGAGTGGGCGAGCGTGAGGTGGCCGTTCTGGGAGAACAGCAGGTTGAAGTCGAGCTGCGCGCCGAGCCCCTCGTAGAGCTTCAGCGAGGCGTCGTAGAAGCGCGCCCCCTCGACCGTCTTGTAGTTCGCGCGCAGGATCGTGGTGTTGCGCCCCGCCGCGCCCGAGCCGATGTAGCCCTTCTCGAGGATCGCGACGTTGCCGATGCCGTGGTCGCGCGCGAGGTAGTAGGCGGCGGCCAAGCCGTGCGAACCGCCGCCGACGATCACCACGTCGTAGGAGTCCTTCAGCTCCGCGCGCCGGCGCCACATGCGACGGGTGCGGAACAGGTCACGCACGGGCGGCCTCGTGCTCCAGCGGCGCAAGCGCGTCGAGCCCCACGGGCCCGCCGCCGAGCGAGCCCGCGGCGTCCGCCACCACCGTCCAGACGTAGCTCCCGAGCGCGGCGCCGAACAGCATCAGCCAGCGCTCCTCCCCCTCGCGCAGAACCGCGCCCGGCGTGCGGGCCACCGAGCCCGGCCGGAAGCCGTGCAGCGGCGTGACCTGCGGGCGCAGGTCGATCGCGGTGAAGCGCGCGAACACCTCGCGCGCCAGCGGTCCGGCGATCGTGAGCGCGCCCATCGCGGAGGTCAGGTCGACCACGCCTTCGAGCACCTCGCGCAGCTCGGCGGTCCTGTCCGGCTCGCACAGGACGAGCGCCCGCTCGCGCGAGGTCGGGCACCACCAGGCGTCGTCGCGCAGCGTCGCCCGGCCGAGCTCGAGGCCGTGCTCGGCCTGAACCTCCAGCTTGCCGATCTGCGAGCGATCGGCGAAGGCGACGGTCGAGAGGTGGGCCTCCTCGCCCTCGAAGCCCACGGCGACGTTCCAGCCGTCGCGCTGCTCGATGCGCGCGCCGGCGGCCAGCGCCTCGCGCTCCATGGGACTCCGCGCAACCGCTGTCGGCGCCGGCGACAGGAACTCGAGGCTCACGAGCGCAGCACCTCGCCATCCGGGTCGTAGAAGGGCTTGGTCACGACCTCCGCCTCGAGCCGCTTGCCCTCGTCGGAGATCGTCACGCGCGACCCGTCCTTGGCCAGCGCCGCCGGCACCCAGGCCATCCCGATCACGCCGCCGAGCTGCGGCGAGAAGCGCGCGCTCGTGACCTGGCCGACGGGCCCGTCGCCCTCCGGCAGGACGACCGAGCCCTCGGTCGGCACGTGGCCGTTGTTCAGCTTGAAGCCGACCAGCGCGGTCTCCAGGTCCTCTCCGGCCACTCGCTCGAGCGCCCACTTGCCGATGAAGTCCTCCTCCTTGTCGAGCTTGACGATCCACGGCATGGCCGCGCCGAACGGCGTCGACTCCGAGTCCGTGTCCTGCCCGATCAGGATGTGCATCTTCTGCAGGCGCAGCAGGCGCTGGGGCTCGAGGCCGAAGGGCCGCAGCCCGTGCTTGGCGCCGGCCTGCATCAGGGCGTCCCAGAGGTGCTCGCCGTGCGCGGAGGGGTAGTGGATCTCGTAGCCGACCTCGCCCACGAAGCCGATCCGCAGGATCAGGCAGGGAACGCCCGCGACTCCGGCCTGCTTGCCGTCGAGGTAGGTGAACGCCTCGGCCGAGCAGTCGAGCTCGGTCAGCTCGCCCATGATCTCCCGCGCACGCGGGCCGGCCAGGTTGATCGCCGAGAGCGCCTGGGTCACGTCGGTGATGAGGACGCGCAGCTTCCAGTCGGCCAGCCACCACGAGAACCACTCGTAGACCGCGCCGGCGCCGCTCGAGGTGGTGGTCACGTAGAAGCTGTCGTCGTCGAGCCGGCAGATCGTGCCGTCGTCCATGATGCGCCCCGCGTCGCTGGCGATCACGCCGTAGCGGATGCGTCCGGGCTTGAGGTTGGAGAAGCGGTTCGGGTAGAGCCGGTCGAGGAACTCGCCGGCGTCCGGGCCGCGCACGATCAGCTTGCCGAGCGTGGAGACGTCGATCAGCCCGGCCGCCTCGTGCACGGCCAGCGCCTCGCCGCGCGCATCGCCGTAGTCGTAGGCGCGCCGCCAGTCGCCGGCCCACATCACGTTCGCCCCGAGCTCGCGGTGGCGGCCGTGGATCGCCGAGCGCTTGGCCGGTTCGAACGGCCGGCCTGCCAGCGCGCCGAGCGGCACGGCGTGCCAGGGCGGCCGGGCGGTCGTGGTGCCGATCTGCTCGAGGCTCTGCCCGGTCTCCTGAGCCATCAGCCGCACGGCCGGAAGCTGGCACATGCGCCCCTGGCAGGGACCCATCGTCGTGGTCGTGTAGCGCTTGGACAGCTCGATCGAGTCGTAGCCCTCCTCGACCGAGAGGTGGATGTCCTTCGCGGTCACGTCCTCGCACAGACAGGCGAAGCACTTGCCCGGGCGCCGGCTGGTGACCGGGGGCGGCACGGCGACGTCGGGCGGCCGGCTCGCAATCCGGCCCTGCCCGTCTCCGTCGGCGTCCTCACCGTCGCCGAAGCCGAGGCTGCGTGCGGCGGCCCGCCCGGCGGCCTCGCCGGAGCGCTCGGCGTCCTCGAGGTCGCCGGCGCCCGCCACCTCGCCGGCGGCGTAGACGTCGTCGGGCAGCTCCTCGAGCACGAACTGGCCGCGCTGGCGGTCGTACGCGGTGCGGCCGCCGGCCTGGGTGAGCATCGACGTGGCCGGGGCGCTCCCGCCCGACACGACGAGCAGGTCGCAGCCAAAGGCGTGCTCGCCCTCGCCGTCCTCGGCACCCGGCCTGCCGACCACGGCGCCCTGAACCTGACCGCTCCCGCGCGCCTCGAGCACGGTCATCCCGCGCAGCGGACGCACGCCACGCCGCAACAGCTCGTTCAGCGCCGGCGTGGCGCCGTTGCTCCTCAGGTCGGCCACGGCGGCCAGCTCGACGCCGGCGTCCATCAGGGCGGCGGCCGCCTCCAGTCCGCGGTCGCAGACCGCCGCCACCACGGCGCGGGTCCCGGGGCTCACCGCGTATAGCGCGGCCAGCCGCCGCGCC
This sequence comes from uncultured Thermoleophilaceae bacterium, assembly GCA_963706635.1. Taxonomy (GTDB): domain Bacteria; phylum Actinomycetota; class Thermoleophilia; order Solirubrobacterales; family Thermoleophilaceae; genus JACVRW01. Next base: position 1,543,486 of record OY970162.1, read on the forward strand.
CCGCCCGACAGCATCACGCCCGGGAGGTCGTTGCCGGGGAACAGCAGCGGCTGCTCCACCGAGCCGGTTGCGTAGATCACGCGCGCGGCGCGCACCTGGTGCAGCGTGTCGCCCTCCCAGATCGGCACCAGCCCGTCGAACGCCCCTAGCGCGGGCGCGCTCGTGAGCAGCTCGACTCCCGCGTCCCGGGCCCGCCCGGCGAGCTCGCGCGCGTGCTCGTGGCCGCCCTCGGCCAGCAGGCGCCCGCCCGCCTCGGGCCCCTCGTCGCAGAGCACGACGTCGGCGCCCGCTTCGGCCGCCGCGGTGGCGGCGCTCAGCCCGGCCGCTCCACCGCCGACGACCAGCACGTCGGCGTGGCGGCGGCGGTACTCGGTCTGCCACTCGCGCTCGGGCTGGCTGCGCGCGATCCGGCCGAGCCCGGCGGCGCGGCGCAGCACCTTCTCGTAGAGCGGCCAGAAGCGCCGCGGACGGATGAAGGTCTTGTAGTAGAAGCCCGGCGGCGTGAACGGCCCGCCGACCAGGTCCGTCGCGCGCATCACGTCGAACTCGAGCGACGGCGAGGCGTTCATGTGCTCGACCTTCATGCCCTCGCGCAGCGGCTCGGTGCAGGCACGCACGCCCGGCGCGCCGTCGACCTGGACGAGGCAGTTCGGGCACTGCCCCGCGCAGCACATCAGCCCGCGCCGGCGGTGGTACTTGAAGCTGCGCGAGAACGTGCGGCGGCCGGCGGCGAACAGCGCCGATCCGATCGTGTCGCCCTCGAGGCCGCTGACCTGCTTGCCGTCGAAGCTGAAGCTCAGCTCAGTCCCGCGCTCGATGCGCTCGCCCGGCTGCTCCGGCAGCCGTGTCACGATTGATCATTCCTCCGCGGGGCATCCTGCCCCGCGTCTTGACCAGATTGTTCGGCCTCCGGCCTCTCTTGAACGCTTCCGCTTCGCGGAAGCTCCGTCAGCAGCACCTGGTTGGTGCGCGTGTCGCGCTCGGCCAAGAACCACTCGCCGCAGCCGGAGCGGTGGAACCACCACTCGCGCTGCACCCCCGCGACGTTGTCGCGGAAGTAGTTGTAGGCACCCAGCTCACGCGGCGAAGGCGTCGAGCTCGGCCGTGGGTTGACCTCGCCCCCGAAGCTGAAGTCGGTGACCTCGCGCGGGCCGCAGTTGGGACAGGTCAGGACGTAGGACACGGTACGGTGCTGACTACCTTCGCATCGTAAACAAATTTGTTCAAGGGAGCAAATGGTCGAAGACCCGAACACCGTCGACACGGGGCGCCTGCTCGTCAGGTGCGAGGACCGACCCGGAATCGTGGCCGCGGTGTCGGGCTTCCTGCACGCGCAGGGAGCCAACATCCACCAGTCGGACCAGTACTCGACGGACCCCGAGGGCGGCACGTTCTTCCTGCGCATGGTCTTCCACATGACCGGACTCTCGGCTGCGCTCGACGAGATGGGCCAGGGCTTTCAGTCGGAGGTCGGCGAGCGCTTCGACATGACCTGGGGCCTTCACGACGTCGCCCGCCCCAAGCGCGTGGCGCTCATGGTCTCGCGCTACGACCACTGCCTGCTCGACATCCTCTGGCGCTGGCGCCGGGGCGAGCTCGACCTCGACATCGGCCTGGTGGTCTCCAACCACACCGACCTCGCCGGCGACGTAGCGCAGTTCGGCGTCCGCTTCGAGCACGTCCCGGTCACCAAGGAGACCAAGCTGGAGGCCGAGCGGCGCCAGCTCGAGCTGCTCGCCGGCTTCGACGTGGTCGTGCTCGCCCGCTACATGCAGATCCTCTCGGGCGACTTCCTCGCTCAGGTGGGCGCGCCCGTGATCAACATCCACCACTCGTTCCTGCCCGCCTTCGCCGGGGCCGGCCCTTACGAGCGCGCCAAGGATCGTGGCGTGAAGTTGATCGGTGCGACCGCCCACTACGTCACCGAGGAGCTGGACGCCGGGCCGATCATCGAGCAGGACGTGATCCGCGTCTCGCACCGCGACGATGTCGAGACGCTGATACGGCTCGGCTCCGACATCGAGCGCACCGTCCTGGCGCGCGCCGTGCGCTGGCATTGCGAGGACCGGGTGATCGTGAACGGGACCTCCACGGTCGTCTTCTAGGCGCCCGGCACCCAGGAGGTCCCGGCCAGCGGCACCCGGGCCATCGCGCTCGCCTCGAGCGTGAGCGCCACCAGGTCCTCCGGCTCGAGGTTGTGCAGGTGCGACTTCCCGCAGGCGCGCGCAAGCGTCTGCGCCTCCAGCACCATCGTGCGCAGGTAGTTGGCCAGGCGCCGGCCGCCCAGCTCAGGGTCGAAGCGCGCGGCCAGCTCGTCGTCCTGGGTCGAGATGCCGGCGGGGTCGCGGCCCTCGTGCCAGTCGTCGTAGAAGCCGGCCGCCGAGCCGATCTCCACGTAGTCGGCGTCGAGCTCGGGCGAGTTGTCGCCCAGCGCGATCAGCGCCGCGACACCGATCGAGACGGCGTCGGCCCCCAGCGCGAGAGCCTTGGCGGCGTCGGCGCCGGAGCGGATCCCGCCGGAGACGATCAGCTGCACCTCACGGTGGGCGTCGAGGTCCTGCAGCGCCTCGACCGCCGGGGGGATCGCCGCAAGCGTCGGGATGCCCACGTGCTCGATGAAGACCTCCTGGGTGGCGGCCGTGCCGCCCTGCATCCCGTCGAGCACCACGGCGTCGGCGCCCGCCTTCACCGCCAGGGCGACGTCGAAGTAAGGGCGCGTGGCGCCGACCTTGATGAAGATCGGCTTCTGCCAGTCGGTGATCTCGCGCAGCTCGTGGATCTTGATCTCGAGGTCGTCGGGCCCGGTCCAGTCGGGGTGACGGCAGGCGCTGCGCTGGTCGATCCCCGTGGGCAGGTCACGCATCTCCGCGACCCGGTCCGAGATCTTCTGGCCCAGCAGCATGCCGCCGCCGCCGGGCTTGGCGCCCTGGCCGACGACGATCTCGATCGCGTCGGCGCGGCGCAGGTCGTCGGGGTTCATCCCGTAGCGCGACGGCAGCAGCTGGTAGACGAGCGTCTTCGAGTGGTCGCGCTCCTCGGGCGTCATGCCGCCGTCGCCCGTGGTGGTGCTCGTGCCGAGCTCGGTCGCGCCGCGCCCGAGCGCCTCCTTCGCCGGCGCCGACAGGGCGCCGAAGCTCATCCCGGCGATCGTGATCGGGATGTCGAGGTGGAGCGGCTGCGCCGCGTGGCGCGCGCCGATCGTCACGTCGGTGTCGCAGCGCTCGCGGTAGCCCTCGAGCGGGTAGCGCGACATGCTCGCGCCGAGGAACAGAAGGTCGTCGAAGTGCGGCACGCGCCGCTTGGCGCCGAAACCGCGGATGTCGTAGATGCCCTCGCGCGCGGCGCGCTGGATCTCGGCGATCGCGTGGCGGTCGAACAGCGCTGACTCGCGCAGCGCCCAGTTCATCAGTAGGCCCCCGCGTTGTCGACGTGGAAGTTGTAGAGCCTGCGCGCCGAGCCATAGCGGCGAAACTCGGACGGCTCACAGCCCTCGACCTCGGCCCGCTCGAGGAGCTCCCTCAGCTCCGTCAGGTGCTCGTCGCGCATCTCCTTCTCGATGCAGTCGGCGCCCAGGCCGGCGACCTCGCCGCGCACGTATAGGCGCGCCTCGTAGATCGAGTCGCCGAGCGCGTCACCCGCGTTGCCGCAGATGACGAGCCGGCCCTTCTGGGCCATGAACGCGCTCATGTGCCCGACCGAGCCGCGCACGACGATGTCGACGCCCTTCATCGAGATGCCGCAGCGGGCCGAGGCGTCGCCGCGGATCGAGACCAGGCCGCCGTGGCCGGTCGCGCCGGCCGACTGGCTCGCGCTGCCCTCGACCACCACGGTGCCGGACATGATGTTCTCGGCCAGCCCCACGCCGGCGTTGCCGTGCACGCGGACGGTGGCCTGCTTGTTCATGCCGGCGCAGTAGTAGCCCGCGTGGCCCTCGACGTCGACCTCGATCGGCGCGTCGATCCCGGCGGCGAGCGCGTGCGCCCCGCGCGGGTTGAGCACGCGCCAGCGGCGCGGGCCGTCGTCGCCGACGGCGTGCAGCGCGGCGTTCAAGTCCCGCAGCGAGGTGACCGCGAGATCGATCTCCTTCGCGTCGAGCCCGCTCGAGGGAGCGGACATCAGACCTTTGCCCGCTCCCAGCTGTAGACGCGGCCGGGCTCGGGCTCCCACGTGGTCGCCTGCTCGGCGCCCGGCAGCACGGCGATCGCGCGGTACTCCGACGCCATCGCCACCCAGTCGTCGGTCTCGGCCATCACGGCCGGCTTGCAGGCGATCGGGTCGCGCAGCACCGCGAAGCCGTCCGCGGTGCCGACCGCGAACGTGTAGAAGCCGTCGAGGTCCTCGAGGCAGCCCTCGAGCGCCTGCTCGAGGCCGGCGCCCTCGCGCAGCCGCCAGGTGAGGTAGCCGGCGGCGACCTCGGAGTCGTTGTCGGTCTCGAACTGGATGCCCTCGCGGCGCAGCTTGCGGCGCAGGCGGTTGTGGTTCGAGAGCGACCCGTTGTGCACGAGGCAGAGGTCGAGCCCGGTCGAGAACGGGTGCGAGTGCTCGGTGGTCACGGCGCTCTCGGTGGCCATGCGGGTGTGGCCGAGCGCGTGGCTGCCCTGCATCGCGGCGAGCCCGAAGGACTCGATGAAGTCGCGCGGCGGCCCCGCCTCCTTGTAGATCTCGATCGTCTGGCCGGCGCTCATCACGCGCAGCTGCGGGAAGCGCTCGCGCACCCAGGCCTGCGCGACCTCGGCGTCGGCCTCGACCACGATCACCGCGTGGCTGGCGAGCACCTCCGGCTCGCCCGCGCCGAGCTCCTCGGCCAGTGCGTCGTGCACGGCCCCCCAGTCCTGAGCGGGGTCCGGCGAGAACAGCGAGACCTTCGACGATCCCGACGGCGCCGGGTCCCGGTAGACCGCGACCCCCGCGCTGTCCGGCCCGCGGTCGGAGAGCTGCAGCAGCATGGCCCCGAGGTGGCCGCCGAGGTGGCCACTCACGTCGAGCGACTTCGAGAACAGTCCGGCGATTCCACACATAGGTCGGACACCCGAGTGTAGGCAGGCGCCTGCCTGAGGCCCATGTCTCGAGCCAACACTCCTGGCTGGCCAACGATGTCGGGCACCTACATGGCCAGCGCCGCCGCCAAGGGGTAGTTTCCGGCGCCAGATGACCAGCGCAAAGCCATTCACAGCACCCGAGTCGCTCGACGACGTTCGCAAGTACATCGACGACAACGACGTCGAGTTCCTGTTCGCCCAGTTCGTGGACATGCACGGCAAGCCGAACGCCAAGCTCGTGCCGGCCACGCACCTCGACGGGCTGATGGAGGACGGGGCCGGGTTTGCCGGGTTCGCCGCCGGCGAGATGGGCCAGGGGCCCAACGATCCCGATCTCGCGGCGATCCCGGACGTGCGCTCGTTCACGCCGCTCCCGTGGCGGCCCGAGGTGGCCCGGCTCGCCTGCGACATCTACGTGGAGGGCGAGGAGTGGCCCTACGACCCGCGCACGATCCTGCGCCGGCAAGTCGAGCGGGCGCGCTCGCTGGGCTTCGAGTTCATGATCGGCGCCGAGCTCGAGTACTTCCTGGTCCGCAAGCTCGACGACGGAACGATCGAGCTGGCCGACCCGCTCGACACCCTCGACCAGCCCTGCTACGACATGCGCGGCCTGACGCGCAACCTCGACTTCGTCTCCATGGTGGCGCGCAACATCACCGCGATCGGCTGGGGCAACTACGCGACGGACCACGAGGACGCCAACGGCCAGTTCGAGCAGAACTTCGAGTTCGCCGACGCCCTGACCACCTGCGACCGCGCGATCTTCTTCCGCTACATGGTCGAGGCGCTGGCCCAGGAGCGCGGCATGATCGCGACGTTCATGCCGAAGCCGTTCTCACATCTGACCGGCAACGGCTGCCACTTCCACATGAGCCTCTGGCGCGACGGCGAGAACGTGTTCGAGGCGGATCCCGCCGACGACCCGCGCGGGATGGGGCTGTCGGAGATCGCGTACCAGTTCATCGGCGGGCTGAAGGCGCACGCGAAGGCGTACATCGCGGTGACGGCGCCGACCGTGACGTCCTACAAGCGGCTGGTGGTGGGAGGTCGCAGCGGGGCGAGCTGGGCGCCGGTCTACGTGAGCTACGGCTACAACAACCGCACCCAGATGCTGCGCATCCCGGGCCCGGGCCGCGTGGAGGACCGGACCGTGGACGGCTCCTGCAACCCCTATCTGGCGGCTGCGGTCACGCTCGCGGCGGGACTCGACGGCATCGAGAACGGCCTGGACCCGGGCGAGCCCACGACCGAGCTGAACCTGCACGAGGTGACCGAGGCCGAGCGGGCGGAGCTGGGCGTGGAGATGCTGCCCGCGACGCTGCTGGACGCGACTCGCGAACTGGCAGCCGACGACGTGCTGCGCGCAGCGCTGGGCAAGACCGCGCGCGAGGACTACATCGACTACTTCGTGCGGGTCAAGCAGAACGAGTTCAAGGAGTGGCACGACCAGGTCTCCCAGTGGGAGGTCGACCGCTACCTGCAGCTGTTCTGAGGCGTTTGTCGGTCGCCCGGCGGGGCCAACTGCAGCAATAGGAGTTGGGCGGGTCGAGGGGGTTGGACGAGTTTCTTGCGTTATGCGCAAGAAACTCGTCCAACCCCCTCCTGGCCGGGGCGGTCGGCACGCTTGCGGCCCACCCCTTGTTGCTGCAGTTCAGGCGGCTTCGCTGCCGACGGTCGTCGTCGGCACCTCGCGCGTCCGCGGCTCCAGCAGCCCCAGCCGACCGGCCAGCCAAGCCGCCGGTAGCGCCTGCAGCAGCAGCGTTCCGATGATCGCCAGCGCCACAACGCTCGCGTAGAGGTCGCCGTTCGGCACGCCCTGGCCCGCCAGCACCCCCACCAGCGCGGCCGGCACCACCCCGGTCTCTCGCGTCCAGCAGAGGAACATCAGCTCCTGCCGGGTCCAGGCGGCTCTGCGATCGGGCAGGGCGCAGGCGAGCACCGTCAGCGGTCGCGCCACCAGCAGCAGCGTCGCGAGCACCGCGAGCGAGGGCAGCAGGTTGTCGCCCAGCGCGCCGAACGGGATGTTCGCGCCCAGCACCACGAAGACGAACAAGCGTCACGAGGTCCGCCATGTTGAACGCGAACAGGCGCATCTCCTGCTCGTGCTGCGAATGCATCGCCAGCCCGAGGTGCTCCATGTTCCCCACGATCAGGCCCGCCAGGAACGCGCCGAGGTAGCCGCTGCCGCCGGCGGAGTCGAGCGAGAAGAAGCTGATCGTCACCACCGTCAGAACGGCCAGTGCCGATGACTCGCGCCAGACCCCCGACCGGTGGCTCGAGATCGCCGCGGCCAGTCCGATTCCGGCGACGACGCCGAGCACGGTGCTGATCCCCAGATCGACGAGGAAGTCAGACACCGGGTGGGTCAGCGAGCTGTCCCCGCTCAGCAGGACGCCGGCCATCGTGAGCGCGAGCGCCGCCCCGGTCGGGTCGTTGAAGGCCGACTCGGCCACCACCGTCTGCGCGACTTTCGGCCGCAGCCGCGACCGCACGAACAGGGGGATCAGGATCGCCGGATCCGTGGGCGCCAGCACCGCGCCCATCAGCAGAGCGGCGGTCCAGCTGAGGTCGAACACGAGGTGCGCGGTCACGCTCACCACGGCGGCCGTGAGCACCACCCCGGGCACGACCAGCAGGCCGAGGCCGATCCAGACCCGGCGCAGAAGGGGCAGCGACAGGCTCAATCCGCCATAGAAGAGGATCATCGAGACCCCGAGCGTGAACAGGAGCTGCGCACCGAGCGAGTCCAGCGGAACGTCGACCACGTCGAGAGCCGAGTCTCCGAGCAGCGCTCCGACGGCGACCAGCACGAGGATCTCGGGAACGGGCAGGACGCTGGCCACGAGGCGCGCGACCAGAGCGGCGCTGAGCAACAGGCTCAGCGTCAGGAAGATGTCGTCAGTCATCCGAGCGGGCGCGCCGGTGGCGCTCGCCCTCCAGCGCGAGGCGCGCGACGTCGCTCGCCGTGACGAGCAGCAGCACGATCACGATTGCCGCACCGAGCGCGACCGTGATCAGCCGTTTGCGCGCGTCGTCTCGAGCGTCGTCGAAGGCGCGCCGCGTAGCCGCCGCCCGGCGCCGCTCGTAGGCGGCCAGCTCGTCGGCCGTCCCCGCCATCGCGCTGAAGCGCGCGATCTCCGGGCCGAGGAAGATGTCCCGCACGCGCCGCTCGTGCCCCTGCCCAAGCGCCCGGTAAGCCACGCGGTCGAGCGCCATGAAGCCGCCGAAGTCAACGCGCAGGCGGCGCAGGAGGACTTGCTCGCCGGGATCCGTCAGCGTGGCGCCGGCGCGCCTCAGATCGTGCCGCAGCGTCGCCACGGAGCGCTCGAACACCGGCCGCGAACGGCCGTTGTCGTAGCCGTAGGCGGTCTGCCAGCCGTTCATGTCCGTGACCGCGAACTTCAGCTCCAGAGCGAGCGACTCGTGCTGCGTACGCTCCTGGACCTGGTCGAAGCGGTCGCCCATCCGCCCCATGCCGTGCAGCGCCACGGCGGTCGTGGCGAGCGGCCCGAGAATCGTCAAGACGATGGCCGCATAGAGCTTCGCGCGGATCGTCAAGGCGCGGCCGCCGATGTAGGGTGCGCGCGCCGATGATCATCTTCGTGATCACGCAGGAGCTGCCGCCGATCCTGGTGGTCGCGCTCGCGATCCTGGTGTATCTGACCGCTTTGGAGCTCTGGCACGACGACGACCTGCAGCTGCTGTGGAAGGCGTTCTGGGTGCTGTTCGTGTTCCTGGGCCACGTGCTCGGCTACGGCCTGTTCAGGGCGTGGCTGGCCCTGCATCGCCGCGGGCGCGGTGCAGACGCGCCACCTTGAGCGCCAGCTCGAGCGAGAGCAGATCTTCCTGGCGCAGGTCGAGCCCCGTGATCCGCTCGATCCGGTCGAGCCGCTGGCGCACCGTGTTGGGGTGGATGTAGAGGTCGCGCGCGCTTGCCGCGACACTGCAGCGCGCGCCGAGGAAGCACTCGAGCGTCTCGATCAGCTGCGCGTGGCGGCGCCGGTCATACTCGATCAGCTCGCTCACCGCCTGCCCGTAGCGATCGTTCGGCGTGTGCTCGAGCTCGAGGTGGACGAGGTAGCGGTACGCGCCCAGCTGGTGGTAGGAGACGGCGCCGCCATCGGCGGACAGCAACCGCGCGACGCTGGCAGCGTCTGCTGCCTCGCGCATTCGACGGCGGGCGCTCGCCGTCCCGCGGTCGACGTCGCTCACGCCGATCTCGAGCCCCTCCTCGCGGGCGATCTCGTCGCAGGCGCGGCGCAGCTCCTCGGCCGCGCGCGGGTCATCGGTGGGCAGCGGCGCCAGGGCGCGCAGCGCGTCGTGGCGGGCGTCGAAGAAGGCGCGCGGATAGAGCCGGCTCAGGCGTGTCTGCACCCGCGCCGCCAGGTCAGGCCAGGGCAGGTCGTCGGCCCGGCCGGGCGCCCGGTCGGCGTGTAGGAAAACGTGAGGGCGGTTCAGGTCACAGCGAGCGTCGGCCGCCTTCGCCTCGCCGGTCGGGACCGCGCCCGCGGCAAGCGCGTCGAACATGTCCTTGACGATGTTCTCCGCGGTCAGCCGCTCGATCAGCTCGGCCTTTTTGAGGCCGACAGCGGTCTGGTTCGCCACCGCGACCAGCAGCTCGGCCGCCCCGGGGGCGAACGACCTGCCGCGCGTCAGGCAGCAGAGGATGCCCAGCTGCTCGTCCCCGGCAACGAGCGCCGCGACCAGCAGCCCGTCGTCGTCGACGCGGCGGGCGCCGCGCCGCATCAGGTCGAGCAGCAGCGCCGCGCGCCCCGGCCCGTCGGGAGCCTCGGGCGGGTCCGAGCCGGCGAGGATGAGCTCGTCGGCCTCGGGGTCGAGCCGCCAGATCTGGCAGGCGTCCGCGCCGAGCAGCCGGCGCGCGCCGCGCACGACCGCGTCGTAGAGGTCCTCGCGCAGCGTGACGGCCGCCAGCGACTGGCTCAGCTGCGTAAGCGTGGTCAGCGCCTCGACCCGGTGGCGAGCGTCCTCGTAGAGCTGCGCGTTCTCGATCGCCCCGCGGACCAGCGACGCGGTGTGGACGAGGAAGTTGAGCACGTCGTCGTCGAACTCGCGAGGCGCCTCGGTGTGGAGCACGACCACGCCTATGACGGCGTCGTCGCGAGCCAGGATCGGCACGGCGACCATCGACTGGAAGCGCTCTTCGTCGAGCTCGGGCACGTACTTCATGCGCTGATCCTCGAGCGCCCGTTCGCGGATGAACTCCGGAGTCTTCGTGCGCGCGACCCAGCCGGTCAGCCCCTCGTCGAGCCCCCAGCTCAGCTTCCCGACGAGGTCGGAGTAGCGCGGCGACGCCGCCCGCAGCACCAGCCCGTCGCCCTCTACGAAGTAGATGAAGCAGGCGTGGCAGTCGGTGGCGTCTGTGGCGATCTCGACGATGCCCCCGAGGACGCGGTCGAGCGCCAGCGACGACGACACCGTCTTGATGACCGCGTAGAGCGTCTCGTTCTCGCGCCGCGCGCGGTCGAGCGCAGTGGCCTCGCCGCTCGCGGTGGACGCCGTCATTGGGCGATCCTAGCCCCGCTGGCTATGTAGCAATTCGACACGTCCGGCCTCATAGAGCTGTACAAAAACCCATTGAACCATTCCGCACGCCGCCGGTAGCGTCGCGCCTGTCGGGGAGTTCGGGGAGCGTTCGGGACCGTTGGCGAGCCTGGAGGCAGTGTGATCACCTTCGTTTTTGCGCAGGTCAGCAGCCTGAAGGATGCGGCGAGCGCGGAGTCACAGACGCTCGACAGCGCGATCCTCGGGGAGCAGTTCTACTTCTGGACCGTCGTCCTGATGTGGCTGATCCACGCCGGCTTCATGACGTACGAGGCCGGGGTCGCGCGGCGCAAGAACGTCATGGCGACCGCGCTCAAGAACATCCTCACGATCGCCGCGGTAACGCCGACCTTCTACTACTTCGGCTGGTGGATCTACAACTGCAACCAGCCCGGTCTGCCGATCGGCCCCAACTCGACCGACTTCACGGCGGCGGCTTGCCAGGGCGGCATTCCGTGGAGCGACACGTTCGGTCCGAACCTGACCAACAACATCAACCTGATCTTCTTCCTGGCATTCCTGCTCTTCTCCTGGACGACCGCCTCGATCATGTCCGGGGCTCTTCTGGAGCGCGTGCGCCTGTCCGCGTACCTCATACTCGCCGCGATCCTCGGCTCGGTCGTCTGGATCCTCGACGCGGCATGGGGCTGGAGCGCGGGCGGCTGGATGACGCTGCGCTTCGGGTTCCATGACTCGATCGCCTCGGCCGTGGTGCACGGCGTGGCGGGCGCGTTCACACTCGGGGTCCTCTTCAATCTCGGGCCGCGAATAGGCAAGTACACGAAGGAAGGGCTGGCGCGCCAGTTCCGACCACACAACATCCACATCACCCTGCTCGGGCTGATGCTGATCTTCACCGGCTTCTACGCCTTCTACGGCGCCTGCCTGGTGATCGCGTCCACGTCGTTCCCGGGCTGGGCCAACATCTACCTCAGTCCGACGACGCTCGGCTCGATCAGCATGGTGATCACCTTCGGCTTCGCGGGCGGGTTCACGGGCGGCTACTTCGCGAGCCGCGGGGATCCGTTCTGGACGGTGTCCGGCGGACTCGCCGGCGTGATCGGAGTCTCCGCCGGTGCGGACGTCTACGCGCCGACGCTCGCGTACCTGATCTCCATCCTTACCGCCGTCCTCGCCGTCTACGCGGGCAACTGGATCGAGACCCGCGGGCGCGTGGACGACGTCGTCGGGGCGGTGGCCGTCCACGGCGTGCCGGGCTTCCTCGGCATCATCTGGGTCGGTGTGTTCGCTGCCGGCTACCCGACCGGCCTCAACAACGTCGACTCGAGCATCTGGCGGGCAGCTGCTCGGCCTGGCGACGTTCCTCCCGCTCGGCTTCCTGACCGGATGGGTCGCCTCGTGGGTGCTGAAGAAGCTGAATCTGCTCCGGGTGCCACCCGAGGTGGAGATCGCCGGCATCGACGCGGTCGAGTACGCGCCGGACATCTACCTCCCCGAGCACGCGCACCTGCCCGACTGTTGATCGAACCCGACGGTACGCGGGTGGACGCCGAACGCGGTGATCCTCGCCGAGGCACTCGAACTGACCCAGGGGCGGAGGTAAGGAGGCGGCATGCCAGCGATCATCAACAGCGCGCCGGATTGCATCCAGCACGGACTCGGGGCAAAGCCGGCGGACGACGCCGCGGACTTCATCCTGCAGAGCGACGTACAAGGACTGTGCCGGCTTCATGACATTCGGCCCGGGCTCGACCTACGGGGACGGCGGCACCGGCGCGGCGGGCTCGTACATGGTGCTGACATGGATCGGCATCGTCGTGATGGTCCTCGTCTTCCTAGCGTGGATGGTCTATGAGAACCGCAGGCTGCTGGAGTTCGCGGCGCTGAACGTCCTCGGCGGGCCCCACGGATGAGCCTCCGGCACAACCCGGAATGACGACGGTAGGAGCGATCGAATGAGCGATAACAGAAGCAAGCAGGCGCCAGATCGAGTTCCCGCCGCTGCAGACGCACACCAGATCGTTCGAGTTGGGCATGCTCGCCTTCTCGATCATCTGTGCGATCGTGGTGCTCGTGATCGTCCTGTTCACGAACATCGGGACCGAGTTCCGTCCCACCGTCTGACGCAGTCACATCGACCCCCGCCGCGCGCGGCGGGCCGCTCGACAGCCGCTGGGTGCGGGTGACGGCTGTCGTCGTGCTGCTCGCGATACCTTCGTGGCGTCGCAGCAGTTGCCAAAGGATCAGGTCCGGATCACCAAGGACCAGGCGATCGTCACGGCCAAGCGCCAGATCCAGTTCAAGCCCACGCGCACGCAGGTCCGGCTGCTGCGCCAGGGGGTCGAACTCGCGCCCCAACTGGGTCGTGTCGTTCTCGATCCCGCGCGCCCACCCGGAGTCTGCGGCACGTGAGTTTCAAGGAGCTCGCGCTGGTGCGCGTCGACGCCAACACGGGCCAGGTCGTCGATGTCAAGGTCCAGCGCTAGCGGCGAGGAGCGCACCTCCCTGGTCGACGTGGCCGAGGATGCGCTGCGGCGCTGGCTGGCAACGGGCCGGCACCGCGTCGGAGAGCGGCTCCCGCCGGAGCAGGAGCTGTCCGGGCAGCTGGGCATCTCGCGCGGGACGCTGCGCACCGCGCTGGGCCGGCTCGAGAAGAGCGGGGAGATCGTGCGCCGCCAGGGCAGCGGCACCTACGTGGGGCGCGCGGGTTCCTGGGCTCTCGACGAGGGACTCGAGAAGCTCGTCTCCTACAGCGAACTGGCGCGGCGGCGCGGCGTGCGCATCGAGGTGGCGGAGCTGGAGATCGACCAGCAGCCGCTGGGCCGCGAGCTGGGCGGGCTGTTCGAGCTCGACCCCGCGACGCCGGCGCCCACGATCACGAGGGTGCTGGAGATCGACGGCCAGCCGGGCGCGCGCATGCTCGACGTGGTTCGCCCCGATATCGACCTGCCCAGCCCCGCCAAGCTGCGCCAGGCGCTCGAGCGCGGCGAGATGGTGCTCGACGTGCTCCTGAAGGCGGACGTCCCGGTGGCCTACAACCGCTCGCACATCGCGGCGCGCGTGTTGAGGCCCGACGATCCGGTCGGCATCGCGCTCGGCGTGACGGAGACGACCGGGGCGCTCGAGATCGAGCACGTGACCTGCACGACGGAGGGCACGCCGGTCGAGCGCTCGACCGACACCTTCCTGCCACGCAGCCTCGACCTGCACGTGGTGCGCTGGCTCGAGGAGGCGCCGCCGGTCCCGCCGATCAGCCGCGCCGCGCGGCAGTGACAGGCCTTGAACGAATTTGATCAAAGACGTATAGTCGAACCGCGTTGCAGAGCGTGGATTCGCACCTCAAGCCCACCCATAGGAGGGAAGCGTGACGGTTGACGCGCAGAGCTCGCCGATGTTTGGCGGCGATGTCCGGACGGTGCTGGCCACCCCCCACTCGCAGGCGCCGCCCGCAACGCTCGAGGAGGCCCGCAACCAGTCCGGCAGGCGCGAGCAGATCGAGGCGATCACCCGCCGCATCCAGTCCGAGGGCATCAAGTACGTCTTCTTCCAGCAGGTGTCGATCACCGGTCGCGTGATGGGCAAGGGCGTGGTCGCCGACTTCTTCCCGCAGGTGGCCGAGAAGGGCTACCAGCTGGTCTACGGCGCGACCGCCAACCTGTTCACCGACCGCGCCGGCAACTACATCGGCTTCGGCCCCGAGGAGTCCGAGCTGGCGGCGATGGCCGACCTCAGCACGTTCGCCACGCTCCCCTGGGACCCGCGCGTCGCCCGGGTGTTCTGCGACTGCTACGACACCGAGACCGGCGACCTGCTCGACGCCGACCCGCGCCAGAACCTCAAGCGCGTGGTCGCCGAGTTCGAGCAGGAGCTCGGCTACAGCTTCCTGATCGGCATCGAGCCGGAGATGATGTGGCTCAAGCGCGGCGAGGAGGGCGGCGAGCTCGAGGGCGTCACCAAGCCCTACTGCTACCACATCCACCAGTTCGAGGAACTGCGTCCGGTGCTGCTCGACGTGGTCGAGTACGGGCAGGCGCTGGGGCTCGACATGAGCTACGGCGACCACGAGGACGCGCCCGGCCAGCTCGAGCTGAACTTCCGCTTCGACCGGCCGGTCAAGACGGCCGACAACATCACGACCTACCGGCAGATCTGCGCGGCGGTCGGCCGCAAGCACGGCCTGCTCCCGACGTTCATGCCGAAGCCGTTCACGGGCGTATCGGCCAACGGCCACCACCACCACTTCACGCTGATGGACTCGGAGGGCAACAACGTCTTCCACGACCCCGACGGCCCGGCCGAGCTGTCCGAGACCGCCCGCCACTTCCTCGGCGGCATGCTCGACCACTTCGGCGCGTTGATGTGCATCGGCAACCCGACCGTCAACTCCTACTGCCGCATGTGGGACTTCGGCTTCTGGGCGCCGGTCTACAAGAACTGGGGCTGGCAGAACCGCACCTGCACCGTGCGCGTGGCCACGGGCGGCCGCTTCGAGTACCGCGGCGTGGACTCGTCCTGCAACCCGTACCTGAGCGTCGCCGCTCTGCTGGTGGCGGGGCTCGACGGGATCCGCAAGAAGAGCGACCCGGGTCCGCCCCAGGAAGCCAACACCTACGACCTGCTGCAGAGCAACGGCTCGGCCGCGCTCGAGCGCGTGCCCGACAGCCTCGGCGATGCCCTGATCGCGCTCGAGAAGGACGAGGTGCTGCGCGACGGCACGATGCCGGGCCGGCTCTGGAAGGTCTTCCATCACTACAAGCGCGACGAGTGGGAGAGCTACCTGGCCGCCGTCACCGACTGGGAGCGCGACCAGTACCTGGAGGTCCTTCCGTAGATGTGCGGGATCGCCGGCATCATCTATCGCGAGGGCGGTGGCGAGCACCGCGTCGGCCACGACATGACGGCCATGCTGCAGGCGATGAAGCACCGCGGGCCGGACTCGACCGGCTTCGCGCTCTACCGGCCGGAGTCCGAGGGCTACGTCATGCACGTGAAGCTGGCCGAGTCGAACGGGCACCAGGAGTTCGACATGGCGGAGCGGCTGAATCGCCAGCGCGCCGACATCGAGGGGCGCATGAAGGCGTCGGGGGCGGCGATCAGCTCGATCGACGCGACCACGTCGCAGCACGCGATGACCGTCGCGTTCGGCTTCGACGGCGACCTCAAGCAGCTGGCCGACTACATCGAGGACGTGCGCGACACGGAGGTGCTCTCGCTCGGCCGCTCGCTCGAGATCATCAAGGACCTCGGCGACGCCGAGACGGTCGCGGCGGACTACAAGCTCGATTCCTTCGTCGGGACGCACGCGATCGGCCACGCCCGCATGGCGACCGAGTCCGACGTCGACATCGCCAACGCCCACCCCTACTGGGCCTACCCGTTCCCCGACGTCGCGGTGGTCCACAACGGTCAGCTGACCAACTACCACCAGTGGCGCCGCCGGCTCGAGCGCGCCGGGCATCGCTTCCAGAGCGAGTGCGACTCGGAGATCATCGCCGTCTACCTGGCCGAGCGCATGGCCAACGGCGACTCGCTCGAGGACTCGATGCGGCGCAGCCTCGGCGAGCTCGACGGCGTGTTCACCTACCTGTGCGTGACCGAGGACGCCCTGGGCGTGGCCAAGGACGAGCTCGGGGCCAAGCCGCTCGTGCTCTACGAATCGGAAGACATCGTGGCGCTCGCGTCCGAGGAGATCGCGATCCGCAAGGTGGTCGACCGTGAGATCACGACCTACGACCCCTACGAGGGGGCGGTGATGGTTTGGACGACGTGACGACCACCTACGACGCCCGCGGGCTCGTCGAGCTCGACGGGACGGTCCCAAAGGTCTCGGAGATCGACGGCGAGCGCGCCGTGCTCGAGGCACGCGACCTGTCCACGCGCAAGATCAACTCGGAGCTGCGCTGGCTGCTCTACGAACAGGGCGTCAAGGACGTCACGATCCTCAACCCGAGCGCTCGCCACTCGCTGGGCGTCGGGATCCTGCAGCGCTGCCGGATCACGTTCGAGGGCAGCCTCGGCTACTTCGGCTGCGGCTTGGGCGACGGCGCCGAGTTCCAGGTCAACGGCCGCGTGGGCTGGTCGGTCGCCGAGAACATGATGTCCGGCGTCGTGGTGATCGAGTCCAACGCCGGCTCGCTCGCGGGCGCCGCGCTGCGCGGCGGCGACCTCGTCGTGAAGGGCCAGGTCGGCGCCCGCACCGGTATCGATCAGAAGGGCGGCACGATCCTCGTGCTCGGCAGCGCCGGCTCGATGACCGGCTTCATGATGCAGCGCGGCCGCCAGATCATCTGCGGCGACGTCGGCCCCGGCCTGGGCGACTCCATGTACGACGGCACGATCTACGTGGCCGGCAAGGTCGCGGCGCTCGGGATCGACTGCGTCGAGGGCGAGTGGACCGACGCCGACACCGAGCTGATCGAGCGCAAGTTCCGCATCTACGACCTCGGCGCGCCGCCGCAGTTCACGAAGTTCGTGTGCGGCAAGAAGCTCTACAACTACGACAGCCTCGAGCCGAGCGAGCGAAAGCTGGTGCTCTGATGGCAGACGAGAACGCACCCAGCGAGCGGACCATCCTCGGCCGCAGCAAGATCTTCACTCCGGAGGTCATCGACGACATCCACATGAAGGCCGAGCTCGGGCGCTACCGGATGCGCGGCTTCTCGATGTTCAAGAAGATCCCGCACTGGGACGAGCTGATCTTCCTGCCGGGCACGCTCACGCGCTTCGTGATCGAGGGCTACCGCGAGAAGTGCGTCACCAAGACCGTGCTGGGCGCGCGCTTCGCCAAGAAGCCGATCGAGCTCGACATCCCGGTCTACATCACCGGCATGAGCTTCGGCGCGCTGTCGATCGAGGCGAAGATGGCGCTCGCCAAGGGCGCCTCGATGGCGGGCACCGCGACCTGCTCGGGAGAGGGCGGAATGATCCCGCCCGAGCGCGACCTCTCGACCAAGTGGTACTACCAGATCATCCAGAGCCGGTACGGGTTCAACCCGCACCACCTGATGCTGGCCGACGCCGTCGAGTTCTTCATCGGGCAGGGCTGCAAGGTCGGCCTGGGCGGGCACCTGATGGGCCAGAAGGTGACCGAGCAGGTCGCCGAGATGCGCTCGCTGCCGGCCGGCATCGACCAGCGCTCGCCGGCGCGCCACCCCGATTGGCTCGGGCCCGACGACCTCTCGCTGAAGGTGCAGGAGACGCGTGAGGCGACCAACTACGAGATCCCGATCCAGCTGAAGCTGGGCGCCGCGCGCGTGTACGACGACGTGCGCATGGCTGCCAAGTGCGGGCCGGACATCATCTACCTCGACGGCGCCGAGGGCGGCACCGGCGCCGGCCCGCACGTCGCCGCCGAGGAGACCGGGATCCCGCTGATGGCGGCGATCCCGGAGGCCCGCCGCGCGCTCGAGGACGTCGGGCTGGCCGACGAGATCGACCTGGTCGTGGCGGGCGGCATCCGCAACGGCGGCGACGTGGCCAAGTGCATCGCGCTCGGCGCCAACGCGGTCGCGATCGGCCACTCGGCGCTGATGGCGCTCAACTGCAACAAGGAGATCCCGGGCGTCACCGACTACGAGGGCACGATCGGCGTGCCCGCCGGGCAGTGCTACCACTGCCACACGGGCCGCTGCCCGGTCGGGATCACGACGCAGGACCCGGAGCTGCGCAAGCGCCTGCACGTCGAGGAGGCCGCCAACCGGGTCTACAACTTCCTGCACACGCTCACGCTCGAGGTCCAGATGCTCGCGCGTGCGTGCGGGAAGACCAACGTCCACTCGCTCGAGCCGGAGGACCTCGCAGCGCTCACCACCGAGGCCGCGGCGATGGCGAAGGTGCCGCTGGCGGGTACCGACTACATCCCGGGCGTGAGCGAGTCGAACGCGCTCGAGGAGATCAAGACGATGCTCGATCGCTACCTCGAGAACCCGATCGACGAGCTGCCCGCGGCCGAAAAGGTGGAGCAGCCGTGAGCACCGAGCCGCAGAAGATCGTCGCGATCGACTCCGAGTTCCTCTCGGGGGAGCGCTACCCCTACCAGGAGGACGCGTCGCTGGTCGAGGGCATCGACCTCGAAGCGGCCACACCCGGCCAGGACATCAACTGGCTCGAGGACGTCGAGCTGCTCGAGGAGGAGGGCACGCCGGCGGTCTTCGACCGCTACTCGAACTCCTTCATCAAGATCTACTTCCCGATCCCACCCGGGCGCGAGGACGAGCTCGCGCGCAAGGTGCTGATCGCGCATCTGCAGGCCGGCAACTCCTACGGCATCCGCCTCAAGGAGAAGCACTGCAAGTTCCTGCAGCCCGAGCTCGGCCCCTGGGTGGAGAACTCGCGCAGCGTCGGAGAGGACTGGCAGGCGCCGGTCCTCGAGGGCTGGGAAGCGCCGCTGCACTGACCCGATGCGCTCGGTAAAGCACCTGGTGATCGGTGCGGGCGTGCACGGCCTGTCGACGGCCTGGCACCTAGCGGCCGCCGGCGAGGAGGTGCTGGTGGTCGACAAGACCGGGGTCGCGGCGGGCGCGTCCGGGATCGCCTGCGGCGTGATCCGCAACAACTACTTCCAGCCCGCGATGTCGGAGCTGATGGCGGCCTGCGTGGAGATCTGGGAGTCCGACCCGCAGACGCTCAACTACTACGGCTCGGGCTACATCGCTTTGGGCGACGGCGCGCAGGAGGAGGACCTCGTCTCGGTCTTCGAGCGCCAGCAGAAGATCGGCTACGACTCCGAGCTGATCACCGGCACCGACGACGTCGCCGAGCACATGCGCACGCTGTTCCCGGACTGGCGCGCGCCCGGGCTGACCGTCTGCCTGCACGAGCACCAGGGCGGCTTCGCGTTCAACCGCGAGTCGATGCTGGGGCTGGCGTCGAAGGCGCGCGCGGCCGGCGCCTCGATCGAGGAGGGCGTCTCGGTCACGGGCTTCCAGCAGGACGAGTCCGGCGCGGTGACGGTCGTCGAGACCTCGGCGGGCCCGATCGGGGTCGAGCAGGTGGTGGTCGCCGTCGGGCCCTGGGTCGCGTCGCTGTGGTCGATGCTGGGACTGCCCCCGCGGCTGGAGGTCGCCGGCGTCGAGCGGGACATGTGGACCTACTGGTACCTGCAGGAGGGTGAGATCGAGTTCGACCCGCGCGTGTTCGTCACCGCGAACGGCAGCGTCCCCCCCGTGCTCCACGTGGACAGCCACGCGCCCCTGCACGCCGACGACGGCGCGCTGGTGACCGACGAGCAGTGGGGCGTCTACTTCAAGCAGGACCGCCACAGCGTCCAGGGCGGCGCGGCGCCGCTGCCGCAGGGGCACGAGTTCGAGGTCGACCCCTACCCCACCGGCAGCGTCGAGCCGGGTTTCCCCGACCTCTGGTGCGCTGCGCTGTCGCACTGCATGGAGCGCTTCGAAGGCTCCCGGCCGCTCTACCGCCAGGTGCGCTCGGGCGGCGTGGGCGCGTTCACCGCTGACAACTTCCCGGTCTTCGACTACATGCGGCCGAACGTGTTCGTGGCCGCCGACTCCAACCACGGCTACAAGATGATCGCCGTGGGCCGCGAGATCGCCCGCGTGCTGGGCGGCGAGCATTCGGCGCTGCTGCACCCGTTCCGCTACGAGCGATTCGCCACCGGGGACCTGCACCCGGTGTCGAACAGCCCGTACCCGTGGTCCTAGTAGTCGGCGGCGGCGTCAACGGGCTCTCGGTCGCCTGGGGGCTCGCCTCCCGCGGGGCGGACGTCGTGCTGATCGACAAGGGCCGGATCGGCGGCGGCGCCTCGGGCATCGCCGGCGGGATCGTGCGCAACTACTACCGCGCCGAGGCGATCACCGAGCTGGTGCGGATGTCGGTGGAGATGTTCGAGGAGGACCCCGAGGCCTACGGGTTCCGGCAGGTCGGCTATCTGGCGGCGGTGCCCTCGGAACAGGTGGACGACCTGGTGGCGATTAGGGAGCAGCATTCCCGTGTCGGCTACGAATCCGAGCTCGTGGTCGGGGCGGACGCGTGCCGCGAGTACCTGACCTGGAGCTGGCCCGACTGGGAGGCGCCCGTAGAGGCGCTGCTGCACGAGCGCCGCGGCGGGTGGGCCGACTCGATGCAGACGGTGCGCCACCTCGCTTCGCGTGCCCGCACGGCCGGTGTCGAGATCCGCGAGGGAGTGGAGGTCGTCGGCTTCGAGGACGGGCAGGTCGCCACCAGCAGCGGGCCGCTCGCATACGACACGCTGGTGCTCGCGCCCGGTCCGTGGGCGGCGCGGCTCGGCGAGCTGCTCGGGCTCGACCTAGAGCTGCGCTTCTGGAAGGCGCAGGAGGGCGAGTTCGCGCTAGCGGGTGCCGGCCTATCGGGCCGCGCAGGGAGCGAGGCACCGGTGGTGCATCTTGACCAGGCCGGACCGCTGCACTCCGACCGCGATGGGCGGACGCTGGTCGACGGCCCGTGGGGCATCTACTTCAGGATGGGCCGAACGGGGACCGGAATCACCGGCGGTGGCCTCCCGGTGCTGCTGGAGTCACCGGAGCTGGACCCCTACGGGCCAGACAACCCGACGCACGCGGCGGAGCCGACATTCGAGGAGTTCTTCGTGTCCGGCCTGGCGGCGGCGCTGAGACGCTTCCGCGGCCGAGCCGCGGACTGGCGCGTCACCGCCGCGGGCGGCATCGTGTCCCACACGCCCGACAACTACCCGATCTGCGACTGGGTGGCGGAGGACACGTACGCGATCGTCGACTCGGGGCACGGCTTCAAGACGCTGGCGATCGGCCACCTGGCCGCGGCGGAGATCGCCGACCGCGCACCCGACCCGCGACTGGAGCCGTTCCGGGCGGATCGCTTCGAGCGCGGCGAGCTGCTGGCGGCGTCGAAGGGGCCGTATCCCTGGACTTGAGCGGCGATGCCGCGCAACGCCTTGTCGATGTGGCTTCGCAACTCGACCGGAACCGGCAGGTCGGGCACGCGCGCCAAGAGCACATCGATGTCGACGATCCGCCCCCTCAGCGCCTCAGCGACGTAGTCCCAGTCGCGCTCCCGCCCTGCGACTGACTTTGCGAGCACGAGATCGTGCGACTCCAGGCACCAGGCGACCGGCGCCCGGTTCGACCCCGGCCTTGGCGGCACGTCCACTCTGACAAGGCGTTTCTGCCAGCCGCGCGGCGCCTGGGCGGTTTCCGGCCCTACCCCGTGCGCGTAGTAGCCGTAGGCGACGTGAAACTGCGACCCCTCACCCAGCGCGCCGTCGATCGAGTCCGCGCGCTCGGGGTCGTGCAGTGGGTAGATGTCGGCCTCGATCGACTCCAGGAGCGAGTCCGGCGGCTCTGCTTGCGCGCCAACGATGGCCTGACTCCCGACGACGATGAACTCATCCTGGCCGGTGGCCTCGGCGGCCGCGCCGATGATGTGATCGAAGGCCTCCCTACGCACCAGGCGACCTCGCGCAGTATTCGCCGGCGCTCCGGCTCGCTGAGCACCCCGGCAAACGGCGAGTTCTGGCGCAGGTCGTCGCCCTCCTGGCTCTCGTCCACGAGCGCACGGCGAATCTCCGGAAGCGGCCGGCTGAGCAACCGCTCCCAGCGGTCGGCGTAGCGCGGGTCGATTCGCTCCTGCTCTCGCCATCGGTACAGAACGTGGCGAGCCTCCTCGACCATGGGCCGGCGAAGGCGGCGCGCCACGGCCGCGTGGTAGGCGAGGCTCCGAGCCTGGGTGCGATCGTGGCCGCCCAGACCGCGACGGTCCGCGGTCCCATCCAAACGAAGGTCCTGTGCGGCCGCACGCTGGCGCCTCATGCTCGGGGTCAGCGGGTAGCGGCGGCCGCCCTCACGGCGATCGGACTGAACCGCTTCGTACAGGTCCAGAAGTCCCGGCACAGGAACCTCCATCCGCCCGTTCGACGAGTAGACGACCGACAGGTCGCCGCTGTCGATCCAGCGATCTAGCGCCGTGTGGCTGACGCCCAGCACGCGCGCCGCGAGCCGACGCGAAACCGTCTCCCCCAGCTCGCGCTCGAGCGCCAGCGGACGTCCGCCACGTCCCGATCGCCGGGCATCCGACGCCCAATGCGCCGCAGGCGAACGATGTTGTGGAACAGCTCCTGTTTGCGGTCGACGACACCCATAGCCCTGCCGAGAATAGCAGGAGTTGCCAAAAATCACCGAAAATGGCAACTCGATCACCTATCGGCGGACGCGAGTGGCTGACCGCAGCGGCGCGAAGTCGGCGGCCAGATCGGGCGCCTCGACCTGGAGCATCTCGAGCGGCTCGGGTAGCCCGCGGAACGCCCAGGCGCCCAGGCTCCTCAGGCTCACCCCGTCGGGCAACGGCCCGCCGACGGCGGACTGGACGGCGGAGGACAGGAGGATCTGGCCGCCGTGGGCCGCGAAGCAGATGCGCGCGGCGGCGTGGATCGACAGGCCGACGTAGCCGGTCTCGGTCAGCTCAGGGCGACCGCGGTGGAGGCCGATGCGCAGGCGGCACTCCAGCCCGTGGGGCCAGGAGTGGGCCTGCATCCCGCGCTGGATCGCGAGCGCCGCCTCCAGCGCCCCGGCCGCGTCCTCGAACACTGCCACGACATCGTCGCCGCGCGCGGACACCTGGTGACCCCGGGCCGCCCGCACCGCCGCTCGCGTCAGGCGACGCACGTCGGCGAGCAGTGACGTGTACCGGTCCTCGAGGCGCTGCAGCAAGTCGGTCGAGCCCTCGATGTCGGCGAGGAGGAAGGTCACGCTTCCCGTTGGCAGCTTGCGCTCCGGTTGGAGCTGAGCGCTGATGAAGCCGATCGGCATGATCCCGTGCTTCTTCGCGGCATTCAGCAGGCGCACGCGCGCGCGATCGCGCGCGGCGTCGTCCTCGAACGCCACCTGTCCGAACCGCGCCAGGGCGTTGCGGACGTGCGCCGCGTCGTGGATCGGCAGCCGGCGCTTGCCCTGCGAGTCGACGTAGGCGAAGGCGCGATCGGGGAGCGCCGCGCGCTCCTTGGCGCTCAGCGTGGCCATCGCGCGAGCCTCACGTTCGTGCGGGGTGCGCCCCGGGGCGCGCCGCTCGCACTGCCGTGCGCGCCTGGTCGAACGTGAGCCTGTCCAGGAACTGGATCCCCAGGCCGTCGGACGCCCGCATCGCCATGCCGAACCTCATGTCGACCTCGACGCCGCTGTCCGCACCGCGCCCACGGAAGCGGATCGACGCGATGGCCCAGTCCCCCTCGTCCTCGACGTGCTCGACGTCGATCCGAAACGACTCCCAGGGCTCGTGCATCTGGCGCCAGAAGGTCGCCGCGTGCTCGCGCCCGATGTACTCGGGGGCGAGGTCCGGGAACACGCCGGCCGTCGAGATGTGCACGTCCGGATGGAGGAGCTCGAGGTATGCGTCGAGGTCGTCGCGATTCCAGGCGTCGTAGCCGGCCAGCAGCAGCTCGTGGTTACTCGACACGATGGTCGAAGGCTACGCGGATCAACTTGGGCTCGATTCCGACCGCGCGCACGCCGAGGCGCGCGTAACGGCTGAAGCGCGCCAGCATCACCGGGTCGAGCGGTAGCAGCTCGGCGCTCCCCTCGCGCCAGCGCCCGCGCCGCCGCAGGCGCACCCGCGGGTTGGCGGCGATGTTGCGGGCGTAGGTCGCGTGCTCTCCGTGCACGCAGATGAGCCACGCGGTCTGGCCGTCGATCGGACCGCTCGCTAGTGGGACCCGGCGCGGCTGGCCGCTGCGCCGGCCTGTCGTCTCCAGCAGCACCCACCAGGGCGCTAGCCCGGCCAGGCGGCGTGCGACCGGGTTGAACCGGCGCCAGGCCCGCATGGCCTTCGCGCGGCGCTTGCGCTCGTCGCTCGTCATCCTCCGCAGCCTATGCCCCGCCGTGCCCAAACCAGCGACGCCGCTGCCGTCGCCCACATGCTGCACGATTTCAACACCGAGTTCGGCGACTTCACGCCCGGCCCGGAGGCGCTGGAGAAGCGCATGCGCGTGCTGCTCGCGCGCGGCGAGGTCACCGCCGTCCTGGCCGGAGACCCGCCTGAGGGGCTGGCGCTGATGAGGTTCCGCCCGGCGCTCTGGACCGAGACCCTCGACTGCTACCTCGAGGAGCTCTACGTCGTGCCGGACCGGCGCGGGCAGGGCATCGGCCGCGCGTTGATGGAGGCGGCGATGGAAGTCGCCCGCGAGGAGGGCGCCGCGTACATGGACCTGGGCACGGGCGAGGACGACGTGGCCGCCCGCGCCCTCTACGAGAAGCTGGGCTTCAACAACACGGAGGGCAAGCCGGACGGTCCGGTCAACTACTTCTACGAGCGCGAGCTCTGAGCTGAGGCCAGTCGTAAACTCGCCTGATGGGCCTGACCCGTGAGGCGCCGCCGAAATCCCGGGACGCGGCCCCGCCGACTCGCGTGCGACCGGTGGTGCTGGCCACTCTCTCGGTGAGAGTCGACCCGAGCGCGGAGCGCATGGCCGTCGAGAGCGCCCTCGAAGCCGGTGCGCCCCTGATCCTCGTCAACCTGCTGCGTCTTCGTAATTACCCCGCGACGATCGCCCTCCTGGGGGCCGAGGCCACCACGCTTCCGCACGAAGAGGACCTGGATGCGGTCCGGGGCACGGCCGCGCGCGCCGCCGCGTTGGGCATCGAGACAAAGCTTCTTCGCATCACCAGCAAGCGCCCGATCGTCGCGCTCTTGGAGGTGCTCCACGAACACGACGCGGGGCTGCTCGTCTTCGGCCCAGACCTGCGCCGCACGAACCGCTGGCGCTTCCGCGCCGCTGCCCGCAGAGTGCGTGCAGAGGCCGATTGCCTGGTCTGGGTCGCGCCGGACGGATAGGACTTCGAGGGTAGGATCGCCCGCATGCCGTTCGCCCCACCCTGGCGCAGGCGCAAGCGCTCTTCGCGCGAGCGGCTGGGTCACGAGCAACCCGGCGCGGTCCTCAAGGGGCCGCCGATTGCGGTGACGTGCGAGTGCGGCGAGAAGCGTGACCTCGGCTACGGCGAAGAGTGGGCCTGCGAGGCGTGCGGCCGGCGCTGGGACACGAACCAGATCCCCGCCGAGCAGTACGACGCGATCCGGAGGACGCAGCTCCGCTTCCGCGTGATGCCGGTGGCGTACGGGCTGGTGGTGGCCGCCACCGCGATCTTCTTCACCCTCACCGGCAACATCTTCTCGGTCTTCGTCCTGCTCCCGCTTGCCCTGATGGTGTGGTTCTACTTCCTCCAGCCGTTCCACCGCCGGCGCTACCGCCGGGCGATAGCGGAGCTGCCGAGCTGGCAGCTCCGCCCCGACTGACCGGCTATGCGGGCGCGACGGCCGCCGGCTTGCTCTCCTCGGGAGGCAGCTCCGGGGTCTCCTCGCGCCAGTGCAGGCCGGTCCGATCCTCGACGACCCGGCGGTAGACGTACAGCAGGAGCCCGACGGCGAGCACGATAATGCCGATCCGGGTCTTGTCCCAACCGTAGCCGTACTTGTCGGCGTCGACGAAGCCGCCGACCACGATGAACGCGAGGTTCACCGCAGCGAGGAGGGCCGCAATCGGCGCCCAGACGGCCGCGAGCCTGATCGGCCGCGGCCAGTTCGGGCGATCCCGGCGCAGCAGCAGGAAGCCCGCGAGCGCGAACACGTGCGCCAGCATGTACCCGAGGTTGCCCGCGGCGAGGATGTCGAGCGGGTATCCGAAGTACGAGATCAGCAGCAGGTTGAGAACTACGTCCATCGTCATAGCGATGGCCGGCACGTTGTGGCTGTTCAGGCGGCCCAGCCACTTCGTGGTCATGCCGTCCTGGGAGATCCCGTAGAGGGCGCGCGAACCGTCCATGGTGGCCGTGTTCATCGACAGCAGCAGCCCGGCGATCAGGCATACGATCAGGACCTGGCCGAGCGCGTTGCCGACCAGTACGTCGAAAGCCGTCTTGTAGAAGGCGATCGCGGTCGGGTCGTCGGCGACGGTCGCGGTTCCAAGGGTGCCGCCCAGCCCGAGCGGTAGCAGCGCATAGACGACCACCGAAAAGGCGGCGGAGGCCCGCAGCGCCCTAGGCGTGTCGACCACGGGCGAGTGGTACTCGGGCGCGAACGCCGCCACGGTCTCGAAGCCGTAGGACGACCAGCCCATGAAGTAGAGCCACGTCATCGCCAACCCCAGGCCTCCGCCGGCGCCGATCTCCCAGGTCATGTTGTCGCTCGACCAGTCGCCGGTCAGATAGGGCAGGAACATCAGCGCGGCCGCGGGGAGAATCAGCAGACCGCCCGTGACGTAGCTCAGCCATACGGCCGGCCGCACGCCGTAGATGTTGAAGATCCACACGGCGAGGATGCAGCCGATGCCGATGTAGACCGGCAGGCTCCACTGGAAGTTCCCGACGTCCTGGGTGAAGGTCGTGCTCGAGAACCACTCGGCCTGGGCGAGGGTCCCGATGATGTAGCCGTTGATCGCCAGCACGCTCGACCAGGCGAACCAGTAGCCGAACGTAACCACCGGGCCGATCAGGACGAGGTACTTGCGCCACGCCTCGTGGGCGTAGAGCGAGATGCCCCCCGCCTTCTGCGGGAACATCGTCGCCATCTCGGCATAGACGTTGTTCTGGAGGGCCCCAATCAGAACCGAGATCGTCCAGAGCACGAACGCGCCGGTGGTGCCCAGCACGCCGATCGAGGCGCCGAGCGCCGCAATGAGGAAGCCCGGGTTTGCAAGTGCGACGACGAACCCGTCCCACCACGTCATCGCCTTGAGGAGCTGTCTCTCCTCGACCTCGGCGTGCGCCATTTCGACCCTCCCTCGTCGGGACTCGTACCAATTGGTACAGACGATGCTTTTCTACCATGCCTCTCGGACAGGGTCAACGCAAGTGGACACGCGCCGTCCGGCGCGATACAAGTCCTCTGTACAAGTTTGTACGAACTCCGATCCGGGAGGGACGATGGCGGACAAGACTTGGGGTGGAGAGCCCTTCTGGGGCCTCGGCTACGACTGGGACCCCGACTGGTTCCTCACCGAGCGCCAGAAGGAGCTGCGCGCCAAGCTGATCGAGCTCTGCGAGCAGGAGATGCGCGCCAACGCGAAGCGCTCCGACGACGAGCTCCTCTACCCGCGCCGCAACTTCGAGATCCTCGCGGAGAACGGCTTCCTCGCGCTGACCGTGCCGGAGGAATACGGCGGGCTCGGTGAGAACCACGTCGCGTTCACGATGGTCTGCGAGACGCTCGCCCGCTACGGCTGCGCCTCGACCGCCATGTGTTACGTCATGCACACCGGCGCGGTCGCGACGATCATGCTCCGCCCCACCCCCGAGCTGATCGACAAGTACATCCGCCCGCTCGGCGACTGCAAGATCGGCACGCTGTCCTATTCGGACCCCGAGACCGGCTCGCACTTCTGGTACCCGTTCTCCTCGAAGGCCGAGCGCTCGAACGGCGGCTTCAAGGTCAACAAGAAGGCCTCCTGGACGACCTCGGGCGGCTTCGCGGACTTCTACGTCGTACAGACGACCAGCCCGGACTTCAAGGGCTACGACGACCTGTCCGTCTTCGTGATCGACGGCGAGCACGTGAAGGCCCAGCCGTCGCTCTGGGACGCGCTCGGCCTGCGCGGCAACCAGTCCGGCCCGATCCAGGTCGAGGACATCGAGGTCCCCGCGGACCAGGTCGTCGGCCCGCTCGGCGACGGCGCCGCCTCCAACGACGAGGCGGTCGACCCCTGGTTCCTGATCGGCTCCTCGTCGGTGTGGAACGGCATCACGATGGGCGCGATCGACATCGCCCGGCGCCACACGACCCGCAAGCGCCACGTCGACGTGGGCATGCGGGTGGCCGACTACCCGACGATCCAGGACTACGTCGGCGAGGCGGTGATGGACACCAACGCCTGCCGCGTGTTCGTGATGTCGGTGGCTCAGGCGATGGACCGCGTGACCGACGACAACCGGCGCGTGCTCGAGCCGGGCGAGACCGCCCGCGCCGACTACCTGCACTGGGCCTGGCAGATCAAGTTCGAGGCGGCCAAGAACACCGCCCACCACGTCGACAAGATGCTCCACGCCTGCGGCGGATCGGGCTACAAGCGTGACATGGAGCTCGAGCGCTACGTGCGCGACGCCAAGGCCGGCTGGGTGATGGGCCCGACCAACGAGGTCCTGCGCCAGTTCGTCGGCAAGGCGGTGCTGCTCGGCTTCGACGCGCTCGACTACTGGAACCAGACCTACAACCGCCGCGTGGTCGAGAACGAGGTGAAGAAGCTCGACTCCTCCGCCAAGCGCGACCTGGCGAAACAGCTGATCGAGCAGGCCGACAAGGACGAGTCAAAGGAGCCGGCGGCCAAGGCGTGACCACCCTGATCTCAGGCCTCAAGCCGCTTGACAGGACGTTCGAGTCCTGGTGGGTGCGGCCCGGGGCAAGCACGACCGTTCAGCTGCGGGGCGATGACCGCGTCACCGTCATCGACCCCGACGGCGCCCAGCCGGCTGAGCTGACTACCGCCGACCCAGGCGCGCTCGGGGCGGGCGAGTCCCCGATTCGCCTGTTCGGCCCCGGGGGAGCGCCGGGTGCGTCGGAGTCGTTCGACGTCGAGCGCGACGTCACGCTGACGGTCGCGGCCCCCGGCGGCCGCGTGATCGACGGCGACCTGCCCGCCTCCGCGCTCGTCGTCGAGATCAAGCGGGCAACGCCCCGCTCCGAGATCGACGTGGAGCTGCCGGAGCCGCTGGCCGAGCCGCGACTCGACTTCCGCGTCGACATGGCGTCGGCGCTCGCCTACGAGGTGCGCGAGGGCGAGTACATCCAGATCATCGACGTCAAGGGCAAGCAGTGCTCGGACTTCCTCGCCTTCAACGAGCACAAGCTCCAGAGCGGGCTCGAGCGCGGCCTGGACGGCGTGACCACGAGGACGCTGATGGGCGCCGCGGTCCCCGCGCCGGGCATCTACAGCAAGTACTTCGACATGGACATGGACCCGCTCGTCGAGGTAGTTCGCGACACCGTCGGGCGCCACGACATGTTCGCGCTGGCCTGCCAGGCCAAGTACTACGAGGATCTCGGCTACCCCGGCCACATCAACTGCACCGAGAACTTCAACGGGCAGGTGACGCCCTACGGGATCGCCGAGCGCAAGGGCTGGGAGGCGCTCAACTTCTTCTACAACACGGGGTTCGACCGCGACCATCTGCTGTTCATGGACGAGCCCTGGTCGCGCCCCGGCGACTACGTGCTGCTGCGGGCGACGACCGACCTCGTCTGCGCGTCGTCGGCCTGTCCCGACGACATCGACCCGGCGAACGGCTGGGAGATCACCGACGTCCACGTTCGCGTCTACTCGCCCGACAACACCTTTTCGAGGGCGATCGCCCACCGCGTGACCCCGGAGGCAGAGCCAGTGCTGACCAAGGAGACGGCGTTCCACCCGCGTACGAGCGAGCTGACCAAGAGCCTGGTCGAGTACCGCGGCTACTGGCTGCCGCACTGCTTCAACAACGAGGGCGGCATCGCCGAGTACTGGGCCTGCCGCGAGAAGGCCGTGGTGATGGACCTGTCGCCGCTGCGCAAGTGGGAGGTGCTCGGCCCGGATGCCGAGGCGCTCATGCAGCAGGCGGTCACGCGCGACATCCGCCGGCTTGCGGTCGGCCAGGTCGTCTACACGGCGCTCTGCAACGAGACAGGCGGGATGATCGACGACGCCACCGTCTTCCGGCTCGGCCAGGACAACTTCCGCTTCGTAGGCGGCGACGAGTACGACGGCGTCTGGCTGCGCGAGCTGGCCGAGCGTCTTGGCCTGAAGGTGTGGATCAAGCCGTCGACCGACCAGCTCCACAACCTCGCGGTGCAGGGGCCGGCGAGCCGGGAGGTCCTGAAGTCGCTGATCTGGACCCCGCCCACCCAGCCCTCGCTCGAAGAGCTGAAGTGGTTCCGCTTCCTGGTCGGGCGAATCGGGACCTACGACGGGACCCCAGTCGTCGTGTCGCGCACCGGCTACACCGGCGAGCTGGGCTACGAGGTCTTCTGCCACCCAGACGACGGGCCGGCCGTCTGGGACGCGATCTGGGAGGCCGGCCAGCCGCACGGGCTCAAGCCGCTCGGGCTGGAGGCGCTCGACATGATCCGGATCGAAGCCGGGCTGATCTTCGCGGGCTATGAGTTCGACGACCAGGTCGACCCGTTCGAGGCCGGTATCGGCTTCGCGGTCAAGCTCGACTCCGAGGACGACTTCGTGGGCAAGCAGGCGCTGATCGAGCGTTCGGAGCACCCCCAGAGGACCCTCGTTGGTCTCGAGCTCGACGGAAACGAAACCGCCGGTCATGGCGACGAGGTCTGGGACGACCGGCGCCGCATCGGCGTCATCACCAGCGGCACCCGCTCGCCCACGCTGCGCAAGAACATCGCCCTTTGCCGGATGTCCGTGCAGTACGCGGAGCTGGGGACCGCGGTCGAGGTCGGCAAGCTCGACGGGCTGCAGAAGCGCATCCCGGCGCAGGTGGTGCGCTTCCCCTTCTACGACCCCGACAAGACGCGTCCGCGCTCGTGAGCGAGGCCCCGCGCCCGCCCGCCGAGTTCGACTTCCCGCTCAGCTGGAGCGGGCCGGACGGGATCGGGGCCAGCCCGTTCGACGAGTTCGCCGAGACCGAGGCGCCGGACGTCTCGGACGTCCAGGGCGACGACCCCGCGGTCGCGCTGCGCAAGACGCTCGGCATGTTCGCCACCGGCGTCACGGTGATCACGACGCTGAAGGGCGACCAGGTGCACGGCATGACCGCCAACGCGTTCATGTCCGTGTCGCTGGAGCCGCCGCTGGTGTTGATCTCGGTCGACCGCCGCACCAAGCTGTGCGGCATGCTCCACGAGGGCAACCGCTACGGCGTCAGCGTGCTCTGCGAGACCCAGAGCGCGCTGTCCGACCGCTTCGCCGGCCGCCCCTGCGAGGACTGCCCCGCCCCCCGCTTCGACCTCGTCCACCGGGCGCCGCTGGTCGACGGCGCGCTGGCCCACTTCGTGGCCCGCGTGGAGCGCTCCTACTGGGGCGGCGACCACTCGCTGTTCCTGGGCAGGGTCGAGTACGCGCGCCACCACGCCGGAACGCCGCTGCTGTTCCACGGCGGACGCTACGAGCGGCTGGGCCAGGGCGCTTAGCCGCTAGGCGAGCGTGGGCAAGCCGGCCAGCCACGCGCTCCGCCCGCCCGTCTCCTCCCACAGCACCGGGAAGAAGGACTCGTCCATCGAGAGGTCGCCGCGGCGGCGGTAGCGGGAGTAGGTCTGGTCCACGTTGGTCGGGTGGAAGCGGGTGTGGGCCGCGATCAGGTGGGAGACGATCGCGCGGCGATCGCGTGAGGCCTCGTTGGGGCCCGAGCCGTGGAAGGTCAGCGAGTGGTGGAACGAGCAGCCGCCCGCCTTCACCACCACCGGCACGAGCTCGGGCTCGACTCCCTCGGGCGCCGCGGCGGCGACGGGCGCGAGCCAGTCCTCGGGGGCGTGGAAGCTGCCCCGGTCGGGCGGCACCTTCGGCCAGCGGTGCGAGCCGCGCGCGTACTCGATCGTGCCGCCCTCGGCGTGCGTGTCGTCCAGCGCCACCCAGCAGGTGATCATCTCCGGCGGCACCAGGTAGTCGGCGAACGAGCCGTCCTGGTGCATGCCCAGCGAGCGCGCGCCGGGCGGCTTCCAGAGGCAGTTGTCCTGCAGCAGGCGCGTGCCGCCGTAGCAGATCAGCTGCGCGGCGATCCGGCCGATCCGCTCGCTCGTCACCTGCGCCGCGATCACGTCGTCGGCCCGCCAGCCGTTGCAGATCTGGCGAGTGCGGTCCTCGGGATCGCGCCCTTGCCTCCAGTTCACTTCGTCCGGCTGGATGCCCGTGGCGTACTCGCCGGCGAAGAGGCGGTCGAAGCTCTCGCGCAGCAGTTCGACCGCGCCCGCTGAGATGAAACCCTCCTCGACGATCACGAAACCGTCGCGGCGAAAGCGGTCGACCTGGTCGTCGCCCAGCAGCCCCGGGGCCGTAGCGAGCACGTTCAAGTTCTACCATCGACCCCATGCCCGGACTCGCGGACCAGCCCCTGGGCAGGCTGCTGGGATTTGTCGCCGCCAGCGACCCGGCCCCGGGCGGGGGGTCGTCCTCGGCGGTGGCCGCCGCCCTGGGCGCGGCCCTGCTCGAGATGGCGGCCTCCCTGGAGATTGCGCGCGGCAATCCCGAGGTCGACGAAGCGGTGGCGGAGCGCGCCCGCGAGCTGCGCGCGCAGGCGCTGGAGCTGGCCGACCGCGACCTGTCCTCCTACGCGCCGGTGCTCGAGGCACGGCGCCTGCCGTCAGGCAGCCCGGATCGGCCGGAGCGAATCGAGGCGGCCCTCACCGAGGCGAGCTCTACGCCGCTCACGATCGCCGAGAACGCGGCCGAGACGGCCGACCTGGCCGCCCGGATCACGGCCGTCTGCAACCCGGCGGTGCGCGGCGACGCGCTGGCCGGCGTGCTGATCGCCGAGGCCGCCACGACCGCGGCGGCGAGCCTCGTCGACATCAACCTCGCCCGCGCCGACGGCCCCGACCTCGCGCGAGCGCGCGAGGCACGCCGGCGCGCTCAAGCAGCCCGCGAGGACGCTCTGGCCACGCTGCCGCGCCGCTGAACGCAAGCGTGGAGTTGGCGGGCCGGAGCACATCGCGTCAGCAATCCTTCGGTGGGTGCAGCCCAAGGCGTACCAGGTCGACACCTACCTTCCGGAGCGACTGGTCGACGAGGCGTTCAGCGGACGCGTGCTCGGCCGGCTGCTGGCGGGGAAGGTTGCGCGCAAGCTCACCCGCGGGCGCCTGGCGCCGCACTGGCCCGAGGGCGTCGTCGCGTACTACGGCGAGATCGCCGTCTTCGACAAGCCCGACCACCACATGGGCGGCCTCGCGTTCGGGCGCGACCTACCGCGTGTTCTGAACGAGCTCGGCATCGGGCGGCGCGAGCGGTTGTTCGAGTTCTGCGCCGGTCCGGGCTACATCGGCTACTCGCTGCTCGCAGCCGGATGGTGTGAGTCCCTCGTGCTCGCGGACATCGACCCCGGCGTCGTCTCGACCGCCAGGTTCACGGCGGCCCACAACGACCTCGAGGAGCGCGTGGTGGTCTACACGTCCGACGCGCTCGACCAGATCCCGGCGGCGGAGCGCTGGGACCTCGTGGTGGCCAACCCGCCGCACTTCCTGCCGCAGCCGGCGCGGACTCCGGACACCCGCGTGTTCGATCCCGGCTGGGAGCTGCACCGGCGCTTCTACGGGTCGGTCGCGCGTCACATGCAGCCGGACGGACTCGTGATCATGGCCGAGAGCCAGGGCGGCTCGGACCCCGAGCTGTTCGCCGAGATGATCCGAGACGGTGGCGGGCAGCCGCTGGCCGTTCACCCCGGCACCGACATCCAGGGCCGCCCCAACGGCGTCTACTACCAGCTGAGCAAGTGGCCGGGAGTCAGCGATAGTCGGGGTTGGCGAAGTCGAACCGGCAGCCGGCGTCCCACTCCGAGCGCTGGTTGCCGTGAGCAGGGATCCCACCCGCGTCCTTGAGGATGCGGGCCATGTGAAGCAGGTTCCAGGTCAGGAACGTCGTGTTGCGGTTCGTGAAGTCGTTCTCCGGGCCGCCCGAGCCTTCGTCCAGGTAGCTCGGCCCCGGCCCGGCCTCCCCCAGCCAGGCCGAATCGGCCTGGGGCGGGATGGTGTAGCCGAGGTGCTGGAGCGAGTAGAGGACGTTCATCGCGCAGTGCTTTGCCCCGTCCTCGTTGCCGGTGACGATGCAGCCGCCAACGCGCCCGTAGTAGGCGTACTGGCCGGCGTCGTTGAGCAGATGGCTGTTGCCATACAGCCGCTCGATGATCTTGGTGCAGACGGATGACTTCTCGCCCAGCCAGATCGGCGTGGTGATCACGAGGATGTCCGCCGCCATCACCTGCTCGGCGATCTCGGGCCACTCGTCGCGCTCCCAGCCGTGCTCGGTCATGTCGGGCCAGACGCCGGTCGCGATGTCGCGGTCGATCGCGCGGATGGTCTCGACGGTCACGCCGTGGCGCTCCATGATCGAGATCGAGAGGTCGGCCAGCCCCTGCGTGTGCGAAACCGCGGGCGACCGCTTCAGGGTGCAGTTGAGGAAGAGCGCCCGCAGGTCGGAGAAATCCCATTCGTCGGTCATGGCGCGGTATTACAGCGGGCGCTGACCGGGGCGTGCGTCGCGGACCAGCACGCGCGGGCTGTCGACCACGAGCCCGCGCCGGCGCAGGCCACTCAGGCGCGGCTCCTCGTCGGCGAGCCGCACGAGCGTGGCGTAGCTCGCCCGCGCACACACGGTGATCAGCTCGCCGTCGAGCGACGCCAGGCGCCCATCGATCTCGTGGCGTACGCCGCCGCGCCCGGGGTCGAGCGTCAGCGCGATCCGGCTGCCGCTGCCGACCACCAGCGGCGGGCTCGATCCCCCGTGGGGCGCCAGCGGCGTGACCGCCAAGCCGTCGACGCCCGGCGCCAGGATCGGTCCGCCGGCGGCCATCGTGTACGCGCTCGAACCGAGCGCCGTCGCGACCACGAGCCCGTCGCCGGCCACGCGCGCATAGAGGACGTCGTCGACGACGACGGACACGAGCAGCTGGCCCGGCCCGTCGCGGATCACCGTCAGGTCGTTGATGGCGATCTCGACCCCGTCGGCGGCGCCCCTGACCTCCAGGCCGGGTATGTCGACCGGGGTCCAGCTGCCTCCCTCGATCTGCTGCAGGGCCTCGACCGTGCGCTCGCCCGCAACGGACGTGAGCACACCCACGCTCCCGCAAGCCACGCCGAGCACCGCCTTCGCGGCGGACGCGCCCACGTGCAGCGCGGTCAGCGTTGTCCCATCTCCGCCGAGCGCGACGAGCAGGTCGCAGTCCTCCGGAGCGACCGGCTCGGCGATCTCGCGCGTCTGCCCCGCGACCGGCACCTGCCCGAGCGCGCAGCGCCCGCCGGCCCAGCCTTTCAGCTCCTCGAGCACCCACTCCAGCGAACGCGTCGGATGCACGACCAGGCCGAGCTGGCGCAGCGGCGTCATCGGATCGCGGTCAGGCGGCCATTTCGCGCTCGCGCTCCGGCGCGCCCAGCGCGTATGCCCCCGCCTCCAGCTGCTGCGTACGGCGGCGGTAGGTCGTCCACAGCCAGGGCCACTGATTCGGGTCGTTGCCGTTGGCGTCCACGTACCAGTTGGTGCAGCCCGTGTGCCAGACCGTGCCGGCCAGCGCCTCGCGCAGTTCGCGGTCGAAGCGGTCGGCGGCCTCGCGGGTGACCTCGATGCGCTCAGCGTCGGCCCGCTCCAGCTCGTCGAGCGCGGCTATCACGTGATTGCAGCCCGCTTCGACCGTGGAGATCACCGAGCCGGTGCCCCCGTTCGTGTTGGGCCCGTAGATCAGGAACATGTTGGGGAAGTCGGGCACGCTCAGGCCGAGATACGCACGTGGCACGCCGGCCCAGGCCTCGGTCAGCGAGCGGCCGCCGGCGCCCACGATCTCCATCGGGGCCACGAACCCGTGCGTGGCGAATCCGGTGGCGAGCACGATCGCGTCATACGCACGCTCTACGCCATCCGCGCTGCGTACGCCGGCCGGCGTGACAGCGGCGATGCCGTCGTCGATCAGGCCCACGTTGGGCTTCGTGAGCGTGGGATACCACTCGTCGGTGAGCATGATCCGCTTGCAGCCGATCTCGTCGGTCGGCGTCACCTTGCGGCGCAGCTCGGGATCGCTGATGGCCTTGTCGATCTGGCGCTGGGCGATCCACCGGAAGGCGGGCATCAGCCAGCGATACTTGGTCATCCCGGCCGCCCCGAGCTCCTGGAAGTAGAAGACCGAGGCGCGGTCGGCGCGCTGCAGGATCGGGAAGCGCTCGAACAGCGACTTGGCACGCTCGCTGTACTCGAAGTCCATCTTCGGGAACGTCCATCCGGGCGAGCGCTGATACACGTCGACCTGGGCGACGGTCGGCTGGATCGCGGGCACGACCTGGATCGCGCTGCAGCCCGAGCCGATCACGGCCACGCGCCGACCGGTCAGGTCGACGTCGTGGCGCCAGCGCGCCGTGTGGAACGACGGGCCGGCGAAGCTGTCCAGTCCAGGCAGCGGTGGCACCGTCGGCACCGACAGCTGCCCGCACGCGGTCACCAGCACGTCGGCCTCGTGCGGCCCGGCGCTGGTCTCGAGCACCCACTTGCGGCGCGACTCGTCCCAGCGCGCGCCATCGACCCGGGTCCCGGTACGGATGCGCTCCATCACGCCGTAGCGGCGGGCGACGTCCTCGACGTAGGCCTGGATCTCGGCTTGGGGCGCGTACCGGCGCGACCAGCGCGGATTCGGCTCGAAGGAGAACTCGTAGAGGTGCGACGGGATGTCGCAGGCGGCGCCCGGATAGGTGTTGTGGTGCCAGACGCCGCCGACCCGCTCCGCCTTCTCGAAGACGGTGACGTTGCGATAGCCCGCGCGCCCGAGCATGACGGCGGCGCCGACGCCGCCGAAGCCGCCCCCTACGATCGCGACCGTGCGCTGCTTCGAGCTCACGGTCGAGACACTACTGGCCTGAGCTATCGCCGAGCTAGCGCTTCTTCTTCTTGGCGCCGGCCTGGCTCTTTGCGCGCCGCCCGGCGCTCTTGACCTCCGCGCTCGGCTCGAACAGCATCAGCACGAGCGCCGCCGCCTCCGAGTCGGTAGCCCCGTCTGACTGCAGCCGCGCCGCGCTCTCGGCCTGGATCTCGAGCGCGCGCTCCCCGACCTCCTGGAGTGCCTCGTTGAGGTCCTGCCAGCCCTGCGGATCGAGCGTCAGGGGAGTGCGGTTGAGATGCACTTCGTCGCGGTCGAAGCCGCCGGCGTTGGCGGCCGCGCCCATGTCGTCGGCGATCTCCGTCAGCACCGCTCCGGCGAGCGACTTGCGAATCGAAAGAGGCAGCTCGGCCCAGTCGTCGTCGCTGAACACCGGCCGCACGACGGCCCGGTAGTAGTGCTCAACGGCACCGCGGACCTGCTTGGTCTTGACCAACTCGACGCAGCCGAGCCGAGCCAGGATGCGCGTGTGGTAGCTGACGTTGCCGATCGGCTCGCCCAGCTCGGCCGCCAGATCGCTCGGGCTGGCCACGCGCTCGTTGAAGATCGTCAGCAGGCGCAGTCTCAGCGGGTGGCCGATCGCTCTCACAAGTCGCTGATCGACGCCCGTTTTCGTCTTAGTCATTGTCTCCCGTCAGCCTTTCACGTAAGCGACCGCGTATCCGATGGAGCCGAATTTTCACAGTTCCCTCGGGCATACCGGCCACCCGAGCGAGACGCCCCTGCGTCATGTCTCCCTCATAACGTAGCCGGAGCAATAGCGCATCTCTTGGAGCCAGCTCCGCGATCGCGCTCCGCAGGTCGATGATTTCCACAAGCGCCGAGACGTCCTGATTGGCCGGGAGGCCTTCAAAAAGCTCGGCATTGGCTTCTGTATACAGCTCTTTTCTAAGCGTTTGGCTAGAGAGCCGGCGCAGCGCCTCGTTTCTGGCGATCCGCCGAACCCACCAAGCCTCGGCCCCAGCAGTGCGCTGGCGGCCCCGTCCACGCCAGGCGCGCAGCAGCGCGTCCTGTGCGGCTTCCTCGGCGTCGTGCTCCGAGGACAGCACCCTGCGCGTCTCGCGCAGACAGCTCGCGCGGAGCCCGGCCCAGTCCCAGGAGTCCCACTCCTGTTCTGCATCCAGTGTAAGCGCGTTCTGCATTTGGACCTCACTTGATCGTTGAAACGGTTTGGTGACGGTGAGGGTCTTACTCATCGATGGACCGTTCAGTGCCTTCCGACACACGCGCCGCCTATGACGCGCTCGCCCCCGTCTACGACGGGCTGACCGCCCACCACGACCACGAGCGCTGGCTGTCGCTGCTGCTGGGCCTCGCGAGCGACCACGGCCTGGCCGGCCGGCGCCTGCTGGACGTGGCCTGCGGGACCGGCAAGAGCTTCATGCCGCTGGTGCGGCGCGGGTTCGCCGTCACCGCCTGCGACATCTCGCCGCGGATGGCCGCGCGCGCCCGCCGGCGCGCACGCGGTCACGGGGTGCGCGTGCACGTTGCGGACATGCGACGCCTGCCGCTGCTGTGCGAGGGCGCCGACCTGATCACCTGCCTGGATGACGCGGTCAACTACCTGCTCGACGGAGACGAGCTGCGCGCCGGCCTGTGCGGGATGCGGCGCAACCTGCGCCCGGGCGGGCTGCTGCTGTTCGACGTCAACACGCTGGCCACCTACCGCGCCGTCTTCTGCGACGGCCTCAGCTGGACGTCCGGGGCACACACCTACGCGTCCGTGGGCGAGCCGCGCGCCGTCTGCGCGGGCGGACTGTTCGCCACCACCCTGAGCGCGTCGCGCGGCGCCGAGCTGCTCGCCCAGAGCCGTCACGTCCAGCGCCACCACCCCGCTCCGGAGCTCGAGCGCGCGCTCGCCGCCGCCGGGATGGAGCCGCTCGCGGTCTACGGCAGCGGCGCCGACGGGTCGCCCGTGCGCCCGCCGGACGAGCAGCGCCATACGAAGCTCGTGGTGGTCGCGCGGCGACCACCTGTGTCCAAGCGAGAGAGGAGGTGAGAGCCCGTGCTGAAGATCGTGAAGGTGAAGCGACCGGTCACGTCGGCCGTGGAGTTCGTCAAGGGCGCCTAGCGCGCGGCCCCCTCCCCCCACGGGCGCTGGCCACCCGTGGGGGGAGGCCCCGGTTGAGGCGGTCCATCGAGCGGTTTCCCGCGACCGACGGAACGCTCTACCTGCTCCAGGGCGGGCACCGCGACGCGCTCGCCCTACCCGAGCTGCCCGACCGGCAGCGTGCGCTGCTCGCAGGCCTCGACGGCAGCCGCACAGTCGACGGTTTGGCCGAGCTACACCCCGAGCTGACAGCGGACGAGGTAACGGGCACGCTGGATCAGCTCGGGGAGCTCGGCCTGATCGAGGACGCGGGCGCCGACTCGGACTGGCTGGACGACGACGAGCAGGAGCGCTACGACCGCCAGCTCGAGTACTTCGGCGAGCTGGCCGCCGGACGCGTCTCGCGAGCCGCCTGCCAGGCGCGGCTGCGCGAGGCGCGCGTGGTCGTGATCGGCCTCGGTGGCCTGGGCGCCTGGGCGCTCTGGGCGCTGGCGGCGGCGGGCATCGGGCAGCTCGTCGGTGTGGACGGCGACGTGGTCGAGCGCAGCAACCTCAACCGCCAGACGCTCTACCGCGAGGAGGACCTCGGTCGGCCCAAGGCGCTGGCCGCGGGACGCACGATCGCGGCCTTCAACTCCGGCATCTCGTTCGAGGCGATCTCGCGGCGGCTCGAGGGCCCGGCCGAGGTGGCCGCCGTCGTCGCCGGTGCCGACTTCGTCGTCGAGGCGGCCGACTGGCCGCCCTACCGGCTCAGCCGCTGGATCAACGCCTGCTGCTCCGCCGCGGGCGTGCCGCACGTGGGCGCCAGTCAGTTCCCACCGCTGATTCGCGTGGGGCCGACGTTCGGCCCGGGAACACGCGGCTGCCTCGAGTGCCTCGAGGTGTCGGCGCGGGCCAACGACCCGCTCTTCGACGAGCTTGCCGCCTGGCGCCAGCAGGCCGATACGTTCGCGGCGACCTTCGCGCCGGCCTGTGCGCTGATCGGCGGCGTGCTCAGCAGCGACGTGATCCACCACATCACCGGCCTGGCCGAGCCCGCCACGCTGGGCGCATCGCTGGTGATCGACATCCGGACGCTGGAGCAGCGCCGGGTGGCGGTCGAACCTGTGCCTGGTTGCACGATCTGCTCGGGCTAGCGTCCGGCGGGTGCTGGCCTTCGACGTCCAGGCCGAGCTCGGCGAGGGCGCGCTCTGGGACTGGCGCCACGGCCTGCTCGTGTCGGTCGACCTCCTTGGCGGCCGGCTGCTCCTGAGCGATCCCGGCGACGGGTCTACCCGTGCCATCGAGGTGGGCCAGCCCGTGGGCGCCCCGCTGCTGCGCGGCGAAGCCGAGCTGCTGCTTGCCGTGCGCGACGGCTTCGCATCGGTGGAGTTGGCCGGCGGCGCGGTCAGCCCGCTGGTCGAGGTCGAGGCCGACAAGCCGGGCAACCGGATGAACGACGCCGCCTGCGACGCCCGCGGTCGCTGCTTTGCGGGGACGATGGCCTTTGACAAGTCGCCGGGCGCCGGCGCGCTCTACCGGCTCGACCCCGACCTGACCGTGCACCGGATCCTCGACGGGATCGGCATCTCGAACGGGATCGGGTGGAGCCCGGACGGCGAGCGGATGTACCACGTCGACACGCTGACGGGAGGCATCGACGAGCACGACTACGACCCCGACACCGGCACCCCCGCTCGGAAGCGGAGGCTGGTGGACGCGCAGCCCGGCTGGGGCCGGCCGGACGGCCTCGCCGTTGATGCCGAGGGCGGCATCTGGGTCGCTTTCTGGGACGGCTGGGCGGTACGGCGCTTCGATCGCGGCGGGGCGCTCAGCGGCGTGATCGAGCTTCCAGTCGCCAGGCCGACGCGCCCGGCGTTCGGCGGGCCCCGGCTCGACCGGCTCTATGTGACGACCGCACGCGGGCCGGACGCCCTCGGCGGCGCGATCCTCGCGCTCGAGCCGGGTGTGCGGGGCCTCCCGGCCAGCGTCTTCAGCGGCTGATGACCAGCTTCGAGCGATGGCCGGCGAACGCCTCGGCGGCGTCGTCCCAGGCGGCGGTCTCGCCGGTGACCAGCTCGGGCTTGAACGCACCGGACCGCACGAGCTCGAGGATCGGCTCCATGACGGGGCGGGCGTGGACCCGGCCCGTGTGGAAGCGAATTCCCTTCGAGTACATGGTGAACAGCGGCAACGGCGTGTCGTCGCCGAAGTAGATGCCGATGCTGGTGCAGATCCCCTCCGGCGCGGTCGAGCGCAGCGCGCAGGCGAGCCCGGCGGCGTCGGTGCTCGCGTCGACGGTGATCGGGTACTGGTCGAAGCGCTGCGGGAACTCGACCTCGAGCAGGTTGGCGCCGAGCTGCTCGGCCCGCTCGCGGATGTAGGAGTTGCCCCCGGCGAGGTCGACCCGTTCGGCCCCGAGCGCGAGGGCGATCGCGGCGGCGTAGAGGGCGATGGCCGCGCCGGCCGCGCAGATCAGCACCGGGGAGCCGGGACGCTCGGCGAGCTGAGGTCCGACGGTGCGGTAGCCGTCGGGGATGTTGTCCGAGAGGCTGGCGATCGCGGCCGGCTCGACGTCATCCGGCACGCCGAGCAGCATCGCGTCGGCGAACGGGACGCGCACCGTGTCGCTGAGGAAGCCGCCCCAGTTCTTGCCGATCGGAAGTCCGTACATCGACATGCGATCGACGCGCTCGCAGTTGCCGGTGTGGCCGCGGCGGCAGGTGACGCACTCGCCGCAGGCGACCTGGAACGGCACGCTCACAAGATCGCCCGGCTTGAAGGCCTTGACCGCGTCGCCGACGTCGACCACCTCGGCGACACCCTCGTGCCCCACCGGAAACGGGCCATCCGTCGGGACCAGGCCGCGGACGATCAGCTTGTCGAGGTCGCAGGTGGCCACCGACACCATGCGCACCAGCGCTTCGCCGTCGCCCTCGAGCCGCGGGGCGGCCACCTCCTGCCACTCGAGCTTGCCGGCCTCGATGAAGGTGAGCTGTCGCATGGCGGCGCAGTCTAGGTGCGGCATCACGCGCCGGGCATACGATCCCGCCGTGACCTTCGCCGCGCCGGCAGAGAGCTACGACCGCTACATGGGTCGTTACTCGCGCCGCCTCGCGCCGCTGCTCGCGCGGTTCGCCGGGGTCGCGCCAGGGATGCGGGTCCTGGATGTCGGCTGCGGGCCGGGCGCCCTGACCGAGCATCTGGCCGGGCTGGTCGGCGCGGAGCAGGTCGCCGCCGTGGATCCGTCCGAGTCGTTCGCCCGGGCGTGCGCCGAGCGCGTCCCGGGTGCCGACGTCCGCGCGGCCGGCGGCGAGCGCATGCCGTGGCCGGACGACGAGTTCGACGCCGTGGTGTCGCAGCTGGTCGTCAACTTCATCGACGACCCGCCGCGTGGGGTGAGCGAGATGCGTCGTGTCGCCGGCCCCGGCGGGGTCGTCGCCGCCTGCGTCTGGGACCACCAGCGGATGGAGATGCTGCGCACGTTCTGGGACTCGGCGGTCGTGCTCGACCCCGATGCCCCAGCCGAGGCGGGGCAGATGCGCTTCGGGACACCCGACGAGCTGCGCGAGCTGTGGAAAGGAGCCGGGCTGGACCAGGTCGCGACCGACTCCCTGCAGGTCACCGAGCGCTACCGGAGCTTCGACGACTACTGGGAGCCGTTCACGGCCGGAGTCGGCCCGGGCGGGGCCTACTGCGCCTCGCTCGACGACGCCGCGCGCGCCGCCCTGCGCGCGGAATGTCGCCGGCGCCTCGGCGATCCCGCAGGCGGCTTCAGCCTGGCCGCCCGGGCATGGGCGGTCAGCGGGCGGGCCTGACGGCTCAGCGCGGCAGCCGCTCGACGAAGAAGTCGGTCTCTCCGGCGCCGGTCAGCTTGAAGCCGCCGAGCGTGACCGTCGCCGCGAAGCGGCCGAGGGCGTTCACCGAGGTCGGGCCCAGCGTGAGCTCGCCGAGGGTCGCGAACGGGCTGTCCGTCGATTGCGCCGTCCAGAGGAGCTTGCCCCTGGGCGAGACCTTGGCGACAAAGGCACGGCGCGTCCCGGCTGCGTTCGTGAACGTGCCGGTCAGGTAGCTCGTGCCATCCGGGGCGACCTCGATCTCCGGACCGACGTCGGGCCCGGCGTCGCCGAGCCGGGTCGCCCAGCGCACCCGTCCCTTGGGGCCTGCCTTGGCGACGAACATGTCGTCCGAGCCAACGCTCGTGAGCGTCCGGTCGCCCAGTCGGATCGTTCCGGCGAACTCGCCGGTGAAATAGACGTTGCCGTGGGCATCGGCGGCGACGCCGCGGCCGATCTCGCGGTCACCGTCGCCGAAGCGCTCGGCCCAGCGCACGCGGCCCTTGCGGTCGAGCTTGGCCAGGAACACGTCGGGCCTGCCGCCGTCACTGACGAGACGGTGGGAGCCGAGCTGGGCGACCCCGTGAAACTCGCCCGTCACGAGCGCGTTGGAGTCCGCGTCGGCGCTGATGCCGTGGCTCTGCTGGTCGCCGGTCCCGCCGAGCAGGGTCGCCCAGACGAGCGAGCCGCTGCGCCGGTAGCGGGCGGCCCACGAGTCGCGGCCGCCGCTCTTGTGCAGGACGGTCGAGGACGTGAAGCGGACGTCGCCGTCGGAGTCGCCGATGACGAACACGTGGTTCCGAGGACCGACCGCGACCTCGTCGCCGCCGTCGGAGCCGGTCCCGCCGATCTGGCGAACCCACCTCGTGTTGCCGCGAGGATCGAGCTTGAGCAGGAAGGCGTCGCCGTAACGCGGCAGGTCGCCGCCCTGGCTCGTCAGCGTGACGCCGC
Source organism: uncultured Thermoleophilaceae bacterium (assembly GCA_963706635.1). Classification (GTDB taxonomy): domain Bacteria; phylum Actinomycetota; class Thermoleophilia; order Solirubrobacterales; family Thermoleophilaceae; genus JACVRW01. Next base: position 1,587,350 of record OY970162.1, read on the forward strand.
CGAAGTCGACGCTCCGGTTGAAGCTGCCGGTGACGAGGCCGTTGCCGCGCGGGTCGGCGTCGTTGTCGAAGGCCTGGTCCGGGCCCGCTCCGCCAAAGCGCCGGGCCCAGCGCACCCGGCCGCGCGGGGTGTACCCCGCGGCGAAGATGTCGGCGCTGCCGGCGCTGACCAGCGAATGGGTGGAGTCCAGGCGCGTCGTACCTTCGAAGCCACCCGAGATCACGAGCCGCCCGCGCCGATCGGCGCCGATGCCGTCGGCGTCGTCGGAACCCGTCCCGCCTCCGGCCACTGCCCATCTGACAGGAGGCGGCTTGGCTGCCACCGCCGCGAGGGCGGTCACGAGCGCGAGGGCAAAGAGAAGGGTCAGGGCCAGGAGAAACCGCACGACGACCTCCAGGGAAGATCTCGGCGGTACAGAACACGCCCGCGCCGCGGTTGTTGCGCCGTCCAGGGCTACGCCGCTGGACACCCTGAGCGTTACGTCCGGCGACGGCCGGACTTCAGCATGTCCTTCCAGCTCTCGGGATCCGTGTCGGCGGGCTCTGTCGAGTCGATGAAGTCGAGCAGTACGTCGAGGAAGCGCTGGGGCTCGTCGATGTGCGGGAAGTGCCCCGCCCCCTCGAATATCTCGAGCCGGCTTGAGGGCACCAGCGCGTGCGCGGCTATGCCGTGCTCCACCGGGATGATCGGGTCACGGTCTCCCCAGATGATCAGGAACGGCACGTTCTCGGCGAGATAGAGGCGATCGCTGGCGTTGACCCTTTGTCCGCGCGGGTCGACGATCGTGCGCAGCGTGTGCACGAATGCGGCTCTGGCCTCGGAGTCCGACAGCGAGGCGTGACCGCGGGCGAGCTCAGCCATGTCGGTGCCCGCCTTCAGGCCCACCCGCCCGAACAGGCGCCCCACCGCGCGGCCGGCACCCAGCAGCCGTGTGCTGGCCAGGAACGGCAGCACGACCTCCGACAGCGGCAGCGTCGCCGCCCGCAGCAGGAGGTTGACCTCGCGCCCGAGGCCGCCGCTGTCGACGAGAACCAGCCGCTCGCAGCGCTCGGGGAACTGGTACGCGAGCTGCATGACCACTCCGCCGCCGAGCGAATGCCCCACGAAGGTGGCGCTCTCCTGGCCGAGCGAGACCATCAGGTCGCGAACACCGCTCGCGTACGCGCCGAGCGAGTAGTCGCCCCGCGGCTTCGCCGACTCGCCGTGTCCGATGAGGTCGGGCGCGATGACCGTGAATCGAGTGGCCAGGTAGGGCATCACCCGCTCCCACGTCGCGGAGGTGGACGTGATGCCGTGGACGAGGACGATCGCCGGGCCGCTCCCCGCGCAGCGATACGCCACACGGTGCCCGTGCAGCGTCATCTCCTTGAGCTCGAAGTCCTCCGGAGGAAGCCGCCGGACCTCTGGTCTCTGACTGGTGCTCACGTGATCGGCGAGCCTAGTCGTCCAGCGTCTCGATGACCTCGTATACCCCGGAGACGTGGTCGTTCTCGACGAAAGCCGAGAGGTGATCGACCCGCTGGTTCTCGTCGGCGTCGGCCTCGGCGCGCCAGGCGCGGTACTCGTCCTCGGTCATGTCGAACAGGCCGAACGAGATGATCTCGTCCTCGTCTCGGATGTTGCGAGCGTGGTAGGCGCGCTGGAAGCCGGGCGGCTTGGCGTCACCGGGATCCCAGGCGCGCCGGAACTGGTCCCAGGCACCTGGCTTGAGGCGGCGAGCGGACAACATCACGATCATGGGGGACCTCCTGGTTGGGGCCGTGCTCGTTGACGGAGCAAGACCGGTCAGCCTAGGTCACCGCGACGTTGACGGTCGAGCAGCGGGCGCAGCGCACGCGAACCTTCTTCGTCATCTGCATGGCGTGCATCGACGCGGCGAGCACGTTTCCGCAGCGCACGCAGACGTAGTCGTCCGGACCGTTGCCGTGGAACGCCGGCCGGTCGGCGGGGTCCTGGATCGCGGTCCCGCCGTCGAAGGGCACCTCGCCCTCGCGGATCTCTCGCATGCGAACGGTCGCCATCGGATCCGTCAGAGCTCGCCGAGCTTTCCGGTGAAGTCGGTGATCAGCGCGTCGAGCACGCCGATGACCACGCCTTCTCCCATTGACGCCGCCTTGCCGGTGATCTGCGCCTTCGTGTGGATCGCGCCGCCGCCCTCGTCGAGCTGGAACGCGACGTCCGCGTTCGCGTGTCCCTGGCCGCCGGCCTCCTTCGACTTGACGCGCAGCAGCGCGCGATGGGCGCCGGCATCCTGCTCGGCCACTTCCACCGTTCCGGTGAACGTCAGCGACATCGCTCCCATCTTCATGACGATCTCCGCCTTGACCGAGTCCGGGCCGGCCCTCTCCACCACGCGCCCGCCCTCGACACAGGGGACGAGGCGATCGAGGTCCGTGATCGCGGCGAAGCTGTCGTCGATCGACTTCGACGTCGAGAAGCGATGATCCAGTTCAACGGCCATTCGGTTGGTCTCCTTGTCGCAGGGTCGCGGCTATATGCTCGACGCGTGTCGTTCCAGGCGGGCAGATACCGGCTTGGGCCCGACAATGCCACGCTCGCGGTGCTGACCGAGCGCGCCGGAGCGGCGGCGAAGGCGGGACACGACCTCGTCATCCACGTGACCGCCTGGGAGGCTGAGCTGGTGGTCGCCGACGACCCGGCCGGCACGAGCATGGAGCTCAGCGCCGACGCCAGGTCGCTGCGCGTGATCGAGGGCACCGGCGGGATGCAGGCGCTCGGCGACGAGGACGTGGCCAGCATCCACCAGACCATCGACGACGAGGTCCTCAAGCGTCAGGACGTCGGGTTCCGCTCGACCAGCGTGCGGGCCGACGGCGACACGCTGCACACACAGGGGGAGCTGACGATCGTCGGGAGCACCCAGCCGGTCGAATTCGACCTCGTAAGCGGCGACGGCGGCGAGCTGAGCGGCACCGCGGTCGTGACCCAGACCGCCTTTGGCATGAAGCCCTACTCCGCGCTGTTCGGCGCGCTCAAGGTCAAGGACGAGGTCCAGGTGGTGCTCGAGGGCCACCTGGAGCCTCAATCGCGGTAGACGGCCTGCGCGTCGAGACCGCCCTCCACGCCAGGAGGCAGAGCACCGGTGCCGTGGGCATACAGGGCGATGTCCTCGATCGTCTTCACCTGCGCCGGGTCGCTGCCGTCACCGGCGGCCCACCCGCCTTTCGCCGGCGTGAGCGTGTTCGGGTCGGTGTCCAGCGCCGCGCCCGCAAGCAGTCGCGCCTTGTCCCGGATCCTCTCGGTCGCGCGCGCGATCGCTGCCGTGGTCCCCTCGGAGGGGCTGGTGTTGAAGCCGTGCCCGACGCCGAATCGATCGGTGTCCGCGGGAACCACCTTGACGTCGAGCTGCGGCACGCCCAGCTCGCCGGCGACGAGCTTCGCGTACTCGGACTCCCGGCCGTCGGAATCCGTGGTCAGGCTCAGCACCATCTTGCCGGTCGGGTGCACTCGCAGGAAGACCGCTCGGTAGGCCTCGTCAGCCACTACTCATCCTCCTCGTTGGCGGTGGTCCGGGACGCGACACGCTCGCGCTCCTGGTGGGCGGTGAGCGCGTTGTGGTCCTCGCGATCGCAGAAGGCGGGCTGCGGCCCGCCCAGCGGATTCGGAGGGACTGCGGGCCGCTCGCAGCCGGGGTAGATGCAGGTCTTAGCCGTCGTCACGCTTCCCCCAGCCCGGGGTCGTGTTGCCCCTGCTCGGGCCGTAGCCGCTGGGCATCGCGACCGAGCTGCCGGGCACCGGCGTCGCGCTGGCCCACGACTCCTCTTCCTCCTCCGGCGGGGCTTCCAGGGCCTGCGGCCTGGCCCACGAAGCAGCCCCGATCGCGTCGACCACCTGGCCGAGCGCCTCGAAGCTGTGGCCGCTGACGAGCGCGTCGCAGTGCTCGAGCGCGGCGACCATGCCGCCCGTCCGTACGGCGAAGCCGCTCGACCCCACGCGGGGGTTGACCCAGACGATCCGGTGGGCGAGGCGCGAGAGGCGCTCCATCTCTCGTCCCACGAGCTGCGGGTCGCCGCGCTCCCAGCCGTCCGAGAGGATCACGACGACGGCGCCCCGCGCCATGCCGCGCCGCCCGTGACGGTCGTTGAACTCCTTGAGCGCCGCTCCGATGCGCGTCCCGCTCGACCAGTCCGGTGCCGCGGCCGCGGCGCGCTGGATCGCTCGCTCCGGGTGGCGGGAGGCGAGCGCGCGGGTCAAGCGGGTGAGTCGGGTGGCGAAGGCGAACGCCTCGGCGTTCGGACCGCTTCGGGCGGCACAGGCCATGAACTGCAGATAGGCGCGGCCATAGGGCTCCATCGAGCCCGAGATGTCGCACAACATCACGAGCCGCCGGCGCACGGTGCGCCGGCGCCTGCGCGCGAGCCGAATCGGATCTCCGCCGGAGCGCAGGCTGCCGCGCAGCGTCCGCCGCATGTCGATTCGCTGGCCGTGGCGCCCCCGCTCATAACGGCGGGTGCGCCGCAGCGGGGTCGCGAGCTCCAGACGCGACATCAGCCGGTAGAGCCGGGCGAGCTCGTCCGGCTCGAGCGCGTCGAAGCGCTTGCCCGCGAGGCGCTCCTCGTCGCTCGCCAGCGCCAGCGGGACCTGGATCTCGCCGTCGTCGGGGGCGTCGCGCTCGGAACCCGGCGCCGTCGAGGCCGCCACCGCCTGGCCCTCCTGCTGAGCCTGCGTCCCGGGCGCGGTCGTGCGATCGGCAGCGGGCCGTTCGTCGTCGGGCTCGGCGCTCTCGGCCTCCGCGGCGCCGCCGAAGATCGAGCGGAAGACCGCATCGAAGGCCTGGACTTGGGACTGGTCGGAGACGAAGACGGAGCGGGCGGTCCAGTACAGGCGCCGGCGGCTGTTCGGGCGCACCAGCGTGAGGGCGCGCGCGAAGCCGGCGGAGCGCTCGGGGGTGACCGGCACACCGGCCGCCCGCAGGCGCTGACCGAGCGATCCCGCGAGCGCCGGGAGGTCGAGCTGGAGCGTCTCCACCGCGAACTCAGCCACCGCTGCGCACGAGCTGCTCCAGGCCGGCCGCGCGGATCACCTCCTGGTCCTCGTCGTACTTCAGCACCGACCCCAGGGTGAGGTCCACCGCCGCCGCGTCGAGGTGCTCTATGCCCAGCAGGCTCAGGGCCGCCACCCAGTCGATCGCCTCGGCGATGCCGGGCGGCTTCTGCACGTCGCTGCCGCGCATGCGCGCGACCGCGTCCGCGACCTCGACTGCCAGCGTCTCGGAGGCGCCACGCACCCGCCGGCGCACGATCTCCACCTCGCGCTGCGGCGTCGGGTAGTCGATCCAGCGGTACAGGCAGCGGCGCTTGACGGCGTCGTGGAGGTCGCGGGTCCGGTTGGAGGTCAGGACGATGATCGGCGGGTGCGTGGCGGTGACCGTGCCCAGCTCGGGGATCGTGACGCTCGCGTCTCCCAGCAGCTCGAGCAGGAACGCCTCGAAGTCGTCGTCCGCGCGGTCGATCTCGTCGATCAGCAGCACGGCGGGGCGCGGGCCGGGGTGCTCGAGCGCCCGCAGCAGCGGTCGCCGGATCAGGTAGTCGGGACCGAACAGGTCCTCCTCGCTCAGCGCGGAGTCGCTGGAGTCCGCTAGCCGGATGCTGAGCAGCTGGCGCGGGTAGTTCCACTCGTAGAGCGCCTCCGCCGCGTCGATTCCCTCGTAGCACTGCAACCGGATCAGCGGCGTGTCGAGCACGGCCGCGAGGGACCTCGCGGCTTCCGTCTTGCCTACGCCCGCCTCGCCCTCGAGCAGCAGCGGCTGCGGGAGGCGCAGGCTGAGGAACATCGAGGTGGCGAGCCCCTCGTCGACGAGGTAGTCGACCGCCGCGAGGCGCCGGGCGAGCGTCTCGACGTCGGGGACGAGGTGACTCATCTCCTCGCTCATGCGGCGGTCAGGGCGTCGAGCACGGCCCGGTAGTCCTCGGGGGTGTCCACGTCGCGAGGGACAGGGCCGGCGATCGACACCCGCTCCACCTCCGAGGAGCGCTGCTCGAGCAGGCGCCACACCCCCTTGTCGCCGTGGAGGTCGGCGAGCGCCGGGAACACGCTGCGGGCAAACGCGAGCGGATGGCCGTCGCCGTCGTCGTAGCGGCAAACGGCCAGCGGCGCGTCGGCGCGCCCGGCCAGCAGCGCACGGACCGTCTCCGCGGTCACGCCCGGCTGGTCGCCGAGCATCAGCACCATCACGTCGCAGCGGGCGTCCACCGTGGCGAGCGCCGCGGCGATCGACGACGAGCAGCCCGCCCCGTAGGCGTCGTTGACGACCACCTCGGCGCCGGCGAGGTCCGCGCCGGCGCGGACCTCGGTGGCCGAGCCGCCGATGGCCACGATCGTCTGGTCGAACCCGCAGGCGCGGGCGGTGCGGACGACGTGGCCCAGCAGCGTGCCCTCGCCGTACGGAAGCAGCTGCTTGGGACGACCGAGGCGCTTCGATCCGCCGGCGCCCAGCACGAGCCCGGTGACGAACGGGTCAGTCGGCGTCGGCATGTTCGTGCGCCAGGGCGAACTGCGACTTGCAGCCCTCGCAGCAGAAGTAGACGGTCTCGCCGGCGTGCCGGAGCGATGGTGTGCCGGCCACAGCCGCGACGGTCATGCCACAGATCGGGTCGACGGCGGTCGTGGCCCGGGCGGGCTGGCTGCGCCGCACCGCGACGACCTTCGCGAGGATCGACAGTGCGATCTCCGTGGGGGTGCGCGCGCCGATGTCGAGTCCCGCGGGCACGTCGATCCGGTCGAGCAATTCGGGAGGCACGCCGTCACCGTGCAGCTCGCCCAGCACGCCGTCGCCGCGCCTGCCGCTGGCCACCAGGCCGACGTAGGGCAGGCCCGCTTCGAGGGCGCTGCGCAGGGCGTGCAGCTCGTCGCGCCCGTGCGCGGCCACCACGAGCGCCAGGTCACCGCGCTGGGGCTTCAGATCGTTGCCGTCGACTGCCAACGGCGTCGAGTCCCAGCTCGGCGCCCAGGCGCAGAACGGCGCCGGCGATCGGCGTGTCGCCCACCACGAGCAGGCGCGGCGCCGGTACCACGGGCTCGAGGAAGATCTCGATCGCCCCGCCGGACAGGCACGGGTTCTCGACCGTCACCGCACCTTCCTCGCTCGCAACCTCGCGGCCCTCTGGGCCAGTGCCGGCCTCGTCGCCGAACGGGAGGATCCGCAGCAGCAGCGCCTCACCGCTCTCGATGGCCTTCAGAGCGTATGCCCGCACGCTGTGCTCGGCGCACGCCCCGCCGGCGAAGCCCTCGATGGTCCCGTCGTGCAGGACGAGCGCGGTGTCGCCGGCCTCCACGCTCGTCGGGCGCTGGGCACGGACCACGGTCGCGGTCACGAACGACTCACCCTGCTCGGTGAGCTCGCGCGCCCGCCGGGACATGGCGCTCGGCATCATTGCGGCGGCTCGGGTCGTCCCTGCATCGCCGCCCAGACGCGCGCCGGGGTGCAGGGCATGTCGATGTGCTCGACGCCGTGGCTCTCGTGCAGTGCGTCGATCACCGCGTTGACGATCGCCGGCGGCGAGCCGACGTTCGGCGACTCGCCGACGCCCTTGGCGCCGAGCGGGTGATGCGGACAGGGCGTGACCGTCTCCCCCAGCTCGAAGTCCGGGCATTCGAGCGCCGTGGGGATCAGGTAGTCCATGAACGACGAGTTGAGGCAGTTGCCCTCCTCGTCGAAGGTGAGCACCTCCATCAGGGCGATGCCGACGCCCTCCGCCAGCCCGCCGTGGATCTGGCCGTCGACGACCATCGGGTTGATCCGCACGCCGCAGTCGTCAACCGCGATGAAGCGCCTCACCGTGACCTGGGCGGTGTCCGGGTCGATGTCGACGACCGCGATGTACGCGCCGTAGGGATAGGTGAGGTTGGGCGGGTCGTAGATCACCTGCGCGTCGAGCCCGCCCTCCAGCTCGGCGGGGATCGGCTCCCCGCTGTAGGCCCGCTCCGCGATCTCCTCGATCAGCGCGCCCTTCTCGGGATCGCCCTTGACGTACCAGCGACCCTTCTCCCAGGCCAGGTCCTCCGGCCTCGTCTCCAGCATCGTCGCGGCGATCAGGCGGGCCTTGTCGCGGACCTTGCGCGAGACCACGGCCACCGCCCCGCCGGATACCGGAGTCGAGCGGCTGCCGTAGGTGCCGAGGCCGTAGGGGGACTTGTCGGTGTCGCCGTGTCGGACCTCGACGTCCTCCGGCGGGATGCCGAGCTCCTCGGCGACGATCTGCGCGAACGTGGTCTCGTGCCCCTGCCCCTGAGTCTGGGCGCTGATGCTCACCACCGCCTTGCCGGACGGATGGACGCGCAGGTCGGCGCCGTCGTTCATCGACAGCCCGAGGATGTCCATGTGCTTGCGCGGCCCGGCGCCGACGCCCTCCGTGAAGAAGGACACGCCTATGCCCATCAGCTCGCCGCGCGCCCGCTTCTCGGCCTGCTCGCGCCGCAGCTCCTCGTAGCCGGCGATCTCCATCGCGACCTTCATCGTCTTGGCGTAGTCGCCCGAGTCGTAGGTCCAGCCGGTGGTCGTCTCGTATGGGAACTGCTCGGGCGCGATGAAGCTGCGCATCCGGAGGTCGATCGGGTCGGCCTTCATCTCCATCGCGAGCGCGTCCACCATCCGCTCGACGAGGTAGACGGCTTCGGTGATCCGGAACGAGCACCGGTAGGCGACCCCGCCCGGCGCCTTGTTGGTGTAGACCGCCTTCACCTTGACGTGCGACGCCTCCAGGTCGTATGACCCGCAGACGATGTGGAAGAACCCGGCCGGGAACTTCGTCGGCTGGGCGGTGCTGTCGAAGGCGCCGTGGTCGGCGATCACGTCGACCCGCAGGCCGGTGATCTTGCCGTCCTTCGAGCACATCTCGGCACGCATGACGTAGTCGCGCGCGAAGCCGGTCGACAACAGGTTCTCGGACCGGTTCTCCACCCACTTGACCGGCACGCCCGCCACGATCGATCCGGCGATCGCGCACACGTAGCCGGGATAGACCGGCACCTTGTTGCCAAAGCCGCCGCCGATGTCCTGGCAGCGGATCCGGATCATGTGCTCCGCCAGCCCCGCGACGTGCGCGTACACCGTGCGGTGGGCGTGCGGGGCCTGGTTGCCGTTGTAGATGTCGAGCTGGCCGGTCTCCGGGTTGAAGTCGGCGATGATCCCGCACGTCTCGAGCGGCGCCGGGTGGCAGCGCGGGTAGATGATGTCGCGGCCCACGATCGTGTCGGCCTCGGCGAAGGCGCGCTCGGTCGCCTCTTGGTCGCCGGCCTCCCACGTCGGGCTCGCCAGGTTGTCGCGCTGACCGGACTTGTCGTCACGGATCAGCGGCGCGTCGGGATCGAGCGCCTTGCGCGCGTTGACGACTGCGGGCAGCGGCTCGTACTCGACGTCGATCAGGCTCAGCGCGTCCTGGGCCGAGTACGGATCGGTCGCGATGACGAAGGCGACCTCCTGGCCCTGGAAGCGGACCTTGTCGCCCGCCAGGACGGCCTGCGTGTCGTAGGAGATCGTCGGCATCCACGCGAGGCCGAGCGTCTCGAGATCCTTGGCGGTGACGACCGCCGCGACGTTGGGGTGGGCGAGCGCGGCCGAGGTGTCGATCGACACGATGCGCGCGTGGGCGTACGGGCTGCGCAGGATGGCGCCGTGGACCATCCCCGGGAGCTCGATGTCGTCCAGGTAGGTGCCCTGGCCGCGGATGAAGCGCGCGTCCTCCTTGCGCTTCAGCCGGCCGAAGCCGATCGGACGCTCGGTCGACGGGCTCGGCAGGTTCTCGACGACGGCCATGCTCATGCCTCCGATTTCGCAGCTGCTTCGTGGTCAGCGGCCCAGCGGACGGCGCTGACGATGTTCTTGTAACCCGTGCAGCGACAGATCGCGCCGGAGATCGCCGTGCGGATCTCGTGGTCGGTGGGATCCGGGTTCTCGTCGAGCAGGGCGCGCGTCGTCATCAACATCCCCGGCGTGCAGAACCCGCATTGCAGGGCGTGGCGCTCGTGGAAGCCTTGCTGGATCGGGTCCAGCTCGCCGTCGACCTCGAGCGACTCCACGGTGCGGATCTCGTGGCCGTCGCACATCACCGCGAGGGCCGTGCACGACTTGATCGGCTGGCCGTCCATCAGGACCACGCAGGCGCCGCAGTTGGAGGTGTCACAGCCCCAGTGGGTGCCCTTCAGCCCCAGCGTGTCGCGGATGAAGTGAACGAGCAGCTGGCGCGGCTCGACGTCGCCGGAGACCTGCTCGCCGTTGACGGTCATCGAGACGTTCATCGATCAGGCCTCCTGGTGCAGGCTGCGCGCCGCCGAGCGGCGCAGCGCGCGTTGGGTGAGCACGCCCGCGAGGTGGCGCTTGTAGTCGACCGGCCCGCGGCCGTCGGCGCTCGGAGAGCAGTCGGCCGAGGCGATCTCTCCGGCCTGGGCGAACAGGTCGTCGGACGGCGCCTTGCCGCGCAGGAGCTCCTCGGCGCGGGTGAGATGGATCGTCGTCATCCCGACGGCGCTGAGCGCGATGCCGGCGTCCACGATCGCCCCGCCGTCGATCCACAGAGCCGCGGATGCGGCGGCGATGGCCCAGTCGCCGGCGCGCCGCTCGACCTTCTCGTGCGCGCTGCCGGCGCCGGGGCGCAGCGGGAGACGGATCTCGGTGAGCATCTCTCCCGCGCCAACCGCGGTCGTGAAGGGCCCGACGTGGAAGTCCTCCATCGCCACCACTCGCTCGCCGCCGGCTCCGCGGATCACGACCTGCGCCTTCAGCGCCGAGCAGACGGCGGACAGGTCCTCGGCGGCGTCCGCCTGGCAGAGCGAGCCGCCGATCGTGCCGCGATTGCGGACGACCGGATCGGCGATCACGGTCTCGGCGTCGCGGAAGATCGGAAACCGCTCCGCCAGCAGCTCTGACTTCAGGAGGTCGACGTGCCGGGTCAGCGCCCCGATCCTGATCTCACCCTCCTGCCCGCGGATGTACGCGAGCTCCGCGAGGTCGTTGATGTCGACGAGATGGGCGGGATTGGCCAGGCGCAGCTTCATCATCGGCAGCAGGCTGTGGCCGCCGGCGATGATCCGTGCCTCCGCGCCGAGCCGCTCCAGCGCCGCGATCGCGCCCTCGACGCTGGTCGCCCGCTCGTACTCGAATGGCGCCGGAGTCTGCAACTCGCTCCTCTCGGATCAGGTGCGCCGAACCGGGAGCCGCCTGCGAGGGGCCCCGATGTCGTCGCGCTGTTCGTATTGGACCGGGGCGTCGGTGCCGATGATCGGGGAGTTCGGCAGGGTCTCCGGGCCTGTCTGACGGACGTTCGGGTAGAGCAGCCGTGCGGCCAGACTGCCTCCCTCGACGTTGCGCAGCACCTCGTCCGCCGGGCTGGCAGCGGCGATCGGCGCCTCGCGGCCGAGCCGCGCGAGCGTGAGCGTGCCCCGGGTGTAGACCTCGCCGATGCGCGGCGCGTCCACCGACGTGCTCTCGGGGATGTTGCGCAGTCCGGCCGCACCGGCCCCCGGGTAGACGCTCTCTATCAGGCCGATCGCGTCGCCGAGGCCGGCCTTCTTGACGAGCAGGCCCTCGAGCAGGTCGACCCCGGCGTCGAGCTGAGCGTTGATGGCATTCACCACGTCGTTGACCGGCGCGCTCTTATCCACGATCTCCCCGACGCCGGCGATGGCCTCGTCCAGGCCGTCGGCGATTTGGCGCAGCGCCACGATCGTCGAGACGAGGTAGTAGACGAGCGCGAGCACGATCGCCAGGACCGCGATGATCATGACGACGCCGGCAGCGGGCATCGTCAGCCCTGCCCCTCGGCGTCGTCGACGATGACGTCCAGCGAGCCGCCGTAGTTCGCGACTCCGGCGACGGTCTGCTCGACCTGGTCCTGTGTGGTCAGCAGCAGCGCGGCGGCGTCGAGATCCTTCGAGCCGGCGGCCGCCGCCGTTGCGATCCCGCGAACGCTCGGAACGATGCTTCGGGCTGCCTCGAGCACGCCGCGCAGCAGATAGACGACAACCGGGAGGATCACCAGCAGCAAGACGACGTCTCCGATCCACCAGAGGGTCATCGCGGCCTCCGCTCTGCCACAGTCGCCGCCTTGCGCGCGATGCCGGGCAGCGCGCCGAGGATGATTTCGAACTGGGCGTTGATCGCCTTGACCGCCGGCTCGAGCGGGCGCAGGTGCTCGGCCTCGACGCCGTTCAGCGCGGAGGCGAGCGAGGCGAGGTCCGCCGAAGTCGCCGCAAGGCCCTGACGGACCCTGATCAGGGCGAACGCGAGCACCGCGATCACGACCACCGCGAGCAGGACGCTGAGGAGGATGTACGTGTCGGTGCTCACGCGCCTTGCCCGAACCCGTCGGTGAGCGCGTTCATATACCCGTCCTGGACCACGGCCTCCTCGACGATCAGCGCCAGCACGGGGGCGGTCGCCTCCAGCTGCGGGATGTTCGCCGTGTTCGCACCGACGTTGCCCGCGATCTCGAGGAGGTTGCGGGCCGATCGCTGGATCCTCCCCACGTGAACCAGCAGCAGCGCGAGCAGCGCCGCAACCACCAGTGCCGCGACCAGCCCGATGACCAGTGCAAGTCCCCAGGCGGTCACCGTCCGACCGCCGCCTTTCGAAGGGCGCGGGCCGCGTGCAGGATCCTGGTGCCGGAGTCGTTGATCCGCGCGATGCCGCCGAGGTCGGAGGTCTGCTGCCGGACCACCTCGACCCCCTTCTCGGCGGTGGCGGCCTGCGTGGAGATCCTCATCGCGAGCGAGACGATGGCTATGACGATGGCCGCCGCGACCGCGATCACCACCACGCCTATGGCGATCCCGATGACCCAGCCCGTGGATGCGGCTGTCAGCAGCGTCGAGTTCTCCTTATCCCCAAGTCTGACAATAGCCAACGAGCCCGCGCCGGTCCACGAGCGCAAGCGGGTTGGCGCTTGGGGCTAGCCGGCCGAGTCGACGTCCCGCTCGCGGGCGGCCGCGCCGACGTCCTTGAGGTCCGGCTCGGCGTCCTCGGGCAGGTCGGGCCCGCCGTCGGACGCGGCGTCGGCCTGGTCACCGGCGCTCAGGTCGATGCCCTCCTCGGTCGCCGGCTCGTCGGAGCCGGTGGTACGGCCCAGCACGTCGCTCTCGAGCTGCGGATCGTCGTCGAGCAGCTCGCGCGGAGCGTCGGAGCCGCCTAGCTCGGCGGGGACGACGCCCTCACTCGCGGTGGCGACCCACTCCCCCTTCTCGCGGGCCTCCGCCTCATCCGGCGTGGTCCCGCCTCGCTGCTCGCTTGGCTTCTCACCCATGGTGGTCCTTTACCCTGCTGTCGAGGGAGTTAACTTGAGCACGCTGCCGACTTCCGAGAGCATCGCCACGGCCTGGCTGCGCGAGGGACGGCGCGTCGTCAACGCGATGCTTGTCGAGCGGATCGGCTCGGCCCCGCTCGACCCGGGCGCGCAGATGCTGGTCGACGAGCGTGGGAACGTCGAGGGCTCGGTGACCGGCGGATGCGTGGAGGCGGCGCTGGTGGAGGAGGCCCAAGGGATCCTCGCCGGCGAGGCCAACCAGGTGGTGACCTACGGCATCTCGGACGAGGAAGCGGCGGGCGTCGGACTGATGTGCGGCGGCACCGTGCGGATCTTCGTACACGAGCAGGGTGAGGCGGCCCTGGACGTGCTCGACGCGGTAGCCGGGGCGCGTGAGGCCGGCGAGCCGGTCGCGCTCGCGACCCTGCTGTCAGGCGACGGCGCCGGGGCCAAGCTGGCGATCCTCGACGACCGGGTGGTGGGCAGCCTCGGGGTGACCGAGCTCCTGGATCGGTCCGTGGAAAGGGACGCGCGTGGACAGCTCGACGAGGGACTCTCGCGCATCAGGCGGTACGGAGCCGGCGGCGAGGTGATGGGCTCGGAGGTTGCGGTGTACATCCAGGCGTTCGAGACGCAGCCGCGCATGGTGATCTTCGGCGCGATCGACTTCTCAGCGGAGATGGCGAAGCTCGCCTCTGAGGTCGGCTACCAGGTGACGATCTGCGATGCCCGCCGCCCCTTCGCCGACAGCCCGCGATTCTCGCGCGTCGCGGAGGTGGTCGTCGATTGGCCCGACCGGTACCTCGAGAGCCAGGAGCTGGGGCCGCGTGACGTGGTGCTGGTCTTCACCCACGACGCGAAATTCGACGAGCCCGCGCTGATCTCGTCACTTGCCACCGACGCCGGCTACATCGGCGCGCTTGGCAGCCGCCGCACCCAGGAGAGGCGGCTCGAGCGCCTGCGCGAGGCCGGCCTTGCCGAGCCGTCGATCGCCAGGATCCACGCCCCATGCGGCCTGGACGTCGGCGCCCGCACTCCGGTCGAGACTGCCGTCTCGATCCTCGCTGAGGTGATCGCGGTGCGCACCGGCCGCCGGGGCGAGAGCCTGCGGGAGACGAGCGGCCCGATCCACCCCGGGGCGGCGACGGCGGGCAGCCGGTAGTTGCCTAACCCGCCAATGGTCCACTGAAGCCGCTTTCGATCCATCGTTGACGGTCACTGACCGATGACAGCTGGGCATGGAGACGATGCCGCGCACAGAGCCGGAAGTCTCTGACCCGTCCTCGACGGACGTCGCCACCAACCTCAGCGAGCTGGCGCAGCGACCGAGTGTGGAGCGGGCGCTCGAGGCGATGCGCGAGTTCCTTGGGATGGACGTGGCCTACACGAGCGAGATCGTCGGCGACCAGATGGCGTTGCGCGCCGTCGAGGGGGACAGCGCGTCCTTCCAGATCAGCGAGGGCATGTCCCTGCCGAGCGAGCAGACCTACTGCCAGCGCGTCATGACGGGCCGGCTGCCACACGTGAACCCTGACATTCGCGGGGATCCTCGTGCCGCGTCAATGCCCATCACGCAGATCGCCGACATCGGCGCGTTCACCTCGGTCCCCCTGCGCTTCTCGGACGGGCGCCTCTACGGCACGCTGTGCGCGGCGAGCCATGACGCGATGCCGTCGCTCGGCTACCGCGAGCTGCAGTTCCTGCACGTGTTCGCGCGGATCGTCGCCGATCAGCTCGAGCGCGAGGAGGCCCAGGGGCAGACGCTGCAACTGGAGTCTCAGGCGTCGGCGGCGGCCACGCTGATCGCCGCGGTCGATGCCCGCGACTCCTACACCGGGGAGCACTCGCAAGCGGTTGTGGCGCACGCGGCGGCGGTGGCCCGCGAACTCGGGCTGAGCGTCTCCGAGGTCAGGGAAGTCGAGCTGGCGGCGCTCCTGCACGACATCGGCAAGATCGCCATCCCCGACGCGATCCTGCACAAGCCCGGAGCGCTGACCGACGAGGAGTGGGAAGTGATGCGCGCCCACCCGATCCTCAGCGAGCGGTTGATCGGCAACGTGCCACAGCTTGCAGATCTCGCCGCCGTGATCCGAGCGGAGCACGAGCGCTGGGACGGCGGCGGCTACCCGGACGGTCTCGCCGGCGAGCAGATTCCGCTCGCCAGCCGGATCACGCTGGTCTGCGACGCCTATCACGCGATGACCAGCGACCGGCCCTACCGCAAGGCCATGTCCCCTGAACAAGCCAGGGACGAGATCGCCGGCGGAGCCGGGACCCAGTTCTGCCCCACGGCGGCGCAGGCGCTGCTTCGCGTCCTCGACGCGTAGCGCCGCGCGAGTGCTTCAGCCGAGTCGCAGCAGGCTCTCGGCCGTCGCGACGATCGCGTCCTCGTTCGAGCGCGGAGCCCAGCCGAGCTGCTCCTTCGCCTTCGCATTGCTCGCCTGCTTGAACTTCCCGAGCTCCGGGACGATCTGCTTCACCGAGGAGTCGAAGCGCGACACCACGCGGACGAGCCAGTTGGGCAACACGCGCGTGGGCACCTTCTTCGCGCCCTCCCCCATTCGCTCGCGCAGGACCGCGGCGATCTCGGGGACGGTCATGAACTCGCCGGCCGCGGCGAGGAAACGCTCGCCTGCGGCGGCGGGGTTGGTCATCGCCCGCACATGCAGATCCGCGACGTCGCGGACGTCGACGATGCCGAACGACACCTGCGGGAGCCCCGGCATCGCGCCGTCGATCAGCCGCTTGATGAGCTGGATCGAGGTCGAGAAGTCCGAGCCGAGCACCGGGCCCATGACGCCGGTTGGGTTGACAACGGAGAGCTCGAGGCCCGAGCCCTCGCCGGCGATGAAGTCCCAGGCCGCGCGCTCGGCGAGCGTCTTCGACTTCGCGTAGGCGCTGACGCCCTCGCCGTCCGGATTGCTCCAGTCCTCCTCGGTGAAGGGACGGTCGGGGAGCGGGACGCCGTACCCGATCGCCGCGAACGACGAGGTGAGCACGACGCGCTTGACCCGCGCGTCACGCGCCGCGGCGAGCACCCGCAGCGCCCCCTCGCGGGCCGGCACGATCAGATCGTCCTCGTGCTTCGGCGGGCCGAGCGGGAACGGTGAGGCCACGTGCAGCACGAAGTCGCACCCCTCGACGGCCTCCGCCCAGCCCGCGTCGCTCATCAGGTCGGCCGTCGCGAACGAGAGCGCGTCGGCGCTCTCGGCCCCGAGCAGCTCGCGCACGGTCGCCTCGCGCTCGGGCGAGCGCACCGTCGTGCGCACGCGGTACCCGGCTGCCAGCAAGTCGAGGATGCAGTAGGAGCCGATGAATCCGGACCCGCCCGTGACAAGGACGCTCTCGCCGCTCACGGCCGGAGTTCTACCGCTTCTCTAGTCGAGCTCGCTGGGACGGGCGACGCCGGCCCGTTCCTCGACTGACACCGAGTACGCCTGCGAGCGGAAGCGCGGGATCGGGTCGTCCGTGAGCTCGACGCCGTCGGTCACGCGCGTGGGGTCGAACACCAGGATGTCGTCGCCCGTGTCGCGGCCGCTCTCGAGCTCCGTGAGCTCGAGCGTGCCCACGGCGACGGTCTCGCGTTCCGCCGGCCAGATCGCCGTCGGGTCAGAGACCGGATCGTCCTCACCGCCAAGCTGAACCTGGAGGGTGAAGCGGACGGGCTCCCGTGCGAGACGCTCGACGATGTCACGGCGCAGATAGTCCGCGCCGGCGGCCTTTGCCTCGCCGCCGGAGAGCGTGGCCTCGCCCGCTTCGGGCAGCCAGCTGTAGCGGACGTGCCGCTCCGCGCCGTCCCCGTCGACCCAGCGGAACGCGTGGAGCGCGTTGTAGCGCAGGCGGGCGTAGCTGGCCGGCGGCTTGAGCGCCAGGAACGCGCGGACCGCCGGCAGCGCCTCGCGGTGAGTGGCCAGATACAGCGCGAAGCGGGGCCCCGGCTGGTTGATCAGCGGCAGCCGCTTTGCGGCGCGGGTGAACTTGAGGAAGTCGTCGGGGGTCCGCACGAAGAAGGACGGCAGGGTGATGGCGACGATGTCCGTTCGCGAGCCATCGGGCAGGTAGAACTTGGTCGCCATCCCGCGGGCGTCCTGGGCGAAGTCGGGCGTCGAGGGGTTGCCGGCACCGTTCGAGAAGCGGGTTGTGACCCGGACCGGCGCGCCCTGCATGTGGGCCGCCCGCGTGAGCCGCGACGCGTCGGGCGCCGGCGTGAACAGGCCTCTGCAAACAACCCCCTTCGAATGCACCGCGCGCTGGCCGTCGTGGCGCCCGTAGGTCTCGTGGAGGAGGTCGACGGCTTCCCGTACCCGCGGGTCCATGGAGGCGATCCTACGACCTCACGCCCAGGCCGCCTTCGCCGGGGAAGGCGATTAGCTTAGGCGCATGCAGAGCGACCCCTCGGAGCTTGTCGCGCGGGTGGTTCGCGCCGGCCACGGGCCGGAGGAGGTCGAGCGTGCCGCCGCCGAAGGCCGGCTGCCGGGGTTGGCCGTGCAGTCCGCGTTGGGTGGAGAGGCGGCCGAGTTCACCCTCAGCGACGTCGCTCGGTCCTCTGGGCTGCGTACGGCGTTCGTCCGCGAGCTGATGCAGGCGCTCGGGCGTCCCAATCCGGGGCGGGGCGAGCGCGCGTTCTCGCAGGAGGACATCGATCTCGCGAGGCTGGTCAACGGCTTCATCGACGCGGGCCTTCCGCGAAGCGAGCTCCTCGAGGTCCTGCGCGTGCTCAGCCGGGGGATGGCGCAGACGGCCGAGGCCACACGTCGACTCGTCGGCAACGCGCTGCTCGAGCGTGGCGTCTCGCAGGACGAGGTTGCGCTGCGCTACATCGATGCCGCCGAGCAGCTGGCGCCGGCGGTGATCGAGCTGCTCCGGCTGCAGCTGCGCGCGCACCTGCGCACGGGCATCAGCCAGGAGCTGGTGTCGGACGCCGAGCGGGTCAGCGGCCGGCTCAACGAGAGCCGCGAGGTTGCCGTGGCCTTCGCCGACCTCGTCGACTACACCCGCCTCGGCGGACAGTTGCCCCCCGAGGACGTCGGCCGCATCGCCGGCCGTATGGCCGAACTGGCCGCCGACACGGTCCGCCGCCCGGTCACGCTGGTCAAGATGATCGGCGACGCGGCGATGTTCGTCTCAGACGATGCGGACGCGCTCGTGACCGTGGTCGAACGGCTCACCCAGCGGATCGCCGCGGAGGGCCCGGACTATCCCGGCGTGCGCGCCGGGATCGCGTTCGGCCCGGCGACAACTCGCGGCGGCGACTGGTTCGGCGCCACGGTCAACCTCGCCAGTCGCGTCGCCGGCTTGGCCAAGCCCGGACAGATCCTCGCCACCGAGGAGGTCGAGCAGCGCGCGACCGGCGTTAGCTGGACGCGACGTCGGAGGCGGCGCAAGGTCAAGGGCATCGACGAACGCGTGCGGCTCTACTCCGTCTTGCCGACGGACTGAATTCGGTCGGCGGCCTGATTGCGCAAGCGGATGAACCGCGCGAACGAGACCGTGACGGGCCCGTTCTCCCCCGACACGCTCACGCGCGCCGAATCGTGTGCGTTCTCCAGTGACCGGCCGCCGGCGCTCCAGCGCGCGCCGAGGAGGGAACCGATCGTGGGCAGGATGTCCTGGGTCGTGGCGGCGGAGTCGACGATCCTGCCGCGTCGCTGGCCGGGAGCCTTGATCAGCAGCGGCACGCCGGCGATCTCCCCGATGTTCTTCGCGTCGACGTTGCGCCGCGAGTCGCCCGCCTGGAAGCTCACCCCGTGATCGGCCGTCACGACGACCAGCGCGCGGTCGAAGAGCCCTGTTCGCTTCAGCCGGGCGACGAGCTCGCCGACCAGCTTGTCGACCAGGCCGAGCTGCTGCAGATAGCGCCGCAGCCCCTCCCGAACAGGCGCGGGGTCCTCGGTCCACTGCTCGCCGCTCAGCCCGGGCAGGTGGGCGTTCTCGGTCGTGTAGCGGCGAGACCGCGTGTATTGGTAGGGGACGTGCGGCAGGTCGGAATGGTGCAGGCTCAGCGTCTGGCCCGGCTCGATCCGCTCGACGAACTCGCGAAAGATCTCCGGGCGCCTTTCGACCGTCTCCGCGGGCACGCCGATGTAGTCGGACGAGTCGCCGGGCGACAGCCGACGGCGCATGATCGACGCCATGCTCCCCACCAGCCGTGCTCCGCGCGCGGGCCACGCTTCTCGAGTCTGGCCGCACAGCTCGTCGGCGCAGAGGTGAGTGATCGTCTCCTTCACGTTGAAGTCGAATTGGCCGCCGCCGAGACGGTCGAACAGGCTGCCCGGGTGGTCGGCGCGGATTGGGAGCAGACCCTCCCCACGAAGCTGACCGGTCATGATCGCCGGGACGGCTCGGGTGGTCTGGTCTGCCACTGTGGTCGCGTTGCGGTACCAGGTGGAGTCCCTCGCCAGAGCGGCGAAGTTGGGCCAGCGCTGCGGATCGAGCCTTCGCTGCCGGTCGATGAGCGAGGCGGACGACAGCTCGTCGAAGATCACGACCACCACCGGCGCGGGCCGCGGGACGGTTCCGCGCTCGACGTCAGGGCCGGCGCCGGGCCACGCCAGCTCCGAGGCGGGCGAAAAGCCGAGGAACCACACGAGCAGCAGGACCGGGAGCGGCGACAGAAAGCTCAGGACCGTCGGGACGAACGGGCCTCGGTCATAGGCGAACGCGAGCCCCGCTCCGGACGCGACGGCAAGACACAACTCGAGGGCCGGGACCAGGGCGCCCTTCACCACCTGAAACGCGAACGCGCCTGCCAGCAGACCGACGAACGCCAGGTGCAGGTACCTGCGCTGGCTGGGACGCGAGAGCATCGCTTCGACCGCGACCATCAGGGTCGGCGGCACCAGGACGAGGCCGAGCGTGACAAGCACGAGATCGGGCCAGGCGTTGCCCCGCGCCACCAGGAACGCCGCGCTGTCAGCCAGAACCTGCAGGACCGGCTGCGCGACGGCGAACGCCCAGAGAACGGCAAGATGGGCCCAGGCGCGCAGTAGCGTCCGGCGGCCGACTTCCACTTGACCACAATAGGTCAGGCAGCTTGGTCAGGCCACGCGTCTCGGACCTGACGCCATGCGCCCTAACCTCAGACGCTGAATGTCGATCGGACGCTCTTCCCCACCATCGCGGTTCGTGCGCATCGCGCGGATCTGCAACCGCCATCGGTGGCGCACGTTCGGCGCCTGGCTGCTCGCGCTGATCGTCATCCAGGTCATCGCGTCGAACGTCGGCGTCAAGGAGATCTCGAGCTTCCGGCTGCCCGGCACCGAGAGCCAGCGCGCATACGACCTGCTGGCCGAGCACTTCCCCGCTGCCAAGGGCGACACCGATCAGATCGTCTACCGGGCACGCACCGGCTCGCTCAACGACGCCGGGAATCGCTTCCGGATCCAAGGTTCGCTCAAGCAGGTCCGCGCGCAGAAGGACGTGGCGAGCGTCGCGAGCCCGTTCGGCGAGGGCGGCCGCCTGACCAAGGACGGGCGCATCGGGGTCGCGACGCTGAACTACAAGGAGAGCACGAACGACATCGACCCGGACGACCTGAAGAAGGTCCAAGAGGCGGCGTTCACCGCGCGCAGCGACGCCGTGCAGGTCGAGCACGGCGGCCCGGGAGCGGAGATCGTGCGCTTCAGCGAGAGCCAGGGCCCGTCCGAGGTCGTCGGCATCTTCGCCGCCGCGATCGTCCTGCTGATCACGTTCGGCTCGCTCGTGGCCGCCGGCCTGCCGCTGCTGGCGACGCTGCTGGCTCTCGGCTGTGCGCTGGGCGTGATCACGCTGCTCAGCCATCTGGTGGACACGCCGGACTTCGCCTCACAGCTCGCCTCGCTGATCGGTCTGGGCGTGGGGATCGACTACTCGCTGTTCGTCGTCACGCGCTTCAGAGCCGAGGTCCGCGCCGGCCGTGACCGCGACGACGCGATCGAGAAGGCGATCGACACGGCGGGCCGCACGGTCATGTTCGCCGGCATCACCGTCGTGATCGCCCTGCTCGGCCTGCTGCTGCTCGGTCTCAGCTTCATGCACGGCGTCGCGCTCGGCGCCGCCGCGGCGGTGCTCGCCGTGATGCTCTCGGCGCTCACGATCATCCCTGCGCTGATCGGCGGCGCGGGCCCGTTCATGGACGGCGTTCTGCTGGAGTTCGATCGGCGCGGCGGCTACCGCTTCTGGGGCATCAAGCGCCGCTTCCACATCCCGGGCCAGGCCTGGCGGGCGCGGCGCTCCACCAAGCGCGAGCGCCGGCGCGCCGAGGGCACGGGCTGGGAGCGCTGGTCGCACGCGGTGCAGCGTCGCCCCTGGCTGGCCGTCACCGTCTCGCTCGTCGTGCTGGTGGGCCTGGCGCTCCCGGCATTGAACCTGCGCCTGGGCTCCAGCGACGCCGGCGTCGACCCGTCCGGCACCACACCCCGGAAGGCCTACGACCTGATCGCGGAGGGCTTCGGCGCCGGCACGAACGGCTCGTTCCTGCTTGTCGCGGAACCCGCGCGCAAGGGCGATAAGGCCGCCGCCCAGCAAATCGCGGCAGCCGTCAAGGCCGACTCGGACTTCACCTTCGTCTCGGCGCCGGCGCTCTCGCCGGACGGCCGGGTTGCGACGATCACGGCCTACCCGAAGACCGGACCGCAGGACGAACGGACGACCGAGACACTCAAGCGGCTGCGCGACGACGTGCTGCCGCCGGTGGAGAAGCGCTCGAGCGCGAAGGTCGAGGTGGGCGGGTTCACCGCCTCGAACGAGGACTTCTCGCGCGTCGTGGCCAGCAAGCTCCCGCTGTTCATCGGCGTGGTCGTCCTGCTCAGCGCGCTGCTGCTGATGGCCGTCTTCCGCTCGCTGGTGATCCCCGTCAAGGCGGCGATCATGAACCTGCTCTCGATCGGCGCCGCGCTCGGCTTCGTGACGCTCATCTTCCAGGAGGGCCACGGCGCCGACCTGCTCGGGATCGGGACCGGCCCGATCGAGTCGTTCGTGCCTGTGCTCATGTTCGCGATCGTCTTCGGCCTCAGCATGGACTACGAGGTGTTCCTGATCTCGCGCGTGCACGAGGAGTGGGAGCGCACGCACGACGCCTCGTTGGCGGTCGGGCGCGGCATCCAGACCACGGGCCGGGTCATCACCGCGGCCGCGGCGATCATGATCGTGGTCTTCGGGTCGTTCGCGCTCGGCGACGACCGCGTCATCAAGCTGTTCGGCGTCGGCCTTGCAAGCGCCGTCTTCTTCGACGCAGTGATCATCCGTTGCCTGCTGGTGCCGGCGATCATGGAGCTGCTCGGCCGCAGCGCCTGGTGGCTGCCGGCGTGGCTCGACCGTCGCCTGCCGCGCGTGGCCATCGAAGCGCCCGACGAGCGTCAGCGGCCCACTCTGCCCGAGCCGGTCTCCGAGCCGGCGTGAGCTCCACCCCCGTTCATTCGCAGCCCGAGCCGAATCGCTGGGCGGTCCTCGCCGTGCTGGGCGTCGCTCAGCTGATGGTCGTCCTCGATGCAACGATCGTGAACATCGCGCTGCCCTCGGCGCAGGCGGCGCTCGGCTTCTCGACCGAGAGCCGGCAGTGGATCATCACCGCCTACGCGCTCGCGTTCGGCAGCCTGCTGCTGGTCGGCGGGAAGCTGGGTGACCTGTTCGGTCGCAAGTGGACGTTCATCGGCGGGCTGATCGGCTTCTCGGTGGCCTCCGCACTGGGAGGACTGGCCCAGTCGTTCGGGGTGCTGGTGGGCGCGCGGGCGCTGCAGGGCGCCTTCGGGGCGCTGTTGGCGCCCTCGGCGCTGTCGCTGCTGACGGTCACGTTTGCCGACTCCCCCGACCGGCCCAAGGCGTTCGGCATCTTCGGCGCCATCGCAGGCGGGGGAGCTTCGGTCGGGTTGCTGCTGGGCGGCATCCTCACCGACGCGCTCTCGTGGCGGTGGTGCCTGTACGTGAACCTCGTGATCGCGATCCCGGCGGCGCTCGCGGCGCTAGGGATCCTGCGCAACGAGGGTCATCCCGAGCGCCCGCGGATCGACTGGCTGGGCGTGGCGCTCGCCACGAGCGGGCTGTTCGGGGTGGTGTTCGGCTTCTCCAACGCAGAGACCGACTCCTGGTCCGCGCCGCTGACGATCTTCTCGCTCGCCGCCAGCGCGGTCCTGCTCACGACGTTCGTGGCCGTCGAGCGCCGGGTGGCGCATCCGCTACTCCCGCTGCACATCGTCCTGGACCGCGCCCGCGGCGGCGCCTATGCGTCGATCGCGCTCGCCGGCGCCGGCATCTTCGGCGTCTTCCTGTTCCTCACCTACTACCTCCAGCAGAACCTCGGCTTCTCGCCGCTGAAGACGGGCGTGGCGTTCCTGCCGATGACCGCGGTCATCGTCGTGACGGCGACGACCGTCCAGACGCGCGTGCTGCAGCGCACCGGTGCGAAGCCGCTCGTCGCGGCCGGCATGTCGCTCGGCCTCATCTCGATGGTCTTCTTCACCGGCCTGAGTCCCGGCGCCGGCTATGCCGGCCACGTCCTCCCGGGCCTGCTGATCATCGGCCTTGGCATGGGCTGCATCTTCGCCCCCGCGTTCGGGACCGCCACGCTCGGCGTCGAGCGGAACGAAGCCGGCGTGGCCTCCGCCATGGTCAACACGTCCCAGCAGGTCGGCGGCTCGGTCGGGACGGCGCTGCTGAGCACGGTCTTCGCCAGCGCCGCCACGGCCTACGCCTCGAGCCACCAGCCCGGTCCCGGGCTCCATGACGCCGCGACCATCCATGGATACACCGTCGCGTTCTGGTGGGCTGCGGGATTCTTCGCCGTCGGCCTGCTCGTCGCCCTGTTCGTGCTCCCCCCAGGCGTCGCCCGCCGCTCCGCGGCGGCCGCCGAGCCTGCCGCGCTCGCAGGAGCTTCATGACCTCCTGCTGCCGATCGTCAGTCCCTCCCGCGGAGAGCGGTTGGGTCCTGCGCGGCCTCGAGGGCGCTCATGGCGACACTACGACGTGCTTGACGTCCGCCATGTAGCGACCGGCGGCCGCGGAAGCCTCGTCCGGGGTGCTCCCGCTCTGGCGAGCGTCCATGTACGCCGCGTACCAGTCCCACCAGTCGTGTGGAGGGGCGACCGCCTCGAACGAGCCGTGACGCTCGGACGTCTCGTGCAACAGATCAGCGAGAGAAGCGACGTCCATGTCAGTCCTCCCACTCCCGCCCGGGGAGCCGGGTCGTGACCTCTTGGAGCTCCCAGCTGTTCCCATCCGGGTCGCTGAACGACGCCCGAGCGAAGTACGAGCGCCCTGGCGCGTCGAGTCCCGGGGGCCGCTGCTCCTGCACCTCGCTGACGTCGACGCCGCGACTGACGAGATCGTCCCGGGCGGCGTCGATGTCGTCGACCACGAGGATCAGTGCCTGAGCGGACCCCGGCTCAGCCGTCGTGCGCCCCTTGCCGAACTGGATCGAGCACTGCGAGTGGGGCGGCGTCATCTGCACCACCCGGAAGTCGTCGCTGACGACCAGGTCGATGTCGAACCGCCATCCGAGGCTCTGATAGAAGTCCTTCGCCCGATCGACGTCGGAGACGGGCAACGTCACGACCTCGAGCTTCATGTCGATCGTGCTCGGGTCTCCCCTCTCAGCCGAGGCACCGGGGCTTGCGTCACTGCTGCTCATGTTGACCTCCGTCGGTCGATTGGCTTTGGCAGCTGGGTGCACCTCCGCGCGGCAGTGGTCAACATCTCCGATGGGCGCGCGTCAGTCAACAGCCGCGAGCACGCGTTCCAGCATCGCCGTGACGTCGCGCGCACCCGCCCTGTCGGCGCTGTCCATGTCCGGGTCGTAGCAGGCGAAGCTGAGCCCGATGCAGTGGGGGTCGGTCGCGAGCGGGGCGGCCAGCTCGACCAGCTCCTCGACGCGCAGGCCGCCGGGCTGCTTGCAGGGCGTCGCCGGGAAGACGTCGTCGGCGAGCACGTCCACGTCGATCGCGAGCCAGTAGCGGTCCACTCGCGCGGTCAGCCGCTCGAGAGCCTCGCTCGCCACCGCCGCCGCCCCGCGCCGGCGCACAGCGGCGTCGTCCCAGCTCAGATCGATGCCGGCCTGGTCGGGCATCAGGCTGCCGAGCCCGCGCGCCTCGTCGCTGTCGCGATGCGCGAGCAGCGCGACGTGGCTCCCGGCCACGAGCGGTCGGCTCGAGCCGACCCCGGCGAGCTGCTCGTCCCCGTGGCCGAGGCAGAGCGCGACGGGCAGATCGGCCGCCTCGCCGGTCTCCGACGTCTCGGCGTCGTAGAGGTCCAGGTGACCGTCGATCGTCACCAGCCCGACCGGCTGGCCCGCCGCTCCGCGAGCGGCGGCGACGGCGCCGGGGATCAGCGTGCAGCAGCCACCCAGCACGACCGGAAAGCGCCCGGCCTCCAGGTGCGGCGCCAAGCCGTCGCGAACCCCGCGAACCGTCGCCAGCACGCTCGGGTAGCCCACGATCCCTGTGGCCGGGTCGCGCTCCGTGCCCGCGATCCGAACGTCCAGGTCCCCGGCGTCGCCGGCCCGCACGGCCTCGACGACCCCGGCCAGGCGCAGCTCCTCGGGCGCCAGCTCCGTCCCGCCCGCTGCACCCACGCTGTCGATCGGCACGCCGACAACGATTCGCTCCACGCCCGCAGCCTACGCGAGCGGGGCACCGGCGCGGAAACACATAACGTGGGTCGCGTGAGGTTCCGGGCCACGATCGAACCGGCGGGCAAGACCGCAACCGGGATACGCGTCCCGGCGGAGGTCGTCGAGAGCCTCGGAGCCGGCAAGAAGCCACCTGTCCGGGTGACGATCAACGGGCAGACCTACCGCAGCACGATCGCCTCGCGCAGTGGCCAGTACCTCGTCGGCGTGAGCGCCGAGAACCGCCGGCTCACCGGCGTCGCCGCCGGCGATGAGGTCGACGTGAACATCGAGCTCGACACCGAGCCCCGCGAGGTCGCCGTGCCCGACGACCTCGAGCAGGCGCTCCGAGCCGAGCCGCGGGCAAAGCAGTTCTTCGAGAGCCTCTCATTCAGCCAGAAGCAGTGGTACGTACTCCCGATCGACGAGGCAAAGAAGCCCGAAACCCGCCAGCGCCGCCTCGAGAAGGCGATCGAAATGCTCAAGCAGGGACGCAAGCGCTGAAGCTCGGCACAGCGGCCCGACCGGCGTTCGGCGGCCCTCGGCTCCCAGCTGGCGCGGCGGCGGGCGGCTAGGACGAGGGGATTTCAGCCGTGATGCGCGTGCCGCCGCGCGGGGGGCTGTCGACATCCAGGCGGCCGTTGAGGGCTTCGACGCGGGCGGCAAGGCCGCGTAGGCCAGAACCCCCGGCGGGGTCGGCACCACCGACCCCGTCGTCTCGGACCGTCACCGTGGCAGAACCGTTCGACCGGCGGATGGCCACCGTCGCATGCGACGCCCGTGCGTACTTCGCAACGTTCGTGATCGCCTCGGCGACCACGTAGTAGGCGGCCGCCTCGACCGGCGCCGCGAGGCGCTCTTCGGGCAGCTCCTGGATCTCGACGGGGACGGGTGTGCGCGTCAGCAGTGCATCGAGCGCGGCGCCGAGCCCACGCTCGGTGAGCAGAACGGGGTGCAGTCCGCGCGCGAGCTCGCGCAGCTCCTCCAGCCCGCGAGCGAGATCGTCCTGTGCGGCGGAGAGCGTCTCACGCGCGGTGCCCGGGTCGTCGTCGAGCTTGGACCCCGCCATGCCCAGCTGAAGGGCGACGGAGACGAGCCGCTGCTGGGCACCGTCGTGCAGGTTGCGCTCGAATCGCCGACGCTCTGCATCGCTGACCTCCACCAGCTCGGCACGCGATTTCGCGAGCCTCTCGCGCGCGTCTGCGTTCGCCAGCGCCTGCCCAACGAGGTCCGCGAAGTCACAGAGCCGCCGTTCGAGACCCTCGGGAAGCGGCTCGTCCGACAGGCTCGCCGCAACCAGCGCGCCCCACAGCCGGCCGCCGACGCTGACGGGCGCCGCCACTGCTCCGCGGTACCCGGCGTCCCGCAGCCTCTGGGCAAGCCTCCCGCCCGCATCGTCGTAGCTCTCCAGGCGCTGCGCTGTGCCGGTGCGAAGCACCTTGGCGACGACGGTGTCGCCCTCGAGGTCGAGCGATGAGCCCACTGGCAGGGGCGGCCTGCCTACTCGACTCCAAGCGCCGGTGACAGTCGCCGCGTCGGTGCCGTCGAACTGGACGACGCACGCGCCGGGCAGCCCGAGCAGCCGGCCGACCTCTTCCGTGACCTGCTCGAACACCCGGCTCGGCGCGGGCTCCGCGGCGACGAAGGTCGCGACCCTGCGGAGGGCGGCATGCTCGTCAGCCAGCGCGCGCTGGCCCGCCTCGCTGACCGCCAGGGCCCGGGCCGCCCGGGTGCGCTCGGCGGTCACCGCGGCGAGCACGAGCGAAGTGAGCGCCGCCGTGGCGATGAAGAACTGCGTGGCGAGCAGGCTGTCGGTGATCGAGTCACGCACGAACGGGCCTTCCTGCCGCGCGGTGTTCCACACGGTGATCGAACAGACGACGACGATCGCCGTCGCGGCGCCGCGCGGGCCCAGGCGCAAGGCTGCCCAGAGCAGCACCGGAAACACGATGTAGGGAACCTCGCGCTGCGGTGCCACCTCAGCGAGCACGACAAGAGCGGCCAGGCCGGCCAAGCCCTCCAGCACGTCGCGCCGGCGGATTCCGCTTAGGCCACTGGTGGCCCAGGTGAGCACGGCGGGCGCGACCACGAGGACGCCCGCCACGTCGCTCAAGGTCCACGTCCGAAAGACGCCCCCGAGCTCGTCGCCCGCCACCACGTCGCCCAGCCGCAGCGCCGTCGGCCCGAAGGCGGCGCTGACCAGCGCCGCGACGCCGGCGCAGACGGCAAGCGCGAGAACGTCGAAGGTGCGCTCCAGCGTTACGCGCGAGCCCCCCAGGCGACGCAGCACCAGAGCGCCGACGATGAGAGCCACCGTGTTGCCGACCGTCTGGCCGGCGATGGTGCCGGCCGGCTGGGAGAAGTCCGCGAGCAGGAGGTCGCCGATCGCGATGCCCGGCCACAGGCGTACCCCGTATAGGAACAGCACGGCCACGCCGAGCCCCGCCGGTGGCCACAGCGCGGCCACCGCGCCATCGAGGTACGCGAGCTCGAGGCCGAGCCGCCCCGCGAGGTAGTAAGCGGCGGCGAGCAGCGCGACCGAGCCTCCGTAACGCACGGAGCGCCGGCTGCCCAGTGCCCCGACCCGCTCGCGAGCGGTCCGGCCGCTTCGCTCTGCGTCGGTGAGAAGCAAGACGGTCACACCCTCGCCTATCCGAGCGTCTCGTGGTGCTCGGAGACTTCGAGCATCGGGCCAATCTTGACAGGGCGCCTGGCTTTAGAGGGTGCGGCTAGCACCACCCACGAGCACCACCATCTGGCACTACCCTGCCGTCCCTTGGCACTCCAAGCCTTTCGGTCATGAGCCAATACACCTCACCGACCCCGGTCCCCGGCTTCCTTGACCCGGACGATCCGACGCTGTTCCCGCGGCTCACGGCGGCTCAGATCGAACAGCTGTCGGAACGCGCCGAGACCTTGTCGCTCTCCCCGGGAGAGGTGCTCTTCGAGCAAGGCCAGCGCGATACGCCGTTCTACGTCGTCCTGACGGGGGCCATCGACATCATCGACCGCCAACCCGACGGTGACCACTACTTCACCCAGTGCCAACCGGGGACCTTCGCCGCCGACATCTCCATGTTCACCGGCGAGCCGACGCTCGCCCGCGGCGTCATCGCCGAGGAGAGCTCGATACTGGAGCTGCCGCCCGATGCATTACGCGCGCTGGTGGCCAGTTCCGCGGAGCTCGGCGACCTGCTCCTGCGCACGATGATCACGCGCCGTGAGTGGCTGATGGGCCAGGGCTACGGCTACGAACGGCTCATCGGCAAACGCTCGTCAGGCGATGCCTTCGTGATCCGCGAGTTGCTCGAGCGCAATCTGGTTCCGTTCAGCTGGCACGACATCGACACCGACGCCGAAAGCAAGGCTCTGCTTGACCGGCTCGGAATCGGCCCCGACGAGTGCCCTGTCCTCGTCCGCACCCACAGCGTGCTGCGCTGTCCGACCGTCACCCAGGTCGCCGATGAGCTCGGCCTGCGCGCCAAGGTCGATCAAAGGACCTTCGACGTCGTGGTTCTCGGGGCGGGACCCGCGGGGTTGGCCACCGCGGTGTACGCCTCGTCCGAGGGCCTTTCCACGCTGGTCATCGAGCGCTTCGCCCCGGGCGGGCAAGCGGGAACCAGCGATCGGATCGAGAACTACCTCGGCTTCCCGACCGGTCTGTCCGGGTCGGACTTGACGCAACGGGCGACGCTCCAAGCGTGGAAGTTCGGGGCCGTCATCTCGAGCGCGCACGGCGGCTGTCGATTCTCCGTGTCCGAGAGCGATGGCCTGCGGCCGCTGGTGCTCGCCGACGGTCAACGCGTGGGCGCCCGCTTCGTCGTCCTCGCCGTCGGTGCCGACTATCGCCGCCTGCCGGCCGAAGGAGCCGAGCGCTTCGAGGGCCTGGGCCTCTACTACGCCGCGACTCACCTCGAGGCCCTCCAAGCCTCGGACGCAGACGTGGTGGTGGTCGGCGGCGGCAACTCGGCCGGACAGGCGGTGGTCAACCTGGCCTCCCACGCGCGGCGGATCTATCTCGTGGCGCGACGATCGTTGACGGCGACGATGTCTCGCTACCTCGTCGATCGGATCGAAGCCGCGGGCAATGTCGACATCTTGGAGGGATGCGAGGTGAAGGCGCTCCACGGCGGCGATGAGCTCGAGGCGGTCACGATCGTCCGCCCCGATGGGAGCGAACAGCGGCTGAACGCCACGGGTGTGTTCGCCATGATCGGGGCCTCGCCGCGGACCGAGGACCTCGGCGGCCTCGTCGGTCTCGACGAGAAGGGGTTCATCGTCACCGGCGACGACGCGCGCCGCCATCCGAACTTTTCGGAGCACAGAGAAGGCGTCGACCAGCCACCCTTGCTCCTGGAGACCACCCGGCCGGACATCTTTGCCACCGGGGATGTCCGAAGCGGGTCGACCAAGCGGGTAGCCTCGGCCGTCGGAGACGGCGCCCTCGTCGTCCGCTCGATGCACGCCGCGCTGAATCGTCGACGTGCGGCCGAGTAGCGCGCGATGGATAGTTCTCGGCCCGGCGTCACCGACTTTGTCCACATCGGCCTTGTCGTCGAGGACCTCGGCGAGACAGTCCGGTTTCTTGCGCTGCTCGGCTTCGACTGCGGCGAGCCCGGGGTGTTCAGCGGCGACTGGATCGATCGGATCATCGGGCTCGAGAACGCGACGGTCGAGACCGTGATGGCCCGCACCCCCGACGGGACCGACATGTTCGAGCTGGTGCGCTTCCGCTCGCCTTCCACCGGCGCTCACGAGCCGGCGCCGGCCGCGAACCGTCCTGGGCTCCGGCACGTCGCCTTCAAGGTCGACGACGTGCGTGGCGTCGTCGATCGCGTCCGAGAGGCCGGCTGGGAAACGGTCGGCGAGATCGTCGACTACGAGAACACGTTCCTCCTCTGCTACGTCCGCGGACCCGAAGGCCTGATCGTCGAACTCGCCGAGCGGCTCGACGCCGCGCCGGGCTGATTCGCCTATGGCAACCCGGCGGCCTGGCGAGCCCCGTCGGGATCGGCAAAGGATTGGACGAGGACGACCCGCCCATCGCGGACGGTCAAGAGCGAGGATCGGGTCTCATCGACTTCGAGCTCGTGCGTCCGGCCGACGATGTGCACGACGACCGCTACGCGATCACCGGCGTCGTCGAACCTCAGCGCCTCGACCCGGTAGCGCTCCCAAGCCGACAGGAACTCGCCCCAGAAGCGCCGCACGCCGTCAAAGCCTCGGTAGCTGTCGACGGCAAGCAACGACTCGGTCACCGGGACCCACTCGATCTCGGGATCCAGGAAACGACCGAGAGCGTCATCGGACATGCGCCGCTCGAACTCTTGCGTGGAGCCCTCGCTCGCGAGCTCCGCGTAGAGTCGGCGGACCAGTTCGACGTTCTCCTGTGACACCGCGTTCCCCAGTGTCTCGCATCGCGCCGTCCTCTCCCGAAAGGCTGGACTTCTACGACGGCGAGCTGCGCGCTCACCACGAGCACCTTCGCGCCGCCTACGGGATCAGCCCCGGCGACCAGGTGCTCGACATCGGCTGCGGGACCGGGCTGACGACTCGCGAGGCGGCGCGTGCCGCGGCGCCGGGCCGAGTTGTCGGCGTCGACGTGTCCGAGCGCATGCTCGAGCGCGCCCGTCAGCTGACGGCGGCCGAACGGCTCGAGAACGTCCGCTACGAGCTGGGCGACGCCCAGGTGCATCGTTTCGACCCCGCCGGCTTCGACACGGCGATCAGCCGCTTCGGGACGATGTTCTTCTCCGATCCGGCCGCCGCGTTCGCCAACATCGCCGCCGCCCTTCGACCCGGGGCACGCCTCGTGCTGCTCGTCTGGCAGCGACACGAACACAACGAATGGGCGCGGGCGATCGACGCCGTGCTGGGTGAGGCGGCGCAGCCACCGCAGCCGGGCGCGGATCCTTTCTCGCTCGGCGATGCCGAAGCCACCGCGGGCATACTCGAGGGCGCCGGCTTCGACGGGGTGCGGTTCGAGGACGTCCACGAGCCGGTCCTCTACGGACACGACGTCGACGCCGCGCTCGCGTTCGTACGGGGCTTTCAGGACACGGCCACGGCCCTCGCGAGCCTGAGCGACGGCGAGGCGGCCCGTACCGTCGAGCGCCTGCGCGCGATGCTGGCGGCGCATCACAGCGACGAGCGCGGGGTGGTCCTCGATTCGCGCTCCTGGCTGATCACGGCCCGGCGGCCCTGAAGGCTCATGCTCGCCCCGGCGTCAACCGCAATCCCGCCGACACCAGCTAGGGGAGGACGTCCTCCACCGCCGCCCTGCGCCGGCGCTAGCCCGAAGGAGCCCTATGCAGATCACCCGTTCGACCACCGACACCCAGAAGGGCCCCGCCGACTGGTTCACCGGCGACGTCTACATCGACGCCGTCGCCGCACCCGCCGGCAGCTCGACGTTCGCGGCAGCGCTCGTCCACTTCACCCCCGGCGCGCGCACCGCCTGGCACACCCACCCGCACGGCCAGACGATCTTCGTGACCGAGGGCGTCGGCCTCTGCCAGCGCGAGGGCGGCCCGATCGAGGTCATCCGGCCCGGCGACCGCGTCTTCTTCGAGCCCGAGGAGAAGCACTGGCACGGCGCGGGCCCGAACCGCTTCATGGTCCACATCGCCATGCAGCAGAACGACGAGTCGGGCAGCCCGGTCACGTGGGGCGAGCACGTCACTGACGAGCAGTACGGCGCTGCGCCCCGGAGCGCGAACTGAAGACCCGAGGTCGCAGTCGCGTCGGTTACGCACCGCTCCGTTGAGTCCTACGACCGGCGCAGCAACCCTTACAGGCTGGATTCGCGGGTTTCCCGCGCGGCGATCCGTGGCCGGCGCGGATGTTCGGCGCGCGCTGAGCTGAGACCGTCTCGCCGCCACCGACGTCCATCTCGACCGGAGGAGCATCAGTATGGAGCCTCAAACTGCGCAGCGTTGGGAGTACCTAGCCGTTCCCTTCAAAGATGCCGGCGATCTCAAGAAGAACGCCGAGGACCTGAGTCCAACTCGCCTCAACGACCTTGGTTCCCAGGGCTGGGAGGCAGTCGGTCTTTCGCTCAAGCGCGGTGATCTGGTCGCCTGGCCGGTCGTTCTGCTCAAGCGTCCGCTCGACTGACCGGCGCACGACCGGAGCGAGCAGACCTGGCGATAGGGTCGGACGAACCCAACCACGGGAGGACCAGTGCCAGCAAAGGGCATCCACCACGTCGATCTCGCTGTCGCCGATGTCGAGCGATCGCTCGCGTTCTACCTCGCCCTCCTGGGGCCGCTGGGTTGGGCAGAGGAGGTCCGATACCCGACGTACCGAGGAACCGAGGAAGTCGTGTATCTGCAGGATCCGACGACCGGCACGATGCTTGGGCTGCGACCGGCCGACGGAGGTGAGTACCGCTACTACTCGGCGGGGATCGAGCACCTTGCGTTCGAGGTCGACGAGCGGGATGAGGTCGAAGCGGCGTACTCACGCTGCCTCGCACAGAAGGCGAACGTTCACTTCCCTCCCGAAGAAGATCGCGATGTCGAGAACTACTACGCGCTGTTCGTCTTCGATCCGGATGGGATTCGGATCGAGGTCTTCTGCTGGCAGCGTTGACGACGGCGGGCTGGCCGGAACTGAGAGCGAGCGGTCTACCGCGGGAAGCCCGCGGCCTCGAGAGCCGTCCCGAGATCCTGTCCCCATTCGAACCGAGCGATCCTGCCCCCGCGCAGGGTCCAGGTGTGCGCCTCTTTGTTGATGAACTCCTGCTCGCTTCCGCGGCCGCGTATGTGCCAGTTGACGGCGGCCACAACGGCATCTCCACAGTCGTACAGCTCCCGGAGCTCGTGGCGGGACGTGTCCCAGACTTCGGCGAAGCGGCGCATGGCCTGGGCGACGGCGTCAACTCCGTAGCGCACGCCCGGTTCGACCGCATAGGGAGGGTTGACGTACTCGATATCAGGAGTCGCGAGCTTCAGGAGCTCCGCGGGGTCTTGATCGAACAGGCTCGACTCGTAGAGGTGGCGTACGAGCTCGACGTTTTCCTCCGACATCGCCCACGCAGTCTCTCTCGAACGCCGCTTTCCATGCAAGGCGCGCGACGGGCCTCAGTTCTGAGAGTTCTGCGGTTGTCGCAGCCGGTCCTGGCACTTCTGGCTTGCCTTCTGGAAGTCGGCGTCGTTCTGGTCGACCTTGTCGCTGTCGAAGACCGGCCCGTCACCTGACAGGTTCGGGTCCGGCAGGTCGTAGCCGTTTCGCCGCACGCAGCTCACATAGGCCCGGATCGACTTCTTGAACTCGGGGCTGTTGCGGTTGCCAAACCCGCCCCGCGGCGCATCGGCGCCGCACTCCTGGAGCGCCTTGCGCATTTTTGAGTTGTCCAGGCCCTGGGGCGGCCCCTGGCCGTTCTGGCCAGAGCCAGGGGGCGGGAACTCGCCGTCGGGGGGCGGCTGGCCGCCGGCAGGGGGCTGGCCGCCGCCCGGGCCGGCGCCCTCGGGCAGCTCGATGCCGTGTTGTTTGAGGCAGTCGCGCAGCTCGGCCGTCTGGCCCCGGGCGCCCTGCTGATTCGATCCGTTCGACGAGCCGGAGTCGGACGTATCTGACCCCCCACCACCGCCGCAGCCGGCGCCTAGCACCGCCGCGGTCGCGAGCATCGCCATTGCGGTGAAGACCTTCATCCGAGCTCCTCCTCTTGCTTGGGTGATCTGAACGTCATGGCTGGAAGAGGGAGTCGACCCCGCCTCCCTGACTCCCTCCGCCTCCGGCACCGCCGGTGGCGCTACCAGCGGACGCGGGGAACGCGGACTGCACACCCGCGGCCGTGGCGGTGATCGAGCTGGCCCTGACGCTGCCGTCGTCGCGCTTGCTGCCCTGCACGATCACGTTGTCGCCGGGCTTGACCTTGCGGACGCCCGACTCGGCGGTACGGGTCACGTTGGAGCTCGAGGTCGTCCCGACGGCCACCGTGTTGCCCTGGGTATCGGTGACGTAGAGGGTCTTGCCCTTGACGCTGCTGACCTCGCCGATCGTGGTGCCGCCTCCCGCTCCGCTCCCCGCGGCTCCACCATTGCCGCCCCCGGCGTTGGCGAAGTTGGGCAGGTTGCTGGGCAGGCCGCTGGAGCTCGAGTCCTGCTGGCTCTTCTGGACGAGCACTCCACCGATGAAGCCGAGGGCGCAGACGAGCACGCCGAGCAGAGCGATCGGCACGGGTGTGAGCAGCTTTCGTCGCGTCCGCGGCGGCAGCTGGTCGTGCTCCTCGGTCTGCCAGTCGTCGTAGATCTCCTGGTCGTCGATCGTGGCCGGCTCGGCCATGGGTTGCTCCTGCGGGTCGGGGGTCATTCGAATCGGAGCGCCTCGATCGGGCGCAGTCGTGCCGCGCGGCTGGCGGGATAGGTGCCGAAGAACAGGCCTGAGAGGACGGAGGCGCCGAGCGCGAGGAAGATCGAGTAGACCGCGATGACGGGCTGAACGCCGGCGATCTCGAAGCGACTGCCGACGATGCCGACGAGCACGCCCGTCAGCCCGCCGATCGTGGAGACGAGCACGGCCTCGGTCAGGAACTGGCTGAGGATGTCGCTGCGCCGCGCGCCAATGGCCTTGCGGATGCCGATCTCGCGCGTGCGCTCGGTGACGCTGACCAGCATGATGTTCATGACCCCGATGCCGCCGACCAGCAGCGAGATCGCCGCCACCGCGCCGAGCAGGGTCGTGAAGACGCTGTTGGTCTCGTTGGAGGTCTCGAGGATCGACCCCTGATTGATGACCTGGAACCCGGGGTTGGTCGGGTCGGCCACGTCGTGGCGGTCGGACAGGACAGAGGTCACCTCGGATTGGGCGGCGTCCAGCTGGCCACGAGACGCCGCCTGCACCACGATCTGATTGATCGAGCCGTAGCCGGTCAACGTGTCCTGGACCGCCGTCATCGGGGCGATCACGACGTCGTCCTGGTCCTGAGCGCCGGAGGCGCCCTTCTCTGCGGTGAGTCCGATCACCTGAAAGCCGACGCCGTTGACCTTGATCGTCTGGCCAACCGGGTCCGACCCGGCAAACAGGCTCTCGGCCACGGTGGGGCCGATCACCGCCACACGGGCGTGGTCGGACTCGTCGGCCCGGGTGAAGGTACGCCCGGACGAGATCTCGTAGCCGCGCGCCTCGAAGTAGGAGCTCGAAGTGCCGACGAACGAGGACGGCTGGTAGCTCGAGCCGCCCGCGACCACCGTGGCGCTGTTGGCGTTCACGACGGGTGCCGCGTTCTTCACGTCGGGCGCCTCGGCGGAGCCGTTCAGAGCCTTGGCGTCGTCCTTGTCGAGCGAGATCGCCGCGCTCCTCTCGCCGGTCCCGCTGACGCTGGGCGCGGCGATGACGAGCAGCACGTTGGTGCCCAGCTGCTCGATGTTGGCCTGCACCGCCTGCGACGAGCCGTTGCCGACCGCGATCAGCACGATCACCGATGCCACACCGATCGTCATCCCGAGGATGGTCAGCCCGGAGCGCAGCTTGTTCGCCGCGATACCGCCGAGGGCCGTCCGAAACGCCTCCAGCGCCATCATCAGGCGACCCGCTCGGTCTCGGCCCAGCGCTGGTCGGAGACGATCAGCCCGTCCTCCAGGCGCACCACTCGCTGTGCGTGGCGCGCCACCGGGTCCTCATGCGTGATCAAGACGATCGTGCGGCCCTCGGCGTGGAGCTGCGCGAGGATCGCGAGCACGTCCTCGGTGGCATGCGAATCGAGGTTCCCGGTCGGCTCGTCGGCCAGCACCAGCGACGGGTTCGTCACGATCGCGCGCGCCACCGCCACTCGTTGCTGCTGGCCGCCGGACAGCTCCGACGGCAGATGGTTGAGCCGATCCTGCATCCCGACCGACGCCAGTGCGTCGGTGGCGCGCGCCCGGCGTGTCGCCCGGTCCAGCCCCGCGTAGGCGAGCGGCAGAGCCACGTTGGCGAGCGCGCTCGTGCGCGGCACGAGGTTGAAGCTCTGGAAGACGAACCCGATCTTGCGGTTGCGCAGATCCGACTGTGCGTCGTCGTCCAGGTCGCGCACGTCGACTCCGTCGAGCAGATAGCGCCCCGAGCTCGGCGCATCGAGGCAGCCGATGATGTTCATCAGCGTGCTCTTGCCGCTCCCCGAGCTGCCCATCACGGCCACGTACTCGCCGCGCTGGATCTGCGTCGAGACCCCGCCCAGCGCGTGCACCTCGATGTCGCCCATCCGGTACACGCGCGAGACCT
Source organism: uncultured Thermoleophilaceae bacterium (assembly GCA_963706635.1). Lineage (GTDB taxonomy): Bacteria > Actinomycetota > Thermoleophilia > Solirubrobacterales > Thermoleophilaceae > JACVRW01. Next base: position 1,624,388 of record OY970162.1, read on the forward strand.
CGGACAGGTCGATCACCGGCCTCGCGCGACCGCTCACGGCACACCGCCGGGTGGACCGCCGCCGCCAAACCCACCGGGCGGGCCGCCGCCGCCGCCCAAGCCCCCGCCACCGAAGCCGCCCCCGCCGAATCCGCCGCCCCGGCCGAGACCGCCGGCGGCGCCCTGGCCGTTGGCGCCGACGGTCGTGGTCGCGATCACAACCTGATCGCCCGCCTTTAGGCCGGTCACGACCTCGGTCGAGGAGTCCCCCTGGAGTCCCGTCGTGACCCGCTGCGTCGAGTCCTTGCCGTCGCGCCGCACCGTCACGGTTCCTCCGGTGACGGCCTGGCTCGGGACGTTCACGACGCCGTCGACCTGCGAGACGATCACGTCGGCAGATGCCGTCATCCCGGGCTTGAGGCGGCGATCGTGCTGAGTCAGCGTGATCGTGACCGGGTACTCGACGACGCCGTTGGAGGTCGTCGAGAGCATCCCGATATGCGTGACGCGCCCCGCCAGCTCCAAGCTCGAGATCGCATCCATGCTCACCGTGGCGGCTTGACCTGTCTTGAGCTTGCCGATGTCGGACTCGCTGAACGAGACCTCCAGATCGAGCCGATGGGGCTGGATCAGCGTCATGAACGACGAGCTGCTCGTGTCTGTCGAGGAGGTGTCGCTGCTCGCCCCCCCACCTCCGCCACCGGCGGCGGCGCTGCTCTGGTCCGCCGAGCTGCTCGTGTCCGACGAAGAGGCCGACTGGCCGCTCCCTACGGAGTCACCGACGGCGCCGGTGATCTCCGCGATCGTCCCGTTCGCCGGCGCACGCAAGACCGTGTCCGCGAGCTCCTGCTCGGCCTCCTCGACCGCCAGGCGAGCGCTCTCGAGGTCGGCCTCGGCGGCCGCCACGCTCGTCCCAGCGCCGGTCGAGCCGGTTCCGGAGCCGCCGCCCTGAGTCGTCCCGCCGCCCTGACTCGTCTGAGGGGTGGTCGTGGTCTGGGGAGTGGTCGTCTCCGGCGTCGTCTCAGTGGTCGTCTCCGGCGTGGTCTCGGGAGTCGTCTCGGGAGTCGTCTCCGGAGTCGTCTCGGGAGCCGTCGCCGTTTCGTCCGGCTCGGTCGGGGTGGTCTGGGTCGGGTCGTTCTGCGCAGTGGTGTAGGCAACCGTGCGGGTGCTCGCGACGGAGGCGAGCACGCTGGTCGACGCCGACGCGCCGGCCGACGCCGACCCGCCCGACTGGGCCGTGTCGAGCGCGTCTGCTGCGTCCTGGTACTGCGCCTTGGCCTGCGCGAGCGACACCTCGGCGCTGCGCGAGTCGATCTCCGCGAGCTTCTGGCCCTCCACGACCTGCTCGCCGTCCTCGACGAAGATGCGCGTGACGGTCCCACTCGCGGCGAAGTTCAGCTCCGCCTGCGTGGCGGACTCGAGATTGCCGCTCCCCGACACGGTCGACTGAACCACGCCACGCTGAGCCGTCGCGACGCGCTGCTGTGCCTGCGGCTCAGACGGCGGGCCGACGAGGACGAAGGCGACCGCAATCGCCGCCGCGCACAGGGCGCCCAAGCCGTAAGCCAACGGAGAACGCGAGGCTTTGACTGCTGCAGGCATCGATGCCGCAGTCTGCGACACAAGACCTGAAAATTGCCTAAGACGCCGGGGATTCTCGGCGAACTCTCAGAGGGCTCTCGGCGAACTCTCAGTCTCCGGCGGGCCCCGCGACCACCGCCTACTAGTGAACCGAGGTCAGGGCGCGCCCTGGGAGCCCTGGCTGCGGGCGAGGCCCTGCCCGGTGGGGAGGCCGGCCGGAGGGCCGCCTTCGCCGCCGCCCTCACGTTCCCAAGCTGGAACGACTTCTGGTCTGACAAGCGACGGCTGCGCTCCAAGGTCCCGGAACTCCGACATCTCGAAGCGAACCTCGGCAAAGGTCTCGTAGAGGTCTCCGATCATCCTGCGTACCCCGGCATGCCCCCGAAAGATCGTCTCTTGCCCTCCCATCAACACGTGCATCGCCGAATGCCACTCGATCTCGGGATGGAGCTCGTCCAGCAGCCCGTCGATATCTCCGCGATCTCCCGCCTCGAGCCCGCGCCTGAAGGCATCCACGTCCTCCGACATCGCCCGCGCAGAATCTCGCGAAAGGTGTCGTAGTCGGCTTACCGAAGCGTGCTGGCCACGCTCACGTTTCTGCGAGCCTGACGCTGAGCGTCGTGACCGGGCCGTCCCGGCGTCCGCGACGGCGGCGCCAGTGGTGCCTGATCCTGCGACGCCAGAAACCCATTAGCCGGTCTGCGAACCGGACAGCTCGGCCCGCAGGCTCGCGATCTCCGTGATGGCCAGGACGGCGTAGACCTGGCGGCAGAACACGAGTTCGGCGTCGAGGTCGGCCATGAACGACTCGTTGGCGCCGAGCTCCGAGCGCAGCGCAAGCGCGCGCTCCGCCTCGAGCTCTGCCACGCGGGCGCGGGCCCCGAGGACGGTGAGCTCCGTGCCGTCCAGGGCGAGCGGATAGAACATCATCGTTGGGCCACCTTGGCGACGAACCGGGAGCCGCGCGCGATCTCTCGATTGAACCGGCGGCCTCGTCGGGTGGGACCGTCGCGGTCGAGCCGCTGCTCCTGCTCGGCCTTCCGGCGCTGCTCCGCCACCATCGCCTCCGCGGCTTCGAGTGTGAGGCGGGCATCCATGGCCGCAGAGCTTGCTCCGATCACGGTTCGAGCACGATGGGGGTGGCACGCCAACGTAGGTGCGGCTACCCGCACGGGCTGACGCGAGCAGGCCGTATTTTCCGAGCGGGGGCGGCTTCGCATCCTGTGTGCATGACTCAGGCACAGGAACGTTCCCGCTGGATGGCCCTCGTAGTGCTCTGCGTGGGCATGCTGATGATCGTCCTCGACGCGACTATCGTGAACGTCGCCCTTCCGTCGATCCGCACCGACCTCGGCTTTTCGCAAGCGAACCTCGCCTGGATCGTCAACGCCTACCTGATCAGCTTCGGTGGGCTGCTGCTCCTCGCGGGCCGCCTGGGTGACCTGATCGGTCGCCGGCGAGTGTTCATGACGGGCCTCGCGATCTTCACCGCGTCGTCGCTGCTGTGCGCCACTGCCCAGTCCCAGGGGCTGCTGATCGGCGCCCGCTTCGTCCAGGGACTCGGCGGCGCGCTGACATCGGCCGTGATCCTCGGGATGATCGTGACGATGTTCCCTGAACCGCGGGAGCAGGCCAAGGCGATCGGGGTCTACAGCTTCGTCGCCTCGGCCGGGGGGTCGGTCGGCCTGCTGCTCGGCGGCGTGCTGACCCAGTCGATCAACTGGCATTGGATCTTCTTCGTCAACCTGCCGATCGGCGTCGCCACCGCAGTCTTCGCCATGCGCCTGGTGGAGGGCGACCGCGGGATCGGGCTGCGCGAGGGCGCCGACCTGCCCGGCGCCCTGCTCGTGACTTCCGCGCTGATGCTCGGGGTCTACACGATCCTCGAGGCCGGCAGCCACGGTTGGGCATCGGCGCACACGCTCGGCTTCGGCGCGATCTCGCTCGCTTTGCTCGGGGCCTTCATCGCCCGCGAGGCCACGGTCGAGCAGCCACTGATGCCGCTGCGCCTGTTCCGCTCACGCAACGTCGCCGGAGCGAACCTGATCCAGGCGCTGTTCGTCGCCGGAATGTTCGGCATGTTCTTCCTCGGTGCCCTTTACCTCCAGCGCGTGCTCGGCTACGACGCGCTCGAGGTGGGCCTGGCGTTCCTGCCGGTTACGATCGTGATCGGCACCCTCTCGCTCGGATTCTCGGAGAAGCTCAACATGCGGTTCGGGCCGCGGGCGGTGCTCGTGCCCAGCTTGGTGTTGATCGCGGCCGCGCTGCTCCTGTTCGCACGCGCGCCCGTCGGCGGAAGCTACGTGGTCGACGCGCTACCGGTGATGCTCTTGCTCGGCACGGGCGCGGGCATGGCGTTCCCAGCGCTGATGACACTCGCGATGTCCGGGGCCACCCCCAGCGACTCCGGACTGGCCTCCGGACTCGTCAACACCACGCTCCAGGTGGGCGGGGCCATCGGCCTAGCGGTGCTCGCGACGCTGTCGAGCACTCGGACCGGGACCCTGCTCGACCAGGGCCGCTCGACGGCCTCAGCGCTGACCTCCGGCTACCACCTCGCCCCTGATAGCGGCCGGGCTGGTCGTGGCGGCCCTCGCCGTCGCCACTGTCCTGTTGAAGCCAGTGCGGTTGACCGGACCGGAGCCGGTCCCCTCCGAGGCGTGACTCAGCGCGCGCGCAGGAGGCGTGGGTAAAGGGCGCCGTGCGGCCGCCGCTGTAGCTGCCAAGCACATCCCGGGGCAGAGTCCGGTCAGCCGACGGCGGTCAGCGGCAACCTCGCGCTGACCCGGGTCCCGGCGCCGGGCGGGCTGTGGACCTCGAACCGTCCGCCGAGCGCGTCGATCCGGTCGGCCAGTCCGTGCAGTCCCGTGCCGGCCGCGGCGTCCGCGCCACCACGTCCGTCGTCGGCAATCTCGACCACTAGCGCGCCGTGCTCGCGCTCGACACGGATCCGGATCGCGCTCGCACCCGCATACTTGCCGGCGTTCGTCAGCGACTCGCTGACGATGAAGTATGCGGCGAGCTCGATGTGCTCCGCCAGCTCGTCAGCCCGGACGTCGATCGTCACCGGCGTATCGCAACCGGCCGCGAGGCCCTCGAGCGCGCGGACGAGGCCACGCTCGGAGAGCGCCACCGGATGCAGCCCGCGCGCGAGGTCGCGAAGCTCGGCATGGGCCTCGCCCAGCTCGTCGTGGGCTACACGCAGGACGCCGGCGACCTCATGCTCGTCGCCGAGCTTGCGCCGAGCCACCTGGAGCAGATTTCCGACGGCCATTAGACGCTGCTGCGCGCCGTCGTGCAGATCGCGGCCGACACGTCGGCGCCCCGCATCGGCCACTTCGATGACACGCGCGCGCGAGCGCCGCAAGGCGGCCGCCTGCTGACGACGCTCGAGCTCGGCCGCCGCTCGCGAGGCGAAGATACGCATAGCCGCGACGTCATCGTCCCCTGCCCTCATCGGACCAGCGTCCATCACGCCGATGTGGCCGAGATGGGTGGCGTCGGCCGCGCGCAGGCAGACGGCCAGATAGCTCTCGAGGCCCATATCGATGGCCGGTTGGGCCTCCGGGAAGCGCCTCGTCAGCGCCTCCGGGAACGCGACGACCGCATGCTCCACGACGAGCGCGCACGGCTTGCCGCGTGTGTCGTACTCGAACGGCTCGTCCATCCAGTCGCCGTCGTACCAGCCGCTGACCACCCGGACGTGCGCCCCGTTGGCGTCGGTGGCTTCCGCGACGAAGGCAAACCTGGCGTCGAATGCCAGCGCGACATGCCGGACCAGGCAGCGAAGGAACTCGTCTCCGACCACACCGGCAGTCCCTTCGGCAACGGTCCGAAGCAGGTCCCTGCGGCGGGATTGCATGCTGCGCTGGTCGATGTCGGCGAAAGAAGGCATGGACGTAATGCCCACTCCGATGCTAGCGAGGGAAAGGGCGCTGCCCACGGATAATGGGGCGGTGATCCCGTTCGACTACGCGCTCCGCGCGAGGCTCGATGCCAACCTTCGGGCTCACGAGCGTCGCGCCGAGCCGCTCGATGGCCGCAGGCATGCGGCGGTCGCGATCGTCGTGCTCGACAGCGACGCCGAGCTCCACGACGGCGATTCCGCGTATGGCATCGACATGTCGGCGGTCCCAGGGGATCCGCGCCAGGCAGATGGGCGCCCACTCGACGGCCGAATGATCGGGGTGGCCGGCGGCGCGGCCTTTCTCCTCTGCCGGCGCCCTTCGAAGATGCGCAGGCACGCCGGCCAGTGGGCGCTGCCCGGGGGAAGGATCGACGATGGGGAGACGCCGCTCGACGCCGCGTTGCGTGAGCTCGAGGAGGAGCTCGGGCTACGCCTGGCGGCCGACTGCGTCGTGGGCTGGCTCGACGACTACGCGACGCGTTCGGGGTTCGTCATCACGCCGGTGGTGCTCTGGTGCGACACAGACGCCGCGCTCGAACCCAACCCCGACGAGGTGTTCGCCGTCTACCGCATCGGCCTCAAGGCACTGGTGGACGGCGAGCCGCGTTTCGTCGCGATTCCTGAGAGCGACCGTCCCGTCGTCCAGCTGCCGCTCGGAAACGACCTCATCCACGCGCCGACCGGCGCGATCCTCTACCAGTTCAGAGAGGTCGCGCTGCGCGGACGGATCGGTGAGCGGATCGACCACCTGGAGGAGCCGGTATTCGCGTGGCGGTGACCACTCGCGACGCCGGCTTCGTCGTCAGCGGGGGGCGGGATTCGAACCCGCGACCTTCGGGTTATGAGGACGCGACAGGCTCGGCGGCCCTGGACAGCGCCGTCACGGCGAGCGTGCCCTCCAGGATCGCCTCCTCGATGCTCCGAGGCGTGCGGCAGTCGCCCGCCTCCTCGACGCGCAAGCCCCGATCGGCGAGCGCCGGACCGAGCGAGTCCTCCGGGACGCGTCCCATGGAGAGGACCACCGCATCCGCCGCAACGGTGGTCTCGAGCTCCGGCGCCATGACGTTCCGCAGCAGCACCTCACCCCCGCTTGCCGACACGACGTCGAGATACTGGCGGATATCGATGTCGAGCCGGCAGAGCCGAGCTATGTAGATGTTGCGCGTGTACTGGTGAAGCGTCTCGGCGGGGGTGACCGACCCGACTGCGAGCAGGACCTCGCGTCCGGCCGCCTTGAGCACCTCCGCGCAGTCCAGCGCGGTGGCGTCGCCGCCCCAGTCCGCCACCACGACTCGCCCTCGCGGGTAGTTGCCACGCAGGACGTCCCAGGCCTGGACCACCTCGACGCCGTCGAGCGGGAGCCCGGGCTCGTACGGGGCGGCGCCGGTCGCCACGATCGCGAGGTCGGGCGAGAGGGCCTCGACAGTGGCAACGTCGGCGCGCTCGCCAAGCCTGATCTCCACGTTCGGCCGATCCAGCAGGTGGTGGTAGTTGCGCCGCAGGGACCTGGCCAGCTCGTCGTGCATCGGCGCCCTGCCGGCAATCCCGACCTGGCCGCCGACCTCCTCAGCGGCCTCGAGGAGGACGACCGAGTGGCCACCCGCCCCGGCCTCCGCTGTCGCCGCCAGGCCGGCCGGGCCAGCGCCGATGACGACGACTCGCCGCGCCTCCCGGGCCGAGCGGGGGCGCGCGAGCGACCGCTCCCGACCGGTACGCGGATTCTGCGCGCACGCGATCGGCGTCTCGGCGTGGTAGTGGGCGATGCAGGCGTTGCACCCGATGCAGCGCAGGATCTGATCGTGGTCGCCGGAGCGCGCCTTGCGAGGCATGTCCGGGTCGGTGATCAGGGCGCGATTCATCCCGCAGGCGTCGACCGCCCCGCTGGCGATCAGCCGGTCCGCCTCGCGCGGGTCGACGATCCGCGTCGTCCCGATCAGCGGCATGGCGGGGCTGAGGCCGTCGATCCAGCGCGCGATCTCGTTCTCGGGGGTGGGCGGCGGCGGGACGATGCCGACGCAGCCGTGGAAGGTCGACGAGTCGCCGACCGCCACGTGCACGTAGTCGACCAGCCCGTCGAGGGACGGGACGACGGCACGCGCCGCGTCGGAGTCGGCGCTGAGGCGCAGCCCGAGGGCGAGCTCGGGCGCCGCGACGCGAATCGCCTCCAGGACGGCCACGAGCATCGCCGTCCCCTCCGCCCACTGATCCGCGCGCAGGTTCGCGGGGCTGAAGAACTGCTCGAGCAGGTAGTTGTGGGCGGCCGTCACCTCGACCCCGTCGAGGCCGCCCTCGGCCGCGCGGGCGGCGCCGGCCGCATAGCCCTCGATCAGCTCGTCGATCTCGTGGTCGCGCAGGGCGCGCGGCTCGACGTGATAGCGGCGCGAGGGCACGGCCGACGGCGCGATGATGACGGGCTTCGGCGCCGACGCGATCACCTCCCGGCCGCCGTGGAAAAGCTGCACGAACAGCTTCGTGTCGTGGGCGTGCACCACGTCCGCCACCCGCCGGTAGCTGGTCGAGACGTCGTCGAGATAGGCGCCAACGGTGTGAGAGGTCAACAGCCCGGACGGCACGACGGCGGCCGCCTCCATGATGATCATCCCGACACCGCCGCGCGCCCGCGCCTCGTGGTAGGCGACGAAGTCGTCCGTCGGCAGGTGGTCGTGGATGAGCGTCGTCTGGTGGGCCGTCGACACGATCCGGTTTTGGAGCTCGACGTTGCCCAACGTCAGCGGGTTGAACAGGGCCGGCAGCTCGGTCACTCGTACCACCCCTCGGGCGCGAGCTTCATCGTCTCGCGGAAGTCGACGTCGTGGGTGCAGATCAGCCGGGCGCCCAGCCGGCGCTCGAGGTCCTCGAGCACGTGCCAGCTCGCGACCATCGCGTCGGGGCTCCAGACGATCGCCGGCAGCAGGCGCTCGCGCATCTTCTCCATCAGGTAGGTGGCATCCGCGAGCAGCACGATGGGTTGCTCGTCGAGGCGCAGGAGCATCGACTGGTGGCCCGGGGTGTGGCCGGGCGTCGGCACCAGCACGATGCGCCCGTCGCCGAACAGGTCGTACTCGCCGTCGAGTTCCTTCCAGCGCAGCTCGTGGTCGAAGTCGGCTCGCAGGTACAGCCCGCGCTGGTAGACCGCGGGCCAGTAGGCGAACGAAAGCTCGCTGCGCTGGACGTAGACGGTCGCGTGCGGGAAGAACTCCAGGCCGCCGGCATGGTCGAAGTGCAGGTGGGACTGCACCACGTGGTCGATGTCGCCGGGCTCCATGCCGAGCTTGCGCAGCTGCGCCACGACGTCGTCGTCCGGCTCCATCTCCACCACGATGGCCTCCGCGGCGTGGCCGAGCCGGCCGTGCGGATCGTCGCGCACGTCGGGGTGAACGCCACTGTCGAAGAGCACGTTCCCCTCGGTGTGCTGCACCAGGTAGAAGAAGTAGGGCGCGTACATCTTTGTGCCGACGTCGGGGTCGAACGGATCGAAGATCGCCTTGTCCGAGCGGTCGCCGCCACAGTGGAACGCGTACATGCGCATGCCCCCGCTCACGCGGCCACCCCCCGCTGACGCCTGAAGACGCGAGTGGCCCAGGTCGGCATGACGAGCTCACGCCCGCCCGTGATGCCGCCCGGGCGGCGCAGCATGATCAGCAGCACGAGGATCGCCAGCACGGCGTCTGTCACGCCGTCGCGCAGGTGCAGGTGGATCGGACCGACCCCCTCTCCGTTCTCCAGCCGCCCGATCACCTCCTGGATGGTCGAGACCGTGAGCGTGCCGACCACGGCGCCGGACAGGCTTTTGATCCCGCCCACAACGAGCATCGCGATCAAGAAAAACGTGATGTGGAAGTAGAAGTCGTTCGGGGCGAAGCTGCCGATCCGGTGCCCGTAGAGGGCTCCGCCGACCCCCACGACGAAGGCGCTGATCGCGAAGGCGATCAGGCGCTCGCGAGTTATCCCGATCCCGGCCGCCCGTGCCGCCACCGGGTCCTCGCGCGACGCGCGCAGCCTCAGCCCGACCCTGCTGCGCTGGAACAGCCAGGCCGCGACGATCGTCAGCAGGCACCATGCCAGCGCCGACCCCGTGGTCGTGGTGAGCGGGACGCCCACGAGTGCGGTTCGCCCGCCGGTGATCTGGTCCCACTCCCCCAGCACGATGTTCGTGATTACGAGCACAGCGAGCGTCGCGATCGATGCCGCGATCCCGCTCAGGCGCATCAGCGGGATCCCGACCACGAAGCCCACCACGCCCGCGAAGGCCGCCCCGATGACGATCGACGGCACGCTTGCCATCTGCGCGCTCGCGAGGAAGTGCGGCAGATCGGGCAGGATGAACTGCTTCTGAGCGGTCGGGATGCTGACGAGCGCGGCGGCGTAGGCGCCGAGCGCCATGAAGCTGATGTGCCCGAACGAGAGAACGCCGGAGTTCCCGATGAAGATGTACATCCCGACGACGAGGATCAGGTTCAGCAACACGGTCAGGACGAAGTCGTGGAAGCCGACCGACAGGCTCGCCAGGGCGAGGCTGAGCGCCGACAAGGCGACCAGGCCGGCGACCAGGCCGCCTGCCGCGCCCCATCGCTCGGTCGGCTCCCGTGCGCTCGCCATCGGCGCCTCGGCCGGGGCGGCGGCGCGCATGCTTCCCTCCACGGCTAGACCCGTTCCTCCAGGGCCGCGCTCGAGACCAAGCCGCTCGGCCTGACCAGCAGGATCAGGATCACGATCGTGAAGACCGCCGCGTCGCGATAGCCGCGCGCCTCGAGCGGCAGCGCGATCTGCATGGTCACCGTCAGGGCGCCTAGCAGGAAGCCACCAAGCGCCGCGCCCACGAGGCTGCCGACGCCACCGATCACGGTCGCGACAAAGCCGATCAGCACCGGCTGGAGGCCCATGCTCGACTGGATCGTTCCGGTGGACGCGACCAACAGCAGCGCGGCCGTCGCGGCCAGGATGCCGCTCAGCGCGAAGGCCGCCGCGATCACCTTGTTCGCGCTCACACCGAGCAGGCGGGCCATCACGAAGTCGTCGGCCGCGGCCCGCATCGCGGTCCCGGTCGCGGTGCGCGTGAGGAAGAGCGCCAGGCCCGCGACGAGGACCACCGCGGCGCCGATCGAGACCAGGTCGACGGTCGCGACGCGGGTGCCGAAGATCGTCACCGGCTCCGACAGGCCGCTCGCGAAGTCGACGCCCTTGGCCCGGCGGCCCCAGATGATCACGGCGATGCTCTGGATCAGGATGCTCACGGCGAACGAGGTGACCAGGAGCGTCGTGGGGTCCGCGTTGCGGACCGGCCGGAACGCGATCCGCTCCATCAGCAGCGCCGCGACGGCGACCACCGCCACGACGATGATCACGATCAGCGGCCACGGGAGCGCGGCGGTGAGGAAGATCGTGAAGCCCCCGACCATCACCAGCTCGCCGTGGGCGAAGTTCACGAGGTGCATCACCCCGAAGACGAGGGCGATGCCCAGCGCGAGCATCGCGTCGAGGCTCCCCAGGCTGAAGGCGTCTACGACGTGCTGCATCTCCGCTCCTCCTCAGACATAGGACTCGCCCAGGTACGCCGCCGCGAAGTCTGCCCTCGCGAGCAGTTGCTCACGCGTACCACTGAGCTCCACTTCCCCGTTGCGCAGCACGTAGGTGCGATCCGCGAGCTCGACCGCGATACCCGCCACCTGCTCGATCAGCAGCACGGTGATCCCGTCGTCGCGCAGCTGCGCCAGCTCCTGCATCACGCGCTCCACGATCAGCGGCGCGAGACCGAACGACGGCTCGTCGAGCAGCATGAACTTGGGCCGCCCCACCAGCGCCCGCGCGATCGCGAGCTGCTGTTGCTCGCCGCCCGAGAGCTGCCCCGCCGGCGACTGCAAACGCCGCTCCAAGAACGGGAAGCGGCTGACCGCCAGGCCGATCAAGTCCTGTTGCTCGGCGCGGCTCACACGCCCCCGGGCGGCCGCGCCGAGCTCCAGGTTCTCGCGCACCGTGAGCGCGCCGAAGATGTGCCGTCCCTCGGGGACCAGCGACAGCCCTTTGCGGGCGATCGTCTCCGGCCGCTGGCCGTCGATGCGCTCGCCGAGGAAGCTGATGCTGCCGCCGATCGGCTTGACCACCCCGCTGATCGACCACAGCAGGGTCGACTTGCCGGCTCCGTTCGCGCCGATCACCGCGACGATCTCTCCCTCGTCGACGCGCATCGACACCCCGCGCAGCGCGGTCACCGCGTCGTACGCCACCTTCAGGTCAGTTACGTCGAGCACTTCCCACGCTTCCGGTCCCGAGGTAGGCCTCGAGCACTCGCTGGTTGGTCCTGATCTCACCCGCGGAGCCCTCGGCAAGCGTCTTGCCGTTGTCGAGCACCTGGACGCGCTCGCAGAGCTTCATCACCACCCGCATGTCGTGCTCGACGAGCACGATCCCGATCCCGCGCGTCTCGCGGATCCGCCCGATGAACTCGATCACCGAGTCGGTCTCGGATTCGTACAGGCCCGCCGCCGGCTCGTCCAGGAGCAGGAAGCCGGGCTCCGCTGCGAGCGCCCGCGCGATCCCGAGGCGCCGTTGCGAGCCCGCCGGCAACGTCCCCGCCCACGTCGCCGCGATCTCATCCAGGCTCAGCTCCTCGAGCAGCGCGGACGCCCGCACGCGCGCCTCCCGCCGCGACGCCCCCACACCCACCGCGCCGACCTCGATGTTCTCGCGAACGGTCAGCTGCGCGAACGGGCGCACGCCCTGGAACGTGCGCGCGAGACCGCGGCGGGCGTGCTGCTGGGGCGACCAGCCGCGGGTCTCCCGACCGCGGAACCGGACGATCCCGGACCGCGGCACGAGGAAACCCGACAGCGTGTTCAGCAGCGTCGTCTTGCCCGAGCCGTTCGGGCCGATCAGGCCGACGATCTCCCCTGGTCTGCAGAGGAACGACACCCCATCCAGAGCCTTGACTCCGCTGAAAGCGATCGTGACTTCCTCTGCGACCAGAGCGTCGTCGGCTCCGATCGCCCGATTGGCTTCTTGCGCCGTCGTGGTCACCCCGTTGGCGTCGGGGCCTTCTTGACCTTCCAGGTCTCCCCGCTGTAGCTGATCTTGCCGTTCTGCACCTGCATGATCAGCATCGGCCGGTCGAGCGCGATGTGCGAGGTGGAGGTGTAGGTCGTCGGGCCGACGATCGTGTCGACGTTGCGGAAGCTGTCGAGCGCCTTCTGAACGGGATCCGCATCGGTCGTCTTGGCGTCCTCGACGGCCTTCTTCCAGAGGTCCATGACGGCCCCCCCGAACAGGGCGTAGCCGGTCTGCGGCGGGTGACCCTGCTTCTTCGTGAACGTGTCCACGAAGTCGTTCACGCGCGAGTTGGGGTCGTCGCCGTAGATCGAGCCCATCGACGGGTAGTAGACGTCACTGACGTTCGGCACCGCCTTCAGCCAGTAGTTACCGTCGGTGGCCGTCGCCATGAGAATCGGCTGGTCCAGGCCCGCGGCGCGGATCTGCCGGATCCATCCTGGCGAGCCGGGCGGCTGGCTGCACATGTAGATGAACTCGGGGTTGGCGTCCTTGATCCGGGTCACCGTCGCGGCGATCGACTTGTCGTCGGCCGACAGCGTGTCGCTGCCGACGGTCTCTCCACCGAGCTCGCCCCAGCGGTTGTTGAAGCCCTTGCAGACCTCGCCGTCGTAGCCGGCGAACGTCTTGTCCTCGATCACGAAAGCCTTCGTGAGACCCTTCTTCATCTTGGCCCACTCGGCCATGACATAGCCCTCGAGGAACGTTATGTGGCTCGGCGTGTAGGCGTACTTGCCGATGCCCTGCGGGCCGAAGCGGGCCGACGCCTCGCAGAGCGAGAAGGCGATGATCCCCTTCTGCTGGGCGACGATCGCGCCGGGCGCTCCGAGGTCCGGATCGCACGGCACCAGCACCAGCTCGGCGCCCTTGTCGATCAGGTCGGTCGTGACGCGAGACGCCAGTGAGGCCTCGCTCTTCATGTCACGCACCTCGACGTCGAGCTTCCGGCCGAGGATGCCGCCGTTGGCGTTCACCTCGTCGGCTGCCTGCTGGAACGCCTGCATCGGCGGCTCGTCGAAGGGCGCCTCGTCGCCGGTCAGCGCGACGGCGGCGCCGATCAGGATCGGCTTGTTCTTGTCTGCGCCAGACCCCCCTCCGGAGTCGTCGTTGCCGCCGCAGCCGGCCACCACCAGGGCGACCAGACAGACGAGACCGATAGCAAGGCTCTTGATTGAGTGGATGTTCATCTCACGACTCCCTCGTAGTCGACTTCAAGTGTGTAGCTGGGGTCCTCGTGCAGTTCCCAGTAGCGGTCGTGCACGGCGGTCGTGACCGGGCCCGGCGACCCTGAGCCGACCGGCTCTCCGTCCAACGTCGCGACCGGCATCACCCCACCTGCTGTGCTCGTCAGGAAGATCTCCTGGGCCTCGTAGAGACGCGGCACCGGCAGCTCCCCGACGTGCACTGCGATTTCCTGATCGCGCGCGATCTCGATGGCGGTCCGGCGCGTGATCCCCTCGAGCACGCCGAGCTCCGGGGTGTAGAGCTCACCGCCCACGAGCGCGAAGACGTTAAAGCCCGGCCCCTCCGTCACGAGCCCCTCGCCGTCGGTCAGGATCGGCAGCCAGGCATCGCGGTCGTAGGCCTCGAAGAGCCCACGGACCAGGTCGCCCCAATGGAAGTTCTTGACGGTCGGGTCGACCGAGTCGGCCGGTATGCGGCGGGTCTCCTTGGCCACCACGACGTGCGTCCCCACCTCCTGCAGCTCCGGCCGGACGATCCACACGTAGGGGATCGCGTAGGCGTAGAAGCGGGGCGTCCAGCCCCGCGGGTCGCGCTCCCCCGGCGTGGGGACGCCCCGGGTGACGATCGCCTCTACGTAGGCCTCGCGCAGACCGGACCGGCGAACGACCTCGACAAGGATCGCCTCCATCTCATCGCGCTCGAGCGGTAACGGCAGCCGGAGCTTCGCGCAGCCCTGCTCGAGGCGGGCGAGGTGGTCGTCCAGCCGGAAGAAGCGGCCGTGCCAGACGCCCACGACGTCGTAGGTCAGGTCCGAGCGCACGAAGCCGGCGTCCAGGATCGGGATGCGCGCCTCCGAGATCGGGACGTACTCCCCTTCGATCCAAGCGCACCCGTCCGCGTAGGCCGTCATGCCGCCACCTCGAATCGCTCGAGGACCGTTGCCGCGATGCGCTCCGGCCCGGGCAGGAAGTCGTCCTCCAGCGGGGGGCTGAAGGGGATCGGCCCATCCGGGGTGGTCAACAGCCACGCGTCGTCGAGCTGGTCGAGCGCCACCGTGGCGAGAGCGCCCAGCAGGCCCGCGGCCCACCCGCCAGTGCGCGGGCCCTCCTCCACCACGAGCAGGCGGTTCGTTCGCGCAATCGATTCGTGAACGGTCTCGACGTCGAGCGGGCGCAGGCTGCGCATGTCGATCACCTCCGCTTGCATGCCGGAACTGGACAGCGTCTCGGCCGCGGCCAGGGCGGCGGGCACGCCGGTCATGACCGCGGCGATGGTGAGGTCGCTCCCGGGCCGGACGATCTTGGCCTCGCCCAGCCTGACCGCGCCCTGCTCGAGCTCACCTTTGACGCTGTAGAGCCGCTTGTGCTCGAGGAAGACGACCGGGTTGGGGTCCTGGATCGCCGCCTTGAGCAGCAGCCGCGCGTCCGAGGGAGAGGAGGGACAGACAACCTTGAGCCCGGGCACGCCGTGGAGCCAGGTGCCGGGATTCTGGGAGTGGATCGCGCCGAAGCGCCCTCCGGCGCCGACCCCGCTGCGGACGACGAGCGGGATGCTCACGGTGCCGCCCGACAGGTACCAGTACTTGGCCGCCTGGTTGACCAGGCTGTCCATGGGCAGCGCCATGAAGTCGCCGAACATGATCTCGATGATCGGCCGCAGGCCCGCCACGGCTCCCCCGAACGCAGCCCCGGCGAGCGCGAGCTCCGAGATCGGCGTATCGACCACGCGCCGCGGGCCGAAGCGATCGACCAGGCCCTCGGTGACCTTGAACACGCCTCCCGCGTCGGCCACGTCCTCGCCGAGCAGCACCACCCGCTCGTCGCGCTCCATCTCCTCGGCGATCGCCTGCCGGATGGCCTCGCGGAACTCAGGCATCGCTGTACTCCGGAATCGCGGCGGTGGCCGGGACGGGGAACGGCGCCGCCAGGGCATACTCGAATGCCTCGGCGACCCGCTGCTCCACGGCGGCGTCGATCTCCGAGACGGGCCCTGAGCCGATCGCCTCCGCCGTCAGCTTGATCGGGTCGCGCTCCCGCCATGCGTCGAGCTCGCCGGGCGGGCGGTAGGCCCCCGGGTCGCTGCGGGAGTGCCCGACGAAGCGATAGGTCCGGCACTCGAGGAAGCTCGGTCCATCGCCCGCCCGCGCCCGCGCCACCGCCTCCGTGGCGGCCCCGAAGACGACCAGCGGGTCGTTGCCGTCGACCGTCTGCGCCGGGAGGCCGAGCGCGGCAACCCGCGCCAGGATGTCGGCGCCCGCGGTCACCCGCTCCCAGGGCGTGTACTCGCCGTAGAGGTTGTTCTCGCAGACGAACACCACCGGCAAGCCGAAGACGGCCGCGAAGTTGAGGCACTCGGCGAAGTAGGCCTGGTTCACCGTGCCCTCTCCGAACACCGCGACTGCGACACGGTCGCCGTCGCGCAGCGCGAACGCCGCTCCGGTGGCGGCGGCGATCGACCCGCCGACGATCCCGAAGCAGCCGATCAGCCCGTGGTCGAGGTCGATCACGTTCATCGATCCCGCCCGGCCCCCGCAGGTGCCGGTGGCCCGGCCCATCAGCTCGGCCGCGAGCCCGCTCGGCTCGACCCCGCGTGCGAGGGCGTGGCCATGCCCGCGATAGGTGGCGGCGGCGAGGTCGTCGGGACGCAGCGCCGCGGCCACCCCAACCGCAACGGCCTCCTGGCCGATGCAGAGGTGGGTCGTGCCGTGGACGTCGCCGCGCAGGAAAGCCCGCTCGATCTCCTCCTCGAAGCGGCGTATCAGCAGCATCCGCTCGTATGCCTGCTCGATCGTCACGCAGCCTCCACCAGGGCCTGCGCCGCGGCGCCGATGCCGTCGGCGTCGAGCCCGTAGTGCCGGTAGAGGGCGGTCGGGGGCCCGATCAGCGCGTACTCGTCGGCCGGCATCCCAAGCCGCGCGACCCGGACCCCGGCGAGGCCCCCGTCTACGAGAGCGTCCGCGCAAGCGCTGGCCACGCCGCCGATCACGTTGTGCTCCTCCGCGACGAGCAAGCGCCCCGTTCGGGCCGCGACGGCGCACAGGCCGTCGGCGTCGAACGGGCGGATCGTGTGCGCGTCGACCACCGCCGCCTCGAGCCCGTGCTGCGCCGCCAGCCGATCCGCGGCGGCGAGGGCGGGCGCGACCGTGACCCCGTTGGCCACGATCGTGAGGTCTCCACCGTCGCGCAGCAGCGCGAGGCGCCCGAGCTCGAGCTCGGCCGCGGCCGCCTCGTCGTAGACGTCGGGCTCGCGCCCTCGGCCGAGCCGGAAGTACACGGGCCCGTCCAGATCGACCGTCGCTCGCAGCGCCCACGCGGTCGACGCGGCGTCGCAGGGACAGACGACCGTCATCCCGGCGATCGAGCGCAGCAGCCCGAGGTCCTCCGTCGCGTGATGGGAGGTGCCGTAGAAGCCGAGCGAGATCCCCGCGTGGTGGGCCAGCAGGCGGACCGGGAGCCCCGGATAGGCGACGTCGGTGCGCAGCTGCTCGGCGGCGAGCAAGCCCAGGAAGCTCGCGAACGTGGCCGCGTATGGGATGAAGCCGAAGGTGGCCAGGCCCGCGGCGACGCTGACCATGTTCTGCTCGGCGATGCCGAGGTTGAGGAAGCGCCCGGGATGGCGGCTCTCGAAGTCCGCCGTCCTGTTCGAGTACATGAGATCGGCCGTCAGCACGACGATGCGGTCGTCGTCGTCTGCCATGTCGGCCAGAACCTCGCCGGCGACCGCCGAGCGGGCCAGGCGAGTCGAAGCCAGGAGGTCCCAGCTCGGTTCGGTGGGCAGCGGCGCGTGGTAGCCGTCACGCATGCTGAGCGACCTCCCGGCTGGCTGCGCGCTCGTCGTCCGGCGCGAGGTACCCGAGGTGCCAGGAGCGCGAGCGCTCCATGTACCTCACGCCCTTGCCCTTGATCGTCCTCGCGACGATGCAGGTCGGGATGCGCGACTCGGGCGCCGGGAGCGAGCCGAAGCAGTCCAGCAGCGCCTCGGGGTCGTGGCCGTCCTCGAGCTCCTCGACGCGCCAACCGAAGGCCTCGAAGCGCCGATCGATCGGCTCGACCGACATCACGTCCTCGGTCAGCCCGTCGAGGCCCATCTGGTTGCGGTCGACGATCGCGACGAGGTTGCCGAGCCCGAACTGGGTGGCGGCCTGGGCCGCCTCCCAGATCTGGCCTTCGTTCAGCTCCTGATCGCCGAGCAGCACATAGACGCGGGTCGCCTCGTGGCCGCGCAGCCGCGCTCCAGTCGCCATGCCGACCCCAATCGACAGGCCATGCCCGAGCGATCCGGACGAGAAGTCGATGCCCGGCACCCGGCGCATGTCCGGGTGGTCCCCCAGCGGGCTGCCGACCCGCGTGTAAGTGTCGAGCCAGTCGCGCGGGAAGTAGCCCTTCGCGGCCAGGATCGGATACACGCCTATCGCGCAGTGGCCCTTGGACAGGATCAGCCGGTCGCGCTCAGGCCAAGCCGGATCGTCGCTCAGGCGCAGCACGCCGGAGTAGAGCGCGGCAAGGATCTCGGCGCTCGAGAAGACGCTCGTGAAATGGCCGCTCTTGGCGATCCCGATCAGCCGTATCGTCTCGGATCGGATCCAGCCGGCCAGCTCCCGGACGCGCTGCACGCGCTCTTCGGGAAGCGGAAGGTCTTGTTCCCCACTGCGGTTCAGGTCTCCTCCAGGCCGATCCAAAGCGGGCGAATCCGGCCGGGGGCGACCGTAACAAAGCCTGCATCCCAAGTCCAGTAATTGGATACAATTCTTTGATTCTTAACGGCGCGCGGTGCATCGCTCTGCGCAGGGCAGGCGCGTTCGTATCCGATGCATTCACACCGGATCCCAGATTCGCCGAGACGCCCTACTCGTACCAGGCGTCCGGCGCCATCCGGACCTGGGTCTCGTAGTCGAGCTCGTGCGTGGTCATCAGGTGCGCGTTTTCGCTCCGCTCGATCTCCTCGATCCGGTCCCAGGACGCGATCATCGCGTCGGGGCTCCAGATCACCCCCGGCAGGCTGCGCGACCGCATCTTGCCGAGCAGATACGCGGCGTCCGCGAGCAGGAAGATGGTCTGCCCGTCGAGGCGCACGAGCAGCGACTGATGCCCGCGCGTGTGGCCCGGTGTCGAGATGATCGTCACGCGCCCGTCGCCGAAGACGTCGTGATCACCGTCGAGCTCCTGCCACTTGAGATCCATCCCGAAGTCGGCGCGCAGGTAGATCGCCTCCTGGTAGACGGGCGGGTCCATCGCGAAGGCCAGCTCCTCGCGCTGCACGAGGATCGGGGCGTGCGTCAGCCAGGCCAGCCCGCCCGCGTGGTCGAAGTGCAGGTGCGACTGCACCACCACGTCGATATCGGTCGGCTTCAGCCCGATCGACGCGAGCAGCGTCTCGATGTGTTGCTCGGGAGAGACCTGTACCTGGAAGTTGGCCGCGGCCTCCCCCAGCCGCGCCTCGGGATCGGTGCCGAGCTCGGGATGCACCCCGCTGTCGAACAGCAGCCTGCCCTCGGGGTGCTCGACGACGTAGAAGAAGTACGGGTTGTAGACCTTCGTGCCGACGTTGGCGTCGAAGGGGTCGAAAGCAGCCCAGTCCATCAGGTCGCCGCCGCAGTGCAGGGCATGCAGGCGCATCTGGCTCAGACCTCCTCGAGTGCGGCCCGGATCGCCGCTCCGATCAGCTCGACGTGCTCGTCCTCGCACACGAGCGGGGGCGATAGTGCGATCTCGCGCGCGAGGGGCCTCAAGATCACGCCCTCTCGGCGCACTCCCGCGGCCAGCTTGGCCACAACGCCGGCGTCACGGGCGACGAGCTCGGGCTCCAGCTGCACCGCCGCGACGAAGCCGAGCCCCGCTCGGACCTCGGCCACGGCGGGATGCTGCTCGAGCGGCCGCAGCTCCTCCTCAAGCCGCTGCTCGAGACGCCGGCTGGCCTCGAACAGGCCCTCCTCCTCGAGGATGTCCATGTTCGTCAGCGCGGCGACGCAACAGGTGGGGTGCCCGGCGTAGGTCGTGCCGTGGCGCCAGACGCGGTGAGCTTCCCCTTGCCAGAGCGGGTCGGCCACGCTGCCCGCGACCACGACGCCTCCGAGTGGCAGGTAGCCCGACGTGACGCCCTTGGCGAACACGATCATGTCCGGGGTGACGCCGAAGCGCTCGATGCCGAACCAGGTGCCAAGCCTCCCGAAACCGGCGATGACGGAGTCGCAGACCAGCAGGATCCCATGGCTGTTGCAGAGGTCGGCGACCCCCTCGAGGTAGCCCGCGGGCGGGTGCAGGACGCCGCCGGCGCCGATGATCGGCTCGAAGAAGAAGGCCGCCACGCGCTCGGGTCCGACGCGCTCGATCTCCTGCTCGAGGGCGGCCAACGAGTCATGTTGCACCTGGGTCGTGTCCGGGATCAGCGGACCGAAGGCCGCCCGGTTGCCCTCGATCCCCCCGAGGCTCGTGCCGAAGCCGAACACCCCGTGGAAGCTTCCGCTGCGGCTGATCACGTGCGTGCGGTGCGGCTGGTCCTGGGCGGCCCAGTAGAAGCGCGCCAGCTTCGCGGCGGTCTCGATGCTGTCGCCCCCGCCCGTTGTCAGAAGCACCCGGGCGTCGTCCATCGGCGCGAGCTCCGCGAGGCGCCTGGCGAGCGCGTCGGCGGGACCGTTCGTGATGTCGCCGAAGATGGAGTAGGCGTCGAGCTTGACGAGCTGCTCGGCGATCGCGTCCGCCATGCGCCGGCGGCCGTGCCCGATGTTCGAGTACCAGAGGCTCGCGGTGCCGTCGACGTAGCGGTTGCCGTCGACGTCCCAGAGCCAGGCGCCCTCGGCCCGTTCGAGCATCAGCTCGTGGCCGGCGACCACGGACATGTCCGAGAAGGGATGCCAGAGCCGGGCTTGATTCGTCGTGACCGCTACGCCCATATTCGCCTCGTTTCCCTCGCTTCGCTCGCCGGCCGAACCATAAGCCCGAAACGGAACGTCAGTCAAGGATTTGGAGCCAATTCGGATGGCATGCTAACTCCCGACCGCAGCCCAAAGCGATGTCGAGCAGGCAGATACGCGTGATTGCATCCAAACGGGGATAGCGCGACAATTGGGCCAGATGGACAAAACCGAGGTCCTGGAGCTCACGCGGCAGTTCGTGGCGCCTCACCGCGTCGAGACGTGGTCCGCCTACGGCACCCAGCTGGTGATCGGTCGGCGCGAGGGATATCGGATCTGGGACCTGGACGGGCGCGAGTTGCTCGACCTGCATCTCAACGGCGGCACGTTCAATCTCGGGCACCGCAACCCCGAGCTCACGAAGACCCTGTCGGACGCGCTGAGCGAGCTCGACATCGGCAACCACCACTTCGCCAGCGCCGTCCGCGCGCAGCTCGGCCGCGAGCTGGCGCGGCTCACGCCCGGCAGCCTGACCTATTCGGTCTTCTGCGCAAGCGGCAGCGAGGCCAACGACGTCGCGATCAAGACGGCGCGCCGGGCGACGGGACGCCGGAAGATCGTCGCGCTGGCGGCCGGGTACCACGGTCGTACCGGGCTGTCCGGTGCCGCGGGCGAGGACGCGTCGGCGCGCTACTTCCTCTCGGACTCACCCGACTTCCTGACGGTGCCGTTCGGCGACCTCGAGGCGGTCGACGGCCACCTGCGCGCCGGCGACGTCGCGGCGGTGCTGCTCGAGACGGTGCCGGCGACCTACGGGTTCCCCCAGCCCCCACCCGGCTACCTGGCGGGAGTGCGGTCGATCTGCGACGAGTACGGGGCGCTCTACATCGCGGACGAGGTGCAGACCGGTCTCGGCCGCTCCGGAATGCTGTGGGCCGTCGAGGCGCAGGGCGTCGAGCCCGACATCCTCGTCACCGGCAAGGGCCTGTCGGGCGGCCTCTACCCGATCGCCGCCGCGGTGATCCGCGCCGACGTCGCCGACTGGCTGCACGAGTACGGCTGGGGGCACGTCTCGACCTTCGGCGGGTCCGAGATCGGCTGCCGGGTGGCCCTCGAGGTGCTCGAGATCACCACCCGCGACGAGGTGACCCGCCACGTGCGGCATCTCATCGACCGCTTCGCGTCCGAGCTCGCGCGCATCAGCGAGTCCCAGCCCTACCTGGCCGAGGTCCGCCAGTCCGGGTTGATCATCGGCCTGCGCATGGACCATCCGGACGGTGCTGTCTACATGCAACAGGAGCTGTTCGAGCGCGGCGTCTGGGCGATCGCGTCCGGCTTCGACCAGGCGGTGCTCCAGTTCAAGCCGGGGCTCCTACTCGACGACGCCGACGTCGACCTCATCCTCGAGCGCCTGGCCGACGCCCTCGCTGAAGCCAAGGATGTCGACCGGCCGGTCCCGCGGCGACACCGCGCCGGCGCCGGCGAGCGGTGACCAGGCCCAGCGCGACGAGCCCCGCCGGCGCCGAGCGGTTGGCGAGAGCGGCGCTCGAGCGCTACCCGTGCTCGCCGCGCGCCGGGCTGACGTTCGTCAGGCACGGCGAGAACCTCACGTTCCGAGTCGACGACCGAAAGCGCCCGTTCGCGCTCCGCCTCGGCCGGCCCGGCTATCAGACGTCGGCCGCGATCGGCTCCGAGATCGCCTGGATGGACGCCTTGCGCGAGGCCGGGATCCCGACGCCGCGGCCGGTTAGCGCGAGCGACGGCGAGGTCGTCCAGGAAGTTCCCTTCGAGGGACAGCTCCGGGTCGCCGTGGCGTTCGAGTGGGTCGACGGCGTGCCCCTACCTGAGACGAGGGCGAGCGACCCGTGGGCTCGGCTGGGCGAGATCATGGCCCGCATCCACCGTCACGGGCGCGAATGGACCCCGCCGCCCGGCTTCGAGCGCCCGGCGTGGGACCTGGATGCGCTGGTCGGCGACCGGCCACGCTGGGGCAGCCCGTGCCCGGACGGCATCTGGCCCGAGACGGAGCGCGAGCTGCTCATCCAGGCTCGGGACGCGGTTCGCCGCCGACTTGTCGCCTTTGGGACCGAATCGGACCGCTTCGGCCTCGTCCACTCGGATCTCGGCTTCGAGAACGTCCTCGTCGCAGCCGACCGGACGACCGTGATCGACTTCGACGATTGCGGACCCGGGTGGTACGTCTACGAGCTCGCCAGCGTGCTCTACCCGCTGGTCGACGACGAGCGCTTCCAGGAATGCGCGCATGCCCTCGTCGCCGGCTACCGCAGGTCGGGTGAGCTTGCGGACGGGGCGCTCGCCGAGTTGCCCACCTTCCTGATGGGCCGGCGCCTCGCGACGCTCGGCTGGACGTTCACCCGAGCAGACACCGCCCACGCGCGGCGTCAGCGAGCTAAGCGCCTGCGCACGAGCCCGGCCGCCGCAGCGCGCTTCCTCGAGTGGCACGCGGCCTATCCGGCGGAGACGGCGAGCGCCCGCTAGTCGAACAGCTCGGCGTGATCCAGCAGGCCGACGCGCGTGCGGCGAATGTGCTGTCGCTGGCGCTCGCCGGCGTCCTCGGCGTCCCGGCGCTCGATCGCATCGATGATCAGTCTGTGCTCCAAGTGGACGACCTCCAACCGCTCCGGGGGGAGGTTGCCGACGTACGCCCGGCGGTACTGCTGGGTCTGATTCCAGAAGCCCTCGACCATGCGCAGCGCCTGCGGCATCTCGGCCGCGCGGTAGCTGGCCAAGTGGAACTGGCGGTCTTCCGCCAGCCATTTCTGCACATCCCCCGCCGCGGCTTCGATCGCGAGCATCCGCTCGCGCAGGTCGGCGACGTTCTCGTCGGTGAGGTTCGGGACGCTGGCAACTATGACGACCGGCTCGATCACCTCGCGCAGGCGATACAGCTCGACGCACTCGTTGAGGTCGACGCGTGCGACGCGCGCTCCGCTGTGCGGGACGAGGCTAACCAGGCCTTCGTTCTCGAGCTGGCGCAGCGCCTCGCGAACCGGGATCCGGCTGACGCCGTACTCGCTGGCGAGCGCCTCTTGCCGAATGCGTTCGCCCGGCTTCAGATCGCCTCGCAGGATCAGGTTCCTCACCCCCTCCAGGATTAGATCGCTGGCGGGGCGATAACCGTCCTCCTCCGGGGTCGACGTTGCGCGAGCCACTTCCGGCTAAAAATCGTATCCAAACCGTCGCGCGTGCCGGTCAGGGCTCGCGCGCGAACAGCTCCAGCACATGACCGTCCGGCGGGATGCGCAGGTAGGCGGCCCACAGCCCGGCGTGCCGACCCGAGTCGATCGCCACCGGCCCCGCCGGGTCGACGGGCTCGGCCCCGCAGTCGACCGCCCGGCGCCAAGACTGCGCCGCGCTGCCCGTCCAGAGGCAGACGTGGGCATGGCCGGGCCGCTCGTGCGAGACGGGCCCGGAGGGACGCGCCGCGGGATACTCGAGCAGCTCGACCCGCACACCGCCGGGAAGATCGAAGAAGGCCGCCTCGATACGCACGCCCGGGATGCCCACGAGCCGCTCCACGTAGGGCCGGTCCAGCGTCGGGCGGGACGCCGGCGGCGTGCCCAGGAAGCGCTCCCAGAAGGCGACCGCCGCGTCGAGGTCGGAAACCGTGAGCCCCACGTGAGCCAGGGAGGCGAAGTCGCTCGAACCCTCCACGCACACAAAACCTCGCAGGTCACTGCAGAAAATGGAGTCACATGGGAGTCACGGCTAAGCCCCCGTCGTGCGCTGATCCTTCTGACTGAGACCTCGACGCAACGGTGCCTAGCGACGCGAGACGCCGAACCGCTGTTCGGATCCTGACAACCCGAGGGGCATCCAGAGTCGGTCACGTTTCTGTGTTCTAGCGTCATCCGCGGTGGTCGGGCCTCCGCGAGCCCGCGCGCCGAGGACAGATCCCAACTTCGCTTCTGAGGAGGAGTAATGCGCAAGTTTCTGCTTGCCATGACCACAGCAGTGGTCGCGGCAGTGAGCATGGCCGGTGTGGCTCATGCGGTCAACACCTACGAGGTCGACGGCAAGGCCAGGCCGAATAAGAAAGGGTCGCTCAAGCGACCGGTGCCGGCCAAGGTCGACTTCAGCTACCAGGTGGGGGATACGCTCGGCAACAGGCCGGCAGTGATCAAGCAGTACCGGATCGCCAGCGAGGGGATCATGTACTTCCCGAAGGCCCGTCCAACCTGCACGTTCGCGCAGACCGACGCCTCTCCGTCGTTCAGCAGGAAGTGCAGGCGGGCGGTGATCGGCAAAGGCAGGATCGCGAACGCCTTCGGGGCGGCGACCGATCCGACCGCCAAGGCCCCCTGCGACGTAAAGCTGACGCTGATCAACATCCGCAACGGCCCGAAGGTGACCAAGCGGCGTGGTGGTATCGCCATCCGGATCGACACCGATCCGCCGGCCTGCCCACTGTCCATCCACGGTGCGCTCGCTGCGCCGATCTACAACGTCAGGGTGGGTGGGGTGCGCTCGTCCGAGTACCGCTTCACGGTTCCCGAAAGCCTGAGGCATCCCGCCCCGGGCGTGAACAACTCCGTCGTCGACGTCGTCTCCCATTTGCAGAAGAAGACAGGCAGGGTGAAGATCAAGGGCCACCGGCGCAAGGTCGGCTTCGCCTCGTCAGTGGGGCGGAAAGGAAAGCGGCGCACGCTGCGCGTCACCTTCGTCGACGAGACCGGTCACAAGGAGACGGCAATAAAGCAGGTCAAGTGAGCGAGCCCGAGCAGATAGCGAGCGCGCCCAGCTCTTGCCTCGACAAGAGCTGGGCGCAGCTCAGCTCGGGTAGGCGGGCGAGCGGGCACTGATCTACGGCTTTTGCCTGGCCTGGACGATCCCATTGGCGGCGATGGCGTCGGCGCTGTAGGCGCCCGAACGCCGGAGCTCACCGTCGAGCCAGCCCGACAACGTCCGGGCGTAGGTGGCGGTGAAGTGGTTGTCGTCGCGGAAGACGAGCGCGTCGCCCATCACCGCGCGGCATAGCCCGCCGGGGCACACAACGGGACGCGCGTCGATCACGTCCACGCCACCTGCACGCCGAGCGCCCTGGTCGTCGAACTCTCGCTCGGACCGCCCGTCCACTTGGAACGCGCACCGATCCAGATGCCTCGGATGGCGTGACACGCAGTCCGGGATGTCGTCGGGCGAGCGCGGCAGGTCCTTCATCACGACTACGCGCGCGCCCGTGGCCCGCAGCCGCCGCAGGGTCCGCTCGAATCCGCGCCGCAGGTAGGGGCCGCTCGCCGCGCGGGTGAGGCGCTCCCCGTCGACGACGACGCCCATCGACATCGAGATTGAGGTGGCCGCCACGACCAGTTTCGGGCGCTCGCGCCGCTCGATGCGGCTTAGGGTGTGGCGGCGCCAGAGGTCGCAGCGGGCGGCGAAGTGCACGTCGGCAATCGCACAGCCGGCCCGGGTGAGCGCGACCAGACGCCAGTTGCGCCGTTCGGCGAGCCGTTCGAGCGCGGGGAACCAGTGCATGGCGTGCGAGTTGCCGAACAGGACGACCGTCGTCGGTGAACGACGGCTGCCGTAGACGCACGGCGGCGAGTCTCCCTCCTCCTGCGCCACCAGGCAGCCGTCCTCGGCGAGCCGGCCACGGTCGTCACGCGCCTGGCGCGGGGCGGGGCGCAAGCGCTTCGCGACCCGCTGAATGCCGGCGTCGCCGTTCTGCAGCACCGCCTCCGCACCGAGCACGGCGTTCGCGGGAGCGGTCGGGATCCGCGGCTGCAGGGCCGTGAGGCCCGTGGCGAGCAGGACCGCCAGCGCGATCGACGCGGCGCCGCCCGCGAGGACCAGCCTGGGAACGCCCGCCAGCCGGCGCGAGTAGCGCAGCGGGTTCTCGACCAGGTGGTGTGAGAGCACCGTCGGGATGCCCGACAGCGCGATCACGGCGAGCGCCGCGAGGCCAGTGAGGGCCTCCCCGGTGGCCGCGCGCGCGTAGACGAGCACGGGCCAGTGCCACAGGTACCACGCGTAGGAGACGTCTCCGACGTACTGCATGAGCGGGCGCGAGAGGAGCCGGATCGGCGCGACCGCCGGCTGCGCCGTCCCCGCGACCAGCACGGCGAGCGTTCCGAGCGACGGCGCCAGCGCGAGGGCGCCCGGGTAGGCCATCTCCTCGGAGAACAGGAACGCGCCCGCCAGGATCACGGCAAGCCCGGCCCAGGTCAGCGCCGCCGCGAGCGCTCGCGGCAGGCGCAGCCGCTCGGGCAGCGCGAGCGCGAGCGCCCCCCCGGCGGCGAACTCCCACACGCGCGGGATCGTCGAGAAGTAGGCGGCGTGACCGGAGTAGTCCAGTACGAACACGCTGTAGGCGAACGCCGGGATCCCGAGGGCGGCCATCACGCCCCAGAGGGCGCGCCGCAGGTCACGCGGTCCCCGACGGCGAGCGCAGACGAGCGCGAGCAGGAGCAGCGCCGGCCAGACGAGGTAGAACTGCTCCTCGACCGAAAGCGACCAGAAGTGCTGGAGCGGGCTGTCCGCAGGGTCGACCGCGAAGTAGTCCACCTCTTGGGCGGCGAAGTGCCAGTTGACGACGTATGCGCTCGCCGCGACGACGTCGCCGGAGACCCGGTCGTTCTGCACCGGGGAGTAGAGCGCCCACGAGCAGGCCAGCACGAACAGCAGCACCACCACCGCGAGCGGCAGCAGGCGTCGGACCCGGCGCGCGTAGAAGCGGCTCAGCGAGAGCTCGCCGGTCCGCTCGATCTCCTTGAGCAGCAGCCCCGTGATGAGAAAACCGGACATCACGAAGAAGGTGTCGAGGGCCACGAAGCCGCCCTCGCCGAACGACAGCTCGGCGTGAGCGAGGAAGACGAGCGTCAAGCCGAGGGCACGCAAGCCCTGGATCTCCGGCCTGAAGGAGGGCCGGTGCTCGCGAGCGGCGCGCCGACCGCCGCCTACCATCGGGCCGGCGGGTCCGGGAGCTCCTTGCGCAGCCAGGGTGTGAGGGTCGCCGCGAAGGTGGCGGTGAAGTGCACGGCGTCGCGGTAGACGAGCACGTCACCCGCCACGGCCGGGCAGGCCGAGCCCGGGCAGACCGCGGCGTCGGATCGAGCAGCGTCACGCCGTGGACGAGGCGGGCGGCGCGCCTGTCGAACTGGCGATTGGTCGGTTGGCGCCGCGCGAAACCGCAACGGTCGAAGCGCCGCGGGTGCTCGAGGATGCACTCGGGGATGCGCCGCGGCGACCGCGGCGTGTCCTTGATCAGCGCGACGCGGGCCCCGGAGCTCCGCAGGCGCTTGAGGGTGCGCACCCATCCTTTCCTCATCCACGGGGCCGACGCCCGTGTCGACAGCCGCCTGCCGTTGCGGATCGCCCGGTAGACGACACCGCCGGTCGTGACGATCAGGTCCGGGCGGTCATGGTGCTCGATCAGGCCGAGCGTCCGCCGGCGCCAGGAGTCGCAGCGGAACGAGAAGTCGATGTCGGCAGGAACGCAACCAGCCCTCAGGCGGGTGACCAGCCGCCAGCCGCGCGACCGCGCGATCCGCAGCAGCGGCGGAAAGAACTGCATGGCCTCGGAGTCGCCGAACAGCAGCACCGTGGTCGTCGAACGGCGCTCGCCGTACACGCAGCGCCTGGTGGCGCGGCTGTGCTGATCGACCAGGCAGCCGTCGAGGAACACGCGACCGCGATCGTCGGTCGCCTGCTCGGGACTGGGCCGCAGGTCGGCCACGGTCACGGCGTCGGCCTCCGCTTGCCCGAAGAACGCGAGCGCGAGGGTCGCCAAGAGCGCAGCCGTGCCCGGGCGCGGTCGGTGTAGGCCTCCCGCCATCGCGGTCTCGCAACACGACCGTCTCCGCGGGGTATCGGCTCAGCGCAGCCGTCTTGTCAGGAAGGCAACACTCGGCCCGAGCGCCGTCGCGGCGTACTCCGTCGCGTGGCGGTCGCCCGGGAGGACCCAGAGCCGGTTCGGCACCCCGGCCGAGTCGAGCCGGCCCGCCATCGTCCTCGCTTGCTCCAGCGGGACCAGCTCGTGGGCGGAGTTCACGATCAGCATCGGCGGGTCGTCCGAGCTGACCTCCTCGGCGGGCGACGCGGCGCCGGCAAGCTTCGGGCAGGCCGCCGTGACGCAGCCGAGGAACGCCTGCACGGCCGGCGCGAGCGCCGTGCTGCGCAGCCGTCC
Organism: uncultured Thermoleophilaceae bacterium; assembly: GCA_963706635.1. Lineage (GTDB taxonomy): Bacteria > Actinomycetota > Thermoleophilia > Solirubrobacterales > Thermoleophilaceae > JACVRW01. The sequence goes on from OY970162.1 coordinate 1,653,077, forward strand.
CAGGTCGAAGGGGCCGGACCAGGCCACCACGGCGGCGAGGCGGTCACCCGCGTCGAGCGGGCCACGCCCGGCCACGCCCAGTAGAGCGGCGAGGTGGGCACCCGCGGAGCTGCCCAGAGCGCCGATTCGCGCGGGATCGATCCCGAGCCGGTCGGCGTGCCGGCGCATCCAGCGGACCGCGCTGCTCAGCTCGGCGAGCTGGCGCGGGTAGCCGGGCCGACCCCGGCCAGCGAGCGAATAGTTCACGTTGACGGCCACGAAGCCGTGGACGGCGAGGGCGCGCGAGACGTCCGCCGTCTTGCGCTTGTCGCCGAATCGCCAGCCGCCGCCGTGCACGACGAGGACCGCGGGCCGCCCGCCGCCGCGACCCTGCGGGCGGAAGACATCCGCCACCTCGGCGGGCGACGGCCCGTAGCGGAGCAGCCGCTCGATGGCCACCGCGTGTCCACCGCCCGAGGCGGCGGTCACGGAGACTGCGAGCGTGGACAAGGCAACGCCGGCGGCCAGCAGCGAGCGAGCGATCGATCGGGCCACACAGCGGCCGGGAGCGGGCGAGTCCACTCTCAGACAATACTTTGACGCACCGCGAGCGGATTGCCGGCGGCGCGGCAAGCCGGAGCAGCGTGCGCATCGGCACTAGGCCCTCGCGCGACGCTCTGCCTCGGCTTGGATCGCGTCCAGCGAGGCGGCGACCGCTCGCTCCCAGGGTCGCGCGACGCGGTCGCCCCACCATTGCCCGAGCCGCCAGCCGTCGGTGCCGAGCTCGCCGCTGTAGAGAAACCGGGTGCCGCCTGGCGACTCGGCGAGCTCGTAGGTCTCCACCACGTGGGGGACCGGTCCGCGGAGCAGGCGGAACGAGATCCGGTGCGGACGCTCGAATCGCACTGTCTCGACAGTGGTGGTCGTAAGCCGCCCGGCGGTCGTGAGGTGTGCGGCCAGCGCCATGTCGCTGCCGCGTTCCCAGACGCGCAGCTTGTCGTGCATCGCTCGAGGCGTACGGCCCAGGTAGGGCGCCGCGATCACGTCGAAGACCGTCCCCGGCGGGGCGGCGATCGTGCGCTCGATCGGCCCGAGCGGACGCAGCCGGCGGCCCAGCCCGAGATCGAGCGTGAGTGCGCCGCGGACCACCAGCACGTAGCCGCCCGCGGCGGCGGCGAGCAGACCGATAGCCCCGCGCATCGCGACAGCGTACGCCGGAGCCAGGCATGCTGTGCCCGCATGCCGAACAGCCGAAGCGTGGCGAGCGCCGAGCGCTACAGCCCGCGGCCGCTCACAGACGGCGAGCGCTGGACCGCGGAGGCGCTGGGCGACCTCCGCCGCGGCCGTTACTCGCCCGGTGCCTGGGCGGCTTTCCTGTTCAACTCGCTGGAGCGCTCGCGCGCCACCAGGTCGGAGCGACCCGAGCTCGCTCGCCAGGCCGCCATCTGGGGGGTTGCCGGCGCCGCGGCATGGTTGGCCGCGTGCGTCGCGGTCCGCGGGCGGACCGAGCCCGAGCCGCCCGTTCTAGGCGGGCTGGCCTGGTGGTCGGCGGTGTGGCGGATGCTCGACTGGCACCTCGGGATGGCCGAGGGCGGCGACGGCGTCCCGCGCGCCCGCCTGTCCCCTGCGGACGCCGTCACGCTCACGCGCTACTGGCTCGTCCCGGCCCTGCCGGCCGCGGCTCGCCACGGCGCCGTACTCCCTGCGGCGATCGCACTCGGAGGCACGACGGACTGGCTCGACGGCGCGGTCGCGCGGCGGCACGGCCGCACCCGGCTGGGGCGTGACCTCGACACCACCGCGGACCTCGCCTTCCTTACCGCCGCGGCGATCAGCGCCTACCGCGTCGGCCGGCTCCCGCAATACGGGCTGGCTGCCCTGCTCGGGCGCCACGGGCTTGGAATCGGGCTGTCGCTCGGAGCGGTCTTCGGCCGCGCGCGCCGTCCCGCGATTCGAGCTCGACCCGGAGGCGCCGTCATGCGCGTTGGCGGCCTCGCGCTATGCACGGCCGGCCTGACACGGATTGGCACGCCGCTGCTCATAGCCGGCTGTCTGGTCCCACCGCGCTCGACGGCGCCGTCCCTCTCCCTGGCCTAGGCGGGGTTGCGGCGCTGCCTGGCGACTAGCTTCAAGCGCGCGGCGCCGGGCGTCGTGTGCCGCATTTGCAGGGACTTGCTGAGCCGCGCGACGGGACTCGAACCCACGACGGCCGGACCACAACCAGGGCGCCTTCCCGTGCGTGCTCCGCTTGAAGTGCGCAAGTTCGCGCAGGAAATGGAGTCATAGCGGGGGCGGGATTCGAACCCGCGACCTTCGGGTTATGAGCCGGCCGTCGGCGCGCCCAGCCGGGCGGCGGCGAGCCCGCCTAGCCAGCCCGCACCATCTGCCAACCGTCGGCCTGGGTGGGCGCGACGCAGACGTTTCGCTGGTGCCCGAGTCCCGTGATCTCGCTCTCGATCACGTCCCCCGGTCGCAGCCACCGGTTGCCGTAGTGCCCGGCGTTGCCGGCGGGCGATCCGGTCAGGATCATGTCGCCGGGCCAGAGCTGCGCGATGGTGGATGCATAGCTGACGACCTGTCCATGCGCACGGCGCGCGCAAGCGGATGAGCTCGATCAGGTCGTGTAAGCCCTGCCGCATCGTGACCGGTTGCGACCGTCCAATCCGGTGGGAAATGGGGTTCGGGCCTCGCCTCGGTTGGGGGTCGCCCCCCATTCCAGAATTGGGACGCGGCGGGCAGCATTGGGAACCGAAAGGAGTCCCCATGGCCAATCGCATCGTCTGTGGCATCGACGCCTCCATGGCAAGCGGGTGCGCTGCGATCGTCGCCGCGCGGCTGCACCGCGAGCTTGGCTCGCAGGCGGTCCTCGTCCACGTCGAGCCTTGCCTGCAGCGACCGGCTCACGGGCTGGCCAGCATCGCCCATGCGCGCGAGACCGGAAGATTGCGGGCCGTGGTCGAAGGGCACGGCTTCCGCGCGGACACGCGCGTCCGGCTCGAGTCCGGAGACCCGGCAAAGGAGCTGATGCGGGCGGCCGAGGCACATGACGCGGAGCTGATGCTGGTCGGCGCGCGTCGATCCGCGGGCGCCGCCCCGGCGCTTGGCGGCGTCGCGGCCCGGCTCGCCAGACGCGCTCCCTGCCCGGTCGTGATAGCTCCGCCGGAGTTGAGACTGCCGTTCGCTCAGGATGGGCTGCGTTCGGTGGTGTGCGCGATCCAGGAGTCGAAGCACGATCCGGGAGTGCTCGCGCTCGGCGCGGACCTCGTTGGGCGCATCGGCGGCACCGTTTACGCCGTTCACGCCTTCCGCGCAAGCTTGGTGCACCCGGCGGCGGCGATGCTGAGCCTGGCGGAGGAGATGTGCGCCGATCTGATCATCGTCGCCGGCGAAGATCGGAGGCTTGGAGGCGGCGGTTCAGTGCCTTCCGTGGCTGGATCGATCGCCGCGAACGCCCGCTGCCCCGTCATGGTGCTTCCACCGCACGCCCGCCTGGCCGCCGGCAGCGGCCACTACGAGGTGGCCCCCCGGGCCGCCTGAGAGGACGCCCGATGGGCTCCCGCAACCGAGCCGCGCCCTTCCCCGCTTCCACTCGTGCGAGGCCGCCCGACTGGCGCGACGAAATGCGCGCCGCTAGTTCGTGCAACCTGCTCGCCGGGCTGCGGATCGCCGCGTCGCCATGGCCTTGATTACTCTCGAGCCGAAGCCACCGGAACTCCGTAGCGACGGGCTCGGCTGTCGCACTGATCGCGTTCATACGGGTAGCCGGGGCCTACCGGGCAACCTGGCTGAGCTGGGGCAAACGCGTGCGCAGGGATTTGGCTCGCAATCTCCGCCTTCTCGGAAGGCACTCCGCATGGAACGTTGGAAGGTCGCTTCCTTCGCCACTCCGCCTGCGGTGGCCTCCATCGGACAGGTCGCTTTCGCCTGTCGCCCAAAGCCCAACCGCAGCGAATCAACGCGCGCGCCGGCACTGCCCAGGTTCGAACCCCTACTCGATGCGCACGGGATAGATGAGGCGGACGGCCTTGCCGTTCGGCTCGCGCACTCGCAGCACGAGCCGCGCGCGCGGCCGGGCCAGTTCCTTGGCGGCCTCCCAGGTGGTGTCGTCGAGCGGAAGCTCAACGAACGCGAACTCGCTCGGCCGCAGCGCGATGTCCACGGAGCCGCCTGAGCGACCATCCGAGACGACTACGGCCGTGCCGGTACAAGCAGCCGAGGCGTCTCCGGGGCAGCCGATCTGAGCCATGGCGACAGGACGTTCCGTGAAGGCGGTCAACCGATTGTCGATGTAGATCGCCACCGGCGGCGCGCTCCGCCGCACGCTCTCGCACGCGTGGTAGCGCGCCTCGAACCAGTCCAAGCGGTCAAGGCTCAGTCGGTCTCGGCCGCCTCCGCACTCGACCCTGTCCCCGGCGTCGTCACGGAGAAGCACCGCGTCGCTGCCGGGCCCGGCCTGGACGAAGTCCCTGCCCGCGCCACCCACGAGCACGTCGTTCCCGGCGCCGCCGGTGAGGGAGTCATCGCCGGACCCGCCGAGCATCCGATCGCCATCGTCCGCGGGACGGCCGTGCGCGGCCTGGCCGTCGAGTGCATCATTGCCTCCTAGGCCGGCGAGCACGTCGCGCCCGCCGCCCGCCACCAGCGTGTTCCGGCGGCCGTTCCCGACCAGGCGGTCCGGTCCGTCGCCGCCGGTGAGGTCCTCTACGTCGCTCCCGATGCGGTCGAGCTCGCCGGGGGCGCCATCGTCGCGGTCGCCCTGCAGGTCTGCACGCACCCCCCCGCGCCGTGCCTCGTAGGAAACGGTGTCGTGGCCCCCGCCTCCGAGCATCGTGTCGCGGCCGTCGAGGCCGCGGCCCGCCCGGAACGTGTCGAAGCCAGGGCCACCCAGCATGCGGTCGCTCCCGGGGCCGCCGGTGAAGAGGGTCCCGTTGTGGGACCGCAGGAGATCGTCTCCGCTCCCGCCGGACAACCTGCCATTGGCGGTGCCGCTGTCGAGGCGGTCGTCGCCGGGACCGCCGGCGACGGCCACGACCCCCCCGATGTCCGCCTCGTACTCAGGGATCCGCCCCAGCACGTGCGTCACGTCGGCCCGGTCGCCGAGCGAGACGCGCAGCTCGGCGACCGTGGCCCCGGCGAAGTCGCAGCGCACCTCCATGCTCTCCTCGACCTGGATCCGCGCGCAGCCACGCCCGGGATCGACGCCAGCACGGTCGATGATCGTCGCCCCTGTGGCGTCGAACGACACGTGGAGGCGGTTGGCCTCGCCGGGCCGCGCCGTGTACACCAGGTGCGCGAAGAGGACGGATTCGTCCGCACGGCCGCTGAAGGTGGAGGTGGTCAGCTCGGCGGTGCCCGCCGCCGCGACGGTCGGGAGCAGAAGCGTGCCGAGGACGGTGAGGGCGAGGAGGAGTGGTGCGCGCGGGAGGCTCACCATGCCCCGCTAAACCCGGGCGTCCCATTTCGATTCGGTCCCTGCCGAGGCCTCTACTGGCCCAGGTCTGCGCATCCTCAGAAGCGAGGGCGACTCTATGGAGGAGGTTCCTGAAGGTGAGCGACGGGACTCGAACCCGCGACCGCCTGGACCACAACACGGTGCGGTATTCCGGTCAGTTGCGGCTCAGTCGGAGAAAGGCGCTTTCGAACCGGATTTGGACCCTTCTTGGCGGTCTTGATTCCAGTGGGTTCCAGGGTGTTCCGTTACCACCCTGTTGTCACCCGTCCGCGACGTTCCCCCATACCTGACCGAGCCGGTGAGCTCTGCTCGGGTTAAAGGCTCGCGAGGGTCGGCACGGACGTCGGCACGAGGGCGAGGAGTGGAGCGGCTCGGGACTCGCGAGGTGCCTTGGGGTCCACCCACACCTCGCGTTTGCGATCGGCACGGGCGTCCTCATCGACGCCGAGGCGACGGTCCTGTATTGGACGGCGATCGTTTGCGTCGGCGCTTCCATCGTCGCCCACGGCGTCAGCTCACACCCGGCGGTGCGAAGGCTCGAAGGCTAGGAGCAACGGCGGACCGTGCGAGGCGGGCCATGTGCGCGGCTCTAGATCGGCCGCGCCGTAGCTATCAATCTATGCGTGCGGGAGCCGAAGACTGCCCGCATGCGCAATTTCCGGAGTGACCCCGCGAACTGTGTTTGATGACCTCCCGCCGTTCGATCCGGCCGGCGATCAGCGGTCGCCCAGCCGCCCGAGAGTGCTGTCGAGGGTTCTGACCAGCTTCCTGGTCGCGCCGGTGATGGCGCTGTGCAGCGTGTCTGCCTGGTGACTGACCGCCAGCGGTTGCAGGCCCGCGAGACGGGCCTCGAGGAGGCAACGTTTGTCATCGACGCCGTGCTTGAGAGCGTTCACGTCACTCAAGTGGACTTCCACCCGGGTGATTCGCTCGCTGAATCGAGCCAACGCGTTACCTAAGATGTCCTCGGCTTCTCGTGAGAGCGCGTCGTCGCCTTCGACGCTTTCGTTGGTATTGATCTGGATCTTCATCTCGGTCATCGCTGCTTATCCGGGTCTCAGTACCGGTAGATCGCTGCTACCCCCGTCGAAGTCGGCATCCGCTCGGATGGCACAACGACGAGATCGCCCCCCGCTCTCAAGACGATCTCGCTCAGATCGTCGAGTATGTCGTCGACGCTGGCACTTGAGAGCTCGTCGGCCTCCACGGCACCACTGGCCGCATCGATCCGTCCGGGAATCTGGCGGTCGGCGTCGATCAGCAGCGTGGCGATCCGTCCGGCCACGGCAGCCCTGGCCACCTGGGCCGGATCCTCAGCGCCGAGGTCGTTGGACATCGCGGTTCCGAACGCCTCGACGAGATCGGCCAGACGGGCCAGGTACCGAGGCTCGACGACCTGCCAGGCATAATCGCGGAGCGCATCGAGCTCCAGCGCGTCAGGGTCGATCTCCAGTCCCTCTTGCATCAGAAACGGGTTGCTGCTGACCCGGTGAAAGAGGGAGTGGTGCTCGGGGAGCGCCGCCAGCAACAGTGGGAGTTGCGCGGGCCGCGAGTGATGCTCCAGCACGGCACGGTCGACGGCGCGAAAGAAGCGCTCCGCGTCCGCGTCCGTCTCGTCCTTCTTCGCCCCATGGCCGTGACGGCTCGCCACGCCTCCGGCGCCCGTCTTGTACGACGCGACGGTCTGGTGTGGCTCGGTCAGCTCTTCACCGAGCGCCTCGGTGATCGTCCGCGGAACCCCCGGCGCGAGGTCCACCTCGGCGACGGCATCGCGGTTGCCCTCGAAGAGGCGGACGCTCTGGCTGTCCAGCCCCAGGATCTGGTAGCGATCGGCCGACTGAGCTACACGCATCAAAGGCTTGATGTGGAAGCTGTCGGCCACAACGGCGAACTCGTCGACCGGTCTCTGGAGCCTGTAGACCCGGAACAACCCCGCCGCGCCGAAAGCGGCCAGCCCGTCGTGCGTCGTGTTCCAGAAGTCGCGGTCGTCGGACAACGCCCGGAACGGTTCCAGGAGGGGCTCCACATTTTCAGCCGGGAGGCTCTCCCGCAGCGACCGCTCCATCGTCCTGACGAGATTGCTGAACCGGACCGGGTCCTGCTGATTCTCCGGATGGTGTCGAGACGTCGGCTGATAGAGCGAGAGGCAAGGCGGATCTCGCGTCTCCAGCAGCTCGCTAAAGCTGTCGGTCGCGACAGAGTCCATTGCTCTCACACTCTACGCCGTAGGCCACCCTTCGAGGCGCTCCTCGTCCACCGCAGAGACGGCCACGCCGGGTCACGGCCGTCGGGCGAGGGGAGCTTCCCACGTCTCTCCGCCGGCAAGCTCGAGCAGCTGATCCCGGTGGCCGACGGTGATCGACTCAGAAGCCGAGGACTAGGTGTTCGGACTTCAGCCAGCTGGCGGCTCGAGTCCAGCCCTTGACTCCGGCGCGCAGTCGTCTCGTCAGTTCTACGCTGTTGTGGGAGAGCCCGGAACAGCGCTCTCACTTTCAGAATCCGCGACGTTGAGAACCCCCCGGCAGAACCGCCCCAGTGGCCCGGCTGGTGCACCTACGTCGGCTCCACGAATTCCTCGTTGCCCGCAGTGGTCTCCCCGCGGGGCTGCGCACGTTGGCGCCGGGTTTACCCGCTCGGAAACCGCGGCACAAGTCTCCGGCAGTTACCACTTCCGTTCTCACCCACGCACGTCGCCGCCCTGCCTCGGACGCGTGCTGCCGAAAAGCGCCTGCAAACTTGACCACGTCCTAGAAGGGTGAGCGACGGGACTCGAACCCGCGACCGCCTGGACCACAACACGGCGCGGTATTCCGGTGGGTTGCGGCGCAGTCGGAGAAGGCGCTCTCCAACCCGGTCGGCCCGCTTCTGGACGGATTCGATTCCATTGGGTTCCGGGGTGTTGCGTTACCACCCTGTTGTCACAGGACAGCGTTCGTCCGACCTCAACAGGTACGCGCGAATGCGCCGACGCTGGCGAAACATTGCGAGAGACACGATCATGGCTCGAGCAACACCGTGATGCCGAAGCGGGTTTCGCGGCAGGTGGGGCCCTTCTATGTCGCTGGTGGACAACCTCCGGGAGATGGAGCGAACGCGCGAGGCGTATTGGCTTCGCCATGCGTCGACGTCCCCGATCAAGCTGCACTGGCGAGCGGTCACCGTCCGGCACTGCTTTCACGTGCTCCCCGGGGAGTCGATCCTGGAGCTAGGAGCCGGCAGCGGTCTCTGGACCGAACACCTCACCTCGACGCTCCGGGACGAGAATCCGGTCACGGCGGCTGTGTTCAACCCCGATTACTCCGAGCAGGCGATCAAGCGTGGGCTTGCGAACACGGAGGTGATCCTCCTCGACGACCTGAACGCGCTGCCTGCCGAGAGCTTCGACTACGTCGTCGGCACGGCGATCCTGTGTCACGACAGGTACGCCGAGAACCTGAGACAGATCCACAGGGTGCTCAAGCCCGGGGGGCAGCTCCTGTTCTTCGAGGCGAATTACTGGAACCCCCAGGTCCTCGTGAAGAGCGTCATTCCGGCTGTCGGCCGTTGGGCGGGAAACGCGCGCTGCCAGGTTGGCATGCGCAAGTTTCGCCTGATGAAAGCCGCTTCCCACCAGGGGTTCACCGACATAGAGGTGGTCCCCTACGACATCGTGCATGCCCGCACGCCGCGGGCGTTGATTCCGGCCATCCAGGAGACGGCGTTCGTGCTCGAGCACGTCCCTGCAGTCCGTGAGGTCTGCGGCACGCTCTACATCTGGGCAAGCAAGCGCAGCGACCAGGGAAACCGCCGCCGGGGCGTCAACCTCGCCAACCACACCCGACTCCACGGATCGACCTCGGTCGTAGTGCCCTGCCGCAACGAGGAGATGAACGTGCCGCGCCTCGTGAGCGGCCTGCGTGAGGCGTACGACCCTTACATCGCCGAGATCATCATCGTGAACGACCCGGGCGAGGATGCGACCGCCGCCGTCACGCGCCGCCTTGCCGCCGAGGACCCTCGGGTGCGGCTGATCGAGCGGCGGCCGCCGGGGGGCGTGGGGCGAGCACTCAAGGAGGGGTACGCGGCCGCCAAGGGCGAGTACATCCTGTCGATGGACTGCGACTTCCAGTTGATCATCCCGGAGCTGCGCGACCTATTCGACGTCGTCGCCGACGGCCACGCCGGGGCGATCGGAAGCCGTTTCTCACACGACTCGGTTCTGATCAACTACCCGTTCGCCAAGATCATCGCCAATCGAGCCTTTCACCTGCTGTTGCGGGTTCTCCTGCGGCGACCGATCCGCGACGTCTCCAACAATCTGAAGCTCTACCGCGCCGAGATCCTCAAAGAGCTCGAGATCACGCGGCCGGACTTCGGAGCCAACGCGGAGACGGGGCTCGCGCCGCTGCTTGCCGGATACGACATCCAGGAGGTTCCGATCTCGTGGATCGACCGAACCGACGACATGGGAGCCTCCGACTTCCGCATCCTGCGATTCGCACCGAGCTATCTGCGCGCGCTGGTCCGCCTCCTGCGCACCGCCCCCCGGAACGGCGAGGCATGCGGTCCCGGCAGCTGACGGCGGTCGGTGCCGCGATCGAGCGCAGGGCCCGACCGCTGCTTGCGCTCATCCTGATCGCGGTGGCCGCCGTCACACTGGTCCTCGCCCATCGCAAGCCGTTGTGGAACGACGAGCTGTTCACGTACTACATCAGCCGGCTCAGCATCGGCGACATGTGGTCCACGCTCGCCACGGGCGTGGAGCAGACCCCGCTCACCTTCTACGTCGCGACACGGGCGTCGCTGGACGTCCTGGGCGACGGGGGCATCGCGATGCGGTTGCCCGAACTGCTCGGCTTCCTGCTGATGAGCGTGTGCGTGTTCCTCTTCGTAGAGCGGCGGAGCTCACCCCTTTATGCCCTCATCGCCGTGATTTTCCCGATCGCGACGATCGCGTACGGCTATGCATACGAGGCGCGCGCCTACGGCCTCGTGCTGGGTTTCTCGGCCGCCGCGCTGCTGTGCTGGCAGGTAGCTGCCGAGGCTGGGCCACACCGGCGTCTCGCGGCGCTCGGCACGGCGGTGAGCCTGGCCGCAGCCGTGGCCAGCCACTACTACGCGGTGTTGATCCTTCTTCCGCTGCTCGTCGGCGAGGCGACTCGCTCGACCGTCCGCAAGCGAATCGACTGGCTCGTGCTCGGCTCGTTCTGCGGAGCGCTCCTGCCACTCCTGGCCTTCTCGTCGTTGATCGCCGAGGCGAAGGACTACTCGACCAGCTTCTGGGCTCAGCCGACCTGGCACGCCGCCGTTCGCTTCTACCCGGACTCGCTGATGGATCGAGCGCTTGGGCTGGTATTGGGTGGATTCGCGGCCGTCGTCATGTTCCTCGTCTGGCGATCGTGGAGCACTCGCCGGCGCGCTGGATTGAGCCTTCCGCCTTCCCATGAGCTGACTGCGCTGGTGACGCTGGTCCTGCTCCCGTTTTTCGGTGTTGCCCTCGGCAAACTCGTTACGGGCGCCTACACCGACCGCTACGTGCTGTCGGCGATTGTCGGAATCGCGATCCTGATCGCGCTTGCGGCGTGGTGGACCGACGCCGGGGTGCCGACACTCGGCCTTTCACTGCTGTTCGCGTTCACCTTGTTCGCCGGCGTCCGAATCGTCGACCGCAACGCCGACGCCACGGTCGACGCAGATGGACAAGCGCAAGCCCTCGCCTTTCTGGATCGACACCGAGGAGCCGGCGAGCCGATCGCGGTGGCGAGCCCACACGATTTCTTCGAGCTGAGCCATCGCGTGGCGCGCGACGGCGGACCGCGGCTGATCTACCTCGCCGACCCAGCGCTGGCACGCAGGTACCTGGAGACCGATGCCGTCGAGCTCGGTGTGACCGGCATGAAGGACATTGCCCCGCTGCGGGTCGAGCCCTACCGCCGATTCGTTGCCTCCCATGCGCGCTTCGTCGTCTACGGCAGGTATCGGGCGTGGGACTGGTTGACGTCCGAACTGCACGCAAGCGGAGCTCACACGCGGGTATTGGCCCGCAATCCGCAGAACGGTGCGCCGCTGGTCGAGGTTAGGAGGCGGTGAGGTGACGCGGGACGAGCTGGAGAGACGCCACGCCGACATAGTCGCCAGGCACGGGGAGTGGAGCTACGACATCCCGCTTGGACATGGCTTCTGGACACGCGGCAACGAGGGCGAGCCCCACACGCGGCTCCGGCGTGTCCTGCAGGCGATCGACGACCTCGTGCCCGCGCCGCTCGATGCGTGCCGGGTGCTCGATCTCGCCTGCCTCGAAGGCCAGTATGCGATCGAGTGCGCGCTCCAGGGGGCGAGCGTGCTCGGGATCGAGGCGCGGGAGGCGAGCCTCGTCAAGGCGAACTTCGCGAAGGAGGCTCTCGGGCTGACCCGCGTGGAGTTCGTGCGCGACGACGTCAGGAACCTGTCCGTCGAGAAGTACGGGGAGTTCGACGTCATCGTCTGCAGCGGCATCCTGTACCACCTCGATACGCCGGACGTCTTCCATCTGATTCAACGGACATACGAGATGGCGCGTCGGCTGGTGGTGTTCGACACCCACGTGAGCCTCCGGCCGAACGCCACGGTCGAGTCCCGAGGCGGCACCTACCACGGCGAGCGATTGCCGGAGCGGCACGCCACACCAGACGGCGCAGCATCCGGGCCGCTCGGGCCCCCGTCGACGAAGGAGCTCTGGGCTGGAGTGGGCAACGAGGCAAGCTTCACGTTCTCGCGCCCGTCGCTGCTGAACGCGCTCGCGGCGGCCGGCTTCACGTCGGTCTACGAGCTTCTGAACCCACCGCATCTCGGCCGGCGGGGCCTAGAGCACATGAACCGCTGCACGTTCGCCGCGCTCAAGGCACGGGAGGTCGAGCTGCTCACATCGCCGGCTGCGAACGGATTCCGCGAGGACTGGCCAGAGGGGGCTCTGTCCTACCCGCCCCCCGGCCCCCTGCGCCACCTGAGGCGACTCCGTGCGCGGTTGAGGCGCCTTCGCGATCGGGTCCCGTGAGAGGCGAGCTTGCAGACGCTGGCGGCCTCCAGAGCGAGGAAGCGAATTTCGGGGTTCCGCGGAAGGTGAGCGACGGGACTCGAACCCGCGACCGCCTGGACCACAACACGGTGCGGCATTCCAGTGGAGTCCAGCTGCGTCGGCGAAACCGTATGAGGGCCGTGATTCTCAGCGGCTCTCGCTGTGCCGAGTCCAGTGGCTTCCGGGTGTTGCGTTACCACCCTGTTGTCACCCGTCACGAGGATGAGTTACACGTCGGGCAGGGCGGCGGGCGGCCCGAGCCGGAGGAAGCCCCCCGATTAGCAGGGGATCGTGAGGGTGAGCAACGGCGGCCGCATCAAGCAGAAGGCGACTGGTTCGCGTCTCGCGCCGGTAGCTCAGCGCAGGCGGAGAATCCGGTCGTCGCGGCGGTCGGGGTCGCCGCGGCCGTCCCTGTTCGACGTCGAGACCCGAGCGATATCTCGCCGTAGCCCAACACCTGAAGCGACACCGCCTCACCGGCGCAGACCGCCTGCTCCACCGCACGGTCGATCTGCTCGAAATCGCGCGCTGCCGCTGGTGTCGTCGTGGCCGCTTGCTGCATGGCTTGGCACTACCGGGCGTCGGACGCGCCCACGCGCGCGACCCGGCCTCCGCGTTCTGCGGTGCCCGGCCGTTCCGCGGCCTCGACGAGCTCGGCTATCGATCGCTCGATGGCTTCGCACAGCAGTCCAATGTCCGGCGCGTGGTCGTAGTCACCGGTCACGCCGAAGCCGAGCCGGCCGTCATAGGAGAAGATCGCCACGCCGACGCGCACGTGTCCAGCGAGTGGCACGTACGGGAAGCATTCGAGCATGCGCCGCCCGGCCGCGTACAGGGGCTGCTGGGGGCCGGGGACGTTCGTGGTGACGGTGTTCACGTTGCGCTGCGGCACGTGGGTGGCGGCGCGCAGGGCGACCGCGAGCAACATCGCGGGAGCGAAGCCGGACAGGCCGACGAGGACGTCGCCCGCCACTGCCTCGTGCGAGCTCTTCAGGTGCTTCATCTGCTCGCACACCGCGGCGTGACGGAGCACCGGGTCCCCGACCCCCACGGGAAGCTCGGCGAAGATCGCCGAGACGCGGTTGTTGTAGGTCTCGCGCTCCTGCGCCGACCGCACCGAGACCGGCACGAGCGTGCGCACAGGCCGATCGGTCGACTCGCCGCGCGCGGCGAGCAGCTCTCGAAACGCGCCCGTGATGGCGGTCAGCACGACGTCGTTGACCGTGCCGCCGAGCCCCGACCGGACGCGCTTGACGTCCGTGAGATGGGCGCTGGCCCAGGCCCAGCGGCGGTGGGGGCCGATCGGTCCGTTCAGCGATGATCCGGGTGGGGGCCGAAGCACCCCGCTCATCGTGAGCAGGCCGCCCAAGCTCTCGAGCGCGGCCTCCATCGTGTCCCGCGGCGAACCGAGGGTTTCGCGGACTGCCAAGAGGGGACTCGCCGCGCGGTGGACGAGGGCTCGAAGTGCCAGCTCCACGCCTGGGGGTTGGCGCTCCGCCTGCCAGGCCCCGGGAGCCGGGAGGTCAGGATGACGCTCGGCGTCGAGCATGGTCGAGAGCAGCTCCGTGCCGGCGACGCCGTCGACCACGCAGTGGTGGACCTTCATCAGGAGCGCCCAGCGGTCACCTCGGAGGCCCTCGATCACCCACGTCTCCCAGAGTGGCTTGTGACGATCGAGCTGCTGCGACATCACCCGGCCGACGAGGTTGCGCAGCTCCTCGTCGCCGCCGGGCTTCGGAAGCCCGGTGCGGCGCAGGTGGTAATCGAGGTTGAAGTGGGGGTCATCGACCCAGACCGGGCGGCCGAGCGCAAGGGGCGGGAAATGGACCCGCTGCCGATAGCGCGGCACCCGCGCCAGGTGCGCCACCAGCATCCGGCGAAGCGCCGCTTGCGTCGGAGGCGGTCCCTCGAAGAGCGCCACCGACCCGATGTGCATGTGGCTGACGGCATCCTCCAGGTGGAGGAACGAGGCGTCCTGGGGGCTCAGTCGCTCCATCCGCCGGTCACCGCGAGGCCTTGCGCGCGGAGACGAACTGCCCCCAGCCGGCCACGCGCTGCTCGATGCACCTCAGCCCGCGCTCGCGGAGCCCCCGCGGCAGCTCGTCGCGGCCGAAGACCCGCACGCCACTGATGCTCCGCACGGCCGCGTTGGTCAACGTGGCGGGCAGCGGCCCCCGATTGCAGCTGGACAGCAGCGCCACCCGGCCCCCCGGAGCCACGACGCGCGCGAGCTCGTCGAGCGCTCGCGCGGGCTCTTCGACCAGGTACAGGGTCGCGAAGCAGCAGACAGCGTCGAAGGTGCGATCTCGAAACGGCAGGTTGGCGGCATCGCCGCGGAGATAGGCCATGTTGGCGGCCATCGGCTCCGTGACGGCGCGAGCGAGCATGGTCTCCGAGGCGTCGATCCCGACGACCAAGCCGTCCCCGGCGGCGCGGGCGAACGCGCGCGTGAAGTTCCCGGGCCCGCAGCCGATGTCCAGCACCCGCTCACCGGGAGCCAGCTCGAGCATCTCCAGGGCGATCAGCCGCTCATCGGCCATGGTCGGGCCCATCCCCATCAGAAGACGTCCTCCAAGCGGACGCCACAGGCGCTCGTAGATGAGCGGGAGCGCACGGCTCACCATCAGCCGCTGGCCCGGGTGTGCACCAGTGGGGTCCTCGT
The DNA here is from genome assembly GCA_963706635.1 of uncultured Thermoleophilaceae bacterium. Taxonomy (GTDB): domain Bacteria; phylum Actinomycetota; class Thermoleophilia; order Solirubrobacterales; family Thermoleophilaceae; genus JACVRW01. The sequence goes on from OY970162.1 coordinate 1,668,203, forward strand.
CCCCGAGGAGATCGAGATAGCCATCCCCGGCCTTACGCGTCGGCGGCCGGCGGGCGGGCTCGAACAGATCGAGCGCACGCTCGATCGCTGGGGCGCTTCGATCGCCCGCACGGATTCGGGGACCGGGTTGTGTGCTCAGCGCCATGGTCGTCCAGGGGGACGCGTGTGGTGATCGAGCAGGCGGAACATGTGATGGACGAGGTCGAGCAACGATCCCGGACCCAGGCCCGGCCGGGGGGAGCCGACCGTTAGCAGCGGCGGGCGACGTGGCGTTCGCTTGGCGCTCATGACCCGATCTGCGGCTCTCCGAGTGCGCTCCATGCTCCGACCGTACGTCGCGCGGCGAGCGCGGAAATCGGTACTTCTCGGCCGACTTCATGCGTAGCGACTACGTGTCCCCCGCGGATGCGCGGATCGTTCGCGCCGATCCACGCCGGCTACTTCGGGCGCTTCTTCTGGATCGACGCCCCGCTGAGCGAGGCAACCGCCGACGATCTTGGCGACGTGCTGGACGTTCCGACGGACGCCCTTCAGGCGCTGCTGAGCTTCGGGGCGGACCTCGGGTCCTCCCGCAAGTTCTAGGCCGATGGGATATACGTCGGCTTCGCCGTCAGCTGTTACCTCGAGTCCGCCCAGCTCGCGGATGAGGGGCCGTACCGCCTAGACCCGGGGTTTGCGACTCGTCTACCCACGCTGGGCTGCACGTCGCGGCGCTGCGCGTAGGCGCGCCCGAGACGCAGCTCCAGAAACGGAAAGATCCCGTTTCCAGGACCTTTCCCCAGGGTGAGCGACGGGACTCGAACCCGCGACCGCCTGGACCACAACCAGGAGCTCTACCAACTGAGCTACGCCCACCGCGACGCTTTCGGAATCTAGCGGCCCTAGCGGACCAGCGTCTTGCTCAGCTTCGCGGTGCGCAGCGGCTCGGGGGCCTCGCCGGCCACCGCTTCGAGCAGCGCGCCGACCCGGCGGACGCGGGCGAACGCCCTGCGGACGCTGCGGCCCACCTTGAGCGCGAGCACCGTCGGCGTCCCGCCGGCCGTGGTCGTCGTGGCGGCGACCGCGAGCCGCTTGCGGTGCCCCGGCTTCAGCCCGATCCGGCGCGCCTCCGCCGCCGACAGCGACAGCGAGGCGCTCAGCGGGGACGTGCGCGTCGCCGCCGCCCACAGCTTCAGCCCGCGGCTCGCGATCCGGCGCAGGCCGGCGCTCCGGCGCAGCGAGATCGACCGCTTCAGAGTCAGCCGAGCGCTCCCTTGGGTGAGCGTCACCGTCAGCGTCGGCCGCACCAGCGTGCGACCTCGCAGCGCCACCCGCGCCCGTCTGGTGAGCCGCGGCGCGACCTTCGCCGTGCCGGGGGACTGTCGCCGTGAGACGTCGCTGCCCAAGGTCACCGCTCGCCGGCCGAGGTCGAGCTTCCGCGCCGTGCGCGCCGACACCGTCAGCTTCGCGCTCGCACGGCAGGCGGCGGCGCACGCCGCCAGCACCCGGTAGCGCCCGGCAACAGCGGCCGACAGCCGCTCCTCGACCGGCGCCAGCACGAAAGCAGCGGCGGGCTCGGTCACCGTCCAGTTGTACGTCGCCGGGCTCGGGTCCTCGTTGTCCGAGCCGTCGATCGCCCGCGCGGCGAAGCTGTGCGCCCCGAGCGCCAGGCCGCTGTAGGCGACGCTCTTTCCGCACGGCGCCCAGGCGCTGAAGTCGAGCCGGCACTCGAAGATCGCGGTCGCGTCGTTCGACCCGATCGAGAACTGCGCCGACCGAGAGGTCGTCGGGTTGCCGGGCCCGGCGCCGATCACCGTCCCGGGCGCTGTCGTGTCCACGTTGCAGCGCGCCTTCTGGGTCGCCACGCCCCAGGCCCGCAGCGTGCCCGTGTCGCCCGCGAACAGGTCGCGCACCCGCAGCGTCCAGGTCCCGCGCCGGCTCTTGCCGTCGAAGCGCGACAGCTGGTCGTTCTGCGGGCGGAAGTTGCCCGCGAAGGGCGCGCTGCCCTGCGAGATGTTGTTGACCGCCTCGTCGTCGAAGGTCGTCCCCGAGAAGCTGTGGCCCTGGTAGTCCGGGCCGCGCACGTGATCCGCGAGGCGCACGGTCGTCCCGTCGGGGCCGGTGATGTCGATCACCAGGTCGCCATCCGACGGGTGAAGGATGCCCGGGCTCGGCAGGGTCACGTTGAGGTCCTTGATCCGCCCCCGCTCGGCCACGAACACCGACGAGCTGACGCCGGTCGCGTTGTTGTCGGGAATCGTCTTCGGCACCTCGGAGCTGGCGTTTGTCTGCAGCGCGCCCGGAGTACCGGTGGGCAGCACGATCGGAACGGTCTGCGTCCCGGAGCCCGTCGCCACCGACAGCGTGGCGCTCGCGTCGGCGCCGCAGGTGGCGGCGTTGGCCAGCCGTGCCGTGAACGAGCTGTTGTTGGCGCCCACGCCCTCGTCGTCCGCGATGTCGGGATAGGTGGAGCTGCCCTGGCTGACGCCAAGCCCGGGACCGCCGATCAGCGTCGCCGACAGTCCGGTCGCGTCGGCGTTCCCCGAGTTGCGCAGCTGCTCGGTGAGCCCGACCTGCTCGTCGGACTCGAGCACGCCGTCGCCGTCGCCGCCCGTGACCGTCGTCGCCGCGTGCACGAGCACCGGCGCCGCCTGCTCGGCCGCGTTCGAGACCACCAGCGCGAAGTCCTGATCGGTCGAGTCGACGTTGTCCGGCAACCCGTCCCCGGTCAGGGACGTCGCGCGCACCGTCACCGAGAAGCGCCCCGAGGTCCCGGGCGGGAGGTAGACGCTCTCCACGTTGTCGCGTGGGTCGGCGCTGCCGCCGGGACGCGACCACGCGCCGCCGAACACGTTGCCCTTGTAGGTCTTGCCGCCGGCGGCAACCTGGAGGTCGAGGTCGTTGACGAACGCGTTCCCCGTCGGCGGCCCCACCGCATCGGTCCAGACGAGCGTGACCTTGACCGGCTTGGTCGAGGACGGGACGGTGAACGAGTGGACCACCGTCTGGCCGGCGGTGCCGAGCACGTCACCCGGAAGCTGGTCGTAGTACTCGCGCGAGGTGGTCGCGTCGAGCGCGGCCCCCGCGTTGACCCTCCCCCACCCCTGCTGGTTATCGGGACCGGCCGCGAGGTCGCTCGCCGTGTTGATCAGCAGCGCCTTGGTGAGCGCGGGCGACGGCACCGTGCTCTCCGTGTCCTCGTACCAGTCGCGCACCAGCGCCGCCGCCCCCGCCACCTGGGGCGCCGCCTCAGAGGTCCCCGAGGTAAGCGAGTATCCAGTCACGAAGAGCGGGTTGCACATCTCGGTGGCCGACGCACTCGGTCGGGCGCCTGTGATGTGGGTCCCCGGCGCGACCAGATCGGGCTTGAGCCGGCCGTCGTCCGTGGGGCCGCGGCTGGAGAACTCCGCCATCTGACGCGCGTTGTCAGCTGCGGCGTTCGTGATCCCGCACCCGTCGGTGCCACTCGAGCGCACGCCCTCGGAGGCGCCCACTGTGATCACGTTCTTGGCACTGCCCTCCGCGGTGATCGTCCCCTCACCGACGCCGCCGTCGTTGCCGGCCGAGAACACCTCAACCATCTCTTGATCGCCCGGGGTGCCGGGTTGGGCGTCACGCACGAGCGCGTCATACGCGCGGGCACGGTCGCTGTAGGTCCCCCAGTAGGCGGTCCCGTTCAGGCCCCAGGAGTTGTTAGTGATCGTGGCGCCGCCGCTGTAGGCGTTGGACGCGACCGTCACAGCCGAGAACAGCGGACTGAAGGTGCCGGTGCAGCTGTAGACCTTGGACACGCCGATCTGTGCGAGCGGCGCCACGCCCAGGCCGTAATTGAAGCCGGTGCTGTCCTCGTAGGATGGCCCGCCCGACACGTTGTAGCCCGCCGCGACCGAAGCTGCGCTCGTGCCGTGCCCGGTGCAATCGGCTGTGTCGGAGTCGCCGCTGTAGTCGGTCCCGTAGGCGATCCGGTCGGGGTTGCCAGATAGCCCCGACACGTGGAAGTCGGGGTGGTCGGATGGGCTCGTGCCGTTGTCGAGCCCGCTGTCGGTCACGTCGATCGTCGCGTCGAAGGGCGCCGTGATGCGCGCGTTGTGCCAGGCGAGGTAGCTCGGCGCGCTGGGTTGCGTGAGCGCCGGGGGCGTGAGGTTGCCGGCCACTATCTGGTCGGCCCGCTCGTCGGCGGGAGTCGGCGGTGCGTCGCGCTCGATCGCCACCACCGCCGGGTCGCGCGCCAGCTCGGCGACGCCGGACGGCGACAGCTCGAGGTACTGCGTGCGCAGGCCGCGCGTCGTTGTCGCGGCGCCCACGGCGGGGCCCTCCGCCGCGGCCGCCTCGCGCGCGTCGGATCCCGGCGCGCCGGCGATGGTCGAGACCGCGTAGCGCGCCGCGCCCTCGGCGGCGCCTTCGACCTTGTCGACCGCCCCGAGCGGCACGACCGCACGCACCGCGGGGTCCGTTCCGACCAACCCGGCCAGCCGGCCGACCGCCGCCCCACGAGCGTGCACGACGTAGGCGTTCTCGGCCTGGTAGGTGACGATCAGCGCGCCCGTGGCACGCAGGCGCTCCAGCCAGGCGTCCTTGGGCGGCCCGACGAACTGCACGAGCGCGAGCACCTCGTCGCGATCGGGCGCGCCCTTGCGCGCCAGCGAGGCGCGCTCAGCCGGATCGACGGCCCCGGCCGCCGTGGCGACGTCGCGCATGTCGTCGCGCCGGTCGGCGCCCGCGGCGCGCAGCGATGCGTCGTCCGACGTCTCCACGAGCGAGAAGGACTTGTAGCGGGCGACGACGCGGGCGTCGCTCTGGGCCAGGGCGACTACCCCGGCGGGGGTCTGCGGCACCAGCAGCAGGTGCGGCACGGGCCGCCGCGGCGGGGCCGAATCGGCGTCGGCCAGCACGACTCCCGCGAGAGAGACAACCACCAGCGAGACGATCGTGAGCAAGCCGAGGCGCGAAGCGAAGATGCAATTGCCTTTCACGCGGGCGCGCGTCCGTCACAGAGACTAGAGAGACCCAGGGTAGGCCGAGTTGGCTGGAACCGCTAGCCGACCTTGACCGGCTCGGCGGGCACGGTCTGCTCCGCGACCGCCTCGACGACCTCGCTCGGCTCGCCCTCTTCGCGGGCGCAGACCACGCGAAAGCGCCCGGTGCCCAGCTCCGCGTTGCCCCGCACGGGCAGGCCGCGGATCGTGTCCCAGCCCAGGCGCTCGACCTCGAACGGGTTCATCTCGATTGCCACGGCGGGCCATTCGCAGCCCTGGTTGTGCTGATCGATCGCGCGCGAGATCGCTTCGAGGTTCTTGGCCTCGGTGCTGGTCATCGCGACGCGGGAGTACCCAGGACCTTCGCGTAGTGGTCGATCGTCTGCCGCAGGCCGTCGCGGATATCCACCTCGGGCTCCCAGCCGAGCAGCTGCTTGGCGCGCGTGATGTCCGGCTGGCGGACCTGCGGGTCGTCGATCGGAAGCGCCTCGAACACGATCTCCGAGCGCGACTCGGTCAGCTCGATGATCAGCTTCGCGAGCTCGACCAGGCTCATCTCGTTCGGATTGCCCAGGTTGACCGGCTCGTGCACGTCGTCTGCCTCGGCCAGCAGGACGAGCCCGCGGATGAGGTCGTCGACGTAGCAGAAGCTGCGCGTCTGGCTCCCGTCGCCGAAGACCGTGAGCGGCTTGTCGGTCATCGCCTGGCGCAGGAAGGTGGGGATCGCGCGGCCGTCGTGCGGGCGCATGCGCGGGCCGCTCGTGTTGAAGATGCGGGCGATGCAGGTGTCTACGCCCTGCTGGCGCAGGTAGGCCATCGTGAGCGCCTCGGCGTAGCGCTTGGCCTCGTCGTAGACGCCGCGCGGGCCGATCGGGTTGACGTTGCCCCAGTAGGTCTCGGGCTGCGGGTGCACGAGCGGATCGCCGTAGACCTCGCTGGTCGAGGCGAGCAGGAAGCGAGCGCGGTGCTTCTTGGCCAGCCCGAGCGTGTTGTGCGTCCCGTAGGCGCCGACCTTGAGCGTGTGAAGCGGCAGGCGCGCGTAGTCGATCGGGCTGGCCGGCGACGCCATGTGGTAGACGAAGTCGACGGGCTCGTTGATCTCGTAGTGATCGGTGATGTCGACCAGCTCGACCCGGAAGTCCACCCCGTTCTTCAGATGGCGGACGTTCTCCAGCGAGCCCGTCTCGAGATTGTCGACGCAGATCACGCGGTGGCCGCGGTCGAGCAGGTAGTCGCACATGTGCGACCCGAGGAAGCCGGCCCCGCCGGTTACTAGAGAGGTTGGCATCAGCCAATCAGGCTACCTGTGAACGCCGCTTGATGGGTGCGGTTGCCCCTAGAGCAGCACGCCGGCGAACGCAGCGGGCCGGCTGAGGGCCAGCGAACGTTCGAGGCGGTGGCGGTACTCGGCCGCGCCGGTGGAGCCGCTCAGCAGCCCCACCGCGTCGCGCTCCCAGTTGTCCGCATACACGCGCGCGACCCAGCCGCGCACGTAGGGCTGGAACACCAGCGCGTGCGGCGCCACCTCGAGCAGCGGGTTGACCTCGACGAGCACCCCCGCCACCGGCGAGGCGATGGCGACGCGGCGGCCGTGGCGCGCCCGCGCCGTGGCGATCGGGCTGCCGACCTCGACGCGATCCACCGCCCAGAACTCGACGTCGGGCGCGTGCCAGAGCACCTCCCGCAGTGGCGCGGCGACGCCGATCGTCACGAACCCCTCCTCGTCGGGCCGCGCCCACACGTGCCGTTCGGGTTGGTAGTGGATGCTCGCCGGGAGGTGGAAGAGGACGGACACGGGTGACCCGAAGGTGACCGCGCGTCCGGACGGAAGCGTCAACTGGTGTCTACGCGCCAAGACCGCTGGTAGCTTGCCGCGTAATCCGGTGCGATCTCGGCGGATTCTCATAGCGCTCTCGACGCTCGCGATGGCGGGGACGATCGCCGGCTGCTCGCGCTACGGGCCGCTCGAGCAGCAGTGGAGCTACAAGACCGGCGACACGGTGGCCGCCACCCCGGCCGTCAACTCGGACTCGGTCTTCATCGGCTCGTGGGACGGCTACGAGTACGCGCTCGACGAGGCCACCGGCGCGCTCGAGTGGCGAACCTTCCTCGGGCAGGCGCCCGACCCGGGGGGCTGCGACACGACCGGCGTCACCTCTTCGCCCCTGACGCTCAACGGCACGCTGTACCTGGGCGGCGGCGACGACTACTGGTACGCGCTCAACATGCTCAGCGGCAACCCGCTCTGGCGGGTGTTCACGGGGTCGGTCAGCACCGGCCACTACAACTGGTCGAGCCCGGCCGCCCTCAACGGCTTCGCCTACGTCGGCATCGCGAGCCTGTGCGACACACCGCTCGTCCAGGGCCAGCTGCTGCGGGTCAACCTGGCGACCCACCAGATCGCCAACACCTGGGACGTGGTCCCCGACGGCCAGGTGGGCGGGACCATCTGGACGAAGCCGGTCGTCGATGCCTCGCGCAACGCCGTCTTCGTGACTACCGGCAACCGCGCCTACGACAGCACGCGCGAGAACCAGCCGTACGGGGAGTCGATGGTGTCGGTGGACGCCACGACGCTCGCGATCAAGGGATCCTGGTCGCTGCCGCTCTCGGAGCCCACGCCGGATCCCGACTGGGGGACGGCTCCGACCCTGTTCCAGGACGGCTTCGGGCGGGCCCTGGTCTCGGCCGCGAACAAGAACGGCGTCGTCTACGCCTTCCTGCGCGACAACGTGTCCGCCGGGCCGGTCTGGACCCGCCGCATAGCTTTCGCGGCGACGGACGACGCCCCCGCGTCCGGGGGCGCCTACTCGAACGGCCTCTTCGACTTCAGGCGGCTCTACTACGCCGGCGCGGGGACGACGATCGACGGCAAGACGGTCCCGGGCTCGATCAGGGCGCTGAACCCCAACACAGGCGCGGTCATCTGGGAGAGGGCGCTGCCGAGCAAGACCTTCGGCGCGCTCACGTTCGCGAACGGGATGCTCGTCGTGCCGTCGCTGAAGGGGCTCTACGTCGTCGACCCGGACACCGGCGAGCTCCTCTACGAGAACCCGCTGACCCTCTACGCGGCCGCGAAGGTGACGAACGGCCGCCTGATCATCGGCGACTACGGCGGCACCGTGCGCGCCTACAGGTTCCCGTCCTATCCAGGCGAGGGCTCAAGCGCCACCGCCGGCGCGGCCCGCGTGGCGCTCGCGCGGGGATGCCAGACGGTCGACCAGCCGGCGCCCGCCGCCGGTCGAGTGCGCGTGACTCGCCTCGGCACGGCGAGTGCGCCGGCGACCATCAAGGTGTTCGAGGGCCAGGACTGCACGGGCCGGCCGGTGGCGCGCACGAAGCTGAGCGGCGGCGACGCATCGGTGCTCGCGGTGCCAAGGTCGCTGCGGACCCGCGACGTGTCGGTGCTGAGCTCGAAGGCCGTCCGGCTGAAGCTGGCCCTGGCTCAGCGGTAGCCGGTCGGGTCGGCCGCGCTACCTCGGATCCTGAAGGCTCCGGGACCCGCCGCGGAGCTCACTCCGTCAGGCCGATCCTCCGATCGAAGCCCGCGGGAGCGTGGACGTTGAGCATCCGCACCGGCACCGTGCCGTCGTTTCGAAAGCCGTGCTCGACACCGGGCGGCACCAGCACGAACGTTCCCGGAGGCGCGGCCGTCGCCTCGCCGCCGAACAGGAAGGTCAGCTCGCCCTCGAGGATGTAGAAGGAGTCGTCCTCGTCCGCGTGCACGTGTGCCTCGAGCTCCCGACCGGGCGCCATCTCGACGATGCCAAGGGTGAAGCGCGGCGTGTCGACCGTTCGCGCGAGGAACTCGACGTTGCCCACGCGGCTGCCCTGACCGGGCGGGACGACTATCGGTCCGGAGGTCACCCGGCTCATCTTGATCGGCTTGCCGTAGAGGCCGGGTGCCGGGAGTTGCTCCGGACCTTGAAGGCCATCGTCGCCAGGACCGCCACCGTGCCGAGCATGACCGTAGGCTTACCGGAATGCGACGGGGACTTCTCAGCGCCCTTGCGGCCGGGGCTCTCATCACGGGCGTCGGCGGCCTGGCCGGCTCGGCTGCGGCCGGACTACCCGCGCCCGGGACCGTCGTGAAAGCCAAGCCGCTGCGCCACGGTCTCTGGATCCCGGGCACGACGTCGCGCGCGTTCAAGCTGACCTACGCCACCACCGACGCGCGCGGCAAGCGCGCGCTCAGCACGGGAACCCTGTTCGTGCCCAAGGGCGCAGCGCCGCGAGGGGGCTGGCCGGTGATCTCGTGGTCGCACGGCACCTCCGGGCTCGGCGACCGCTGCGCTCCCTCCGTGGTGGGCCCCGCTCTGCCCCATCGCGACCGTCCCTACCTCGCGAACTGGATGCGGGAGGGCTACGCGGTCGTGGCCAGCGACTACGCGGGCCTGGGCACAGCGGGGCTGCCCGCCTACCTCAACGGGCGCTCCGAGGCACACAACATCGTCGACGTCGTGAAGGCCGGTCGCGCCTACGCGCGCGGCCACCTGTCAGTGGCAAGCCGGCTGGCCCGCAAGTGGGTCGTGATCGGCCAGTCCCAGGGAGCCGGTGCCTCGATCTACACCGCGCGCTACGCCACCGCGTTCGGCGGCCGCAGGCTCGACTACCGCGGCGGGGTCGGCACCGGCACGCCGGCCTACGTCGAGAACGTCGTCAACGCCATCGGGCCGGGCTTCCCGAAGCTCTCCGGCGCCACGAACTCGTACCTCGCGTACATCTTCGCGAGCCTGCGCCGGGTCTACCCCAAGCTCGGGCTGGAGGGCATCCTCACCTCGAGCGGGCGCAAGTACCTCAAGATCGCGGAGACGCAGTGCGTCAACGCTTTCGAGAAGACCGTCGAGGACGTCGACTTCGGACGCTTCTTCACCCGCGCGGTCAGTGGGCTCCCGAACTTCTCGCAGACCGTCGTGCGCTACCTCGCCATGCCCGAGACGGGCTTCGACAAGCCGTTCTTCATGGGCCACGGCCGCAAGGACGCCGACGTTCCGTACGCCCTGACGATCCCGTACGTCGAGAAGCTGAAGGCCAACCACCAGCCGCTGACGTTCAAGTCCTACAACTCGGACCACAGCGGCACGCTGCTGAGGTCACAGAAGGACACGCACCCGTTCGTGCGCAAGCTGTTCGCCGGTCGCAGGCCCTGAGACCTGGCCCTTCGGGCCGCTGCCTCTTCCGCGGTAGACCACCGCGAGCCGATGAGTTCGGCGTGGCGCGCGGGTCGTAACGTACGAACCTCAACGGCAAAGGACGTGAACCATGCCCGAGCACAAGATCGGAACCCGCGAGGACTGGCAGGCGGCTCGTGATGAGCTTGCGAAGCTCGAGGCCGAGCACACCAAGCTCGGCGAGAAGGCGACCGAGCTCCGGCGCCAGCTTCCCTGGGTCCCGGTGGAGAAGGAGTACGAATTCGACACCGAGGACGGGAAGAAGACGCTCGCCGAACTCTTCGACGGGCGCTCGCAGCTGCTCGCCTACAACATCATGTTCGGCCCCGACTACGAGCTCGGCGCCTGCCCCGGGTGCACGAACCTGGGGGATGAGCTCGACCCCACGCGCGTGCATCTGAACCACCGCGACGTGACGCTGATCTGCTTCTCCCGGGCGCCGATCGATCGGCTGATCGCCTACAAGGAGCGGATGGGTTGGCAGTTCCCCTACGTCTCCACCTATGAGACGGACTTTCCGTTCGACTTCGGGCTCGCGATGACGCCCGAGCAGGCGCAGGAGATCCCCGAGGTCAAGGAGATGATCGACAACCCGCCCGAGTGGCTCGAGGAGTGGGGGCGGCAGGTCGGAGCCAAGCTCGAGGACGGCCTGCGCGAGGGCCCGAGCTTCATCGCCTTCGCCCGCGAAAACGGGACCATCTACCACACGTACACGGTGATGGCGCCCGACCGGTTCGTCGCGCCGTACAACTCGTTCCTGCTCGAGCGAACCCCGAAGCCTCCGCCCGAGGAGCCCCGCGCCTGGCGCAAGGACGAGTATCCGGACTGACCGCGTGACGTATGAGCCGATCGAGATCGCGGTCGAGGGCGCGACGCTCGTCGGTGATCGCTGGAACGGCGCCGGCCCGACGATTGCCCTGCTTCACGCGGGCGTCTGCGACCGGCGCTCCTGGCGCGAGGTGTGCGCGCGGCTCGGTGAAGCCGGACGAGACGTTGTCGCGTATGACCGGCGCGGGTTCGGTGACGTGGCGCCGGCCGGCGGGCCCTTCCGGCACGTCGACGACCTGCTCGGCGTGCTCGACGTCGTGTCGGCGGATGCGCCCGCCTGGTTGGTGGGAAGCTCGATGGGCGGCGGGGTGGCGCTCGACGCCGCGCTCGAGGCGCCCGAGCGCGTCGCCGGCCTCGTGCTCCTGGCACCTGCGATCAGCGGCGACCCCCAGCCCGACGAGGAGGTGGTCAACGCCGCTACGGACGGGCTCGCTGACGCAATCGATGCCGCCTGGACGGCCGGCTCAGTCGAGGAATGCAACCGGCTCGAGATCCGGTTGTGGCTCGACGGGCCGGCCGGGCCGGAGGGACGGGTGACTGGCGCACCGCGCGAGCTGGCGCTCGACATGAACCGCATCGTGATCGCCAACGGCGAGCCCGAGGCCGACGGCGCCAGCGGACTCGACGCCGCGGGCCGCGTGCAAGAGATCGCGACCCAGGCGATCGTCGCCTGCGGCGAGCTCGACATCTCGATCAAGGTCCGGCGCAGCGCCGAGCTGGCCGACGCGCTTCCGAACGCCACCTACCGGAGCCTCCCCGGCCGCGCGCACCTGCCCTACCTGGAGGCCCCGGACGAGATCGCCGCGCTGATACTGGCCGAAGTCGAGCGCTAGCGAAGGAGGGGCCGCGATGCCCGACCGAGCCGAATCTAGGCGTCGGCGTGGTAGCGCAGGCCGTCGAGCGCGACTCGCAGGATGTGCTGGTTCTGCTCGGGGTCCTTCGACGGGATCTTGGCGATCCCGACAACCATTTGGATGACGTCGCCGATGGAGACGTCCGGACGCACGACGCCTGCCTCCTGGGCGCTCCTCAAGAGCGGCTCGCCCGCCGCGAACAGCGAGGTCCGGCAGGCCTGGAAGAGCGGGGCGTCCGGGTCAAGGTGGTTCTGAAGCTCGGCGGCGAGTGCGCGCTTGGTGCCGATATACGCGATGAAGCCCTCGAACCAGCTGTTGAGCGCCTCCCAAGGGTCGCTGCCATCGAGCTCGGCCGCCGAGCGGCACATCTGCTCGACCTCCTCGACGTATAGAGCCTCGAGCAGCGCCTGCCGGCTCGGGAAGTGCCGGTACAGCGTCCCGATGCCGACGTCGGCGCGGCGCGCTATCTCCTCCAGGGCGGTCGATTCCCCACCCTCGGCAAACGCCTCCCGAGCGACCCTGAGCACCTTGTCGTAGTTGCGCCGCGCGTCGGCCCGCTTGGGCCGCGCGATCAGTTCCTGCGCGCTTGTCTCGGTCGTGCTCATATTTTCCTTGACAACCGGAGGGACCCTCCGTATAGTTCCGGAGGTCGCCTCCAGTTATTTCGGAGGTGGCCTCCACTTTAGCTCCAACCGAGCGATTCGACAAGTAGGGAGCCGTATGACCGTCGCCTCCACCCCCGCAGTACCCACCTCACCCGCCGATAGCCGGCGCTGGGTCACGCTCGCCATCGTCTGCCTGGCGCAGCTGATGATCGTTCTCGACGTCACGATCGTGAACGTCGCCCTGCCCTTGATCCAGCAGGACCTTCACTTCAGCCAGGGCAACCTCACCTGGGTCGTCAACGCGTTCCTCGTCACCTTCGGCAGCCTGCTGCTCCTGACCGGGCGCATCGGCGACCTCGTCGGCCGGAAGCGCGTCTTCCTCGCGGGCGTCGTCACGTTCACGGTCGCATCGCTGCTGTGCGGGGTCGCACCGAGTCAGGAAACGCTGGTTGGGGCCCGCTTCCTCCAGGGGATCGGCGCCGCCGCACAGGCCTCCGTGATCCTGGCGATCATCGTCACCGAGTTCCCCGAGGCCGTCGAACGCGCCCGGGCCATGAGCGTCTACGTCTTCGTCTCCGTCGCCGGAGGCTCCATCGGCCTGCTCGCCGGCGGACTGCTGACCGAGGCGCTGAGCTGGCACTGGGTCTTCTTCGTGAACCTCCCGATCGGTGTCGCCACCTACGCGCTCGGCCACACGTTCATCCGGGCCGACCGAGGGCTGGGCATCGGGCACGGAGTGGACTGGCTGGGCTCGCTCCTCGTCACCGCCTCGCTCATGACCGCCATCTACGCGATCGTCGAGGCGACGAGCCACGGCTGGACCTCAGTCCAGGTACTCGGCTTCGGCGGCCTCGCCGCCGTGCTCATGGCGGCCTTCCTCGCCCTGGAGGCGCGCATCGAGAACCCGATCATGCCGCTGCGAATCCTCCGCCTGCGCGGGCTGGTCAACGCCAGCCTCGTCAGAGGCCTGCTCGTAACCGGGATGTACTCGACCTTCTTCCTCGGCACGCTCTACCTCGAGCACGTCCGCCACTACACCGCTCTGCAGACCGGCGCGGCCTTCCTGCCCTGGACCCTGACCGTCGCCGTCCTCGCGCAGGGGATCACCGCGCGGCTCGTGGACCGGTTCGGCCCGCTGCGCGTGCTCACGAGCGGCATGGCCACCGCCGTCGCCGGACTGCTCCTGTTCGCGACCGTCGGGCCGGACACCGCCTTCTTCCCGACGATCTTCCTGGCCTGCTTCGCGATCGGCCTGGGGATCGGCACCGCCTTCATGCCGCTGCTGACCCTCGCCATGGCCGACGTTCCCGCGGAGGACGCCGGGCTGGGCTCCGGGATCACCACGCTCTCGCAGCAGATCGGCGGCGCGCTCGGACTGGCCGTGCTGAGCACCATCGCCGCGAACCACACGAAGGCACTGGCCGCCGATCACGGGGCGACCAGCGCGCTCATCGGCGGCTACCAGGTCGCCTTCCTCGCCGGAGCCCTGGTCATCAGCGCCGGGATCGTCCTGGCCTTCGTCCTCCTCAGGCCGCCCGAAACGCGGCTGGAGCTGCAACTCGACACGGGTCCGGCCGAAGCCGACGGCGCCCGTCTCCCCACCAACTTCGACATCCAGGAGAAAGCAGCATGACGCGCCTCAACCGCCTCGCCCCTCGCACCACGACGGCGAGCACACATCGAGCACGCAGGGGCTCCCACCGCTCAGAACGCGAGGCGAGGGCTCGGCGTAGCTTCGACGGCGTCGTCGCTTCCTACATCCGCGAGCTCGCCGCCGGCGACACCATGGCCGGCCTCCTGCGAGAAGAGGAAGGCGATCTAGCAAACGATTGAGCTGCGAGCTACTGGTCGCGCAGGGCAGCCATGCGCGCGCGCCGCGGTGCGCCGGCTTCGGCCAGCAGGATCTTGATCACGGCGGCGAACGGCACGGCCAGGATCGCCCCCACGACGCCGAGGAGCGAGCTCGCGATCAGCACCGCGACGATCGTGGTGAACGCTGAGAGCTCGACCGCCTCGCGGTAGACGATCGGGTAGACGATGTAGTTCTCGACCTGCTGGTAGATCAGCTGGATGATCGCCATGCCGATCGCGGCGGGCGTGCTCACCGTCAGCGCGACCGCGACGAGAATGACCGCAGCGATTGTCGCGCCGACCTGCGGGATCAGGTCAAGAAAGCCGGTGATCACCGCGAGCACGATCGGGAACGGCAGCCCGAATGCCCAGGCCGAGAGTCCGGCGACCGTCGCAGCCACCAACGAGATCGCGACGTTCCCAATCAGCGAAGAGGAGATCGCGCGGATCGAGTTCTCCAGCACCGGCCGCCAGCGCCGTTCGATCTCAGGTGTGGCGAAGCCGAACAGCCAGTCCGTGATCGTCACACGCTCCATCAACAGGAAGAGCGACAGGAACGTGAGCGTGACAAGCGAGAGAACCGAGCCGAACACGCCGCCGAAGACGCCGAGCAGCGTGGTGGCCGCGTCCGGCAGCCCGGCAGCGAGGTCCTTGAGGGCATTGCGGATCGAGTCGTCGGCACCGGCCGTCGAGGTCAGCTTCTCGAACGCATCCGTGTGGGTGAGGTTGTCCCAGTAGCCCGGCAGCGCGTTTGCGAAGTCGACGATCTGCTCCCACAGCGGCGCCGCCGTCAACAGCACGATCGCCGCCGCCCCGACGAACAGCGCCGCGAACACCGCCACCGCCGCCCGGCCGCGTCGCCAGCCGCGGCGCACCAGCGCCCCGACCACCGGATCGAGCCCGAGCGCCAGCACCGCCGCGACGAGGATCGACAGGAGCGTCCCGATCGAGAACACCGTGAGCACGACCAGCGAACCGAACGCGAGCAGCACGAGGAGCGTGCGCACTGAGACGACCACCTCGACGCGCTGCGACGGCTGGTCCACTCCGGAGCACCGTAACGACGAGGCAGGACGCACCCCTGGAGCGCGCGCCGCCTCTGCGGACGCTCAGCGCTTGCGTTTGCGCCGGCGCTCCTGGATCTGCGACCGCAGCGTCTCCCAGCGGGATCGCGCCTCGGCGGTGATCTCGCCCCACTGGCGCCGGACCTCGTCCTCTGCGGGCCGCTGACCTCGGCTGATGCGTTCGAGCTCGTCGTGGACCTCGCGGCCTGCCGCCGATGAGGCGACGACGAGGACCATGACGCAGAACAGCGTCGAGATGATGGCGAAGACGGCGCCGATCACGCCATAGCGGGTGGTGTACGTGCTGAAGAGGTGCGGGACGTACACGGTCGCGCCAACCGAGTACAGCGCGAGCAACGCCGCTCCGAGGATGGCGAACGGGGCGAGCGCCTGGCGCGCGATCCGCTTGGCGCTGAGCACCCAGCCGGTCCAGACCAGGAAGACCGCTGACAGCGGCAGGGTGATCAGCGTCGCGGTGAGTTCGAGGCGGCTGTGCCCGATGGCGCCGTGGAGGAAGCCGCTGAGGGCGATGTACGCCGAGAGCCCGCCGATCCAGAGCAGTCCGTTGGACGTGTTGCGGACGCTCAGCGGCTCGAGCTCCCAGGTCTGCTCGACCAGCCGCTGCATGGCCCGGGAGAAGCTCAGCACCGCGACCAGGAGGAAGAGGAACCCGATGATGCCGATGCTCGTGCTCGTCCCCGAGGGTGGCGAGAAGATGTCCCTGACCGCCTCGGCGCCGCCTCCGGTCAGGTCGTACCGGTCGATGATGCGATCGGCTGTGCCTTTGCCCCCGAGCTGTGACGACAAGGCGCTCGCGATCATCATCAACGGGATCACGGCCGTGAGCGCCCCGGAGGCCAGGGCGATCGCGCGGTCGAAGCCGACCACCTTCTGAAAGCGGTTGACGACGCGCAGCAGGAACTCGGGCCGCAGCCAGAACGTCAGCGTCCGCAGGACGCGCTCGCGGTCCGGGCGCCACCGCTTGCGCTTGTGGGCGTCGTCGCTCACGAACGACAGCATCGCTGTCCCGGCGGCGACGGCGGATCACCCTCAGCGGGTGATGTGCAACACCGCCCGACGCGGTTAGGTGCTGGTGTGAGAGTCATCTGCAGTGCCGCCGTCGTGATGCTTGCGCTCGCACTGAGTGCGTGCGGCAAATCCGATGAGGAGAAAGCGCAGAACAAGGTCTGCGACGCGAAGGCCGACATCGGCAAGCAGGTCGACGAGCTGAAGGGCCTGACCCCCGCGACGGTCACGTCAGATGGAGTGACGCAGAACCTGGACGCGATCAAGAACGACCTCCAGGACATCACCGACGCGCAGTCGGACCTCAGCAGCGACCGGCGCAGCGAGGCCGTGGACGCGAACAAGGCGTTCACCAGCTCGATCCAGGGGATCGCGGGCGAGCTCGGCAGATCGCTCTCGGCCGCGGATGCGAAGGCGCAGCTCGTGACGGCGCTCAACCAGCTCGCGGCGTCCTACCAGAAGGCGTTCGCGCCGCTGAACTGCAACTGAAAGGGAGCCAGAAATGGCCGACAGGCCCGTATTCCTGTACGCCGCGGTCTATGACGAGATCGCTGACGCCGAGGCCGACTACGAGGCGGTCTTCGACCTGCACGCCGCCGGAGCGATCGGCACGTTCGACTCCGCGGTGATCCGCAAGGAAGAGGACGGCAAGGTCCGTGTGACAAAGACCGAGAAGCCCACCCAGCACGGTGCCTGGACCGGGGCCGGAGTTGGAGCGCTGGTGGGCATCCTGTTCCCACCCGCAGTCCTCGGCGCCGCGATCGTCGGCGCCGGCGCCGGTGGCCTGACCGGACACCTCACCCGCGGCATCTCGCGGGGCGACCTCAAGGACCTCGGCGAAGCGCTCGAGGAGGGCAGCGCCGCCGTGATAGTGCTCGGCGAGTCGAAGATCGAAGAGCAGCTCGAGCAGGCAACCAAGCGCGCCAAGAAGCTGATCGAGAAGGAGCTGGACGCCGAGGGCGACGACCTCAAGCGCGAGATCGAGGCAGCGGAGAAGGAAGGCGCCACGACCTGATCGGAGTTTGCGGCGTGCTCTCCGGGCAGTGACAGCCGTTGAACGAATGCCCCCGGGTGGACTCGAACCACCGACCCGCTGCTTAGAAGGCAGCCGCTCTGTCCAGCTGAGCTACGGGGGCGCCCCGCGAGGATAGGCCGCTCAGCCGATGGGAGAGCCCGAGAAGAAGAAGAACCAGACCTCGAACGACGCGGCCGCAAAGACCACGGTGACGACGATGATCCGCTCCGCGCCGCTGATGCTCCCCGCCCCGTCGTAGTCGGGCCGCTCGCCGCGCATGCTGCGCAACCACGGGGCGTGGGTCCTCACCGTCGGGAGCGTGCCGGTCGCCTCCCGGTAGGCGTGCATCACGTACTTGAGGGCCTGGTAGAGCGCGATGCTGAAGACGACCAGGCAGACGATGATCACGAAGACCGCCGACATCGAAGTCTGGCTGTCGCCGCTCTGCACCTTCGAGCCGATCCACAGCGCCAGCAGCGGGCTGCCGGTCCAGATGTTGAGCGCAAGGAACGCCATCAGGGCCGCGAGCCCGAAGCGCTTGCCGCGTTCCATATTGGGCAGCGTACCCGCCGCCAAATCGGGGCGCCCGGATTTGAACCGGGAACCTCCGCCACCCAAAGGCGGCGCGCTACCAGGTTGCGCTACGCCCCGCGCGGGCCAAGTGTAGGGCCGGGCCTTGATCGGCCCCGATCGCCGGCCCGGAGTCAAGCCGGCGGCGCGCTAGGGTGGCGCCTCGAATGGCCGACCTCCAGCCGCTGCACACGCTCCGCTACGAGGCCTCCGTCGTGGGCTCGCTGGAGGACGTGATCGCCCCCCCGTACGACGTGATCGATGACGAGCTGCGGACGAAGCTCGCCGCCAAGAGCCCGTACAACGTCGTCGCGATCGACCTCCCGCCCAGCTACGCCCAGGCCGCCGCCACCATGGACGACTGGCGCGAGCAGGGCGCGCTCGTGAGCGAGGACGAGCCGGCGGTTTGGGTGCTCCGTCAGGACTACGAGGCGCCCGATGGCAACCGGCGCAGCCGCACCGGCGTCCTCGCGCGCCTGCGCGTGGACGAGTACGGACCGGGTCGCATCCGCCCGCACGAGCGCACGCATCCGGGCCCGAAGGAGGACCGGCTCAAGCTCACCCGCGCCACGCGCACGAACCTCTCCCCCATCTTCAGCCTGTTCCCCGACCCCGACGGCGGCGCCGGCCGCGCGATGGAGCAGATCGCGGGCGGCGCGCCGTTCGCATCCGCGGCCGACCTCGACGGGACCGAGAACACGCTCTGGCGCTCGGGCGACGAGGACCTCGTCGCCGAGCTCCAGATGGCGCTGGCGGACGCCGAGCTGCTGATCGCCGACGGACACCACCGCTACGAGACCGCGCGCGTCTACGCGGAGGAGGTCGGAGGCGAGGGCCCGCACCAGTACGTCCTGATGCTGCTCTGCTCCCTCTCCGATCCCGGCCTGCTGGTCTTCCCGACCCACCGGCTGCTGACCGGCCTCAAGCACGACACCGAGAAGCAGCTCGCCATCCGCGACACGCTCATGCGCGACTTCGAGATCGACGAGCTCGACGAGCCACACAAGCTCGAGCCCACCGGCGGCAACGGCCGCGTCACGTTCGGCTACATGGACTCCTTCCACCGCAAGCCCTACCGGATGACCCTCAAGGACCAGGCGATCGCCGACCGCGCCCTGGAGGGCATGCCCGAGCCCTACCGCCGGCTCGACACCGCCGTGCTCGAGGCGCTCATCCTCCGCGACGCGCTCGGAATGTCCGAGGACGACATCTCGCACCTGCGCGGCCTCAACTACTCCAAGGACCTGGCCGACGCCATCGACGCGGTCCAGACAGGTCGAGCGGACGCCGGCTTCTTCATGCGCGCCACGCCGGTCGAGGCGGTGCGCGAGGTGGCGGAGGCCGGTGAGTCGATGCCGCCCAAGTCGACCTACTTCTACCCGAAGGTCCCGACCGGGCTCGTGTTCAATCCGCTGACGTGAAGATCTACACGCGCAAAGGCGACGACGGGACCACCGGGCTCTGGTACGGCGGCCGGGTGCCCAAGCACGACCGCCGGCCCGAGGCCTACGGCTCGGTCGACGAGGCGGCGTCGGCGCTCGGGCTCGCGCGAGCTCTCGCCGAGCGCGGCGGGGAGCTCTACACGGACATCCTGCGCATCCAGAACGAGCTGTTCATCGCCGGCGCCGAGCTGGCCACGGCGCCCGAGGCCGCGGCGCGCCTCGAGCCCGGCGTGTCGAAGGTGACCGCGGACATGGTCGAGCGTCTCGAGGGCGACATCGACCGCTACATGGACCGGGTCGACCTGCCGCCCAAGTTCGTGATCCCGGGCGGCAGCGAGCTATCCGCGCGGCTCGACGTCGCACGCGCCGCCGTGCGGCGCGCCGAACGGCGCGTGGCCGCGCTCAAGGACGCCGGCGAGCTCGTCGACGAGACCGTAGTGACCTATCTGAACCGGCTCTCGGACGCGCTGTTCGCAATGGCGCGCTTTGCCGACGAGCCGGACCCCGAGCTTTTCGAGGGAAGAGGATGAGAGCGATCTCCCGCCGCGTGGACGGACGCCTGAAGCAGGACGTCGCCATACGCGACCACCGCCTGACCGCCGACGAGCCGCGCGAGCTCGGCGGCGAGGACAGCGGGCCGAGCCCCCAGGAGCTCCTGGCTGCCAGCCTGGCGTCGTGCACCGCGATCACGATGGAGATGTACGCCGAGCGCAAGGGCTGGGACGTCGGCGAGATCACCGTCGACGTGGCCTACGAGGCGGCGCAGCGCGGGTCGCCGACCCGTTTCACGATGGAAGTCCAGCTGCCCAAGGAGCTGCCCGAGGAGCAGCGCGAGCGGCTCATGCAGATCGCCGCGAAGTGCCCCGTCCACCGCGCTCTGGAGGGGGAAGTGATGTTCGAGGAGACGGTCGAGCTGCGCTAGGGGTCTAAAACCGGGCTGCTCGTGCCGATCTAGGTCTTGGTGACGCAGCCTTCCAGTACCCGGCTCAGCCGCCTGGCTGCCCTGCGCCCGTCGCGCAAACGCTTCGACCTCCTGGCCGAGCACCTGCCGATCGGCGTCTACGAGACCGACCTGACGGGTCGCTTCGTATACGTGAACGCGCGCTGGTGCGAGCTGACCGGCATCGACCGCGAGTCGGCCGAAGGCGAGAGCTGGGCGTCCGTTGTCCATCCCGAGGATCTCGAGCGGGTCATCGGCGAGTGGCGGCGCAGCCGCGCGGAGGAGCGTGACTTCAGCCTCGAGTACCGCTACGTTCGGCACGACGGCAAGGCCTCGTGGGTCTGGTGCCGCGCGGTCGAGCTGCGCGACGACAGCGGCGAAACCACCGGGTACCTAGGCACGTGCTCGGACACCAAGGTCAGCCCGACCGTCGACCGCGCGCTCGAGGAGGCTGAGAACCGGTTCGCCAACGCGTTCGACGAGGCGCCGATCGGCATGGCGCTGGTCGCTCTAGACGGGAGCTTCCTGCGAGTCAACCGCGCGCTGCCCGAGCTGGTCGGCTACGACGCCGAGGAGCTGCTCACGCTCAGCTTCCAGGACATCACTCACCCGGACGACCTCGAGGCCGACCTCGAGCTCGTGCGTCAGGTGCTCGCCGGCGAGCGGCGCAGCTACAGGATGGAGAAGCGCTACGTGCGCCCCAACGACACGGAGGTCTGGGTCAACCTGTCCGTCTCCCTCGTCCGCGACGACTCCGGCGAGCCGCTCTACTTCGTCTCCCAGATCGAGGACGTGACCGAGCGCCGCGAACACCAGGACGCGCTGCGCGAGGCCGAGGACCGCTTCCGCTCGGCGTTCGACGAGGCGCCGATCGGGATGGCCATGAACTCGCTCGACGGACGCTTCCTGCGCGTGAACAAGGCGATGTCCGAGATCACCGGCTACTCGCGCGAGCAGCTCGAGGCCACGACCTACCGCTCGATCACGCACCCGGACGACGTCGCCCGCAACGAGGCGGGCCTCGAGGAGGTGATCGACGGGCGCACGACCCACTACCGCACCGAGAAGCGCTACCTCCACTCGGACGGGCACGTCGTTCCGGTCGACCTGAGCTCCACGGTCGTGCGCGACGGCGAGGGCCGGCCGATCCACGTGCTGACCCAGGTGCAGGACATCACCGAGCGCAAGCGCTTCGAGGGCCAGCTGCAGTACCTCGCCGACCACGACTCGCTGACGGGCCTGTTCAACCGGCGCCGCTTCGAGGAGGAGCTGACCCGCGAGCTGGCGAGCGCCGAGCGCTACGAGGGCCGGCTGGCAGTGCTCGCCATCGACCTCGACGACTTCAAGTACATCAACGACTCGCTCGGTCACTCCGTCGGCGACGAGCTGATCGTGCAGGTCGGCCAGGCGCTGGGCGCCCGGTTGCGCCGCAGCGACGTGCTGGCCCGCCTCGGCGGCGACGAGTTCGCCGTGGTCCTGCCGCGCATCGACGAGCAGACCGCACGCAACGTGGCCGAGGGCCTGCTGGAGGCCGTTCGCAGCGTGGACCTGGTCGGGCTTGGCGTGCGCGGCGGCGGCAAGGTGTCGGCGAGCGTCGGCATCGCCATGTTCGACCCCGGCTCGAAGCTGACCTCCGAGGAGCTCTTGGTCGAGGCCGACATCGCCATGTACGACGCCAAGGAGGCGGGCCGGGCCCGGTCGGTGGTCTACGACGCGACCGAGGACCGCGAGGAGCGCATGCTCTCGCGCATGACCTGGGGCGACCGCATCCGCGAGGCGCTCGTCAACGACGCGTTCGTCCTCTACTCGCAACCGGTGATGTCGCTGCGCGGCGACGGGATTCCCCGTTGCGAGCTGTTGCTGCGCATGCTGGGCGAGAACGGCGACGTGATCCCGCCGGGCAGCTTCCTGTACATCGCCGAGCGCTTCGACCTGATCCAGGAGATCGACCGCTGGGTCGTCTCGCGCGCGATCGAGATCCTCGCCGAGCAGCAGGCAGCCGGCCGCGACGTGGTCCTGTGCGTGAACCTGTCGGCGAAGTCGGTGACCGATCCGCAGCTGCCCGACCACATCGCCAGCGAGCTGCAGGCGCACGACGCCGACGGTCGCGGGCTCTGCTTCGAAGTCACCGAGACCGCCGCGGTGGTCAACATCGACCGCGCCCGCCAGTTCGCGCGCCGCCTGGGCGAGCTGGGCTGCGAGTTCGCGCTGGACGACTTCGGCGCCGGCTTCGCGTCCTTCTACTACCTCAAGCACCTCGCCTTCGACCTGCTCAAGATCGACGGCGAGTTCGTGACCGACCTCGCCAACAGCGTGACCAACCAGCTGGTGGTCAAGGCCGTGGTCGACATCGCCCGCGGGCTGGGCAAGCGGACGATCGCCGAGTTCGTGGAGGACGCAGAGACGCTCGAGCTGCTGCGCGGCATGGGCGTTGACTTCGCCCAGGGCTTCTACGTCGCCAAGCCCGCGCCGCTGCCGCTAGCCGAGGCGCCGCTCCCACATCTCGAGAACGCCTAGCGGCTCGAAGCCCAGCTTCGCGTAGACCGGGTAGCCGAGCTTGGTCGCGACCAGCGTGCCGGTCGTCGCGCCGCGCTCGACGGCGTCCGCGAGCGAGTGCGCGATCAGCTTGCCGGCGAGCCCGCGACCACGCGCCTCCGGCACCACGGCCACCATCTGAACCTCGCTGTTCGAGCCGCTGTCGATCGTGGCGGTGCAGGCGACCGGCTCCCCGTCGTCGTGCGCCACGTAGAGGTGCACCTCCCCCTCCGGCAGACGCGTCAGCGCGCGCGAGAACGAGTCCCCGCCCCACGGGTAGGCGCGGTCGTTGATCGCGCCAACGTCGGCGAGCGAGCCGTTCGCGGTCCAGCGCGGGAGCGCGTCGCCGGCCGGCCGCTGAGGCGGGTGCGCGGCGAGGTCGACCGCCATCGCGGTCGGCTCGCCGTCGAGCACGTGGCCGTTTCGCTCGAGCAGCGCCGCGCCCTGGGCGTCGCCCTCGTGCAGCCAGACTGTCCAGTTGGCGCCGATCTCGGCGTAGCCCGCGGCCAGCTCGTCGTAGGCGGCCGCGAGCGCATCCGGGTTCTCGTAGACGACCGCGTTGATGACCGAGCGCTCGCTGGCGGCGGGCACGAGCGCGGCGATCACCCCTTCGCGCTCGAGCGTGCGCGCGCCGTCGGAGCCGGCGCCGACCAGGCGGTACCAGTGGCGCATCGAGGCGTGGAGCACCTCCCACACGTCAGGTCACCTCGGCGCCGGCGGCGCGCAGCTCGTCGAGCGCGCGCTCGGAGTCGCCGGGCTGCACGTCCACCCCGCGCACGCCATCGCTGTCGACGGTGACCTCGAAGCCGTGGCGCAGCGCGTCGAGGGCGGTGTTCTTGACGCAGTAGTCGGTGGCCAGGCCCGCGATCGTAAGGCGATCGATGCCCCGCTCGCGGAGCAGGCGCTCGAGGCCGGTCTCGTCGAAGCCCGAGTAGCCCTCGGTGTTCGGATTCTGGCCCTTGTCGACCACCACGTCGATCGAGGCGCGGTCGAGCGCGGCGTGCAGCTCGGCGCCGTCGCTGTCCTGGACGCAGTGGATCGGCCACGGCCCACCCTCGCTGTCGAACGAGCCGTGGTCGGGCGGGTGCCAGTCGCGGGTGGCCACGACCAGGTCGAAGCGAGGGTCGGCGGCGAGCTCGTTCAGGTGGTCCGCGACGGCGTCGCCGCCGGGCACCGCCAGGGCGCCGCCGGGCGTGAAGTCGTTCTGGAAGTCGACGATGACGAGGGCCTCTGCCACCGGCTCCCGATAATAGGCGCGTGAAGGAGCTCCTTCTGACGCCGGACGAGGCGGCCGCGATGGACGCCCCCGGCACCAAGGACGCCGCCGTGCTGGTCGCGCTGCACGGCGACCCGCTGACCGCGGTCTTCACCGAGCGGCGGGCGGACCTGCGCCGCCACGCCGGCGAGATCTCGTTCCCGGGCGGGCGCCAGGACGAGCCCGACGAGGACCTGCGCGTGACCGCGCTGCGCGAGGCCGAGGAGGAGATCGGGCTTCCGCGCGCGGCGGTGACGCTCCAGGGCGCCCTGCCCCCGGTGGGCACGTTCGTGACGGGCTATCGCGTCTTCCCGTTCGTGGCGACGATCGAGCGGCCCGCGCGGCTGTACCCGGCCGAGGCCGAGGTCGCCCGAATCCTCGAGTTCTCGCTACCCGAGCTGGTCGCCGGCCACGAGATGAAGCGACTGGTGCGCAAGGGAGTGCCGATCAAGACGCCGACCTACACGGTGGACGGCCACCTGATCTGGGGCGCGACCGCCCGAATCGTCGAGGAGCTGCTTGATCGACTCGCGCCGCTGGTCGCCTAAAACAGCAGCAACCAGGGGGAGGCGGGCACGAAAGCCGCCTCACCCCTGGCCTTTTTCGTGGGTGGGACCCTCCAGGCCCCTCCTGCCATGCAAATCCCGGACCCACCCAAGCCGGCGGCCCGGCTGCGGGGCGGGTTGTCCCCGTCCTCGATCGGCTTCGCGGACCCGCGCCCTCGGCAAGGGGGGTGTGGGGCGAGTTTGCGACCGGGCTCCCCCTTTATTGCTGCTGTTCCGAGCCGCCCGCGCGGCGGAAGTGCGGCCTAGACGTCCTTGTCGATCGGCACGTTCACCAGGTTGCCCCATTCGGTCCACGAGCCGTCGTAGTTCTTGACGTCGTCCTTGCCCAGCAGCTCGTGGAGCACGAACCAGGTGTGCGCCGAGCGCTCGCCGATGCGGCAGTAGGCGATGATCGGGTCGGCGTCGCTGAGCACGCCTTTCGAGCTGTAGAGCTCGCGCAGGTCGTCGGCGGACTTGAAGGTGCCGTCCTCCTGCACCGCCTGGGCCCACGGGACCGAGGCCGCGCCGGGGATGTGGCCGGAGCGCTGCGCGCCCTCCTGCTCGTAGCCGGCCATCGCGATCAGCTCGCCCGAGAACTCCTGCGGCGAGCGCACGTCGACGAGCCGGGTCGGCTGGTCGAGCGCCGACAGCACCTCGTCGCGCTTCGCGCGGATGGCGTCATCGCCGGCCTTGGCGGAGAAGCTCTGCGCGCTATAGGCGGGCACGTCGGTGCTGGTCGGGCGCCCTTCTGAGATCCACTTCTCGCGCGGGCCGTTGACGAGCCTCACGTTCTCGTGCCCGTAGTACTTGAGGTACCAGTAGGTGTAGGCCGCGAACCAGTTGTTGCGATCCCCGTAGAGCACGACCGTGTGGTCGTTGGAGATGCCGCGGCTGCCGAACAGCTCGCCGAACTCCGTCGGGCCGAGGAAGTCGCGCTTGACCTGGTCCTGGAGGTCGCGCTTCCAGTCGAACCCGATCGCGCCCGGGATGTGCGCCTCGGCATAGAGGGCGGGGTTCTCGTCGACCTCGACGATGCGGATCGAGTCGTCATTCAGATGATCCTCGACCCACTGGGTGTCGACCAGGACATCCTTTGCGTACTCCGTCACGAGAGCTCCTCTTTCGAATCTGGATAAAGCCAGTCGGAATTGGCTTTATTGATAGCAGGCCAGAAGCGCGGCGACAGCCCAGAGGACTATCCTCCGGCCCCTGATGGCACGCGCTCCGCTTCGCCCCGTCGCCGGGCAGCCGGATCGGCCGGTTTCGGACGCCGATGCCGTCGCGCTTGTCGGCGCGGCACTTCCCTCGCTCACCGAGCCCGACCGCACGGCGCTCGCTCTGGTCACGCTCGCCGGCCTGCCGCGCGGGCAGGTGGCGCTGCGTCTCGGCCGCGACGAGGCCGAGCTGTCGGACGCGCTCGCCCGCGCGCGCAAGGCGCTGCGTCGCTCCGTCGCCGGCCTTGGCGGGAGCGGCTGGTGCGAGCGCGCCGAGCGGATGATCTCCGACCGCATCGACGGCGCGCTCGCGGGCGGCGACACCGCGCGCCTGGACGTCCACCTGCGCAACTGCCCCCGCTGCGTCGAGCACGAGCGGCGGCTCGTGCAGGCAACCGACGCGCTGGTGGCGAGCGCCGGCGGAGCGGCGTACGCGTTCCCGCCGAGCCCGGCCCAGGCCGCCGCGGCGGCGAAGCGCTCGACCGCGGCGGCCACCGAGACCGCCGACGCTCCCGCTCACGGAGAGCTGCTGAGCGCGCTCCCACTCACGGCCCTGATCGCCTTCAGCGTGCTGCTCGCGCTCGCCGCCGTGGTGCTCGCGGCGATCGCGCTCGGCCTCCAGCTCTAGCGCGAGCGGCCGGCTCGCCCGGCAGCGCGCGGACCGCTACAGGAGCCGACTGACCGCCGCCCGCGTGGCGGCCAGCCATGCTTCGTGGTCGGCTGGATCCTGCTCGACCACCTCGGCGGGCATGCGCCAGCGCTCGGCGGCCGCGCGGACCGCCGCCGCGCCCGCGCCCAGCAACTCGGGGTCGACGGTCCCCGCCGCCTCGTAGACCACCCCGCGCACCGGTGTGTCGACGAGCCGCTCGAGCAGGGTCTGGAGCCGCGGGCCGTGCAGCTCGGCGACGTTCTCGCCGTCCGCGCCGCCGAGCAGCCAGCAGACGACGGTCACGCCGGCCAGCTGGGTCATGACGGTGCCGAGCCGGTCGGGGTCGGCCTGCACCGCCTCAGCCCCGGCCGCCTCGATCTCCGCGAGGCGCTCCGGAGCGCGCGTGGTCCCGCGCACGGCGTGGCCGTCGGCGAGCAAGGCCGAAGCCAGCGCCCGGCCGCGGCAGCCGCAGCCGACGATCAGGACCCGTGCCAGGCGGCTAGTCCTCGCGCACGCGCCGGCGCAGCTCCTCGCGCCAGCGCTCGTCCTCCGCCACCTGGTTGCGCACGTCGTCCTCGGTGCGCTCCGGGCGGCCGCTCGCGCGCCGGCGCACGTTCTGCGCCTCGAGCATCTGGTCGACGTCGTCGAGCTCCAGCTCGGCCTCGACCTCGGGCGAGCGCGTCGGGCGCCAGTCGACCTGCTCGGCTCCCGAGCCCGGATACCAGCGCCCGAGCGCGAGCAGGATGGCGATCGCGACGGCGAACGCGAACACCACGAAGACGGCGAACTCGTCGATCTGGCGAGTGTACGCTCACGGGCCATGACAGACGCAGTGATCCTTGACGCACTCAGGACCCCGATCGGCCGCTACGGCGGCGTGCTGGCGAGCGTGCGCCCCGACGACCTGGCCGCCCACGTCGTGCGCGCGGCCGTCGAGCGCAACGAGCTCGACCCCAGCACGATCGACGAGGTCTACATGGG
This sequence comes from uncultured Thermoleophilaceae bacterium, assembly GCA_963706635.1. Taxonomy (GTDB): domain Bacteria; phylum Actinomycetota; class Thermoleophilia; order Solirubrobacterales; family Thermoleophilaceae; genus JACVRW01. The sequence goes on from OY970162.1 coordinate 1,695,703, forward strand.
CTGCGCCAACCAGGCGGGCGAGGACAACCGCAACGTCGCGCGCATGGCGAGCCTGCTCGCGGGCCTGCCCGTCGAGGTCCCGGGCGCGACGGTCAACCGCCTCTGCGCCTCCGGTCTCGACGCGGCCATCCAGGCCAGCCGCCAGCTGAAGGTCGGCGAGGCCGACCTGGTGCTGGCCGGCGGCGTCGAGTCGATGACGCGCGCCCCGCTCGTGATGCTGAAGCCCGAGCGCGGCTACCCGCGCGGGAACGTCGAGCTGGTCGACACCACGCTCGGCTGGCGCCTGATCAACCCGAACATGAAGCACTCGACCGAGTCGATGGGCGAGACGGGCGAGAACGTCGCGGAGCGCTACGGCGTGTCGCGCGAGGACCAGGACGCGTTCGCGCTCGAGTCGCACAAGCGCGCCGTGGCAGCCACGGAGTCGGGCCGGCTCGACGACGAGATCGTCACCGTCGACGTGCCGCAGCCGAAGGGCGATCCGGTCACCGTCCATGCCGACGAGGGCCCGCGCCCGGACACCACGCTGGAGCGGCTCGCCAAGCTGAAGCCGATCTTCCGCGAGGGCGGGACGGTCACCGCCGGCAACTCGTCGTCGCTCAACGACGGCGCGGCCTGCCTGGTGCTGGCGACAGCTGAGCGCGCCAGGGAGCTGGGCCGCGAGCCGCTGGCGCGGATCGTGGCGACCGGCTCGGCCGGCGTCGACCCCGGCTACATGGGCATCGGGCCGGTGCCGGCGACGCGCAAGGCGCTCGAGCGCGCCGGCCTCAGCGTCGACGACCTCGACCTGGTCGAGCTGAACGAGGCGTTCGCGTCGCAGGTGCTGGCCTCGATGCGCGAGCTCGGGCTGGACCACGACAAGCTCAACGTCAACGGCGGCGCGATCGCCATCGGCCACCCGCTGGGCTGCTCGGGCGCCCGCCTGCTCGGCACCCTCGCGCACGAGCTGCGCCGCCGCGGCGGGCGGTTCGGATTGGCCACCCTCTGCATCGGAGTCGGCCAGGGTCTCGCCTGCGTGATCGAGAACCCGGCCGCCTAAGGCAGAATCCCCGCGCACATGATCGATTTCGAGCTGACCGACGAACAGAGACTGATCCGCGAGACCGCGCGGGAGTTCACCGACAAGGAGATCGTTCCGCGCGCGCGTGAGAACGATCGCAACGAGCACTTCGACACCGAGCTGGTCCAGAAGATCGCGGACATGGGCTTCCTCGGGGCGATCGTGCCGGAGGAGTACGGCGGTCGCGGCGTCGACTACCGGACCTACGGGCTGATCGTCGAGGAGATCGGCCGCGGGGACTCGGCCATGCGCACCGTGGTCTCCGTCGTGACCTCGCTGGTGTGCTCGTCGATCGTCCGCTGGGGCAGCGAGGAGCAGAAGCAGGAGTGGCTGCCGCGGCTCTGCTCGGGCGAGGCGCTCGGCTGCTTCGGGCTGACCGAGCCCGACACCGGCTCCGACGCCTCCAACCTCAAGACGCGCGCGGAGAAGATCGACGGCGGCTGGCGCATCAACGGCGGCAAGATGTGGATCTCGCTCGGCAACTACGCCAAGCTCGCCATGGTCTTCGCCCAGACCGACCCCGAGCTCAAGCACAAGGGGCTCGCCTGCTTCCTGGTGCCGACCGACGCCGACGGCCTCTCGACCCAGGAGATCCACGGCAAGCTCGGGCTGAAGGGCTCCGACACCGCCGAGCTGTCCTTCGACGGCGTCGAGGTGCCGGACTCCGCGCTGATGGGCCAGATCGGCGAGGGCTTCAAGATCGCCATGAGCGCGCTCGACTCGGGCCGCTACAGCGTGGCCGCCGGCTGCGTGGGCATCTGCCAGGGCTCCCTCGAAGCGTCGGTCGCCTACGCCAAGGAGCGCACCCAGTTCGACCGGCCGATCGCGTCCTTCCAGCTCGTGCAGGAGATGATCGCCGACATGGCGGTCCAGACCGAGGCCGCGCGCGGGCTGGTCTGGCGCGCCGGCTGGCTCAAGGACCAGGGCAAGCCGAGCACCACCGAGACCTCGATCGCCAAGCTGTACGCCACCGAGGCGGCCGTGAACTGCGCCGACCGCGCGATCCAGGTGCACGGCGGGTCGGGCTACGTCGACGACTACCCGGTCGAGCGCTACTGGCGCGACGCGCGCGTGACCACGCTCTACGAGGGCACGTCCCAGATCCAGAAGCTGATCATCGGGCGCGCCTACACCGGCATCAACGCCCTGATCCCGTGAGCCTGATCGCCGCTGAGCAGCGCGGTCCCGTCGGGCTCGCGCGGCTGAACCGCCCCGACGCGCGCAACGCCCTGTCGCCCGAGCTGATGGAGGAGCTGGCGGCGCTGCTGGAGCGCTGGGACGAGGACCCCGACGTCCGCTGCATCGTGATCGCCGGCGGTGACGAGTGGTTCGCGGCGGGCGCCGACATCAAGGCCATGGCGCAGCGCAGCTTCCAGGAGGTGCTCGGCGCGCAGTCGGCGCGCTTCTGGCCGCGCCTCGCCGCGGTGCGCACGCCGCTGGTCGCCGCGGTGTCCGGCTACGCGCTCGGCGGCGGCTGCGAGCTGGCGCTGGCCTGCGACATGATCGTCGCCTCCGAGTCGGCCGAGTTCGGCCAGCCGGAGATCCTGCTCGGGATCATCCCGGGCGGCGGCGGCACGCAGCGTCTGGCGCGCGTGGTCGGCAAGCAGCGGGCGATGGAGCTGGTGCTGACCGGCAAGCGCATCCACGCCGCCGAGGCCGAGCGGCTCGGGATCGTCAACCAGGTCGCGCCTCGCGACGGCTGGCTCGACGCAGCGCTGGAGCTGGCCGGCGTCGTCGCGCAGCGACCGCCGCTGGCCGTGCGCTTCGCGAAGCAGGCGGTGCTGGCGGCCGACGAGACGCCGCTCGGCGCGGGCCTCGAGCAGGAGCGCCGGCTGTTCGAGCTGGCCATGGCAACGGAGGACCGGGTCGAGGGCATGACCGCCTTCGTCGAGAAGCGCCCGCCGGAGTTCCGCGGGAAGTGATCCAGCCGGATCGGGCCGGCGGAGTGAGCTGCCTCGGAGTCGTCGGCGCCGGCACCATGGGCGCCGGCATCGCCCAGCTGGGCTGCGCCGCGGGCATGCGCACGCTGCTGCACGACCCGCTCCCGGAGGCCCTCGAGACGGGCGACCGGCGCGTGCGCGACGGGCTCGAGCGCTGGGTCGCGAAGGGGCGCGCGGACGCGAGCGCCGCGGAGCTGCTCGAGCTCGCCCCGGAGCTCGGCGGCCTGTCCGCCTGCGACCTCGTGATCGAGGCCGCGCCCGAACGGCCCGACCTCAAGCGCGAGCTGTTCGGGCGGCTGTCCGAGGTCTGCGGCGCCGAGCGCCGTGCTCGCCACCAACACCAGCTCGATCCCCGTCACTTCGCTCGCCGGCGCGGCCGCCCACCCCGAGAACGTGGTCGGGATGCACTTCTTCAACCCGCCGCCGCTGATGCAGCTGCTGGAGGTGATCCGCGCCGAGCAGACCGGCGACCGCGCGCTGGCGCTGGCCCGCGCGGCCGGCGAGGCGATGGGCAAGCGCGTGATCCTCGCGACCGACGGCCCCGGCTTCCTCGTGAACCGCTGCGGGCGCCCGTTCGCGGGCGAGGCGCTGCGCCTGCTCGGTGAGCGGCTGGCCACGCACGAGCAGATCGACCGCATCTGCCGGATGGGCGGCGGCTTCCGCATGGGTCCGTTCGAGCTGATGGACCTGGTCGGCATCGACGTCGGCTTCGAGGTCGCCAAGTCGTTCAACGAGCTGTCCTTCGGCGAGCCGCGCTGGAAGCCGAGCCCGATCCAGGCGCGCATGGTCGCCGCCGGGCGGCTCGGCCGCAAGACGGGGCGCGGCTACTACGAGTACGCCGACGACGGCTCATACCGCCCCGACGATCCCGAGCCGCCGGCGCCGGGCGGTGGCGACGGCACCCTGGTCAGCATCGTCGGCGCCGGTCCGGTGGCCGAGGGCCTGCGCGAGCGTGCCCGCGCGGCCGGCTACGAGCTGCGCGAGGGCGGCCCCGCCGAGCTGGTGGTGGACGCCGGCGTGGTGCCGGCCGAGCAGGTGCCGGGGGGCGCACCGCTGCTGGCGCTGTGCGCCGCGAGCAGCCTGGCGGCCCGCGGGGAGGCCGGCGCAGTCGGGTTCCACGTGCTCCCGCCGCTCGACCAGTCCAGGCTCGTCGAGCTGACGCGCACCGCAAGCACCCAATCGTTTGCCGCCGAGGCGGCCGGCGAGTTCTTCGCGCGGCTCGGCTTCCACACCGAGTGGGTCGACGACGCCCCCGGGCTGGTGCTGGGCCGGATCGTCTGCCAGCTCGTCAACGAGGCCTGGTTCGCGGTCGGCGAGGGCGTGGGCTCCGAGGAGGACGTCGACGCCGGCCTCGTGCTCGGCCTCGCTCACCCGCGCGGCCCGCTCGAGTGGGGCCGCGCGATCGGACTGGACCACGTGGCCGCGGTGCTCGACGGGCTCTGGGCGGAGCGGCGCGAGGAGCGCTACCGGGCCGCCCCGCTTGTGCGGCGCGCAACTTTTGCGCGAGCTTCGAGTTAAAGCCGGCATGGGCAAGCGCAGCCTGGTCGCCGTCGCGGCGGCGACCACCCTCCTGGCCGGCTGCACCGTCCCCCGCCCGGCGGGCGACGGACAGCTGCGCTACCGCGACCAGGTCTTCTCCGGCGCCACGGCGACGAACGACATCACCTATGGCAGCGCGCCCGGCATCAACGGCGATCCGGAGACGCTCAAGCTCGACCTCTACCAGCCGACCGGCGACACGATCGCGAAGCGCCCCGCCCTGGTCTGGATCCACGGCGGCGGCTTCACGATGGGGGACAAGAGCAGCGGTCGCGCGCGGGCCGTCTTCTTCGCCCGGCTCGGCTACGTGGCCCTGTCGATCAACTACCGGCTGCTCTCTCCCGACGGCTGCGGCGGCAATCCCGACCCCACGCCGGTCTGCCAGCAGGCCGCGCTCGGCGCCCAGCACGACGCGCAGGCGGCCGTCAGATGGCTGCGCGCCAACGCCGCGACCTACAGGATCGACACGAACCGAATCGCCGTCGCGGGCGCGTCGGCCGGGGCCGTGACCTCGCTCCTGGTCGACTGGCGTCCCGAGGACCCGGGCGACAGCGGCAACCCCGGGCCGTCCTCGAAGGTGCGCGCCGCCGTCTCGGTGTCCGGCGGTGCGCCGAACAACGACTCCATCACCTCCGACGACGGGCCCGCGCTGTTCATCCACGGCACCGAGGATCACGTCGTCCCCTATGAGTGGGCGGTCAGGAACTCCGGGGCGATGTACAACCTCGGCATCTTCACCGTGCTGGAGCCGATCCAGGGTGCCGCGCACGGCCTGCCGGCGGACTACGGTGCGCTGATCAACGAGCAGTCGGACTACTTCCTCTACTACGCCCTCGACCTCGCGAACGCGGTGCACTGATGCGGCGCCTTCTCGCCACCGCTCTGGCCGTCGCCGCCGTCGCCCTTGCCGGCGGCTGCGCGATCACGCCCGTCGTGCCCTTCCAGCACTCCACCTTCGAGGGCTTCGACGTGATCTCGTACGTGCCCGATCACCCGCGCGGGCTGGTGTACCTGTTCCACGGCACCGGCGGCAGCGCGAACTTCGCCGAGAAGATCGAGACGATCGACGTGCTCAACCGCTTGATCGCGCGCGGCTACGGCTTCGTGTCGACTTCGTCGACGGAGCGAACCGGCAACAAGCGCTGGAACGTCACCGACGCCTCGCTCACGTCGAACCCCGACCTCGCCCGGCTCACGCGGCTGCAGGCGAACCTGGTCGCGACGACCGCTGTCGACGCGAGTACGCCGCTGGTCGGGATCGGCACGTCGAACGGGGCGCGCTTCGTGACGACCTGGGGCCAGTCCTTCAAGAACGGCGGCTACCCGGTCAAGGCGATCTGGGCGAGCCACGGCACCACCGCACCGCCGTTCGACGGGCCGGGTCAGCTGACGGTCCCCGTGGTGTTCTCCACTTCGGAGAATGACTTCACGGTCCCGCCCGGCGGCGTGATCCAGAGCTTCATCACAGCCCACAACGCAGGCACCCCGAGCGAGATCTACGCCTCCCACGAGCGCAACCTGATCGCCGCCCAGTACGAGCGCATCCCCGGGATCGACCCCAACGAGGCGAAGCAGATCTTCTTCTCGCTGGTCGCGACCGGGGTCTGGGACGGGAACGGCAAGCGCGTCGAGCCCGACGTCGAGAAGGCCGCCAGCCGGGCCCAAGCGGCGACCCTGCCCGCCTCGGTGGCGCCCCAGCACATCGAGATCAAAAACGAGACGGCGCTGCTGCTGGCGGTCCATCAGTTCACGGCGGAGTACGCCGACCAGGTGATCGCCTTCTTCAATCGCTACGTGCCCTAGCGGGCGTATCCTGCGGACGCGATGTCGCAGCAGGACGTCGAACTCCTGGAGGCCCTCTTCGCCGGTGCTCAGAGCCTCGACAAGGAGGCCATGCTCGCCGCGCTCCCGCAGCTGATTCCCGAGATGTGCGATCCCGAGATCGTTTGGGTCGAGGATCCGACCCGCGCCGACAGCAGGACCTACCGCGGACATGAGGGGGTTCGTGCCTCGTGGGAACGCTGGCTCGAGAACTTCGACGAGTACGGCGTCGAGGTGGAGAGCATGAGCGACCACGGTGATCGCGTCCTCATCACGGGGGTCGAGCATGGCCGCGGGCGAGCGAGCGGCGCCGAGGTGAGCGCCCGGGTGTATGTCCTGTGCACCTTCCGCGCCGGCAAGATCCTCCGCTACCAGGAGTTCTACGACGAGCAGGACGCCCTCGCGGCTCTAGAGCGCTAGGCGGGTGGTCGGCAAACGGCGCGCATATGACACCTCTCGCACCTATCACTCCCGGGCCCGGCGCCACGGGCCGGTCGCTCGTTACAGCGCTCGGACTATGAGGATTACGAGCAGGATCACAACCAAGAGTCCGATGATCCCGAGCCCCGTCCCGGCGATAGCGAATACCACTAGCCTGCCCCTCTCGTAGTAGCCCGGCCGATCTGCCGGGGAGAAGGCCCTTTTACCCGCCGACGCGGACAACATGCACGGCGAGGCTTAGGGGCGCTCGGCCGGGTCGGCCTCGGCGGCCTGGCGCTCGGCCGGCTCGGCCTGCGGCGCGCGCGGCTGCAGCCCGCGGGCGCTCGCGCGCGGGAACGGCGTGGCCGGCCGTGCCGGTGCCGGTGCCGGGGCGGGCGCCGGAGCGGGCCGCGCCCGTGTGGCGCGCCGCTTGTAGACGTAGGCGGCCAGGTCGCGCAGCGCGAGCATGCCGGGCACGCGCGACTTGCGCACGTACGGGATCAGCTTCTCGGGCGCGCCGAACTTGCGCTTGTAGTCGCCGCCGCCGCCCAGGTCGAGCATCGGCACGCCGCGCTCGCGGAAGTGCCGGATCGCGTGCCAGAAGATCGCCTCGTTCGGGCGCAGGATCTGGTGGCTGCGCCAGCTCGCGCCGCCCCAGAAGTAGGCGAAGTCCTCGCGCGCGGGAAAGATGGCCGTCGCGATCCGGTCGCCCTCCGGCGCGACCGCCCGCAGCATCAGCAGGTTCCCGCTGGGCTCGACGCAGCGGATCATCTCGCGCACGCGCTCCACGCTGTAGGGCGGCTTGCGGCCCTGGCCCTGGCGCTCGAACACGGACAGGAGCTGGTCGTAGTACTCGTCCGCGAACTCGACGCCGTGGGCCTCCTCGACGCCCACCCCCACGCGGCGTGCTTTGCGAACCGCCCGCCGGCAGGCGCTCGTCATGCCCGCGAAGAGCGCGTCCTCGTCCCGGGTGAGGTCGAGCTCGTAGGTGGGGAACTCGACCAGGCGGGCGCGCAGGCGCCCCAGCTCCTCGAACCCGGCGTGCCTATCCATCAACTCGACGTGTAGACAGCCAAGCCTCCTGAAGGCGAACCTCGTCAGGGCCCTCATGGCCTCCGCCCGGGGCACGCCCGGCTCGAGGCTGAAGCCCATCGGGCCGGTCATCCAGCCCTGGAACGGGCTCCCGAGAATCCGCACTCCGAAGCGCTTCACGATCAGACCCGTGAAGGCCCCGACGACCTCGCCGTCGCGCTCCACATGGGCGACCACGGGCTCGGCCTGTTGTGTCCGGGCGACGAACTCGAGCCACTCGCGCGTCTGGAAGACGTTTCGGCTGCGCAGTGCCTCGATGGTGGGGTCGACCCCGTCCATGGGCACACGCTCCAGCCTCAGCACGGCTGGAGCGTATGTCACGGATTGGAGCTTGCCTCAGCGAAAACCGCGGAATTTGCGACTTTCTGGCGGGCCGTGTCGAGATCTTGGCCGCTGCGCACCAGGCGCGTAGCCGCCGCACCCGCCGCGGCGGCATCGCCGGCCCGCGCGGCGCTCGCGACGTCGCCCAGCGCGCGTTCGGTCGCCCCGGCCGCGCTCGCCAGCCGCGCGTGGTCCTGCTTGACCGAGCCGGGCGGGTCGAGGTCGTCGAGCCGGTCGCGCAGCTCGCCGAGCCGCTCCGCGTAGCCGCCGAACTCGCGCGCCAGCGCCCGGTTGTCTGACCGGCCGGCATCACGCAGGCCGGCCGCGACGTCCTCGCCGAGCGCGGTCAGGTCGCGGTTGAGCGGCGGGAAATCCGAGCGGTAGCGGTCCTCGGCGCTCTTCCCGCACGCCGCGAGAGCCAGCACGACCAGGAGGGCGCTCAGCAGCCGCAGCACAGCCCCGCCAGCCTAGAAGACCTTCGCGTCGCGACCTTCGACGACCGCTCCCGGCGCGCCTCGCTTTGACCGTTTGCGCGTGAGCGCAACTGCGCTTAGTGTGGATTCAGCCCCGAACCCTCCGGTTTGGGACGCGCCGCCCTGGCAGGGTTATGACTCGAATCCTCCGCTTCGCCAAACGCTTTGCGCTTCCCGCGCTGCTCGCGGGCTTGCTGCTCGTGGTCGCTCAGGTCGTGTTCGCGACCCCACCCGACGCGTCGTTCACGGCCACCCTGAACCCCGCCACGCCGGCGAGTGGATGCCGGTCGGTCACGTTCACCGACACCTCGACGGACGCCGAGAACGACATCGAGACGATCGCGTGGAACTTCGGCGACGGGGCGAGCGACAGCGGCAGCTCCGTCACGCACACGTTCGCCACCGCCGGGGACCACACCGTCACGATGACCGCGACCGACGCCGACGCCGCGGGCGACGGAGTCGAGACCGGCACCGCCGTGCAGGTCGTCAACATCCCCAACACCGCGCCGAGCGCCACCTTCACGGACACGTACAACCCAACTACCGGCGCGACGGCCTTCGCCGCGACCCCGACCGACGACGGCAATGTCACGGGCTACGCGTGGGACTTCGGCGACGCCGGCGCGGGCACCGGGCAGGCCCCCTCACACACGTACGCCGTGCACACCGCGCAGAACGTGACCCTCACGGTCACCGACAATTGCCAGGCGTCGACCCAGGTCGCCCGCCAGGTGACGCCGGGCAACACCGCGCCGGCCATGACCGGCGCCCCGACCGCAACCGTCGGCGCCGCGGCGGTCACCGCCGTGAACCCGGGAACGGCGGTGACGTTCACGGCCCCCGCGGCGACGGACGTGAACAACGACACGCTCACCTACACGTGGGACCTCGACGGCGACAACGCGTTCGATGACGGGACCGGCGCGAGCGTGGCCCACACGTACACGGCAACGGATCCCGCCACTCCCGCCGTCCGCGTCCAGGTGACCGACGGCGTCACGGGCACCACCGCTGCGACCTCGACTGCGCTTCCGTTCAGGATCAACAAGGCTCCTGTCGTCGCCGTCAGCAACGACCCCGAGAGCCCGGCCGTCGGCGAGCCGGTCACATTCGACGCCAGCCTGTCGCACGACGCCGACAACTCGCCCGGCGCGCTCACGTACCAATGGGACCTCGACGGCACGGGGACCTACGTCGCGGGACCGGCGAAGCCTCCGGCGCACGTCCTACAACGCCGTCGGCGACGTGACCATCGGCCTGAAGGTCACCGACGGAGACGGCTCCGTGACGCCCTTCACCAAGACCATCACCGTCCAGAAGACGCGCCCCACCGCTCGCCTGCGCTACTCGCCGGCAAACCCGCTGCCCGGGCAGACGGTAACCCTCACCTCGACGTCGACTCCCTCCGCGTCTCTGGGTGCGCCGGCGATCAAGCTGACGCAGTGGGACTTCAACTACGCCGCGACGGGCGCGTTCGCGCCCCGTGCGAGCGGTGCTACGGCTACGACCTCGTTCTCGACGGCCGGTGTCCACACGGTCGCGGTCAGGGTCACCGACGGCAGCGACGGCACCGACATCGCCAGCGCGACGATCCTCGTCAACGCGCGTCCCAAGGCGGCTTTCACGATCCGGCCCACGAAGCCGCGCGAGGGGGACGAGATCACGTTCATCTCGACCTCGAGCGACCCCGACGGCCCGATTGCCAAGCAGGCCTGGGACCTCGACGGAGACAACAGCTACGACGACGCCACCGGACCGGTGGCATCGACCAAGAAGCTCAAGAAGGGCACCCACCCGGTTCGCCTGCGGGTAACGGACTCGAAGGGCGCCACGGACACGATCACGCAGCAGATCAAGGTCGGCGCCAAGCCCTACACCCCGTCCCCGGACGTCACCAAGACGCTCGGCTACGCGCGGCGCTCATGGGGCATCCAGGTCGTGGCCCTCTACGTCAGCGTTCCCGCGCGGACGACGGTCAAGGTCACCTGCAAGGGTCGCGGCTGCCCGCACGGCACGTTCGTCAAGCGCTCGAAGAAGAAGTCGGCCCAGCTGCGCTTCACCAACTTCCGCGGCCTGCTGAGGGCCGGCGCGAAGATCACCGTGATCAGCTCGCGCAACGGGTCCATCGCGGAGTACTTCACCTACAGGGTGCGCGGCGACCACAGGCCGCCGCTCAAGCGCAAGCGCTGCCGGGCGCCCGGCGCGAAGAAGTACCGCTCCTGCGGCTGACCCCGGGGTCGAGCCTTCAAATCCCCGGGGTTGAGCCTTTGAACGCCTCGGGTCGGGCCGGGCAAAGACCGGTCCTCGCCCCCAGTGCGGCGCCGTCGCGCGGCTCTTAGGTTGGGCTGAGCGGGTCCTCCAACCCGCGGCCCAAACCCTCGAAGGAGGTACACGATGAACAGTGCGAGCCGGCGACTGGCCGGTCTGCTCGCTGTGGCGGCCATCGTGGTATCGGCGCTCACTGCCGGTCCCGCGCTCGCTACGCCCGCAAAGTGGGATCCGCAGACGACCAACGTGCCCTACCTCGCCTGGCGCGGCGAGCAGGTCCGCCTCGTGAAGTGCAACCCCGTGCTCGCGCAGGAAGGCGTAAGCGTCGAGTTCTTCGTCGAAGAGTGGTCGGGCACCGGTTTGGTGCCGCGCGTCGAGGACGTGACGGTGAACCGCTCGGACGGCTGTGCCCGGGCGGACGTCGTGAGCCTCGACCCCGGGTTGGCCCGGGTGAAGCTCGTTGCGACAAACTCGCTCGGCGACCCGATCCTCAAGCACCAGTTCCTCGTGATCTGGATGACCCTCGCCGACCCCGCCATCGACGAGGTGGGTGCGACGGATCCCACCGGCACCACGTCGCTTGGCGATCCCGCCGGTGATGGGTCGTTCAAGGCGGGCGCCCACAACGGCCGCGTCCAGGTGAACGTGAAGGGGACCTTCCCGTACGGCGGGTCGACCTACACGCTTCCGGACGCGTGGTCGACGCTGGCGGGCCTGCTCGCGCAGGACGCCGATTCGAACCCGTTCGACAACGCTGCGAAGTGGGACATCCACGACGACACGTTGAAGACGGAGAACCATCCGCTCTACTCCCAGTGCACGACCCACCTGGCCTCGGTCGCGATCGACGCCGTCGACGACTGCAACGGGGCGCCCTGGGCAGACCAGGGTCCGTTCTCGCGCGTGTTCGGCGACCTGATCGGCGCCTATGGGCCGTTCGACCCGGTGAATCCGGGCGTGTCGCTCCTCTCGGACGGCAAGGTGGACGCCGGCGACGCCCCGATGCCGGCCGCACGCGTGGACGTGAGCATCGCGCCGAACTCCGGCGCTCCGACGGACATCGGTGGTGTCGGATCGCTCGAGAAGGCCGACAAGACCTCCGTGTACAGCCGCGATGGCGGAGGCACAGGGGTGGCGCACAACCTGTACGCGCCGTTCTACGACGCGTACATCCCCGCGACCAGCCGTCCCGGCGTGGCCTCGGGTATCGACGGGCCTGCGAGCGGGAACAACTTCACCGGTTTCCTCGTCAACGGCCTGTACGACTACTGGTCGATCGCCGACACGCTGCGCACCGCGGTGCCCTCGGCGACCACCTGCCTCCGCAGGAGCGACCAGGCTCCGCCCTACCGACTGACGCCGTCCGGCGCGCAGTCGGTGGTGGTCTACACGGACGAGCACGGTGAGGCACAGGTCGAGTACAACCCGGGCGGCGCAGGCGGCAGCGGGTTCTACTTCGACAACCTCCCCGGCGCGATCCACAACGACAACGGTGGCTGCGATCTCGAGGACGTCGACGTGCTCGGCACGTCCGCGATCTCCGCGACCGCCCGCTACCCGTATCAGCCGGTGAGCGATCCGGACAAGACGTCCCGGACGATCGACAAGACGGTGCACAACCTGTTCACCAAGACGATCTCTTACTACCCCAAGGGACCGGGTACGGCGAACAGCACGGCGCGGATCGTCGTGGTGCACGCTCAGGACATCGACGGAGCCCCGTTCTCCGGGGAGAAGGTCTGCTTCTTCGTCGATAACGAGGCCGACGGAGCGTTCGGCTTCACCGGGACGACCGGTCCGGCCGACCACCGCTTCACGGTGGGTGGCACGGACGGCGGCTCGCTCGGTACGGCCGACGTCTGCCGGATCACGGACGTGCACGGCAACGCCGCGATCGAGGTGATCAACAGCGATCCCCAGTCGATCAACGTGACCGCGCTGTTCGTGCCGGAGGCCCTGTTGCGCGACACCGATCTCGAGTTCGGCACGCCGGGCTCGACGGGCGGGCCGATTCCGCCCGGCGCTCCGCCTGTGGTGCCAAGTCCGCCGCTGACGGTGGACGAGGCAATCGCGGCCGGCGTCCCCGACGCAGCCGGCTTCAGGCCCGCGAAGGCGAAGAAGGCTCGCGTCGCGGTGTCGTACATGAAGCACAAGGCCGGCAAGCGCTTCGTGGTCGTCCGCGTGACGAGCTCGAAGGGCAAGGCCAAGGTGCGCATCCGGCTGATCGGCAAGCACGGACGCACCCTCAAGGTCGTCACCAGGTCGGTTCGCACGAACCGGCTGGTGTCGATCCGAGTCGGCAGCAAGGTGAAGAAGGCACGGGTCGCCCTGATCCGTTAGCCGTCGCCACCGCTGCGCAACCCTCGAGGGGCCCGCTTCGGCGGGCCCCTCGTCGTTGCGGGCGGCCTAGCTCTCCGTGAGCGAGCCGGCCAGCCCGCCGCGACCGCGGATGTCGAGCTTGCGGTAGGCGTTGGCCAGGTGCCACTCGATCGTCTTCTCGCTGACGATCAGGCGGTCGGCGATCGCGCGGTTGGACTCGCCCTCGGCGGCGAGCTCCGCGATCTGGCGCTCGCGCGGCGTCAGCGAGCCGGCGCCGCTGATGCGCGGCCGCCGCGGCCGCGCGCCCGTGGCCACCAGCTCCTGGCGCGCCCGCCGCGACAGAGTGTCCGCGCCGCAGTGCGCGGCCAGGTCGAGTGCGCTGCGCAGGGCTTCGCGCGACGCCCGGCGCTGCCCGCTGCGGCGCAGCTCGGCGCCCAGCTCGGCGAGCGCGTGGGCGCGCTCGAGGACGGCCGGCGAGCGCTCGAGCGCCGCCACGGCGGCGCGCAGCTGGCGCGGACGCTCTTCGCGCGGCCGCGCCCGGGCCGTCGCCACCAGCGCAACCCCGAGCGCCCGCGGCGCGCCGAAGGCGTGAGCCAGGTCGCGCTCCTCGGCGACCAGCGCCGCCGCGCGCTCACGCTCGCCGAGGCGCAGCGCCGCGACCGCCGCGACGGAGCGCCAGGGCGCCACGGCGGGGTTGCGCACCTCGGCCTCGCTCAGGCGCCGTCCGCACTCGAGCAGGTCCCCCAGGGCGGCCAGGGGATCGGCCAGGAGGAGCTCCACGCGCCCGCGGGCCACGAGCGCCAGCGCGTGCTCGATCCGGCCGGCCGCCGTCGACTCCGCCCGCGGTCCCGTCTGCTCGACCGAGCGCCCGGCGCAGTCGCGCGCGGCGGCGGAGCGCCCCTGCTCGAGCCGGATCTCGGCCAGCAGCACGTCCGGCCCCGGCAGCGGGACGGGCAGCGGCGCCGGCAGGCGGCCGCGGGCCGCCTCGATGTCGCGCTCCGCCTCGGGCAGCGCCCCGCGCCGGAAGCGAGCGCACGCCCGCAGCAGCAGCATCACGCCAAGCGCCGGCTGGATGTCCCGCCTCTTCGCGTCCTCGATCGCGAGCGTCGCGGCCTGCTCGGCGGCGTCGAGCTCGTCGGCCCAGACGAGCGCGCACACCGCGGCCTGGAAGGACGGCCCGCCGGCGGTCTGGCGGCGCAGCAGCAGGCGGTCGGCCAGCGCCCGCTCGGCGAGGCGGACGACGTTGGCGCGCGGGCCGCCCGCCAGCAGCAGCTCGAGCGCGAGCTCGGCTGCCACCGCGGGCTCGTCCGCGTTGGAGTCGAGCGCCGCTCCGTCGAGGCTCGGGAGGCGGTTGGCGTCGGCGCCTCCCTGGACGCGCGCGGCGGCCAGGCAGCCGGCACTGAGGCGTGAGCCGATCTGGCCGAGCTGACCGCCCAGCTCCTCCAGGCCGTCCGCGAACGCGCGGCCGGCCTCCGCGTAGCGCCCCAGTCCCCATAGCACGCACGCGAGCTGGTCACAGGCTTCGGCACGGTCCTCGCCGGGCGGCAGCAGGTCCACGGCCTCGGCCAGATGACGCGCCGCATCCGACCCGCCCCCGGAGAGCTCGGCGGCGGCCAGCTCCGCGAGCAGATCGGCCCGCCGCCCCGCGGCGGCGTCCTCGGCGAGCGCGCGGCGCAGGTAGCCGGCAGCGGCCGCGGGGGGCGCCCCGCCGGCGGCTCGGCGCAGCACCTCGGTGGCCCACGGCTCGCCCGCCCCGTCGGCGCGCATCAGGTGATCGGCGGCCTCCAGCGGGGGCGCCCCGGACGACCAGAGCGCGTGAGCCGCGCGCCGGTGCAGGCGCGAGCGCTCGCCGTGGCCGAGCATGTCGTAGAGCGCGGAGCGCAGCAGCGGGGCCGAGAAGCTGATCATCCCGCTGCGCCGCAACAGGCCTGCCTCGGCCAGCGAGTCGATCGCGTCCAGCGCGACCGCCGGTCGCACGTCGGTGGTGGACGCCGCGGTGACGGCCGACGCGCCGTCGCCCAGCACCGCGGCCGTGCGGGCGAGCTCCTGCGCCTCTTCCGGCAGCCGCGCGAGCCGCAGGGCCAGGTCGCGGGTGACCTCCGGCGGTGCGACCTCCGGCTCCTCGGGACGGAAGCTCCCGGCCACGCTGTTGAGCAGGAAGGGGTTCCCGCCCGTCACGCGCACGAGCTCGGCGCACAGGGCCGGCGAGGCAGGCCGGCCGGACGCGGCGACGAGCTCGGCCACCCCTTCGGCGTCGAGCGGCCGGAGGCGCATGACCTCGGCGGCCTGCTGGATGTGGAGCAGCGCCATCGGCGGCCGGCCGGCGCCGCCGTTGCCCTGGTTCAGGGCCGCGACAATGACGATCCGGTGCTGCGCCCGGCGCTGGGCGAGGTAGCGCAGGAAGTCGAGCGACTCCGGGTCGGCGAGCTCGAGGTCGTCGATCGCGAGCAGGACCGGCGCCTCCCCGGCCCGCTCGGTGAGGATCCGCAGCAGCGCGTGGCGCACGAGGTGATCCGCTTCCCCGTTCTCCGGCGCCAGACCGAGCGCCGCGCCCGCCACGCGCACGGGCCGCGAGAGAGTCGAGCGGCGCCGCGATCGGCCCGACAGCAGCGGATCGAACAGCTGTCGCACGACGCCGTAGGCGCAGTCGCACTCGAACTCCGACCCGGCCGCGCGCAGCACCGTCAGGCCGCGCGCCGCACCCATCGCGCAGGCCGCGTCGATCAGCGCGGACTTGCCGATCCCGGCGGATCCCTCGAACAACGCCAGTCCTCCCTCGGTGGAAGCGCCGATCAGGCGCTCACAGAGCCCGAGTGCGTCCGTCCGCTGGACCAAAGCGGGAGGCGCCATGCATGACGTTTATATGCCAGTCAGACCTTCCAGGGCAAGCACCAAGTGACGTACCTCGTCCAATGAGGTGTAGTGCAGGCAACCGGCTCGAACCGCGCCTCCGGTCTCCGACAGCCCCAGCGCCTTGATCGGCTCGAGCGCGTAGTAGTCGCCGTCCCAGACGTAGATCCCCTGCTCTCCGAGCCGTTCGGCCACCCAGCGCGGCGAGCGGCCGGGCAGGTTGAAGCAGAAGGTGGGCGTGCGCCCCGCCACATCGCGGATGCCGTACAGCTCGACCTCCTGCGGCAGGGCGGCGAGGAACTCGCGCGTCAGCTCGTCCTCGTGCGCCTGGATGCGCTCGAAGGCCAGGTCGAGCGAGCCATCCCCGAGCGAGCGCAGGTACTCGACCGCGGCGGTCGTGCCCGCCACCGCCTCGTGCGACTGCGTGCCGGTCTCGAAGCGGTGGCCCGGCGGAGTCTCCGCCGAGGGGCGCACCCGGTCGGCCGGCAGGGAGGCGGCCAGCTCGGGGCGGATCGCCGCCACGCCGAGGTGCGGCCCGAAGAACTTGTAGGGCGAGCAGAGCAGGACGTCGAGGTCCCAGTCGCGCGCCCGCAGCCGGCGGTGCGGGGCGAGGTGGACGGCATCGGCCCACGCGAGCGCCCCCACCTCGTGCGCCGCGGCCGCGATCCGGGCCGGATCGGTGAGCGAGCCGAGTGCGTTGGACGCCAGCGTGAAGGCCACCACTCGCGTGCGCTCGCCGATCAGCGCCTCGAGCGCGTCGTGGTCGAGCGTCAGGTCCGCGGGCCGGATCGGCGCGTGGCGCACGACCAGCTCGTGGTCGGCCGCGATCAGCAGCCAGGGCGAGATGTTGGCGTCGTGGTCGAGCTGGGTCACGACGATCTCGTCGCCCGGCTCGAGCGTGCGCGCGACCGCGTGGGCGAGCAGGAAGTTGAGCGTGGTCATGTTTGCGCCGAAGGCGATCCCGTCCGGCTCGCCGCCCGTGAAGTCGGCGGCTGCCGCACGCCCGCGCTCGATCACCTCGTCCGCCGCCGCCGAGGTCGCGAAGCCGCCGCCCAGGTTCGCGTTCGACTCGCGCAGGCAGGCGTCCATCGCCGTGAGCACGTCCAGCGGCACCTGCGAGCCGCCCGGTCCGTCGAAGTAGGCGGCGCCGCCGGCGAGCGCGGGGAAGCGCGCCCGCACCGCCGCCACGTCAAGCGATGAGGAAGGCACCGCGCGGGAGCATCTCACGCTAGCGTCCCGTCCCCGATGCCCGAGCGCCGCCGCCAGGTCAACGCCCTCCACCGCCAGGCCGAGAACTTCGCCCGCACGAAGGTGGGGTCCTGGTACTTCATCAACGTGGCGATGCGCGTGGATCGCGTGCTGCTGCCGCTCTCGCGCGGCCGTCTATCGACCGGCTTCGGGCAGCAGGTCGGGCTGCTCGACTCGATCGGGGCCAAGAGCGGCGAGCGCCGCCGCACGCCGCTCCTGTACCTGCGCGACGGCAACCACGTGGTGCTGATCGCGTCCAAGGGCGGCAGCACCAAGAACCCGGCCTGGTACTGGAACGTGAAGGCCAACCCGGAGGTGCACTTCACCGGCGCGGGCCTCACGGGCGACTACGTTGCCCGCGAGGCCGAGGGGGACGAGCGCGCCCGCCTGTGGGACGAAGCCGTCGACTACTACGACGGCTTCGCCACCTACCAGGGCCGGACCGACGGACGCCGGATTCCGGTGATCGTGCTGGAGCCGGTCCGCTCCTAGGCGCACGCCGGCGCGAGCTCGGTCCGCGGGGCCTTCCGCTTGGCGGGCACGAGCAGCGCCACCAGCGCGCCCGCGGCCAGCACCGCGGCGCCGACCCACACGGCCGGGATCAGCCCGTCCACGTAGGCCTGCGGCGAGACGAACCCGCCCGAACTGGTGAACACCGTCGCCAGCACGGCCACGCCCAGCACGCCGCCGATCTCGCGCACCGTGTTGTTGGCGCCCGATGCCTGGCCGGCCTCGTCGGGGCGCACCGCGCTGAGCACCGCGTTGGCCGCCGGCGCGAACACCATCGCCATGCCGCTGCCGGCCATCACGAAGCCGGGCACGAACATCCCGTACGCCGTCGCCGGCTCTGTGACGAGCGCGATCCAGCTCAGCCCGGCCGCCTGCAGCGCCAGCCCGGTCGCCATCAGCGGCCGGCTGCCGATCCGGTCGGACAGGAGCCCCGCGATCGGGGCGACGAAGATCGGCATCGCCGTCCAGGGCAGCGTGCGGATGCCCGCCTCGAGCGGCGTGTAGCCCTGCGCGACCTGGAAGAACTGGGCCAGCAGGAAGATCGAGCCGAAGGCGCCGAAGAACATCGCCAGCGACACGCCGTTGGTGGCCGCGAACGCCCGGTTGCGGAAGAACCGCATCGGGAGCATCGGGTTGGCGGTGCGCGTCTCGTGGATCGCAAAGCCCGCCAGCAGGACCGCACCGACGGCGATCGAGCCGATCACGGTCGTGCTGGTCCAGCCGAGCGCCTGCGAGCGGACGATGCCGAACACGACACCCAGCAGGCCGCCGCTCGCGAGCGCCACGCCCGGGATGTCCAGCGCGGCGTTGGGCCCGCGGCTCTCCTTGAGGATCGCGCGGGCGGCCGGGACGAGCGCCAACCCGATCGGCACGTTCAGCCAGAAGATCCACTGCCAGGAGAAGCCATCGACGACCGCGCCGCCCACGACCGGGCCGAGCGCGACGCCGAGGCCGGACACGCCCGACCAGATGCCGAGCGCCAGGCCGCGCTTCTCGGCGGCGAAGGCATCGCTCAGCAGGGTCAGCGACAGCGGGGTGATCACGGCGC
The DNA here is from genome assembly GCA_963706635.1 of uncultured Thermoleophilaceae bacterium. Lineage (GTDB taxonomy): Bacteria > Actinomycetota > Thermoleophilia > Solirubrobacterales > Thermoleophilaceae > JACVRW01. The sequence continues at coordinate 1,714,615 of OY970162.1, forward strand.
CGCCGAGGCCCTGCATGGCGCGGGCGGCGATCAGCGCGTCGGTGCCCGGCGCGAGCGCCGCGGCTGCCGACGAGACGGTGAACAGGGCGATGCCGGCGGCGAACACCTTGCGCCGGCCGAAGCGGTCGCCGAGAGCGGCCGCGGTCAGCAGGAAGACGGCATAGCTCAGCGTGTACGCGTTGACGGTCCACTCGAGCTGCTCGAGAGAAGCGCCGAGGTCCTCGCGAATGCTCACGAGGGCATTGGTCACGACGAGGTTGTCGAGCGTGACCATGAACAGGGCGACCGAGACGATCGCCAGGGTCCAGGTGCTCTGCTTGCTGGTCATTTCTTGGCTCCTTGTGATTGGTTGATCTATCAGTTACCAGGGAAAAAAGAGAGAGTCAGCGTCCGGCGGGGACCTCGCGCTCGCTCGGCACGAACTCGCCGGTCAGCTCGAGCGAGGCGATCACGTTGAGCAGCATCCCCTTGCCCATGAACTGGTACATCTGCTCGTCGGAGGCGCCGCTCATGCGCTGCACGTCCTCCCAGAGGCCCGTGAACTCCTTGCGGACCGGCTCGGCCAGGTCGGGATCGCCGGCCGCCGCGTGCGCCTGCATCTGAAAGCGGATCTCGTCGCGGTTGGCGAGCAGCTCCAGATACGCCTGGCCCATGGCCTCCAGCCGCTCCTCAGGGGTGTCCTTGCCGCGCGCGGCGTCGAGAAAGGCCCGCCGGATCCGATCCACCACATGGCGATCGACCGCCAGGAAGAGCTCCCGCTTGTTGGGGAAGAGCGCGTAGATGTAGGGCTGCGAGATGCCGGCCCGCTTGGCGATGGCGGTCGTGCTCGTGGCATGGAAGCCATTCGCGGCGAACTCCTTGACGGCGGCCTCGATGACCTGCTCGCGCCGCTCGTCCGAGGTCCTGTTCACGCTCTTCTTGACTGCCATGCGGCTACTTTATTGATTGACCTATCAGATGTCAAGCACGTGGCCCAAGACACCGGTGGCCTCCGCGAGCATCTGGCCCGCTGCGCCGCTGGCCGCCGCGCACACACCCGGGTCCTCCAGCCACGCCACGACCGTGACGACCGAGCCCAGCGGCGCCGGCGCCCAGAGCCACGTCTCCACGCTGTCCGGGCGAGCCCCGGCCGCCAGCGTCATCGCCTCCTTCAGAGCTGCCGTCATGACCTCCGGATCGGCCGCCTCGACGACGAACCGCCCCTCGATCCCGCCCTCGACCGGCGACAGCTCCAGCGAAACCCGCGCGTCCCGCTCAGCCACGCAGGCCGCGCAGCACGAAGTGCAGGATCCCCCCGCCCCGGTAGTACTGCCACTCGTTGGGGGTGTCGATCCGCACGCGCGCCTCGAACGAGACCCCGCTGTCGGTGCTCACGCCCAGGGAGCGCGCCCCGTCCGACAACGGCTCCAGGTCGAACGTCTCCTCCCCAGTCAGCCCCAGCGACTCGGCCGACTCCCCGTCGGGGTACTGCAGCGGCAGCACGCCCATCCCGACCAGGTTCGAGCGGTGGATGCGCTCGTACGACTCCGCGAGCACGAACCGCACCCCGAGCAGTCGCGGCCCCTTCGCCGCCCAGTCGCGCGACGACCCCGACCCGTACTCGCGTCCCGCCAGGACGCAGAGCGGGGTCTCCGACGCGGCGTAGTCCATCGCCGCCTCGTAGATCGTCGTCACCTCGCCGTCCTTCTTGGTGAACCCGCCCTCGGTCCCGGGCGCGAGCTGGTTGCGCAGCCGGATGTTCGCGAACGTGCCGCGCATCATCACCTCGTGGTTGCCGCGCCGCGAACCGTACGAGTTGAACGCGCGCTGCTCCACGCCGTGCTCGATCAGGTACTCCCCGGCCGGGGAGTCCTTCTTGATCGCGCCCGCCGGCGAGATGTGGTCGGTGGTGACGCTGTCGCCCAGCACCGCCAGCACGCGTGCGCCGCGGATCTCCTCGAACCCGTCCGGCGCCGACGCCGGCATTCCCTCGAAGTAGGGCGGGCGGCGCACGTAGGTCGAGTCGGGGTCCCAGGCGTAGCGGTCGCCCTCGGGCGTCTCGAGCGCGGCCCAGTTCTCGTCGCCCTCGTACACCTCGCCGTAGCTCTTGCGGAACATGTCCGACTCGATCGCCGCCTCCATCGCCTCGTTCACCTCGTGGCGACTCGGCCAGATGTCCTCGAGCCGGACGTCGTCCTGGAGCGGCTCGCGCAGCAGGTCCACGTCCATCCGGCCCGCCAGCGCGTAGGCCACGCACAGCGGCGGCGACGCCAGGTAGTTCATCTTGACCTCGGGGTGGATGCGACCCTCGAAGTTGCGGTTGCCCGACAGCACCGACGCCACCACCAGGTCGCGCTCCTCGATCTCGCGCGAGATCTCCTCCGGCAGCGGCCCCGAGTTCCCGATGCAGGTGGTGCAGCCGTAGCCGACCAGGTCGAACCCGAGCGCGGACAGGGGCTCGATCAGCCCCGCCCGCTCCAGGTACTCGGTCACGACCTTCGAGCCCGGCGCCAGCGAGGTCTTGACCCACGGCTTGCGCGTCAGCCCGGCCTCGACGGCCTTCTTGGCGAGCAGCCCGGCGCCGATCATCACCGACGGGTTCGAGGTGTTGGTGCAGCTGGTGATCGCCGCGATCACCACGGCGCCGTGGTCGAGCCCCTCGCTGCGCTCCGCCTGAAGCGTCGCCGTCGTGCCGTGGTCATGTCCCGGCTTGGGCGACGAGCCGCCGCCGTTGTCGGTCGGCGAATCGCTGGCGGGGAAGCTCTCGGCGGAGGCCGCGTCGTAACCCGACAGGTCCGCGTCGTCGCCGGTCATGTCCGCCAGCTCGGCGAGGAAGTCCTCGGCCGCGTCGGCGAGCGACACGCGGTCCTGCGGGCGCTTCGGGCCGGCCAGCGACGGCACCACGTCGGCGAGGTCGAGCTCCAGCGTGTCCGAGTAGACCGGCTCCTCGGCGTCGGGCTCGTGGAACATCCCCTGCTCGCGGCAGTAGGCCTCGACCAGCGCGATCCGCTCGGGCGGACGTCCGGTGAACTCCAGATAGCGCAGCGTCTCGGCGTCGACCGGGAAGATCCCGCAGGTGGCGCCGTACTCCGGCGACATGTTGCCGATCGTCGCGCGGTCGGCGAGCGGCAGGTTGGGCAGGCCGGGCCCGAAGAACTCCACGAACTTGCTGACCACCCCGCGCTCGCGCAGCATCTGGGTGACCGTCAGGACGAGGTCGGTGGCGGTGGCGCCCTCGGGCAGCTCGCCGACGAGCCGGAAGCCGACCACCTGCGGGATCAGCATCGAGACGGGCTGGCCGAGCATGGCGGCCTCGGCCTCGATGCCGCCCACGCCCCAGCCGAGCACGCCGAGCCCGTTGATCATCGTCGTGTGCGAGTCGGTCCCCACCAGCGTGTCGGGGAACGCCTGGCCGTCGCGCGTCTCGACCACCCGCGCGAGGTACTCGAGGTTGACCTGGTGGCAGATGCCGGTGTTGGGCGGCACCACGCTGAAGTTGTCGAACGCCGTCTGCCCCCAGCGCAAGAAGGCGTAGCGCTCGCGGTTGCGCTCGAACTCGAGCTCGGCGTTGCGCTGGAAGGCCAGCCGCTCGGCGAACACGTCCACCTGGATCGAGTGGTCGATCACGAGCTCGACCGGCACGAGCGGGTTGATCTTCGAGGGATCGCCGCCGAGCTCGTCCATGGCGTCGCGCATGGCCGCCAGGTCCACGATCGCTGGAACGCCCGTGAAGTCCTGCATCAACACGCGCGCGGGCGTGAAGGCGATCTCCGTGGCGGGCTCGTCGGAGGCCACCCAGCGCGCCACGGCGCGAGCTCCCTCCTCCTCCCCGTTGCGCAGCAGGTTCTCGACCAGCACCTTCAGCGAGTAGGGCAGTCGCGCGACGTCGTATTCGGCCTGTAGAGCGTCGAGCCGGAAGATCTCGTACGACTCGCCGCCGACCTCGAGCGTGGAAGCGGTCACGTTCTAAGACACTACTTGCATGCACGATCTGGCTTGCGTCGTCCACCTCCACTCGACCTACTCGGACGGCACGGGCACGGTCAAGGAGATCGCCCGGGCCGCGCGGCGAGCCAAGGCCGACGTGGTGCTGCTCACCGACCACGACACGCTCGCCGCCAAGCACAACGGCGAGGAGGGCTGGTACGGCGACGTGCTCGTGCTGGTCGGCGAGGAGGTCTCGCCGCGAGGGCACAACCACTACCTCGCCTTCGGGATCGACCGCGAGATCGACCACTCCGGACTCGACGGCGCCGGCATCTGCGCCGCGGTCCGCGACGCCGGCGGCATCGGGTTCGCCGCCCACCCCTTCTCCGAGGGCTCGAAGCGCTTCAAGCGGGTCGGCCCGATGCCGTTCGAGGCGCTCGACTGCGAGGCGCTCCACGGGATCGAGCTGTGGAGCTTCGTCAACGACACCGGCGAGGCGATCTCGAGCGTGCCCGAGATGGCCCGCTTCCTGCTGGCGCCGAGGCGGGCGCTCGACCACCCGCCGCAGCGCAACATGCGCGCCTGGGACGAGCTCTGCCGCACCCGCCGCGTCGTCGCGATCGGCGGCCTCGACGCCCACCAGTACGGCAAGCGCGTCGGCCCGTTCGTGCCGCTGCGGATCATGGCCTACCACCGCTCGTTCCGGTTCATCCGCACGCACGTGCTCGCCGCTGAGCGCACGCGCGAGGAGATCTATGCGGCGCTGCGCGAGGGGCGCTGCTACATCGCCGTCGACTCGATCGCCCCCGCCCACGGGTTCAGCTTCGAGGCCGACGACCTCCCGATGGGCGCCGAGGCGCCCGCCGGCCGGCGCCGGCTCACGGTCCGCACGCCTGCCGACGCCAGGCTGCGCGTCCTGCGCGACGGCGTCGAGTTCGCCGGGGGCGTCGGGCACTCGCTGGAGACCGAGATCGAAGAGCCCGGCGTCTACCGCGTCGAGGCGCTGCGGCGCTCCAAGGGCAAGGAGCGCACCTGGATCCTGTCCAACCCGATCTACCTGCGCTAGGGCTCCCAGCCGCGCCCTTGCGAGCCCGGCCAACGGCAGCAATAAGGGGTGGGGCGCCTCCTGCGAGAAAGGGACCCACCTCTTGGGCGTGGCGATTCTTCGCGCGTCCTCGTCACCAAACGCAGCCCACCTCGGCCGGGCGTAGGTGGGTGGGGCGAATTGATCTTCGCATCGCATCCCGAACTCGTCCCACCCCCCGGCGAGCGCGGGGTGGGCACGGTTTGCGATGCCGCCCCGGCGGCGCCCGCCCTCGGCGCGCGGTGGCGTTGCCCGGCGCCTAGGCGTCGCGCGGCGCCACGGTCGCCCCGCGCGCCGCCCCGGCGCTGGCCACCACCACGAGCAGGATCGCCGCCACCTCGCGCGCGACCAGGTCCTGCCCCAGGATCACGAAGCCGGCCAGCGCGGCGACGGCGGGCTCCAAGCTCATCAGCACCCCGAACACAGCCGTGGGCAGCCGCCGCAGCGCCTCCAGCTCGAGCGTGTAGGGCAGCGCCGACGACAGCATTCCCGCCGCGAAGCCCACGGCGATGATCCACGGGACCAGCAGGTCCGAGCCGCCCTGAGCGATGCCGAACGGCGCCAGCGGCAGGACCGCCACGAGCATGGCGAGCGCGAGCCCGTCGCCACCGGGGAACGCCTGGCCGACCCGCGCGCTCAGAAGGATGTAGGCGGCCCAGAAGCCGCCCGCGACGACGGCGAAGGCCACGCCGAGCCCGTCGAGGTCGGCGCCGCCGGAGCCCGACAGCAGCAGGATGCCCGCTGCGGCCAGGCCCACCCAGACCAGGTCGAGCGGCCGCCGTGAGCCGAACACCGCGACGCCCAGCGGTCCGATGAACTCGAGCGTCACCGCGATCCCCAGCGGGATGCGGTCGAGCGCCGCGTAGATGCAGAAGTTCATCCCCGCCAGCGAGAGCCCGAACAGCAGCACCAGCCACAGCTGGCCCCGGCTGAGGCCGGAGACCCGCGGTCGCCACAGCAGCGCCAGGACGACGGCCGCCGACAGCACTCGCAGGAAGACCGCGCCCCCGGACCCGACCTCGTCGAAGATCGACTTGGCGACCGTCGCCCCGAACTGCACCGACGACACCGCGCCGACGACGAGAACCGGCGGCGGGACGCGCTCGATGACGGGCGCCCTACGAGGCGGCTGATTCAGCCGCCGCCTCGACCTTCGCCGGATCCGGCGTCCAGTGAGCCTCGGGGTCGATCGGCGTGTCGCGCAGGTACGCCTCCGCGTCGAGCGCGGCCATGGTGCCCGTGCCCGCGGCGGTGACGGCCTGGCGGTAGACGCGGTCGGTCAGGTCGCCGGCCGCGAAGACCCCCGGCAGCTTGGTGCGAGTCGAGCGGCCCTCGACGAGCACGTAGCCCTCGTCGTCGAGGTCCAGCTGGTCGACCACGAGCTGCGAGTTCGGCCGGTGGCCGATCGCGATGAACGCGCCGGTGATCTCGATCTCCCGAGTCGAGCCGTCCTCGGTGTTCTCGAGCACCGCCTTCGAGAGCGCGCCGTTCTCGCCCGCCTCGAAGCTCTGGACCACGTAGGGCGTGACCAGCTCGATGTTGTCCATGTCCTTGGCCCGCTGGAGCATGATCGCCGAGGCGCGGAAGTCGGGCCGGCGGTGGACGATGTCGACCTTGCCGGCGAACTTGGCGAGGAAGGTCGCGTCCTCCATGGCGGTGTCACCGCCGCCGACCACGATCGTCTCGTGGTCGCGGAAGAAGGCCGCGTCGCAGGTGGCGCAGTAGGACACGCCGCGCGCCGCGAGCTCGTCCTCGCCCGGCACGCCGAGCTTCTTCGGCTCGGCGCCCATGGCCAGGATCACCGCGCGCGTGCGGATCTGCTGATCGCCCACGTGCACGACGTGCGTTCCACCGGGCTCGTTCGACAGCTCGAGCTTGGTCGCGTCGTCCGTGATGAAGCGGGTGCCGAAGCGCTCGGCCTGGTCGCGGAAGTCCTGCATCATCTGCGGGCCCATCACGCCGCCGGGATAGCCCGGGTAGTTCTCGACGTCGGTCGTCTGCTGCAGCAGGCCGCCCCAGGCGAAGCCCTCGATGACGAGCGGGTGGAGGTCGGCGCGCGACGTGTACAGCGCGGCGGTATAGCCGGCCGGGCCGCTGCCGACGATTACGACGTTCTCCATGTCCTTGATCTCCACGCTCATCTGGTCATCACTTTACTTTCTGAAGTATAGCCCGCCGAAGCCGAACTTCCCGCTCGCTCGGCCTCCCAACCGGCGACGGTACCGCGCAGCTGGAAGAACGCCACGATCCCCGGCGGAATCGGCAGCCAGAAGGCGATCACGCGGTAGGTGAGCACCGCCGGGAAGACGACGTTCTCGTCGATGCCGAACAGCACGAACGCGCCGATCATGCCCGCGTCGACGGATCCCACGCCGCCGAAGGGCGAGGGGATCAGGTTCGCCGCCATGCCTACGAAGAAGCCCTGCACCAGCACCGCGAACGGCACGCTGCCGCCGAACGCCTCGAAGCTCGCCCACAGCACCGCGATGTTGGCGGCCCAGAAGCCAACGGCGCCGCCGACCGCCAGCGCGCCGCGGCGCGGGTGGCGCACGTAGGCGATCGCGGTCCGCACGCCGGTCGCCACCGTGGCCGGCCCCGAGGCCAGGCGCGTGAGGTAGCGCGTGCGCCGGTAGCCGCCGGCGAACCGCTGGATGCGGCGCTCGACGTCCTGTGGGATCAGCGCGATCAGCAGGAACACCGCGATCACGCCCGCGGCGATCCCCGCGGGCACGACCGTGCCGCCGAGCGGCGCGTCGCCGGGCAGCACGTGGGTGCGCAGCAGGATCCCGAAGATGATCAGGGCCATCAGGTAGACGCCGTACATCAGCACGAGGAACGCCACCATCCGGCAGGCCGCGCGACGCCTCGGCATCCCGGCCTTGCGCAGTGCCCAGTAGGTGAGCACGATGCCGCCGGCACCGGCCGCCGAGAAGAGCCGCGTGGCCGCCAGGCCGGCCATCGTGATCTGGTACGACGCCTTGTGGTCGAGCCGGCGCTGCACCGCGTCGGCGTGCATCCCGCCCAGCACGCCCCGGAAGAGGGCGACGTAGGCGACGAACGCGAGCACGTTGAACCCGACCGCGATGACGAGCCAGTACCAGACCGCGTCGTCGAGCTTGCGGACGGCGTCGTCGAGGCCGACCAGCTTCGGGAAGACGACGTAGATCGCGAAGACGAGCAGCATGACCACCGCCACTCCTCCGAACAGCTTGCGGCGGTCCTGCAGCAGCGCCTGGAACGCGCCTACGGATTCGTCGTCGCTGCTGTCTTCGTCGTCCTCGAAGTCCAGCTCTAGGTCTGGCTCCTCGTTGCGGACGCCCCGCATCAGCCGGCCCGGGGCTCCAGCCGCTGCACGACTCCGGCGACGAGGCGAACGTACGGCTCCACCCGAGGCGCCAGGCGCCAGATGCCCTCGGCCAGCGCCAGGCCGGCGAGCAGGTCGACGACGTAGTGCTCGCCCAGGTACACGAGGCCGAATCCGAGGGTGAGGGCGTAGGCCCATCCAAGTGCGGATTGGCGGGGGCCGACCTGAGACAAGATGCGGGCGGCCATCACTGACGTGCCGAAGTGGAGTGAGGGCATTGCTGCAAACGGATTGCCTTGCAAAGAAGAGTAAAGCGGTTGCCAGAGACGTCGCCAAAAACGCTCGCCCGCCTCGGCCATGATTCGCCGCACGGGCGGCATGTGCCCGTTCGCGCCGGCCCACCAAGGCGGAGCGGTCGGGACGAGCCAGTAGACGACGCAGCCGAGGTCGAAGCAGGCCGCCATCAGCACCGCCGAGCGCGGGTAGTGCTCGCGGTGGCGCAGCAGCATGTAGGCGAGCGTGCCGTGAGGCACCAGGAACCAGCTCCAGTGCACGGCCGACAGCCCGTACTCGAGCGGCCCGATGCGATCCTCGCGGCCGAGCGCGCGCTGGAGCCGCACCGTCGGGGCGGTCCCGAGTCCGAGCGCGCGGTCGACGCGGATCGGGTACTCGACCTTGAGCCGGCGCAGCAGCGCGTCCGGGTCGTCGTCGGGCATGTCGAAGTGGGCGAAGTAGGCCCACATCTGGAGCGACCAGATGCCGGCGTCCCGCAGCGGCGACCGGGGCTGGGCGAGCGCGAGGGCGGGCGGCGCCGGCCAGGTCAGCGCCGAGACCACTGGGACCCGCAGCTTCAGCCGGTGCCGAACCAGCGGCGTGACGACGCCGATGGCCACCGCGCCCCACGCGAGCCGGGAGAGGACGCGAGTGGACCGCACGAGGGCGGCAGCATAGCCCGCATGACCGCTTGCACGGCGAGGAGCAACCGTGGTCGCCACGAAACGCGCTCCGCATGGCCCCGCTGCGTTCGCTGCTCGTCCTGCTGATCCTGATTGGCCTCGTGTCGGCCGCGACCGCGGTCGCCCAGGCCCCGGTCGAGTGGTACACGGACACCGGCACCGGCGGGGGTGCGCTTGCCGGCCCCGCCCCACACGACAGCGGCGGCGGCGCCTTCGCGCCGACAGGCCCGGGTCCGGTCCCGGCCGACGTCAACCTGCCTCCCCCTGACGAGATGCCGTCGAGCGACTCGCCGCCCGCCCAGGCCGCGGCCGCATCCAAGCCGGCCCTGCCGCGCTCCCCCGCGCCCGCGAGCCGGCAGGCGACGGCCGCCGGCGCCGCGTCGGCAGGCGCCGCTCAGGCCGAGCCGGCCGGCTCGAAGGCGGGCACGATCGGCTCGCTGCCGTTCACCGGGCTGGAGCTCGTCGTGATCGTCGCGGCCGGGCTCTGCCTCTTGGTTGCCGGCGCCGCACTGCGGCCGCGCCCGGCGCGCCGCTAGACCGCGACCTTCTCGAGGATCCGCACCGGCACGGTCGCCTTGTCGGCGAACGCGCGGGCGTCGGCCTCGGTGCCGATGTGCTCGCCCCAGTGCATCGGCACGGCCACGCGCGGCTGGATCCGGCGGGCCGCCTCGGCCGCCTCGTGGGCGGTCATCACGTAGATGCCGCTGACCGGCAGCAGCGCCACGTCCACGCCCGTGACGGCGTCCATCTCGGGGATCACGTCGGTGTCGCCCGAGTGGTAGAGGCGCTCGCCCCAGACCGTCACCTCGTAGCCGACCCAGCCGGCGTCGCGCGGGTGGAAGACCTTGCCCTCGGGGTCGCGCTTGGAGGTGTTGTACGCCGCCACAGCCGAGACGTACACGCCGCGCACGAGCTCGTCGTCCATCGTCTCCCCCGGCGCGATCGAGTGCACCTGCCCGCTCACGCGCTCGGCCACCGCGGCGGGGCCCACCAGCCAGGTGCTCTCGGTCGACAGCCGCTCGACGTCCTGGGGCGAGAAATGGTCGTAGTGGCCGTGGGTGATCAGGATCAGGTCGGCCGGCGGAGATCCCTCGGGGACGCGGTAGGGATCGATGTAGACGACGGCGCGGCCGACGCCGATGCGAAAGCCGGAGTGGCCGAGCCAGTCGAGGGCGTCGAGGAGCACCGGGAAAGGGTGGCAGGCCGTACGCTAAGCAGCATGAGCTACGAGCACCTGATCACCGAACAGGACGGCGGCGCCCTGCGCATCACCCTGAACCGGCCCGAGACCCTGAACGCATGGCACCACGACTTCGGCCGCGAGCTCAAGCAGGCGATCGAGGTCGACGCCGCCGATCCGTCCGTGCGCGCGGTGCTCATCACGGGAGCCGGCCGCGGCTTCTCGTCGGGTGCCGACCTCAAGGCCGGCTTCGAGCCCGCCGACGACGGCATGCCCGACATCGCCAAGGAGCTCAACGACCTCTACCACCCGATCATGGTTGGGCTGCGCCGCCTCGAGAAGCCGGTCGTCGCGGCCGTGAACGGCCCCGCTGTGGGGATCGGCGCCTCGCTGGCGTTCGCCTGCGACCTCGTGCTGGCCGGCGAGTCCGCCTACTTCGGGCTGGCCTTCGTGAACATCGGCCTGATGCCGGACGGCGGCTCGACGCTGTTCGTCCCGGCCGCCGTGGGCAAGGCGCGCGCCTTCCAGCTGGCCCTGCTCGGCGAGCGGGTCGAGGCGGCCAGGGCACTCGAGTGGGGCCTGATCAACTACGTCCACCCCGACGACCGGCTGCTCGACGAGGCCGGCGCGCTGGTCGAGCGGCTGGCGGCGGGGCCCACGCAGTCGTACGCCAGCTCCAAGCGGGCGCTCAACCGGATGCTCTACCCCGACCTGGACGGCCAGCTCTCGCTCGAGGCGGACCTCCAGCACGCCCTCGCGCGCACGCAGGACTTCCAGGAGGGAGCGCTGGCCTTCCTCGAGAAGCGCGAGCCGGCGTTCCAGGGGGCCTGATGGCGGGCCGGCGCGCACAGGCGATGATCGCGCAGGCCATCGGCGCGAAGGCGACCGGCGCGCTCGCCATCGGTGCCGTCGCGATCGGGGCGTTCGCGATCGGCCGGCTGGTGATCCGCAGGGCGATGGTGGTCCACGTGCACATCGACGAGCTCGAGGTCGATCGGCTGCGCGTGAAGCAGTTCGAAGTGGACGCCTGACACGGGCTCGGGACATCCGCCACGAACTGGAGCGTCTGCGGGGAGCGCAGATATGATCCGCGCGCCTTGCACCCTGTGCCCCGACGCCTGCTGCTCGCCGCACTAGCCGCGGCGGTGCTCGCTGTCCTGCTGGTCGCCCCCTCGGCGCTGGCGGACACCTTCACCCCCGAGTCGGGCGGCTCGCCGAACGCCGACGACATCGACACGCTCTACAAGATCACGCTCTACGTGGCGATCGTGATCTTCCTGGTCGTCGAGGGGACCCTGCTCTGGTCGCTGGTCCGCTACCGTCACCGCCGCTCTTCCCCGGACGGCGCTCAGATCCGCGGCAACACGCCGCTGGAGGTGGGCTGGACGCTGGCCGCCGCGCTCATCCTGGTCGTCCTCACCGTGGTCACGTTCGTCTACCTCGACAACATCGAGAACCCGCCCGAGTCCGGCCCCGACGGCCTCCAGGCCTCGCAGACGCGCTTCGCGTCGGTCGACCAGCCCGCCCCGCCCTCGGGCCGGCCCTACCTGCGCATCAAGGTCAACGGCCAGCAGTACGTGTGGCGCTTCGTCTATCCCGGCAAGCGCACGCTGTTCAGCTACTACACGATGGTCGTGCCGGTGGACACGACGGTGGTGCTGGAGATCACCGCCTCGGACGTGATCCACTCCTGGTGGATCCCCAAGCTCGGCGGCAAGGCCGACGCCGTGCCCGGCCACACGAACGAGACCTGGTTCAAGATCCCGGCCGACAAGGCGGGCACGATCTTCAGCGGCCAGTGCGCCGAGCTGTGCGGCCCGGGCCACGCTGACATGCGCGCCCGGGTCAAGGCGGTCACGCCCGACGAGTACGAGGCCTGGGCGCAGCAGCGCGCCGACGACATCGAGGCCGCCGGCAAGGCGCTGGCCGAGCAGCGCAAGTCGGGCCAGGGCCAGGTGATCCCCAAGTAATGGAAGCCGGAACCGCCACCACCAGCCAGGTCGCCCACCCCGAGGTCGTCCTCCACGGCATCCAGTCGGAGCCGCGCGGCTGGCTGGCCTGGCTGACCACCACCGATCACAAGAAGATCGGAATCCTCTACCTCTTCGCGACCTTCCTGTTCTTCATCCTGGGAGGCGTGGAGGCGCTGATCATGCGCCTCCAGCTCGCGCAGCCGAGCAACACGCTGGTCACCCCCGAGACCTACAACGGCCTCGTGACGATGCACGGCACGACGATGGTCTTCCTGTTCGTCGTGCCGGTGCTGGCCGGATTCGCCAACTACCTGCTGCCGCTGATGATCGGCGCCCGCGACATGGCCTTCCCGCGGCTGAACGCGCTCTCGTTCTGGCTGCTGGCGTTCGGCGGCGTCGCCTTCTACATGAGCGTCTTCTTCGAGCCGCCGCAGGCCGGCTGGACGATGTACCCGCCGCTGTCGGACGACGCGTTCTCGCCGAGCGGCGGCGTGGACGCCTGGATCTTCATGATCCACCTGACCGGGCTCTCATCGATGCTCGGGGCGATCAACTTCGTCGCCACGATCCACAACATGCGGGCACCCGGGATGAGCTGGGGCCGCATGCCGCTGTTCGTCTGGACGATCCTCGTCTACAGCTATCTGCTGATCATCGCCCTCCCGGCGGTGGCGGCGGCCGTGACGATGCTGCTCACCGACCGGCACTTCGGCACCGCCTTCTTCGACCCGGCCGGCGGCGGCGACCCGCTGCTATGGCAGCACCTGTTCTGGTTCTTCGGGCACCCCGAGGTCTACATCATGGTGCTGCCGGCGTTCGGGATGATCTCGGAGATCCTGCCGGTGTTCGCGCGCAAGCCGATCTTCGGCTACCGGGCGATCGCGGCCTCGACGGTGGCGATCGCGTTCCTCGGCCTGCTGGTGTGGGCGCACCACATGTTCGCCACGCCGACGGCGACCGTGGTGCTGGCCTTCTTCATGCTCTCGTCCTTCACGATCGCGGTGCCGACCGGCATCAAGATCTTCAACTGGATAGCCACGCTGTGGCGGGGGTCGATCGTCTACAAGACGCCGCTCCTGTTCGCCGCCGCGGTGCCCGGGCTGTTCGTGATCGGCGGAATCTCGGGCGTGATCCTGGCGATCTTCCCCGTCGACTGGCAGCTGACCGACACCTACTTCGTCGTCGCCCACCTGCACTACGTGCTGTTCGGCGGCTCGGTGTTCGGGATCTTCGCCGGGCTCTACTACTGGTTCCCGAAGATGAGCGGCCGGCTGATGTCGGAGGCGCTCGGCAAGACGTCGTTCTGGTTGATGTTCGTGGGCATCAACGCGACCTTCCTCGTCCAGCACTCGGCCGGGCTCTCGGGGATGCCGCGGCGCGTGTACGACTACTCGTCCGACCTCCACGTGACCACCTACAACCTGATCTCGACGATCGGCGCGTTCATCCTCGCCCTCGGCATCCTCGTCACGCTCGTCAACGTGGTCCACTCGATCAAGAACGGCAAGCGCGCGGGCAACGACCCCTGGCACGGCAACACGCTCGAGTGGTTCACGACCTCGCCGCCGCCACCCAACAACTTCGACTCGATCCCGCGCGTGCGCAGCGTCGAGCCCCTGAAGGACATCCGTCGCGAGGTGCTCGCCCGCAGCAAGCCGGCGGAGACGGTGGCGCAGCCCGTCGCGTCGCGCAGCATCTAGGGTGGACGTCGTGCCTTCGCCTGCGTTCCGCCGGCTGGTTCTGGCGACCGGTGTTGCGACGTTCGTGCTGATCATCGTCGGCGGCGTCGTGCGCGTGTCCGACTCCGGCCTGGGCTGCGGCCCGGGCGGCTCGGGCCTGCACGGCTGGCCGTTCTGCAAGGGCAACGTGGTGCCGGGCGTCGACCTCAACTCGGTCGTCGAGTACACGCACCGCGCCCTCGCCGGCGCGGTGAGCATCATGATCGTCGCGCTGGTGGTGCTCTCCTGGCGGCGCTACCGGCAGTGGTTCGGCGTGTCGCTGGCGCTGCTGGTGCTGATCCTGGCTCAGGCCGGGCTGGGCGGGGCGACGGTCGAGGACAACCTCAACGAGGCGTACGTGGCGGCGCACCTCGGGCTGGCGATGCTGCTGCTCGGGGGGCTGCTGTACCTGTGGCGGGGCGTGTCCGGTTTCCGGCAGTCGGCCGGCGGACCGCGGCTGCGAGTGCTGGCGATCGCCGCGAGCGTCGCGGTGCTCTGCACGATCGTGGCGGGCGGCTACATGGCGGGGACGCAGAAGTACGGCCGGCCCGACTACCAGCTCGGCGACGGGGCACACCACGCCTGCGGAACGCAGTTCCCGGGGTGCAACGATGGCTTCATGCCGTTCGGGCAGTCGCGCCTCGTCGACATCCACCTGACCCACCGCGCGTTCATGTACCTGGCCTCGATCCTGCTGATCACGCTGATAGTGGTGGCGCTGCGGCGGCGCGTGGGTGTCGGTTACGCGTACGGCTTGACGGCTCTGCTCTGCGCCCAGATCCTGGTGGGCGCGCTGAACGTGTGGATCACCAACGAGTACGAGACGCTGATCGTGCTGCACCTGGCGCTGGGCACGCTGCTGTGGGCGACCACGCTCGCGTTCACGCTGCAGCTGGCGCCCGCGCGCTCGCGTGCCGGCTCGCACGCCGAGGCGGTGGCGGCATGAGCTCGTACGCGCGCGTCGCGACGCTGGCCGGCTCCTCGCGGACCGTCATCTCCGACTACCTGGAGATGACGAAGCCAAAGGTCCAGTCGCTGCTGATCTTCACGACGGTCACGACGATGTACGTGGCCGGCGACCCGTCGCTCGGCCTCGTGCTGCTCACCTGCCTCGGCGGCGCCTTGTCGGCGGGCGGAGCGGGCGCGATCAACCACGCTCTCGATCGGGACATCGACCGCCTGATGAAGCGAACCGCCGACCGTCCGGTGGCGTCGGGCCGCGTGTCGGTCCGCGCGGCGATCGTCTACGGAGTGCTGCTGGGCTGCGCGTCGTTCGCGCTGCTGTCGCTGACGGTGAACCCGCTGGCCGCCGTGCTCGCGATGTCGGGGTTCCTGGGCTACGTGCTCGTCTACACGATGTGGCTGAAGCGAACGACGCCGCAGAACATCGTGATCGGCGGGGCCGCCGGCGCGGTGCCGCCGCTGGTGGCATGGGCGGCGGTCACGGGCGGGCTGGGCGGAACCCCCCTGTACCTGTTCGCGATCGTCTTCTTCTGGACGCCACCCCACTTCTGGTCGCTGTCGCTGCTGATGAAGGACGAGTACGCGCGCGCAGGGGTGCCGATGCTGCCGGTCGTGCGCGGCGAGGCCGAGACTCGCCGGCAGATCCTGCTGTACGCCGTCCTGCTCTACGCGGTATCGCAGCTGCCGTTCTGCGCCGGAGCGTTCGGAGCCGTCTATCTCGTCTGCTCGGTGGTGCTCGGAGCGGCGTTCATCTTCGGGGCGATCCGGCTGCTGCGAACGCCCTCGCGCCGCGACGCGCTGCGGCTCTACCTGTTCTCGCTGGCCTACCTCGCGCTGCTGTTCGGGGCGATGGTGGCCGACGTGCGGCTGTGAGGTAGACGTCTACGACGACCGTGTAGTAGGTTGCGCGCACCGCTAGGTCTCGACGGGTAGGAGAAATCATGCGCGCGCTGCGTCGGTCGGTACTCGTGTCCATCGCGATCGTCGCGAGTCTCGGGGTGGTCGCCTCAGCGCACGCGGCATCGAGCGTCAGCACCGTTGTCTCCGGCCTCGATAATCCGCGCGACCTCGCGTTCGGACCCGACGGACGACTGTATGTCGCCGAGGCCGGACACGGCGGGACCGAGTGCATCGCCGGCGGCGAGGAAGGCACCACGTGCGTCGGCTTCACCAGCGGGATCAGCCGCATCGACCTCGGCCACTCCAGCGCCCACCGGGTGGTATCGGGGATCGTCTCCTTCGCGGGAGAGGATGGGTCCGCGGCGACCGGCGTCGACGGCATCTCGTGGCTCGGCGGCAAGCTCTACGGGATCATCACCGGGTCATCCGACGCCGTGCCGCCCACGGGCCTTACGCCTCAGACAGCGGCAGGCGCGAAGGCGCAGGCCGGCCGGCTGATCAAGGTCTCGCGGTGGGGCAAGTGGAAGGTGGTCGCCGACGTCGGCCACGTCAACTATCAGTGGACCAACGACCACCAGGATCTCGTCCCCGGTCAGTTCCCCGACGCGAACCCGTACGGCGTGCTCGCGGTTCCGGGAGCTCTGTGGGTCGTGGACGCCGGCGCGAACACCATCAACAGGGTGAGTCGTCACGGCCACGTGAGCGTGAACCAGTTCATCCCGAACCCGCCCGCGTCCGACTCGGTGCCCACGTGCATCGACCGCGGACCCGACGGCGCGCTCTACATCGGCGAGCTGACCGGCGGCGGCAACGCGCCGGGGGCGGCGAGGGTGTGGCGCTACGCGCCCTGGGACTCGCACCCTCTGACGCAGTGGGCCAGCGGCCTGACCGCTGTCACGGGATGCGGCTTCGGACACGACGGCCGCTTCTACGCAACCGAGTTCTCCACGCTCGGGCTCGAGAACGCGGCTCCGGGCACGGGCGCGGTGGTGCGCGTGCCACCCCACAGCACCGCGCCGGTAACGGTGGCGTCGGGGCTGAACTT
This sequence comes from uncultured Thermoleophilaceae bacterium, assembly GCA_963706635.1. GTDB lineage: Bacteria > Actinomycetota > Thermoleophilia > Solirubrobacterales > Thermoleophilaceae > JACVRW01. Next base: position 1,731,644 of record OY970162.1, read on the forward strand.
CCCGGGTGGCTTCGCCGCCGGGCGGAGGTGCTCGCTGTACGTCTCGAACTGGAGCATCGCTCCGACCGACTCGGGCGGAGGTCCGACCGGCGAGGTGGTCCGGATCGGTCTGGGGCACCACTAGCCCGGAGGCGACCGGGGTGCCGAGTCTGAGGACCGACGACGGTCGCAGGCTCTCCTGGCGTGAGGTTGGATCAGGTCCGCCGCTGCTGCTCCACCCGGGCGGACCCGGCTGCTCGGCGCTCCACTTCGGAGAGCTTCCGGAGCTCGCCGCCGAGCGGACGCTGATCCTGCTCGACCCGCGCGGCACCGGGGAGTCCGATCGCCCGAGTGATCCCTCCGCGTACGAGCTCGAGGACTACGCGGCCGACATCGAGGCGGTCCGCGAGGCGCTCGGCCTCGAGCGGCTCGACCTGCTCGGCCACTCCCACGGCGGGTTCGTGGCAATGGTCTGGGGCGGGACCTACCCGGAGCGGGTCGGTCGTCTGATCCTGGCCAACACGACGCCGCGCTTCACCGACGCGATCCGCGCGATCCGCATGGAGCGAGTGGCCTCGCACCAGGGCCGGCCCTACTTCCAGGAGGCGGTCGGCGCACTGCAGGAGCAGCAGGCCGGCAACTACTCAAGCGACGACGAGCTCATCGCGCTCTACCAGCGCGCCGGGCCGGTGCTCGCGCCGCCCGGGAAGGACATGACGCCGGTGTTCGACGCCTTTCGCCGGTCCGGCATCAACGCGGACGCCCTGAAGCACTTCAACGAGCGGATCGCCGGCATGATGGACCTCCGCCCGCTGCTGAGACGCATCGAAGCGCCCACGCTGGTGCTCGCCGGCGAGCACGACGCCTTCGACGCGTCGACCACCGAGATGGCGGAGGAGCTCCCCAATCCGACGATCGCGAAGATCCCGGGCGCCGACCACTTCGCGTACGCCGAGAGCCCCGGCAACCGCGCGGCGTGGTCGCGCGCGGTGCTCGACTTCCTCGCCTAGGAGGGTCTAGCGAACCGGCTGGCGGAAGCAGCCAGGCCTACTCGGTCAGCCCCACGGCTTCGAGGGCCTCCTGGCGCTCCTGGTACATGCAGAGGCGCTTGATGTTGCCGTCGCGGATCGTCCAGGTCCACGTCACGCGAGCCTGCACCTCGATGCCGTCACGCCCGATCAGGTGCATCGTCCACGGAACGACTACCTCCGCGCCCGCGTCGATGAACTCGTGCGGCTCGATCCGGACCGATTGCCAACTCTCCATGAACTCGTCCCTGAACTGCCGAACCTGATCGAGCCCGTACACACCGTGCAGTGGGCCCGCCGCACGCGACAAGTCGATTTCGAAGTCAGGAGGCGCGGCTGTGAGCACGCTCTCAAAGTCGCCCCGGTTGTAGGCCTCGATGGCAGCGCGCACCAGCTCGACGTTCTCCTGCGACATCGCCCGCCCAGTATCGCGGCCAGGGTGGCGACGCCGCTACGCGCCGGCTCCGTACTTCGCCCGGAGGGCCGTGACCCGTGGACGACCCGTTGAGGCTCCTAGCCGAAGGGCGGCCGGGCGAGCACGACCGAGGTCTCGATCTGGCGCTCCGGGATGGTCCAGTAGGTCTTGAGCAGCTCGTCCTTGAGGTCGGGCGTCACCTGCTCGAAGCCGTGGCGGCGGTAGAAGTCGATCGCCCAGCCGGCCGCGGCCCAGGTGCCGACGAGGATGCGCCCAGGAGTGGCGCCCACCAGGTGCTCGAGCAGCGCACCGCCGACGCCACCCCGCTGGCGGCCCGGTGAGACATATGCGTGGCGGATCAGGTGGACGTCGCGAACCGGCTGGCTGCCCATGATCCCGACCAGCTCGCCGCCGACGTCGTAGCCCCAGAAGTCCACGCCCGCCTCGATCTCTTCCTCCAGCTCCTCCGCGGGCATGTAGGGCTCGCGCCAGCGATCGGCCGGAATCACGCCCCGATACGCCTCGGCGGCGGCGTTGACGATCGCGAGGATGGCGGCGCGCTCGTCATCGCGGCAGGGCCTGATGGCGCCGAGCGCGGACATGGCTGCGCAGTATCGTCGGCGGGCTCGCGGGATGGAGATCGATCGCTACCGGAGCGGCTTCTTGAAGAGAAGGAACTCGCAGGGAGTCGCGAGATCGGACTCGAGGTGTGACGCCACCTGCTCGAACGGAAGCGAGTCGACGCACTCGTAGCCGAGGCGGCGGTACCAGTCGCTCAGGCGCTCCTTCGCCGAGTGGGTCCCCGTCAGCGGGGCGAGGACCTTCAGCTGCATCGTCGTCGCCCCATGCGACCGCCCGACGTCCTCGGCCGCTTCGACCAGCTTGCTCCCGACCCCGCTGCCCCAGCTGTCGAGGCGGGTGCTGATCAGCCCGACCTCGGTCGTCGTCTCGTCGATCCGCCGCACCGACGCGCACCCGACAACGCGCCCGTTGGTGGTCGCCACGAGCACCTCTCCGGCGCGGATCCGCTCCGCCATCTCGTCCGCCGTCGTACGCCCCACGCCGTCGCGCCAGAGGCCGGCCTCCCCCACCCCGTAGGCGTCGTTGATGACCAGCGCGACCTCTGCGGCAAGTGCGTCGTCAGCGGCGGGCCTGACCTCGACGTCGGACATCGCCCCAAATCTTGCCGAGGCGCATCGACTTCAAACCGCGCTAAACTGATTCTTACGTGAACGTACGGTTTGCAGCACCGAGCAGCCGCCGCCTCGGCGTCGACGCCGACCACCACAACTACAAGTGGTGGGCCCTCTCGTGCACGAGCCTCGGGATGCTGCTCGCGACGGTCAACTCGGGCACGCTGATCATCGCCCTGCCCGACCTGGAACGCAGCCTCGGCACGACGCTGCTGCAGCTCGTCTGGGTGATCCTCGCCTACATGATCGCCTCGACCGTGCTGGTGCTCAGCGCCGGCCGGCTGTCCGACCTGTTCGGGCGCAAGAAGGCCTACGTCGCGGGCTTTGTCGTCTTCGCCTTCGCCTCGCTGGGGGCGGGCTTCTCCGGCAGCGGCACCGAGCTGATCCTGTGGCGGATCGTGCAGGGCATCGGCGGCGCGTTCCTGTTCGCGAACTCCGGCGCGCTCGTGACCGACGCCTTCCCGAAGGAGCAGCTCGGAGTCGCCATGGGCACCAACACGATGGTCGCCGCGGTCGGGCTCGTGCTCGGCCCCGTGCTCGGCGGCGCGCTGGTCGAGCTGTCCTGGCACTGGGTGTTCTGGTTCAACGTCCCGTTCGCGCTGGGCGGCGCGCTCTGGGGCGCCCTGGTGCTCCGCGAGCTGGCCAAGCGCGACGCCGTGCGCGGGCTCGACGTGCTCGGCACCACCACGTTCATCGCCGGCCTGACCGGGCTGGTGCTCGGCATCTCCCGCGGCGGGCTCTCCGGCTGGAACGACCCGGTCGTGCTCGTCGGCCTGACGGCCGCCATCGTGCTGCTCCCCGCCTTCGTGCTGATCGAGCACCGCAGCAGGGCGCCGATGCTCGACCTGTCGATCTTCGAGGACCGGCTCTTCGCGGCGGCGACCGGCGCGGCGTTCATCAACGGCCTGTCGCGCTTCGCGCTGATGTTCGTGTTCGTCTTCTACTTCCAGGGCGCGCAGGGCGACGACCCGATCCTGGCCGGCATCAAGCTCGCTCCGCTGGCGCTCGGGATGCTCGTGTCCTCGCCGCTGGCCGGCATCGCGGCCGACCGGCACGGCTCGCGCGCGCTGGCGGCCTGGGGCATGGCGGTGAGCGCGGTGGGACTCGCGCTGATGATGACCCTGCAGCCCGATAGCCCGTACTGGCAGAGCAGCGTGCTGCTGCTCACCGTGGGCATCGGATCGGGGCTGTTCAACTCGCCCAACACGGCGGCGATGATGGGAGCCGTCGCGCCGCAGCGGCGCGGCATCGCGGCCGGAGCGCGGACAATGCTGCAGAACACGGGCGCCGTGGTGTCGATCGCCTTCGTGATGGCGATCATCACCGCCGCCGTGCCGAAGCACGTGCTCTTCAAGATCTTCTCCGGCCTCGGCAACGGCCTGACGCCGGCGCAGCTGGAGCCGTTCATCCACAACATGCACACGGCGCTGCTGGTGCTGGCGCTGACCTCGCTGGCCGGCGCGGGCGTTTCGCTCCTGCGGCCGCGCCACACTTCGGTCAGAACCGTGGTCGGCGAGGCAACTACATGAGCCTGCGCATCGGAGACGTGGCGCAGCTGACCGGCACCACGCCGCGGACCATCCGCTACTACGAGGAGCTGGGGCTGCTGGCGCCCACCTCCGCGCGCGAGCCGGGCGCGCACCGCGTGTACGACGAGGCCGACATCGAGCGCCTCCAAGAGGTGCTGCGCCTGCGGCGGGTGCTGGGTCTGTCGCTCGAGGAGCTGAAGGAGCTGTCCGCCGAGGAGTCCGCCCGCGCCGCGCGCAAGCGGGAGTGGGACGCCGGAGTCGAGGACCCGGTCCGCAGGCGCGAGATCCTCGAGGAGGCCGTCCGCTACGTGGAGCTCCAGCTCGAGCTGGTGCGCCGCCGGCGCGAGGAGCTGGACGAGCTCGAGCGCGAGCTGGTGGCAAAGCGCCGGCGCGTGCGCGGACGGCTGCGCGGTGCCGCAGGGCCCGCCGCACGCACGACGCTCTAGCTCAGCCGGCCAGCTCGATCACGCGACCCTCGCGTGCCATCTCGACCGTGCCGTCGTGCTCCCGGAGCGCCCACTTGCTCGCCGCCTCCTCGCCCATCGCGTCGAGATCGGCGTCGTCGTGCCCGGGGTCGTGGTGGAACAGCAGCGTGCCGGCGGCTCGGGCGCGATCGGCGAAGGCGAGCGCGTCGCTGAGGCTGGAATGCCCGTAGCCGCGGTGAGCCGGGTACTCGGCGTCGGCGTACTGGCAGTCGTGAATCAGCAGCGACGCGTCCGCCGCGAGCGCGTGCCCCGAGATCCACTCCGGCTCGGCCGTGGCGAGGTCCTCGCCGAGTCCCGGTTCGTGGTCGGGGAGGTAGCAGAGGCTCGCGCCGTCGGCCGCGAGCCGGTAGCCGAGCGTGAGGCCGCGATGGGCGACGAGCGCGGCCCTGACCTCGACGCCGCCGATGACCCAGGGCGTGGTCGGCACGCTCTTGAAGCTCATCCGCGCGGGCAGATCGCGGATCTCGACCGGGAAGATCGGGTTCGAGATGAAGCGCGCGAGGCGCTCGCGCAGCCCCCGGCGGGCGGCCGGCGGACCCCAGACGGTGACCTCGACGTCGGGGTCGAAGAGCGGAGCGAAGAACATCAGCCCCTGGATGTGGTCGAGGTGGAGGTGGGTCAGCAGGACGTGCACGTGGCGACACCCGCCCGAGATGGCGGCGCCCAGTCCGCGGATGCCGCTGCCGGCATCGAGGATCAGCTCGCACTCGGCGCCCGCCGTGACTCCCACGCACGAGGTGTTTCCGCCGTAGCCTGCCGCGGCTTCGCCCGGCACCGGAATCGAGCCGCGCACGCCCCACAGCTTCACGCGCATGACGTCAGCCTTCCTGGTCCGGGGGCACCGGCCAGAAGACCACCAACGCGCCGTGGTTCCCGTTGGAGCCGACGAGCGGCAGCGCGCCCACGACGATCTCGAGCAACCCGCCCTCCGCTCGGATGAAGAACTGCCCGTAGCCCGGGCTGCCGTCGCGCAGGGCGACGGTCAGCGGCAGGTCGTCGAAGGAGAGAGCTCGCCCCTCCCGGTCGACGGGGCCCATCTCGGCGCTCCACTCCTCGCGTGAGATCCGCCCTCGCTCCTCGAAGCGGGTGCCGATGATCTCGGCCGCGGCGTCGTTGTAGTAGACGAGCGCGCCCTCGACGTCGACCAGGACCGCCGCGAGCGAGATGATCGAGACGAGGTTGCGAGCGAGGATCAGCTCGAGCGGGCGCTCGTCGGGCTCGCTGGCGGGGCTACCGGCTGTCTCGTCCATTGGCTACCCGCCGCTGACATTAGCCGCAGGCGGCTCAGGCATCCGCCGTGACGGCCACCGGCTCCGGCCTGCGGGCGAAGTCGCGAGCCCGGATCAGCGTGAAGGCCGCCACTGCCCCGACGAGCAGCGTGAGGGCGCCGACCAGGAGGATGTCGTTGAGGCCGGCGATGAAGGCCTGGTGGGCGGCGTCCGCCAGCCGCGGCGGCACGCTGTGCGCGCCCCCCGATGCCACGGCGTCGGTCAACCCGGACGGAGCGCTCGGCGCGAGCTCGGTGAGCTTCGTCTCGATCCCGTGCTGGAAGACCGCGCCCAGGGCCGCGACGCCGACGGCCACCCCGCCCAGCCGGCACGTGTTGTTGAAGCCCGACGCCATGCCGCTGTTGGCCGGGTCGACCACCCCTAGAGCGGTCGACCCGATGGCGGGATTGGCGAGGCCGATGCCGATTCCCGCCACGATCAGCCCGGCCAGCAGCGTGGTCCACTCCGAGTCCGTGTGGATCCCGTGCATCAGGAACAGGCCGATCGACACGAGCGCAAGGCCGCCGCCGAGCAGGGCGCGGGGCGGGACGCGCCCGCTCAGCTCCCGGGTGGCGAGCGGTATGACGAAGACGAGCAAAGTCAGCGGCAGGAAGCGCAGGCCGGCATGGAGCGGCGAGTAGCCGAGGATGTCCTGCAGGTACAGCGAGAGGTAGAAGAACATCGCGAACATCCCCGCTCCGATGGCCAGCGTCGCCAGCGACACCCCGACGAACGCCGGCCGCCGGAACAGCGACAGGTCGAGCATCGGGCGCGCCTGGCCGCGCTCGAGCGCGACGAAGACGGCAAACAGCACGAGTGCGCCCACGAGCGAGGCGACGATCACAGCGCTGCCCCAGCCTTCGGCGTTGCCGCGCAGCAGCCCGAAGACCAGCAGGAACAGCGCCGCCGACGAGGTCACGAGCCCGCCGACGTCGATTCCGCGGGGGTCCGGATCCGAGTACTCGCGCATCCGCAGCACGGCGAGGCCGAGCGCAACCGCGCCCACCGGGACGTTGACGAAGAAGATCCACTCCCAGCCAAGCCCTTCGGTCAGCGCGCCGCCCACCAGCGGCCCGACGGCCACGGCGGCGCCCACGGTCGCGCCCCAGACGGCGATCGCCGTGCCGAACTCGCGCCCGCGGAACTCCTGGGCGATCAGCGCCAGGGAGGTGGCGAACATCGCCGCGCCGCCCACGCCTTGGAGCCCCCGGGCCAGGTCGAGCAGCGTCGCCGTCGGGGCGAGGCCGCACAGCAGCGAGGCAAGGGTGAAGATCGCCACGCCGACGATGAACATCAGCCGTCGACCCAGCCGATCCGCAAGCGAGCCGACGGTGAGCATCAAGGCCGACAGCACCAGCGCGTAGGCGTCGACCACCCACTGGAGGTTGGTCAGGCTCGCGTCGAGATCTTCCTGGATGCTCGGCAGCGCCACGTTCACGATCGTGATGTCCACGAGCAACATGAACGTGGCCACGCAGACCGCCAGCAGCGTCCACCACTTACGTTCCATGAGCTACATCATGCCCGGTGAGGGCGCTTCAGACGCCTGAGCGCAGCCGCGGCGCGACCTCGCCCGCGAACAGCTCGACCTGTTCGGGGACGGTCTCCACCGGCCAGAAGACGAGCGTGTCGAAGCCGTCCTCCACGAAGCCGGCGAGCGTCTCGACCCACCAGTCGACCGGTCCGGCGAGCGGCTCGCCTATCAGGTAGCCGACCGGGAGGTCCGCGCGCGCCGGTCCGGGCGGCTCGCCGATGAGCCCCTGGATGTTGACGATCCGCCGGATCTCGGCCGGATCGCGGCCCGCCTTCTCGGCCGCCGCGTCGATCTGCTCGTTGCCGGCCCGCAGCTCCTCGCGCGAGAGCACGCCGAGCGACGGGAGCCACCCGTCGGCCTTGCGGCCGGTGAGGCGGAGCATCCGCGGCAGGAAGGCGCCGAGCCAGATGCCGATCGGGTGCGCCGGTCGCGGGCCCGGGCGGGCGTCGTCGAGGCGGTAGTGCTTGCCCTCGAAAGAGACCGACCGCTCCTCGGACCAGAGCAGCCTGATCAGGTCGATCGCCTCGTCGAGAGCCTCCACGGACTCGCCCGGAGTTCGCCGCGGACCGCCAAAGCCCGCGATCGGGTCGGGGTAGCCGCCGGCGCCGAGGCCGAGCTCGAAGCGTCCGCCGCTGAGCACGTCGAGCGTGGCGGCGGCCTTCGCCATCACGGCCGGCGGACGCAGCGGCAGGTTCGCCACGTCGGTGCAGATCGAGATGCGCTCGGTCTCGGCGAGCAGGACCGGTATCAGCGACCAGGCGTCCAGGAAGCGGCGCTGGTAGGGGTGGTCCTGAACGCCGACGAGGTCGAGCCCCGCTCGATCGGCCACGCCCACAAGCTCGCGGATGCGGTCGAGCTCGTCGGTGTTCGGCAGGACCGAGATGCCGAATCGGATCGGGGTCTCAGCGCCCACCGCGACGAACCTACTCCACGGCCGTGCCTAAGGTTGGGGGCCGCATGGCGGCCCGCTCCGACATCCGCAACGTCGCGATCATCGCGCACGTCGACCACGGCAAGACCACGCTGGTCGACGCGATGCTGCGCCAGTCCGGCGTGTTCGCCGCGCACGAGGAGGTGTCGGACCGCGTGATGGACTCGATGGACCAGGAGCGCGAGCGCGGCATCACGATCCTCGCCAAGAACGCGGCCGTGCACTACGGCGACGTGAAGCTGAACATCGTCGACACGCCCGGGCCACGCCGACTTCGGCGGCGAGGTGGAGCGCGGGCTGAGCATGGTCGACGGCGTTCTGCTGCTGGTCGACGCCTCCGAGGGTCCGCTGCCGCAGACGCGCTTCGTGCTGCGCAAGGCGCTGGAGCGTCGGCTGCCGGTGATCCTCGTCGTGAACAAGGTCGACCGGCCGGATGCGCGCGTCGACGAGGTCGTGAACGAGGTGTACGAGCTGTTCCTCGACCTCGATGCCGACGACGGACAGATCGACTTCCCGATCGTCTACACGAACGCCCGGGCGGGCTGGGCCGCGACGGAGCCGGGGCAGGAGGGAACCGACCTGCGGCCGCTGCTCGACCTGCTCGTGGCTCAGGTGCCCGCGCCCGAGTACGAGGACGGCGCACGGCTGCAGGCGCTGGTCACGAACCTCGACGCGTCGCCCTACGTCGGGCGGCTGGCGATCTGCCGGGTGCACAACGGGGTGCTGCGCAAGGGCGTGCCCGTGGCGTGGTGCCGGCGCGACGGATCGGTGGAGCGCGCGGCGGTCACGGAGCTGTACGGGATGGAGGGGCTGAGGCGCGTGGAGATCGACGAGGCCGGGCCCGGCGAGATCGTGGCGCTCGCGGGCATCCCGGAGATCACGATCGGCGAGACGGTCGCGGACCCCGAGGATCCGGTCCCGCTGCCGACGATCGCGATCGACGAGCCCGCGCTCGGCATGACGATCGGGATCAACACGTCGCCGCTGGCGGGCAGGTCCGGGAACCGCCTCACGGCGCGGCAGGTGCAGGATCGGCTCGAGGCGGAGCTGGTGGGGAACGTGTCGATCAGGGTGCTGGACACGGAGCGCCCGGATACCTGGGAGGTGCAGGGCCGCGGAGAGCTGCAGCTGGCGGTGCTGGTGGAGGCGATGAGGCGCGAAGGGTTCGAGCTGACGGTGGGCAAGCCGCAGGTGGTGACGCGCGAGGAGAACGGCACCGTCCTCGAGCCGGTAGAGCGGCTGGCGATCGACGTGCCGGAGGACTACCTGGGCGTGACGACGCAGCTGCTGGCGCTGCGAAAGGGCCGGATGGAGCACATGGTCAACCACGGCACCGGGTGGGTGCGAGTGGAGTACCTGGTGCCGGCGCGCGGGCTGATCGGGTTCCGAACGGAGTTCCTGACGGAGACACGAGGCTCGGGGATCCTGCATTCCGTGTTCGAGCGCTACGACCCGTGGTACGGAGAGATCAAGTCGAGGCCGACGGGGAGCCTGGTGGCGGATAGGAGCGGGGAGAGCGGCCAGTTCGCGCTGCTGAAGCTGCAGGAGCGAGGGCAGCTGTTCGTGGGGCCGGGCGAAGAGGTCTACGAGGGGATGGTCGTGGGAGAGAACGCGCGCGCGGAGGACCTGGACGTGAACGCGGTGCGCGAGAAGAAGCAGACGAACGTGCGGGCGGCCGGGTCGGACGACACGATGCGGCTGGTACCCCACCACCAGCTGTCGCTGGACCAAGCGCTGGAGTTCATCCGGGCGGACGAGTGCGTGGAAGTGACGCCCGGGAAGCTGAGGCTGCGGAAGGCAGTGCTGAGCGCAACGGACCGGGTGAAGCTGGGACGCGCTGCGAAGCGCAACGGCTGAGTCGTTGCGGCTACCGTGCGGGCAATGGAGCCCTCGCGACTGAAGCTGATCGAGTTCCCGGCGGACGATGAGGAGCGAGCGCTGGCGTTCTGGCGCGGGCTGCTGGGGGTGGAGTTGTCGCCGCGGGCGGCCTCGGATGGGTCCGGCTGGCAGTCAGGCCGTGGCGACGGGCGCGGACCAGCGATCGGGGTACACCAGCGCGGCCGGGGCCCCGGCGACACCTGGTCGCTGCCCTACTTCGAGGTGGACGACATGGCGAGCGCCCTCGAATCAGTGACGGCGCTGGGCGGAGCGGTGATCCACCCCGGGGAGGCGTGGGCGGTCTGCAAGGACTCGGAGGGGACGCCGTTCGGGCTGGCGACAGAAGTGGCCTGACAGCGGGCAGGAGGCGCTGCCGCCGGTCGCAGAGCGTGGTTCGGCACCTATGCTGCTCGCTCTCGGTTTTCGCGCAAAACGACACTCGTCCTCGGACTGCTCCCTCGCATGGAAAGCGGAAGTGCAACGGGTAGCGCGGAATCGTCCAGGCCCGGTCGTGTAGGCATGGCTGCGAGCAGAGCGAGGCTCGATCCACCCGGATCGAGCCTTAGTCCTGTGGGCGGCGTGAATGACGTACGCTCGGCCCATGAGGATCATTACTGGCGGGCTCGGCTGCGTGCTTTTCTTCCTACTGCTTGCGGCCCCTGCTCTTGCCGCCGACAGCTCTTCAGCCGCCGACAGCGCGATTACGGGGGGCGCCGCGGTTGGTGCGGGATTGATCGCGGGAGGCGCTGCGCTGCTCGGAAGCAAGCTGTCAAAGGGTGCAGCGGCGGAGGCGGCGGACGACGCTCAGCTGCGGACTGTGCGTCAGCAGGCGGCTGACGACATCAGAACCGTTGGCGAGACTGGAGCCGAGCTGGAGAAAGCAGTGACTGAGCTCCTCGAAAGCGCGGGGCAGTCCGACGAAGCGAGAAGCAAGATTCTCGCGAAGAGTGCTGAGTTGGACACCCGAATCGAGTTCATCTGGGATGACGAGTTCCGGGAGAACATGCGGCTGTTCAGTCGGCGGGCGCGCGAGGCCGCGGGCGCGGATCAGGTGGGAGAACTGCGCGCGCATTCGGTGGGCGCGAATGAGGCTTGGCAAGAGGCCAAGAAGAGTGCCGGGATCGTCTGGCGAAATCTGATGCGCGCGGTGGTCAAGGCGAGCGAGGTCCTGCCGCCTGAGTCCCCGAAGCGCGACCTCGCCGCGTAGCCGAGTCCGGTCGGTCCGCAGGACCGCCCGAATCAACGCACTGCCGCGTTGACAAGAAGCGCTAGCGCGGAGGAGTGCCGAGCATCGGTTGCGCTCCCTCAACCGTCCACTTTGGAGCGGTTCCGATCCCGCACTCAAGGTTGAGCACGGGCGGACGGAGCGGGCCGAGGGTCCAGCGACCGCTATCGCTACGCATGGATCTGAGCAGCGCGCCGGCCCCGCGAGCGGGAGTGCTCCTTTCAGGCGAAAGCGGGAGCCCGACGGCGAGGACGTCACTTGCTTACGTGCCACAGCGACGTTGCCGATACATGACCTGTGCCGCCATACACCAGTGAGGTCGAGATCAGGAACGCCCTGGGCATCGAGTCTTGGAGGAATCTCTCGAAGGACACGTTCCTTCGGTTTCTGGACAGCCTGCCGGAAGTCGACCCTGAAGTAGCACTGAAGATCATCGATCAAGTCCCCGAGATCACGAAGCTGGCCCAAGGCGCGTTAGACGATGTGGCCAAGGGGTATGACGTTGCGCTTACGTTGAACGCGCGCGGCCAGGAGATGGTCCACCAGATCCACCTCGAGCGCCTCGGGATCCTCAAGGCCGAGCTTCGCAAGGATCTGACCCCGGAGGAGCGAATGCGCGTCCTCGATGAGATCCGGGACGTCAACTCGAACGCACTGTTGAAGGACACCGAGAACAAGAGGTTCATCTCGGCGCTGTTCGACAAGAAACTGGCGGCGGCTGGCCTGACCGCCGCGGCGATCGTCGTCGTGCTTGCGCTTGCAAGGTCGGGCGACAAGCCAACGCTCGGAGCGGGTCGACTCTTCGGATCCTGATGGAGCCGCACCTCCGCGGAGCTGAGCCTGGCTTACGCTCAAATGCGGTCATCGCGTCCGCCGTCGCCGAGATTGATAGATAGGCGCTACCCCGCTGGCATTCCCCGCCATCTAGGGGACGTGGCCGCTCCACGGGGAGAGCTCGGCTGTCGCTCTGCGCGAGAAGCACGAGCGAGACCAGTCGGGAGTCGACTACTGCTTCGAGGCAGAAGCACTAGCTGGAACACACCAGCGCGCACCGGTTTGATCTGCGCGGGCGTGGCGGTTAGCGTGACTGTGTGGGGTTCATGGATCGGTTGTTCGGACGCCACGGCTCCGAGGTCGAGGTCGAGGTCGAGGCGGGGCTCCACGAGCGGGGCCGGCGCAACCCGAAGACCGACCCCCGCCCTTGGGACGAGAGGGCTAGCGTCAAGGTCGCGGGCGAGTCCTACCGCCAAGACGAGCTTGTCCACATCACCGGACGCCGGGGTTCCGAGGCCGTGAAGATGGACAACGTGGACTTGGAGCTTGTTTGCGAGCCCGACAACGCACATGACCCCCGCGCCGTGAAGGTCCTGGCCCAGGGCCTCCACGTGGGCTACCTCTCGAGGGGGAACGCGCGCACGTACTGCAAGCGGATCGAGCGCGAGGGTGGGCGCGTGAAGATCAAAGGATTTATCGGATGTATCGAAGGGGGACCGATTGGGGTGCGCGCTCACATCCCGGACAACCATCCCATCGCAAGGCCGTTGTCCTAGTCGCTTCTCGCGCAGACGAGCCGTGTGCGGGTAGCCTGATCTCATGGCAACTGCGATTGATCGACTCCATTCGCACCCGTAGAAGCTCTGTTCCGACGAGGAGATGATCGTCGCGGTCTGGAACATGGCCAAGCGCCCCGCCGCGTGGGGCCTCCTGCTCGACAGCCTGGCCCCGGACCTGGCTTTGCTCCAGGAGACACCTCCACCACCAGACCAATCGGGTGTTGCGCGGCTGCTGCATGACCCCGACTACGCCAGCAACTCCCTCGGATCAGCGATCTACCTCCGAGATGGCGCGGCCGAACCGCTTGAGCTCCACTCGGCCCACCGCGTCTGGTTTATGGCCGCCGAGGTCGAGCTTCCTGGCATCCGGCCACTCGTGGCTGTCAGCGTTCACACCCCGACCGTGCCGAGCGTCCGCCCCTTTGTCGACGAGGCATTCGAGGAGCTCGCGCCGCTGCTGGAGGGCCGGTCCTTCATAGTCGGCGGAGACTTCAACCTCTCGCGCAACTACGACAAGGTCTACGGGACGACGCACCACACCGACTTCCTCGACGGGCTTCCAGCCCGGGGCTTCGTCGACTGCATGCGCGAGGCCCACGGCGAGGAGCAGCGGACCTTCTGGGGTCGAACCAAGTACGCCTACCAGAACGACCACGTCTTCGTGAGCCAAGACCTCAAGCCGAGCGTTGCATCGTGCGAGGTTGCCGACCGCGGCGGTCTGAGCGACCACAGCCCGCTCAGACTGACTCTGGAGGGTGGATGAGTAAGAATCCGCGACGTCCGTTCGGGACTGCGGTGCACTGAGTCGCTTCCCGTTTCGCGTGAAAGCAGCAGCCCAGCCCCGCCCCACCCGCGGGTGGCCGACAAAGCACACTTTCGTGCGTCGAGCGAAGCGAAGGCGTGCGAAAGGAAATTTGTCGGACAGGACCCGCGGCCAGGCGGCCTCGGGCTCAGGCGCTCGGGCCCAGGCGCCGGGGCCCAGAAAGCGCCCGGGCTCACAAGGCGCCGGCGCAAAGCCTCACGCCGACTGCGACCGCTGCCGCGTCAACTCACGACTCAACGGCATCATCCCCGGCTCCAACCCCTGATCCGCGCGAATCACATGCATCACCGCGTTGATCAGCGCCAGGTGCGTGAACGCCTGCGGGAAGTTCCCCAGGTGGCGCCCCGTGCGGGGGTCGATCTCCTCCGCGTACAGCCCCAACGGCGACGCGTAGGACAAGAGCTTCTCGCATAGCGCCCGCCCGCGCTCGATCTCCCCGATCTCCACCAGCGCCGACACCAGCCAGAACGAGCAGATCGTGAACGTGCCCTCCTCGCCAGACAGACCGTCGTCCGTCTCGTCCACCCGATAGCGCAGCACCAGCCCGTCCGACGTCAGCTCGTCCGCGATCGCCAGCACGGTCCGGCGCAGCCGCTCGTCCTCCGGCGGCAGGAAGCGCGTCATCACCATCAGCAGCACCGACGCGTCCAGCGCTTCCGTCTCGTAGTGCTGGCAGAAGACGCCGCGGTCGTCCACCGCGTTCTCCAGGATGTCCGCCTTGATCTCGTCGGCCTCCGACTGCCAGCGCGCCGCGAACTCCAGCTCCTCGCGGATCTCCGCCAGGCGCGCGCCGCGATCGCACGCCACCCAGCACATCAGCTTGGACGAGGTGAAGTGCTGCGGGTCGCCGCGGATCTCCCAGATCCCGCGATCGGGCTCGCGCCAGTTCTCGATCGCCGCCTCGACCTGGCGCTTCAGGATCGGCCAGATCCGCTCGGGCAGGTGGTCGCGCGACTTCGTGTGCAGGTACACCGAGTCGAGCAGCGCTCCCCAGACGTCGTGCTGCTCCTGGTCGTACGCCGCGTTGCCGGTCCGCACCGGCCGCGCGCCCTCGTAGCCGGACAGGTGGTCGAGCGTCTGCTCGTCGAGCTGATCCTCGCCGTCGATCCCGTACATGATCTGGAGCGTGTTCTGCTCCGACTCGGCGACGTCGGCGATGAAGTAGAAGAAGTCGTTGGCCTCCCAGTCGAACCCGAGCGTGTAGAGGCCCCAGAGCATGAACGTGGCGTCGCGGATCCACGTGAAGCGGTAGTCCCAGTTGCGCTCGCCCCCGGGCGACTCCGGCAACGACGTCGTCGCGGCCGCCACCAGGGCGCCGGTCGGCGCGTAGGACAGCCCCTTCAGGGTCAGGGCCGAGCGCTGCAGCGCCGTCCGCCAGGGGTGGTCCGGGAACGCCCCGTGGTCGAGCCAGTGCTGCCAGTGGTGCGCCGTCCAGACGAGCCGGTCGTAGGCCTCCTCGTAGGTGGTCGGCGCCGGGTGCTCGGACCACGACAGGGCGACGAACATCGTGTCGCCCTCCTTCAGCAGCGTCCGGCCGGTCACGCGCGGGCCCTCGAAGCCCACGTTCATGTCGGCCGTGAGCTTCAGCTCGACGTCGGTGCCCTCGCAGCGGCAGACCGCCTCGTGGTAGGTGGACCCCGTGTACTCCCAGCTGCCCGGCACGCGGCCGTAGTCGAAGCGCGGCTCGCAGTCGAGCGTCAGCTGCACCTCGCCGTTCACGCAGCGGACCAGCCGGACCAGCACGTGGTCGGCGTCGTAGTCGGTCGGCGCCCGCTTGTGCGTGTGCGAGCGCTCGTGCTCGTGGTGCCAGGGCCCGATCAGGAGCACGTCGCGGACGATCAGCCAGCCGCCGTTCGTGCCCCAGCTCGTCTCGAGCACGTTGGTGCCGGGCAGGTAGCGGCGCGCCGCCGGCACCTCGACGTCGGCCGGCGCCACCCGGAACACCCCGGCGTCGCGGTCGAGCATCGAGCCGAACACGCTGGGCGAGTCGAAGCGCGGCAGGCAGAGCCACTCGATGTTCGAGTTCGGCGCCACCAGCGCGCACGTCTCGCAGTCGGACAGGAAGCCGTACTCGGCGATCGGCGGGAACGGGCTGGCCCCGAACTCCATGTCGGGTCCCCAATCCGTCACAGACGCGCCGCCGCGGCCTCGTCCAGCAGCACCGTCACCTCTCCGTCCACCAGCGACGCCGGCGCGGCCGGGTCGGGCGCACCCGAGAACGCGCGCGCGACCGCGTCCGCCTTGTCGGCGCCCGTGATCAGGAAGACGATCTGCCGGGAGGCGTTCACAACCGACAGCGTAAGGGTGATCCGAGACACCAACGGCGCCATCCCGGGCGTCTCCACCCCCACCACCGGGCGCTCGCGCTCGGCGACCGCGTCGTCGCCCGGGAACAGCGAGCAGGTGTGCGCGTCCGGCCCCATTCCCAGCAGGATCAGGTCGAAGGTGGGCTCGCCGGCGGCCTCGTACTCGCGCTCGTAGTCCAGAGCGCCCTCGAGGAAGTCGAGCTCGCCCTTCATGCGGTGCACCGTCGCGCCGGTCGCGCGCGACAGCAGCGCCTCGTTGGCCATCCGGAAGTTCGAGTGCTCGTGATCGGGCGGCACGCAGCGCTCGTCGGTGAACCAGAAGTCGACGCCGGACCAGTCGTCGCGCAGCTTCGCCGCCTGCTCGTAGGCGCGCCGCGGCGTCGACCCGCCCGTGATGCAGAGGTGGCCGCTGCCCTCGGCGAGCAGCGCCACGGCGGCGCCGGCGGGATCGTCTAGGACCTGAACCTGGTGCCGCACCGGCGCGATGCTACCCGCGGTCCCAAACGAGCTCGCCGTCGACGACGGCAAGCCGGCCGTAGGCGGTGCTCGTGGTCAGCCCGTCCGAGTCGAGCGAGTAGCGGCCCAGGATCGAGTCGCGCTCGCGGGTGGCCCGCGCGGCAGCGACGACGGCGGAGCGGTCGGCCCCGGCCGAGGCGATCGCATCCAGGATCAGGGCCATCGCCTCGAAGCCGTAGAAGCCGAAGGAGACGCGCTGGGCGACGAAGAAGCGGCTGCGGGCGGCCACGCCCGGGCTCAAGGCGCCGGCCAGCCACGACTGCGCCACCCCCTCTGTCCCGAGCAGCCACAGGTCCGGGCGGGCGGTGTGCAGCTCGTGCCACAGATCGACGGCGCCCGAGCCGGCCACGCCGACGTACAGGACCGCCCCGGCTCCGCGCAGGTCGGCGGCGGGATGCCCGCCGGCGTCCCAGACCGGCCGCGAGCGCACCGTCAGGCCGCGCTCCTCCGCGGCCTCGGCACACATGCGCCCCACCGGGACCCCGTAGCCGTCGTCGTGGTCGTGGACGACGAGCAGCTCCCCCACCCCGGCCTCGATCAGCCAGTCCGCGATCGCGCGAGCTCCCACGCCGTCGTGCGGCGACAGGCGCACGAGCGTCGGCCCGCTCAGCCCGACGAAGGTCGCCACCGGCGCCACGGCGAGCAGGCCGGCTTCGCCGAGCAGCGGGGCGGTCTCGAGCACCTCGGCCGAGTGGTAGTCGCCCAGGTAGGCGAGCGCCCGCGCGTCTTCGGCCGCGGTCCGCGCGTTGGCGACCGCCTGGCCCTCGAACGAGTCGAGCGCGACGAGCTCGGCCGCCGCGGGCGCCCGCTCGAGCGCCAGCTCGGCGCCGCGCAGCAGCTCACGGCCCGCGTGGCCCTGCGGACCGCTCAGCGGCAGGCTCGCGTAGACGCGGCTCACGAGAGCGCAAAACTACTCCGTGGTCGCGGGCTGAACGCCTCAAGCAAGCGAGTTTCTGTGCCGATGTGGTGGCTGAGGTCCCCGGTTTGGCACCTGGCCACGCTCTCGCGCGTATCAAGCTGCTCCTCCCGACAGGTCGCAGACCGCGAGCGCCGTTCGGTGCGCGCCCTCGAGACCGCCTGACTCAGGGTCGCTTCGGCTGCCAGAAGGCGAGCTCGCCGGAGGCGGGCGCCGCCACCGCGCTGCGCCAGCCCGCCGGGCCCTCGCGCGGCTCGAGCAGCACCGCCGCGCCGAGCTCGCGCGCCCGCTCGGTAGCAGCGCCGATGTTGGGAACCTCGACGTAGGGAAGCCAGACCGGTCGCCCGGTCGGGCACTCGACGATGCCGCCGCCGAGCTCGCCGCGGCTTAGGTCGAGCGCGAGGTAGGAGCCCGCGGAGGCGTGGATGCGCTCGGCGTTCCAGCCGCACAGGGCGGCGTAGAAGGAGCGCGCTTGCGCCAGGTCGCCGGTGTGCAGTTCCAGGTGCACGACGGGTTGAGAGGGGCCAGTCTGCATGCCGTACCCTCTTAGACCGCCCCCGGTCCCATAACTCATCGCAGCGTGGCAACTCCCTCGACAGACCTTCTGGAAGCGGCGAGCAACGGCAACGAATCCGCCTTCGCCAAGCTGATCGAGCCTTTTCGCGGCGAGCTGCACGCCCACTGCTACCGGATGCTCGGCTCTGTGCACGACGCCGAGGACGCGCTCCAGGAGACCTTCCTGCGCGCCTGGCGCGCGCTGGGGCGCTTCGAGGGGCGCAGCTCGCTGCGCTCGTGGCTCTACACGATCGCCACGAACACCTGCCTGAACGCGATCGAGCGGCGGCCCAAGCGCGTGCTGCCGATCGACTACGGACCGGCCTCGGATCCCCACGGCGACTACCTCGGGCTGCCGCCGCTCGAGACGACCTGGGTGGACCCCTACCCGGATCAGGGACTCGCGCTCGAGGACGGCTACGCCGGGCCCGAGGCCCGCTACGAGCTGCGCGAGAGCGTGGAGCTCGCGTTCGTCGCGGCGCTGCAGAACCTGCCGGCCAACCAGCGCGCGGCGCTGATCCTGCGCGAGGTGCTCGGCTTCTCCGCGAACGAGACGGCGGAGGCGCTCGAGACGAGCGTCGCCTCCGTGAACAGCGCCCTCCAGCGCGCGCGCAAGACGGTCGACGACAAGCTGCCCGAGGAGAGCCAGCAGGCAACGCTGCGCGCACTCGGCGACGACAAGATTCGCGAGATCGTCGAGGGCTACATGGACGCGATGAGTCGCGGCGACGTCGACGCCATGGTCGGCATGCTCGCCGACGACGCGGCCTGGTCGATGCCGCCGCTGCCGGGCTGGTTCACCGGCCGCGAGGGCCTGCGCGGCTTCATGGAGACGGGCCCGCTGTCGGGCGAATGGCGCTGGCGCCACCTGCCGACGCAAGCCAACGGCCAGCCGGCGGTGGCCAGCTACGCCTGGTACGAGCCGGACGGGGCGTACCGGCTGTTCGCGATCGACACGTTCACGGTCAATCCCGACGGGCGCCTGGGGGCGATCACGTCCTTCATCACCCGCTCGACGCTCAGCCGCGACGAGCTCTTCTACCAGCGCTATCCCGAGCAGCCGGTGGACGAGTCGAACGTGAGCGTCGACCCCGAGCGCTTCGGGCTCCCCGAGCTGCTGACCGATTAGTTCGGCGCGCGCCGAGGGTCTCCATGGGCATGCTCACCAACAGCAAGGCATTCGGCAGCTTCTCCGCGGACGACCTCGACAAGGCGCGCGACTTCTACGGCGAGACGCTCGGCCTGACGACCTCCGAAGGGCCCGAGGGCGTGCTGGTCCTCGAGCTCGAGGGCGGGAACGTCGTGATGGTCTACCCCAAGCCCGACCACGCGCCGGCCGTCTACACGGTCCTCAACTTTCCGGTCGAGGACATCGAGCAGGCGGTCGACGCACTGGCCGAGCGGGGCGTGACGTTCGAGCGCTACGAGGGCTTCGACCAGGACGAGCGCGGCATCGCGCGCGCCGGCGGGCCGCTGATCGCCTGGTTCCGCGACCCGGCCGGCAACATCCTGTCGGTCCTCAAGCCCGGCTAGAGCCGCTCGCCTATCTGCAGGCCGAAGCGCTCCAGCAGCCCGGGGACGCTGTCCGGCTGCATCTCGAGCCCGTAGCGCTCTGAGAGGGCCGCCAGCTCCTCGGGCGGGGCCTGGAGCGCGCCGCCGAGGTCGTCGAGCTCGCGGAAGAAGTCCTCGAAGCCGGCCGGGGCGATGATCTCCAGGATGCGGCACGGCTCGTCGCCGGCGTTCCAGAACGTGTGCCACTGGTTGCGGGGCTTGTGCACCAGGTCGCCGGCCTCGGCGACCACCACGTCGTCGCCCAGCAGCGCGCCCATCTTGCCTTCGAGCACGTAGCTGTACTCGTCCTCGTGCGTGTGCCGGTGCAGCGGCGCGGCGAGCGCATGCGGGGACATCGGGTGCTCGACCAGCGAGAAGCCGCGGTCGGGGGTCTCGTCGCCATCGATCATGAAGCGGACGCCGATGCTCCCGAGGAAGCCCAAGCGGCCGTCGCTGGGACCGACGATCTTCGGCGCGGAGTTGGTGGTGGTCATTGCTGCTCTCCTTTCATTGGACACTGGTGTTGCGTGAACCTACACGCACCCGACGGATCTGTCAAGATCTGTCGTACACCTATGACCGACGAAAAGCGTCCCTACCGAAAGAAGCTGCGCGCGGAGCTCGAGGAGCAGACTCGGCTGCGCATCACCGAGAGCGCCGTGAAGCTGCACGGGACGCTCGGCCCGTCGCGCACCTCGATGAGCGCGATCGCCGAGGACGCGGGCGTGCGGCGCTCGACGCTGTACCGCCACTTCCCCGACGAGGTGGCGGTGTTCGCGGCATGCTCCGCGCACTGGGCATCCGCCAACCCGCCGCCCGACCTGGGCGCCTGGGCCGCGATCGAGGACCCCGAGGAGCGGCTGGCGACCGCGCTGCGCGAGCTGTACGCCTACTACCGCTCCGGTGAGTCGATGCTGGCGAACCTCCACCGCGACGAGGCGCTGGTACCCACGGTGAAGCAGTTCTTCAGCGCGTACCACGGGTTCATCGCCGCCACTCGCGACGAGCTCATGCGCGGACGCGGCGTGCGGGGAAAGGCGCGCACACGAGTGCTCGCCGCGATCGGGCACGCGCTCGCGTTCGCGACCTGGCGGTCGCTGGCACGCGAGCAGGAGCTCGACGACACCGAGGCCGCCGAGCTCATGTGCCGGCTGGTGCGCGAGGCGAGCGCGTAACGCGCGTCAGCCACTCGCCGACCGCATCACCCACCGCGCCGAGGTCCTTCTTGAGACCGTGGTCGCCCTCGACCTCGACGACCTCGCGGTTCGGCCCGGGCGGCGGCATGCCGAACGAGTCCTTCGCCCCCTGCACCACGAGCGTGGGCGCCTCGACGGCGTCGAGCTCCTCCAGCCGGCTCTTCTCCGGCCGGCCGGGCGGATGGACCGGGAAAGCGAGGCAGAGCACGGCCACGGCACCGGCCTCGGCCGCGGTGCGACAGGCCACGCGGGCGCCCATCGAGCGACCGCCGACGATCAGCGGCAGGCCGGCCAGCTCGCCCTCGCCGAGCCGTTCGATCACGGCGAGCCAGGCGGCGTCGAGCTGGCGCGGCGGAGCGGGCGCGCGCCGTCCGGCGACGCTGTAGGGCTGCTCGACGAGCGCGACGCTCACGCCTTGGGCGTTGGCAACCTCGGTGGCCTTCCGCAAGTCCGGCGCCCCCACCTGCCCATTGGCGCCGTGGCCGAGCACGAGCGCGGCAAGCGGGTCGCCGGCGGCCGGATGCAGGTGCACGCGCGCGGGGCCGTGCGGGGTGTCGATCTCGATGGCGTTCACAGGCTCACCGCCGTGCGCTCGTCGACGCCGTGGACCTGTGGGTCGAGGACGAACTGCTGCGTCGCGGTTGCCAGGTAGAGGCGATGCGCGGCCGGCGGGGCAACCTCCTCGGCCGACCACTCGGACGCTCCTTGATCTTTCGACACGCGCGAGAACACCTCGATGCCGTGGTGTACCTCGGCGCCCTCGAGCTCACGCGCCGTCGCCTCCAGGTAGACCGCCTGGCCCGTGCCGATAGCGGCGCCGGAGTCGAAGATGACGGCGGCCAGGTCCGGTCGGATACCGATGTTCCGCGAGTGCCTCGCCTCCGGCTCGGACACCCAGTAGTAGTTCGCATAGCCGTCCGGCGCGAACCAGACCGGCGACGCCCAGGGCCGCCCGGACTCGTCGGCAGTGGCGAGCGTCATGTAGCGGTTCGAGTCCACGATCGAGCGCGCGACGGCCGCCAGGTCCTGGTCGGCGCTCATGGCCTGCCGCCCTCGATACTCCACTCTCCGATGCATGCCTCCAAGTCCATGCCCGAATCATCCGCGATTCGCATCCGCCCGGTCGGCGACGTGCCGGCCCAAGCGGCCGTGAGCGCCCAGCGTGAGCGGATCGCTCGGCTGGTGCCCGAGGCCGAGACGGTGCACGTCGGCTCGACCGCCGTGCCGGGCGCCTTGACGAAGGGCGACGTCGACCTGATGGTGCGCGTGGCCGCTGACGCGTTCGAGGCCGCCGTGCGCGCGCTGCGCTCGGGCTACGCGGTCCACCAGCCGGAGAACTGGACGCCGACCTACGCCAGCTTCGTCGATCCCGACGCCACCGACCCGCCCGTGGGCGTGCAGCTCGTCGTGGCCGGCTCGAAGGACGAGGCGCTGTTCGAGCCCTTCGTCGCGGCGCTACGCGACGACCCTGCGCTGCTCGCCGAGTACAACGCGCTCAAGAGCCGGCTCGACGGCAGCGACTACGAGCGCTACACGCGCGAGAAAGGCGACTTCATCGAGCGAGCGATGAGTCGGCGGCGCGCCGGCGGTCTTAGCGGCAACCGAACCAAGGAGCAGTGATGACACGACTGGTAGTGGACATCTCGGTCTCCCTCGACGGCTTCGTCGCGGGACCCAATCAGACCCTCGAGGAGCCGCTCGGCGAGAACGGAGAGCTGCTGCACGACTGGGTGGTCTCCACCAAGCAGTTCAAGGAAGCTCACGGCGGCGAGGGCGGCGAGGCGGGGATCGACAACGAAATCGGCGCGGAGCACCTCGCCGGCAACGGCGCGACCATCATGGGCCGCCACATGTTCAGCGGCGGCCAGGGCCCCTGGGAGGACGACCCGAAGGCGCGCGGCTGGTGGGGGGACGACCCGCCCTTCCACCACCCCGTGTTCGTGCTGACGAGCCATGCCCGCGAGCCCCTGGAGATGGAGGGCGGCACGACGTTCCATTTCGTGACCGACGGGATCGAGCCCGCTCTGGAGCAGGCGCGAGCGGCCGCGGGCGACCAGGACGTGGCGCTCGCCGGCGGCGGCCAGGCGATCTCGCAGTACCTGAAGGCGGGCCTGGTCGACGAGATGCAGCTCCACGTCGTGCCGATCTTCCTCGGCGACGGCGCGCGCCTGTTCGAGGGCCACGTCGCGCAGGCTCCGGGCGCGCTCGAGCTGACCAGGGTGGTCCAGTCGCCGACCGGCGTGGTGCACCTCAAGTACGAGCTCGCCGGTCGCTAGCGTCTGCCGCATGCCCAGCGATGACCTGCGTTACGAGGCGTGGAGCGCGACGTGTGACACGCTCCACGCCCACACGCAGCTGCTGGGCAAGCTCGCAGTAGCGCTGGCCCCGCCCGAGCCTCAGCTCCAGCACGCCGCTCTGCGCCTGAGCGCACGCGGCTGGGAGACGCGCCCGCTGCCCATGCCTGACGGGGCGGGGGCGGTCGTGGTCCGGCTCGACCTCCACGACCACGAGGCGGTCGTGGAGCACAGCGACGGAGGGGTCGCTCGAGTGGCGCTCACGCCGGACCGGCCCGTCGCCGACGTCACGGGCGAGGTGCTGGAAGCGGTGGGCGGCGGCGTCAAGATCGATCCGAAGCCGCAGGAGGTGTCGTGGACGGTCCCGCTGGACGAGGACTACGAGCACGCGACCTACAACCCCGATCAGGTGGCGGCGTACTTCGCCGCGGCCACCCAGGTGGCGCTCGTCCTGGCCGAGTTCCGCGCGCCCTATCGAGGGCGGTCGACTCCCGTGAACGCCTGGTGGGGCTCCTTCGACCTGGGGGTGAACCTCTTCTCGGGCGAGCCCGCCGAACCGCCCTCGGACGACTTCATCATGCGCAACTCGATGGACTCGCAGGAGGTCGCCGTCGGCTGGTGGCCCGGCGACGCCAACTACCCCAGCGCGGCCTACTACGCCTACGCCCATCCGGCGCCGGAGGGATTTTCCGACGCCGACCTGGTGCCCGCTGCCCGCTGGGAGCCGAAGATCGGCGTGTACGTGCTCGACTGGGCCGACGTCGTCGCGACCCCCGATCCGCACGCCGCCGCGCTGGAGTTCGCCCGCTCGGCCTTCCGGCACGCCTGCCTCGTCTGCGAGTGGGACCCGGTGCTCTCGGCGAGCGCCGAGGGCGAGCCGCCACCGGTCGCCTAGGCTGAGCGGCGTGGCCAGCTGGGACGACGTACGCCGGATCGCACTGGCTCTGCCGGAGACCAGCGAGGGGACGTCGCACGGAAACATCAGCTGGCAGGTCAAGGACAAAGGCTTCGTCTGGGAGCGGCCGCTGCGCAAGTCGGACCTGGAGGCACTCGGCGCCAGCGCGCCCGACGGACCGATCCTGGGCGCGCGGGTGGAGCACCTTGTCGCCAAGGAGGCGCTGCTGGCCGACGACCCGAGCGTGTTCTTCACGACACCCCACTTCGACGGCTACCCGGCGGTGCTGGTGCAGCTCGAGAAGATCGGGCTCGAGGACCTGCGCGAGGTGATCGTCGAGGCGTGGCTCGCGCGGGCCCCGAAGCGGCTCGCGCAGAGCTACATCGACAGCTCGCTCCAGTGATCGCGCGCGTCTGGCGGGGCGTGGTCCCCACCCGTCGACCGGGTGCTCGAGCGCGGTTAGCAGGCGCGGGTCGAACGTGCGCTCCTTCGTGGCCGCCTTTTTTCATGCGTCGCACGTTTGCGTTGTATTTCAATGTCAACGTGAGAAGCGTGGGCGGCCAGGTCGTCCCACTGCTCCAAACCGCGCCGGTAGACGAGCACCTGGACCGTGCCGGCGTAGGCGTCGAGCCCGCCGGTGATGACCCGTGATCAACAACTACGACTGATGCACGTATTGAAATAGCTCCACTCCAGCTTGCTGGGCCGGCGGAGCTGCCGTTCACTGGCCCGTATGGCCCCAGTGAGACTCCACCGCAGCGAGCTCTGCGTCCCCGCGTCGAACGTGCGGATGATGGAGAAGGCCCCCGGCCTGGGCGCGGACGTCGTGATGCTCGACCTCGAGGACGCGGTCGCCCCGGCCGACAAGCCCCAGGCGCGTGAGAACGCGATCGCCGCGCTGCGCGAGCTCGACTGGAGCGGCTGCACCGTGTCGCTGCGGATCAACGGCCTCGACACGCACTACTGCTACCGCGACATCGTCGACGTCGTCGAGCAGGCCGGCGGCGCGCTCGACACGGTGCTCGTGCCAAAGGCGAGCTGCGCGGGCGACATCCACCTGGTCGCGACGCTGCTCACGCAGATCGAGGACGCGATCGGGCTGGAGCGGCGGATCGGCATCTCGGCGCTGATCGAGACCGCCCCCGGGATGCTGAACGTCGAGGAGATCGCCGCCGCGTGCCCGGAGCGGATGGAGGCGCTGATCTTCGGCGTGGCCGACTACGCCGCGTCGATGCAGAGCCACACGGCCTCGATCGGAGGCTCGGACGCCGGCTACGCCGTGCTGACCGATCCCGCCGACGACGGCGCGCGCGATCTGCACTGGGGCGACCAGTGGCACTACGCGCTGGCGCGCATCGCCGTCGCCTGCCGCGCCAACGGCCTTCGCCCGATCGACGGGCCGTACGGGGACTTCAACGACCCCGAGGGCTACCTGGCCGCCGCGCGGCGCGCCGCGGTGCTCGGGTTCGAGGGCAAGTGGGCGATCCACCCCAACCAGATCCCGCTCGCCCAGCAGGTCTTCTCGCCGGACGACCGGCTGGTCACGCGCACGCGGCGGATCGTGGACGCGATGAAGGAGGCGGCGGCGGAGGGCAAGGGCGCGGTCTCGCTCGACGGACGCCTGATCGACGCGGCCTCGCTTCGCATGGCCGAGCACCTGCTGGCCAAGATCGACATGATCGAGAGCAGAGCTGGCTCTCCGGTCCACGCTGTGGGATCCTCGAACGCGTGGCCCGCCCGATCGTCCTCGGCGTCGTAGGCGACTCCGGCGCCGGAAAGACAACGCTCACGCGCGGCCTCGCGCGCGTGCTCGGCGAGGACAGCGTCTCGTACGTCAGCGGCGACGACTACCACCGCTACGGGCGGGCACAGCGGGCCGAGCTGGGCATCACGCCGCTCGACCCGCGCGCGAACCACCTCGACATCCTCGGCCAGCACCTCGGACATCTCCGGCGCTGGGAGCCGATCCTCAAGCCGGTCTACGACCACCGCACCGGCACGCTTCAGGCGCCGCAGCACGTGCGGCCGCAGCCGTTCGTGCTCGTCGAGGGGCTGCTCAACCTCCATACCGAGCCGATGCGGGTCGCGCACGACATCCGCGTCTTCCTCGCGCCGCCCGAGAGCATGCGCCGGGCCTGGAAGCTGACGCGCGACTGCACGCGCCGCGGCTACACCACGCACGAGGTGCTTCACGAGCTGGATCTGCGCGAACAGGACGTGGCCACCTACGTCGAGCCGCAGCACGCGCACGCGGACATCGTCGTGTGCTTCCGGCCCGGCACGCGCGACCGGCCCGAGCACCTCGACGCCGAGGTGGTGCTGCGCGACACCCTGCGCCATCCGGACCTGTCGCCGCTGCTCGGCCCGGACGGCCACGGCCCGACCCTGGTCCGGCGCGAGCACGAGTCGATCCTGCGGCTGCCGGGCGACACGCACCCGGAGCTGGCCGCCGAGCTGGAGGAGTCGGTCTGGCAGCGCATGCAGTACGCCAGCCACCTGCGCGTGCAGCGCCTCGGCGAGTTCATGGTCGGCACCGAGCTGCGGCGCAGCGAGTCGCTCGCGCTGGTGCAGGCGCTGCTGCTCTACCACCTCGTCTCCACGCGCGCCGCGATCGGCGCCGGGATCGATCCTCACGTGCCGGACAAGTCGGGAGTCGGCGGCGCCGACTCCGCGCTGCACGCCTAGCGGCTGAGCTGGCGCGCGGCGGCGTCGGACTGCAGGTAGCGGACGAACGCCTCGACCGGCTCGCGCATGGGGCCCGCCGACGACCAGACCGCGTACCAGGAGCGCGAGGGCAAGCCGCCGCGCGGGCGGATCGTCTCGAGCAGCCCGTAGTCGAGCTCGAGCTGCACGGCGACCTGCGACTGGAGCGCGATCCCGAGGCCCACGCGCGCGGCGTTCTTGATGGCCCCGTTCGAGCCGAGCGTGAGCAGCTCCGGCTCGAGCTGGTGCGAGGCCAGGTACTCCTCGCAGAGCCGGCGCGTGCCCGAGCCGGGCTCGCGGACGAGCCAGGGACGCTCGGCGAGCGCCTCCATCGGGACCCAGGGCCGCTTGGCGAGCTTGTCGCCGGGCGCGGTGACCAGCTCGAACTCGCTCGGGGCGAAGGCGACCGCCTTGAAGCCGCCCTCCTCGGGTGCCCGCCCGCTCACGACGAGGTCGGCCTCGTGGCCGGCGAGCGAGCGGAAGACCTGCTCGCGGTTGGAGACGCTGAGGCTGATGTGCAGGTCGGGCCGGTGCTCGCGGAAGTTCTGGATCAGCGCCGGCATGAGGTGCTCGCCGGCCGTGAGCACCGCTCCGAGGCGCAGATGCTGCTGCGCCCCCTCCGCGACCTGCGCGGCGACCTCGGACCCCTCCTTGAGCAGCCCGACCACGTGGGAGGCGTAGCGCGCGTACTCGCGGCCGGCCGGCGTAGGCCGCACGTTGCGGCCGGCGCGCTCGGTCAGCTTGACGCCCACCTCGCGTTCGAGCGCCGCGACGGCGGCGGAGACGCTCGGCTGGGTCACGTAGAGCTCCTGGGCGGCCTCGGTGACCGAACCGTGGCGTACGACCGCGAGAAAGGCAGTCAGCTGGGTGTGAGTGACCGCGATGCGATCACTGTAGGCATATAAGACTCTTTATGCCTCGCGAGCGCGTCCAACACGTGATCGGCCGTCGCCAGGTTCGCGTTCGGCCCCATCAGACCGATCCGCCAGATGGGCGGCGTGCCCGGTCCGAGCGCCCCACCGACCTCCATGCCGTGCTCGGCGATCAGCGCTCGCTGAACGCCCTTGCCGTCCACGCCCTCGGGGACGCGCAGCGCCGTGAGCGGAGCAAGGCGGTGGCCCTCCTCGGCGAGCACCTCGAAGCCGGCCTCGCCGGCCCGCTCCACGAAGCCCTCGCCGGCGCCGGCATGGCGCTGCCAGCGCGCCTCGAGGCCCTCCTCCAGCACGAGGCGCAGGGCCTCGTGGAGCGCGTAGATCTGAAGGATCGGCGCGGTGTGGTGGTAGACGGCCGGCCGCTCGGCCCAGTAGTTGAGGAGGAGCTGCAGGTCGAGCGAGAACGGCACCGGCGCTTGGGGGGACGCGATCCAATCGAGTGCCCGTTGCGAGATGGCAACCGGCGACAGGCCGGGCGGAGCCCCGAGGCATTTCTGGGTGCAGGAGTAGGCGTAGTCGATACCCCAGGCGTCGAACTCGAGCGGGACGCCGCCGAGCGTGGTGACGCAATCGGCCATGAGGAGGGCGTCGTTTCCTCGCAGAGCCGTTCCCAGCTCCTGCAACGGATGCTCGACTCCGGTGGAGGTCTCGCCGTGGACGACCGCGACCAGGCGCACGTCCCGGGCCCGATCGACAGCGTCGAGCAGCCGCTCGTTTGGGACATGCTCCCCCCACTCAGCCGCGACCCGGATGACGCGCGCGCCGCGGCGCTCGGCCATCTCGGCGATGCGGGCGCCGAAGTAGCCGGATACCGCGACGACGACCGTCTCACCCGGCTCGACCAGGTTGACGATGCCTGCCTCCATGCCCGACGTGCCGGTGCTGGAGAGGGCGAGAACGGCGCCATCCGAAGCCCCGTAGACCTCGGCAAGCATCTCGGTGACCTCGTCCAAGATCTGGTGAAACTCCGGATCGAGGTGACCGAGCATGGGCTTGCGCATTGCGGCAAGGACACTCGGATCGACGTTGCTGGGTCCGGGCCCGCAAAGAAGCCGCTCGGAGGGATCGAGTTGGGAGACCGCGTCGCGCATGCCCGCAAGCTCGCACGCCCCGATTCGGCTGTCCAAGCAGAATTGCGCGAGGCGCATAGAGGACAGTCACTACGACCGAGGAGGAGCATTGACTGACAGGCCACCCGTCCCGCCGTTCACCGCCGAGACCGCTCGCCAAAAGGTCCAGGCAGCCGAGGACGCCTGGAACACCCGCGATCCCGAGCGGGTTGCGGGCGCCTACACCGAGGACTCGCAGTGGCGCAACCGCGACGAGTTCTTCGTGGGCCGCGAGGCGATCGTCGACTTCCTGCGGCGGAAGTGGGCGAAGGAGCTGGACTACGAGCTGCGCAAGGAGCTCTGGTGCTTCACGGACAACCGCATATCGGTGCGCTTCGAATACGAGTCGCACGACGCCGACGGCCAGTGGTGGCGCAGCCACGGCAACGAGCACTGGGAGTTCGACGAGCACGGCTACATGCGCCGCCGGGACGCGAGCATCAACGACTACCGGATCGAGGAGAGCGAACGGCGGGTGGGCGCGGCAGCCCCGTAGACCGTCGGCCGGGCGTGTGGGAGGCTTGCCGCGGTGAGGCGAGCACCCGACAGCTGGGGTCAGATCGCGGCGTGCGTGCTCGCGGCCATCGCGTGCCTGGCCGCGCCGGCGATGTCGAGCGCCGCGCCGCAACTGCGAGTCGCCGGCAAGCACCTGGTCGACGCGCGCAGCGGCCAGACCTTCGTGCCGCGCGGCGTCAACTGGCCGAGCTTCGAGTACGCCTGCAGCGACGGCTACGGCTACTCCAATGCGGCCAGCGCGGCGAACGTGGGCCCCGATGCCGCCGGCGCGGCCCTGATCGCGAGCTGGCACGTCAACACCGTCCGGGTCCCCCTCAACCAGGACTGCTGGCTGGGTGAAGACGGGCTGCCGAAGTTCGGGAAGGCGTCCGGGTACCGCGCGGCCGTGCGCAGGTGGGTCTCGGCGCTGCACAAGGCGGACATCGCCGTCGTGCTGGACCTCCACTGGTCGGGGCCGGCGGGTGTCGTGTCCGACGGCCAGCGCGCGGCGCCCGACGACCGCTCGGACGACTTCTGGCGCTCGGTAGCTCGAACGTTCAAGAAGGACCGCTCGGTGATCTTCGACGTCTTCAACGAGCCCTATTCGCGCTACGACACGAACGGGACGCTCGTCTTCGACCTGACCTGGAACTGCTGGCGAAGCGGGGGCTGCGCGGCGCCGCGGACCGGCGACCGCCAAGCGCTCGACGGGGGCACCTTCACGACGATCGGGATGTGGGCGCTGGTCGACGCCATCCGGGCGACCGGCGCCAAGCAGCCGATCATGCTCGGCGGAGTCGACTACGCGAGCGACCTGCGCTCCTGGCTCGCGAACCGGCCCGGCGACAAGCAGGTCGTGGCGAGCTTCCACAACTACGGCGGCCACCTCTGCCACAACGAGACCTGCTGGGACGAGGTGATCGCGCCGATCGCGGCGGAGACGCCCGTCGTGACCGGCGAGTTCGGCGAGACCGACTGCCAGACCAGTCCCGAGAGCTTCATGGATTGGGCGGATCGCCACGGCGTGGGCTACCTGATGTGGGCGTGGTGGGTGCTGCCGGACAGCGCCTGCTCGACGCTCGCGGTGCTCGCCGACGTCAAGGGCACAGCGAGGGCGCCGAACGGCACGGCGCTCAAGGCGCATCTCGCGGCGCTCGCCCCGCGACTCTCGCTGGGCGGCGGCAAGACCCAGACGCTCGACAAGGCCGTGGAGCTCAGGGTGCGCTGCACCAAAGCCTGCTTTGCCCAGGCGACCGGTCGCCTGCTGGCGGCGGGCCGGACCTTCCGCCTGAAGTCAGCTTCCCGAGCCCTGGCGGCCGGGCGCAAGCGCACGATCGCCCTCAAGCTGTCGAAGAAGGCCCGGCGCGCGGCGGCGAGAGCGCTGAGCCGGCACCGCTCGGTGTCCGCGCGGATCACGATCGTGGCCGCGGCGGGCTCGCGGAAGACGCTGTCGGTGAAGCTGCGCGGCCCGTAGCGCCGGGAAGGAACTAAGCTCGGCCAGGTGCCGTACACGAGCGCGGAAGGCCGACAGGAGCTGCTCGACGCCTTGGCGGAGGCGATCGAGGACATCGGAGTCGCGCTCGTGGCTCTCGGCGCGGCGCACGAGCAACTCGACGAGCGCAATGCGGACAGGCTCGAGTCAGAGCTGTTCGGGCCGGTCCAGCGCGCCTACGGCCGGGCGAAACGCACGCACACCCAGTTCGCGGGCCGCCACGGCCTGACGAGCGGCCCATTCGAGGAGAGCTCAGCGGGCCTTCCCTCGACCGGCGCGAAGGGATTCATCGACAACGCTGTCGATGCCGTGGCTCAGGCGGACAGCGCTCTGTCAGCGCTGCAGGATTCGACGTTGCCGACCGAGGTCGGCGACCCGGAGCTGCGGGCGGCGATCACCGAGGTGCGGGAGCTGCTCGGCGGCGTGCGACAGCGAGCGCGCGAGCTGGAGCGAACGCTCGGGCGCTAGCGGCGTTTAAGGCGGTCCCGGCCGCGAGTTCCATCGTTCTGGCCCAGCGGCCGGTCCCGCCGAGAGGGGGAACTGCGCCCCTCCGGTGGTCTCTACCCGGCGTCCGGCGTCTCAGCCGGTTCCAGCACGAAGACCTCGGCGGCCATATCCGGGTCGATGTGGTTGGCGCTCATGAACGCGATGACCTTGCGGTCGATGGCGTCCTCGACCACCTTGACGAGGTCGTCGCGCATCACCAGCTGGAAGTCGTGCCGGGTCCTCAGAACGCTGTCGGCCTTGCCTGTCTCGACGAGGCGGCGTTCGCCCGGTGTGAGCGTGTCGGCAAGCAGGATCGTCACGCTGCCGTTATCGATCACGCTGCGGACCTTTGTAGGCCCGCGCCCGGTGTACTCGCGCATCACCCGTACTGCCCCGTTGTTGATCTCTTGGTTCATCGGCCCTCGCTACCGCTTCTCTTGTGTAGGACCGCTAGAAGGAGGAGAAGCGTCGGAGATCCCGCAGGCAGCTCCACAGAGCGTAGCGCCGGTAAGCGCGTTGGGGCCGAGCCCCTGCGGGAACCGCCGCGACCCCGGCGTTGTAGAACTGACATGAGACCGCTCGCCCTCGCGCTGCTGGCCCTGCTCGTCGTGCCCGCCAGCGCGGCAGGCAAGAACGCGAATGCCCCGATCCGGGCGCTGTGGAACTCCACCCCGGATCACGTGCAGGCCGGCGGGACCTGGGACGCGCGCCTGAGCCTGCTTCAGGGTCCCGGCGGCTTCGCCGGGGACCGGGTCCGACCGCTGATAGTCGTCACCAAGCCGGCGAGCGGCGCCGAGCGGCGCGTGCCGATGACCATCGACGTGGCACCCAACACGTTCAAGGCCGCCGTGGCGTTCCCGCGTGCGGGCCTCTACAGGGTGTCCCTCACACGCTTCGACCCGCGCCACCCGAAGCGCGTCACGGAGATCCGCCCTCCCGTGGCCATCGAGCCGGCGTCACCGCAAACGGTTCCCCCTGCGCACGCCCCCGACGCAGCTTGGCTCTGGGTGCTCGCGGCGGGCGCCGCGCTGGCCGCGCTGGTGGCGGGCCGAAGCATCCGGCACGCTCGCGCCTGACCGACCGGCAGGCGAAACGGCGCCGCTAGGGACGGCTAGCCTAGCCTCCGCGCGATGACCTCCGAGAACGCCCTAGAGCAGCTGTCCTCCAAGGAGCTCCACGACCTGGCGGTCAGCCACGCCCGGCGCCACGTGGACGTCAAGTTCTTCTGGAACCTCCTGAAGTACCTCCCCGTCGCCGAGGCCGGCGCAGGCAAGCTCGACGAGGCGGACGCCGACCTCGAGTCCACGATCGCCCACGTCGACGACATCACCGCGTCCGGCGAGGGCGAGGTCGCGGACCTGCTGCGGCCGTTCTACATCGAGTACCTGGAGCAGCACGGCCAGGGACCGAAACCCGGGTCCTAACGGGCGCGAGCACCGCACCGGCGACCGGCATCATCGAACCGACGCGCGTAGCTAGCTGCTCGTTGGGTGCCCACCAGGGCGACGGTGGCGGACCGCAGACGCGCTCAGCCGGCGGCGCCGCGGTCGGCCAAGACCGCGGCGCCGCCGGCCCCCAGCCCGGTTGAAACGCAGCCGGAGCTAACCCACCATCGCCGTGGCGCGCTCCAGCGCCGCGGCGTAGGCGGGGTCGCGCAGCAGCGCCTGCCGGATACCCTCGCCCAGGATCCCCGATTCGCCGCGCGACGCTCCCAGCACCGTCCAGGTCGAGTCGTGGC
The DNA here is from genome assembly GCA_963706635.1 of uncultured Thermoleophilaceae bacterium. Lineage (GTDB taxonomy): Bacteria > Actinomycetota > Thermoleophilia > Solirubrobacterales > Thermoleophilaceae > JACVRW01. Next base: position 1,764,669 of record OY970162.1, read on the forward strand.
CCTTGTGGTCGCGCCGGTGCGCCGTCAGCCCACCTTCGCCGCGCGACAGCGAGATGCTCATCCCGCTCGCCGTCGCGATCTCCACCCCGGCCAGGCCCGGCACCGACATCGTGGGATCGGCCTCCAGCTGCAGCGCCACGTCCTGCCGGCGCCCGTGCGCCTTTCCGTGCAGCACTCCATTGGCAGGCATCAGCGATCCCGGCTCCCACCCCAGCCGCGCCGCCAGCCAGCCGCAGAACAGCACGCCGGCGACCGCCGACTCCGGTTGATGCTGGACCGTCACGGACGTGATTCGCCGAAGATCGTCGCGCCACTGCGGCGGGTCGAACGTCGACGCCACGCGCTCGCGCCACGGCGTCGAGCGCAGCCAGGCCAGGTCGACGACGTAGGCCTCCGCGGCCAGGTCGCGCGCGCGCCCGACCGCCGAGCGGGCGTCGAACTCGTTCACGGAATCCAGCAGCACCACCTGCGAGAGGTGCAGCAGCGCGTCGACCGCCTCCGGGTGGCCGTGCGGCGACCAGGTGACGGTGGCGATGTCCGACACCACCAGCGGGTCCACGATCGAGTCGAGCGCCTCCAGATGACGCGGCCCCAGGTCCAGCACCACCCGCTCGCGCACCAGCCGCGGCTCGCCCGCCCCCGGCTCGCCCTCGGTCGTGATCGCCACGGACGCGTCGATCGTCGAGCGCCCGCTCTCGACCGCGCACAGGATCAGCCGCGACGGGTGGTAGCGGCCCACCCGCTCCAGCCGGTTCAAGATCTCGCCGCGCCACTCGCGGTCCACGACCACCACGAGGTTCAGGACGCGCGCCGGCACCCAAGATTCGTCGCGCGCGTACTGCTCGCAGAGCAGGTTGCGCAGGGCGGCCTCGATCGCAGCCGGGGTGGTGTCCTGCTCGCTCCAGATGCCGCCGGCGTCGGTCATGCGAGCAAGCTCAGATCGCCCGCCAGCGCTGACCAGGCGCGAGCAGCTTGTCGGCCTCCTCGGGCCCCGCGGTTCCGGCCACGTACTCCGCTATCGGCGGCTGGCCACCGCCCCACGACTCGAGGATCGGGTCGATCACGCGCCACTGCCCCTCGACCTCGTCGTCGCGCGTGAACAGCGTGGCGTCGCCGCGCATCGCGTCGAGGATCAGCCGCTCGTAGGCCTCCGGCGACTGCGACAGGAACGCCGTCCCGTAGAGGAACTCCATGTTCACGGGCCGGATGCGCATCCGCGTGCCCGGGATCTTCGCCCCCAGCGACAGCGACACCCCCTCGTTCGGCTGCATCGTCAGCACGAGCTGGTTGGGCTGCACGCCCACGGACCCCACCGACTCGAACGCCAGGTGCGGCACCGGCTTCAATGTGATGGCGATCTCCGTGATCTTGCGCGCCAGCCGCTTGCCGGTGCGCATGTAGATCGGGACACCGGCCCAGCGCCAGTTGTCGACCTCCAGGCGCAGCGCCGCGTATGTCTCGGTCTGGGAGTCCTTCGGCACGCCCTCCTCGTCGAGGTAGCCGACCACCTCCTTGCCCTCGGCCATGCCCGCGGTGTAGCGAGCGCGCACCGTGCAGTCGGGGTCGGGCGGCTTCATCGCGTGCAGCACCTTGACCTTCTCGTCGCGCACGTCGTCGGCGGTGAAGCTCACCGGCGGCTCCATGCAGAGCAGGGTGAGCAGCTGCATCATGTGGTTCTGGACCAGGTCGCGCAGGGCGCCCGAGGAGTCGTAGTAGCCGGCCCGGCTCCCGATCCCAAGGTCCTCGGCCGCGGTGATCTGGACGTAATCGATGAAGTTGCGGTTCCAGATCGGCTCGAACAGTCCGTTGGCGAAACGGAAGGCCAGCATGTTCTGGACGGTCTCTTTGCCCAGGTAGTGATCGATGCGGAAGACCTGTGACTCGTCGAGCACCGACAGCACCTGGCGGTTCAGGTCGAGCGCCTCCGAAAGCCGCGTGCCGAACGGCTTCTCGATGACCACCCGCACCTCACCCTCCGCCTGCTTGCTGAGACCGCGGTCGCCGAGCTTGCCGACGATCACCGGGAAGAACGCAGGGGCGGTGGACAGGTAGAACAGCCGGTTGAACGCGATGCCGGCTTCCTTGTCGAACTCCTTGATCTGCTCGTCGAGCCGCTCGTACACCGAGTCGTCATCGAACGTCCCCGGCACGTAGCGCACCTGCTCGAGCATCTTGTCGAGCACCTGAGGGTCCGGCTTGCGGCGCGAGAACTTCTGGATCGACTCGCGCGCCATCTCGCGGTAGTCGTCGTGCGGGATGTCCGAGCGCGATACGGCGATCAGGTTGAAGCGCTCCGGCAGCGCGCCCTCGTGGGCGAGGTTGTAGATCGCGGGCAGCAGCTTGCGTTGGCACAGGTCGCCGGTCCCCCCGAAGATGACCATCGTCGTCGGGTGGATCGGGAGCCGCTCCAGACCCTCGACGAGCGGGTTCTCCTGCTGGGCGACCGCCACCGCGCTACTCCGCGTGTGGCTGTTCCTGCGCCACGGGGTCGTGAGCGTGCACCGCGTGCCCGCCGAACTGGTTCCGCAGCGCCGCGTTGACCTTGGCGGCGAACGCGTTCTGGCCGCGCGACGAGAAGCGCTCGAAGAGCGACGTGGTGATCACCGGCATCGGGATGCGCTTGTCGATCGCGTCCTCGACCGTCCAGCGGCCCTCGCCCGAGTCCTCAACGTACGGCTCGAGCCGGCCCAGGTCGTTGCCCTCCATCTCGAACGCCCGCGCGGCGAGCTCGCACAGCCAGGAACGGACGACCGAGCCCTGCATCCAGAGGTGGGCGATCTTCGCGTTGTCGAGCTCGTACTCGGAGGCGTCGAACAGCGAGAAGCCCTCGGCGTAGGCCTGCATCATCCCGTACTCCACGCCGTTGTGGACCATCTTCACGTAGTGCCCGGCGCCGGTCGGGCCGAAGTGGCCCCAGCCCGGCCCGTGCTCCTCCGTGGTGGGCGGCGCGAGCACGTCGAGGATCGGCGAGAGCCGCTCGACGGCCTCGTCGTCGCCGCCGACCATCATGCAGTAGCCGACCTGCAGCCCCCAGACGCCGCCGCTCACGCCCACGTCCACGTAGTGGAGCCCCTTCCCGCGCAGCTCGTCCTGGCGGCGCTTGTCGTCGCTCCAGCGCGAGTTGCCGCCGTCGATGATCGTGTCGCCGCTCTCGAGCAGCCCGGCCAGCTTCTGCACGGTCTGCTCGGTCGGATCGCCGGCCGGGACCATGATCCAGACGGCGCGGGGCGCCTCCAGCTTCGAGACGAGGTCCTCGAGCGACGAGGCCCCGGTCGCCCCGTTGCCCTCGGCCTCGTGGACGGCGTCCTCTGAGAAGTCGAACGCCACGCATTCGTGGTCCGAGTCGCGGTGGATGCGATGGACCATGTTCCCGCCCATCTTGCCGAGACCGATGAACCCAAGCTGCATCAGGGAAGCCTCCTTACGGCATCCGCGGGGTCGCCTTCGAGCCGGATCTGGACCGCCGGCAGGCCGTGGTCGCGCAGCGTCTGCAGATCGCCGATCGCCTGCGCGTTCTTGAGGTGGCGGAAGCCGTAGCCGGCCTCCGGGATCTCGGCGTCCTCGTCGCCGTCGTGCACGAGCTGGAGGAACAGCCCGGTCGGCGGGCCGCCCTTGTGGTACTGGCCCGTCGAGTGCAGGAAGCGCGGCCCGTAGCCGAACGTGGTGGTCGCCTTCGTGTGGTCGCGGATGCGCGTGCGCATCTCCTCGATGGCCGCGTCGAACTCTTCCGACGGGTTGACGTAGGCCATGATCGCCACGTAGTGCGGCGGGGATGACTGCTTGAAGAGCTCCTCCGGGTCGCCCGGGTCCACCTGCGGGAGGTCGCCGCCGGCGAGCACCTTGGCGGTGTTGTCCTTCGCCTCCTGGACGTTGGGCTGGTCGAACGGGTTGATGCCCAGCACCCAGCCCGCCACGGCGACCGCGAACTCGGAGAAGAAGAAGATGCGGCCGAGGTCGGCGGCGCCGTGCACCGCGACGGTGATGGTCGGATGGCCGGCGCGCGCGAGCGCCTCGACGCCCTTGTCCAGCTCGGCGTCGGGCTCCTCCGGGTCGCGCAGGTAGACGAAGACGCGGTCGTCGCCGTAGGCCTCGGGCTTCCCGAGCGGCTCGCCCGCCACCGGCAGGATGCCCTTGCCGTGCTTGCCGGTCGACTCGGCGATCAGCTGCTCGATCCAGAGCCCGAAGCTCTCGATCGGCTTCGAGACGACGAACGTCGCCTTGTCGCGACCCTGCAGCGCCAGCTCGCCCAGCGCGACGCCCAGCCACAGCCCGGAGTTGGCCGGGGCGTCGCCGACCTGGGCGCAGTTCTGCTCGGCGACCTGGGAGGCGTGCAGCATCGCCTCCACGTTCACTCCCGCGAGGGCGGCGGGGACCAGCCCGAAGTACGACAGCACCGAGTAGCGCCCGCCGATGTCCGGATCGTTCTCGAAGACGTGCCGGAAGCCGCGCTCGTTGGCGATGTCGATCAGCCCGCTGCCCGGGTCGGTGATCGCCACGAAGCTGTTGCCGTCCCCGACGAGCTCGTAGAAGTAGCGCATGTGCGACAGCGTCTCGATCGTCCCGCCGGACTTCGAGGAGACGATGAACAGCGTCGTGTCGAGGTCCACGGAGCGCTCGATGCGGAGCACCGCGCCCGGGTCGGTCGAGTCGAGCACGTGGAGGCGCAGCCCGTCGGGCACCTGGCCGTAGGAGCGGCGGATCACCTCGGGGCCGAGGCTCGAGCCGCCCATGCCGAGCAGCACCGCGTCCGTGAAGCCCTCTTCCTTGACCTGGGCGACGAACTCGTTCAGCGCGGGCACGTGCTCGAGCATCTTCTCGCTGATCGTCAGCCAGCCCAGCCGGTTGCCGATCTCGGGCACGCCGGGGCCGCCCCAGAGCGACTCGTCGCGCTGCCAGATGCGCCGGGCGACGCTGTCTGACTGCGCCTGCTTGATCCGCTCGATCAGCGCCGGCTCCAGGTCGTCGGGAATCGAGGAGGCGATCGTTGGCGGGCGCCCGGTCACGATCCCCTCGCGCGTCAGCTCGACGCCGGCGAGCAGCTTGTCGAACGGCTCGACGAACTTCTCGATTCCCTCGCGCAGCAGCGTGGCGGTCACGTCGCCCATGTCGATGCCGGCGTCCGCCAGCGCGCTCAGCTCGGCGGTCGGGTCCTGGTCGGCCGTGGCGCCGGTCACCTCGAGCTGCTCCGCGCAGGCCAGCAGGGTCGGCAGCGGCATCGTGTTGACGGTGTGAGGCGCCACCAGCGAGTCCACGTACTTGGTCTCGGGGTAGCGCGGGTCCTTCACGCCGGTCGACGCCCAGAGCGGCCGCTGCACCGGGCAGCCGCCCTCGCTCAGGCGCGCGAAGCGCTCGCCCTGGAACAGCTCCCTGAACGCCGCGTAGGCGGCCCGGGCGTTCGCGACGGCCGCGACCCCGCGCAGGTCCTCGTGGCCGCTCTCGGCGAGGCGCTTGTCCACCTCGGTGTCCACGCGCGAGACGAAGAAGCTCGCCACCGAGTGGACGTTGAGCGGCTCGCCCGCGTCCAGGCGGCGCTCCATGCCGCGGATGTAGGCCTCGGCGATGGCGCGGTAGGACTCGACGCTGAACAGCAGCGTGACGTTCACGTTGATCCCGCCGGCGATCGCCTCCTCGATCGCCGGCACGCCCTCGTCGGTGCCGGGGATCTTGATCAGCAGGTTGGGGCGGTCGACGCGCTTCCAGAAGTCACGTGCCTGGGCGAGCGTGGCGTCGGTGTCGTGCGCGAAGCCGGGCTCCACCTCGAGCGACACGAAGCCGTCGGCGCCGCCCGCCTCGTCCCAGACGCCGCGCAGGACGTCGCAGGCCAGCTGGACGTCGGTGATCGCGATCTGCTCGTAGATCTGGCGCGCGTCGAGGCCCTGGCCGGCCAGCTCGCCGATCTGGTCGTCGTAGTCGTCGGAGCCGAGGATCGCCTTCTCGAAGATCGCCGGGTTGGAGGTCACGCCGCGCAGCGAGTCCTCGCGCACGAGCCGCTCGAGCTCGCCGCTGGTGATCAGGCTGCGCTGGATCTGGTCGAGCCAGACGCTCGTGCCGGCGGCGGTCAGCGCGGCCAGCCGCTCGTTGACCTCGGCCTCGACGCTCATGTGCGCGCCCCCAGTCGATCGAGCACCGCCCGGCCGCGGGCGGCCACCTTCTCGGCGGTGAAGCCGAAGTGCTCGTACAGGTCCGGCGCCGGCGCCGAGGCGCCGAACTCCGTCATGCCGACCTGGTCGCCGTCGTCGGTCGTCCAGCGGTCCCAGCCGAGCGTCGCGGCCGCCTCGACTGACACGCGCGCCCGCACCGCGGGCGGCAGCACCGAGTCGCGGTAGTCGGCGTCCTGCTCGCCGAAGCGCTCCAGGCACGGCGCGGAGACGACCCGCGTCGAGATCCCGTCGCGCTCGAGCAGCTCGGCCGCATCGGCGCAGATCGCCACCTCCGAGCCGGTGCCGATCAGGATCAGGTCGGGGTCGCCGCCGCCGCCCGAGTCGCGCAGCACGTACGCCCCGCGCCCGATCGCGTCCTCGGGCACGTCGTCGGGGCTCCAGATCGGCAGCCCCTGGCGGCTGAGCGCGAAGGCGACCGGCGTCTCCGTCTGCTCGATCGCGAAGCGCCAGGCGAGCGCCGTCTCGTTGGCGTCCGAGGGCCGCACCATGTAGAGGTTGGGCACCGCCCGGAGGTGGGCCAGCTGCTCGATCGGCTGGTGTGTCGGCCCGTCCTCGCCGAGCCCGATCGAATCGTGCGTGAACACGGCGATCGCCGGGAGCTCCATGATGGCCGCCATCCGCAGCGCGCCCTTCAGGTAGTCGGAGAAGTTGAAGAAGGTTGACCCGAAGGCCCGCAGCCCGTGCAGGACCAGGCCGTTGACGATCGCGGTCATCCCGTGCTCGCGCACCCCGTAGTGCACGTTGCGGCCCGTGTAGTCGCCCTTCGCGATCGAGCCGCCGTCCTCGATCAGCGTGAGCGTCGACGGCTCGAGGTCGGCCGAGCCGCTGATCAGGTGCGGCACCGCGCCGGCGGCCCACTGGATCACGTCCGATGAGGCCTTGCGCGTCGCCACCGGCCCGTCATCGGGCTGAAAGCGTGGCGGGGCGCTGTCCCAGCCGGCGGGCAGGCTGCCGTCCATCACCAGCGAGAGCTCGTCCCAGGCGTCGGCGTGCTCCTTGCGGTACTCGTCGGCGCGGTCGTTCCAGTCCGCCTCCGCCGCGGCACCCCGTTCGGCCGCCGCCTCCCGGTAGTGCTCGAGCACCTCGTCCGGGACGAGGAAGTGGGCGTCGGGATCCCAGCCGTAGGCCTCCTTGGTGAGCCGCACCTCGTCCTCCCCGAGCGGGGAGCCGTGCGCCTTGTAGGAATCCTGCTTGTTGGGCGAGCCGTAGCCGATGTGGGTGCGCAGCACGATCAGCGACGGCCTGTCGGCCACCGCGCCGGCGGCGTCGATCGCCCCCTCGATGTCCGCGAGATCCATGTCCTCGCCCAGGTCCTGGACGTGCCAGCCGTAGGCCTCGTAGCGCTTGGGCACGTCCTCGGAGAACGCCATGGCGGTCTCGCCGGCCAGTTGGATGTGGTTGTTGTCGTAGAAGACGGTCAGCTTGCCGAGCCCGAGGTGCCCGGCGAGCGAGCAGGCCTCCGACGCCACGCCCTCCTGCATGTCGCCGTCGCTGGCGATCACGTAGGTGTGGTGGTCGATCAGGGCGTGGCCGGGGCGGTTGTAGCGGGCCGCGAGCATCGCCTCGGCGAGCGCCAGGCCGACCGCCATCGAGATGCCCTGGCCCAGCGGGCCGGTGGTCGCCTCGACGCCGGCGGCGACGCGGCGCTCCGGGTGCCCCGCGGTCGGGCTGCCGAGCTGGCGGAAGTTCTTCAGGTCGTCGAGCGTCAGCCCGTAGCCCGAGAGGTAGAGCGACGCGTAGAGCAGCATCGACGCGTGACCGGCCGACAGGATGAAGCGGTCGCGGTCGAACCACTCCGCGTTCGCCGGGTTGTGCTTCATCACGCGCGTGTAGAGCAGGTACGCGAGCGGGGCGAGCGCCATCGGCGCGCCCGGGTGGCCGGAGTTCGCCTTTTGGACGGCATCCATCGAAAGCGTGCGGATCGTGTTGATGGACAGCTCGTCCAGCTGGGCGCTGGTCGTCATTCGGCCCCTTCGGTCGTCGTGGCGTGCGGCCTTGGAGTATCGCGGAGATTGGGCACCGCAACCTCCTGGGCGGCCAGCACCGCGGCCCCGATCACGCCGGCGTCCGCTCCGCCCTCCGCGAGCGCGATCTTGGTGCGCTTCAGCAGGGCCGGCAGGGCGCGGGCCTCGGCCTCCTGGACGGCGCGGTCGAGGAACAGGTGGCTGGCCCGGGAGAGGCCGCCGCCGATCGTCAGCCGGTCGGGCTCGAAGATGTTCACGAAGCCCGCTATCGCGACTCCGAGCATGCGCGCAAAGTTGTCGAAGATGAACAGGGCGTCGCGGTCGCCCTCCTCGGCGGCCTCGACCAGCTCGCGGCCCGAGACCTTGTCGTCGTCCCCCAGCGCCTTCGCTAGCCGGCTGTCCGGCTTGTCGCGCGCCAGCTCGGTGGCGTCGCGCTCGATCGCCTGCCCCGAGCAATAGGCCTCGAGGCAGCCGCGGTTGGGGCAGTTGCCCGGGCAGGGCGGGCCGTCGGGATTGAGGGTCACGTGGCCCAGCTCGGCGCCGAGACCGTGCGCGCCGCGGAACGTCATCCCGCCGATGACGACCCCGCCGCCGACGCCCGTGCCGAGCGTCAGCATCACGAGGTAGTCCTCGCCGAGGATGTGGGCCTCGGCGAGCGCGGCGCAGTTGGCGTCGTTGTCCACGAACACCGGCACCCCGAAGCGCCCGCTCAGCTCGTCGCGAACCGGGACGCCGGCGAGCGGGATGTTGACGCTGGTCTCGACCTTTCCGGTGGCGAAGTCGATCTGCGAGGGCACGCCGACGCCGATCGCCTCCGGCTCGCCGACCTTGTCGATCATCCGCTGGACGACCGCCTGGATGCCGTCCAGAAGCTCCTCGGTGGTGGCTTTCCGGGTGGGGTCCTCGGTCGCCTCGCGGACGGTCACACCATCGACCGCCGCCACGGCGACCTTCGTCCCTCCCACGTCGACGCCGAGGACCACCCGGGGATTCCTATCCCCGCGAGGCGGTCTGCGCAAGCGCGGTTACCGCGGATTCACCCTGCGGCGACCTCCGCGAAGCTGTCCAGCAGCCCGCGCCAGCCGCCGTCGGAGCCCACCGAATCGCGCATCGCGGCGGCCTTCTCGTCCCAGACCTCGAAGCCGCGGTGCTCGAGCGTGACCCTCGTGACGTCGGCGCCCTCGGGCTCGAAATTGACCTCCACCTCGGTCTGCCTGGCCGGATCGGCGTCGTACGCGAAGTCGGGTGTGAGCTGCCAGGCCATCACGATCCGGCGCGGCCGGTCAACCGAGAGGACCCTGCCCCACGGGCAGAAGTTGCCGTCCGGCTCCTCTTCTCCCCAGCGCCCGTCTTCGCGGGCCTCGAGGTGGAACGTCGGGGACTCGGTGAGGCTGTGGGTGCCGCCCTTGGGCCACCAGTCGTTCAACCGGTCGACGAACAGCTCGAAGGCCTGCTCCTGGCTGAGCGGCACGGTGACCGACCGCTCGACCGCTCCAGATGTTGCCTGCTCCGTCATCCTGCTCCCTTCCGCGTGGCCGCCCTTTCGAAGGCGGTCAGCGCATCGCTCCAGAACGAGTCGAGATAGGTCCGCATGGCCGCCACGCCGCGCGCGTCGACGCTGTAGAGGCGCCGGTTGCCGTCGCGCCGGTCGTCGACGAGGCCGGCGTCCTTCAGCACCCTGAGGTGCTGAGAGACGGCGGGCCGGCTGACCGGGAACTCCTCCGCCAGCTCGCCGACCGCCCGCGGGCGGCGGGCGAGCTGCTCGAAGATGGCGCGCCTGGTGGGATCGGCCAAGGCGCTGAAACCATTCTGGTAAGTGGACACTTACGGTAAGTGTAAACTTACGCGCCTGGAGCTGTCAAGGGCGGATCGAGAGCGGCGCCGCGGCCGCATTTCCCCTTTTCGGGCCAACGTCGGCAAGAATGGGGGCTCATGAGCCCCCCTCGGCGCCGCCTCGTCGGCGGTTTGGACCTCGGCGGCACCAAGATCCAGGCGGTCGTCCTGGACGGACGCCGCACGGTGATCGGCCAGGCGCGCAGCGCGACGCCGGAGACCGGCGGCGCCCAGGACGTGGTCCTCGGGCTCGTCTCCACGCTCAGCTCGGCCTGCGCCGACGCGGGCATCGAGGTCGCCGAGCTGGCCGGCGTCGGCGTGGGATCTCCGGGCGTCATCGACACGCGGCGCGGCATCGTCACCGGCGCGGGCAACCTCCCCGGCGAGGGCGCGCCCATCCCGATCGGCACCGGAATGAAGGCGCTCGCCGACGTGCGCGCCTACGTGGACAACGACGTCAACATCGCGGTCCACGCCGAGTACGCGCTCGGCGCGGCGAGGCGCTCCAAGTCGGTGCTGGGCGTCTGGTGGGGCACGGGCGTGGGCGGCGGCCTCGTACTCAACGGCAAGCCCTGGGATGGTCGCGGCGCCGCAGGCGAGCTCGGCCACGTTGTGGTGAAGATCGATGGGGCGCAGTGCACGTGCGGGCGGCGCGGCTGCCTCGAGGCTTACGCCGGCCGCGGCGCGATGGAGATCCGTGCCCGCAAGCTGCAGAAGGACGGCCGTAAGACCGACCTCTTCAAGATCATGGAGAAGCGCGGTCGGCCGCGGCTGACGTCGGGCGTCTGGGCGCGCGCGCTGGACGCCGACGACGAGCTGGCCCACGAGCTGATCGAGCGGGCGGTCGGCGCGCTGGGGGCGGGCGTCGGCTCGGCGGTGAACCTGCTGGACGTGGAGACGGTCGTGATCGGAGGCGGGCTCGGCACGCGGCTGGGCGAGCACTACGTCGAGCGCATCCGCGAGGCCATGATGCCGCACCTGTTCGCGAACGAACGCCCGCCGCATGTCACTCTCGCGTGGCTGGGCGACCTGGGCGGGGCGATCGGCGCCGCGCTGCTGGTGCCGAGCAGCAGCTCGGCACGGAAGAGCTAGGCCGGACGGCGCACTCCCACCTCGTCGAGGTGGGCGAGCAGGTCGCCGGGGTCCTCGTAGACGCGGAAGGCACCCGCGTAGATCAGCTCCTCGCGACCGTAGCCGCCAGACAGGAGCCCGATGCCGAGGGCGCCGGCGCGGCGGGCGGCGAGCAGGTCCCAGACGCTGTCGCCGACCACCAGGCTGTCGCGGATGTCCACGCCGATGTTCGCGGCCGCGGTGAGGAACAGATCGGGATCCGGCTTGGCGTAACGGACCTGGTCGCGGGTGACCATCGGTGTGTCGTCGGGCAGTCCGAGCAGCTCGCGGGCGCGGCCGGCAGTGCGCTCCGCGCCGCTGGTGGCGATCGCCCACGGGATCCCCAGCTCGGTCAGGCCGGCGAGCAGCTCGCTCACCCCCGGCAAGGGGCGCACGCCGTGGTAGTGGGACATGTAGGCCTTGGCGTGGAGGTCCGGGAGCCGGGCGAGCGTCTCGTCGTCCAGCTCCACGCCCAGCTCGCGCCTCAGAGCGGTGACGAACAGGCCGCCGCTCATGCCGATCCGGCGGTGGATCTTCCAGACGGCCAGCGAGACCCCGACCTCCTCGAGCGCCTCGCGCCAGGCGATCACGTGCTGGTAGACGCTGTCGATCAGCGTCCCGTCGAGGTCGAACAGGAACGCCGAGTCCTTGCGGCCGGTCACGCGCTCACGCGGCGCGCCGCCTCGGAAACCAGGTCGGCGTTGGCGAGCGACCACACCCCCACCTCGATGCGCACGCCGCGACCCGTTACCAGCGCGCAGAGGTCGGCGAAGCCCTCCTCGCCGGCGTTGGCGGAGACGTAGTCCGGCAGCTCCCAGGCGGCGACGCGGGCGTGGCGGAGCTCGGCGTCGCCGTCCGTGGTCCACAGGCCCGTCGTCAGACCGAGCGGCGTGCCCGGGCAGGCGGCGCGGATCGCTCGGACCGCGCCGGCCACGGAGTCGGGCTCGACGGTGTCGCTCCCGTCTGGCCCGCGCGGGTGCGCGTGCAGCTCGGCCGCTCCCGCGGCCACCGCGCCGCGGGCGGCCTCGGCCAGCTCGTCCGGCGTGATCGGCACGGCGGGGTGGTCGGCCCGCGGGCGGTTCCCGTTGAGGCAGGCCTGCAGCAGCGTCATGGGAGCATTCCACCATGTACGAGCACCTGACCTACGAGCAGGACGGGCCGGTCACGCTGATCACGATCAACCGCCCCGAGCGGATGAACGCGATCGGCGCCCAGACCAACCGCGAGCTCGTGGACGCGTGGCAGCGCTTCCGCGACGACGACGAGGCGTACGTGGCGGTGCTCACCGGAGCCGGCGACCGTGCCTTCTGCGCCGGTGGCGACCTGAAGTCCGGGCTCGACGGCGAGCCCGTGGTGGCGTTCGAGCCCGAGGAGCGAGCCGCCCACGTGCGCGGCGAGCGACCCGGCGTGCTCGGGCCGTCGCGCTGGACGGACCTCTACAAGCCCACGATCGCCGCAGTGAACGGAGCCGCCTACGCGGGCGGGCTGGAGTGGGTCTGCTGGACGGACCTGGCGATCGCCGACTCGCACGCCACCTTCGGGGTGACCTGCCGGCGCTGGAACATCGGCCTGGCCGACGGGGGCACCCAGCGCCTGCCCCGGATCGTGGGGATGCGCCGCGCGATGGAGCTGATCGTCACGGGCCGGGTGATCGACGCCGAGGAGGCGCTGCGCATCGGCCTGGTCAACGAGGTGGTGCCGAGCGGCGGCTGTGTAGAGCGAGCGCTGGAGCTGGCCCGATCGATAGCGGCGCTCCCCCAGCCGGCGCTGCGAACCGACAAGGAGGCAGCGGTGCGCGGCTTCGGCACGTCGCTCGACGAGGGCCTCCGCATCGAGGCCGAGTGCTTCGACAAGTCGATCTTCAGCGAGGAGACGGCCGAAGGCCTGCGCCGCTTCCTCGAACGCGACCACCCGGACCGCATACGAGGCGGAATACCAGGCCGCTGAGCCCCCGGAGACCCCTGTGGGCCCCGGTTGCAAGAAATATGCTTGCCAGCAGGGCCCGCAGACGGACCCGAAGCGCCGGCGCAGCCGTATTCGCTTGAGTGCGCACCGCCGTTCTCCTCCTTGCCGTCGTTAGCGCCGCCTCGCTGAACGCCTGCGACTGGGCGAAGCCGCGGGCGCCGCGCATCGCCTGGCATCACTCGACCTCGATTGGGGTCCCGGCCGGCGGTCGACTCGAGAACGGCGTCCGCCTCCCCGCCGGCGGCCGCGCCTTCCTCACCTGGGACCCCGTCCTGCGCCACTCGCCCAATCGCGCGTGGCGCCGCTGGGGCACGGATCGACTCGTGCGCCTCGTCCTGACCGTGGCGCGGGCCTATCACGCCGGGCATCCCCGAAGGGCGCGGGTCGCCATCGGCGATCTCAGCCGCCCCCACGGCGGCAACTTCGGCCCGCAGTTCGGCTACATCGGCCACGTCAGCCACCAGAACGGCCTCGACGTGGACGTCTACTACCCGCGCGCCGACGGTCGCGAGCGCGCTCCCCGCTACGCCTCAGAGATCGACCCGGAGCTCAGCCAGGATCTGCTCGACCGCTTCCTCGAGGCCGGCGCGACAACGATCTTCGTCGGCCCGAACACCCACCTCAGAGGCCCAGCGGGCGTGGTCGTGCCGCTGGCCAACCACGACAACCACATGCACGTGCGGATCGGCTAGAGCCCGACGCGGCGCGGGCGCGGCGGCTGCGAGAACAGTCGCCAGAGGCCGGCCTCGGCCATTCGCTCCACGGCGAAGCCCCCCGCGGACGCCTCGCCCTCGAGCAGATTGGCCAGGCGCGGATTGGTCGGAAAGCGGCTGATCGCCACCACCGAGCGCAGGCGGACCGCCAGCGGACGCTCCCCGATCCAGAGGATCACCATCGGCGGAACGGACAGGGGCCAGCCCGACCGAGGATCCGTGGTTGGCGCCGATGGGCGCACCTCCACCTCGATCTCTTCCCGCACGAGCTCCTCCGCCTCCAGGAACGCTCGAACCGATCGCTGTTCCCCGATCACCTATTGACCCTAGGATCGACCGCGCAGATGCGCCACTCGTACACGCGTCTAGAACACACCCCCGGCGGCGGCCGGAGTGTCCAGGCGTTCGCTCCCGGGCGGGCCAACCTGATCGGCGAGCACACCGACTACAACGACGGTTTGTGCCTCCCCTTCGCCGTGGAGCGGGGCGTGACGGTGACCGCGACCGCTCTCAACCGTGGCGACCAGGTGGAGGTGGACGCGGCCGACTTGGCGGAAAGGGATCTCTTTTCGCTTACGGCGCCCGATCCGGTCGATGGCTGGCGGGCGTACGTGCGGGGCGCCGCGGCCGAGCTGCAGGGAGCGGGCATCGAGCTCCGCCCCTGCCGGCTCGAGATCACAGCCGACCTGCCGCGCGCCGCGGGCCTGTCCTCCTCGGCCGCCCTTACCGTGAGCGCCTGCCTGGCGCTGTGCGCGGTCGCGGGAGCGGCCGCGCCGCCGCCGATCGAGCTGGCAAGGCTCTGCTCGCGGATCGAGAACGAGTGGACGGGCGCGCAGACCGGCCTGCTCGACCAGCTCGCCGTGCTCTGCTCGCAGCCCGGCCACGCGATCAGGATCGACATGCGCGGCCCGACGCTCGCGCCAGTCCCGCTCGACCTCGGCGAGCACGCGCTCGCCACGCTCGGCTCGGGCGCCGACCGCAGCCTCGCGGGCTCGGGCTACAACGACAGGCGCGCGGAGTGCCGCGCCGCTTGCGAGCTGCTCGGCATCGACTCGCTGCGCGACGCCACCACGACGGAGGGCCTGCCCGACCCGCTCGACCGCCGCGTGCGTCACGTGATCTCCGAGAACGAGCGCGTGGACGCCGCCGTCGCCGCGCTCGAGGCGCGCGATCTCGGGGAGCTGGGGCTTCTCCTCGATGCCTCCCACGCCAGTCTGCGCGACGACTACGAGGTCTCCACCCCAGAGGTCGAGCGCACCGTCGACGCCTGCAAGGGGGCCGGCGCACTTGGCGCCCGCATCATGGGTGGTGGCTTCGGGGGTTCCGTGCTCGCTCTGTTCCCGCCCGGCCGCGAGCCGCCGTCCGGCGCCGTCTCGGTTTCGCCCGGGCCGGCGGCTTCTTACCCGAGGCCCGTCTGATACAACCGCGTCCGTGGACCGCCGGCTGGCCTACAAGAACATCCGCACCGGGCTCATCGCCGGGGCGATCGCGCTGACGGTCTTCGGCCTCGCCTGGGTCGTCGGGCTGGTCTACTGATGGCCGACGACGAGACCGTCCACCCCGAGGCCGATCCGGCGCCGCCGTCCGGCGAGAGCGTGCACCTGCCGGGACCGAGCTACCTGCCCGTCGTCACCGCGTTCGGGCTGACCATCGCGATCACCGGGATCGTGCTCTCGTGGGTGCTGGTCGGCCTCGGCGTCGTGATCGTCGTGATCGCGCTGGCGCGCTGGATCGGCGATACCCGCCGCGACATCTCAGAACTGCCGCTAGAGCACTAGGCCCGCGTAGCGTCCCGGTCCGACGGCAGCTCGCTGGTCGCGCCGTCGCGCACCCAGCAGCGCACGATGTCGCGCATCGAGAGGATGCCGCTCATCTCGCCGCCGTCGACCACGATCAGGTGACGGAAGCCGCCGCGCACCATCGCCTCGGCCGCCCGCTCGAGTGACCAGTCGGGCGCCGCGAAGGTCAGATCGGACGAGAGGTGGTCGCCGACGCGCTCGCTGTCCGGGTCCTTGCCGCCGGCGATCGCCTGCAGCAGGTCGCGCTCGGTGAGGATGCCCGGACCCTGCTGCTCGGGGTCCATGACCACCGCCGCGCCCACGCTGCGCCCCGCCATCAGACAGGCGGCGTCGCGCAGCGAGTGTCCGGGGTTGACCGTCAGAACCACGCTGCTCATTCCGTCCCGGACCTGCATGCAGCCCTCCCAAAAGGCTCGTATCAATCGGCTCAAGCAGCCTACAACAACCTGCCTCATCCATTCGCGGGTTTCGCGCGTATACCCCCCTGGTGCGTCAGTCGACCCTGACCAGGCGGCGAACCCTCTTCGAGGAGGCCCTCGATGCGATCCGGCGCGACTACGGCGACCAGAGCCTGTCGCTGGCCGACGTCGCCCACACGATCGCCACCTCGCGTCGCCAGCTCCAGCGCGTGCTGAGCGAGCAGGGGACGAGCTTTCGGGCCGAGCTGCAGCGCGAGCGCATGACGCGGGCCGCCTATCTGCTGCGCGACACCGGGCTCCCGGTGTCCGCCGTGGCCCGCGCGGTCGGCTACCGGCAGGCCGCCCAGTTCTCCAAGGCGTTCCGCCGCCACTACGGGCAGCCGCCGTCGGGGGTCCGCCGAGCCGCGCCGGCCGAGCGCGTGGCCGCCTAAGACTTCTCCCTCAGGCCGCCTACTTCAATACACTCGCGCGCCGATGAGCGAGAGGGACCCAACGGCGGGCAGCACGGCAGGACCGCCCGAAGAGGATCCACGCATCGCGGGTGAGCGGCACCCGCTCGCCAAGATGATCGGGCTCGGGATCCTCGCCTCGCTGGTGGGCATCGCGATCGCCCTCGCCATCCCCTGGTTCCCCACCTCCGCCTCGACGTCGGCGGACAAGATCGACACCGTCTACGACGTTCTCCTGATCTGCTCGGTGCCGATCTTCGTGCTGGTCATGACGGTCGCCCTCTACAGCGTCTGGCGCTTCCGGGCCAAGCCGGGCGACATGCGCGACGGGGCGCCGATCCACGGCAACACCCGCCTCGAGGTCGTCTGGGTGACGATCCCGTTCCTGATGGTCACGGCGCTGGCGATCTACGGCTGGATCACGCTGGACAACATCGAGGCCAAGCAGCCCAACACGATGATCGTGAACGTGACCGGCCGCCAGTTCACCTGGTCGTTCGAATACCCGGCCCAGAAGGTCGACTCGAACGAGCTCGTGCTGGCGAAGGACCGGCCGGTCGAGTTCCGCATCCACACCAAGGACGTCCTCCATTCGTTCTGGGTCCCCGAGTTCAGGCTCAAGTCGGACGCCGTGCCCGGCCTGACGACGAAGATCCGCGTCACGCCCAACCGGATCGGGCGCTACCAGGTGGTCTGCGCCGAGCTGTGCGGGCTCGGCCACTCCACGATGCGCCAGAACGTGCGAGTGGTGCCCGCGGCCGCCTTCAACTCCTGGATCGACAGCCGCAAGCAGACCGCCGCCGGCGGAGCGGCGCCCACCGGGGGCGGAGGTGGCGGCGGCGCCAAGCCCGACGGCGCGACGGTCTTCGCCGACAACGGCTGCGCCAGCTGCCATACGCTGAAGCCGGCCAACGCGACCGGAACGGTCGGCCCCGATCTCGACAAGATCGACAAGCCGACCGCGGCCTTCATCAAGCAGTCGATCCTCGATCCCAACAAGGTGGTCACGAAGGGCTTCCAGCCGAACATCATGCCGCCGGACTTCGGAAACAAGCTCACACCCGATGAACTCGACGCTCTCGTGGAGTACCTTCTGAAGGCGCAGAAATGACCCTCACCCGTCGTCTTCTCGCACCCGGCTGGTACCGCGCCGCGCTTGGCATCGCGGCCTTCTTCTGCCTGGGCACCGGCATCGTCGTGGCCGTTCGCGCGCTCTACGGCTGGGACCCGCTGTTCGAGACCAACGCGATCGTCACGGTCGGCGCGCTGGTCGCCGCGCCGTTCGGCTTCCTGATCGGGATCGGCTGCTTCGACTACTGGTTCCGCTGGGCCTCGGGCGCCCCGACGATCCCGGAGGACCACTCCGGTCACG
Source organism: uncultured Thermoleophilaceae bacterium (assembly GCA_963706635.1). Classification (GTDB taxonomy): domain Bacteria; phylum Actinomycetota; class Thermoleophilia; order Solirubrobacterales; family Thermoleophilaceae; genus JACVRW01. The sequence continues at coordinate 1,782,454 of OY970162.1, forward strand.
GCGCCTACTCGTGGAAGGACTACTTCCGCGTGAACACCGACCACAAGGTGATCGGGCTGCAGTACATCTGCACGACCTTCTTCTTCTTCACCGCGGGCGGCCTGATGGCGATGGTGATGCGCGCCGAGCTGGCCCAGCCCGGCACCCAGTTCGTGGACCCGAACACCTTCAACGGGCTGTTCTCGGTGCACGCCTCGCTGATGATCTTCCTGTTCATCATCCCGGTCTTCGCCGGGATCGCGAACTACGTGATCCCGCTGATGATCGGCGCGCCGGACATGGCGTTCCCGCGCCTGAACGCGCTGTCGTACTGGATGCTGCCGGTCGCCGGCGTGATGATGCTCAGCTCGTTCTTCGCCGAGGGCGGCGCTTTCGCCACCGGCTGGACGGCCTACGCCCCGCTGTCAACCGACACGCCGATGGGCCAGCAGTTCTTCACGCTCGGCGTGCAGTTCGCCGGGGCGTCCTCGATCGCCACCGCGCTCAACTTCCTGGTCACGATCATCACCATGCGCGCGCCGGGGATGACGTTCTGGCGCATGCCGCTGCTGGTGTGGGCGAACTTCACGACCTCGCTGCTGGTCGTCATCGCCACGCCGTTCATCGCCGGCTCGCAGTTCTTCGTGCTGCTCGACCGATCGCTCGGCACCCACTTCTTCGACCCGTCGGCGGGCGGCGACGTGCTGCTCTACCAGCACGTCTTCTGGTTCTACTCGCACCCGGCCGTCTACATCATGATGCTGCCGGGCTTCGGGATCATCAGCGAGGTCATCTCGACCCACGCCCGAAAACCGATCTTCGGCTATCGGATGATGGCGTTCTCGCTGGTGGCGATCGTGATCCTGGGCTTCTCGGTCTGGGCGCACCACATGTTCGTTTCGGGCATGTGGAGCTGGCTGCGCGTCCCGATGATGATCACGACGATGCTGATCGCGGTCCCGACCGGCATCAAGATCTTCTCCTGGCTCGCGACGCTATGGCGAGGCGTGATCCATCTCCGAACGCCCATGCTGTTCGCGCTGGGCTTCATCACGATGTTCACCCTGGGCGGGATCAGCGGCATCATGCTCGCCGTCGTGCCGTTCGACATCCACGTGTCGGACACGTACTTCATCGTCGCCCACATCCACTACGTGCTGTTCGGCGGGTCCGTCTTCACGATCTTCGCCGGGATCTACCACTGGTTCCCGAAGATGACCGGCCGGATGTACGACGAGAAGCTCGGCCGGCTGCACTTCTGGCTGTCGTTCATCTTCTTCAACCTCACGTTCGGCCCGATGCACATCGTCGGCATCGAGGGCATGCCGCGGCGCGTGGCCGACTACGCCGACCAGTTCGCGACCTGGAACGCGATCATCTCGATCTCGTCCTTCATCTTCGGGCTCTCGTTCCTGATCTTCGTCTACAACATGGTCGCCTCGTGGCGGCACGGCCCGGCGGCCGAGGGCAACCCCTGGCGCGCGCACACGATCGAGTGGCAGGTGTCGTCGCCGCCGCCGGTGTTCAACTTCGACGAGGTGCCGACGGTGGTCGGCGGGCCGTACGAGTACGGCGTGCCGGGCGCCGTGCACGCCGTGTTCAAGGAGAAGGCGCCCGCGGTGCCGGCCCCGGCCGGCGGCGGCGGCGCGCCGCCACAGCCTGAATGAAGCGCATCCTCGTAGTCGCCAACGAGACGGTCGCGGGCAAGCCGCTGATCGACGCCGTGCGCGAGCGCGCGGCCGGCGAGACGGCCGACGTTCACGTGATCTGCCCGCAGAACCAGCCCCGGCACGGCTACGTGATCTACGACTCGATGGTGCGCGACGCCGCCGAGAATCGCCTCAAGATGACCCTCGCGCTGCTCCGCGAGGCGGGCATCGAGGCGGACGGCGAGGTGATGGACCCGGACCCGTATGCGGCCGTGATGGACGCGCTCGGGGAGCGCGACTACGACGAGATCATCATCTCCACGCACCCCGAAACGCGCTCGGGCTGGCTGCGCGAGGGGCTCGTGGACCGGGTCCGGCGCGCCGCGCGGCGGCCGGTGGAGCACGTGGTCGTGGATCTCGACGCCGAGCGCGACGACGTCAAGCGCACCCTCGTCGTTGCGAACCAGACCGTCGCGAGCCCGGAGCTGCTGGAGCTCCTGCGCCGCAAGGCAGCCGACGAGCCGCGCCGCTTCATCGTGATCTGCCCGCAGTCGGAGACCGGCAACGGCGACGGAAGCGGCTCCGGAGACGCGGCCGAGCGGCTGGCGCACACGCTGAAGGCGCTCGAGGACGCCGGGCTGGAGGCGATCGGCCAGGTCGAGCACCGGGACCCCTACACGGCGATCCAGAACGCGCTGCAGTTCTACGCGCCCGACGACATCGTGATCTCGACCTTCCCGGAGACGCGCTCAGGCTGGCTGCGCACCGACCTGATCGGCCGGGTCGAGACCTCCACCGGCAAGCCGGTGGAGCACGTCGTGAGCGAGGAGGTCGGCTGATGGAATCGGCTTCCGTCGCGAGCGACCACGCCGTAGCGCACGACGAGCACCACGGCCCGCCCGCGGCCAACGTCTCGTCGCGGGTCGAGGCCCAGCTGCTCGGGATGCTGCTTTTCATCATCTCCGAGGTGATGCTCTTCGGAGCGTTCTTCACGGCCTACTTCTTCATCCGGGTCGTGGCCGACTCGGGCTGGTTCCCGATCGACGGCAAGGAGCTGCCGAAGCTCGTCGCCGGCGTCAACACGGCCGTGCTGGTGTCGTCGAGCTTCACCATGCACTGGGCGCTCGAGGGCGCGCGGCGCGGCAACCGGCGCGCCATGCAGGTCGGGCTGCTCACCACCTTGGCCCTGGGCCTGACGTTCCTCTCGGTTCAGATCAACGAGTACGTCCACATCGGCTTCGCGCCGCACGACAACGCGCAGGGGACGATCTTCTACGGGCTGACCGGCCTGCACGGCGCGCACGTGTTCGTCGGCCTCACGCTGCTGACGTTCGCCACCACGCGGGCGTTCCGCGGGCACTTCTCGCCCAAGGAGCACCGCGGCGTCGAGGTGCCGGGCATCTACTGGCACTTCGTCGACGTCATGTGGATCGTCGTTTATTCGACCGTTTATCTCCTTTAGGCGCCCGCGCTGCAAACCTGCGCCTGCGCATGTTGAATCCGCTTCGCTCTGAACAAGAAGCCTTTCGCTTCCTCCTGTACGTCCTGGTGATCGCGGTGGTGATCGTGGGCGCCGTGCTGCTCCTGCGCGCCCTGTGAGCGCCGACCTCGAGCTCGCCGACCGCGCGGCGCGCGCCGCCGGCGACGTGCTGATGTCCTACTACGGGCGCCCCGCCGTGGGCGTCTCGGCGAAGTCGTCGGACACCGACCTGGTCTCGGATGCCGACCGCGAGGCCGAGCGCACGATCCGGGAGCTGCTCGAGTCCGAGCGGCCGGAGGACGGCCTCGTCGGCGAGGAGGGCTCACGGGCGCAGGCGGCCAGCGGGCGGCGCTGGGTCGTCGACCCGCTCGACGGGACCATCAACTTCCTCTACGGGTTCCCGGCCTGGGCCGTGAGCATCGCGCTCGAGGACGAGGAGGGCCTGGCCGTGGGCGTGGTGCACTCGCCGATCAGCGGCGAGACCTTCCACGCCGTTCGCGGCGAGGGCGCCTTCCTCGGCGAGCGCTCGCTGCACGTGCGCGACCCGCGCCCGCTCGAGCAGGCGCTCGTGGCAACCGGGTTCTCGTACGAGCCCGACCGTCGCGCCGTCCAGGCCGACGTGATCCGCGAGCTGCTGCCACGTGCCCGCGACATCCGACGCGCAGGCGCCGCGGCGCTCGACCTGGCCTGGCTGGCCGCCGGGCGCGTGGACGCCTTCTTCGAGCGCGGGCTCAAGCGCTGGGACTGGGCCGCCGGCCGCCTGCTCGTCGAGGAGGCCGGCGGGGCGGTCGAGTGGCTCGAGGACGACTGGCCCGGGATGGTCGCCGCGTCGGGCCCCGAGCTGCTGGCCGAGCTGCGCGCGTTCCTGTAGCTACTTGCCGAGCAGGTACTGGACGAGCGCCTGGATCTGCTTGTCGCTCAGCTTGCCCTTGAACGACGGCATCACGCCCGCCTGGAAGCCCTTGACCACGACCGCGTTGGGGTCGAGCACGGACTCGCTGACGTAGTCCTCGGGCGAGCCCTTGATGTCGGGAGAGGAGGCCAGGTCGTTGAGGCTCGGGCCGATGTTGCCCGTGGCGCCCGCCTTGGACAGCGTGTGGCAGCCGGCGCAGCCGGCGGCGGTGAAGATCTGCGCGCCCGTGGTCGCCCCCGCCAGGCCGGCCTGGGCGAGCGCCCCGGAGTCCTGGCCGAAGCGATGCGCCGCGTAGCCGACGTAGGCGGCCACGTCCTTGGCCTCCTGCCCGGTGACCAGCCCTGCCGGCATCACGCTGTCGCTGCGCGGGTGCAGGATCTGCCTGTGCACGACCCCCTCGACCGTGTCGCGCGAGATGCCCTTGTCAAGCGCGGCCCGGAACGCGGCGTCCAGGTTGGGGCCGGTCTGGCCCTGCGTGCCGGCGCGTGCGAGCGTGTGGCAGGAGCCGCACTTCTGCGTGAAGAGCGCCTTCCCCTTGGTGAGATCGGGCTCGTCGCGGCCGCAGGCAGCCAGCGGCAGAGCGAACGCGGTCGCCGCAAGAGCCGCAAGCAACGGCCGTGCCGTGTTCCGGGCGAGGCTCACGGGGCGGGAACATTATCCGCTGGCGGAGCCGGATGGGGCAACGCGTCGAGGCGCCCCTCGGCGGCCGCGATCACCCCCTCGGCGACGCTCTCCCACGAATAGCGCCGGGCCGCCTGAGCGGCGAGCGCCGCGCTGGCGCGCTCGCGCTCTGCCGGGTCGAGCGTGAGCCAGGCCACAAGCTTGTCGGCGATCTGCTGGACCGAGTCCGGACCGACCTCGAACGACAGCAGCGGCCGCAGCTCGGGCTCGAGCGCCGGGGCGAGCGTGGCGGTGACCTCCGCCATCCCGGAGTGGCCGGCGGACAGCGGCAGGGCGCCGCAGGCGGCGGCCTCTGCCGCGACCATCCCGAACGACTCGGGGAAGGTGCTCGGCATCAACTGGGCCTCGCAGGCGGGCAGCAGGTCGGGCAGGTCGTCGTGCTCGAGGCGGCCGGTGAAGTGCACGCGCTCGGCAGCCGCGGGCGCGGCCTCGAGCCAGTCGCTCCCGGCGCCGTCCAGGAACGCGTTGAGGTACTTCAGCTCGCTGGGCGGCCCGCCCTCGAGCTCGCGCCCGCGCGCGGCGATGTCGCGCAGGTCCTCGACGTCGCGCCGCTTCAGGGCCTCGACGAAGCGCCCGAGCGTCTCGCGGTAGGTGCCGAAGCCGACGATCACGAGCCTGGCCTCGGGCACGCGCGCCACGACGAGCGGCCAGGCGGCGAGCAGCAGGTCCACGCCCTTGGAGACGATCAGCTTGCCGACGTAGCTCACGATTCGGTCCTTGGCTGGGTCCAGCGAGAGCAGGGCGTCGGCGGCGCCGACCTCGCCGCCCCAGGAGGCCGTTTCGGCGGAGCGCACGCGCTCCGCGAGCCGTTCGAGGTCGCCCGCGCCGGGCCTGAACGTGTGCACGTCGACGCCGGGCGGTCCGAGGCGCGTGTGTTGCGGGAGCGACGGCTCGTCGGCGAGCACCTCCCAGAGGCTCTCGGCCGTGTGGCGCGAGCCGACCAGGACGCCGGCGGAGCCCCTGACCCCCTCGAGCGCGTAGGGCAGGAAGCGCTCGCGGTGGGGGCGCACCGTGTACTCGAGCGCGCTGCCGTGGATCTTCACGGCATACGGCGCGCGGCCGGCAAGACCGCGCGCGAGGATGGCCGGGCCCATCACCAGGTGGTTCGCCAGGGCGACATCCGGGGCCTGAGCGTCCTGGACAGCCGCTACGTTCGCTGCGAGGTAATGCTCCAGTTCGGAATCGCTCAGCTGCGAGTAGGGCTTCGCGTCGAAGCCCTCGTAGCGGTCGGCAACGTAGACGGGCAGGACCCGGCCGATGTCGGGATTGCGCACGGTGACGCCCTCGGGCGCCTCCCAGGTGGCGTCCTGGCAGAGCAGCTCGACCTCGTGCCCGAGCCGCGCGAAGGCGCGCACCAGGCTGGCGTTGTAGATGTTGCTGCCGGTGCCCCGCAAGAGGTAGCCGTGGAAGATCAGGATGCGCATTACCGCTGCCTCTTTCAGGGGTACCGGCAGCTATCCTTCCGCGCCGATGCCCGCCCGCCAGCCCTACCGCCTGCGCGCCCGCTCCGACCGCGAGATCATCTACGAGGCCGAGCCGGGCAAGCGCTACGTGGACCGGGAGACGGGCGAGGAGCTCAAGGTCGTGGCAGCGGTGCTGCCGCTCGCGCCGTCCCCCAGCAACCTCCCCTACTCGGTGGACAACCTGCGCCTGTGCGGGTGCTCGCTCGAGCAGCTGGTCCAGAAGGACCTGAACGACTGCCCGCACTGCGGCCGGCGCCTGCCGGCCGTCGAGCGCTGATCGCGCGCCTGGCGACGCTGGCGCTGCTGGGCCTGACCTTCGCGGCCGCCGGCTGCGGCGGCGACAACGAGTCGGCGGTCGACCCGGCCTCCAAGCCGCCCGAGCTGACGATCCCCGAGACCGACCCGCAGCCGGCGCCGGAGACGGAGACCACGCCGACGACGGAGACGACGCCCCCGTCGACCGGCGGCGGCACCACCTCCCCATCCGACACGACACCTCAAACGGACACGCCGCAGAACGACACGCCGCCACCCGCGGACAGCCCGGCGGAGAAGTTCGAGAGCTTCTGCAACGACAACCCGGGCGCCTGCGGCTAGGACGGCAGCGCTAAGGGGCGGCCGCACCTGGGGGTGGGACGAATTTCTTGCGCATACCGCTAGAAACTCGTCCAGCCCCCGCCGACCAGGCCGCGTCGACCCCGTATTGCCGCAGCTAGCTGCGGTGCGTCGGCAGCGGCGACCGTGGCCGGCGCACCCGTGAGGGCAGCGGCTGGCGCGGCGCCGGCTCCGCTCCGCGGCGCCGGGCTGGGCGCGCGGGGCCGCCGTGGGAGCGGTCGCGGCTGTTGCCCAGGTGCCAGCGGCCCAGCGGCAGCCTGATGCCGTCGCCGCCGGGACCGTCCTTGCCCGGGCGTGGATCGGGGCCTTCGCCCCCGCCGCCGTCGTCGCCGTGCGAGTCGTCCCCGTCGTCGCGCAGGCGGAAGAACCAGATCAGCCACACGATCAGCAGTCCGACGTCGAAGACCCGGAAGCCGACCATGAAGATCCACCCCTCCGTGGTCACGTGTCGATGCTAGCGCGCGTCGTAACTCGGGGAAAGTCCCTAGCCGCCTACTTTGAGTCCTTCACCGTCTGCTTGGGATCCGGCACGTACGTGGCGGTGTAGAGGAGCCGCTCGCGGTGATAGGTGCAGCCGAACACGTCGATGTCGTGGATCGTGCCGAGCGCGGCCTGGGTGTAGCTCTTGGGCGGCTCGCAGCTGTCCTTCGCCCGTGAGGCGCGCCACCAGTCGGAGCCGGTGAGGTTCTTCGCGAACATCGGGGCCCAGGTCGGCACCGTGATCGCCAGCCAGTTCGTCTTCTTCACGCGCAGCGGCTTGGTCAAGACGAACGTGGGGCTGGAGCCCAGGTACTTGTCGACGCGGTAGTTGCCCGTCTGGTTGACGAGGCGGTAGTTCAGGCGCGTCTTGCGCTTGTCGCCGCGACGCAGCACCGACAGGCGCACCTCGGCGGGAGTCCCGAAGTTGGTGTTGAAGAAGTCGATCTGGTCGGCCGTGGGCGCCGACAGCGTGACCGTGAAGGCCACGATGTAGCCGTCGCGGCGGATGTAGTACGGGTTCTTGGGCCCGCCCGCGGCGCGTCCCTGGATCCCGGTCATGCGCACGACGGCGGCGCAGGGGTCGGTGGTGCTGCCCGGGCAGCTGGGCGTGGCCGCGGACGCGCCGGCGCCCAGCTCCACGACGCGCGCGGACGCGGATGGCGCCAGCACCAACAGCACGGCGGAAGTCAGCAGCAGAAGAATTCGCTTCATGATCGGGATTGCAACACGCGGTCAGACCCCGAGTTGCGCGCCCTCCTCACTTGTACCTGTAGGTGATCCGTCCCCGGTCGAGGTCGTACGGCGAAAGCTCGATCTTGACCCGGTCCCCGGGCAGGATGCGGATGTAGTGCCGACGCATCTTGCCGGAGATGTGTCCCAGGACTTCGTGCCCGTTGTCGAGCTGGACCTTGAACATCGTGTTTGGGAGGGCCTCGAGGATCTCGCCCTCCATTTCGATCTTCTCTTCCTTGGGCACGGCGGATCGCCTCAGATGAGGCGGACGTTCACCGCCTTTGGTCCCTTGTCGCCCGTCTCCTCCTCGTACTCCACCTTCGAGTTCTCGGCGAGCGACTTGAAGCCCTGGCCGTCGATGCCGGTGTAGTGCACGAACAAGTCACGGTCCCCCTCGTCGGGAGTTATGAATCCGTAGCCTTTTTCGTCGTTGAACCACTTGACCGTTCCGGTAGGCACGTGCTGCCCCTTCCTGCTGTGCCCGGTCCTGCGAGTCCCGATGCACGCTGTCACGAACTGCGCCGGCTAAAGCCGGCCCAACGCGGACCAAACTACCAGCCACGCAGGTCGGCCGCCACGGCTGCAAGCTCGTCCTGCTGGGCCTCTCGCGGCCGCACCGGGAGTTGGAGCGGATCGCCGTCGTAGCGCGGGATCACGTGGATATGCGTGTGGAAGACCGTCTGCCAGGCCGCCGCCTCGCAGCAGTTGAGGAGGTTCACGCCGTCGCACCGCAGCCGGTCGCGCATCGTCACCGCCAGCCGCTTCGCGGCGACCGCGGCGTGCTCCAGGTCCTCGTCCTCGACCTCGTACAGATTGCGCGAGTGGCGCCGCGGTACCACCAGCGCGTGGCCCCGCGTCCACGGGTTCAGATCCATGAACGCGATGGTGTGCTCGTCTTCCTGGACCTTGTGCGCGGGCAGGTCGCCGGCCACGATCTTGCAGAAGATGCAGTCGTCCGCCATGGCGGCGCAGTGTATGCGTACGGGCCTAGAGCCAGCCGGCCCGCTTGAAGCCCAGGAACAGGGCAGCGACGATGCTTGCCATCAGCGCCAGCGCCATCGGGTACCCGTACTGCCAGCGCAGCTCGGGCATGTGGTGGAAGTTCATGCCGTAGATCCCGGCGAGCAGCGTCGGGACGGCCGCCATGGCGACGTACGCCGAGATCTTGCGCATGTCCTCGTTCTGACGCACGCCGACCTGGGTCAGGTTGGCCTGCAGCACACCGGTGAGCAGGTCGCGGAAGCCGTCGAGCTGGTCGTGGGCGCGCAGCAGGTGGTCGTTGACGTCGCGGAAGTACGTGCGCACGTCGGAATGGATCACGCCGTACTTGCCGCGCGCGAGCCGGTCCAGCGGGTCCACCAGCGGGCCGACCGCGTGACCGAACTGGAGCACCTCGCGCTTGAGCTTGTAGATGCGCTCGGCGGCGTTGGTGCTCGACCCGGAGAAGACCTGGTCCTCGACCTGGTCGATGTCCTCTCCGAGCCCGGCGATGGCGGGGGCGTAGTCGTCCACGACACGGTCGACGATCGCGTGCAGCACGGCGCCCGGCCCGTGCCGCAGCAGCTCGGGGTTCTCCTCGAGCTGCTGGCGCACGCCGCCCAGCTCGCTGGCCTCGCCGTGGCGCACGGTGATGATGTAGTCGTGGCCGAGGAAGACCAGGATCTCGCCGAGCTTGATCACCTCCGTCGGGTCCACGTAGCGGGCGGTCTTGAGGATGATGAAGACCATCTCGCCGTAGACCTCGAGCTTGGGCCGCTGGTGCGCGTGGATCGCGTCCTCGACCGCGAGCGGGTGCAGGCCGAACTCGCTGCGGATCGACTCGAACTCCTCCTCGGTGGGCTCGAACAGACCGATCCAAGTGAAGGCGCCATCCTTGCGGCAGGCCTCCATCGCGTCGTGAACCCCCACGTCGCCGTCCAGCCGGCGCCCGCCCTCGTAGACGGCCGAATCTACGATCACGCGGTCAGCCTACGCGCCAGCGCGATCGCCTGCTCCCGGGTGTTCGCGTCGCCGGCGTAGGCGGCCTGCTCGAGCTCCGCGATCAGCCGGCCCAGCTCGGGTCCGGGCTCGATGCCCAGCTCGCGGGCCAGCTCGTCGCCGCGCACGGGGACGCGCGGCGGCCCCTGCTCGCGCCAGTCGAGCGCGGCAGTCAGCAGCTCGCCGGCGAGCTCGAGGTGGGCGGCGGTGGCCTCGTCGGCCTTGCGCCCCTGCGTGGCGAGCCTGTCGGCGCACGACAGCACCGTCACCTCCACCTCGACCGGCGCCGTTCGGCGCAGGTAGCGGTAGACCTGGGCGCGGTCGAGCGGCCGCTCGTGGACGAGGAAGCCGAGCACGAGGTGGTGGCGCGTCAGCGCGCCCACGAAGCGGGCGAAGCGCTCGCTGGTGCGCAGCCGGCGGCTCAGCTCGCCGACCATCTGCTCGCCGACGGCGTCGTGGCCCATGAAGGTGATGCGCCCCCCGGGGAGCACGTCTCGTGTCGCCGGCTTCCCGATGTCGTGCAGCAGAGCGCCGAAGCGCAGCGCCTGGGCGCGGCTGAGCTCGTCGCCGAGCGGCGCGGCGAGGACCCGCTCGACACGGGCGGCGTCGTCGGCGCCGAACAGCTCCGGCAGGCACTGCTCCAGCTCGATCTGCCGGGCCAGCACCTCGAACGTGTGGTCGTAGACGTCGAGGTGGTGGTAGTCGCTCTGCTCGACCCCGTGGAGCGCGGTCAGCTCGGGCAGGACCGCCTGCAGCACGCCGAGGCGGTCGGCGAGCTGCAGCCCGCGGATCGCGCCGTCCGCGATGACGAGGCGGCGCAGCTCCAGGAAGATTCGTTCGCCGGCCGCCTTCGTCACGTGGGGCGCCGCCTCGCGGGTGAGCCGCTCGGTCTCGGCGTCCGGGGCGAAGCCCAGCTCCGCGACGAAGCGGGGCAGGCGCAGAGCGCGCAGCGGGTCGCGCTCGTAGGCCTCGGGGCCGATCACGCGCAGGGTGCGCGCCTCGAGGTCCGCTTGGCCGCCGAGCGGGTCGATCAGGTCGCCGCCCTCGAAGGGACGGGCCAGCGCGTTCACTGTGAAGTCCCGCCGGCGCAGATCGTCCTCGATCGTCTCCCCCTGCAGCGGCGAGAAGTCCCAGACGTGGCCGCCCTTGCGGTCGATCACGCGCCAGGCGCCGAACGCCTCGGAGAGCCGGAACACGGGTCCGCGCACCTCCTTCGCGAGGGCGCGGGCAGCCCGGGCGGGGTCACCGGCCACGGCGACGTCGTAGTCGCGCACCGGCCGGCCGAGCAGCTCGTCGCGCAGCGCGCCGCCGACGATCCAGGCGCCGGTCACGGCACGTACTGGCGGCGCACCCGCGGCGTCAGCGCGCAGGTGACCTCGTAGTTGATCGTGTCCAGCCGGCGCGCCACCTCCTCGGCCAGTATGCGCTCCTGCCCCTGCGCGCCGATCAGCACGACCTCGTCGCCGACGGCCACGTCCGTGTCGGCCCCGAGCGCCACGGTGATGTTGTCCATGCTGACCGTGCCGACCAGCGGGTGCCGGCGGCCGCGGATCAGCACGTCGCAGTTGTTGGTGAGCGCGCGCCGCCAGCCGTCGCCGTAGCCGATCGGGATCGTCGCGACCCAGGTCGGCTCCGGCGCGCTCCAGCGCCGGCCGTAGCCGGCGGAGTCGCCCGTCTCGAAGCGCCGCACCGCCCCCACCCATGAGTGCAGCGACAGCGCCGGCTCGAGCCCGTGGGCCGCCGGGTCCTCGCCGAACGGGTCCATGCCGTAGATCGCCACGCCGCAGCGCACCATGTCGAAGTGGCTGGCCGGGTCGCGCAGCGCGGCGGCGCTGTTGGCGGCGTGGACGAGCAGCTCGTCACGGCCGACGTCGTCGACGAAGTGTTTGAAGGCCTCCAGCTGGGCGTCGAACAGGTCGTCGCCGGGCTCGTCCGCGGTGGCGAAGTGCGTCATCAGCCCGACGGCGTTCGGGCGCGCCGCCAGCCGCAGCGCCAGCTCGCGGTCCTTCGTGCCGAGCCGGCCCATGCCGGTGTCGAGCTTCACGTGCATGCGCGGCGCCTGCTCCGCCATGTGGTCGGTCCACGCCACCACGTCGGCCTCGGCCTCGATGGCCGTGACCAGCTCGGCTCGCGTTAGCGCGCCCATCACCAGGATCCGGGCCTCCACGCCCTGGCGGCGCAGCGCCCGGGCCTCCTCGGCGGCGGCCACGGCCAGCCACTCGGCCCCGCCGGCGAGCGCGGCGCCGGCCACGGTGCCGTGCCCGTAGCCGTCGGCCTTGACGACCGCGCAGAGCGGCTTCGGCAGCCGTGCGCAGTTGCGCTCGATCGCGCCCAGGTCGACGGTGGCTAGGGCGCGCTCGGGACCACTCACGCCGCGAGGGCGCCGAGCAGGTCGAGGCGCGTGACCACGCCTACGAGCCGCCCGTCTTCCACCACGGGCAGGCGGTTGTGTCCCGACTCGTGGACCAGGCGAGCCGCATCCTTCGCGCTCGTGTCCGGCGTGACCGTGTCGGGGTGGCGGGTCATCATGTCGGCCGCCGTCGAGGCGAACGCCTTGCGCAGCCGGCCCTCGAAACGGCTCAGCGGCTCGAGGAAGACCGTGCCCCCGAACAGGTTGATGTAGTGCGGAAGGTGCAGGTCGCCCTGGTCGTCGGGCAGCACCAGATCGGCCTCGGTGACCATGCCGACGCACTTGCCCTCGTCGTCGACCACGGGCACGCCCGGCAGCTCGTGCTTGCGCAGCACGGCGATGACCTCGTCCACCGGCGTCTCAGGGTGCACGGTGGCGGGACTTGAATCCATGATGTCGCGGACGTCGGCCACGGCGGGCGAGACTATCGGAGCGTCAGCCCGCGCGGCAGCGCGTCGATCACGTCTCCGGCCATGACGTGGTCGACGCCCACGCGCTCCGCCGCCGCCCGCCCGGCCAGCACGTGCGCTCGGGCGCCGAGGCAGGCCGCGGCGAATGCGTCGAGCCCCTTGGCGAGCAGCGCCGCGATCAGGCCCGAGAGCACGTCGCCGGTGCCCGCTGTGGCGAGGGCGGGCGTGCCGGCGGGGTTGACCGCCACCTCGCCGCCGGGAAGGGCCACGAGCGTGTCGTCGCCCTTGAGCAGCACGACGGCGCCGCTGCGCTCGGCCGCCTCGCGGACCGCGGCCAGCCGGTGCCTGCTGATTTCCTCGGACGGGCGCTCCAGCAGCCGGCCGAGCTCGCCCTCGTGGGGCGTGAGAACGGTCGGCGCGGTGCGCTCGCGCAGCAGCTCGAGCCTCCCGGCGTGTGCGTTCAGGCCGTCGGCGTCGATCAGCAGCGGGATCTTGACCGCGGTGGCCACTCCGCGGGCGAACTCCTGGGCGCCCGGGTCGCGGCCGAGGCCGGGACCGAGCGCCACGGCGCCGGCGCGCTCGGCCATCTCCGCGACGACCTCGACGCCCGCCGGCGTGTGGAAGCCGTCCGAGTCGGGAAGCCCGCGGCTCATCTGCTCGAGCAGGCGCAGGTCGACCGCGGGCTGCACGGGGCCGGGCACGGCCACCTGGACGTAGCCGGCGCCGGCGCGCTGGGCGGAGCGGGCGGCCATGGTGGGCGCGCCGGTCAGGCCGAGCGAGCCGCCGACCACCACAACCACCCCGGAGACGAACTTCGAACCGGTGCGCGCGCGGTGCGGATAGAGGTCGAGCACACGGTCGGAGATCAGGCCGGCGTGCTCGGCGCCGGGCGCGCCGCGCGGGATGCCGATCTCGATCACCTCGACCTCGCCGGCGTGCTCCCGGCCGGGATTGACGTAGAGGCCGAGCTTGGGTCCGTGGAAGGTCGCGGTGACAGCCGCCCGAACGGCGTCGCCCGCCACCTCGCCGGTGGCGGCGTCGACGCCGGACGGAACGTCGCAGGCAACCACCGGCGCGTCCTGGGCGTTGATGGCGGCGATCGCGGACGCCAGCGGCTCGCGCGGGACGCCCTCGAAGCCGGTTCCGAGCAGGGCGTCGACGACGACGCCCGAGTTCTCGAGCCGGTCGGCGGCGAAGGGCTCGGGCGGGCTACCAGGGAGGCGCTGGAGGTTGACCTCGGCATCGCCCCTGAGCCCGTCGAGATCCGCGGCGCCGAGAACGTCGACCTCGTGCCCGTCCCGGCGCAGCAGCCGAGCCACCACGAGGCCATCGCCTCCGTTGTTGCCCTTGCCTACGACGACCCTGACGGGTCCGGATCGGGCGGCCGCGGCGGTGACCCGCGCCAGCCCCTCACCAGCCCGCTCCATCAGGTCGAGCGAGGGAACCTGCTGCGTGCCGATCGCCCAGGCGTCCGCGGCGCGCATTTCGGCGGCGTCGTAGAGCGGATCGAGCCAGTCGGGGAGCGGCATCTGTTCGGCAGCCTGTCACGTCCGTGTTACACAGGCCGCTTGAACTGCAGCAATGAGGGGGTGGACGGCCGGGGGGTGGTCGACGTGGGTTGCGCATATGGCCACCCGCGTGCCAATCACTCCCTGGTTGCTGCCGTTAGACGGGCTGCAGCAGGGCGACCGCGCCCGCGGTCGTTTCGGTGTGCGTGAGCGAGATGGAAGCGCGGACGCCCAGCTCGGCCGCGCGGGCGGCCACGCTGCCCGCCAGACGCACCTCCGGCGCGGCGTCGGTGGCGATCACCTCGACGTCGCGCCAGCTCCACGCGGTCATCCCGAGCGCCTTCGCCACCGCCTCCTTGGCGCAGAAGCGCGCCGCCAGGTGCAAGCCGGGCCGTGCCCGCGCGGCGGCGTAGGCCCGCTCGGCGTCGGTGAAGACCCGCTCGGCAAGCCGCGGCCGGCGCTCCAAAGCGCGCTCGAGGCGCTCGACTTCGAGCAGGTCGATGCCCACGCCGCCCACGGCGGCGAACCTACTCGACGGTGACCGTCTTGGCGAGGTTGCGCGGCTGGTCGACGTTGAGGCCGCGCTCGCGGGCGATGTAGTAGGCCAGCAGCTGCAGCGGCACGATCGCCAGCATCGGCTGGAGCAGCCAGTCGGTGCGCGGGATCTTCACGACCTCCTCGGCGTCCACGTGGGTGCCCTCGGTGACGATGGCCACCACGTGCGCGCCACGCGCCCGCACCTCGGCGATGTTCGACATCATCTTGTCGAGCACCGGCGAGTCGGTCGCCACGCAGACGACGGGCGTCTGCTCGTCCAGCAGCGCGATCGGCCCGTGCTTCATCTCCCCCGCCGCGTAGGCGTCTGTGGGGATGTAGGAGATCTCCTTCAGCTTCAGCGCGCCCTCGAGGCAGATCGCGAGGCCCACGTGCCGGCCGAGGTAGAGGCAGAACCCGTGGTCCTTCCAGTGCTCGGCGATCCGCTTCACCGGCTCGTCGACCGCCTCGATCATGTCGCTGATCATGTGCGGCATCTGGCGCAGCTCGGCGATCAGCCGGCTGGTGACCTCGGGTCCAAGCGTCCCGTGCAGCCCGGCCAGCTTCAGCGCGAACAGCTGGATCGCGACAACCTGGGCCACGAACGTCTTCGTCGCGGCGACGCCGATCTCGAGCCCGGCGCGCGTGAAGATGACTCCGTCAGCGTCGCGCGTGGCCTGGCTTCCCATGATGTTGGTGATCGCCAGCACCTTCGCGCCGCGCTCGCGAGCGAGCCGCATGGCGGCGAGCGTGTCGGCGGTCTCGCCCGACTGAGAGATGCCGATCACCAGGTCGTGCTCGTTGATCAGCGGGTTGCGGTAGCGGAACTCGGATGCCACGTCCATCTCGACCGGGACGCGCGACCAGGTCTCGATCGAGTAGCGGCCCACGAGCCCCGCGTGGTACGAGGTGCCGCAGGCGACGATCACGACGCGGCGGACGTTGCGCAAGAACTCGTCGGAGATGCCGATGTCGCCGAACTCGATGCCCTCCGGATGCAGGCGGTCTGCCAGCGTCTCCGCGACCGCGTCGCCCTGCTCGTGGATCTCCTTGAGCATGAAGGTCTCGTAGCCGCCCTTCTCGGCGGCCTCGTCGTCCCAGTCGACCTCCTCGACCTCGCGCTCGATCGGGCGGCCGCTGACCGGCTCGATGAAGCGCGAGCCCTCGGCGGTGATCTCGACGATCTCGCCGTCCTTGACGAGCTGGACGTTGCGGGTCTCGGCGAGGAACGCCGGAATCGCGGAGGCGATGAAGCTCTCGCCGTCGCCCAGGCCGACGACCAGCGGGCACTCCTTGCGCGCGCCCACGATCACGCCGGGATGGTCCGCAGACATGGCGACGAAGGCGTAGTGGCCGCGCAGCTCGTTGTAGGCCCGGCGCACGGCCTCGGTGAGGTCGCCGTTCAGGTGCTGCGCGATCAGGTGCGCCACGACCTCGGCATCGGTCTCGGAGGTGAACTCGGCGCCGACGGCCTCTAGGCGGTCGCGCAGGTCGGTCCAGTTCTCGACGATCCCGTTGAGCACGATGTGCACGCGGTTCGAGGTGTCGAAGTGCGGGTGCGCGTTGGCCTCGGTCACGCGGCCGTGGGTGGCCCAGCGCGTGTGGCCGATCCCGGTGGACCCGCGCACGTGCCCGTTTCCGACCGCGACGGCGTCGCGCAGCTTCTGCAGGTTGCCGACCGCATGGACGCTGAAGATCTCGTCGTCACCGAGCAGCGAAACGCCCGCGGAGTCGTACCCGCGGTACTCGAGGCGCCGCAGCCCCTCGAGCAAAAGGTCGCGGCACTCGCGCGGCCCTACGTATCCAATGATTCCGCACATGACCGACTCAGGGTAAGCACGACTCGACGGTTTTCGCCAGCGACTGCACGATCTCCTCGCACTCGTCCTCGTCGGGGGCTTCAACCATGATGCGGATTAGCGGCTCGGTACCGGACGAACGTACTAGTACCCGTCCACGCCCTTCTAGACGACTTCCCGCGTTTTCGACGGCCGTCCAGACCTCGTCGGCGTCGTCCAGCGCGTTGCGATCGGACACCGTCACGTTGAGCAGTCGCTGGGGCAGCTTCTTCATCGCGTGGCGCTCGGCCAGGTCGCCACCGGCGAGCGCCTCGAGAGTCAGCAGGGCCGCGGCGGTGCCGTCGCCGGCGGGCACGAAGCCGGCGTCGATGATGTGGCCCGACTGCTCGCCGCCGAGCGCCCAGCCGCGCTGGAGCAGCTCGGCGAGGACGTGGCGGTCGCCCACCGGCGTGGTCGCCACCTCCACCCCGTGCTCGCGCATGGACTGATGGAAGCCGTAGTTGGTCATCACGGTGACCGCCACGCCGTTGCCCACCAGCCGGTCGTGCGCCTGCAGGTGCAGCGCGGCCAGCGCGAGCAGCTCGTCGCCGTCGACGACCGTCCCGTTGCGGTCGACGGCCAGCACCCGGTCACCGTCACCGTCGAACGCGAAGCCGAGGTCGTGGTCGCCGATGTGGCCGGCGAGCTGGTCGACGTGCGTGGAGCCGCAGTCGCGGTTGATGTTGCGCCCGTCGGGCTCGACCGCGATGGTGTCCACCTCGGCACCGAGGCGCCGGAAGATCTCCGGGGCGACGCGGTGCGTGGCGCCGTTGGCGCAGTCGAGCAGCACCTTCACGCCCTCGAGGCTGAGCTCCGCGAAGCGGCCCTCCAGCTCACGCAGGTAGTCGGCCGGCGCGCCGTGCAGCTCGCGCACCCGGCCCGGGTGGCTGGCGCCGGGCGCGCCCAGCAGGCGCTCGATCTCGGCCTCCTGGTCGTCGTCGAGCTTGGTCCCGTCGGGGCCGAAGAACTTGATGCCGTTGTCCTGGTAGGGGTTGTGCGAGGCCGAGACGACCGCGGCCAGGTCGAACCCGTAGCGGCGCACCAGCAGGGAGGCGCCGGGCGTGGGCAGGACGCCGCCGAGCAGCGCGTGGCCTCCGCCGGCCGCCACGCCGGCCGCCAGCGCGGCCTCGAGCATCTCGCCCGACTCGCGCGTGTCGCGCACGATGAGCACCTGGGGCGCCTCGGCAGGCGAGATCGCCGCAGCGGCGCGGCCCAGCGCGGTCGACAGCTCTGCGGTGAGGAAATCGCCCGCAACTCCGCGGACGCCGTCGGTCCCGAACAGCTCGCCGGCCATGCGGGAGTTAGCGCTTGGAGAACTGCGGCCGCTTGCGGGCCTTCTTGAGGCCGGCCTTCTTGCGCTCCTTCACGCGCGGGTCACGCGTGAGGTAGCCGCGGCGCTTGAGCTCTCCGCGCAGCGCCGGGTCGGCCTCGACCAAGGCGCGGGCGATGCCGTGGCGCAGCGCGGTCGCCTGCGCGGACACGCCGCCGCCGTGGATGCGGGCGACTACGTCGAGGCGGGTGTCGTAGCCCGCCGCCTCGAGCGGCTGCTGTGCGACGCGCTGCAGCTTCACGCGCGGGAAGTACACGTCGAGGTGGCGGCCGTTGACGGTGAACGTGCCCTCACCCGGCCTCAGGATCACGCGCGCGACGGCGCTCTTGCGCTTGCCGGTGGCGCGGTAGCGGGCGTCGGCGGCCAGGTCGAGCGGCGTGTGCGCGACCGGCGCGGGCTCGGCCGAGACGCCGTCGGCCGACTCGTCGCCGGCCTCCTCGTCGCCGTACCCATCGGGTTCGCCGTACTGACCGAACTCGCTCTCCTGGCGCTGCTCCTCGAGCACCAGGTCGGGCTCGAGGTGCATGCCCGGGATGACCTCCTCCTCGGGCTTGCTCTCGCCGCGCTCGGGACGCGGACGGCGCTCGGCCCCGGCGGCCTCGTCGCCCTCGGCGGGCTGCTCGCCCTCGGCCTCGGCGGCGGCCGGCTCGTCGGCAGCGGGCTCCTCGGCAGCAGGCTCCTCAGCGGCGGGCTCCTCAGCGGCGGGCTGCCTCCAGCAGCGGGCTCCTCAGCAGCAGGCTCCTCAGCAGCAGGCTCCTCGGCAGCAGGCTCCTCGGCAGCGGGCTCCTCGGCTGACGCCGCGGACAGCGCCTCGGCGCCCTCGATCTCCGGGCCGGGGGCGCCGCTCTCCGGCGTCTCCTCCTCGGGGGTGTCGGGCTCGCGATCCTCGGCGAACATCAGGCTTCGACCTCCAGGGGCTCAGGCTTCTGTGCGGCGTGGGGATGGTCGGGTCCCGCGTACACCTTCAGCTTGCGCAGCTGCATGCGTGCCAGCCGGTTGCGGGGCAGCATGCCCTTCACCGCCAGCCGGATGACCTCCTCCGGCCGCCGCGCCAGCATCTCCTCGAGCGTACGGCTGCGCAGCCCGCCCGGGTAGCCCGAGTGCCGGTAGTAGCGCTTCTCCTGGCGCTTCTTGCCGGTGACGGAGATGCGCTCGGCGTTGACCACGATCACGAAGTCGCCCACGTCCACGTGCGGGGTGTACTCGGGCTTGCGCTTGCCGCGCAGGACGTCCGCGATCTGGGTCGCCAGCCGCCCGAGCGTCTTGCCGCTCGCATCGACCACGAGCCAGTTGCGCTCGCGCGATTCAGGTGTCGCCACGTACGTCTTCATTGCAGAGAGGCCGCCTCGAGGCGGCCGGCCGGAAGAGTGTAGCGGTCAGATTCCTACCGCCCCCGGCCCGTATATAGTGGCGCGGTCACAGAGCCAGCCGAATCCTCAGCCGGCGATCTGTCGTGACCGGCTGAGGAACGGGGGAACCGTTAGGAGGGGCGAATCCACCGATTGCCTTGGTGGTAGCGCAGGTCGCGCGAGCCCGACAGCTAACCCCGTAGGCCGGAGGAAGACGAGGCCGGACGAGAGTGCGAGAAACCCACGTTGTCGCGGGCCGTTACGTCGGCGTGCTTGCCGCCTCGTTGGGCGTGCTCGCGCCGGTCGCCGCGGCCCAGACGCCCGGCCCGGGCGGCGGCGGTGGGGTCTACGTCGCGGTTCCGAAGATCGCCAAGGTCAGCTGCGTGCGCCGCTGCGCGTCGAGGTCTCGCGCGCAGGGCGGCAGCACGATCAAGCTGACCGGCTCGGGGCTCTCGACCGCCGCGAAGGTGATCTTCGGCGGCAGCTACGGCAGCGGCGACGACCTCGCCACGAAGGTCCGCTCGCACTCGGACACGGCGCTCTCCGTGCGCGTGCCGATCGGCGCGATCACCGGGCCGATCACGGTCGTGACCGCGGAGAAGGCCAAGTCGAGGCCGACCACGCCGGTGGCGATCCTGCCTCCCCCACCGCCCGCGCCCAACGCCGTGCTGAGCACCGTGCCCGGGCTGCTGGCCGGCGTGAAGGTCGAGACCGGCACCAGCCGCACGCGCGCGTACGTGGGCGCGCGCCGCGCAGTGACCTTCTCCTACCGCATCACCGGCGCGCTGGCCGACGCCCCCACGGTCGAGCTGGTGCGCGCGTCGGACGGGACGGCGGTAAAGACCTGGACGCCCGGCGCCGTGCCCTCGGGGGAGATGAAGAGCATCTCCTGGAATGGGCGGCTCGGCCGGCGCTCGGCGAAGCCGGGCCGCTACTCGTTCCGGCTGAACGCCGCCACGAGCTCCGGGGCCCAGGTGCGCACCGCTCAGGCCGGCGACGGCGATCGCGACGCCTTCGACCTCTACGACAACATGTTCCCGATCCGCGGCCGGCACAGCTACGGCGGCGCCCAGGACCGCTTCCGCGCCCCCCGCGCCGGCCACCGGCACCAGGGCCAGGACGTGATGGCCAAGTGCGGGACGCCGCTGATCGTGGCGCGGGGCGGGACGGTGAAGGTCAAGCAGTACCACGCCGCGGCGGGCAACTACGTCGTGATCGATGCCGCGGGCACCGACGTCGACTACGTCTACATGCACATGGCCGAGCCAACCCCCTTCCGCCCCGGCGACCGCGTCTACACCGGTCAGCGCATCGGCTCGGTCGGCGACACCGGGGACGCGGTCGGTTGCCACCTCCACTTCGAGCTCTGGACCGGGCCGGGCTGGTACGAAGGCGGCAAGCCGTTCGACCCGCTGCCGTCGCTGCAGGCCTGGGACAGCTGGAGTTAGCCTGACTCGAACAGGAGATCGGGCAGGTCCGGTCCTACGGCTCCGGCGACGGGAACAGCACGTCGTGGTGTCCGCCGGACCGCTGGTGCACCAGCCGGTCCCAGCGCCGGTGCATCGCGAACGAGGCGGCCACGACCACCGCTCCCGCCGCGGCCGCCACCCCCAGCGGCGCGTCCAGTAGCCGCCCGATCGCCAGCGCCACCGTGCCGCCCAGCACGAACCAGCGGGACTCGGGGCCTGCCCGCTCGAGGTAGTACGCGCGGATCCGGTTGATCGCGCGCCCGTAGAGGATGTCCTCGACCGAGCTCTCGACGGTGCGCACGAACGTGAACACGCCGAGCGCGTACACGGTGGGCAGCACGGTCAGCGCGAAGATGTCGAAGGCGTCGCCGACATTCGAGACCTGGGCGATGAAGCCGAGCGCGATCAGCGTGCTCGACACCGCGCCCATGTGGAGCGCCGCGCGCGAGGAGGTCTCGCTCACGGTCGTCGAGCGCGACCCCTGGAGGGTGAAGTGCTCGGTCGTGAGCATCGTGAGGAGGGCCTGGCGATCAGGCTCGGCCATCCCGGCGCTTTCGACGCCCGGCGGGGTGCCCCTCCCGGATAGGGTCCGCACATGGCGGACTACGCGATCAAACGGCTCGAGGAGATCCCCGACGTGCTGGGCGACTACCCGGGCGAGATGCGAATGACGGCGGCCAGCGACATGGGCAACGAGCAGGTCTCGTTCACCTGGCGCCGGATGCCCGCGCAGACCGGCGGGAAGGGCAGCTACGGCCACCGGCACAAGACCCAGGAGGAGGTCTACTTCGTGGCCTCGGGAACGCTGCAGTTCAAGCTCGAGGACGAGGTGATCGACGTTCCCGCCGGCACCGTCGTGCGGATCGCGCCGGATGTGGTCCGGTCGGTCTGGAACGAGGGCCCCGACGACGCGGTCTTGATCATGTGCTCGACCAAGAGCAACGACCCCGAGGGGGACCACGAGACGGTCCCCGACTTCTGGCCCGGATAGCGCCGGGCGCCTACTGGCGCCACTCGCGCATGCCATCGCCGTCCGGCAGGAGCTCCAGCGCGGCCCGACAGCAGAGCGCGAACACGCCGAACACCAGCAGCGTCTCGAGCACGCCGGCCGTGCGCGTGGCGGCGAAGGTCACGACGATCGCCGCACCCACCCAGCGCCAGATCCGCCAGTTCGGCTCCCACGGCGTCCGCCCGCCGTCCTCCGGCGGGTCCGGCTCCTGGGCGTGGACGTAGGCAACAAAGGGCACGGCTGCTCACCAATGGACGCGCTTAGCCGGAGAGTACTCCGGTACAGACCTCGAGGGTTGCGGCCGATGTAGGAGGGAATGGCTGGGCGTCCCGATCGCTTCGTCTTCTCGGACGTCGACTGGCAGGAGATCGTCGACGCGCTTCAGGAGGGCGTCGGAGTCCTCGACGCGGACGGCCGCATTCTCGCCTGCAACCTGGCGGCGGCGGAGATCCTGGGTCACTCGCGGTCGGAGATCCTCGGGCAGGCGGCGCCGGCACTCGGGCTCGACGTCGAGACGTCTCCCGCCGCGGAGGCAATCCGAACCGGACTCCCGGTCCGGGAGAGGGTGGTCGGGCTCCAGCGCCCCGGCGGTGGCACGAAGTGGCTCTCGGTGAGCGCGACCCCGATGGGCGCGGAAGCCAGCCCCGCCGCGGTCGTACTCACCTTCCGCGACGTGAGCGAGCGGCACGACTACGAGGCCGAGCTGCACCGGCTCGCCGAGGTCGACGAGCTGACCGGCGTGCCCAACCGGCGCAGGTTCCTGGCGGTGCTCTCGGATCACCTCGCCTCGCGCCGGCGCGAGGACTCGCGCGGCGCACTGCTGGTGCTCGACCTGGACCGCTTCAAGGAGCTGAACGACACGCTCGGGCACGCGGTCGGCGACCGGCTGCTGGTGCACGCCGTCCGGGCCATGGAGGAGCGCCTGCGCTCCAGCGACTTCCTGGGCCGCCTGGCCGGCGACGAGTTCGCCGTCCTGCTGCCGCGCGCGGACGAGGCCGAGGCCGAGTACGTGGCGCGCGCGCTGGCCGAGCGCCTGCGCGAGGAGAGCGTCCCGACCGCTCAGGGCATCCGCCAGATGAGCGCGAGCATCGGCGTCGTCCCGCTCTCGGGAGCCGCGGGCGCGAGCGTCGATCGGGCGCTCCAGTCGGCCGACGACGCCATGTACGCGGCCAAGGCGGCCGGGCGCGACCGCTGGGAGCTCGCGCACTCGACCGCTCCGGGCTCGCGCGATCGCACGGTCCAGATCAGCGTCGAGCTGGCCAAGCGCTCGCGCCAGATGGCACTGGCCAACGCGCTCGGAGCGCGGCTGGACGGCATGTCCGACCTCCGCGAGATCGCGGAGGCGACCGTCGACGAGCTGCACCGGGCGTTCGGCTACCACATGTGCGCGGTCATCCGGGTGCGTGAGGACGAGCGGGTGCACGCACTTGCCGTGCGCGGATCGCCCTTCATCGACCTGGCCATGCGCGAGTGGAGCCAGCCCGTCGGGGACGGCATGATCGGCCGCTGCCTGCGCGAGCGGGCGCCGTTGCTCGTCAACGACGTCCGCAATGAGCCGGCCTACCAGTCGACGCCAGAGACCGCCGACGTCAGGTCCGAGCTCGTTGCCCCGCTGATGGTCGAGGGCTCCGTCTGGGGTGCGCTCAACCTCGAGGAGCTCGTCGAGAACGCGTTCGACGACGAGGACGCCCAGCTGCTGTGCATCCTCGCCAACCAGGTGGGGGCGGCGATTCGATCGGCGCAGCTGGTCGACGTGCTCGCCCGGTCTCCGCCAGCCGCGCGAAGCTAGTTCAGGTCGCGATGGCGCAGCAGCACCACGCCGGCGGCGAACGGCACCGCGATCCAGACCAGCATCGCCAGCGCGGCCAGCCCCGGCGACAGCAGGTCCACGTTGTCGGCCCCGACGTTCTCGGACGGGATCGCCTGCACGCTCGCCGACAGCCCGCTGAACGGGCCGAAGCGGCCGACCTCCGGAACGAGCGCCAGAAGCGTGGGCTCGATGACGAAGGAGAGCACGAGCACTCCGACGATCGCCGCCGGCTGGTTGCGGATCAGGGACCCGATGGCGAGGCCGAACGCGCCCAGGAGGGCCGCCAGCTCGGCGTTGCGGAGGATCTGAACAGCCAGCTCGCCGATCCCGGGGGTCGGCAGGCTGCGGCCCGACAGGATCGCCATTCCCACGATCGCGATGGCGATCGAGATCATCAGCGACAGCAGCATCCCCGCCGCCCCGAAGGAGAGCGTCTTCGCGGTGAGGAAGCGCAGCCGGTCCGGCGCGGCCAGCAGCGAGCTCGTGATCGTGCGGTGGCGCCATTCGCCGGTGATGCCGACGATCGCGAGCACGACGATGAACAGCGAGGTCGTGTCGGACGTGAAGACGTCGGTGAGAACCGAGTCCTGGGTCGGGTTGGACAGCGAGCTGACGAGCGTGCAGATCAGCAGCGAGGTCCCGACGGCGACCCCCGACAGCGCCAGGAACGTGCGCGTCGTGCGGAGCTTCAGCAGCTCTGCCCGCAGGAGGGCGGTCATCCCTCGCCCCCGGTCAACTCGAAGAAGACCTCCTCCAGAGAGCGCGAGACCGCGACGAGCTCCGCGAGGGCCACGCCCTGGTCGGCGGCAACCTGGCCGACGATCTCCGGCGCCGTCCCCGGCACGAGCAGCGCGCCGGTGTCGCCGTTGTTCACGGTGTGGCCGCGCTCGCGCAGCGCCGCGGCGAGCCGGTCGGCGTCCGCCGCGCGCACGCGCGTGACCGGGCCGTCGGCCCCACCGAGCACGCTCTCGAGCGTGCCGGAGCCGCGCAGCACCCCGTGCGAGATCACGACGACGTCGTCGACGCTTTGGGCGACCTCGCTGAGGAGGTGGCTGGACACCAGCACCGCCCGCCCGCGCGCCGCCTCGGCGCGCACCAGGTCGCGCATCCAGCGGATGCCGGGCGGGTCGAGGCCGTTGGTGGGCTCGTCGAGGATCAGCACTTCGGGGTCGCCCAGCAGCGCGGCGGCGATCGCGAGCCGCTGGCGCATGCCCATCGAGTAGCCCTTGACGCGCCGGTTGGCCGCGGCGGCAAGCCCGACCTGCTGGAGGACCTCGTCGACGCGCGCGTCGGGATGGTCGCCCGCGGCCGCCAGCACACGCAGGTGGTTGCGGCCGCTGCGACCCGGATGGAAGCTGGCCTCCTCGAGCACGGCGCCGACGTGCCCGCTCGGGTGGGGCAGCTGCTCGTAGGACACGCCGCCGAAGCTGGCCTGGCCGGCGTTCGGGTGGACGAGGCCGAGCAGGATGCGCAGCGTGGTGCTCTTGCCGGCGCCGTTCGGGCCGAGGAAGCCCGTCACGCGACCCCTCTCGACCGAGAAGGACAGGTCGCGGACCGCCTCGACCTTGCCGAAGCGCTTGCTCAGCCCGTGGAACTCAATCGCCGCGTCAGCCACCGTGGAGCATCATGCCCGAGGCGATGCGGGTAGCCCTAGCGCCTCAACAAACGCCGCACCGCTGCGGTGTAGGCGCCCTTCGGAGCGAGGTCGTGGCGCAGCACGCCGAAGTAGTGCTCGCGCTCGTTGCTCATGCGCGGCGGCTTCTGGTCGTACAGCGCGTAGACCATGAACAGCCGCAGCCGCGGGCCGATCGCCCGGTCCGAGCGCATCCCGGAGACCGTGCTCCGCAGCGCCGAGGCGGCCTCGGCGTAGGTCTCGTCGACCGGCCAGCCGTAGTTGTCGCTGAGCGGCGCGCCGTCGTCGGAGCTGATGCCGTACTCGGTCACGTCGATCGGGATCCGCCGCGACGCGCCGTGCGACGCGGTCTGACGGACCAGCCGGTGCAGCTTCGCCTGGCAGCTGTCCCGCGGCCCGTAGGGGTGCACCGTCCACCCCCCGACCATGCGGGCGAGCCGCGGCACCGCGGCGAACATGTGGTCCACCCACGCGCGCGAGCCCGAGCCGCCGTCGTCGGCCTGGGCGAGCAGTCCAACCCTGCGGTGGGTCGCCCTGATCGCGGCGTGCGCCTGGGCGAAGCGGGTCGCGTACAGCGCGGCTCGGGCGAAGTAGGACGAGTCGGCGTAGCTGTCGCCGTACTGGTCCCCGTACGACGTCTCGTTGCCGAACTCGATCAGGCGAACGGGACGGCGCCGGGCGGGCCGGCGATGCGCCCAGAAGCGCCCGCCGGGACCGAACTCACGCGCCCAGCTGCCGAGGTTGTGCGCCTCCGCCTCGGAGGGCATACGCCCGTGGAAACCGGCCAGCAGCAGCGGCCGCGCTCCGGTCCGGGCGACGGCGGCCACGCTGCTGCGCAGGGCCGCCGCCGGCGTGCCGATGTCGAACTCCACGCGCACGACGCGCGCCCCCAGCAGCCGGGTGGCCTTCGCCGAGCGGTGGTCGTAGGCCCCGGCAACGACGCCGGGGGTGAAGTGGTTCGATCGCGCGCTCGCCTGCTGCGCCGTCCCGCAGCAGACGACGAGCATGACGGCGGCTAGCGTGGCCCGCTTCACCGAGCGAAGAGCTGACGCACCTCGGCCGAATAGGCGCCCTTCTCGGCCAGATTGGCCTGAAGCACGCCGAAGTAGCGCTCGCGGTCGGCGCCGGAGCGCGGCGTACCGAGGTCGTGAGCGGCGTAGATGATGAACAGCCGCAGTCGAGGGCCGATCGTCCGGTCCAGGCGCATCGCGGCGACGCTGTTGTGCAGCGCCGACGCTGCCTGGGCGTACGTCGTGTTGACCGGCCAGCCGTAGTTGTCCGAGAGCGAGGCCCCGTTGTCGCTGCTGATCCCGTACTCCGTGACGTCGATCGGGATCCGCGACGAAGCGCCGTTCGCCGAGGTCTGCATGACCAGGCGGTTGATCTTGGGCTGCCACCTGTCCTGCGGGCCGTAGGGGTGGACGGTCCAGCCGTCGACCAGCGTCCCGAGGTTGGGAACCGCGCGGAACATGTGGTTGACCCAGTTCGCCGAGCCACTGCCGCCGTCGTCCGCCTGCGCGAGCAGGCCCACGCTGCGACGAGTCATCGCGATCGCCGCGTGCGCCTGGGCGAAGCGGGTCGCGTACTGCTCGGCGCGCGAGGCGTAGGACGAGTCGCCGTAGCCGTCGCCGTACTGATAGCCGTAGGAGGTCTCGTTGCCGAACTCGATCTGGTGCACCGCCAGCCGCCCGTCCGAGCGCCCCGCCCAGAAGCGGCCGCCGGGGCCGAACTCGTCCGCCCAGCTGGCGAGGTTCTGGGCCTCGGCCACGGTCGGAACGCGGCCCTCGAAGCCGGCCAGCAACAGCGGGCGAGCGCCCGCGCCGGTGATGGCCCCGATGCTGTCGCGCATCTGAGCGACCGGCGTGCCGATGTCGAACTCGACGCGCACCACGTCGGCGCCGAGCGACTGGATGGTGCCGGCCTCGGCATCGGCGGCGGAGGCGACCAGGCCGGGGGTGAACGTCCCCGCGCCGGAGGCCGAGGCCGTGGATAGCCGTGACGCGGCGGACGAGACGACCAGCCCGCCGCTTGGGTTGGGGTCGGCGACCAGGCGGTACTGGTAGGTGGTCCCGGCGCTCAGTCCGGTGACGTTCTTGGAAAGCGAGATCTGCTTCTTGTCGTGCCCGCAGGCGTAGATCGACTTGGCTCCGGCGGCCTTCCAGCTGCCGCCCGCCGAACGCAGCTCCCACCACACGGCGCCGCTGGCGTTGAAGCTGCACTGCACCTCCGCGCGCAGCGTCGCCGAACTAGACGTCACGTTCGTCGGAGCCAGCGTCCGCACCCCGCATCCTGCCGTTAGAAGGGCGAGGACGAGCGCGAAAGCGGCGGCTTTTCTCATACGTTTCATATCGCCCCCCCTGCGAGGGCGGAGAACTGTGCCAGAGGTCTTGCGTCTACGCGCTGGGTGGCGCGGCCCAAAGGGCGATCGGCGACGTCTTCGTAGCTACCCCCGAGAGGGGCTAGCTCAAACGGGGGATCCCTCGACGGCCGCCTTGATCGACTGGGCGAACTGATCCGCGCCCTTGCGCGCCGACCGGAGCGCCAGGGGAGCGAAGAGCTTCCCGATGCCGTGCCCCTCGAGAACGTTGTAAATGGTCACGCGGGTCCCGTTGCCCTCGGAAGCGAGGTCGTAGCCGCCCTCGGGGGCGGTGACCTGGTTCTGCGAGACCTCGGACCAGCGAATGCGCCTGGGCGGGTCGAACTCGGTGATCTTGAACTCGCGGCTGGTCTTCACGCCGGCGTCCTTGACGGTGCTGGCGTAGACGGTGCCGACGCCGACCGGGCCATCGGTTGTCTTGGAGATCTCCAGGACGCGCGGGCTGAACTTCGGGTCGTTGGTGCCATCGGCGAGGAAGTCGAAGACCTCCTCGATCGGACGATCGATAACCGTCGTTCCTTCGAAGCGACCTGCCATGGAGTCTCCTCAGGTCAGTGGGGGGAGGCGGATCATGCCACCGGCGGACGGTCGGTCGGTGAGACCGATGTCGCGCCGGGCCTGCTCATGCTCGGTGTAGGTCTTCCAGTAGGCGATCTTGCCCTCACGCACGTCGATGATCCAGCTCGCCGCGATGTCGAGCTCGATCCCGCTCTCGATCCCGCGCGCGTTCCAGCGGCCGGTTACGAGCAGCCTGTTCCCCACGCGCTGAAAGCCCTCGACGAGGACGCGGAAGAACTCCCACGTGGCGAGGATGTCGTTGCGCCACCAGTCCTTGACCTGCTCGGTTCCGCGGTACGCGTCGCCGGTCATGGCGGCGCCGAACGGAACGGCGACGACTTCGGGATGCAGCTCCCTGAGCATGCCCTCGAGGTCGACGCGACTGAACGCCTCCCACGCGCGGCGCACCACCTCGAAGTCCTCATCGGGCATACAAGAGGGGTGGTACGGCCCCTCTCGCTAGGCGGTTCGGGTCACTCCCACTCAATCGTCCCGGGTGGTTTAGACGTTATGTCCAACGTCACCCGGTTGACCTGCGCGATCTCGTTGATCATGCGCGAGGCCACCTTCTCGAGCAGGTCGTAGGGCAGGCGGGCCCAGTCGGCCGTCATCGCGTCGTCGGAGGTGACCGCTCGGATGACCACCACGTAGCCGTAGGTGCGCTCGTCACCCTGCACCCCGACCGAGCGCAGGTCCCCGGGCAGCACGCAGAACGACTGCCACAGCTCCCGGTACAGCCCGGCGCCGCGGATCTCGTCCTGCAGGATCGCGTCCGCGTCGCGCAGGATCTCCAGCCGCTCCTTGGTCACCTCGCCGCCCACCACGCGAATCGCCAGGCCCGGCCCGGGGAACGGCTGGCGCCACACCAGCCGGTCGGACATGCCCAGCTCCGCCCCGACCGCGCGCACCTCGTCCTTGAACAGCATCCGCAGCGGCTCGACCAGCTCGAACTCGAGGTCCTCCGGCAGCCCGCCGACGTTGTGGTGGGACTTGATCGTCGCCGCGCCCGTGCCGCCGCCCGACTCGATCACGTCGGAGTACAGGGTCCCCTGGACCAGATAGCGCGGGTTGCCGAGCCGCTCCGCCTGTTCCTCGAACACGCGGATGAACTCCTCGCCGATGATCTTGCGCTTGGTCTCCGGGTCTGTCACCCCCGCGAGCCGGGTGAGGAAGCGCTCCTCCGCGTCGACGGCGATCAGCGGGACCTTGAACTGGTCGCGAAACGCGGCCACCACCTGGTTGCCCTCGTTCTTGCGCATCAGCCCGTGGTCGACGAAAACGCAGGTCAGCTGCTCGCCCACCGCGCGGTAGGTGAGCAGCGCCGCGACCGAGGAGTCGACGCCGCCCGACAGGCCGCAGATGACCTTGCCGTCGCCGACCTGCTCACGGATGCGCGCCACCTGCTCGTCGATTACCGACTCGGCCGACCACGACATCTCGCAGCCGCAGATCTCGCGCAGGAAGCTCTCGAGGATCTGGGTCCCGTACGGCGTGTGCACGACCTCCGGGTGGAACTGGATGCCGTACAGGCCGCGCTCGATGCTCTCGATCGCGGCGACCGGGGACTCCGTCGACGACGCCAGCGCGGCAAAGCCGGGCGGCGCGTCGTAGACGGTGTCGCGGTGGCTCATCCAGCAGCTCTGCTCGGCGGGCGTGCCGGCCAGCAGCCGCCCGGTGTCGTTGATCACGAGCCGGGAGCGGCCGAACTCGCCGACCTCGGCGCCCTCCACCCGGCCGCCGAGCTCCAGCACCATCGCCTGCATCCCGTAACAGATGCCGAGCACGGGGATCCCGAGCTCGAGCAGCTCGGTGCGCAGCTTGGGCGCGCCCTCCGCGTACACCGACGCCGGGCCACCCGACAGGATCAACCCGCGCGGCTGGCGCCGGGTGACCTCCTCCAGGGGGACGTGATGCGGCAGCAGCTCCGCGAAGACCCCGCACTCGCGCACGCGCCGAGCGATCAGCTGGGAGTACTGACCCCCGAAGTCGAGGACCAAGATCTCATCGGTCGCAGCCGCAGGCGTCGACGTGGACGCGTGAGCAGCTGCTTCCTTCGTGCTCACTCGACGAGCGCGGGATCCGCCGACGGAGTGGAGATCGCGTCGTCGGTCGGGTCCATCGCCCCGTCGGCACCGGGATGCGGCACCGCGGCCGAGGTGGCGCCCATGCCGACCTCCTGCTCGCGCTGCAGCTGCTTGCCCTCGCTCTGGAGCGCCGGCGCGACCATCACCTCGGCCTTGTGGAAGGCCGGGATGTCCTCGTAGCCGCAGGTCGCCATCGAGGTGCGCAGGCTGCCCATCAGGTTGAAGGTGCCGTCGTTCTCGTGCGCGGGGCCGAGCAGGATCTGCTCGAGCGTGCCGTTCTGCGTGGTCTTCACGCGGGCTCCGCGCGGCAGCGACGGGTGGAAGGTGGCCATGCCCCAGTGGTAGCCGCGCCCGGGAGCCTCGTAGGCGCGCGCCAGCGGCGAGCCGATCATCACGGCGTCCGCGCCGCAGGCGATCGCCTTCGACACGTCGCCGCCGTTGCGCATGCCGCCGTCCGCGATCACCTTCACGTACTCGCCCGTCTCGAGCATGTGCTGCGAGCGGGCGGCCGCGACGTCGGCGATCGCGGTGGCCTGCGGGACGCCGATGCCGAGCACGCCGCGCGTGGTACAGGCCGCGCCGGGCCCGACGCCGACGAGAACGCCGACCGCGCCGGTACGCATCAGGTGCAGCCCCGTCGCGTAGGAAGCGCAGCCGCCGACGACCACCGGCACCGGCACCTCGCGGATGAACTCCTTCAGGTTGAGCGGCTCGCTGCGCGTGGACACGTGCTCGGCCGAGATCACCGTGCCCTGGATGACGAGGATGTCGAGGCCGGCGTCGAGCGCGGTCTCGTAGTAGCTGCGCACGCGCTGCGGCGTGAGCGAGGCCGCCGCCACGACGCCCTGATCCTTGATCTCGCGGATGCGCTCCGCGACCAGCTCCTCCTTCACCGGCTCCGCGTAGATGCGCTGCATCTCGACGGTGGCCTGGTCCTTCGGGTAGGCGGAGATCCGCTCGAGCTCCGCATCCGGATCCTCGTAGCGGGTCCAGATCCCCTCGAGGTTCAGGACCGCGAGCCCGCCCAGCTTCCCGAGCGCCCCGGCAACCGCGGGCGAGACCACTCCGTCCATCGCCGAGGCCACCAGCGGCAGCTCGAAGCGGTAGGGGCCGAGCGTCCAGGTGATGTCGATGTCGTCCGGGTCGCGCGTGCGCCTCGAGGGCACGATCGCGATGTCATCGAAGCCGTATGCGCGGCGGCCCTTCTTGCCCCGGCCGATCTCTACTTCCATTCGACGATCCTAGGTTCGACGGCGGACGAACGACCGACCTTAGCAGCGCCCTAGAGCACGCCCTTCGCGGAAACTGCGGGCGTTCCGAGCGTCTCCAGCCGGACCTCCGGAAGCAGCCGCTCGACCTCGCGCTGCTCGACCTGGCCGGCGCCGAAGTGCTGGGTCGACTCGGCCCCGCAGGCGACCGCGAAGCGCAGGCAGTCCTGGTCGTCGCGGCCGGCGTAGCGGGCGGCGACGAACCCGGCGAGGAAGGCGTCTCCGGAGCCGACCGACGAGACCGGCTCGAGCGGCTGCAAGGTAGCCCTGTAGCGCTCCCGGTCGGCGCCCTCGCCGAGCACGGCCATGCAGCCGTCGGGCAGCGTCATCACCCCCTCGCGGGCTCCCATCTCGACCATCTCCTCGAGCGCGCGGCGGCGGTCGTCGATGTCGGCGAACTCACGGCCGACGAGCCCCTCGGCCTCCAGCTCGTTCGGCGTCACCACGTCCGGGCCCTTGCGCGTCGCGACGAGCAGCGGCTCGCCCTCGGAGTCGAGCACGGTGGTCACGTCGAGCCGGCGCATCTCCTCGATCAGGCGCCCATACAGGTCGGCGTCGACTCCGCGCGGCAGGCTGCCGGCGAACACGCAGACCGCGGCGCCCTTGGCCAGGTAGAGCAGCTTGTCGACGAACAGGTCGAGCTCGGCCTCGGACACGTGCGGGCCGTGCTCGTTGATCTCGGTCTGCTCGCCGCTGGTCGGGTCGACCACGGCGGTCGAGGTGCGCGACTCCTCACGTATACGCACGAAGTCGTTGAGGATCCCCTCCTCGGTCAGGTGCTCGACGATGCGCGTGCCGGTCGGGCCGCCGGCGATGCCGGTCGCGATCACGGGCTGGCCGAGCGCGCGCAGCGCGCGGGCCACGTTGACGCCCTTGCCGCCGGCCATGGCCGTCTGCTCGACCGCGCGGTGACGCCGCCCGAGCCGGAAGTTCGGCACGGCGAGCGTCTTGTCGATGGCTGCGTTGAGGGTGACGGTGATGATCATCGGTTGACCGGCCTGAGCCGCACGCGCAGACGGAGGATGACAAGTGCGGCCGCAATCAGGATTGCGAGGACCGCCAGGACGGTCAAGGGGACGCCCAGGACCGAGGTGAGCACCCGCAGTGTCCCCGCCGCGGGCACAGCGCCGGCGGTGACGAGCGGCTCCCGCCGTACCCGTTCGCCGTCGACCGACACGGTCACCGAGCCCACCCGCTCCCCCGCTTCACGCGGGCCGGAGAGCTGATCGGGGGCGTCCACGCGACGGCTCACGTGCTCGCCGTCGCGCAGCGTCAGCACGAGCTCCCGCTGGGGTACGAGCGCCGTCCGCTCGTCGAAGTACTCGACGTCCGCCCTGGCGAGCGGCCGGTGCCGATCGAGCACGCGCACGCGGTGGAAGCGGCCGAGCCCCCAGCGCAGCAGCTTGAGGGTGTCGATGTCGCGGCCCTCCTCGCTGGGCTCGCCCATGACCACGGAGATGACCCGCCCGCCGATGCCGCTGCGCGCCGAGCCGATCAGGACGTAGCCGGCCTGCGTGGTGTGGCCCGTCTTCACGCCGTTGACGAACGGGTAGGTGCCGATCAGGTCGTTGCGGTTCTCCACGGTGCGCGGGCGAGCCCCGGACTCCAGCTGCGCCACGGGCGTGTCCACAACGCGCGCGAAGCGCGGCAGCTGCATCAGGTCGAAGGCCAGCTTGCCCAGGTCGCGCGCCGTGGAGTAGTTGTGGGGGTCGTCGAGCCCGATCGGGTTCGCGTAGCTGGTGCCGTCGAGCCCGAGCGCGCGCGCTCGCTTGTTCATGGCCGCGACGAACGAGGCGCGCGAGCCGGCGATGCCCTCGGCGAGCGTCTCGGCGGCGTCGTTGGCGCTTTCGAGCATCAGGGCCTTGAACAGGTCGGCCACGCGCATGCGCTCGCCGGGGCGCAGGCCGATCTGCGACTCCACCGGGGCGGGGTGGTAGTCGGCCGCGCGGAAGACCTGCCGCGGCCGCGTGCGCTCGAGCGTGAGCAGGGCGGTCATCAGCTTGGTGGTGCTCGCGATCTCGCGCCGCGCCCCCGGCCGCTTCGCGAACAGCACCTCGCCGTTGCGGCCGTCGATCACGATCGCGGCCTTGGCGTTCGGGACGGCCGGCGCCTGCTCGGCGGCGCGCGCCTGAGCCGGCGCCGCGACGACCGCGAGCGCCAGCAGGGCTGTGGCGGCGCGCCTCACTCGCGCAGCTTGATCTTCTGACCGACGATCAGGTTCTGCGGATCGAGCGCGGGGTTGAGCTCCTCCAGCCGCGCGACGCTCACACCGGTCTTCTCCGAGATCAGTCCCAGGTTGTCGTTCAGCTTGACGGTGTAGCTGGGCCGGACGCGCTGCTTGGTCGTCTGGGTCGGCTCCGGGGCCGACGTCGTCTTGGCGGTGTCGCCCTTGGAGTCGTCGCTCGAGCCCTTGGAGGCCTGGACCACGAGCACGATCGCCACGGCGGCGAGCACCAGCGCCAAGGGGGCGAGCAGGCGAGCGGTGCTTCGTCGTCGTCGATGAGCCATCGCGATCCTCCCCCAAAGGGCGACGCTGAGCTTAGAGAGCTACAGCTCCCATGCCGCCGTGCGCAACTCCTCGGCCGCAGCCGCAGCGGCGGCGGCCGGCTCCCCGCCGCGCTCTGCGTGGGCGTTGACGATCGAGCGCGACGCCGTGACCAGCCCGGCCGCCGGGTGGGGCTCGAAGGCGGGCTTCAGATCCTCGACGCGCCCTCCCTGGGCGCCCACCCCGGGCAGCAGGAACACCGCCCGCGGCATCAGCTCGCGCAGCCGCGCGAGCAGGCCTGGCTGGGTCGCGCCGGCCACCGCGCCCACGAGCGACAGCCCGCACTCGGCGGTGTGGGGACCGCCCAGCTCGTCGGCCATGCGCGCGAGCCGCTCGTGCAGGGGCGGGTCGCCCGCGTCCTGGAGCTCGCCGGCGCCGGGGTTGGAGGTCCGGACCAGCAGGAAGCAGCCGGCCCCCGCGGTCGCGGCGGCGGCGATCAGGGGCTCCAGCGAGTCGCGCCCGAGCAGGGGGTTGGCCGTGAAGGCGTCGGCGCCGAGCCCCTCGACCGGCCCGAACGCGCCGTCGGTTTCGCCGACCAGCGCCTGGGCGTAGGCGCGGGCGGTCACCGGCACGTCCCCGCGCTTGCCGTCGGCGATCACGAGCAGGCCGTGGTCGCGCGCCACCGCGACGGTCTGCTCGAGCGCTTCCCAGCCGGGAGCGCCCAGGCGCTCGAAGCAGGCGAGCTGGAGCTTGACCGCCACGCAGGCGGGTCCGGCCGCCACGATCGCCGCCCGGCAGTGGGAGGCCACCGCCTCGGCGGTGTGGATGCGGGCGAGGTGTCCGCCCTGCGCCTCGGCACCGAAGCGTCCGATCGCCTCGGGCCACAAGGCGGCCGGGTCGGGGTCGAGTCCCAGTACGACGCGGCTGCGGCGCTCGTCAACGAGCGCCGCAAGCCGGTCGCAGAAATGTCGCCGCGGACCCCCGGTCAAGGTCGCGACTTTAGGAACGGCGGCCGCCGCGCAACCGGCCGAGCCGGCTGCTTAGCCACCACGCTGTCTAGAACGAGCTCTTGACTGCCTTCTTCAGCCCAGAGCCGGCGCTGAATCGCGGAACCTTGCTGGCCGCGATCTGTATCCGCTCGCCGGTTTGCGGATTGACGCCTTGGCGGGCGCCGCGATCGGCGACCGAGAACTTGCCGAAGCCGGTGAAGTTGATGTCTCCGCCGCGCCTCAGGACTTCCTCGATTGTCTCCAGGACCGAGTTGACGGCCTTCTCGGCGTCACCCTTCCCCAATCCCGAGCGGTCAGCCACCTGGTCCACGAACTCGGACTTCGTCACGATCTCCTCCTTGCCGGGGGCAACAGAATCGGGCGGAACGTAACAACGCATGCGGACGACAGAAGAGCTTCTTCCGCTTCCAGAGCGGAAAAGCGCGCTCATTACGTGCGTTTCTGGCCCTTTTAGAGGGTCGAAAGACCGCTCAGGAGCCTGAAACCGCCATCTCTCCGACCAGGATCGGAGGCGCCTTGACGCTGCCTCCGAACGGCACCCAGCGCGTCTGGGACCCCACCTCCCGGACCGCCTGGAGCATCGAGACGAGGTCGCTGGCGATGGTCAGCTCCCGCACCGGGCTGCCCGCCTCGCCGCCCTCGATCAGCCTGCCGGAGGCCCCAACCGAGAAGGTTCCGGACACCGGGTTCACCCCCGAGTGGAGGCCGGCCACGTCGGTCACGAACAGCCCCTCGCCGGCCGCCCGGAACAGACCCTCGAGGTCCTCGGCCCCCGGCTCGAGCACGAGGTTGCTGGTCCCGACCGAGGGGGGCGAGCGATACGAGCCGCGGCTGGCGTTGCCGGTCGTGGTTCGGTCCGCCTTGCGCGCCGTGCGAGCGTCGAACAGGAACGTGAGCAGCCGGCCGTCGCCGATCAGCGGCGTGCGCCGGCTGGGCGAGCCCTCGCCGTCGAAGGGAGCGCTCGAGGGCCCGTCGGGGTCGGTGGCGTCGTCGACCAGCGCCAGCGCGGCGTGGGCGATCTCGTCGCCCTCGCGGCCGGCGAAGAGCGAGCGGCCGCGCTGCACGGCGTCGGCGGACAGCATCGATCCGATGAAGCCGATGAACGACGCCGCCACGAACGCGTCCAGCACCACGGGGCAGCGCCGGCTCTCGGGCTGGCGCGCGCCGACGAGCGCGAGCGCGCGGTCGGCCGCCTCCTCGCCGATCGCCTCGGCGTCCAGCTCGTCCGGGTCGCGGCCCAGCTGCACCCCGAGCCCGGTCATCAGGTCGGCGCCCTCGCCGGCGAACGCCGACGCGTAGGCCCAGGTCTGCGTCGCGTCGTAGCCGGCCGCGAAGCCACGCGAGTTGGCCAGCGCGACGCTGCCTTCCGCGTCCGAGTAGACCGCGTTCTCGACCTGGGTGACGCCCGGCCGCGAGCGCGCGGCGCGCTCCACTGCCAGCGCCAGGTCGACCTTGCGCTCGGTCGACCAGTCGCGCAGAGCCGGCGAGGCCAGCCCCTCGACCGCGGTGGCGCCGAATTCGTCGGGCAGGCCGCCCTCCTCGTCGGGGTCGGCCGCCTCAGCCGCCGCTCGCGCGGAGTCCGCGACCTCGGCCAGGCCGGCGTCCGAGAGGTCGGTGCCGTAGGCATAGCCCGATCGCCCGTCGACGAACGCGCGCACGCCAACGCCGCGGCCGCCCGCGTCGCTGAGGCTCTCGACCTCGCCGTCGTACACGCGGATGAGCCTGCTCGTGGCCTCCTCGACCCAGGCCTCGGAGTCCGTGGCCCCCGCGTCCTCGGCGAGCTCCACCGCCCTGCGCGCGAGCTGCTCGAGGTTCACGCTGTCCCACCGACCGTCAGCTCGCGGATGCGCACGTGCGGCTGACCCACGCCGGCCGGCACGGACTGCCCGGCCTTGCCGCAGACGCCGCTGGCGATGTCGAGGTCGCCGGCGATGCCGTCGATCGCGCGCAGCGCCTCGACGCCGTTGCCGACCAGCGTCGCCCCGCGGACGGGAGCGGTCACCTTCCCGCCCTCGATCAGGTAGCCCTCGGACACGCCAAAGACGAAGTCGCCGGTGGCGGGCTCGACCTGGCCGCCGCCGAAGGACACCGCGTAGAGCCCGCGCTCGATCTCCCCGATCAGCTCCTCGGGCGTGGCCTGGCCCGGCGCGAAGAAGGTGTTCGTCATGCGCGGCACCGGCACGTGACGGAACGACTCGCGCCGGCCGTTGCCGGTCGGCTCGGCGCCGTCGCGGCGCGCGGTCACGAGGTCGTACAGGTAGCCGGTGAGCCTGCCGTCCTCGATCACCGTGGTCCGCCGCGTCGGCGTGCCCTCGTCGTCGATCCCGTCGCTCCCCCATGCGTTCGGGCGGCTGCCGTCGTCGTAGGCGGTCACGAACGGCTCGGCGAGCTGCTCGCCCAGCCGCCCGGCGTAGACGCTGGCGCGCTTCTGGACGGCGTCGGCCTCGAGGCCGTGGCCGACCGCCTCGTGCAGGAGCACGCCGCCGAACGCGTTGCCGACCACCACCGGCAGCCGGCCGGTCGGCGCTTCCACGGCGTCGAGCAGCGTCAGCGCCCGCCGCGCGGCCTTCTCGGCCACCAGCTCCGGGTCGGACGCCACGAGCTCCCAGCCGGCGTGGCCGCCCCGGTTGTCGCCGCCCGTCTCAACGCGGTCGTCGCGCCGGGCGACGACCTGGACGCTCAGCCGCACGCGAGTCCGGTCGTCCGCCGCGGCGCGGCCCTCCGAGTTGAAGACCTCCACCTGGCGGCGCGATTCGGCGTAGCCGGCGCGCGCCTGAGTCACCTCCGCGGCGAGACCGCGGGCGCGCTCGTCGCAGGCGCGCAGCACGTCCGCCTTGACCTCGACCGCCACGTCCTCGGGGTGCGTCTCGACGGCGTGGCCCGCGACGGCCCGCGCCGCCTCCAGCCGGGCCGGCGCTCGCGCCTCGGCCCGCAGCGCCTGGGACGCCGACTCCGCGACGCGCAGCAGGTCCTCCTCCGCGAGCCCGTCGACGTAGCCGTAGTAGGTCGAGTCGCCCTGGACCACCCGCACGCACGCGCCCCGCTCGCGCCCGCCCTGCGGCCGCTCCACCCGTCCGTCGTCGAGCGAGATTCCGAAGCTCTGGCGCGCCTCGGCGTAGAGCTCCGCGAAGTCCCCGCCGCGGGCGAGCGCGCGCTCGAGCACCCGCTCGGCGAGCAGGGGGGCCACGAGACTCACGCGGCGTCCGCCTCGTCGACGAGCTGAACCATCCCGTCGGCGATGTCGAGGAGGCGCTGATAGCCGCGGCCGTCCGGCTGCACCAGCCGGGCGTAGCCGGTCTCGTCGTAGAGCAGCACCCGCGGCTCGCGCTCGCGCTGCATGCGGCGCACGGTGGCCGCCACACCCCCGGCGAGCCCAGCCGCCCGGCCGATCGGGCCCTTGCGCCGTTCCCTCACGACTCGTCCGCCCCGAGCTCCGGCACGGGCGACTCGAACCCCGCCCCCTCCTCGGTCGCGGCAGCCGTGGCGCGCCGGATCGGCTTGCCGCCCTCCAGCTCGCCCAACACCGCGCGCAGGTCCATCAGCATCAGCGAGGAGAGCGCCGCGCGGCGGGCGACCACCGCGAGCGTCCAGCGCGACGTGCGCGACGCGTAGACCGTCCCGCCGTCGACCTGGGCCTCGACCTGCTCGGGCGGCCCGCCGGCGATGTCGCGATGCGCGCGATCGACGGTCTCGAACAGCTCGCGCGCCAGTGCCGCGAGCTCGTCGCCACGCCCGGCGGGCACGCCGTGCACCGCCGCCGGTGAGCCGGCCGCGTCCAGAAGGACGGCCGCGCGCGCGTCGGCGGAGAGCTCGCAGAGCCGCTGGGCGGTGCGCTCGGGGGTGAGCGTCCCGGCCATGAGGTCAGAATACCGGCGTGCCCCTGTCCCGAATCTCGTGGCTGGTGACCGTCGGGATCTGCGTCCTGGCCTCCCTGCTGCTCGTCCTGAACGGCTACTACGGCTACTCCGGAGTGCTGCTCGCCGTGGGCGCCGCGGCCGCGGTCAATCTGCTGTAGGCGGACGCTGCGCAGCCGGCCGAGCCGGCTGCTTGCCCACGGCCGCCCCCGCGCCCGCCTCCGCGGGCTCGGTGTGCACGATCACGTCGCCCAGCGAGGGGCAGCGCTCGCGCACGGCCTCCTCGATCGCGCCGGCGTGCTGGTGGGCGGAGGGCAGCGGCTGGTCACCCGGCAGCGCGATCGTGACCAGGGCGATGCGGCCGCTCTCGCCGTCGCGGAAGGAGACCGCCGTGGGCGCGGTCCCGGTCACCTGCCGGACGATCTGGTCGATCGCGTCGCGCTCGGCGGCGGTGGCGTTGCTCGCGGGCTTGCGCGCCCAGTCGGTGCCGGCGAGCGGCTCGATGTGCGTGTGCACCTTGCTCAGCTCCGGGATCGCGGCGCGGATCAGCTCCTCCAGCCGCTCGACCGCGCCGTGCGCCTCGGTGAGCGACAGCTCGCTCGGCAGCTTCACGTGCAGCGACAGCTCGTAGCCGTCGGGCAGGTGCATCACGCGGACGTTGTGGACCTCGCGCACCTCGGGAACGCCCAAGGCGGCGGCGGTAGCCCGCTCGCGCAGGTCCCCGGTCGACTCGGCCGGCTCGACGTGCACGACCACGTCGGTGCCCGGGAGCGACTCCTGGACCACCTGCTCGACATCGTCGGCGATCGCGTGGGCCTGGGTCACGCCGGCGTCCGACGGGACGCCGACGACCAGGTCCGCGAAGTGGCGGCCCGCTGCCTGCCGCACGCGGATGCGGCGCAGCTCGACGGGCTCCGGCAGCCGGGCCAGCGCCCCGCGGATCTGCTGCTCGGCCTCGACCTCGGTGCGGTCCATGAGCACGTCAACCGACTGGCGGGCCAGGCGCAGCGCCGACAGGACCACAAGGGCGGCCACGAACAGCGCAGCGGCGGCATCCGCGGACGGCTGTCCGGCCGACACGAGGATCAGCCCGACGAGCACCGCCGCGGAGCCCGCCAGGTCGGAGGCGAAATGCAGGGCGTTCGCCGCAAACGCGGGCGAGCTGAAGCGCCGGGCGGCGCGGCGGCTCGCGACCGTGCGCGCGGCGTCGATGACGATCACGAGGACGATCACGGCGAACGCCCACCAGGTCGCGTCGACGCCGTGCCCCTCGCCGGTGATCAGCCGCCGCAGCGACTCGGCCGCGATCGCCACCGACACGAGGATGAGGAAGGCGCTCTCGCCGAGCGCGGCCAGGTGCTCGGCCTTGCCGTGGCCGTAGTGATGCTCGCGGTCCGGGGGGCGGACCGCCACCCCCACCGCGAACAGGGTGAGCAGCGCGGCGACGAGGTCGGTGCCGGAGTGAACCGCCTCGGCGACGAACGCCAGCGACCCGGTCGCCAGGCCGGTCACGAGCTTGACGGCCACGAGCAGCACGGCCGCCGCGACGCTGGCCAGCGCCGTTCGCTGCCGTGCGCGCTCGTCGACGACGTTCATTCGCGGCTCTTTCGCATCAGGTCGCCGAACGGGGTCCGCGGGCGCGAGCGCTCCTCGGCCCGCGCCAGCCAGATCGCCAGCTCGCGCGCCGCCCGGCCGCGGTGGCTGATCGCGTCCTTCTCATCCGGGTCGAGCTCGGCCATCGTGCGCTCGTCGCCGGGATAGTCGTCGGGGACGAAGGCCGGGTCGTACCCGAAGCCGCCGCTGCCGCGCGGCTCGTGGGTGAGCCTCCCCTCGCAGCGGCCGTGCACCACTTGCTCCGCCCCGCCCGGTTCGACGAAGGCCATTGCGCAAACGTACGCCACCCGCGTGTCGCCGTCAGGCGGGACCTCACGCAGCAGCAGGGCCAGGTTCTCCTCGTCGGTGGCGTCGTCGCCGGCGTAGCGCGCCGACCAGACCCCGGGCGCGCCGTTCAGCGCGGCCGCCTCGATGCCCGAGTCGTCGGCGATCGCGGGGCGACCCGTCGCCGCCGCGGCGGCCCGCGCCTTGGCGAGCGAGTTCTGCGCGAAGGTCGTGCCGGTCTCGGGCGGTAGCTCTATCCCGTCGGGCAGCGGGTCGAGCTTGTGCGGGCGCATCAGCCCCTCCAGCTCGCGCAGCTTGTGTGGATTGCGGGTGGCGAGGACGAGCCGCACCGCTACGCGGTCGCCGCGCCGACCGCCTCGAGCTGAGCGGCCCGCAGCTGGTCGATGCCGGCCGCCGCCAGGGCGAGCAGCTCGTCGAGCGAGGCGCGCGACAGCGGGGTGCGCTCCGCGGTCGCCTGGACCTCGACGAGGCCACCGTCGCCGGTCATCACCACGTTCGCGTCGACCTCGGCGCTGGAGTCCTCGGGGTAGTCGAGGTCGAGCAGCGCGCGGCCGTCGACCACCCCGCACGAGACCGCGGCCACGGACTGCGTGAGCGGGACGTTCTCCAGCTTGCCCTCGGAGACGAGCCGCCGCAGCGCCAGCTCGAGCGCCACGTAGCCGCCGGTGATGGCGGCGCAGCGGGTGCCTCCGTCGGCCTCGAGCACGTCGCAGTCGATCCAGACCGTGCGCTCGCCCAGGCCGGCGAAGTCGACGACGCCGCGCAGCGAGCGGCCGATCAGGCGCTGGATCTCGACGGAGCGGCCGTCGGGGCGGCCCTTGGAGACGTCACGGCGCTTCCGCTCGCCGGTCGACGCGGGCAGCATCCCGTACTCGGCGGTGATCCAGCCGCGGCCCTTGCCGGCCATCCAGCGCGGGACCTCCTCATCGACGCTCGCGGTGCAGATCACGCGGGTTCCACCGGCCTCGATCAGAGCCGAGCCGGTGGCGGTGGTCACGAACCCGGTGATGATGTTGATGTCGCGCAGCTCGTCGGGGGAGCGGCCGTCTCGGCGCGCGCCGTCAGCGCTGGTCATGCCGCCCTCCTGCCGGCGTCGCCCGCGACCTCGACGTGCTCCACCGCGCCAATCGGCAGCTGGAGGAACCTGGTGCCGGCGCGCCGGAACTGCTCGGGATCGCCGGTCGCGAGGAAGCTGTAGTTGCCGCGCCGCGCCTCGTCGTTCTCGACGTCGGCCTCGCGCAGCCTCGACTCGACCTCCTTGGCGATCGCCTCGCCCGAGCTGACGATCGCCACCCCGCGGCCCAGCTCGCGCTGGAGGACGGGACGGACGAGCGGGTAGTGGGTGCACCCGAGGATCACGGTGTCCACCTGCGCCTGCTTGAGCGGGCGGCAGGCGCCCTCGACGCAGGCGAGCGTGCGGTGATCGACCTCGCCGCCCTCTTGGATCAGCGGAGCCAGCTCGGCGGAGGCGACGGCGTGCAGCTCGGCCCGCGGAGCCGCCTCGGCCAGGGCCTCGGCGTAGGCGCCGCTGTTGACGGTCGCGGGGGTGGCGATCAGACCGACCTTTCCGTTCGTGGTCGCGGCCGCGGCGAGCTTCGACTCGGGCTTGACGACGGCAACCAGCGGCAGGCGTTGGCTGAGCTCCTCTTCGAGGGCCGGAAGCGCGGCCGAAGTGGCCGAGTTGCAGGCGATCACCAGCAGCTTCGCGCCCCTGTCGAGCAGGATGCCGGCGAGCTCGCGGGCAAAGCCGAGCAGCTCGTCGGCCGAGCGGTCGCCGTAGGGAAAGCGCGCGGTATCCCCGAGGTAGAGGAAATCCTCGTGGGGAAGCGACACGAGGCACTCGTGCAGAACGGTGAGCCCGCCGACGCCGGAATCGAAGACCGCGACGGGCAGGGAGCGGTCAGGGGTCGCCACGGGCGCCAATGGTGGCAGGCCGGCCGGAGCGCGGCGGCCCGCCGCAAGGCCGCCGGACGCGCCGGCGCGTGGCGGCCCGCCGGTCGCGCCTCCCGCCCGGCCGCCGCCACCGTTCAGAACTGCACCTTCTTCACCGCCTCCTTGATCTTCCCGACGATCGCCTCGCCCAGCTCCTTGCCGGAGCCGGTGCGGAAGCCCTTCATCGCCGCCACCACTCCGGCCATCACGAGGGCCACCAGCAGGATCAGCGCGACGTACTCGACGGTTCCCTGGCCGCGGCTCTCTCGCAGCGCCCGGCCTGCGCGCAGCGTCTGCGCGTGGGCGAGTCCGAACAGGCGGTACATGTCGACCTCCCAGGTAGATGGATTACCAGGAGGTCGATGCTGCGCGGACGCTTGAAACGGCTCCAGACCTGGATGTGACAACAGTGAGACAACGGGGGCCCCTGACAAGATGCGGCGCATGTGCGGCCTCGGCGCCATCCTGGATCCGGCCGGCGCCGCGCGGCCCGACGCGCCCCAGCGCATGGTCGATGCGCTCCGCCATCGCGGCCCCGACGGCGACGCGATCAGGCGCATCGGCCCGGTCACCCTCGCCCACACGCGCCTGGCGATCATCGACGTCGCCGGCGGCGACCAGCCGCTCGTATCCGAGGACGGTCAGACCACCCTCATCGCCAACGGCGAGATCTACAACCACAAGGCCCTGCGCGCCGAGCTCGAGCAGCGCGGGCACCGCTTCGCCACCGGCTCCGACAGCGAGGCCATCCTCCACGCCTACGAGGAGCACGGCCTCGACTGCGTCCACGAGCTCAACGGCATCTTCGCCTTCGTCATCTGGGACGAGCGCCGCCGCCGGCTCGTGGCCGCCCGCGACGAGTTCGGCGTCAAGCCGCTCTACTGGTGCAGCGACGGCCGGCGCACGGCGGTCGCCTCCGAGATCCGGGCGCTGATCGCCGCGGGCGTCGCCACGCCCGAGCTGGACGCCACGGCGCTCGACCACTACCTCGCCTGCCGCTTCGTCCCCGCGCCGCG
The DNA here is from genome assembly GCA_963706635.1 of uncultured Thermoleophilaceae bacterium. Taxonomy (GTDB): domain Bacteria; phylum Actinomycetota; class Thermoleophilia; order Solirubrobacterales; family Thermoleophilaceae; genus JACVRW01. The sequence continues at coordinate 1,826,206 of OY970162.1, forward strand.
CACCCTGTTCAAGGGGGTGAGCAAGCTCCCCGCCGCCTCGACGCTGATCGCCGAGGAGGGCGCCGCCCCACGCGTCGAGACCTGGCGCGCCGCTCCCGCCGATCCGTACGCGGACCTGAGCGACGACGAGCTCGCCGACCGGCTCGCCGAGCGCTTCACCGACGCGGTCGAGCGCCAGATCATGTCCGACGTGCCGTACGGCGCCTTCCTATCCGGGGGCGTCGACTCGGCGGCCGTCGTCGCGGCAATGGCGCGGCGCTCGGGCACCCCGCCCAGCACCTTCACGATCGGGTTCCCCGGCCACGCCGGCCTGCTCGACGAGCGCGGCCCCGCCGCCGAGAGCGCCCGCCTGATCGGCACCGACCACCACGCCACCGCCATGGTCGAGACCGACTTCCTCACCGAGCTCTCGGCGGCCGTGCCGCACCTCGAGGAGCCCTGCGGCATCCCCTCCGCGCCCGCGCTGGCCCAGCTCTCCCGCTTCGCGGCCGAGCGCGTCAAGGTCGTGCTCGCCGGCCAGGGCGCCGACGAGCCGCACGGCGGCTACGGGCGCCACCAGGCCGCGGCCCTGCTGAGCCGTTTCAGGATCGCGCCGTCGGCACTGGCCACACCCGCGGCCGCGCTGGCCCGCGCCCTGCCGCGCGCCGCCCGCGCCCGGCGAGCCGCACACCTGCTTGGAGGCAAGGGCGACACCGAGCGCCTGCTGCGCCTCGTCGAGATCACGGACGCGCCGGTGAGGACGGCGCTGCTGGGGGACCGAACGAGCGACGCGCAGGACGAGCGGCTGCAGACGGCCCGGGGCGTGCTGAAGGACGTCGCCGGCCGCGACCTGCTCGAGCAGGCGCTCTACCTCGACACCCGCATGTTCCTGCCCGACGGCATCCTGATCTGCAACGACAAGATGTCGATGGCCGCCAGCCTCGAGCTGCGCGTGCCGTTCCTGGACGTCGACCTGATGCGCTTCGTCGAACGGCTCCCGGCCCGCGCGCGGATCCGGCCCCGGCAGGGCAAGCGCCTGCACCGCATGGCCATGGGGCGGCTGCTGCCCGAGGAGGTCGCCAACCGGCCCAAGCACGGCTTCGCCACCCCCTACGACGACTGGCTGCGCGCCTCGCTCGGCGAGGAGGTCGAGCGCCGCTACGCGCCCGGCGAGCCGCTCGCCCGCGTGGTCCGACCGGAGGCCGTAAGCAGCCTCGTCGGCGAGCACCGCCGCGGTCGCGCGGACCACAAGAGCATCCTCTACTGCCTGCTCGAGCTGTCCGAGTGGCACCGCGCGTTCGTCGAGGCCCGCGAGCCCGTGGCCGTGTGAAGCGCCTCCTCTTCGTCCACTCGCGCCAGGCGAGCTTCGTCGCGATCGACCGCGACATCCTCGCCGAGCGCTACGCGATCGAGGACCTCTACCAGCCCGGCCGCCTGCCCAACCCGGTGAAGGTGATCCGCGGGGTCCTGCGAGCAGACGTCGTGTTCGGCTGGTTCGCCTCCTGGCACACGTTCTTCCCGATCACGCTCGCGTGGCTGCTGCGCAAGCCGTCGGTGCTGATCGTCGGAGGCTTCGACACGGCCGACATGCCCGACATCGGCTACGGCTACCAGCAGGGCGGGCTGCGCCGCTGGGCGAGCCGCTGGATCATGCGGCGGGCCGGCCGGCTGATCACCAACTCGAGCTACAGCCTGACCGAGATCGAGCGCAACACGCCGATCCCGCCGGATCGCGTCACGGTCGTCCACCACGGCGTGCCCGACCCGTTCGGCGACGAGGCCCAGAGCAAGGAGCGCCTGGCGCTGACCGTCGGGGGCATCGATCACGGCACCCTGATCCAGAAGGGCCAGCTCCCCTTCGTCCAGGCCGCCCGCGAGCTGCCGGACGTGCGCTTCGTCTTCGCCGGCAAGTGGCTCGACGACGCGATCGACGAGCTGCGAGCGGTCGCGCCCGAGAACGTCGAGTTCACCGGCTGGCTCTCGGACGAGGACCTGCACGCCCTGTACCTGCGCGCCGGCGCCTACGTGCAGGCCTCACGCCACGAGGGGTTCGGGCTGGCCGTCGCCGAGGCGATGCTCGCCGGCTGCGTGCCGGTGGTGATGAACGTGACGGCGATGCCCGAGGTGGTCGGCGACGCCGGAGTGCTGATCGAGTCGCAAAGCCCCGAGGACGTGGCCGCCGGCATTCGGCGCGCGCTGGAGCTGGGGCCCGACGCGAATCGCGCTGCCCGCGCGCGTATTCTCACGGCCTTCCCGATGCAGAGTCGGAGGGACGGGATCCTGCAAGTGGTGGACGAGGCCCTGGCCGCACGTGGGTGAGCGAGGACGAATGCGACGCCGGCTGCGCGAGCGGCGGCGCGAGCGCGAGGCGCGATTGCTCGACCTGGGCGCGCTGGTCTACGAGCTGCACCGCCAGGGCAAGCGCGCGCCCGAGCTGCTCCAGGAGAAGGCGGCCGAGCTCGCCCTGGTCGACGAGGAGGTGCGCGAGCTCGAGTCCGCTCTCGACGGCGGCGGCCCGGGCGCGCCGGAGCGCGAGGTCGACGAGCCCGACGAGGCGGCCCACGACGACGAGGGCGAAGGCGACCCGGAGGACGACGAGGCGGCACAGACGCACGAAGCCGACGCGCTCGCCGAGCCCGAGGACGGGGACGGCCCCGAGGACGACGCGGATTCCGAGGAGCGCCCCGCGTGACGTCCTGCCCCAACTGCGGCGCCCCCGCCGAGCGCGGCCAGCTCGTCTGCGTGGAGTGCGGCGAGCGCCTGGCGCTCAAGGAGGAGCGCGGCGATCGGCGCACGCTCGACAACCTGCCCGCCGTCGTGGTCCTGCTCGCGGTGGTGGTGCTCGGCGCCGGTGCCTTCGGCTTCGCGCTCAGCGAGCTGACCGGGGACTCCGACAGCGACTCCGGCGGCTCGAACGGCTCCAGCACCCCGCCGGCCGCCGCGCCCCAGACCGAGACCGACACCGGCGCGGCCCAGCAGCCGAGCCACAGCCTGCTGCTGACCTGGCCCGACGGCGTGACCGCCTACACGGTCGTGATCGTCACCAGCAGCGACCGGCCCGCCGCGCGCCGGGTCGCCCGCGAGGCGGCCCAGTCCGGGCTCGAGGCGGGCCTGCTGCGCTCGGACGACTACGACCTCGGCACGGGCCTCTGGGTCGTCTTCGCCGGGCGCTTCGACACCCAAGCGAGCGCCGAGCGCCAGGCCGGCAATCTCTCGGCGCGCTACCCGGGCGCCTACGCCACGCTCGTCAAGCCGACCGGCTGACCGCAGCCCAGCGGTCGCCAACCACCGCCGCGGCGCGCTCGACCAGCTCGCCGCGCGGATGAGACCCCGGCTCGCCGCCCCCGCCCAGCGCCTCCAGCGACGCCGCGACCGAGCCCGCCAGCGCATCGAGGTCGTAGCCGCCCTCCAGGACGTAGCCGACCGGCCTGCCGAGCGTGAGCACCTGGCGCGCCAGCTCGGCGTACGAGGAGGTCTCGAGCGTGCAGCCGCCGACCGGGTCGTCGCGATGGGCGTCGAAGCCGGCCGACACGAGCACCAGGTCCGGGTCGAACTCGCGCGCCGCCGGCAGCACGACATGCTCGACGAGCCCGCAGAACTCCGCCTCGCCGGAGCCGCCGGGCACGGGCAGGTTGATCGAGTAGCCCTCGCCCGCGCCCGACCCGACGTCCGAGAGCGCGCCGGTGCCGGGATAGAACGGGTACTGGTGCAGGCTGGCGAACAGCACTTCGGGCGACTCGTGGAAGATCGAGTTGGTCCCGTTGCCGTGGTGCACGTCCCAATCGAGCACCAGCACTCGCTCGGCGCCGAGCGAGTCGAGCGCGTGGCGGGCGGCGATCGACACGTTCGCGAACAGGCAGAACCCCATCGCGCGGCCGGCCTCGGCGTGGTGGCCGGGCGGCCTCAGCCCCGAGAAGCCGACCCGCTCGCCGCCGCCGAGCAGCGTCTCCGCAAGCGCGCAGGCGCCGCCCGCCGCCCGCAGCGCCGCCTCCCACGAGCCGGTCGAGGTCGGCGTGTCCATGTCGAACGCGCCGGCGCGGGCGCTCGTCTCGCGCACGGTGTCGACGTACTCGGGCGGGTGCACCGCGACCAGCTGGCCGGTCGTCGCGGCGGGTGCCTCGCGGCGCTCGAAGCCGAGCCAGTCGCGCCGGTCGAGCTCCGCCTCGATCGCGTGGATGCGCTCCGCCCGCTCGGGGTGGCCGAACCCGGTGTCGTGCTCAAGCGAGGCGGGATGCTCGAAGTAGACAGGCACGCGCGCAGGTACGGTACCGGCGGTGAGCGCGTCGGAGCCGCTGCGAGTTGACGTCGCGGTTGTCGGCGCCGGCGCCGCGGGGCTCTACGCGGCCCTCACCGCCGCCGCCGAGGGCGCACACGTCGCGCTGGTCAGCCGCTCGCCGCTGGCCCAGACCGCGTCCTATTGGGCGCAGGGCGGGATCGCCGCCGCGCTTGCCGACGACGACTCGCCTGTGCTCCACATCGAGGACACGCTGATCGCGGGCCGCGCTGCCGCGCGCGCCAGCGCCGTGCGCGTGTTGTGCGAGGAGTCGCCGGCGCGGGTGCACGACCTGGAGCAACTTGGCGTCAGCTTCGACGCCGACCGCCACGGCAACCTCGCGCTCGGCCTCGAGGGCGGGCACTCGCGCCGCCGGATCGTGCACGCGGGCGGAGCGGCGACCGGCAGGCGGATCACGCGCGAGCTGTCGGCCCGGGCCGCCCTGCACGAGAGCATCGAGATCCTGGAGCCGCGCGCCGCCACGTCGCTGACCACAATCGAGGGCCGCTGCGTCGGGCTCGTAGCCCGTCCGCGCCGCGGCGACCCGCTGCCCCTCGTGGCCCGGGCCGTGGTGCTCGCCACCGGCGGAATGGCGGCGCTCTGGGAGCGCAGCACGAACCCGCGCGGGGCGGTCGGCGCCGGCCTGCTGCTCGCCCACGCGGCCGGCGCCGAGCTGGCCGACCTTGAGTTCATGCAGTTCCACCCCACCGCGCTGCGCCACGACGGCCCGCGCGACGGCTTCCTGATCACGGAGGCAGTGCGCGGCGAGGGGGCGACGCTCCGCAACGAGCGCGGCGAGCGCTTCGTCGACGAGCTCGCGCCGCGCGACCAGGTGGCGCTCGCGATCCAGGCCGAGCTCGACCGCAGCGGCCAGGGTGCGGTCGGCCTCGACATGCGCTCGGTCGACCTCGCCCGCTTCCCCAACATCGCCGACGCTCTGGCCGAGGTCGGCATCGACCCGGGCCGCGAGCTGGTGCCGGTGGCGCCCGCCGCGCACTACACGATGGGCGGCGTCGCGACGGACCTCGACGGCCGCTCCTCGGTGCCGGGGCTGTACGCGGTCGGCGAATCGGCCTGCACCGGCATTCACGGGGCCAACCGGCTCGCCTCGAACTCGCTCGCCGAGTGCTTCGTGTTCGGCCGGCGCGCGGCGCTGGCGGCCGTTCAGGACCCCGAGCCGCCCGCCTGGGCGCCCGCCGACGAGGCGATCCACACCACCCCGCCGCCCGACGAGACCCGCGCCGCGCTATGGCGCGACGCCGGGCTGCGGCGCGACCCCGACGGGCTGCGCCGCCTGCTCGGTGACCCATTCCCGCTCGCCCGCCTGATCGGGGCAGCCTGCCTCGCCCGCGAGGAGAGCCGCGGCGCGCACCAGCGCAGCGACCACCCCGACACCGACCCCGCGCTCGATCATCTGCATACGCTTGTGGGCGACTCCGGCCAGCCGCGCTTCGAGCAATGGGACTAGCACTCGACGAGCTGTTTCGAGAGGCCATGTCGCACCTGGCCTCCGGCGTCGCCGTGGTGACCGCCAGACGCTCCGACGGGCAGCCCTGCGGGATCGCCGCGACCTCGCTCGTCTCGTACAGCGTCCACCCTGCCTCGCTGCTCGTCTGCGTCTGGCACGAGTCGCGCTGCCACGGGGCGCTTACGCAAGCCGAGCGCTTCGGGGTGCACCTCCTCCGTTCGGACCAGGTGGAGGTCGCTCACCGCTTCGCCGACCGCGAGGCGCAGGACAAGTTCGCCGGGCTGGACTGGCACTGGGACGGCGATGTGCCGGAGCTGGCCGACGCGCTCGCGTACCTGCGCTGCCGCCGCGCGGAGAACTTCGTGCGCTACGACCACACCATCCTTATTGGTGATCTCGAGACCGGCCGGATCGAATCCGGAGAGCCTCTCGTATACGCGCGCAGACGCATGGATTGGCTGATGCAGCCGATGATGGACTGAGCTCGGTCCCCAATTGGGTGGCCCATGTGCCCGATTGGCGTTAGGGTGACGTTCAGCAACCCCATAACAGGGGTAACTGAACGGCCAGTCGGTTTAACGCCAGCTAAATATGGTTGGCGGGCAACCTGGGGTACGTTTCGAAACGCCGCACCGTCTCGGGCAAGGGAGCCCGCGGCAATTTGATCTGGGTTAAGGGAGGCCCGATGTACCAGTTCAGTCGCTCGCTCTATCGGGAGCTAGCGCAGGATGTCGTCTCCGGCAGGGGCGAGGACATCTCGGCAACGCGAATGCGGTTCCTTCGGGCGTGTGAGGCGTCTATGGAGCGCCTTGCGCTCGATCGGCATTACTTCGCGAAACCCGTACGCACGCTGTTCAACGACGTACGGCACTACTTCCCGATGACAGACCAGATCCGGGTCTACCGGATGTGCGAGAAGCACATGCAGCTGGCGACCGAGTACGTCGACAGCCAGCTGCGCGAAGGCGTGACCTTCGACGGAAGCCCGGCCTGCTGCCACGCCAGCACCCGCAGGGGCACGGCGTGCCAGCGTGTACCGCTGCCGGGCAGCAAGTACTGCCCGTCACACAAGCACCTCGACGAGGATCTCGAGGTCGCCGCTTAGCGGAACCCTCGCCGTCTAGCGTCCACGCCGATGATCATCGGCGTGGACGTTGGCGGCACCTTCACCGACGCCGCCCTGCTTACCGGCGACCAGCTGGTCACCGGCAAGTCCCCCACCACCCCCGACGACCAGTCGGAGGGCGTGATGAACGCCGTCGACGAGGCGCTCGCGGCCGCCGCTGCCTCGGCGTCCGACATCGAGCGGTTCGTGCACGGGATGACCGTCGGCACCAACGCCCTGCTCGAGGGCCGCGTGGCACGCACCGCGCTGCTCGCCACCGAGGGCTTCACCGACCTCGAGGAGCTCGGCCGCCAGGCCCGGCCCGAGCTGTACCGGCTCTGCGCCGGCCACCCGCCGCCGCTGGTGCCCGCCGACCTGCGCGTGGCCGTGCCCGAGCGCACCGGCCCCGACGGCGTGCTGCGTCCGCTCGACGACGACGCCTTGCGAGCGGCCCTCGCCGAGCTGGACTGCGAGGCGGTCGCCGTCTGCCTGCTGTGGGGCTTCCGCCACCCCGGGCACGAGCGGCGCGCCGCCGCCCTCGCGGCGGAGGCGCTGGACGGGGTGCACGTCTCCACCTCGCACGAGACCGCCGGCGTGTTCCGCGAGTACGAGCGCTGCGTGACCACGATCGTGGACGCCGCGCTGTCGCCGCTGCTGCGCGGCTACCTGGAGCGACTGACCGAGCGCGCCGCGGCCGCCGGCCTCCCCGAGCCCGAGGTGATGCTGTCGAGCGGCGGCACCGCCGGCGCGGGGACGGCCGCCCGCCACGGGTCGTGGACCGTGCTGTCAGGGCCCGCCGGCGGGGCGGTGGGCGCGGCGCGGGTCGCCGCCGGGGCCGGGGCACCCGAGGCGGTCGGGCTCGACATGGGCGGCACCTCCTGCGACGTGTCGCTGCTGCGCGGCGGCACCGCCACCGTCGGGAGCGGGAGGAGCGTCGGCGGCCGCGCGCTCGCGCTGCCGATGGTGGACGTGCACACCGTCGGCGCGGGCGGCGGCTCGATCGCTTGGCGGGACGCGGGCGGCGCGTTGCGCGTGGGCCCGCGCTCCGCGGGGGCCGACCCGGGCCCGGCCTGCTACGGCCGCGGCGGGACCGAGCCGACGGTCACCGACGCCGACCTGCTGCTGGGCTGGCTGGACGCGCAATCGCCGCTGGCGGGCGGCGTGCATCTCGAGCGCGAGGCCGCCGCGGCGGCCGTGGGCGCGCTCGGAGGCGAGCTGGGCCTGAGCACGGACGAGGCGGCCGCCGGCATCGCGCGGGTGGCCGCCGCCGAGATGGCCCAGGCGGTGCGCGTGGTGACGATCGAGCGCGGCATCGACCCGCGCGAGCTGGCGCTGGTCGCCTTCGGAGGCGCCGGCCCGCTCCACGCCGCCCAGATCGCGACCGAGCTGGGCATGCGGCGCGTGATCGCGCCGCTTGCCTCGGGCGTGCTCTCCGCGCTTGGACTGATCGTGTCCGAGCGCCGCCGCGACGTGGTCGAGTCCGTGTTGCTGACCGGCGACGACCTGACCCGCGCGGCCATCGCCGAGGCCGTCGCCCGGCTGGGCGAGCAGGCGCGCGCCGAGCTCGAGGAGCCGGACGCGCAGCTGCGCGCCACGTTCGACCTGCGCTACGCGGGCCAGGCGTTCGAGCTATCGGTCGACGGCGCGCTCGAGCCCGACCCGGACGAGCTGCGCGGCGCCTTCGACGGCGCGCACGCGGAGCGCTACGGCTACTCGGACGCCGGGGCGGAGCTGGAGCTCGTGACCGTGCGGGTCGCAGCCGCGCTCCCGGGCGCCGAGCCGCCGCCCGCCGCAGCCGAGCCGGCGAACCGGCGCGGAACCCGCGGCGCGCTGTTCGCCGGCGACCGGCTGGACGCGGCCGTGCTGGGCCCGGGCGAAGCCGAGGTCGACGGCCCGGCCATCTTCGAGCTGCCCGGGTCGACGCTGGTCGTCCCGCCCGGCTGGCGGGCGCGCTCGGATGCCGACGGGGTGGTGATGGAGCGCTGAGCGGCCTCGACCCGGTCACCCTCCAGGTCATGCTCGGCGCGCTGCGCGCCGCCTGCGACGAGATGGGCGCCGTGCTCGTTCGCTCGGCGCACTCGGCCAACATCAAGGAGCGCCGCGACGCCTCGACGGCGCTGTTCGACGAGCGCGGCCGCATGGTCATGCAGGCCGAGCACATCCCCGTTCACCTCGGGGCGATGCCGTCGGCGGTGGCGGCGGTGCTCGACGAGGACCAGGAGCCCGGCGTCGCCTGGATCCTCAACGACCCCTACCGCGGCGGCACCCACCTGCCGGACATCACCGTGATCGAGCCCCTGTTTTGGCGCAAGCACCCGGCTCGGCCGGGTGCGCGCGGTCGCCGTTCGTCTCGAGACGAGCACGTCGGCTTCGCCGCCAGCCGCGCCCACCACGCCGACGTCGGCGCGCCCGAGCCGGGCAGCATGCCGGCCGACTCGCGCACGCTCGCCGACGAGGGCGTCGTGATCGAGCCGACGAGGCTGGACCCGGACACGCTCCGCGAGCTGGCGGGCCGCATGCGCAACCCGCGCCAGCGCGAGGCCGACCTGCGCGCCCAGCTCGCGGCCGGCCGCGCCGGGGCCGAGCGGGTGGAGGCGCTGATCGAGCGCTTCGGACTGGACGAGTTCCGCGCCGGCCTGGAGGAGACGCTCGACTACGCCGAGCGCCGCACCCGCGCCCGCATCGCCGAGCTCGAGGACGGGGAGCGCGGCGCCACCGACCTGCTCGAGGCGCTCGAGGGGGACCTGGAGCTGCGCCTCGAGGCGCGCGTCGAGCGCGACGAGCTGACGCTCGACTTCACCGGCTCCGCCGCACAGCACGAGGGCAACCTCAACTGCCCGCTGGCCGTGACGCTGTCCGCCTGCTACTTCGCCCTGCGCGTGCTCACCGACCCGGACGTGCCGCCCTGCGAGGGCGCCTACCGGCCGCTGACCGTGATCGCGCCCGAGGGCAGCCTGCTCAACGCCCGCCCGCCGGCGGCGGTGGCGGCCGGCAACGTCGAGACCTCGTCGCGCGTGGCCGACCTCGTGCTGCAGGCGTTCGGGTGCGCGCTCGGCCAGGGCACCATGAACAACCTCACGCTCGGCAACGACGAGTTCACCTACTACGAGACGCTCGGCGGCGGTCAGGGCGCCTGCGCCGACGCCGACGGCCCGAGCGCCGTGCACGTGGCGATGTCGAACACGCTCAACACGCCGGTCGAGGCGCTCGAGCTGGAGTTCCCGCTGCGCGCGGTGGAATACGCGCTGCGGCGCGGCTCCGGCGGCGCCGGCCGCCACCGCGGCGGCGACGGCGTGGCGCGCGAGCTCGAGGCGCTGGCCGACATGCGCTACTCGCTGATCACCGAGCGCCGCCGCCACGCCCCGCCGGGCGCCGAGGGTGGCGAGCCCGGCTCACGGGGTAGGAACCTGCTCAACGGCGAGGAGCTGCCGGCCAAGGCGTCGGGCACGCTGCACGCCGGCGACCGGCTGCGAATCGAGACACCGGGAGGTGGTGGACATGGCAAGCCTTGAACGAGTCGCCTTCGTCGGCCTGGGGATCATGGGCGGACCGATGGCCCGCAACCTGCGCGAGGCGGGCTTCGAGCTGTCCGTATACACGCGGACGCGAGAGAAGGCCGAGCGCTTTGCGGCCGAGCACGGGGCCCGCGCCGCCGCCACCCCCGCCGAGGCCGCCGAGGGCGCGGACGCCTTCATCACGATGGTCCCCGACGCGCCGCAGGTCGAAGAGGTGCTGTTCGGCGACGCCGGCGCCGTGACGGCGCTCCCGGACGGCGCGCTGGTCGTCGACATGTCCACGACCTCGCCCACCTCGTCGCGCGCGATCGCGGAGCGGCTGTCCCCGCGCGACTTCGTCGAGGCGCCCGTCTCGGGCTCCAAGCCGAAGGCCGAGGACGGCACGCTGACGATCTTCGCCGGGGGCGAGCCGGCCGCATTCGAGCGCGCCCGCCCGCTGTTCGACGCGATGGGCGAGCTGATCGTGCTCGTGGGGCCGCTCGGCCACGGCCAGATGGCCAAGCTGCTGACCAACACCATGGGCGCCGTGCACGCCGCGGTGCTCGCCGAGGCAATCCGCACCGCGAAGGCGGCCGGTCTCGACGAGGACGCCTTCCTCAAGGTCGCCGCCGGCAGCGCCGGCGCGAGCGGGGTGCTCAACCTCAAGGGCCGCCCGATGTTCGAGGAGCGTTGGGAGCCCGTCCTGTTCAAGCTCGAGCACATGCTCAAGGACGTGCGCCACACCCTCGACGAGGCGCGCTCTCTCGGCATCGACCTGCGCCTGCCGGCGCTGGCGGAGGGCTTCTACGCGCGCGCGGCGGAGGCCGGCCACGCCGAGGACGACTTCGCCGCGATCTATACCGCCTTCGGCTCGCCCGACTAAGGTGGGTGGCGATGGAGGCCACGCCACGCCTATCCGTGCCGTCGCTCCCCGCGCGCCCGCGCTTCCGCGGGGTCGTGCATCAGTGGTCCTTCTTCGTGGCGGTCGTCGCCGGCGCGGCGCTCGTCGCGTGGGCGCCGGCGGGACGCGCCACCGCCGCCTCGGCCGTATACGCGGTCGCGCTCGCGGGCCTGCTCGGCACGAGCGCGCTCTACCACCGCATCACCTGGCAGCCGCGCGCTCGCGCCTGGCTGCGCCGGCTCGACCACTCGATGATCTTCGTGCTGATCGCCGGCACCTACACGCCGTTTGCCGTGCTGGTGCTGGACGGAACGCTCAGCCAAGTGGTGCTGATCGGCGTCTGGAGCGGCGCCGTGGCCGGGATCGTCTTCACGCTGCTGTGGATCGACGCCCCCGCGTGGCTGACGGCCGCGTCCTACGTCGCGCTCGGCTGGTTCTCGGTCATCTCGGTGCCTCAGATCACCTCGCGGGCGGGCGCGGGGGCGCTCGTGCTGCTCGCGGTCGGCGGCGTGGCCTACACCGCCGGCGCCGTGGTCTACGCCCGCCGGCGCCCGGATCCGCGCCCGGCAACCTTCGGCTACCACGAGATCTTCCACGTCCTGGTGGTGCTCGCGGCGGCCGCGCATTTCACGGCCGTAGCCGCGTTTGCGGTGCCTTATAGCCCCTGAACAGCGATTTCGCTTGAAACCGGCTACGCGTTTCGCAACAATGAGCCGCCGCGCCGTTAGCCGCCGTTAGGGCAGTCGCAGCCGGGCGCGGACGATCTTCGAGGGTTTCCTCTCTATGCCAGTTGCATTCAAGGAATGGGCCGTAACCGTGCGCGCGCTTGCCGAGGGCGAGCAGCTGCTTACCCTGCGCAAGGGCGGGATCCGCGAGGAGAACAAGCACTTCGAGATCGAGCACGATCGCTTCTTCCTCTATCCGACCTTCGATCACCAGCGCAACGACTGCGTCCGCGACGCCCACGTGCCCGAGCTGGGCCGCGCGCTAGAGGAGGGCGTCTGGCCCGACAACGAGCCGCCCGCCAAGGCGCTCGTCCAGGACGGCGGCATCCCGCAGCCCGACCGGGTGCGGATTCGCTCCTGGGCCGAGGTCGCGGCCAGCTACCTGATCACGGACCCGCGCGCCATCGACGCGCTCTCGCCCTATTACATCTGGACCACGGACTACGCGGAGAAGCGGCTCGCCTGGAAGCGGCGTCACCCGCTGCACGTGATCGTCCTGCGCACCTACCGGATTCCGCGGCCCGTCACCGTCAAGGTGCGGCCCGAGTACCACGGCTGCCGCTCATGGATCGAGCTGTACCGCGACCTCCCGTTCGAGGGCACCCCGGTGCTGTCCGACGAGGAGTTCGAGCGTGCCTCGGAGGAGATCGAGTCGATCGCCTCCGGCGCGACCTTGCCCGTGCTGGCCTAGCGGACGCTCGAAGGGTTGTTGGGTCTATAGCCCCAACAACCCTTCAGGAACGCTCCGCGCCGGCCTCGTTACTGCTGTAGTTGTTCACATCCGTGGCCTGGGTCGAGACGAACTCGTTGTCCTTCTCGGCCCGGTACGACTCCGACCACACCGAGGACGCCGCCGCCGTGCTGGCGGCGCTCGAGGTTCTGCGCGACGAGCTGAGCGGGCTCTACGAGCAGATCCCCGATGACATCGCGGTGGTGCTCCACCCCCGCCCGGCTGCTCTGGCCCTCGCCCACCCCTGGCTTCCGCTGGCGCGCCGCGCCGCGGCGCCCGCGGCGCGGCGCTACTACGCCGGCTGGTTCAGCGAGTTCGACATCCACGTGCTCGCTCCGCCGGCGCTCGAGAAGCGCGCGTCCGGGGTCCCGGGCTCGCGTGAGGCGCTCCTGCTGAGCCCCCAGCACGAGTTCGCCCATCTGGTGGTCGGCGCCAACAACCCCTACCTGCCGCCGCCGTTCTCGCTCTCCACCTTCCGCCGCTACGTCCGCTGGGCCTGGCTGTGCGAGGGCGCCGCAACGTGGCTGTCGGGCCAGGCGCCGCTGCTGCGGGCGGCGATCGTGCGCCGCCTGCGCGAGGGCGGCCGCCCCGCGTTCCCGCCCGCGGCGCGCGACGCGATGCTGCTGGGCGGGACGGTGTTCGGCCTGCTGGAAGAGGAGCACGGCGCCCGGGCGGCCGCGGCGCTCGCGACGAGCGACCTCGAACGCGGGCCGCGCAGCGTCCTGGTCGACGCCTTCGGCCGCCAGCTCACCGGCGTCGAGAGCGACTGGCGCGACCTGCTCGCCTCCCTTTAAAGGCCGAGCGTCTTGGCGATGATGTTCTTCTGGATCTCCGACGTGCCGCCGTAGATCGTCCCGACCACGGCCGAGCGCAGGTAGCGCTCCATCGGATACTCGGTCGCGTAGCCGTAGCCGCCCATGATCTGCATGCCCTCGAGCGCGCAGCGCTTGGCCAGCTCGGTGGCGGCCAGCTTCGCCATCGACGCCTCCTGGGGCAGCATGCGGCCGGGGTTCTCGTCGGTCAGCGACGCCACCCAGCGCACCAGCAGGCGCACCTGCGCCAGGTCGGTCGCGAGGTCGGCGAACTTGTGCGAGATCGCCTGGAAGCTGCCCACCGGGCGCCCGAACTGGCGGCGCTCCTTGGAGTAGGCAAGCGCGTCGTCGAACGTGCGCTGGGCCAGCCCGAGCGCCGTGGCCGCGAGGATCGTCCGCTCGTAGTTGAGGCCGGCCATCAGCTGCGTCCAGCCGCCGCCCTCGGCCCCCAGCAGCGCGTCCTCGGGCACGCGCACCCCGTCGAGGTGGATCTCGTTGGTCTCCTCGCCGCCGAGCGTCGGGATCGGCGTGATCGTCATGCCGGGCGTGTCGCGCGGCACCAGGATCATCGACATGTCCTCGTGACGCTCGCCGTCGCCGGTGCGGCAGACGATCAGGATGTGGCTCGCCTTGTGGGCGTAGGAGCACCACATCTTCGCCCCGTCGAGCACCCACGAGCCATTGTCGCGCCGTGCGCGCGTCTTCAGGGCGGCCACGTCCGAGCCCGCCTCCGGCTCCGACATCGCGATCGCGAGCGCGCCGCCGGCAACCACCCGGCCGAACAGGTCGCGCTTCTGCTCCTCGGTGCCAAACCGGTTCAGGGCGCCCACCACGATCAGCGTCACGCCGTAGGCCGCGACGGGAATCAGCCCGCGGGCGGTCTCCTCGAGGAACAGCGTCGCGTCGAGGAAGCTCCCGCCGGAGCCGCCGTACTCCTCCGGGATCTGCAGCCCGTACCAGCCCAGCTCGCCCATCCGGGCGGCGACCTCCTCGGAGTGGCCGTCCTGCGCGGGCCGCTCGAGGCGCTCGCGCACCGCGAAGTCGCGGATCGCCTCGACGAACGCGTCCTGCTCGTGAGTGAGCTTCACGCCTCGACAGGCTCGCGCGGCTTGAACCGGTTGAGCTCGCGCAGCGCGATCACCATCTTGTGGACCTCGTCCGGCCCGTCCGCGATCCGCAGCCAGCGCCCCTGGCGCCACTGCGCGGCGAGCGGCACGTCGTCGGACATGCCGAGCGCCCCGTGCACCTGCATCGCGCGGTCGAGCACGCGCTGGTGCATCTGCGCCGCGATCACCTTGATCATCGAGATGTCCTGGCGCGCGGCGCGCTTGCCCTCGGTGTCCATCTTCCAGGCCGCGTGGAGCACCATCAGCCGCGCCGAGTCGATCTCCATGCGGGACTTGGCGATGAAGTCCTGGACGAACTGCTTCTCGGCCAGCGGGCCGCCGAACGACTCGCGGTCGTGCGCGCGCCGGCACATCAGCTCGAAAGCGCGCTCGGCCGAGCCGATCGCGCGCATGCAGTGGTGGATGCGACCGGGCCCGAGGCGGTCCTGGGCGATCGAGAAGCCGGCGCCGCGCTCGCCGAGCAGGCTGGAGGCGGGCACGCGGCAGTCCTCGTAGAGGACCTCCCAGTGGCCCGGTCCCTTGTCGTGGCCCATCACAGGGACCGGCCGCACGCCGGTGAAGCCGGGCGTGTCGATCGGGACGAGGATCATGCTGGCGCGCTTGTGCGTCGCGGCATCGGGGTCGGTCACGACCATCGCGATCGCGATCGAGGCGCCGTTGTAGCCCGAGGTGAACCACTTGCGCCCGTTGATGACCCACTCGTCGCCCTCGAGCTGCGCGCGCGAGACGAGCTGGGTCGGATCCGAGCCGCTCGTGTTGGGCTCGGTCATCGAGAAGCAGGAGCGAATGTCGCCGTCGAGCAGGGGTTGCAGCCAGCGCTCCTTCTGCTCCTCGCTGCCGTGCTCGGCGAGGATCTCCATGTTGCCGGTGTCCGGCGCGGCACAGTTGAAGACCGTCGGCGCGACGCCGCTGCGACCCATCAGCTCGCAGAGCATCCCGTACTCCCAGTTGGTCAGACCGGGGCCAAAGCGCTCGTCGGGGAGGAACAGGTTCCAGAGTCCCTCGGCCTTGGCGCGCTCGCGCAGCTCGACCACGATCTCGGCGTAGGGGACGCCCGGGCGCACCTCGTTGTCGAACGCCTCCATGGCCTCGCGCTCGACGGGATCGACGTGCTCTTCCATGAACTCGCGAACCCGGTCGAGGAGGGCGGCGACGCGATCTGAGGGTGCGAAATCCATGTGCGGGAGGCTACATTGCCGACCCTCATGCAGAAGCTGCTCTACGAAAAGCGCGACCGGGTCGCCTACCTGACGATCAACCGGCCGGACGCGAAGAACGCGATCGACCCCGAGACGCACCAGCTGCTCTGGGAGGCGTGGGAGGACTTCCGCGACGACGACTCGGCCGACGTGGCGATCCTCACCGGCGCCGGCGACGCCTTCTGCGCCGGCGCCGACCTCAAGACCTACATCCCGCCGATCATCCAGGAGTCGACGCCGCGCTGGGTGCGCGAGAACGTCGCCACCGGGCTCGGCGGGCTGACCCGGGGGCTGCACCGGATCTACAAGCCGACGATCGCCGCGGTGAACGGCTGGGCGCTGGCCGGCGGACTTGAGCTGGCGCTCGCGTGCGACATCCGGGTCGCCTCGGAGCGCGCGATGTTCGGTTCGTTCGAGGCGCGGCGCGGCTACCACCACGGCGACGGCGGGATCGTGCGGCTGGTGAACACCTGCGGCACGGGCGTAGCGCTCGAGATGCTGCTGACGGCGGAGCCGATCGACGCCGAGCGTGCGCTGGGCTGCAACATGGTCTCGCGCGTGGTGGCGCACGACGAGCTGCTCGCCGCCGCCGAGGAGGTGGCCGGCAAGATCCTGCGCAACTCGCAGGTGGCGGTGCGCTCCGCCAAGGAGACGATCCTCGACGTGGTCGGCCGGCCGCTCGACGACCAGCTGCGCATCGAGGCGCTCAACGCCTACGCGTGCGCCGACGAGGAGGAGACGATGGGCCTGCTGCGGCGCTTCTACGAGCGCACGGACGAGGGTCGCGCCTGAGGCGGTTCCCGCGCAGCCGGCCGAGCCGGCTGCTTCGGGCTAATTCTGCAGCAGGTAGGCGAGCAGCGCCGCCCCCGCGCCGCCGAGCGTGATCGCCACGATCAGCTTGATCGGGTTCGGCCGCCAGGTGCCGGCGGCGGGCGCGAGGTCGCTCTGGTGGAGCACGTCGCCGGCCGCCGCCGCGCCCGACTCGGGCACGAGGATGTCGCGCGGCCCGGCGGCCAGGAAGTCAGGCACGTCGAAGCCGGCCGTGCGGCGCAGGAGGCTCGGGATCCCCTCCTCGAGCAGCAGCCCCTGGATCAGCTCCGCCTCGGCCTGGTTGCGCCCGCCCGCGACCCGCACGAGCTCCCCCTCGGCGTAGCGCGGGTCGATCTTGCGCGCGCGCTCGTGCGCCTCGTTGAGCGGCTCGTCGAGCGGGGCGCCGCCCTGCGCGATGAGCGGCATCCCGCACTGGAGGCAGAAGGCGGCCTCGCCCTCGTGCGGCTTGCCGCAGCCGGGACAGACGAGCTCAGTGGACATCGAGTGGCTCCTCGCGCACGGAACCGTCCGAGATCCGCCAGACCCGCACCTGGGGCTCGTTCTCGAGCGACACGATCCAGTAGCTCCAGCTCGGGTAGTGGGCAAGGTTGATGTCGGTCTGCGAGGGCTCAGCGGGGCTGCGCGGGTGTGAGTGGTAGATGCCGACCTCGAAGCCGTCGTCGTCGAGCTCGTTGGCCGCGAACAGGCTGCGGTGGTCGAGCTCGTACCCGTAGGGCGAGTTGCGCTCGTTGACGGCGCGGAATACCTCCTCCACCAATCCGTCGCGGGCGCGCAGGTAGCCGCAGCACTCGTTGGGCGCCTCCGCGCGCGCGTGCGCGACGAGCTCGTCGAAGTCGGCGCGCGAGATCCTCACGCGGCGAAGCGTAGTTGCGCAGCACCCGGCTCGGCCGGGTGCGCACGCTTGGCCTGTAGTGGCGAAGCACCCGGCTCGGCCGGGTGCGCACGCTTGGCCTGTAGTGGCGAAGCACCCGGCTCGGCCGGGTGCGCACGCTTGGCCTAGTCTGCGCCGCCATGCCGCCGACGCTCACCCGCCGGGGCGCTCTGGGGGGCGCAGCCGCGCTGGCGCTCGCCTCCTGTGGCGGCGGGGATCCGCCGCCGAGCACGGGCCCGAAGGCGGGCTCCGGCGCCGGGCTGCTCAACTCGATCGTCGCCCTCGAGCACGCGGCGATCGCGGCCTGGTCGGCCATCGGCGAGGTGCTGAGCGGGGACGCCCGCGGCTACGCGCGGACCATCCGCGCGCGCGAGGTCGACAACGCCGCTCGCATCGCCGAGCTGGTGCGCGGGCTCGGCGGCACGCCTCCAAGCGCCCGCCGCGCCGAGGACTACGCGCCGCTGTTCCCGCGCATGCGCACGCCGCAGGACGCGCTGGCCTTCGCCCGTGACCTCGAGGAGCGCCTCGTGCGCGCCTACCTCGAGGGCCTGCGCCTGCTGCCCGACCCCGACCAGCGCCGCGCCGTGGCGGAGATCGCCGCCGCGCAGGCCGAGGACCTGGCGGTCGTGCACGTGCTGGCCGGCGACCCGGCGGCGCCGCAGCCGTTCGTCACGGGGACGCTGTGAGCGCGAGCCGGCGCGACCTCGTGCTCGGCACGGCCGCCGCGACGCTCGCGCTCGCCCACCCCGCCGCCGCCAAGACGTCGTCGGACGGGGACGCGGTCGCCCGCCTGCTCGGATTCGAGCGCCGGCTGGAGGCCGCCTACCAAGCCGGCCTGGCGCGCGACGCCATCGACCCCGCCCTCGGCCGGCGGCTGCTCGACCACGAGCGCGAGCACGTGCGCGGGCTCGAGCAGGCGCTCGACGACCTGGGCCGGCCCGGGCCGCGCGCCTCGGCGCCGGCGCCGACGGTGGGAATCGACTTCGACAGCCGGCGCGCGTTTGCGGCCTCCGCGCTGGAGCTGGAGCGCCGAGCGGTCGATGCCTACCGTGATGTGCTCACCGGCTTCCGCGACGAGAACCTGCTCCAGCCACTGGGCTCGATCATGGCCTGCGGCGCCCAGCACGAGGTCGCGCTGCGCCAGGTGCTCGGCGTGGACCTCCTCTAGCGCAACTCCCGCCGGCGGCAGCGGTTAGGAGGACGGATGGGGCGGACTCTGCTCACGCTCGCTCTGGTGCTCGCGCTCGCGCCGCCGGCGCACGCGGCCTGGAGCTTCCAGCTCGGCATCGGCGAGCAGCAGACCCCGATGTTCGGCGACCCGCGCTTCGAGGCGCTCGGCGTCAAGCTCGTCCGGGTGGTGACGGCCTACGACGTCGGCTGCCGCCCCGGACCCGACCGCGACTACTTCGAGAACTGGCTCGCCGCCGCGCAGGGGGCGGGAACGCGGCCGCTGGTCGCCTTCTCGTTCAGCGCGCGCGAGGGCGAGCGCTGGCACCTGCCGTCCTACCGCACCTACCTGCGCTGCTTCCGGGCGTTCCGCGCGCGCTATCCGAAGGTGCGCGACTTCAATCCCTGGAACGAGGCGAACCACTCCTCCCAGCCGACGTTCCGGCACCCCAAGAAGGCCGCGGGCTTCTACAACGCGATGAAGCGCGTCTGCCCGCGGCGCTGCAACGTGGCGGCCGGCGACCTGCTCGATTGGAGCCACCTCGTGCGCTGGCTCCAGCGCTACCGGCCCTACCTGCGCGGGAAGCCGCGCCTGTGGTCGATGCACAACTACCTGGACGTCAACCGCCCGCGCTCGTGGCGGCACTCCGGCACGCTCAAGATGCTGCGCATGACCCGTGGGCGCCTCTGGATCACCGAGACCGCCGGCGTGGTCGTCTCGCACCGCTACTCGACCTACGACGAGCAGCGCGCGGCCAGGGCGACCAAGCGCATGTTCAACCTCGCGCGCCGCTCGAAGCGCATCACCCGGCTCTACTCCTACCAGTGGCAGGCCGGCTGCGATCCCTACGCGTGGGACTCGGCCTGGTTCCGCTCGAACGGGACCGCGCGGCCGGCCTGGCGCGTGGTGGTCGACGAGGTCGCCCGCCAACGCGGACTCGACCAAGCCGAAGTCGAGGCGCTCGACCCGCCGCTGACCCCAGCTGTGCACGACACCTGCGGCGGCGTCAGCTAGCCTGAGCTTTGTGATCTCCACGCCCGGTCCGCTCGAGCTGATGGTGATCCTGGTCATCGCGCTGATCGTGCTCGGCCCCAAGCGGCTGCCCGAGGTTGCCCGCTCGGTCGGGAAGGGCATGCGCGAGATGAAGGACGCGATGCAGGGCCACGACCTCGACGACGATCCATACGCGGACGACGAGCTCGAAGAGGAACGCCCGGCCGCGAAGCCGGTGCCTTAGCCCGCTACCAGAACGAGCCGGTTTCGAGCACGCCTTCGGCCTCGAGCTGCTCGATCGTCTTGGAGTAGACGCCTGAGCTGAGGTACTTCCAGCCGTCGTCGGGCGCGACGAACACCACGTTGCCCTCGTCCAGCTCCGTCGCCACTCGCACGGCGATTGCCGCGATCGCGCCGCTCGAGACGCCGAGGAACAGGCCCTCCAGCTCGAGCAGCTTCTTGGTCCAGACGATCGAGTCGCGGTTCGACACGAAGATCTTGCGGTCGAGCAGCGACAGGTCGAGGATCGGCGGGATGTAGCCGTCCTCCAGCGAGCGCAGGCCCTGCACGAGCTCGCCCTGGAGCGGCTCGGCGGCGACGATCAGGGTGTCGTCGTTCTCCTCCTTGAGCCGGCGACCGTTTCCCATCAGCGTGCCGCCCGTCCCGAGGCCGCCCACGAAGGCCGCCACGTCGTCGAGCTCCTCGAGGATCTCGCAGGCGGTGCCGTGGTAGTGGGCGTCCGGATTGGCCTGGTTGCCGTACTGGTAGGGCATGTAGACCGAGGAGTCGGCCTCGGCCAGCTCGAGCGCCATCGCCACCGCCCCGTTCGAGCCCTGCTCACCCGGCGAGTAGATGATCTCGGCGCCGTACATGCGCAGCAGCTGGGTGCGCTCATGGGTGACGTTGTCGGGCATCACCACCTTGAGCGGGTAGCGCCTGCGCGAGCAGATCATCGCGAGCGAGATGCCGGTGTTGCCGGAGGTCGGCTCGAGGATCGTCTGTCCGGGCTCGATCAGCCCGTTCTCCTCGGCGCTCTCGATCATCGACCGCGCGACGCGGTCCTTCACCGAGCCCGTCGGGTTGTAGCTCTCGAGCTTGGCGTAGATGTGGACGCCGGGCTTGGGGCTGAGCGCGCGCAGCTCGACGAGCGGCGTATTGCCGATCGCCTGGACGATGTCGCCGTACTTTCCCCCGCACGGTCGGTTGTCGAGCCGTGGCTCCAAGGCTTCAGAAAGTGTAGTACCGCTACTCCAGCATCACAGTGTCGGCGTCCGAGTACCCGGGAGCGCAGCAGCACAACAGCCGCAGCGGCTCGGACCCGGTGCACCACAGCTTGTGCCGCACGCCCGGCGAGATCACGACGGCGTCGCCGGGACCGACGACGTTCTCCTCGTCCCCGAGGCGCATACGCCCGGCACCGTGCGTGAACAGGTAGATCTCCTCGGTCGTGCGGTGGTAGTGCTCGACCGTCTCCCCGCCGGGCGGGACGGTCGCCTCGGCCAGGCTCTGGTTGACGGCGTTGCCGCTGGCCTGGCCGGCCAGCTCGCGGATCTCGGAGCCGTCGAGCGTGGTGAACGGCTCGAGGCCCTGGAGGTTGTCGATGCGCACGGCGCCAGGCTAAGGCAGGTCGCGCCGGTAGCGCACCTCCAGGATGTGCGCCCAGGGTTCCTCGGTGCGGGTGGCGCCGTCGCGAGCGAAGGCGTGCGCCTCGTAGAACGCGTTCGCGCGCTCGTTGGCGTCGAACGACCAGACCGTCGCCTGCCCGAAGCCGCGCTCGGCGAGGTCGGCGAGCGCCGCCGCCATCAGCGCCCGCCCGGTGCCGCGCCGCCAGCCCGCCGGGCCCACGAACAGCGACTGCACCTCGCCCACGCCGGGCTCGGGGTCCGGGTCGCGGTTGGTCCCGCACGCGACGAAGCCGGCCAGCTCCTCGTCCTCGACCGCCACGAACAGGCTGAGCTCGGGATCGGACAGGCGCGCCCGCATCCGCCAGGGCTGCGGATCGGGAATCTGGTGCCCGTACGGGAGCAACGGCACGAACGCGGCGAGCGCAGCCGCCGTCCAGACCTCGCCGATGGGCTCTACGTCAGCGGCGGTAGCCGGCCGGATCAGCGCTCGCCGCCGGCCATGGCCGGCAGGATCACGATGGTGTCGCGCTCGGTCACGGCGGTGTCGAGCCCGTCGAGCACGCGCACGTCCTCGTCGTTGAGGTAGACGTTGACGTAGCGGTTCAGCGCGCCGTCCTCGGAGAACAGCTGCGACTCGGTCGCGGGGTGCTGCTCGGCAAGCGAGCGCAGCACGGCACCGACGTCGGCGCCGGACGCCTCGACCTCCTTCGCTCCCCCCACGGACGCACGCAGGACCGGCGGGATCTTGACCGTGCTCATGCGGCGGGCAGACTAACCGCTAGCCGGCCGCGGAGCAGAACAGCTCGTAGTCCGGGAAGACGCCCATCTCCTCGTCGGAGATCGACTCCGGGTCGCGCGAGCAGATCGGGCAGTCCGGGTCGCGCCGCACCTTCAGCTCGGTGAACGTGGTCCCGAGAGCGTCGTAGAGGAGCAGGCGGCCGGCCATCGTGTCGCCGGCGCCGGTGATCAGCTTGATCACCTCGACCGTCTGGAGCAGGCCCATCACGCCCGGCAGCACGCCCAGCACGCCCGCGGCGCCGCAGGAGGGCGCGAGCTCGGCCGGCGGCGGCGTCGGGTAGAGGCAGCGGTAGCAGGGCCCCTCGTAGGGGTGGAAGACCGACAGCTGGCCCTCGAACCCGAGGATCGAGGCGGACACGACCGGGATCTGCAGGCGCACGCTGGCATCGTTGAGCAGGTAGCGCGTGGGGAAGTTGTCGAGGCCGTCGACGATGACGTCGTAGCCCTCGATGATCTCCATGATGTTGTCGGCGCCCAGGCGCACCGGGTGCTTCTCGACGTTGACGTCCGGGTTGATCTCGTGGATCGCGATCTCGGCGGAGTCGACCTTCGGCACGCCGATCCGGTCGTTCGAGTGGGCGACCTGGCGCTGCAGGTTGGAGAGGTCGACCACGTCGTTGTCGACGATGCCGATCGTGCCGACGCCGGCCGCCGCCAGGTAGAGCGCGGCGGGCGAGCCGAGGCCGCCGGCTCCGAGCAGGAGCACGCGCGCGTCAAGCAGCTTCATCTGGCCCTCGAGGCCGATCTCCGGGACGAGCAGGTGGCGCGAGTAGCGCTCGCGCTGCTCCGAGGTGAGCGCGCGCGGGACCTCGACCTCGTAGCCGCGGTCCTTCCAGAGCGTGATGCCGCCGCGCATGGAGGCGACGTCCTCGTAGCCGAGCTGCTCCTGCATCGTGTGAGCGGCGAGCGCCGAGCGGTTGCCGGAGGCGCAGTAGAGGACGATCGGCTGCGAGCGGTCGCTCACGGCGCCCTCGATGCGCGACTCCAGGTGCCCGCGCGGGACGTGGACGGCGCCCGGCAGGTGCGACTCCTCGAACTCGTGCTGCTCGCGAACGTCGACGATCACGGGCGGCCGGGTGCCGTTCCCGTTGGAGCTTCGATCGTGGACCTCCTTGGGATCCACCTCGTGGATCTGGTCCTTGATCTTGCGGATTAGGTCTGCGCCGGAAGCCATTACTTCACAAAGAATAGCGCCGGGGCGCTCGATGAGCGCCCCGGCGAAGACCCAGACCTAATTTGTTGTTGCGGATGCTCCGGGCAGCAACTGCTGATCGAAGCCTCACCAACAGTTTCGTCCCGTGGGCCGCCTGCCGATATGGGGTGGAGACCCCATTTGCCACGGATGGACCGACCTCGGATGACCCGCCGCGACGACTCACTCATCGGCCAGATCGTTGCGGCCAACGTCGTTCTGTTCGCGCTCACGCTGCTCGCCGCGAGCATCGCGGCCGGGCTGGACCTCGGGTCGAGCAGCAAGCGCTGGGACTTCCTGATCCTGGCGCTGGCGATCGTGCTCACGCTCTGCACCAACCTCTGGATGCTGCAGCGCCGCTTCCGCCCGCTCGAGAGCCTGATCGACCAGATCGAGGCGATCGACCCCGCCGAGCCGACCCCGCTCCAGCTGCGCCGCTCCGATCCGGTCGAGGAGATCGACCGGCTGGCGAGCTCGTTCCACGGTCTGCTCGAGCGCATCGAGGAGGAGCGCCGCCGCTCGGGCCAGCTCGCCATGCGGGCCCAGGAGGAGGAGCGCCGCCGGCTCGCGCGCGACCTGCACGACGAGGTCAACCAGGCGCTCACCGCGATCCTGCTGCGCCTGGAGGCGCTCGCTCAGGAGACGCCGCCGGAGCGCGCTCCCGAGGTGGTCGAGCTCAAGCGGCTCGTCAACCAGGCGATGGAGGAGCTGCTCAACCTCGCCCGTCAGCTGCGCCCGTCGGCGCTCGACGACCACGGCCTGGTCGCGGCGCTCGAGACCCAGCTGAAGCGCTTCTCGGCGCGCACGGGCATCGAGACGCGGCTCGACACCGGCGGCGACCCTGACGCGCTGGCCGATGTCGTCCAGACCGCGATCTATCGCGTCGCCCAGGAGGCGCTGACCAACGTGACCAGGCACGCGGGGGCGACGGCCGTCGAGCTGGTTGTGGCGGAGCGGGATGGCGGCGTCGAGCTGCGTGTGAGCGACGACGGCAGCGGCTTCCATCCCGCCGTCCTGCCGCACGCGAACTCGCTGACACCGGGTGGCGGCCTCGGGCTGGTCGGCATGGCCGAGCGCGCCCGGCTGGTCGGCGGCGACCTCGACGTGCGGTCCGCCCCCGGCGGCGGCACGACCATCACGCTGCGGGTGCCGACGTGATCCGCGTGCTGATCGCGGACGACCACGGCATGGTCCGCGCGGGTCTTCGCATGCTGATCGACCGCCAGAAGGACATGCAGGTCGTGGCGGAGGCCGAGGACGGCGTCGAGGCGCTCGAGGCGACCCAGTCGCACCGCCCCGACGTCGCGGTGATCGACGTGTCGATGCCGCGGCTGACCGGGCTCCAGGCGGCGCGCGAGATTCGCGCGCACGTGCCCGAGACGCGCGTGCTGCTGCTCTCGATGCACGACGACGAGAGCTATTTCCTCGAGGGGCTCGCGTCGGGCGCGTCGGGCTACGTGCTCAAGCGCGCGGCCGACACCGACCTGATCGGCGCCGTCAGGACGGTCGCGGACGGGCGCCCCTTCCTCTCATCCGACGCACAGCGCGACCTGATGGACGAGTGGATCGAGGGCGGCCGGGCGAAGCCCGACGACCTGCTCACGCCGCGCGAGCTGGAGGTGGTCAAGCTGATCGCGGAGGCCTACACGAACCGCCAGATCGCGAAGACGCTGAACGTCTCGGAGAAGACCGTCGAATCGCACCGCGCCAACGTGCTCGCCAAGCTCGAGATGCGCGATCGCGTGGAGCTGGTGCGTTACGCGATCCGGCGCGGGCTGGTGGAGCCCTAGCCTCAGCGGATCAGGCAGGTGGAGGTGCCATGCGCGAGCAGCGCGCCGCCCTCCGCGGAGCGCAGGCTGGCCTCGACGGTGGCGACGGTCTTGCCCCTGTGGATGACCTTGCCCTCGGCCAGCACGCGGCCGGTCCCCTGCCAGCTGATCGTGAGCGTGCGCTCCGTCATGAGTGCGCGGGCACACTAGCCTGACGCGGCGTGCACGCGCGAATTGCGATCGCACTCTTCCTCGTCGCGGCGTTCGCCTTCGGCGCGGTCGTGCTGGTCGCCGGATCGGGCAACGACGACGACGTGGCCAGCGCCGGCACGCGCTTCGAGGGCGCGGTGATGCCGAAGGGCGTGCGGGCACCGGACTTCTCGCTGCCCAACCAGGACGGGAAGACCGTGAGCATGCGCGCCCTGCGTGGGCGGCCTGTGCTGGTCTCGTTCCTCTACACGACCTGCGACGAGAGCTGTCCGGCGCAGGCCCAGACGATGCGCGGCGCCCTCGACGACCTCGGCGAGGACATCCCGGCGCTGGCGATCGCGGTCGATCCGCCGCGCGACACCCCGGCGCGCGCGCGGGCGTTCCTGCTGAAGGCCCGCGCGACCGGCCGGATCGACTTCGTGCTGGGCAGCCGGGCCCAGCTCAGCCCGCTCTGGAAGGGGTTCTTCATCCGAGCCCAGTCGGTTTCCCAGGAGCACCAGGCCCGCTTCACGCTGATCGACAAGCGCGGCTTCCAGCGAGTCGGCTTCCCCGGAGACGCGGCAACGCCGGAGGCGCTGGCGCACGACCTGCGGCTCCTGCAAGCGGAGTGAGTCGAGACGGCCGAGCTTCTCCGACCACCTAGGTAGGATTTGACGTTCGATGATGTTCTCGACCAAAGCCGAGTACGGCATCCGCGTGATGGCCCATCTCGCTCAGCAGGCCGGCGGTGCCACCGAGGACGCGCAGCCGATCAGCCTCGGCTCGATCGCCGACGCCGAGGGCCTGCCACTCGCCTACCTCGAGCACCTGGTGCAGCGCCTGCGCAAGGCCGAGCTGGTCGAGTCACGCCGGGGCGCGCACGGCGGCTACACGCTCGCGCGCTCGGCGGCGGACATCACGATGGCCGAGGTGGTGGCCGCGCTGGAGGGCGAGATCGCGCCGATCGAGTGCATCACCGCCGACGCCGACGGGGCGCTGATCTGCGCCCGCGAGGGCGCCGAGCCGTGCCCGACCAAGCTTCTATGGACCCGGGTCCAGGGGTCCATCGTCCGAACCCTCAACGAGATGACGCTCGACGATCTAGTCCAGCCATCGAGGAAGAAGGAAGCCGCTACCGCATGACCCTCGAGATCCAGAACCTGCACGTCCGCACCGACGACCGCGAGATCCTCCACGGCGTCGACCTGACCGTGAAGCGCGGCGAGACGCACGCGCTGATGGGGCCCAACGGCTCCGGCAAGTCCACGCTCGCCAACACGCTCATGGGCAACCCGAACTACGAGGTGACCGAGGGGCGCATCGTGCTCGACGGCGAGGACATCACCGAGGCCGACCCCGACGAGCGCGCCCGCGCCGGCCTGTTCCTCGCCTTCCAGTACCCGGCGACGATCCCGGGCGTCTCGGTCGCCAACTTCCTGCGCATGGCGGTGAACGCCGGACGCGAGGAGCCGATCAAGGTCAAGGAGTTCGGCACGCTGCTGCGCAAGAACGTCGATCTGCTCAAGATCACCGGCGACTTCACCAAGCGCTATCTCAACGAGGGCTTCTCCGGCGGCGAGAAGAAGCGCGCCGAGATCCTGCAGCTGGCCATGCTGCAGCCCGCCTTCGCGGTGCTCGACGAGACCGACTCGGGGCTCGACATCGACGCGCTGCGGATCGTGTCCGACGGCGTCAACGCGATGCGCAACGACGAGCGAGGCTTCCTGATCATCACGCACTACACCCGCATCCTCGGCTACGTGCACCCGGACTTCGTCCACATCATGCTCGACGGGCGAATCGTCCGTGAGGGGGGCGCCGAGCTCGCCGACGAGCTCGAGGCGAAGGGCTACGAGTTCGTACGCGAGGAGGTGGCCGGGAGTGCCGGCTGACGCCGTCGCGGCGCGCCGCAAGGCCGCGCTGGAGGTCTACGAGGCCGAGCCGATCCCGACCTGGCGGCGCTCGGGCTTCTGGACCACGAGCCTGCGCGGGCTCGACCTCGAGGCGCTCGAGCCGAAGCGCTACGACCCTGGCCTGCCGGAGCTCGACCTCGCCGACGAGGAGCACTCCGCGCTGATCGTCCAGCGCGGCGCAAACGTGGTGCACACGGACGTCTCCGACGAGCAGCTGATCGTCATGCCGCTCGAGCAGGCGGTCGAGCAGCACGGCGAGCTCGTGAGCGAGTACTTCGCCAAGCGCCTGCCTCACGACGAGGACAAGTTCGCGGCGGGCACGGCCGCCTTCTGGAGCGGCGGCGTGTTCGTGCACGTCCCCAAGAACGTGCAGATCGAGAAGCCGCTGCAGATCGTCTGGCTCATCGACGAGCCCGGCACCGCGCAGTGGGCGCACACGCTGATCGTCGTCGGTGAGAACTCCGAAGTGACGATCCGCGAGTTCTTCCTGGCCCCCGACTTCGAGGGCCAGGCGCTCCACTCGGGCGCGTTCGAGCTGTACGCGCTGCCCGGCGCCCAGGTCGACCTCGCGCACTATCAGGACTGGGGCCGCGGCGAGGTCTACGACCTGTCGACGCGGCGCGTCGAGATCGGGCGCGACGCGCGCGTGAAGTGGGTGCCGATCCACCTCGGCGGCCGGCTCACCAAGCAGACGCTCGACATCATCACCGCCGAGCCGGGCTCGGACATGCGCCACACCGGCATGTACTTCACCGAGCGCGACGAGCACCTCGACCTGTTCACGACCGACAGGCACGAGGCCGGACACACCACCGGCGACACCGTCTGGAAGGGCGTGCTCACCGGCGAGTCGCGCGCCTCGTACGAGGGGCTGATCCACATCATCCCGGGCGCGAGCGAGGTCGACACCTACCTGCAGACCCACCAGATGCTGCTGTCGCCCAAGGCCCGCGGGGACGCGATCCCCTCGCTGATCGTCGAGGTCGACAACGTCAAGGCGTCGCACGGGGGCACCGTCGGCGAGCTCGACGAGGAGCAGATCTTCTACATGATGAGCCGCGGCGTGCCGCGCGCCGAGGCGGTGCGTGTGCTGGTCGAGGGCTACTTCGAGGAGGTCGTGCAGCGGCTCGAGGATCCGGGGCTGGAGGAGCTCGTCCGGCGCCGCATCGCGGAGAAGCTCAAGGGCGCCGAGGACCAGGTGCGCGAGTTCATCGGGGAGCGTGCGGAGGCGGTCTGATGGGCGCGGTCGCAGCCAAGCCGTTCGCCGAGGTGCGCGCCGACTTCCCGGTGCTCGAGCGCGAGATCAACGGCCACTCGCTCGTCTACCTCGACTCGGCCGCCAGCGCGCAGAAGCCGCGCCAGGTGATCGAGACGATGGAGCGCTTCTACTCGCACTCCTACGGGACGGTGCACCGCGGCGTCTATGAGCTGGGCCGCGAGGCGACGGAGCAGTTCGAAGGCGCCCGCGAGCGCATCGCCGCATTCGTCAACTGGGACCCGACCTGCTCGATCTTCACCCGCAACGCGACCGAGTCGATCAACCTGGTCGCCTACGCCTGGGGGCGCGACAACGTCGGCGCCGGCGACGAGGTGCTCGTCACCGAGATGGAGCACCACTCGAACCTGGTGCCCTGGCAGCAGCTGTGCGAGGAGACCGGCGCACGGCTGCGCTACCTGTCGGTCGGCGAGTCGGGCGAGCTGTCGCTCGACGAGCTGGACTCGGTGCTTGCCGAGGGTCACGTGAAGCTGGTCGCGGTCGCCCACCTGTCGAACGTGCTCGGCACGATCAACCCGGTCGAGGAGATCGCCCGGCGGGCGCGCGCGGCCGGCGCGGTGACGCTGATCGACGGCGCGCAGGCCGTGGCGCAGATGCCGGTGGACCTTGGCGCGATCGGCGCCGACTTCTATGCCTGGACCGGCCACAAGGCGCTCGGCCCGACGACGGGCCTGCTGCACGGCCGGCGCGAGCTGCTCCTCCAGATGCGGCCGTTCCTGAGCGGCGGGCACATGATCTCGCGCGTGGAGCGCGACAGCTCGACCTGGAACGAGCTGCCCTGGAAGTACGAGGCCGGGACCAACGCGATCGCCGAGGCGATCGGGCTGGGTGCCGCGATCGACTACCTGGACGAGATCGGCATGGAGCGCGTGCGCGAGCACGAGCGCGAGCTGACCGCCTACGCGCTGGAGCGGCTCCCGGAGGTCGAGGGCATCACCCTGTACGGGCCCCCGAACGTGGACCGGCGCGGCGGCGTCGTGCCGTTCACGATCGAGGGGATGCACCCCCACGACATCGCCGAGCTGGCCGACCGCGAGGCGGTCTGCGTCCGCGCCGGCCACCACTGCGCGCAGCCCCTGATGCGCTGCCTCGGCGTTGGCGCGACGGCGCGCGCCTCGTTCCACGTCTACAACGTGCGCGAGGACGTGGACCGGCTGATCCACGCGCTCGGCAGCGCCCGGGAGGTCTTCGACCTCTGATGTTCGTCCCCGAAAACCAAGCTCGCCTAGGAAGCAGGCCCGAAGCCGTGCTGGGCACGGCG
The DNA here is from genome assembly GCA_963706635.1 of uncultured Thermoleophilaceae bacterium. Classification (GTDB taxonomy): domain Bacteria; phylum Actinomycetota; class Thermoleophilia; order Solirubrobacterales; family Thermoleophilaceae; genus JACVRW01. Next base: position 1,855,905 of record OY970162.1, read on the forward strand.
AGGGCCGATGACGCCGGCGAGCGCAGGTTTGCAGGCTGACGATGGACGCCCTCTACCGCGACTACATCCTGGATCACTACAAGAGCCCGCGGAACTTCGGCGAGCTCGAGCCGCACGACCTCGAGTTCCACGACCACAACCCGCTCTGCGGGGACGAGCTGGGCGTGCACATAGTCGTCGAGGACGGCAAGGTCGCGGCGCTGCGCTTCCACGGCCAGGGCTGCGCGATCTCGCAGGCGGCCGCGTCGATCACGTCGGAGGAGCTGGTCGGCATGCCCGTCGGTGACGTGGCAAAGCTGGGCGCCGCCTGGGTCATCGAACAGCTCGGCATCGACATCTCGCCCACGCGCCGCAAGTGCGCGCTGCTCAGCCTGAAGGTGATGCGCGGCGCGACCACAGGCGACGCGTCCTGGCCCGAGTAGCGCTCAGGCGCGGTCCGACGCCGTCGCCGGGTTCGCCTTCGCCCAGTCGACGATCTTCTGCGAGCCCTCCACGACCTCGTCCTCGTCGGTGACCAGCACGGGGACCCAGTTCTGCCCGGTCAGGTCGCGGACCGGCTTGCGCGTCGGGTTCAGCGCGTTGCCGAGCGCGCCCCAGCCGTAGGTCTTCTGCAGCTCCGGCTCCCAGCCGGCCTGCTTGAGCGCGTCGTAGGCGTTGTGGCATGGATGGCCGCCTGGGCGCGGCGTCTGAAAGGTGCCCCAGCAGACGTAGAGCTTCATGGGCGGACCCTATTCCACAGGGCCAAGAAGCCCTCGTACGTGCGGGCAGGGGGCCGCGTGTCCCAGGTCTTCTGGGCTATCACGCGCAGCCGCGGCGCGATCCCGCGGGCGGTCTCGGCGGCGGTCTCGCCATTTGGGTCGTCGTTCCAGACGTGTAGCTCCGAGCCGAGGATGCGGTCGAGGTGGCGCCGCACGACCTGCGGCGGGGTGGCGGGCGTCGGCGTGTTGATCGCCAGCCCGCCGAAGGCGTTCACCTGCCAGGAGTCATAGGCCGCCTTCATCGACGGCCTGACCTGGCCGAGCGGGCCGACGTCGTAGTAGGTCGGCCACCAGCCCGCGTTCAGGACGCGGTGGCCCTGGGCGAGCAGCCGGCTCGGTGGCGGCCCGGCGTGCTCGGCCCACCACTCGACCACCACGTCGCGGCGCAGCCGTGTGCCGCTCAGCCCGTCGTGCCAGACGCGCAGCGTCCTGCCGTGGCGACGCACCAGCCGGTCGATCCAGTTGACGAAGCCGATGAAGTCGCCCGGGCCGGCGAACTCGTCGGCGCCCGCGTGCCAGTAGCGGCCCGGGAACAGCTTCAGGTACTCGAGGATCAGCTCGCGCGCGAAGCGGCGGGCGGCTGGCTTGGTGAAGTCGAGCTCGTCGGGCCGCCCGGCCACCTGGAGCTCTGGATGGCCGGCCAGCGCGGCCTGCATGTGCCCGGGCATGTCGAGCTCGCCGATCACGCGGACGTGGTAGCGCCGTGCCACGGCCAGGATGTCGCGCACTTGGCGCTTGGTCAGATAGGGCCGCGTCATGACCTCCGGGTGGCTGTCGCTCTCGATGCGGAAGCCCTGGTCGTCCGAGAAGTGCAGGTGGAGCTGGTTGAGCTTCAGGTAGGCGAGCTCGCGGATGCGGCGCTTGATCCAGGCGGGGCTGAAGTAGCGCCGGCCGTTGTCGAGCATCAGGCCGCGCTCGGGGTAGCGCGGCCAGTCGCGCGCCCAGCCGCCCGGGATGGTGCCGTGACCGCCGTGCAGCAGCTGCAGCGCCGTGCGGGTCCCGTAGAAGACGCCGGCGGACGTGCGCGCCTCGATGCGCAGCACCGTTCCGACGTCGAGCCGATAGCCCTCGCGGCCGAGCCGGCGATCGCGCGAGCCGAGCGCCAGCACGACGTCGCCCGGGGCCGGCGGGCCCGCGACGACCGGGCGCTTCAGCTCACGCGCGAGCAGGGTCGCCTCCTCCCCGCTGCCCACGATCCGAGCGGACGCCCGCAGGTGAAACGCCCCCGACCCGTCGTGCCACTCGCGCACCGCTGGGATGGTCTGAAGCGAGAGCACCACTGCAAGCGCCGCGGCAAGCATCGTGCGCGACCCTAATGCACACCCGCACAATCCCGACTCGGCGAGTCGGAGAAGCCGTCCGCGGCGCTAGAATCACGGGCAATGGCGGCAACTGACAAAACACGCGTGGCCAAGCCCAGCCCGATCAAGGAGAACGAGCAGGGACAGCTCGTCGCAAAGACGGGCGTCTCCCGCGAGGTCATCGCGGAGCTGTCCAAGATCAAGGGCGAGCCGGACTGGATGCGCGAGAAGCGGATCAAGTCCTACGAGATCTTCGAACGCAAGCCGATCCCCACCTGGGGGGTCGACCTGTCCGATCTCGATCTCTCCGAGCTCGTCCTCTACTCGCCGCCCGAGGCCGGACGCTACGACTCCTGGGACGACGTCCCGGCCGAGCAGAAGGACACCTTCGAGAAGCTCGGCATCCCCCAGGCGGAGCGCGAGCACCTCGCCGGCGTCGTTGGCATATGGCGCCAGGAGCCCTTCTACGAGGGCCTCAAGCAGGAGTACGCCGACCAGGGAATCGTCTTCTGCGCGATGGACACGGCGGTCACCGAGCACGAGGACCTCGTGCGCGAGTACTTCATGAACAAGTGCGTGCCGCCGCAGGACAACAAGTTCTCGGCGCTGCACGGCGCGGTCTGGTCGGGCGGCTCGTTCCTCTACGTCCCCAAGGACGTCAAGGTCGACCTTCCGCTGCAGGCGTACTTCCGGATGGAAGGCGCCAACGAGGGCACCTTCGAGCACACGCTGATCATCGCCGACGAGGGCTCCGAGGTGAACTACATCGAGGGCTGCACGGCCCAGACCTACTCGGTCAACTCGATGCACTCCGCGGTCGTCGAGATCTTCGTCAAGGAGGGCGCGAAGGCGCGCTACACGACCGTGCAGAACTGGTCGAAGGACGTCTTCAACCTCAACACCAAGCGGGCCATCGTCGAGGCCAACGGGACCGTCGAGTGGGTCGGCGGCTCGATGGGCGCCAAGAAGGTCATGCTCTACCCCGGCTCGTTCCTGATCGGGGAGGGGGCGCGCGCCGACCACCTCAACGTGGGCGTCGCCTCGGGCAACGTGTGGAAGGACACCGGAGCGAAGGTCGTCCACCTCGCGCCCAACACGAACTCCAACATCCTCGCCAAGTCGATCTCCAAGGACGGCGGGATCATGGGCTACCGCGGGCTGGTCCGGATGGGCCACAACTCGCAGGGCTCGAAGGCCCGGGTGCAGTGCGACGGCCTGATGATGGACGACCGCTCGCGCTCGGACACCTGGCCCGACATCCAGATCCAGAACCCGCACGTGACCGTGGCCCACGAGGCCGTGGTCGGCAAGATCTCCGACGAGCAGCTCTTCTACCTGCAGTCGCGCGGCCTCTCCGAGGAGGAGGCGGCGGCGATGATCGTGAACGGCTTCATCGAGCCGGTCACGAAGGAGCTGCCGATGGAGTACGCCGTCGAGCTGAACCGCCTGATTCAGCTCGAGATGGTCGACAGCATCGGCTGACCCGGCTGCGGAGCATCGCCGGCTTGGCCGGCTGGGCGATGAGTTCCGTGCGGTGCGATGGTCCTACGTGCATGACCGACCGAGATCCCGCCCTCGAGCCGTTCGATGCGCTGATCGGCACGTGGGCCACCGAGGCGACCCACCCACTGGTTGACGCCGTGGTGCCGGGCACCGTCACGTTCGAGTGGTTGGAGGGCGGCCACTTCCTCGTCCAGCGTTCCCGCAACGAGCATGAGCTGTTCCCCGATGCGATCAGCATCATCGGTGCCCCCGAGGCCGGCGACGGGCTGGTCATGGAGTACTTCGACTCGCGCGGCGTGCGCCGGGCGTACGGAATCTCGCTCGACGACGGCGTGCTGCGTATGTGGCGCGACGCCCCCGGGTTCGACCAGCGCTACGTCGCGACGCTCGCACCCGACACCTTCGAGGGCCACTCCCAGGTGGCCCGCACGCCGGGCGACTGGCAGGACGACCTGAAGGTGACCTACCGCCGCCGCCCCTAAGTGCCCACCGAAGCCACCATCCTCGACGCCGGGGGGCGGGACCTGCGGGTCTCCAATCCGGACCGCGTGATCTTCCCGAAGACCGAGCGCTCCGGCGAGATCACCAAGCTGAACATCGTCGAGTACTACCTGGCGGTCGAGGAGGGCATCATGCGCGCCCTCGAGCGGCGGCCCACCACGCTCGAGCGCTGGCCCAAAGGCGTCCACCCGGGCATCGTCCTGTCCACTCGCGAGAAGGGCGGTGGCGACGCCTTCTTCCAGAAACGCGTCCCGCGCGGAGCTCCGGATTACCTCGAGACGGCGCGGATCGAGTTCCCCTCAGGTCGCCACGCCGACGAGATCTGTCCCACCGAGGTGGCGGTCGTCGGCTGGGCCGCGCAGATGGGGACGATCACGTTCCATCCGTGGCCGGTCCGGCGCGAGGACGTCGACCACCCGGACGAGCTGCGCATCGACCTCGACCCGCAGCCGGGCACGGACTACCCGGACGCGGTGCGCGTCGCCGGCGAAGCGCACGCGCTGCTCGACGACCTCGGCTACGCCGGCTTCCCCAAGACCTCGGGCGGCCGCGGGATCCACATCTACGTCCGCATCGAGCCGCGCTGGACGTTCACGGACGTCCGGCACGCCGCGATCGCCTTCGGGCGCGAGCTCGAGCGGCGCCTGCCGGGCGAGGTGACCACCAAGTGGTGGAAGGAGGAGCGCGGCGAGCGCATCTTCGTCGACTACAACCAGAACGCCCGCGATCGCACGATCGCGTCCGCGTACAGCATCCGCCCCAGGCCGGGCGCACCGGTTTCCGCGCCGCTCACCTGGGACGAGGTCGGGGACGCGGTGCCCGAGGACTTCACGGTCGAGACGATGCCCGCCCGCTTCGCCGAGGTCGGCGACCGCCACGCCGCCATCGACGAGGTCGCTCACTCGCTGCAGCCCCTGCTGGACATGTACGAGCGCGACGAGGCCGAGGGGAGCGGCGACATGCCCTACCCGCCCGACTATCCGAAGATGCCCGGCGAGCCCAAGCGGGTTCAGCCGTCGCGCGACCGTGACCGCAAGCGCGACTAGCTCTTCGCCTGCGGCAGCTTCTTCGCGCCGCGCTTGACCACCGGGCGCGACGGCGGCGGCACCACCGGGCCGATGTCCCCGTCCGGCGCCTCGTCGAGATCGACGATCACGGGCGCGTGGTCGCTTGGCCCGCTGCCCTTGCGGGCCTGCCGGTCGACCCACGCCGCCCGGACGCGCTCCGCGACCGGCTCGCCGGCCAGCACCAGGTCGATCCGCATCCCGAGGTCCTGGTGGAACATCCCCGCCCGGTAGTCCCAGTAGGTGAAGATCCGCTCGCCGGGCCACCGGTCGCGCACGACGTCGCGGAGGCCGAGGCTCTGAAGCTCGGCGAGGGCAGCCCGCTCGGGCGGCGTGACGTGCGTCTCCCCCACGTAGGCATCGGGATCGAACACGTCGTCGTCGGTCGGGGCGATGTTCACGTCGCCGCACACGACGGTCGACTCCGGGGCGTCGGCGACCGCGTCGCGGAGCGCGGCCAGCCAGGCGAGCTTGTACTCGTAGTGCTCGGAGCCCGGCTCGCGCCCGTTCGGCACGTACACCGAGACGATCCGGATCCCATCGCAGGTGGCGGAGATCGCGCGCGACTCCGGGCCCGGGAAGCCCGGCGCGCCCTCCAACCCGGCGACCACGTCTTCGAGCCCTACGCGCGACAGGATCGCGACGCCGTTCCAGGTCGCCTCGCCGTGGACCGCGACCTCATACCCGCGCGCTGACAGCTCGGCGTCGAGCAGATCGCGAAAGGCGTCGTCGGCGAGCTTCGTCTCCTGGAGGCAGACCACGTCCGGGCGTCGCTCGTCCAACCACGGCAGCAGGCGCGGGATGCGCTGCTTGACGGAGTTGACGTTCCAGGTCGCGATGCGCACGGAGCCTCACGGTATCGACGGCTGGCTAGGCTCAGTCGGGCGATGGCACAGCTCGACTTCAACGAGCAGATGGCGGCCGAGCTCGAGGCCGTCTACTCCAAGCGCGACATCCTGCGCCGGCGCGCGCTCGTTCACGACGCGCTTGGGGCCGCTCCCGGTGAGCGCGTCCTCGATGCGGGCTGTGGGCCCGGTTTCTACGTCGCCGAGACACTCGAGCGGGTTGGCCCCGGGGGCTCGGTGGTCGGCGTCGATGCCAGCGCGCCCATGCTCGGGCTTGCGGCCAAGCGCTGCGCGGCGCACGACAACGTCAGCTTCCACGAGGGCAACGTCACGGCGCTGCCGGTGCCGGACGCGGACTTCGACCGTGTGCTTTCCGTTCAGGTCCTGGAGTACGTCGCCGACATCCCCGCCGCCCTGAGCGAGCTGCTGCGGGTGCTGCGCCCCGGCGGCCGGCTGCTGATCTGGGACGTCGACTGGGCCACCGTCTCCTGGCACTCGCGCGACCCGGCTCGCATGGAGCGCGTCCTGGACGCCTGGGACGACCACCTCGCCGATCCCTCGCTTCCGCGGACGCTCGCCGGTCGCATGCGCGAGGCCGGCTTCGAGGACGTCGAGATGGAGGGCCACGCGTTCGCCACGGCCGACGTCAGCGCGGAGACCTACGCCGGCGCGCTGCTCCCGATGATGGCCGACTACGTCGGAACCGGCGAGGCGCAGGAGTGGGCGGACGAGCAGCGCGAGCTGCAGGCCCGCGGCGAGTCGTACTTCGCCTGCATCCAGTTCTGCTTCACCGGCACCCGGCCGCGCTAGCGGCCTACGGCAGGATCAGGTGCAGGTCGCCGAACTCGTGGCGCAGGTAGCCCGAGTCGGTGGCCTCCTCGTATGAGCGCTCCAGCAGCTCGTGCCCCGCGATCGCCTCCAGCATCGACAGGTGGGACGAGTCGTGGTCGTGGAACCCCGACAGCAGGCCGTCGACATTTCGGATCGGAGTCGCCGGCTCGATGACCAGCTCGGTCCAGCCTTCGCTCCCGCCGGACTCCAGCGCGCGCACGACCGTCGTGCCGACCGCGATCACCCGCCCGCCCAGCGAGCGCGCCAGCTTCACCCGCTCGGCCGTGAACCGCGGCACGCTGTACCACTCGGCGTGCGGGCGCTCGCCCGCCTCGAGGGAGGACACGCCGGTGTGCAGCACCATGGGCGCGACGTCGATCCCGGCGGCCACGAGCTGGGTGACCAGCTCCGGCGTGAAGGCGCGTCCGGCGCTCGGCATCTCCGCGCTGCCGGGCGCGTTCGCGTAGACGGTCTGGTAGCTCTCGAGCGGCCAGTCGCGCGGCGTGTGGCGGTAGCGGATCGGCTCTCCGTAGCGAGCCAGGTAGTGCGGCACGGAGGTCGTCAGCCGCAGCGCGGCGAGCCAGAGGCGCCCGGCACGGTGAACCAGCGTGGCGGTGGCGTCACCGGGAAGCTCGAGTACGTCTCCCTCCTCGCCGCCCTCGAAGCGCTCGCCGGCCATGCGGAGCTCGACCAGCCAGGCGGGGTACTGGCGCGCGGGCGACGACAGGTGCACCCGCAGATCGCTGCCGAGCACCGGAAGCGCCGCCGGCAGGGTCGCCGACGTGTTGATGACGAGCAGGTCGCCCGGATCGAGCAGCTCGGGCAACTCCGCGAAGCGGGCGTGCTCGAGCTCCCCGGAGGACCGGCGCGCCACCAGGAGGCGGACGTCGTCGCGGCCGGTGCCGCGGACCTCGGCGGGCTCGCGCGCCTCGGCGGGCTGCGCGGCTGCGGCGATCATCGCGCAGCCCCGGTGAGCGAGCGCGCCGCGTAGCGGCCGCTCGGCAGGTCGCCGTCGATCAGCTCCAGCAACCCGGCCACGCTCTCCTCGGGGAGCGGGCGATCGGAGATGTCCTCGCCCGGGAAGGCGTCCTGGTGCATGCGCGTGCGCATGTCGCCCGGATCCACCGAGTACACGCGCAGACCGGGGTTCTCGGCGGCCAGCACCCGGCTCACCTGGTCCAGCGCCGCCTTCGACGACCCGTACCCGCCCCAGCCCTCGTAGGGCTCGACCGCGGCGTCGGAGCTGATGTTGAGGATGCTGCCCCCGGCCGGCATCAGCGGCAGCGCCAGCTGCGCGAGGGCGAGCGGTGCCACCACGTTCACGCGGTAGACCCGCTCGAGCGCGGCCAGCGGGTAGTCGGCCAGGGCGGGAAGCGGGCTCGGGCCAAGCTCGCTCGCGTTGTTGACGAGCAGGTCGATCCGCTCGCCGGCCGCCGCCACCAGCGCGCGCCGGTGGGCCGCCGCGGTGACGTCGCCGGCAAGCGCGACCACCTCGGCGCGGGCCAGCTCGACCGGCACCGCGGGCAGGTCGCGCGCGTCGATCACGAGCCGCCAGCCGCGCTCGGCCAACCCGCGCGCCAGCGCCAGGCCCAGCCCGCGCGAGGCTCCTGTGACGATTGCGGTGCGGTTCGCGTAGTGCATCGCAGCCGAGGCTATGCCGCGCCCGCGCCCGCCACCATCGGGAATTGGTCCTAGGACTCGATCAGGCCGGCGCGTACCGCGTAGAGCGCCGCTTGGGTGCGATCGGTCAGCCCCAGCTTGCCGAGGATGCTGCTCACGTGGGTCTTGACGGTCTTCTCCGCGATCTCCAGGTCGCGCGCGATCAGCTTGTTCGGCAGGCCGCGCGCGATCAGCCCGAGCACCTCGCGCTCGCGCGCCGTCAGCGCCTCCTCGGGCGCGGGGCGCTCCGTCTCCGAGAACTCCTCCATCAGCCGCGCGGCGACCGCCGGGTGCAGCAGCGCCTCGCCGTCGGCCACCGTGTGGATCGCGCGCACCAGCTCGGACGGCTCCACGTCCTTGAGCAGGTAGCCCGCCGCGCCGGCGCGAACCGCCGGGAACAGGTTCTCGTCGTCGAGGAAGCTCGTGAGCACCAGCACGCGCGTCTGGGGCCGCAGCTCGCGCAGCCTCCGGATCGCCTCGATGCCGCCCACGCCCGGCATGACCAGGTCCATCAGCACGACGTCGGGCGCGTGGGCCTCGACAGCGCTCAGCGCCGCCTCGCCGTCGGCGACGTCCGCGACGACCTCGATGTCGTCCTGGAGCTCGAGGAACGTGCGCAGCCCCTGGCGGACGACCGCGTGGTCGTCAGCGATCAGGACGCGAATCTCCGTCACAGTCCACCTCCAGCGTGATCGTGGTTCCGCGGCCTGGCCCCGAGTCGATCCGCAGCCGGCCGCCCAGCGCACGGGCACGCTCCTCCATCGACGTCAGGCCGAGGCGCCGGGAGCGCAGCCCGGCCTCCGCGGGCTCGAAGCCAACGCCGTCGTCGGACACGGCCAGCCGCACCCCGCCGGCGCTCTCGTCGAGCCGGGCTTCGATCCGGTTCGCACGGGCGTGTCGCAGGGCGTTCTGGAGCGACTCCTGGGCGATCCGGAACACCTCGTCGTCCACGCCAGGGCGCAGGCGCGGCGCGCCGCTCAGCTCGAGTGAGATGTCGGCCCGGTGCGCGCGCCGCAGCAGGTCCACGTGCTTGCTCAGGGCCGCCCCCAGCCCCTCCGTCTCGATCTCCGCCGGGCGCAGCTGGAAGACCAGCGAGCGCAGCTCCACCACGGCCTCGTGGGCCAGCTCCTGCAGGTGCTCGACCTGCTTGCGCGCGGCCTCGGAGTCGCGCTCGAGCAGCGTGCCGGCGGACTGCGCCGCCAGCACGACCCCGAACAGCTTCTGCACCAGCGAGTCATGGAGCTCGCGCGCCAGCCGGTTGCGCTCCTCGACTATCGAGAGCTCGCGGCTGCGCTCGTAGAGGCGCGCGTTCTCCATCGCGACGGCGGCGTGTGGCGCGAGCAGCTCGATCAGCTCCTGGTCCTCGAGGCTGAACTCCGCGGCCTCCTCCTTGTCGGTCAGGTAGAAGGCCCCGACCACCGACCCGCGCGCCACGATCGGCACGCCGAGGAACGACGCCATCTGCGGGTGGGCCGACGGCCACCAGCCGCGGAAGCGCGGGTCGCGCTTGATGTCGGCCGTGCGGTAGGAGTCCTCGGACTCGAGCGTCGAGCCGAGCAGGCCGTGCGTGCGCGGCAGCGGGCCCATCGCCTCGATCTCCTCCTCGGTCATGCCGGACGTGATGAAGCGGGCGAAGTTGCCCTCGCCGTCGGGTACGCCGAGCGCGGCGTAGCGGGCGCCCACCAGCTCGCGCGCCGTGTGGACTATCCGCTGGAGCACGGTATCGACCGAGCGCTGCCCCGCGATCGCGAGGACAGCGTCGCTCATCGCCCGCACGGCACCGCTGCGGCCATCCGTCATCGAGCGCCACGATACGGCGCGCCTGCGCGCCCCGCATCGGGCGTTGGCCGCAGAGAGGCCTAGGACCTTTGGCGGGCGCTCAGCCCTCCGAGGGCCGCGGCCGGCGCAGCCCGCGCCCGCGCCGGCGCAGCAGCAGGAACAGCCCGGCCGCGAGCAGCGCCAGCCCGCCGCCGATCCACGGCAGCGGCGACGCGCCACCGGACGCCGCCGGCTGGTGGGGCCCCAGCACGACCTCGTCCACGCGCACCTTCGGCGGCCCGGTGCCGACCAGCTTCGCGGCGGGGTAGGGCGCGATCCCGCGCGACAGCTCGCGGTAGCGGCGCGCGTACGTCGGCGCCAGCGACATCCAGACGTAGCCCTCGGTCGCGTCGCCGCCGCGCAGCAGGCCCGCGCGCGGCACGAACACCTGAGTGAAGTGCTCGTCGGACGCGCCCTCGATCTTCATCGTCATGCGCACCGAGTACCAGGGCGACCTGCCCGCCGGCGGGTCGGTCGGTCCGCCGCCGTTCTCGAGGAGGGTCAGGTCGGCTCGGTCGCGCGTCTCGCGGCACTCGTTCGGCCCGCACACCTTGGCTGAGACCAGCTCCTTGGCGACGGCGTCGCTCGCGAACGCGAGCGACAGGACAAGCGCGGTGAAGATCGTGAGTCGTCTCATGCCCTCTCTACAACCGCCGAGCGGCCGCGGTTCCCTCAACGATCCAGGCCACGCTGCCGATGCCTGTGGCGTGAGCGTCAACGACTTCGTGCTCGTGCAGGGCATGCACGACACCAAGCTGGCCCTGCGGCGCTGGAACGACCACCCCTGGCGCATGCTGCGCCCCTGGGCGACCCTGAGCCTGGCGATCGCCTGCGGGCTGCTCGGAGCGGTCTGGGTCGTGGCCAAGCTGAGCACGCCCGATCCGACCAACTACCTGATCCCGGGCTACAACTCGCAGGCGACCTACCACGACTACCTGGCCGTGCTCTACCGCAACTCGCTGGTCCTGGCCCTGCACGCGATGGCCTGCGTGGCGGGCTTCATCGCGGGCAGCTCGATGCCGCTCGCGGCTTCGAAGCGCAGCGGCCTCTCACGCTGGGTGCACGAGAAGGCCGGTCCGTTCGCGATCGGCTTCGTGGTCTGCGCGACCACGTTCTCGCTCTGCACGCAGGCCTACGTCATCGGCGGCGGGGCGGCGGCGATCGCCGCCCAGCTGGGCACGAGCCCGGGCATCCTGCTGCTGGCGCTGGCGCCGCACGCGCTGCCTGAGCTGTTCGCCCTGTTCCTGCCGCTGGCGGCCTGGATCATCGCCAGCCGCGCCGGCGCGTGGCAGGACCTCCTGGCCGCCACGTTCGTGACGGTCGCGATCTCGGTGCCGCTGCTCCTCGCCGCGGCGGCGGTGGAGACCTGGGTGGCGCCGCACCTGCTCAGCGCGGTCGCCACCCAGTAACGATCTCCTACTTCGGGAACGTGGTGAAGGCCGTGAACTTGTGGCCCGTGTCGTCCACGAACGTCACGCGCACGGTCCTCGTCTTCCCCTTGCGCCCGACGGCGGAGGCGAATCCGACGGTCCGGGTCTTCCCCTTGACCTTCGCCTTGCCGGTGACCCGTAGGACCTTGGACGCCACGTCGATGACGGAGTTGTCCACGCCTGGAGCCGGGTGCAACAGGCTGTCAGGCACCCGGAAGCGCAGCTCCGACGTCGGGACTCCCTGGATCTTGACGTCGAAGATCGGCGCCGCCAGCGCCCCGTGGATCTCGAGCGGGCAATCCGGCGGGCCCGTGTCGATCCGGATCGCCATGCCGCCGCGCTTCTTCGTGACGCCCGGGCCGTTGCTGATGTTGAGCAGCGTCAGCTTGACGTCACAAGGCGCCTTGGCCGTCCGGTCGCTCGAGGCGCCGAAGGCGTTCGCGATGGTGCCGTGGCCCACCACCGCTTTCTTGCACTTCTTGTTGTAGGCCGGGCTCTCGTCGGCCTGCGAGAACGTGCAGCGCGGACGGGCCTTCGGGAAGTACTTGATCCCCTCAGCCGCGATGAAGTACCGCGTGATCACCGACGGCCGCAGGTTCTCTGTGTCCCCCACCTCGTAGCCGAAGTTCAGGAACGCCGGCCGCGGCTTGGCGGCACTACCCGCCTTGTTGCCGGGACCGCCCGACGCGATGTCCACCACGTAGGTGTTGACCGCGTAGGCAGCACCGGCGACGAGCACAGCCGCCGCTACCGCGGCGACCGCTCCGGCAATCCAGATCTTGCGCATTCCTCCCCCTTGGAGTTAACCGTTACGGCCAGGGGGGCGGCCCGAAGGCCGCCCCCAAAATGACACGTGTCTGCGAGTCGAACTCCTACTTCGGGAACTGCTGCACCGCCGTGGCCTTGTGGCCGTCCTCGGAGATGAAGGTCACGCGAAGCGTGCGCTTCTTGCCCTTCTTACCGACGGACGAGGCGAAGCTGACCTTCCGCGTGTGGCCCTTGATCTTGATCTTGTGGAGCTTCTTCGGGATGTGCGAGACCACGTCGATCACGGAGTTGTCGACGCCCGGGGCCGGGTGCACGAGGCTGTCGGGCACCGTGAACCGGTACTCGGACGACGGGACCCCGCCGAGCTTGACGTTGAAGATCGGCGCCGGCAGCGAGCCGTGGATGTCCAGCGGACAGTCCGGCGGGCCCGTGTCGATGCGGATCGCGATGCCGCCGCGCTTCTTGGTCACGCCCTTGCCGTTGCTGATGTTGAGCAGCGTCAGCTTGACGTCACAGGGCGCCTTGGCCGTCCGGTCGCTCGAGGCGCCGAAGGCGTTCGCGATCGAGCCCTTGCCCACCACCGCCTTCTTGCACTTCTTGCTGTAGCTCGGGCTCGCGTCAGCCTGAGCGAACGTGCACTTGGGAACCGCCTGCGGGAAGTACTTGATGCCTTCCGAGGCGATGTAGTAGCGGTTGATCACCGAAGGGCGCAGGTTGTCCGAGTCGCCGACCTTGTAGCCGAAGTCGACCTTGGCCGGTGACGGCTTGGACGGGCTGCCGGGCTTGTCCGGCGTCGCCTTCCCGATGCTGATCACGTACGTGTTGACGGCGCTGGCCATGCCGGCCACCGCCAGAGCCGCGACCAAACCAAGCGTCACGGCCATCCAAAGCTTTCGCATTCCTCCTCCTAGAGGCAAAAAGGGTCGAGGCTAGGCCCGAGTGGGCCACCCTATAACACGCGGAGTCGTACCGTGTTGCGCAACCGTGCGTCCCCCGTCCGAGGCAGAGATCTACGCCCCCGAGTTCCCGACAGGGGCCGAATGGCTAAACGTGGCCTTCCTGCGAATGAGCACCCTCATGGGGCGCGGGGCCGTCCTGGTCGAGTTCTGGGACTTCGCGCGGGTGAACTCGCTGCGCACCATGCCGTACCTCAAGGCCTGGCACGAGCGCTACGCAGGCGCGGGCCTGCGGGTGGTCGGGATCCACTCTCCCGGCTACTCGTTCGGCCGCGACCGCGACATCGTCGTCCGCGCGGTGGAACGGCTCGAGGTGGGGTACCCAGTGCTGCTCGACCCCGAGCTCGAGGCGTGGCGGCTCTACGGCAACCTCGGCTGGCCCGGCCGCTACCTGTTCGACCGCAGTGGGCGGCTTGTCTTCTTCCACTACGGCGAGGGCGAGTACCTCGACACCGAGCTGGCGATCCAGGAGTGCGTCGGCGAGACGATCGAGCCGCTCGCCCCTGTGCGCCCCGAGGACGCCCCTGGCGTGCTGTTGGAGCCCCAGACCGCCGACATCGCGCTGCCGGCCGAGCGCGAGCGCCTCGAGCTGGTGCGCGATTGGGCCGACGGCGAAGACTGGATCGAGGCCGCCGACGCCGGCGCGGCGGCCGGCTTCAGCTTCCGCGGCGGCGCCGCATACGCGGTGCTCTCGGGCGCTGGACTGGAGCCGGGGCTCTACGAGTCGGACGGCACGGTCGAGGCCGAGTCCCCCGGCTTGCGCCTGCACGGCGTGCAGTTCACGCCCGCGCCGCCAGCTCCCGGCGGATCTCCTTCGGGAGCATGAAGCGGACGTCCTCCTGGACGACCTGGTACTCGGAGACGTCCTCGGTCCCGCGCGCGCGGAAGAAGTCGACCAGCCGCTGAACCAGCTCCTCGGGCGCGCTGGCGCCCGAGCTGATGCCGACGACGCGCTTGCCCTCCAGCCACTCCTCGCGCACCTGGGTCTCGTTGTCGATCAGGTATGAGTCGGCGCCGTGGTCGCGGGCGACCTCGACCAGGCGGTTCGAGTTGGACGAGTTGCTCGAACCGATCACGAGCACGAGGTCGCACTCGCGCGCCATCTGGCGCACGGCCATCTGGCGGTTGGTCGTGGCGTAACAGATGTCGTCGGACTTCGGCCCGGTGATGTTCGGGAAGCGCTCGCGCAGGCGCCGGATCAGGCGGTCGGTCTCGTCGACGGAGAGCGTGGTCTGGGTGAGGAAGGCGACGCGGTCCGGGTTGGCCACCTCGAGCTCGTCCACGTCCTGCTCGGTTTCGACGAGCACGAACGCCTCCGGCGCCTCGCCCATCGTCCCCTCGACCTCCTCGTGCCCCTCGTGGCCGATCAGCACGATCGTGTAGCCCTCGGCGGCGAACTTCTTCGCCTCGACGTGGACCTTGGTCACGAGCGGGCAGGTGGCGTCGATCGTCTTGAGGCTGCGCTGCTCGGCGTTCGCGTGCACGCTCGGCGCCACGCCGTGGGCGGAGAAGATCACGGTCTCGCCGGCGGGCACCTCCGTCTCCTGGTCGACGAAGATCGCGCCGCGCTCGCGCAGCTGCTCCACCACATGCTTGTTGTGCACGATCTCCTTGCGCACGTACACCGGCGGGCCGTACAGCTCGAGCGCGCGCTCAACCGTCTGAACGGCGCGATCGACGCCCGCGCAGTAGCCGCGCGGCGCCGCGAGCAACAGCTTCTCGGGTGCGGTCGCCATCGGCTCAGAGGCTAGCGAGGAGGCGGCGCACGGCCTCCCCGCTCACGTCCAGGCTGCGCTCCGAGACGCTCGACAGGTCGTCGCAGCGCCGGTGCCAGCAGGGGAAGTCGAAGTCGATCAGGTCGATCGACGGCACCCCCTCCCGCAGGAAGGGAAGGTGGTCGTCCAAGACCGTCCCCTGCGTGTCCGCGGGGAAGTGGCGCCCCACGCCCACGGCGCGGGCGGCGCCGCGCAGCCTGTGCCACAGCTCCCGGTCCGAAGAGCCCTCCCGCGGGGTCCGCAGGTGCCGATCGCCGACGAAGTCGAGCAGCACCATGGCGCGCGCGTCGCGGTAGCGCGGTGCCGCCACCTTGGCGCCGCGCAGGCCGCGCTGGGCGAACAGCCGGTCCGGGGTGCCGCGCGGGCTCTCCTCGCCGTCGAGCAGGATGACCTTGAGCGTGTGCCGCGGGCGCTTGATCGTGCGCGCAAGCTCGGTGACCACCGCGGTGCCCGACGCGCCGTCGTTGGCGCCGAGGAAGCCCCGGATGTCCTTGGTGTCGTAGTGCGCGGCGACCACGACGTAGCCGGGCTCGCGCCCGGGGACGGTGCCGACTACGTTGCGCAGGCCGCCCGGCACCGCCTCGAAGTGCCCGTGCGGCAGCAGGTCGCGCAGCCGCCGCGCGAGCCGCCGCGAGGTCGGCGAGCCGGCCGGGCGCGGCCCCATCTCGACCTGCTCGCGCAACAGCTTCCAGGCGGCGGCGGAGTCGAACTGGTCGACGGTCGGGCGCGCGGTCTTGCTCGGCGCGCCGTCCGCTTCGTCGCCACCGAACGGGAGGTTGTCGGTGGCCACGAGCGCGACCAGGGCGAGGCCGAGCACCACCTGGACCGCCAGCAGCGTCCCGAGGAGCTTCACGGAAAGGATTGTGGCGGTAGATTCCCCACATGGGTCAGCAGGGTCACAAGGATCGCTTGAGCTCGATCGACGCCTCTTTCCTGCATCAGGAGAAGCAGGCGTCGCACATGCACGTCGGCGCGCTGGTCATCTTCGAGGGGCCGGCGCCGGGGCACGGGGAGTTCTCGGAGCACATCCGCTCGCGCCTGCGGCTGGTGCCGCGCTACCGCCAGAAGCTCGCGTTTCCGCGCTTCGAGATGGGCCGGCCGTTCTGGGTCGACGACCCGAACTTCAACATCGACTACCACGTGCGCCACACGGCGCTGCCGAAGCCCGGCTCCGACGATCAGCTGCGCCAGCTGGTCGGGCGCATCTTCTCCCAGCGCCTCGACCGCTCCAAGCCGCTCTGGGAGGTGTGGCTCGTGCAGGGCTTCGAGGGCGGCAAGTTCGCGGTGATCTCGAAGACCCACCACGCGCTGGTCGACGGCGTCTCCGGCGTCGACATCGCCACCGTGCTGTTCGACCTCCAGCCGGTCCCACCCGAGGCCCCCGAGGACGACGGCTGGACGCCCTCGCCTGAGCCGTCCGACGTCGACCTCGTGGCAGAGGGCGTCAAGGGGCTCGTGCGCACGCCGATGTCGGTCGCCGGCCGCGCGCTGGGAGCGCTTGGCAGCCCGGGCCGCTCGATCGACCAGGCGCGTGAGGCCGCCGAGGGCATCGGCGAGGTGCTCTGGGCGGGACTCAACCCGGCGCCCGACGTGCCGCTCAACGTGCCGATCGGCCCGCACCGGCGCGTGCGCTGGGTGCAGAGCCGGCTGAGCGACTTCAAGGAGATCAAGGACGGCCTCGGCGGGACCGTGAACGACGCGGTGCTGGCCGTCGTGGCGGGCGCGCTCGGGCGCTGGCTGCGCACGCGCGGGGTGCGCACCGAGGGCCTGGAGCTGCGCGCGCTGGTGCCCGTGTCGATCCGTTCCCAGGACGAGCGCGGCGCGCTCGGCAACCGCATCGCCGCGATGCGAGGCCCACTGCCCGTCTACGTCACCGATCCGGTCGAGCGCCTGCGCCAGGTGCAGGAGTCGATGGGGAACCTCAAGCAGAGCAAGCAGGCGCTCGGCGCCGAGGTGATCGCCGGGCTGACCGACTTCGCGCCGCCGACGCTGCTGGCCCAGGCTTCGCGGCTCAACTTCTCGACCCGGCTGTTCAACCTGATCGTGACCAACGTGCCGGGCCCGCAGTTCCCGCTCTACCTGCTCGGGCGCGAGATGCTCGAGATCGTGCCGATCGCGTTCCTGCCGGAGAACCACGCGCTCGCGATCGCGATCATGAGCTACAACGGCAAGGTCGACTTCGGCCTGCTCGCCGACTACGACGCGATGCCCGACCTCGAGGACGTCGGCCAGATGCTCGAGGACGCGCTCGCCGAGCTGCTCAAGGAGGCGCGCAAGCGCACCAAGGAGTCGGCGCGCTCCAACGGGGTCAAGAAGAAGTCTCGACCGGATGCCCCTCGCGAGCCCAGTACTCGAAGCCGCCAAGCATCTCCCTGACCGGGCGACCCAGCTCGGCCAGCCGCCGCGCCGCCTTACAGGCGCCGTTGCACGACGGCCCCCAGCAATAGGCGACGACGGGCCCGTCGGGTAGCCGCGCGAGCGTCTCGGTCGTGATCTCGGAGTGGTGCAGCGAGATCGCTCCGGGCAGGTGGCCGGCGTCGTAGGCCTCGCGGCTGCGGGCGTCGAGCAGCACGAAGCCGGCCTCCCCGGCGGCGAGCGCAGCGGCGACGTCGGCCACGTCGGTCTCGACCTCGAGCCGGCGGGTGAAGTGGGCTAGCGCGGTGTTCACGGCGCCAGGATCGCTCGCGAGCCCGCGGCGCGCCACTGACCTAAACGACACCTACCGCTACGATCCGGACATGCCGCACCGCGTGACCGCGCTGGTCCACGACGGCCTGGCCCCGTTCGAGCTCGGAGTGGCCGCGGAGGTGTTCGCCCTGGCGCGCCCGGAGCTGGCCGTCGACTGGTGGTACGAGTTCTCGGTCTGCGCCGAGCGGCCCGGCGTCCTGCCCGCCGTCGGCGGGTTCGGCCTGTCGGTCGAGAACGACCTGCGCGAGCTGGCGCACGCCGACACGATCATCCTGCTGGGCTCGCCCGACGTGCACGGCGACCCCTCGGACGAGCTCGTGGGCGCGCTGCTGGCGGCCCACGACCGGGGCGCCCGGCTCGTCTCGATCTGCTCAGGCGCGTTCGTGCTCGCGGCAACTGGGCTGCTGGACGGGCGGCATGCCGCCACCCACTGGCGCTACGCCGCGCTGTTGGCGCGCCGCTACCCGCGCGTGAAGGTCGCGCCCGACGTCCTGTACGTCGACGGCGACGACCTGCTCACGTCTGCCGGTACGGCCGCCGGGATCGACCTGTGCCTGCACCTGGTCCGGCGCGACCACGGCGCCGAGGTCGCGAACCGCGTCGCGCGGCGGATGGTCGTCGCCGCCCACCGCGACGGCGGGCAGGCGCAGTTCATCGACCTGCCGGTCCCGGCGCGGCCCGCGGACGACCCGATCGCGGCGGCGATGGACTGGGCGCTGGGCCGGCTTCCCGAGCGCGTTGGCGTCGAGGACATGGCCAGACGCGCCCATTTGTCGCCTCGCCAATTCAGCCGCCGCTTCCGCGGCGCCACCGGGACGAGCCCGGCCGCGTGGCTGCTGCAGCGGCGGCTGGATGCCGCTCTGCCGCTGCTCGAATCGTCGGACGAGCCGGTCGAGCAGGTGGGCGCCCGCGTGGGCTTCCCCACCCCGGCGGCGTTCCGGCGGCACTTCGCCCGCGCGTACGGCGTTCCGCCCTCCCGGTGGCGCCGCAGCTTCGCCGAGAGGTAGGTTGCTCGCACTGGCCATGAAAAAACTGCTCTCCCTCATCCCGGTCCTCGCCCTCCTCGCCCCGGCCGCGGCCCAGGCCGCGCCGGCCAATCCGTTCGGCCATGCCTGCGCGCCTCAGAACGGCGTGCTGTTCTGCCCGACCGCGAACGACGGCCAGCGCGTGCCGAGCTGGGACGGCGTGCCGCTCGACGTGGACGTGACGCTGCCGGCCAGCGGCGACGGGCCGTTCCCGACGATCGTGATGATGCACGGCTGGGGCGGGAGCAAGACCAACTTCGAGTCGAGCACTCCCGAGGGCAGCGGCGGCACGACCTACCACTACAACAACACCTACTTCGCGCAGCACGGCTATGCGGTGATCACGCCCAGCGCGCGCGGCTTCGGCCGCTCGTGCGGCGCGATGGACTCGCGCACGTCGCCGGGGTGCGACCAGGCCTGGGTGCGGCTGGCCGATCACCGCTACGAGGGGCGTGACATCCAGTACCTGCTCGGGCTGCTCGCCGACCAGGACCTCGTCAACCCCGACGAGATCGGCGTGACCGGCATCTCCTACGGCGGCATCCAGTCGCTCAACCTGGCCCGGCTGCGCAACCGCATCCGGCTCCCCGGCGGCTCGTACAAGGCGTGGCGCAGCCCGAAGGGCACGAAGCTGTCGATCGCCGCGGCCTATCCGCGCTGGGGCGGGTCGGACATGACCTACGCGCTCCAGCCCAACGGGCGCTTCCTCGACTTCCGCGATTACCACGTCGGCCAGAGCGGCTCGCCCGGCGGAGTGCAGAAGCAGAGCTACGTCGGCGGCCTCTACGTGTCCGGCAACGGGTCCGGCTTCTACGCGCCGGTCAGCGGGCCCTTCAACGCGAACCTCACGCTCTGGAAGTCGCTGACCGACGCGGGCGAGCCCGAGACGCCGCAGGTGCTGCGCGTGGCCCGCGAGCTGACCGGCTACCACAGCATCGCGGGGCTGAGCGGAGTGCCCGCGCCGCTGCTCGTCGAGAACGGCTGGACGGACGACCTCTTCCCCGCCGAGGAGGCGCTGCGAGTCTGGCGCATCTTCCGCAAGGTCAAGGGCGCGCGCGTGACGCTCCAGTTCGGCGACCTCGGCCACCCGCGCGGCGCGAACAAGGCCGCCGTGGACAAGGTGCTCAACACCCAGGGCGTGAAGTTCTTCAACGCCTACCTGAAGGGCGCCGGGCGCGGCCCGCGTCCGGGCTCGGTTACCGCGTTCACGGAGACCTGCCCGGCGGACGCTCCGGCGGGCGGGCCGTTCCACGCAAGAAGCTGGGAGAAGCTCGCCCCCGGTCGAGTTGCCATCCGCGCCGGCGGGACGCAGCGCGTCACGTCCTCGGGCGGCGACCCGGACATCGCGGCGGCGATCAACCCGATCGGCGGCAAGCCGCTGTGCGAGGGCCTGCCGGCGGCACGCGCTGCCGGCACTGCGATCGCCTCGAAGCGCATCGGCAAGCCGTTCACCCTGCTGGGCCTCCCGACGGTCCGGGCCCAGATCCGCACCAAGGGCCGCGGCGGCATGATCGCGGCGCGCCTGTGGGACGTGCACGCCGGCAAGCAGCTGCTCGTCTCGCGCGGCATCTACCGGCTCGAGGACAACCAGAAGGGCAAGCTCGTCTTCCAGCTGTTCGGGAACGGCTGGCGCTTCGCGCGCGGCCACACGGCGAAGTTGGAGCTGACCGGGAGCGACTCCTCGTACGTGCGGTCGAGCAACTTCGCGTTCTCGGTCAAGCTGTCCAAGCTGTCGGTGAGCCTCCCGACACCCGGTCCAGGTCGATAGGCCAAATAGCGCAAATTCGTTGACCCGGGCCCGGGCCGTTCCTACCTTCCTGGGGTGCGAGGAGAGCGACGTCAGATCGTTGCCTTTGGCGGCGGCGGTTTCTCGATGGAGCGCGGCAACCCGCTGCTCGACGACTACGTCCTCTCGCTGACGGGCAAGGAGCGTCCGCGCGTCTGCTTCCTGCCGACCGCCAGCGGCGACGCCGACCACTACATCGTTCGCTTCTACCGCGCCTTCGACGCCGGGCGCTGCGAGCCCTCGCACGTGTCGCTGTTCCGCCGCGACCAGTCGGCCGAGGAGATGCACAGGCAGGTGCTGACGAGCGACCTCGTCTACGTAGGCGGCGGAAGCGTGATCAGCCTGCTCGGCACCTGGCGGGCGCACGGCCTCGACGTCACCCTGCGACGCGCCTGGGAGCGCGGCGTGGTGATGTGCGGCCTGAGCGCCGGCTCGCTGTGCTGGTTCGCCGAGGCCGTGAGCGCGTTCCACGGCCCGCCGCAGTGGGTCAACGGGCTCGGCCTGCTGCCGTACAGCAACTGCGTGCACTTCGACGCCGAGCCGGAGCGCCACAGCGCCTACTGCGACATGCTCGCGGCGGGGATGGGCGAGGGCTATGCCGTGGAGGACGGCGCCGCCCTTCACTTCGCGGGCGAGCGGCTCGCGCGGGTGGTCAGCTCGCGCCCGGGCGCCCGGGCCTTCCGGATGAGCTGGAGCGGCGAGTCGGTCAGCCGCGAACCGCTGGCCGCCGAGTACCTGGGAGCCGCGCCCGCCGTGCGGGCGGCGTGAGCGTGGCGAGCGATGCACGCCGGATAGTCGCGCTCGGGGGCGGGGGGTTCTCGAGCCCGCCCGGCGACCCGTCGCTCGACCGCTACGTGCTCGACGTGGCGAGCTCGCCCCACCCGCGCATCTGCCTCCTCCCCACCGCGGGCGGCGACGCCGAGGAGCAGATCCGCCGCTTCTACGCGGCCTTCCGTCACCTGCCCTGCGAGCCGACGCACCTCTCGCTCTTCCGGCTCGGGGCCGAGCCGGTCGACGTCCGGGCGACGCTGCTCGCCCAGGACGTGCTCTACGTGGGCGGCGGCAGCATGCTCAACCTGCTCGCGGTCTGGCGCGCGCACGAGGTCGACGCGATCCTGCGCGAAGCCTGGGAGCGCGGAATCGTGCTGTGCGGCCTCAGCGCCGGCTCGATGTGCTGGTTCGGGGCGGGCGTGACGACGTCGTTCGGGCACCCGCGACCCGTCCGCGGGCTGGGGCTGCTGCCGGGCAGCAACTCGGTGCACTACGACAGCGAGCCGGCGCGTCGCCCGTGCTTCCACGAGGCGATCCGCACCGAGGCCGTGCCGCCGGGCTGGGCCGTCGACGACGGCGCCGGGCTGTTGTTCGCGGGCCGCGAGCTGATGGAGGCCGTGAGCGCCCGGACGGGCGCCGGCGCCTACTGGGTCGAGGAGACCGACGGCCGGGCCGTGGAGACTCCACTCAAGCCGCGCGCCCTGCCCGGCCGAGAGGAGCTCGAGCCGCCGACGCCGCTCTCGATCCTGGAGTGGCGCGAGGCGCGGGTGCGGCGCCGCTAAGGTCCCGATCGTGCCGGAGGAGGTCGCGCGCGTAAACGGGATCGAGATCGCCTACGAGCGGATGGGCGACCCCGCCGACCCGCCGCTGCTGCTGGTCATGGGGCTCGGCATGCAGCTGATCCACTGGGACCGCGAGCTGTGCGACATGCTCGTCGACCGCGGCTTCCACGTGATCCGCTTCGACAACCGCGACGTGGGCCACTCGACCAAGATCGACGCGCCCGTGCCCGACGTCCGCCGCGCGCTGCTCGGCCTGCACATCGACGCGCCCTACCTGCTCGCCGACATGGCCGACGACGCCGCCGGGCTGCTCGACCACCTCGGCATCCGGGCCGCCCACGTCGTCGGGGCGTCGATGGGCGGCATGATCGCCCAGACGCTGGCGATCAGGCACCCGGAGCGGGTGCTCTCGCTGACGTCGATCATGTCGACCACCGGAGAGCGGCGCGTGGGCCGCCCGAAGCTGCGCGTGTGGAGCGTCCTGGTGCGCCGCGCCCCGCGGCAGAAGGACGGCTACATCGACCATTTCGTGCGCGTGTTCAAGATGATCGGGTCGCGCGGGTTCGCGTTCGACGAGGAGCGCATCCGCGAGCTGGCCTCCGCGACCTACGAGCGCGACCACGACGCCGCGGGCACCGGCCGCCAGCTGGCGGCGATCGTGGCGTCGGGCGATCGCACCGCCGAGCTGCACTCGGTCCGGGTGCCGACCACCGTGATCCACGGCCGCGACGACCCGCTCGTCCCCTTCCGCGGCGGCAGCGCCACCGCCGAGGCAATCCCGGACGCCCGGCTGATCGCGATCCCCGGGATGGGCCACGACCTGCCGCGGGAGATCTGGCCGCAGGTGGTCGACGCGGTGGCGGAGACGGCGGCGCGGGCCACGCCGGCCGGCGTGGCGTAGACCCCGGCCGCGCTAACTGCAGCAACAAAGGGCGGCCCGAGTCGGGTATGGGCCCTCGCGACGAGCATATTCCTTGCTACGAGGGCCCACAGACGGGCGGACCCGCTCTATTGCCGCAGTTTCAGCGTCCGGGCCAACTCCAGCGTCTCGGAATCAAGCGAGGCCGGAACGAGCTCGTAACGCGCCGCGTACGCCGCTAGCAAAGCGTCGCGGACCGCTTCCCAGGGGCGTTCCACCGCCCCCACCGTCGCCGGGTCCCAGTCCAGCGCCAGCGCGGCGTAGACCGGCTCCAGCACGCCGCGGATCGACTCGGCGTCGTCGACGACCACGACCGTGCCAACGTGCGCGCCGCCGTGGATCACCCGCTGGCCGATGCCGGCCAGCTTGCGCTTGCCGACGGCGTTCACGCTCCAGCGTCCGGGGCAGTACTCGCCCGGCACCTCGCCCACGCGGGCGTCGACTCCGAGGCTCCGCAGCGCCTCGGAGACCAGCGACGCCTCGGCCTCGAAGCGCTCGTGGATCCCCGGGCGCGGGTCGGGGTCCGCCACCGCGTGGGCCAGCTCGAGCGTCCCCTCGTGGAACACAGCCGCGCGTCCGCCGGCCAGGCGCATCACTGAGCCGAAGCCCGCGGAGCGGGCGGCCTCGACCGCCTCGGCGTAGCCCGGCGCGAGCGCGTCGCGCTTGGCGAACGCGACCACCCGCCCCGGGCGGGCCACCCGGAGCGTCTCCGGCAGCTCGCCGGCCGCGACTCGCTCGAGCGTCGCGCGCGACAGCGCGGCGTCGAGGGCGGGATCGTCGGGAAAGGAGTCGTGCAGGACGCGCAGCGGGCGCACGCGCCGGAGGCTACGCGGCGTCGAGCGCGTGCTCGAGCGCCGACAGCACCCGGTCCTTGCCCGCCAGCTTCACGCTGCGCACGCAGAGGTCGGCCGCGGCGACGAGGTCGTCGATTGTCCGCGCGTCGTCGGGGTAGAGCGCCCAGCCCAGGCTGGCAGTCAGAGAGACGTTCGCCGCCTCGCCCAGCGGCATCGTTCGCACCGCCTCCAGCAGCCGGCCGCAGAGCGCCTCGAGGCCCTGCTTGTCGGCGCGCAAGGTGAGCACGGCGAACTCGTCGCCGCCGAGGCGCGCGACCATGTCGCCCGAGCGCACGCAGGACTCGAGCGTCCGGGCGGTCTGGCACAGGACCGAGTCGCCCGCCGGATAGCCGTACAGCGTGTTCACGTCCTTGAAGCCGTCGAGGTCGACCAGGACCAGCCCCACGCGCGCGTTGCGCTCCGTGTGGTGCCCCAGCCACTCCAGCATCGCCCGCCGGTTGGGCAGGTCGGTGAGCGGATCGCGCAGCGACAGCGAGCGGGCCTGCTCGCGCAGGGAGACCATGATGCGCTTGCCGGCGACGATCGTCCAGCCCAGCGTCGCGTACGCCGCGCACAGGACGATCAGCTCGCCCAGGTAGCCCCCGCCGACCGCGGAGCCGTCGTAGAGCAGCGGCGTGAGAGCGATCCCGATGCAGCCCACGATGTACAGGCGCGCGTGCCGCGGCACGTAGAAGTAGCACGTGTAGAAGAGCAGGAAGAAGACCATGAAGCGGGCGGGGGACTCGGTCCCGCCGGTGGAGGCGATCAGGCCGGAGATCAGCGGGATGGAGAGGATGGCCGGGGTGTGCCAGAACCAGGCGCCGTGCTCATCCGGGCGCGCCAGCACCAGGCAGTAGATCGCCCAGGCCAGGCAGGCCCCGGAGAGGGCGGCGACCCAGCGCCAGTGGCTGTTCTCGACGCCCGGGACCAGCAGCAACAGCAGGATCGACCCGCCGGCGGTCAGGAACAGGACGCCGGCCAGCCTGCCGGCGAGCATGCGCTCCTCGTCCACCTCAAAGCCCTGTTTGCCCAAGACCGCCTCCCGGCGGGATCGCTCAAGCTCCCTATCGGCAGCCGATAAGGGACTCTGAAGCGCTAGTAACCGAGCGCGAACTTGGCTTCTTCGCTCATCAGATCGGGAGTCCAGGCCGGCGTGAAGGTCATCTTCGGGTGGACCGAGCTCACGCCGTCCAACTCGCTCACGAACTCCTCGATCTGCTCGGACACCTGCGGGCCGATAGGGCAGCCCGGCGAGGTCAGCGTGAACGTGACGAACACGTCCGCGCCCTCGATCTCCACGTTGTAGATCAGCCCCAGCTCGACGAAATCGAGCCCTAGCTCGGGATCGATCACGTTCGTTAGAGCATCCTGCACGTCGTCGACGGTGGGCATGACACCGAGGATAGTTAGAGTCAGTCAGCCATGCCGCTGCTGGCGCTGGTCGCACTTTTCATCGTCGTGCCGCTCGCCGAGCTGTACGTGATCCTCAAGGTGGGCGACGCCATCGGCGTGCTCCCGACGATCGCCCTACTTGCCGCCGACTCGCTGCTCGGCGCGATGCTGCTGCGCGCCCAGGGGCGCGCGGTCTGGCGCCGCTTCAACGAGACGCTGGCGGCCGGGGTTATGCCCCACCGCGAAGTCTTGGACGGCGTGCTCGTGATCTTCGGCGGCGCCTTCTTGATCACCCCCGGCTTCCTCACCGACGTGGTCGGGCTGGTCCTCCTGCTCCCGCCCACTCGGCCGCTCGTGCGCCGGCTGCTGGTCCGCCGGCTCGGCCGGCGCGTGACGGTCGGCGCCGTCCCCGGACAGCCCTACGACGTCGACGGCACCGCCACCGAGCACGACGCTCCGCCCAGGCGGCTCCAGCGGTGAGCGTCGAGGCGTTCGCCTTCTCATTCTTCGATCTCGACCGGGAGCTCTACGGAACGGCGAGGTCGGGCGCCACGCTGCTGTTCCATGGCCGCCAGCCGGCAGCCCACGCCGAGGGGCCCGAGGTGACCGAGGACGGCGAGGGCTGGCGCGCGGAGCTGGGCGACCGCCTCTCGCTCCGGCTCGATCCCGTGAGCGCCGAGGCGCAGCTCGACGGCGTCACCGTCCGCATCTGCCGGGTGACCGGCGAGGTGGACGGCACGAAGGTCGCCTGCCTGGGGACGTTCTCGGTCACGGACGTCGCTCCGCGCTGGGAGGAGCTGCAGGCGGTGCGCACGATCTCCGCGCTCGTCGACGACGACAACGGGCTGCTGGCGGTGGCGCGACGGCCACGCGACGCGCCCGGCCACGGCGACGAGGAGGTGCGCGCCGTCCTGTTCAGCGAGGGCGAGCCGCACGAGGTCGAGGAGGCGCGCATCTCGACCGTCTACGACAGCGGCGGGCGCCAGCGCAGCGCGGGGCTCGAGCTGTGGCTCCCCGACGAGGAGTACCCGCGCCGCGGCTCTGGGCTCGTGATCGCCGGGTCGTCGTTCGACCTCGAGGCGCTCGAGGTGCACGCGGCCGTCTTCCGCTGGCGCCTCGACGGCCGCGAGGGCATCGGCGGATACGAGCTGATGGTGCGCGTCGAACCGCCCGTCGCCGCGTGATCCGCGCGCTGATCAGCGACTTCGGCGGCGTGCTGACATCGCCGCTGGCGGCGGGCTTCCTGGCCTACCAGGAGGAGGCGCGCATCTCGCTCGAGGATCTCGGGCGCGCGATGCAGAACGCAACCGACGCCTACGGCGAGCACCCGCTCTACGCGCTCGAGCGCGGCGAGATCACCGAGCAGGAGTTCGCGCGCCGCCTCGCGGAGAACCTCCACGACGGCTTCGACCTCGGCCGCCTGCGCGAGCTCTACTTCGAGCGCCTCGAGCCGAACGCGCCGGTGATCGCCTTCATCGGCGAGCAGCGCAGCCGCGGCCTGCGCACCGCGCTGCTGACCAACAACGTCCGCGAGTGGGAGCCGCTCTGGCGGGCCAAGCTGCCTGAGCTGGACGAGATCTTCGAGGTCGTGGTCGACTCGGCCTTCGTGGGCATGCGCAAGCCCGAGCCGCGCATCTACGAGCTGACGGTCGAGCGGCTCGGCGGGGGCCTGAGCGCCGACCAATGCCTGTTCCTCGACGACATCGAGGTCAACTGCGAGGCGGCGCGGACGCTCGGCATGACCGCCGTGCACTTCCAGCACGCCGACCAGGCGATCCCCGAGCTCGAGTCAGCCCTCGCGCAGTAGAGCGCGCAGCGCGGCCTGGAGCGCTGCCCGGGAGCGAGCGACGCTGAGCCGCTGATGGCTGCGCCAGCTGTCCCAGGCGACCCACGAGCAGACCATGACGAGGGCGGCGCGCAGCGGCTCGCGCTCGTTGGGCGGCGCGGCGTCGAGCTCGCGCCAAAAGACGCGCTCGACTTCCGCGGCCTTCGCCCGCCGCGCGGTGGCGAGCCAGCCCGCCACCGAGCTCGACTCGTGCTCGATCAGCACACCCGCGCGCCGGACGCCGCTGACGCGCTCGTAGAGGCGCGCCCGCTGGCGGGCGAACTGGTCGATGCGCTCCGCCAGCGGCAGGCTGGAGTCGACCGGCACGAGAGTCGGCACCACGCGCTTGTACTGCTCGCGCGCGACGGCCTCCAGGAGCGCCTCGCGATCGGGGAAGTGCTGGAACACCGAGCGCTCGGAGACGCCGGCTCGGGCGGCGATCTCGGCGGCCGTCGGCTTCGGCTGCCCCTCGTCAAGCAGGCCGAGCAGCGCCTCGACCAGCGCCCGGCGGGTGCGTTCGGCCCGGACGGTCCGGCCGTCACGCTGCTCGGGAATGGTCTCCATCGCCGCTCATTGTGAACGAAAATCCGCAACTTGCGGGATCGACTCAAGACACCCCCTTGACTCGGAATCGGGGTGCTGGTCTACTGATCCTCGAGACGCGGACGGAACGCAAAGAGCGAAGCCAGAGGTTGTGAGGCTCGCCGCGCAGCACGTCGGCTTCGGCTGACGAGCGCGCACCTCAAGCGTGAAGTTCGCGTCTCTCTTATCGCCCCGGCCTCGGCCGGGGCGATTTGCATTTCGGGGCCGGTTTCGCCCGATCAGCGGCCGCGCGCCGCCAGCTCCTGCTTCGCGATCTTGCGAAAGCGGCGCATCTTCTTCATGTTCAGGCGCACGCGGGCGACCAATCCGCCCGGTGGCAGCTCGAACCCGCCCACCAGCTTGCGCGGGACGACCGCCCAGCGGCCGTCCTGCTCGACCAGGTCGCCGCGCACCTGGAAGTTGCGCTGCCACTTCATCTCGGGCGAGTGGTCGTGCGCGGCCACGCAGGCGAGCCCGGCCTGCCAGGGCACGCCGACCGGTGCCCCGCCGAGCCACAGGCGGTGGGCGTCGCGGTCGACCTCGATCGGCAGCCGCACCGAGAAGGGGAAGCCGTCGGGAGCTACCAGCGTCACGACCGCGTCGGGGTAGCGCTCGCCGAGCTCGTCCATGCGCTCGTCCCACGCCTCGGCGCCGCCCCTGGGCGCGGGGAGGTCGATCAGCGGCTCCTCGTCGTGTCCCGAGCGCACCTCCTCCAGGTGCGCGTCGAACAGCTGCGGCTCGGCGCCCACGCCGCTGCCCCAGACATAGATCCGCTCCGGGCGCACGTGGATGTAGATGCGCGTGAGATACCAGTGGATGAAGCGGTCGAAGACCTTCGGCGGCATCTGATCCTTGGCCGCCGGCAGCTTCTCCTCCAGCTCGCGGCGGTAGCGCTCGCGGTTGGCGTCGAGGTCGCGATCGTCGACGTCGGCGGTGCCCTGAACGAGGACCTGGGTCGGGCTCTCGATGCCGCTGCCGGTCGGGTCCGAGAACAGCATCGCCACCTTCGTGTTCGCGCGCGCGTCGTTCGCCTTCTTGGGATAGCCGAGGCCGGTCGTGACGCTGATGCAGGGGTCGCCGAGGCGGTAGTAGGGGGTCAGCGGCCAGGTGATCGGCTGGCCGTTGGCGTCGACGGTCGTGAACTCGGTTGTCACGTAGCGGCTGAAGACCTCTTGGACGTCGGTCGGGAGGGTCGCTGTCATGGCGCGATTGTCCGTCCTGGGGGCGCCGGCCTCAAGCAGGAGCCCCAAAAAGCCGATCAGAACCGCGGACCCGTGCGACGGAAGGACCCGGACAAGCAGCGACGTTTTCGGCTGCGCTCAGAGCGCGGGTCGATGCTCGTCGAGGTGATGGTCGGCGCCGTCGTCCTGGCGATCGCGACCACCGCGTTGCTGAACGGCATCGACGGCGCTCAGAGCCAGGGCACGACGAACAAGGCCCGCTCGACCGCCTCCGCCCTGGCCGAGCAGGACCAGGAGCGCCTGCGCGCGATGCCGGTGGCGTCGCTCGCCTCCTGCTGCACGCCGGCTAGCCGCACGGTGAATGTGCGCGGCGTCGACTACACCGTCACGTCGAGCGTCTCCTGGGTCACCGACCAGGGCGGCCCGGTCAGTTGCTCCAACAACTCCAAGACGGCGGCGAACCTCAGGATCCTCTCTGAGGTCAGCTCCCCCGCAACGAAGGGCACGGTCGACGAGGTCGGCCTCGTCACGCCGCCCCCGGGCACCTTCTCCCCCGGCCAGGGCCGCGCCATCGTCAAGGTGAACGACCGCAACGGGACGGGGATCGTCGGCGCGAGTGTCAGCCTGATCGGGACCAGCACGTACACCGCCACCACGAACTCGCTCGGCTGCGCGGTCTTCCCGTTCGTCGACGGGGCCGACTACACCGCCTCGGTCGGCGGCCTGTCGCTGGTGGACTGGCAGGGCGCGTCGCCGTCGACGAAGGCGATGACGGTGACCGCGGGGACCTCGACGAGCACCAGCTTCGAAATGGACACGTCCGCGGAGATCCGTGCCGTGTTCGACACAGTCGTCAACGGCGCCACCGCGGTGGCAGCCAAGTCGCAGTGGCTGACGCTCACGAACTCGAAGCTCACCGTGGGGTCGAAGACCTTCGAGGGCTCCCCCGCTGGATCGCCGCAGACGACGGTGATCGCGCCGACCCTGTTCCCGTTCGTCGACGGCTACAAGGCCTACGCCGGGCAGTGCACGACAAACAACCCCGCGCTGGCGCCGACGAATAACCCGGCTCTGCTCCCGACCTACTCGCCGACCCCGGGTCAGATCCTGACGATGACGAGCGCCAGCGACATCCGGGTTCCGTCGATCAACATCCGGGTGGTTGCCGCGAACGGAACGACTGCGGTCAACAACGCGAAGGTCTTCATCAAGACCGCCGACGGCTGCGCCACCACATACCCCACGCAGCTCACTGCCACAGCCAACGGAATTACAGGGTCGCTTCCGCAGCCGGGCTACCCCTATGGCAGCTACAAGATCTGCGCACAGACGACCGCCACTGCGGGTCCGCACGGTCACGCCGACGTCTACGCCGGCGGCTACAGCGGCCTCAGCACAAGCACGATTTCGAACGAAAGCGGCTCCAACCGGGTCGACGACACCGTGGTCAACAACAATGCGGGCGGGAACTCGACAAACACCACCACCAACGGCGCGATCCGGATCCGGCTCAACCGGAACGGGGTGTGCGAATGACGCGCCGGCCCCGCCTGCGCGACGAGCGCGGCTTCACCTTGGTCGAGCTCCTCACGGCGATCTCCATCGGCCTCCTCATCCTGTTCGCCGCGTTCGCGGTGCTCGACCGGACCATCTCGGCGTCCGGTCAGATCGCCGACCGCAGCGAGGCGCTCCAGCGCGGCCGCCAGGCGATGCAGCTGATCACGCGCCAGCTGCGCTCGCAGGTCTGCGTCGGCACCGCGACGCCGATCGTCTCAGGGTCGGATTTGAGCATCAGCTTCTACGGCGACCTGACCGACGGGACGCCTGCGAACCCGATCAAGCAGCGCACGCTGAGCTACAGCGCGGCCACCGACACGATCACCGAGACCGTCACCCCTAGCGCCGGCACCTACCCGGCCCTCACCTTCACCGGTACGCCGACCAGCACCCCGCTGCTGACCAAGGTCAAGCAGATCCTCGAGAACAACGGGACCACCCTGCGCCCGATCTTCCGCTACTACGGCTACCAGACCGGCACGACCAACGGGACGCTGGTGCAGCTGACCGCGCCGCTGTCCGCGACCAACCTGAAGCGCGTGGCGCTGATCAAGGTCGGCTTCCGCTCCTTTGCCGTGCGACCGATCAGCAACGACAACGACTCGACCGTGCTGGAGGACGACGTGTACACGCGCACCGCCGTGCCGACACAGCTCCAGGGAGCCCCGGAATGCCTCTGAACGTGATCCACCGCTGCCAGCAGGGCTTCACGACCGTCACGCTGATGGGCGTGCTGATGGTCGGCGGCCTCCTTGTCGCCGCCACGTTCACCGCGGTCCAGCCCGACATCGCCTTCACGAAGAAGGACGAGGACTCAAAGCAGGCCTACGGCGCCGCCGAGTCCGGCCTCAACTACTACCTGAACCGCCTCGGCCAGGACAACTCGTACTACACGCACTGCGCGAACGTGCAGTCGCCCTCGCTCAACGCCGTGAACCTGCAGTGGGTCACGGGCACCACCGATCCGCGCCGGTGGCAGACGATCCAGGGGTCGACGGCCCAGTACACCACCGAGCTGCTTGCGGTTCAGGACAGCGCGGTCGCCGGCACGGAGCTGTGCGTCGAGAACACCCCCGCGAGCATGGTCGACCCGAAGACCGGAACGTTCCGGATCCGGGCGACCGGACGGGTGCGCGCACCGACCGCGAACGTCCCCAACCCGGCCAAGCGCAGCATCATCGCCACGCTGCGGCGTAAGTCGTTCATCGACTTCCTCTACTTCACGAATTTCGAGACCCTTGACCCGTACGCATACACCCCCACGGGCACGTACACGCCGACCTGGGCGGCCTTGAACTGCGCGGACAAGTACCGCTCCCAGCGCAACGGCAGCTGCCAGGACCCGGACTTCATCTCGACCGACAGCATCGACGGTCCCTTCAAGACCAACGACAGCATCTCGGTGTGCGGCACGCCGATCTTCGGCAGGGACGCGAACGACGCGATCGAGCTGAACGGGGCTGACCCGGGCTGGGTGTCAGGGTGCAGCGGGGCGAGCCCTAACTTCAAGGGCACGGTGGACTGGCCGGCCGGGTCGCTGCCCATGCCGCAGTCCAACTCCGAGCTCGAGGCCGCGGCGGATCCGGGCTATGTCTTCAACGGCGAGACCAGGATCGTGTTCAACGGAACGACCATGTCCGTGACGAACAACGGCACAACCGTGTCGAAGGCGCTGCCACCGAGCGGCGTGATCTACGTCAACAACACCACGGGCTGCGGGACCCCCTACCAGCGCGCGCAGACCTATCCCAAGGACCCCCCGCCGACCAACCCCAACTACATGACGGATCCCGGGTGCGGCAACGTCTGGGTCCAGGGCACCTACAACAGCGACATCACGATCGGCGCCGACAACGACATCATCGTCACCGACGACTTCAAGTCGTCCAACCTGGCGACGGTGCTCGGCGGCCTGATCGCGAACAACTTCGTGCGGGTGTTCCACCCGGTCAGTTTCGGCTACGGCTCGAACTGCAGCGAAAACGGCGGCCCCGCGACCATCCAGATCGACGCCGCGATCCTCGCGCTGAACCACTCGTTCATCGTCGACAACTGGTATTGCGGCAGCCCCCTCGGCACCCTGACGATCAACGGCGCGGTCGCTCAGAAGTACCGCGGCACGGTTGGAACGCACAGCGGGGGCACCGTCGTCTCGGGTTACGGGAAGGACTACAAGTACAACGCGACGCTGCGCTACCGCGAGCCGCCGTTCTTCGTCAACCCCACCGAGGCGGCCTGGCGCGTGGTGCGCCAGAACGAGCAGGTCCCGGCGCGCTAGCCGGCCAGGAAGTCGCGCAACTCGGAGGCGAGCAGCTCCGGCGCGCTGACCGAGGCGCCGTGGCCGTGGCCCTCGAGCACTTGCACCTGGGAGTCGGGGATCGCGGCGGCGAAGGCCTCGGTGGAGCGCTTCGCCCAGCCGGGGCTCGCCGAGCCGACCAGCAGGAGCACCGGCGCCGCGAGCCGGCTCAGGCGCAGGTCGTCGCCGGGGAAGCCGTGCTCGGCGTGCAGCTCGCGCGGCACCGTCGGCGCCGCCGCAATCCGGGCGCGCCAGGCAGGCGTTCCCTGCATGGCGTCGATCTCCGCGTCCGTGTAGCCGCCGACGTCGCTCATGAAGTCGCGCATCGCCTGATCGGCGTGGTCGGCCTCGAGGTTGGCCTCGAAGCGGGCGGTCCAGGGCTCGTCGGCGAGCAAGCCGCCCATCGGGGCCTCGTATAGGGCGAGCCGCGGCAGGCCGTCGAGCCGCCCTGCGGCGCCCGCGGCCACCAGCCCGCCATAGGAGTGTCCGAACAGCAGCGCGCCATCGCCCGCCTCGCGCATGACCGCCACGACGTCGTCGAACTCGCGCTCGATGGCGTACGAGTCGGAGTCGGAGGAGTCCCCGCGACCGCGCCGGTCGATCGACCACACGGTGAAGGCGTCCTCGAGGTGAGGCCGGACCAGGTCGAAGCTCCAGCGTCCCGAGCCGGCTCCGTGGACCATCACGAGGGGCGTCCCCTCGCCATTCACCTCGCAGGCGATCCGGACGCCGTCCGGGCTTGTGACTTCGCGCAGCAAAGCGGGGCCGAGCCTAGCGACAGACGTCCGGCGCCCACAGTCCGGCGCCGCGCCGGCGCGCGTCCCGGGCGGCGGCCACGAAGCGGCCGGCAAGCTCGTCGTTGGGCGGGATCGTCAGCGGCTGCGCGAAGCCGCGCCTGACGAGAACCATGTTCAGCAGGCGACCGTCGTCGAGGTAGACGTAGGCGAGCGCCCGGCCGTAGCGGTCACGCGGGTCGACGCCAAGCCGATAGTCGACCCGGCTGCCAAGCGGCAGCAGCCGCTCGACGAAGGCGGACGCCTCGTGCCCGAAGCACTCGACCTGCCCGTAGACCTCCGGCGTGTCGACGCCGATGAGGCGCACCTTGCCGATGCCGGACAGCCAGAGCGTGTCGCCGTCCGTGTGCTTGGTGACGCGAGCCGCGATGCGACCGGAAGAGGACGGTGCGCCGGCGGGCTCGCCTGAGTCGGGGACGTCGCAGCCGGCAAGGAGGATCGCCGAGAGCAGGAGCACACTAGCCGTTCGCAGAGCGAGCCTGGCAAGGACGCAGGGAGCGACGCGTGCACCCGCACGCGAGGGACCGAGGACGCCGCCAGGCGAAGCTCTGCGGACGGCTAGTTGTCGGAGCCCATGCGGTCCCAGCAATAAAGCTCCACCGCCTCCGCGGCGAGCTCCATCAGCCGGGCCGGTGAGAGCCAGGGGAGAACGGTGTCCAGCGCCTGCTCCTCGCTGACGCCGGCCTCGAAGGCGTCCTCACCCTTGAACCCGGCCGCGATCCGCAGCGCCTCGCGCTTGTGCTCGCCGAGACCGGTGAACGCACCAAGCAGGAACTCCTTGTTGGCGATCGGCGGTCCGACCTCGAGCGAGGCGTGCCAGGCGGCGAGGATCGACAGGTCGTCGTCGTCGAGCTCGTCCACGGCCTTCGCGTAATGGACCAACAGCTCGTCGTCGGGGATCTCGTCGACCCAAGCGCGCACCACCTCGCCGAGCAGCTGGCGACGTGCTTCGCGGCCGACGCTCTCGGCGACGACTCGGATCGCTTCCTGTGGCTCGATGAAGCAGAGAGGCATATGCCCTCGCTCTCCTGGGGTTCGCACAACGGTCTGCCGCAGAGTAGGTGCGGCACCTGACGGAACGGGAGATCAGAGCCGCTGAAGCGTCCGGTCCTCGTCCCAGGAGCAGAGCGCGGCCCGCCCCGGGCAGTCCGCGCACAGCTCCCAGTGCGGCTCCGCAGCGGGCTCGAAGCGGCCCTCGACGACCCCGCCGGCGAGCTTCAGCAGCTCTCCCTCCAGGCGCTCGGCGTCGGCGGAGACGAACGTCGCGATCTCGAGCTCCTCCGGGCGCTCGAGGAAGCAGTACGCCACCTCCACCCGCTCGGCACCGGCGCGCAGCCCCGCGAGCGCGTAGACCAGCCGCTGCGTCGAGTACATCTCGACCGTCAGCTGGGCGGGGTCGCGTCCTTCCAGGGGGTTGCTCTTGTAGTCGACGACGAGCAGCCCGCCCGGCTCGCTGGCGTGGACGTCGACCACGCCGTTGACGAGCAGGCTGCGCCCGCCCGCACCCGGGGGCGTGAGCGTGAAGGCGAACGGGAGCTCCGTGCGCACCCGATCGGCGCGCGCCACCCGCTCGCGCAGCCCGGAGGCGGCGAAGCGCTCGACCATGTCGCGCAGGTCGGCGACCTCCTCGGCGCGCACGGTGGCGCCGTGGGACTCGATCAGAGCCGCGACGTCCGCTTCCGCCGGCACCTCGGGGCGCCGGAAGTCCAGACGCTCGAGCAGCTCGTGCACGAGCGTCCCGCGCAGGAGGCCGCCGAGGCCGGTCTCCGGCAGGTCCCCCGCGAACGGCGACTCGACCCGCGGCA
This sequence comes from uncultured Thermoleophilaceae bacterium, assembly GCA_963706635.1. Lineage (GTDB taxonomy): Bacteria > Actinomycetota > Thermoleophilia > Solirubrobacterales > Thermoleophilaceae > JACVRW01. The sequence goes on from OY970162.1 coordinate 1,891,350, forward strand.
GCCGCAGCGCCTTCTCGAGGTAGAAGCGGTAGGAGCAGCGCCGGTAGTCCTCCAGGCCGCTGTAGGACAAGCGGCTGACCGGCAGCGCCCGCGGCGTCGGCAGCGTGCCCAGGCCCAGTTCCGGCTGAGCGGCGCCTCCGGCCGGCTCCGGCTCGCTGCGGGGCGGAAGGCGATCGGCGGGCGGCAGGACCTCGTCGACGTTGGCTGGGGTGAGCTCGGTGAGTCGCACGCCGTCCCCGGCGAAGCCGCGCAGCAGCCAGCGCATCGGCTCGCGCATGTCCTCGGGCCCTGGGCGCTTCTCGAGGTCGGTCGCCCCGCTCAGCACGAGGTGCTCCTGCGCGCGCGTAGCCGCCACGTAGAAGATGCGTCGCTCCTCCTGCTCGCCGACCGCCTTCTCATGGGCCTTGATCTCGGCGAGCCGCGCGCTGTCGACCGCCTCGCCGCCGAGCGACGCCAGGCGCAGGCCCGTCATCCCGTCGTCGGAGATGCGCAGCCGGCCGTAATCCTCGCGACCCTCCTTGCCGAGGTCGGCAACGCACACCACGGGGAACTCGAGCCCCTTGGCGCGGTGCACGGTCATCAGGCGAACCGCGTCGAGCGCCTCCGCCTCGAGCGGTGCTTCCCCCTCACGAGACTGGACCTCGTCGCGCTCGGCCAGCGTGTCGACGAAGGCACGCAGGTCGCGCCCCTCGTCCGCCTCGAACTCGCGCGCCATGCGCATGAGCTTGCGAACGTTGGCCATGCGGCGCGTGCCGGCGCTCAGCGACAGGACGTGGCGGTCGTAGCCGGTGCGCGTGACCGCTCGATCGATCAACGTCTCGAGCGAGACCTGCGGCGCGGTGCGCCGCTCCGCCTCGAACAGCTCGACGAACCCGGCGACCCGGCGGCGGTCGGCCGGCGGGAGCAGCTGCTCGAGCTCGTCGAGGCTCTGCAGCAGCCACCAGGGGTCGCGCCGGGTGCGGTGGGCCTCCAGCCCGATCAGGGCGACCGCGTCGAGCGACAGGCCGGCCAGCGGCGAGGCGAGCACGCTGTAGACGGCCAGCTCGTCGAGCGGGTTCGCGAGCGCGGCGAGCCAGTGCCGCAGGTCGACCACCTGCTGCTGAGACCAGTAGCCGCGTCCGCCGACGACGTGGGTGAGGATGCCTCGCTCCTCGAGCGCGCGCTCGTAGAAGCTCATGTGGGTCGTGGCGCGGAAGAGCATGACGACGTCGCGCCACTGCCAGCCGCCCTGCTCGCACAGCTCATCGACACGCTTTGCGAGCAGCCGCGCCTCCGCTGCCCGCCAGGGCGTGGCGGCGTGCATGGCGGCGCCGAACGGGTCCTCGACTCCCAACGCCTCGTCCCAGCGGCGCTTTTCGCGGTCGGTCACGAGCAGCTCGACGCAGGGACGGACCCGCGGCGGCGCCGTCTCACGCCCCGCACGCAGCGGGTCGAAGCCCTCCGGCCACAACTCGGTGAAGCAGCGGTCGATCGCCTCGAGCACCTCCGCGCGGCTGCGGAAGTTGACGGTGATGCTCTCCGCCCTGCCGTCGGCGGCGGCCGCTTTCCAGTGGCCCCGGAACACCTCGACGTCGGCGTTGCGGAAGCCGTAGATCGACTGGTTCTCGTCGCCGACCCGGAACAGGTTGTCCCGATCGAGCTGCTCGAAGAGCTTGTTCTGGAGCGGGTTGGTGTCCTGGAACTCGTCCACCAGCACGTGGGCGAAGCGCTCGGCGTACTGGCGCCGCAGGCCCTCGTGGTCGGCGAGCAGCTCCTCGGCGAGCAGCTCCAGGTCCTCGAAGTCGAGGGCGGCGCGCGCCCGCTTGCCCCGCTCGTAGCGCTCGCCGTAGAGCTCCAGCAGCGCGCGCAGCAGTCCGTGGTCGCGGTGCTCCCGGTGCTCGCCGCAGAGCGCCGCATAGGCGGTCAGCGCGTCCCCGTACTCGACGCACGGCTCGGTGCACAGGGCCTTGGCGCCGCGTCCAAGCGCGAACTTGTCGAACTCCCCGGGCTCGGCCAGCGCGCCGGGCGGCATCCGGTCGAGCACGCCGGCGAAGCGCTCGAGCTTGTCGATCGCCTCTCCGACCCGCACCCCGGCGCCGGCGCTGCCCAGCTCGCGCAGAGCCGCGTCGAGCGCGTGGCGCAGGCGCTCGGCCTGGCCGCCCACGCTCGGCGCGCGCAGCTCGCCCAGGCTCGGATGACGCTCCCCGCGGCTGCGCAGGCGCGAATAGGCGGTGCGCACCATGTCGCGCAGCGCGTCGGGGGTGTACGCGGCGACCATCTCGAGGCGGTCGGGATCGGCGTCCATGAACGCCTGCAGCGCGCCGTCGAACGCGTCGGCGGCGATTCGCTCCGACTCCAGCTCGCCGAGCACGCGGAACTCCGGATCGATGCCGGCACTGAGGGCGTGCGCGCGCAGCACGCGTGCGCAGAAGCCGTGGATCGTCGAGATCCAGGCGCCCTCGGCCGCGCGCGCCTCGGCGCGACGATCCAGCTCGACGAAGCGGCCGCGCACGCGGGTGCGCATCTCGGCGGCCGCCTTCTCGGTGAACGTGATCGCGAGGATCGCGTCCACCGGCACCCCGTCCTCGATCACCGCCTGCACGAACCGCTCCACCAGCACCGTCGTCTTGCCGGTGCCCGCCCCGGCGCGCACGATCAGCGAATGATCGCGGCGCCCGACGGCGCGCTCCTGCTGCTCGGTGAGCGGCTTCACCCCTCGCACCTGCAGATCGCGGGATAGGAACAGCCGCCGTTCCAGGCGCAGGCGTCGGGATTGCAGCCCAGCTCCCCGCGGCGCATGCGGGCGTCGGCATCGCGTACCTGCCCGAGCGCCCAGTCGAGCTTGGCGCGGAACTGCTCGGGCGCCAGGCGGTCGTTGTCCTTGAAGTCCGAACCGAGCTCGGCGACGTCGTCGGCGACCATGCCGCGCGGCGTGCCGGACTTGCCCAGCGGCACGTACACCCCGCCGGCAGGGCGGAGCCCCAGCAACCGCTCGACCACGAGCATGTAGAGCGCGGCCTGGAAGCGGTTCTCGGCCTCCCAGGAGCTCACCTTGTACGAGTCGACGCGCTTGCCGCTCTTGTAGTCGACCACCAGCGCCATGCCGTCGCTGGTGTCGACCCGGTCGATGCGACCGCGCACCTTGAGCCCGGGCGCGATCTCCACCGGCTCGCTCCCCTCGTCGAGCCCGAAGGGAAGCTCCAGGTGCTCGGGCTCGAAGCCACCGTCGCGCTCGGCCTCACGGCGCAGGAAGCGGACGAGGTCGAACTCGAGCCGGCGCGCCGCGGCCTTCACGCGGGTCTGCTTCGGCGACAGCTGGAACTCGGACTGCTGGTCGCGCAGCTCGTCCAGCAGCAGCCGCTCGGCGCGCGCGAGGTTGGACGGCGTGATGCGCCGCTCGCCGGTCTCGTCGCGAAGTCGCGCGAACGTGCCCTGCAGCACGGCGTGGGCATAGCGCCCGCGCACCATCTGCTCAGGGTCGGGCACCAGCTCGTCCGGCCTGAGCACGTTCTGGACGAGCCACTTGACGGGGCAGTCCGCGAAGTTCTCGAGCGCGCTGGCCGACACTCCCTCGCGCGCCGCCAGGCGCTCGAGCACGGGCTCCGCGGTCAGCCGGGCCGGCGGTTCCTCGACGCGGCGGGGGCCGGAAGCCGCCTGCGCCCGCTCCAGCTCGGCGGCCGTCGGGGCCTGCTCGGCGGGCCAGGTGACGTCGGACAGCGCGCGCGTCGACTGCGCCGCGCCGGGGGCGAGCAGGTCGCGGACGTCCTCCACGAAGAACGACTCCGACTGAGGATTGCCCTCCTCGTCACTCGAGCGCGACGACAGCACGAGCAGCCGCTCCGCCCGCGAGCAGCACAGGTAGAAGAGGTAGCGCTCGCGGTCGAGCCGATCCTCGCTGATGGGCAGCCGCAGACCGCTCGCGCGTGCCAGCTCCCGCCGGTCCTCGTCGGGCAGGAAGGGCTCGGGCCGGGCAATGCGCGGGAACTCGCCCTCCTCCAGGCCGCACACGAACACGGCGTGGAAGCGCCGGGCGCGAATCGCCTCTGGCTTGGCCACCTGCACGCGATCCGGCTGCGGCAGCTCCCCGAGGTGGACGCGCAGTTCGCGCAGCACAGCCAGCACGCGCTCCGGCGGGAGCCGGGTGCGCGGGTCCGCCTCGACGACTGCCCGCAACTGGGCGAGGGCGTCACGGGCGGCGACGAACACGCGCGGGTCGTCAAGCTCCGGGCCGTGCAGGATGGCCGCCTGACGCCGGTAGGGGGCGGCGAACAGACGCGCCAGCTGGCGCTCGATCTCGATCAGGAACCTCGCTCCGCTCCCCGCCCGGCGCAGCCGCTCGAGGTCGTCGAGCTTCCAGTGCTCGGCCTCCCACAGGGCGGCGGCGTCGGTGGCGAGGTGGGCGCCCTTGCGCCGAACCTCGGCCTCGAGCCGGTCGGCCAGCCCCGGCTCGCGCAGCAACCCGGGCGTGCGCAGCCAGGCGAGCAGCTCCTCGGCAGGCGCCTCACGATCCACAGCGCAGCGCACCAGCGCGAGCAGGCCGCGGCCGAGCCCCGTGTGCCAGAGCGGGACGGAGCGGTCTATCGAGTAGGGGATGTCGTAGGCGCCGAACACCTGCTCCAGCAGCGAGGCGTACTCATCCGGCCCGCGGAGCACCACCGCGATGTCGCCCGGCTCCACGCCGTCGTGCAGGAGGCGGCGCAGGCGCGCTCCGGCCAGCTCGATCTCCGCGCGCCGGCCGGCGCCGGAATGGAACTCGATCGCCGAGCCGGCCTCGACCGCCTCGACCTCGTCCTCGAAGAGGCTGCGCTCGACGTGATGGAGGGCGGCGCGCGAGTCGGGCGCGTAGTGATCGTCGAGCGGCGGCAGGATGCTTTCGCGCGCGCCGAGCGCGAGCAGGTCCTGGTGCAGCCCCGCGACGGTCTTGAACGCCGCGCGGCCGCGCTCGAACGGGAGCGACGCCACCACGTCCACCCCGCACTTGCTCGCGAGCGTGTCGAGCGCGTCGAGCTGGAGCGGATTGAAGTCGTCGAAGCCGTAGACGAACACCGGCGTGGCGCCCCACGCCGCGGGGGCGCGGCGCAGCGCGTCGAGCGCGTGCCAGGCGAACAGCTCGGGGTCGGCCAGGCCCGCGGCCACGAGGCCGTCGCGGTAACCGCGGTAGATCGCGGCGATCTCCTCCGCGTAGCGACGCCGCGGGCCGTCCCCCGCCCACGTCCTGAGCGCCTGCGTGAACCGGGCCGGCTCGACCATCGAGCGCTCGAGCTCGGCGACGAACTCCGCCGCCGCCCGCACGAAGCCCGGCTGGCCGGCCGACTCCGCGAGGAGCTCGAGCCGTGACCGGCGCACCGCCTCCTCGACGATCAGCTCGCGCTGGACCTCGGACGCAATCCGCTCCGAGTGGCCCGCCCGGTGGGCGATCTCGCGAAACAGCCGGTCGAAGCGCAGCACGCTCACGCCGAACACGGCGCCGGCCTCGGCCAGCTCGCGCTGAGCGTGCTCGACGTCCTGGAAGGCCGGCACGACGAGGATCGGCTCCTCGTCCACGCGGGCGCGCAAGCCGCCCAGCACCTCGCCCGCCTTGGCGGCGTTGGCGGGCCCGGTTACGAGGGCGAGAGGCACATCTTCATGGTCGCTACTCGGCCGGACCGCCTGACGCGAGCACGCCCTGGCGGGCGGCCGCGGCCAGTGCTTCGGTGAAGCGCTGCGGGGGCAGCATCACGGGCGCGTCCTGCAGCTCCCAGCCGCGGTTCGGCCGCATGACCCAGCGCGCGACGCGGATCCGGTCGCCTTCGATCCGCTCCACGCGCAGCTCGTCGCGCAGCTCGCCCGACCGCCCCGCGCTGACGCCGGACGCCCCGGGCTCCGCCGCCGGTCCGCCGGCCGGGCCGGCGCCGTCGGCCTGGAGGAGCCCCTGGGACGCCGCCTCGCCCAGCAGGCCGGGCAGGTCGGCCGCGTCGAGCACGGGAGCCGTGCGATCGATCTGCCCGCCGCGCCAGGCAGCCAGCCGCAACCCTCCCGGCACGCGCTCGAGCCTTATCTCGGCGCCGTCGTAGGGCCCGGCCGCCACGAACGGGCCACGCGAGCTGCGCGCTCCGCCCGGTTTGGGCGCCGCCGTGCGGCGCCCGCCACGTGCCGGCGCGGAACGACGCTGCGCCGGCCGGCTCTCGTCCAGGACCGTGCCCTTCGAGCAGATCGGGCACTGGGAGATCAACCGGTTGTGGCGACAGAACGTTGGCAACGCCGCCCACTTTAGAAGCAAGCGGTCACAGCCGGCCGAGCGGGCTGCGCGCGCGACGGCCGGCTGCTGCGACCATCCGGCGGTGGCCACGGCGGTCATCTCAGATCTCCACCTCGGCGCGCTCAACGACGCCGACATGCTGCGCCGGTCCGAAGCGCTCGAGCGCCTGACCGCGGTTCTCGCGGGCGCCGATCGCGTCGTGCTGCTGGGCGACACCCTGGAGCTGCGCGAGCGGCCGGTGGCCGCGCTGCTCGGGGTCGTCCGGCCGGTCTTCGAGCGGCTCGCCCCGGCGCTCGCCGGCAAGCCAGTGACGCTCGTGCCGGGCAACCACGACCACCAGCTCGGCGAGCCGTGGCTGGCGCGGCTGCGGCTGGCCGGCCGGGCGCTCGGCTCGGAAAACGAATGGGGGGTGACCCCGGGCGAAGAGAACGGTCCCGCGGGCGTGCTCGCGTCGTGGCTTCCGCGCAGCGAGGTGACGCTCGCCTACCCCGGCCTGCGCCTCGAGGACGGCAGCTACGCGACGCACGGTCAGTACCTCGACCTGTACCTCACGGTCCCGCGCGTCGAGTCGCTCATGGCGTCCGCCGTTTACCGGCTCAGCGGGCGCTCCGACTGCACGTCGGCGGCTGACTTCGAGGCCGTCATGGCGCCCATCTACGGCTTCCACGCCGGACTGGCCGAGGGCGCCACCGGCGCGGCGCTGGCGCGCGGGGCGACCGTGTCGCGCTCGGTCTGGAGCCGCGCCACCGGCAACGGCCGGATGAGCCGCTTCCTGGTCGGACGCGTGACGATCCCGGCCGTGGTGGCGGCGCTGAACCGGCTCGACATCGGCCCCTTCAGCTCGGTGCTGACCGGGCACGAGCTGCGCCGCGCCGGTCTGGTGGCGATGGCGGGCGTGGCCGACGCGCTGGCTCCGGACGCCGAGCACGTGCTGTTCGGACACACCCACCGGGCCGGGCCGCTGCCCGGCGACGACGCCGCCGAGTGGAGGACGCGCGCGGGCACGCGCCTGTGGAACACGGGCAACTGGTACCTCGAGTCGGCGTTCGTGAAGGGCATGGACGAACGCAGCCCCTACTGGCCGGGCACGGTCGTGTGGATCGAGCCCGGGCGCCCGCCGTGCCTGGATAACGCGCTGCGCGACTACGCGGCGGCCGGGACCGGCGCGGGCGCCGGGGCGCCCAGCGCGTAGGCCGCCTCGTCGAACTCGCGCGTCCGCCGGCGGAACGGCCACGTGAAGGTCGGCCAGATCGTGGAGTTGTGCCCGTTGCGGTCGATGTAGTAGCTCGAGCACCCGCCGCTCACCCAGACCGTGCCGCGCGTCATCTCGTCGAGCTCGGCGTTGTAGGCCGCCTGCGCCTCGGGGCGGACGTCCAGCACGGTGGCGCCGCGCCGGCGCATGGCCTTCAGCGCCTCGGACACGTAGTTGATCTGCGACTCGATCATGAACACGATCGAGGTATGGCCGAGGCCGGTGTTCGGCCCGACCAGGAAGAACAGGTTCGGGAAGCCCGCGACGGCGGCGCCCTTGTAGGCCTGCGGCGAGCCGTCCCAGTGCTCCGCCAGCGTGCGGCCGTCGCGGCCGCGCACGCGACCCGAGATCGGGAGGTCGCTGACGTGGAAGCCGGTCCCGAAGATGATCGTGTCCACCTCGCGCTCCTCGCCGCCGGCGGTGACGACCGAGCGCGGCCTGACCTCGACGATCGCGTCGGTGACGAGCTCGACGTTGGGCTGCTGCAGGGCGGGGTACCACTCGTCGGTCGGAAGGATGCGCTTGCAGCCGATCTGGTAGTGCGGGGTGAGCTTGGCGCGCAGCTCGGGATCCGGCACCTGGCGCTCGAGCTGACGCAGCGCCAGCCGCGTGCCGAGCCGGCGCATGCGCGAGTTGCGGAACTGGAGCACGAACAGCTCGCGCGCCCAGTAGATGGCGGCGCGCATCGCGAGCTGGGCCGCCGGCAGGGCGTTGTAGAGCCTGCGCTCAAACGCCCTCAGGGGCCGGTTGGGGCTCGGCACGATCCAGGGCGCGGTGCGCTGGAAGACGTGGAGCTTGCCGACCTTCGGCTGGATCCTCGGCACGAACTGGATCGCCGACGCGCCCGTGCCGATCACCGCCACGCGCTCGCCGTCCAGGTCGTGGTCGTGGTCCCACTGCGCCGAGTGGAAGGCCTTGCCCTCGAAGGAGCCGAGGCCCGGGAGGTCCGGCACGCTCGGGTCGCTCAGCGGTCCCTGGGCGGCGATCACGATGTCCGCTGTGAGCGGGCCGTTGGAGGTCGCGAGCAGCCAGCGCGCCTCCGGCTCGTCCCAGCTCGCCGACTCGAGCTCGGTGTCGAAGCGGACGTGCGGCAGGACGCCGAAGCGGGTCGCGACGTCGCGCAGGTAGTCGAGGATCTCGGGCTGGGGGGAGAACGTGCTGGACCAGTTCGGGTTGGGTGCGAAGGAGAACGAGTAGAGGTGCGAGGGCACGTCGCAGCGGCAGCCGGGGTAGGTGTTGTCGCGCCACGTCCCGCCGATGTCCGGCGCCCGCTCGAGCAGCACGAAGTCGGTCTCGCCCTCGCGCAGCAGGCGGATCGCCATGCCGATCCCCGAGAAGCCGGTGCCCACGATCGCGATGCGGTGGTGGGTCACGTGAACCTCCGTAGTCCGGGCAGCAGCAGCTCGACCACCCAGTCGGCGAGCTGCTCGATCGGGATGTCGGGGTGCTCCCACATCCAGTGGGCGACGCCCTCGTAGGCGGCGTTGACGGCGTGCGCGGCGACCTCCAGCTCGCGAGGGTCGGTGCCCTCCGCGGCGATCTCGGCCATCAGGCCGCGGATCAGCTCGGCCTGGCTCGAGCGGAGGCCGCGCGCCTGCTCGGCGAAGCGGCCCCCCATCGACATCAGGTCCCAGGCCACGCGGTTGCCGGCGGCGAAGCGCAGGAAGGCGATGCCACCGGCCCGCAGCCGGGCCTCCGGCTCCGTCTCGGAGCGCACGGCGGCGGCGATGTCCTCCGCGAGCCGCTGAATGGAACGGTCGACGCAGGCCTCGAACACACCGTCCTTGGAGCCGAACAGCTCGTACACCACGGGCTTCGTGACGCCCGCCCTGCTGGCCAGCTCGTCCATCGAAGCGCCGGCGTAGCCGCGCTCGGCAAAGAGAGCCTCGGCGAGCTCGAGCAGCTGACGCTCGCGCAGCTGACGCGGGACGCGGCCGTGCTGGAAGTCCTCGATACGCGCGTCTACAACCACTTACCGCCGGTAGGTTACCGCCAGTAAGTCAGCCGGTCAAGCGGATCTTGCCGCGGGCTCTTCCTGCTCCTGCGCGGCGGGCTCTTCCTCTTCCGAGGCGGCGGCGCCGGCGGCCTCGGCGTCGTCCTTGGGCGGCTCCTTCGCCCAGTCCTCGTCGAACTCCACGCGCCACTTGCCCTCCTCGGTCTGCTCGAGGCGCAGCTTTGCCCGGAAGGTCCGGCCCGAGCGGCCGCGGAAGCCCGTCACGGCCTTCTCGGTCTTGCCCACGCCCGGATCCTCGCCGCGCTCGCGCGACTGGCGCAGCGACTCGATCAGCTCCTTCGCGACCGAGACCGGCAGCGACTTGCCCGCCTTGCGCTTCCAGATCACGAACCCGCAGCCGGGGTCCTCGCGCGACCAGCACGAGTAGCCCTTGCGGTTCTCGCCGATTTCGCGGCCGCAGATCGGGCACGGGCCCAGCTTGGCGCGCTCGATCTGCACTCCCTTGAGCTTGTCGAGCTCCTGAACGGTCTCCGTCGTGAACTTGGCGATGTCGCGCATGAACGACTCGCGGCTGTCCTCGCCCTGCTCGATCAGGCTGAGCCGCTTCTCCCAGCTGCCGGTCAGCTCGGGTGAGGTCAGCTGGTGATCGTTCAGGAGGCGAATCACCTGGATGCCCTTCTCGGTCGCCATGAGCGAGCGGCCCTCGCGCTCCACGTACTCGCGGTTCACGAGCAGCTCGATGATCGACGCGCGCGTGGCCGGGGTCCCGATGCCGGAGTCCTTCATCGCCTCGCGCAGCTCGGCGTCCTCGATCTCCTTGCCGGCGGTCTCCATCGCGCCCAGCAGCGACGCGTCGGTGAACCGCCGCGGCGGCTGGGTCTCCTTGCGGATCGACTCGACCGACAGCGTCTGGACGGTCTCGCCCTGGTCGAGCTTGGGCAGCTGCTGGTCGCCGCCCGAGTCGTCGTCGCCGCGCTGAGGGTCGACCTCCTCGCCGTAGACGCCCTTCCAGCCGGCCTCGATCAGTCGCCGCCCGCTGGTGCGGAACACGTGCTCGACCACCGTGGTCTCCACGCGCGTGCGCTCGTAGACGGCCTCCGGATGGAAGACCGCCAGGAAGCGCTTGGCGACCAGGTCGTAGATCTTCAGCTCGTCCTGGCCCATACGCCCGAGGTCGTGCTCGGAGCGCGTCGGGATGATCGCGTGGTGGTCCTGGACCTTCTTGTCGTTGACCACGCGGCCGAGCGGGAGCTTGTCGAGGCCGAGCACGTACTCGGAGCCCTTCTTGTACTGCGGGTTGTGGCCGACGAGCTCGGCGATCGGCTTGATCTCGGGGATCATGTCGCCGGTCAGGAAGCGCGAGTTGGTCCGCGGGTAGGTGAGCGCCTTGTGCTCCTCGTAGAGGCGCTGCGCCGCTGCCAGCGTGCGCCGCGCCGAGAAGCCGTAGAGCGTGTTCCCGTGGCGCTGGAGCGAGGTCAGGTCGTAGAGGAGCTGCGGCTGCTCGCGCTCCTCCTTCTTCTCAAGCTTCGTTATCTCACCGGACTGCCCGCTGGCGGCCTCGACGATCGCGACGGCCTCCTGCTCGGCCGGGAGCCGCTTGCCCCCCATGTAGCGGCCGGAGTAGCGACGCTCGCCGGTTGCCTCGAACTCGGCCTCGACGAGCCAGTACGGCTCGGGCTTGAAGGCGCGGATCTCCTCCTCGCGGTGGGCCACCAGGGCGAGCGTCGGCGTCTGCACACGCCCCAGCGAGACCGCGCCGTCGAAGGCCGCGCGCAGGCGGATGCTCGCTGCGCGCGTGGCGTTCATCCCGACGACCCAGTCCGCCTCGGAGCGCGAGCGGGCGGCCGCCTCGAGCGGCTTCATCTCCTCGCCCGGACGCAGCTGCGCGAAGGCCTCGCCGATCGCCTTCTTGGTCATCGACGACAGCCAGAGCCGCTCGACCGGCTTCTTGACGTCGGCCAGCTCGTAGAGGTAGGCGAAGATCAGCTCGCCCTCGCGGCCGGCGTCGCAGGCGTTGATGATCTGGTCGATCTCGTCGTCGGCCATCTGCTTGTGGATGGCCCGCAGCTGCTTGGCGGAGCGCTCGTCGTTGGGCACGAGCTTGAACTGGTCCGGGATGATCGGCAGATCCGCGAAACGCCACTTCTTGAGCTTCGGGTCGTAGGCGTCGGGCTCCGCGAGGCCGACCAGGTGCCCGACCGCCCAGGTGATCACGTGGTCGTCTCCGACGAGGTGGGTCTTGTCCTTCGACTGGGGGAAGGAACCCGGCAGCGCGGCCGCGAGATCGCGGGCCACCGAGGGCTTCTCGGCTACGACTAGGGTCTTGCCCATCGCCCCTCACCATACGCAGATCGGGAATCACACTGCCACGGGGTGGTGGCTGGACGAGGCCGGGGCGGTCGATCCGACCCCGCCCCTCGAAGGCGACGTCAGCACGGACGTGGTCGTGGTCGGGGGCGGCTACACCGGCATGTGGACGGCGTGGGAGCTGCTCGAGCGCGGGGCCACCGTGGCGCTGCTCGAGGCGGGCGTCTGCGGCCACGGGCCGAGCGGGCGCAACGGCGGTTTCTGCGAGTCGCTCTGGCTCTCCGCAGCCGCGCTGCGCAAGCGTTTCGGCGACGAGCCCGCCCGCGCCCTGCTCGACGCCTCGAGCGACACGGTGCTCCGGATTGGCGCGTTCTGCCGCGACGAGGGCATCGACGCCTGGTTCAACCAGGGCGGCTACATGTGCGTGTCCACGGCGCCCGCCTTCGACGAGGCGGGGCGCGCCTCAGTCGAGGCCGCCGCAGCGCTGGGCGCGCCCGAGCGAGTGGTCGAGCTGTCGCAGGAGGAGGTGCAGGCGCGCTGCGCGTCGCCCCGCTTCCGGCGGGCAGTGGCCGTCCCGGATTTCGCAACGGTCCAGCCCGCGAGGCTCGGCCTGGGGCTGCGACGGCGGCTGATCGAGCGCGGCGCGCTCGTGTTCGAGCACTCGCCCATGCGGCGCTTCCGCGGCACGGTAGAGGTCGAGACGCCCGGCGGCCGCGTGCGCGCCGGCTCCGCCGTTCTGGCGATCGGCCCCTCGGCACGGTCGCTGCGCCGGCTGCGTTCGCGCCTCACGGTCACGTCCTCCCACATCGTCCTGACGGAGCCGGTCCCGGACGTGATCGAGGAGCTGGGCTGGACGGGCGGCGAGTGCATCACCGACGGGCGCACGCTCATCCACTACTTCCGCACGACGCGCGACGGGCGCATCCTGCTCGGCTGGGGCGGCGGGCGACCCGCGTACGGGGCGCGCCTCAACGGCCGCATCGAGGTCGACCCCGACGCCGCCGACTCCGCACACGCGGCGCTGGTGCGGCTGTTCCCGAAGCTCGAGGGGCGCGGGATCACGCACGCCTGGGGTGGTCCGATCGATGTCTCGCCGAGCCACATCCCGCAGATCGGCAGCCTGCCGAACGCGCCCGTCCATTTCGCCTTCGGCTTCACCGGCAACGGCGTCGGCCCCACCAACCTGGCCGGCCGGACGCTCGCCTCGCTCGCCCAGGGCGGCACGGACGAGCTGACCACGCTTCCGATCGTCGACTCCGGGGCCGGCGCCTGGGTGCCGCCGGAGCCACTGGCGTGGCTGGGCGGCCAGGTGGTCAGGAACGCGATGGTGCGCCGCGAGCACGCCGAGGAGCTGGGCGACCGGGCCGGCCCGATGACCCGAGCGGTCTGTGCCGCGCCGCGCGCGCTCGGGATGCACCTGGCGCGGTAGCGCGCAACTTCGTCCGCCACGCGCTGTTTGATGATTCGGATGCGTGCAGCCGTGCTGATCGGTCTGGCCCTGCTGATCGTCCTGGCGCCGTCGGCTGAGGCGACCTTCCCCGGGCGCAACGGCGACCTGCTGGTTACCGACCGGTACGTCCCGCACGGGCCAGACACTCAGTCTTACCGCTGGCGGATCGATCGCCGGTCCGGCAAGGTCGGCTGGACCCCGATCTGCGAGGGGGTGCCGTCCGGCGCCTCAGCGCAGCCGATGTGCTTCTGGGGCGGGCCGCCCGCGGCGTCTCCCGACGGGACCTCGGTGGCATTCCCAGCCGAGGACAAGCTCGGGGAGTTCCCGCAGCAGTACCCCGCCGCCAGCATCCGGGTGCTCTCGCTCGTCACCGGGCAGTGGGCGCACGTGTCGCTCCCGGCGATGACCCTGCGCGAAGGCACGGCGGTGCGGTGGACTCCTGATGGGAGCTTCGTGGTGGTGACCGATCGAAAGCAGGCGCTGCTCCTCAATCGCGATGGGACCGCGCCGCGCCAAGTCATCTCGAACGTCTCGGCCCTGGACGTGTCGAGCAACGGCGATATCGCGTTCATCCGTCGCGCCGCGCTGCGCGTGCGCAACGACGACGGCTCATCGCGGCGGATCACGGGCCGCGGCGCGAGCCGTCCGTCATGGTCACCGCACGGGAAGTCGATCGCTTACACGTACAAGCGGTCGATCTACACCGTCCCGGCCGAGGGCGGCCGCCCGAGACGGCTGACCCGCGGTTTCAACCCGGTGTGGTCGCCCGACGGCCAGCAGATCGCGTTCTTCCGCACCCACCCCGACGTCGAGTACCTCATCGACGGCACGACCTACCTGTATGCGCTGAATCGGCGGACGGGTCGCGTTCGGCGGGTGTCCTCCCAGCCGATGCTCCTCAAAGACAGCAACGACGACGCCACGGCCGGACTGGACTGGCAGCCGGCGCGCTAGTCTCGCCCGCGTGAGCGGCTTCATCTCGCGCGGCTTCACCCGGCGTCGCCAGGTGCCCGAGGAGCTCGCCGGCCGCGTCCCGCCGGGTCAGTACGTCGAGACGGGCTTTCCGGTGCTCACCGCGGGTCCAACGCCGCGGGTCGACACCGGCGCCTGGCGGCTGCGCATCGACGGGATGGTCGACAACCCGCGCGAGTGGAGCTGGGACGAGTTCCACGCACTCGAGCAGGAGGACATCCCCTGCGACATCCACTGCGTGACCAAGTGGTCGAAGCTCGGCACGAGCTTCCGGGGAGTCTCGGTGGACACGCTGCTGGACGGGGTCGGCGCCCAGGGCGCCTTCTCGATGGCCCACTCCTACGGGGGCTACACGACCAACGTCGCGCTCGCCGACCTGACCGGCGGCAAGGCCTGGGTCGTGACCGAGCACGAGGGCGCGCCGCTGCCGCGCGAGCACGGCGGTCCGGCCCGGCTGCTGGTGCCGCACCTGTACTTCTGGAAGAGCGCGAAGTGGGTCGCGGGCCTGCGGGTCATGGATCACGACGAGCCGGGCTTCTGGGAGGCCAACGGCTACCACAACCGCGGCGACCCCTTCAAAGAGGAGCGCTATTGGACGGATTAGCCCCTGGGGGCATCCCGCCCCCAGGTCAGATGGCATCGGGCACCATCCGGGCACCCGTAAGCACGGTCGAGATCCGCGCCCCAGGGGCCTGGCAGATAGCGACGGTCAGCTCCGTCAAGCCCGAGACGCCCACGGTCAAGTCCTTCCGGCTTGACGTGCCGATGTGGATGCCCCACCTGCCGGGGCAGCACTACGACGTGAGGTTGACGGCGCCCGACGGCTACCGGGCGCAGCGCTCCTACTCGGTGGCATCCTCGCCGCTCGACGAGGGGACGATCGAGCTGACCATCGATCGGCTCGCGGACGGCGAGGTGTCTCCCTACTTCCACGACGTGGTGGTCGAGGGCGACCAGGTCGAGGTGCGCGGCCCGTTCGCGTCCTACTTCGTGTGGCACGGCGAGTCGCCCGTGCTGCTGGTGGGCGGCGGCTCGGGAGTCGTGCCGCTGATGGCGATCCTGCGCCACCGGCGCCGGACGATGCCGGACCTCCCGATGAGGCTGGTCTACTCGGTGCGGACCGCCTCCGACGTGATCTACGCCGACGAGCTCGGCGACGACGCCGTGGTCACCTTCACGCGCGAGCCGCCGGCCGGCTGGGGCGGCCACACCGGCCGGATCGACGCGTCGCTGATCGCCTCCGCAGGGGCCCCGAGCGACGCGACCGCGTTCGTGTGCGGATCGAATGGGTTCGTCGAGGCCGCCAGCTCGCTGCTGCTCGAAGCGGGCTTCGCTCCCGAGCGCGTGAAGACGGAGCGCTTCGGCCCAACGGGCTAACGCCGCAGGGTCGCCTGTGGGCCCTCGTAACGAGAAATATGCTTGCCCGTAGGGCCCGCAGGCGGCTAGTAGGGGTGCTGCCGCGGGTCGTAGGGCTTTCCGCGGTTGCGGCCGTGGCAGCCGCCGCGGCGGTCGGTCGCCTTGTAGGGCAGGTGAACGATCACCTGTGACCGGTTGTCGCGCTCGTTCGACTCGTAGACGCCGTTTCCCGGGTCGGCCGTGTGCACGTATGCGAAGCAGCCGCGCAGCCCGGTCACGTCGATCCACTGCTCGGGGTAGTCGGGCGGGTACACGTCGGCCCACCCGACCGAGGTGCCCAGCGTGTCGTGGCGCAGGCCGATGGTGTTGCTGCAGGCCGGGTAGTGCGGCAGGTAGGGCGTGCCGCTCAACCAGGGCCGGGTATGCGTGAGGTCGCGCAGGCAGTAGGACACCTTCGGGCCGGTGCGGACCTTGCGGGTGCGGTCCCCCTTGCGGTTGACGCGCCACAGCTGGAAGCTCGCGGCGTTGAAGAACTTCCACCAGTAGCGCGACAGGTGCGCGAACTTGAGCCTCAGCTTCGCACCCGTGCGCACGACGATCCAGCCCTCGCCGCGCTTGTAGATGCGCTGGCGGGCGTGCATGTAGACGCGGTTGTAGCGCACCCCGTGCAGCTCGACCGGGCCCCTGCCGATCGACTCGATCGCGTTGCCGGCCCGCAGCAGCGCCCGCCCGGGCTTGGTGGCCCTGTCGAGGTACACACCCCAGGGCCGGTCCATCACGATGTCCGGGCAGCGCAGGCCCTTGGCGAACACGGTGAGGCAGGGGTTGGGGTCTACCGCCGCCCGCCCGGCGGACGCCGCGCCGGCCGGTATCGCCGCGCCCAGCAGCCCCGCGCAGCAGATGGCCGAAAGTGTGATTGCGAGCCGCACGCCCCCAGTTGTAGCGTCCGGCGGGGATGCGAGTGCTCAGCATCGACGGCGGAGGGATCCGCGGCCTCATCCCCGCGCTTGTGCTGTCGGAGATCGAGAAGCGCTCCGGCAAGCGCGTCTACGAGCTCTTCGACCTGATCGCCGGCACCTCGACCGGCGGCATCCTCGCCTGCGCCCTGTGCGCCCCCGAGGCCCTCCCCGCCGAGCAGCTCGTCGGTCTCTACGAGGACGAGGGCCCGAACATCTTCGACCGCTCGGTGTGGCAGCGCATCCGGAGCGCCGAGGGCCTGCTCGACGAGAAATACGACGCGACCGCGCTCGACCGCGCGCTCGAGCGCTTCCTGTCCGACAAGCGGCTCGCCGACACCAAGCCCGACCTCCTCGTGCCGGCCTACAACATGGGCGACCCCGGCCCCTACTTCTTCAAGAGCCGCAAGGCGCGCGAGGAAGGCGAGGACTTCTCGCTCTCGGAGGTGGCGCGGGCGACCTCCGCGGCACCGACCTACTTCGAGGCGTTCCAGCTGACCGGTGAGGCGATGGTCGACGGCGGGGTGTTCGCCGTCAACCCGGCGATGTGCGCCTTCGCGGAGGTCATGCGCTTCCAGCCCGCCACGGACGTCGTCCTGCTCTCACTCGGGACCGGTCAGCGGACTCACAAGCGGAGCTTCGACGAGGTCCACGACTGGGGCCTGGTCGAATGGGCGAAGCCGATCCTCGACGTCGTATTCGACGGCGTCTCGGACGCGGTCGACTACCAGCTCCAGCACGTGCTGGAAGACGGGCACTACTGGCGGCTCCAGGTCGAGCTGACCCAGGCGAGCGACGAGCTCGACAACGCGAGCGAGGAGAACCTGCGCGAGCTGCGCGCGCAGGCCGAGCAGCTGATCGCCGACCGCTCCGCGGACATCGACGCCGCGATCGCCGCGCTCAGCTAGGCGGTCCCTGCGCAGCCGGCCGAGCCGGCTGCTTGGGCAAGCGCAGGGGCCGGTGTCGACCGGGCCGTTGGCGCTGTCCAGCGCGTCGGACACAACGCCGTCGGGCACGCCGAACCCGCTGCGCCCACCGTCCGAGACCGTGGCGGCAAACACCGTCGTGACCACGCGCCCGCGGCCGTCGACCACCGGCCCGCCCGAGTTGCCCGGGCGCACGCGACCGCGCAGCGAGGTGATCGAGCGGCGCACGGGGCCGCGCCCGTAGGCGTCCTGGGTGATCACCGTCGAGGTGCCGCCGAGCCGGGCGGCCGCCACGTGGTACGGGCCGTTCTCGGGGAACCCGAGGATCGCGGCCGACGTGCCCTGAGTGGCGTTCCCACGCAGCTGCAGCGCGGGCGCGCCAGACAGCCCGGGCACGCGCAGCACCGCCAGGTCGTTGCGCGAGTCGAACCAGATCGCCTGGGCGTCCATGTGGGCGCCCAGGCCGCGAAGCTGGACCGTCGTGTCGTCCTGGCCGGCGACGACGTGCGCGTTCGTCACAACCAGGCCGTCGCCCGCCACCCAGCCGCTGCCCTGCACGCCCAGGCCACAGGCCGTACCGAGGATCTTGACCACGCTGTGGGCCGCGGAGTTGACCTGCGGGTCTCGCGCGATGCGTGCGTTGGGCGCCCGCACGTCGGCCGACGGCCCCTCGATGTGCGGGAACGGGTCGAAGCGGGCGAACGCGCGCAGGATCGACCCGGACGGCGGCAGATGCTCGTTGAGCGTGCGGAGGATCGCGGAGCGCTGGATCGAGTCGCGCAGCTGCCGTGCGCCCGGGGTCTGCAGCGCGACCGCTCCGGCGAGCCAGACAAGGCCGAGGCCGACGCACGCCACCAGCGCCCCGCCCCCCAGGCCGTCCAGCACCCCCAACTGGCTGGGCAGCCGCCCGCGCAGTCGGAACCCCAGCACCTCGAGAGTGGAGGCGAGAACACCGCCGAGCATCAGCGCCCCGACCAGCGCGAACAGCGGAGCGTAGGGTGACTCCGCGCCCTGGGTGAGGAGCGCCGGCGCGAGCCGCGAGCCAACGAAAGCGCCCACCGCGAACCCGGCCAGGGACAGCGCGCCTACGATCAGGCCCTGCGCGTACCCCCACAGCGCCATCAGCACCGTGAACACGACGATGATCCAGTCCAGGCCCGTCACTCGCCGGGGCCAGGGTAACCGCCCGTCCCTGCCAAGTTGGTCGAGCGGGCTGCTTCGGGCCACGCGGTGATCGACCTCTCGACCGAACGGCGCCGCCGGCTCACCCACCGGGCGCTGCCGGCCCTCGCCGCGCTGGCGCTGCTCTCGACCGGGGCCGGCCTGGTGGTCGGAGCCGGCGCGATGTCCGTCGAGCAGCGCACCGCCCGGGACTTCACCCACGCCTGGGAGCGCCAGGACTACCGCGCCATGTACGCCAAGCTCGACGACGCCTCTAGGCGGACCTACTCACTTGCCCAGTTCCGCGCGGCCTACCGCGACGCCGCGGCCACGGCGACCGTCGAACGCGTCCACGCCGGCGAGCCCGACGGGAAGGACGGCGGCACGGTGTCGGTGCCGATCGACCTGCACACGCGCGTCTTCGGGCGCGTCAGCGCCAAGCTGGAGCTGCCCGTCGACGGCGAGCGGGTCACCTGGGGGCCGCTGCTGGCGTTCCCGGGCCTGCGCCGCGGCGAGGCGCTCTCGCGCCGCAGCCGCCCGCCCCGGCGCGCCACCCTGCTCTCGCGCGACGGCAAGGTGCTCGCCCGCGGCCCGGTCGACAACCGCACCTCGCCGCTCGAGGCGATCGCCGGCTCGATCGCCGGCACGCTCGAGCCGCAGGAGACCGAGGTCGAGCGCAGGGCCCTCTACGGACGCGGGTTCCCGGAGGACTGGCCGGTCGGGCAGAACGGGCTCGAGGAGGCCTTCGAGAGCAGGCTCGCCGGCCGGGCCGGCGGGACGCTCCTCGCCGGCACGCGCGTGATCGCGCGCGCCCGTCCCCACCCGGCGCGGCCGGTGCGAACCACCATCGACTCGCGCCTCCAGGAGGCGGCCGTCGCCGCGCTTGCCGGTCGCTTCGGCGGGGTCGCGGCGCTCGACCCGCACAACGGCGAGATCCGCGCACTTGCCGGCATCGCCTTCTCGGCGCCCCAACCCCCCGGCTCGACGTTCAAGATCGTGACCACCGCGGCGGCGCTGGAGGCCCGGGCCGTCAAGCCGACGACCGAGTTCCCGATCGCGAGCGCGGCGACGATCGACGGCGTCGAGCTCCAGAACGCGAACGGCGAGTACTGCGGTGGGACGTTCCGCAACAGCTTCGCCCACTCGTGCAACTCGGTGTTCGCCCCGCTCGGCGTGAAGGTGGGCGCGCAGCGGCTCGTCGACGCGGCGGAGCGCTTCGGCTGGAACGCCGACCCCACCGTGCCCGGCGAGGTCCCGAGCACGCTGCCGCCGGCGCCTGACATCCAGACGCCGCTCGAGGTCGGCTCGACGGCGATCGGCCAGTACCGCACGCTCGCCACACCGCTCCAGATGGCGTCCGTGGCACAGACGATCGCCTCCCACGGCGTGCGCCACCTGCCCACGCTCGCGCTCGGCGACTCCACGCGGAGCGTCCGGGTGGTGCGGCCCAGGATCGCGCGCACGATCCAGTCGCTGATGATCGACGTGGTCGCCTACGGCACCGGCACGGCAGCCGCGCTGCCGGGCGCGAAGGTGGCCGGCAAGACCGGGACCGCCGAGCTGGAGGACACGCGCGACCCCGAGACCGGCGATGTCAAGCCCCCGGATCCGATGAACACGGACGCCTGGTTCACGGCCTACGCACCGGCTTCCAAGCCGAAGATCGTGGTCGCGGTGATGCTGGTGCGAGCGGGCGCCGGGGGGGCGACGGCGGCACCGGCCGCCCGTGTGGTCCTAGACGCCGCTTTCTAGATGTCCAGCGTGAACGTGCGCTTCTCTCCGCCCTGCTCGATCTCGAGCTCCAAGGGGCGGTTCTCGGTGTTCTCGAGCGGCAGCTGGAAGAGCAGCATCGAGCCGGCGGTCGGGCCGAGCTGCGCGACGCTGCCGATCTCGGGGATGCACTCCTTCGGGTCGAGCGTCTTCGCGGCATAGGCGAACTCGTTGTCCGCCGGGAGCGACTCCGGGTGGAACGTGTTGTCCTGGTTGTCGCGCACCGTGAACTCGGTTGCCGTCGGGCGCTGGTCCTTGGAGACGTTGCAGGTCTGGAGGAAGATGCCGTAGAGCGCCTCGCCGGGCGGCGCCTCGCCGGTCACGTAAGCGCTGTCCGGCGTGATCTCCGGGTTCAGCTCGCGCGTGATGAAGACGTTGTAGCTGACGCCGTCCAGCTCGATCGCCAGCCCCTCGCGGGCCGGCTCGTCGATGCCCTGCTTCGTGTCGTTGCAGGCGGTCAGCCCAAAGAGCGCGGCGAGCGCGAGCGCGCACGCGAAGATCGGCAGGCGGCGAGGCATCAAGCGCGGCATTCTAGGAGGCTTCCCGGCGCGGCGCACGGGAGGGGTCCATGCCGGCGGCGACCCCGAAGCGAGGCGCCTTGTCGGGCTCGAAGCCCGCGATCGTGGCGCGCTTGAGGTCGCCCCGCGACGGTTCCTCGAAGATCATGCGCAGGCGGTTGAGCGCCTTCGAGGTCTGGCGGCGCATCCAGCCGGCCGCGCCCAGCTCCCTGATGCGGTCGATCGGCGTGGCGGGCTCGCTGAACGTGGTCAGCTCCACCCTCGTGACGCCGGGCGCCTCGACCGAGAAGTCGTACACGGCGAGCGAGCGATTGCGCCCGCGCCGGCCCACCGCGAGCTCCTCGACGATCTGCCGCGGCCGGTCCACCTCCGTGATCTGAAGCTCGGCGTACTCCTTGGCGAACGGCGCCTTCAGCTGAAAGCGCGCGGCGGCGCCGACCCCGACGGGGTTGACGCGCGCAAGCCGGTAGTCGCGCATGAAGTGGTCCGTGTAGGCCGGCCGAGCGGCCAGGTCGCAGACGAAGTCGAAGATCTCCTCGCGGGAGGCGCTGATGACTGTCGAGACGGTGACCTGGCGCACGGCGCCGGGGATTCTACGTCCGGGAGGCTAGGCGGCCTTCCGCACCACGGCGAGCGGGCGCTCGCTCGCGTGCACGCGCTCCGAGCGGACGGCCCTGCGCCCGTCCTCCGGGAGCGCGCCGAAGCACAGCTCGCAGAGCACCTGGCCCGAGACGAGCTCGTGCAGGCGCTCGCCCGCGAGCGGCGTGCGCCGGCAGGCGTGGCAATCGTCCGGTGGCGCGAGCGCTCCAATGCTGCTGCGCATGAGCATGCCTGCGAGGTCTGGCATGGGTTTCTCTTCGAGCCCCAACGGGTCAGTCCTCCACTTGTGTGCGCGGGGTCCCCCCGGAAAGCTCGCAAATACCGCCAGTAAGGTGGATTGGACAAATTGGGCTCGTTACCATCCTCACTACCCCCACTTGGAGGAGAGTCAGGAATGGAAGCGTTCAGCGCTGGAACGCTCGCGGGCGCCGGGTCTTTTCGCTGTGACTCGTGTGGATTCGCGGTAGCACTGCACGAGCGCGACCCCGTACCGACCTGCCCCGAGTGCGGCGGCGGTCGGTTCAAGCGCTCGTCGCTGTTCGGCCAGGACGAGCCGGTCGCCGCGCACCACGATCTCGAGCCGCAGCCAGACTGGCTCGATGACGCTCGCGAGGCCCTGGTCCGCCCGGGCGAGTACCTCGCTTTCGAGGACGACGAGCGCGTCCGCGTGGTCCCGCTCCAAGAGGGCTGGACCCGCATCGGCCGCAGCTTGTCGGCCCACATCCGCTTCGACGATCCGACCGTGTCGCGCCGTCACGCGCTCGTCTACTGCGACCCCGACGGCACCCGCATCCTCGATGACCGCAGCCTCAACGGCCTGTTCCGCAACGGCGATCGGGTCGAGCTGGCCGAGCTCGAGGACGGCGACGAGATCGACATCGGCCGCTTCCGGGTCTTCTTCGTGAACCTGGTGGCGAACCGCACGGCGCTCGCCGGCTAGGCCGGCTGGGCCGCCAGCTCCGCCAGGCCCTCTTCGCGCGACTTGATCGGCCGGTAGCCGAGCTCGCGCTCGGCGCGCCCGATGTCGATCGTGCACTCCTGCGAGGAGACCCAGACCGCGAAGCGCGTCAGCGGCGGGGGCCCGGAGCGGCGCAGCAGGCGCCAGAGTCGCTCGCTCACGCCGGCCGCGACGCCCGCCACCGCGGCGGGCACCGAGCCCGTCGGGGGCTCGACTCCCTGGGTCTCGAGCATGCGTGAGACGAACTCCCGAAAGACGACCGGCTCGCCGTCGGTCACGAAGTAGACGCCGCCGGCAGGCGCCTTGGTCGCGCCGAGCCACAGACCTTCCACTGTGTTGTCGATGTGCGTGGTCGCGGTCAGGTGGCCGCCGCCGCTCACCCAGCGGAAGCGGCCTGAGCGCACCATGTCGACCAGTGCCGGCAGCAGCGTGGCGTCGCCGCGGCCCCAGACGAAGCGCGGCCTGATCACGACGGTCTCCAGGCCGTTGCCGTTGGCGGCGCGCACGAGCTGCTCGGCCTTGGCCTTCGTCGACGAGTAGAGCGCCGGCGAGTCGGGCCGCAGCGGCGCGTCCTCGTCGACCCCGACCAGCGGCTGTCCGGCCATCAGCGCCGCCTCGGTCCCCACGTGCACCAGCCGGCGCACGCCCGCCTGGCGGCAGGCGGCAATCACGTTCTCGGTGCCCTTCACGTTGAGGCGTTCGAATTCCTCCGGGTCGCCCCAGTCCTCGACCTTGGCGGCGGCGTGGAACGCGATCTCCGCCCCGCCGGCGGCCGCGAGCAGCCTGGCCTCGTCCTCCAGATCTCCGGGCAGCGGCTCGGCGCCGCGCTCGCGCACCTTGTCGGCGGCGGCCTCGGAGCGCGCCAGCGCGCGCACGTCCCAGCCCTCGGCGCGCAGCCGTTCGATCAGGGCACCGCCGACGAAGCCGGAGCCCCCGGTCACGAATGCGGTGGGCATGTGCGCAAGCTATTCGGTCGAGACCGAGCACATCGGTCAGCCCTCGGCGTCGATGGCCCAGCGGAGGTCCGGCGCGCTCGCTGAGCCGAGGTGCATCTCGCCGTTGACGAAGAATCTCGGCGTGCTGGGGATCCCGCTGGCCGCGCCGCTGCGGTAGTCCTCTGCGACGCGCTCCGCGTAGACGCCCTCGCGCAGCTCGCGCTCGAACCGGTCCACGTCCAGTCCGACCGCCGCGGCGTGTTCGCTCAGGTCGCTGTCGCCGAGCGCGTGCTGGTGCTCGAACAGGCGGTCGTGCATCTCCCAGAAGCGGCCCTGCGCGGCGGCCGCCTCGGCGGCCTCGGCGGCAACCTGTGCGCGCGGGTGCAGATCGACCAGCGGCATGTGGCGCCAGACGAAGCGCACCCAGTCGTAGGTCTTGAGCAGCTCGTCGACGACCGGATAGGCGTCGCCGCAATAGGGGCACTGGAAGTCGCCGTACTCGACGAGCGTCACGCGCCCGTCGGTCGGCCCGCGCACGTGGTCGCGGTTGAGCATCACCCCCGGTATGGCGGGCACGTCTAGCCCTCCTCGCGCGGGCCCGACCAGAACGCCTCGCCGACCGTGACCGTCCGGGCCGTCTCGGCCTGGTGGCGCAGCGAGTGCGGGTCGCCGTCCTCGAAGGCGAACAGCGAGGAGGCGGGCACGTTGCGCGTCTCCCCCGAGCCACCCAGGAAGCGGTCGACCACGCGCGCGCAGCGCCGACCCTCGGCGATCGCGGTGACGACGAGCGACTGCCCCATGCGGGCGTCCCCGCAGGCAAAGACCCCCTGCCGGCTGGTCTCGTAGACCGGCGCCTTGACGTTGCCGCGCCCGTCGAGGTCGACGCCGAGCTGCTCCACCGCGCCCTCGTGCTCGGGGTGGCTGAAGCCGATCGCGATCAGCACCAGGTCGGCGGGCTCGGTGAACTCGCTGCCGGACACCGGGTGGAGGTCGCGTGAGGAGGTGCCCTCCACGCGGCGGCCCTCCACGGCCCGCACGCGGCCGTCCTCGCCCGCGATCGCGGTGATCTCGGTGCCGAAGCGGCGCTCGCCGCCCTCGTCGAGCGCGTAGGTGCTCAGCGTCCGCTTGGGCGGCAGCGGCCAGGGCGTGCTCGCCGGGCGGCCGTCCCCGGGCAGCGGCGGGTAGACGTCCAGGAGCAGCACGTCCGACGCGCCCTCGCGCAGCGCGTTCGAGATGCAATCCATGCCGGTGTCGCCGCCGCCCACTACGACCACGCGCCGGCCGGCGGCGCTGATGCGCTCCTCCGGCGCCGGCTCGGGCGCCGGGCGACCCTCCTGAAGCGCCACGAAGCGGTTGCGCTGGTAGAGGTACTCCATCGCGAAGTGGACGCCGCGCAGCTCGCGACCGGGCACCCCGAGGTCGCGGTGCACGCGCGAGCCGATCGCGACGACGACGGCGTCGTGTCGCTCGCGCAGGTCGTCGGTCGACAGGTCGCGGCCCACGTCGACGCCGTAGCGGAACTGGATCCCCTCCTCCTGGAGCAGGTGCACGCGCCGGTCGATGATCCACTTTTCGAGCTTGGCGTCCGGCACGCCGAAGCGCAGCAGCCCGCCGGGCCCCTCGTCGCGCTCGTAGACGGTCACGGAGTGGCCGTGGCGGTTCAGCTCCGCGGCCACGGCCAGCCCGGCCGGCCCCGAGCCGATCACCCCGACGGTGTGCCCGCTGCGCTCGGCCGGCGGGCGGGCCACGATCCAGCCCTCCTCGAACCCGCGCGTGACGATCGCCAGCTCGATCTGCTCGATCGTCACCGGGTCGTCGTTGATGTCCAGCACGCAGGCCGACTCGCAGGGCGCCGGGCAGATCAGCCCGGTGAACTCGGGGAAGTTGTTGGTGGAGTGCAGGTGGGTGAGCGCCTCCCGCCAGTGACCGCCGTAGACGAGGTCGTTCCAGTCCGGGATCTTGTTGCCGAGCGGGCAGCCCTCCTGGCAGAACGGGATGCCGCAGTCCATGCAGCGCCCGCCCTGGTCGCGCAGCGCCTGCTCGCCGGGCAGCGAGAAGTACTGCCGGTAGTCGCGCACGCGCTCGCGCGGGTCGCGCTTCTGGAACCCGACCCGCTCCAAGCGCAGGAAGCCCTGCGGATCGCCCATCAGGCCGGGACCTTCTCCTCCGCGAGCTCCAGCAGCGCGCGCTTGTAGTCGTGCGGCATCACCTTCACGAAACGGCTCAGCTCGTCGTCCCACGCCTCCAGCACGCGGTCGGCCACCGCCGACCCGGTGCGCTCCTGGTGCTCCTCGATCCAGCCGCGCAGCTCCAGCGCCTCGTCCGGCGTGATCTCGTCGAACCCGACCAGCTCCGTGTTGCAGCGCGAGCGGAAGCTGCCGTCGACGTCGAGCACGTACGCGACGCCACCGCTCATGCCCGCGGCGAAGTTGAGTCCGGTCGGGCCGAGCACGATCACGCGGCCGCCGGTCATGTACTCGCAGCCGTGGTCGCCGACTCCCTCGACGACCGTGATCACGCCCGAGTTGCGCACCGCGAAGCGCTCGCCCGCCAGGCCGCGGAAGAACGCCTTGCCCGAGGTCGCCCCGTAGAGAACGGTGTTTCCGACGATCGCGTTGTCCTCGGCGCGGAAGCCCGCCTCGTCCGAGGGCCGCACGACCAGCGTCCCGCCGGACATGCCCTTGCCGGTGTAGTCGTTGGCGTCGCCCTCGAGCTCGAGCGTGACGCCGGCGGCCAGCCAGGCGCCGAAGCTCTGGCCGGCCGAGCCGTGGAAGTGGACCTCGATCGAGCCCTCGGGCAGGCCGTCCTCGCCGTGGCGGCGCGCGATCTCGCCCGACAGCAGCCCGCCGACCGCGCGGTTCTTGTTCTCGATCGGGCGCTCCACTCGGACGTGCTCGCCGTTCTCGATGGCGGGCTGGGCGCGCTGGAGCAGGTCGACGTCGATCGAGTCGTAGAGCACCGGGTCGGGCCGGCGCGTGCAGTGACGCGGCGCGTCCTCGGGCAGCCCGGGCGGGAGCTCCAGCAGCGGGCGCAGGTCGAAGCCGCGGCCCTTCCAGTGGTCGACCGACTCGTCGGGCACGAGCAGGTCGGTGCGCCCGATCAGCTCGGCGATCGACCGCACGCCGAGGCTCGCCATCACCCGGCGCGTCTCCTCGGCGACCATGAGCAGGTAGTTGACGACGTGCTCGGGCTGGCCCTCGAAGCGCCTGCGCAGCTCGGGATCCTGGCTCGCCACGCCCACCGGGCAGGTGTTCAGGTGGCAGACGCGCATCATCACGCACCCCAGCGCGATCAGCGGGGCCGTGCCGAAGCCGAACTCGTCGGCGCCGAGGATCGCGCCGATCGCGACGTCGCGGCCGGTGCGCATCTGCCCGTCGACCTCGACCAGGATGCGCGAGCGCAGGTCGTTGCGCAGGAGCGTCTGCTGGGTCTCGGCCAGGCCGATCTCCCAGGGGATCCCCGCGTGGTGGATCGAGGCCTGCGGCGAGGCCCCGGTGCCGCCGTCGTGGCCCGCGATCACGACATGGTCGGCGTTGGCCTTCGCGACGCCGGCGGCGACCGTGCCCACGCCGACCTCGGACACCAGCTTCACCGAGATCCGTGCGCGCGGGTTGGCGCAGCGCAGGTCGTAGATCAGCTGCTTGAGGTCCTCGATCGAGTAGATGTCGTGGTGCGGCGGCGGCGAGATCAACGTCACCCCGGGCGTCGAGTGCCGCAGCCCGGCGATGTAGCGGTCGACCTTGTGCCCGGGCAGCTGGCCGCCCTCGCCGGGCTTGGCGCCCTGGGCCACCTTGATCTGCAGCTCGTCGGCGTTGACGAGGTAGTTGACGGTCACGCCGAAGCGCCCCGAGGCGACCTGCTTGATCGACGACCGGCGCTCGTCGTGGAAGCGCGCGGCGTCCTCGCCGCCCTCACCGGTGTTGGACTTGCCGCCGAGGCGGTTCATGCCGACGGCGAGCGTCTCGTGCGCCTCCGGCGACAGCGCGCCGAGCGACATGCCGCCCGACTTGAAGCGCTTCACGACCTCGGCCGTGGGCTCCACCTCGTCGAGCGGCACCGGGTCGACGTCGTCGCGGAAGCGGAGCAGCCCGCGCAGGGCGGTGTTGCGCACCGCCACGTCGTTGACGTAGGTGGCAAAGCGTTCGTATGCCTCGGCCCCGTTGTCGGAGCGCGCCGCCTGCTGGAGCGTGCTGACGGTCTCCGGGTTCCAGCCGTGGTACTCGCCGCGGCGCCGCCAGGCGTAGATGCCGCCGGCCGGCAGCAGCTCGGAGACCGCGGCCGGGTAGGCGCGCGCGTGGCGGTCGCGCGCCTCGCCGGCGATCGTCTCGAGCCCGATGCCCTCCACGCGCGAGGGCGTGCCGGTGAAGTGGCGGTCTACGACCTCCCTCTTCAGGCCCACAGCCTCGAAGATCTGCGCGCCGGTGTAGGAGCGCAGCGTCGAGATCCCCATCTTGGAGAGGACCTTCAGCAGGCCCTTGCCAATCGCCTTGATCACGCGCTGCTCGGCCTCCTCGGGAGTCATCTCCTCGGGCAGGCGGCCGTCGCGGTGCAGCGCGTAGAGCGACTCGAGCATGAGGTACGGGTTGACCGCCGAGGCGCCGTAGCCGATCAGCGTCGCGAGGTGATGCACCTCGCGCGCCTCGCCCGTCTCGACCAGCAGGCCGATCTGGAGGCGGGTGCCCTCGCGGACAAGGTGGTGGTGCACGGCGCCGACCGCCAGCAGCGACGGCATCGGCGCCCGCTCGGGGCCGATGTTGCGGTCCGACAGGATGATGATGTTCACGCCGCGGGCGACCAGCTCGGAGGCCTCGCGGCTGATCTCCTCGATGCGCTGCTCCATGCCCGCCTCGCCCTGCTCGACCGGCCAGGTCACGTCGATCGTGCGCGCCTCGAAGACGCTGTGATCGACCTGGCGCAGCTTCTCGAGCTCCGAGTTGCGCAGGATCGGCTGCGGCATCACCAGCTGGTGGCAGTGGTCGGGCGTCTCGCCGAGGAGGTTGATCTCCGGGCCGATGCAGGCGGTAAGGCTCATCACCACGGACTCGCGGATGGGGTCGATGGCCGGGTTGGTGACCTGCGCGAACAGCTGCTTGAAGTAGGAGAAGAGCGGCGGGCGGCGGTCCGAGAGGCTCGCCAGGGCCACGTCGTTGCCCATCGAGCCGGTCGGCTCCGCGCCATCGCGGGCCATCGGGGCGAGGATCACCTTGAGGTCCTCCTCGGTCCAGCCGAACGCGAGCTGGCGGGCGCGCAGCGGCTCCACGCGCGGCACGCGCGGGCTCTTCTCGGGCAGGTCCTCGATGTGCACGACGCGGTCGTGCAGCCACTCGCCGTAGGGGTTGCGGCGGGCAAGGTCGGCCTTGAGCTCGTCGTCCGGCACGATCCGGTCGCGCTCGAGGTCGACCAGGAACAGCTTGCCCGGGCGCAGGCGGCCCTTGGCGACGATCTGATCCTCGGTGGCGTTCAGGACTCCGGTCTCCGAGGCGAGCACAACCCAGCCGTCGCGCGTGACGACCCAGCGACCGGGGCGCAGCCCGTTGCGGTCGAGCGTGGCGCCGATCACGCGCCCGTCGGTGAAGGCCACCGCCGCCGGCCCGTCCCAGGGCTCGATGAGCGAGGAGTGGTAGGCGTAGAAGTCGCGCACCTCCTGCTTCAGCTCCGCTCGGCCCTGGTAGGCCTCCGGGATCAGCATCGAGATCGCGTGCGCGGGCGAGCGGCCACCCAGCACCAGCAGCTCCATCAGGCCGTCGAGCGAGGCGGAGTCGGAGACGTCGTCGCGCAGCAGCCCGCGGATCTTGTCGATGTCGTCGCCGAACAGCGGCGAGGCGAGCGTCAGCTCGCGCGCGCGGTGCCAGTTGCGGTTGCCCCGCAGCGTGTTGATCTCGCCGTTGTGGGCGAGCATCCGGTACGGGTGCGCGAGCTCCCAGCTCGGGAAGGTGTTCGTGGAGAAGCGCGAGTGGACCAGGGCGAGTCGCGAGATGAGCCGCTCGTCCTTGAGCTCCGGGAAGTACTGGGACAGCTGCGGGGCCGAGAGCATGCCCTTGTAGACGAGCGTGCGGCTCGAGCAGCTGGCGATCGCGAGGTTGGGGAGGTCGTGCTTCTCCACGACCCGCCGGATCACATACAGCTTGCGCTCGAGCGCGTCCTGGTCCTCGATGGCGTCCCCGGCCCCGATGAAGAGCTGGCGGATACAGGGCGCGACGGCGTGCGCGGTGGCGCCGCAGTGCTCGGGGTCCACCGGCACGTCGCGCCAGCCGAGCACGCGCTGGCCCTCGGCCTCGACGGTGGTCTCGAGCAGTCGCTCGCCGTGCTCGCGGGCGAACTGGTCGCTCGGCAAGAAGCAGACCGCCACTCCGTAGCGGCCGCCGACCGGCAGCTCGAAGTCGACCTCGGCTCCGAGGAACTCGTGCGGCATCTGGATGAGCAGGCCCGCGCCGTCGCCCGTGTCGGCGTCGGCCCCTTCGGCACCGCGGTGCTCGAGGTGCTCGAGGGCCCAGAGCGCACGCGAAATCACCTCGTGTGAGGCCGGAGCGCCCAGGTGAGCCACGAACGCGACACCACAGGCATCGTGCTCATAGGTTGGGTCGTACAGGCCGCCTCCGGCCTGACCGTTGGGGGGTGACGTCAAAAGGTGTCCTCGGGTTACGCGCCTGCTCGAGCGGGCGCGCGGCGGGTGCGAGCCCAAATGATACGTCCCTTTACCCAGGCAGTAGGCTGGACCGAGCGTGCCCGAGACGATCACGGTTCTCTCCCAGAAGGGCGGTACGGGCAAGACCACGACCGTGCGGACGCTCGCGGACGCGTACCGGCGCGGCGGCCTCGAGGTGCTCTGCGTGGACCTGGATCCGCAGGGCAACCTGTCCGACTACTTCGATGTTCCGCCGGACGCCTCGCCCACCGTGGCGGACGTCCTGGCCGGCCAGGCGCGGGCGACCGACGCGGTCTACGCGGACATGCTGCCGGCCAACCTCGGGCTTGCGGAGGCAGAGCTGGTGCTGGCCGGCAAGATGGGTCGCGAGCTGACGCTGAAGCGGGCTCTGCGCGAGGTGAAGCGCTCATATGACCTGGTGCTCGTGGACTGCCCGCCGTCGTTGGGTCTGCTGACCGTGAACGCCCTCGTCGCGGCCGACCACGCGCTGATCACGAGCGAGGCCGAGTACTTCTCGCTCCAAGGCGTGGAGCAGGCGCTGGAGGTGGTGGAGCTGGCGAAGGAGTCGCTGCACCCGGACCTCGACTGGCTCGGCGTCGTGCTGAACATCGCCGACATGAGGCTGGTGCACTCGCGCGAGGCGCTGCGCTCGCTGCAGGAGCGGTTCGAGTCGAAGGTGTTCGAGACGGTGATCCGGCGCAGCGTCCGCTACGCCGAGTCGGCCGAGCGCGGCGTGTCGATCCTGGACTTCGCGCCCGGCCTGGGCGGCGACTACCTGGCACTCGCCGACGAGATACTGGCCCGGTTGGGCGGGTTCGACGAAGCCCGCGAGCGCCTCCAGGCAGCCTCCAAGTCGTCGGCGATCGCCTCTTCCTCATAACCCGCCTGGAGCAGGTTCCCGGCTTCAACGGCTATTACCTCGTCGAGGCCGGCAACGGCGTCATAAGCTCGATCGGCTTCTTCGACACGGTCGAGCACGCAGACCTGTCGAGCCATGTCGCCGCCGACTGGGTGCGCGAGGAGAAGCTCGAGACGGCGCTCCCGAACGCGCCGACGGTCACGACCGGCCAGGTCGTTGCCCACAAGGCGCTCGAGCTCGTCCAGGCCTAACCGGCCCCGCGAGACGTCCGTTTCCGCAGAGAAGGCCCGCACAGTGCGGGCCTTCTTGTCGGCTGGGGCCGGATTCCATACGCTCGCCCTCCATGGATGCCGAGCTGCTCTTCCGACCCGCCGCCGATCTCGCCGACCTCGTTCGCGCCGGCGAGCTCAGTTCCCGTGAGCTGACCGAGACGGCGCTCGAGCGCATCGAGGCGCTCAACGGCGAGCTCAACGCGTTCATCCACGTCGATGCCGACGGCGCCCTGGCTGCCGCGGATGCCGTGGCAGCGGGTGACGAACGGCCCTTTGCCGGCGTCCCGATCGCGATCAAGGACACCGCCGCCGTTGCGGGCCTGCCGTATGCCCTGGGGTCGGAGCTGTTCGGCGACTTCGTCCCGGAACACGACGCGTTCGTCGTCCGGCGGCTGCGCGACGCCGGGTTCGTGATCGTCGGGAAGACCAACCTCCCCGAGTTCGGGATCCTGCCGGTGACCGAGCCGCGGCGCTTCGGGCCGACCCGCAATCCCTGGGACACCGACCGCACGCCGGGCGGCTCGTCCGGCGGCGCCGCCGCCGCGGTGGCGTCGGGGATGGTCCCGCTCGCCCACGGCAGCGACGGCGGTGGCTCGATCCGCATCCCGGCCGCCTGCTGCGGCCTGGTCGGCCTGAAGCCGAGCCGCGGCCGGGTATCACGCGGCCCCGAGCAAGGGGACGACTTCCTCGTCCAGGACGGGGTGCTCACGCGTACGGTCGCCGAGACCGCCGCGCTGCTCGACGTGCTCGCCGGCTACGAGACCGGCGACGCCACCTGGGCTCCGGCGCCGGCCGAGCCCTTCGCGGCCGCCGCCGCGCGCGGTCCGGGCCGGCTGCGCATCGGCGTGACGACCGCGGGCTCGGTCGACGCCGCGGTCGACCCGATCTGCGAGCGCGCCGTCCGGGATGCCGCCGAGCTGCTCGCCTCCCTTGGGCACGATGTCGAGGACGTCAGCGCCCCCTGGACCGACCAGGCGCTGATGGGGGCCTTCACGCTCGCGTTCGGCACGCCGATCGGCATGGGCATGTTCTTCGGCGGGCAGCTGACCGGCCGCGAGCCGACCCCCGAGCTGGTCGAGCCGCTCTCCTGGCAGATCTGGGAGGGCGTCCGCGGGCGCAGCTCGCTCGACTACCTGCTCGCCCGGACCCAGCTGACCGCGTTCTCGCGCACGATCGTGGCGCTCTGGAACGACTACGACGCGGTGCTCACGCCCGGCCTCGCCCAGCGCCCCGTGCGAATCGGCGAGATCGACGGCTGCAGCGACACCCCCTGGGACGACTTCAAGCGCTCGGCCCAGTTCACGCCCTACACCGCGATCTTCAACGTGACCGGCCAGCCAGCGATCTCGCTGCCGCTCTTCCACGGAGAGGACGGTCTGCCGGTGGCGGTGCAGATCGCCGGGAAGCCGGCGGGCGAGGGCGAGCTGCTGGCGCTGGCGGCCCAGCTGGAAGCCGCGCGGCCGTGGGCGGAGCGCCGGCCGGAGCGAGCGCCGGCCTAGTCGCCAAGCGCCGCGGCCACGACGTCCTTGTCGCGGTCGTAGCTCAGCAGCTCCGAGGCGGCGGCGGGAGACAGCCAGCGCAGCTCGTCCACCTCGTCGTTCGGCTCGAAGCCCGGATCGGACTCCACGGACATCAGCCAGTAGCGCACCAGCTTCGGCCGCCCGCGCGCGGCGTACTCGACCGCGGGCAGCTCGCGCACCAGCCGCGCCCGCAGCCCCGTCTCCTCCTCCACCTCCCGCAGCGCCGCCCCCTCGAAGGTCTCACCGGGATCGAGCTTCCCCTTCGGCAGCGACCAGTCGTCGTAGCGGGGCCGGTGCACGAGCGCCACCAGGCCGTCGCGCATCACCACCCCGCCCGCGGCGTGCACCTCCTCAGAGCTCATTCACGTCCGCCCCGGCGGGCGCGAAGGTGACCCGGCGCACCTCGCAGTCGGGAGCCTCGGCTCGCAGGTTCTCCACGACGGTCCCCGTTTGCTCCCAGTGCGACCAGAACAGCACCGTCGGCCCCGCGCCCGAGATCGTCGCGCCCAGCGCGCCGAGCGACGCCGCTCGCCCCAGCAGCTCCATCGAGCGCGGATAGAGCGACCGGCGGTGCGGCTGGTGGAGCGTGTCGTCCAGCCCGCGGCCGATCAGCGACAGGTCATCCCTGGCGAGGCCCAGGACCAGCAGCGACGCCTCGGCGACGTTGTGCACCGCGTCCGCGAGCGGGACCTCCGCCGGCAGGGCCTCCCTGGCCGCGGTCGTGGACACCTCGAAGCCCGGGATCGCCAGGACCCCCTCGAGCCCGGCCGGCGGATCGAGCCGGACCGGATCCCCGGCGCAGATCACGAACCCGCCGAGCAGCGCGGCGGCCACGTTGTCGGGATGCCCCTCGAGCTGTCCCGCCAGCTCGAACAGCGGCGCGTCCAGCTCGTACATGTGGTCAGCCGCGCTCAGCCCCGCCACGATCGCGGCGGCACTCGACCCGAGCCCGGCCGTCGGCGGGATCGAAGAGCGGATCGTGAAGCTGACGTCGTCGGCGGGGTGCAGACGCTCGAACGCGCGCACGCACAGATTGGAACGGTCGAGCGGAACCCCTGGGACGTCGCATGAGACCGAGAACGCGCCGGTCTCCTCTACCTCGAGCTCGAGCTGAATGTCGAGCGCGGCCGCCAGCACGTCGTAGCCGGGACCGAGGTTCGCCGACGAGGCCGGCACGCGGACCACCCGCCGCCGGTTCATCCGAGCACGGCCCTCTCCACGCTCGCGATGTCCGGCTCGCAGGGCACCACCGATGCAGCGCGGTTCATCGCCGTCTGCGGGTCCTTCAGGCCGTGCCCGGTGAGGACGCACACCACGCGCCCCTCCGCCCCGTACTTCAAGAGCCCCGCCACCGCGGCCGCCGACGCCGGTTCGCAGAAGATCCCCTCCCGCGAGCCGAGCAGCGAGTACGCGTCGAGGATCTCCGCATCCGACACCGCTCGCACCTCGCCGCGCGAGGCCGTGAAGGCGTTCATCGCGTCCTCCCAGCGCGCCGGGTTGCCGATCCGGATCGCCGAGGCGACGGTCTCGGGCAGCTCGACGGGCGCACCCTGAACCAGAGGCGCGGCGCCCTCCGCCTGGTAGCCGTGCATCCGCGGCGCCACGCCGTACTCCTGGAAGCCCTTCCACCAGGAGGTCACGTTGCCGGCGTTCCCGACCGGGACGCAGAGCACGTCGGGCGGCTCGCCGAGCTCATCGCACACCTCGAACGCGCCGGTCTTCTGGCCCTCGATGCGGAAGTCGTTGACGGAGTTGACGAGCGCGATCGGGTGCCGGGTCGCCAGCTCCCGGACCAGCGCCAGCGCCTCGTCGAAGTTCCCGCGCAGCGCGATCACCCGCGCGCCGTGCATGAGCGCCTGGGCGAGCTTGCCGGTCGCGATCTTGCCCTCGGGCACGATCACCGCCCCGCGCAGCCCCGCCCGAGCGGCGTAGGCAGCCGCGCTCGCGGCCGTGTTCCCGGTGGAGGCGCAGATGATCGCCTCGGCGCCCTCCTCGATCGCCGCGGAGACCGCCACCGTCATGCCGCGGTCCTTGAACGACCCGGTCGGGTTCGCGCCCTCCAGCTTGAGCCACACGTCCGCCCCGGTCAGCTTCGAGAGTTGCGGCGCCTGGACCAGCGGCGTGTCCCCCTCGCCCATCGTCACCAGCGCGTCGACGGGCAGCCTGTCGCGGTAGCGCCAGAGGCTCAGAAGGTCTCCTCGATCACGCGGATCACGCGCGGCGACTCGCGCACGAAGTCGAGCCGGCCGAGCAGCTCCACCGCCGCGCGGAACTTCGACTCCAGCACCGGGTGCATGACCATCACGAGCCGCGCCTCGTCGCCGAGCCCCTTCTGCACGACCGACCTGATCGAAACGCCCTGCATGCCCAGGATCTCGGCGACCTGCGCGAGCACGCCCGGCCGGTCGGCGACCTCCAGGTGCAGGTAGAAGGAGAACTCGATGTCGGTGACGATCGGCTGCTCCACGGCGGGCGGCGGCAACGAGGGCGGCGGGATCATGGCCGAGATCACGTCGCCCAGCACCGCGCTGGCGGTCTGGATGCCGCCGGCTCCCGGACCGCTCAGGGTGACCTCGGTGATCGCCGGCGACTCGATCGTCACGGCGTTGAAGGCGCCGTTCACGCTGGCGAGCGGGTGGTCGGCGTAGAGGAACGCCGGGTGGACGTGCACCGCCACGCCGCCGTTGATGCGCTCGGCCGACCCGATCAGCTTCAGCGCCAGCCCCAGCTCGGCCGCGTAGGCGATGTCGTCGGCGGTGATCCGCTCGATTCCCTCGTAGCTGACCTGGTCGAGGCTGACGGCGGCGCCGAAGGCGAGCCGGGCGAGGATCGCCATCTTGGCGGCGGCGTCCTTGCCGGTCACGTCCTCGGTCGGGTCGGCCTCGGCGTAGCCCATCTCCTGGGCCTCGCGCAGCGCCTCGTCGTACGACGCGCCGGTGGCCGCCATCTGGGTGAGGATGTAGTTGGTCGTGCCGTTGACGATCCCGTGGACGCGCTCGATGTGCGCCGCGGCAAGCGTCTCGGCCATCACCCGGATCACCGGGACCACCCCCGCCACGGCGCCCTCGAAGCGCAGCTGCGTGCCGCCCCGGCGCGCCGCCTCGAACACCTCCTCGCCGTGCTGGGAGAGCAGCTGCTTGTTCGCGGTCACGACGTGCCGCCCGGCGTCGAGCGCCCGCAGCACGTACTCGCGCGCGGGCTCGATGCCGCCCATCAGCTCGACGACCAGGTCGCTCCGCTCGAGCAGGTCCGCAAAGTCGCCCTGGCTGCGCGTGAGCACCCCGCTCAGCTCGGGCCGGAGGCCCACCTCCGCCTCGATCGCGCCGGCGCGCGCCTCGAGCAGACCCGCGAAGGCCGAGCCGACCGTGCCCTGGCCCAGCAGGCCGATCCGGAACGGATCAGACATCGCGACGGGTCAGGTCGTCGTAGGTCTCGCGGCGCACGACCACGCGGGCGTCGCCGTCCTTGCAAAAGATCACCGGCGGGCGCGGCAGCGCGTTGTAGTTGTTCGCCATCGCGTGCCCGTAGGCGCCGGTCGCGGGCGTCACGAGCACGTCGCCCACCCGCGGGTCGTCGAGGGTGGCGTCCCGCACGAGGATGTCGCCCGATTCGCAGTGCATGCCGGCCACGGTGACATGGTCGGCACCGCCGAAGCGGTCGGCGATCTCCGCCTCGTAGCGCGCGCCGTAGAGCATTGGCCGCAGGTTGTCGAACATCCCGCCGTCGACCGCGACGTAGGTGCGCACGTCCGGGATCCGCTTGACGGTGCCGACGGTGTAGATGGTGACGCCCGCGTTCCCCACCAGCGAGCGGCCGGGCTCGCACAGGACGGTCACGTTCTCCGGAGCGTGCCGCAGCAGCACCTCGACGTACTCCTCGATCGACGGCGGGTGGTCCTCGTGGGTGTACGCGATCCCGAGCCCGCCGCCGAGGTTGAGCAGCGGCCAGTCGCCCATTCCCAGCAGCACCTCGGCCAGGCGCCCGAAGGCCTCGAGGTCGAAGACCTGCGAGCCGATGTGGGCGTGCAGGCCGTCGAGCTGCAGCCCAGCCTCCGAGCAGGCGGCGACCCCGCGCTCCACGTCGTCCAACCCGAAGCCGAACTTGGAGTCCTCCTGCCCGGTCTGGATGTAGGAGTGAGTCGAGGGCTTGATCCCGGGCGTCACGCGCAGCAGCACCCGCGCCCCGGAGCCGCGGAGCCGCTCGATCTCGTCGAACGAGTCCACGACGATGTGGCCCACCCCGGCGCTGAGCGCGTAGTCGAGGTCCGCCCGCGTCTTGTTGTTGCCGTGCATGTGGATGCGCCTGGGGTCGAACCCGCCGGCCAGCGCGAGGTGCAGCTCGCCGCCGCTGGCAACAT
The DNA here is from genome assembly GCA_963706635.1 of uncultured Thermoleophilaceae bacterium. Lineage (GTDB taxonomy): Bacteria > Actinomycetota > Thermoleophilia > Solirubrobacterales > Thermoleophilaceae > JACVRW01. The sequence continues at coordinate 1,928,336 of OY970162.1, forward strand.
CGGTGGAGAGGCCTTCCTCGGCGAACAGCCGGTAGGCCGCCGTGCACGGGAAGGCCTTGCTGGCGTAGATCACCTCGAAGTGCTCCACGCGTGCGTGGAAGGCCTCCAGGTAGGCCCGCGCGCGGGCGCGCATGTCGTCCTCCGCGTAGACGTACGCGGGCGTGCCGAACTCGTGGGCCAGCTCGATCACGTCGCAGCCGCCGACCTCGAGCCGGCCCTGCTCGTTCAGGCGTGAGCCCAGGGGATACACATGCGAGACCGCGACCGCCGCCATGGGCGGCGATTATGAAGGAGCGATGGAGCACCCCGTACCCGCGCCACCCGATCTCGGCGAGCTGGACGGCCTCGCCTATGCCCTGTTCTTGCCCGAAGGGGAGCCCCGGGCCGGCGTGGTGATCCTGCATGGGGCCGGTTCCGCCAAGGAGTCGCACTTCGACTTCGCGCGCGGCTGCCGCGCCGACGGCATCGCGGCCATCGCCTACGACGCGCGCGGGCACGGCCGCTCGCAGGGCGACTTTGGGCCGAGCGCGATCGACGACGCGCTGGCCATGGTCGAGCTGCTGCGTCGCCACGCGGGGCCGATCGCGCTGCGCGGATCCAGCATGGGCGGCTTCCAGGCGCTGCACGCCGGGGCGCGCGATCACAGGCTGTGCGCCGTGGTGGCGATCTGCCCGGCGCCCGAGGACCTGCTGAGGCGCGGCCTGCGCTCGAACGAGGAGCCGCGCTTTCGCTGCGACGTCGCCGCCACCGAGGAATGGCTGGCCACGCTGGACGTCCACGAGGCGGTTGCCGCGTTCGGTCCCGGCACCGGCCTGCTGCTCCTGCACGCGCGGGGCGACGAGCAGGTGCCCTGGACGGTCAGCGAGGAGCTGTACGCCTCGGCCCACGAGCCCAAGCGGCTGCTGATCCTGCCCGGAGGTCACCACCGCTCGCTGCAGCACGACCTCGAGCTGCAGGCCGAGTCGCGCCGCTTCCTCCTCGCGGCGGCCGAGGGGAGGCTGCGGAGCTAGGAGCCGAGCCCGGTGACGACGGAGGTCACGTCGCCGAGCAGGCCGCCGGCGGCGGTGCCGGCGTCGCTGACGGCCGTGCCGGCGGCGGGGCCGACCCCGCCCACGGCGGAGCCGACCGTGTCGGTGGTGTCCCCGACGGGGTCGGTGACCGTGCCGCTGCCGCCCGAGCCGCTGCTCGAGCCCGACCCGCCGCTGCCGCTCGATCCGGACCCGGAGTCCGTCGAGGTCGAGCCGCCGGTCGACCCGGAGCCGCTCCCCGAGCTGGAGCCGCTGCCGCTGTCTGAGCCGCTTCCGCTGTCGGAGCTACCGCCGGTGTCCGAGCCGGACGTCGAGTCGGTCCCGCTCCCGCTGCCGGTGCCCGAGCCGGTTCCGGTGTCCGACGAGCCGCTGCCGGAGCCCGAGCCGCTGCCCGAGCCCGAGCCGCTGCCCGAGCCCGAACCGCTGCCCGAGCCCGAGCCGCTCGAGGCCGGCGGCGTGGCGACGATGCCGGCGCCGGGGGCCGGAGTCTGGCCGCCGCTCGAAGGCACGCGCTGTCCCAGCGGTACCGAGGGGGAGCCGGGGCGCAGCGCGTCGCCCCGACCGCCTCCGCCCGTGTCGAAGAAGCGTCCCGCCGCGTCGCTGCCGGCAGCGCGCACGCCGAATACGTCGCCGGAGGCGCCTGCCTGCCTGCCGGCCTCGGAAGCTCCGAGCACGTCGCTTGCCACGAGCAGCGCGCCATCGCCCTGCGCCGCGCGCTCGCTCTGCTGGCGCAGCTCGATGCTGGACAGGTCGCCGTTCGTCGCCTGCCCGGGCACGCCCTGGAAAGCCACGAGCGCGCTGCCGACCGTCAGCAGCAACAGGAACGAGCCAATCAACACCCCGGTGGTGCCGAGGCCGGCGATATATGCGCGAGAGACCTTCAGTTCGTATTCCTCATTCCCGAGACCGAATGTTATGGAACCTTCGGACCGGATGGTTAAGGAAATGTGCGCGAATCCTTCATTTTGGCGCTCCGAGCGATAGGTACGGCGCCTCTAACTGAGAACGATTCTCGTTTAGGCTGCCTGGCGGTGCCCTCCCCCCTGGACGTAGCCGACCTGCCGTTCCTGCGCGAGGCGCTCGTCGAGGTGATCCTGCTCGCGGCCGCGGGCGGCCTGCTCAGCGCCTGGGTGGTCCTGCGCCGGCTGGCGTTCTTCTCGCACGCGGTCGGGTCGGCCACCTTCCCCGGGCTGGTCGTGGCAGACGCGGCGGGGTTCAGCCCGCTGCTGGCCGGCCTGGCGGTCGCGCTCGGGTACGCCGGCGGCGTGGAGCGCGCCGGCCGCGCCGGGCGCGAGCCGAGCGAGGCGACCGCGCTGCTGCTGGTTGCGGCCCTGGCCGGCGGAGTGATCCTGGCAAGCGACGTCTTCGAGTCCGGCGCCGCAGTCGACCGGCTGCTGTTCGGAACGCTGCTCGCGCTCGGGCCGGCCGACCTGACGCTGTCGGCCGTCACGGTGGCGCTCGTCGCGATCGCGAGCCTGGCGCTGGGGCGTACCTGGGCGGCGATCGCGTTCGACCCCGAGGCTGCGCCCGCCCTCGGCCTGCCGGCCGCGCGCGCCGACTTCCTGCTGCTGGCGCTGGTCGCGGTGGCAGCGGTGGCGGCGATCCCGGCGGTCGGGGCGCTGCTGGTCGCCGCGATCTACGTCCTGCCCGGCGCCGCGGCCCGCCTGGTCGCGCGCACGATCCCGGCCCTGCTGGCCTGGTCTGCCGCGTTCGCGCTCGCCCAGGGGCTGCTCGGGCTGTACGTCGCGTACTGGCTCGACCTGCCCCCCGGCCCGCCCGTCGCCGTGATCGGCTCGCTCACCTACGCGCTGCTGGCGGTGGCCCGGTGACGGCGCCCGCGGTGCTCGCCGAGGGCCTCGCCGCCGGCTACGGGGGCCGCCCGGTCCTGCGCGACGTCTCGTTCGGCGCCGACCCCGGCCAGACGGTCTGCGTGCTGGGACCCAACGGCGGCGGCAAGACCACCCTCTTCCGCGTCCTGCTCGGGGAGATCCAGCCGCTCGGCGGTGCCGTGCGGGTCAGCGGCCGGCCCGCCTACGTCGCGCAGACCGAGCGGACCCGCCTCGACTTCCCCGTAAGCGCGCTGGACGTTGCGCTGATGGGCGCGCTCGCGCACGGCCGCTGGTGGCTGCCCCCGGGCCGCGGCCGGCGCGCCGCCGCACGGGCCGCGCTCGAGCAGGGTCGGGCTGGCCGAAGCGGCGGACACCCCGTTTGGCGAGCTGTCGGGCGGGCAGCGCCAGCGCGCCCTGCTCGCGCGGGCGCTGGTGCAGGACGCGACCGTGCTGCTGCTCGACGAGCCGCTCGCGGGCGTGGACCCGGCCAGCGCCCAGCTGATCGACTCCGTGTTCGCCGAGCTGCGGGCGGAGGGCCGAACCCTGCTCGTGTCGGGCCACGACATCGAGCGCGCCCGCGGCTACGACCTCGTGCTCTGCCTGAACGGGCGCCAGATCGCCTTCGGCCCGCCCGCGCGCGCCCTCGACCGCGCCACGATCGAGGCGACCTACGGGGGCGAGCTGATCGTCCTGGACGACCACGGGGCCGCTGGAGCGGTGACCGTCCACCACCACGGGCACGAGGGGCCATGAGCGGGATCGAGCTGCGAGCCACGCTCGAGGTCGCGCTCGCGGGCGGCTTCTGCGGCGCGCTCGGCTTCTGGGTCCTGAGCGAGCGGCTGGCGTACGCGGGCGAGTCGCTCTCGCACGGGCTCCTGCCCGGGCTGGTGCTGGCCGCCCTCGCGGGGGCGCCGCTGCTGCTGGGCGCCGCCGGCGGCGCGCTCGTGGCCGCGGGCCTCATCGCCCTCGCGGCGCGCGACGCGCGCGTCGGGCCGGACACGGGCACCGCGGTGGCCGTGACGGGGCTGGTGGGGCTTGGATCCCTGCTCGCGCTCGCCCCCGACGCCCCGCCGCGGCTCCAGGAGCTGCTGTTCGGAGATCCGCTCGGCGCCACCGACGGCGACATCCTCGCGGCCGGAGCGCTGCTGGTCCTCGGCGGGCTGACCCTCGCGGCGCTGCGGCGCCCGCTGGCCGCCACGTCGTTCGACCCCGCCGGAGCAAGCGCGCTCGGGATGCGGCCGCTGCTGGTACGGCTGGGCCTGCTGGGGCTGATGGCCGCGTCGATCGCCATCGCGGTGCAGGGCCTCGGCGCCCTGCTGGTGCTTGCGGTGCTGGTCGCCCCACCGGTGGCCGTGCGGAGGCACGTGCGAACCCCGGACGGGGCGATGGCCGCCGGCGCTGTCGTGGCCGCGCTGGCAGGGATCGCCGGGATCCAGCTGTCGGCGCTCGTGGGCACCGCGGCCGGGGCGTCCGTGGCCCTGGTGCTGTGCGCGGCCGCCGCGCTCGGCGCTATGCCGTGGCCGCGGGTTGCACGGCCGCATCGACCGCCGGCTGCGGCTCGTCAGCGCGCGCGATGACCCGTTCCAGCGCCGCAACCACGCCCGCATCGAATTGGGTACCCGCGCAGCGGCGCAGCTCGGCCACCGCCTCCTCGGGCGAGCGCGCCGGGCGGTAGGGCTGCGCGCTGAGCATCGCGTCGTAGGCGTTGGCGGCCGCGATGACCCGTGCGGCCAGCGGAGCCTCATCGCCTCTCAGCCCGTCTGGATAGCCGCGCCCGTCGATGCGCTCGTGGCTCCACCGGACCAGGCGCGCGCTGCGCTCAAGGGCCGGCGCGGTGGCCAGGATGCGCTCGCCGACAACGGTGTGCCGGCGGACCAGCTCCCACTCGTCCTCCGTGAGCGGCCCCGGCTTGTCGAGCACGTCCTCGGGAATCGCGAGCTTGCCGATGTCGTGGAGCCCCGCGGCGTAGCGCAGGGCCTCGAGCTCGCCGCCCGAGACGCCGAGATCCACGGCCACGGAGTGGGCCAGCTCGCCCACCGCGCGCATGTGGCGGGCAAGCACCGGAGCGTGCTCTTCGGCCAGCGCCGTCAGCACGTTGGCGGACTGCCTCGCCGCGGGCACCCGTCCGCCGCGCTTCTGCTGGTACATGCGCTCGTCGGCCAATGCGAGGGCGCTGGCCGGGGTGGCGTGCTCGCCGGGGATCGCCACCGCGCCGTGCGCGGCCGTGATCGAGAAGCCGTGGCCGCGCAGCGCCATCATCGCGGCGCAGCGCGCCGAAAACGCGCCGATCTCGTCGGGCGGGCATACCGCGAGGACGCAGAACTCGTCGCCGCCCATGCGATACGCCTGACCGGCGCCCGCGGACTCGGCGAGCGCGCTCCCGAGGCGTACCAGCACGGTGTCCCCGGCGGCGTGGCCGAAGGAGTCGTTGTAGCTCTTGAAGCCGTTCAGATCGAGCAGGACGAGCACGTGCGGCGTGTCCGATTCGAGCGCGGCGGTCAGGTCGACCTTGAGCCGGCGCCGGTTCGGCAGCCCCGTGAGGGCGTCGGTGGCCGCCTGAACCCGGCTGTGAGCCAGCAGGCGGTCGTTCTCCGTCAGCGCGAGCGCCATGCGAACCAAAGCGAGCGCAAGCGCGGCCGCCGCCAGCAGGAGCACGGCGAGGTCGAGGTGGAGTGCCGCGCCGACGGAGACCACGCCCAGCGCGACCGCGCCGGCCCCGACTGGAACGAGCAGCCCCGGCCCCTCGGCTCTCGCGGCGGCTCGAGCGCCGGTGTCGACGTAGGCCGCTGCCGCGATGCCAACGGTGCCCGTCGCGATCAGCGCATCAGCGACCAGGCCGAGCTGGTCGGAGGCGCCGACGAGGTAGATCAGGTCGCCCGCCTCCCAGGCCAGGACTGCGGCGCCCAGCAGGATCCACATGCGGTTCACGCGCCAGCCCGCGAGCGCGACGGCGCTTACGACCGCTCCCAGCAGGATGAGGTCGCAGACCGTGTAGGAGAGGTTCGTGGCCGTCTCCCAGAACGGCGCACCGGCCGTGGCGTCGATCGCACGCGGCAGCGAGATGCTCGCCAGCACCGCCGCCGCCGCGAGTCCGCAGACCAGCCCGTCCAGGCGCGTCGCCAGCAGCGTGTGGCCCACGCGCTGTCGGATCAGGACGAGCAGAGCCAGGTAGGCACACGGGTAGATCGCCAGCCACAGCGGGTCGTAGACCGACGGGACGGGCACCGCACTCAGGTCGGGAGCGGCCGAGTAGAGCACGTCGCCAACCCCATGTAGCGCCAGCCCCAAGCCAAACGCCGCCCAGGGCACCCGCGCCTCGGGCCTGGTCAGGGCAAACCAGAACAGCGTGAACGCGGCGGTGAGGATGATGGCGTCGTAGATCCACCGGGCGAACAGCTCGTCGGTCGCCGCGCCGCCGAAACCGCTGAGGGCGTGGGCCCAGGTGGCCGCGGTCAGCGCCACGCCGACGGCCAGCGCAGCGCCTCCTGCCCCTTTCGCGACAGGCTTCACTACTTGGTCTATCGGTGCGCCCGGAGCGCGGCTTGAGCGTCAGGCGATAGCCGGGCGCGGCACGTGGCGGCGCGCGACCAGCAGCGCCGCCCCGCCCGCCATCATCGCGACGCTGAACAGCTGCGGAACGGTCAACCCCGCGAGGACGGCGTCGTTGCGGCGGATGAACTCGACCAGGAAGCGCTCCAGGCCGCCGAGGAACAGGTAGAGCCCGAACACCATGCCGGGGGCGAGCCGGTCGCGCAGGTTCCACAGCAGCAGCGTGACGAGGCCCATCGTGAGCGTCTCGTAGACCGGGGTCGGGTGCACCTCCTGGGTGGTGGGCACCGTGCCGTGCGGGTAGGCCATCGCCCAGGGCAGGTCCGAGGCCTGCCCGTAGTCGCCGTCGCCTGAGACCTGGCAGCCGATCCGCCCGACCGCGTAGCCGATCGCGATCGGGGCGGCCGCCGAGTCGAACAGGGTCCAGCCGAGGAAGCCGCGCCAGCGAGCCCAGAGGATCACGCCGAGGGCGCCGCCGATCAGTCCCCCGAAGAACACCAATCCGGAGCCCGAGAAGACGTTGCCGAAGATGTCCCCCGACACCTGGTCCCAGTTCTGGATTATGTAGTCGATCCGGGAGCCGACCAGCCCGCCGATCAGCGCGGCGAAGATGCCTTCGTAGGCCCAGTCGATCGGCTTGCCGAGCTCGTGCAGCCGCCGGGCGAACAGCGAACCGGAGGCCACAAATGCCAGCGCGAAGGCGATCCCGAAGGTCTGGAGAGTAAGCGGGCCGAGGTGGATCTCCGGCTGCATCGGGCGCTCAGGCTAGACGACTAGCATGAACGCGATGCGGAGAGTGGTGCTTGGGATGTTGCTCTGCGTGGCGCCGCTCATAGCCGCGCCCGCGTACGCCTCGAACGAACTGCTCGAGGGTGAGCAGCTGCGCGCCGTCTCCGGCCACCACGCGATAGTCCCGCTGCCGCTCCACGACGACGTCGGCGCGACGGCCTCCACCGCCTCGACCGGCGACCTGGCGCGGATCGCCCGCGCCGGCGGCGCGGTGCGCGTGCTCGTGGGCGTGCGCAGCCACGCCGACCTGCCCGGAGTCGCGGACGTGCTCGAGCGGCTCGGCGCCCATCCCGAGGCCTTCGACTCGATCGGCGTTCTGTCCGCCACGGTCCCCGACGGCGATGCCCTGGCACGCGCGCTCGGCGCCGACCCGCGCGTGGCCTACGTCGAGCGCGACGGCAAGCTGAAGATCGCCACCGACACGTTCGACGTCCTCGACCCGACCACCGGCTTCAAGTACACCTGGTACTACGACGCCGTCAGGGCGGCCGATGCCATCGCCGCCGCCGGCGGCGGCTCGCGCCGCACGATCGCCGTGATCGACACCGGGCTCGACGTGAACCACCCGGAGTTCGCCGGCCGGATCGCGCACACGTTCGACACCGCCACCAGGGGGCACGACGTGACCGACAGGGTCGGCCACGGCACGTTCGTGACCGGCCTGATCGCCGCGATCGACGGCAACGGCATCGGCGGGAAGGGCGTGGCCGGTAACACGAAGGTGCTCGCCGTCCGCGCCTCGCGCAACGGCGGGTTCACCACCACCGATCTCCTGCGCGGGATCCAGTACTCGATCAAGAAGGGCGCCGACGTCCTCAACATGAGTCTCGCCGGCGACCTGAGCCGCGACACGCCGACGCTCGCCCGCGCCCTGGCACTGGCCTTCGTCAACGACGTCCTCCCGGTCGCGGCCTCCGGCAACACCGGCACGGAGGGCAACGCTCCGCAGTTCCCGGCCGCGGTCCTCGGCGGGTCGCGCGGCGCGCCCGGCATCGGGCTGTCGGTGGGCGCCACCGATCCCAACTGGCAGCCCGCCGACTTCTCCACCCACAACCGATACGTGAGCCTCGCCGCGCCGGGGGCGGAGGACGACTGCACGACCGGCGTCTTCTCGACGCTCCCCTCCTACACCGGCACGGAGTGGGACATCCCGGAGCCGGGGACCTGTCCTTCCCGCGTCATCGCGTCGCCCGAGGGACGCTACGGCTACGCGCAGGGCACCAGCTTCGCGTCGCCGATCGTCGCCGGTATCGCCGCGCTCACCTGGCAGGTCGAGCCCCGGCTCGCCTCCGAGCAGGTCGCCGAGGTGCTGATCCGCTCGGCCGACCAGCACTTCGGGCACGGCTGGAACCAGTACACGGGCGCGGGCGTGGTCGACGGCAGGGGCGCCGTGGCGCTGGCCCGGACCTACGACGTCGTCTCGCCGCGCGCCAAGGGCAGCGCCCACCGCCGCGGCGGGCATGTGAACGTGCGTCTCAAGAGGGTCAAGGACCGCAGCGAGCCCGGCCGCGAGGTGGCCGGTCACGTGCGCTACGGCCTGCTCGTGTCGCGCGACGCCGGGCGCAACTACGGCGTCGTGGTCAGCAGCCGGCACAAGGCCTTCCGCAAGGCGGTGCGGCTGAAGGGCAGAAAGGCAAACGTGTTCGTCGCCACCGCCTGCGACAGCAACGGCAACTGCGGCGTCAAACGGCTCGGGCGCTTCAAGCGGTAGTGCGCCAAGCAGCCGGCTCGGCCGGCTGCGCAGGCTCGCCCTTAATGGGCGTGAGCCGCTTCGAAGCCCGCTAGCGCCTCGGGCTCCTCTTCCAGCGCCAGCAACGTTGCCAGCGCTGTGGTGAGCGGCACCGCCGCGATCAGGCCGATCGACCCGACCAGCGTCCCGACCACCTGCGTGGCGACCGTCTCGGTCGTCAGCGCGTCGCCCACGCCGAGGTCGGCGGAGTGGAAGATCAGCAGGATCGGCAGAGACGCCCCCACGTAGGCGAGCACCAGGGTGTTGACCGTCGCGCTCACGTGGTCACGGCCGACGTGCTGGGCGAGGTTGAACAGCCGGCGGAAGCCGAGCGTCGGGTTGGCGGCGCGCAGCGCCAGCACCGTCGACGCCTGGCTGACGGTCACGTCGTCGAGCACGCCCAGTGCACCGATCACCATCCCCGCCAGCAGAAGCCCCTGCAGCGACAGGTTCGCCCCCGCGATCTGCAGAAACGACGCCTCCTCACTCGCGAGCCCGGTGAGGTGGGCCGCGTTGGTGAAGAACCAGGCGAGCGTGACGGTGAGCAGCAGGCTCGCCGCCGTGCCCAGCACGGCCGCCAGCGTCTTCGGGCCACCGCCGTGGGCGAGCGGGATCGTGATGAGCGCCACCGCCAGCGAGCTCACGACGGCGACCGCGACCGGCGACCTGCCATCGAGGATCGCCGGGACGACGAACAGCAGCACCAGTGCCAGGGCCCCGCCGAGGCCGACCAGGGACAGCGCCCCGCGCCAGCGGGCGAAGACGATCACGATCACCGCGAACATGAGGGAGAGGATCAGGATCGGGGGGCCGCGCTGGAAGTCGTAGAAGCTCCAGGCAGGGCCGGCGACGGCCACCTGTCCGGCGGGGGGCTCCGGTGCGCGCGTCACTTTGATGTCGTCGCCCGGGTCGAGGTCCGGGTCGAGCCCGCGGATCGCGCTCAGCTGCAGCTGGATGCGCTTCCCGGCCGAGCGCCCGTCGGTGAGCCGGGCCGTGACGAGCTGGCAGCGCTGGTCGCCGAGCCCGGGACAGGTCGTCTCGGTGACCTCGTCGACCTCTGCCTTCCGGCTGTCGACGGCGAGGTCGGCGTGGATCTGCGTGCGGTTGTTGCCCGGCCAGAGGATGACCAGGCCGACCGCTGTGCCGGCCGCCAGGATCACCGCAATCGCGGTGAGGGCGCGCTTCACGCGCCGCAGGTTAGAGGTAGCCCATCGGGTCGACGGGCGACCCGTTGATGCGCACTTCGAAGTGGAGGTGCGGGCCCGTCGAGTTCCCGGTGTTGCCGCTGTAGCCGATGACCTGACCCTGGCTCACGGACGCGCCGTTGGAGGTCGCGAAGCGCGACTGGTGCCCGTAGCAGGTGGACATGGTCGCGGTGTGCTGGATGCAGGTGTAGTTGCCGTAGCCGCCGACCCAGCCCATGAGCGCGACGCGTCCGGAGTCCGCGGCGCGAATCGGCGTCCCCTCGGGGACGGCGATGTCGACGCCGCTGTGGATGTGCCCGGGCCGCGACTCGCCGAAGACGCCGGTGATCGGTCCGTTGACCGGCCAGATCAGCTGGCCGGAGCCCTGCTTGATCGGCCCCGGCGCGCCCTGCAGGGCTCCCGCCACGCGGGCCTGCTCGGCCTGGAGCGAGGCAAGGTCCTCCATCGCGGCGTGCTTCTCGTTTTCCACCTGGGCCAGCGAGCCGCGCTTGTCGGCCCGGGCGGACGCCAGCTGGTCGCGCGAGGAGACAAGCTGGTTCTGCGCCGAAGCGATCTGGTCGCGCTGCCTGAGGATGCGCTCGGCGGCGAGCTGCTCGCGCTCCTCGAGCTTGGCGAGCTGCACCGCCTGCCCCTGCGCCAGGTCGCGCAGCCCGCGGACGCGGTCCGTGATCCTGCGGTCCTGGTCGGAGATGCGCTGGAGGAACTCGGCGCGCTCGAGCAGGTCGCCGAACCCGTCGGACTCCAGCACGACCGTCAGCGCGTCGGGCGTGTCCGACTTGTAGATCTCGACGAGGCGGGCGGCCAGCACTTTGCGCGCAGTGGCCAGCTCGCTGCGCAGCCGCGCGAGCCGGTCGCGCGCGACCTCGAGGCGGTCGCGTACCTGGAGCAGCTCGTTCTTCTGGCGGTCGAGGCTCGACTGGGCTCGGTCGAGCTGCTGCTGGGTGGCGTGGATCTGCCCCTCAAGACCGGCGATGCGCGTGCTGAAGCTTTGGATCGTCGTCGTGAGCACGCCCTCCTTCTGCTTCGCCGCGTCGATCTCTTTCTGCTTCTGGTCGATGCGATCGGACAGGGGCGCGCCGATCCCCGGGAGCGGGAGCACGAGGTAGGCCATCAGGCCCAGGGCGATTGGGAGCCAGAAGCTCTTCTTCATCTTGATCCGTCTCGTTCTTGCGCTTCCGGGGTTAGCTGACGGGCTCGCGGTTGACACCGCTAGGCCACTCTCAAGGCGGCCATTCGCCCCTGGCCCAATGGGCCCCCGGGTTCCCCGGTTTCCCTCTCTGTGCAGGGAAATTCAGCGCCCGAGACGCGGGGACTCTAGCACGCGGCCGTCGGCCCGAGCGCCGCTTTTCCCCCTTCTGCAAGGGGCTGTGCAGCGCTCACTAAACTGAGAGCCATGGCCGCACGGCAGCAGAAAGCGATCTTCCCGAGGGACCCTGGTCTGCAGACCAGGATGCTGCTGACGATCTTCCTGCTGGGGCTGCTCTACGTGGCCCTGATCGGTGCGCTGGTGGTCGCCGGCACAGGCATCGTGTTGCTGGTCGTGATCATGGGCGGGCTGAGCTTCGCCCAGCTGTTCTTCTCGGACAAGCTCGCGCTGCGCGCCATGGGCGCCAAGGAGGTCTCGCCGCAGGAGGCGCCGGGCCTGCACGCGATGATCGAGCGGCTCTGCATCCAGGCCGACCTGCCCAAGCCGCGCATCGCGGTGGCCGACACACGCGTGCCGAACGCCTTCGCCTGCGGACGCTCGCAGAAGAGCGCGACCGTCTGCGCGACCACCGGGATCATGTCGGTGCTGTCGCCGAGCGAGCTCGAGGGCGTCATGGCGCACGAGCTCACGCACGTCAAGAACCGCGACGTGCTGATCATGACCATCGCCAGCTTCTTCGCCTCGATCGCCGCGATCATCCTGCAGTTCGGCTTCTTCTTCGGCGGCGGGAGCGACGACGACAACCCGAGCTTCGCGATCGTCCTGCTGGTCTCGTTCGTCGTCTACATCGTGTCCTTCTTCCTGATGCTCGCCCTGTCGCGCTACCGCGAGTTCGCGGCCGACCGCGGGGCGGCGATCATCACCGGCCGCCCGAGCGCCCTGTCCTCGGCGCTCGTGAAGATCTCCGGCGCGATGCAGCAGGTGCCGACCCAGGACCTGCGCCAGGCGGAGCGCATGAACGCCTTCTTCATCGTCCCGGCCAGCGTGAAGGGCGCGATCCAGTCGATCTTCTCGACGCACCCGCCGATGGAGAAGCGGATCGCCCGGCTGCAGCAGCTCGAGTCGCAGCTGCAGGCCGCCGCCTAGGGTGGCTCAGCCCGCGAAAGCCAAGCCTGGCGAGGACGCCGCCAGGCGCCGGCTTGCAGCGGGCTGATGGGATTCCTCGACGCTCTGCTGGGGGGCCGGGGCAAGCGCGTCAAGGGCGCCGCTCCCGACAGGCTGTTCGCGATGACGACCGCCCAGGTCACGCTCGACACGGCCCTGGGCCTCAGCCACAAGGGCGCCACCGGGATCGTCTTCCAGCCGCTGGAAACGGCCGACTTCGACGGGATCCTCAAGGAGACCGAGGAGCTGCTGCGGGCCGAGGGCCAGGACACGGGCACGGCGCTGGAGACCTCCGCGGACGAATACGGCTACCGCTGGCTGATCTTCCGCGACAAGGACTTCGAGGACCTCGTCGTCGCGCTCAACACGATCTCGACCCAGCTCCAGGAGAGCGGCTACGGCGACCGGCTGCTGGCCGCGGTCTTCCCGTTCGAGCAGAAGGGCCGCCCGATCTACTTCATCTACAACTTCAAGCGCGGCGCCTACTACCCGTTCATCCCGGCGCCGGGCGACAACGCGCGCGACTCCGAGGGCGAGCTGCGGCTGAAGGCGCAGGTGGGCGCGGAGCTGCCCTGGGAGGACGACATCACGCGCTGGTTCCCGCTCTGGGAAATCCCGCTGTAGGCCCTACCGGACGGCTTCCAGCGCCCGGCAGCGCTCCTCGATCGCCGCGCGGATCTTGTCCGCCACGGCCGGCAGCTCGCGGGCGGTCTGGCGGAAGGCCTGGGCGGTCATCACCACGACCTTGACCGCGCTGGTGGCGGTCACCGTGGCGTTGCGGCGCGTGTCGGCCATCAGGCCCATCTCGCCGAAGAAGTCGCCGGCGCCCAGCTCACCGAGCAGCTGGTCGCCCCGCCTCACCTCGACGGTGCCCTCCTCGATCGAGAAGAACTCGTAGGGCCACTCGCCCTCGCGCACGAGGGTCTTGCCCTCCGCAAGGTCCAGCTCGTCGGCGCGCTGGGCCAGCGCCCGGCACTCCTTGCGGTTCAGCCCGGCGAACAGCGGGATCGCCTTTACACGTGCCTCGTCCATCAGTCCGGAATCAACCCCTCTCCAGTGAACTCACCCTGCGCCTCGCTGAAGGTGATGTCGCGCGGCGGCAGGATCACATCCGACTCGAGCAGCTCCTCGTCGTCGAGCTCGTTACCGTCGCTCGCAACCAGCCCGAGCATCTGCGACCAGAGCTCCTGGAAGCCGGTCTCGTCGCCCTGCTCCACGGCGGCCACGGCGCGGTTGTCGAGCTCGTTCAACCGGTTCGCGTCGTCATCGGGCAGCCGGTACTGGCCCTCACCGGCGATCCGGACGATCACGCCTTCTCCTCGCCCTGCTCAAGCGCCGGCGCGCCGCCACCACCCGAGCCGAGCTCGGCCTTCATCTTGGAGAGCTCGTCGTCGACCTGCGCGCCGCTGGTCAGCTCGCGTAGCTGCTTGTCGATGTCGTCCTCGCCCGAGCCGAGCTGGCCGAGGTCCTCGAACGTACCGGCCTTCTCCAGCTCCTCGACCGCGGACGCGCGCGCCCGCATGGTCTCGGTCTTGTCCTCGGCCCGCTGGATGGCGAGCCCGAGGTCGGCCATCTGCTCGCCGACGCCGTTGGCGGCCTCGGAGATGCGCACCTGGGCCTCCGCGGCCGAGTACTGCGCCTTGATGACCTCCTTCTTGGTGCGGAACTGCTCGATCTTCGCGCGCAGCTTCTTCTCGTTCTCGGTCAGCGCCTCCTGCTGGCCCTCGAGCTCCTTGATCTGGGTGTCGAGCGACTGCAGCTCGGTCTGCGCCAGCGTCTTGCGCTCGAGCGCAGTCCGGGCCAAGTCCTCGCGGCCCTGCGAGAGCGCCTGGCGCGCCTGCGTGTCGAGCTTGACGACCGACTCCTCGAGCTTGGTCGACTGCATCTGAAGGCGCTTCTTCGACGTAACCACGTCGGCGATGCCCTTCTTGACGTTCTGAAGCAGCTCGACCTGCTTCTGGTAGCCGTAATCGAGCGTCTCGCCGGGATCCTCGGCCCGGTCGAGCATCTTCGAGATCTTGGCCTTGATGACGGTGGACATCCGCCCGCCGAGCCCTGGCATCCCGCCTCCTTCAACTTGCGTGTCGTCGGGTACCGAGCAACCTAGACTACCCGGCGCCGTGCAGCCGAGACCGCCATCCCAGTCGCGCTCGGAGCTGAGCCGCTGGATGCGGATCGCCGATGCCAACAATGGCGGCAACGTGCACGGCGGCGTGATCATGTACCTCTGCGACGAGGTCGCCGGGATCGCAGCCGTCCGGCACTCGGGCTGCCGGGTCGTAACGGTCGCGATGGACCGCATGACATTCCTGCACCCGGTGTACGTCGGGCACCTGCTCACGCTCAAGGCGACGGTCAACGGGGCCTGGAGCACGTCGATGGAGGTCGGCGTGCGCGTGGAGGCCGAGGACATCCGCTCGGGCGAGAAGACCTCGACCTCCACGGCCTATCTGACGATGGTCGCCCTCGATGACGAGGGCCGGCCGACCGCGGTCCCGCCGCTGGCGCCCGAGACGCCGGACGAGAAGCGCCGCGCCCGCGAGGCGCAGCTGCGCCGTGACAACCGCCTGGCCGAGCGCGAGCGGATCGAGACGGAGCGCCAGGGCTAGACGGCCGGGCCCAGGGGCGTCGGTTCCCCGTCGGGCCTGGGGACCTGGCGCCACTCGGTGAACTTGCCGTGCTTGATCGTGTAGCGGACCTCGACCTCGCCGTCGCAGGGGCCGCCGGGCCCCGCGCGCAGGCTGAACGTCGCGAGCACCTTGGCGCCCTCGTGCCGCAGCGCGATCAGGTCGGCGTGGCAGGGCAGTCCCTCGTTCCAGCTGCGTGCCGCCGCGGCGTTGGGCAGCCGGATCGGCCGGCCCTGGTCGACGATCGCGCCGGGCGCGAAGAACGAGGCGGCCCGGCCAAAGTCGTAGTGCTCGACCGCCATCAGCCAGTCGCGGATCATCAGGCCGTCGCGCGAGTGCAGCCCGTCCTCGGGCTTGGGCCCGCTCGCGCCCGCGCCCCCGCCACCGCCGCAACCCGCGAGCGCGGCAACCGCGACAAGCGCGATCGCCGCCCGCCTCACGCCCGCTCCAGGCGCCGGCGCAGCTCGTCGCCGCGCCCGGAGGCGACGGCCCGGGCCGCTCGCCGCTCGTCCAACTCGAGCCCGCGCGCGCTCGCCAGCTCCAGCAGCTCCTGGCGCTCCTCGGACTCGCGCGCGGTCTTCACGAACAGCCATCCGAGGAGTAATACGGTCACGATGCTGCTTTCGATCATCATGATCGTCCCCGCCGCGCCCTGATCCTGCAGCGGGCTGAGGTCCCAGCTCGCCTCGCCGGGCCGGTAGTCGGGATAGAAGACGCTGCCCGACCAGATGAAGATGTTGCCCAGCAGCGCGCCCGTGAGCCGCACCGCGACGACATAGAGCAGCTTGGCGCCGTTGCCGAACCAGCTCGGCTGGGGCAGCGGGCCGAGCAGCGCCAGCCACATCGTGAACCCGAAGAAGACGAAGGACGTGTGCTGAAGCGCGTGCACGGCCTCGTGGTTGATCGCGGCCTGGTAGAGCGCCGGCGAGTGCCACGCGAACAGGTCGACCGCCCAGAGCGAGAACGCGACCACCGGGTGCGCGAGCACTCGCAAGCGGCGCGCGACGGGTGTCGCGAGGATCGGCTGGAGCAGCGGCCCGGTCAGGCCGAACACCATCAGCAGCGCGCCCAGGTCGGCCATCAGGATGTGCTGGGCCATGTGGGCGAGGATCAGCTCACCCCCGATGTGGGCCACCGGCGTGACGAGCGCCAGCATGATCACTCCGATCCCGAGGCCGAAGCAGGCCATCCGCCAGGGCGGCACGGGGCGCCCCTGGCTCGCGAGCGTCCGCGCCCGCAGCCAGTAGGCGGCGAGCGCCACCAGCGCCGGCGCCAGCTGGACCGGCTGGAACACGCCGCCCCCGACGTGCGCGATCAGGACGATCACCGCGTCGAGCATGCCTGGGACGTTAGACCCCGGCGACTTCCACGGCCTCGGCCTCGGGCTCCGCGAAGCGGGCAGTGCGCTTCGCCTCCGCGCGGATCTGCGCCTGGGCGGACTTGCGGATCTCGACGTGCGGCTGGATCACGACCTTCACCCGGCGGGCCGCCCGCTCGAGCTTCCACGACGCGGCCACGCGCCCGTCCACGGTGACGGTCTGGTCGCCACTGAGCGTCAGCCTCAGCTTGCCCAGCTCCGGCGGGATGATCCGGTCGCGATCTGCGTAGGCCAGCAGCACCTGGTCCCAGCGCGAGAGGAAGCGCACGGGCAGCCTGGTCGAGGCCGGCGGCAGCGGCTGGTCGGGCAGGTCGAGCAGCTCGGTCCCGTTCTCATCGAGGTAGGAGACCGTCCGCAGCCGCTCCCAGGCCTCCGCGAAGTCGCGCTGCGCAACGCCCGCCCAGGCGGCGGCGTCGCGCTTGCTCGCGGGACCGAAAGCGCCGAGGTAGCGCTCGAGGACGAGCGTCGCGGCGTCGGCCGGCTCGGGCAGCGGGCGCGGGTCGACCGCGAATCGCGGCCGGCTCCGCTCGCGCCAGAACCCGGCCGGCGGGAGCTGCACCAGCGGGAGCAGGCTGCGCGCGAACATGATCGCGTACCACTCGTGGTCGGTGGGGATGCCCTCGTAGCGGACCACCCACTCGCGGATGTCGCTGTTCGAGCGTGGCTCGCGCAGCCATTCCGACAGCTCGGCGACCACCGTCTCCTCGTCGAGGTGGGCGTAGTCCTTGCGCCACTTGCGCAGGCGCGTCTGGCGCGCGAGCTGGTGAAAGGCCGGGTAGTCCTCGCCCGCGACCAGGTGCAGCGTTGTCCGCATGATCGTCGTCTTGACGACCGCGCCGTGAGTCAGCGCGGCCTCCAGCTGCTCGGGGGCGAAGCCGTCCAAGCGCGCAGCGAGCGCGACGTAGGGCGCGGGCGAGTCCTGACCCTGGAGCGGCGTCAGGTGGCGGACCGCCTCGACCGGAGCCAGCCGGCGGCGCTCGAGCAGCAGCTGCCGCGCCGCGAGCGCGGCGGTCAGCTGCTTGCGGGAGAGCGTCTGGCTCAGCTCGACAGCGTCGCGGTCGCCGCGCGGACGACGTCGCCGATCTTCGTGCCGTTCTCCCCGCTGGGAGCGTCGGCGTGCAGCCGCTGCTGGTACTCGCTGCGCTGCAGGCGCGCGATGACCAGCCGCTGCACCTGGGCCGTGCCCTCGAACAGCTGGTAGATCTTGGCGTCCCTGAAGAACTTCTCGAGCGGGCAGTCGGTGGTCTGGGCGTAGGGCCCGACCAGGTCCATCAGGGTGGTCGTGGACCACATCGCCACGTCCCCGGCCTTGAGCTTCGACATCGAGCCCTGGCCGCCGGTCAGCGGGATGCCGTTGCGGCCCATCCAGGCGGCGCGCCACACCAGCATGCGGGCGGCCTCGATCTCGGTGGCCACCTCGGCGAGCACCTGCTGCACGCGCTGCTGCTCGAGCAGCGGCGTGCCGTCCTCGACCTTGTCCTCGAGGTACTCGAGCGTCCACTCGTAGGCGGCCTGCGCGATGCCGAGCGCCGACGCGCCAACCAGCGGACGGGTCAGCTCGAACGTCGCGAGCGCGTTCGAGGAGCGGCCGGTGGACTCGCCGGAGCGGGCGCGCGCGAGCTTCTTCTCGAGCTTGTCCTGGCCGCCGAGCAGGTAGTCCATCGGCACGCGACAGTCCTCCAGGATCACCTCAGAGGTCTGAGAGGCGCGGATGCCGAGCTTGGACTCCTTCTTGCCCATCGACAATCCCGGCGTGTCCTTGGGGACGACGAACGAGGCCTGGCCGCGGTGGCCGAGGGTCGGGTCGACGGTGGCGACGACGACGGTCACGTCGGCGATCCCGCCGTTCGTGATGAAGACCTTGGTCCCGTTGAGGACCCACTCGTCGCCGTCCTGCACGGCGGTGGTGCGCAGCGAGCGCACGTCGGAGCCGGCGCTCGGCTCGGTCACGGCGTAGGCGCCGAGCTTGATTTCGTCGCCCATGCCGAAGCACTCGGGCACCCAGCGGCCGATCTGCTCGGGGGTGCCGGAGCTTGCGATGCCGGCGGCGGCAAGCGAGCCGCCCTGGATCGCGAGCGCAATGCCGGCGCAGCCCCAGTGGAGCTCCTCCGCGTAGATGCAGCTGAACAGCCCGTCGGGGTCGGTGCCCATCTTCTGGATGGTCTCGAGGCCGTGGAGGCCCCACTCACGAGCGGCCTTGATGACCTCCCACGGCACGCTCTCCTCGCGGTCGTGCTGCGGAGCGGCGGGCCGGATCACCTCACGCGCGAAGCGCCTGCAGTGCGCCTGGAACTCGAGCTGTTCGTCGTTGAGCTTGAAATCCACGGGAAGACCTCTCGTTGACTGACGAGTCAATCATACGTTACCCACACGGATTCCGGGCTATGCCCGGCTAATCTGCGCCGCCATGCGTCGCCTGGCCATCGCGCTGCTTTTCGCTGCCCTGCTCGGCGGTTGCTCGCTCGGCAACGACACGAGCGGACGGCCGCCCCAGCTGGGCGTCAACCAGGACGACGACCAGGCGGCCGCGAAGCTCGGCTTCCCGTCCAGCGCCACCCGCAACACGGTCCGCGTGGGCGGCGCCGACGCCGCCGCCGACGCCGCGGGCGTGGCGAGCGCGCTCTACCCCGCGACCGGAAGCTCGGACCGCCCGACCGCCGTGGCGCTGGTGGACGAGCACGACTGGCAGTCGGCGATCGCCGCCGCCGTGCTTGCCGGGCCGCCGATCGGCGCCCCGCTGCTGCTGACCAACGGCGGCGACCTGCCGTCCGTGACCCAGCAGACCCTCGACGACCTCCAGCCCAAGGGCTCGGACCTGTCGAAGGACGCCCAGGTGATTCGGATCGGCAACGACGTCGCCCGCCCCGACGGCTACCGCACCGCGGTCGTCCAGGGCGACGACGCGTTCAAACGCGCCGCGGCGATCGACCGCTTCTTCTCCGCCGCGCGCGGGAAGCCCTCCGCCGCGGTGGTCCTCTACTCGGCCGACAGCGCCGAGTGGGCCATGCCGGCCGCCTCGTGGGCGGCGCGCTCCGGCGACGCCGCCCTGCCCGTCCACAAGGACTCGATCCCGCCGCCGATCAGCCGCGCGCTGAAAGCCCACGAGGGCGCCGACGTCTACCTGCTCGGGCCGCCCAGCGTGATCTCGAAGTCAGTGGAGAGCGAGCTGCGACAGCGCAAGCTGGCGCGTTCGGTCAACCGCATCTCCGGCCGCAGCCCGGTCGAAAACGCGATCGCGTTCACCCGCTACGAGAAGGGCGACTTCGGCTGGGGCATCGTCGTCCCGGGCTACAACTTCGCGATCGCCAACGTCGACCGTCCGCTCGACGCGGCCGCGGCGGCGTCGCTCGCCACCCGCGGAGTGTTCGCGCCGCTGCTGCTGACCGACGACGCCGGCGAGCTGCCCGGGCCGCTTGAGACCTACCTGCTCAGCGTTCAGCCCGGTTACGAGGACGACCCCGCCCAGGCCGTCTACAACCGCGCCTGGATCCTCGGCGACGACAAAGCCGTGTCCGTCGACCAGCAGGCGCGCATCGATGCGACGACCGAGCTGATCCCTGTCCAATCCAGCGCCCCCTAGGAGGATCGGCGATGCCGATCCGGTCACGGGAGAGCACGGAGGGCGACCGTTGCCGTCAAGGTGCCGGCCGGATGCCGGCAGGGGGTAACCTCGGCTGATGAGCGAGTTCGAGCGAGCCGACCGCCTGCAGCGCGAGCCGACGGTCGACGACGTGCGCCAGCTGATGGGCGCCTCGACGCCGCACTTCGCTCTTCACCTCCGCAATCGCATCCGGACGCTGATCGGCGGCCTGCCGCCCGATCACCCCGCCCGCGTGGAGGGTGAGCGCGAGATCACGCGGCTCGACCAGATCGCGCTCGGCTCCGAACGCCGCGGTCCGATCCAGGTCCGCGAGGAGGGCCTTCCGAGCTACCGGGGGCCCTCGGAAGCAGGCGACTGAGCACCGCCGTCCGGCGCGCTAGTCTGACCGAAGTCCAACACGGAGGCGCCATGGCTTGGGAGTTCAACGTCCTGGTCGTGGCCAATGTGACCGCGACCTCCGATGAGCTGCTCGCCGCGCTACGCGAGCGAGCGACACGCGGCGCCTGCCGCTTCACGCTGGTGATGCCGCGCGACGGGACCGACACGCAGGCGCGGCTCGAGCAGGCCCTGGAGGCGATGCGGGCCGCCGGACTCGAGCACGTGAGCGGACGGGCGGGCGAGACCGACCCGATCGTCGCGACGATGGAGGCCTGGGACCCGATGCAGTTCGACGAGATCGTCGTGTCCACCCTGCCGACCGGGTCGTCGCGCTGGCTGGGCCTCGACCTGCCGCGCCGGCTCGCGAAGCTCACCTCGGTGCCGGTCCATCACGTCGTGTCGCAGCCGCCCGCGGAGGTCCACTGGGAGCGCCCGCCGGAGCACGAGCGCTACGGCGTGCTGTCGCCGCTGGCGGCGGCGCTGAACCGCAAGACCGGCTAAGCGGCGGTACCCGCCGGCTCGCCCACGGCGGAGATCTGAGCCACCCGCTCGCGGTGCTCGCTCGCGCTGCCCCAGAGCAGGCCGTCCACCTTCGCCCGCTTCAGGAAGAAGTGGAGGTCGTGCTCCCAGGTGAAGCCAATCCCGCCGTGCACCTGCAGCGACGACGAGCACACGCGCCAGCCGGCGTCCGAGGCGTAGGCCTTGGCCATCGACGCGGCCAGCTCGAGCGAGCCCGGCTCCGCGTCGGCGGTCCAGGCGCCCCAGTAGGTGGCCGAGCGCGAGCCCTCGGTCTCGAGCAGCATCTGCGCGCAGCGATGCGAGACGGCCTGGTAGGCGCCGATCGGCCGCCCGAACTGCTTGCGGTCGCGCGCGTAGTCGACGGCCATCTCCATCGCCCGCTGGGCCACGCCCGTCAGCTCGGCGGCAACGGCGAGCAGCCCGGCGCCGACGCCCGGCCCGGCCTCGCCCTCGAGCGCCTCGCCCCCGCTCGCGCGCACGCGTGCGTAGCGGCGTGTCGAGTCCATCGTCGCCACGGGCTCCACCTCGGCGGCGGAGCGCTCGATGACGGTGACCCCCTCGGCGGCGCACATCACGATCAGCTCGGCGCTGTCGCCGTCGGGGACCAGCTTGGCTTCGTCGCCCCTGACCAATCCCGCCGCGCCACGGGCCTCGCCCGACGCGATGCCGGGCAGCCAGCGCTGCTTCTGCTCGTCCGAGCCGCCGGCCTGGATCATCAGGCCGGCCGCCGCGTTCGAGAGGAACGGAACGGGCGCGAGCGAGTAGCCGAGCTCCTCCATCAGGATCACGAGCTCGACGATGCCGAGCCCCTGGCCGCCGTACTCCTCGTCGATGAAGATGCCCGGCCAGCCCAGCTCGCAGAGCTCCTTCCAGGCGTCGTCGTCGTACTTGCCGGCCTCGGCCAGCTCGCGGACGCGGTCGAACTTGAAGCGGTCGGCGAGCAGGTCGTGCGCCGTGCGCTTGATGGCCTGCTGATCGTCTGTGAAATCGAAGTTCAACGCGACCCTTTCAGCGCAGCTTGGGGAGGCCGAGCACTCGCTCGGCGATGATGTTCTTGAGGATCTCGGTCGTGCCGCCCTCGATCGAGTTGGCGCGCGAGCGCAGCACCCGGTAGGTCCACGGCGAGTCCCAGTAGGCGCCCTCCTCGCCGAGGATGTCAACGGCCAGCTCGGTCAGCGCCTGGTTGATCTCGCCCCACTGCCACTTCGGCAGCGAGCCCTCCGGGCCGGGCACCCCGTGCTTCATGATCGCGGTGAGGCCGCGCCACGAGTTCAGGCGCAGCAGCTCGACCTCGATGGTCAGCTGCGCGAGGCGCTGGCGGATGATCGGGTCCTCGTCGGCGCCGCGCTCGTGTGCGAGCTGCTTGAGCTCCTCGAGCGCCATGCGCACGCTCGCCGCCGCGGCCGCGCCGAGTCCGGCGCGCTCGTTCATCAGCGTCGTGATCGCGACCGCCCAGCCGTTGCCGACGCCGCCGACCACGTTCTCGTCCGGGATCCGAGCCTCCTCGATGAAGAGCTCGTTGAACTCCGGTTCCTTGGTGATCTGGTGGAGCGGGCGCACCTGAACCGCGTCCTGCTCCATGTCCATGATGAAGTAGGTCAGGCCCTGGTGCTTGGGCACGTCCGAGTCGGTGCGGGCCACGAGCATGCACCACTTGGCCTTGTGCGCGTAGGTGGTCCAGACCTTCTGCCCGGTGACCACCCAGTCGCCGTTCGACTTGACCGCCTTGGTCTTCAGCGAGGCGAGGTCGGAGCCCGACTCCGGCTCCGAGAAGCCCTGGCACCAGATCTCCTCGCCGGTGAGGATCGGCTTGAGGAAGCGATCCTTCTGCTCGTCGGTGCCGTGCGTGATGACGACGGGGCCGCCCATGACCATCCCGAGCACGTTGGCCGGCGACGGCGCCTTGGCGCGCGCCATCTCCTCCCCGAAGAGGGCCTGCTCGACGAGGGTCGCGCCTTGGCCGCCGTACTCCTTGGGCCAGGCGAAGCCGGCGTAGCCGGCGTCGAAGAGCTTGCGCTGCCAGTCGCGCCTGTGCTCGAAGGCTTCGTCGTCCCCGGGCGGGTCCTCGCCCGGGTGGTTGTCAGCCAGCCAGGCACGCAGCTCGTCTCGGAATGCCGCCTCGGAGGGCGAGAGCGTGAGGTCCATGCGCGGTAATGTACCAAGCCGTACACAATGGAGTCCAGCGCTTCCGACATCCCCCGCCGCCTCCCTCGCGGCACCCATGGACTGGACCGCGACGTGGTCGAGGCGTCGCAGCGGACGCGCCTGCTCGAGGCAGTCGGACGGGCCGTGGCGGAGCGCGGCTACGCGGGCGCGACGATCGACGACGTGGTGCGCCGGGCGGGCGTCTCCAAGAAGACCTTCTACGACCACTTCGCCGACAAGCAGGACTGCTTCCTGGCGGCCTACGAGGCGGCGAGCGAGGAGCTGCTCGAGCGGGTGAGCGAGGCGCACGCCTCCTCCGACGACTGGCTCGAGCGCACCCGCGCCGGGATCAGGGCGTACCTGCGCTGGCTCGCCGCCGACCCCGCGCTGGCGCGCGTGTTCCTGATCGAGGTGGCCGCGGCCGGCCCGATCGCTCTCGAGCGCCGCGAGGGGCTGCGCGACCGCTACGCCGACCTGATGCGGGCCCGCCGGCTCCCGGGGGCGAAGGCGCCGCCCCCCGAGATCGCCCACGCCGTGGTGGCGGCCGTCGACGACGTGGTCGTCCGCCACATCCGCGAGCACGGAGCGGAGGACCTGCCGGCGCTCGAGCCGGTGCTGCTCTACCTGCAGGTGGCGTTGCTGGCCGGGCCGGAGTCGGCCGCCGCGGCGCTGAGCGCCGGCTAGCTAGCTCTTGCTCGCGGCCGCCCGGCCGCCCTTACGGCCGGCCGCCTTCTTCTGCGCCGTATTGCCGCCGCTGCCGCTGCCGCTGCTCTTGCGGCTGCGGCTCGAGCCGCTGCTCTTGCCACCGCGGCTGGAGGAGCCCTCGGAGTTCGAGATGGCGGCCGCGCGCGACTTGCTCATGCCCTTCTTGCGCAGGCCCTCGTACTGCTTGTCGTTCTTCACGCTTGGTCCGTGATCCTTAGCCATGCGGCCCCAGTACCCATTCACCTCACGGCCAATCCGCTCAGAAGCCGGCGCGCGACACCGCGCAGCGTCTGCTTGCCGTAGGAGTGGCTGGGGCTGCTCGTGGTGAGGATCGCCACAGAGACCCGGCGCTTGGCGCGCCTCAGCAGCGCGACCTGGTGGTCGACCGCCCCGCTGCCCGAGCCCCAGCCGCCCTTGAAGTAGAGCGCCCAGCCGGCCGGGCGCACCTGGGCGATGCCCCAGCGCTGCGACGGCACGATCGAGCTCAGCAGTCGCAGCGCCGTCGCCCGGTGGCGGCGCGGCACGAAGCGCTCGATGTGCAGGAAGAAGAGCGTCTGGTCGGCTGCGTCGATGCGCGACAGGCCCCAGATCGCCGCCGGCACGAACGCGCGCATGCCGACGCGCTGGGCGAGCCGCGCCAGGCCGTCGTTGCCGACGATGTCGCGCACGCGCGTGGCGGCCACGTTGTCGGACCAGCGGATCATCGGCTGGAGCAGCGCCCTGTCGGACTTGCGCAGCGGCCGATCGCGCACGTCGGGCTCGCGCAGGTAGGCGACCAGGAGCATCGCCTTGAGCACGCTGGCCGAGGGCACGCTGCGCCTGGTCTCGACGCCGTACAGGTGGCCCTCGGTGCGCACGGCGAACGAGATCTCGCCGAGCCGCCCCTGCGCGTACTCGCGCGCGGCGGCGACGTCCGGGCGCCACGGCGCCGCCCGCGCCGCGGGGGCGCCCGCGGCAAGCACGGCCAAGACGAGGGCTAGCGCCTCAGTAGCTCTTCGGAAGGCCCAGTGAATGCTCGGCCACGTAGTTGAGGATCATCTCGCGCGAGACCGGCGCCGTGCGCGTGAGGCGCACGCCCCACCACATGTCGGCAAGCCCGTATTCGAGTGCGAAGCCGTTGCCGCCGTGCGTCTGGATCGCGCGGTCGACGCTCTTGATCGCCGCCTCCGCCGCCGCGTACTTGGCCATATTCGAGGCCTCGCCGGCCCCCGGCGCGCCGGCGTCGTAGAGCGCAGCCGCCTTCTGGAGCATCAGCCGCGCCAGCTCGAGCTCGATCTTCGCCTCGGCGAGCGGGTGGGCGATGCCCTGGTGGGTGCCGATCGGCGCTCCCCAGACGGCCCGCTCGTTCGCGTACGCGGCGGCCTTCTCGAGCGCGCGCCGGCCGGCGCCGCAGGCCACCGAGGCGCCCATGATGCGCTCCGGGTTGAGGCCGTCGAAGACCGGGCCGAGGCCACCGCCCTCGCCGCCGATCAGGCGCTCCTCGTCAAGCTCGACGTCGTCGAAGAAGAGCGTCCACTGCTTGTCGGGTCCGATGTAGGGCATCGGAATCGGGTCGCGCGTAAAGCCCGGAGCGTCGACGTCGACCAGGCACAGCGAGGGGAGGCCGAGCTGGCCGTCGGGCAGCCGGCTGCGGGCGACGACGAGTACGGCGTCGGCGTGCTCGACGGCCGAGATGAACGTCTTCTGGCCGTTGAGGACGAAGCGGTCGCCGCGGCGCTCCAACGAAGTCGCGAGGTTGTGCGAGTTGGTGCCGGCGTCGGGCTCGGTGATCGCGAAGGCGACCTTGGTCGTGCCGGCGGCGATGCCGCGCAGCCACTGCTCCTTCTGCGTGTCGGTGCCGTGCCGGGCGAGGATCGAGCCGACGATCGCAGGCGAGACCACGATCAGCAGCAGCGACTTCCCGGACGAGGAGATCTCCTCGCCGACCGCGGCAAGCCCCGACATGCCGAGCCCGCCGCCGCCCCACTCCTCGGGCAGGTTGACGCCGAGATAGCCCTTCTCCGCGAGCGCATCCCAGAGCTCGGTGGGCGGCTCCCCAGCGACGTGCTTGGCGCGCGAGTAGTCCTCCGGGAACGATCCACAGATCCCCCGCACGGCAGCGCGGATCTCGCGCTCCTCGTCTGTGGGGATCAGCTCGAGCCGGGCCACGCCGCCCGGCAGGCTACCTGCGGGCTGTGCCTAGCGCTTCCCGAACAGCTGGCCTCGCACGGCCCCGCCGGGGAAGGCCCCGGTGTGGACGTTCACGTAGAACTTGGACGGGTTCTTTCGGATCGCCCGTGCGAGCGCGCCCGGCACGTCGACGCAGTCGCTCGACGCGCCCGGATCGCCGGTCGCCGGCTGCGTCAGCGGCTGCACCACCGGGCCGGCCACGCGTGGCGAGCCCCTGTGAATGTGGGCGGCCACGGGGTTGGCGATGTTCTTCACGGTCAGCCCGTAGCAGAGCTCGTTGCCGTCGAAGGTCGCGCTGAACGAGCCGCGTCCGTTGCGGTCGCCCGCCCCCTTGTCGCCTTCCGCCGAAACCTCCTTCTTACCGCTCATCACGGCGAACAGCGCCTTGGAGTCATTGGAACCCTGGGCTCCGGCTCCAACGACGCCTATCGCCGCCACGGTAAGCGCGGCGCCCGCGGCGGCCGCAAGCGCCACTACGCGCAGTCTCATGGGATGCCCCCCTCCGTCGGGTCAGATGCACAGAGGGCTACGCGGCGAGGGCGGCGCCGGTTCGGCCGGAGCTACACGCGCTGGATCAGCGTTCCCGTGCCCAGTCCGCCGCCGCAGCACATCGTCACGAGGCCGACTTCCTTGTCGGAGCGCTCGAGCTCGTGCAGCAGCGTCGTGATCAGGCGGGCTCCGGTCGAGCCCAGCGGGTGGCCGAGCGCGATCGCTCCGCCGTTCACGTTCACGCGGTCCATGTCCGGCTCCAGCTCGCGGCGCCAGGCGGCGAGCACCGAAGCGAACGCCTCGTTGATCTCGATCAGGTCGATGTCGCCGATCTGCATCCCATTGCGCTCGAGCAGCTTGCGCGTGGCGGGAATCGGGCCGGTGAGCATGATCACCGGGTCCACGCCGACCGTCGTCTGGTCGACGATCTTCGCGCGCGGCTTGAGCCCGAGCGCGTCGGCCTTCTCGCGCGACATCAGCAGCACGGCGGCCGCGCCGTCGGAGATCTGCGAGGAGTTGCCGGCGGTGATCTTGCCGTCCTCCTTGAAGGCCGGCTTGAGCTGCGACAGCGTGTCGATGTTCGAGTCCGGGCGGATGCCCTGGTCGGTCACGTACGTGTCGCCGTTGACCTGGAAGGGCACGATCTCGCGCTCGAAGCGACCCTCCTCGGTCGCCTGGTGCGCCAGCTGGTGGGAGCGCACGCCGATCTCGTCGAGCTCGGAGCGGGGGATCTCCCACTTGTCGGCGATCATCTCGGCCGAGATGCCCTGGGGCACGAGGTTGTAGTGCTCGAGCAGCTCGGGCGGCCAGGGCGAGCCGACGTCGTCGACCCACTTGAAGCCGACGCCCATCGGGATGTGGCCCATGTGCTCGACGCCAGAGCCGATCGCGACGTCGTGGACGCCCGAGGCGATCAGCGCGGCCGCGAAGTTGACGGCCTGCTGGGCGGATCCGCACTGGCGGTCGACCGTGGTGGCCGGTGTCTCGACCGGCAGATCGGCCTGAAGCCAGGCGTTGCGGCCGACATTGAACATCTGCTCGCCGTACTGCTGGACACAGCCGGTGATGACGTCCTCGACCTCCGACGCATCGATGCCGGCGCGCTCGATGACCTCGGTGTAGGTCTTGCCGAGCAGCTCGTTCGGGTGGGTGTCCTTGTAGTAGCCCTTCTCCGGATGTCCGCGTCCGATCGGGGTCCGAACTGCCTCGACGATGACTACCTCACGCCCGGTGCCGTTTCGCATAGTGTGGTAAGCCTACTCGATTGACTGACCAGTCAACCAAGGGGCAGATGTGGCTCATCTACTGGGGATAGTGGGCAGCGGCGCCATCGCGCGCGGCTTGGCGCGTGCGGCCGAGGAGCACCACGAAGTGGTCGTCTGGGCGCGCAGCGAGCAGTCCGCGGAGAAGGCCGCCGAGAAGGTCGGCGCGGCCCGCGTCGTGACCGATCTCGACGCGCTGGGGGACTGCGCCATCGTCGTCGAGGCCGTCGCCGAGGACAGCGAGGTCAAGTGCGACATCCACAGGCGCTTGGGCGAGCTGCTCCCGGCGCAGACGATCGTCGCCACCACCACCTCCTCGCTCTCGGTCGCCGAGATCGCCGCGGCCAGCGGACGCCCCGACCGCTTCGCCGCGCTCCACGTCTTCAACCCGGTCGAGAAGATGAAGCTGGTCGAGCTGTCGTTCCCCGACGAGGCGACCAGCGAGACGAAGCTCGAGCTGCACCGCCTCTGCGAGCGACTCGAGAAGACCGCCGTCGAGGTGCCCGACGCCGCCGGTTTCGTCGTCAACAAGCTGCTCTTCCCCTACCTGTTCGACGCCGTCCGGCTGCTCGAGCGCAACAACATCGACGCCCAGGGCATCGACACCTGCATGAAGCTCGGCGCCGGCCACCCGATGGGCCCGCTGGCGCTGCTGGACTTCGTCGGCCTCGACGTGGCGGCGGCGATCGGCGAGTCGATCGGAGCGGACGTGCCCGAGCGAGTGCACGAGCTGATCGACGCCGGCAAGCTCGGCCGCAAGGCCGGCGAGGGCTTCTACAGCTACGGCTGACCGGCGAGCGCCGAGCCGCGGCCCAGCCGCCTGGCCGGCATCCCCGCGGCCAGATCCCAGACGACGTCGGCCTCGCCGATCCCCTGCGCGCGGGCGAGCTCGGCGACGCTCTCCCACGGCAGTGTGGCGTCCGGAAGGTCGTCCCAGCGCGCAAGCGCGAGCGCCTCGAGCACGGCGGTCACCGCGGCACCCGGCTCGCACTGGGTCTTCACCAGAACAATCAGGGCGTCGCGTTGCGAATCGCTCAACTTGACGCACCACATACCGGGAGAGCCTCCTCCGACTAGCACTACCAGGGGAGAGTGAACCTAGGCACGGACGGAAAGCTCGCCGTGGTGATCGCGGATGCGAACGGCCTCCACGCGGTTCTCGCGCACCGACTCCACGCGCAGCGAATAGCCGTTGACCTGCACCATGTCGCCGCGCTTGGGCAGCCGTCCCAGCTCGCCGAAGACGAAGCCGCCAACCGAGTTGTAGGCCTCCGAGTCGACAGGCAGCTCGAGCCCGTAGTCGGCGAGGTCCGTGATCGGCACGTGACCGCGCACCCACCAGTCGCCGTTGGCCAGCCGCCGGATGCCCGCGACCGCCGGATCGGTCTCGTCGGCGATCTCCCCGACGACCTCCTCGATGATGTCCTCGATCGTGACGATGCCGGCCGTGCGGCCGTACTCGTCGATCACCACGGCCATCGAGGCGCGCTCGCGCTGAAGGTCGGCGAGCAGGTCGTCGAGCGGCTTTGTCTCCGGCACGATCAGCGCTTCCTTGACGCTGTCGGCGATCGAGGCCTGCGGGCCGTCGGTCATGAGGCGCCGCGCGAGCGAGTTGGAGTGCACGATGCCCTTGATGCGGTCGGTGTTCCCGTCCTCGGTCACCACCAGCCGCGTGTGCCCGGAGTCGACGCAGCGGCGCAGCGCGGTCTCGGCGTCCTCCGAGACGTCGACCGTGACGACCGCGGGTATCGGGGTCATCACCTGGCGCGCCTCCTGCTCGTGCAGGTGGAAGACGCCCGACAGCATCCCGGCCTCGCCCGGATCCAGCTTCCCACCGCGCGAGCTGCGCGCGATGATCAGCTTGAGGTCGTCGGCCGAGGAGACCTCCTCGAACTCCGCGCGCGGGTCCACGCCGACCAGCCGCAGGACCGCGTTCGAGGCCGAGTTGAGCGCCCAGATCAGCGGGCTGAGCGCCACGCTGAACCACTGCAGCGGCCTGGCTACACGCAGCGCCGTGCCCTCGGCGTGGACGATCGCGTAGATCTTCGGCACCTGCTCGCCAAACGTGATGTGCAGCGCGGTCGTGACGAGGTAGGCCATCGTCAGCGAGATCGCCAGCGAGAGGTTGTGCGAGATCGAGTCGCCGAACGCATCCTCGAGCAGCTGGGCGATCGCGGGCTCGCCGAGGAACCCGATGCCCAGCGAGGCCATGGTGATGCCGAGCTGGCATGCCGACAGGTACTCGTCGATCCGGTCGAGCTGTGAGAGCAGCAACCCGGCGCGGCGCCGGCCCTCCTGCTGCATCTGCTCGACACGGCTCTCGCGCGTGCGCACGAGCGAGAATTCGGCCGCGACGAAGAAGGCGTTCGCGGCGACCAGCAGCAGCACGCCCAGCAGGAACAGGAACTGAGTCATCGCCGCGCGGGGTCTGTCAGCGGGCTACTTCGAGGAGGTTCGTCGTCGCTCATTCGGCGGCTGGCGCGAGACTAGCAATTCGCCTAGCCAGCTCGAAGTCTTTGGCGGTCAGCCCGCCCTCCGAGTGAGTGCTGATCGTGACGGTCACCTCGTTCCACGAGATGGACAGGTCGGGATGGTGGTTCATGTCCTCGGCCTCCGGCGTCAACCGGTTCACGAAGTCCACCGAGCCCTTGAAGTCGTCGAGCTTGAAGGCGCGCCGGATCGCGTCGCCGTCGCGCTCCCAGCCGTCCAGGTCGGCCAGTCGCTCCTCGATCTCCTCGTCGTTCAGACGTGCCATTCTCGTCTCCATGCGCATCGCATCGCTTGTGCCCTCCGCGACCGAGATGCTGTTCGCCCTCGGACTGGGCGACAGCGTCGCCGGGGTCACCCACGAGTGTGACTACCCGGCCGGCGCCGAGCAACTCCCCCATCTGACCCGCAGCGTCATCCCGCCCGGACTCGACCCCGGCGAGATCGATCGCGCCGTGCGCGAGCGCACCGGAAACGGCGAGGCGCTCTACGAGCTCGACGAGGACACCCTGGACGAGCTCGACGTCGACCTGATCGTCACCCAGGCGGTCTGCGAGGTCTGCGCCGTGTCGTTCGACGAGGTCCGCGCCGTGGCCGAGCGGCTGCCCACCAAGCCCGAGGTGATCTCGCTCGACCCCACGACGCTGGGCGAGGTCCTGGCCGACGTCCCGCGCCTTGCGCAGGCAGCGGGCGTGGCGGAGGCCGGCGACCAGCTCGTGGCGGATCTCGGCGAGCGCCTGGAGGCGGTGGAGCTGGCCGTCGAGGACGCCGCGCGCCCGCGCGTCGCCGCGCTCGAGTGGCTGGACCCGATCTACGTCGGCGGGCACTGGGTGCCCCAGATGATCGAGCTGGCCGGCGGCGAGGACGCGCTCGGCCAGCCCGGCGAGAAGTCGCGCACCGCCGAGTGGAGCGAGGTCGAGGCGATGGCGCCGGAGGTGGTCATCTCGATGCCGTGCGGCTACTACGCGGAGGAGGCGGCGGCCGAGACGATGCGCTGGCGCCGCCACCTCGCGCTCGTGGGCCCGCGCGTGGTCTACGCGGTGGACGCGGCCGCCTACTTCTCCCGCCCGGGGCCGCGGCTGGTGGACGGCGTGGAGCTGCTCGGCCACCTGCTCCACCCGGAGCTGGTGCCCGCGCCGCCGACGCGGCGCTCGATCGAGCTGGACCTCGAGCGGCCCGCGCCCGTCGCCTACTAGGCGACCGCGATCGAGCCGACCACGGCGGCCACGCCGAGGGCCGCGCACAGCAGGTTGGCCGCGGCGGGCGGGATACGCACCCGGTCGGGCAGCTCGAACAGTACGAGCGCCGCTATCGACCCTCCGATGAGGCCGCCGATGTGCCCGCCGATCGAGATGTTCGAGATGGCGAAGGTCAGCAGCAGGTTCAGGCCCAGCCAGAGCACCAGACCGCTCTCCAGCGGGTTGATTCCGCGATTGCGCAGGATGATCACGGCGGCCCCCATCAGGCCGAAGATGCCGCCGGACGCGCCGACCGTGAGCGAGTTCGGGTCGATCAGCAGCACCCCGAAGGACCCGACGAGCACGGACACGAAGTAGATCAGCCCGAAGCGCGCCGACCCGATCGCCGGCTCGAGCATCGTGCCGAGGATCCAGAGCGCGAACATGTTGAAGAAGATGTGGAAGAAGCTCG
Source organism: uncultured Thermoleophilaceae bacterium (assembly GCA_963706635.1). Classification (GTDB taxonomy): domain Bacteria; phylum Actinomycetota; class Thermoleophilia; order Solirubrobacterales; family Thermoleophilaceae; genus JACVRW01. Next base: position 1,960,186 of record OY970162.1, read on the forward strand.
CGTGGAGGAAGCCGGCGGTGAGCAGCCGCCAGTAGTCGCCGTCGGCGACGGCGGGGCCCGACAGGGCGCCGTCCGCGAACAGCCTGCTGGCGCCCAGGCCGCCGCCGGTCGCGCTGGCTCCGCCGGCCAGCTCGCCGATGAACACGACCACGTTGATCCCGATCAGGGCATAGGTGAGCACGGGGTCGCCGCCCGCCGCCACCGACCGCATCGTGCGCGAACGCGTGCGCTGGCGTGCGCACTCGGGGCAGCGCATCCCGACCGGCGTCGAGGTCATGCAATCGGGACAGATCGGCCGCTCGCAGTTCGAGCAGCGGACCCCGGTCTCTCGGTTCGGGTGGCGGTAGCAGACCTCCACCCGGAGAAACCTAGCTGCGGCTAGAGCCTCACAGTCAGAATCGGCTTCTCGCTGGGCGCTCGCGACCCGCCGCGCGGCTCGCGTGTGAGCAGGACGGCCTGGGCACCGGAGATGTCCTCCGGCACGGCTACGGCCCCGCGGCCGTCAGCGCCCACCTCGAAGGTGGGCTGAGGCTCGACCATGCCGTCGCGCTGCACCCACGCCTGGTAGACGCGCCCGCGTCCCGGCGAGGGCATGCCGCGGACCTCGAGCACGGCATCGTCGCCGTGGACCTTGAGGTGGCCGCTGGCCTGGGGCAGCACGGTCGGGTTCACGCTCGCGACCACGGTGCGCCCGTCGTCGCCTCCGCCCAGCTGCGCGACCCCGAATCCGATCAGCAGCCCGACCGCCAGCGCTCCCGCGACAAGCATCGGCCGCACCGGGCGCAGCAGCCCGCGCAGGCGCTCGCCCAGCGGCCGGCGCGCCGGCTCAACCGTGCCGGCGGCGCGCGCCTCGCGCTCGACGACCTCCATCAGCGAGCGCTTCAGGCTCGGCGGCGGCTCGATCTGCTCGACCGAGCGCGGCAGCACCTCGGCGGCCGGGCGCAGCCGCTCGAGCTCGTGGCGACACTCGGGGCAGCCGGCCAGGTGATCCTCGAAGTCGGCCCGCTCCGAATCCGTGAGCGCGCCGAGGAGGTAGGCCCCCACCTCGTCCCGGTAAGTCGTGTGGTCTGGTGTCGTCATGCGAATTCCCCTGCTGCGAAATCGGCCAGCTGGTCCCTCAGCTTGCCGAGCCCGAGCCTCATCCTTCCCTTGATGGTGCCGATCGGCTCGTCGAGCAGGTCGGCTATCTGACTGTGGCTGAACCCGCCGAAGTACGCCAGCTCGATGGTGCGGCGCTGATCGACCGGAAGCGTGTCGAGCGCGCTGCGGACGCTGCGCGCCTCCTCGCGGCGGGCGGCTTCCACGTCCGTCCGTTCGGGCGCTTCGTGGCGCTCCTCGACGCCGTCCAGCTGCTCGCGCCGGCGCTCGTACGAGGCCCCGCGCCGCAGCGCGTCGATGGTGCGGTTGTGGACGATCCCGAGCACCCAGGTGCGGACGCTTCCGCGCGCCGAGTCGTAGCGCATGCGGCTGCGCCAGATCGAGAGGAAGGCCTCCTGGGAGATGTCCTCGGCGGCCACGCGGTCGCCGACCATGCGGTAGGCGAGCGAGAAGGCCGCGCCGCCGTGGCGGTCGTAGAGCAGCTCGAACGCGCGCGGATTGCCCTCGCCGACCAATTGCATGACCTCTTCGTCAGCAAGGTTCCGAATATCGGCCGCCACCACGAGACATCCTTACGTCCGGCAGGGAAAATCGGATCATCCGTCGAAGGACGCCCGGATGGAAGGGGAGCGCTCTCCGGCCCAGGTCTACGCGCTGGTCATCGGCGCCACGCTCACCGTCGCCGGGATCGTCGGCTTCTTCTACAACGCCAGCTTCGGCAGCGGCAACGGCACCTCGCGCGACGCCGTGCTGGGCATCCTGGACGTCAACGGCTGGCACAACCTGCTCCATATCGCCTCGGGCGTCGTCGGCCTGCTGGTCGCGCGCTCCTACGGCTGGTCGCGCGGGTATGCGCTGCTCTTCGGCGCGGTCTACCTCGTGGTCGCGCTGCTGGGCTTTCTCGCCGGCGACGGGGACGAGCTGTTCAACCTGATCCCGGTCAACACCGAGGACAACTTCCTGCACCTGCTGATCGGGATCGCCGGCACCGGCGCCGGTCTGGCAACACCCGCGACGCTGCCGCCAAGCACGGCGACGCGACCCGAGCCCGCCTAGCCCGCGAGTGCGGTCGCTCCGGCTACTGCCGATCGCGCTGGTCGTCGTCGCGATCGTCGCCGGCTTCGCCGCCCAGCAGCTGCTCGGCGTGGACCGGCACGGCGCCCAGGTCGCGACGCTCGAGATCGACAGCAAGGCCGTCGGCAAGCGGCTCCCGACGACGGTCGTGATCCCCGCCGAGCGCCGCGCCGGGCGGCGGCCGCTGCTGGTCTTCCTGCACGGACGCTCGGGCGACAACAACAGCGAGCTCGACGATGCCTTCTTCGGCGCGCTCGCGAGCGTCGGCGCCGACGCCCCGATCGTCGCGTTCCCCGACGGCGGCGACCATTCCTACTGGCACGACCGCGCCGAAGGCGACTGGGGCCGCTACGTCACGCGCGAGGTGATCCCCGAGGTCGTGAGGCGCTTCGGCGCCGATCCGCAGCGGGTCGCGATCGGCGGCATCTCCATGGGCGGCTTTGGCGCCTACGACATCGCGCGACTCAACCCCGGCCGCTTCTGCGCGGTGGGCGGCCACTCGCCGGCGCTCTGGCGCACGGCCGGCGAGACCGCCCCGGGCGCGTTCGACGACGCCGAGGACTTCGCGCGCCACGACGTGATCGGCGCGGCGCGCGCCAACCCAGCGGAGTACGGCGACACGCGACTATGGGTCGACGCCGGCGAGCAGGACCCCTTCCAGCCCGGGGTGACGGCGCTCCACGACGCGCTCGGCGGCCGGGTGAGCGCGCACACCACCTGGCCGGGCGGCCACGAGGGCGACTACTGGAACTCCCACTGGCCCAGCTACGCGCGCTTCTACGCCCGCGCGCTGGCGAGCTGCTAGGCCGGGCCTACCCGCGCCGGAGGCGCTTCTCCAGGTCGTCGGCCACGTCGCGCAGGCTCCGCTCCAGCGAGCGCAGTCCGGACGACTGGCGCTTCTTCTGCTGCTGACGGGCCCGGACCAGCACGAGCCCACCGGCCGCCACGCTGCCGACCACGACCGCCGCGGCCGGGCGCACCCAGTTGCGCGGGTCGCTCATCGCCGACAGCTCCCACTCGGCCAGCTCGCCCGCGGCCGCGTCGGCCATCTCGGTCAGCCCGCGCTCGAGCCGATCGCTCAGCGCCTCCGGCGGCTCCACCGGCGCGAACGCCAGCTTCAGCAGCCTCTCGACCCGCTCAGCTTCACTCATGTCTCGACACCTGCCTCGTCACCTGCCTCTTCGAGCCCCTGCTCCAGCTGCTTGATCGCCCTGTGGATCAACACCTTGGTCGCGCCCTCGGAGCGCCCCAGCGCCCGCGCGATCTCGCGGTTGTCCATGTCCAGCGCGAAGCGCATGATCAGCGCCTCGCGGCGGTCGTCGGGCAGCTCCGAAACGCCCCGGAGCACCTCCATGACCTCCTCGCGCCCCTCCACCATCTCCTCCGTCCCCTGCGGGGCGGAGATGATCGCCGCGTCGTCCAGCTGCGTGACCGGCCTGCGCGAGCGGTCCCGGTAGTAGTTCGCCGCAAGGTTGTGCGCGATCCGGATCAGCCACGGGCGCAGCGGCCGGCCGTTCGACTCGCGCTGCGCGCGGTCGAAGTGCCTGTAGGCCTGCAGAAACGTCTGCTCGGTGAGGTCCTCGGCGTCGTGGTGGTTGCCGATCCGGTAGTAGGCGTACGAGTACACATCGCGCAGGTGAGCTCTGTAGAGCTCCGTGAAGTCGCGGTCGAGCCGCTGCTTGTCGATCGCCTCGTCCACCCATCGGGGAGCCTAGACCGCGCGAGCAGCGCCGTCAGGCCGCGCGGGTCCTCCGTTGCGAATCGGTGTTGCGCACGCTCTCGAGCCACTCGTCGGGCGACTCCTCGCCGTCGAGCACGCGGCGCAGTCCGTTGGTGACCGGGGCGTCGATGCCCTCGCGCTCGAAGACGTCACTCAGCAGGGGGACGGTGGCGAGCGACTCGGCGGTCTGCTGCAAAGTGGCCGCCACCTGGCCGGTCGGCATGCCGGTTCCGACCAGCTCGCCGGCGCGCCGGTTGCGGCTGCCCTCGGCTATCGCCGTGGCGACCAGGTCGCCGGCACCCGCAAGGCCGGCGAAGGTCTCGCTGCGACCGCCGCTCGCCACGGCCAGCTGATGGACCTCGGAGAAGATGCGCCCGGCCGCGGCGCCGGCCAGGTTGGCGCTGCGCACGGAGGCGGCGCCCGACGCCAGGGCCGCGGCGTTCTTCGCGCAGGCGGCCAGCTCGGCGCCGGTCACGTCGTCGGTCGCGTCGACGGTGAGCCCGCCGGCCTCGAGCACCTCGCGGAGCTGGCGGCGCAGGTCGGCGTCGCCCGTCGCGACGACCACCGACGCGCCGGTCTCGATCGCCTCGCGCGCGTGAGCGGGGCCGGCAAGGCTCGAAACCGCGCGCGAGCGCACCCGCTCGGACACGTACGCGCTTGGGGTCGTGCCGAGCGGCGGCACGAGCCCCTTCGAGGTGACGAGCACCGCGCTGCGCTCGCCCATCCGCGCGCCGATCTGGCCGATCACGGCCGGCAGGCTGTTGCAGGGGACGGCCAGCACGACCAGGTCCACGCCGGCGAACTCGATCTCGCGGACGGTCTTGGGCTCGATCGCCCGGTCCAGCGCGACGCCCGGCAGGTAGGCCGCGTTCTCGCGATCGTCCAGCAGCCGCGCCGCCTGCGACGTCGTCCGGCAGCCCAGCTGCACCTCGAGTCCCGCACGCGCGAGCACGGAGGCGATCGCGGTGCCCATGGAGCCGCCGCCGACCACCGCGGCGTTGCGCAGCGGCGGCAGCCCGCCGAGCCACTCCCACTGGAGGCCGACGCAGGGCCAGATGCGCTCGGTGACCTCGCCGGCGAGGAACGGCGACGGGTCCTCCACGCGCGGGTACGTGAGCGGGGGGCCGCAGCGAAGGTGCACGCGGACCGGTTTGATCTTCCAGCCGTCGCGAGCGTGCTCGCTGCCGGAGATCGCGATCGGCACGACCGGCGCGCCGCTCTGGAGGGCCAGGCGCCCGACGCCGCGCTTCGGCTGCGCCAGCGAGCCGGCCCGGATCCGGGTGCCCTCGGGAAAGATGACGACGGCCTGGCCGCGCTCGAGCAGCACGAGCGCGGTGTCGACCGACTCCTCGTCGGCCTCGCCGCGGCGAACGGGGAACGCGCCCATGCAGTTGAGGAACCAGCCCAGTATCGGGTTCTTGAAGAGCTCGCGCTTGGCGACGAAGTAGATCGGGCGCGGCAGGCAGCAGCCGATCACGAACGGGTCGAGGAAGCTGCGGTGGTTCGCCGCGAGGATGACGCCGCCGGAGGGGATGTGCTCGCGCCCGAGCCGGCGGAGGCGGAAGTAGGCCAAGATCGCCGCCTTGAGCACCACGCGCATGGGCCAGTAGACGAACGAGTTGACGCCCCGGCGGCGGGTGCGCTCGTGGTAGACCGCAAGCGGACGCGGGCGCAGCAGCCCCTTCTGGCGCACCTCCGACATCACCGATGAGCTACCCGGGTCCGGGCTCCGCGTTACGCTGCGTCCCCAATGGAGCTGAGGAGAATTCCAAGCGGGGCGCTTGCGGGCGCGGTGGCGGCCGCTGTCTGGGCGGCCCAGCAGCCGCTCGACAAGCGTGTTTTCGGGACCGACTACGACGACGTCGAGCTGCTCGGCAAGCTGGTCACGCGCGACTCCGGCTGGCAGGCAGCGGGCCTTGCCATCCACATGGCAAACGGCGCCGCGTTCGGCGCCGTCTACACGCTCGTGCGGCCGCTGATCCCGGGACCCGCGCAAACGGCCGGCATCGCCGCCGGCCTGGCCGAGCACCTGGCGACCTGGCCGCTGACCGCCGTGGTCGACCGTTCGCTGACGGGCAACCGGCGCGCCTTCGCCCAGTCCGCCTGGCGCCACGCACTGTTCGGGCTTGTTCTCGGCGAGCTGGAGCGGCGGCTGAACCCGGCGGGCCGCTTCGAGCCCCTGGAGCAGGTGCCGGTCTCGTCCAACGGGCACGGCAACATCGAGCACGCGGCCGCCGGGGCAACCGAGGCCTAGACTCGCCCCCTCGGGCCGGAGTAGCTCAGCTGGTAGAGCATCGCTCTTGTAAAGCGAAGGCCGTCGGTTCGAGTCCGACCTCCGGCTCCTAGCTCGCGTTCGCTTCGACCCGCGGAGCAACTTCTTCGGGTCGCACGGGTTTCGACAGGAGCGGATGCCGCCCCGCCGCGCCTTCCTCGGAGTGACCCTGGCCGCCCTGGCGGCGTGCCTTGGTTTGGCGACCGCCGCCGGGGCGCAGAGCGGTCCGGTGAGCTGGCCGCTCGGCACGTACGCAAACCGGCAGTTCATTCGCGTCCAGATCCAGAACGCCCGCTGCGGCGGCGGGGCGCCGTATTCGATCTTCTTCTCGTCTGGCCCGCGCGAGGTAGATGGGCAGCTGAACCGGCGCGTGGTCATCTGGCTACCGGGCGGTGGCTCCACCAGCCTGGACCTGAATGGAGCGCTCGACACCCCGATCAGAAACCTCGCCGAGGTACGCAACCGCCTGACCGCGCCGACCTCCCCCGGCGCGACGCGGATGCTGTTCTTCCAGCACGCCTCCAACGACGCCTACATCGGGCAGGCGCACTGGGCGATCTTTCCCTACTGCACCCAGGACTTTCACTCCGGCCGCATGACCCAGCCGATCGCCTACGACTTCACCGGCGTCGCGAGCCTCAGACGCGAGGTCGAGAGCCGCGTGAACGGCGGGACCACGCCGGCCGCGCTCGAAGCCCAGTACCCGGGCCTCGACATCGAGGGCCAGCAGGCCGGCGGGAGCTTCAGCGTGACCCACCTGACGATCCGGATCGAGCACCGCGGCGCGCTCGATTTCGAGGCCGGCTTCCAGGCGCTCAGGTTCATCCTCGCGGCGCAGGGCGTCGACATACGGCGCGGTGATGTGACCATCGCGGGCTCCTCGGCGGGCGGCTTCGGCGCCTGGTACAACGCCCGCCTCGTCGGCGACCTGCTCTGGCCACAGCGCGACGAGCGCGGCCCGAGCGGCAAGCGGCTCGCGCGCCTGACCGTGGTGCCGATGTCGGGATCGCCCACCGAGAAGGTCTGGGACGACGCCGCGCAGGGACTCGTCACCGACCCCGCCCAGGTGGCCGCCCTCGACCACCGGCTCGACGTCCACGCGGTCACGCGACCGTGCTCGGTCGCGGGCGGAGCCTACGTGCCGACCCCGGGCGTGCAGTGCGACGACACGCTCGACCTAGCCCGCCACTATCTGAAGCGCTGGAAGGGCCTCAATCTGCGCATCGCCCCCGTGGTCAACAAAGAGGATGCGATCGGCGTCCGCGGGTTCGCCGGCACCCCGGGGCAGGCCGGCTACGGAGATCGCCTTCTGCGCTTCTGCAAGACGGTCACCCGCTACACGCAGGAGTCCGCCCTGATCAGCAGGCGGATCACGCCATGGACGGACTGGATGTGGCACAACCTGCCGAAGGCGACGAGCCCGCTGGTGCTCACGCCGGTGCACGGCTTCGAGTTCGCCACCGAGCTGGTGCCGATGCTGCAGCCGGACCCCGCCGGCGGACCCTGGCATCCGACGCTGCTCGAGTGGATCAACGCGGTCGCCGACCGTGACCGGCGCCTGCGCCAGACCTCGTTCCAGATCGAGCGCCAGCTCGGCCTGGTGGAGAATGCCTACGACCCGAGCACGAAGAAGTCGCCGTACCAGCCCCAGGACGGGGTCCCGCTGAGTCAGCGGGCGGCCTGCAACGTGCCTTGGCCCGCCGGCTAGCGGCCCGGCGTCAGATCGCTCGGCCGCGGCCGCTCCAGCGCCCGCCGAAGCCGAAGCCTCCGCTCGGGATGCCACCGATCAGCACCAGGATCGCTCCCACGATCCCGACGATCGGGACCGTCAGCGCGGCGAGGATCAGGTACACCAGGGCTGCAATCAGCACGGTAATCAGGATTCCGACCATTGTTCTTCCTCCTTCGGGTCGGACCGCCGGTACCCCGCTAGGCGCCGATGAAAACAGGCGTGCCCACCGGCACGCGCTCCATCAGGCCCTGCAGATCGGCGTCGGCGGCCCGCAGGCAGCCCGCTGAGGCGGCGGTGCCGATCGTCGAAGGCGCGTCGGTGCCGTGGATGGCGATCCGGTTGCCGCCGGTCCAGCCGGCCGGCGTGTTCGGCTGGTGGGCGCTCAGCGCCAGGATGCAGCAGCCGTAGTAGGGGCCGTAGCTCGTACCGGCGATCTTGTCGGTGACCGCGAAGCGCCCCGTCGGAGTCTCGGACCCGGGGCGGCCGATGGCCACATCGATGCGCCGCACGGCGCGTCCGTAGCTGAGCAGGGTCACAGTGTGCTCCGACAGGTCGGCGCGCAGCGACCAGCGGGTGCGCCCCAGCGTTACGGCGTCGCGCCTGACCCAGGCGAGCTGTCCGTTGGGCAGCGCGCTGGTCACGACGGCCAGCCAGGCGCCGCGCCTTGCGGCCACGCTCAGCACCTGCTGCGAGCCGAACTCGGTGGTGGCTGCGATCTGGCCCACCGCGGGACCGCCGGGCCGCTCGCTGTACGCGAGGTCGGTCCCGGCGAACGCGAGCAGATGCCCCTGCGGCGGGGCGGGCTGCGCGGGGGCCGCCGGCTGGGCGACGGCCACGGCGGGCTGGAAGTCGGCGAGCGTCCCGCTGTCCGCCGCGCCGGTCGAGCCCAGGGCCGTCTGCGCCACGAAGAACGCGGCGAGGGCCATGGCCACAAGCAGAAGAGAGGGGCGGACGCGCATGCTCCATGCGTCGGCCTCAGCCCGGCGGGGGCCGGAGGCCTGCGGCTGGGGCTGGACGTTTGTTCTAGAGCAGCACCTGGCGCGAGGTCAGATGCGCCCCCACCTTGCGCTTGACGCGCTGGAGGGCGTTGTCCACGGTCTTCGTGTCGCACTCGAGCCGTTCGGCGACCGCCTCGTAGCTGTGCCCGTCCAGATAGAGGGACAGCACGGAGCTCTCGAGCTCGGAGAGGACGCTGGACAGGCAGGTGACCAGGCTGTGCAGCTCCTCCGAGGAGATCACCTGGTTCACGGGATCGTGCGCGCTCGGCCCCGGGAGCAGCTCGTCGAGGGTCGGATCGCCGTCGCCGCCCCCGGCGGCGGGCGTCTGCGAGAAGGACACGTACTCGTTCAGCGGCGTGTGCTTGTTGCGCGTGGAGGTCTTCACCGCCGTGATGATCTGCCGGGTGATGCAGAGCTCGGCGAAGTTGCGGAAGCTCGACTCGCGGTCCGAGCGGTAGTCGCGAACCGCCTTGTAGAGCCCGACCAGGCCCTCCTGGATCAGGTCGTCGGAGTCCCCGCCGATCAGGAAGTACGACGACGCCTTGAGCCGTACGAAGCCGAAGTAGCGCTTCACGATGCGGTCGTAGGCGTCCTTGCGGCCCTGCTTGGCGAGCGCGATCAGGTAGTGATCATCAAGCTCGACCTCACCCTGAGACTTTGAGCCGCTCCGACGGATCGGAGCCCCGGGCCGGCGTGCCGGGACGGGTAGCGCAGGAGACGTTGCGGAAGTTGCCATCGAATGCTCCTCTCAGGCCCAGTGCGGACCCTTGAAGCTCGGTGGCGGCGTACCTCCCCTGGCGCGCCAGTTCCTGTAGTCGATCCCTCAAGCTCGACTACAGCCTGTGAATGCGCGCCGGAGTATGGGTTAGTTATGAACCCTTGTCAAGGGCGGCCTTGCGCGAGTGCAAGATTCCGTACACGATCGCGGCGGCCGCCGTGGAGACGTTGAGCGAGCCCACCTTGCCCCGCTCGGGCAGCGAGATGCGCTGGTCGCAGGCGTCGGCGACCCTCGGGCGCAGCCCGCGCCCCTCCGAGCCGAGCACCAGCACGACGCGGCCGCCGTAGTCGGGGCTGTCGTAGGACACGCGCGCGTCCGCCTCCGCGCCGTAGACCCAGGCGTCGCGCTTCTTGGCGTCCCCGAGCCAGTCCGCCAGGTTGCGCACGCGGGCTACCGGAAGGTGCTCCACGGCGCCGGCCGACGCCTTGCAGACGGCCGGAGTGATCTCCGCCGAGCGGCGCTCGGGCACCACCACTCCCGCGCAGCCGGCCGCCTCGGCGACCCGGCAGACCGCTCCGAGGTTGTGCGGGTCCTGGACCTCGTCGAGGCACACGACCAGCGCGTCCTCGGAGTCGAGCAGCGAGTCGGCGTCGGCGTACGGGTAGGCCTGGACCTCGGCGCAGACCCCCTGGTGATCCGCCGAGCCGCAGCGCTCCTCGATTTCGTGCGGGTCGGCGATCGCCACGTCCACGTCACCCAGCCAGACCTCGGTCGCGGCCCTCTCGGTCGCGTAGACGCGGTGCACGCGGCGGCGCCCGCGCAGCGCCTCGCGCACCGGATTGCGTCCGTAGACGATCACGTCCGCACGAGCCGCGGCCCCTGCGGGGTGTCGCGAATGTCCCAGCCGCGGGCGGCCAGCTCGTCGCGCAGGCGGTCGGCGCGCTCGAAGTCGCGCGCGTCGCGGGCCTCCTGGCGCTCGGCGGCCAGCCGTTCCACGTCCTCCGGCGCGCTCTCGGTGTCGCCCTCCAAGAGGCGCTCCAGCCCGAACGCGTGCAGCATCTCGCCCAGGCGGCCGGGTCCCAGGCGCTCGCCGGCGTCCATGCGGCGGTTGGCCTCGGCCAGCCACGCGAACAGCTCGGCGCGGGCGGCCGCGGTGTTGAAGTCGTCGGCCAGGTGGTCGAAGAAGCGCTCTACGATCGCGTCGAGCTCCCCCGGGTTGGCCCCGTCGGCGTCCAGGCGCCGGATCAGCTCGCGGAGCCGGTCGACCGCGCGGGCGGCGTCCGCGAGCGTCTCCTCGGTGTAGGCCACCGGCTTGCGGTAGTGGGCGCCGACCATCCACATCAGGAACGCTTCGGGTCCGAACTGCTCGATGGCGCCGTGCAGCAGGCGGATGTTGCCCACGGACTTGGCCATCTTCTCGTCCGCCATCTCGACCATGCCGTTGTGCATCCAGATGCGCGCCAGCGGCTGCCCGCGGGCGGCCTCGGTCTGCGCGATCTCGTTCTCGTGGTGGGGGAAGACCAGGTCCGAGCCACCGCCGTGGATCTCGAAGTCCACGCCCAGAAGCTCCTCCGCCATAGCCGAGCACTCGATGTGCCAGCCGGGCCGGCCGTCGCCCCAGGGCGACTCCCACCAGGTGTCCTCGTCCTCCTTGCGCGCCTTCCAGAGCGCGAAGTCCTGGGGCGCCTCCTTGACGTCGGCCGAGTCGTCGCCCTCGCCCTGCTGCATCTCCTCCAGCGGGCGGTTCGACAGCTTGCCGTAGCCGTCGAAGCTGGCCACCCGGAAGTAGACGTCGCCGCGCGCCTCGTAGGCGTGGCCGCCCTCGATCAGCGCCTCGATCAGCGCCACGATTCCGCCGATCGTCTCGCTCGCCTTCGGCTCGTGGTCGGGGCGCTCGATGCCGAGCAGGTCCGTGTCCGCGACGTAGGCGTCGGTCATCTCGCGCGCGAGCTCCTCGCTCGGGACCCCGCGCTCGCGGGCCGCGTCATAGATCTTGTCGTTCACGTCGGTGACGTTGGCGACGAAGGTCACGTCGTAGCCCTCGTGCCGCAGGAAGCGCTTCAGCAGCGAGAAGACGACGTAAGGGCGCGCATTACCGACGTGGACGCGGCCGTAAACAGTCGGTCCGCAGGTGTAGACGCCCACCTTGGGAGGGTCGCGCGGCTCGAGCCTGCGCTCGCCGCCGCTGAGCGTGTCGTGGATGCGAATCTCGCGCACTGGGGCGCGAAGGCTACGCGTACCATTCCGCGCGTGCCCGACCAGGACTTCGTCGTCAGCGGCGAGCGGGCGGCCCTCGGCGTGCTTCGCCGCGACCACCTGCCGCAGATCACCGTCTGGTTCAACGATCCCGACGTGCGGCGCGGCCTCGCGCACCGCGGCCTGCCCAACGCGGACGGCGAGCTGCGCTGGTACGAGCAGATCAGCGAGGCCGGAGCGGCGCCGCGCCCCACGGCCGTGGCGTTCGCGATCCACGACGCGGCGGACGCCGAGCTGGTCGGGGTGTGCGGCCTCGAGAACATCGACCACAACTTCTTGCGGGCGGAGTTCGGCATCTTCGTCGGCCGGCGCCGCGGCACCGGCATCGGCGGCGACGCCACCCGCCTCGTCCTCGACTGGGCGTTCACGATCCTGGGCCTGCGCAACGTCATGCTGGAGACCTACGAGTTCAACGCCGCCGCGGTGCGCGCCTACGAGCGAGCCGGCTTCCAGCTGATCGGCCGCCGCCGCGACGCCGTGCGGGCCCTGGGCCGGCGCTGGGACGTGATCCTGATGGACGCGACGGCCGAGGGATTCGAGAGCCCGGTGCTGGGCCGCCTGCAGCCCTAGGGCTCGACCGGCCCGCGGCGGATCGCGGGGCCGTCGCCGCCTGGGCTCAGTCCTGCGCTGGCCGGCGCTCCGGCCAGCGCAGCTCCTGCTCGAGCTGGCCGGCGACCGACAGCAGCAGCTGCTCGCTGTCGGGGGGGCCGATCAGCTGGGCGCCGATCGGCAGGCCGTCCGCCGGCGGCGCCGGGATCGAGATCGCCGGCTGGCCGGTCATGTTCCAGATGCCGGTGAAGGGATAGATGCGCGACATGCCCAGCAGCGTGCGCGCGGCGCCAAGCCCCTCCCACTCCGTGGCGCCCACCGGCGGGCGTGCCGAGACCGGGGTCAAGAGCAGGTCGTGCTGCCCGAACAGCTCGCCGAGCCGGGCGGCGTGGTTGGCCTCGTCCTTGAGGGCGCGCCGCACGAGCGCCTCCGGCACCATCCGCCCGAACCGGGCGAAGCCGCGGGTGCGGCGTTGCAGCCGCTCCGGGCGCGGCACGGCGGCGGCGTCCTGCGCGATGCCGCCCAGGTAGCGCGGAATCACCGCGTCCATGGCTCGCCCGTACTGAGGATCGTGCTCGGCCACCTCGTGGCCCAGCGCGCGCAGGCGCTCCGCGACCGCCTGGATCGACGCCACCACGCCGTCGTCGACCGGAGTCGGCGGGAAGGGAGTCTTCAGCCAGAGCGCGATCCGCAGCCGCTGCGGCGGGCGCGCCGCGGCCTCCGTGTACAGCCGCTCGGGCGGGTGCAGCGCCGCGACATCCAGCATCAGCGCGGTGTCCGCGACCGTGCGGGTCAGGAAGCCGACGACGCTGAGCCCGTACCAGTGGCCCGCCGGCGTCAGCGCGATGCGGTCGCGCTGGGGCTTGAGCCCGACGAGGCCGCAGGCCGAAGCGGGGATGCGGATCGAGCCGGCGCCGTCGGAGCCCGTGGCCGCCGCGCACAGGCCCGCCGCCACCGCGGCCGCGCTGCCGCCGCTCGAACCGCCCGGCGTGCGATCGTTGTTCCAGGGGTTGCGCGTGACGCCGAAGGCCGGACCCTCGGTGGAGCCCATGATCGCCAGCTCGGGGAGGTTGGTCTTGCCGAGGATCACGGCACCGGCCGCGCGCAGCCGGGAGATCAGCTCGTTGTCGCGCTGGGCGGGGCCGCCGTGGGCGGCCGTGCCCCAGGTGGTCACCTCGCCCGCGATGTCCTCGGTGTCCTTGACGGCGATCGGCACTCCGAGCAGCGGCCGGTCGTCGCCGGCGTTGCGGCGGGCGTCGGCCTGCTCGGCGTCCGCGAGGGCGCGCTCGGGCATGACCGTGCGGTAGCTGCTCAGCTCCCCGTCGTAGCGCTGGATGCGCTCCAGGTACAGAAGGACGAGCTCGCGGGAGGAGATCTCGCGGCGCCGGACCATGTCGGCCTGCCGTGCCGCCCCGGCGAAGGCCAGCTCGTCGCGGTCCATTGCCAAAGGCTATCCGGGCAGCGTCGCCACGGCCAGCGCCGCGATGCCCTCACCGCGGCCCACGAAGCCCATCCCCTCCCCCGTCGTGAACTTCACGTTCACCGCCGCCGGCTCCACCGCGATCGCCCCGGCCAGCCGGGCGCGCATCGCGTCGCGGTGCGGCGCGAGCTTGGGGGCCTCGCACATCACGGTCGCGTCCACGTGCAGGGGCGCCGCCGGCAGCAGGCCGCGCACCTCGCGCAGCAACTCGATCGAGTTCGCGTCGCGCCAGCGCTCGTCGGTGTCCGGGAAGTGCTGGCCGATGTCGCCGAGCCCGGCCGCGCCGAGCAGCGCGTCGATCACCGCGTGGGTGAGCACGTCGGCGTCGGACCAGCCGATCAGCCCGCGCGCCGCATCGGGGATCTCCACACCGCCGAGGATCAGCGGCCGCCCGCCCTCCAGGCGATGCGAGTCCCAGCCGATGCCGGTTGGGCTCATCCGAGCGCCTCGAGGCGCCGGGCGCGCCGCTCGAAGACCGCGATCTCCTCCACGCCAAGCCCCCGCAGCAGCTCCACAGCGCGCTCGTACTCGTAGCCGAGCTGATCGGGCGTGTGGGCGTCGCTCGACAGCGCCACCGGCCGTCCGGCCTCGAGGCACATCTCGATGAACGCCGGCGCGGGGTAGATCTCGCCAACCGGCTTGCGCAGCCCCGCGGTCGACACCTCCACCGCCACATCCGACTCGGCGATTCCCTCCATGGCGCGATCGTAGAAGCGGCGCAGGTCGCCCTCGGGCGCGGGCACGCGGCTGCCCCAGACCTTGACCAGGTCGGGGTGGGCGAGGATGTCGAACTGCCCCGAGCGCGCCGCCTCGCCAAGCGTCTCGAAGTAGCGCGTCCACACCTTCTCCGGGTCGGCCCCGCGCCAGATGTCCCACGGCTCCCAGTCGGGATAGCCGTGGAAGTCGACCGCCTCGTCGCGCAGGAAGTGGACCGAGCCCACCACGTAGTCCCAGTCGCGCCCGTCCAGCAGGTTGGCGAGCCGGTCCTCGCGACCGGGGAGGAAATCCGCCTCGATGCCGACCTTGAGCTGCGACTGCGCGCAGGAAGTCGACGTACTCGTCCACGTCGTCGCGCGCCCAGTGGCGGTACCAGGCGTGGGTCCAGACGTCGAGCGACTGCACGAAGCGATGGACGTGCTCGGCTATGCCCAGCTCCTCTATGCCCCGCTCGCCGGCCGCCTCGCGGTAACGGTCGACGTTGGCGGCCGTGAAATAGCGCTCCGCCGGCGAGTCGTCCTCGTCCGGGCGCAGGTGGACGTGGTAGTCGGTCAGCACAGCGCCGCCTCCGCTCGAGCGAGATCCGCCTCGGTGGTGACCTTGAAGTTCTCGACCGGCGCCTCGACCAGGCGTACTGTGCCGCCGGTTGCCTCCACGAGCGAGGCGTCGTCGGTGGCGGCCGCGAGTGCCGCGTCGTCGATGTCGAGCGCGCGGCGCAGCGCCTCGGCGCGGAAGACCTGCGGCGTCTGCACCGCCCACAAGCGGGAGCGGTCAAGCGTGCGGAGCACGGTGCCGTCCGGGTAGGCCTCCTTGACCGTGTCGGTGACCGGGGCGGCCGCGATCGCCCCGTCCACCCCGAGCAGAGCCCCGATGCACTCCTCCACCAGCTCCCGCGTGACCAGGGGCCTGGCGGCGTCGTGGACCACGAAGGTCCGGGCTTCGGGGGCAGCGGCAACCGCGTTGCGCACGGACTGCGACCGCGACGACCCGCCCTCGACCCAGCCTTCGCGCAGCCAGTCGGGTGGCGCCGCCACGACCACGCGGTCGCAGATCGACTGGAGCACGTCGAGGCTCCAGTCGATCAGCGGACGGCCGGCACAAACGACGAACGCCTTGGGCCGATCGGCGCCAAGGCGTTCGCCGCTGCCGCCGGCGGGAACGATCCCGACGACGGACACTCCGTTCCGGTCCTACGCGGTGGCTGCTGCGCCGTTGCGGCTGGTGTGCGCCTCGACGATCAGCTCCTCGAGGTGCCCCTCAGCCTCGTCCTCCTCCATCACGAGCACGTACATCAGCTCCGACGCAAGGATCTTCTTGGCCCGGGTGTACATCTGCTTCTCTCCGGTCGAGAGTCCTTTCTCCTGCTCGCGGATGGCGAGGTTGCGAACGACCTCGGCGAGCTCGAAGACGTCACCCGTCTTGATCTTCTCGCGGTTGTGCTTGAAGCGCCGGTTCCAGTTCTTTGGCATCTGGCTGACGTCGTCGCGGAGGATCGCCAGCACCTTCTTGACGTCGTCCTCCCCGATCACGCGCCTCAGCCCTGCCTTGTCGGCGTTGCAGCACGGGACCATCACCGTCATGTCGTTATGAAGGATCTTGATGGTCAGGTACTCGCGCTTCTCGCCGAGCACCTCCTTCATCTCCTTCTTCAGGACCTTGCCCGCCCCATGATGGGGGTAGACGACCTGGTCGCCGATCTCGTACACGGTCGGCTCACGGTCGACTTCGATCTCGATGTCCTCGATGTCGAGATCCGACTCCATCACTGCGTCGCTAATGATGTCCCTCCTACGCGTTCACGGCGGCATTCGTGCCGCCCGTTTGATCAGGTTTGCAGGTATCGGTCCACGAGGTTGATCTCTTGCAGGCGGCGAAGGCCCTCGCGGATGTCCTTCGCGCGCATGTCCCCCACGCCCTCGACGGACTCCAGCTGGAGGTCCGGGGCGCCGAGAATCTCGTCCAGCCCCTGGAACTCGTTCACGATCGACTGCACGACCATCTTGGGAATGCGCGGGATGCGCCCCAGGATGCGGTAGCCGCGTGGCGAGGCGGGGTGGTCGAGGGTGTTCAGCTTGCGGTCGTAGCCGAGCATCTCGGCGAGCCGACCGAAGTCCAGCAGGTCCTGGTGAGGCAGCCGGGCCAGCGCGTCCAGCACCACCGCAAAGGCCTCCTCGGAGGGCTCCACGATGTAGTCGCGCGCAAGCGCGGACTTGTCGGCGGCGACCCCCACCATGGTCTCCTCGAGCTGCATCTCGATCAGGCGTCCCTCGGCGCCCAGCTCGACGATGTAGCGCTCGATCTCCACAGCCATGCGCGTGACGAGCTCCGCGCGCTGAAGCACGGTGAGCACGTCGTGCAGCGTGACGCCGCCCTCGAACTCGAGCGCGGTCAGCCGGGTGGAGACCTGGTCCAGGCGGCTGCGGTACTTGTCGAGCGTCGCCAGCGCCTGGTTGGCCTTGGCGAGGACGACGGGGATGTCCTCGAGGATGTACTTGGCTCCGTCGAGGTACAGCGAGACGGCGCTGCGAGCGGCTGAGATCGCGATCACCAGCGCGTCGGTCTGCTTCGAGACGCGCTCGGCGGTGCGGTGGCGGGTACCGGTCTCCAGCGACAGGATCGTGGGGTCCGGCATCAGCTGCACGTTCGCCCACAGGATCTTCGTCCCGTTGGAGGCAAGCACGATCGCGCCGTCCATCTTGGCCACCTGGTAGAGCATGGCCGGGGTGTAGTCGAGGTCCAGCTTCATGCCACCCGACAGCAGGAAGCTGAGCTCTTCCGACTCCCCGATACAGATCAGGGCGCCGGTCCGTCCCTGGACGATGTTGTCGAGGCCCTCCCGCACAGCCGTGCCGGGCGCCACCATCTCCAGGGCCCGCACGAGCCTGGGTTCCTGCCGGGCTTCTAGTTCTCCTACTTCATCCCCGGCATACGGCATCGCGTCCCATTCTACGGGAATTGCCCTGGACTTGCGTTTGTTTTGGCTCTGAGCAGCGGTTTTCTAGGCCGCTCGGGCCTTTGCGGCACCCCCGAGCGCCTGACGCACGGTACGCATCTCGGCGCTCGGCCGGACGACGGCAGAGAGCCCGAACTTGGCCGCTTCGGCCAGCCTCCGGTCCGCGTGGGCGACGTGTCGGAGCTCGCCCGTGAGACCCAGCTCGCCGAAGGCGGCCAGGGGCTGGTCGGACGCCGGCTCGATGCCCTTCGCCGCCGACGCCAGCGCCAGGGCGATCGCGAGATCCGCTCCCGGCTCGTCGACGCGGACGCCCCCCGCGACCGACACGAAGACGTCGCTCGTCCCGAACCCGATGCCGGCGTGCCTGGCCAGAACGGCCAGGACGAGGGCGAGGCGATTGCGGTCCACGCCGTTGGCAACGCGCCGGGGCGGGACCAGCTCGCTCGGCGCCACCAGCGCCTGGACCTCGACCAGGAGCGGCCGTGAGCCCTCCATGGCGCAGAGCACGACCGAGCCGGGCGCGCGGGTGGCCTCGCTGACGAAGCGCTGCGAGGCGTCCTCCACCTCCACGAGGCCCTGGTCGGCCATCTCGAAGACGCCGACCTCGTTCGTCGAGCCGAAGCGGTTCTTGAGCGCGCGCAGCGTGCGGTACGTGCGCTCGCGCTCGCCCTCGAAGGAGAGGACGCAGTCGACCAGGTGCTCGAGCACGCGCGGCCCCGCGAGCGAGCCCTCCTTGGTCACGTGGCCCACGAGCAGCGTGGCGATGCCGCGCTGCTTGGCCACGCGCATGATGCGACCGGCGACCTCGCGCACCTGGCCCACCGAGCCGGGCGCTCCCGTCAGCGCGGAGTCGTAGAGCACCTGCACCGAGTCGATCACGCAGACGTCGGGCCGTTCGGCCTCGAGCGTGGCGAGCACGGCGTCGAGGTCGGTCTCGGCGACGATCGGGACGCTGAGCGCGCTCGGGCCGAGGCGCTCGGCGCGGAGCTTCACCTGGGCGGCCGACTCCTCGCCGGAGACATAGAGGGTTCTGCGCCCCGCGGCCTGGAGGTTGCCGAGCGCGCCGCTGGTGAGCGTGGACTTGCCGATGCCGGGCGAGCCGCCGATCAGGACGAGCGAGCCGGGGACCAGGCCACCGCCCAGGACGCGGTCGAGCTCGCCGATGCCGGTCTGGAGGCGCGCGACCTTTGGAGCCTCGACGTCAGCGAGCGTGACCGGCTTCAGGGCGCGGCCGGGGCCACCCGCGCGGCGTACCCCGTTCCCCCCGCGCGCGGGGGCGGCCGAGACGACCGCCTCCTCGACCATGGCGTTCCACTCGCCGCAGCCCGGACAGCGCCCATGCCACTTGGGGCTCTGGTGGCCGCAGGACGAGCAGGTGTGGACGGTGGTCGAGCGGGGCACCTCATCGAGGCTAAGCGGCGAGGCGGATGCCTTCGCCCCCACCCGCCGGCTGCATCCGCGGCACCGATCCGTCCGGTCCGCGCGGTTGCATCGGTCGTTCGTGGATTTTCTCGATCAGCCAATCGCCGAGGCTGAGTTCCTCGCCGTCGATACCGAGACCAACGGCATGGCCGGCGACCTCTGCGAGCTGACCGAGGTCGGGGCCGTGCTGGTCGGCGGCGGGGAGCTGCACGACACATTCGACTCGGTGGTGCGGACGGAACGCCCTCTGTCGCGGGGGATCCAGCGCTTCACCGGCATCACTCAGGCCATGGTCGACTCCGCCCCGGCGCCGCGTGAGGTGCTCGAGGAGCTCGGAGAGCTGCTGGACGGTCGCGTCATGGTCGCCCACTCGGCTCGTTTCGACAGGCGCGTGCTGCGCGACGCCTTCGAGCGCAGCGGCCTTGACTGGCCCAAGCCGCCCGTGCTCTGCACGGTCCAGCTCGCCCGGCGCTACGCCCCGCTGGCCCAGAAGCGCGCGCTCGCCCCGCTCGCCGACTCGCTTGGCATCGAGGTGACCGAGGTCCACCGCGCGCTGCCGGATGCGCTCACCTGCGCGCGCGTGCTCTGCGCCCTGTTCCCGCGCCTGTGCGCCAACGCCGCCACGGTCGGCGAGGCGCTGGAATCGCTCAAGACGCGCCGCCGCGCGCGCAAGACCGAGCCGGCCGAGCGCATCCCGCCCTCCGAGCGCCCCGACCTGTCGACGCTCCCGGACGACCCGGGCGTCTACATCTTCCGCGACGAGCGCGGCCGGCCGCTGTACGTCGGCAAGTCGGTCTCGCTGCGCTCGCGGGCGCGCGCCCACTTCTGCGCGCCGGCCGGCTGGACCGAGCGCGCCGAGATCGTGGACTACCGCCCGACCAACTCCGAGCTCGGCGCGCTGGTGCTCGAGAACCGGCTGATCAAGCAGTGGAAGCCGACGGGCAACAAGAAGCTGAAGCGCACCGACGGCTACTGCTACCTGCGCTGCCGGCTCGACATCCCCTACCCGGTGCTGGAGGTCGCGCAGGAGCCGGCCGCGGGCCATGCGGTCAACATCGGTCCGCTCGGCTCCAAGGCCCTGGCCCGCGAGCTGGCGGACCAGCTCACCTCGCTCTACCGCCTGCGCCACTGCGGCCGCACGCTGAAGGCGCGCGAGCACCCGTCCGCATACGGGCAG
Source organism: uncultured Thermoleophilaceae bacterium (assembly GCA_963706635.1). Taxonomy (GTDB): domain Bacteria; phylum Actinomycetota; class Thermoleophilia; order Solirubrobacterales; family Thermoleophilaceae; genus JACVRW01. Next base: position 1,980,352 of record OY970162.1, read on the forward strand.
ATGGGTCGCTGCGTCTCGCCCTGCCTCGGCGACCTCGACCCGAACGCCTATCGCCGCCAGGTCGACCTGGCGCTCGCTCCCTTCGAGACGCCCGGCGCCGGCGAGGCCCTGCTGCGTGAGATCGACACCCGCATGCGCGAGGCGTCGGACGACCATCGCTACGAGCGTGCCGCGGCGCTGCTGCGCCGGCGCGAGCGGCTCGCCTGGGTGCTGGAGCGCCTCGAGGGCGTCCTGCGCGCCACCCACGCGGCACCGCGGCTCGTGCTGGCACGCCACCCCGTCAAGGATCGCTACGACGCCTTCTGGCTCGTGCGCGGCCGGCTCGTCGACTGGGGAGCGCTGCCGTCCCACGAGGAGCTGGTCGCCCGCACGCAGGCTGCGCTCGCCCGGCCGGCCGGGCGAGCGGTCGTGCCCGCCGACGAGGTGGACGAGATCCGCATCGTGGCCAGCTGGGTCGCTGAGGGCGAGCTGCCCGAGCTGCCGCTCGACCCGGCTCCGAGCGCCGACGACCTGCTCGGCTTTGTCGGGACCAGCTCGGCGCCGCTGCCTGCCCGGCAGTCCGCTTGAGCTCTAAGCGAGCTCCGGACCCTGGCCGGATTCCTGGACGGCGCGCTCGGCCGCCTCGAAGCCGATCTTCGAGTGAGTGCTGTCGCAGAACGGCTTCGTCGTCGAGCCGCCGCAGCGGCACAGCACGATCGTCTCCCCGAGGTCGCCCAGGTCGTACTCGTTGTCGTCCGCGTCGATCAGCGTGATCGGCCCGGTGACCTTGTAGGGCCCGTTGTGACGGACTTTGATCACGACTCGCTCCATACCGTCATTGTCCCGGACATGCAGCGCGTAGCCCGACTCGACCACCCGGAGGTGCGCGAGGTCGTGCCGTCGCACCACTGCGTGGTGCGCTTCCGCCAGCGCCGGCCGGTGCGCGAGCGCGGCGGCGAGGCGGTGGCGGACGCGCTGATCGAGGCGCTCGAGGACAGCCACGTCACGCGCTGGCCGCCGGCCTGGGCGGTCGGCGACCAGCGCACTGAGCTGTGGGCGGTCAACGGCGACCTGGCGTTCCCGCTGGAGGGGAGCGGGAGGCCAGGTCGCTACGTCGCCACGACTTGTCTGTCCGCCTAGCCTGCCGGCTCGATGTTCTGGTTGATCCGGAACAGGTTGCCGGGGTCGTACGTCCCCTTGATGCGGGCGAGCCGGTCGTAGTTGTCGCGGTAGCTCGCGCGGACCCGCTCCTGACCCTCGTCCATCATCATGTTCACGTAGGCGCCGCCCGCGGAGTGCGGGTGGAGCGCCTCCTGGTAGCCGCGGCTCCAGTCCCCGATTGCGCCGACGTTCGCCGCGTCGCTGTCGACCCCCGCGAACACCGCGCCCCAGTTGGCGTCGCGGTAGCTCCACGGGGTGTCGGACGACGACAGGTCGTGGGCCGCGCCGTCGATCGGGTACAGGTGCATCGTCGACTGCCAGGTCGGCATCGCCTGTCCCCACTTGGCGTGCAGCTCGACCGCCTCGTCGGGGATCTCCTTGACGAAGTCGGCGCGCCAGTACCACTGGTCGCCCTTCGGGTAGACCGCGTCGAAGGCGCCCTGGAGCGCCGCGTGGGGCATCGGCTGCACGCCGTGCAGCAGTGGCTCCGGGAGTGCGTCCAGCAGCGGGGCCATCGCCTTGGCGGCGTCCTCCTCGCTCCCGACGTAGCACCAGACCACGCCGGAGACCTGGCGCAGGTGCAGCTCCTCCGGGAACGGCGGACCCGGAGGCACCGACCCGAACAGGAAGAAGCCGTTCAGCTCGCGCGGCGCCTTCAGGATGAAGTCGCGGTAGGCCGCGAGGACCTCGCCGCCCTGCTCGACCGTCCAGAACGTCGGGCCGGCGATCACCGTGCCGACCTCGTGCAGGCGGAACAGGAACGAGGTGACGACGCCGAAGTTGCCGCCGCCTCCGCGGATCGCCCAGTACAGGTCCGGGTGCTCGTCGGCGCTTGCGGTAACGCGCTCGCCGCTGGCGAGCACCATTTCCGCCTCGAGCAGGTTGTCGATCGCCAGCCCGCACTTGCGGGTCAGGTGGCCGAGCCCGCCGCCGAGCGTCAGGCCGCCCACGCCGGTGGTCGAGATGATCCCGCTCGGCGTGGCGAGGCCGTGCTCACCCGTCGCCGCGTCGACCTCTCCCCACGTGCAGCCGCCGCCGACCCGCACGGTGCGCGCTTCGGGATCGACCTGGATGTCCTTCAACCGCGACAGGTCGATGACGACGCCATCGTCGACGGTCCCGAGTCCGGCGCCGTTGTGGCCGCCGCCGCGGATGGCGAGCGGGATGTCGCGGTCGCGCGCGAAGTTGACCACCTTCGCGACCTCGTCGGCGTTGGCGGGGCGGGCGATCAGCGCCGGGCGGCGGTCGATCATCCCGTTGTAGACCTGGCGCGCCTCCTCGTAGCCCGAATCGTCTGGACCGATCAGGTCGCCCTTGAACGAGTCGCCCAGCTCGCGGCGGGCGGCGTCTGCTTCGGACGTGGTGGTGCTCATGCGTGTCTCCTTGGTAGAGGGCCTCTACCTGTGGGGCGTGAATCGAGACGGCACAGTTGTGGCCCAGCGTGGCGGCGCCTCCCCAGGCGGCGCGTAGGAGCAGAAGCGGCCGGTGCGGATGGACGCCGTGAGGTGCTCGGCGAGCGCGGGCGACTCGCGGTCGATCAGCTTGATCGCCGTCCGGATGGCCTTCGTCACATTCACCCGCGCGCGCTCTGTGGGTGACGACGACGGCCGGTCTCGACCCCCGAGCCCGATCGCCCGCGCGAGCTCGCCGACAAGGGCGTCGATCTCCTCCTCGAGCCGGGCCGCGCGCTCGTCGTCGGCAAAGCCGCGCGCCTCCTCGAGCTCCGCGCGCAGGTCCTCGAGCCGGGCCCGGTACTCCTCCTTGGCCTGCTGGTCGAGCGCGTGGAGCTCGTCGCCGTCGAGCGCCTTGCCTGCCGGGCCTCCGTCGGTGACCAGCTCGAGCACGTGGACGTCCAGGCCGGGCGCCGCGAGCAGGGTGGCGATGTAGCGCAATCCCTTCACGTCGCCCAGCCGCATGGTCGTTCCGGCGTAGGCGATCGTCCAGAACTCGCCCTCGCGGACAAAGCGGGTCTCGGGCTCGGCCGCGCCGACCGGCGGCGGCGCCACGACGCCCCGCAGGCCGAGATCCTCGCTCAGCAGCCGAGCCTCCTCGAGCAGGGCCGTGGCGCGCCCGTCGCCCGCGGAGCGGGCCTGGAGCGCCCGCCCGTACTGCAGCAGCACGCGGGCGCGCACCGCCCTCGCCCCGAGCAGCTCGCAGCGGTCCAGCGCCGCCTCGAAGTGGCGCTCCGCCGCCTCGGGGAGCTCGAGCATCTCCGCGAGCTGTCCGAGGCGGAGCGCCACCGGTCCGAACGGCACCTGGGTCAGGGCGACGGCGTTGCGGTCCTCGAAAGGCAGCAGCAGCTCGTAGAGCCGCCGCGCGGCCGCGCGGTCGCCGATGAGCATGCACGCGTCGGCGAGGCAGGAAAGCCGGAGCAGCCAGAACCCGTCGCGCTGGATGTCGGCGAACCCGTGCGCGGCGTGGCCCGCCAGCTCCGCCGCCGCCGCAGGGCGGTCGCCGCTCTCGGCGGCGGCGAGCGCGTCGCGCCAGCGCGGGATCCACAGGTAGCGCTCGCCGTGGTGGGCGACCTCCGGCCAGTACTCGCCCAGGCGACCCTGCGCCCAGCGGATGGCCACGAGCTGCGCGTGCTCGTACACGTAGGCGGCGTACTCGCTGTGGCGCAGCCGCGCGATCCGCAGGGCCTCCTGCGCCAGGCGCTCGGCGTCGTCGAAGCGACCGTCGAGCGTGGCCCGGATCACCTGGACGCAGACGGCGTGCCAGCGGTAGAAGGGCTGGTGGATGCGCTCGGCCAGGGCCGCCATGGCCGCTATCTCTGTGTCCAGGGCGGGGCCGTCGCAGAGCTCGAGGAAGCAGTGCAGCCGCGAGTTGTGGGCGAGGAACGCGAGCTCCTGGTCGGCGAGCTCCGCGGCGACCGCGAGCATCTCCTCGGTGTTCTCCAGCCGCTCGGCGATCATCTCGGGCGCGCCGAGCGCCCAGTGGCGGGCGTGCAGGGCCGTGACGAGCGCCTCCGAGTTGTCCAGCCGGCGGGCCATCTCGATCGCCGCGGTGCTGAGGTCGAGCCGCCGCTCGACCTCGTCGGACGAGTACAGCTCGACCGCCAGGCGCGCGAGGATGCGCACGCGCAGCAGGCTGTCCTCCGCCGGAAGCGCGGCGAGCGCCTCCTCCAGCAGGCCGATCCCGGTCGCGCCCGCCTCGAAGCGGGCGAACAGCAGGAAGCCGCCGAGCCCGATCACGTAGCCCTCGGCCGCGCGCGCCAGCATCTCGCCGTCGCCAAGGCGGCGGCCCAGCTCGGCGGCCTCCTCGAAGCTGCCCCGGGCGGCCTGGGTGTCGCCCGCCCGCCAGTGGGCGTCGCCAAGCCGCACGAGCAGCTCGCCGCGCAGCTCTCGCGACGATGCCTCGGCGGCCCCGAGCAAGCCGAGCGCCCGCTGGTAGTGGTCGGCCGCCTCCTCGTAGGCCACGAGGCTGGCGGCGCGGTCGCCGGCCCGGACGAGGTAGCCGACCGCGCCCGAGACGTCGCCCACCGGCGCCGCCAGCGCGAGGTGATGGGCGATCTCCGACAGGTGCGGATCCAGGTCGTTGCGGTAGAGATCCTCCAGAACGGCGCCGATCGTCCGGTGCAGCTCGAGGCGCTTCGCCGCCGCCAGGTCGTCGTAGAGCGTCTCGCGGACCAGCTCGTGGACGAACGCGTACCGGCGCGGCACGGCCGGGTCCTCGGCGATCACGCCGGCGCTCTCGGCCTCCGCCAGCACGTCGAGCAGCCGGCCCACCGCGAGCGAGGTCGTCCGCTCGAGCACGCGCAGGTTGAACTCGCGTCCGGCGACGGCGGCGACGTGCAGCACCTCCGCCGCCTCGTCGGGAAGGTCCGCCAGGCGCCTTCGCAGGAGGGTCCGGACCTCCTCGGGGACCCGGCCCGTCGGGTCGTGGGCGACCACGCGCGCCACCTCGCCGAGGAAGAACGGATTTCCGCCGGTGAGGATGTGGAGGCGAGCGACCAGGGCGCCCGCCGGATCGTCACCGGTCACGCCGGCGAGGTAGGTCTTGACCTCGTCCACGCTCAGCCCCTGGAGCGAGACGCGCGTGGCCACTCGGGTCAGCTCGGCGAACGACTCCGCGCGTTCGTCCAGGCGCGCCTCGCGCTCGCGGTAGGCCCCCGCGATCAGGACGGGAGAGTCGGCGACGGCCTCGCTCACGAACCTCAGCATCACGAGCGACGCGTTGTCCGCCGCGTGGAGATCGTCCAGGAGGACGATCAGCGGACGCGCGCGAGCGGTCTCGACGAGGAACTGCGCCACGGCGTCGAACAGGCGGAAGCGGGCGGTCTCGGGATCGACCGACTCGCCGGTGGCGGCGGCAAGCCCCTCGAAGTCACCGCCGAGCGCCCGGACCGCCTGGATCCAGGGCCAGTAGGACGGCGCGCCGCCCTCCTCCCAGCAGCGGCCTGCCGCGACCCGCCAGCCGCGCTCACCCGCCTCGCGCGCCAGCTCCTGCATGAGGCGGGTCTTGCCGATGCCCGGCTCGCCGCTGAGCAGGAAGAGACAGCCGCGCCCCTCGGCGGTCTGGTCGAGCGCGCCGCGCAGCTCCGCCAGCTCGGGGAGCTCTGCCCACGAATGGGCGAGCGCCCGCTCGATGCGGCGACGCCCGGCCGGGCCCCGGCTTGTCGAACACAGCGGACAAGTCTCGTCCACGCTCGACGGCCTGTCCAGGAGCCGCGTCGCCGCGGCCCGCCGGCCTAGCCGCGGACCTTGAAGCCGACCTTGGCCGTCGCCTGCTTGATCCCGGACTTGCTCGCGGTCACGACCAGCCGATCACTGCCCGCCGCGAGCCGGCCGAGCTTCAGCGACAGCACGGTGCTCCCCGGCCGGATCTTGCGGGGTCGCAGCGACCGCACCCGGCGCCAGCGGTGTCCGCGCTTGCGCTGCAGCGTCATGCTGAGGCGGTCGGCGTCTCCGATCACGGAGACAAGCAGGTCGGCGAACACCCGGCGCCCGGCGCGCAGCCGCTTCGGGTAGAGGCCACCGAACTGGATGCTCGCCGTCGGTGGCCGCTTCGTCGCAGGGCTCTCGAGCGTGGGCACGACGGTGTCCCCGTCGACGGCGGCGGTGTCCTCCGAGTCGGCGTTCGGGTCGGTCATGTCCGCCAGCCCGCCGGGCACGGAGTCCTCCGCCACGCCCGCCTGGGCCATCAGGGCGCGGGACTCGTCGGCCGAACCCGAGGTCGCCAGCGGAGAGCCATCCGTGATGTTCCAGACGGCCGCCAGCATCCCGGGGACTTCCTCGTCCAGGGACTGCTGCATGGTCCCGCTCAGTGCCAGCAGCTTCGCGAGCGGCTCGTAGCCCGGCACCTCGCTCGCCGGCCCGAGGACGTCGAAACCGCCCTCGAACGGGATCGTCCGCGAATGGTCGATGCAGTAGACGGCGATGCCCCTGGCCACCGTCGTCGAGCCGGGCGCGGCGAACACGGTCGTGCGGAACCCGATGCCGTAGTTCTGCTTCGAGGCGTCCTTGTTGAGCAGCAGGTCACCCGGGTTGGCGACCACCTGCACGCCGGCCCGCGAGTTCACGATCTTCAGGTCGCGCTTGCTGAGCTTGCGGCAGCTCAGATTGGCGCCGGTGCCCATGATGTCGCAGCGCTTGGTGCCCGGCAGGTTCGTGCTGACCACGTCGCCGGCGGGCGGGGGCGGCAGCGGGGGCTTGTGGCTGCGCGCGAACTTCGTGAGCTCCGCCTTGCTCGGGTCCGACTCCGGGAGTGGGTAGTCCTTGCCCTTGACCCGGTAGACGTCGTGGTAGCGGTCGTCGAGACCGGCGAGGTGCAGGAGCTCGTGCGACAGGATGCCCGGCTGCGAGAGCGACAGCGAGCTGAAGGTGCCCTCCTGGCTCGCCCCGTCCTTGTTGGGGGTCCCGAGGTCTGCGACCGAGTCGCGGAAGTCCGGGTCGGGCTCGTCCAGGTCGACCAGCGGGTCGACGATCAGTATCTGGTGGTGGTTGTACCGCGGCGTCTCGTCCGGGTTGCGGAACTTGTAGTCGACCTTGAACTTGATCGGGTCGCCCGAGGCGGTCTTGTAGCGACCGCGGTTGAGCTCGTCCGCGGTCTTCTGCTCGTAGTCGGGAAGCTTGTCCCGTACGTCCTGCCGTTCCTCTTCGGAGACCCGCGGCTTGACGGTGAACTCCACGTGGAGCGTGACCGTGATCGGGCCGGACACCTTCTTGTGCTGGAGCTCCACGGCCACCTGGTCGCCCTCGATGCCGCCCTTTGGCGTGAGCTTGATCAGTCCGCGGCGCGCGGCCTCCTTCAGGCTGAACTCGCGTGTGATCTGGGTGGCCGGCGGGGACGCGCTCGGGAAGAACACCTCGGCCGCGGGCGCCGCCGGCGCGGCAACCACCGCCGCGAGCAGCACAGCGCAAATCCCCAGCCCAAACCGCACACGTCTCATCGCGCCCCCCGCTCGCTCGCAAGTCCCCGGCCGTCGGCGACCCTACCCCGAAGGGGCAGGAGTGCGCAAGGGGGCTACTCGGGCGCGGCTTCGCCCTCGGGCGCCGGCGGCGCGTCCGGGATCTCCGGCAGCACCTCGGGCTCGTCGGGCAGGTCGTCGCCGCCGTCCGAGGACGGATCCGAGGAGGAGCCCTCCTCGCGAGCGTCGCCCTGGGCGCCCACGCCAACCGTCTCGCGCTTGCGCTCCTTGGGCTTGACGATCGTGATCGTCACGTCGCGCTCGTCGTCCTCCGGCGCGCGATCCACCTCGACCGTCGAGCCGGGCGGCATGCTCTGCGACAGCACCTCGTCCGCCAGCGGGTCCTCGATGTAGCGCTGGATCGCCCGGCGCAGCGGGCGGGCGCCCATCGACGGGTCCCAGCCCTTCTCGACCAGCAGGTCGGCGGCGCCGTCGGACAGGTTGAGCGACAGCTCGCGCTCGGCCAGCGACTCGCGGATCCGCTTGAGCAGCAGCTCGACGATGGAGGAGATCTCGTCCTTCGTGAGCTTGTGGAAGACGATGACCTCGTCGATGCGGTTGATGAACTCGGGCCGGAAGACCTTCTTCAGCTCGCCCATGATCCGGTTCTTCATGTCGTCGTACGAGAGCCCCGTCTCGTCGCCCACCGTGAAGCCGATGCCGGTGTTCTTGGCGATCTCCGACGCCCCGATGTTCGAGGTCATGATCACGATGGCGTTGCGGAAGTCCACCGTGCGCCCCTGGGCGTCCGTGAGCCGGCCGTCCTCGAGGATCTGCAGCAGGATGTTGAAGACGTCCGGGTGGGCCTTCTCGATCTCGTCGAGCAGGAGCACGCTGTACGGCTTGCGCCGCACGGCCTCGGTGAGCTGGCCGCCCTCGTCGTATCCGATGTAGCCCGGGGGCGAGCCGACCAGCCGCGACACGGAGTGCTTCTCCATGTACTCGGACATGTCGATCCGCACCATCGCGTCCTCGTCGCCGAACAGGAACTCGGCCAGCGTGCGGCCCAACTCCGTCTTCCCGACGCCGGAGGGGCCGAGGAAGATGAACGAGCCGGTCGGGCGCTTGGGGTCCTTGAGCCCGGCACGCGAGCGGCGGATCGCCTTCGAGACGGCCTCGATGGCGGCGTTCTGTCCGATCACGCGCTTGTGGAGCTCCTCCTCCATGCGCATCAGCTTCTGAGTCTCGGCCTCGGTCAGCTTGAAGACCGGGATGCCGGTCCACATCGAGACGATGTCGGCGATCTCCTCCTCACCGATCTCCGGACGCTCGCCGGACTCGCCCGAGCGCCACTGCTCCTCGAGCTCGCGCTTCTTGTTGGTGAGCTGGCGCTCCTTGTCGCGCAGGTTCGCGGCCTTCTCGAACTCCTGCGCCTCGATCGCGGCCTCCTTGTCGCGCCGCGTGGTCTCGATGTCCTCCTCGAGATCGCGGTAGACGGGCGGGGCCGTCATCGACTTGATGCGCGCGCGCGAGGCGGCCTCGTCGATCAGGTCGATCGCCTTGTCGGGCAGGAAGCGGTCGGAGATGTAGCGGTCGGCCAGCTCGGCGGCGGCGAGCAGCGCCTCGTCGGTGATGCCGACGCGGTGGTGCTGCTCGTAGCGGTCGCGCAGCCCGCGCAGGATCTGGACGGTGTCCTCGGTCGAGGGCTGGTCGACCCGGATCTGCTGGAAGCGCCGCTCCAGCGCCGAGTCGCGCTCGAGGTACTTGCGGTACTCGTCGAGCGTGGTCGCGCCGATCGTCTGCAGCTCGCCGCGCGCGAGGGCGGGCTTGAGGATGCTGGCAGCGTCGATCGCGCCCTCGGCGGCGCCGGCGCCGACGAGGTTGTGCAGCTCGTCGATGAACAGGATGATGTCGCCGCGCTGGGTGATCTCCTTCATCACCTTCTTGAGGCGCTCCTCGAACTCGCCGCGGTACTTCGAGCCGGCCACCAGGGCGGCCAGGTCGAGCGTGTAGATCTGCTTGTTCTTGAGCAGCTCCGGCACCTCGCCGTTCGTGATCAGCTGGGCCAGGCCCTCGACCACGGCGGTCTTGCCCACGCCCGGCTCGCCGATCAGCACCGGGTTGTTCTTCTGGCGGCGCGAGAGGATCTGCATGATCCGCTCGATCTCGGTCTCGCGCCCGACGACCGGGTCGAGCTTGCCCTCCGCGGCCAGCTTGGTCAGGTTGCGGCCGAACTGGTCGAGCAGCTTCGAGGACTTCTTGCCCTCGCCCGGAGCGCCGGCGGCCGCGCCTGAGCGACCCTGGCGGCCACCGGGGCCGGACAGCATGCGGATGACCTCGTTGCGGATCTTCTCGGAGTCCGCGTCGAAGTCGAGCAGGATGCGGGCGGCGACTCCCTCGTTCTCGCGCACGAGCCCGAGCAGGATGTGCTCGGTGCCGATGTAGTTGTGCCCCAGGCTGAGCGCCTCGCGCAGGGCGAGCTCCAGCACCTTCTTGGCGCGCGGGGTGAACGGGATCTGGCCGGAGGTGACCTCCTCGCCCGAGCCGACGATGCGGACGACCTGGGCGCGGACGCGCTCCACGGTGATGTCCAGCGACTCGAGTACGCGGGCGGCGAGGCCCTCCTCCTCGCGGAGCAGGCCGAGCAGGATGTGCTCGGTGCCGATGTAGTTGTGCTTGAGGATGCGGGCCTCCTCCTGGGCGAGGACGACCACCTGCCGGGCCCGTTCGGTGAAGCGCTCAAACACTGCTCGTGCCTATCTGTCGGGAACAACGGGGCTGGCGTCCCGTTTCCTTTCCCACAAGATCGGCATCTACGCCCGATCCGATGAGAGGCAAGAAGTGGGTTTACCGGCCCGTGAGCCGAGTCTACCAACGGCCCCCCTCGCCACTCGCGCCTTAATCGATGCCTAAATGCCGTCCGGGAGGGCGGGTATTAGGAAGGGGGTGCGCCTCCCCCGGATACGTCTGGCAGCCACGTTCTGCCTCGTCTTGGCGCTGGCGTTCGGGCCCGCGGCCTGCGGCGGCGGCGACTCGGACTCCAGCGGCTTCTCCACGGGCTACAACGCGGCTATCGCAAAGCTCGATCGGGCCAGCCAGGAGCTGGCCAGGACGAAGACCACCCACAAGGCGCGCACGAGCCGCGCGATCGCCCGCCAGCTCGACCGCTTCGCCGACCTTCTGGCGGAGACCGGCAAGGCCCTCGGCCGCCTGGACGCACCCAACTCGGCGACCCATCAGTTCTCGGCCCTGACGGGCGCGCTCGACAAGTCGATCGCCTCGGCGCGCCGCGCCGCGCGGGCGGCGCGCGAGATACAGCCGGCGCGCCAGCGCGCGGCGCTGCGAGAGCTGCGCGACGACGTCTTGGAGGTCGCGCGGGCGCAGGACGCGCTGCAGCACGCGCTCGGCGCGAGCTAGGTCCGCAGCGCGGGGAACAGCACGACCTCGCGGATCGAGTCGCGGCCGCTGAGGATCATCACCAGCCGGTCGATGCCGATGCCGATCCCGCCGGTCGGCGGCATGCCGTGCTCCAGCGCGCTGACGTAGTCCTGGTCGTAGGGCTGGGTCTCGTCGTCGCCCGCCTGCTCGTCAGCCCGCTGCTGCTCGAAGCGGGCGCGCTGCTCGTCCGGGTCGTTGAGCTCGGTGAACGCGTTGGCGAACTCCATGCCGGCGGCAAAGCACTCGAAGCGCTCGACCAGCCCAGCCTCCGAGCGGTGGTCCTTCGCGAACGGCGACAGCTCCTTGGGGTAGTCGAGGATGAAGGTCGGGGCCTTGAGCTCGGGCTCGACCTCCTTGGAGAGCAGCGCGTCCACGCGCTTGGCCCAGGTCCCCTCGCCCGGCAGCTCCTCGGCCGTGGCGATGTCGATCCCGGTCTTCGCCTTGATCGCGTCGCGCAGCTTGATGCGCTTCCACGGGGGCGTGAAGTCGATCGGCCCCTCGTAGCCGACCTCGGTGGCCACGTGGTGAATCAGCTCCTCGAGCCGGGCCGCGATGTCCTCGTAGTCGGCGTACGCCTCGTACCACTCGAGCATCGTGAACTCGGGGTTGTGCTTCGGCGACAGCCCCTCGTTGCGGAAGTCCTTCCCGATCTCGTAGACGCGCTCGAGCCCGCCGACGATCAGGCGCTTCAGGTAGAGCTCGTCCGCGATGCGCAGGAAGAAGTCCCGGTCGAGCGCGTTGTAGTGCGTCGTGAAGGGGCGGGCCAGCGCGCCCCCGTAGAGCGGCTGGAGGATCGGCGTCTCGACCTCGAGGAAGCCGCGGTCGTCGAGCCAGCCGCGCAGGGCGCGCACGACCTTGGAGCGCAGGATGAACAGCTCGCGCGTCTCCTCGTTGGCGAGCAGGTCGATCTCGCGGTGGCGGTAGCGGGTCTCGACGTCCTCCAGCCCGTGGAACTTGTCCGGCGGCGCGCGCAGCGACTTCGCGAGCAGCGTCCAGCCGGTCGCGCGCAGACTCAGCTCGCCGCGCTTGGACTTGAAGGCCGTCCCGTCCACGCCGATCAGGTCGCCCAGGTCGAGCGAGACGAGCGTGTCGAACGACTCTTCGCCGAGGACGTCGCGCTTGGCCTGCACCTGCAGCTTGCCGGAGCGGTCGACCACGTCGAGGAAGGCGGCACCGCCGTGACCGCGCCGGCCGGTCAGGCGGCCGGCTATCCGGTAGGCGGCGTCGGTCTCCGCGCCCGCGTCCAGGTCGTCGTGCGCCGCGTGTACCTCCGCGACCGGCGTGACCCCGTCGAACTCGTGCGGAAAGGGGTCGATTCCCTGCTCGCGCAGGCGCTCGAGCTTGGCCCGGCGATCGTCCATCGCGGGGACGCTATCTAGCGCTCGATCTTGGTGATCTTGAGCTTGCGGGCCGGGCCGCGCGGGACCGGCACGGTGACGGTCTCGCCGCGCTTGTGGCCGAGCAGCGCGCGGCCCACGGGCGACTCGTTCGAGAGCCGCGACTCGGCGGGGTTCGCCTCGGCGGAGCCGACGATCTTGAACTTCGTCGACTTCTCCGTCTTCTGGTCGCGCACGTGGACGGTGGCGCCCACGCTGACCACGGCGGTGTCGACGTCCTTGTCGGAGATCACGCGGGCGTTGCTCAGCTTCTCCTCGAGATCGGAGATCTGCTTCTCCAGCATCGCCTGCTCGTTCTTGGCGTCGTCGTACTCGGAGTTCTCGGAGATGTCGCCGAACTCGCGAGCTTCCTTGATGCGCTCGGCCACCTCGCGCCTGCGCTCGCCGCGCAGGTGCTCGATTCGGGCCTTCAGCTCCTCCAGGCCCTCAGGGGTGAGAACGGTGTCACGTGGCATAAGAAAACCCTCCGCGGACTGCGTGCCGGAGGGACGCGAGAGTGTAGCAACGCGCGCTTACGCCGCAAGGACGATTTCGCTGCTTGCCAGAGCCTCGATCGCGCTCCGAGCCTGGGCCGTCGTGGGTGCCGAGACGAGCGCCTGGCGCTCTGATTTCGTAAGCCCCAGCGTGTCGGCATACCAGGGGTAGAACTTCCGCAGGTAGCGGCCTGCGCGGTCGGTGCCGAGGTGGTCCTCCGCGGCGGCGATGACGGTGTAGAGCTCCTCTGTGACCTCTTGTCTGCTCGGCTCGCCGCTATAGCGACCAAGGAGGCGCCCGAAACGCCAGGGGTTGCCCAGTGCGCCGCGGGCGAGCATCACCGCAGCTGCGTTGCTCTTTTCGAACGCGGCGAGCGCCTTGTCCTCGTCAGCCAGCCCGCCGGAAAGGATGACGGGCACGAGCAGCTGCTCGGCCAGCTCGCGGGCCAGCGAGTAGTCAGGGGCGCCGGCGTGCTGCTGGGACGCGTGGCGCGGGTGGAAGGCGATGCCCGCGACGCCCGCTTCCGCCGCGAGCCGCTTCGCCAGCTCGACCCCGGCCCGATCGCCGGGGGTCGCTCCTGGCCGCAACTTGGCGGTAATGGGCAAGTGGCTGCCTTCGCTCGCGGCCCTCGCCAGGGCGACCGCCTTGCTCGGGTCATCCAGGAGCGCCGCGCCCGCGCCGGTCTTGCAGACCTTGCGGACCGGGCAGCCCATGTTGAGGTCGATGACGTCGGCGCCCGCGTCGGCCGCCATCGCGGCCGCCTCGCGCATGACGGCGGGGTCGTGGCCGAACAGCTGGATCGAGACGGGGTGCTCGTCGGGGTGGATGCGCAGGAACTCCTTGACGGTGCGCTCGTTGCCGTAGGCGAGCCCGAAGGACGAGACCATCTCCGAGGTGACCAGCCCGGCCCCGAAGCGCCGCGCCTGAAGCCGCACGAACCAGTTGCCGATGCCCGCGAGCGGAGCGAGCACGACCCGGTTCTCGAGCTCGAGGTCGCCGAGCGTCCAGCTGTCGGTGAGAGCGGGCATCGCGCGGCTCAAACCGTAGCGGCCAAGAGCAACCGAAAATCGGCAACAAGCGCCGCGGGGTCGGCAGCCAGCTGCCGCGCCGTCACCCGGACTGGTCGCCAGCCGGCCACCTGCAGGATTCGGTCCCGCTCGCGATCGCGTTCGAAGGCCTCCACGGTGTCGTGCGCGCTGCGGCCGTCGAGCTCCGCGACCACCCTGGCGTCCCGCCACACGGCATCGACCTCGAAGCCCTCAATCGGGACGTTCATCTCCGGACGTGGCAGGCCAACCCGGTCGATCAGGCTGAGAAAGCGCTCCTCGAGCTCGCTCCTGGTGACGGTGGCGCCCTGCCGGCGTTTGTGGAGCGCAGCTCTGATCGCCCTGGTGCCCTTGCGCCGCGGATAGCGCTGAAGGAGACGATCGAGGCTGAGCTCGTCCCAGCGGCGGAGGACCTCGGCCTCATTGAGAGCACGCTCGAGCAGGCGCTCAGGCAGGACGGCGGCAAGGTCGAACAGAGTGCGGGGGACGGTGGTGACGGGGATGCCGTGGTGGACGGTGATCTCGTCTGGGGGAAGCTGGGCTTCGTGGACTCGGACGCCCCGCCGGGACCGCACGTGTCCAGGCACGGTGACAGCACATTCACCGCGTTCCCAGCAGATTTGCCACAACGCTCCCGCCGGCCGGTGGCTCAGAACGGCCCCCGTGCCGCAAGCCAGCACGGCGGCCATCCAGCGCGCCTCCCGTGGAAGCCGTCGTTGTCCGACGGCGTAAACGGCGCGATGAAGCGAGTACAACCGACCAAGCCGCAGGCGATGGTCGATCCCCCCGCGACCCAAGCCGAGCTCCTCGAGCTGCCCCCTGGATACCACGCCGTACTGCTGTTCCGCCAGCGCCGCAATGGCTCGATCCTCATGCTCCGCACGTTTGCGTTGTATTTCAATGTCAACGTGCGGCGCGTGGGGCATGCCGGCCAGGGTGGCGCCCTCTGTGTGACCTGTGGGTCGCGAGCGTTACTGGTCTGCGACGTTGCGTTCCCAGATCAGCTTCAGGCCGTTTAGGGTCAGCAGCTCGTCCACCTCGTCGACTTGGTCGCAGGCGGGCACTATCGCCGCGGCGTAGCCGCCGGTGGCGATCGTCGTCGCTTCCTCGCCGAGCTCTTCGCGGAGGCGGCTCACTATTCCGTCGACCTGGCCGGCGAAGCCGTAGACGACTCCGGCCTGGATCGCCTCCTTCGTTCCCTTCCCGATCGCGTGCCGCGGCTCCTCGATGTCCACCCTCGGGAGCCGGGCGGCCCGGGCTGCCAGGGCCTCGAGAGAGATCTCGATGCCGGGTGAGATCACGCCGCCCAGGTACTCGCCGGCGCCCGAGACGACGTCGTAGTTGATCGCGGTACCGAAGTCGACGGCGATGCACGCCCCGCCCACCCGGTCGTAGGCCGCCACCGCGTTGGCGAGCCGGTCCGGGCCGAGCTCCTGGGGCGTGTCGATGCGGATCGGCATTCCCGTCTTCAGCCCCGGCCCGACCAGCGCGCCGTTCCCGTCGAGGTAGCGCGCGATCAGCTGCTCGTATTCGTGCGCGAGGGTCGGGACGACCGACGAGACGATCGCGGCGTCGACGTCGACCAGGCTCAGCGAGCGCAGGCCGAGCAGCGACGCCACGACGGTCGCCAGCTCGTCCGCGGTCGCGAAGCGCATCGTCGCGAAGCGCCAGTGCTCCAGCAGCTCGTCCTCCCGGAACATGCCGAGATGGGTCTGGGTGTTGCCGACGTCGATGGCGAGGAGCACAGCGCGGCGATTATCCCGAGTCCCGCGGTGGCTCGAGCGGCGCGCCCATCGCGTGGAAGCCGCCGTCCACGTGCACGATCTCTCCGCTGATGCCGCGGGCGAGGTCGGAGAGCAGGAAGCAGACCGCGTCTGCGACCGGTGCCGGGTCGCTCGTGTCCCAGCCCAGCGGCGCCTGGGCGCCCCACAGCGCGGCCAGCCGGTCGAAGCCGGGTATGCCGCCGGCGGCCGGGGTGTCGATCGGCCCCGCGGACACGAGATTCACGCGCACGCGCGAAGCACCGAGGTCGCGGGCGAGATAGCGCGAGACGGACTCCAACGCCGCCTTCGCGACGCCCATCCAGTCGTAGACGGGCCACGCGACCGAGGCGTCGAAGTCCAGCGCGACGAGAGAGCCAGCGGGGCCCGAGCCGCCCGGCTCGCCCTCCTTATTGCCCATCAACGGCAACAGGGCCCCGGCCAGGGCTTTGAAGGAATACGCCGAGGTACGGAACGCGAGCTCGGCGGACTCCGGCGGGGCAGACATGAAGTTGCCGCCCAGGGCATCGCCCGGCGCGAACGCGATCGCGTGCAACGCGCCGTCGACGTGGCCGAGCGAGGACGCCAACGCCGCGAGGTCGGACTCGGAGTTGACGTCGAGCTCGAGCACCTCCGGCGGCGTCGGCAGCTTCGCCGCCGCCCGCTCGGTCATGCGGCGCGTGCGCCCGAAGCCGGTCAGCACCACCTCCGCGCCCTCCTGCTGCGCGCGCTCCGCAACGGCGTACGCGATCGATCCGCGCGTGAGCACGCCCGTGATGAGCAGCCGCTTGCCGTCCAGCAGCACGGCTAAATCAATACAGGCTCGGGCACCTGGACCCTGCGCCAGACCAGCTCGACCGACGCCCGCACCACCAGCTTGCCGTCCTGGTTGAGCACCCGCCAGCGGCAATCGACGAGCCCGTTTGCGTCGTCGATCTCCCGCAGCCCGGCCAGCTGGCCCTCGACGTGCACCCTGTCGCCGATCCTCACCGGCGCCTTGAACACGGCGTCGCCCACGCGGCGCAGCGCCACGATCCGCTCGGGATCGAACGGCATCAGCCCGGACGCGAACGAGAGCACCAGCAGCCCGTGAGCGATGCGCTCGCCGAAGCGGCTGCCGGCGGCCCAGGACTCGTCGACGTGCTGGGGATGCGTGTCGCCGGTCAAGGTCGCGAACGCCGCGATGTCGGCCTCGCCGACGGTGCGGCTGCCGGTGGTGAAGCGATCGCCGACGGCCAGCGAGTCGAAGTCGCGCTCGAAGACGCTCATGTCGGCGCCTCGGTCAGCCGGAAGCGGCTGCCCAGCGCACGCAGGAAGGCCGCGGCCGCGCGCCGGTGTCCCTCGGGCGAGGGGTGGAAGCCGTCCGCGGCGTAGGTGCCGCGGTCGTCCGTCGCCGGATCGTCGAAGTACTCGAGCAGCGACACGCGGTGGCGCCGGGCGACCGCCCGGGCGGCCTCGTTGAAGCGCCGCATCCCCTTCTGCACGCGCTCGCGCGAGCGCGGGCGCAGGTCGAGGAAGCGTGAGATGTCCGGATACGTGGCGGTCAGCAGCAGCGCGCCCGGCGCCTCGCCGCGCAGTCGCGCGTACATTCGCGCCAGCCGCTCGGCGTACGCGCCCGGATCGGGGCGGACGGACTCGAGTACGTCGTTGGCTCCGCAGATCAAGGTGATCAGGTCCGGATCGAACTCGAGCGCCCGCGACAGCTGGTCACGCTCCACGTCGGCGCTGGTCGCGCCCACCCAGGCGAGGTTCTCGTAGCGCACACCGGGACCGAGCGCCTCTGCCACCTGATCGGCCCAGCGCAGCTCGCCCGACTCGAGGCCCGAGGTGAAGCTGTCTCCCAGTGCGACGTACGTGGTCATAGGGGGATGTTGCCCGGGCCGTTTCCAAACAGTCCGGCGTGCGACAGCCCCGCGATCGCGCCCGCCAGGCGGCGGCGCGTGTCGCGCGGCTCCACGAGCTCGTCGATGAAGCCCTGCTGCGCAGCGACCGCGGCCGACAGGTGATCCTCGGCGTACTCGGCCGCGAGCCGGTCGCGCTCGGCCTCCGGGTCGTCGGCATCGGCCAGCGCGCGCCGGTGCAGCACGCCGACCGCCTGCTTGGGACCCATGATCCCGATCTCGGCGCCCGGCCAGGCCAGCGCGAGGTCGGCGCCCAGGTCCTTCGAGTTCATGCAAATGTAGGCACCGCCGTAGGCCTTGCGCAGCACCACGGTGACCTTCGGCACGACGGCCTCGGCAAACGCGTGCAGGAGCTTCGCACCGTGGCGGATCACTCCGAGCCCCTCCTGCTTGGCGCCGGGGAGGAAGCCGGGCGTGTCCACGAGCACCACGAGCGGCAGGCCGAACGCGTTGCAGATGCGCACGAAGCGGGCGGCCTTCTGCGCCGCCGCGGCGTCGATCACTCCGCCGAGGTACCAGGGCTGGTTGGCGATCACGCCGACCGGCCGGCCGTCGATGCGAGCCAGCGCCGTGACCATGTTGCGCGCCCAGCGCTCGGACACCTCGAGCATGTCGCCGCCGTCGACGAGGCCGGCGATGACCCCGCGCACGTCGTAGACCTGGCGCCCCGAGGCCGGCACGCCCGATGACGGATCGACGGCGAACACGTCGGCCGGCGGCCCGATCGGCGGCGCCTCGCCGGCCCGCTGCGGCAGGTAGGAGAGCAGGTCGCGCACGAGCGCCACGGCGGCTCGGTCGTCGGCCGCGACGAACTGCGACACGCCGTTGGCCGAGTGCACGCGCGGCCCGCCCAGGCCCGCCGCGTCGACGTCCTCGCCCATCACCTCGCGCACCACGCTCGGCCCGGTCAGGAACATCGCCGACTCCTCGGTCATGACCACGAAGTCGGTCAGCGCCGGAGAGTACGAGCCGCCGCCAGCCGACACGCCGCAGATCACCGAGATCTGGGGCACGCGGCCGGACAGCCGCACGTTGTGGCGGAAGATCCGCCCGTAGCCGGCCAGCGCCGCGACACCATCCTCCATCCGCGCGCCGCCCGAGGCGATGAAGCCGATCACCGGCGCCTGGGCGCGCTCGGCCAGCTCCATCACGCGCAGGATCGTCGCCGCGTGCGCCTCGCCGAGCGAGCCGCCCGCGAAGCTCTGGTCCTGGGCATAGGCGAACACCGGCCGGCCGGCGACCGTGCCGCCGCCGCCGACCACGCCGTCGCCCGGGGCCGTGCGGCGCGACTCGCGCCGCGGCAGCACGGTCGAGCGGATCACGTGCAGCGACCCGGGATCGAACAGCGCCTCGAGCCGCCCGTACGCGTCGAGCGTGCGCGGCTCTTCGACGACCGTGAAGCGTTCAGCGAGAGCGCTCACTCGGCCTCCAGGCAGAGCACCGCGTTGTGCCCGCCGAATCCGAAGGCGTTGGAGATGCCGATGGCGCGCGCGCCGCCGTTGGCCAGCGGGCGCGCCTCGCGCGGCACGTAGTCGAGGTCGAGGCCCTCGTCGGGCTCCTCGTAGTTGAGCGTCGGCGGCGCGATCCGGTCGCGCAGCGCCAGCAGCGTCGCGATCGCCTCCACCGCGCCGGCGGCGCCGAGCAGGTGGCCGATCGCGGACTTGGTGGAGCTGATCGGCACCTGGGCCGCGCGCTCCTCGCCGAGCGCCGCCTTGATGGCGTTGGTCTCGGACCGATCGTTGAGCGGCGTCGAGGTTCCGTGCGCGTTGATGTAGAGCACGTCGTCGGCGCCGATGTCGGCGTCCTGCAATGCCAGCTCGATCGCCTTCGAGGCGCCGCGGCCGTTCGGCTCGGGAGCCGTCAGGTGGTACGCGTCAGACGTCGAGGCGTAGCCGCGCAGGTAGCCGAGGATGCGTGCGCCGCGCTCGCGGGCGGCCTGCTCCTCCTCGAGCACCACAACGCCGGCGCCCTCGCCCATCACGAAGCCGTCGCGGCGGCGGTCGAACGGGCGCGAGATACCGGTCTTCGACAGCGCGTCCATGCGCTTGAACGCCGCGGTCCCCAGCGGCGTGATCGCGGCTTCGCTGCCGCCGGCGACGACCGTGTCGGCGTCCCCGTAGCGGATCAGCCGGGCGCCCATGCCGATTGCGTGCGCGCCCGCGGCGCAGGCGGACACGGTCCCGAACGACTGGCCGCGCAGGTCGTGCTTCATCGCCACCACGCCGGCGGCGGCGTTGGGCATCAGCAGCGGGATCGACAGCGGCGAGATCCGGTCGGGACCCTCCTGCTGCAGGATCAGGTGCTGCTGCTCGAGCGTGTCGATGCCGCCGATGCCGGTGGCGATCAGACAGGCGGCCTTGTCCCGGTCCCCGGGCGGGCCGTCATCCCAGCCGGCGTCCTCGAGCGCCTCGGCGGCGGCGGCAAGCGCGAGCTGCGTGAAGCGGTCGGCCCGGCGCACCTCCTTGACGGACAGGTGCTCCTTGGGCTCGAACTCGCTCGCGCGGCCGTAGCCGTCCTCGATCCCGGACCGGCCGGCGCTCCAGCGCTCGTGCAGGGTGCGCGCGCCGACGCCCAGCGGCGTCACTGCGCCCACTCCGGTGATGACGACGTTGCGGGTCATCCCAGCTTCGAAGCCACCAGGTCGACGGCCTGCCGGACGGTCTTGATGCCCTCCATGTCCTCGCCCTTCAGCTGCACGCCGTACTCGTCCTCAACGATCTGGGCGAGCTCGACGAGGTCGAGCGAGTCGATGTCGAGAGTCTCGAACTCGGCGTCGGCCGAGATCTGGTCCGGCTCGGCGCCGAACTCCTCGAGGGCCTCGAACACCCTGGCCTCGATCTGCTCACGGGTTGCGGTCGTTGACATACGTTCTCCTTGTCCTTTCGTTCAAGCGGTCAGGCCGCCGTCGACTGTCAGGCAGACGCCGGTCACGTAGGCGGCATCGCCCGAGGTGAGGAAGCGCACGCAGGCGGCGACCTCGTCCGGGGTTCCGGCCCGGCGCGCGGGCACCATCTGCAGCAGCCCGTCGCCGAGGTCCTCGGTCATGTCGGTCTCGATCAGGCCGGGCGCGACGGCGTTCACCGTCACGTTGCGGCGGGCGACCTCCGTGGCCACGGTCTTCGTCATCGCGACGAGGCCGGCCTTGGACGCCGCGTAGTTCGCCTGACCCGGGTTGGCCTTCTCGATTCCGACGATGGAGGCAATGTTGACGATCCGGCCGTAGCGGTTGCGGATCATGGGCCGCAGCGCGCGCCGGGTGAGCCGGAAAGCCGCCGACAGGTTGGTGTCGATCACCTTGTCCCAGTCCTCGTCGTCGATCTGCGGGGACAGGCCGTCGGCGCGGACCCCGGCGTTGTTGACGAGCACGAGCACCGGGCCGAGCTCCTCCTCGAGGCGCCCGAACAGCGCGTCCGCGGCCTCGGGCTCGGAGATGTCGGCCTGCACGGCGAGCGCTCGGCCACCGGCGTCGACGATCTCCTTGACGACCGCGTCGGCGCTCTCGGCGTCGCTGCGGTAGTTCACGCCAACCGGCCAGCCGTCGCGGGCCAGCGTCTTCGCGATCGCCGCGCCGATGCCGCGCGAGGCGCCGGTCACGAGCGCGCACCCGTCTGGCCGTCCATTCACGCGCCCCATTGGATCACCCCGGCGCCCCACGTGAAACCCGCGCCGAAGGCGGCGAGCAGCACGTTCATGCCGGGTTCGAGCATCCCGCGCTCGCGCGCGTCCACGAGCGCGATCGGGAGGGTGGCGGACGAGGTGTTCCCGTAGCGGTCGATGCAGTCGATCACGCGGGCGCCGTCGATGCGCAGCCGCTCCCCGACCGCGGCGAGGATGCGCGCGTTGGCCTGGTGGTAGACGAACAGGTCGATGTCGTCGAGCGCGAGGCCGACGTGCTCGACCGCCTCGACGGTGGACTCGGAGAGCCGGTGGACGGCCGCCTTGAAGGTGTCGTGGCCCTGCATGTGGAGGATGTTGTCGTCGTGGTTGGCGCGGATGGCGGGGGCGCCAACGCCGTCGGCGTGCAACGCGATGTGGCCGATCAGGCCGTCGCCCTCGCCGGCCGGCCCGACCACGGTCGCGCCCGCGCCGTCGGCGAACAGCGCCGCGGTGCCGCGGTCGGTCTTGTCGGTGAAGCGGCTCAGCACGTCGGCGCCGATCACGAGCACGTGCTCGCAGCGGCCCGACTCCACCTGGGCGGCCGCCAGCGAGAGCGCGGACAGGTACCCGGTGCAGGCGGCGCCCACGTCCATGGCCCCGGCTGTCCGGGCGCCGAGCTCCAGCGCAACGAGCGGCGCGGCGTTGGGCAGCAGCTCGTCGGCGGCGACGGTCGCCACCAGGACGAGGTCCACTGCCTCGGCGGCAACACCGGCCTGCTCGAGCGCGGCGCGGCCGGCGGCCGTTGCGAGGTCCTGCAGCCGCTCGCCCTGAAGGACGTGGCGGCGCTCGTGGACGCCCGTGCGGTGGACGATCCACCGCTCGGTCACGCCGGCGTTCTCCGCGACGGTCGCGTTCGTGACCACGTTCCCGGGCACGGCCATCGCCACCGAGGCGATCGCGGCGGGGCGCGTTACGCGGCCGGCTTGCGCCGGCGTGCGCTCCAGGACCGGGCTACGCACCGGCGGCCTCCATCGTCAGCGGCGCCTCGGCCTCGACGCCGTCGAGCGACTTGCGCACGAGGTTGGTCAGGACTCGGCCCGGGCCGGTCTCCACGAAGTTCGTCGCGCCCAGCTCCTGCAGCGCGCCCATCACGCCGGTCCAGCGCACCGGGTGGGTGATCGCCTGGACCAGCTGGTCGGGCACGTCGTCGAAGGGAGCCGCCGTGACGCACGAGAGCACGGGCACGCGCGGCTCGCGGAACTCGACCTGCTCGACGAGCTCGCGGAAGGGCGCCACGGCGGGCTCCATCAAGGGCGAGTGGAACGCGCCCGCGACCGGCAGCCGCTTGGCGCGGACCTTCCGCTCGCGCAGCAGCTCCTCGGCCTCGTCGAGCGCGGCCAGCGCTCCCGACAGCACGAGCTGATCGGGTGCGTTGTCGTTGGCAATCGACAGCCCGGTCCGCTCCGCGACCTCCTCCACGGGCGCGCGGTCGCGCACGCGGACGGCCATCATGCTGCCGTCGCCGGTCTGCTCGGCCGCCTCCTGCATGAGCCGGCCGCGCGCGGCCACCAGGCGCAGGCCGTCGGGCGCGTCGATGGCGTCGGCGGCCACGAGGGCGGTGATCTCGCCGAGCGAGTGGCCGGCCATCAGGTCGGCGTCGTAGCGGTCCTTGAGAAGCTCGTAGCCGGCGAGCGCTGCACAGAAAATTGCAGGCTGCGCCCAGCGGGTGCCGTCCGCGGCGCGCTCGAAGAGATCGTCGGAAACCTCCGAGCGCGCGAGCTCGAGCAGGTCCGGGCGCTGGGCCTGGACCTGATTCAGCATGTCCGCGGTCTGGCTTCCCTGGCCGGGAAACAGCATCGCGAGTTGTCGGTCCGTGCGAGCCATCGATGCAACCATTCCGTACACGGGCGGGGCCTCAGCATTACGGGCCGGGACTCCCCCCGGACGGGGGGTCTTGTTCAGACAGTCAGGCCAAGCCGCTCCGCGCGCTGGACCGCCTCGGCGCGATTGCGCACGTTCAGCTTGCGGTAGAGCGCGCTCGTGTGCTCCTTGACGGTGTGCGGCGAGAGGTACAGCCGCTGGGCGATCTCCTTGTTGGTGGCGCCCGTCGCCATCAGCGACAGCACCTCGCGCTCGCGGTCGGACAGCGGCGTCGCGGGCTGCTCCGCGCGCGGTGCGAAGACCGTCATCCCCTTGCCGACCATGCGCACCGCCGCGGCCACGTCGTGCGCGGACCAGTCCTTGGACACGAAGCCCGACGCGCCCGCGGCCTTGGCCGCCTGGGGCGAGATCCAGCCGGCGCCCGAGATCAGCAGCACGCGCGTGTTCGGCGACTCGCGCCGGATCGCCTCGCACAGCTCCGCTCCGGATTCCTCGCCGAGGAACAGGTCGACGAGCGCGACGTGCGGCTCGTAGCGGCGGGCCAGCTCCAGCGCCTCCTCCGCGTTCGCCGCGGCCAGGCAGCGCTCCACCCAGGGCTGCTCGGTCAGCAGCAGCCGGAAGCCCCAGTGGACGACGTCGTGGTCGTCGACCACGAGCACACGCAGGTTGCGGTCGGGGCTCACTCCTCCTCCAGCGGGACGACCAGGCGCACGCGCCAGTCGTCGCCTTCCGGGCCGAACTCGAGCAGAGCCCCGCGGCCCACCGCCTCCATCGCCGCCAGGCGCAGGCCCATCCCGGTGCCGCGCCTGTCGGCGCGGATGCCGTCGTTGCGCACCTCGAGCACGAACGTGCCGTCCACCTGGCCGATGCGCACCCGCACCGTCGTCGGATCAGCGTGCTTGCCGGCGTTGCGGAGCGCCTCGGCCAGCACCGACTGGGCCAGCGCCTCGATCGCGTCCGGGACCTCGACGTCCTCCTCCCAGTCCAGCTCGAGCGACAGGTCCTGGTAGTGGCGGCCCAGCCGGGCCAGCTCGCCGCGCAGCGTGGCACCGGTGTCGAGCGCGCGCGGGGCGAGCGGACGCCCGAGTGCGTCGCGCAGGTCGGTGAGCGCGGCCTGCATCTCGTCCGCGCAGCGGCGGCGCGCCTCCTCGCTCAGCCCGTGCTCGGAGCCCAGCACGAGCGAGACGCCGAACAGCCGCTGCACCACGCGCTCGTGGATCTCGCGCGCGAGGTCGATGCGGGCCTGCAGCAGCCGCGCCCGGCCCTGCTGGCTGGTCGCGATCCGCACGCTGGCGGCCAGCGCCGCGGTCTTGCCCAGCGTCCACATCGCGTGGCGCTCGGCATCGCTCAGCTCGAAGTGGCCGCCGCCGCGGTCGGCGAAGATCACGCCCAGCCAGCGCCCGCCCGCGGACACCGGCGTGCAGGTCAGGGTCTCGATGCCGGGGATGCTCGAGTAGCGCTCCGGCACCCAGCGGGCCAGGTCGCCGCTCGCCTCGACCACGCGATCCTCGGCGAGCGCGACCTGCGCGATCGGCGTCTCCTCGAGCGTGCCGTAGATGCCGGCGAGCAGGTCGGCGTCGAGGCCGTGGCTGCCGACCGGCACCACCAGCTGGCGCGCCTCGTCGTAGAGCAGCAGGCCGGCGCGCTGCATGTTGGCGACGCTGCAGAGCGCCGCGCAGAGCCGGTCGTAGAAGCCGGGGCCGTCGCCGATGACCGCAGGCTGCTTGTCGAGCTCGGCCAGCAACTCGACGATCACGTCCAGTGCGTCGGTGCGCGCCGGGACCGCCATGGGAGATGTTGTACCCGCTACGCGGGTTGCAGGGCGAGTCGCAGCGCCTGCTCGGAGGTGAGCGAGACCGCGCGCGCGTATCCACAGTCGCGGCAGCGGCAGTTGGCTTCCCCGTCGAAGTCGTCGACGAGCAGCGACCAGTCCACGTCTCCGGACAGGCAGGCGCGGCAGGCGAGTGCCGCGGAGACCAGGCTGGGGTCGTCGTCCCCCCTGAAGCTGGCCAGCTCGAGCATCTCGTTCATGTACTGAGAGTCCCCGACTCGGGGGACGGACTCAACCCGCGGCCCATCAAACCCCCCACCCGGGGGGCGCGACGCGCTCCACGCGCTGGTCGGCGACCGCCGCGAGCTGCTCTGCCAAGCGGGTTCCGTCGGCCAGCTCGAGCCCCGGATCCAGCTCGAGGAGCGGCTCGAGCACGAAGCGCCGGCTCGTCACCTCGGCGTGCGGGAGCGTCAGCCGCTCCGAGCGGTATTCGCGCCCGTCCAGCAGCAGCACGTCCACGTCGATCGGCCGCGGTCCGTGGCGCACCCCGCCCGGCTCGCGGCCCAGCTCGCGCTCGACCTGCTTGCACGCGTCGAGCAGCTGCTCCGGCTCGAGCTGCGTTCGTATACGCAGGCACGCGTTGAGGAAGTCGGCCTGGTCGGCGACCTCGCCCTGCGGCGCGGTCTCGTAGACCGAGGAGGCGCCCATCACCTCGATGCCGTGGCGCTCGAGCGCGGCGCGCGCGGCGCTCAGGTTGGCGAGCCGGTCGCCCTCGTTCGAGCCGAGGCCGAGGTAGCCCGTCAAGCCTCCTTCCAGACCTCCACCGACACCTCGTCGACCGGCAGCGGGATCGGCGGCTCCGGCTTGGCCGCCTTCACACGCACGGACTCGGCGCCGAAGCGATCGATGAGCCGCTCCGCCACCGCGGTGCAGAGCCGCTCGAGCGTCTTGTAGGAGCGCTCCTGCGCCGCGAGCGCAACCTGCTCGCAGACCTCGCCGTAGTTGATCGTGTCCTCGATGCGGTCGGTGACGGTCGCGTCGCACTCGTCGAGCTCGAAGGCCACGTCGAAGACGAGCCGCTGGCCGAGCTCGCGCTCGGCCGGGTGCACGCCGTGGCGCGTGTAGAGCGAGAGCCCGCTGATCTCGATCGTGACCGCGGGAGCGGAGGCCTGGCGGTCGTCGTCGAGGCCGTCGTCGTCCAGCTCGTCGTCGAACTCGTCCTCGTGCTCGGCCTCCCAGGTCATGGACCGACCGTAGCAGCGGCGATTGCCAGGGCATCGGCGACGGGCGCGACGTCGTGTACGCGGAATACAGAGGCGCCGCGCTCGAGCG
This sequence comes from uncultured Thermoleophilaceae bacterium, assembly GCA_963706635.1. Lineage (GTDB taxonomy): Bacteria > Actinomycetota > Thermoleophilia > Solirubrobacterales > Thermoleophilaceae > JACVRW01. The sequence goes on from OY970162.1 coordinate 2,006,435, forward strand.
CCATGACGTTTGTCGCGATCGTGCCGGGCAGTCGCTCATCCGCCGCCCGCCCGCCCGCCAGCTTGCCGAGGAAGCTCTTGCGCGAGGTGCCGATCACGACCGGCCGCCCGATGGCGACGATCTCGTCCAGGCGCCGCAGCAGCTCGAGGTTGTGCTCCACGGTCTTGGCGAAGCCGATGCCGGGGTCGAGCCAGACGCGCTCCTCGGCGATCCCCGCGTCGACGGCGACCGCCAGCCGCTCCTCGAGGAAGGCCTTCACCTCCCCCACGACGTCTTCGTACTGTGCCTCCGCCTGCATCGTCCGCGGATCGCCGCGCATGTGGACGAGGCAGCAGTCGGCGCCGGCGTCCGCGACCAGGCCGGCGATCTCAGGGGCGAAGCGGAAGGCGGACACGTCGTTGACGAGCGTCGCGCCGGCCTCCAGCGCCGCGGCCGCGACCTCGTGCTTGGTCGTGTCGATCGAGACGCGCAGGCCGGCCTCGGCGAGCCGTTCGACCACCGGCACGGCGCGCCGCAGCTCGTCGGCGAGCGGCACGGGCTCGGCTCCGGGACGCGTCGAGGCGCCGCCGACGTCGAGGATCGCCGCGCCCTGCGCCGCCAGCTCGAGACCGTGCTCGACCGCGCTTTCGGGGTCCAGGAACTGCCCGCCGTCGGAGAACGAATCGGGCGTGACGTTGACGATGCCCATGACCACGTAAGGGCGCACGGGCTGGAAGTATCGGGGAGGCCATGGCTTTCGAGGCGATCGTGTTCGACAACGACGGGCTGCTGCTCGACACCGAGCACGCCTGGACGCGTGCCGAGGTGGAGCTGTTCGCGCGCCACGGCTCGACCTTCACGGAGCTCCACAAGCGCGACCTGATCGGGTCCTCGCAGACCGAATCGGCGGTCAAGCTCGAACGGATGTTGGACCTCCCCGGCCGCGGCGCGGCGCTGGTGGACGAGCTGCACCAGCTGGTGATGGCCGAGCTGGACGCCGGCGTGCCGCCGCGGCCGGGGGCGCTCGAGCTGGTCGCCGCGGTCCGCGCGGCCGGTATCCCGGTCGGCCTCGCCTCGAACTCGGCGCGCGAGTTCGTCGAGCGGGCGCTGGCGGTCTCGGCGCTTACCGACGGCCACTTCGACGTCGTCGTCAGCGCCGACGACGTGACGGCGCCCAAGCCGGCGCCGGACATCTACCTGGCGGCCTGCGAGGCGCTTCGGCGCAGCGCCCGAGCGCTCCGCGGCACTGGAGGACTCGCCGCCCGGCGTGGCGGCCGCGCGCGCCGCCGGGATGTACGTGATCGCGGTGCCGTACTTCCCCGACGCCGTCATCGACGGCGCGTCGCTGCTCGCGCGCTCGCTCGCCGACCCTCAGGTGGCCGTCGCCCTGGGCCTGGGGCAGGTCTTGCCGGGGCAGGCGCCCGCGTAGCCTGGGTCAGGTGTTCGACCACATGGCCTTCCCTGCCACCGACGATGCAAGCGTCGACGCCTGCCACGCTGCCCTCACCGAGGACGGTCACCCCGACAACGGCGCGTCGCGCGGGCGGAGGCACTACCACCCCGGCTACTACGCGGCGTTCGTGTTGGACCCGGACGGGAACAACATCGAGCTGGTCAACCACAACGGGGACTAGGCGGGCGCTGCGGCGCTGCGCGGGCGCCAGTGCTCGGGCAGCTCGGGGTGCTCCAGGAAGAGGATGTGGTCGTCGGTGCCCGAGGCCGCCACCGCGTTCCAGACGACCGTGAGCGCGGCCTCGCGATCGTCCGCCTCGAGCGAGATGTCGAACGCCCCGACCTCGTCCGGCGGGCCGACCTCCGCGGCCTGGGGCAGCGCGGCCGCGAGCTCGTCGCGCGCCTCCTGGTCGCGCGGGCTGGCGCCGTGGAGCATCAGCATCGAGACGACCTGCCGAGCCATGCCAGGGCTATACCCAGTCTGGTGTTAGCGTGCTCGACCGATGGCAGCTCAGCACGAGAAGGGAGCCGCCTTCCGCGCCCTCCACGAGGGCGAGCCCTTCGTCATCCCCAACCCCTGGGACGCCGGCTCGGCGCGGGTGCTCGAGGGACTCGGCTTCAAGGCGCTCGCGACGACCAGCTCCGGCTTCGCCTTCACGCTCGGCCGCCTCGACGGGCACGTAACCCTCGACGAGGTCGTCGAGCACGTGGGCGCACTCGCCGCGGCGACCGAGCTGCCGCTCTCGGTCGACCTCGAAAACGGGTACGGCCCCGATCCGGAGCACGCCGCAACGGCCATCTCCCGCGCCGCCGAGGCGGGCGCGGTGGGCGGCTCGATCGAGGACTACGACCGGGGCGGCGAGCTGTACTCGCTCGAACACGCGGCGGAGCGCGTGGCGGCGGCAGCCGAGGCGGCGCGCGGGCTCGACTTCCCCTTCACGCTGACCGCCCGTGCGGAGAACCACATCCGCGGGAACCAGGACATCGACGACACGATCGCGCGCCTGCAGGCTTATGAGCGGGCCGGCGCCGACGTGCTCTTCGCGCCCGGGCTGCGAAGCGTCGACCAGATCCGAAGCCTGGCCCAAGCCGTCTCGAAGCCGCTGAACGTGCTCGCCAACGGGAGCCTGTCCCTGGCGGAGATCACAGAGGCGGGCGCCCAGCGCGTGAGCGTCGGCGGGGGGCTGGCGTTCCTGGCGGTCGGGGCGTTCGTCGCGGCCGCGGAGCAGATCCGCGACGGCGACTTCTCCGCGCTGGGGGTGCGGCTGCCGCTCGACGAGTGGCTCAGCGGGTGACGCCGAGCCACGCCGCCTTCCTGCGCGGGGTCAACCTCGCGGGAAAGCGGAAGACCGGCAGCGCGGAGCTGCGCTCCTGTCTCGAGGGGATCGGCTTCGACGAGGTGCAGACGTTCCGTACCAGCGGCAACGTGGTTCTGGACGCGGGTCGCGAGGCCGAGGCGAAGCTCGCGCGACGTCTCGAGGCGGCGCTGCGCGACTCGTTTGGCTTCGAGATCAAGGTGTTCCTGCGCACCGCGAAGCAGGTGCGGGCGATCGCGGCGCATCGGCCCTTTCCCGCCAAGGCGGTGGAACGCTCGGAGGGGAAGCTGCAGGTGGCGCTGCTTGCGAAGGCGCCGTCCGCCGCCGTCCGCGACGCGGTCCTCGGGATGGCCACGGACGAGGACCGTCTCGCCTTCAAGGGCCGCGAGCTCTACTGGCTGCCCAGCGGACGTATGAGTGACGCGGGGCTCAACTTAAGGGCTGTAGAGAAACTGACCGATGAATGGACCATGAGGACCGAGGCGACGATCGACTCGATCGCGGCCAGGTTCTTTTCCGCCTAGTCGTTCAGACATTCGTCCGTTCGCCTTTAGCCGGCCGTCTCGTTGGGCACCCTGCCTGTTCATGCTCCGTAAGCACCTCATCCTTCTGGCGCTCGCAGCAGCGCTACTCCCGGCTACCGCATCGGCCGCGGATCCGCGCGGCGTTTCGCCCGCGGAGCCGAACCCGCTGGCGGGGCTGACGTTCTACAACCAGCCCGATTCGCCCGCGATGAACGCGTGGCGCCACCTCGAGCGCACCGGTCAGCACGGGAAGGCCGACCTGATCTGGAAGATCGCCAGCCAGCCCAAGGCGCTCTGGCTCGGGCGCTTCACGCGGCCCAACTTCTCCGTGAAGGTGCGCCGCCTGATCGATCCGGCCAGGGAGCGCGGCGAGGTGCCGATCTTCACAGTGCTGCGCGCCCAGGCGACCGGCTGCAGCCCGACCTATCAGGGCGGTGGCCCCGCCGAGGATCGCCGCACCGAGAACTGGTACGACAACCTCGCCCGGGTGATCGGCGACGACCGAGTCGTGATCGCGTTCGAGCCCGACTCGCTCGGGACGATCGACTGCCTGGCACGCTCGCGCCGCGACGACCGGCTGCGCGTGCTCGGTCACGGCGTGGACGTCCTCTCCAAGCTCCCGAACGCCACGGTCTACATCGAGGCCGGCGCGTCCGACTGGGAGTCCGCCGACCGCACCGCCAACCTGCTGCGCAAGGTCGGGGTCCGCAAGGTGCGCGGGTTCATGCTGAACGTGACGCACTACGACTGGACCGGCAACAACGTCCAGCACGGCCTCGAGATCTCGCGCAAGCTCGGCGGCAAGCACTTCATCATCAACACGGCCGAGAACGGCCGCGGCGGCGTCCACTACAAGAAGTGGATCGATCGCTCCCGGCACATCTGGCGGCGCATCACCGTCTGGTGCAACCCGGGCATGCGCGGCCTCGGTCCGCCCCCGACCACCGCGACGTCACACCCCGACAAGGTGGACGCGTACCTGTGGATCAACCGGCCCGGCTACGCGCAGAGCTGTCAGCACCGGCCGATCGCCTGGTACCTGCCGCGGGCGCTGACGCTCGCCAGGTACTCGACCGACTGGGAGAACGCGCCGCCCGGCACCCGCTTCGGGTTCAAGCAGCGCTACCCGCTGAAGGCCTTCATCCCGTAGCGGCCGCTCACGGCGTCGCGGCGATCCGCGCGACCGTGGAGAACGAGCAGTAGTAGACGTCGCGGTTCCAGCCCGGGCACGGGAACAGGACCGACTGGAAGAGGCTTGGCACCGAGGCGCGCCCGCGCTCGACGCCGGTCCCGACGTCGAGCACGAGCACGTCCTCGTGGGCCAGACGTGCCGCCATGCGCCGGAAGCGCCGGCTGAGCACGAGCCTCGCTCCGCGCTTGCCGGCGGAGCGCGCCAGGCGCGTGCGCGCGCCCGGCGAGGGATGGAAGTCGTAGGCGATCAGCTCGCCGCTGTCCGGGAAGAGCAACAGGTGGCCGGCCGAGGCGTAGGGGCGCTGCCACAGCGGCTCGAGTCGCCCGCCCTCGAACCGGAACGCCGCCAGCACGCCGTTGGCGGAGTCGTAGGCGACCGCCACCTGCCGCTGGGGGTCGAACAGGGGCGGGTTGCTGATCGCGCCCCCGGGCGCGCCGCAGACAGGCACCAGCTCGTGGTCGCTCGCGTCGCTGAGCGACACGCGGACGAGGTGCACCGGCCCGCGGGCCGTGCCCGCTCCCAGCATGGTCGTGACGTAGTCGTGCTCGCCGTTGTCCATGAACCAGGCGTGACCCCCGGCCAGGGCCACGTCCCAGCCGTAGCTCTGGTCGGGTCGGGTGCGGTAGCGCAGCTCCCAGCCCTCGTCGCGCACGAGCCGCTCGCCGTCCCAGTCCCAGCGCGAGATCGTGTGATCGCCGACCACGTACACCGTGTCGCCGACCGCGCTGAGGCGGGCGATCGACGCCTCGGGCGCCTCTTGAGCCGGGCTCAGCGGGCGCAGATCGGGGTCGAGCACCGTCAGCGTCGTGCGAGTGGACGCCGAGCGATCCAGGTCCTTCATCACCAGGGCGCCGCAGGCCAGCACGACCAGCGAGTTGTACGGTCGCGCGCGCGGCAGCCCGAGCGCGCCCAGCACGCGCAGGTCGCTCGAGAGCCGGTGGCACCAGTTGCCCGCGGTCGCGTACAGGGACCCGTTCGCGTGAGCCACCAGACCGCCGGGCCAGAACGGGCCGGCCGCGAGCCGCGGCGAGGAGGCCAGCGGCTCGAGCGTGAGCGGATCGATCCGCTCGACCCATGTCTCCACCGGGCCGTCGGCGCCGCGCGGCCCCAGCGAGTGGCGCAGCAGGAACACCTCGCCCGGCTCTCGCAGGACGCACATCGTCGATGCCAGCGCGTCGCGGCATGTGACCTGCAGGCGCTCTCCGCCGGACAGGCCGAGCGCGACGCCGGCGCTCGGCGTCTGGCGTCGATCGGGCCCGCCGTCCTCCGCGGGCCACGGGCTCGGCCAGAGGCTCATGCGCGGCGCCCGGCTTGCCTGGCACAATTGACGCCATGTCTAACAAGGAGGCCGGCCGGCGCTGGACGCGCCTCGGGCCGGAGGCCCGGCGGGGGCAGATCCTCGAGACGGCGCGGCGGCTGTTCGAGGAGGAGGGCTACGACGCCGTCTCGATGGTCGACGTGGCCGACGCCGCCGGAATCACGCGCGGGCTCGTGCACCACTACTTCGGGTCGAAGCGCGAGCTCTACCTCGAGGTGGTGCGCTCGGTCCTCAGCGAAGCACCTACGCTGGCCACGCCGGAGGGCTCGGGGTCGCTCGACGAGACCGTGCGGCGCAACGCCGACATCGTGCTCGACTACTTCTCGTCCAACCGCGGGATGCTGCTGGCGATCGCGCCGAGCGGCGACCTGGGCCGCGATCCCGAGGTCGCCGCGCTCGCCGACGCGGCTCGGGAAACCGCGATCGACCAGATCGTCGCCAATCACTTCGGCGCCTCGGAGGCGCCGCCGGAGGCGCGGCTGGTGATCCGGGCGTTCTTCGGCCTCGTGGAGGCGGCCTGCCGCGAGTGGCTGTTTCGCCGGCGCGCGACCCGAGTCCAAGTCGAAGCGCTGCTGGCCGAGACGATCCTTGCCCTGATGCGAGACGCGCTACCGGCCGTCGTCACGGCTGGCAAGCGGACTTCGCGAGCGGCTTGACGCATCTTATTGACGCGCTGTATAACAGTTGTTGATCACTGCGTCAACAACATCTCGAGTCGATGTCTGGCAGGCCCGCGGCCAGCTCGTGGACGTGTTCGGACGCCGGCTGTTCATGCGCACCGCGGCGGGCCAAGGCCCGTTGCTGCTCTTCCTCCACGGCTACCCGTCGAGCTCGTATGACTGGCGCCACCTCCTGGATCTGCTGCCCCAGCACGGGTTCGCGTGCTTCGACTTCCTCGGCTTCGGGCTATCGGAGAAGCCGCGCGACCACGTCTACTCCCTGTTCGAGCAGGCCGATCTCGTCGAAGGGATCGTGGGACGGCTCGGCACCGACCGCGTCGTGCTGGTGGCACACGACATGGGCACCTCGGTGGCGACCGAGCTGCTTGCGCGGGACATCGAGGGGCGGCTGCCGTTTGGCCTGCACTCGGTCTTGCTCCTCAACGGGAGCATGATCCTCGAGCGCGCCAGCCTGACGCCCTCCCAGAAGGTGCTCCGCAGCCGGTTCGGCGCCGTCGCCGCCAGGCTCAGCAACGAGCGCTCGTTCCGTGCGCAGTTCGGGCGGCTCTTCTCCCCCGACCACCCGCTATCGCGCGAGGAGGCCGCCGACCAGTGGGCGCTGCTCGCGCACGGCGGCGGCAACCTGATCCTGCACAAGCTCACCCACTACCTGCACGAGCGGGTCACTCACGCGGAGCGCTGGCACGGCGCGCTGCGCGACTGGGGAGGGGAGCTCGAGCTGGCCTGGGGAATGCGCGATCCCGTGAGCACCGGGGCGGTGCTCGAGGCGGTTCTCGGGCTGCGCCCACACGCGCGCGTGACGCGCTTCGACGAGCTGGGGCACTACCCGCAGCTCGAGGCGGCCGAGGCCGTCGCGCCGATCGTCGCCCGCGTGGCAGCGGTCGCCGGCTAGCCCGGCGGCCAGCCCAGCTCGGCCTGAACCTTCTTCGGTAGGCCGGCGACCACCAGGTCGTAGGAGTCCTCGATCATCTCGAGCACCAGCCGGTCGGGGAGGCTGCCGTCGACGTTCACCGTGTTCCAGTGGCGCTTGTTGAGGTGGTAGCCGGGCCGGATGGCCGAGTAGGTGTCGCGCAGGTGCTCGGCGAGCGCGGGCTCGCACTTGAGGCTGATCTTGGGCGGCTGGTCCTCCAGCGGCGCGAGCGCGAACACCTTGCCCGACACCTTGAAGACCGACAGGCCCGGGCGGAACGGGAATTCCTCCGTCGTCCCGGGCAAGTCGAGGCAGCGCCGGCGCAGCTGGTCGGCCGTGAGCACGGCTGAGAGGCTACGCCGCGCGGTGAACGTCCAGCTTGCGGCCGCGGCTCGTGCCCGTGGCGCGCTCGTCGTCGCCCGCGACGCGGGCGCGCAGCACGGCATCCTTGGCGAGCCGGAGCTTGAGGCTGTAGGTCGACTTGTCGCCGCTCGCCGCGTGCAGGCGGGTCGTGGCGATCGTCTTGTACTTGCCGTTGCGCAGCCGCTTCTGGATCTGGACCTTCTTGCCGTCGCGGGCAGGCTTGACGACGCCGAACAGCCGCACGAGCTTGCCTGCCAGCGGCGTGGTGTCGCCCGCCTTGAGCGTGACCTTCAGGGATGCGGCGCCCGACTCGCCGGGCCCTTGCCCGCCCGGTGCCGGACCGCCCGACCCAGGATTGGCGCTCCCGCCATCACCTGGCTCCTGTTCGGGCGGCCCGCCACCGGGCGGGGGATTGTCGGGCGGGGGTCCACTCGGCGCAGCGACCACGTGGACGATCCCCGACATGCCGCTGCCGCCCGGGCCGCCGTGCCTCTCGCAGTAATAGCGGAAATCGCCGACTTGGTTGAAGGTCCGCGGGACGTTCCAATGGTCGGTGCTGGGGCTCCCTGGCATGCCCGCGCTCTCGCCGTCGAAGCGCACGTTGTGCTGCCCGCCCGAGTTCGTGAACGTGACCTTCTCACCCTGGGTCACGGTCACATCGGACGGCGAGAAGTCGTTAGAGGAGAGCGCGCTAACGGCCTGATCAGCGGCGCCCGCGCCGGTCGCAAACGCGCCGACAACCGCCCAGACACAAACCATTCCAGCGAGACGCAACAACATCGGAGGTCGTCGGCGAGCCTACGCCCGCCCCTGCGCTCCGCCTAGGGCCGCGGATCAAGTTGGCGCACGGGACCCGAAGCCACCGCCGGCGGCATGACGGTGCGCCCGCGGGCCGGGGACGGCGGTATGCCTGGCCGGCGGACCGTGCCAGAGCGAGCCGCTTGCCGGCGAGCGAACGTCGCGAGCGCAGCGAGCGAGCAGGTCCGGCGGACAGGTGTACGGCCGTGCCCCGGCCTGCCAGGCGGCTGAAACGAACGCGAAACGAGCTAAGCCGGCTCGGGCCTTTCGGGCCCGTCGGAGCCGCGCATCTCCGCGGCGCCACCCGCCAGCCCGGGCCGCGGCAGCGACTTCGGCGCCCGCTCGGGCTTGCGCTCCGGCGCCTCCGGGGCGGCCGGCGGCAGCGTCGGCACGGGCGGCTCGTCGCGGCCGAAGACCTCTTCCTCGGACTTGCCCTCGAGCAGCTCGATGAACTGCTCGCGCTCGATGGTCTCGCGGCGCAGCAGGATCTCCGACGTCGTCTCCAGCTTCTCGCGGTGCTGCTCGAGGATCTCGCGAGCCGCCAGGTGAGCCTCCTCGACGATGCGCCGGATCTCGTCGTCGATCTCGCGCGCGATCTCGTCGGAGTAGTCCGGCTCGGAGCTGAACTCGCGGCCCAGGAACGGCATCCCGTGGTCGTGGCCGAACACGCGCGGGCCGAGCTTCTCGGACATGCCGAAGCGCATGACCATCTGCTTGGCCGTGGCGGTCACCTTCTCGAGGTCGTTCGACGCACCCGTGGTGACCTCGCTGAAGACGAGCTCCTCGGCAGCGCGGCCGCCGAGCGTCATCGCCATCGTGTCCGTCAGCTCGGCGCGGGTCGTCAGGAACTTGTCCTCGGTCGGCAGCGAGATCGTGTAGCCGAGCGCCTGGCCGCGCGAGATCACCGAGACCTTGTGGACCGGGTCGGTGTGGCGCAGGTAGTGGGCGACGAGCGCGTGGCCCATCTCGTGGAAGGCCGTGACCCGGCGCTCCTTCTCGGACATCACACGGGTCTTCTTCTCCGGGCCCGCGATCACGCGCATGATCCCCTCCTCCAGCTGGAGGTGGTCGATCTCGCGCTTGCCCTGGCGCGCGGCCAGCAGGGCGGCCTCGTTGACCAGGTTCTGCAGGTCGGCGCCGGTGAAGCCCGGCGTCTGCCCGGCGAGCGCATCGAGGTCGATGGCCTTCGCCAGCGGCTTGCCGCGCGTGTGGACCTCGAGGATCTTGGTGCGGCCCTTGCGGTCGGGGCGGTCGACCACGATCTGGCGGTCGAAGCGGCCCGGGCGCAGCAGCGCCGGGTCGAGGATGTCCGGCCGGTTGGTGGCGGCGATCAAGATGATGTTGTCCTTCATCTCGAAGCCGTCCATCTCGACGAGCAGCTGGTTGAGCGTCTGCTCGCGCTCGTCGTGACCGCCGCCCAGGCCGGCGCCGCGGTGGCGCCCGACGGCGTCGATCTCGTCCATGAAGATGATGCAGGGCGAGTTCTGCTTGGCCTGCTCGAACAGGTCACGCACGCGCGAGGCGCCCACGCCGACGAACATCTCGACGAAGTCCGAGCCGGAGATCGAGAAGAACGGCACGCCCGCCTCGCCGGCCACGGCGCGCGCGAGCAGCGTCTTACCCGTGCCCGGCGGCCCGTACAGGAGCACGCCCTTGGGGATGCGCGCCCCGAGCGCCTGGAACTTCTTGGGGTTCTCGAGGAACTCCTTGATCTCGTGTAATTCCTCGACCGCCTCGTCCACGCCGGCGACGTCGCGGAAGGTGATCTTGGGCGCGTCGACCGACATTCGCTTCGCGCGCGACTTCCCGAAGGACATGACCTTCGAGCCGCCGCCCTGCATCTGGTTGATGATGAACAGCCAGAACAGCAGGAAGATCACGAACGGCAGGATGTAGGTGAGCGCGGTGAGCCACCCGGAGCCGCCCTTCGCCTTCACGTCGATCGGGACGTGCTCGGCCCGCAGCTGGTTGATCAGGTTCTGCTCGGTGTTGTCCGGATAGGCGGTCTGGTACTTGCGACCGCTGCCGTTGAGCTCGACGTCGATCCGGTTGTTCTTGGTCTGGAGCGTGACCTTCTTGACCTCGCCCTGCTCCACCTGGTCGAGGAAGCGCGAGTAGACGGGGTCCTGCTGCTGCGTCCCAGGGCTGATCAGCTTCTGCGCGAAGAACGCCAGAACGACGACAATCAGGATTGGGAACGCTGCGCTCTTGAAGAATCTGCTCAAGGTGAGCCTCGACTCAGACCAGTACGCACAGCGCGACGTTTCGTCTCAAAGTGCGCGTCGGGTGAAACCACAGACTAGCAGCGGTGTAGCGCTCCCCTTACGCGTTTTCTCCCTCTAGAACCGCTACGTAAGGCAGGTTCCGAAAGCGCTCCGCGTGGTCCAGGCCGTACCCGATCGCAAAGCGGTTGGGGATCTCGAAGCCGACGTAGCGGATCGGCAGGTCCACCTCGCGCCGCTCCGGCTTGGTCAGCAGGGCGCAGACCTCCAGCGTCGCCGGGTTCCGCGCGCGCAGCATGCGGAACAGGTACGACAGCGTCAGACCGGAGTCGACGATGTCCTCGACGATCAGCACGTCGCGCCCCTCGATGGGCGCGTCGAGGTCCTTGAGGATGCGGACGATGCCCGACGAGTCGGTTGACGAGCCGTAGGACGAAACGGCCATGAAGTCGACCTCGCAGTCGATCTCCAGATGGCGCATCAGGTCCGAGAGGAAGAACACGGCGCCCTTGAGCACCCCGATCAGCAGGAGGTCGCGGCCGGAGTAGTCGGACGAGATCTCGGCGGCCATTTCGCGTACGCGATGGGTCAGCTCATCCGGCTGGACGAGGATCTCGCCAATTTGTGGGTCCGCCATGGCGCGCGAGTTTACGTCTCCTCGCGATCGATCCACTTCGGCGCCACCGCCGCGGGCTCCCAGGCGCGGATCCGGTCGAGCAGCGCGCGCGGCTCGCGCTCGACCATCAGCATCGCGCGGTGCTGCGCGGAGACGAAGCGCTCCTCGACGGCGTGCTCGAGGAAGGCCGTGATGCCCGCGTAGTAGTCCTCGACGTCGAGCAGCCCGCACGGCTTGCGGTGCAGGCCGAGCTGGGCCCAGGTGTAGACCTCGAACAGCTCCTCCAGGGTGCCGAGGCCGCCGGGCAGGGCGACGAACGCGTCCGACAGCTCGGCCATCAGCGCCTTGCGCTCGTGCATCGAGCCGACCACGCGCATGTCGGCCACCCCGGGGTGGCCGATCTCGCGGTCGACGAGCGCCTGCGGGATCACCCCCGTGATCTCGCCGCCCTCGGCGAGCACGGCGTCGGCCAGCACGCCCATCAGCCCGACCGAGCCGCCGCCGTAGACGACCCCGATGCCCTCGGCCACGAGCAGCCGCCCCAGGCCGGCCGCGGCCTCCGCGTAGGCGGGCCGCGCACCGGGGCTCGAGCCGCAGAAGACGCAGATGCGGTCCATCAGACGAACGGCTCTCCCGGCAGCGCGGGTGCCTCGCGGCCGGTCAGCCAGCGCAGCACGCTGGCGCCGACATCGGCCAGCGGCCCGTCGTGGCGGCGCCCGCCGTGGCCCTCGAAGCTGGCCAGCAGCGGCGCGTACTCGCGCGTGTGGTCGGTGTGCGGGGCGTCGGGGTCGACGCCGTGGTCCGCGGTGAGCACGAGCAGGTCGTCCGGCCCGAGCAGCTCCAGCCAGCCGCCCACGGCGGCATCGATCTCCCGCAGCGCCGCGTGGAAGCCCTCCACGTCGTGGCGATGCCCGAAGACCTGGTCGGTGTCGACGAGGTTCACGAAGATGAAGCCGCCGTCGAGCTCCGTCAGCAGCCGCGTGGTCGCCGCGATCCCCTTCGCGTTCGTGGCGCCCTCGTGCTTCTCCGAGATCCCGACCCCGGCGAACAGGTCGCGGATCTTCCCGACGCCGTGCACCGGGATCCCGGCGTCCTGAAGCTCCTCCAGGTACGACCGGCCCGGGGGCGGCGCCGCGTAGTCGCGCCGGCCCTCGCGCCGCACCCAGGCGCCCGCCGATCCCTCAAACGGCCGCGCGATCACGCGCCCGACCCTGTGCTCGCCGTCCATCACGTCCCGGGCCGCCTCGCAAACCGCGTACAGCCCGGGCTCGTCCAGCACGTCCGCGTGCGCGGCGATCTGCAGCACCGAGTCGGCCGACGTGTAGAGGATCAGCTCGCCGGTCTGCAGGTGGTGCTCGCCGAAGTCGTCGAGCACGGCGGTGCCGCTGTAGGGCCGGTTGCAGCAGAAGCGCCGGCCGGTGGCGCGCTCGAGCGCCTCGATCACGTCCGGCGGGAAGCCGTTCGGGTAGGTGGGCAGCGGGCTGGAGGGCACGACTCCCATGAGCTCCCAGTGACCCGTGGTCGACTCCTTGCCCGGGCCCAACGGCGCGAGGCGGCCGTGCATCACCGGGTCCGCGGCCGGCGGCACGCCGCGCAGCGCGAGGATCGACCCGAGGCCGAGCCGCTGCAGGGTCGGCAGGTCCAGGCCGCCGACCCGGTCGGCCAGGTGACCGAGCGTGTTGGAGCCGGCGTCGCCCTCGTAGGCGTCGGCATCCGGCAGCGCCCCGACGCCGCAGGCGTCCAGAACGATTACAGCCGCACGACGCATTGCGGGCCGATTATGCAACGCGCGCAATACTGGTCCCGTGATCCGTCGGCTTCCGCACGTCGACCGTGTCGGCATCGAGGAGCGCGCCGCCACGCTCGGCAGGCGCTCGATCAAGACCACCGCCAAGCAGCAGGGGATTCGGCTGGCGGTGTCGACGATCGACCTGACGACGCTCGAGGGCGCCGACACTCCCGGCAAGGTGCGCCACCTGTGCGCCAAGGCGGTCTGCCCCGCCCCGGAGCTCCCCGAGGTCCCCTCCTGCGCGGCTGTGTGCGTGTACCCGTCGCTCGTGAGCGTGACGCGCGAGGCGCTGGCGGGCACCGGCGTCAAGACCGCCTCCGTCGCCACCGCGTTCCCGTCCGGCCAGGCCTCGCTCGAGGTGAAGCTGCGCGACACCGAGGACGCCGTGGCGGCCGGCGCCGACGAGATCGACATGGTGATCTCGCGCGAGGCCTTCCTCGCCGGCGAGGACAACCGCGTGATGGAGGAGATCGTCCGGGTGAAGGAGGCCTGCGGCGACGCCCACCTCAAGGTGATCATCGAGACCGCTGAGCTCGGCTCGTACGACCACGTGCGCCACGCGTCGATGATCTCGATGGAGGCCGGGGCCGACTTCGTCAAGACCTCGACCGGCAAGGCCGCCAGCGGTGCGACGCCGGGCGTCGTGCTCGTGATGCTCGAGGCGATCCGCGACTACGCCGAGCGCAGCGGCCGGGCCGTGGGGATGAAGGCCGCCGGGGGCGTGTCGACCAGCAAGGCGGCGCTGCACATGCTGGTGCTGGTCAAGGAGACGCTTGGCGACGAGTGGCTGACGCCGGACCGCTTCCGCATCGGGGCGTCGTCGCTGCTCAACGACCTGCTGATGCAGTACCAGAAGACCCAGACCGGCCGCTACGCGCGGCCCGAGGACTTCTCGAAGGAATGACCGGCGCCCGCACGAGCATCGTCTGGGACTACGCGCCCGCGCCCGAGTCGCCCGACCACGTGCGCCTGCGCCACAGCTACGGGCTGTTCATCGACGGCGACTTCCGCGATCCGCTCGACGGCACCCGGGTGTCGAGCCTGAACCCGGCCACCGAGGAGCCCGTGGCCGAGGTCGCCTTCGCCGGGCCGGGCGACGTGCGCCGCGCCGTCGAGGCGGCCAACCGCGCCCAGCCGGGCTGGGCAGCCCTGTCGGGCCTAGAGCGCGGCAAGTACCTGTTCCGGGTCGCGCGCCTGATTCAGGAGCGCGCCCGCGAGCTGGCCATCGTGGAGTCGCTGGACGGCGGCAAGCCGATCCGCGAGTCGCGCGACATCGACGTACCGCTGGCCGCCGCACATTTCTTCTACTACGCCGGCTGGGCCGACAAGCTCTCCTACGGGGTCGGCGGCCGGACGGCGGCGCCGCTCGGCGTGGCAGCTCAGATCGTCCCCTGGAACTTCCCGCTGCTGATGGCCGCCTGGAAGCTCGCGCCCGCGCTCGCGTGCGGGAACGCGTGCGTGCTCAAGCCCGCGGAGACCACTCCGCTCACCGCCCTGCTGCTCGCCGAGATCCTGCAGGAGGCGGAGCTGCCGCCGGGCGTGGTGGGGATCGTCCCCGGCGACGGTGCCGCCGGCGCCGCGCTCGTGCGCGAGCCGGACATCGACAAGGTCGCCTTCACCGGCTCGACCACGGTCGGCAAGAACATCCAGGCGGCGCTTGCCGGTCGCGGCGTGCCGCTCACGCTCGAGCTGGGCGGCAAGTCGGCCAACATCGTGTTCGAGGACGCCGCACTCGACCAGGCGGTCGAGGGGATCGTCAACGGGATCTTCTTCAACCAGGGCCACGTCTGCTGCGCCGGCTCGCGGCTGCTGATCCAGGAGAGCGTCGCCGACGTCGTGATCGGCAAGCTCTGGGAGCGCATGGGCCGGCTGCGCGTCGGCGACCCGCTCGACAAGAACACCGACGTGGGCGCGATCAACTCGCGCGAGCAGCTCGACCGCATCCGCTCGCTGGTGGAGGCGGGCGAGGAGGAGGGCGCCGTGCGCCGCTCGATCGCCTGCGACCTGCCCGAGCGCGGCTGGTGGTTCGCGCCGACGATCTTCACCGAGGTGGCCCCGGCGCACCGGATCGCGGTCGAGGAGATCTTCGGCCCGGTGGTCTCGGTGCTGACGTTCCGCACGCAGGCCGAGGCGATCGAGAAGGCGAACAACTCGACCTACGGGCTCGCGGCGGGGATCTGGACCGACAAGGGCGCCAAGGCGTTCGAGGTGGCGCGGGCGCTGCAGGCGGGCGTCGTCTGGCAGAACACCTACAACCACTTCGACCCGACCGCGGCGTTCGGCGGCTACAAGGAGAGCGGCTTCGGCCGCGAAGGCGGCCCGGCCGGCCTGCGGCCCTACCTCAAGGTGTCATGAGCCGGCTCGCCGTCCCCAAGACCTACAAGCTGTTCATCGGCGGTGCGTTCGTCCGCTCGGAATCGGGCCGCTACGACCGCCACGACGACCGCAACGTGCCGCGCGGCTCGCGCAAGGACGTGCGCGACGCGGTCAAGGCGGCCCGGACCGCCGCCGCTCCGTGGGCGGCGCGCACCGCCTACAACCGCGGCCAGATCCTGTACCGCGCCGCCGAGGCGCTCGAGTCGCGCGCGGCCGACTTCGCGGTCGAGCGGTCCGAGGTGGAGGACGCGATCGACACGCTCGTGCACTACGCCGGCTGGACCGACAAGCTGGCGGCGGTGCTGGGCGGGGTGAACCCGGTGGCCGCGCCGTTCCTGTCGTTCTCGCTGCCCGAGCCGACCGGCGTGGTGGGCGTCGTGGCGCCGGACGAGCCGGAGCTGCTCGGCCTGGTCGCCGAGCTGGCCCCGGCGCTGGCGGCAGGGAACACAGTCGTCGGCGTGCTGTCGGAATCGGCGCCGCTGGGCGGACTGGACCTGGGCGAGGTGCTGGGCGTGTCCGACATGCCCGGCGGCGTGGTGAACCTGCTGTCCGGCCGGCGCGACGAGCTGGTGTCCGCCCTCGCGGGACATCCGGGCCTGAACGCGATCGTCGACGCCTCAGGAGATCCCTCCCTCACCGCGCAGATCGACGAGCTGGCGGCCGAGAGCGTGACGCGCGTGAGGCACGCCGCGCCCACCTCGTCCTACGCGCTCGCCACCGCCGACAACCTGGCTCGGCTCGAGGCCGTCACCGAGCTGAAGACGGCCTGGCACCCCGTCGGGGCATGACCCGGGCCCGCGCCGCCGCGGGCAGCCTGGTCTTCCTCGTGGTGGCGCCCGGCGTCGCGGCAGGGCTGATCCCGTTCTGGCTGACCGACGGCTGGGACTCGACCGATCCCGCGGCAGCGTGGAAGCTGCTGGGCGGCGTCCTCATCGTCGCCGGGGTCGCCGCGCTGCTGCACGCCTTCGCCCGCTTCGTCGTCGAGGGGATCGGGACTCCGGCCCCGGTGGCGCCCCCGCAGCAGCTGGTGGTCGGCGGTCTCTACCGCTACGTCCGAAACCCGATGTACGTGGCAGTCACGACGACGATCGTGGGCCAGGCGGCGCAATTGGGCCGGCCGGCGCTGCTGCTCTACGCGGCGCTGTTCATGACCGTCGTCGCCGCGTTCGTGTACGGCTACGAGCAGCCGACCTTGAGCAAGCAGTTCGGCGCGGAGTACGACGAGTACCTCCGCAACGTGCCGGCCTGGTGGCCGCGGCTGCGTCCCTGGACTAGCGAGGCCGCTTCATCGGACCGTCCCACCGAGGGCGGTGCCTGAGGTCCGGCCGGAGGAACTCGGGCCGGGTCTCAGCGGACAGCCAGGGCGCGAGGACGATGGTGGCGACCAGCAGCACAGCGAAAATGATTCCCACTAGTTCGTTCACCGTGGGACAAATGCTACTCCCCTACTCCA
The DNA here is from genome assembly GCA_963706635.1 of uncultured Thermoleophilaceae bacterium. Classification (GTDB taxonomy): domain Bacteria; phylum Actinomycetota; class Thermoleophilia; order Solirubrobacterales; family Thermoleophilaceae; genus JACVRW01. Next base: position 2,023,423 of record OY970162.1, read on the forward strand.
GCGCTCCCTCCAGCCGCAGGATGCGCCGCAGGATCGCCAGCGACGACGCGTACGTCGAGTCCATCCCGTAGTAGCTGAGGCCCCGGGCGCCCAGCGTTCGCGCCTGCGTGTAGGGCGTGTCGCTCGCGTAGTGGATGATCCCGAAGTCCAGCGGCAGCTTCGCGAAGTTGACGGCCTCGTTGACGGGGTGGCGGTCGGCGTCGGCGATCTCGTAGAGGGCGTTGCAGTAGGGGCCGGCCTCCATCTCCACGACCGTGAAGGCCTCGCGGTAGTAGAAGTCGAGGTAGGCGCGGTTCTGCAGGAACGTGCTCTTTACCGTGACGGCGCGCTGGTTGTCCAGCCCGCTGCCGAAGCGCAGGTCGCCGGCCAGGTCGTTCACGCTGAACGCGTTGTCCAGCCAGTAGGTCGAGCCGGAGTGCTCGTCGTGGACGACGCTCGAGATCATCACGTCGCCGACGTCGGCGTTCAGCGTCGCCGCCTTGCCGAGCACGTACACGCCGCGCAGCGCGGCGCTGTCGACGGCCACCTCGCGCAGAATGTTGTACGCGGCCAGTCCGAGCGGATAGTCGATGTTGACCACCACGGCGTCGCTTGCCGCCAGCGCCTCGGCGTCCACCTCGCCCAGCCGGGCGTCGAGCCGCTCCGGCGACAGCTTCGCCAGCGGCATGATCTGCGCCGGTATGCGCAGGGCGGTCGTGGAAGGGAGGTGCGACACGCCGCTCTCCTGCTCCGAGCGCCGCCGGGCCAGGCGGCCCTCCTCCCCGTGCGAGTCGAAGTAGAGCCGCGCCACGAAGTAGAGGAAGTTCTCCCACGAGCCCTCGCTGCGGCCCTCGCGGAACGCGGCCAGCTCCTCGCGCAGGATGTCGCTCTCCGGCAGCGTCTCGACGAAGTCGACCAGCGACTGCTCGCGCTCGCGAGCAACGCCGGTCGCGATGTTGACCAGGCTGTGGGTGTTCGAGCTGACCAGGTACATCGGGCGGTCGGTCACGCCCTGGTCGGCGAGCGCCTGGTGCACCGGCGTCCACCAGCGCCGGGTCATGCGCGCATAGCCCACCTGGGTGCCTCCCAGCATCCGCACGCGCAGGTTCATCCGGCGCTCGGCGATCAGGCCGAGCCGCTCGTAGAAGCGATCGCCCCAGGCCTCGCGCAGCCGCGCCCAGTCCTCGGCCGCGCCGCCCAGCGTCTGCGCGCACTGCTCGGGCATCGGCGGCTCGCCGGGCGGCCAGCCGGCCGCGCGCTGACGTACCCGCAGCTTGTTCCATTCGATCTGGAACGCGACCAGCGTGGGGATCAGGTCGTCCACGTCGGACGCGCTCGCCAGCAGCACGGCGTGCATGCCCCGGCCGCTGTCGTGCCAGCGCCGCCGGCGCGCCGGGGCGTCGGCCTCGTCCCAGTCGTGGATCGGGATCCCGTTGCGGGCGAAGACCTCGGCCTCCTGACCCATGATCACCAGGTCCGCACCGGCGATCGCGTCCGGCAAGCGCCTGATCGCGTAGATGAACGCGCCCAGGTCCGGCTCGTCGCTCCCCGCCAGCGGGTGGAGGCTGGACCCCATCGCCCGGTGCGAGGACTCGAGCACCCGCAGCGCGGTCTCGCCGCTGGAGCGCAACAGCGTCGTGTAGGTGCGCTGGTAGAGCTCGACCTCGTCGCTGAGCCGCCCGGCGGCGGGCTCTTCGAGGGGACGGTTGAGTGAGACTCGAGAGACGACCACGACTACTCCTTGACGTACGGGATGCCGATCGAGGCGGGCGGTCGCGAGCGTCCGATCAGCCCGGCCACGACGACCAGCACGAGGACATAGGGCAGAGCCTGGAACAACACCGCAAGCGATTCGGAGAACACCGGCAGCCGCTGTGCCACCGCGCTGGAGAAGCCGAACAGGATCGCCCCGCCGAGCGCCCCGTAGGGCCGCCAGCCGCCGAAGATCACGACGGCAAGCGCGATGAAACCGCGACCGGCGGTCATGCCCTGGTTGAAGGAGTGCACGAGGCCGAGCGAGAGGTAAACGCCGCCCAGCCCGGCCAGGCAGCCCGAGGTGACGACCGCGAGGTAGCGCGTGCGCTGCACCGAGATCCCCACGCTGTCGGCCGCGCGCGGCTTCTCGCCCACCGACCGTAGGCGCAGCCCGCCAGCCGTGCGGGACAGGTAGAGCGCCATCAGCGGTACCAGCAGGAGCGCCACCCAGGTCAGCAGGTTGGCCTGGCCGATGGCTTCGCCGAGGAAGCCGGCGTCCTTGATCCCGGGCAGGTTCACGTCCGGGACGCTCGGGACCGAGCCGGGCGTGCCCTGGTCGCCGTAGTGCGCGATGAACACGTACCCGGTGATGCCCGCCGCGAGAAAGTTGATGGCGACGCCGCTCACCACCTGGTCCGCCCGCAGCGCGATCGAGAACACGGCGTGCACCAAGCCGAGCACCCCGCCGGCCGCCATGCCGATCAGCACCCCGATGACCCACGAGCCGAACACGTCCGCGCCGAAGATCCCGAAGAACGCGCCCATCAGCATCATGCCCTCGAGCCCGACGTTGATGACGCCGCTGCGCTCGGACATGATCCCTCCCAGCGCGCCGAAGAGCAGCGGCGTGGCGAAGCGCAGGGCCGCGGCGAACAGGGCCGACCAGACAAACACCTTCTCGAGGTTGGCCTCGCCGGAGTTCGTGGCCACCACCGCCCCGATCCCGCCGGCCACGCCGGCGATGATCGCGCCGCGCCCGACCCGGGCGTCGCCCGCTCGGGTGGCGGCCGCGCCGGCGGCGACGGCCGCGAGCGCAAGCAGCAGCGACGGCAGCGCGGTGCGCACGAGCAGCGGCGGCAGCGTGATGTACCAGGCGATCGCGCCCAGGGCCACGCCGGCCCACCCCAGCTGCTTCGCGCTGAGCGAGGTCCGCGACGCGGCGAACGTGGCGCCGGTCACGCCCCGCTCTTCCCCGGCACGAGCCCGCGCGCCCTGCGCAGCATGGTCAACACGAGCACGTCGGCGCTTACGATGAGCACGACGAGCCCCTGGATGATCGTGGTCAGGTTCGCTGCCAGCTCGGGCTCGAAGATCGACGGATCGAGGTTGCGCTGCGAGGTCCCGCTCAGCAGCCCGCCGAACAGCAGCGCTGCCGCCACGGTCCCGACCGCGGTGTTGCGGCCCAGCAGCGCCACCGCGATGCCCAGGAAGCCGATCTGCGAGATCTGGATGTCGTTGGTCGCGATGTGGAACTGCCAGCCGAGGACGTCCATCGACCCGGCGAGGCCGGCGAACAGGCCGCAGAGCGCCATCACCAGCACGTAGTTCTTGGCGACGCTTATGCCGCCGTAGCGCGCCGCCTCGGGGTTGAGACCGACAGCGCGCACCTCGTACCCGATGGTCGACCGGTTCAGGATCACCCAGAAGACGAAGACCGCGGCGAGCGCGATGAACAGGCCGATGTGCAGGCCCTGGAGCACCGGGTCGCCCCAGAACACCGGCAGGTGCGCGTTCTGGGCGATGTCGTTGGAGATCGGGACGCTCTTGTCCTGGTCGTTCTGCAGGGGACCCCCGAGCGCGAACAGGTAGACCCCGACCCAGAGCGCGATGTAGTTGAGCATGATCGTCGAGATCACCTCGTTCGCGCCGACCGTGGCCTTCAGCAAGCCCGCGATGCCCGCCCAGGCGGCGCCCGCCAGGCAGGCCGCCACGATCGCGAGCACGATGTGGAGGAAGCCCGGCATCCCGCCAAACGAGGAGCCCACCCAAACCGCCGCGATCCCCCCAACCGTGTACTGCCCCTGGCCGCCGATGTTGAAGAGGCCTGCGCGAAACGCGAAGGCCACCGCCAGCCCGCACAGGATCAGCGGCGTGGTCAGGATCAGCGTCTGCTGCAGGTTCAGCGCGGCCGTCTCCCGATCCGCACCGGTCACCCATGGGAAGAGCCATTGGAAGCCCGTGCCTTCGAAGATCGCCTTGTAGGTGGCGATCGGGTCGTGGCCGGTGATCAGGACCACCAGCCCACCGAACACGAAAGCCAGCAGGGCTGTGAGCATGGGCACCACCACCCCGCCGCCGCGGACGTAGGCGGCGAGCCGGGCGGCCGGGGTCTGCGAGACGGGGGCGCCCTCGAGCTGATCGATGGGTTCGCTCACGCGGCGGCTCGGCCCTTGCCGCCGGTCATCGCGAAGCCAAGCTCCTCCTCGGACGCGTCGGGCGGGAACTCGCCGACGATCTGCCCTTCGTAGATCACGATGATGCGGTCGGCCAGCGAGCGCACCTCGTCTGACTCAAGCGACACCAGCAGGATGCCGCGCCCCTGCTCACGCTCGGCCACCAGCCGGCGGTGCACAAACTCGATCGCCCCCACGTCGAGGCCGCGTGTGGGCTGGTGGGCGATCAGCAGCTTCGGGTTGCTCGCGATCTCGCGCGCTATGCAGACCTTCTGCTGGTTGCCGCCCGATAGGGACGCCGCGAGCGTGCCCTCGCTCCCGCCGCGCACGTCGTACTCCTGCAGCAGCCCGCGGGCGCGGGACTGCATCTCACCGATGTTGAGGAAGCCCGCGCGCGACAGCGGCGGCGAGCGGTACTCGCGCAGGGCGAGGTTCTCGGCCAGCGAGAAGTCGAGCACGAGCCCGCGCAGCTGGCGGTCCTCGGCGATGTGGGCCACGCCGGCGTCACAGGTGGAGCGCACGCCGCGCCCGGACACCTCCTTGCCGGCGACCCTGATCTCGCCCGACTCCGCGTCGCGCAGGCCCGCGATCGCCTCGACCAGCTCGTGCTGGCCGTTGCCGTCCACTCCGGCGAGTGCCACGATCTCGCCGCCGCGCACCATCAAGGACAGGTCGCGCACGGCCTCGAGGTCGCGGTCGTCGCGCACGCGAAGGTTCTTCACCTCGAGCATGGGCTCGCCGGGCTCGACCTCCGACTTGTCGACGCGCAGCAAGACCTCGCGGCCGACCATCAGCCGCGCAAGGCTCTGCTCGGTGGCGCCGGCAGTGGGCACCGTGTCGATCTTCTTGCCGCGGCGCAGCACGGTCACGCGATCGGCGATCTCCAGCACCTCACCGAGTTTGTGAGTGATGAAGACGATCGCGACGCCGTCGTCGCGCAGCGCCCGCAGCACCTGGAACAGGTCGGCGGTCTCCTGCGCGGTCAGCACCGCAGTCGGCTCGTCGAGCACGAGGATGCGGGCGTCCCGGTAGAGCGTCTTGAGGATCTCCACGCGCTGCTGGGAGCCGACCGTTATGTCCTCGATCACGGCGTCCGGGTCCACCGCGAGGCCGTAGCGCTCCGACAGCTCGCGCACCCGGCGCGCGCCCTCGCGAACGTCCAGGAAGCCGCCGCGCCGGCGCGGCTCGCCGCCGAGGACGATGTTCTCGGTGACCGTCATGACCGGCACGAGCATGAAGTGCTGGTGCACCATGCCGATGCCCAGCTCGATCGCCTTGGAGGGCGAGTCGACCCTGACCGGCTTGTCGTTCACGAGGATCTCGCCCTCGTCCGGGTGGTAGAGCCCGTAGAGGATCGACATCAGCGTCGACTTGCCGGCCCCGTTCTCGCCCAGCAGCGCGTGCACCTCGCCCGGACGCAGGTCGAAGTCGATCCCGTCGTTGGCGACGACGGGACCGAATCGCTTGGTTATTCCCCGTAACTCGAGAGCGGGTGCGTCAACGCTCACCGAGTACGGAAACTACTTGACGGTGTCCGGGATCTTGATCTTGCCCGCGGCGATCTGGAACTGGATCTTCTTGACCTCCCCGGCGTACTTCACGCCCGCCGGGCCGATCTTGCCGATGCCCACGCCGTTGTTGGCGACGTCGTTGATCACGTCGGTACCGCCCTTGAACGTGCCGTCCTGGACGCTCTTGATCGCGTTCGCGACCGCCAGATCGACGTGCTTCTCGGCGCTGGTGAGGATGTGCGGGCCCAGGTAGGACTGATCGGCGTCGACGCCGATCCCCTGGACGCCCTTCTCCTTGGCCGCGTCCAGCGCGCCGAGGCCGCAGCCGCCCGCCACCTGGAAGACGACCTTCGAGCCCTTGGCGATCTGGTCGAGCGCGATCTCCTTGCACTTGGCCTGGTCGACGAAGTCCTGGGAGTAGCCGTTCAGCGTCTGGATGCCCGGATAGGCGGCCTTGGCGCCCGCCTGGTAGCCGGCGATGTAGTGGTCGACCGGCGGGATCTTCTGACCGCCGACCGAGGAGATGACCTTCGCGCCGTTGTCCTTCGCCCAGAGCCCGGCGAGGTAGCCCGCCATGTAGCCCGCCTCCTGCTCGGCGAACAGCAGGCCCTCGACGTTCTTGGGCTTGCCCTTCAGCGCCGACGCCGAGAAGTCGACGATCGAGAAGCTCGAGTCGGGGAACTTGCCGGCGATGGTGGCCACGGCGTCCGCCATCAGGAAGCCGACACCCGTGATCGAGTTGTACTTCTGCTGCGCGAGCGTGCTGAGGTTCGGGATGTAGTCCCCGTTCGACTTCGAGAGCAGGACGCGTGTGTCGATGCCCAGCGTCTTCTGCGCGTCGAGGCGGCCCTTGTTGGCGAGGAAGTTGAACGAGCGGTCGTTCAGTCCGCCGATGTCCGTGACGAGACCGGCCTTGATCGACTTCTTGGCGGTGCCACCACCGCCGCCGCCTCCGCTGCTCCCACCGTTGTCGTCGCTGCCGCCGCACGCGACCGCGCCGAGCGCGAGCACGCCAAGCAGCGCCATCAACAGCAACCGGAACGTCCTGCTCACAAGCTTCCCCCCAAAGTCGGGCCCGAGGACCGAAAGACCGGGGGACCCTACACCCTCAGGATTAACCCCTCTTTGAGCGTTTCTTCGCAAAATGCGGCTTCCAGCGCGGTGCGCGTGATCTCGCGCAGATCGTCGTCGCCCCAGCCGTAGCGCTCGCCGCAGACGGCGTACTCACCGCCGATCGAGGCGCCGAAGTAGGGCGGGTCGTCGGAGCCGAGCGTGACCCTCACGCCGGCGCCGCGCAGGCGCGGCAGCGGGTGCTCCTCGTAGCTCGGGAAGGCGCCCAGGACGACGTTGCTGGTGGGGCAGCACTCGAGCACGATGCCCCTGCGTGCCAGCTCCTCCACGAGCTCGGGGTCCTCGATCGCGCGCACGCCGTGGCCGATGCGCGTGACCGGCAGGTCGAGCGCCGCCCGGACGCTGTGCGCCCCCGCCCACTCCCCGGCGTGGACGGTGCAGCCGAGGCCGGCCGCGGCGGCGATCTCGAACGGCTCGACGTAGTCGCCCGCCGGGAAGTTCTCCTCGTCGCCGGCCAGCGAGAAGCCGACGACGTACGGGTGCGGGCGCTCGGCCGCGTAGCGCGCGACGCGCACGGCCTGCTCGACCCCGAAGTTGCGCACCGCCGAGATCAGGATGCGCCCCTCGATCTCGAAGTCGCGCCGGGCCTCGTCGATCCCGCGGGCGATCCCGTCGAGGTGCTCCTCGTCGCTCAGGCCGACGAGCGCGGCGTGGTCGGGCGAGGCGGTCAGCTCGACGTAGAGGGCCCCGTCGCGCGCGCAGCTCGCCAGGTACTCGTAGGTGACGTCGCGGTAGTCCTCGCCGGTGCGGATCACGCTGGCGGCGAGGTCGTACGTGCGCAGGAAGTCGAGGAAATCCGTGTAGGCGAAGCGCTGCGGCCCGTCGAAGACGCCGTCCGGCACGGGCATCCCGTTGCGCTCGGCCAGCCGGCGGATCAGGTCCGGCGGCGCGGTGCCCTCGAGGTGCACGTGCAGCTCGGCCTTGGCGATCAGCGCAGGACCTCCACGACGACCGGGGGCTGCGCGGCCGGCGGGTCGCCGAGCGTGTACGCGTCGCGCAGGGTCGAGGCCGCGCGCTCCGCGTCCTGATCGGTCCTGGCGTGGACCAGCGCGAGCGGCCTGTCGCCGGGGCCGACCAGCTCACCGAGCGCCGCCACCTGCGTGAGGCCGACCGAGTGGTCGACCGAGTCCGTCTCGCGCACGCGGCCGCCGCCGAGGGCGACCACGCCAAGCCCGACCGCGCGGACGTCGACCGCCGCGACCGTGCCCTGCTCGGCGGGCTCCACCACGAGCGTGACCGGAGCGCTCGGGAGGTGGCTGTCGGGCCGGTCGAGCAGGTCGGCCGGCCCGCCCAGCTCGGCGACCATCGCGGCGAAGCGCTCCGCCGCCTGGCCGCCGTCGAGCGCCCGCTCCGCCGCGGCACGCGCCGACTCCTCGTCCGGCTCGACCGCGCCGAGCCGGAGCAGCTCGGCGCTCAGGGCGAGCGTCACCTCGCGCAGGCGAGGATCGCCGGCCGCTCCGGTCAGGTGGTCGATCGACTCGCGCACCTCGACCGCGTTACCCGCCGTCCGGCCGAGCACCTGATCCATATCGGTGAGCAGCGCCGACGTGGGCAGTCCGTTGCCCTGCGCGACCTCGACGATCGCGCGGGCCAGCTCGTCGGCCTCGGCGCGCGTGGGCATGAACGCGCCCGAGCCCACCTTCACGTCCATCACCAGCGCGTCCAGCCCGGCTGCCAGCTTCTTGGACAGGATCGAGGCGACGATCAGCGGCAGCGACTCGACCGTGCCGGTGGCGTCGCGGATCGCGTAGAGGCGGCGGTCGGCCGGCGCGAGCTGAGCGGTCTGGCCGACGATCGCACAGCCGGCGCGCGCCACGGCGCGGCGGAAGCGCTCGAGGTCGGGCGTGCTCTCGTAGCCGGGGATCGAGTCGAGCTTGTCGAGCGTCCCGCCGGTGTGGCCGAGGCCGCGACCGGAGATCATCGGCACCGCCCCTCCGCAGGCGGCGACGATCGGCCCCAGCAGCAGGCTGACCTTGTCGCCGACGCCACCGGTGGAGTGCTTGTCGAGCGCCGGGCCCGGGAGGTCGACCTCCGACCAGTCGAGCACCTCGCCGGAGTGCGTGTTGTGGTGGGTGAACGCGATCCGTTCCTCCGCCGTCAGGCCGCGGATCAGGATCGCCATCGCCAGCGCGCCGACCTGTGCGTCGCTGAGCGTGCCGTCGGCGATGCCGCGCACCAGGAAGCCGAGCTCCTCGTCGGTCAGCTCGCCGCCGTCGCGCTTGCGCCTGATCAGCTCGGGGATGTGCATCAGCCCGCCACGAAGCGGGTGATCAGCGGGGCGAGATCGTCGGCTGCGGGGGCCGCGTCGCGCAGCGTCTGCTCGTGGCTGACCGCCTGCTCGCCCATTCCCTCGGCGTAGTTGGTGATCGCCGAGACGGCCACGACGCGCAACCCGCAGTGGCGCGCCACCGTGGTCTCGTGGACGGTCGACATGCCGACGGCGTCCGCGCCCATCGTGTGGAACGCCCGGATCTCGGCGGGCGTCTCGAAGCTCGGCCCGCTGACGGCGAGGTAGACGCCCTCCTTCAGCTCGACGCCGAGCTCGCGCGCCGCCACCCGCATGCCGGCGCGCAGCTCCCGGTCGTAGGCGTCGCGCAGGCTCGGGAAGCGGGGGCCGAGCTCGTCCTCGTTCGGCCCCGCCAACACGTTGACTCCGGTCAAGTTGATGTGGTCCTCGATCAGCATCAGCTGCCCTGGGCCGAGGTCGGCGCGCAGCGAGCCGGCCGCGTTCGTGAGCACGAGGATCTCCGCGCCCGCGGCCCGCAGCGCGCGCACCGGCGTACGAATCCGGTCCAGGTCGACGCCCTCGTAGAGGTGGGCGCGGCCCTGCAGCGCGATCACCGGCACGCCCGCGATCTGCCCCGCGATGGCGCGGCCGGCGTGACCCTCGACGCTCGGCTCCGGGAAGCCGGGAAGGTCCGAGTAGGGGATCGCGGTAGCGCCCTCCACGGCGTCGGCCACCGAGCCGAGCCCGGAGCCGAGCACTATGCCCACGCGCGGCTGCAGTCCGGAACGGTCGACGAGCACCTTTGCCGCGTCGCGCCAGCTCATTTCTCGAAAACTCGAACGCGAGCGGGAGCAGCTCGCCCATCGTCGTGGTCAGCGACCGGCCCAGGTGGACAGGCGTGTCCGGCTTCGCGAACTCCGCCAGCTTCTGGCGGCAGCCGCCACAGGGCGAGCAGGGGTCCATCTGCTCGGCCACCACGGCGACCGCGGCGATCTCCTGCTCGCCCGCCGCGATCAGCGCTCCGATCGCCGAGGCCTCCGCGCACTGTCCCTGCGGATAGGAGGCGTTCTCGACGTTGGCGCCGGCGTAGATCGCGCCGGTAGGGGTCCGCAGCGCCGCCCCGACCTTGAAGTGAGAGTGGGGCGCGTAGGCGTTGCGCATCGCGGCCTCGGCTGCGTTCAGGAGCAACTCGGGGCCATCGAGCAGCAGGTCCGAGTAGCTGCCGGCGACCAGGTCGTCAGCCGGCGATCGCCAGCGCCTCCGTCAGACGCTCGACCTTGGCCTGCTGGCCGCCGTCCTCCGGCGCCTCGAGCTCGACGAAGGTGCCGAGGCGGTCCACGTCGTCGAGGTGGATGCGCACCCCCTCCCAGAGCAGCAGCCGGCGCCGCTTCTCGACGACCACGAGCGTGCCGAAGGCGGCGTCGAGCGCCGTTTGGAGAGCGCCGGCCGCGACGACCGGCACGGTGCGGAACTCGCTGGTGCGCGGGCCCGTCTGGTCCGGGCGGCGGTACTGGACCAGCTCGGGCTCGCCCGGCGTCTGCTCGCGCAGCTTGAGGCGGCCGCGCGCGCCGCCGAAGTAGGTGTCGCGCTGAGTGAGCTCGCCGTGGTCCTCGGCCCCGAGCGCCAGTGCGGCTTCGAGCTTGCGCCGGGGGTCGGCATCGCGAGCCTTGATCTCGAGGTTGCGTCGCAGCTCCGTCAACGGCCGTCGAGGCTATACCGTGCGCCCATGGCCCAGCGGCTTGTCGTGGTCGACCACCCCGTGCTAGCCGATCGGCTGACCGTGATGCGCGACCGCGACACGGGTCACGGCGAGTTCCGCCAGGCGCTGTTCGAGGCGTCGGCGATCCTCGCCGTCGAGGCCGCCCGCGACCTGCCGGTGAGCGCCGTCGAGGTCCAGACGCCGCTCGAGACCGCCGCGGGCAGCCGCCTCCCGAGCGAGATCACGATCGTGCCGGTGCTCCGCGCCGGGCTCGGCATGGTCGACGGGTTCCTGCGGCTGCTGCCGGGCGCGCGCGTGGGTCACGTCGGCGTCTACCGCGACGAGCAGGAGCATCGTCCCGTCGACTACTACGAGCGGCTGCCTCCGGGATTGGCGGACTCGCACGTCTTCGTCGTCGACCCGATGCTCGCCACGGGCGGCAGCGCGGTCCACGCGCTCGACCGCCTCCGCGCGGCGGGGGCGCAGCGGCTCGCGCTGGTCTGCCTCGTGGTCGCGCCGGAGGGGCTGGCGGCGGTCGAGGAACACCACCCCGACGTCCCCATCTGGACCGCCGCGGTGGACCGCGAGCTCGACGAGAACGCCTATATCCGGCCGGGGCTCGGCGACGCGGGCGACCGCGTCTTCGGCACCTGACCCGGCAGCCTCAGTCCCACCAGCAGCGCGGCGGGCGGCAGCGCGGCGATGGTCCACATGGCTGCCTCGATGCCCTGAGCGTCGGCGAGCGCGCCCAGCAGCGGCGCGATCGCGCCGCCCACGCCGATCGCCGCTCCCAGGGTCACTCCCGACGCCATGCCGAGGCGGTTCGGCAGGTACTCCTGGCCCAGCACGACGGTGATGGCGAAGGTGCCCACGACCAGCATCCCGGTCAGGGCGATCAGCGGGAAGGCGAGCCCGATCGGCGCCCGGATGAACGCGACCAGCACCGGGCCGGCCAGCGCCAGGGCGGCGAGCAGGACCGTGCGCCGGCCGACCGTGTCGGCGATCCGCCCGCCGACCACCGTGCCCACCGCGCCGGAGGCGAGCATCGCGGTGAGCGCTCCGTTGCCGGCCGCCTCCGAGGTGCCGAGCGTGGTGACGAACCAGACCGGCACGAACGACAGCAGGCCGAAGTGGACGCAGGACCGCAGCGAGATCACGGCGGTCAGGCGGGCGAAGGGGCCCCAGCGGTCCTGCTCGGCGCCGTCGGGCCGGGCCTCGGCGGCGGCCGCCCCGCGGACGCGGAGCCCGTGCAGGCGGCTGCGCTTCGCGAGCAGCGTGGCGCCCGCCGCGGCCGGGAGGAGGGCGATCAGCAGCGTGCCGGGCAGGCCGACGGCCAGCACGCAGCCGGTGGTTAGCGCCGGGCCGAGGGCGAAGCCGGCGTTGCCGCCTACCGCGAACAGGCTCATCCCCCGCGCCTTGCTGGCGCCCGAGGCGTAGTTGGCATGCCGGGCGCCCTCGGGGTGGAACGCGGCCACGCCGATGCCGGACAGGGCGATCGCCGCGAACGTGAGCGCGTAGCTGGGCGCGATGCCGGCCAGGCCGATGCCGACGCCGGCGAGCAGGACGCCGCCGGGCATCAGCCAGGGGAGCTTGAGGCGGTCGGCGGCGTGGCCGAAGAGCGGCTGGATCAGCGAGGAGCCGACCGTGGCCGCGAACACGAGCGCGCCCGCGGCGGCGTACGAGTAGCCGCGGCGGTCGACGAAGAAGGGCAGCAGCGCCGGCGTGGCGGCCTGGCAGAGGTCGACGCTGAGGTGCGCGAAGCCGAGCAGGCCGAGACCGCGGCGGTCGAGGTCGGTGGCGACGCTCACCTCGCCACTACCCCCCGCAGGGCGAGCCCGAGGACCTCCTCGCGGGCGCGCTTGGCCGACCAGGCATGGCCGGTCCGCAGGTGCCGGTAGGTGTGGCCGACGAGGTTGAAGAGGACGGTCGCGGTCTCCTCGGGGTCGTCGACTGCGAGCGACCCGTCCGCCGCGCCGTCGGCGAGCAGACGCCGGACGGGCTCGGTGAAGACGCGCTTGGTGAGGGCGGGCTTACGCGCCTCGTGGAAGACGACGTCGCGCTCGGCGTGGCCGAGGGCGTCGAGCAGCTCGAGGTTTGCGTCGACGACCTTGCAGAGCGATGTCAGCGCGAGCTCGAGGCGCTCGAGCGGGCCGCCGGGAGCGGTCAGCGCGGGCCAGAGCGCCTCGCGGTACTCGCTCTCGAGCTGCTCGGCGAGTGCGGCGAGCAGCAGCTCGCGCGAGACGCCCCGCCGATGGAGCGTCATCCGCGAAACGCCCGACTCCTCGGCAAGCCGCTGAAGGGTGGCGCCCTGCCACCCGTGCCGCTCGATGGTGCGCCTGGCCCCCTCGAGCAGGCGAATGTCAACCTCAGCCGCCACCTCTGTTACAGCAACGTAACAGATATGTGACGTGGGCGTCCCTGGCCGCCGGCGCTCGGCGCTAGCTCAGCGCGCGGGCGCTCAGGCCGACCGCTTCGGGGTCCGTTTCGGGCGCCGCGAAGCGCTCGTCTACGGCGACTCCGGCCACCCAGACGATCGCGCCTTCGCTCTCCACCACGGGCAGGGTGTGGCGCAGCGCCCGGGGGACCTTGCGGTCGGTGAAGAGGTCCTGGAGCGTCTTGGTTCCGCCCAGGCCGAGCGGGCGCATCCGGTCGCCCTCGCGCCAGCCGCGCACCGTCAGGGGACCCGGGGCCGGGCTGACGCTCACCTCTCCGGGCGCGCCCCTCATCGCCTCCACCTCCCAACCGCCAAAGCGGGCCCGGCCCGGCACCGGCAGCGACACGGGATCGGGAACCAGATCGTCGGCGGCCGCCCGCGTGAACCGGAGCGTCCCGTACTCGACCACCACGCGCAGCCCCCCGCCCAGGTCCAGCGACTTCGACCCGCGCCCTCCGAGCGCGAGGATGCGCTCGGCGTCGCCCGCGCGCAGCTCGCCCCCGGCGGCCTCGGCCAGCCGGCGCAGCACGAGCCGGCGTACCGCCGGAAGCTGGCGGCCCAGGACCGAGGCCGACACCGCCGGTCCCCCACCAAGCTCCTCCATGGCCGAGCCCACTGCGGCTTCCAGCACCTCCGCCTCCTCGCGCAGCTGGCGCGCGGTCTCCGCGATCGTCCGCTCCGCCGCCGGCCCGATCGTCCGCAGCGCCTCCAACAGCTCGTGACGCACGCGCGCACGCGCGAAGCGCCGATCCGCGTTCGACGGGTCCTCCCGCCACCGAAGGTCGCGCGAGCGCAGGTACTCGCGCACCTCCTCGCGCGTCACACCGAGCAGCGGCCGCACCAGCCGGCCGCGCCGCGCGGGCATCCCGTGCAGCGCCCGCGAGCCCGGCGAGACCGCCAGGCGGTACAGCACGGTCTCCGCCTGGTCGGACGCGGTGTGCCCCGTCGCATACATACCCGACGCCAGCCGCTCGGCCAGCGCGTAGCGCGCGTCGCGCGCGCGCTCCTGGAGGTTCCCGCCGGAGCCGAGCTCGACGTGCTCGACGAAGAGCGGCACCCCGAGCCGTTCGCAGAGCGAGCGAACCAGCTCCTCATCGCCCGCGGCCCCCTCTCGAAGCCCGTAGTTCACGTGCAAGGCGGACACCTGGGCGCCGGCCTCAACGGCGAGGTCGAGCAGCGCCACCGAGTCGCCGCCCCCCGAAACGAGGACCAGGAATGGCTCGTCGAGCGGGATCGGGACCCTCACGTCGCCCGCGGGACCGCCCGGCACAGCTGCCTCGGCTGGTCGAACCCCTTCAACTTCACCTGCCCGATGCCCTCGAAGCTCAGATGCGGGACGCCGCGCACGGCCTCCACCACCGAGTCGCTCACCAGCACCTCGCCGCCGCGGGCGCGCGCCACCACGCGCGAAGCCAGGTTGACCTCGCGGCCGAAGTAGTCGCCGTCGCGGTAGAGGGTGGTGCCCACGTGGACCCCGATGCGCGGCTCGGGGCGCTCCTCGAACAACCCCACGAAGCCGACCGCCCAGTCCACCAGCGCCTGGACGTCGTTACCGACCACCATCACCTCGTCGCCGATCGTCTTCACCACGCGTGCGTCGTCGGGCAGCGTGTTCGTCACCCCCTCCACGAAGCGCTCGACGGACGAGAGCGCCTCCTCCTCGCCCTCCTCCTCGGTGTAGCGGGTGAAGCCGGCCAGGTCGGCGAACGCGATCGCCACGCGCACGCGGCCGCGCTCGATGTCGCTCTCCTCGAGCTCGTCCTCCATGTGGCCGACCACGTCCTGCGCAACGAAGTGCTGCAGGAAGCGCCGGTGCACGTAGTCCATCAGCGGCGACGCGAGCGGCAGCAGATCACGCGCGAGCCCCTCCATCTCCTCCGCCATCTGGAGTCCCGGCACGTCCTCGCGCATCAGCGGCTCGTGCACGTAGAGGTGGAACAGGCGCACCTCGGCGTCGGCGATCTGGGAGAGCGCCAGCCCGTATACGCGGCAGAGCTGTAGGAACGCCACCGGCGGGAAGCCCGAGTCGAGCACCGAGCCGACGTAGCGCAGCGCCTCGAGGTCCTCGTCGGTGAGCGACTCCAGCGACGCCGGCGCCAGCCCGATGCTGTTCCAGAAGCGCTCGATCAGCGCGGGCTCGAGCCCGGTCTCGGCGGCCGCGTCGGTCAGAGTGCGCTCGCCCTCGTGGTCGGCGCCGAAGAGCGACTCGATGTAGCCGTAGGCCAGCCGGCCCTGCCGGCCCGCGTCGCGGATGTGCTCCAGGCGATGCCCGCGCGCGCGCAGGCGCGCGACGATCCGGGCGTGAGCCACCGCGGCCGCGGTCCACTCCCCGCCGCCATCCACCTCCGGGATCACGCCGCTCTGCGCCCAGCGCTTGAGCGTGGAAGGCGCGACGCCGACGCGCTCGGCGGCTTCCGTCAGGGTGAAGGTCGGGAGGGTCACCCCGGGGTAGTATCGCGGCCATAGCTGCGAGTGGAGGGACTGACTTGAACTACTTCGTCACCGGCGCCACGGGCTTCATCGGCAGGCATCTGCTGGCCGAGCTGCTGAAGCGCGAGGGGACCATCTACGTGCTGGTGCGGGAAGGCTCACGCGGCAAGGTCGACTCGCTGATACAGCGGCTCGGCGCCGCCGAGGGACGCATCGTTCCGGTCACCGGCGACCTCTCGAAGCCGGCGCTCGGCGTCGAGGGCTTCAAGGAGCCGATCGACAACTTCTTCCACCTCGCCGCCATCTACGACATGGCAGCCGACGCGGACGCCATGGAGAAGGCCAACACCGAGGGCACCAAGCACGTCGTCGAGTTCGCCAACTCACTCGAGGTCGGGCGCTTCCATCACACGAGCTCGATCGCCGTCGCCGGGCAGTACAAGGGCGTCTTCCAGGAGGACATGTTCGACGAGGGGCAGAGCCTCCCGCACGCCTACCACCGCACCAAGTACGAGTCCGAGCGACTCGTGCGCGAGGGGGTCGAGGCCAAGACGCTGATCTTCCGCCCCGGCATCGTCGTCGGTCACTCCGAGACCGGCGAGATGGACAAGATCGACGGCCCCTACTACTACTTCAAGCTGCTCCAGCGGCTGCGCCACGCGCTGCCGGAGTGGGCGCCGCTGGCCGGCCCGCAGGGCGGGGAGACGAACATCGTCCCGGTCGACTTCGTCGCCCGGGCGATGGACCACATCGCCCACCTCTCCGACGACGAGCTGCCGAGCGACACCTTCCACCTCGTCAACCCCGAGCCGATGAAGGTCGGCGAGACGCTCAACGAGTTCGCCAAGGCGGCCCACGCGCCGCAGTTCGTGATGCGCGTCGACCCGAACATGACCAACGCGATTCCGCAGCCGGTGCGCGCCGGGGTGATGGCGCTCCCGACGGTCAAGCGGATCCGACACCAGGTCTACCACGACCTCGGGATCCCGCCCGCGGCGGCGGAGAACCGCGACTTCCGCTGCAAGTTCGACGCCCGCGACGCCCAGCGTGCGCTCTCGGGCACGGGTATAGCGGTGCCGCCGCTGTCGACCTACGCGCCGCGGCTATGGGACTACTGGGAGCGAAACCTCGACCCGGATCTGTTTCGCGAGCGCTCGCTGGCCGGCTCGATCGCGGGCAAGAAGGTCCTGATCACCGGCGCCTCGAGCGGCATCGGGCTCGAGACCGCGCTCAAGATCGGCGAGGCCGGCGGCGAGGTGCTGCTCGTGTCGCGCACGCGCGAGAAGCTGGAGGAGGTGGCGAAGCAGGTCGAGGAAGCCGGCGGGACCGCCCACGTCCACCCGGCCGACCTGTCCGAGCTCGAGGACATCGAGCGCCTCGCCCAGGAGGTCCTGAAGGAGCACGGCGGCGTCGACATCCTGATCAACAACGCCGGCCGCTCGATCCGGCGCTCGGTGGCGCGCTCCTACGATCGCTTCCACGACTACGAGCGCACGATGCAGCTGAACTACTTCGGCGCCCTCAAGCTGATCATGGCCTTCCTGCCCGGCATGCGAGAGCGCAAGTCCGGCCACATCATCAACGTGTCCTCGATCGGCGTGCAGACGAACACGCCTCGCTTCTCCGCCTACGTGGCGTCGAAGGCGGCGCTGGACGCGTTCTCGCGCTGCGCCGCGCCCGAGTGCGTGGCCGACAACGTCAAGTTCACGACCGTCTACATGCCGCTGGTGCGCACGCCGATGATCGCGCCGACAGACATGTACAAGGCGTTCCCCACGCTCTCGCCCGACGAGGCCGCGCAGATGCTCGCCGACGCGATGATCGACAAGCCCAAGCGCGTGGCCTCGCGGCTCGGCACGTTCGGCGAGGTGCTCTACGCCGTCTCGCCGAAGACGATGGACATCATCCTCAACACCGCCTACAACCTGTTCCCGGACTCGAAGGCGGCGAAGGGCGACAAGTCCAAGGACGGCAAGCCGCTGCCGGCCGCCGAGAAGGGCGGGGACGACGAGATGTCAACCGAGGCCGTGGCCATGGCGTACCTGATGCGCGGCGTGCACTTCTAGGCGAAGCCCGCGAGCCGGGCGCTTGCCACTAGGCGAAGGCCGCGCGCCCGGCCGAGCCGGGCGCTTGCCCTTTAGGCGAAGGCTGCGCGCCCGGCCGAGCCGGGCGCTTGCCCACTACCGCGCGCGGCGAAGGATTCGCAGCCGCAGCGCCCGGGACGGCGACCGGTGGCCGACCTCGTCGACCGCCGAGACCACCACGCGGAAGTGGCCCGGCTTGAGCCCGCGGGCGCGCAGCGCGATGCCGTTCTCCCCCGTCCCGCCGGCGCGCTTGATCGTCCTGGCACGCACCCAGCGGATGCAGCGCCGGCCGTGCTTGGCGCGGCTGCTGCAGGCGCCGCTCTTGAGGCGGCGGCCCGGCCGCGCCCTATCGAGCCCGAGCGTGACGGCGGCGGCCTCGGAGAGACGGAAGCGGATGGTCGTCGCGTGCGGCACCCGCAGCCTCCGCGCGGCCGCCTTGAGTTGGGTCACCACCGGCATCGTGCCGTCGACGTGGAGCCGCGCCGTGGCGACCGACCGTCCGCCGTGCGGGTCGTTGACCCGGACCCGGAGCGTGCGGATCCCGTCCGAGGCGAACCTGGGCGTGGCGGTAGCGGTCGTCCCCGAACCGGTCTCGAAGGTCCCGTTCCCGTCGAGGTCCCACTCGTAGACCAGCTGGAGCCCCTCGGGGTCGCGTGACCCGGTCGCGTCGAGCTTGACCCGGTCGCCCGCGGCCACGACGTCTGGGGTGACCGCGAGCGAGGCGATCGGCGGGCGGTTGGGCACCACGACGATGCCGAGCGGGTGGTTGAACAGAGCGCCGCTCGCGAGCGTGCTCTGCGCCCCGTCGGAGCGAGCGACCTCGACGATCGAGCCGTCGTTGTCGGTGCCGCCGTTGTAGTCGCTGACGAGCATGTTGCCGGCGGGCGTAATCGCGACTCGCTCCGGGGTGCGCAGGACGTGCGCGCCGTCGTTGGCCGTGATGCTGGTCTGCGAGCCGCCGGAGGAAGCCACCCGGACGAGCCCGGCCCCGCCGGCGCACTCGTTCGCCACGACGACGCTTCTGTCCGAGTCGACCGCGAGCCCGACGGGGTAGCTGAGATAGGGGTTGAGGAAGCCGGGGAGGCCGGCCAGCAGCGACTGGCCGTGGGTCGCCGGGTTCACGCGGATCACCGAGCCGGCAAGGCCGCAGCCGATCGGAAGGCCGCCGCCGAGGCTGCGATTGGCCACGACCAGCGTTCCGTCGCGGTCGATGGCGATGCCGAAGGAGAGGTCGAACAGGCCGAGCGGATCGAAGTCGGACGAGATCAGCTGCTGCGCTCCGGTACGGGGGTTGATGCGAACCACGATGCCGCTGTTCGAGCCGAAGAGGTTGTCGATCACGTAGATCGAGCCGTCTGGCCCAACCGTGATGCCCGCCGGGTCGAAGAAGAGCCCGCCGCTGGACACCAGCGTCTGGCGCCCCGTGTACGGGTTGACGCGAATCACCGCGCCGTCCTTGACCTCCGGCTCGCCCAGGTCCACGACGAGCAGATCGCCGTCGGCCTCGACCGCCAGGTCGTATGGACGGTGGAACAGGTTGCCCTGCGACCCGTTCCGGGAGATCTCGACGAGCGACCCGGTCGCCGGGTCGCTGCGCAGGATCACCGCGCCCTGCGCCGTGTTGTTCGCCGTGTACACGACGTACGGCGCCTCGGCGAGTGCGTCGGCCGTCCATGCCGAGAGGAGCACGGCCACCAGCACGGGGATCAGAACGCGCGCTCGATTGATCCTGCCCCACCGTACCTCCACCCGAGGCGTCGTCAACAGGTGGGCCCCCCGATTCAGCGGATGTACTAGCTAGATCCAGTTACGCAAAAGCGGCGCCTCGCCGCACCAGATTGGCCAGCAGCGCCTGCTGGACGGTCTCCCGGATCTGGTCGGTCAGCTCCAGCACGAGACCCCGGTCTGTGGCGGCGTCGGGCCCGTAGTGGGCGGTCTCGATCGGCTCGCAGAACTCGATCCGCCACTTCGAGGGCAGCGGCACGACCCCCAGCGGACCGAGCCAGGGGAAGGTCGGCGTGACCGGGAAGAAGGGCGCCCCGATCAACCGCGCGAGCGGTGGCACGTCGCCGAGCTTGGGGTAGATCTCCTCGCTGCCGACCACGGCGACGGGCACGATCGGCGCCCCTGAGCGCAGCGCGATCTCGACGAAGCCGCCGCGGCCGAAGCGCTGGAGCTGGTAGCGCTCGGCGAACGGCTTGCCCGTTCCCTTGACGCCCTCGGGGAAGACCGCCACCAGCTGGTCCTGCTCCAAGAGCCGGAGGGCGTTGTAGGGGGAAGCGACCACGCCTCCGACCTTGCGGATGAAGACCGAGATCCAGGGGAGGTCGAACGCCCAGTTGAGCACGAGGAAGCGCGGGTGGCGGGGCAGCGGGTGCTCGCGCAGCAAGGCCAGGGAGATCATCGTGGCGTCCCAGGGCAGGATCCCGGCGTGATTGGACGCGAGCAGCGCGCGCCCGTGAGCGGGGACGCGGTGGGCGCCCTCCACCTTGACCCGCCACCAGCGGTCGTAGAGAAAGCCGAAGAACGGCTCGACCAGGTCGGCGAAGTCCTCGTCGAAGCCCCACTCGTCCTCGCTGTGGCTGCCGTCGAGCCGGTCCAGCACGCGCTCGAGCGTGTCGCGCGCCTCGCGCGGCAGCGCGGCCGCCCCGCGGGTGAGCGCGTCGGGCAGCTCGAGGCCGGAGTCGAGCCCCTCGCGCAGCCGGCGCATGAAGGCGATGGCGCCGGGGTCGGTCACGCCGCCACCCAGCTCTCGACCGCCTCGGCCGTCGTGTAGCGCGGCCGGTGGCCCAGCTCGCGCTCGAGCCGGCCGATGTCCACGCCGCGGCCGTAGCGCAGCAGGCGCCGGAAGTCGTCCGAGTAGGAGTCGAGCCCCAGGCGGCGGCCGGCGCCGGTCAGCGGACCGAACAGAGGACCGGCGATCGGCAGCTGCCGGCCATGCGCCGCCCGGATCATCCGGCTGAGCCCGACCGTGCCGCGCGCCGCCACGTTCACGGCACCGCGCAGCGGACGCCGGATGGCGGCCACCAGCGCGTCGAGTGCGTCCTGCTCGTGGACGAGCTGGATACGCGGGTCGAACCCGAGGTAGGTGGGGCAGACCGGCTGGGACAGGTAGCGGCTGATCTGCGTGGCGAGCTTCGGCCCGATCGCCGGCTGATAGCGCAGCATCGTGCAGGTGACGTTCGGGTAGCGCCGCGAGTGGGTCTCGAAGTAGTTCTCGATCTCCGCGACGTCGCGCTGGAAACGGCTGCGCAGCGGGAACATCCGCGTCATCTCCTCGCCGAAGAACTGCGGCGCGTGCGGCTCGGCGCCGTAGATGCCCGCCGACCCGCGGATCACGATCGCCCGGATCGTGGGCGACTGGCCGCAGGCCGACAGCAACTGGAGCGAGCCGATCACGTTGATGTCGTGCATCGCGCGGGGCGACATGCCCGGACGCGGCTGGCGGACGATCGAGTTGTGGACGACGGTGTCCGCCTCCGCCCGGGCGATCAGCGGCACGATCGAGGGGTCGCGGATGTCGGCCTCGATCAGCTCGGTGCGGGTGAGCGGAAACCGCGGCTTGCGGGTGTCGAGCCCGATCACGGCCTCGTACTCGGGGTCGTCCTCGAGTCGCGCGGCGAGCAGCGTGCCGAGGTAGCTGCCCACGCCGGTGATCAGCACCCGGCGGCCCACCGCCGCTACTTGGTGCTGGAGCGCTTCCCGCTCGAGCGCTTGGCCGGGAGCCGTTCCTCGATTGCGTCGAGGCGCCGGCCAATCCGGCGCAGCTCCGCCTTGAGCTCGCGAAGGTCCTCGTGGGTGGCCGGACGGGCCTCGTCGATCGCCTTGCGTCCGCGCGCGAGGCTCGCCCCGGCGGCGCTGCGCAGGTTGTCGACGGTGCGGTCGCGCTGCCGCTCCGCGGAGCCGAGCGAGGACTGCACGGTTCGCTCGACGGCCTCGCGCAGCTCCGACGGTGTCGTGGGGCGCTTCGCCATGGGGTCGCAGTCTAGGGTTCGCCGCCTTGACCCTCCACCTCAAGCCCGCCACCGACATGGCGGAGCGGGTGCTGCTCCCGAGCAACCCGCACCGAGCGCTCGGGATCGCCCAGCACCTGCTCGAGGGCCCGCGGATGTTCAACCACGCCCACGGGCTGTGGGGCTACACCGGCATCGCGGCGGATGGCGAGCCCCTCACGGTCCAGTCGACCGGGATGGGCGGGCCGAGCGCGGCCATCGTGACCGAGGAGCTGATCGGCCTCGGCGCGCGCCGGCTCGTGCGCGTGGGATCGGGCCGCGCGCTGGCTGACGACCTCGGGCCCGGCGACCTGGTCGCCGCCCAGCGGGTGCTGTCCGGCGACGGCGCGAGCGCTGCCCTCGGCGCGAACGGCGCCCTCGGCTCCGACACCCAGCTGCTCGATCGGCTGGTCGCCGCCGGCGCGCGGGCATGCACGGTGGTCACGACCGACCTGTTCTATGACCCGCGCGAGCCGGCGGACGGCGAGGCGGCCGTGGCCGACATGGAGGCGGGCGCCGTGCTGCAGGTGGCAGCCCGCCACGGCGTGGCGGCGGCCTGCGTGCTGGCGACGTCGGTCGACGAGGAGCTCGCGCTGCGCGCCGCCGAGGCCGCCTTCGCGGCGGTCAGTCCGTGACGGTCAGGCGTTCCTGGGCGCGGGGGACCGGGCTTTCGCTCGGCACCACCGACTCACGCAGCGACGCGAGGTCGCGCGCGATCTCCTCCAGGCGCTGCTCGACCGCGCCGAGCGGCTCTTGGCGGCCGAGCGCGGCGAGGCGCTCCTCGAGCCGGTCGATGGCGTCCTCGATCCCCTCCAGGCGCTGCGACAGGGAGCGCAGGCGGCGCGTGATGCGCTCGATGTCGGCCGCCGAAGGCAGGTTGAGCGCCCCCATCGCGGCCTCCTGGGCCTGCACGGCCTTCTCGCGGGCCTCGAACGCGCGCGAGATCGCACCGTTCACGACGGGGTTGGCGATCAGCTCCTCGGCGATCTTCCCGAGCGCCTCCTCGCCCTGGCGGGACAGCTTCTCCACGAAGGTCTCGTCGTGTTCCGGGGCGGCCATCGGCGGCAGGGTAGCCCATCGAGATCCACGAGGGTGCTCCGAAGCGCCGATTCTAACCCTTGACTTGAGCCTTAGGTCAGCCCGTCCGCCCGATCTCGGCCGATGGGACCCGCGAGATGGGCCTTGCGGCGCAATTGAAGGTATTCGCGCAGGCGGTCGATACAAGAAACTGATCCCGCGCGTGCGAGCTGGTGGCGTGCGGGTAAAGAGCTTCAAGCGAGACCGGGTCCTTCCCCATTGCAGACGAAAAAGCCCTCAAGTAGCGTTGGTCGCCACGCAGGTGTCCCTGATAGCCTGCGCGCGCATGCAGGGTGCTCCTCGGGGCGCCCCGAGGGAGGTCTTGGAAACGCAAGGATGAAGACGCGGCTTCTCACCATCCTGCTCGCTGCGGGCGCTTTGGTGACGGCGAGTCTGACCGCGTTCACGATCCCCGCCGAGGCCCAGTCTCAGACGGTCACGGTGCGGCTGCCCTCGGGCCAGATCGTGACCGTGACTGTCGAGGTTCCGCCGGGCGGCTCGCTGGCCGACATCAAGCTCCCCGGCACGATCGTCAACGACGACGCCCACACCGCGCAGGCTCCCGCCGCGCCCGCGCCGGAGCAGACGACCACCGAGCAGACCACCCCGGCCCCGCCGCCCCAGATCGTGCCGCCGACCGCGAACGGCGGCTCGCCCCAGGGCAGCACCGGCAGCGGCGAGCGCATTCACAAGGAGCGCGAGAAGGCTCACAAGATCACGGCCGGCAAGCCTCCAGCCGAGGATGAGGGTTCGGCCAAGCAGCGCGAGGCCAAGCTCCGCAAGTCCGACGGCACGCCGACCGCGAGCAACCCCGGGTTCATCGACGCCCTGCCCGGTCCGTCGACCGCCCACGGCGTGCCCAACTTCATCATCCGCAAGTTCCGCGTCCCGCCGTTCCTGCTGCCGATCTACCAGGCCGCCGGAATCCAGTACGGCATCCGCTGGGAGATCCTGGCCGCGATCAACGAGATCGAGACCGACTACGGGCGCAACCTGAACGTCTCGTCGGCCGGGGCGGTCGGCTGGATGCAGTTCATGCCGTCGACCTGGCGCACCTGGGGCGTCGACGCCAACAAGGACCAGCGCAAGGACCCGTACAACCCCGTCGACGCGATCTTCGCCGCCGCGCGCTACCTCAAGGCCGCCGGCTACGAGAACGACGTGCGCCGCGCGATCTTCGCCTACAACCACGCCGACTGGTACGTCGACTCGGTCCTCCTGCGCGCGCGACTGATCGCGGGCGTCCCCGCCGACCTGATCGGCTCGCTCACCGGACTGACCGAGGGTCGCTTCCCCGTGTACGCGCGTGCGCGCTACGCGGACGACCTCGCCGAGGCGGAGATGCTCAAGCGGGTCAAGAGCGGCGAGAACGCGGCGAACGTGATCGAGTCGGCCGACAGCCGCCGCTCGATCGCCATCTACGCGCGCAGCGGCTCGCCGGTGGTCGCCGTGAACGACGGCGTCATCAAGAAGATCGGCACGGACAGCCAGCTCGGTCACTACGTCGTGCTCCAGGACGTCTACGGCAACCGCTACACGTACGCGCACCTCGGCTCGGTCGCGCAGCACTACCCGGTGCCCAGGCAGGACGTCGCCGACACCAAGCACTCCGCGCGCGCGGTGAAGGCCAACGGGTCCAATGACCCCAAGCCGTCGGCGCCCGCCTCCGCCGGCCGCCAGGTCTCTGACTCCGAGGACGCCGGCAGCGCGCCGGCTCAGGAGCAGCCGACCTCCCAGGCGAGCGTGCCGATCAAGCAGCGGCTCTTCGCCCACCCGGACATGGAGGGCGCGCGCCAGGCCGGCGGACTCGACCAGGTGCTCGACTCCAAGGCGCGCAAGAACGGGACCTACGAGACCTACCGCAACTACTTCTCGCGGCCGTTCGGCCTCGACCCGCGCAAGGTCACGCTGCGCCGGCTCCGCAACGGCTCGCGCGTGATCGGCGGCACCATCATCGGCCGCATCGGCCGCACCGTGCCCGACCGCGCCCCGCACCTCGACTTCTCGATCCGCCCGGCCGGTCGCGGCGCCCCGCGGATCGACCCCAAGCCGATCCTCGACGGTTGGAAGCTGCTCGAGGCGACCGCGATCTACCGCGCCTCCGGCCGCAACGTGCTGCACGGCGACGACGCCGACGGAATGTCGATCGGCCAGATCATGCTGCTGCCCAAGCCGCAGCTCGAGCGCCGCGTGCTGGCCGACGACCGCGTCGAGATCTATGGGTGCGGCCGCGACAACATCCGCGCGGGCGAGATCGACCGGCGCGTGCTGGCGACGCTCGAGTACCTCGCCGAGTCCGGCCTGCAGCCGACCGTCACCAGCCTCAAGTGCGGCCACGGCTACTACACGAGCTCGGGCAACGTCTCCGAGCACAGCTCCGGCAACGCCGTCGACATCGCCAAGGTCAACGGCATCCCGATCCTGGGCCACCAGGAGCCCGGCGGGATCACCGAGCAGACCGTGCGCCGGCTGATGCAGCTGCAGGGCACGATGGCGCCCCACCAGATCATCTCGCTGCTCGACATCGGCGGCGCGACGATGGCCATGGCCGACCACAACGACCACATCCACGTCGGGTTCAAGCCGCTGTTCGGCGCCAACCGCAAGCTCGGCCGCCAGGCGCTGGCGGTCCTCAAGCCCGGCCAGTGGTCCGACCTGATCGCGCGCCTGCGCGAGCTGGACAACCCGGTCGTGCCGACCAAGCCCTCCAAGTACGCGCTCCCGGCCGGCAAGCACCGCCGGGCGAGCGACGCCCACGCGGGCGAGTAGGCCGACGGCCGCTTTCGGGTTCGTCCAGCTCGAGTTCGGATTCCTGCTCGGCCCTCCGGACGGGCGCTATCTGGTGCGCTCGGAACAGGACGGCCCGGTCGAGGGCGTGCTCGTGCTCGGCACCGAAGGAGCGCCGAGCCGCCGCCGCCGATCCCGTCAGATCGACGACGCCGTGCCCGAGCCGGTGCCCATTGCCCGCGCCACCATCACCCGCCCCGAGCCGTTCCCTTCGAGGGACGCCGCGGCGGCGTGGCTCTCCGAACTACGGGCTGACCAGGAGCTGGTCGAGGCGGAGCTGGTCTCGGCCGTGGCCGTTCTGAACCGCGCGCTGTTCGCGCGCCGGCTGGCGACCGCGGATCCGTACTTGACCGAGGTGTCCGTCGGGCGTGCCCTGATCGCCCGGGTCGGCTACGGGGAGGGCGACGCGGTCGCCGACGGCCGCTACGCCGAGGCACTGGAGCTGCCGCCGCCGGGCGCGCAGCGGGTCAAGCGGTCGATGGAGGCACCCGACGAACGCTTCGCGGCGCTGCTGGGCGCGCGCGAGCAGCCGCTGGTGGCCGAGGAGCTGGTGCTGCGCGCCCGGACGGACCTGGACGCCGGGCGCACGCGCGAGGCGGCGCTGCAGGCACGGGTGGCGCTGGAGGCGCTCTCCGCGGACTCGAGCCTCGCCGCGCATCGCGCGGGCGTGGCGGCCGCGGCAAACGCGGCGCTTGCGGACGACCTCGACGGCGGGGCGCTGCAGGCGATAACGGAAGCGATAGCGGGAATGGAGGCGGCGCTGCGCCGGCACCGCCTCGGCGGCTAAGCCCCTGTGGGCCCCGGTTGCAAGAAATATCCTCGTAAGGAGGGCCCACACTAGGTGGTCCGCAACGCGAGGGTTACTTCGCGGCCACTTCGTGCCACTCCCGTCACACCCCGCAGCCTGGCGGCGCTGCGGCGCAGCGCCGGCTCGAACTCGTCCGCCTCCTTGTCGCTGTCGTAGACCCACCTGAGCACGAGGCGGTATCGGCCTCCGGCCAGGCGCGTTATCGCAAACCCCCCGCCGCCCCAGCCCGCCGCGGCCGCCCGCGAGCGGGCTCGGCCGTTTGCGGCGCGCAGCAGCTGCTCGGTGTCGAACTCGCCGAAGTCGCCGCGGGCGAACGAGCCCGGGCCGCCGAGCCGCACCGGTATGGGCGGCTCGTGGGTGGCCAGCTTGGCCGGGTGCATCACCTGCTCGCTCGACACGGGGGCGTCGGGCCCGAGCAGGCGGTTCACCGCCTTCCAGCCGCCGCCGCGCTGCAGCCGGTCCACTAGCCGCGCGCCGGTCGGGTAGGGGAACACGAGCGACTCGCGCAGGTAGCGCGGGAGCCCGCTCGAGGTGGGCACCGCGGCCTCGTCGAGCGCCGACAGCACGCGCTGCCGCAGCCCCTCCGGCACCTCGGTGCGGCCGGTCTGCTTGAAGATCACGTAGTCGACCATCGTCAGCGTGGCCGTGCCCTCGCGCACCGTGGTGTCGGCGATCGAGCGGTCGCGGTTGAAACGGGTTCCGGGCGGGGTCTCGAGGTCGAAGTGCTGGTCCTCGAGCGCATGGGTCAGCTCGTGGGCGAGCGTGATCTCGCTGATCAGCCCGCCCGAGCCGCCGACGACCGAGAGCCGGCCGGTGCCTGGGTCGTAGTAGCCGCCCACCTCGCTCCCGAACGCCTTGCCGAGCAGCTTGCGCAGGCTTGCGTCCGCCGGGATCAGCCCGAGCAGCTTCAGCAACTGCTCCTCCCCGGCCACGTCGCGCGGCGGGACCTGGCGATCCAGCTCGCGCAGGGCCTCCACGCGCGCCTGGCTCGAGGTCACGTGCCTCACGGGCGGCAGCCGCTCGAAGCGCAAGTCGCGGACCCGCTCGACCCGCTGGGCGATCCTCGCGATCGAAGGGGCGGCGGGGGCGGCGGACGAACGCGCGGCCGGCGTACTCGAATCGGAGCCCGTCAGTAGCCCAATCGCCGCCAGCACCGCCACCAGCACGGCGATCACGACCGCGATCGTGCCGTTCATGGAGAGCTCAGAGCGCGGCCAGCACGGCGCGGAGCTCCTCGACCACGTCGCCGCCGAGCTTCACGTCGGCGTCATCGTCGTAGGGCGTGGGGCCCTGGGTCACCAGGGCCAGCTTGCCGCCCGCGCCGCGCGTGAGGGCCGGCAGCCCCGCCACGGGATAGACCTCGAGCGACGACCCGACGCAGACCATCAGGTCCGCGTCGAGCGCCAGCGCCTGCGCCTCCGACAGCGCGCGCTCAGGCAGCAGCTCGCCGAACAGCACGACGTCGGGCTTGAGCGGCGTGACGCACACCGTGCACTCGGGCGCGCCATCCTCGGCGCGCAGCTGCTCGACGACCCTGTCGAGCGACACCCGGCCGCCGCAGTCGAGACACACGCTCCACTCGATCGACCCGTGCACCTCGATCAGGCGCTCGGTGCCGGCGACCCGGTGCAGGCGGTCGATGTTCTGCGTGACGACCGCCCGGATCAGCCCGCGCCGCTCGAGCTCGGCGAGCGCCCGGTGCGCCTCGTTGGGCCGCTTGTCGACCAGCGACGCGAAGCGGTCGCCGTAGAAGCGCCAGAAGCGATCGGGGTCGCGCCGCCAGGCGTCGATGTGGGCGACCTCCATCGGGTCGACGTTCTCCCACAGCCCCGTGCGCGGGCTGCGGAAGTCGGGAATCCCGGACGGGACCGAGATGCCGGCGCCCGTGAGCACCACGGCGCGCTGGGCGTTGCGCAGCAGCTGGGCCAGCCGCTCCGCCTGGGCGGAGACCGCGACCGTCATCGGCCCTTGAAGACCGGGCGGCGCTTGCCCAGGAAGGCGCCGATGCCCTCCTTGGCGTCCTCTGAGCCGAACGCCCGCGCGAAGCCCTCGCCCTCGGTGGCAAGCCCCTCGTCGAGGTCCGGCCGGTTCGAGCGCTTCTTGATCTCCTCGATCGCGATCGGGGCCTTCTCCGCGAGGCGCCGCGCCCAGGCGAGCGCGGTGTCGAACAGCTCGTGGTCGGGCACCACCTGGGTCGCGAGCCCGAGCCGGAGCGCCTCGTAGGCGTCGATCGGGTCGCCCCCGAGGTTCATCTCGAGCGCCCTCGCCTCACCGATCAGCCGCGGCAGCCGCTGCGTGCCGCCGAAGCCGGGGATGAGCCCGAGGTTGATCTCGGGCTGGCCGAACGTCGCCGACTCGGCCGCGATGCGGAAGTCGCACGCCATCGCCAGCTCGCAGCCTCCGCCGAACGCGATCGAGTTGACCGCGGCGATCGTCACGGTCTGCGACTGCTCCATGCCGCGCATGAAGCGGTGGGCGGACGTGACGAGCTCGGCCCCCTCGGCGTCCGGCGTCATCTTCGTGAACTCCTTGATGTCCGCGCCGGCGCAGAACGTGAAGATGTTCGACGAGGCGATCACGAGCGCCCTGACCTTGCCCTCGACCTCTTCCCAGACGGAGATCAGGTCGCGCACCGCCTGAGGTGAGAGCGGGTTGGTCGGCGGGCGGTTCAGCCAGACGATCGCCACGTCGCCGCGAGTCTCCAGCAGGTTGGTCTCGCGCTGGTCGCCGGCGTCCGGCTGCGGGTAGGGGAAGAAGCCCTGGCCGGTCTTGCGGCCGAGCCGTCCCTGGGCGACCAGGCGGCGCAGCACGATGGGCGGCTCGAACGACGGCCCCCACTCGCGCTCGGCGCGCTCGAGCTGCTCGAGGATTACGTCCAGACCCGCCTCGTCGGCCCGGCTGAACGGCCCCGGCAGGATGCCCGCGCCCATCATCATCCCGATCTCGATGTCCTTGGCGGAGGCGACGTCCTCCTCCAGCACCAGGCAGGACTCGACCAGGGTCTTCAGCCCCATCCGCTCGACGATGGCGCCGAGCTGGGTCTCAGTTTCCGTGCTCATAGAAGCCCTTTCCGGTCTTCTGGCCGAGGTTTCCGGCCTCGACCAGCTCCTTCATCTGCGCCGACACGAAGAAGCGGTCGCCGTACGAGTCGCGTAGGTGCTCGGCCACGTGCAGGACGGTGTCGAGCCCGAGCAGGTCGGTGAGGAAGAACGGGCCCATCGGGACCGTCCCGGACTCCTTGATGACCTTGTCGACCTCCTCGACCTCGAGGCCCTCCTCCTCGGTCACGCGCCAGACCTCTGACACCGCGGAGTTGAGGATGCGGTTGACGACGAAGCCCGGCACCTCGCCGCAGCGAATGGCCATCTTGCGGATCTGCTGGGCGAAGTTGGCGGCCGCCTGGATCGTCTCCTCCGACGACTCCTCGCCCTCGATCACCTCGATCAGCCGCATCATCGACGCGGGGTAGAAGAAGTGGAAGCCGCACACCTTGTCGGGGCGGGTCGTGGCCTCGCCCATCTCGGTCACGGACAGCGACGAGGTGTTGGAGGCGAGGATCGCGTGGCCGGGCGTGACGGTGTCGAGCTCGCCGAACACCGCCTGCTTGATGTCCATGCGCTCGGGCACGGCCTCGATCACGAAGTCGACATCGCCGAAGCCGTCGTAGTCGAGCGTGCCCTGGATGCGGCCGAGCGTCTCCTCCAGCTGGCGGTCGGCGTCCTCCTGGGTGATCTTCTCCTTGGCGACCAGCCCGGCGAGCTGGCCCTGGGTCACGTCGCGGGCCTTGGTCAGGCCCTGGTCGACGAACTCCTGTTTGACGTCCTTGAGGACGACCGGGATGCCGGCCGAGGCGATGACCTGGGCGATCTCTCCGCCCATGGTTCCCGCCCCGACGACGGCGGTTTTGAAGACGAACATCGGCGGCAGGCTACTAGCGTGCCGCCGATGAGCCGCCGGCCGCTGCTCGAGCGGGGCCTCCACATCGCGGTGCTCTGGGCGCTGGCGGTCGCCGAGCCGCTGTTGGACCTGCTCGGGCGCAATGCCGAGTTCCTGGGCATTCGCGGGTCGGCGCCCGGGGAGATCGTGGCTCTGGCCCTGGCGATCACGTTCGCGGTGCCCGCGGCGGTGCTCGCCGCCGAATGGTTGGTGGGGTTGGCGAGCGAGCGGCGCGCGTGGCTGCTGCACCTGGCCTGTGTGGGGGCGCTCGTGGCGGCGATCGCCCTGCAGGTGGTGGATCTGGACGGCGCCGTCGCGTGGCTCGCGCTCGCGCTGGCGGCCGGCGCGGCCGCGGTCGTCGCCTACGTGCGCCTGCCGGCGGCGCGCACGTTCCTGACCGTGCTCGGGCCGGCGCCCGTCGTGTTCGTCGTGCTGTTCCTGGTCTTCTCCGACGTGTCGGACCTGGTCTTCCCGGCGTCGGCGAACGTGCAGGCGACGCACGTGAAGGCGACCGCGCCGATCGTGCTGGTGATCTTCGACGAGTTCCCGGTGCACTCGCTGATGGCGGCCGACGGGCGCCTGGACGCCGTCCGCTACCCCAACTTCGCCCGCCTGGCCGGCGACGCGACCTGGTACCGCAACACCGCCTCGGTCGACCAGGACACGCCGTACGCGGTGCCGGCGATCCTCGACGCGCGTCTGCCGCGGCAGGAGCGGCTGCCGGTCGCGGCGGACCACCCGCGCAACATCTTCAGCCTGCTCGCGGGCCGCTACGAGCTGCACGTGCGCGAGGACGCTACGCAGCTGTGCGCGCCCCAGCTGTGCGCCTCGGGCCTCCGCGCGCCCTCGCTGTGGGGCGACCTGGGCCGGATCTACGCCCACGAGCTGCTCCCGGGGGACGTCGAGGACGAGCTGCCCTCGGTCGAAGATGCGTGGGAGCGAGTGACCGAGGGCCCCGACACCGGCCACGCGATCGCCGAGACGTGGCAGGTGCCGCGCGAGAGCAAGCGCCACCGCTACCTGCGGCTGCACGCGAACCTCGCCCACGACCGCGCCGAGCGCTTCGAGCAGTTCGTCGAAGGGATCGAGGGCGGCCGCCAGCCGCGTCTGCACCTGATCCACATCCTGCTGCCGCACGTGCCGTTCCAGTACCTGCCCTCCGGCCGCTTCTACCGGCGCTCGCCGAAGGAAGCGCTCCCCGGCATCGACGAGCGCCCCGGCTACGGCATCCCCTTCGTGGTCGAGCAGGCATACCAGCGCCACCTGCTCCAGCTACAGGCGACCGACCGGCTGCTGGGCAAGCTGCTCGACCGCCTGCACGAGGTCGGCATCTACAACCGCGCGCTGGTCGCCGTGGTGGCGGACCACGGGATCAGCTTCCGGCTCGGCCACGACCGCCGGCTGGTGCGCCGCGGGAACGTGCAGGACATCGCGCCGGTCCCGTTCTTTCTGAAGGCGCCGGGCCAGAAGCGCGGACGGATCAGCGACAAGCCGCTGCAGACGATCGACGTGCTGCCGACGATCATGGACGAGCTGGGCGCGCCGATCCCCTGGAAGGTGGACGGCCGCTCGGCCCTGCGGCCCGCGCGGGCGCACCCGCGCCGGACGATCATCGCGAAGAACTTCGAGCACACCTACCTGGTGGACACGCCCTCGTTCGAGCGGCGCAAGCAGGAGGCGCTGGCGCGCAAGGTCCGCCTCTTCGGAGAGGGATCCGACGACATCTACGCGTTCGGGCCGCGACCGGTCCTGATCGGGCGGGCCGCCCCCGCCGGCGGGCGCACGGTCACGGTGGACCCCACGACTGGCTTCCGCCCCACCCACGTGGCGGGCGAGCTGCGGGGCGGGCGCCCCGGCGGCGGGCGCACGATCGCCGTGGCAGTGAACGGCCGCGTCGTCGCCACGGGAGTCACTTTCACGCTGAACGGCAGCAAGGAGGAGCAGTATTCGGTGCTGATCCCCGAACGCTCCCTGCACGCCGGGCGCAATCGCGTCCGGGTGCTGCTCTCTTCACGCGTCGCACGTTGACATTGCAATACAACGCAAACGTGCGGCGCGTGCCCTAGCGCAGCCCGGCCTCCTCCTCGGCCTCCACCTCGAAGCGCGCCATCGTCCGTCTCAGCGAGTCCCTCAGGGCCCGGCGGATGAAGATCGCATCGGCCAGCGCGCCGAAGGGTCCGTAGCGGGTCAGCGTGTACTCCAGGCTCAGCTCCACGCGAGCGCCCCCGGCGCTTTCGATCGTCCGGAGGGTCTGCCTGCCGGCCAGCCGGTCCTCGAAGACCAGCGTCGCGAAGGTTCCCGCGCCCGGCGGTTCGGCGACCTTCTCCGTCACCTTCCCGCGCCCGGCCGGAATCGACTCCCAGATCACCCGACCCTCCGCCGGCCAGCCGGGGTCGACCTCGACCACGCGCGCGAACCCCTCGATGAAGCTGGGCCAGCGCGAGAGGTCGGTCCAGAGCCGCAGCGTCGCCTCGGGCGTCAGCGGCACCTCGGCCTCCGCGCGGGCCGTCCTCACCGGTCGTAGACCTCGCGCACGATCTCGTCGATCGACGTCTTGACCGAGTCGAGGAAGGGCCGCACCTCCTCCACCAGGCGCGCGTACTCGGCGCGGCCCTCGTCGGTGAGCGAGTAGTAGCGGCGCGTGCGCCGTTCCGGGTGCTCCCACTCGCCACCGATCAGGCCGCGCGACTCGAGCTGGCGCAGCAGCGGATACATCGTGTTCGGGTTGACCGACAGCACACCGGCGGTCATCGCCGCGATGCGCTCCATCAGCTGGTTGCCGTAGCTCGGCCCCTGCGCGATCAGGTGGAGCACCAGGAGCGGCAGCACCTCGCGCCTCCGCAGCTCGCCGGTGAACGGGTCCTGGGGGCGCTTCGGGGCCGCCGGGGCGCCGGCGGCCTCGATGCCGCCGGCCTGCGCCACCGCCTCGCGCACGGCGCGACGGCTGCGGTCCCGTTTCGACCCGCTCACTCAGCGCATGCTGACATGCGCCCCTGCCGCCGGCACTACGCGGTTGCGGCTGCCGGCTCCTCGATGCGGCGCGGCATCAGCACCTCGCGCGCGATCACGAGGCGCTGGATCTGCGAAGTGCCCTCGTAGAGCTGCATGATCTTCGCGTCGCGCATCAGCTTCTCGACCGGGTACTCCTTGATGAAGCCGTACCCGCCGTAGACCTGCACGGCGTCGACGGTGACCTCCATCGCGGAGTCCGCGGCGAAGCGCTTGGCGTGCGAGGACGCCAGCGTGTTGCGCTCGCCCTGGTCGAGCAGGGCGCCCGACTTCCAGGTCAGCAGGCGCGCGGCCTCGATCTTGGTGGCCATGTCGGCGATCATGAACTGGATCGCCTGGTGCATCGCGATCGGCACGCCGAACTGCACGCGCTCCTTGGAGTAGTCGCGGGCGTACTCGAACGCGGCCTGCGCGATGCCGACGGCCATCGCCGACACGCCGGGGCGGGTGCGGTCGAGCGTCATCATCGCGAGCTTGAAGCCCTTGTTCTCCTCACCGAGGAGGTTGGCGGCGGGGATCTCGACCTCGTTGAACGAGATCATCGCCGTGTCGGAGGCGCGCTGACCGAGCTTGTCCTCCTTCTTGTCGACGACAACGCCGGCGTCGCGCGGGACCACGAAGGCCGAGATGCCGCGGTGGCCGGCCTCCTTGTCGGTCTTCGCGTAGACCGTGTACCAGTCGGCATGCGAGCCGTTGGTGATGAAGCACTTGGTGCCGTTGATGACGTACTTGTCGCCCTTCTTGACGGCGGTGGTGCGCATGCCGGAGACGTCCGAGCCGGCGTCCGGCTCGGTGAGGCAGAAGGAGGCGAGCTTGGGCTCCTCGGTGAGCATCCCGAGGTACTGCTTCTTGATCTCGTCAGAGCCGCCGAGCGCGACGGGCGCCGCGGCGAGGCCGTTGCACATCAGCGAGGTGCCGATGCCGGAACAACCCCAACCGAGCTCTTCCTCGATCAGACAACCGGAGAGGTAGTCGAGCCCGGGGCCGCCGTACTCCTCGGGGATGTGGGAGTTCATCAGGCCGACCTCCCACGCCTTCTCGATGATGTCCTGCGGGAAGGTGGAGTCGCGGTCGTAGTCCCAGGCCTTCGGCCGAATCTCCTTCTCGGCGAAGTCGTGGGCGAGCTCGCGGATGTCCTTCTGCTCGTCGGTGAGGTTGAAGTCGACCATGGAGGCTGCTCCTCGGGTGCCCGGACCGCCCGCTGGACGACCCGATTGATTCGTCAGTCAATGAGTACCCACCAGGTTACAACAGGTAACGGAGAGCGGCATAGATTCCCGCTCCAATCGCGATCAGCGTGATCACGAACAGCCCGATCTGGTCCGGATAGAGCGCCGGCCGGCTGGGCGCCATGGTGCGGCGGCGTAGGCGTTTCCAGAGCATTGCGGGAGACTTTGACCGATGGACTTCGGCACTGTGCTGATCGTGGTCGCCGTGATCGCCGTTCTGGTCGCGGTCGCGTCCTACTGGGGCACCGGCCGCATCTACTCCGGGCTGGGCCGTGAGGGCGGTCTCGACATGACCCGGGAGCCGGCCGTGCCGTCGACCGGGCCCGAGGTCGAGGAGGAGATCCGGCAGATGCTCAAGGCGAAGTCCGACCGGCGAGCGGCGCGCGGGGAGCCCGAGCTGGACGTCGACGCCGAGCTGGCGGCGCTCACACGACCCTCCGCGGGGGCCGACGCGGGCCTGCGGGAGGAGGTCCGCCAGCTCGTCGTGGCCCGCAACGAACGCCGTCTGCGCCAGGGCAAGGAGCCGCTCGACGTGGAGTCGGAGATCGAGCGGCAGCTGCGCGAGCTTGGGGGTGACTCGCCACCCCCTCCGGTATAGGCTGCGACGCGTCATGGCCGACAACCGCCGAATCGAGCTGGACGAGCTTCTCGTCCGGCCCGGGACCTACCTGAACCCGCAAACCGAGATCCTCGTGACGATCGACGACTCGTCCTCGATCGACGGCGAGATCTTCAACCTCGAGGAGTTCGAGGGCGCCGACTGGGTGGTCATCTCGGACGAGGTGCCTACCGACGAGGCGCGCCGCGACGAGCTGCTCGAGACATTCCAGGCGACCTACCACGGCGGCGACGGCCGCGACGCGCCCACCACCCCGGCGGACGACGACCCCGGCGAGGTCGAGCCGGACCCCGAGGAGGCCGGCTTCACCGCAGAGGAGTAGCCGCGCGACGGGCGCGTAGGCTGTCGCCCGCATGCGCCTCGTCTACTACCTGGGCATCTTCATCCCCGCCGCCGTCGTGCTCGAGCTGGCCGACGTCGGCAGCCCGGTCGTGGTGTTCAGCGCTGCCGCGCTCGGCGTGATCCCCTGTGCCGCGGTGATGGGAGAGGCGACCGAGGCGATCGCCGCGCGAACCGGGCCCGGCATCGGCGGCCTGCTCAACGTCACGTTCGGCAACGCCCCTGAGCTGATCATCGCCTTCTTCGCGCTGGTCGAGGGCCTCCAAGAGGTCGTGAAGGCCTCGCTCGTCGGCTCGATCATCGGCAACATCCTGCTCGTCCTGGGCGGTGCGATGTTCGTGGGCGGCCTCCCGCGCGAGAAGCAGACCTTCAACCGCACGGCCGCCAACGCCCAGTCGGCCATGCTCATGCTGGCCCTGGTGGCGCTGATCTTCCCGGCGATCTTCCAGCTCATCCACGGCGGCGGGCTGCCCAAGGTGGGCGTGGACGAGGTCGACTTCGGCTCCGACCTCGAGAAGCTCTCGTTCGGGGTGGCGATCGTCCTCTTGGCCTCGTACGTGGCCGGGCTGATCTTCTCGCTCAAGACGCACCGCGACGTCTTCAACCCGTACGGGGAAGAGGAGGATGAGCACGCCTGGACGGTCCGCCGCGCGGGGATCTACCTGGCTGTCTCCGCCGTGGCGGTGGGCGTGATGAGCGAGATCCTGGTCGGCTCGATCAACGAGGCCTCCCACGACATCGGGCTGTCGCAGTTCTTCGTCGGCGTGTTCGTGGTGGCGATCGTCGGCAACGCGGCCGAGCACTGGGTGGCGGTGCTGGTCGCGGCCAAGGACAAGATGGACCTGGCCGTGAACATCGCGATCGGCTCCAGCGCGCAGATCGCGCTGTTCGTGGCGCCGCTGCTGGTACTGATCTCGTTCGTCGTCGGCGACCACCCGATGGCGCTCGTCTTCAACGGCTACGAGCTGGGCGCGCTGCTGTTCGCGGTGCTGATCGCGAACCTGGTCACCCAAGACGGCGAGTCGAACTGGTTCGAGGGCGTCCAGCTGCTCGCGCTCTACCTGGTGCTCGGGCTGGTCTTCTACTTCGCCTGAGGGCGGGCCAGCAGGTAGAGCGCCCGCGCCGCGGCGCGAGCCATCGGCAGCAGCGAGCCCATGTTCACGTTCGCGAACGTGTCGCAGGGGAGGTGGTAGCAGGGGTCGCGCGGCCTCCCGCCCGGCCCGGGCTCGTTCGCGCCGCTGTAGAGCCCGTTTACGGGAACGCCCACGTTTTCGAATGGGGAGCCGTCCGAGCGGTTGCCGACGAGGACGTCGCGCTCGCGGCCGGGATGGACGCGGCGCAGCAGCCGCCCGAGCCGCGCGTTGCCGTCCGAGTAGATCGCCGGCACCGCGTTGGGCGAGCCCAGCATGTCGAAGTTCAGGTAGGCCGCGATCTCGTGGCGCTGAGAGCGCGACAGCGAGCGCACGTAGCGGCGCGACCCGATCAGCCCCTCCTCCTCGGCGCCCCAGAAGCCCAGCCGGACGCGCCCGGGCGGGCGCGGGCCGAACGTGTGCGCGACCTCGAGCAGCGTCGCCACGCCGGAGCCGTTGTCGTTCACGCCCGGGCCGTCCGGGACCGAGTCCAGGTGGGCGCCGGCCATCGTCACCGGGCCGTGGCTGGGGCCGATCTCGGCGATCACGTTCTGGGTGCTGCCGCGCCCGGTGGCGGCGTTCACGGTCAGGTGGACGAGGTCGCCGTCGCGGGCCGGCACCCGCGCGTTCATGAGCGCCACCGGCAGCCCGACGTGCGGCACGACCAGGGTCGCGAACGCGACGCCGCGGCTCGAAGCGGAGGTCTGCGCGATCAGCGCGCTCGCGCCGGCGCGGCGCGCGTTGAGCGCCTTGCGAAACAGGAAGCAGGTGCCGAAGCCCGTGAACGCCACCTCGCCAGGCTGCAAGGCGGCGAAGTCCTCGGGCTGGCAGCCGTCGCCGACGGCGCGCAGCACTCCGTCCGCGCTGCCGGCCGCCGAGTAGCCCGGCACGCGGAAGTCGCGCACGGGCTGAAGCGCCGTGCCCCCGACCGTGAGGCTGGCCCGCGAGCGCTCGCGCCAGGCGGCCATCGGGACCCGCTGCACGCGCACGCGCCAGCCGAGGCGGCGCAGGATGCCGGCGACGTAGGCGACCGACCCGGCATAGCCCTGCGTGCCGGCGGCCCGGTCGCCCCCGTTCTGGCGGGCGATCAGGTCCAGCACGCGCAGGTGCCCGGCGAGATTGGCGGCGGCGATCGGCCGCGGCGGGGGCGGCGGCTCGTCGACCGATTTGTCGCCGGAGTCGCAGCCGGCCACGAGGGCCAGCGTCACCAAGCCGAGCAGCAGTGCGAGTCGCGCCCCGATTCCGGGAAAGTTAGCCGGGGGCTCGCGGCCGTCGCCGGCTAGGCGGCGAAGCCCGATTGCCGGCGCTGCACCTCGCGCGCGCTGATGATCTCGTCCACGAGCCCGTAGTCGACCGCCTGCTGGGCGCTGAAGAAGCGGTCGCGCTCCATGTCCTCGTGCACCTGCTCGCGCGTCTGGCCGGTGTGGCGCGAGTAGATCTCGTCCAGGATCCGGCGCAGCTCGAGCATCTCCTTCGCGTGGATCTCGACGTCGGTCGACTGGCCCTGGAACCCACCCAGCGGCTGGTGGATCAGGATGCGGGCGTTCGGCAGCGTGAAGCGCTTGCCCTTGGTGCCGCCGGTGAGGATCAGCGATCCCGCCGACATCGCCATTCCGTAGCAGAGCGTGCTCACGTCCGGATTGACGTACTGCATGGCGTCGTAGATCGCGAGGCCGGCGTGCAGGGACCCGCCCGGCGAGTTGACGTAGACGGCGATGTCCTTGTCGGGGTCGTCGGACTCGAGGTGGATCAGCTGAGCCACCACGAGGTTGGCGATGTCGTCGTCGATCTGCTGGCCGATGAAGATGATGCGCTCGTTGAGGAGGCGCGAGTAGATGTCGAAGGAGCGCTCCCCGCGGGAGGTCTGCTCCAGGACCATCGGGACGAGCGAGCTCTGGGCGCGACCGACTTGCACGTCGACTCCTTTCGGTAACCTGCAACTGTCTGGTTGCCCAACGATAGCGCAACTGTTCGGTTGCACGTGGAGGTCCCCCAAATATGGAGCTAAGCCGCGAGATCGCTCTCCCCGCCCCGCCCGAGGAGGTCTGGGAGTTGCTGGCCGAGCCGGCCTGGCTGGGCGAGGACGCCGCGATCGACCTGCGCCCCGACGGCGACGTCCGCGCCGGCGACCGCACCGGCTTCGTCGAGGAGGCCGAGGAGCCGCGCCGGCTCGTCTTCTGGTGGTCGGCGCCCGGCGAGGACGCGACCCGCGTGGAGCTCGAGCTCGAGCCCGACGGGGACGAGACGGTCGTACGCGTGGTCGAGTCGCGCCCGCTGGCGATGCTCGACCTGTACGGCGCGGAGTACGTTCAGGCGGCGCCGGGGCCGCGGCAGCCGGAGCTCCTGGTCGGCTGATGGGCGCCGCTGACGCGGTGTTCAGCGCCCTCTCGGACGGCACGCGACGGAACCTGCTGGCGCGGCTCGGGGAGCTGGGCGAGGCGAGCGCGACGGACCTCGCGCGCGAGCTGCCCGTGAGCCGCCAGGCCGTGCAGAAGCACCTGGCGATGCTGTCCGCCGCGGGGCTCGTGGCCGCGCGGCGCTCCGGCCGCGAGGTGCTCTACCGCCCCACCCCCGCGCCGATGTCGGAGGCCATGGCCTGGATGGCCGAGGTCGGCGGCCAGTGGGACGAGCGGCTCGCGGCGCTGGAGCGTCAGCTGGCGCAGGCGCGCGGGGCGAGGGCGTAGGCGCGCGATGAGCGCCCTGCTCGTCGGCTTCGGCCTTGGCTTGTTCGTCGGCTCCCAGCCGGGCCCGGTGTCGCTGCTGTGCGTGCGCTCGGTGCTGCGCGGGGCGTTCCCGACCGGCATCGCGATCGGCGCCGGCGCGGCCCTGATCGACCTGCTCTACGCCGGTCTCGGCCTGGCCGGGGCGGCCAGCCTGCTCGAGATCGACGCGCTGCGGGTGGCGCTCGGCGCGCTGGGGGCGCTGGTGCTCGCCGCCATCGGCGCCAGGACGCTGTGGGCGGCCTTCCGCGTCCGGATGGGCGGCGAGGCCGACGCCGAGGTGGCCACGCCGCGGCGGGCGTTCGCCACGGCGCTGGCGGCCACGGCCTCCAACCCGCTCACGATCGCGACCTGGGCGGCAATCTTCGCGGCCGCGTCGACGGCGTCGCTGGGCGGCGCCGCCAGCTCGGCGGGCTCGGCCGCGCTGCTGCTCGGCGGCGTGGCCTGCGGCACCTTCACGGCCTTCACGTCGCTCTCGGCCCTCGTTGCGCTCGTCCGGAGCCGCTTCGGCCCGCGTTTGCTGGCGGTCGTGGACGGCGTGGCCGGTGCCGGTCTGCTGGGCTTCGCCGGTCTGCTCGGCTGGCGCACCGTGCACGACTCTTGACCCCGATCGCCGTCGGGCCCACCGACCTGGCAGCGCACGTACACCGCGCGGCCACCGGCCTCATCGGCGGCTGCGCGGTGTTCGCGTGCCCGGGCTCCTACGTCCAGCTCGCCCTCGACCTCACCGAGGACGCCTCCCAGCTGCTGGTGCGGGAGCCACCCGGATGCGGGCCGCACGAGTGCGGCCCGCCCTTCCGGCTCTCTTAACCCTTCATGCGCAGGTGGGTGGTGACCGTGCGCCGGTTGCCGACGCCGTCGGTGACCACGACCACGAGCTTGAACTTCCCGCTCCTCAGGCCGCGCAACCCCTTGCGCCCCTTGCGCGTGAGCCGGAGCGTCACGGTCTTGCGAGCCCCCGCGGTCGCTTTGGCCTTGCCGCTGGCCAGCACCGTCTTGACCGACACGCCGTGGCGCTTGAGCCAGCGCCGCGTCGACGACTCGGCCGTCAGCACCGCCCTGATCGTCCCGCGCTCGTTGCTCAGGACGCGGACCTTCAGGCCCTTCGAGCGCAGCCCGCGCAGGCGCAGGCCCTTGCCGAGGGTCGTGGTGGCGTTCGGGGCGGTGTGGTCGATCGGGGTCACCGGCGTCTTGGGTCCGGTCGGCCCGGTCGGGCCGGTCGGTCCGGGGCCCGGGGTCGGGTCGGGATCCGGGCCAGGCGTCGGATCGGGATCCGGGTCCGGTCCGGGCGGCGGCTCGCAGTCCGCTCCGACCGTGTCGATCGTCGCGTCGGCCGTCGCGCGGTCGGTGCCGGCACCGCAGATGTCCACGTCGGCGAAGCCGTCGACGCTGTCGATCGTGTCGTCGCCCGCGCCCGCGTCGAGCGTGTCCGCCCCGCCCGAGTCGCGCAGGTCGTCGTTCCCGCCAAAGCCGTACAGGAACCCGTCGGCCGCGTTGCCGGCGAGCGTGTCGTTGCCGGATCCGCCGAAGGCGCCCTCCACGTCCGCGGCCACGTTGTCGTGCTCGCCCGCCTCGCCGTCGTCGGCCGCGCCACCCGCCAGGGTGACGTTCACCGGCGCGGTGCGAGTCGAGTAGTCCACGGCGTCGACTCCGTCGCCGCCGCTGATCGTGTCGGCACCAGGACCGCCGTCGAGCACGTTGTTGCCCACCCCGCCGGCGAGCGTGTCATCGCCCTGGCCGCCGCGCAGGTTCTCGATGTCGGTCCAGATCACGTCGCCCTCGCCGGCCGCGCCGTCGTTGTCGGCGTCGTTCGAGTCGAGCGTGAGCGTCACCGGGGCGGTGTGCGTGGAGTAGTCGGCCGTGTCGATTCCCTCGCGACCGGAGAGCTGGTCCTTGCCCCCGCGGCCGTCGAGCACGTCGTTGCCGGTTCCACCGGTGATGTTGTTCGGTCCGTCGCTGCCGATCAGCGTCATGCCGCCGGCGCCGCCGAGCATGTCCTCGATGTCGGAGTGGAAGTTGTCCTTCGCTCCGATGCCGTCGTTGGCGACGTCGTCGAGACTGGCCGTAAGCGGCCCGGTCGTGACGCTGAAGTCGGCCAGGTCGGTCCCCTCGTCGCCGTAGACGTCATCGCCGCCGCCCGCGCAGACGGCGCTGTCGCCCATCAGCTGGTCGCCGTCGGGCCCGCCGTGGGCGGTGGTCCGCCCGCCGAGGAACAGCCGGTCGGCTCCGGGACCGCCGTCGAGCACGTCGAGGTCGCAGATCGGCGCGGCGCCGACGGCGCCCTGGCCCCAGGCCTCGAGCTGGTCGTCGCCCGCGAGCCCCTGGATGTTGTCGGCGCCGTCCAGGCCCACCAGGGTGTCGGCGTTCGGGGAGCCGACGAGTGTGTCGCTCGCCGCGCTGCCCCAAACCACCTCGACGTCGGTGTGGACGTTGTCGCCTTCGGCCGGCGCGCCGTCGTTGGCGACGTCGTCGATGCTCACCGAGACCGGCGTGAGCCGGTACTCGTAGGAGACCGTGTCCTTGCCGGGGCCGCCCTTGTAGTCGTGCGGGAGGACCCCGTCGCCCTTGCCGGCGAAGTAGTCGTTGCCCTCGCCGCCCTCGAAGCTGCGCGTGGACGTGGCGGGACCGATCTCCGGGTCCTCGAAGGTGTCGTCGCCGGCGCCGCCGTCGACGTGCACCGGGAGGTTCGAGCTGAAGACGTGCATGTGGTCGGCGCCGTCGTCGAGCGTGATCTCGATACGGTCCAGGCCGGTCGGGTCGCAGTCGACGCCGGTGCCCGTGAGCATCGCGGTGCAGCCGGTGCCCGCCGTGATCGTGACCCCTGCCCCGGCGTCGACGAACGAGTAGTTCGCGTCGGTCGCGTCAGGGGCGGCCAGAGTGAGCGAGTTCACCTCGCCCGGTGCCGCTGTGTAGTGCAGCACCTGCTCGGTGCCGTCGTCAGTTACCTGTGCGGTGGCCGCCCCCGCCGCCGGGGCGAAGGCCCCGAGGCTCAGAGCGGCGACGGTCACAGCCAGCCATCCTTGGCAGCGCGTCTCCATCGAGCCAAGGTAGGTGAGGTTTCAAGGTTTCGCCAGCAACAACCGGAAACCGTCGAAAAACCTCCATTTACGGCGCCGCCGGCTCCTTCTCGCGGTCGAGTTCGGTGCCCTGGCGGATCGCCTCGGCGCGCTCCCGGCGGTGCCGCGCCGCGTCCGGATCGCGGCGGTCGCCGCGGATCGAGAGCAGGATGCCGATCGTGAACGCCACGGCGATCACGATCAGGCTCACGACCGGGCCGACGTGCACCAGATCCTCGGCCAGCAGCTTCACACCGACCAGCCCGAGCACGATCGCG
Organism: uncultured Thermoleophilaceae bacterium; assembly: GCA_963706635.1. Classification (GTDB taxonomy): domain Bacteria; phylum Actinomycetota; class Thermoleophilia; order Solirubrobacterales; family Thermoleophilaceae; genus JACVRW01. The sequence goes on from OY970162.1 coordinate 2,066,046, forward strand.
ATCGTCTCGTCGAGGTAACGGAAGCGGGCGACCAGGCTCTCGACCAGCACGAACAACGCCCTCAGCCCGAGCAGCGCGAACACGTTGCCCATCCAGATCAGCAGGGGGTTGCGCGTGATCGCGAACGCCGCGGGGATCGAGTCGATCGCGAACGCGAGATCGGCGAACACGATCGCCGCGAGGCAGAGGAAGATCGGCGTGGCGTAGCGGCGCCCGTCGCGGCGCACGAACCAGCGTCCGCCGTGGAACCCGCTCGTCACTGGATAGACGCGCCGGACGGCGCGCACCATCAGGTTGCGGTCGGGGTCGACGTTCTCGGCCACGCCGCGCCAGATCCGGTAGGCAAGGATCACCAGCGCGGCGCCGAGCGCGTAGATGACCGGGTGGAACTGCTCGATCAGCTCGCTGCCGGCCAGGATGAAGAGGCCGCGCAGCACGAGCGCCGCGGCGATGCCCCAGTAGAGCAAGCGCGGCCGGTGGGCGTAGGGGACGCCGAAGTACGCGAACAGCAGCAGGAACACGAACAGGTTGTCGAGCGAGAGCGAGCGCTCGATCAGGTAGACCGTGGTGTAGACGACGGCGTCGTCGCCGCCCTCGAGCAGCCAGACCGGGATCGCCGCGAGCAGCGAGACGACCAACCACCCGATCGACCAGAGCAGCGCCTCGCGGAAGCTCGGCTCGCGCCCGCGCGCGAAGAAGCGAAGGTCGATCCAGAGGAGCAGAAAGAGCGCGACAACGAGGCCGGCGAGGAGTTCGGCGTCCGCTGCGGTCACGCTCTCGGACCTTAGTCGCCGGACTAGAGTGCCGGGTGATGCTCGGCCACGTCGCCGTAGGTACCTGGAGCGGTGGGCGCTTCATGCGCTTTGGCGAGCCGATCGCCGAGCAGCGCCTCGAGGCGCTGCTGCGGCCGGGCGACGGCATCGACACCGTCATGACCGCCGATGCCTACGGAGCCGGCGAGGCCGACACGTTGCTCGGGCGCGCGCTCGCGGGCGTGCCGCGGGCCGACTACGCGCTGGCCGGGGCGGTCGGGCACGACTTCTACGAGGGCGAGCGCGACGGCGCCAAGGGCTTTCCGCGCTTCACCGACCCGCGCCTGCGCGGGCCGGAGGCCTACCGCGACTACCTGCGCATGGCGGCCGAGCGCAGCCTGGAGCGGCTCGGCGTGGATCGAGTTCGACGTGCTGCTGCTCCACAACCCCGACCGGCGCGGCTTCGAGTCGGCCGAGGTCTGGGAGGGGCTGCGCGAGCTGCGCGACGAGGGCCTGACGCGCTCGCTCGGCGTCGCGCCCGGCCCGGCCAACGGCTTCACCCTCGACGTGATCGGCTGCTTCGAGCGCTACGGCGAGCTGATCGACTGGGCGATGCTGATCCTCGGCCCGCTCGAGCCGTGGCCGGGCGAGCTGCCGCTGGCCGCCGCGGAGCGCAACGGCGTCAAGGTCGTCACCCGCGTGGTCGACTACGGCGGGCTGTTCTGGGACGACGTGCTGCCCGGGCACGAGTTCCCGCGCGGCGACCACCGCGGCTTCCGCCCCGACGGCTGGGTCGAGGCGGGCCGCGACAAGCTCGACCGCCTGCGCCCGATCGCGGAGCGCCACTCGCTCACCCCGCTGCAGCTCGCCTGCGCGTGGAACCTCGCCCATCCGGCCGTCGAGTGCGTGGTCCCGACGCTGATCGAGGAGCCCGGCAGCGACAAGCCGATCGAGCGCAAGCGCGCGGAGCTGGCCGCGGTCCCCGCAACCTCGCCGCTGAGCGCCGACGAGGTCGACGCCGTCCGCGCGATCGGGGACAACCACGGGTCGATGCTGCTCAAGGGAGCCACGCCCGACCACGAGGGCGACGAGGCGCCCGATCGCTGGGCGCTCGGGCCGGGCCACGCGGAGGTGGCGGAGCGCTGGGGCATCGAGCCCGAGCGCGACCTGCGCAAGACGCCCGCACTCAGCTCGTAGCCGCCAGCAGCGCTAAGGGCCCGGTAGCGGGGCCGCCGCCGCGACTGATTGCGCCCAGCGGCGCGCATATGACACCTCCTGCAGCAATCACTCGAGCGAGGTCCGCTCTCGCGAGTGATTGGCACGCGGGTGGCCATATGCGCAACCGTCGTCGCAATCACCCCCGCCGCGGGGTCCCCACCCACCCCCTTATCGCCGCCGCTAGGGGCCCTGCAACAGATCCGCGCAGCGCTGCAGCTGCTCGGTGTCGGCCGAGTCCGCCTTGTCCAGACACTTGGCGTAGCGCTGGAACTCCTCCGAGTCCGGAGAGCCGCCGCCGCCGGAGCCGTTGTCGGGCGTCGCGTCCGGCGTCGCCGTTCCCGCGCCCAGCGCGCCGAGCGCGCCTCCCAGTGAGTCGGTCAGCTTCGACAGCGGCCGCGAGTGGGCCGGCGCCTCGATCTTCTGGTTCCCGTTGACGTTGCGCAGCTCCACCGAGAAGACGATCGACCCGCCGGTCAGGCCGCCCAGGCCGGCGCGGTCGGCGTCCGGGACGTTGAACTCGATGCGCGCGGAAACACGCCTGATCGTGTTGTCGTTCTTGCCGACGTAGACGTCGAAGCTGGGGTTCTTGACGGAGCTCGCGAGCTCGCGGATGTCCGCGGAGGTGAGCCGCGGCGACGACTTGCGGTCGCCCCCGAGCGCCGACGCGGACCTGCTCACGAAGTCGTTGATGTTCCTCATCAGCTGCTGGACGTCGAGCGTGCCGGACAGGTGGCGGGTGTCGGCGCCGGCAGCGTTCGCGTCGCCCTTGTCCTTGGCCTCGGCGATCCAGGAGCGCGGGTCGAGACCCAGCTCGCTGAGCGACTGGCCGCCCTTCTTGGCGTTGCGCGCGATCGACTCGTTCGTCTTGCGCACCTGGGCGGCCGGCTGCTCGTAGTAGACGTCCTGGAACTTCACGAACACGCGGTCGCCGGTGGTCAGCACGCCGCTGCTGATGGTCTGGCCGCCGCCCGAGCCCACCCTGAGCTCGATGTCGGCGGAGGGCAGCTTGCCCTTGTTGGTGCGGAACGGACCCTCGGCCTCCAGCTTGATCGGGTCCGCCAGCAGGCCCTTCAGCTCGATCTGGGCGTCCAGCTTCAGGTCGGCGCTGTGGATCGGGGTCGAGAACGCCTGGTCGAGCAGGGTCTCGACGCTCTCGCGGTCATCCCCGCCGCCGCCGCACGAGGCGAGCCCCCACGCGCCGAGCAGCAGCAGGAGGAACGCGAGACGGCGCACGCGCCGCAGGATAGTGGGCGAACCCGTGCACTTTTGGGGTACAGCCGCAACCCTTCGCCACCATGCTCGTTGTAGTGAGGATGGGTCGCATCAGCAGCACTCTCGCGCTCGCGACGACCGTCGCGCTGCTCGCGGTCGCGCCGGCGCACGCGGGACAGGTGATCGTCGTGGACGGCAAGCACGCCGTGCGCGTGAACGACCCGACCGTGCCGTCCAAGGCCGACATCGAGCTGCCGCCGGCGCGCGGGGCGGCAACGCGGGCGATCGCCTCGGCCGCGCGGGCGGCCAAGCCGCGCGCGGACCGGCGTGCGGTCTACAAGGCGCTGAAGCGCGCCCTGCGCTCCAAGCGGGTCTCGGCTGCCCGGTACCGGCGCTGGCGGCGCTGGTACGTGCGCTCGATCCGCACCTACCGGCACCTGCGCGGCGCCCGCCGCGAGCAGCTCGGGTACGTGATCGACTCGGTCGAGGCGCTGGCGCTGCGGAACATGCTCAGCCCGACGCGGATGCCCGCCGCCTTCGTGCAGCTCGAGCGCAACCGCCGCTACTGGCCCTCGCTGCCCTACCCGGCAGCCCGCGATCAGGTCAGCTTCAAGGGCAGCGAGGTCCTCTACGTGTTCTTCCCCGGCGAGGGCCTTCAGATGCACCCGCTCTCGACCTTCAAGAAGGCCAACCTGATCCACGGCGCCTGCGAGCGCGGCGAGCCGAGCTGCGACCGCCGCGCGCTGCGCCGGCTGCTCGACGAGATGGATCGCCTCGCCGTTCACCGCACGCGCTCGTTCATCGCCTGGGAGTACATGTTCGCCTTCGACGGCGGCACGCCGCCCTGGATCAGCGGGATGGCGGAGGCCACCGCGATCCAGGCCTACGGACGGGCCGCCGACCTGCTCGGCGAGCCGCACTACGACGACGTCGCCCGCAGGGCGCTGGGCGCCTTCGAGACGCTCCCGCCGCTGGGCGTGCGCACGACCGGGTTCGGCGGCGGCGTCGCCTACCTCCAGTACTCGTTCGCCCCGCGGCTGTACATCTTCAACGCGTTCCTGCAGTCGCTGATCGGGCTGCGCGACTTCGGCGTGATCGCCGACGACGAGCGCGCCACGAGGCTGTTCGAGGAGGCCGAGCCCGAGGCGCGCAAGGAGATCCCCTACTCGGACGTGGGCGACTGGTCGCGCTACTCCTACCGCGGCCCGGAGTCGACGCGCGACTACCACGAGCTGCTGCGTGAGTTCCTGGCCTCGATGTGCACGCGCCGGGTCGCCGAGCTGTACTGCGAGTACGCCGACAAGTACCGCGGCTACCAGGTCGACCCGCCGACGCTCACCTACACCGGCCCCGACACCACGATGGCCAAGCAGCTCACCGCGCTGCGCTTCCGGGTGTCGAAGCTGTCCGCGGTCGAGGCGCAGGTCTATCGCCGCGGCAAGCTCGTCTTCGACAGGATCGCGACCTTCAGGCGGGGCGTGGGGGCGTTTGCCTGGCGGCCGCGCGGGCCGGGCATGTTCACGGTGCGCCTGGGCGCCAAGGAGCTGCGCACCGGGCTGGGCAAGAAGGACCGGGCCACCACGGACATAGAGGTAGAGCCCAAGCCTTAGCATCGGTGGGCCATGGGTCCACGGACCATCCTCTACACCGGGAAGGGCGGCGTCGGCAAGACCAGCGTTGCCGCCGCGACCGCGCGCCGCTGCGCGGCGGCGGGGCTGCGCACGGTCGTGCTGTCCACCGACCCGGCGCACAGCCTGTCGGACTCGCTCGAGGCCGAGCTGGGCGCCGAGCCGAGCCCGGTCGGCGCGAACCTGTTCGGCCAGGAAGTCCAGGCCCAGGAAGAGATGGAGCGCCACTGGGACTCGGTCCAGGCCTGGCTCGGGTCGCTGCTCGAGGAGCGCGGCGTGGACCGGATCGCCGCCGAGGAGCTGACCGTGCCGCCCGGCATGGACGAGCTGTTCTCGCTGCTCTGGATCAAGCGCCACCACGAGGAGGGCGAGTTCGACTGCGTGATCGTCGACTGCGCCCCGACCGGCGAGACGCTGCGCCTGCTCTCGTTCCCGGACGTCGTGACCTGGTGGCTGGAGCGGATCCTGCCGTCGCAGCGGCGCCTGGCGCCGTTCGCGCGCACGCTGTTCGACCTGCCGCTGCCGGGCGACGGGGTGTTCGACGACGTCGAGCGCCTGGCCCGCAACCTGGTCGCGATGAACGGCATCCTGCGCGACCGCTCACGCACCTCGGTGCGGCTCGTGATGAACCCCGACCGCATGGTGGTGAAGGAGTCGATGCGGACCTTCACCTACCTCAACCTGTATGGCTATCTGACCGACGCGGTCGTGGTGAACCGGTTGCTGCCCTCCGAGGGCTACTTCGCCGCCTGGAGCGAGCTGCAGGGTGAGCAGCTCGCGCTGGTGCGCTCGGCCTTCGAGCCGGTGCCCGTGCTGACCGCGCCCTACATGCAGCACGAGGTCGTCGGCGGCGAGATGCTCGACCGGCTGGCCGACGAGGTGTTCGGCGACAGCGACCCGGCGGAGCTGCTGCACACCGAGCTGGCGCAGGAGCTCGTGACCGACAACGGGCGCGCGACGCTGCGGGTGAGCGTCCCGTTCGCCGAGAAGGGCGAGCTCAGCCTGAAGAAGATCGGGACCGAGGTGATCGTCCGCGTGGGGCCGCAGAAGCGCACTATCATGCTGCCGCCGGCCCTCGCCGCCTACTCGGCCGACGGCGCGCGCTTCGAGGACGGCACCCTCGAGATCCTCTTCGAGAAGCATTCCGAATGAACACCGAGCCTCTCCGAGATGACGACGGACCACCGCGGTCGCCGCCACCGCCTCCGCCTCCCCCCTACGGCCGCAGCTTCGACCCGTCGCCGCTGTTCGTGCTGCTCGACGGCATGCGCCGGGCCGCGCCGCGCGAGGTTCAGGGCCAGCTCACCCAGCTGATCCGCGAGTTCCTGCTGACGCTGCGCTCGCTGATCGACTGGTACCTGGAGCGTCTCGACCGGCCGCGCCGCGAGCCGGAGGTCGAGGACATCCCGATCGACTGATGGCGACCGACTACTCGTCCCTCCCGCCCGACCTGCCGGTGCCGGAGGACGACGGGGCGGCCGACCACCTGAGCGGGATGACCCTTCCGCCGCTGTCGCTTGCGGTGGCGGGCGACGGCGGGCGCTTCGACCTGCGCGAGGCGGCGACGATCGGCACGCTGGTGGCGTTCGTCTACCCGTGGACGGGGACGCCCGGCCAGCCGCTTCCGCCGGGCTGGAACGACATCCCGGGCGCGCGCGGCTGCACTCCGCAGAGCTGCGCTTTCCGCGAGCGCCACTTCGCGCTCGCCGGCCTGGGAGCGATGGTGGTGGGCATCAGCGCGATGGACCCGGGCCAGCAGGCGGCGTTCGCCGAGCGCGAGCAGCTCCCCTACGCGCTGCTCAACGACGGCCCGCTGGCGCTGCGCGACGAGCTCGGCCTGCCCACCTTCGACCTGCACGGCACGACGTTCTACAGGCGCCTGACGTTCGTGGCCCGAGCCGGCCAGATCGAGAAGGTCTTCTACCCGGTGTTCCCACCCGACGGCAACGCGGCCGAGGTGGAGGGCTGGCTGCGCGGCCTGGCTACTTGAAGTGCGGCAGGCCCTTCGGGCCCGCGTCCTTCTTGATGTAGCCCCAGAGCCGGCGCACCTGAGCGGGGTAGCGGCTCGCGACGTTGCGGTTGCTGCGCTCGTGGGCGAGCGAGTAGAGCCGCTTCTCGTGCCCGGGGTTGTCCGAGATCAGCAGCCACTTGGCGTCGCGGGCCGCCACGTAGGTCGCGTAGGCGGCCGTGCGGTAGGTGCGCTTCTGCGCCGGCTGCTTGCCGTCCAGCAGCCTGGTCAGGTCCGTGCCGTTCATCCCGTGCGCCTTCTCGTAGCCGAGCGCCGACAGCACCGTCGGGCCGATGTCGTGGTGCGAGGCCCAATAGCGGCTGGCCTTGCCCTTGGCCTTGCCGTGCGGGTGGCGGATGGCGAACGGCACGTGGCTCAGCTCCGTGTGCACCTCGGTGTAGCGCTTGCCGACCCAGCCGTACTCGCCGAGCAGCACGCCGTGGTCGCTGCACAGGACCACCAGCGTGTTGTCGAGCAGGCCCTTGTTGGCGAGGTCGTCGAGGAACTTTCCGAGCCAGGTGTCGACCATCGTGACCTCGGCCGAGTAGAGCTCGCGCATGCGGCTCAGCAGCGACCGGGTCAGGCCCAGCCCGGCGTATTTCGCCGCGGGGGTCGGGAACGGCTGGATCGGCTCGACGCCGCTCGGGTCCGGCGAGCCGTACATGTCGCTCAGGCGCTTCGGCACGTCCCACGGCTCGTGGGCGTCGAAGGAGTCGATCACGAGCGCGAAGGGCTGGCGCACGCGCGCCCAGTCCACCCACCCCATCGCCGTCGTGAACACGCGCGGCGACAGGAACTCGCTCTCGGGCCGGCCGCGCGGGTTGGCCTCCAGGTAGGCCTTCATGCGCGGCTCGTGGCGCGAGCCGCGCAGCGCGGGCTGGATGTAGTGGTCGAGCTCGGCCTGGGTGACGGTCCCGGTCGGCTTGCGCCGCAGTGGCACCTGGCCGTCGACCAGCTCGACGCGGTCGAGCCGCTTGCGGAAGTGCTTGTGCACCGGCAGCAGGATGTGCGGGTTGTCGGTCACATAGCCGGTGGTCCAGCCCTCGTCCTGGAGGACCTCGGTCCACATCTTCCCGTCGCTGCCGACCGGCTCCCAGCCCGGCTGTGGGGGCAGCCCCTCGTAGGGGTGCCAGCCGCGGTAGGGGTAGATCCGCTTGCCGGACATGACCGAGCGGCGGGCCGGGATCGTCGGCATCGCTTCCGGGTAGGCGCGCGTGAAGCGCAGGCTCTCCCGCAGGTACCTGTTCCAGGCCGGCGTCTTGGCGCCCCTGCCGTAGACGTGGTCGGCGCGCAGGCTGTCCATCACGATCACGACCACGTTCATGGCCCCGGCCGGCGCCACGCCGAGCTTGGCCTCGCGGGCGTCGGCCTTGGCGGCCTTGTCCTTGTCGCAGCCCGCCCCGAGCAGCGCGAAGCCGGCAGCGCCCGCGCCTCCCGCGCGCAGCGCCTGCCTGCGTGTGAAGTCGTCCGCCAAGCGCCTAGGAACCGCGCTCGGTGATGTCGATCGAGCGGATCGCGTGCTCGTCCGGCAGCTTGTCGAGCACCTCGCGAACCACGCGGTGCACGTCGCGCTCGTCGTGACCGAAGTCGTCGAGGAAGGACTTCAGCGCAGTCCAGGTGATCTTGAGCTGTGCGGGCGTGAGGGCGAGGCGGTACGCCTCCTCGTCCGGCCCGATCAGATGGATGTCGTCGTCAGCCATGGGCGCCCGAAGGGTAGCCTGTCCAGCAGTGGCCAAGACCTGGGTGCTCACCGGATCGCTCGACAACTTTCGTGTCACCCGCGAGCATGGCTTCCGGGTGATCGGCGCCAAGGAGCGCCGCCGGGGGATGGCCGAGCAGATCGAGCCCGGCGACCGGATCGTCTTCTACGTCACCGGCGTGCAGGCGTTCGGCGGGATCGTGCGGGTCACGGGCGAGCTGTACGAGGACCGCGAGCGCATCTGGCCGGGCAAGCCGGGTAACCCCGACGCGTACCCGTGGCGCTTCGAGACCGAGCCGGAGATCGTCCTGGACGAGGACGAGTTCGTCCCCGCCGTCGAGCTGGTCGGCCACTTGGAGCACGCCGCCAAGTGGCCCGCCGAGAACTGGACGCTCGCCTTCCAGGGGCAGCTCCGGACGGTCAGCGATGCCGACTCGGAGCTGCTCCAGCGCAGGATCCGCGCGGCGGCGCCCGCGGCGGCGTGACCTCGCAGCACTCGCGCCACTACTCGCTGGAGGAGGCGTCGGCCCTGCTGCCGCGGGTGGCGGAGCTACTCGTCACGATGCGCGGCGCCCGCGACCGGCTGGGCGACACCGAGGCGCGCGCCGCGCTCGCCGAGGCATCGAACGGCGGCGGCGAGCCGGGCAAGGTCGTGTCCGGGGGCTTCTTGGAGCTGCGCGAGTCGATGCTCGAGTTTCGCGAGCGGGAGATCATGCTGCGCGACCTCGACCGCGGCCTGGTCGACTTCCCGTCGCTGCGTGAGGGCCGCGAGATCTATCTCTGCTGGCAGGAGGGCGAGCCCGAGATCGGGTTCTGGCACGAGCCAGAGACCGGCTTTGCCGGGCGCCGCCCGCTGGCCGATGACTGACCTGGCTCGGCTGTTTCGGCTGCTCAACTTCGAGCAGCGCGTGGCCGCCGTGGGCGCTCTGCTGCTCGCCATCAGCACGTTCGGGCCGTTCTCGTTCGTGGAGCTTGCCGAGATCACGATCGCGCTCGGCGTCCTGGCGCTGCTGCGCGCCCGCGCGCTCGGCAAGCGCTTCCACCTGCCCTTCGGCGACGGGACGGTGATCGCCGCCGCAGGCGTCTGGGCGGGCCTGCTGATCGTCATCCGCCTGTTCGACCGACCACTCGGCCAGAACCTGCTGGCGCTCGTGTGCGCGGCGCTGCTCGTGTTCGCGGGCGTGCTCGAGCGGGCCAAGCGCCCGCCCGACGACCTGCCGCCCACCGCCCGGCCTCGCCCGTCGCGGCGCCCGCGGCCGGGCCCCCCGCCGGCCCCTGCCAACGGCGAGGCGCCCACCGAGCCGCTGCCGCCGCCCGAGTTCAAGCCCTACAAGCCCGAGCCCGGCCAGCAGCTGCGCCTGGGCGGCGAGGAGGAGCCTCAGCCTCAGCCGCCGCCGGACGAGGCCTGAGACAGCTCGCGCGCGGGCATCCGCATCAGCGTCACGCCGACGACCGCGGCGGTCACCTGCGCCCCCGCCGCGACCAGCATCGCCTCCGCCGAGCCCAGCCCGGTCGCCACCGGGCCCGCCAGCGCGGCTCCCATGGCGAACGAGCCCACCTTCAGCCCCGCCGCAGTCGTGAACACCTGTCCGTAGAGCGACGGCGGCACGACCTGCTGGCGCACCGCGAACTGCGCGGCCAGCGCCGGCCCGTCGGCGAGCCCGGCGACCGCGATCAGCACCAGCAGGACCGCCAATGAGTCGGCCAGCGGCCAGGTGAGCATCGCCGCGCCGAACAGCGCGTACCCGGCGAGCACGATGCGCTCCGGTGGGATGCGCCGCTGGAGCCGCACGAGTGCGAGCGCCCCGACGGTCGAGCCGGCAGCGAAGGCTGCCCACATGAAGCCGGCGTCGCTGCGCGCGCCGCCCAGGTGCTCGACCGCGAACAGCGGGAACGTGACCGTCATCAGCCCGAGCCCGCCGAGGCCGATCGCGGCGGCGAAGGTGATGCCCCTCAGCTCGGGGACGGACAGGATCTGGCGGATGCCGGCCGCCGCCACGCCCAGCAGCGTGCGCTCGCCGTCGCGCTGGCCGCGGCGGTCCAGACCCGGGATGCGCAGGATCAGCACGAGCGCGACGAGCGACAGCGCGGCCTCGACGAGCAGCGGGGTGGCCGGGGTGAAGGCGCCCGACAGCGTGCCCGCCAGGGCTGGGCCGATCACCAGAGCGCTGTTGAAGCTGGTCGTCTCGAGCGCGTTTGCCGGCGCCAGCAGGTCTTCGGGCACGATCGCCGGGATGAAGCTGGTGAAGCCCCCGAACGAGAGCGGGTAGGTGAGCCCGGCCATCAGCACGACCAGCGGTATCAGCCAGTTCGGCCCGTGGCCGACCACCAGCACGAGCGTGATCAACATCGTGGTGATCAGCAGCTGGTCGGCCACCATCAGCCGGCGACGGCGGCCGGTGAGGTCGAGCCATGCGCCCAGCAGCGGCCCGGAGATCAGGCTCGGCAGGGTGATCGCGGCGACGGCCAGCCCGGCGAGCCCGGCGTTGTCGGTGCGGTCGAGTACGAGCAGCACGACGCCCACCGAGAACATCTCGTCCGATACGCGCGCGAGCGTGGCCGCGCTGACGAACGGCAGGTAGCCCGGCTGGGCCCGGAGGCGGCGCAGCGACTCGCGGTCCATCAGCTCGCCGGTGGGATCGCCTGGCGGAAGCGGAAGACGAAGTCGGGGTCGACCTGCTTCTTGATCTCGCGCAGGCGCGCGAGGTTGGAGGCGTAGTAGGCGCGCTTCCAGGTGCTCAGCTGCGGGTCGATGTAGTTCTGGTAGGCCTGGCCCGACGCGTACGGGCGCAGCGCCTTCCAGACGCCGTTGATCCAGCTGCGGCTGGCCGAGCCGCTGCCGCCGAAGTAGGCGCCGTACTGGAGCGAGAAGAGCATGTCGCGGTGGACGAACGCGGTGGCGTCCGGGGCCGGGCGGTTGTAGGCGCCGCCGTAGGCGTCGAGGATCAGCGCGCCCGAGCCGAGCGACGGCGTGCGCTGGCGCCGCTCGATCCAGTCGATCATCACCCGCCGTCCGCGTGCCGGCAGCGGCTTGTCGAAGTAGTCGGACTTGGCGTAGAAGGCGGCACGCGGGAGCTGCCCGCCGGGGCTGGTGCCGCGCGTGTGGCAGGCGCGGTAGCCGTCGTCCAGGCAGCCGGCCCAGCGCAGCACCAGGCTCATCATCGTCGAGCTGCCGCTCGACACCGAGGCGCCGCTGACGCGGGCGAGCGGCCCGATCAGCCGCCGCAGGGCAGCCCGCGACCCGAAGTACTGGCCAAGCGCGGTGACGCTCGGGGGGCCCGAGCCGCCCGTCGTGCCGAGCGTGAAGATCGAGGTGAGCGCCGCCGGCGCGTGCGGGGCGAAGCGCTGCCAGGCGGCAAGCGCCTGGGCGGCCTGGCTCCAGGGGAAGCGGATGAAGAACCAGGAGCCGCCGGCCGCGCGGTGGGCCTGGAAGGTGAGCGACGTGACGATGCCGAAGTTGCCGCCACCGCCGCCGCGGCAGGCCCAGTAGAGGTCCTCGTTCGTGTCGGAGTCCACGTGGCGGGCGCGGCCGTCGGCGGTGACGATCGTGGCGGCCCGCAGGTTGTCGGTGGTCAGGCCGAAGCGCCGCCCCGACAGGCCGTGTCCGCCGCCCAGGGCGAGCCCGGCGATGCCAACCGACGGACAGGAGCCGGCGGGGATCAGCAGACCGCGCGAGGCCAGCTTGGAGTAGACGTCGATCAGCTGGGCGCCGGCGCCGACGGTGGCCTTGCCGCCGGCGACGCGGATGCCGCTCAGCCGGCTGAGGTCGACCACGACGCCGGTCGGCGTCGTCGAGTAGCCGGCGTAGCTGTGTCCGCCGGAGCGCGGCACGATCCGGACGCCGAAGCGGTTGGCCCAGTTGACGACCGCCTGGACGTCACGCGTGTCAAGCGGCTGGACGACGGCCTGCGGGTGGATGCCGTCGTAGCGGGTGTTGTAGACGAGCCGCTCCGAGCCGTAGCGCGGCGTGCGCGGAAACAGGACCGGGCCGCGAACCGCGCGGCGAAGCGCGTGGGCGGCGCGCTTTGGAAGCCCGGGCGCCTCTGGGAGGGCAAGCCCAACGGCGCCGGCGGCGCCGAGACCGAGGAAAGAGCGCCGGTCGACAGCCACGCGCTCAGGCCTCGGCCGGCTCGCGCGCCGGCAGCTTGACCACCGGCAGCGCCTGGTCACCCCAGTCGCATGGCGAGCTGTTGCTTGCGTCCCGGGGTTGGCCCACGAGCTGGCCGCCGGGGCATTCCACGGCTTCCACCCGGCGGCGGGGGTTCGTGATCCCGATCAGGCCGAGCAGGCCGCCAAGCGCCACCAGGCCCGTTGCGATCCCCAGGCCGACGTGGAACGCGTGTACCGAGGAGTCCTCGGCCGCCTGGTTCAGAGAGGCCGCCAGCTCGTCCGGCACGCCCTGCACCGAGACCGTCGCCAGCGGCTGGCGCTTTGCCTTCGCCACCTCCCGTGCCACCTCCGGCCGCTTCAGCGCCGTCGCGCCCACCTCGTCGTCCAGGCGCGAGCCGAACACCGAGGCGACCACGGCCCCGACCGCCGCGATTGCGACCAGGCCGGCCACCCGCGCGATCGCGTTGTTGACCCCCGAGGCGATGCCGGCGTTGCTGTCGTCGGCGTCCGCCAGCACCGTCGAGGTCAGCGGCGCCACGGTCATCGACAGGCCGACCCCGAACACCAACAGCCCGGGGAGCAGATCCGAGACGTACGTGGCGTCGGCATCCACGCGCCAGAGCAGCAGCGCCATCCCGCAGGCGGCGACGAGCGGCCCCACCCCCATGAGGAGGCGCGGCCCGTGGCGATCGGCCAGCGCGCCGAAGCGCATCGACAGCGCGAACATGAGCGCCGTCACGGGGATCGTCGAGCTTCCCGCCTCGAGCGCGCTGAAGCCCGCGACCTGCTGCAGGAACAGCACCAGGAAGAAGAACATCAGCCCCAACCCGCCGTACATCAGGAACGTCTCGAGGTTCCCCACCGCGAAGTTGCGCCGGCGAAACAGCGCGAGCGGCAGCATCGGATGCTTCGTCCGCGACTCCCACGCGATGAAGCCGGCGAACAGCAATGCTCCGGCGATCAGCGGCCCCGCGACCACTGGGTCGGCCCAGCCGTGCAGCGGCTGCTCGATCAGCCCGAACGTCATCCCGGCGAGCCCGCAGGCGCACAGCAGCGCGCCGACCACGTCGACGCGCGCGTCCGGGTCGCGCTCGCGGCCGGGCGGCACGACCCGCAGGATCAGCATCACCGTCACCACGACGATCGGGACGTTGATCGCGAAGATCCAGCGCCACGAGGCGGCATCGACGAGCTGGCCGCCTATCAGCGGTCCCAGCACGGTTCCGATGCCACCCCAGGCGGTCCACGCGCCCACCGCGCGGCCGCGCTCTTCCGGAGGGAAAGTCGAGACGATCACGGCGAGCGCGGCCGGGGTCAGCAGCGCCCCGGTCACGCCCTGCAGCGCTCGCGCGGCGACCAGCACCCCGATCGTCGGGGCCAGCGCGCACACCAGCGATGTCGCCCCGAAGCCGAGCACGCCGGTGGCGAACACGCGCCGTTCGCCGAAGATGTCCCCGAGCGAGCCGCCGATCAGCAGCAGCGACGCGAGCGTCACCAGATACGCGTTGGCGGTCCACTGCTGGCCGGCCAGGCCGCCGCCGAGGTCGTCCGCGATCGACGGCAGCGCCACGTTGGCAACGGTCGAGTCGACCGTGACGACGGTCGTGCCGAGGATCGCAGCGACCAGTACGAGTCGCTTGCGGTGCGCCGAGAGCGCCTGTCCCCCGCCGCCCGTGGCGGCTTCCATCAGGCTGGAGCTGCGCCGTTGATCGCGTCCGCGCCGCGCGGGCTCGGACCGACGTAGCGCGCGGTCGGCCTGATCAGCCGGCCTTCGCGCTTCTGCTCGAGGATGTGAGCCGCCCAGCCGGCAACTCGTGCGCAGGCGAACATCGGGGTGAACAGCTCGGGCGGCACCGCCGCGTAGTCGAGCACCACCGCGGACCAGAACTCGACGTTGGTGGCCAGGACGCGGTCCGGCTTGCGCGCCTGCAGCTCGGCCAGGGCCGCCTGTTCCAGGTTCTCGGCGACCTCGAGCCGCGGCGCGTTGATCTCGCGCGCCGTGCGGCGCAGCACCCGCGCGCGCGGGTCCTCGGCGCGGTAGACGCGGTGGCCGAAGCCCATCAGCCGATCGCCCGAGTCGAGCGCGTGCTTGACCCAGCGCTCGGCGTCGCCTTCTGCCTCGACCTCGTCGAGCATCTGCAGCACGCGCGAGGGGGCGCCGCCGTGCAGCGGCCCCGACAGGGCGCCTACCGCCCCGGACAATGCTGCGGCGACGTCGGCGCCGGTCGACGCGATCACGCGCGCGGTGAAGGTCGAGGCGTTCATGCCGTGCTCGGCCGCCGAGATCCAGTAGGCGTCGATCGCCTTGACGTGGTCGGGGTTGGCCTCGCCACGCCAGCGGATCAGGAAGCGCTCGGGGATCGAGGTGGCCTTGTCGATCTCGAGCTGCGAGATCGGCGGGCGCCCGGTGCCGCGCGCCGACTGGGCGACGAACGACAGCGCCATCACCGATACCCGGGCGAGGTCGCCGCGGGCCCGCTCGTCGTCGATGTCGATCAGCGACTTCAGGCCCCACTCGGGCGCCAGCATCGCCAGCGCCGCCTGCAGGTCCGCGCGCGGGTCGCCGGTGCGGACCGCCAGCGGGTGCGGTTGGGCGGGTGGCATTCCCGGCTCGAAGCCACCGTCGACCAGCAGGCCCCAGACCTTCTCGAACGGGACGCTGCCGACGAGGTCCTCGATGTCGACGCCGCGGTAGCGCAGCGCGCCGCCCTCCTTGTCGGGCTCCGCGATCGTGGTGTCGAACGCGATAACGCCCTCAAGCCCGGAAGGGACCTCGATGAGCTCAGCCATTGGCCGCGAGGATACTCACCGAGCTTGGCCGGCTCAGGCGAGCGGAACGACTTCGTCGCCGACCGCGATGCGGCCGCCGCTGACGATGTCCGCCCGCAGCCCCCCGCGGTGCACGAGCCCGCGCAGCACGCCCTGCCGGGTCAGACCCTGGAGGTGGTTGCAGGGCTCGCACAGCTCCTCGCCGACGCACTCCACCTCGCCGACCGTGAAGCGCTCGCCGACGAGGTCGTTCAGGCGAATCCCGCGAGTGAGCACCTGGCGACGGGACTCGGCCGCGGACAGCTCGATGCCCGTGTCCTCGCGCAGCCCCTCGAGCGCCTCTGCCTCGATGAGGGTCAGGTTGCGCGCCTCGCCGTAGCGGTCGCCTACCACTCCCTCGGCGGTCACCTCGACCGCGTCGACGGGCTGCGGGAGCTCGCTCTCGAGCGCAGCTACGTTGATCGCCTCCACCGAGCCGGGCATCGAGCCAGGGTACATTGCGGCGATGCCGATCCTGGACGAACGCGTCGCGCGCTACATCCACGACCTGCAGCCGCCGCGCTCCGAAGTCATGGCCGAGATGGAGGCCGTCGCCGACCGCGACGGAGTGCCGATCGTCCACTGGGAGACCGGTCGCTTTCTGGCGGTCCTGTGCCGAACGCTCGACCCGGTCGTGCTCGAGGTCGGGACGGCGATCGGCTACTCGACGCTGCACATGGCCGAGCAGCTGCGAAGTGGCCGGGTGATCACGCTCGAGCTGCGCGAGGACCGTGCTCGCCAGGCCCGCGACTTCCTCGAGCGCGCCGGCGTGGCCGATCGGGTCGAGCTGATCGAGGGCGACGCGCGCGAGACGATCGAAGCGGTCGGCGGGCCGATCGACCTGCTGTTCGTGGACGCCGCCAAGGACGAGTACGAGCGCTACATCGAGCTGGCCCTGCCGAAGCTCTCCGAGCGGGCCTTGCTGGTCGTGGACAACACGCTGATGTCGGGCGAGGTTGCGCTGCGTGAGGGGGAGGCGACCGAGTGGCGCGACCAGTCGCTGGACGCGGCGCGTCGCCTCAACGCCGAGCTGCTCGACAGCGATCGCTGGCTGGCCTGCGTGCTGCCGATCGGCGACGGCATCGCCTTCGCCTCGCGGCGATGAAGCCCCTGCTCGCGCTGTTCGGCGCCGCCCAAGTGGTGCTCGGGCTGCTGCTCTGGGTCACGCCCGGTTTCTTCTTCGACGAGATCGGTCCCTACGGAGTCCGCAACGACCACTACCTGGGCGACCTCGCGACCTGGTACCTCGCCCTGGGCGCCCTCGCGCTCGTGGCGGTCCGGCGCGCTGCCTGGCGGCTGCCGGTGCTGACGCTCGCCTTCATCCAGTACGCGCTGCACAGCGTCAACCACCTGATCGACGTCGGCGACGCGCATCCGAACTGGCTCGGCCCGGCCAACCTCGTCTCGCTGGTGATCACCTGCGTGCTGCTCGGGTGGATGGTCAACGCCGAGCGGACCGTCGCCGGGTGAGGGTGTTCCTTGCCGGCGCGGCCGGCGCGATCGGGCGTCCGCTCGTCCCGCTGCTGGTCGCGGCGGGACACGAGGTGACCGGCACGACGCGCTCGGCCGAGCGCGCCGAGGCGATCCGTGCCGCGGGCGCGACCCCCGCGGTGGTCGACGCGCTCGACGCTGACGCGCTGCGCGCCGCGGCGGAACAGGCGGCGCCCGACGTGGTGGTGCACCAGCTGACCTCGCTGCCCAAGCGCTTCAATCCGGGCAGGCGCGGCATGTACGACGCCACCAACCGCATCCGGGCCGAGGGCACGCGCAACCTGCTCGTCGCGGCGCGTGCCGCCGGCGCGCGGCGATTCGTCTGCCAGAGCGTGGCCTTTGCCTACGCGCCCGGGCGACGGCCCGAGGTCAAGGACGAAGAGGCGCGGCTGGCGCTGGACGCCCCCGCGCAGTTCGGCCGCGGCACACGCGTGGTCGACGCGATGGAGCGCGCCGTGCTCGGCGCCGACGGCTTCGCCGCGGTGGTGCTGCGCTACGGCTGGTTCTACGGGCCCCGTACCTATTGCGGCGAGGGCGGCAGCATCGCCGTCGACGTGCGCAAGCGCCGCTTCCCAGTGGTGGGCAGCGGCACGGGGCTGTGGTCGTTCGTGCATGTCGACGACGCCGCGGCGGCAACGCTCATCGCCGTCGAGCGTGGCACCCCCGGCATCTACAACGTCGTCGACGACGAGCCGGCCGCGGTGCGCGACTGGCTGCCCGCCTATGCCGACGCGCTGGGCGCGCCGCCGCCGCGCCAGATTCCGATCTGGCTGGCGCGGGTGTTCGCCGGCAAGGCTGCCGCGCTGGCCGACGTGCTGCCGGGCGCGTCGAACACCAAGTTCAAGCGCGAGCTCGGCTGGGAGCCGCGCTGGCGCTCGTGGCGGGCCGGCTTCCGCGAAGCCCCGCGCTAGCCGAACTGCCCGACCGCGACCACGAAGAAGGCGGCCCCGCAGAAGACGAGGGCGATCCCGGTCGCCACCACGGCCTTCAGCTGCGTGAGGTGCCCGAGCACGCCAATCACCATGCCGGCGCTGACCAGGACGAACGAGGTGGTCAGCAGGGAGCGAAGGTCGCTCGGACCTGAATCGCTCAGGCCCGGCAGGTCGATCGCGGTGAGGAGCTGCGAGCCGCGCAAGGAGGCGAAAGTATCCTTTGGGCGGATGAGCGACGAGTTCGCAACGATCGAGGAGGCGCGCGACGGGCTCCAGGGCGCCGGCTACCTCGCCGACGAGTCGACGGCGCTGGTGTCCTTCCTCGCCGGCCGGCTCGGCAAGCCGATCCTGGTCGAGGGACCGGCGGGCGTCGGCAAGACCGAGCTGGCCAAGGCCATTTCGCGCGCCAGCGGCCGCGCTCTGATCCGCCTCCAGTGCTACGAGGGACTCGACGAGGCCAAGGCGCTCTACGAGTGGAACTACCGCAAGCAGCTCCTGCGCATCCAGACGGAGGCGCGCGAGGAGGGCTGGGAGCAGGTCAAGGACGACATCTTCGGCGAGGACTTCCTGCTGGCGCGGCCGCTGCTCAACGCGATCACGGCCGACGTGCCGGTCGTGCTCCTGATCGACGAGATCGACAAGACCGACCAGGAGTTCGAGGCGATGCTGCTCGAGGTCCTGTCGGACTTCCAGATCTCGATCCCCGAGCTCGGCGTGGTCGAGGCGCGCACGCACCCGCTCGTGCTGCTGACCTCCAACAACTCGCGCGAGCTGACCGAGGCGCTCAAGCGGCGCTGCCTCTACCTCTGGCTCGACTACCCCACCGTGGAGCGTGAGCTGGAGATCGTTCAGCTGCACGCGCCCGAGCTGGACGACGCGATCGCGCGCAAGCTGGTCGAGGTCATCCACATGGTGCGCGCGCTCGACCTCAAGAAGCCGCCCTCGATCGCCGAGTCGATCGACTGGGCGCGCGCGCTGCTGCTGCTCGGGGCAGACGACATCGACCAGGCGGTGCTCCAGAAGACGATGTCGATCATCGTCAAGCACCGCACCGACCTCGACCTGGTGGCCGAGCGGGTGGGCGTGAAGCTCGGCAACGGCGGCATCCTGGGCGCCCAGCGCGCCGGCTGAGCGTGGGCACGCCCGGGCTCTACGGGGGGATGCCGGAGGCCGGGCCGCCCGGCATGGCGCCGCGCCTGCTCGAGTTCGCGGACGAGCTGCGCCGCGAGGGCGTGGCCGTGGGGACCTCGGAGCTGCTCGACGCCTTCCAGGCGCTCGATGCCGTCAGCTGGACCTCCCAGGTCGACTTCCGCGAGGCGCTGGCCGCGACGCTGGCCAAGTCGCAGGAGGACCGCCACATCCTCGACGTGCTGTTCGAGCGCTTCTTCTTCCGCGCGGTCGAGCGCGAGGCGGTCAACCGCGGGCTGACCGAGGAGCGCTTCCAGGGCGGCGAGGGGCTGGACCTCGACGCGCTGCGCGAGCGCATCCGCGACGCGCTGCGCGCCGGCAACGACGGAGAGATGCGCGACCTCGCGCGGCTCGCCATCGCCGCCTTCGGGCGCCAGGGCGAGGGCTCAGGCGTGATCGGCGTGGACGTGCAGCGCATCCGGCGCACGCTCGGGCTCAAGGGCGAGCGGCTGGGCAGCGAGCTCCCCGATCCGGACAGCGTGCCGCGCGACGCCCTCCAGGAGTTCGAGCAGCACGTGCGGCGCGAGTTGGAGCGACAGATGATCGAGCGCACGCAGGCGCTGCCGCCGGCGAAGCCGCTGCGCGAGTTCGACCGCAGCCTGCCGACCAATCCCACCCAGGACCTGTCGCAGGTTCACCGCGTGGTGGCGCAGATGAAGCGCCGGCTGGCCTCGCACGGGCGCGAGCACCGCGGCCGGCGCCGCTCGTGGCAGGTGGACGTGCGCCGCACCATGCGCGCCTCGCTGCAGACCGGCGGCGTGCCGCTGGACCTGAGGTACCGGCCGCGCCGCCCGCGCCGCCCGGAGCTGTACGTGCTCTGCGACGTGTCGACGAGCGTGACGAGCGCCAGCGTCTTCTTCCTATCCGTGCTGCACGCGCTCCACGACCAGTTCCGCAAGCTGCGCTCGTTCGTGTTCGTGGAGCGGATCTCCGAGGTGACCGACGTGTTCGAGCGCGAGCGCTCGTTCGAGGCCGTGTCGCGCAAGATCGCCACCGACGCCGGCGTGGCCGACGTGTCCGGCTACACCGACTACGGGCGCGTGTGGCTGGAGTTCCTCGACAAGGTCGTGGACGACCTCGATCCGCGTTCGACCGTGATCGTGCTGGGCGACGCCCGCACCAATGGCCGCGAGCCGCACGCCCAGGTGCTGGCCCAGGTGGCCGAGCGAGCGGGCCGCACCTTCTGGATCAACCCCGAGCCGCGCCTCTACTGGAACTACGGCGACTCGGTGATGTCCGCCTACGAGCCGTTCTGCGACGGCGTCTTCGAGTGCTGGACGACCAAGCAGCTCGAGGTCTTCGTGAACGCGATCGCCGACCTGCAGCTGAGGGCCTAGCGCCCAGCCTCAGCGCATTTCCGGCGCAAAATCGGGCAAAAACCTCACACGAAGTCAACAAATCGCCGATACGGTGATTTAGAGGCATGGAGCACGCTCGCATCGACATCTCGCAGGACCTGGA
This sequence comes from uncultured Thermoleophilaceae bacterium, assembly GCA_963706635.1. Taxonomy (GTDB): domain Bacteria; phylum Actinomycetota; class Thermoleophilia; order Solirubrobacterales; family Thermoleophilaceae; genus JACVRW01. The sequence goes on from OY970162.1 coordinate 2,086,553, forward strand.
CGGAGACGCGGTCGTGCACGCCTGCTTCGACCTCAGCCCCGACCAGCTCGCCGCGGCCGCCCACGCGGTCGCCGCGACCAGCGGCGAGCGTTTTCGGCGGAGCGACCTGTCGGGCGACGACGTGGTCGAGATGCGCGAGCTGACGGTGCTCAGCGACGAGCTGGGCGACCTGAGCCGCGGTGCGAGCACCGTGGTGCTCAAGCCGGCGCGGCTGTCGGCCCTGCGCGACGCGGTGGCGGCCTTCGTGGAATCACGCGAGCGGGCCGAGTGGATCCGCGAGGAGGACCGCCAGCCGCTGGCGCTCCTGCGCGAGATGCTGTTCCCGCTGGAGCAGCTCAGCAGCGAGGCGACGCGCGCGGCGCTGTCGCCTAGCGACCACCAGATCCGCCACTAGATACCTCACGTCCCCTCTGGTCCAGGACCTTGGCCCCGGGGTGCGGGCCCATCTTCAACAGCTTGCGGTTCTCTGCCGTGGCCGGTAGGCGCTCGTAGCTGGTGAAGCGCGCCTTGCCCCGTACCCGCGCCGGGCCGTGCTTCGCGAAGACCCACTCCCAGAGCACGGGGGATGCGGGCATCCCTTACACCCAGCTAGACTGCGCCGCGACAAGCCAGGGGGGCTCGCGGGCAGCGGGCTGAGATAGCGCTTACGACCAAGATCGCCCGGCGCTGACCCTTCGAACCTGTGGGGTAATGCCCGCGGAGGGAGCGATGCGGACAGAGACAGAGGCTCCCGTGACGGAGCCTCTTTGCTTCAGAAAGGTGACGCGGCGCTACGGGGCGCTGACAGCCCTCGCCGGCATCGACCTCGAGCTGCGCGCCGGCGAGCTGACGGCCGTCGTCGGCCCCTCCGGGTGCGGCAAGTCGACCCTGCTCGAGCTGATGGCCGGCCTCCAGGAGCCCGACGAGGGCGTAATCGAGCGCCGCGCCGCCTGCGCCTACATGCCCCAGCGCGACCTGCTGCTGCCCTGGCGCGACGCGCTCGGCAACGCCGGCCTGGCACTCGAGTGCCAGGGAGTCGCGCGCGCCGATGCTCGCCGCGCCGCCGTTCCCCTGTTCGAGCGCTTCGGCCTCGCCGAATTCGAGCAGGTCCGCCCGGCGGCGCTGTCGGGCGGAATGCGCCAGCGCGTCGCGTTCCTGCGCACGCTGCTGCAGGGCCGGCCGGTGCTGCTGCTCGACGAGCCCTTCGGCGCGCTCGACGCGATCACGCGCGCGGACCTGCGCGAGTGGCTCGCCGCCGCGCTCGCCGACGACCCGCGCACGGTCCTGCTCGTGACCCACGACGTCGAGGAGGCGGTCTTCCTCGCCGACCGGATCGTGGTGCTCTCGCCGCGGCCCGGCCGGGTGGTCGCCGAGTTCGACGTCGACCTCCCCCGCCCCCGGTCGGTCACGGGAGCCGACTTCGCCGCGGTCAAGGCGCGCGCGCTAGAGGCGCTGCACTCATGAGGAGGGTCGCTCTCGCCGCCGGGCTGGTCTGCCTGTTCGTGCTCGCATGGCAGGGCGTCGCCTCGCTGGACTCCGTCAACGACCTCACGCTCGCCTCGCCGGTCGAGACCCTCCAGGCCCTGCGCGATGACTGGAGCCTCCTGATGGACAACGCCGGCACGACGCTGGTCGAGGTCCTGCTCGGGCTGGCGATCTCGGTGGCGGCGGGCGCGCTGTTCGCAGTCTCGATGCACCTGGTGCGCCCGCTGCGCGACGCCGCCTATCCGCTGCTCGTCGGCTCGCAGGCGGTCCCGATCGTGGTGCTCGCCCCGCTGTTCGTCCTCGCGTTCGGCTACGGGATCGGCCCGAAGCTCGCGATCGTCGCGCTGATCTGCTTCTTCCCGATCACGGTCAACCTGCTCGACGGGCTGCGCTCGGCGCCGCCCGAGCTGCTCAAGCTGATGCGCAGCATGGGCGCCTCGCGGCTGCGCACGCTGCGCTCGGTGGAGCTGCCGGCCGCGCTGCCGTCCCTGTTCAGCGGCCTGAAGATCGCCGCCACCGTCTCGGTGATCGGCGCCGTCTTCGGCGAGTGGGCGGGGGCGGACAAGGGACTCGGACGCCTCGTGCTGCTCGGCAACAATCAGCTCGAGACCCCGCGCGTATACGCGGGAATCGTCATCCTCACCCTGATGGCGGTGGGCCTGTTCGCCCTGACCGCGCTCGCGGAGCACCTCGCCGTCCCCTGGAACCGAAAGGACTCACCCGCATGAGACGAGTCGTGCCCCTGCTGCTCCTGCTCGCCCTGCTCGCCGGCTGCGGCGAGAAGGAGGACGCGCTGCAGCCTTCGGGCTCCAAGCGGGTGACTCTGATGCTCGACTACTTCCCCAACGCCGACCACGCAGGCATCTACGCCGCCCAGGCCGCCGGCGACTTCAAGCAGGCCGGGCTCGACGTCGAGATCCGCCAGCCGGCCGACCCGTCAGCGCCGATCAAGCAGGTGGCGGCCGGCCGCGTCGACGTGGCGATCTCCTACGAGCCGGAGCTGTTCCGCGCGCGCGACAAGGGTCTGAACGTGGTGAGCATCGGCGCGCTGGTGAACAAGCCGCTGACCTCGATCATCTCGCTGCCGGAGGCCAAGATCCGCAAGCCCGCCGATCTCAAGGGCAAGACGGTGGGCACGGCGGGCATCGACTACCAGACGGCCTACCTCGAGACGATCCTCGACGAGGCGGGCCTCCAGCGCGACGCGGTCAAGGAGCGCAACGTCGGCTTCAGCCTCACGCCCGCGCTACTGACCGGGAAAGTCGACGCGGTGCTGGGCGCCTTCTGGAACTACGAGGGAACCGAGCTGAAGCTGAAGGGCAAGCGGCCGCGGATCATCCGCATGGAGGCCGCGGGCGTGCCGACCTACGACGAGCTCGTGCTGGTGGCGAACGCCGACGCCCTCGACCGCGACGCCGACAAGCTGCGCGCGTTCATCGGCGCGCTCTCGCGCGGCGTGCGCGAGCTGCGCGCGAACCCGGACAAGGGGACCGAGGGCCTGCTGAACGCCAACCCCGACCTCGACCCGGAGCTGCAGCGGGCCGCCGTGAAGGTGACGCTGCCGCTGATGGTGGCGCCGGAGGGCAAGCCGTACGGCTGGCAGGACCCCAAGGAATGGGATGCCTTCGGCGCCTGGATGCAGGAGAAGAACCTGCTGGAGCGGGCGCCTGACGTATCGGCGTCGTACGACAACTCGCTGCTGCCGGGGTCGGGGCTGTAGCGCGCGGCCGCAACGTTGGGCCCGGCCAACTGCAGCGCTAAAGGGGTTGGCCCCGCGCGCGTCAGCTGCAAACCGCCTCACCCCGCCCTCGACCGGGGGGTGGCCACCGAGATGCACCATATGCGTGACGTTCGGTGGCCACGTCGCGGGGGGCGGCCGGGGTGGGCGCCGCCGGACCGGCCCTACGCGTTCTCGTCCAGGTCCAGCGAGATCGAGTTGATGCAGTAGCGCTCGCCGGTCGGGCCCGGGCCGTCCGGGAAGACATGGCCCAGGTGGCTGCCGCAGCGGGCGCAGGTGACCTCGGTGCGGGTCATCCCGAGGCTCTTGTCCTCGTGCAGCTCGACCGCGTCGGCGATCGCCGGCTCGGTGAAGCTCGGCCAGCCGGTGCCCGAGTCGAACTTCGCGTTCGAGCTGAACAGCTCGTTCCCGCAGGCGCCGCAGCGGTAGATGCCGTCCGCCTTGCTATGGGTGTAGGCGCCGGTGAACGGCGGCTCGGTGCCCTTCTCACGCAGGACGTGGAAGCGCTCGGGCGGCAGCTCCTCGCGCCACTCCTGCTCGGTCTTGTCGAGCTTCTCGGTCATGACCTAAACGTAGCGACGATGCAGCGCGTAGATCCCGGCGAGCGCCGCGTGCTCCTCGTACGGCGCGAAGAAGGCGCGCACCTCGTCCTCGGTCGCGCGCCGTCCCAACCCCGCCAGCTGACCGACGAGCTTCACGTAGGCGAGGTCGAGCGCGGGGAGCATGTCGTCGCGGCCCTGGCCCTCGAAGGCCAGCATCTCGATCGTCCAGCTGCCGATGTTGGGGATCTTCAGCAGGCGCCGCCAGGACGGCTCGTGGCGGCTCAGGTCAGCGCGGCCGGAGGCGACCTCGCGGCCCGCGCGCACCAGCGCGATCGAGCGCTTCGGGGCCAGCCCGCAGGCATCCAGCTCGGCCGGGGCGCAGGCCGCCAGGCGCTCCGCCGAGGGCGGCGACTGCAGCGTCCCGCAGGAGCTGCGCCAGCCCAGCCGGCGCACGATCCTGCGCTGGATCCCGGCTGCGCGGCGCGACTCGATCAGCTGCTCGCAGACCGCCCAGGCGAGCGCCTCGAACGGCTCGGGCCGGCGCCGCGGGCGCAGCCAGGGCCGGCGCCTGATCACGGGGCCGATCAGCTCGTCGCGCACGAAGCGGCGCTGGAAGTCGCCCAGGTCGTGGTCGGTGCCGAGCGCGAAGCGCATGCGCTCGATCGCCGCCATCGCCACCTCGCGGCTGGGCCCCTCGGCCCGGAAGCGGACGCGCCCACCTGCCACCCAGGCGCGCACGATCGCCGCGGCGCCCTCCGCGTATACGACGCGTACGAGCGCCCCGTCGCGCGCCACAAGCACCCCGTCGCGCCCCGCGGTCGGCAGCCGGTAGGCGCCGGCGGGCGCGACGTCGACTTCGACCGAGGCGGCTATCGGTCCTTGAGCAGGTGGACGTCTACCAGGAACGAGCGCGAGGCCGCCACCTCGGACCGCCGGCCGCGTCCGCGCTGCCCACCCAGGCGCAGCGACTGGGCCGCCCGGGGCCTGCGCAGCACCCTTATGAGCAGAAAGCAGGCGACGCCGAGGATGAACCCACCGGTCGCGGCCGCCACCGCGGCCGGAAGCGAGACGGGCCGGGCGCGCTCGATCGGGCGCGGCTCGGCGAGCACCGGGAGCGGGCGGACGTCGGCCTCGGCTTCGTGCTCGGGGTCGGGCAAGGCTTCGGGCTCAGGCACCGGGCGAGTGTACCCGCGCCATCGAACGGCAGGGTCAGAGCTCGCGGTCGTAAACCCGGTATTTCTTGTCGATTCGTCCGCCCAGGGCCTCCATTCCCCGGTTGAGGCCCTTGTTGTTCTCGAGGACCCAGCCCCCCTCGCCCCACTTGATCCGCGACCGCTCCGACTGCCTGAAGTGCTCGATGTAGAAGCCCGCGGCCACGCCGGTGTGCTGGAAGGCGGGCTTCACGCCCAGGAAGCCGATCCGGCAGCGGTTCACGATCCGCCTGCGGCGCAGGTAGTGCCACCAGCCGAGCGGAAGCAGCCGCCCGTTCATGCGCGCGAGGACCTGGTTGATGTCGGGGACGGTGATCGCGACGCCGACGGTCTCCCCCTCGGCGGTCTCCGCGACCATGAACCAGTCGCGGTCGAAAACGAGGTGGAGCTCCTGGGCGTAGGCGTCCAGGTCCTCCTTCCCGTAGGGCACGAAGCCCCAGTTGCGCGCCCAGGCCTCGTTGTAGATCTGGGCGAAGGCGTCCAGGTCGCGGCGCAGCCCGCGCCTGGTCATCCGGCGGATCTTGATCCCGTGCTTGGGCTCGAGGTTGTCGGCCAGGTCCCAGATGATCGGCAGGATCTTCTCCTTGTTGCCGATCTTCATCTCCCACATGAACAGGTCGACGACCTTCTCCAGGCCGGCCTGCTCGAGCAGCACGTGGTAGTAGGGCGGCTGCCAGGGCTGGCGGATCATCGGCTCGACGTCGAAACCCTCGATCAGCACACCCAGCTCGTCGTTGGTCGTGAAGTCCATCGGGCCGACCATGCGGTCGCGGCCGTGGTCGCGCAGCCAGCGCGCGGCCGCATCGAGCAGCGCGCCGAGCACCTCGGGGTCCTCCTCGAACTCGAGGAAGCCGAACATCCCCCACTCGTTGTGATGAAAGTCGTTGAAGTGAGGGTCGACCTGCGCGCTGACCCGGCCCACCACGCGGCCGTCGCGCAAGGCGAGGAACAGCTCCGCCTCCCCGTGCTTGAAGAAGGCGTTGAAGCGGGGGCTCAGAAACAGGTGGCGCTCGAGCTTGAGCGGGGGAATCCAGGGGGTCCCGGTACCATGCAGCCGGAACGGCAGATCTATGAATTGGCGCCTGTCCGCCAGCGAGCGGACCGGTCGGACCTCAACTGACACGGCGCGCCACCCTACATGCCCACCGCCATCGACCTCTTCGAAAAGGCCCGCCGCCACGAGCGCCTGGAGCAGCTGCGCGCCGCGCGTGAGCACGACCTGATGCCCTACTTTCGGGTGGTCGAGGCTGAGCCCGGCCCGATCGCCCTGATGGAAGGCCGGGAGCGCATCACGCTCGGCTCGAACAACTACCTCGGGCTGACCGGAGACGCTCGCGTCAAGGCCGCCGCGCGTGAGGCGCTGGAGCACTACGGCACCGGTCTGACCGGGTCGCGCTTCATGAACGGCACCACGCCGCTGCACCTCGAGCTCGAGCGCGAGCTGGCCGACTGGATGGGCACCGAGGACGTGCTGGTCTACACCACCGGCTACCTCGCCAACACGGGCGCGATCGGCACGCTGCTCGACCCCGGCGACACCGTCATCTGCGACAGCGGCGACCACGCCTCGATCCTCGACGCCGTCGCGCTCTCGCGGGCACGCGTGCGGCCGTTCCGCCACAACCGCCTGGACAAGCTCGAGACGATGCTGTCGCGCTCCGAGTCGGATGGCGGCGGCGTGCTCGTCGTTGTCGACGGGCTGTTCTCGATGGAGGGCGACCTCTCCCCGCTGCCGGACGTGACCGCGCTCTGCCGCGAGCACGGGGCCCGCCTGATGGTCGACGAGGCCCACGCGGTCGGCGTGCTGGGCGAGCTGGGCCGCGGCGTCTCGGAGCTGTTCGACTGCGAGGACGACGTCGACCTGCGCATGGGCACGTTCTCGAAGTCGCTCGCCTCGTGCGGCGGCTTCATCGCCGGGCCCCGCGACGTGATCGACTTCCTGCGCGTCCAGTCGCGCTCGTTCATGTTCACGGCCTCCGCGGTGCCCGCCGCCGTCGGCGCCGCACTCGGGGCGCTGCGGATCATCCGATCCGACGAGGGGGCCGAGTTGCGCGCCAAGGTGCTCGACAACGCCAGGTACCTCTACGACGGCCTGGCCCAGCTCGGCTACGGCGTGATGGAGCCGAACCACCTGCCCGACGGCAGCGAGCTGGTCACCCCGATCGTCCCGGTGCTGGTGGGCGACGACTGGAAGGCCGTGCTGCTCTGGAAGGCGCTCTACGACTCCGGCGTCTACGTGAACGTGGCGATCTACCCGGCGGTCCAGCGCGGAGGCGCGCTGCTGCGCACGTCGGTCATGGCCAGCCACGAGCGCGACCACCTCGATCAGGCGCTGGCCGTCTTCGAGAAGGTCAAGGCCGAGGTCGAGGCGATGTCCGCGCCCGATGTGGGCTGAACGCCTGCGCGTGCCCCCCTCTGTTGCGCTGAAGGAGCCTTGCGCGGTGGCGTAGAGTCCGGGCATGACCGGTCCCGCCGGCACCGCGGCCGCCGGCATCGCGATTCTGCTGGTAGCCACGGGCACGGCGCTCGCCGCGCCTCCGCCCGGTAGCTCGCTGCAGGACCGGCGCATCTACTACGCCGACCAGGCGATCGTCAACGCGTCGAGAAAGGTCGAGCGCGACCACGCCTGCCGACGGCGGCCGCCCGAGCAGGGCCCGATCGCTGGCGCGCCGAGCGCCGCGTTCCTGAACAGTCTCGCCGTGTTGCGCCGGCCGGCCCGGCCCGGCGAGGACGTGGGGCTGCTACCCGGCGCGTTCCGCTACACGCCGAGCGTGTACCGCGACTACGTGCGAGTGATCCCGCTGCCGGACGGGACCAGCCTCAACGTCTTCCCGCTGCACGACGTGAGCCTCGCGAGCCCGAGGCCCGCGCACTGCGTCGCCGAGCTGCGCCGGCGTGTGAGGCACGCGATCGCCGACCGGCCGCGCGCCTTCAAGCGGATCGCTCGACGCCTTCTGCGCGGAGAGATCGGCGCTTCCTGGGCGCCCCGGCAGCGGGAAGGCCTGTTGCTCTTCACGGGCGGCGGAGGCGCGCCGATCGACCTCGCGTCGTTCCGGCACGACGGCGCGGTCCGGGTCGGCGGGGTCGGGGGCAACGGTGGCCTAGGGACGTACTACGCCCTCGTGCCGGACGGGATCGCGAGCATCGAGTTCACCTTCCGGCGCTTCGAGCCGACCGGCTACTGGTCGAAGCACCACCCCGTCACCTTCAGGGCTACGGGCGCCGTCACGGACAACGTGGTCACGTTCCAGGCCCCCGCGTCGCTGCGCGACGGATTGATGAACGATCAGGTCCTGCGCGCGGCGGACGGCCACGTCATCCGCGTCATCCACGGCTTCTGAGCCCCGCCGCGGCGCCCGAGGCGCGTCACGATCGCCGCCAGCCCGGGTGGCACGCGGCCGTCCGTCGCCAGCCAGGACCCGGCCAGGATCAGCAGTAGGCCGCAGACCGCGCCGGTCGTCACGTGCTCGCCCAGGATCGCCACGCCGAGCGCGAGCGCGACCACCGGGTTGACGTAGGTGATGATGCTCGCCCGGCTGGGGCCGACCTCGGCGATCAGCCGGAAGAAGATCAGGAAGGCGAGCGCGGTGCAGACCAGGCCGAGCACGACCACGGAGGCCGTCGCGTCGGCGGAGGGCGTCTCCGTCGGGAAGCCCGCGAGCGCGAGCGGCAGCAGGAAGATCGACGCGATGCCGAGCGCGCCGGCCACGGGACCGAGCGGGTCGCCGGCGGTGAGGTGGCGCTTGGCGATCAGCGGACCGCAGGCGTAGCCGAAGGTCGCGGCCAGCACCGCGGCCGCCCCGACCAGCTCGGAGCCGCGTCCGCCGATGTCGATCCCCACGAGCGCTACCACGCCGCCGAGCCCGACCAGCATCCCGATGAAGCGCGTGCGCGTGGGCTGCTCCCCGGGGTCGAAGCGCAGAGCGAGGGCCGCGATCACCAGCGGCACGGCGGCGATCAGGATCGCCGCGACCGAGGAGGAGACGCGCTGCTCGCCGAAGGCGATCAGCGGAAAGGGCATCGTGATCTCGAAGAAGGCGAAGGCGGCCAGCCAGCGCACCGGCAGCCCGCGCAGCGCCCCCGTGCGCCAGGCGATCGGCACCAGGATCAGCGCCGCCATGGTCACCCGCGACCAGGCGACGAAGCCCGGCGAGAGATCTTCGACGGCGAGCTTGATGAACAGGTAGGGCACGCCCCAGACGACCGAGACGGCGCCGAACAGCGCCCACCCACGCGGGGTCAAGCGATCGCTCTCAACAACCCGGCCGTCACAGCGGCCACCACGATAGCCACCGCGCGCGACTAGGCCGCCCGCGCCAGCCGGCCGAACAGGCGCCCGCCCGCCCGGCGCCCTGGCTTGCCGTCGAGCTGGCCGCGCACCAGCTCCACGACGGCGGCGGTGCGCTCGAAGGGATCGGCGATCACGCTCCCGTCCATGCCGACAGCGGCGACCAGCCGCCCGTTGACCTCGGCCAGGAGGACATCGCCGTGTGGTGCCCGCCGGCTGTCCAGCTGTGCCAGGCGTTCGATGCGCTGGTGGTCGGCGTCGGTCGAGAGCTTGAGGGTGAGCTGATCGGTCATGTAACCACCTTTCCCGGTTAGACGGTATCGTAACACCGGCTATCATGAATAGCTAGTTATGGCGCCCGGCAATTCCGTTCCCGAGAAGACCGCCCCCGGCTCGCTCGAGCTGATCCAGCGCTTCATCAACAGCGTCGACCTCGAGAGCGGCGAGGACGAGCTCGCCAGCGCCGACGAGCTACGCGACTGGCTGGCCGAGCGCGACCTGATCGCGGCCGGCGAGCCCGTCTCGGCGGCGGACCTGCGCCGCGTGCTCGACGTGCGCGAGGGGCTGCGCGCGCTTCTGATGGCCAACAACGGCATGCCGCTCGACGACGAGCGCGTGGAGCCGCTCGACCGCGCCGCCGCGCGCGCGGGCGTGCGCCTGAAGTTCCAGGCGGGCGCGGAGCCCCGGCTCACCCCCGAGGCGGGAGGAGTGGACGGCGCGATCGGCCAACTGATGGCGATCGTCGCCGGCTCGGTCGAGCAGGGCACCTGGCGCCGCCTGAAGGCCTGCCCGCGCGACGTGTGCCACTGGGCCTTCTTCGATCACTCGAAGAACCGCTCGGGCCGCTGGTGCCAGATGGAGTCGTGCGGCAACATCGAGAAGGCGCGTGCGTTCCGCGAGCGCAAGCGCTCGCGCCACTAAGGGGCAGGCAGGGAAGGCGGCCCCACGCCGCTCGCGGCGCTGGTGAGCTCTGGAACCCACTCCCGTCCGCCACACGAATCGCCAACTGGCGCACCCAAGCCGTTGAGCGCGCGCGCCGCGGCCGGCTCTCCCCGGGTCTCATCGGCCGTCTCGTCGGCAAGCAGCCCCACGTGGCGGCCGCGGAAGCAGTGGGCGGCATGCGCCCTCCCCTGGGGCATGCCAAAGCGGCCACGTGGCGCAAGAGCGCGGCGGTGGGTCCGCATCCGACCCCACGGCGCATCGAAACTCGCCAACCCGCTACAGGCCGCGGGGGTGGGGCGGGCTTTCCAACGAATCCCCTCGCAAGCCGCTGTTTGCGTCGCGCGGCGCAAACGGCGGCCCGGCGCTACTCGATCGTGTGGACCTTGAACAAGTTCGTGCCACCGGACGTGCCCGCGGGCAGGCCCGCCGTGATCCCGATCTGATCGCCCACCTCGGCGAAACCGCCCTCGACCGCCGCCCGGGCGCAGGCGTCGATCAGCTCGAGCGTCTCCAGCGGCTGGTCGTTGAGCTCGGGGTGCACTCCCCAGAGCAGCTGGCAGCGGCGCACGACGTCGCGCCGGGGCGAGAGCGCCAGCACCGGGGCGCGCGGCCGGTAGGCGGAGATCAGCGTCACCGTCGTGCCGGTGTTGGTCGGCGACACGATGCACTTGAGGCCGAGCTGGTAGACGCCGCCGACCGCTCCGAACGCGATCGCGTGGTACTGGTTGTTCGCCTGCGGGCCGCGCTCGGCCAGCCAGCGCCCGTAGGGCAGCTCGCGCTCGGTCGTCTCGGCGATCGACGCCATCATCTCCACCGCGAGCACCGGGTGGCGGCCAACCGCCGTCTCCTGCGAGAGCATCACCGCGTCGGTGCCGTCGAAGATCGCGTTCGCCACGTCAGCCACCTCGGCGCGCGTGGGGCGGGTGGAGTGCACCATCGACTCGAGCATCTGCGTGGCGGTGATCGTCGGCGTGGCGCGCCGGCCGGCCAGTGCCAGCAGACGCTTCTGGACCAGCGGCACCTCCTCGATCGGCAGCTCGATGCCGAGGTCGCCGCGGGCGATCATGATCCCGTCGGCCGCCTCGATGATCTCCTCGCCGTTCGCCGCCGCCTGCGGCTTCTCGATCTTGGCGATCAGCGGAACCTCCACCCCGCGCTGGGCCAGGTGCTCGCGCACCGGGTCCAGGTCCTCGCGGCGGCGCACGAACGAGAGGGCGAAGAAGTCCAGCCCCATCTCGAGCCCGGCGTCGATCAGCGAGATGTCCTCCGCGCTCACGGCCGGCAGGGAGACGGTCACGTTTGGCAGGTTGAGCCCCTGGCGCGAGGCGACGCTGCCGCCCACCTCGACCCGGGTCACGACGTCCTGGTCGGCGATCTCGTCCACGCGCAGTCGCACCGCGCCGTCCGCGAGGTAGCAGACGTCGCCGGCGTCGACGAGCTCCGAGAACCCGCTCCAGGCGACCGGCAGCCGCTCGGGCGTGCCCTCGATCAGCTCGGGGGTGAGCACGACGCGCGTGCCGCGGCCCAGTTCGGCGACGCCGCCGGCCACCGGCCCGAGCCGCAGCTTCGGCCCGGGCAGGTCGCCGAGGATCGCCACGTCACGCCCGGCTCGCTCGGCCGCGGCGCGGATCCGGCCGGCGATTTCGGAGTGCTGCTCGCGCGTCCCGTGCGCGAAGTTGAGCCGCGCCACGTCCATGCCGGCGACGATCATGGAGGTGAGCACGTCGACTTCCAGGGAGGCCGGACCGATGGTGGCGACGATCTTCGTGGAGCGCATTCGGCACCCGGGAACATACCTGGAGGCCATAACCGAAAAAGGCCGCTCTTAGCGAACGGGTGGCCCGGTGTTCGGTTGACGGTCGCGCGGAAGGCGGCTTTAGTTGGCGGCGGCCTTCGACGGTGTGACCGGTACGCGAGAGGACTGGCGCTGGCGGCGGGTCGGGTCCCCGACCGCCTGCATTGGCCCCGACTCTTCGCGCTGGTTCGCCGTTTTCCGGGAGGCCGCCGGGGAACTGCATCCGCTTGAGAGCGCACTAGATGTGCGGGGAGGTCTGATGGGCAACTCTGCCAGGGTCAGCGCTGGGCAAGACCAGCATTTGCGAGCGTTGGAGTACGCGAACCGCGTACGGCTCGCGCGGGCCCGGATGAAGCGCAAGATCGCCGGAGGGGAACTGTCGGCGACGGAAGTCGTGCTGAACTGCCCCTGGCAGGCGCACAGCATGTCGATCAGCGACCTGCTGATGAGCCAGAAGCGCTGGGGCAGGACCCGCTGCAGGCGTTTGCTCGTGTCCCTGGGTGTCCCCGAGAACAAGCAGGTCGGGACGCTCACGGAGCGGCAACGCCTCGCGCTGGCTGCGGTCTTGACCGCAAAGAACGCGCCGTCGGAAGCGGAGGAAGAGCGGCCGGGCCCCGCTGTTTCAGAGAGGGTGCCCGCGCTGTCCGCAGCTTGACGGAGCTGAGAGCTGGGGCGGTCGGGGGGCAACCCCCGGCCGCCGCGCTCAGCGGAAGCTCAGCCCGCCCGAGCGTCGCCTGAACAGCTCGCGCATCCAGTAGAAGGACGCGCCGAACACCGCGACGCCCGCCCCCAGGATCACCCACATCTTCACCGGGCCGAGCGCCAGCACGATCACGGTGACCACCACGAAGGTCGCCACGCCGGCCAACAGCGCCGAGTGCGAGCGGAAGCCGCCCAGGTGCTCGCGCAGAGCCAGCTCGCCGCCCCCGAGCGACGCCAGCACCAGGCCGCCCGCCACGCGCTCCGTGCCACCGTCGCTGCCGCTGAACAGCCCCCAGAAGAGCACGACGATGCCGGCGAGGATGATCAGCTCGGACAGCGGGAAGCTCCCCCAGGGAGCAGGCGGGCGCTCCGCCGCGGACGGGCGCGCGCGGGGACGCGGGCGCGGCTGTGCCCGGGCCACGTCGCGCTCGGCGCGCGAGCTCTGAGCCCGCGTCGGCCCACCGCGCTTGCGGGTCCTGCGTCCCATGTCAGGTGGCTAACGGGCAGCCGGAGCTGATGACCACGCGCCACCAGCCCATGAGCATGCCGATGAAGCTCCAGCGCGGCCGCACGTGCCAGTTCTTGCAGCCGGGCTCGCCGATGTCCTCGTTGCGCACGCGCACCCACTTGTGCGCGGCCGGGTCGAGCAGCATCTCCTCGATCAGCCGCCGGTACTGCTCCTCGCTGTAGGTGCGGTCGGATAGGGCGCGCCGGGTGTGCTGCACGACCGCCGCGAGCTCGTCGCGCAGTTCCTCCAGCTCGGCAAGCGACAGCAGGCGCGGGCCGCCGCGACCTGGGACGCCGACGCTGAAGCCCTTGCGCGGCCAGATCGAGCAGAACAGCTGCGCGAGCTCGTTCTCGAGCCGCGCGATCTGATCGCGCAGCGTCCTGCGCGCGGCGCGTTCGTCAGGAAGGGTCCGCGGAGCGGCCGGCGGAGCCTGCTGAAGCAGCACGGATCAAGTGTAAAGCGTCTCCGCGGCTATCCAAAGCGCCTCCTCGACCGCGATCGGCGGCACTCCCTTGACACGCAGGGCGCACAGCAGCATTCGCTCGGTGTCGGGAGTGACCCCCGCGTCGTGGCCGACCTCCCCGAGCACGATGGCCACCGGCCGCGCCTCGTCGGCCACGACAAGCTGTCGCGCCGACAGCGGCCGCACGCCCGCCAGCTTCTCGCCCTGCCGCGCCAGCCGCAGTCCCGGCTCGCCGATCAGCTTGTCCGCGTCGAGCGCGAACACCGGCACGCCCGTGTCGGCGATCGCGATCGTCAGCGCGTCGTCGACGATGTTCTCGCTCTTGAGGCCGCCGTGGCGCAGGCGCTCGACCGCGATCGCCTCGACCGGCGTCCGGTCGGTGTCGGGGTCGATCCCAACCTGGCGCGAGAAGACACGGTAGGCCCAGGGGATCGCGTCCTGGCGCATGTGGATCACCTTGCCGCCGGTGTAGCGGTCTGCAAGGACGCGCAGGCGGCGCTTGACCTCGCGCGGGCTGCGCCGCGGCCGCGTCTCGACCGGCGCGTGGACGAGCCCGAGTTCCGGGAACTCTTCCGCCAGCTCGTGCTCGACCCAGCCCTCGGTGAGCTGCAGCTCCATCAGCCCTCGATCCGCGTCGCGATCCGGCGCAGCTGGTCCTCGGTCAGGTTGCCGAGCTTCGTGGTGGCCACCCGTCCGCCGGCGCGGGCGAACACGGTCGTGGGGCAGCCGCCGATTCCGTACAGGTTGGCCACGATGCCATCGCGATCGACCCCCACCGGCTGGCGCCAGCCGCGCTCCTTCACGAGGGCCCGAACCTGGTCGCGGTCCTTGTGGGTGAAGAAGACCGTCGCGAAGTTGACCCCGGGCAGGCTGCCCATGACGCGCTCCGTGCGGTCGACCTGCGGGTAGCAGTCGGCGGCGCGGTCGAAGATGAACGTGAGCACCAGGGGCCGGCGGCGGAGATCGCACACGTTGACTACTTCCTTCGAGTGAATCGTGCAGGCCGGCACCTTGCCGGCGCGGTCGTTGCAGCGCTGGCGCTTCGCGCAGACGTTCGCGCCGCCCTCGAGGTGGCCGAGCGCGTCCGGTGCGGCAAACGGCCTGACGATGCTGTTGCGGGGTGGCCCGGCGTAGCCCTTGCCCTGGTTGGGCAGCGTCTGGAAGAACAGGAGCACGCTCAACCCCATCACCGCCACTATCCCAACCGCCCAGGCGTACTTGTTGCCGGGCCGCGGGACCTCCGGGCGGCGCGGCTCGGGGTGGGTGCGGTCGCGCTCCTCGAGCTTCTCGCCGATCTCGGCCCGGCGCTCGGCGCCGAGGTCCTCGAAGCGGTCCTCGCTCACGGAGCCCCGGCTTGCGCACCGCGCCGCCGCCAGAGCGCGCTCAGGCGCGCCCGCGGCTCGAGCTCGGCCCAGATCAGCGCGGCCGGCAGCACCAGCAGCACGCCGAGCAGCGAGACCGTGAGGTCGACCACCGTGACGATCCCGAAGTCGCGCAGCATCCGGATGTCTGAGGCGATCAGCGCCGCGAAGCCGGCGATCGCGGTCGCCCCCGAGGCGAGCACCGCCGCGCCGGTTGACGCGTAGGTCAGCTCGATCGCGCGCGCCGGCCCCGCTCCGCGCTCGCGCTCCTGGTGGTAGCGCGCCGACAGCAGGACGCTGAACTCGGTGGAGACGGCGATCACCAGCGCGCCGAGCGTGACGGACATCGGGTTGAGGTCCACCTCGAGCGGGCCCGGCAGCAGGCCGAGCAGGAACACGATGCCGCCGGACCATCCGCTCGCCAGCGCGATCGGGATCAGCGGGATGGCAGCGCGACGGACGGACCGGCGCACGAGGAACAGCACCAGGAAGACCCCGGCGAGCGCCGCCAGCAGCGTGAGGCCGCGGCGCCAGGGAGACGACAGCGCCGCGTTCGCCTCGGCGGCGAGCACCGGCAGGCCGACGACACTGGCCTGCACGCCCGGTGGCGGTTGGAGGCGCCGCTTGATGTCGTCCACGACCTGCTTCTGCTGGTCGAGCGGCATCAAGCGGATGCCGAAGGCCAGGTTGGCGGTCTTGCGATCGGGGGTGACCACTCCCTGGGAGAAGTAGGCGGGCACCGAGTCGAGCAGCCCGCTCACCTGGGCCTGCGTCGCTCCCGAGGCGAGGAACAGGTCGGGAAGCGACAGCGCCGGGCACAGCTCAGGCGCGTTGCGGGCCTGCGTGCAGCGCTTGCCGGCGCTGTAGCCATGCGCCTTCAACACGCCCTGCTGGAAGCGCGTCATCCAGCCGATCACCCTCGTATTCGTGACGTCACGCGCGCGCACGGTCACGTCGATCTCACCCGACACCCCTGTCTCCTTCTCCAGGACGTTCACGTCGCGCAGCTCCTGGAGGTTGGCCGGAACCAGGTCGCGCACGTCGGAGATGACCTTGCTCTGCGTGTCCGCCGCCAGGCCGACCACCGCCACGGCCAGCGCGATCGCGAGCACCTGCCCGGGCTGAGCCAGCGCCACGCCGAGCGCCCGCCAGGCGCGCGTGGCCACCCACTCACGGGCCTCGACGAGGCGCGGGTGGGCGGTGAGCGCCGCCAGCCGCGCCCGCAGTCGCGGCAGCGCCGGGGGCGCGGGCTCGCGCACCCCGAACCGCACCAGCGCCGCGAAGCCCGCACAGATCGCGCAGGCCAGAGCCAGCCCGATCCCGACGACCAGCAGCACGCCGAAGCCGCGCACCATCGGCACCGGAGACAGCAGCAGCACCAGGAAGCCGATGGCAGTCGCGACCCCGGCGGTGAGGATGGTCGGGCCACCGGCCGCCGCGGCGGCCGCCGCGGCCGCGCGCGGGTCGTCCGTGCGCAGCCGCTGCTCGTCGAAGCGCGCCTGGAACTGGATGGCGTAGTCCACCGCGAGCCCGATCAGCACCGGCAGCACCGCGATCGATGCCATCGTCAGGCTGCCGCCGGCGAGCGACAGCGCGCCGAACGTCAGCGCCGCCGCGGCCAGTGCCAGCGCGAGCGGCAGCAGCCGCAGGCGGGTGCGGAACACGAGTGCCAGCGTCGCGGCCATGACCAGCAGCGCGGCGCCCAGCAGGACGAAGATCGACGTCTGCACGGCGTCGGCCAGACCCTCGCTGACCACCGGCACGCCGCTGACGATGTAGTGCGCGCCTCGGCGGGGCTCGAACCGGCGCTGCTCCGTGGCGGTCCGGATCAACTCGATCGCGCGGCGCCGCTCGGCGTTGCTCAGATCCGGCTTGAGCCGGATCGTGATCATGGCGGCGTTCTTCGAGGGGAACAGGTAGGCGAAGCGCGACTTCGGCACGCCCACGCCGGCGCTGCTGTCGAAGACGACGTCGGACACGAAGTTCGGGTCGTCGATGCGCGGGACGGCGGTGATGCCGTAGCGCAGCGCGAGCTGGAACGTGTACTGGGTGAACTGCGTGCTGACCGCCTGAGCTGCCGCCCTGGCCAGCCGCTCCTGCTCCGCCGGCGAGTCGCCCCGCTTGCGCGAGAGCACCCGGGCCGCCCGCGCGGCTTCGCCGGCCTGGCGCTGAGCGGTGTCGCGCTTCTTGATGAACTCGTCGACGATCCGGTTGACCGCGGTGTTGATGAAGGTCGCCGGCCCGAAGACGACCTTTGCCGGCTTCAGCCGCGCGATCTCGCGGCAGACGGGCGGGAGCTTGCTCAGCGCCTCGCGGCCCTTCTTCGTGTTCGGCGTGTTGCCGGACAGGCAACCCTCGAGCCCGAGCACGCGACCGAGGTCCGATGTGAGCACCGTGTTCTGCAGGTTGCCGCGCACGAGCACGACCACGGCCTCGTCACCGAAGTCGTGCTTGAAGCGCTCGGTGTCCTGGAAGGTGGTCGAGCCGCTGTCGACCAGCGTGTCGGTCGCGGCGCTCGGCTCGAGCCGCAGCGCCAGCGCCGCACCGCCCAGCGCCAGCACCACCGTCACGCCGAGCACGAGCAACGGCCGCCGCGTGACGGCATTCACCAGGCGCGCGAAACGCTCCCCCTTCCTCACGCGATGAGCTTAGAAGGCCGTTGCCTAGGGCAGCGGCTGTAGACGCGGGTAGGCGCCCGTCTGCCCGCTCAGCGACGGGATCGGCTGCTCGCCCAGCGGCGCCTGCGCCACGCAGGGCGGCGCGCGACCCCTGTTGGCGGCCCCGCCGTAGACGAACTCGTTGACGCGGTCGACCAGCGTCTGGGGCCAGTACGGCTCTACCGCGGCGGGCGCGGGCGGCACCGGCGTCGCCGTGCAGAGGTAGCTGCCGAAGACCGGCAGCGGCTGCGTGGCGAGCTTGGCGTAGGCGCCCGGAGTCGTGTACGGGTTGGAGCGGTTCGTCGACAGCCGGTTCGGGAAGCCCGCCATTATCTCCGGGTTCATCGGGTTCGAGACGCGCAGGACGTGCATCTGCCCGCTGGCCGTGCTGAGCGGCCCCTTGACGGTCTTGTTGAGCGGCTTGAACGTCAACTGCGTGGCCGCGCTGTCGTTGGCGAAGAACGCGGCGATCTCGCTCTTGTAGAGCCCCAGGTAGTCGAAGATCGGCGTAAGGTTGCGCAGGAACGGGTCGAGCCTCCGCAGCACCGGGCGCGTGTTGTTCAGCGTCTGCGACGTGGCCGGCAAGCCCTTGCGGGCGGCGCTCACGAACGGGCCGAGGCTGCGGAAGAAGTGGCGCAGGTCGGGCGACAGCTTGTCGAGGTCCTGAAGCGCGGGCGACAGCTGGCGCGCCGCCGGGCGCAGCTGGGTGATCAGCGGGTTGGCGTCCTTGGCGAACGAGGTGGCCCTGATCGTGGTCGCGCGCCCCTCGCGCAGGAAGGTCGGCAGGACCCGGAAGGTGTCGGCGAGCTCCTGGTTGCGGCTCGCGACCGCCGACCAGACGTTGTTGGAGTTGGCGATCAGCTGGCGCAGCTGGCCCTTGCGCTCGCTGAGCGCCCCGAACACCTCGCCCGTGTTGCGCACGAACTGCTGCGTGGCGCGCGACTGGACTCGCAGGACCTTCAGGACCTCGTCGGTGTTGTCGGCGAACGGCGTCAGCAGCGCCAGCGAGTCGTTGATCGCCTGGGCCTGGCCGCGCACCGCCAGGCCCTGCTGGTCGAGCCAGGTGCTGAAGCGCTGGCGCGTGACGGGGTCGAAGGTGCGCAGGATCTCGTCGAGCTCGACCGTCTTCGACACCTGGCCCTCCGGAAGCTGCCCGCCGTCGGCGATCATCCGGCTCTCGTCCCCGCTGGCGCGCGCGCCGGCGGCGCCGGGCGACAGCTCCACGTAGGTCTCGCCGAGCAGCGTCTTCTGGCGCAGGATCGCGTGCGTGTCCTTGGGCAGCGGCGCGTAGCGGGCGTCGATCTCGAGCTCGGTGTCGGTCAGGCCGGTCTTCTTGTTCGGCGCGGTGGTCTTGACGCGCCCGACCTTGACGCCGGAGATGCGCACCTCGGCCTCCTTGGCCAGCTGGGTGGCCTCGGGGAAGGCCACCTCCACCCGGTAGCCCTTCGGCTTCAGCGGGACGGAGCCGCCGAAGCTCAGCCAGAGGAACACGAGGATGCCGAAGCAGGACAGCGCGAAGGCGACCATCGTGAGGATCCGGCCGACGCTGGGGGCTTGCTTGATCATGGGGCGGCCCCGGTCACGAACGTGTTCGGGCAGGCCGTCTGGATCGGCGGGAGGTTCAGCAGCTGCGTGGCGGTGCCGAGCTGCGGGCTACCGGGCAGCACGGCGTTCACGAGGCTTCCGTAGCTGGAGCAGCCGACCAGCACGATGCCGCGGCGCACCGGGCCGTGCGCGTCCTGGTCGGCCCACAGCGTCGCGCCGTTGTGGGCGCTCCAGGCGCTCCAGAAGAGGAACGGCTGGGTCGCGCCGGGCGGGTCGTACGCCAGCGTGTTGAAGAACTTGTTCAGCACCTGGAAACTGCGCGTGAGCCGCGGCGCGGCCGGCGCCAGCTTCTCGGTCGCCTTGCGCAGGTCGCGGACAGTCGGCTGGACGTCGCGCGCGAAGGGCCGGATCTGCTTCTGGATGATCGGCGTCGTCTCCTTGAAGAACGGACGCGTCTTCCGCAGCGCCGGCGCCAGCTCGCGGGCGAACGGCCGCAGCCGCTGGAGCGCGGGCCCGAGCTGACCCGCCAGCTTCTCGGTCTTCTGCAGCGTGGTGGTCGTCTGGGACAGCGTGCTGGGGAACTCGTGGATCGCCGCGCGCAGCGACGACTCCTCGGAGGCGAACGTCTCGAAGTTCTTGTTGGCGGAGTCCACGAAGCCGGCGATCTGGTCGTCGCGCTTGCCCAGCGCCGTGGACAGCAGCTGGAAGTTGTGGATCACGCGCGTGATGTTGTGGCGGCGCGCGATCAGCTGGCTGGTGATCTTGTCGCCGTAGCGTGCGGTCGGCTCGAAGCGCTTGAAGACCTCGCGCAGGTCCTGCTCGGCGGTCTGCTGGAAGCGCTTGTCGGCGCCGGTGGCGTGGTCGTCGAAGGCCGTGCCGCCGGCGCTGAGCAGGATCTCGACGTAGGCGCGCGTGTCGCTGTCGAGCTGCGCCAGCACCTCGTCCGCGTTGACGTCGGGCAACGTGTTCTCGACCTTCACGTGGCCGCCCTCGGGGAGCGCGCCCGACTGCTTCGTGCCGGGGTCGAGCGCCAGGTACATGTCCTTCAGGCCGGTCTTCGGACGCATCAGGACGGTGGCGTCGTGGTAGATCGGCTTGTACTTGTCCTGGATCTGCATGGTCACGACGGCGTGACCGTTCTCGAGCCTGACCTCGCCGACCTCGCCGATCTTGACGCCGGCGACGTTGACCGACTGCCCCTGACCGGGCACCACGGCCTGGGCCGTCTGCAGGTCGGCCTTGACCTCGTAGAAGTCGGTGCCCAGCACCGGCACCCAGGCGGGCAGGTAGAAGCGCTGCTGGGACAGGATGAAGCCGACGAGCGCGAGCGCCCCGACCAGCAGGCAGATGATCGCCACGAACACGCGCAGCTGCTTGCGGATCTGCCGCCTCACGGGCCGGCTCCGATCTTGGCGGAGTCCAGGTTCGGCGGCGTCTGCTTGTAGCAGGGCGCGTTGGGCTTGTAGGGCGGCTTGCCGCCGCGCGCCGGGCGGGTGCCGACCGGCGGCGAGGTGGCCGACCCGAACAGCGGAGCGGGGTTTCGACCATCCGTTTGCCCCTGCACCACGTCGGTCTGCACCGGGAAGGCGCCGCCGCCGCTCATGAAGCGGGTGTAGGAGCCGTTGCCGTCGAAGTTCTGCGACTCGCCCGCCAGCCCGACCGTGGTCTGGAAGAACTCCTGGTAGTTCTTCAGCCCGGTGCTGAACGCGCCGTCGTTGATCCGCTTCTCGCCGGTGGGCAGGATCACGTTCAGCTGGCAGCGGTTGAACAGGTCGATCGCCGGCAGCAGCTGCTCCTGGCTCTTCGTGAAGCGGGCGAAGTCGTCGATCGCGGGCTGGAGCTCCTTGACGAGCCCCTGCAGCTCGGCGGGCCGCAGCAGCGCGGTCGTCTGGCCGATCCAGGGGAACGACGCCTGGATCGTGGCGGGCGTCTCGCGGACGCCGGGGATCATCTCGAGCGCCCAGGCGCGCGTGGCGGGGAAGGCCGCGTTGAGCTTGTCGAGCGCCGGGTTGGCGGCCTCGAGCACGCCCGGCAGGAGGTGCACCGTCTGGCGCAGGTTGTCGCCCTCTGCGGCCAGCGCCTCCATCGTCGTGTTGAAGTTGGTGATCAGGTCCTTGAGCGACCCCTCGTGCGTCCCGAGCGCGGTGAGCACCTTCTGCTGCCCGGCGACGAGCTTCGAGAGGTCGTGCAGGTCGCTGCCGAGCAGCGCCTGGTTGACGACGGCGGCGCCGCGCAGCGCCCCGGGCGAGTAGGTGAGCGCCTGGTTGAGGGCCTGGCCGCCGGTCTTGCCCTTGACCTCCGCGACCTGGTCGTCGTCCTCGCCCGGCTGTGGCTTGGCGTTGAGCGCTCCGCCGTAGCCCTCGAGCAGCTTCTGCAGGCCCTTGCGCGTCCCGGTCCGCAGCGTCCCCAACACCTGATCGAGCTGCACCGGCGCCGAGGTCTGGGAGGCCGGGATCGTGTCGCCGGTGTCGAGGTCCGGAGCGCCGGGCGTGCCCGGGTGGATGTCGAAGAAGAGGTTGCCCTCGAAGAAGATGCGCGGGCGCACCTTGATGGTGGCGTCCTTGTGGATCGGCAGCGCGTCGTCGTTGAGCTTCATCGTCACGACGACCGCGGGCGAGTCCCCGCCGACCGGCTTGACGCCGGACACCTTGCCCACGTTCACGCCGGCGATCCGGACGGCCTGGTTCTTCTGGATCGGCGGGGCGTTCTCGAACGTGGCGTTGAGCTCGAACGGCTTCGTGAACGGGATGTCCTTGGTGAAGGCCAGGAACACGGCGATCAGGATCACCACGATCGCGATCAGGCCCGCCTGGAAGGCCGAGATGCGGCTCTTGGCGATGCGCCTCATCGCTTCTGCCCGTCCGTCTTCGTGCGAGTGGTGCCGGGCGCGTTGCCGATCGTCGTCTTGCCCGCGGTCTGGGTGTAGTCCTCGTTGCCGGCCTCGCACTCCTTGGTCTGGCCCGGAGATGCGGTGTTCGGATACGGGTTGAAGTGGACGTGGTTCTGCTTGGTGGGGCCGTCCGACGGCGCGCTCGAGGGCTCGCCCTCGTTGTTCGGTCCGTAGACCTCGCTCAGAGGCTTGCCGGCGAGCAGCGCGCCGGTGTCAGTCGGCGCCGACACGACCTGGAAGCGCTGCCAGGTCCCGTGCGAGTCGCCGTCCGCGAGCAGGCTGGCGGCGTTGCGGAACCAGAGCGTCGCGTAGTTGCAGGTCGTTTGAACCGGCGTGAGGAACCTGAGCGTCGGCCGCAGCGACGCGGCGAGGTTGGTCAGCTGGTCGATCCCGCCGCGCACGCCCGGGTCCTGGGAGAAGTCGGCGAGCGTGTTGAAGACACCCTCCAGGTCCTTGTTGGGCTGGATCGTGCGCGGCAGCACGCGCGAGCCGACCTCGAACGCGTCGGCCAGCAGCGGGGCGGAGTGCGGCAGCGTCGCCACGCCCGGGCGCAGCTCCTTGAAGAACGCCGTGTTGTTGCGCAGGAAGGGTCGCTGCGCCGGGAAGTCGCGGATCGCGACCTCCTCGGCCGGTGGACTCTCGCTGATCGTCTCCTGGATGTAGGGGCGGGCGACGGTCGACAGCGCCGTGAACGAGACGTCGAGGCTGCGGAACAGCGACCCCTGCTGCTCGGCGACCGGCGCGATCTCGCTGGCGGTATCGGCCAGCGCGCGGAAGAACTTCGCGAGCCGCGTGTTCGGGTCCGCCAAGTTGCGCAGCACCGGCTCGGCGTCCGTGACGAGCGGAACCAGCGCCTCGATCGCGGAGTTCAGGTCCTGGCCGCGCCCGGCCAGCCCGCCCCCGTAGCCGTCCAGCGAGTTGCGCGACCCGACCCGAGCCTTGGGGTCGAACGTGCCGAAGAACTCGTCAAGCTCGACGGGCGTGCGGGCCTGGCGGACCGGGATCGTCGAGCCCGCCTTCAGGACCTTCCCGCCCTGCTTGCCGGGCGTCAGCTCGAGGTACTTGAGCCCGACCGCGGAGCGGGGACGCACCAGCAGGATCGAGTGCGCCGGCAGCGGCTCGACCTCCTTGTCGAGCTTCATCGTGATCTGCGCGTAGCTCGACCCGTCCGGGTGGCGCTTCGCCTCGATGTCGGAGATCACGCCGATCCGCGCACCGCCGATGCGCACCTCGAAGCCCTTGACCAGCTGCGCCGCGTTGGGCAGGTTGGCCTTCAGGTCGTAGGTGGGCACGAACGGCAGGCCCGAGTTGGCGTTGTAGGAGAGGAAGACGGCGACGATCGTGACCAGCACGGTCACGGCACCCACCAGCACGGGGCTGGCCGCCAGTGCGGCTCCGCCGCCGCGGCCTCTCACTGGTCACCCCCGAGCAGGTAGTCGAGCATCGGCTCGCCCGTGCCGTACGCGCGCGAGGGACTGTTCGCCTGGGTGCGCAGCCGCTTCAGCGATTCCTTGCGCTGGCTCGCCTGGTCAGGCGTCTCGCTCGTGCCGAGCAGCCCCTGGAGCAGCGTGCCGGTGGCGGGAGCGCTGCTGCTCGACGTGCCGCTGGACTTCGACCCGCCCTGCGCGGCGAACTTCGCGGTGCTGGTGCTCGCCGACGCCGACTCGAGCGGGTTGTAGAAGTTGGCGTTGCATTCGCTGCCGGTCAGCTCCAGGGCGTAGGCCGAGCAGCGGTTCGCGATCAGGCCGGCGCGCAGGTAGTGGCCGAGCGAGTCGTACCCGTTGATCGAGAGCGTGACGTAGTAGAGGAAGTCGTTGATGCGCTGGATCCCGCCCGTCTCGTCCAGGCTCTTGGTGAGCTGGTCGAGGTTCTTGGCCGTCGGGCCGATCTGGGTCCCCAGCTTGCTCAGGTCCTGGATCAGCGGGCGGGCCTGGATCAGCGCCGGGCGGCCCACGTCGAGCGCGTCGCCGAGGCTGGGGAACGACTTGCGCGACGCATCCGCGAGCGTGCCCTGGGCCTTGATCAGGCGACCGAGGTCGGGCGCCGACGCGTTGACGTCGGTCAGGAGCGGCGTGCCCTGGTCCGCCAGGCCCTCGAGGTCGACCATCAGGCCGCGCAGCTTCTGGAGCGTCGCCGGCAGCAGCTGGAGCGCGCGGCGCTGGTCGCCGGAACGCTCCGCGGTCGCCTCGCCGGTCTTGTTGGCGACCTCGATGAAGTTCGCGAAGTGCTCGCGCTCGCGCGCCAGCGGCGCCAGCGCCGTGTCCGAGTCGCGCGCGAGCCGGACCAGGGTCTTGTTCTGGTTGGCCAGGATGGACAGCACCTGGTCGGTCTCCTTCAGCGCCGGGTTGGCGCGGTGGATGACCTCGTTGAGGTCCTGGCCGCGGCCGGCGAGGCCGGTGCCCAGCTCGCTCAGCAGGATCGCGAAGCGCTGCCGGTAGGGCAGCCGCAGGATGTCGTTGAGCAGGTCGATGTCGACCGGCGAGCTCGTGTGCTCGACCGACAGCAACCGCTCCCCCTTGCCGGGGCCGTGGTCGATCTTCGCGAGCTGGCGGGCGCTCGTGGAACCCGGCTCGCACTCGACGAAGCGCTCACCGATCAGGCCCTGGAGGCGGATCCGGCAGCTCGCGTCGGTCTTGAAGGGCGTGAACTTGTCGTCGTTGATCTGGAGCGTGACCGCGGCCTTCTTGTCGTCGGTCACGTCCATGCCGGAGACGACCCCGACCGGAACGCCGGCGATCTTCACGTCCTCGCCCGGCACGATCGTCGAGGCGTTGTCGAAGATCGTCCGGACGAAGTAGTGGTCCTTGGTGTCGTCGTCGGTCGACTCGCGCACGATCCCGATGACGATCCAGGGCACGATCGCCACGAACAGGCAGATGTAGATCAGCCGTCTCATGGGCCGGGTGGGACGTCGGTCGTTCGGCAGCCCTCGGCGGCGATCGGCGCGGAGCCGTCGGGCGGCGGCTGGGTGGAGCCCCCCGGGCAGTGGCGCAGGATGCCGCGCTCGTAGCCCTCGAAGTGGCGGTTGGCCGGGACGGCCTGCAGCGAGCCGCCCGAGAAGACGGTCGGGGCGAACACGGGCTGCACGCGCGCGTAGTGGCCGTTGGCGTCGTAGTAGCCCGCGACCTCGGCGAACTTGGTGATCCAGCCCGCGAGGTCGGGCGTGTACTGGCGCGCGTAGTCGATCACCGGCTGGGAGCGGTCGAGCGCACGGATCGCGCGCGGGAAGATCGTCTGCGTCAGCTTGGCCAGCCGCGGCTGGGCGGCCGTCAGCTCGGTCAGGTCGTTGCCGGAGCCGGGCTTGCTGATCAGCTCGCTCAGGTCCTTGACCGTCGGCCGTGCCTCGCGGATCAGCGGACGCAGCTTCTGGAAGAACGGCGCGAGCTGCTTGGTCGCCGGCTTCGACTCGTCGACCAGGGTCTGAAGGTCGTCGAGCGTCGCGCGCAGGTTCACGAACGTGGTGTTGGCCTTGCGCAGCGTGCCCGGCAGCAAGGTGAGCGCCCGCTGGAGCGCGGTGCTCTCGTCGCCGATCGCGGCCATCGCCTGGTTGGTGTTCGACACCAGGGCGGACAGGTCGTCGCGCCGGGAGGCGATCGCCGTCAGCGTCGCCGCGCCGTCCTTGATGAAGCGCGTGAAGACCGCCTGGTCGAGCGACAGCTCGCTGGTCAGGTCGCTGGAGCTGCTCAGCCAGGGCGCGAAGTACTTGGTGCTCTGGCGCGCCTGCTGCGCCTTCCCGTCGTACCAGTCGCCCGAGCCCCGGATCAGGTTGCGCAGGCCCTCGCGCGTCTTGGGGTCGAGCGTGTTGAAGAGGACGTCGAGGTCGACCGGGGCGCTCGTGCTGTCGACGCCGATCCGGCCGCCGTCGTCGATCTTCTGGGCGCTGTTGGGGCCCGGCTTGAGCGAGATGTAGCGGTTGGCGATGCCCGACAGGGAGGTCGCGCGGATCGTGGCCGTGCTGCCGTCGTGGAGCGGCGCCAGGTCCTTCTCGATCTTCATCGTGACCACGGCGTGGGCGTCGTCGTCCAGCGCGATGTCCGTGATCGAGCCGATCGGCTGCCCGCCGACGCGCACCTCGTTGCCCCGCACGAGCTGACCGGCGTTGTCGAAAACCGCGTGGACGGTGTAGGAGGAGCCGCCGCCGAACATGGCGAGAGCGGCAAGTGCGATGGCAGCGACGAGTGCGGCGACCGCTACGACGCGGGCGAGCGTCGATCCCCGCTCGTCATGGAGCGGTTCGCGGATCCGTCCCTCTCTCTCATCCCTTGATTCCAAGCGCGGTGAACCGCTCGATGCCTCCCTGCGAGCCCAGTCTAGGACCGAACTTCACAGCGCGCGCAGAACCCCTGCACGCCATCTTGCACAGTTACTCCATCCCGAGAGGGCCCTGGGCCTCTCCGGACAGGAATTGCCTGACGAACTGGTTGTCGGAGTTGAACAGTTCGCTCGCCGGTCCCGACTCGACGATTCGCCCCTTCCAAAGGATCGCGATGTAATCCGCGACCCGCCGCGCCGACATGATGTCGTGAGTGATCACGCAGTAGGCGCCGCCGTTCTCCTCGTGGACCTCCATGATCAGCTCGCACAGCAGCGCGGTGCGAACGGGGTCCAGGCCGGAGTCCGGCTCGTCGAAGAGCACGATGTCCGGATCCAGCACGAGCGCGCGGGCGAACCCGGCGCGCTTGCGCATCCCGCCCGACAGCTCGTTCGGCATCTTGTCCAGCGCCCCGCCGAGGCCTACCTCGCCGAGGCGGCGCAAGACGATCTCGCTGATCTCATCCTCGCCCTTGTCCGTGTGCTGGCGCAACGGGAAGGCCGTGTTGTCGAACACGTTCATGGAGCCGAACAGCGCGCCGTCCTGGAACAGGACGCCGAACTTCTTGCGCATCTCGAAGAGCTCGTCGTCGGCCATCTCGGGGACCGACTCGCCGTGCACCAGCACGTCGCCCCGGTCGGGGTAGAGCAGGCCGACCATGTGCTTGATGCACACCGACTTGCCGGTCCCGGACGGGCCCAGGATCATGGAGATCTGGCCGTCGGGAAGGCCGAGGTTGAGGCCGTTGAGGATCGTGTTGCGGCCGAACGACTTGTGGACGTCGATGAACTCGACGGCGTCCTGCGCCCCGTGCTCGCGCGTGCGGCCGCTGTGCCACTGGTAGGGGTCCTCGCCCTCGCGGGTCTGCGCCTTGATGTTCTCGGGCACTTCCTCGGCCGGACGCGTTGGCGGCGGCGGCGACGGCTCGGTCTGCTGCTCGCCGCGCGTGGCCTCCCAGTCACGCGGATCGAGCGGGCGCCCGGGTCCTCCTTGGGTTGATCCCTCCATGTGTCCTCCCTATCCGCCGATCGGCGCTCTCGGGTTGGTACCCCAGAAGATCTGAGTTCCCACCATCCCCACGATGTGCACCATGACCGTGTTCAGCACCATCGACTTCGCGGTCGCGGTGCCGACCCCGACGGGGCCGCCGCTGGCGGTGTAGCCGTAGTAGCACCCGACCAGCACGATGACCGTGGCCATCGACATCCCCTTGATCAGCGAATAGAACAGGTCGGGTGGGTTCTGGAACATCCAGAAGATCAGGAAGTAGCCGCCGGAGCTGACCTCTCCGATCTGCTGCACCACGGCTAAGTAGCTGGCAAAGAAGCCGGCGCCGACCGCCGCGATGTACACGAAGGGCAGCACCAGCCAGGCCGCCAGCAGGCGCGTCGCGCAGAGGAACACGAGCGAGTTGATGCCCATCACCTCGAGCGCGTCGATCTCGTCCGAGATGCGCATGGCGCCGATCTCCGCCACGAGGCCGGTGCCCACCTTGGCGGACATCATGTAGCCGAAGGCGTACGGCATCAGCTCACGCAGGTCGCACCAGGCCGAGAAGACGCCCGAGTAGGCGGGCGCGCCGATCGAGCGGTTGAGGTAGGCGCCCTCGATGCCGCACTGGAGGCCGATGATGAACGCGAGCCCCCAGATCACGATCGCCGAGCCGAGGATCAGGATGCCCGCCTGGCGCAGCGTCTCGCCGAAGAAGCGCAGCACGCGGCCGTTGAACACGTCCGCGACGACGCGCGCCGAGAAGCGGGCGATGTCGCCGAAGGAGGCGATCCAGTCCTTGGGGACGCTGAGCCAGGTGTTGCCCATTACTTGATGATCGAGATCTCGGGGTGGGTGGCGAGCAGCGTCTGGGTGAAGACGTAGTTGAACGCGAAGATGCCGAGGAACTCGATGACGACGCCCTGGTTCACGGCTCTACCCACGCCTTCGGCGCCTCCGGACGCAGTCATCCCCTTGTAACAGGAGACGACGGCGATGATCGCCCCGTAGAGCGTCGTCTTGACCACCGAGCCCCACAGGTCGGGTATCGACGCGTTGTTGAGCAGCGTCGCGAAGAACGGGCCTAACGGCGCGTCGAAGGTGAGCGTGGCCAGCACGCCGCCGAAGATCCCGAAGATCAGCGCGTAGATGTTGAACAGGCCCGTGACGACCATCAGCGCCAGGAAGCGCGGGACGACGAGGTTCTTGATCGGGTCGACGCCGAGCACCTGCAGCGCGTCGAGCTCCTCGCGGATCTTGCGGGCGCCGAGGTCGGCCGTGATGGCGGTGCCGCCGACGCCGGCGAGGATGATCGCGGTCACGAACGGGGCGAACTCGCGGATCGACGACAGCACGAAGAATCCGCCGAGCCGGTCGACGGCGCCGAACAGCACCAGGAAGTTGCCGGCCTGCAGCCCGGGGGCGCCGTATCCGAAGGCGATCGTCGAGATCGTCAGCGGCAGCCAGCAGAGCCGCAGCATGAACAGGAACTGCTGCACGAACTCCGTGCCGTACGGATACGGCGGCCGAAGTGCCGACACGAGCGTCTTGCCGGTCAGGATCATCATGTCGCCCACCTGCTCGAGCAGGCTCTTGGTAGGCAAGAAGATCCGGTCGGCTGCTGCTCTAACCACTAAGCAAAGTCTCCTCCCTCAGAGGGCGAAGCCTATGGCATGTCCCTGCCCCCCGCCAGGCTGAACGGTGCTATGTTCGCCCGACTTGGAGGCGAGGAGGAAGCGCTTCGTGGGCGGCATCGCCCTGGTCGGCCTGATTGCCGTCGGCGGCTGTGGCGGTGGCGCGCGCCAAGACGAGAACGAGCCGAGCGGCAACTTCGCCGTCGAGGTCGTCAAGGCGACCTTCCCCGCGAAGCAGAAGTTGGCGCAAACCTCCGAGCTGCTGATCACCGTGCGCAACAGCGGGAAGCAGGTCGTCCCGAACATCGCGGTGACGGTCGAGGGCCTCAACTACCGGGCCACGCAACCCGGGTTGTCCGACCCCGAGCGCCCGCGCTTCGCCCTGAACGGCATCCAGCGCCAGATCGGCGGATTCCCCGAGGCGAAGGACACCTCCCCCGCGGGCTGCGACACCGCTTACGTGAACACCTGGGCCTGCGGGCCGCTGAAGCCGGGGCGCGAGGCGACGCTCACGTGGAAGGTGACGCCCGTGAAGGCCGGTCCGTACAAGGTCTCCTGGCGCGTGGCGGCGGGCCTCAACGGCAAGGCCAAGGCGGTCGCCACCGGCGGCGGCGCGCCGACCGGCAGCTTCTCGGGCAGCGTGTCGAGGGCGGCGCCGAAGGTGCGCATCGCCGACGACGGCAAGACCGTCGTCAGCGGGACACGCTGACGTAGCCCGGGCACTCCTTGACCGGCAGGCGCGGGTACTTCGGGTAGCTCGGGTCGGTCTTCGAGCGCTCGCACATCGAGAAGACGCTCCCGCGCGTGGTGCGCACGAGCTTCTGGTGCTTGCAGCTGTCGCAGAGTCCGGCCTGCATGGGCGTAAGTGCTGGGTCGATCGAGGGTAAGGGGTCGCGCCGCCAAGGTCGCTCCAGATGGCCGATGCGGCGCGCCCAGCGCGCGCCGAGACTCGGAGTGTGCCGTCCACGAGCGTCGCCAGGCCGCCGACTCCGCCCAGGTGGCACCATGGTCCGACCATGGCGACCAGGGTCACGAGCACCCGCTTCGTAGGGCGAGGCCCCGAGTTGGCGGAGCTCTCCGAGGCGCTCGAGGCGAGCGCCGGCGGCAAGCCGGCGCTGGCGCTGGTGGCGGGCGAGTCGGGCGTCGGCAAGACGCGGCTGGCCAGCGAGCTGACCGGCGTCGCCCGCGCGTCCGGCGCGCGCGTGCTGAGCGGGGACTGCGTCGAGCTGGGCGAGGGCGAGCTGCCCTACGCGCCCTTGGTGGGAGCGTTGCGGCGGATCGCGCGCGAGGGCGACCCCGCCATCGACTCGATCCCCGAGAGCCAGCGAGCCGACCTCGCGACGATCCTGCCCGGCCTCGGCGACGGCTCGCGCGAGGAGGGCGCGGAGGCAGAGCAGGTCCGCGTCTTCGAGGCGCTGCTCGCGGTCTTCGACGCGATGGCCGACGAGCAGCCGCTGGTGCTGGTCATCGAGGACCTGCACTGGGCCGACAGCTCCACGCGCGGGTTCGTCCGCTTCCTGGCCCGAACGCTCTGCAACGAGCGGATGCTCGTGGTCGGGACCTACCGCTCCGACGAGCTCTACCGCCGGCACCCGCTGCGCCCGCTGCTGGCCGAGCTGGCGCGCGACCCGCTCGCCCACCTGATCGAGCTCGACCGCCTGACACGCGAGGAGATGGCCGAGCAGCTCGAGGACATCCTCGACAACCCCGCCGACCCGGGGCTCGTCGAGCGGCTCTACGCGCGCAGCGAGGGCAACCCGCTCTTCACGGAGGAGCTGCTGGCCGTCGGAATGGACGGCCGCGGCACCCTCCCGCCCACGCTGCGCGACGCGCTGATGCTGCGCGTGGAGGGGCTGTCGGGGCCGGCGCAGGAGGTGCTGCGCTGGCTGTCCTGCCAGTCGCTCGGCGACGACCTCCTCACCAAGCTCGCGCCCCTCGATCCCGCCGAGCTGCGCGAGGGCCTGCGCGAGGCGATCGGCAGCCAGATCGCGATCGCCCACGGCGACGGCGCCTACCGCTTCCGCCACGCCCTGCTGCGCGAGGTCGTCTACGACGACCTGCTGCCCGGCGAGCGCGCCGAGCTGCACGCCGCGATCGCGCGCGCCCTGGAGGAGCTCATCGAACGCGAGGGCGAGCGCGCCCACCTGACCGCCGAGGTCGCGCACCACTGGCTGGCGGCCGGCGACCAGCCGGCGGCGCTGGCGGCGGCGGTTCGAGCCGCGGCCTCGGCCGATCGGGTGAACGCGTTCCACGAGTCGCTGTCGCTGCGCGAGCGCGCGCTCGGGCTGTGGGATCGGGTGCCCGACCCCGAGACGGTGAGCGGGCTGACCCAGGTCGAGCTCCTGCTGGAGGCCGCGCACGCTGCCGACGTCTCCGGCGAGCCCACCCGTCAGGAGACGCTCCTGCGGCGCACGCTCGAGCTCGTCGACGAGAAGTCGGAGCCGCGGCGCGCCGCCGCCGTGCTCGAGCGGCTCTCGCGCGCGCTCTGGAGCCTCAACCGCCAAGAGGAGAGCGTCGAGACGATCCGCGGCGCGCTGGAGCTGCTGCCGGACGACGAGCAGTCCGTCGAGCGCGCCGCCCTGCTTGCCGCGCTCGCCCGCTCGCGCATGCTGCAGTCGCGCTACGGCGAGGGCATCCGCTTCTCGCGCGAGACGCTCGAGGTGGCCCGCGCGGTGGGCAACCGCGACGTCGAGGTGCGAGCGCTCAACGTGCTCGGCACGGCGCTCGGCAACCAGGGCGACGCCGAAGCGGGCTCCGCGGCGCTGCGCGAGGCGCTCGAGACGGCGCGCGACGCCGGCCTTTCGCGCGAGGTCACGGCGGCGTACATCAACCTCGCCGACGTCCTCCACATCAACGGCCGCACGCGCGACGCGCTGGACGTGGCGCGCGAGGCCCTGGAGAGCAGCGCCCGCGGCACGCGCGGGCACGACTGGCTGCTGATCAACGTCGTCGAGTTCTCCTACTACCTCGGCCTCTGGGCCGAGGCGCGCGAGGTGCTGCCTCCGTCGAGCCGGCGGCGCTCCGGCACGCAGCTGTTCGTCTGGCGCATGGCGCGCGCGGTGCTGGCGCTCGGCGCCGGCGACCTGGACGCCGCGCGCGTGGACCTCGACGGGATGGAGCGGCCCGCGCACGAGTCCACCGAGCCGCAGTTCGTCGGCGCCTACGGCTGGATGCGCGCCGAGCTGGAGCGCCGCAGCGGGCAGATCGACCCCGCCCGTGCGGCGGTCGACGACGCGCTCGACCAGATCGAGTACTGCTCGGACGACGTGGCTCGGATCGCCGGCGTGTCCGGGATCGGGCTGCGGGTCGAGGCCGACGCAGCCACGCTGGCGCGCGACCGGCGCGACGCCGACGCCGAGCAGGTCGCGCTGCGCCGCGCCGAGGAGCAGATCGCGCGGCTGCGGCTGACCGCCGAGGCGGGCGGCGCGGTCGAGCGCGCCGAGCTTGCCAGCGGCGAGGCCGAGCTGGGCCGGGCCGTCGGCAAGGACGATCCCGAGCTCTGGGCCGTCGCCGCTTCGACCTGGCAGCAGCTCGAGCGCCCCTACCGGCGGCTCTACGCGCTCTGGCGCCAGGCAGAGGCGCTCGTGCGCGGCGACGACCGCAGCGCCGCCGCCGCAACGACCTCCGAGGCCGTCCGCGACGCGCGCGAGCTGGGCAGCGACTGGCTGGTCGCCGAGCTGGAGTCGCTGGCAGCGCGGGCGCGGCTGCGGCTGCTTGGGCCGGCCGAGCCTCCCGGTGCGGTGGCGGCAGGCGCGGAGGTCGACGAGCCGTTCGGGCTGACCCCGCGCGAGCGCCAGGTGCTCGGACTGGTCGCCCGCGGCTCGACCAACCGCGAGATCGGGCTGGAGCTGCACATGGCGGAGAAGACCGCCAGCGTGCATGTCTCGCGCATCCTCGCGAAGCTCGACGTGCGCTCGCGCACCGAGGCGGCCGCGGTCGCTCTGCGGCAGGGACTGGTCGACACCGAGGCCGCCGTCTGAGGCTCACCAGCCGCACCGTCTCGCTCGCGCTCGCGGAGGAATTCGGGATCGCGCGCGGCTCGCGGACGCACCAGGACGTCGTGCAGGTCGAGCTGGAGCACGACGGGCTCGTCGGGCGCGGCGAGGCCGCGCCGGTCTACTACCGCGGCGAGACGCCGGCCAGCGCGATCGCGTACCTCTCCTCCGCGCAGCTCTCCGAAGATCCGTTCGCGCTCGAGGCAAACCTGAGCGGCGCCGGGGACGCCGCGGGCCGCTCGGCGCTGGACGCGGCGCTTCACGATTGGGTCGGGCGGCGGCTGGGCCTGCCCGTCTGGAGGTTGCTCGGGCTCTCGCGCAGCGCGCCGGTCACCTCGTACACGCTGGGGATCGACAGCTTGGAAGGCACGCGCGACCGAGCGCGGCGTGCTGCTTCGTTTCGCGCGCTCAAGGTCAAGGTCGGCGGGGCCGACGACCTGTCCCGCCTCCAGGCCGTCCGCGCCGAGACGGACGCTCCCCTGCGCGTCGACGCCAACGAGGGCTGGACGCTCGAAGCGGCGCGCGAGATCGTTCCCGCTCTGGTCGAGCTCGGCGTGGAGCTGATCGAGCAGCCGTTCCCCGCCGCCGACCTGGAATCCTTCCGCGCTCTGCGGGAGCTTCGCCCGCTCCCGCCGCTGATCGTCGACGAGGGCTGTCAAGACCTCGGGGACGTCGCGAAGGTGGCCGGCTATGCCGATGGGATCAACGTCAAGCTCGCGAAATCCGGAGGGCTGCGCGAGGCGGTGCGCATGGTGCACGCCGCCCGCGCGCTCGGGCTGAGCGTGATGATCGGCTGCATGGTGGAGTCGCAGCTGGGCGTCGCGCCGGCGGCGCAGATCGCGTCGCTGGCGGATTGGGTGGACCTGGACGGCCACCTGCTGCTGGCGGACGAGCCGTTCCGGGGCCTCGAGCTCGTCGACGGGCGCGTGCTGCCGTCGGTCGGCCCGGGGCTCGGCGTGGAGCCCGCTTCCGGGAGCGAGCCCGCGTGAGCGAGAAGCTCGCGATCTTCGCCGAGGGCCTGTTCGCCGCGCCCAACGGCAAGACCGCGCACGGGGTGATCCGCTACGGGACCCGCGACGTGGTGGCGGTGATCGACTCGACCCAAGCCGGCCGCACGGCGGTGGAGGCCGTCCCGTTCTCTCTGCACCCCGTCCCGATCGTCTCCAGTCTCGCCGAGGCGGTCGGCCTTGGCGCAACCGCGCTGCTGATCGGGGTGGCGCCGACCGGCGGCAAGCTGGACCCGACCTGGCGCGCCGTGCTGCTGGAGGCGATCGCTGCCGGCCTGCACGTAGAGGCCGGGTTGCACACGCAGCTGTCCGAGGACGCCGAGCTGCGCCGGGCCGCCACCCGCGCGGGCGTGGCGCTGCGCGACCTGCGCGCCGCGCCGGCGGACCTGACCGTGCCGCAGGGGCCGTTCACGCGGCCGGACGCCGTGAAGGTGGTGCACAGCGTCGGCTCGGACACGGTGATCGGCAAGAAGGTGGTGACGCTGGAGCTCGACCGGGCGGCGCGCGACCGCGGGCTGAGCTCGGTCTACGTGCCGACCGGGCAGACCGGGGTGGCGATCGCCGGCTGGGGGATCGCGGTCGACCACGTGATCTCCGACTACGTGGCCGGAGCGGGCGAGCGGCTGGTGCGCGAGGGCGCCGAGCGCGGTGACCTGCTGTTCGTGGAGGGCCAGGGCGGGCTGTTCCACCCGGCCTACTCCGGCGTGACGCTGGGACTCCTGCACGGCTCGGCGCCCGACCTGCTGGTGCTGGTCCACAAGGCGGGCGCGACGTCGTTGCGCAACTACCCCGCCCTGCCGATACCGCCGCTGGCCGAGCTGATCTCGGCGTACGAGGGCGTGGCGCGGCCGGTACGCCCGACGCGGGTGACGGCGATCGCGCTGAACACGGCGGACCTCTCGTCCGACGACGAGGCCCGCTCGGCGATCGCCGCGGCGGAGAGCGAAACCGGCCTGGTGGCCGACGACGTGGTGCGCTTCGGGGCGCAGCGCGTGCTGGACGCCGTGCTCGGGGCGCTCTAGCCGGATGGCCGATACGCCGCAGCGCGGCCGGGCACTCGTCACCGGCGCAACGGGCTTCATCGGCGGCCCGCTGGCGACCGGGCTGCTCGAGCGCGGGCATCCCGTGCGCTGTCTTGTGCGTGACCCCGATCGCGCCCGGGACCTCGAGTCCGCGGGGTGCGAGCTGCACGAGGGCGACGTGCTCGATCGCGACAGCCTCACCGGAGCCGGCCAGGACGTCGAAATCGCCTACTACCTGGTTCATTCGATGGGCCGCGGGAGCGGCCGGTCCGGCCTGGCCGAGCGCGAGCGCGCGGCGGCCTCCAACTTCGCGGCGATGGCCCGCGACGAGGGGATCGGCCGGGTGGTCTACCTGGGCGGCCTAGGCGATCGGCCGAGCTCCGAGCACCTGGCGAGCCGCGCCGAGACCGCCAGGGTCCTCGCCGGCGAGGGACCGCCGCTGACCTGGTTCCGGGCCGGGATGGTCATCGGCCCGGGGAGCGAGGGCTACCGCACGATGCGCTACCTGGTCGAGCGCCTGCCCGCGATGATCGCCCCGGCGTGGCTGCGCAACCGCACCCAGCCGATCGCGATCGAGGACGTGCTGGAGTACCTCATCCAGGCCGCCGAGCGCCCCGAGTCGGCCGGCCGCGAGATCCAGATCGGCGGGCCCGACGTGGTCACCTACGGGGAACTGCTCGCCCTGATGGCCGACGTGCTGGGTCTGCGCAGGCGCCCGCAGGTGCCGGTGCCGCTGCTGACCCCGCGGCTGTCCTCGCTCTGGATCGGACTGGTCACGCCGGTCGACGCCGGGGTGGCCCGGCCGCTGGTGGAGAGCCTCGCGGTGGAGACCGTCGTCACCGACAGCGCCGGGCAGGAGCTGTTCGACGTCGAGCCGATCCCAGCCGCTGAGGCGCTGCGCAGGGCCATCGCGGCGCGCCCCTAGCGCGGCAGCGACGGCGCGATGATCCGGTAGGCCTTCAGGCCCAGCCCGAGGCGCTCGCGGTCCTCGCTGCGCAGGGGATCGAGGCCTGACAGCTCCCGCACCCGCTCCAGCCGGTACGCCACCGTGTGCCGGTGTGCGTGGATCGCCTGGGCGGTCGCGTTCATGTTGCAGTTGTTGGTCAGGTAGGCCTCGACGGTGCCGACCAGGTCGGTCGCGTACTGCTCGTCGTAGCGCACCAGCGGGGCCACGGTGTCCTCGTAGAAGCTCCGCACCTCCTGCGGGTGGCTTGCCAGGACCCTGAACAGCAGCCGGTAGGTGCCCTCGCCGATCTCCGCGCCGGGCGCCCCGCCGCCCGCGGCCGTCACCCCCAGCACCAGCTCGGCCTCCTCCAGCGCTCGCCGCGCCTCGGTGGCGCCGGACCGGTACGACGACAGCCCGATCTCCGCGTGGCGCCCCAGCCGCGCCGCCGCGCGGCGCGCCGGCTCCGGCGGCCCGGGCAGCAGCGCGTACACCTTGTCCTCCACCGCCTGGGCCAGCGCGCCCGGCAGCTCAGCCGCCAGCGCCGCCACCAGCCGTCCGGGCCCTCGGCCATTCGGGTTCGCGCACAGCGCGACGAACCCGCCGGCCAGGTCGCAGCCCAGCCGCACCGCGCGCCGCTGCACGTCGGCCGGATCGAGATCCGGCCGGGTCAGAAGCTCCTCGAGGAACGAGCCGCGCAGCGTCTGCTCGGTCTCGTCCTTCGCCTCGACGACGGCCACCTCCGTCAGCGCGGCGATCGCCGCCATGTGGAGGTACTCCCCCGCGTCCTTGCGGCCGGTCCCGAGCAGCAGCACGGCGCCCAGCTCGCGCCCGCCCGACGAGATCGGCACCTCCGCCGTGATCTCGTCGGGACGCTGTGGGCGCCCGCCGGCAAGGCGGGCGCCCACATAGCGCTCGTAGCGTGCCCACCCCTCGAGGGGCACGCCCAGCCGCGGCACCACCACGGCCACCGGCGCACCGGCGTGGGCGGAGGCGATCTCCGCCACCCGCTCGAGCCCGTCACCGGCTAGCACGGCGCCCACCATTTCCAGGTGGGCGCCGCGCGGCGTATCGCCGGCCGCGGTGGGATCCGCGGCCAATTTCAGGTCCCGGGCAGGTATCTCCCGCTCCTAGCCCAGATCCCCGTTGACCATTACCTCCTCGCCCGGATGGGCCTGGAGGACCCCCTCGCCCTCCTCGCCCGTCCTGATGCGAACCGCGTCCTCGACCGGAATGATGAAGAGCTTCCCGTCTCCCACGGACCCGGTGCGGGCGTGCCGCAGGATCACGTCCTTGACGAGCTCCACGTCCTTCGTCTCGACGACGCACTCGACCTTCAGCTTCGGCCGCAGGTGCACGGCAAGCTCCGAGCCGCGGTAGTGCTCGGTGATCGCCTTCTGCCTGCCCGACCCCTTCACCTCCGTTATCGAGAGGCTCGGGAAGCCGGCCTCGAGCAGATCCGCGCGGATCGGCTCGAAGGCCTCGTGCCGGATGTACGCGATGACCATCTTCATGCCGGCGCCCCCTCTCCGGACATCGCGGTGGCCGTGATCCCGGCCGGCGTGCCCGACGGCAGGCCCGGCGCGTGCGGCAGGCCGGTGCCCACCAGCTCAGACGGTGGGATGAACGTCTCCGGATAGCCGTACATGCCGGTCTCGGAGATGTCCAGGCCCGCGTCCTCGTCCTCGGCCGACACGCGAATGCCGATCGTGTGCTTGAGGACGAAGAACACCGCGTACGACACCACCAGGACGATCGCGAACACCGTGCCGACGCCGAGCGCCTGCGCGCCCAGCTGGTGGAAGCTGCCGCTGTACCAGAGCCCCGGGTCGCCGACCGCGTTGAGCTCGGCCAGCCGCGGCGACGTGAAGAGGCCGCACGACAGCGTCCCCCAGATCCCCGCCAGGCCGTGGGCCGACAGCGCCCCAACCGGGTCGTCGAGCACCTTCTCGATCAGGATCACGCCGTAGACGACGATCACCCCTGCGACCGCGCCGATGATCGGCGCCGCCCAGAACTCCACGTAGCCGGACGGGGCCGTGATCGCGACCAGCGCCGCGATCGCGCCGTTGCCGGCCATGCCGACGTCGTACGTGCGCGTGCGCATCCACATGATGCTCAGCGCGGCGATGACGCCCGCCGCGGCGGCGAGGTTGGTGACCAGCACCACCTCCGCGAAGCGGTTGCCGATCGCCCCGAGCGTCGAGCCCGGGTTGAAGCCGAACCAGCCCAGCCAGAGGATGAAGACGCCGAGGCCGACGAACGGCATCGAGTGGCCGGGGATGGCCCGCGGCTTGCCGTCGGGGCCGTACTTGCCCCGGCGTGGGCCGAGCAGCAGCAGAGCCGCAAGTCCGCCGGTGGCGCCGATCAGGTGGACCACGGTCGAGCCGGCGAAATCCTGCATGCCGACGTTCACCTGGAGCCAGCCGCCGCCAAAGATCCAGTGGCTCAGCACCGGGTAGATCACCGCGGAGAAGATCACCGCGTAGATCACGTAGGCGCTGAACTTGATCCGCTCGAGCGTGGTGCCCCAGACGATCGCCAGCGACACCGCGCAGAAGACGAACTGGAAGAACAGCAACGCCGCGGGGCTGATGCCCACGACACCCAGCAGCGGGATGTTGCCCGCGGCCTCGCTGGCCGTATGGCCGACGTCGAGGAACCAGCCGTGCGTACCGGCGATCGTCCCCGCGCCGCCGAAGGCCAGGGCAAAGCCCGTGGCCCAGTACGCGATCGCGCAGATCGAATAGTTGGTCAGGATCTTCACGACCCCGAGACCGGCGTTCTTAGCGCGTGAGAAGCCGACCTCCAGGAACAGGAACCCCGCCTGCATGAACATCACGAGCACACCGGCGACGATCACCCAGGTGGTGTTCACGGCGGAAACCGTGTCGTCCAGGGTGGGACCGTCCGCCGCCAGAGCGGCCGTGGGTACAAGCAGCAGGATTCCCAGCAGCACACCGGCCGCCAGGGCGAAACGCTTCATGGCAGTTGAGCCTCCTAGTCTCCGAGAGTCGCTGCCATTCTGGGAGCGCGGAGGCCTGCGGTCTTTATCCCTGTGTCGAAGATTCAGCCGCTGCGTTTCGCCGCCCTGTCGAGCAGCTCCCAGAGCTGCCCGTCTCCAGACAGGTAGTAGAACCGCCCGCCGAAGCCCGGGGTGACGATGTTTCCGGGGGCGGCGTCGGGCGCAAGCACGCGGCTGCGAGCCCGGATCCGGCCGCTGCGCTCATCCATCCAGATGACCCGGTCCCCGTCCGCGGATCGGTCCGGGATCACTATCTGGCGATCGGCGGCGCCGCCGATGAGGGCCGAGAAGTCGAGCGAGCTGAGTTTGCGCCGCCAGCGCACCCGGAAGCCGTGCCGGGGATCCAGGCGCAACGCCGCCATCCAACCCGCCGATGTGTCGTGCGTCACCACGGTGCCGTTGGCCGCGTCCAAAGCGGGCTTGGAGACGATCCAGCTGCCCGACGCGCCGGTGGCCGCGAACGGCCGGATGCGGAACACGCGGCTGCTGTCGCGGACGCTCACGGCCGTGACGGTCAACGGCTCGTTCGTCGGCAGGAAGTTCGTCTGGACGACCAGGAAGCCGCCGAGCAGGCCCGGGCCGGTGCCCGGCCGCTGCGCGCCGGTCCGGTAGGTCACCGGTCCCCAGCCGCGATCGAGCGTCAGCCTCCCGCGCCGGTAGCGAAACCGGAACAGCGAGTCACGGCCCGCCGCGTACAGGTACCCGCCCCCGTAGGTGACCCGTCCGGTGACCGGCTCGGGGGGAGTGATGCTGGAGCGGATCCGCAGCCGGCGCGGCTCGACGACGATGATGCGCGACGGAAGCGCGTTCGTGGCCGCGCAGATGAGCCCCGCCAGCGCACCCGTCGTGGCGGGCTCCAGCGGCGGTTGCAGCGCGGCCGGGCACGGGCCGCGCTCGATCTTCTTCGTGACGATGTTGCCGTCCGGCAGCACGACGAAGCCGTTGTAAGCGGCGCCGGTGAGCGCCGGGTCCTCCGGCAGCTCACGGCGGGCGATCGTTCGGCCGGTGCCCGGATCGAGCTTGACCAGCACGTTGCCGTAGACCGCGTACAGGAACCCGTTGCCGTGGACAGCCATCACGCCCGGGTAGCTCCACTGGCGCGGCGGCGTGCGATCGCGGATCTGCGTGCGCCAGCGCTCGCGCAGCGTCCGCGGGTTCACGCTGGCCACGTAGGCGCCCTGCCGGGCGGCATCGGGCCGGTAGCCGTAGACGTAGAGCTGGTCGCGATCGCGCGTCGCCGCGATGTAAGGCGTCCGGTAGTCCCCGGGAGCCCGGCGGGCGCGGATCCGACCGCGCACGGCGCACGTGTGCGGGAAGACCTGAGTGCGCGCCGAGGAGAAGTGCTCGAACGGCGCGACCGTCGAGTAGTAGGCGCCGTGGGTCGGGCCGGGCGCCAGGGCCGCGCAGGCCGCGGCCGCGAGCAGGAGCATGCGCGGACCCTAAGGGGTCGTGGGCACGACGCCGCCGCGCTCGGTCCCTGCGATGAGCTCGTCCCCGACCTTGTCCTTGGGGATGAAGCCCGACTTCATGCCGAAGTACACCGCCTGCGGGTGGTGGGCGACGATCGCGACCGTCGACTGCTCGGGCGTGACGGCGTAGCCATCCGACAGCCGCATGCCGATCTGCTCGAGGTCGAGCAGGCGCCAGACCTTCTCGTGCTCGGACTGGTCCGGGCAGGCCGGATAGCCCCAGGAGTAGCGGCGGCCTTGATCGAGCTCGATCCCGAGCCCGCGCCGGATCTCGGCGTGCAGCCACTCGGCCAGGCCCTCGGCCGTCTGCACGCCCAGCCCGTGCGTGAACAGCTGCTCGGCGAACTCGCCGTCGCGCTCCAGCTGGGCCATCAGCTCGGTCACGTCGGGGCCGACGGTCACGCCCTGCAGGGCGAGCACGTCGCGTTCGCCCGAGTCGAGCGGGCGGAAGAAGTCGGTCAGGCAGATGCGGTCGTGCTTGGGCTGGCGCGGGAACACGAGCCGCTCGAGCTCGCGCTCGTGGTCGTCCGGATCGAACACGACCAGCTCGTTCCCGTCCGCCGCCGCCGGGAAGTAGCCGAGCCGGGCGCGCGGGTGCAGGTAGTCCTGCTCGCGCCACATGCGCTCGAGCCGC
Organism: uncultured Thermoleophilaceae bacterium; assembly: GCA_963706635.1. Lineage (GTDB taxonomy): Bacteria > Actinomycetota > Thermoleophilia > Solirubrobacterales > Thermoleophilaceae > JACVRW01. The sequence goes on from OY970162.1 coordinate 2,127,690, forward strand.
GGCGCGAAGTCGTCGCCGACGAGACGCTCCCATTCCTCGCCCTTCACTCCACGCCCGCCCCAGTGCAGCTTGAACAGCACGTGACGGTCGAGGTGGGGGTAGACGTCATCGAGGTCGACGTCGAGCTCGCGTGCTCCCCAGAAGGGCGGCTCGGGGATCGGGACGTCCGTGCGCGCCGTCGAGCGCACCGACGAGTCGGTCACGGGCGGCCCGTCGTCCACGATCTCGACCTGCTCGCGCAGCGTGCGGGCCTCGTCGCGCGACCTGGCGATCAGCGCGCCGCGTGCGTCCTGGTCGACAAGCTGGTCGACCGTTGCCAGGCCGGCAAAGGCGTCCTTGCAGTAGAAGACGCCCGGCTCGTAGATCTCGTCGGACTCCTTGCCCTTGGGGTAGAGGATGCGCCGGCCGAAGTCGCGGTTGATCGCGGCGCCGCCGATCAGCACCGGGAACTCCAGCCCGCGCTCGTGCAGCTCCTGCACGGCGGTCGGCATCTGCTTGGAGGTCGACACCAGCAGCGCGGACAGCCCGATCGCGTCCGCCTCGTGCTCGATCGCGGCATTGATGATCGTGTCGATCGGGACCTGCTTGCCGAGGTCGATCACGGTGTAGCCGTTGTTGGTCAGGATCGTGTTGACCAGCGACTTGCCGATGTCGTGCACGTCGCCGAACACCGTCGCGATCACGACCTTGCCCTTGGTGTGGCCCTCGATGCGCTCGAGGTAGTTCTCGAGCTGCGCCACCGCGCGCTTCATCACCGTCGCCGACTGGAGCACGAACGGCAGGATCAGCTCGCCGGCGCCGAACTTGTCGCCGACCTCCTTCATGGCGGGAAGCAGCACCTCGTTGAGGGTCGGGACCGCGCCGATCTTCTCGACCGAGCGGTCGATCCAGTCCTCCACGCCCTCCTTCTTGCGGCGCAGGATGTGGTAGTGGAGCGCCTCCTCGGGCTCCATGCCCTCGGTCGGGTCGCCCGCCGCCTCCTCCTCGGTCTCGCCCTTCTGCTCGAAGTGGCCGATGAAGCGCTCCAGCGCGTCCTCGCGCTTGTTGAAGACCAGGTCGTCGGTCAGCTCGCGCTCGTTCTCGGCGATCTCGTTGTAGGGCTTGATGTGGTTCGGGTTGACCATCGCCAGGTCGAGCCCCGCCTCCACGCAGTGGTGCAGGAAGACCGAGTTGAGCACCGCGCGGGCGCCCGGCGAGACGCCGAACGAGACGTTCGAGACTCCCAGCGACGTCTTCACGCCGGGGATCTCCGCCTTGATGCGGCGGATGCCCTCGATCGTCTCGACCGCCGACGGCCGCCACTCCTCGTCGCCCGTCGTGAGCGTGAACGTGAGCGCATCGAAGATCAGCGCCTCGGGGTCGAGGCCGTGCTCGTCGCAGGCCAGGCCGACGATCCGCTCGGCGATCTCGACCTTGCGCTCGGCCGTCTTGGCCATGCCGACCTCGTCGATCGTCAGAGCGATCAGCGCGGCGCCGTGGGCCTTGGCCAGCGGCGCGACCACGTCGAGCTTGTCGCGGCCGGCCTCGAGGTTGACCGAGTTGACGATCGCCCGGCCGGGAATCTGCTCGAGCGCCGTCTTGATGACGTCGGGCTCGGTCGAGTCGATCTGGATCGGCGCGGGCTGGCTGAGCGCGATCCGCTTGACCACCTCGCGCATCTGCTCGTCCTCGTCCTGGCGCTCGGTCAGCGCGACGCAGACGTCGAGCACGTGCGCGCCGCCGGTCACCTGGTCCTCGGCGATCTGCACCAGGCCGTCGTAGTCGTCGGCCAGCAGGAGCTCCTTGGCCTTGCGCGAGCCCTGCGAGTTGACGCGCTCGCCGACCAGCGTCGGGCGCGGCTCCTGCACCAGCGGCGTCGCAGTCATCATGCTCGAGACCAGCGCCGGGCCGCGCTCGGGGCGCGGGGCCGCCTCGCGGCCGCCGACCCGGTCGACGATCGCCGCGATGTGCTCGGGGGTGGTGCCGCAGCAGCCGCCCACGATCGAGACGCCGTAGCGCTCGACGAACTCTTGAAGGGTGTTCGCGAGCGGGTCGGGCTCCTCGGGGAAGATCGTCTCGCCGTCCGGGCCCTGGAGCGGCAGGCCGGCGTTGGGGATGCAGTGCACCGGCAACGGGCTGAACTCGCCGAGGAAGCGGATCGCGTCGCGCATGTCCTCGGGGCCGGTCGAGCAGTTGAGCCCGATCGCGTCGACGTCCAATGCCAGCAGCGTGGTCAGCACGGCCTGGATGTCGGTGCCGAGGAGCATCTTGCCGCCGTTCGGCAGCAGCGAGACGCTCGTCTGGATCGGGACCGAGCGGCCGGTCAGCTTGAAGGCCTCGCGCGCCCCGAACACGGCGGCCTTCACCTCGAGGATGTCCTGCGCGGTCTCGATGATGATCAGGTCGACGCCGCCGTCGAGAAGGCCGCGCGCCTGCTCGGTGAAGACCTCGAACAGCTCGCCGAAGGTGATCTTGCCGAGCGTGGGATCGTCGCTGGCGGGCAGGTGGCCGGTGGGGCCGATCGAGCCGGCCACGAAGCGGTCGTCGCCGGCCGCGGCCCGCGCGAGCTCAGCCGCGCGGCGGTTGATCTCCAGCGTGTGCTCGCCGAGCCCCCACTCCTCCAGCTTCAGGCGCGAGGCCTGGAAGGTGTCGGTCTCGAGCGCCTCGGCGCCCGCCGCGATCATCGACTCGTGCACGCCCTGGATGACGTCGGGGCGGTTGAGCACGAGCGCCTCGTGGCACTTGCCCTTCAGGCCGCCGTAGTCCTCCTCAGTCAGGTCGAACTGCTCGAGCGTCGCGCCCATGCCGCCGTCGAAGACGACGACGCGCTCACGGCTGGCCTGGATGAAATCGCGCTCTACGGGCAAGGTCGGCCATGCATCCTACCAACCTTGACACGAATGTGTGAAGGTTTGCGGTTGGGATCAGAACCCGGCCAACTACAGCAATCAGGGGGTCAGCCGCGTCGCCGCGTGCAGCTCGCCACGCGAATCCGCCCCACCCCCGCCCGCGAACAGGCGTGGGCCCGAGCTTGGCCGGCCCGCCCCGTCGAGCGCATCCCACCCCCGAAGCCGGGCGGAGGGTGGGCTGACTTGTCGTGCAAGAGCAGGGTCCACCGGCCAACCCTCCCTAAACCGAGGGGGGTGCGTCACCTTTTCGCACCCCCCTTATTGCTGCTGTTTACGCGACGGCCCGGGCGGCCGCCCTCAATGGTGCTTCTTCGCCGACGCCGCAAACGCGTCCACGATGCCCTCCCCGTAGAAGCCGTTGTTGCCGTCCGACCCCTCGCAGATCGCCGTGTAGTCGGGCGTCAGGTCCGGATCCGGGTACGTGAACACGGGCGGGTCGGGGCAGGCGTGGTCCTGCGCCGTGCGCTTCAGCACCCGCTCGACGACGTCGGGCGAGAGCGTCAAGCCGCCGTGCACCTTGTCACGGTGCCCACGCGAGGCGACCACCAGCGCCGCCACCCCGACGGCGTGCGGTGACGCCATCGAGGTCCCCTGCAGGTACTGGTAGTAGGCGCAGGGGCCGCGCGAGCAGTCGGCGAGCACGAACGGGGTGTTGGGAGTGCCGTCCGGGTTCAGCTCGCCGTTGGCGATCGCGTCGTACGTGGGATACGGCGCGAGCACCGTGTTGCCGGGCGTGTTGTAGCGGGAGGTGCCGAAGAAGTCGCGCCGGTCGCCGCCGGGCGCCGACAGGTCGGCCTGCTCCACGCCGTAGTCGGAGTAGTAGGCCTTGCGACCGCTCGGCCCGATCGAGGTGATGCCGAGCACGCCGGGGGCCTCGAGCGGCTCCGACTTGCACGAGTTGTCGATCGGACGGGTGCGCTCGGTGTCCGGCGGGAAGTCCGGGCTCGTCTCGTCGACGACCGGCTTGCCGAGGTCGGTGTTGCCGTTGCCCTCCGCGGACACCAGCGTGACCCCGTGTGCGCGCGCGTACGCGAGGGCACGCTCGGTCGCCGAGATGATCGTCCGCTGCTCGAGCTGCTCCTCGGGCGAGTCGGTCGGGTTGTCCGCGCAGTTGTAGAGCCACGGATCGATGTAGTACGACATGTTCACCACGTCGACGCCGCTGTCCGCGGCGTAGGTGAGCGCGTCCACGCTCGGCTGCAGGAAGAAGTAGCCCGAGTCCTGCCCGGCGCGGATGTTGATCAGCTGGACGGCCGGCGCCACGCCCGCCATGCCGAGCTTGTTGATCGGAGCGCCGATCGTGCCGGCCACATGGGTCCCGTGGCCGTCCTCGTCGACGTTGTTCGCGTCGCTGCAGGACTGGTCCGGCTCGTCGGCGCAGGGACCGTCGATCAGCGGGATGTCCGTCGTGAAGTTGCGGCTCAGCTCGCGGTTGAAGTTCGGCGCGATGTCCGGGTGCGTGCCGTCGACGCCGGTGTCGATGATTCCGACGCGAACGGCGTGGCTGCCGGGCTGACGCCGGTACGACTTGGACGGCGTCGCGTTGATCATCCGCATGTCCCACTGGAGGTCAGCGAACGGCTCGGCCGCGGCCTTGCCGGCGCGCTGCCGCACCCGGCCGTGCCCCGCCTCGGTCTGGCGGAGCGCGCTCATGCGCTCGATCGCGAACGGGTCCTTGACCTGGTCAGGGGCCGCGTAGCCGACCGGGCGGTTGCGCGCCGCGCCGGCGATGGCCGCGCTGCGCGAGACGTCCGTGACGAAGCTGGCGTTGGCCGAGCGAACGGTGGCCACGCCGACCTTGCGGTTCACCTCGACCACGCGCCCGTCGGCGCGCGCGATCGCGGCCCGGGCACTGTCGGCGGATGCTCCGCGCTCGTAGAGGACGACGTAGCTGTGCTGGGTCGCGGCGCGCTTGGAGGCGCCGGCCGTCAGCGGTACGAGAAGGATGAGCGCGCAGACGAGCGCGAAGCAGAAAATGCGTGGCATGCCGGGGTCCTACCCGGCGCAGCTCTTTAGAAAGCCTCTGCTACGCCTCTAGCTCCGCGGTCTCGCCGCGGTTGCCCGACCCTCGCAGCTGCACGGGCGACGCGTGCAGCGCGCGCAGGCGCAGGTCCTTCCAGGTCATGCCCTCGCGCACCAGCGCGGGCATGCCCATCGTCACCGCGGTCGCGATCTCGACGGCCTGAAGGATGATCCCGTAGGCGAACGCATCGGTCTTCCCGACGCCGTAGGCGGACAGCACCGCCACGCAAGCCGCCTGGAAGACGCCCAGGTTCGACGGCGTGGCCGGCAGCGCGGCCGTCACGTTGACGGCGAACAGCACGGCCGCGGCGGCGCCGATCCCGGCTCGCTCGTCCAGGCCGAGCGCGACCAGCAGCACGTAGCAGGCGAGCCACTGGATGGCCCAGGCGGTCAGCTGCATGACGGCGGCCCAGCCGCCCAGCTTGGGATGGCGGAAGACCTCCAGCCCAGAGCGCACCTGCAGCATCGCGCCCCGGGCGGCCGTGGCCGCCTGCTGGACGCGCTGGAAGCGGGTCGGCTTGCCGCGCCGCAGCAGCCACGGGGTGGCGATTACGAGCAACAGCAGGACCAACGGGGCCACGGTCGCGATCACGAGCGCGTCCTCGCGGCCGCGGAAGATGCCCACGGTCGCGAACATCACCGCGCCGAGCAAGACCAGCGCGAGGATGTTGAGCAGGGTCTGCGAGACGATCGTGCCCAGCACGACAGGGAAGCGGTCGCGCATGCGCCCGAGCCGGCGGGCGACGATCAGCGCGCGCGACGGCTCGCCGAGCCGGGCGGGCATGGTCGCCGACATCAGGACGCCGATCATCGTTCCGCGAGCGGTGTCGCGGCGCCTCACGCGGACGCCCGGGAGCGCCGCCCGCAGGATCGCGTGCCAGGCCTCCGCGCGCAGCAGCATCGACGCGCACATCAGGGCAAACGCGACCAGCACCCAGATGGGCGTCGCGTGCAGGAGCGAGCGGCTGATCGGCTGCAGCCCGATGCGGTCGAGCGCCAGGGCGGTGAGGCCGATGCCCGCCAGCGCGCCGCCCACCACGGCGGCGCGGCGAGCCAGGCGCGCGGCGCGGCGCCGGCCGCTGGGAGACTCCTTCGGCTCGAGCGATGGGAGGCGGCGGGGGCGCAGGCGCGGGCCGGGCTCGGCGGGCCGCAGGCCGGCGTTCGTGGCGAAGCGCGCAACGCGGGTCGCCGGCTGCGGCTGGGCGATCGCCTCCTCGTATACCTCAGTCACCTCGCGGGTCACCTGGGTCCAGGAGAAGCGCTCGGCGCGCTCGCGGGCCGAACGCGCCATGCGCTGGCGCCGCTCGGGGTCGAGCGCGAGGTCGCGCAGCGCCTCGCCCAGCTCGACGGCGTCGCCGGGCGGCACCAGGAGGCCGTCCTGGCGCGAGCGCACGACATCGCGGTAGCCGGCGATGCGCGAGGCCACCACCGGGGTCGAGGATGCAAACGCCTCCGTGAGGACCATCCCGAAGCTCTCGCCGCCGAGCGACGGCGCGCAGAGCAGGTCGGCCTCACCCAGCAGGCGCCACTTCTCCTCCTCGGTCACGCGGCCGGCCACCTCCACGCCTTCGGCATCCAGCAGCAGCGGCGCGACCTCTTCCTCGGTGGCGCCCGCCACGGTCAGGCGGGCGTTCACGCCGGCGCCGCGCAGCGCCTCGAAGGCGCGCAGCAGCACGGGCAGGCCCTTGCGCCCCTCGGCGCGGCCGATGAACAGGATGTCGAGCTGCTCGTGTGGCCGCGCGCCGCTCGGCCGCGCCGCGCTGAGGTCCACGCCGTTGGGCACGATCCGGTAGCGCCCGCCGTAGAACCGGCGCGCCGTCCACTCGGCGGCCTCCGACACCGCGATGCGGGCGTTCAGCTTGGAGTAGATGCGCCGCGCGCCGATGACGTTCGCGGCGATCGAGTTGGAGAGCCAGCTCGTGGAGTACGCGTGGAACGTGGCGACCGTCGGCGCGCGCGCCGCCTCCGCCGCGAACAGGCTGATCACCGGTACGTTCGGCTCTTGCACGTGGACGACGTCGTAGCCGCCGTAGCGCAGCTCCCGGCCGAGCAGCCGGATCGCCTCGGGGGAGGACGACAGGTTCGTGACGGCGCCGTTCATCGGCAGGCCGAAAGTGCGGCCGAGCGGGATCAGGTAATCGGGCACGGGCCGCTGCTCCGGGGCCGCGCCGCGGTGAAGTACACGTGCCAGGCGGTCGTCGGGGTCGTAAGGGGCGAGGAGGCGCGCCTCATGTCCCTGGGCCGTCAGCTCCTGGGCCAGAGCCTCTACATGCCGACCCACTCCACCTGGATACGTGTACGAGTAGGGCGATACCAGCGCTACGCGCACAGGGGCATGGTACCCGCCGTACCTGCTCGACACAGTGTGGTTCGCCACACTATGTGCACGTGAGCGAACAGCGCAGCTACGTGAAGTACACGTTCCTGAAGGTGGATCCGGCCTGGCGCAGGCGTTCCACGGAGGAGCGCGCGGCCGACAAGCACGAGTTCAGCGCGGCCTGCCGGGAGTTCGGCGAGGACCACTTCCTGCGCGCCTATTCGCTGGTCGGGACGCGCGGCGACTGCGACCTGATGGTGCGAGCGATCGCCCGGACGCTGGAGCCGATCCACGAGCTCCATGTCCTGCTCAACCAAAGCGGGCTGATGCGCTTCGCGGAGATCTCCCACTCGTACCTGGCGATGACGAAGGAGTCGCCCTACTCGGACGAGCCCGACAAGCCGCTCCAGCCGCGGCCGGGCGCCGACTCGAAGTACTTCATCGTCTACCCGATGTGGAAGCGCCGCGACTGGTACCGGCTGCCCGACGAGGAGCGCATGCGAGTGATGCGCGAGCACATCGGCGTCGCGCGCCGCTTCCCCGGGATCGAGACGAACACCGCCTACTCGTTCGGACTCGACGACCAGGAGTTCGTGGTGGCCTTCGACGCCGACGACCCGGCCGAGTTCCTGGACCTGGTGCAGGCGCTGCGAGCGACCGAGTCGAGCACCTACACCGAATCCGAAACGCCGATCTTCACGTGCATCTCGCTGTCGCTGGAGCGAGCGCTGGACGCGCTGGACGGCGAAGCGGTCCGGGCGCCGGCCTAGCGCCGGGCGTAAAACAGCAGCGATAAAGGGGGTTGGACGAGTTTCTCGCGGTATGCGAGAGAAACTCGTCCAACCCCCTATTGCTGCTGCTCTTTGCGCCGGCGCCGAGGCACCGCCGGAGGCGAAAGCGGGCCTAGCGCACCCGGTCGCGCGCCACGTCGAGGAGCGCTTCCGTCGTCGTGAGCTTCACGCGCGGGCGCCCGTGGGGCTCGCCGGCCGATTTCTCGGCGCTGTCGATCGCCTCCCAGCCCTCGTAGGTGACGTGGTCGGGGCGGCGCTCGGTGAGCAGCTCCTCCAGTGCGTCGCGGCTCGGGTCGGCCGGCTGGTTGAGCAGGCCGCCGTCCCGGTCGGCCAGGAGCGTGTCGACCGTCTCCTGGGCGTCGCGCTTGTTGGTCCCGATGATCCCGGTCGGCCCGCGCTTGATCCAGCCGACGACGTAGTCCCCGCGCAGCGGCGCCCCCTGCTCGTCCAGGATCCGCCCGCCGTCGTGCGGAATCGTGCCGGCCGCCTCGTCGAACGGCAGCCCCTCCAGCGGGATCCCGCGGTAGCCGATCGAGCGGAAGACGATCCCGCAGGGGATCTCCTCGATCGTCTCGGTGGTGCACGCGCGCAGCCCACGGCCCTCGTCGCGCAGCTCGTTGCGGCAGATGCGAATGCCCTCCACGTGCTCCTCACCCAGCAACGCGAGCGGCGACACGAGGAAGCGCAGCACGATGCGGCGACGCTTGCCCTCCGGCTCGCGGGCGGCGTACCCGCCCAGGATCTCGACGTTCTTGCGGGTGGTCTGGCTTGCCTCCTCGCTCTCCAGCCAGCTGCGGCTGAGGTCGTCCAGCTGGGCGTCGCGCGCGTCGACGAACACGTCGGCGTCGGTCATCTCGCCCAGCTCGAGCAGCTCCGGGTTGGTGAAGGCGGCCTGCGCCGGCCCGCGCCGGCCGAGCACCACGATCTCCTTGATGCCGCTGTCGGCGAGCACGTCGAGCGCGTGGTCGGCCACGTCGGTCGCGGCGAGCTCGTCGCGCGTCAGGGCGAGCATCCGGGCGACGTCGGCGGCCACGTTGCCGTTGCCGATCACCACCGCGCGCTCGCAGGACAGATCGAACTCGAGCTCGCGGAAGTCCGGATGGCCGTTGTACCAGGCGACGAACTCGGTGGCCGCCCAGCTTCCGGGCAGGTCCTCGCCGGGGATCCCGAGGCGGCGATCGGTCTGCGCGCCGACCGCGTAGATCACCGCGTGGTAGCGCGCGTGAAGGTCGGCGTGGGTCAGGTCGCGGCCGTACTCGACGTTGCCGTAAAAGCGGAACTCGGGGTGCGCCGCGGTCTTCTCATAGACGCGGCTGACGGCCTTGATGTTCGGGTGATCGGGCGCCACGCCGCCGCGCACCAGGCCCCACGGGGTGGGCAGGCGGTCGTAGACGTCGACCTGCACGTTGAGGTCGGGATGCGACTTGCTGTTGAGCAGGTGCCCGGCGGCGTAGAAGCCGGACGGGCCCGAGCCCACGATCGCCACTCGCAGGGGCTGATCCGCTGTTCCAGGCGTTGCCATCCGAACCGGCCAGTCTAGAAGCCGGCCGGATAGCGCTCAGGACTTGCGCTGGCTGTCTTCCATCACGAGGTCGATCGCCGAGACGGTCTCGATGCGCTTGATGTCTTCGTCGCCCTTGGCGGCTGGCTCGAGCTCGACGTCGGCCTCGTCGTCCTCTGTCTCGGGCTCGGGGTCCAGGTCGGCAAGCGGATCGTCGTCGACCAGGTCATCGTCAAGCGGCTCGTCCTCAGCGGCGGGCTCCTCCTCGGCGGGCTCCTCCCCCGCGACGGGCTCCTCCTCCGCGACGGGCTCCTCCTCGACGGGCTCCTCCGCGTCCGGCGCGCTCCCCGCGGTGGCCTCCACATCGGCCGCCAGCTCCACCAGCGACGGCGACGCCATGTCGATGGTGTCCTCATCGCTGGGCTCGTGCTCCACCTCGGCGACCGGCTCCTCGACGGCAACCGGCTCCTCGACCGCGACCGGCTCCTCGACGCCGACCGACTCGTCAACGCCGACCGGCTCCTCGACCGCGACGGCCTCCTCGACCGGAACCGGCTCCTCGACGGCAACCGGCTCCTCCTCGCCGGCGACCGACTCGAACGCCCGTCCCGACTCCCCGATCGGCACGCGTGACGCGGCAGCCGGGTCCGCGGAGGCGACCGGCGCTGCGGCCGGCTGGTCGGCGGACACGATGCTCGTTCCCGCGGCCAGATCGCCCAGACGACCGCGACGCTCGCCCGTGGCCAGCATCACGATCAGGCCGACGAGGTAGACGAACTGCATGTCGATCACCCGCAGCACGGTGCGCACGGCGATGTCGCGCATGTCTGGCGACCCGCCGTCGGCGCGCGCCACGCGGATCTTCATCCAGCGCTTGCCGAGCGTCTGCCCCGAGTCCGAGGACTCGCAGGCGAAGTAGTAGTAGAGCGCCCAGCCGAGCGTCACGGCGATCAGCGGCGCGCCGAGCTCCGAGGGCGAATCGCCCAGAACTCCGGCTGCTGCCTGGATCGCGACGGCGCCAACACCCACGACAGCGAGGTCGATGAGCGCGGCAATCACGCGGCGGTTGTCCAGCTTGGGCCCCGAGACGGGCACGGCTGTTGCACTGGCCATGGCGTTCACACCCCCTAGATCGGCTATTTGCGGGCGTGTGTTTAGGCCCGCAACGGCCGGTTGGACGGCGGTGAGACATGATCCGGCGCCATGGAGCGCGTCGCCGTGGCCGACCTGGGCTCGAACTCGTGGCGTCTGGTCGTCTACGGCTACGAGCCCGGCACCCCCTGGTGGAGCCCCGTGGACGAGATTCGCGAGGCCGTGCGCGTCGGCGCGGGCATGGGCGACAAGCGGATCTTGCAGCCCGAGCGGATCGACCGCGCGCTCCATACCGCCGCCGTATTCGACTCGTTTTGCCGCGCCTCGGGGATCGACCAGGTCGAGGCGATAGCGACCAGCGCCATCCGCGACGCCGCCAACAGCGACGAGCTCCTCGACGCGATTCGCGAGAGCACCGGCCTCCGCCCGCGCGTGATCAGCGGCCGCGAGGAGGCCCGCTACGGCTGGCTGGCAATCGCGAACTCGACGACGATCTCGGACGGCTTCGGCCTCGACATCGGCGGCGGCAGCATCCAGGCGATGCGCATCGAAGCCCGGCGGCTCGCTCAGGCCGAGTCGCTGCCGCTCGGATCGGTGCGGGTGAGCGAGGAGTTCCTGCCCGGCGAGAAGGCGTCGGCGAAGGGCATGAAGGCGCTGCGCAAGCGCGTGCAATCGGAGCTCGAGGAGCTCGGCTGGTGGCAGGACGGCGGGCGGGTGGTGGGCATCGGCGGCACGATCCGCAACCTCGCCGCCGCCGCCATGGCCGACACCGAGCTGCCGCTGATGGATGCGCAGGGGCTCAAGCTCGAGCGCGCCGAGCTGGAGGAGCTGATCGAGCTGCTGGCCGATCGCCCGGCCTCCAAGCGCGGTGACCTGCGCGGCATCAAGCCCGACCGCGGTGACGTGATCCTGGGCGGGGCGCTCGTGCTCGCGGCCGCGCTCGACAGCGGCGGCTTCGACGGCATCGAGGTGACCGAGGCCGGCTTGCGCGAGGGCGTCTTCTTCGAGCGCCTGATCGGCAAGCCCGAGCTCTTCGACGACGTGCGCCGCGAGTCGGTCGAGAACCTCGCGCACCGCTTCAACACCGAGCCGGAGCACGTGGGGCGCGTGGCGGCGCTGTCACGCGACGTGTTCGATGGGCTCGCCGCCGCCGGCCTGCACGACTACGGCGAGCCCGAGCGCGAGCTGCTCTGGGCCGCCTGCGTGCTGCACGACATCGGCACGGCGATCGACTACGAGGACCATCACCGCCACTCGCACTACCTGATCCTGAACGCCGGGCTGCCCGGCTTCGACCCGCGCGAGCTGCTCCTGATCGGCCTGATCGCCCGCTACCACCGCAAGGGGGATCCCGACGCGTCCGAGCTGAACGGGCTCGCCCTGCCCGGCGACGAGGAGCGGCTGCGACTGCTCTGCGCAATCATCCGGCTCGCCGAGCAGCTCGAGCGCAGCCGCGACGGGGCCATCCGCCGGGTGCAGGTCGCCGCCGCCAACGGCCGTGTCACGCTCGCTGCCGACGCCGACCCGGCGCGCGACGCGACCGTGCCGATCTGGGCCGCCCGCCAGAACGCCGACCTGCTGGCGCAGGCGCTCGACCGCGAGGTCGAGATCGCGTGAGGACGGCCGCCGCCTCGGCCGCCGTCGCGGTCGTGCTGCTCGATGTCACGGCGGTGGGCGTGCTGCTGCCGACGATCCGCGTCGACCTCGGCTCGTCGGCCTCGGGCGGCCAGTGGGTGATGAACGCCTATCTGCTCGCGCTGGCGGTCCTTCTGCCCCTCGCAGCGCGCGTCCGGATCGACGACCGGCTGGTCACAGCGGCCGGCGCGGTGACGATGGCGGCCGGCGCTGCCGTGAGCGCGAGCGCGGATTCGACCGGGACGCTGGTCGCCGGGCGCGCCGTCGAGGGCGCCGGCGTGGCCCTCCTGATCGCGTCGCTCGGGGTCGCCCTGCCGGCCAACCGGCGGGCAGCCGCCGCCGCGGTCACGCTACCCGCGCTCGCGCTCGCATTCGGCCCGCTCGCCGGCGGGGAGCTCGCCGAGCACAACTGGTGGCACCTCTGCTTCTGGGCCGGCGTGCCGGCGGCCATCGCGCTCGGCGCGGCGGTGCTGGTCGACGGCGGGCGGCGGGAGACCCCGGCGCGGAAGCTCGATTTCCGCACGCTCGCTCTCACCACCGGGCTGGTCGCGGTCACGATCCTGTTCGTCCAGAGCGAACCATGGGGCGTCGGCACCGGCGCGGTCGTCGCGCTGCTCGGCGTGGCCGCGGCCGCCCCGCTCATCGCGGGGGTTCTCGCTCCCGGGCGTACCGTGTGGGCCGCCGCCGCGGGCGCCCTCGCCGTCCTCTGCTTCCTCATGCCCCAGTACTTCGAGCTGGCGCACCTCATCCACCCGCTGCGCAGCGGCGTCCGGCTGTCGGCGCTGACGATCGCCGCGGTCGCGGGCGGCGCGGTTGGCTGGCAGCTGCGGGCCGCCGTCCCTTCGCGGGCGCTCGGCATCGCCGGAGCGGTGGCGGCAAGCGCCGGCGCGATCGCCCTCTACTGGGTCGACGAGAAGAGCGGCAACGCGCTCTTCGGAGCCGGCCTGATCCTCGCCGGCGGAGGCTTCGGCCTGGCTGCCGGGGCGATCTGCGACGGACGTGTCGGCGATCTCCTGCCCGCAGCGGCGACCGGTGCCGCTCTGTCGCTCGCGATATCGGGTGCTTTGTTCCAGCACGTCTACGCCGACCAGCGCGGCAACGGCAACTCCTTCGAACACGCCCTGAGCCGCGGCGTCGCCAGCGGGGCGCTGATGCTGCTCCCCCTCGCGATCGCCGTGGGCGCGTCGGCCTGGAGGGCTGAGACCTCGAAGCCGGAGGCGATCAGGCCAGCGTCGTCCGCAGCTCGCCCAGCTGCGGAGAGCTGACCACGACCTCGTCGCCGGGCTTCAGCCAGACGCGCGGGTCGCGCAGGCTGCCGACCCCCTCGGGGGTGCCGGTGGCCACCACGTCGCCCGGCTCGAGCGTCATCAGCATCGACAGGTACTCGATCAGCGCCGGGATCGAGTGGATCAGGTGCTCGGTCGAGCTCTCCTGCATCCGCTCGCCGTTGAGGTCGAGCGCGATGCCGATCGCGTCGTGCGGGCCGGCCTCGTCGGGCGTGACCAGTGCCGGGCCGAACGGCGCCGAGGCGTCGAACGACTTGCCGGGCATCCACTGCGGCGTCTTGAACTGGTAGTCGCGCGCCGACAGGTCGTTGAACAGCGCGTAGCCCGCGACGTGCTCGAGAGCGTTCGAGGCGGAGACGTCCTTGCCCCGCTTGCCGATCACGAACGCCACCTCGGCCTCGTAGTCGACCTTGGAGCTCCAGCTCGGCAGCTCGATGGTCGCGCCGGCGGGCCGTAGCGAGGTCGCGAACTTGGCGAAGAAAGCGGGCGTGTCGGGCGCCTCGCGGCCGCCCTCCTCAGCGTGCGCGCGGTAGTTCAGGCCGATGCAGATGATCTTCCCGGGGCGATGGATCGGCGGCAGCAGCTCGACGTCGGTGACCTCTTCGCCCGGCTCCACCGCGTCGAGTGGACCGGCTTCGAGAAGCGCCTGCAGGCCTCCCGGGGGCGCGTCGCTGACCTCGAGCACGCGGCCGTCGCGCAGCACCCCGGCGCGCGGGCCCTCCCCGGTGGCGTAGTTGACGAAGCGCATGAAGCCCAGAGCCTATGCGTACCCTGGACGCGTGGCCGACGACCTCCCCACCGGACGCTGGCGCCGGGCGGCCAAGGTGGGCCGGCTGGCCGGCGGACAGACCGCGCGCGGCTACGCGACCAAGGCCGCCAACCTCACCCGCTCCGAAGATGGTCGCCGCGACGCCGCGGCACGCCGCCAGATGGAGGCCGCCGAGCAGATCTTCGAGGTGCTGGGTCAGATGAAGGGCGCGGCGATGAAGGCCGGCCAGGTGGCCTCGTTCATCGACACCGGCGCGTTCCCGCCCGAGTTTCAGGAGCGCATCCAGGCGAAGCTGGCCGAGCTGCGCGACGCGGCGCCGCAAGTGCCGTTCAACCGCATGCGCAAGCTGATCGAGGACAACCTGGGCGAAGGGCTGACCGACGCGTTCGCCGAGTTCGACGAGGAGGCGGTAGCCGCCGCCTCGATCGGTCAGGTCTACCGCGCCCGGCTCCACGACGGGCGCGCGGTCGCGGTCAAGGTCCAGTACCCCGGCGTCGCGCAGGCCGTGCGCGCCGACCTCCAGAACCTCGGGCTGATCATGCGCGTGGCGAAGCGGGTGGCGCCCGGCATGGACGCCAAGGCGATGACGCGCGAGATCCGCGAGCGCCTGACCGACGAGCTCGACTACGAGCACGAGGCGCAGCAGCACCGCGCCTTCGCGCGCAGCTGGCGCGGTCACCCGTTCATCTACGTGCCGCCCGTGGTCACCGAGCTGTGCAGCGAGCACGTGCTCGTCTCGGAGTGGGTCGACGGCACGGGATTCGAGGAGGTGAAGGCGATGGACCGCGCCACGCGCGACCGCTTCGGGGAGATCGTCTTCCGCTTCTTCTTCGGATCGCTCTACCGCAACGGCCACTTCTCCGGCGACCCCCACCCCGGCAACTACCGCCTGATGGACGACGGCCGCGTGGCCTTCATCGACTTCGGGATGACCAAGCGCGTGAGCCGCGAGGACCTCGAGGCCGAGATCGCGGCGCTTCGCTTCCTGATCGACGGCGACGCCGCGGCGGTTCACCGCCAGCTCGGCTCGATGGGCTTCTTCGACCCGGACGACGAGCAGGTCACGCCCGAGGCCGTCTACGAGCACTTCCACGATGTCACCCGCTGGCACACCGACGACGCCGAGGTGAGCGTCGACCGCGCGCTGGTCGGCCAGGTGCTGATCGACTTCGGCGACCCGCGCTCGCGCCACTGGCAGCTGATGCGCCGCGAGACGATGCCGCCCCAGGCGATGCTCGCCCGCCGTATGGAGGCCCTGACGCTGGGTGTGCTCGGCCAGCTGGGGGCGACCGCGAACTGGCACCGGATCGCCCGCGAGTGGCTGTTCGGGGACACGCCCTCGACGCAGCTGGGCGAGCTGGAGCAGCCCTTCCACCAGCGGGCGGCCGCGTAGGCTCCACGGCCATGGCGGTGAAGGCGACACGCAAGGCGGTCGACGCGCTGCGCGAGGCCGATCCCGTGCTGGAGCGCCTGATCGAGGAGCACGGCGCGCTGGTGCGGCGTGACCTCAAGCGGGAGCGCCCCGGCGACGCCTACGGCGCGCTGCTGCGCTCGATCGTCGGGCAGCAGCTCTCGACCAAGGCCGCGTCGACGATCTACGGCCGCATGCTGGAGCTGTTCGGCGGCCACGCGCCCACCCCCAAGCAGCTGCTGAAGGCCGACCCCGACGAGATCCGGGCCGCCGGCCTGTCGCGCCCGAAGATCGCCTACCTGCGCGACCTCGCCCAGCACGTCGAGGAGGGCACGCTCGAGCTGGAGCGCCTGCCGGACCTGCCCGACGAGGAGGTGGCCGCGCAGCTCACCGCGATCAAGGGCCTCGGCCAGTGGACGGCCGACATGTTCCTGATGTTCCACCTCGGCCGGCCCGACGTGCTCCCCGTCGGCGACCAGGGCATCCGGCGCGCGGTCAGGGTCGAGTACCGGCTGCGCAAGTTCCCCGACCCCAAGCGGCTGGAGAAGATCGCCAAGCCCTGGCGACCCCACCGCACGCTGGCCTGCCTCTACCTCTGGAGCTCGCTGGACAACACGCCGGCCTGATCGCCGAACACGCCGGGCTCGCAGCAGATCACCGCGGCCCGCTCGAGTCCCTCCAGCCGGTGCGACTGCGCCTCCAGCACCTGCGGGTCGGTGGCCAGCTCGCTGAACGCCGCCATGCTCGGATACCACACGGCGAGCACCTCGTCGTAGCGGTCGGTGTCGTCGCCGACCACCGTCAGCCGCGCGTCCGTGTGCCAGAGGATCCTTCCGCCGACCCGCTCGAGCACCGCGGCCGCGACCACGCCGTAGCGCAGGTACGCCTCCCGATCGCGGTAGCGGTTGAGGTTCAGCATCACCAGCGGGCCGTCCGCATCGCTGCCGGCGACGGCGGCGACCTCGGCGAACTGGCGCTCGTCGGGTAGGACCGGCATCAGACGGCCGGCGCCCCGAACGCCGCCAGCATCGCGTCGGCGATCTCGGGGCCGCGGTCCTCCTGGAGGAAGTGGGCCGCCCCTTCGATCCTCACCTGCTCGCCCGCCGTCGGGATCAGCTCGGTGAAGCGGTCGCCCGACCTGGGGAACGGGAAGACCGGATCGGTGTCCGAGAACGCCACGAGGGCGGGCTTGTCCCAGCCGCCGAGCGCCTCGCGCGTCTCCAGCATCTCCGGCACGCCCGGCTCGTCCTCGGTCAGCGGGACCAGCAGCGGGAAGCGCTGCGCGCCCGCCTTGCTCTCCGCGTTCGGGAAGGGCGCCTCGTAGGCGGCGACGACGTCCTCGGGCAGGTCGGTGGTGGTCGCGCCCTGGATGATCATCCCGATCGGCAGGTCCGGCGTGCGCTCGGCGAACTCGCGCCAGGCCATGAAGCCCTTGCTCACGCGACCGGTGAACAGCCCCGTGTTGAGGATCACGAGCCGGCCCACCCGGTCGGCGTTCTGCACCGCCCAGCGCAGCCCGATCGGCCCGCCCCAGTCCTGGACCACGACGGTCACGTCGTCGAGCTCGACCTGGTCGAGATGCGCGGTGACCGTCTCGACATGGCGGTCGTAGCTGTACCAGCCCTGGTCGGTCGGCTTGTCCGAGCGCCCGAATCCGACCAGGTCGGGACAGACGACGCGGTGGCCCGCGTCCACGAGCCGGTCGAGCATGTGCCGGTAGAGGTAGCTCCAGCTCGGCTCGCCGTGGAAGCACAGCACGGTCGCCCCGTCGCCCTCATCGATGTGATGCAGGCGCAGGCCGTCCACCTCGACGTAGTGCGGCTCGTAGGGGTAGCCGGGCAGGTTCTCGAAGCGCTCGTCGGGTGTGCGGAAGATGTCCACGGGCTGGTTCCTTTCGTCAGCGGCCGATGACCGCGTCCCAGATCTCGACGAGCGTGCGCACCGCGGTCTCGGGTGACACGCGCGGCTCGCGCCCGAAGGCGTCCGTCAGGTAAGTCTCGTTCATCAGGTTCAGCGCCCGCGCTGTCTCAGCCAGGTCGGCGTGACCGCCGTCGCCCAAGAGGTCGCGCAGCGAGCGCTCGGCGAAGTCGTCGAAGCGCTCGCGCATCGCGGCATAGCCCTCGGCGATCCGCTCGTCGACGGCGGCCGCCTCGGACACGCAGCGAAGCAGCGGGCCGTACTGCTGGTAGACCTCCGCCGCCGCCGCCAGCGCTCCACGGACGGCGCCGCGGGCGTCGTCCGCCCGCGCTGCGACGAGGTTGCTCTGCGCCTCGAACAGCTCCTCGATCGCCTCCCGGCTCGAGCGCATGAGCAGGTCGCCGAGGTCGTCGAAGTGGCGGTAGAAGATCGTGCGCCCGAGCCCGGCCTCGCTCATGATCTCGTCGACCGTCAGCTCGGAGTAGGAGCGCTTGCGAACCAGCAGCTCGGCCGCCCGCACGATGCGCTCGCGACTCTCCTGGCGGGTCTGGCGGACGCCTGTGCGAGCCATTGGAGCGGCATCGTACCAAAGGAGTTGACACCGTGTGACACGCAGTGTTACGGTGCCCGTCCATGAGACGAGGAGCGAAGAGGGTCCTGCCGATCGCGTGCGTCCTCGCGGCGCTCGCCATCCCCGCGGCGGCGCAGGCGCGCCCCGCCGGCGCCGGCAAGGACGGGCGCCCGAACATCCTCGTCGTGATGACCGACGATCAGGCTCAGGCCGACGTCGCGCACATGCCGAACGTGAAGCGCCTGCTCGCCAAGCGCGGGACCACCTTCGCCGACGCGATCGACTCCTTCCCCCTCTGCTGCCCCTCGCGCGCCACCTTCATCACGGGCCAGTACGCGCACAACCACGGGGTGGCCGGCAATTTCTGGCCGTACGGCTGGTACGGCATGAAGCACCGCTCGAACATCCTGCCGGCCTGGCTGCAGAAGGCGGGCTACCGCACGGCGCTGATCGGCAAGTGGCTGAACGGCTACGGAGCGCGCGACGCCCACGGCGAGGTGCCGGCGGGCTTCGACACCTGGCGCGGGCTCCTCGATGTGTCGGCCTACGACTACTACAACTACGTGATGAACCGCAACGGCTCGCTCAAGTCCTGGGGCGACGCCGACTTCGCGAAGAAGCTCGTCCAGTTCGCCAAAATCGAGACGATCCGCGACGACAACGGCGTCCAGGGCGTGTTCGACCAGCTGGCAAAGTTCTTCGGCCCGGCGCCCTACACCTACTGGGGCGCCAAGAACCCCAAGGACTACTCCCCGGACGTGACCGGCGGGATCACCGAGGACCTGGTCCGCTCCGAGCGCAAGTCGAAGAAGCCGTTCTTCATCTGGTGGTCGCCCGCCGCTCCGCACCGCGAGGACGTCGCGGTGACGCTGATGGGCCGCCCGGGCCCCGACCCGCGCCCGGCGCCGCGCTACGAGTCCAAGAGCACGCGGTACAAGCTCCCCAAGCCGCCCAGCTTCAACGAGCCGGACTTCGCCGACAAGCCGTCCAACATGAAGACCCACGCGCCGTCGATGAGCGCCGCGCAGATCAACCAGCTCCAGCTCGACTACGAGGGCCGGACCGGCTCGCTGCTGGCCGTCGATGACCACGTGAAGAAGCTGATCGGGATCCTCAAGTCGACGCACCAGCTGAAGAACACGCTGATCGTCTTCGTCTCCGACAACGGCTGGCTCCAGGGCCAGCACCGCATCACCGGAGACAAGTTCCTGCCCTACGAGGAGTCGGTGCGCGTGCCGCTGATCGTGCGCGGCCCGGGCGTGCCGGCCGGCAAGACCGTCCACGGCCAGGTCGCCAACATCGACTTCGCGCCGACCCTGGTCGACGCGGCCAAGGCCAAGGCCGGGCGCCTGATGGACGGCGTCTCGCTGCTGCCGACGATCCGCGACCCGCGCAAGCGACCCAAGCGGACGATCGAGATCGAGGCCCTCCAGCCGCTGTTCAGGGGCAACATCCCCAACAACGGGTGGGACCGGCCCTACAAGGGCGTGCGCACCGACCGCTACACCTACGTCGTCTACAAGGAGACGGGTGAGCAGGAGCTCTACGACCGCCGCAAGGACCCGTACGAGCTGACCAACGTCGCGGCCGACCCGGCCTACGCCAAGATCAGGGCGAGCCTGGCCGCGCAGCTGCAGAAGCTCAACCGGTGCAAGGGCCGCTCTTGCAGCCTCACGCCGTGAGGGCCGCCGTCCTACTGGCCGCCGGCGCGGTCACCGCTGTCTTGGCCGCGCCGGCGTCGGCGGCGACGCTCGACGGGCTTCACGACGCCCGCTACTGCGAGATCATCGCGCTCGACGGGGCGCCGCCGGACGCGACCGCGGTGGTCTGGAACACGATCGGGCTCAACAAGTGCCCGGCTCCCTGGTGGAACGCCTTCGACGCGGGCGACCTGGCACAGGAGCTGGGCGCCTCGGCCGTGGTCCTGAACGGCCCGCGCCACTTCCTGATGGATTCGGTCACCGTTTCTCGCACGGGGCGGGTGCGCTCGTTCCACGGCGAGAACCTGCGCAGGGTGGCCGCGATCCCGATCCACACGGCGGCCGAGCTGGCGCAGGTCCCGTACGCGGACCGCGTCGTCGATCGCGACAACACCTGGCGCTGGAAGCGCGGGCGGCGCGTCTACGAGCTGGTGGCGCCCGGCGGCGACGTCTACGTGATGCAGGCGTACGCGCAGATCAAGGACCCCAACCTGTCGATCGGCAAGCTGCGCTCGCTCGGCCGCAGGCTCGACCCTCCGCCCGGCTGGCGCTACCGCTCGCGCGTCCTGCGCCGGCCGCTCGCGGTTGGCGCCAACGGCGAGGCGACGATCGTCCAGGACGAGCTCCAGAACACCTACCAGCTGGCGTCCACCACGCGAAAGCCCGGCCCGCGCAAGCGCCACAAGGTCGACCTCGACGCCAAGACCAAGGAGGTCGGCGCCTCGGCGGCGGGTATCGAAGACCGCGGCAAGCTGACCGGCGCGCCGTTCGGCAAGGGCTCGATCGACATCGTCGTCACGCTCAAGGACGGGAGGGCGACCGGCACGTTCCGGATGCTGTTCCGCAAGGGCTCGGTCACCGGCACCGTCGACATGCCATTCACGATCTCGGGTGGTGAGATCGACTTCAACGGCACCTCCCGGATCACGGCGGGCACCGGGGCCTACCGCGGCATCACGAGCGGCGCGCTCAAGACTCACGACCACAACACCCTGGATGGGCAGAACGGCGTCGTGACCGTCAGGGGCTTCGCGAAGTACTAGTAGGGCGCGGGGAGCGCGGGCGCGAGCGCGCCCGTGTCCGCGCAGGCGCGCTCGAGCCGCTCGTGCAGTCGCAGCCGCTCGCGCGTCGCCTCCACCGTGGCGGCCCGCCCGCTGTGCTTGTCGACGAGGTTGTTCGCCTCGTCGGGGTCCGCCTCGAGGTCGTACAGCTCGTACTCGGGCGCCACCTTGCCCGAGGGGTCGAGGTAGATCGCGTACTTCCAGCGCGCGTCGCGCACGCAGCGGATCCGGTTCGGCTGGCCGGGCACGTCCTGGAACGCCGTGCCGGCCTGGTGGTCGTCGTAGGTGAACAGCACGGCGTCGCGAAGCGAGCTCTCGGCTCCGGAGATGACCGGTCCGAGATCGACGCCGTCGAAGCGCGCCGGGTCCCCCGGCTCCCCGCTCAGGCCGAGCAGCGTCGGTACCACGTCCACGAGCGACACCAGCGCGTCGCTCACGCGCGGCGTGGGGAACATCGCCGCGTTCGAGATCACGAACGGGACGCGCAGCGCCTCCTCGTAGGTGTTGAACATCTTCTGGCGCAGGCCGCCGTGCGAGAGGCCCAGCTCGCCGTGGTCGGAGGTCCGCGCGATCACCGTGCGCGAGCGCAGCGAGCCGGGATCGCGGGGGTCGCCGAGCAGCGCCAGGATGCGGCCGATCTTCTCGTCCACGACCCGATGCAGGTAGGCATAGAAGTTGACGTAGTCGCGCCGCGCGCGGTCGTCGCGCAGGGCGCCGATGTAGGCCGCCTGCCCGAGCTTCATCAGCGAGTGGACGGTCGGCTTGTCGCGCAGGTCCTCGGCGACCGTCGGCGGCAGCGGTATCTCCAGCCCCCTGAAGTCGTCCGCCTTGTAGCCGCCGCGCTCATACGACGACGGGTAGCCGAGCACGTCGTGCGGGTTGACCAGGTTGATCACCAGGCAGAACGGCTCGGGCAGCGATTCCCGGCCGAGCCAGCGCTCGACCTGGCGCGTGTAGTCCTCGTCCCACCCGAGGCCGGTCGAGCCCGCGAAGCCCCCGCCGAAGCTCTCCGCCTTCGCGTCGCCGCCGGCGTCGGGCGGCTCCCAGTCGGCGAAGCCGAAGTCGCGCTCGATCCGCCCGCTGTCGCTCGGGCCCCACTCCCCGTTCACCGGCTTGGTCAGGTGCCACTTGCCCTTCAGCGCCACGTGGTAGCCGCGCTCGCGCAGATGCGTGGCGAGCGTGTCCGTCCCGGGCGCCAGCTCCGGCTCGTTGCCGCTCTTCGGCCCCAGCCGCAGCAGCCCGCGCGCGAATCCGCGCGCGATCCGGTCACGCGGCACCTCGCCGCTGCGCCACAGCCGGGCGGCGGTGCGCACCACGTCGGGGGCGTTGCTGCGGTCGGGGAACAGGTCCCCCTTGGTGAGCGTCAGCGTCACGCCGTGGCGCGCCGGATAGGTTCCGGTCAGCAGGCTGGCGCGGCTGGGCGAGCACATCGACGACGCGATGAACGCGCGGGTGAAGCTGACGCCGGTGCGCCGCAGCTCGGCGTCGTTCGGCGTCAGCTCGTCGAGCCACTCCGCGCCGCCCGGCCAGTGCTGCGGGGCGCGCTGCTGATCGGTCACCAACAGGATCAAGTTGGGTTTGGCCACGCGGCCAGCATGGCGATATGGTCGGACCATGTCCATCGACCAGACGCGCCTCGAGGATGTCCTGGTCACCGAGCGTGAGCTGTGGCCCGACGGGCCGCCGCACGAGCTGTTCAAGGAAATGCGGTCGCGCTGCCCGGTGCACTGGACGTCGAAGATCACCGAGTATCCGGAGGAGGACGGCTACTGGTCGATCACCAGGGCCGACGACGTGCGCGCGGTCAGCCTCGACTGGGAGACGTACTCGTCGGCCACCGGGATCACCGCCCTGACGAACGCGATCATGCCGGTGGAGCTGATCTCGGCGATGTTCATCGGCATGGACCCGCCCAAGCACGACCGGCTCAAGCAGCTGTTCCAGCGCGGCTTCACGCCCAAGCGCATCGCCGCGCACGAGGGCGAGATCCGCGCGATCACGCTCGATGTGCTCGACCGCCTGGACGGGCGCGAGACCTGCGACCTCGTGACCGACGTGGCCCAGCCGGTCGTGTCGCGCGTGATCCACAGCTTCATGGGCATCCCGCCCGAGGACGACGAGATCTGGGCGCGCCTGATGAACAACATGCTCGGCGCCGGCGACCCCGACATGAACCCCGAGGGCGTCGAATCGGTCATGCAGCGCGACGTGCCCGAGATGTTCGAGCGCTGCCGGCAGCTGATCGAACAGCGCCGCGAGCACCCCACGGACGACCTGACCAGCGTGCTCGTGCACGCCGAGCTCGACGGCGAGCGCCTCGAGGAGCACGAGATCGTGATGGGCTTCTTCCTGCTCGTCGCCGCCGGCAACGACAGCACCAAGGCGACCTACTGCGCTGCGATGCGCGCCCTGATGGAGCACCCCGAGCAGAAGCAGCTGCTGGTCGACGACCCGAGCCTGGTCCCCAGCGCAGTGGAGGAGTCCCTGCGGATGTTCCCGGCGTTCGCGCACTTCCGCCGCACCGCCACGGAGGACACGGAGCTCAACGGGCAGACGATCCACAAGGGCGACAAGGTGGTCATGTGGTACGTCTCGTCCAACCGGGACGAGACGCGCTACGAGGACGCGGACCGCTTCGACGCCACCCGCAATCCCGAGCACCAGGCGTTCGGCGCGGGCGGGCGGCACTTCTGCCTCGGAGCGGCGCTGGCGCGCCTCGAGCTGAAGGTGCTGCTCGAGGAGACGCTCGCTCGCTATCCGCAGATCGAGCTGGCCGGGACGCCGCTATACGCGGAGTCGCCGTTCATCAACCAGCTCAAGACGCTGTCGGTGAAGCTCGGCGGTCGAGCCTAGACGGAGGTGCCGCAGGACGGCTCTTCGTCGGCCACGCGGAAGGACGAGCCACACCCGCAGGAGGCGACGGTGTTGGGGTTCGAGACCTCGAACCCCGAGCCCATGAAGTTCTCCGTGTAGTCGACGGTCGACCCGTCCACGTACTGGAGGCTCGCCGGATCCACGAGCACGGAGATGCCGGAGTTGTCGAAGACGTGGTCGTCGTCGCGCCGCTCGTCCAGCGCCAGGGCGTACTGGAAGCCGGAGCAGCCGCCGCCCCGAACCCCTACTCGAAGGCCAACCTCGGTCGCCGCCGCCTCCGCCTGCCCTTGCATGAAGGCTCGGACCTTCTCGGCTGCAATGTCGGTGAGCTGGACCATCTACGTGAATTGTATCGGCGAACCCATCGGTACCCTGAGGTTCGGATGCCTACACCGACGGAATTGCAGGAGCGCATCAGCGCTGCGCTGCCGGGCGCGGAGGTCAAGGTGGACGACCTCACCGGCGGCGGGGACCATTTCCGTGCCGAGATCGTGTCGGACAAGTTCGAAGGCCTGTCGCGGATTCAGCAGCACAAGCTGGTCTACGACGTGTTCGGCGACGAGATCGGCGGGCCCATCCACGCCCTATCCATCAAGACCTCGACACCCGGAGCCCCACAGTGACAAACGACGAGATCCGCGACTTCCTCCAGCAGGCGATCGACGAGAACCGTGTGATGCTGTTCATGAAGGGCACCCCCAACCAGCCCGGCTGCGGGTTCTCCGCCCGCGCCGCAGGGGCTCTCAACGCGCTCGGCGTGCAGTACGCGGCGCTCGACATCCTGCCTGACCCGCGCATCCGCGAGGAGCTGTCGGGCCTGTCCGGCTGGCCGACGATCCCTCAGCTGTTCGTCGACAAGGAGCTGGTCGGCGGCTCGGACATCGTCATCGAGATGTTCGAGTCGGGTGAGCTCGCCCAGCTGCTTGAAGTGGAGCAGCCCGAGGGGTTCGAGGCCGAGCCCCAGCCTGAGCCGGTGAAGCGGCCGATCGGGCTCGAGAACCGGCTGGACTAGCGGCGTAGTTCCAGCGCTCGATCTGCGAGCCGACCTCCTCGAGGCCGTGCAGCTCGACCCACTCGTGGTTGCCGAGGTTCTCCACGACGACGCGATCGCCGCGGACCCTCACGAAGTAGCTCTGGATGGGAGGCAGCATGCGCCCCAACGTAGGAGCTCATGCTGAGCGCCGGCTAAGAGTTCACTTGGACTTGCGGCGGCGCTGGTCGATCGCCTTGCGCCCGCGCTGCGCGTAGTCGCGCGCCTGGCGCATGTAGCGCTCCTTCTGCTCCGGCTCGAGCGTCTGCCAGCGCTCCCAGGCCATCAGCAGGATCGGCCACGCCCGCCGGGCACCGCGACTCGCTCGCTGCATCCGGCTCACGCGACCTCCCGACGCTCGGCGAGCCAGTCGAGGTACTCCAGGATGCGGTGTGAGTCGTGGATCGTCTGGCCTTCGTGCACGAGGACCGGTACCCAGCGCTGCCCCGTCAAATCCGCTATCTCGGGCCGGTCGCGCTTGCGGAACTGCACCCTGACCTCCTCGAACTCGATGCCGGCGCTTCGCAGCCGGCGAGCCACCTTGCCGCAGCGGCAGACCAGGTCCGTCGGCGCCTTGCAGCGGTAGAGCGTGGTCACCCGGCCAATGCTAGGGACCGGCTGCGGCCGCGCGGCGCAGCAGCCCGACGGCGCTCTCGGTCACGCCGATCGCCGCGCCGGCGAGGCGGAACTGGAACTGCCGTGAGCGGCGCGTCCGGGCGATCCGCTCCTGCTCGCGCTCGAGGTGCCAGCTGACAGTCGCCTCGAGCGTCTCCTCGTGCGGGCGCGCGCTCCAGCCCAGATCGCGGCGGGCGCGCGTGGAGCGGTAGGTCCACCACTGGCTGGCGGCGCGCACCTCGAGCGGAGTGATCGGCCAGGTCCGCCCCGTCGAGGCGAGCAGCCCCGCGGCGGCGCGAGCGGCGGCGGGCGGCAGCCGCACCGGCGGCTCGATCCCCGATAACCGGCCGAGGTCGGCGAACAACCGGTCGAACGTGAAGTTGCGCCCGCCGAGGATGTAGCGCTCGCCGACCTGTCCGCGCCGGTCCGCCAGCAGGTGCCCTCGGGCCACGTCGCGCACGTCGACGATCGAGATCGCGCCGTCGGTGTAGACCGGGATGCGGCCGAGCAGGAACGAGCGCACCAGGCGGGTGGAGGTCAGCAGGTGATCGCCGGCGCCGAAGCAGACGACCGGGTTCACGCACACGAGCGGCAGGCCGCGCGCGGCAACCCGCATCGCCTCGACCTCGGCCTCGTGGACGGAGCTCACGTACGGGATCCCGAGCTCGCCGCCGCTGAAGAGCTGCGTCTCGTCGGCGGTCTTGCCCTGTGGCGCCGGCCCGACCACGGCCGCGCTCGAGGTGTAGACCACCCGCTCCACCTCAGCCCGCAGGCACTCCTCCATCACGAGCTTCGTGCCGCGCACGTTCACGTCGAACAGCCGCTCGGTGTCCTCGGGCCGGACGGAGGTGATTCCGGCGCAGTGGAACACCCGCTCGACGCCGCGCAGCGCCCGCCGAACGGCACGCCGGTCGCGGACGTCGCACTTGACGCGCCTGACGTCGAGACCCTCGATTGCCGTATCGGGCGAGCCGCCCTCGACGGCCAGAACCACCTCGTCGCCGCGCTCGACGAGCAGCCGCGCGACGTGCGAGCCGATGAAGCCTGTCGCGCCCGTGACGAGGACCGTGGCCAAGTGGCCGGAGGTTAGGGGAGTAGGCTGCCGCCCGCCATGAGCCAAGTCGCGGTCGTCACAGACAGCACCTCGTACCTCGCACCGGGCGTCGCGGAGCAGAACGACTTCACCGTCGTGCCGCTCTACGTCGTGTTCGGCGGCGACCGCACGGTGCCGGAGACCGAGATCACCGACTACGACGCGTTCTTCGACGAGCTGCGCTCCACCGAGGCGCTGCCGACCACCTCGCAGCCGTCGGTGGGCGACTTCCGTGCCGCCT
Organism: uncultured Thermoleophilaceae bacterium; assembly: GCA_963706635.1. Taxonomy (GTDB): domain Bacteria; phylum Actinomycetota; class Thermoleophilia; order Solirubrobacterales; family Thermoleophilaceae; genus JACVRW01. Next base: position 2,154,504 of record OY970162.1, read on the forward strand.
ACGAGCCGCTGCTCGCCGAGGGTCGCGAGATCGTCTCCGTCCACATCTCCGGCGGCCTGTCGGGCACGCCCGAGGCGGCACGCCAGGCGAAGGAGGCCCTCGAGCGGGAGGGCAAGGGCGGAGAGCGCATCGAGGTGATCGACTCGACCACCGCGGCCGGCGGGCTCGGCTTCATGGCGCTCACCGCGGCCAAGGCCTCGCGCGAGGGGCTCGGCGGCAAGCAGGTGGCCGAGCGCGTGGCCGAGGCGCGCGGCCAGCTGAAGATGTGGTTCGCGGTCGACACGCTCGAGTTCCTGCGCCGCGGCGGGCGCATCGGCGCCGCCAGCGCGTGGATCGGGTCCACGCTCAAGGTCAAGCCGATCCTCACCGTGGAGAACGAGATGACCCCGGTCGAGCGCGTGCGCACGAGCGGGCGCGCGTTCGAGCGGATGGTCGACTACAGCCGGCAGCGGCGTGACTCGGGCGCCGATGCCTGGTGCGTGCAGCACATCAACGCGCCCGACCAGGCCGCCGCGCTCGTCGAGCGCTGCCGCGAGCTGTTCGGGCACGAGCCGACGATCGTCAGCGAGATCGGCCCGGTCCTGGCCGTCCACACGGGCCCGGGCCTGCTGGGCGTCGGCGGGCTGCCGCAGCACTTCGTGCGCTAAGCAGGCTCCGCCGCCGGGGGCGCGAATACGCCCCTGATGGGGCCTCCCGCGAGGGTGATCGTGCGGACCGTGCTGACGGTCGTCTGCGTGGCGATCCTGCTCTACCTGATCTACCGGCTGCGCAAGCCGATCAGCTGGGTGCTGATCGCCTCGTTCCTCGCGGTGGCGCTGTCCCGTCCCGTCAACTACCTGGGGCAATACATGCGGCGCGGGTTCGCCATCGCGCTCGTCTACCTCGGGCTGCTGGCCATCCCGATCGCGCTGATCGCGCTGATCGTCCCGCCGCTGATCACCGAGGGCAACGACTTCGCGGACAAGGTCCCGAGCTACGCGCGCGACGTCACGCACTACGTGCAGAGCAACAAGACGCTGCGCAGGATCAACCGCGACTACGACATCACCGACAAGCTGGAGAAGGAGGCCGGCAAGCTGCCGAACCGGCTCGGCGGCGCCGCCGGCACCCTGCGGGACGTGGGCTTCGGCATCGTCAACTCGGCGTTCGCGGCGATCACGATCCTCGTTCTCACCGCGTTCTTGTTAGGGAACGGGGGAGTGTGGGTCGAAGCCTTCATCGCGGCGAGACCACCCGAGCAGCGGGACCGGTTACGCCGCTCGCTGGACAACATGGCCGACGCCGTGGCCGGGTACGTCGCCGGCGCGCTGTTCATCGCGGTGATCGCCGGCGTCGCCACGTACATCGTGCTGACGATCCTCGGCGTGCCGTTCCGCGGCCCGCTCGCCCTGATCGCCGGCCTGTTCTCGCTGATCCCGCTGATCGGCGCCACGATCGCGGCCGTGCTGATCGGGCTGGTCACCGTCTTCGGCGACTTCCCCACCACCACGATCATCTGGACGATCTGGGCGATCGGCTACCAGCAGTTCGAGAACCACGTGATCCAGCCGCAGGTGCAGAAGCGCACGGTGAAGGTCCATCCGTTCCTCACGATCGTCGCGGTGCTGTTCGGGGCGACGCTGCTGGGCGTGCTCGGCGCGCTCGTGGCCATTCCGGTGGTCGCCTCGATCCAGATCCTGCTGCGCGAGTACGTCGACCTGCGCACGCTGTCCATCAAGGCCCACCCCCCGGAGCCGCCGCCCGAGCCGCCCGAGCCGCCCGAGCCGCCTGCGCCGCCGCTCGCACCGGACCCCGCGCCGGCCTAGGCCAGCGCCTAGCCTCTCCTCAGCATGAGCGCGAGCACCCTTGCGCGACGCGGAGTCCTGCTGGCGATCGCAGGCGTCTCGCTGTACCTGCTCGCGCCGGCGCTGCTCCAGGTGTTCGGCGCCTACGACAAGCTCGGCGAGTTCGCCCCGCTCTGGTGGATCGCGATGGTCGCCCTGCAGATCGGCAGCTACGCCTGCATGTGGGCCGTGCAGAAGATCGCCATGCGGGCCGATCGCTGGGGGCCCGTCATCACGTCGCAGCTCGCGTCGAACTCGTTCGGGCGCGTGGTTCCCGGCGGCGTCGCGGCCTCGGGGGCAATGCAGTACGCGATGCTCGCTCGAGGCGGGGTGCCCGCCGCCCAAGCGGCGTCCGGGATGACGGCCTCGTCCCTGCTCGTGTTCGGCACCCTCTTGGCGCTGCCGCTGCTGGCGCTGCCGGCGGTCCTGTTCGGCGCGCCGGTCGACCCCGGCCTCGGGCGCGCGGCGCTGATCGGCGGCGTGGTGTTCGTGCTGCTGGTCGCGGCGGGCACGGCGGCGATGCTCTGGGATCGGCCGCTGGGGGCGGTCGGCCGGGCCGCTCAGAGCCTGCGCAACCGCCTCCGGCGCTCTCGCGCACAGCGCTCCGACCTGCCGCGGCGCCTGCTGCGCGAGCGCGACGAGGTGCGCCAGGTGCTGGGGCGCAACTGGTGGCAGGCGCTGCTGCTGTCGGCGGGACGCTGGGTGCTCGACTACCTCACGCTGCTCGCCGCGCTGACCGCCGTGCACTCCAACCCGCGACCGTCGACGGTGCTGCTCGCGTTCTGCGCGGCGCAGTTCCTCGGCACGCTGCCGCTCACCCCGGGCGGGCTCGGCTTCGTGGAGGCGGGCCTGACCGGAACGCTCGTGCTCGCCGGCGTCGGAACCGGCGCGTCAGTCGTGGCGACGCTCGCGTACCGGATGGTGTCATTCTGGCTGCCGATTCCCGCCGGCGCGGTGGCGGCGGTGATCCACAAGCGGCGCTACGGCGAGGATGTGGTCAGCGACGCCGGCGGCCGCTGAGCAGCGAGAAGGTGGCGGCGATCCCGCCGCCGACCACGAATCCGGCGACCGCGGCGCCCACCAGCGCGGCGTTGCGGTTCTCGGCGAGCTGGCGGCGCCAGTCGGTTAGCTCGGCCACCTTCGAGCGCAGGTCGTTGACCGAGAAGGCCAGCTCCTTGCGCGTCTCCTCGATCGAGGCGCGGATGACCTCGGGGCTGCTGTCCGGCATCAGCTCTTGCTCCTCTCCAGCTGGTCGCGCTCGATCTTCTGCGCCTCGAACTGCTCACGCGTGCGCTTGGCTTCCTCGATCGCGAGGTCGGGCGTCGGCGGCGCCCCCTTCTTGACCAGGCGGTAGGCCACGAATGCGGCAAGGATCGCGAGCAGGAACAGCAGCGCGGTGACGATCGCGAAGCCGTACCAGATGGCGTTGAAGTCGAAGATGTCGAACAGGAACCAGGCGAGCGTGTGGAAGAACATCGTCACGCCGAAGATCAGGAAGACGCCGGCGGCCACGCCCACCGCGGCGCCGCGGGTGAGCTTCCCGACTTTCTGGCCGATCTCGGCCTTGGCGAGGTCGATCTCCTGACGGACGAGCAGCGAGGCCTTCTCGGAGACCTCGGAGACGATCTCGCCGAGGTTCTTGTCGGCGCTCGGGGGCGACCCGTTGCCCGTCATCGGGTGAGCCTGCGCAGGATCAGGGCGAGCGCGAGCCCGCCGGCGAATGCGGCGCCGACGAACGCCTCGGGGCGCTCGGCGAAGGTGTCTGTCTCGTTCTCCACGGTCAGTGGCGTCTCCCCCAACGGCCGGTTACCGGTTGCGCCCTGATTCGGCTCCTCGGCGGCGGCCATCAGTCGATTGGCGGGTCTTCCTTGAAGACCCGTACCCAGATTTCGGCCGCAATTCGGTTCGCGATGATCGAAGTGAGCGCCCCGACGCCGGCCAGCAGGCCAGTCCACATCAACCGCTTCGTAAGGTCGTTCTGCATCGGCGGCTGATTCAAGCAGGTTGGCCGGAGGCGCCGTTGCTCTGCGACTCCAGTCCGCCGCAGATCGCCTCGACCACCAGTCCCTTGGCGCTCTCGTACTCGTCGTCGGTCCGTGGGAGCACCTCGAAGATCCAGCCGGTGAGCAGCTGCTCGATCGCGCCGTAGAAGCACATGGCCGCGAACTCGGAGGGGATGTCCGACCTGAACGAGCCCTCCGCCCGGGCCGACTCGACGATCCCCGCGATCCCTTCGTAGGCCTCGCGGATCTTGTCCAGGTGAAGCGCGCCGAAGGAGTTCGCCGCGCGGGTGACCTCGACGATGATCACCTTCATCAGATCTGGGTCGTGGCGGTACGAGTCGATGATGAAGGAGGCGACCGCGTACAGCTTCTCGCGCGCGGGCAGCTCGCGCGAGTCGATCTCGGCGATCGCGTCGAGCATGATCTGCCAGCGCTCGAGGAAGAGCGTGTTGAGGATCTCCTCCTTGGAGCGGAAGTAGTGGTAGACGAGGCCGTAGGCCACCCCCGCCTCGTCGGCGACGTCCGACACGCGGCAGTGGTGGAAGCCGCGCGTCGCGAATACGCGCACTGCGGCGTCGAGGATCATGCGGCGCTTGTCGACCGCGCCGGGCTTGGCGGCGGTGGCCATCAGACCTTGGCCTCCTCGGGCCAGCGGTAGGCGCCGGCGACCCGGTTGGCCAGGCTGGGAAGCTTCTCCCTGATCTCGTCCTGGCGGGCGAGGTCCAGGTCGGCGGCGACAAAGGCCTCGCCCTCGCCGCCGGCCCGCGCGAGCACCTCGCCCCAGGGGTCGACGATCATCGAGTTGCCGTAGCTGTCGCCCTCGGGTCCTGGCATGCGGCCCTGGCCCGGTGCGACGACGAACAGCTGGTTCTCGATCGCCCGCGCGCGCAACAGGACCTCCCAGTGGGCCTGCCCGGTGACGCGGGTGAAGTTGGCCGGCACGGTGACGATCCGGGCGCCGCGCAAAGCGAGGATGCGGTACAGCTCGGGGAAGCGCAGGTCGTAGCAGATGGTCAGTCCGAGGCCGAGCCCGTTCGCCGTCTCGGAGAGCACGATCTCGTCGGCCGGCTCGGAGTGCTCGGACTCGCGGTACTCGACACCGCCGACCTCGACGTCGAACATGTGGATCTTGCGGTAGACGGCCTTGAGCTCGCCGTCTGGACCGACGTGGACCGAGGTGTTGGCGACGCGATCGTGGCCGTCGCGGCGCTCGGCGATCGAGCCGGCGACCAGATCGATGCCGAGCTCTCCGGCCGTGCGCCTGGCCCAGTCGATCGCGCGGCTGTCCTCGAGGGTCTCCGCTCCGGCCGCGTAGTCCTGCGCGCTGCCGCGCAGGTCGAGCCGCTCGGGGAGCACGACGAGCTCCGCGCCGTCCGCAGCCGCGGCGCGCGTCAGCCGATCCGCAGCCTCGAGGTTGCGATCGGTGTCATTCGTCGATTCGAGCTGGACGGCCGCAGCTCGCAAGATGGTCACTCCTCCACGTTGACTGACCAGTCAATCTGGAGTGTACTGCGCCGCGATGTCATCGCTTCCGATCCGGGGTGAAGGCGTACGCTCGGCCGGGTTGCCGCTGCCTCCCGACCGCATGCCGTTCATGCGCCGCGGGCGACCCCTCAAGCGCTGGCGCTACGTGGCCGTCTACGGGCCGGAGCTGATGCTGTGCGCCGGCGACGCGCGCATCGCGGGCGTGCCGCAGCGCTGGTGGGCGGTCGCGCTGCCCGACGGGCGGCTGTTCGAGGGCGAGCGCCTCGACGGGTCGCTCTCGTTCGCTGAGGGCCCCGGCGTCGAGGTGATCTCTCCTCACGGTCGCTCCTACATCTGGACGCGCAAACAGGCGGGCATCGAGGTGAGCGGCACGGTGCGTGCGGGCGGGATGGAGTTCGACGTGTCGGGGCCGCTCGGCTTCATCGACGAGTCCGCGGGCTACCACGCCCGCCACACGACCTGGCGCTGGTCCGCCGGCATCGGCCGCCTGCGCGACGGGCGCCCGCTCGCCTGGAACCTGGTCGACGGCGTGCACGACGCGCCAGTGGCGAGCGAGCGCACCGTCTGGGTCGACGGCGAGCCGCACGAGGTGGAGCCGCTGGAGTTCGCGGCCGACCTCTCGGCGGTCGGCGGGCTGCGCTTCAGCGAGTGGTCGGCGCGCGAGGACCACACCAACCGGCTGCTGATCCGCAGCGACTACCGCCAGCCCTTCGGCTCGTTCTCGGGAGAGCTACCGGGGGGACTCGAGCTCGAGTCTGGCTACGGTGTTATGGAGTGGCACGACGTGCGCTGGTAGCAGCGAGTCTGCTGGCCCTCGCCCTCTCGGCGTGCGGTGGAGGCGGCTCCTCGGATGACAACGGCCCGTCGCGGCCGCAGGCACTGCTGGGCGCGACGAGCGGCGTGCTCACGGACCCGGACGCGCCAATCGACTCCGAGGTGAAGGTGATGGCGGACAGCGGCGTGACGGCGCTGCGCGTGCCGTTCTACTGGACCCACATCGAGCCGACGCGGGGCAAGTTCGACTTCAGCGGGGTCGATCCGTTCGTGGCAGCCACCGCGCGCGCCCACATCGAGCTGCTGCCGATCGTCCTGCGTACGCCGTCGTGGGCGGCCGCGCACCCCAAGCTCGCCAACTCGCCGCCGGCCGGCACGAAGAACTACGCCGCCTACCTGACGGCGCTGATCGACCGCTACGGGCCGGATGGGTCGTTCTGGAGCGAGAACCCCGACCTTCCCAAGCAGCCGATCGAGGCCTGGCAGATCTGGAACGAGCCCAACCACGACCACTACTGGTCCGACCAGCCCTACGCCGCCGGATACGTCCGGCTTGCCAGGGCGGCCCGGGCGGCGATCAAGAAGGCGGACCCCGACGCGCTCGTGATCGGGGCCGGCTTCGCGGATCGCTCGTGGGAGTCGATCGACCAGATCTACCGCGCCGGCGCGAAGGGCGTGTTCGACGCGATCGCGATCCACCCGTACACCTTCAAGGTCGAGAACGTCCTGCGGCTGGTGCGCTACGCGCGCCGGTCACTGCAGAAGGCCGGCGACGGCGACCGGCCGCTGTGGCTGACCGAGGTGACCTGGTCGTCGGGCAAGCGCCCCGGGCACAAGCCGTACCCGTTCGAGACGACCGAGCCCGACCAGGCGAAGCGGCTCGGCGAGGCCCTGCCGCTGCTGATCCAAAAGCGCAAGGCGCTCGGCATCGATCGAATCTTCTGGGAGAACTGGATCTCCACGGACACCGACCACGCCGACCCGTTCGACTTCTCGGGCCTGCGCGTGCTGGAGTCAAACGGCTCGGTACGCGCGAAGCCGGCATTCGCGGTCTTCAAGCGGATCGCGCTCGCGCAGCGCTGAGAAACGCGCGGAGCTCTTCCTCGAGCTCGCGCCGCTCTGCGGTCAGGGCCCGGTCGGTCACGCGCATGACGTTCCAGCCGGCGGCCAGACAGCGCCGGTCGCGGCGACGATCGCGGTCGAAGGCCTCGCCTGTTCCGTGCCAGGCGCGGCCGTCGAGCTCGACGATCAGTCGTTGGCTTGGCCACACGCAGTCCGCCTGGATCAGCTCGCCGCCGATGTCCATCCACTCGTTGACGCGTGGCCTCGGCAAACCGGCTTCGTCGACCAGGGCAAGGAAGCGCCGCTCGAGCTCGCTCCTGGTCAGCGAGGAGCGGAGCGGGCCTTCGGCGAGCGCGGCTCGCATGGCCTTCACGCCGCGCCGATTTCCGTGTCGTTCAACGACAGCGATCAGGGAGAGCGGGTCTGCCAGCCGGAGCGCCTCGGCCTGCTCGAGGGCGCGCCTGAGCTCGTGGGGCTGCAGGACCGCGCCGAGGTCCAGCAGGGTCCGCGGCACAGTCGTGACGGGGATGCCGGCATGGACGGTGCGCTCGTCGTCGGGTACGCGGCCGCGCCGCGGGTTGATGCCGTCGTGGGGACGAAGCCGGCGCGGGACCGTGACATCGACCCTACCGCCGGCCGCATGGCGGATCCCGAGCAGGGCAGCTGCGGGGCGATGGCTCAACACGGCATCCGGACCGCAGGCCAGCACGGCGGCCATCCAGACACCGTGCTGCGAGATCCGCCGCCGCCCGACCGCGTAGACACCACGGTGAACCAAGTGCAGACGCTTCGCCTCGACGCGAGCGGCGATGGCGCCCCGGCCCAAGCCGAAATCGAGCAGCTGGTACCGGGCCACTACCCCGTGCTGCCTCTCAGCGAGCTCGACGATGGCCGCCTCTCGTCGAGGGGAACATTCGTCAGCTATTTCATGACGGATGTTCCCCTCGTTGCTCACAACCCCATCGTTGCTGCCGTTCAGCGACGTATGGGGCGGCGAGCGTGAACTTCTTGCCACGGGCGCTACGGTGGGCGCGTGATGGCGGCGCTCGTTGCGCTCGGGCTGCTGTGGACGCACCAGGCGCCCGCGGCGCAGGTGCCCGCGGCGCCGGTTCGGTTCACCGTTGCCGCCTCGGGTGACTTTCTCGTTCATGAGCCCGTCGCCGCTCGGGCGCTCGCCGACGGCGGTGGGCGCCGCTATGCGTTCGGGCCGATGTTCGCCTCGATCCGGCCGCGGATCGCCGGCGCCGATCTCGCGCTCTGCCACATCGAGACTCCGCTCGTCCCGGGACCGGTGCGCGGCTACCCGAGCTTCCGGACCCCGCCGGCGCTCGCCCGTGCGGTCCGGGCCACGGGCTGGGACGCCTGCAGCACCGCCTCCAACCACTCGCTGGACGCCGGTCAGTACGGGATCGACACGACGCTCCGGGCGCTCGACCGCGCCGGGATCAGGCACGCGGGCACAGCTCGCTCGCAAGCAGAGGCGAACAGGACGACGATCATCGACGTCAAGGGCGTGAAGGTCGCGCTGCTGGCCTTTACCGCCATCACCAACGGCCAGGCCGTCCCGCACGCCTGGAGCTACAACTGGGCGAGCGCGGGCCGGATCCTGCGCGATGCCAGGAAGGCCCGGCGAAGGGGCGCCCAAGCGGTCATCGTCAACCTCCACTGGGGCAACGAGTTCAGCCACTCGGTCTCGCCCGCTCAGGCGGCGCTTGCCGACCGCCTCACGCGCTCGCCGGCCATCACCGCGATCGTCGGCCAGCACGTACACGTCGTGCAGCCGATCCGCTGGGTCCACGGCAAGCCGGTCGTGTTCGGCGAGGGCAACCTCGTCTCCAACCAGACGGCCGCCTGCTGCCCGCCCGAGTCACAGGACGGCCTGATCGCCCTGATCGACTTCGTGGCCCGCCGTGGCCGCGTCAAGGCGAAGCGCGTGCGCTATGTCCCCATCTGGGTTCGGCACCCCGACTACCGCGTGCTGCCCGCGAGCCGCGGCTCGCTCGCCTGGCGTCGCACCGTCTCGGCAGCCGGGCGTCCGCCCGGTTAGGGTCCGCCGCCATGAGGATTCGCGCCGCCGTACTGGAGGAGTTCGCCAAGCCGCTCGTGGTCCAGGACGTAGACCTGGATGGCCCGCAGCAGGGCGAGGTGCTCGTGCGGCTGAAGGCCTGCGGCGTCTGCCACACCGACCTCTATACGGCCAGCGGCGCGGACCCGTCCGGCTACGCGCCGACCGTGCTGGGCCACGAGGGCGCCGGCGTGGTCGAGGCCGTCGGCGAGGGCGTGACGAGCGTCGCGGCCGGCGACCACGTCGTCACGCTGTTCTCGCCCCAGTGCGGCGAGTGCGTGCACTGCCTCTCGCCCAAGACCAACCTCTGCCTCGCCATCCGCGAGGAGCAGAACAAGGGCCACCTCCCGGACGGGAGCACCCGCCTCAACCGCGACGGCGAGCGCATCCGCCACTTCATGGGCACAAGCACGTTCGCCGAGGCGACCGTCATGCCCGAGATCGCGCTGGCGAAGGTCGATCCCGAGGCCCCGCTCGACGTCGTCTGCACGCTCGCCTGCGGCGCCACCACCGGGATCGGCGCGGCGCTCTACATCGCCAAGGTCGAGCCGGGCTCGACCTGCGCGGTCTTCGGCGCCGGGCTGGTGGGCCTCGGCGCGGTCGCGGGCTGCCGCCTCGCGGGGGCCGAGCGCATCATCGCCGTCGACCTGTCCGAGCAGCGCCTGGAGCACGCGCGCGCCCAGGGCGCGACCGAGACGCTCGTCGGCGGGCCCGACACCGTCGACAAGATCGTCGAGATGACGGGCGGCTTCGGCGCCGACTACACCTTCGAGGCCACCGGCAACGTGGCGGTCATGCGCCAGGCGGTCGAGTCCGCGCGCATGGGCTGGGGCCTCTGCACGGTGGCCGGCGTGGCCGGCAAGGGCGAGGTGCTCGAGATCGTCCCGCGCTTCCTGATCACCGGCCGCCGCGTGGCCGGCGCCTCCTTCGGCGGGGCGAAGGGCCGCGACCGCGTGCCGGAGCTGGTCGACCTCTACCTGAAGGGCGAGCTCGACCTGGAGTCGCTGGTCACCCGCCGGGTCGCTCTCGACGAGGTCAACGACGCCTTCGAGGCGATGGAGCGCCAGGAGGGCATCCGAACCGTGATCACCTACTGAGCCGAGGGTAGGCCGCACTCGTAGGCGAAAATCACCGCCTGCACGCGGTCGCGCACGCCGAGCTTCATCAGCACGTGCGCCACGTGGGTCTTCACAGTCGCCTCGCTCACGACCAGGTCGGCCGCGATCTCGGCATTCGAGCGCCCGCGGGTGAGCAGCTTGAGCACCTCGAGCTCCCGCTCGGTCAGCTCGCCCAGCCGCGGCGAGTCGACCTTGTTGCTCGGCGAGCGCCGGGTGAACTCCTCGATCACGGAGCGCGTGACCGCCGGCGCCAGCAGCGCCGCGCCCGTGGACACCACCCGCACGGCATCGACCAGCTCCTCGGGCGGCGAGTCCTTCAGCATGAACCCGCTGGCGCCGGCGCGCAGGGCCTCGTAAACGTAGTCGTCGTGGCCGAACGTGGTCAGGATCAACACACGCACGTCATCGCCCGCCTTGGCGACGATCCGGCGCGTGGCCTCGATGCCGTCGAGGCTCGGCATGCGGATGTCCATGACGGCAACATCCGGGCGCGTTCGGGCGGCCGCCTCGACCGCCCCCAGACCGTCCTCCGCCTCGCCGACCACGCGCATGTCGGGCTCGCTTTCGATGATCTTGCGCAGGCCACCGCGAACGAGTGCCTGATCGTCGACGATCAGGACGGCGATGCTCATCCGCGCGCGCGCTCGATCGGGAGCCGCGCCCTGACCGCATAGCCGCCCTCGCTGCGCTGCCCGGCGGCCAAGTCGCCGCCGAACAGGGACACGCGCTCGCGCATGCCGACAAGTCCGTGGCCACCCGAGCCGTCCCCGTTCGCGGCGACGGGCTCGCCGCCCGCGCCGTCGTCCAGGATCTCCAGCTCGACGTCGTCGCGCCGGTAGCGAACCCTGACGCGTGCGCGTGCCGGTCCCGCGTGCTTGAGCGCGTTGGTGAGCGCCTCCTGGACGATCCGGTAGGCGGACAGGTCGACCCCGGCGGGCAGCGGCGCCGGGGTTCCCTCTACCTCGAGCTCGACCGGCAGTCCCGCGTCGCGAATCTGACTGACGAGCAGGTCGAGGTGCTCGAGACTCGGCTGAGGCGCCAGCGCCAGCTCGTCGTCGTCCTGGCGCAGCATGCCGAGCAGCCGGCGCATCTCGGTGAGCGCCTGCCTGCCGGTCTGCTCGATCGCCTCGAGCACCTCGCGCGTGCCTTCTCGCTCTTCGCCCAGGGCGCGCCGCTCGGCCCCGGCCTGGACGACGATCACGCTCACGCTGTGCGCCACCACGTCGTGCAGCTCGCGCGCGATGCGCGTCCGCTCCTCGGCCACCGCCTGCAACGCACGCGCCTCCTGCTCCTGCTCGAGCAGGACGTTCTTGTCAGCGAGGACGGCCGCGAGCTGGCGGCGGCCACGGACCATCCGCCCGGTCGCCCAGACACCCCCGCAGATGATCGAGACGAAGACGAGGTCGTCCAGGGAGTCGCCGTCCACGATCGTGCCAACGACCAACAGCGTCAGCAGGCCCCCGAGGCCAAGCAGAGCGCGGGTCAGCTCGGCGTAGGCGGCGACCGAGTACATCGACACCATCAGCACGCCGATCACGAACGCCGTCTCGTCGGGAACATGCCAGACGCTGCTGATGCCGGTCGCGACCAGCAGCAGTGCCGTGACTCCAAGCGGGAACCGTCGCCGCGCCGCCAGCGGCAACGTCATCACCAGCACGAGCACGGTGATCGCCTCGCGCGGATCGTCGGAGAGCGGCCCCGAGCGCCAGAGCTCGACCAGACCGGTGATGGCGAACGCCACGGCGATGCCCACGTCCAGGGCTGCATGGCGGCCGAGCCTGTTCAGAAGCGCCTGCACACCTCGAACGTAACCGAACCCGGATGGGTTCGCGTCCGCTGGACGGGCGAGATCCGCCCGCCCGATCTCATCCGAACGGCTGAGCGCGAAATCGCGAGTTCGGCCGAGGCGCGCCCACCCCCTCCGCACCGAGGCTTGAGCCATGGAAATCAACGCCACTCACACATCTCCGGCAACCCTCGACACCCGCGTCGTCGCGGTGGCATCGGTGATCGTCATGCTGATCTCGCTCGCCTTCGCCAACTTCAGCGGCAGCGGCGACGGCGGCGCGGGTCCCTATCTGGTCACGGGCGCCTTCAGCGTCCTCGTGGCGGCGGCCGTCTTCGGTTGGGCAGTTCCGCGTGCTCGCCGGAACGGCACCGAGAAGCGCACCGCCCTCGTCCTCACCGGGCTCGCCGTGATCGGCCTGCCCGTGTTCTGGACCGGTCTGACCCAGGTCACCGCTCCCGGCGTGGCGATGCTCGCGATCGCGGCAGCCCCGCGCAGGGGGCTGCGCGTGCTACTCGGGGTCGCCGCCGTCGTCTACCTGATCGCGGTCGTGGCCTGCGTGATCGGCTAGCGGCGCGGGAGACGCGCGCCCGGCGCCCAGCGCTAGGCGCGCGCCGCCCGCTGGCGGCGCAGCTCCGCCACCAGCGACTTCTGATGCAGCGCCGCGATCAGATCGTTCAGCGGCTCCACGCCGGCCGCGATCAGATCGGCGGCGCGGTCGGGGTCCAGCTCGCCGGCCAGCCGGTCCATCAGGACCTGGACCTCCTCCTTGACCAGCTCCTCGAGCGCGCGCTTGTAGCGCAGCGTGTCGTAGACGGTGAAGCCGATCCGCTCGTCGTAGCCGCCGGCCCGGAAGCGGCTGATCGCCTCGACGATCTCCACGTCCCGCTGGCCGTACCCGCGCGAGCTCGGCGTGATCACCTCCAGCTTGGCGAGCCGATCGAGCACCTCCTGCGGGACCCCGAGGCGCCTGCGCAGCTCCGCCGCCGACACGCGCTTGCTCTCGCCCGCCAGCGCCCGCTCCAGGATGCGGTCCTCCAGCTCCACCAGCACCTGGGCGCGCTCGGGATCGCGGTCGAGCATCGCCTTGATCACCTTGAGCGGCATGAAGCGCTCCTCCTGCAGCTGCTTGATCAGCTTGATGCGCTCGACGAACTCCGGCGGGTAGTAGGCCATGTTGCGCGACGTCTTGACCACGCCGTTGCCGTCGCCCAGCAGCCCCTCGCGGAGGTAGTGCTTGATCGTGCCGGCGCTGACACCGCTCGCGTCGGCGAGCTCCTTCATCTTGAGGAGCCCGTTCTGGCTCACGACAGGAAGCTCCCGCGCGCCTCGCTTGCCGCCTCGGCGGCCGCGCCCGACTCCAGCAGGGCGGCGATCTCCGCCTCGGAGTAGCCGAGCGCCGCCAACACCTCGCGGGTGTGCTCGCCGAGCGCCGGCCCGGGGCCGGCCGGTGCGCCCGGCGTGCGCGACAGCTTCACCGGCACGCCCAGCAGGTCGACCCCCTCGGTCCCGGGCTGGTCGATCCGCACGACCATCTCGCGGGCGCGCACCAGCTCCGAGTCCAGCGCCTCGTCGAGGTCCAGCACCGGCTCCAGGCAGCAGTCGTGCTGGGAGGCGAACTCGGTCCACTCGTCGCGCGTGCGCGTTAGGAAGACCCGCTCCACCTCCGCGTGGGCGTCGGAGCCGGGCGCGGAGAACTGCTTCTCGATCAGGTCCTCGCGGTCGACGCCGCGACACCACGCCTGCCAGAACTTCGGCTCGAGCGCGCCCAGCGTCACCCACCCGTCCTTGCACGCGTAGGGCCGGTAGCAGATCAGACTGCCGGCGAGCTCGAGAGCGCCGCGCGCCGGCGTCTGCCCGTCGGCCAGGTAGCGCGCCGCCACCAGCGCCAGCCAAGCCAGCGATCCGTCGAACATCGACACGTCCACGAGCTGCCCCTCGCCGCTGCGCTCGCGCTCGCGCAGCGCCGCCAGGATGCCGAACGCGGCCGTCAGCGCGCCGCCGCCGACGTCGGCGATCTGGCCGGCGGCCTGGACCGGCGGCCCGCCGGCGTCGCCGGACAGCCCGAGCAGCCCGTTCAGCCCGAGGTAGTTCATGTCGTGGCCGGACCGCGCCGTGTAGGGGCCGTCCTGGCCGTAGCCGGTGATCGCGCAGTACACGAGCCCGGGGTTCTCCTCGCGCAGGCGCTCGTAGCCCACGCCGAGCCGCTCCATCACGCCGGGCCGGAACGACTCGAGCAGCACGTCGTGCGAGCGCACCAGCCGCAGCAGCACCTCGCGCCCCGCCTCCTCTTTGAGGTTCAGCCGGACCGAGCGCTTGCCGCGGTTGAGCGCCAGGAACAGGGCGGACTTCGCCGTGTCGTCGGCGCCCTCGTGGTAGGGAGGCGACCAGCGGATGTAGTCGCCCATGCCGGTGTCCTCGACCTTGAGCACGTCGGCGCCGAAGTCGGCGAGCAGCAGCGAGCAGAAGCCGCCCGGCAGCAGCCGCGAGAGGTCGAGCACCTTGACGTCGGAGAGCGCGCGCCCGCTCATGCGGCGATCCGCCTCGGCGTGCCGAGCAGCTCGCGCGCCTCGGCGACGGTCGCCACGCGCCGGCCGACGTCCTCGACGATCCGCCGCGCCCGCGCGATCAGGTCGCCGTTCGAGCGCGCCATCTCGCCGTCGGGGAGGTAGAAGTTGTCCTCGAGGCCGACCCTGACGTTGCCGCCGAGCGCGGCCGAGGTTGCCACCAGCCGCCACTGGTCGCGGCTGATCCCGATCACACCCCAGTTGTTGCGGCCCTCCGGGCCGCCCGGCACCTGGTCTGCCATGTGAGCGAGGTTGCGCGGCGTGGGCCGGATGCCGCCGGTCACGCCCATCACGCAGTCGATCTGGAGCGGCTCCGACAGCAGGCCCATGTCGATCAGCGGGTCGAGGTTGGCCACGTGGCCGGAGTCGAAGCACTCGTGCTCGGGCCGGATGCCGAGCTCGTTCATGACCTTGAGGAACTCGATGATCGTGTCGAACGAGTTCTCGAACACGGCCTTGAACACGAACTCCTTGCGCCGCTCGGAGTACTTCGCGTAGTTCATCGAGCTCATGTTCAGCGCGGCCACGTCGGGGCGCAGCTCGCGCAGGTACTCGATGCGCTTCTCGATCGGCACGCCGATGGCGCCGGTCGAGTAGTTGACGATCACGTCGTCGACGGCGCCGGTGATCGCCTCGGTGATCGCCCGGAAGTCCTCGACCTCGAACGACGGCACGCCCTCGGGCGTGCGCGCGTGGATGTGGATCATCGTGGCGCCCTCGTCCACCGCCCGCTTGGCCTCGGCGGCGTACTCCTCGGGCGTGTACGGGATCGCCGGGCACTGCTCGCGGCTGGCCACCGCACCCGAGATCGAGCAAACGACGATCGCCGGGTCCTCGAACCGGCTCATGTGACCTCCCTCGCGGCTAGCGCCGCCGCACGAAGTTCCACTGGAACATCAGGTCGATGCCCGTCATCGCGTAGCCGTCTACGCGGGGATCGCCCCTGGCCGTGAAAGGCCAGTAGCCGATCGCGGTCGGGCTGCCGCCCACGATCGTTCCGACGTCGTTGCGCACCTTCAGCGGCAGCGTCCCCGGCCCGACCGCGCTGAGCGCCACGCCGTCGGACGAGTGGATGCGGAAGCGGATCCGCTTGTCGCGCACGTCGAAGACCTTCACGTTGACCTTCTTCTTCGTGGTCGCGTTGGCCTTGGGCCGGAACGGCTTGCCCACGAAGCGGGCCGTGCAGCAGGTGTAGGTGCCGGGCAGGTCGCGCCCGGTCGTCGTGTCGACGCGGCTCGACCCGGTCAGGATCGTCAGGCGCAGCTTGGCCGGGCGCGAGCCCGAGCGCACCTTGATCGCCGTGATGCGCCCAGTGCTCGGCGCTATGAAGGTCGGCCGGTTCGAGTACAGGTAGCCGCCGTGGCGGTAGGTGCACGACGTCTGGTTGGTCGGCGCGAGCTGCACGCCGCCCAGCGGCGCGAGGATGATCGCCGACTCGCAGCCGTAGGTCACGTTCGGCTTGCCGCGCATCAGGCTGCCGTACCACTTGGCCGAGGCCGGCGCCGCGGCGACGGCCAGCAGCGCAGCGGCAAGCGCGAGCGTCAGTGCCCCCCGGCGAGTCACCGGACCAGAGTAGGGCGGCTTCGCTCAACGCGCCAGCG
The DNA here is from genome assembly GCA_963706635.1 of uncultured Thermoleophilaceae bacterium. GTDB lineage: Bacteria > Actinomycetota > Thermoleophilia > Solirubrobacterales > Thermoleophilaceae > JACVRW01. The sequence continues at coordinate 2,170,788 of OY970162.1, forward strand.
GCGGGATCTTCCGCCCCTCCGCGCTGCACTCGATCAGCGTCTGCAGGCGCCGCTCGCGCGTCTCGTCGCGCTTCGCGCTCACCACCCAGTGGGTCGCCGTGCGCCGGTAGCCGGGTGGGCGCGCGCTGAACCAGTCCCAGGCGGCCTTGGCGGCCCGGAAGCGCTTTTCGAGATGGCGCGGCAGCTTGGCCGCCTTGCGCCGCTCGAACGAGTAGACGCCCGTCTTCTCGGGCTTGCGCGCCTCATAGGCGCGCAGCCCCGCCGGGGCCATCAGCCCCTCGGCCGTGAGGCGCTCGACGGTCGCCACGTTGATCTCGCTCCAGTTGCTCACCGGCTTGCGCGGCGTGAACCGGATCGTGTAGCTGTCGTCGTCGAGGCCGCGGCGCACCCCGTCGATCCAGCCGAAGCGCAGCGCCTGCTCGACCGACTCCTGCCAGGTGATGCTCGGCTTGCCACTGCCCTTTTTGTGGAAGCCCACGATCAGCTCGGACTCGGCCTCGTGGTTGGCCTCGAGCCACGCGCCGAACTCGGCCGGCGTCGGGAAGAAGAGCGGCTTCACGGCAGCCGCTCCACCGGCGGCGGTTGCCAGCTGCCGTCGAGGGCGCTCTTGCGCGGCCAGTAGAGCCGCAGGTTGAGGCGGAACATGCCCTGCGCGGGCGCGGGCAGCCAGTTCACGCCCTGCTCCGCCGGCTTGTCGTGCTGGACGAGCACGACGATCGAGCCGTTGCCGCGGCGCGTCAGCGGCGGGTGGAAGTTGCCGAGCGCGTAGCGGTTCGCCGAGTTCGGGACCAGGAAGGCGTCGGCGTCGTAGAGCGTCAGCGACCAGAACGCGCGGGCGGGCGGCGGCTTGTGGAAGACCAGCCGGTAGCGGTTCGCGCCGTCCAGCAGCTTGCCCTCGGAGTCCGCCAGCGCGGTCGGGTAGATCGACTCCTCCGGCGTGTTGGCGCCCAGGCCGAGGACCGCGAGCAGCGCGCGCAGGTCGTAGTCGGTCCCGTAGCGACCGACCTTCGGGTCGAGCACGAGCCAGCCGTCGTTCGCGAGCGCCTCCCCGGCCACCTGCGCCCGCGACGACGCCACCAGCGTCGCCGCCTCGTCCTCGACCGCGGCGTCGAGCGCGGTCAGCGCCTCGGCCGACAGCCCGGCCCTGGACGGGTTCAGCCCCGGCCCCACGCCGATCGCGCGCAGACGGGCGAGCAGCGGCTTGTCGCGCTTGGGCGGCGGGTTCTGGGCGAGCGCCCGGTCGAGCTTGCGCAGCCAAGCCAGGCCGTCGGTCGGCAGCGGCGCCTTCCTGGGCTTGCCCGGCCGGTGCGAGCGCAGCCGCGGAGACGGCGACAGTTCGTACTGGTGCTGCTTGCGGCGCGCGGCGCGCAGGTCGGCGGGCGTGCCGGTCGAGAGCGTCCGGCCGATCACCCAGACACGCCGGTAGGCCGACCTGATCGCGCGCAGCCCGCGCGGCGCGCGCTGGTGGCCCTTCCAGACGATCGCCACGCGACCGGCGCGCGTGCCGGTCACGCGCGTGCCCTCGTAGCCGAGAACGTTCGTGTACGGGTCGACGAACTCGAAGTCGAAGTAGCGCGAGCCCATGTCCGGGTGGCTCAGCACGATCGGCCCCTTGGCGAGGTCGAGGTGGGAGATCGAGTAGAGCGTGTCCACGTTCGGCGCGACGACCGTGCGGTCGCGCGGCGTCGCGAACTTGCGCGCGTGGCTGAACGTGTTGACCGGCGCGTTGCCCCGCCCGTCCGGGGCGCGCACGCTGGTCATCTCCGTCCTGACGCGCAGGATCTCGAGCAGCGGTATCCCGTAGCGGTAGGCCTCGCGGCCGAGCTTCGCCGCCTGGTCGGGGCTGACACCCTGCGCCTGCGCGCCCGCCGGAACGGCCAGCGCCGCGAGGGCGCCGGCCAGGGCCAGGAGCGAGCGCCGGCTCACCGCCGCAGCGCCCTCAGCACTTCCCGCGCGGCCCGCTCGCCCGAGCGCACCGCCCCGTCCATGTAGCCGTTCCAGTAGTCGGCCGTCTCGGTGCCCGCCCAGTGGACGTGCTTGACCGGCTTGATGAGCGCGGGCCCGTACCGGTGCAGCACGTTGCGCCGCGTGTGCCCCACCGGGCAGCCGCGCGTCCAGGCCTCGTGCGTCCAGTCGAGCTCGAACGCGTTCTTCGGGTTGGCTGCCTCGGGGCCGTAGTAGGTGACGAAGTTGTCGAGCACCGCCTTGCGCCGGGCGGCGCGGCCCAGCTTGCGAAACGACCGCGCCTGGTCGCCGCCGACGAAGCCGAACAGGATGCCCGGGGTCCCGCCGGGCGGCGTGTTGTCGAATGTCGTGTTCGCGGGCCCCTGCTCGGACACGGCCTGGCCGCTGTAGCCGTCGTCGCGCCACCAGGGCGTGTCGTAGACGGCCTCCCACTTGATCAGGTTGCCGGGCGGGGTGCCCTTGAGCAGCTTGCGCTTCGCGGCCGGCAGGCCCGGCTCGAAGTGAATGCCGAGGACCAGCTTGGGCGGGACCGCGACGATCACCTCGCGCGCCTCGACCACCATGCGGTCCGAGGTGACGACCACCTTGTGGTGGTGCTGCTCGATGCGCCGCACCGGCGACTTGAGCACGACCTGCGAGCCGAGCCTCTTCGCCACGAGGATGGGGATCCGCTGCGAGCCGCCGATGAAGCGGCTCTCCTGCGCTCCGCCCGGCGTCGAGATCAGGCGGGTGAAGTCGCCCTTGTTCTTCTCGTTCCCGGCGGATGCCGTGTACCAGAGCGCGTAGAGGAGAGTGAGCTCATCGGACTCCGCCCCCCAGAGCGCCTCGGCCGCGATGTCGAACAGGCGCCGGGCTCCGGGCGCGGTGATGTTCTGATCGCGCCAGGCGCCCAGCGAGAGCTTGTCCCACTCCTCTGCCTTGGGCGCCTTCCAGGGTGCGTCGACCGGCACCTCCTCCGACATCGGGTTGAGCTTGGTGATGGAGGTGAGGATGGCCTCCTGGAAGTCCGGGTCGGGCGAAAGCCCCGGCGTGGCCGGATAGCGAGAGCGCGCCCCGTTCAGGACGAGGACGTTGTCGCCCCCGTTGTACGTCTTGAAGGTCCCGACGCCCACGGACTTCGCGAGCGCGAGCACGCGATCCTGGGTCGGGCCGACGTACTGCCCGCCGATCTCGGCGATGACGCCCTTCTGCACCCGGTGGTTGAGCGTGCGCCCGCCGACGCGGTCGCGCGCCTCGAGCACGCAGACCTCCTTGCCGGCGGCGGCCAGCTTGCGCGCGGCGGTCAGCCCGGCGAAGCCGGCGCCGACGATCGCCACGTCGACCTTGCGGTGCTTCTTGCGCCTCTTCGCCGCGGCGGTGGTCGGCAGCACCATCCCGGCCCCGCCGGCCGCGGCGCCGGCGAGCAGGCCGCGGCGGGTGGTGTTCAGACGGGCATCACGCCATGTTTCTTCCACGGTCGCTCCACTTTCTTGGTCTCTGCCATCTCGAGTGCCCGGATCACCGTGTGCCGGGTCTCGCGCGGATCGATTACGTCGTCGATCAGCGCGTTCCCCGCCGCGATGTACGGGTCGATCGTCTTGCGGATACCCGCGATCATCTCCGCTCGCGCAGCGTCCGGGTCGTCGGACGCCTCGATCTGCTTGCGGAAGATGATGTTCACGGCCCCCTCCGGCCCCATCACGGAGATCTCCGCGGAGGGCCACGCCACGATCAGATCCGGCTCGTAGGCCTTGCCGCACATGACGTAGTAGCCGGCGCCGTAGGCCTTGCGGATCACGACCGTCACCTTCGGCACCGTGGCGCGCGAAACCGCGTACAGCATCTTCGCGCCGTGCCGGATGATCCCGGCCTGCTCGACCTTCGTGCCGACCATGAAGCCCGGCACGTCCATCAGGAACAGCAGCGGAATGCCGTAGGCGTCGCACAGGTTGATGAAGCGCGCCGCCTTGTCGGCCGAGTCGTTCTCGAGGATCCCGCCGAGGTGCTTGGGCTGGTTCGCGACGATGCCCACCGGCCGCCCGCCCATGCGCGCCAGCGCGGTGATGATCGTCCGTGCCCAGCGCGGCTTGAGGTCGAACCAGTCGCCGCCGTCCACGATGCGCCGGATCACGTCGTACATGTCGTACGGATGGCGCGGCGAGTCCGGCAGGATGTCGAGCAGGTCGTCCTCGGCGCGGTCGACCGGGTCGACCGGCTCGCGCTTGGGCGGCGCCTCGTCGCAGCTCGGCGGGAAGAAGGAGAGGTAGCTCTTGATCGCGGCGATGCAGTCCTCGTCGGAGTCGACCTCGAGGTCGCCCACGCCCGAGACGCGCGTGTGGATGCGCGAGCCGCCCAGCTCCTCCTGGGTCACGTCCTCGCCGGTGACGGCCTTGGTCAGGTGCGGCCCGGCCAGCGCCATCGAGCCGCGCCCCTTGACCATCGGCACGAAGTCGGCGAGGCCGGGGATATAGGCGGTGCCGGCGGCGCACGGGCCCATCAGCGCGGCCACCTGGGGGATCACGCCGCTGGCGATCACCTCCTCGCGGAACAGGTGCCCCGAGCCGGCGAACAGCGAGCCGGCCGCCTCCTGAATGCGGGCGCCGGCGGAATCGAGCAGCCAGACCATCGGCATGCGCTTGCCGAGCGCCATCTCGCGCAGGCGCCCGACCTTGAGCTCGCCGGTCATGCCCATCGAGCCGGCCATGACCGTGAAGTCGTAGGCCGCCACCGCGACGAGCCGGCCGTCGACCTTCCCGTAGCCCGTCACGACGCCGTCGGCGGGCGCCTCCTTGCCCTCCATCGCGCGCTGGGCGAAGTGCGGGCGCCCGTGGATGCCGAGCTCGACGAACGTGCCCTCGTCGATCAGCAGCGCGAGCCGCTCGCGCGCGGTGAGCTTGTCCTGCTCGTGCTGGCGGGCGATCTTCTCCTCGCCGCCGCCGAGCCGGGCATGGGCTCGACGCTCGTGGAGGTCGTCGACGAGCGAGCGAAGCGAGGGCCGCGCGACGAGGCTGTCGGCGGCTGCGCGGTCGGTGGTAGCCATGGAGAGTAGGAAGCGCTACTCCCTACTCTGTCGCATCGGCTGCGATCCGGTCAAGGACCGGGTCGAGGACTCGCATCGCCGTCTCGGCGGCGTCGGCAAGCTCGTCGGGGTCTTGCGGCGCCTCGAAGGCGGTCACTTCGAGCCCCACCAGCTCCGAGTCGTCCGCGACCGCCTCCATGAGGTCGTACAGCTTGTCGGAGGAGAGGCCGCCCGGTGCCGGCACCGCGGCCGGGAACTCCTCGGGGTCGAGCACGTCGAGGTCGAGATGGATGAACACCGGCCCCCCGTCGAGCGCGTTCTTGACCGCCACGAGGGTCTCCACCACGCTCGCGCCGATCACGGTCGCCTGGCTGCGTTCGAGCAGCTCGCGCTCGCCGTCGTCGAGGTCGCGCACGCCCGCCAGCACGAGCCGCTCCGCCGCGATCGTCTCCCCCAGGCCGGCATCCCACTCCCCGCAGGCGCCCGCCAGGCACATCCCGCCGAGGTAGCCGCTGCCGCTGCTCGCCGGCGTGTTGTAGTCGCCGTGCGCGTCGAGCCAGAGCACGCGCGCGTCGGGGCGGTGGCGCAGCGCGGCGGGAAGAGTGGTGACCGCGATCGAGCAGTCGGCCGCCGCGATCACCGGCACGCGTCCCCCGGTGAGGGCGTCCTCGACCTGGCCGCCGGCCTCGAGCAGGCAGCCGCGCGAGTCGCGCAGGTCGTCCTCGTAGCCGGTCTCGCGCGGCTCGGCCGGCGTGCCGATCGTGCGCGGCTCGACGCCGAGGCGCTTGCCGATCAGGGGCGCCAGGGTCTGGACGCCGCGCACCGCGCCCGGCGTGCGATCCGCGGTGCGGCAGACGAGGGCCACGAGCGAGACGGTCATCGGCCGGTCCACTTCGGCTCGCGCTTCTCGAAGAAGGCCTTGACGCCCTCCTGGATGTCGTCGGTGGTGAACGCGATCGAGAGCTGGGAGCGGAGGAAGTCGAGCGCGTCCTCGAACGGCATGTCGAGCTGCCGGTACATCGCGTCCTTGCCGAGCTTCATCATCACCGGCGACTTCGCCGCCAGCTTGGTCGCCCAGTCGTCGACCGCCGCGTCGAAGTCGGCGTCCGCCACCACGCGGTTGACGATCCCGCACTCGCGCGCCTCCTCCGCCGAGATCCGCTCGCCGAGCAGCAGCAGCTCGTTCGTCTTCTTGCGCGGCACGTTGCGGTAGATCAGCGCCATGATCATGAACGGGTAGACGCCGACGTTGATCTCCGGCGTGCCGAAGGTCGCGCCCTCCTTGGCCACGATCAGGTCGCAGCACAGCGCCAGCCCGAGCGCGCCTGCGAGGACGTGCCCGTTCGCCGCGCAGATGGTCGGCTTGCCGAGCCCCATGATCGTGCGGAACAGGCGCGGGAAACGCTCCGTTCCGAAGTGCTTGTGCACGAGCGGCACGTCGGCGGCGAACTGGTCGAGCGCGCCACCCGCGGAGAAGACCTTGTCGTGCGAGGAGGTGAGCACGACGCAGCGCACGCGCTCGTCGTCGCGGGCGCTCTCGAAGGCGCCGGTCAGATCGGCGAGCAGCTGGTTGGCGAGGGCGTTGCGGTTGTCCGGGGTGTTGAGCGTGACCGTCGCGACGCCGTCGTCGCGGACGTCGTACAGGATCGTCTCGTAGGGCACGCGGCGAGTTCTACTAGGAGGGCGGCTTGCCCCGACCTGCGGCCCGCGTTAGCGTCGGGCCGAAGCTATTCGGAGGAGAGCGGATGTACAGGTCCATCGTCGTCGGCACCAACGGCTCAGCCACCGCCGACATCGCGCTCGAGCGGGCCATCGCGCTGGCCCGGATGACGGGCGCCGAGCTGCACGTGGTGAGCGCCTACGAGCCGACGCCGGCGCGCGTCGGCGGGAGCCGCCCGGCCGCCGAGGCGCAGGAGTTTCCGGTGACCCCGCACTTCAAGGTGGATGCCGTGCTCGATCGGGCCACGCACCTGGCGCAGGGAGGCGGCATCGAGATCGAGGCGCACGGCCCGCGCGGAGACGCCGCGGCGGCGATCCTGTCGGTCGCGGAGGGGCACAACGCCGACCTGATCGTGCTCGGCAGCAAGGGGATGCAGGGAGCACGGCGCGTGCTCGGGAGCGTGCCGAACAAGGTGTCCCACCGTGCGCCCTGCGACCTGCTGATCGTGCAGACGGCCTAGCTCGGCTTGGGTGCCATCCAGGCGGCGCGCATGTCCACGCGCTCGCCCTCGAACGGCACGCCCTCGGCCTCCAGCAGACTGCGCTGGCGCTCGCCCTGGGTGAGTGAGCCGTCCGCGCGCACCACGCGCTGCCAGGGCACGTCGTCAACGTGGTAGGCGGCCAGCACCGCGCCCGCGTAGCGCGGCGCCTCCGGGCTCAGGTCGCCGTAGGTGGTCACGCGGCCGCGCTCGATCGAGCGAAGCCGGTCGAGCAGCGCGCGGGCGCGCGCGGTGGTCGTGTCGATCGGCCCTCTCATCGGCGTCCTAGGTCTCGCGCTGACAGGGCCCGGACAGCCCGAGCTTCTCCATCAGGTAGAGCCAGACCTCGCTGCGCGACGGGAAGGCCGGCACTGCGTGGGCGAGCCGCTCCAGCGGCACCTGGCCGACGACCGCGATCGTGGCGGCCTGCAGCCACTCGCCGACCTCCGGCCCGGTGAAGGTGGCGCCCACGACAAGGCCGGCGTCCTCGTCGACGACCAGCCGCGAGGTCCCCGGCGCGTCGTCGCGGCCGTAGAAGCTCGCGCCGGCGCTCGCCTGGGTCGAGACGTCGACCGCGCGCACGTTCAGCCCGGCCTCCTGTGCGGCCGCGAGGGTGTAGCCCACCGCCGCGACCTGCGGGTCGGTGAACACCACCCGCGGCGCGCGCGCTCCGTCGAGGATCAGACAGGGCCCGCCCGGGCCGAGGATCGTGTCGGCGGCGATGCGCGCCTGGTACTTGCCCATGTGGGTCAGCAGCGCGCGGCCGTTCACGTCGCCGATCGCGTACAGCCAGTCGGAGCCGGGGCGGCGCATGTTGTCGTCCACCTCGATGGGCTTGCCCGGCTCGAGGCCGATCGTCTCGACGCCCAGGTCGGTCGTGTTGGGCCGACGGCCGATCGCCACCAGCAGCTCGTCGCCGGGGACAGCGGCTCCCGAGTCGAGCTCCACCACCACCTCGCCGCCCTCCGAGCGGACGGCGGCCGCCTTGGCGCCCTTGCGGATGTCCACTCCGTGCTCGCGCAGTGACCGCTCGACATCCTCGCTCGCGAACGGCTCCTCGCGCGCGAGCACGCGGTCGCCCGCCTCGATCAGCGTGATCTGGGAGCCGAGGCTGCGCCAGGCCTGGGCCATCTCGACGCCCACCACTCCGCCGCCCAGGATCGTCAGCCGCTCCGGCGCCTGCTTGGCCGTCGTGACCTCCCGGTTGGTCCAGGGCTTGGCTTCCGCGAGGCCCTCGATCGGGGGCATCAGCGGTCCGCTTCCGGTGGCCACCACGACCGCGCGGCCGGCGACCAGCGTCTCGTCGCCGACGGCCACGCGGCGCTCGCCGTCGAGCCTGCCCGCGCCGCGCACGAGCGTGACGCCGCGGTCGGTGAGCCACGGTTCCATGTGCTTGTCGTCGAGGTCGTGGATGATCTCGTCGCGGCGCTCGAGCACCGACGCGACGTCGAGGTGGCCGGTCACCGCCTCGCTCACGCCGGGGATACGGCGCACCTCGGCGAGCAGCTCGCCCGGCCGGAGCAGCGCCTTCGACGGCATGCAGGCATAGAAGGAGCACTCGCCGCCGATCAGGTGAGACTCGACGATCGCCACGCTCAGGCCCGACTCGCCGAGGCGCCCCGCACACACCTCCCCGGCCGGACCGGCGCCGAGGATCACCACGTCGAATTCGCGCTCGCTCATTCGCGCAAGCTACCCGGCGGCGCGGGACCCCGCCCGCCTGACTTGAGAGCGAAAAGTAGGAAGTGCCACTGTTTACTTTCTCGGAGGGCTCAGGTAGCTTCGCGACATGGCCACCGCCGACGCCCTGCTCAAGCCCGACCACGCCTCCCGCCGCAAGCACTTCATCTTCACCGAGGAGCACGACCAGCTGCGCGAGTCGATCCGCGCGTTCGTGATCAAGGAGCTCGCGCCGCACGCGGAGGAGTGGGAGGAGACGACCTTCCCCGACTCCGTCTTCACGCGTATGGGCGAGCTGGGCTTCCTCGGCCTCTCCTACCCGGAGGAGTACGGCGGCCAGGGCGGCGACTACTACTGCAACCTCGTGCTCGCCGAGGAGATGACGAACTGCAACTCGGGCGGGCTGGCGATGGGCGTGGCGGTGCACACCGACATGGCCACGCCGCCGGTGTTCCTGTTCGGCACCGAGGAGCAGAAGCAGGAGTACCTGGTGCCGGCGATCCGCGGCGAGAAGATCAGCTGCCTCGGCATCACCGAGCCGGACGCAGGGTCGGACGTGTCCGGGATCAAGACGCGCGCGGTGCGCGACGGCGACGACTGGGTCATCAACGGCTCGAAGACGTACATCACGAACGGCCACCGGGCCGACTTCATCGTGCTCGTCACCAAGACCAACCCCGATCTGGGCTACGACGGCTTCTCGCTGTTCCTGGTCGACATGGACTCGCCGGGCGTGATCCGCGAGAAGAAGCTCGAGAAGCTCGGCATGCACTCGTCGGACACCGCGCTGCTCGCCTTCCAGGACGTCCGCGTCCCGGAGGAGGCGCTGCTCGGCCAGGAGGGCAAGGGCTTCTACCACATCATGTGGGAGCTCCAGGGCGAGCGGCTGATCGGCGCGGCCGGCTGCGTCGCGGGCGCCCAGCGGGCGTTCGACCGCACCCTCCAGTACGCCACCGAGCGCACGGCGTTCGGACGTCAGATCGGCAAGTTCCAGGCGATTCGCCACAAGTTCGCCGACATGGCCACGAAGATCGAGGCCGGGCGGCAGATGGTCTACACGACCGCCTGGCGCTTCCAGAACGGCGAGTACCCGGTCCGCGAGATCTCGATGGCGAAGCTCTACACCGCTCGCATGGCGTGCGAGGTGATGGACGAGTGCCTGCAGATCCACGGCGGCGCCGGCTACATGAAGGAGTACGGCATCGAGCGCGCCTGGCGCGACATGCGCCTGAACCGCATCGGGGCGGGCACCGACGAGGTGATGCTCGACGTGATCGGGCGGTCGTACGGGCTGTAGGTAGCGGTTACGCCCCGGCCGCGCTGGGCCCGTCGTTGCGGCGCATCTCGTCGAGGATCCTGAGCAGGCCCTCGGCGGAGGCACGGTTCTCCGCTCGCATCTCCTCGATCACTCGCTTCACCCAGCGAGACCGCATGGCTGCAATTGTCTCAGCAGCTGTGTGACGTCAGGGGGCACTTTTGCGACAGCTTCGAATAGAGATCGACCGTTCCGCCCCGTTACACGAGGGCGCCGCGGGCGGCCACAACCGCTGGCATCCCGAGCTCGAGCCCATCGCCACCTGCGAGCCGGGCGACGAGGTCACCTTCGAGGTGCGCGACTCGCGCGATCGCCAGATCGGTCCCCGCTCGACGCACGAGGACCTGCTCGGCACGCCTTCGATCGCGCATCCGCTCACGGGGCCGCTCGCGGTCGCAGGCGCGGCGCCGGGCGACGTGCTCGAGCTGGAGGTCGTCGGCTACGAGACCGACGACTTCGCCTGGACGGCCATCTGGCCCGGTTCCGGCTTCCTGGGTGACCTCTTCGATCGCCCCTTCCTCGCCCGCTGGGAGCTGGACGGCGCCCACGCCCGCTCCGAGCAGCTGCCCGGCGTCGCGGTGGCGGCCTGCGTGCACGCCGGCACCATCGGCGTCGCTCCCTCGTGGGAGCTGTTCGAGCGCGCCCGCGCGCGCGAGGCCGCCGCCGGCGCGCCCCACCCTCCGGACCCCGAGCTCGCCTGGCCGCCGGAGGCCGCCGACGGCCTGCGCACCTACCCGCCGCGAGAGAACGGCGGCAACATGGACATTCGCGACCTCGGCCCCGGCGCGCGCCTGTGGCTGCCCGTCCACGTGCCGGGCGCGCTGCTCTCGGTCGGCGATCTGCACTTCGCCCAGGGCGACGGCGAGGTCTGCATCTCGGCCGTCGAGACCGGCGGGTCGGCCACGTTCAGGATCGGCCTGAGGCGCGACGAGGGCTGGCGCCCCACCTTCCCCTGCTACGAGGCTCCGCCGCGTGCGCCGCGCGCCGTGTTCGCGACCACCGGCATCCCGCTGACCGACGCCGGCGAGCAGGGCCTGCTCGACCTCAACCTCGCCACCCGCCGCGCGCTGCTCGAGCTGCTCGGCTGGCTGACGGCCGAGCACGGTCTCGAGCGCGAGGCGGCCTACGTGCTGATGAGCGTGGCGGCCGAGCTGCGCGTGTCCGAGCTGGTCGACGCCCCGAACGCGCTGGTCTCGGCCGCCCTCCCCCTGGACGTCTTCGTCTAGCCGCTAGCCAACGATCGGCAGCGAGATCTCGATCCGCGCGAACGTGACCGTCCCCGCCGAGCGCTGCGGCGTGTACAGCGTGGTCGCCGGGGTGATCTGCAGCTTGTAGCTGGAGCCGGCCACCGCCTCGGAGGCGATCGCCTCCAGCGGCCGCTCGATCGTGTGGGTCAAGCCGTCGAGCGTGACCGGGATCGGGGTCGCCTGGTTGCCGACAACGTGGCCCGAGCCGTCGACGATCTGCGCGTAGACGTGGGTCGCCCCCGGCGCCGCCAGCCCGCTGTAGGTGAGCTTGAGCGTCGGCTCGCCGAGTATGTGCGCGGGCCCGCTCGCCGCGGGCAGCGCCACCTCGGCGGCGTTGACCGCCGGCGTGGCGGCGATCAGCCCGCCGGACGGGCTGGTCGGAGCTATCGGAAGCGTCTTCTGTCCGGTGATCGCGGTCAGCGACCCGCGCTTGGTCAGCGGGTAGTCCGCCGCCGAGCGCCACTTCGCGTCGTCGGCCAGCCACTCGAAGCGCGGTCCGGTCTGGACCGAGGTGTCGCGCTTCAGGTAGCGACCGAGCCAGCTCAGCACGGCGTGCTCGATGTGCCCGGCCTCGCCGCTGCCGGTCAGGCAGACGCCGTGGCCCCCGCAGAACCAGACCATCTTCACCGGCACTCCGCGGCCGCGCAGCGACGCGTAGTTGCGGATCGACTCCTTCAGCGTGAACAGGGTGTCCGCCGTGCCCTGGGTGATCAGCGTCGGGATCTTGACCTTCGAGAGCAGAGTGTCCGGGCCGTGGGCCGCGTACCAGGCCTGGTCGGCCGGCGCCATCACCCCGGTGGCGGTGCCGCTGACGCAGGTGTTGAAGACATGCGGATCGAGCCGCGACAGCTGCGGCCCGTCGGGGTTCATCAGCCCGCCGGGGACGAGTGAGCCCTCGAGGCCGATGCCGCACAGCAGGCTCCCCCAGCCGAACTTCAGCGCGCCGTCCTTGTTGAGGCTCGTAACCAGCGAGTTCCACGAGATGTTCGGCGTGATCACGTCCACGCGCGCGTCGCGCGCCGCCGTCACCCACTGGATGCCGCCGCCGTAGGAGCTGCCGTTCATCCCGACCCGCGGGTCGCCGGCCTTGTCGAGCTGCGCCTCCGGCTGCTTGGCGAGCCAGTCGATCAGCGCCGAGACGTCGCGCGCCTCGTAGTCGGGCGAGTCGACCTCGACCGCTCCGCCGGAGCGGCCGAAGCCGCGCGGGTCCCAGGTCAGGACGTTGTAGCCGGCTCCCCGCAGAGCGCCGACGCCGACTCCGCCGAACAGCTCCTCCGAGCTCGAGCTGTCGTCGGTCTCCCCGGCCTGGCTCCAGCCCGGGCCCACCAGCACCGTCGGGGCGCGCTTGCCGGCCGCCAGCCCCTCGGCGGGGAAGAAATGCATGTTGATCGCCGTCTGATCGAACGAGCGCACCGTCGCGTCGCGGGCTTCCGCGCTTGGCGCAAGCAGCGCGAGCGCGACCACCACAGTCCCGACCAACCTCTTCACCGATTCTCCCCCTCTTTGGTGAACGCCAAAGTTTCCGAATAGTACGCTAGCGTTTCTCAACGTGCAAGACGGAGCCACACCCCTGTTCGACATCTCCGAAGGGCAACTCCCGTCGGGACGTCATTCCCTTACTCGCGAAGCAGTACTCACGTCGCAGCGCGGACGGCTGCTCGACGCGATGGCCGAGGCGGTCGCCGAGCACAGCTACGGAGCGACCACGATCGCCCACGTGGTGTCGCACGCCGGGGTGTCGCGCAAGACCTTCTACGAGCACTTCCGCGACAAGGAGCACTGCTTCCTGGCGATGTACGACACCGGGATCGCGTTCGTGCTCGGCCGGCTCGCGGAGGTGCTCGACGCGGCACCCGATCCGCGCTCGCGGCTGATCGAGGGGTTGCGTGAGTTCCTCACGGTGCTGGCCGGCGAGCCGGCCTTCTGCCGCGCGATCGTCCTCGAGATCTACGCGGTCGGCCCCACCGGCGTGATCAAGCGGCGCGCCGTGCTCCAGGTGTTCGCGGGCCGCTACCTCGAGGTGAACCGCCAGGCGCGCGAGCTGGACCCGACGATCGGCCCGCTGGCGGGCGACGTCGCGCTCGGTGTGGTCGGCGCGATCCTCGAGTGCGTGGCCAGCCGGATGGAGGAGGGCCGCGCGGCGGAGCTGCCCGATCTCATGGACACGCTGTCCGACTTCGTGATCCGCAACGTGCTCCCGACCAGGTGACCCTCACGGCCAAGGGCCTGCCGGCCGCCGCGCCGCGGCAGCCGATCCCGCCCTTCACCGACGAGCACGAGCAGCTGCGCGAGGCGATCCGGCGCTTCGTCGCCAAGGAGCTGCGCCCCCACGTCGGCGAGTGGGAGGACGCCGAGTGGTTCCCGAACGAGGTCTTCACGCGAATGGCCGAGCTGGGCTACCTCGGGCTCAAGTACCCGGAGGAGTACGGCGGGCAGGGCGGCGACTACGTCCACGACGCCGTCCTGGTCGAAGAGCTGACCGGCGCCGGCTCCGGCGGCCTGTCGGCTGGGATCGGCGCCCACATCGGCATCGCGACGCCGCCGATCTGGAAGTTCGGGACCGAGGATCAGAAGCAGCGCTTCCTGGCCCCCGCGATCCGCGGCGAGCGGATCGCCGCGCTGGGCATCACCGAGCCCGGCGCGGGCTCCGACGTCGCGGGCATCCGGACCTTCGCCCGCAAGGTCGACGGCGGCTACCTCGTGAACGGGTCCAAGACGTTCATCACGAACGGCGTGCGGGCCGACTTCGTGGTCACGGCGGTGAAGACGACCGAGGAGGGCGGCCATCAGGGCCTGTCGTTCCTCATGCTCGAGAAGGAGATGGAGGGCTACTCGGTCTCGAAGAAGCTCGAGAAGCTCGGCTGGCGCGCCTCCGACACGGCCGAGCTGGCCTTCGAGGACGTGTTCGTACCCGACGAGAATCTGCTCGGCGAGGAGAACAAGGGCTTCTACCTGATCATGGCCAACTTCCAGTGGGAGCGCCTGGTGATGGCGCTGGGAGCGGTCGGGTCGATGGGGCGCATGATCGAGCGCTCGGTCGCCTACGCGGGCGAGCGAACCGCGTTCGGCCGGCCGATCGGCAAGCTCCAGGCGATCCGCCACAAGGTCGCCGAGATGGCCGTGAAGGCCGAGGCGTCGCGCTCGCTGACCTACCACGCGCTGCGAATGTTCGCCGCCGGCGAGAACGCCATCCGCGAGGTCACCGAGGCGAAGCTGCTGTCACAGCGGGCCGCCTACGAGGTGGCCGACGACGCCCTGCAGATCCACGGGGGCGCGGGCTACATGAAGGAGTACGAGATCGAGCGCGCCGTGCGCGACACCCGCCTGGGACCGATCGGCGGCGGCACCGACGAGGTGATGAAGGAGATCCTGGGGAAGCAGCTCGGGCTCTAGCCACTGGCGCACAGGCCCGCGGGGCGTTAGAGTCGCGCCGTGGCAGGGGAGGCTCGCGCACTGGTCCGCGTGCCCGCGGCAGTGGTCGTGGTGATCGTCGCGCTGCTCTGCTTCCCGGCCGCCAGCTCGGCCCAGTTCCAGTTCGCCTTCGAGTTCGGCGGCGCCGGGACCGGGCCGCCAGCCGAGCTCTCGCCTCAGGCCGACGGCGTGGCCGTGGACAGCGAGGGCAACGTCTGGGTCGTCGACGCGTTCGCGAACCGGCTCGTCAAGTACGACTACAACGGCGGTTTCATCGCCTCCATCAACGCGCCGATCGGAGGCGGCGGGTCGTTCAACCGAATCTCCGACGTCGCGGCCGACAGCAGGGGGCACGTATTCGTGCTGGACGAGGGCAACATGGAAGTCGTGGAGCTGGCCAACTCGGGCCGCTTCCAGCGCCGGTTCGGCCAGAACGGCGCGCTCGCCGACCGGCTCTCCTCACCCCAGGGCCTGGCAGTCGCTCCGAACGGCAGGATCTTCGTGACCGACCCGGGACACGCGCGCATCGCGATCTACACGACGACCGGGGCTGTCGACAGGTTCATCACCACCGTCGCCAACCCGAATCGGATCTCGTTCGTGGCCACCCAGCAGTTCGTCGTCACGCAGGCCCAGGACGTGCTGCGCGTCAACGCTAGGAACGGTGCGATCGACCGTTCGGCGAACGCGTCCACCGGCACCGCCGAGGGCGTCGCCTACAACCCGGCCGACAAGCGGGTGTATGTGGCCGACTTCGGCGGCAGCGTCCTCAAGGCCTTCAACGTCGATCTGAGCACCGTGGTCAACATCAACACCGCCGGCGTCGGCTCGGGCCTGACCAACGGTCCCAGCGGCGTGGCGGCCGACTGCCGAGGCAACGTGTACCTGACCGACGGCGCCGTCCCCGACGCCGCGGGCTTCCCGGGGGCGTCCAAGGTCCTCAAGTTCGGCGACCCGGCAGCCAAGCCGCCCCCGTGCGGAGCGCCGCCAGGCCCGATCAGCGGCCTCGACACGCAGGTGAACGACATCGAGGTCACCCAGGCGATCCAGAACCTGCAGCCGTACACGGCGACCGACGCCGCCTCCGGCCCGCGCACGCGCACCTTCGGGGCGCCCGAGGTGGACATGCGCGCCGGCGCCAAGACGGTCGTGCGCGTCTACGCCAACCTGCGCGGCGGCGACGCGGGCGGCGCAGCCAACGTCCCGGCGACGCTCGAGGGCATCACCGGCGCCGGGACCAAGCTCGGCACAATCACGCCCGACGCCGGGCCGGCGGTGCTGCGCATTGGAGACTCGGTGACCGACATGGCCGAGCGGCTCGACCCGGCCGGCGCGTACACCTTCACCCTGCCTGAGTCCTGGTCGCTGATCGGCAAGCTCAACCTGATCGCGCGAGTGAACCCGGCAGGCATCGACTGCGACGACGCCTGCCAGCGCCGCTCCACCTTCAGGCTCAACGGCGTTAAGTTCCGCGAGACGCTGCGCGGCTGCAGCGTCCGCACCGGCGGCGGGCGCCCGCGCCCGGCCTGCGACTCGAACTACGGCGTCAACGTCTGGCCGATCGCCATGCTCAACCGCGGCGTCTACCCGCTCATGAACGGCTCGCCGCTGATGGACCCCGGCCCGGCGTTCGACATGGCGCGCCTGGTCACGCCCGCCGACCTGGTCGTCTCGCCCTGGATGGGCGAGATCGACGCGTCTGGTATCGAGAACGGCACGCAGGTCAAGCAGGAGAGCTGCTTCCTGGGCATCGAGCTCGGCATCACCTGCTCCGACGACACGATCCAGCTGATGCTCGGTAACGCGGCGCAGCAGGCGGCGACCCGCAAGCTGCTCGAGGGGATCATCCTCGACCGGCTCGAGCGCATGAAGGAGGACCGCAACATCGGCGACTCGGTGGTGCTCGAGGCGCTGCGCGGGCGGCCCGGCGCGCGCAACGGCGGTGTGCTGCCCGGAGTCATGCGCGGCAAGTACCTCGAGGACCAGGAGGACGACCCCGAGGACGTCGGCGGCCGTGGCTACGCCGACCTGAGCAGGCCGCTCGGCACCGTGGCGCACGAGCTCCAGCACGCGCTCGGCCGCCGCCACGCGGGCGCCAAAGCGTCGTGCTACCCGGATCCCAAGCAGGTTGGCGAGTCGTGGCCCGAGCCGACCGACAGCGGGGCCCTGATCGGGACCGGGCTCGACCTGCGGCCGCGCTCGGGCGGCTTCCGCGGGCCCTATCGGATCATCTCGCCGGGGCTGCTCGGCCTGGCGAGCCCGCTGGGCGACCTGATGAGCTACTGCATCCCCGGCGAGAGCCAGATCTGGATCTCGACGGTCGGCTGGAACCAGATCCTCAACTACCGCGGGATCTCGACCTCGCCGGCGCGCGCCCCGGACCACGTCGCTCAGACCGGCCCCGGCGCGCTGATCCGGGTGACCGCGGTGGAGCTGGACGACGGCCGGCTCGCCATCAGCGGCATCCAGCCGACGCGCGGGCGCACCAACGCCGCCAACCCGGCCGCCGAGTACCAGCTCCAGGCACGCGACGCCCAGGGCAACATCCTGGCCAGCTCGCCCGGCAGCGCGCAGACCTCGGCCGACACCGGCGGGACCATGATCGTGGGAGCCGTCCCGAGGCCCCCGGCACGGCTTCGGTCGTCGTGGCCCACGGCACGCGGGCCGCCCGCGTGCAGAAGTCCGCCAACGCGCCGAAGGTCAGGCTGCTGTCGCCGCGCGGCGGGAAGGTCAAGAGCAAGCGCGTCCCGATCCGCTGGCGCGCCACCGACGCCGACGACGACGAGCTGACCGCCACGATCGACTTCTCGATCAACGGCGGGCGCAGCTGGCGCACGCTGTTCGTCGGCGGAGAGTCGGGCTCGCACCAGCTCCCGATGGCGCTGCTGGCGCGCTCGCGCAACGCGCGCGTGCGGGTCCGCGTCGACGACGGCTTCGCCGAGGCGAGCGCCGTCTCCAAGCGTCTCTCCGTCACCGGACCCAAGCCGATCGTGCGGCTGCTGGAGCCGGTCCGCAACCAGCGCATCAGGGCCGACGCGCCGCTGCGTCTGTCGGCGCGCGCGTTCGGCGACTTCGGCAAGCCGCTCGGCTTCAAGGCGATCCGCTGGTTCGACGGCCGCCGCAAGCTCGGCGTGGGCACGGCCCTCACCGTCAGCGGGCTGCGCGCCGGGCGCCACACGATCAAGGCGGTGGCGACCGCCGGTGGCAGGACCGGCTCGGCCTCGGTGAAGATCAGCGTGCGCGGGGTCAAGCCCGCCTTCCTGGCGCTTGACGCGCCCGCCCGGGTGAGCAGGCGAGCGCGCAAGCTGCGGTTGCGTGTGGCGGCGACCGTGACCACACGGCTCACGATCGGCCGCAAGCGCTACACGGTCGGTCAGCGCGCCAAGCAGGTGACGGTCAAGCTCAAGCCCGGCAAGTCAGCCGTCAAGCTCAAGCTGCGGCTGGGCAGCGGCCGGCTGTCGACCACCGAGCAGATCACCGTCACCCGCCGCTAGCTGGGCAACGTAGCTACTCGTCCGGCCAGCGGCCGTGCTCGTCGAAGAAGCGCCGGGCCGCGTCCTCGCGGTCGCGCTCCTTGTCGCCCTCGACTCCGATGCGGAACAGGAAGTTCAGGAGGAGCACCGCGGTCGCGGCGCTGATGAACATCGCGCCCGCCGCTACGCTCCCGGTCCCCGAGATCACCATCCCGGCGATGAAGAGCACCGCCGGGATCCCGTAGCGCACGGCATTGAGGGTGATCGGGCTCATGATCAGTCAGCGAATCAAGGGAGAACTGTAAGTGGGAGTCCTCGATGGAAAGGCCGCGATCGTCACCGGCTCGGCCCGGGGCATCGGTCGCGCCACCGCAGAGCTGCTGGCCGAGCAGGGCGCGCGGGTCCTGATCAACGACCTCGACGGCGACGTCGCCGAGCAGGCCGCGTCGGAGATCTCGGGCGAGACGGCGGTGTTCGGCGGCGACCTGACCCAGCCCGGCCATCCCCGATCAGCTCGTCCAGAAGGCCGTGGACGAGTTCGGCCAGATCGACATCATCGTCAACAACGCCGGCTACACCTGGGACGGCGTCGCGCACAAGATGACCGACGAGCAGTTCCAGGCGATGCTCGACATCCACACGGTCGTCCCGTTCCGGGTCTGCCGCGCCGCCGCGCCGTACCTGCGCGACCCCGCCAAGCAGGAGCGCGAGGAGGGCCGCGAGGTCTTCCGCAAGATCGTGAACGTCAGCTCGATCTCGGGCACGATGGGCAACGCCGGCCAGGTCAACTACTCGGCCGCCAAATCCGGCGTCGTCGGCATCACCAAGACGCTCGCCAAGGAGTGGGGCGGCTTCAAGATCAACGTGAACGCCGTCGCGTTCGGGTTCGTCGAGACCCGCCTGACCGCCTCCAAGGAGGAGGGCGGCAAGATCGAGATCGAGGGCAAGGAGATCGACCTCGGCATCCCCGAGCAGATGCGCCAGCTCGCCTCGGCGATCATCCCGCTCGGCCGCCCGGCCAGTCCCGAGGAGGCCGCCGGACCGGTCTTCTTCCTCTGCTCGCCGTGGGCCAACTACGTGCACGGGCAGATCCTGCACGTGACCGGCGGCCAGTTCGGCGGGATGTACGGCTAGCCGGCGCGCAGCGACCTGCGCGTGACACCCGCGCGCGTCGACGACGGCTAACAAGGGGTCGCAGCTCCCGGGCGTTGTCGATAACTCGACACACGTCTCCCCCGCGGGCGGGGTGGGCTGCCTGGGCACCGCCAGGCAGCGCAAAGCCAGCCCACCCCTCCGCGAGCTCGGAGGGTGGACTGCGCTTACAACCCGACGGAGCACCAGACGGCGACCACCCCCGCAGGCGTCGGGGGATGGGGCGGATTGTGAATGGGGCCGCAAACATGGCGGCCCACCTTTCATTGCTGCCGTTCGCCGGCGTCACCCGCCGAAAACCCGGAGAAGTAGCCGGCCCTAGTCCAGCAGGTACTTGCGCAGGACCTTGCCGCCCGGGCCCGTGGGGATCTCGTCGAGGAACTCCACGCGGCTCGGGACCTTGTAGTCGGCCAGGCGCTCGCGGCAGTAGCGGATCAGCTCACGCTCGTGGGCGTCTCCGGCGGGGACCACGACGGCCTTGACCGTCTCCTCGCCGGGGACATCGCTCTCCACGCCCACCACGACCACGTCGGAAACCTTGGGGTGCACGGCGAGGACGTCCTCGACCTCGACCGGGTCGACCTTGTCCCCGCGCACGTCGATCAGGCGCTTGACGCGGCCCGTGAGAAACAGCCGCCCCTCGAGGTCGAGCCTGCCGCGGTCGCCCGACGCGAACCAGCCGCCGGCGAACGCCTCGCCGTTGAGCTCCTCCGCGTCCGCGTAGCCCGGGGTCATCGCGACGCTGCGGATCAGGACGTCGCCGATGCGACCCTCCTCGACCGGCTCGCCGGCCTCGTCCACCACGCGCAGCTCGACTCCGTCCAGGGCCGTGCCGACCGACGCGGCCGTGGCGTGCGGATCCTCGTCGACGTTGACGGTCACGCAGCCGGCCTCGGTGCAGCCGTACAGCTGCCGGACCGGGACGCCGAAGCGCTCGTGGAAGGCCTTGAAGGTCGAACGCGGCAGCGCGGCGGCCGCCGAGAAGCAGAGCCGCAGCGACGACAGGTCGGCCTGCTCCGAGGCCTCGGCCAGCACGCGGAACGTGAACGGCACGCCCGGGAAGACCGTGGCGCGCTCGCGCTCGAGCAGCTCCAGGGCCCGCCCGCGCTGCAGCACGAACGGGTTGGGGTTGTCGAAGACCACCAGCGTCGCCCCCGCGCGCACCGCGGCAAGCAGGCAGCAGCCCATGCCGTAGGTGTGGAACAGGGCGATCGTGCAGAAGACGCTGTCTTCCTCGGTCAGCCCGATCGCCGCCACGTAGCTGTCGGCCTCCGCGCGCAGGTGCCCGTGCGTGCGCGGCACCCGCTTGGGCCGCCCGGTCGAGCCCGACGAGTACTGGAAGATCGCGTCGTCGCCGAGCGCCGGCGGAGGCGGCGGCGTGCCGCCCTCCTCGACGAGCGGGTCGATCGAGGTGAAGACCTCCGGCGCCTCGTCGAGGCGAGCGCCGACGGCAGCGCACGCGTCGGCGCCGGCCTCGTCGGTGAACACGGCGCGGACGCCGCAGTCGCGGAAGTGGAACTCGAGCTCGGCCTCCTTGAAGTGCGGGTTCAACGGGACGACGACGCCGCCGGCCCGCAGGATCGCCAGGAAGCCGATCACGAAGTCGGGGACGTTGGGCAGCACCAGGGCAACGGGGGCCCCTTGCCCGAGCCCGCGCGCGGCGAGGGCGCCTGCCAACCGCTCGACCTGCTCGCGCAGCTCCGCGTAGGTCAGGCGCTGATCGCCGTAGACCAGCCCGACCCGCTTGGTGTCGGGAAGCTCGGCGAACCCGGGAGAGGAGGCGGCGGCCTTCATGACTCCGCCGTGGCGGTCAGGCGCGACTCGCCCTCGTGCACGCGGATCTCGCCGCCGGGCGCCGCGTAGGCGGCCAGGGCGTTGATCAGCGCACGTGCCTTCAGCATGGTCTCCTGGTACTCGTCCTCGGCGTCGGACTGCATCACGATCGCGCCGCCCATCCCGATCGTGGTCGTCTCGCCGTCCAGCACGATCGTCCGGATCACGATGTTGAGGTCGCAGCCGCCGCTCAGGCCGAGGTATCCGATCGCGCCCGAGTAGACGCCGCGCGCCTCGCCCTCCAGCTCGTCGATGATCTCCATCGTGCGCTTCTTGGGCGCGCCGGTCATCGAGCCGCCCGGGAAGCAGGCACGGATGCCGTCCGGCGGCTCCACGTCGTCGCGCAGCCGGCCGCGGATCGTCGACACCATCTGGTGCACCGTCTCGTACGACTCGATCGCCATCAGGTGCGGCACGTGCACGGTCCCGACGTCGCAGACGACGCCCAGGTCGTTGCGCAGCAGGTCGCAGATCATCAGGTTCTCGGCGCGCGTCTTCTCGTCCGTGCGCAGCTCCTCCGCCAGGCGCAGGTCCTCGGCCCGGTCGGCGCCGCGCCGGCAGGTGCCCTTGATCGGCTTGGCCTCGATCCAGCGGTCGCGGCCCACGCTCATGAAGCGCTCGGGCGACGAGCTGAGCACCGACGTCTCGCCGAAGCGCAGGTAGGAGGAGAAGGGCGCCGGGTTGATGTGGCGCAGCGTGCGGTAGAGCGGCAGCGGCTCGGGGGAGATCTCGGTGCGCACCTTGTTGGTCAGGCAGACCTCGTAGCTCTCGCCGTCGATCAGGTACTGCTTCACCCGCGCGATGTCGTCGAGGTACTGCTGGTGCGAGCGGCTCAGGTAGAACTCGGCCAGCTCCTCGCCGGCGCCCGGCTCGTGCTCGACCGGCTCGAGCGGCGGCATCGACTCGAGTCGCGCGGCGGTCTCGGCGATCCAGCGCCGGCCCTCTGCCTCGCTGGTCGGCTCGGTCACGCAGAGCAGGTAGATGCACTTCTCGTAGTGGTCGAAGGCGAGCACCCGATCGGCGAAGATGAACGCCGCGTCCGGGGTCGTGGCCTGGTGCGGCAGGTCGCCCTCGACGTCGGCCTTCAGCTCGTAGCCGAAGTAGCCGACGAAGCCGCAGTTGAAGTCGAAGGGCAGGTCGTCGGACAGGTAGCGCAGCCGCTTCATCTCGCGGCTGAGGTAGTCGAAGATCGACTCCTCGTGGACCTCGCTCGTCACGCCGCGGGCCACGTTGACGCGCTTCGTCGACACGTCGTAGCTGATCACCGAGCTGAGCGGGCCGCCGCTGGCGCCCATGAACGAGAAACGCGAGCGCTCGTCGACCTTGCTGCTGTCGAGCCAGAACGCGTAGCTGTGGTCGCCGTAGAGGTTGACGAACGCCTGCTCGGGGTCGTAGACGCGGTCGATGCGCTCGACCTGCAGGCTCAGCGGCGGGCGCTGCGGCGGCGACCACTTGTGCTGGGCCGCCATCGAGCGCGAGGTGACCGTCGTGCGCCGGCCCGAGTGCTCGAGCGTCAGGTCGCGGAAGTTGGCCAGCAGCCGGCGGCCCCAGTCGGTGCAGATCGACTCGGGGTGGAACTGCACTCCCCAGACGGCGCGGGTGCGGTGGGACATGCCCATGACGATGCCGTCGCTCGTCCAGGCGGTCGCCTCGAGGTCAGCCGGCAGCGGCTCCTCCACGCAGAGCGAGTGGTAGCGAACGACCTGAAAGCCCTGCGGGATGCCGGCGAACAACGGCGAGTCGTCGTGGTAGACGGCGCTGAGGCGGCCGTGCATCACCTCGGGCGCGTGCACCACGGGCGCGCCCGCGACGTACCCGATGCCCTGATGGCCCAGGCACACGCCCAGGACCGGCACCTCCGCCTCGCGGATCGCGTCGGCGCAGACGCCGAAGTCCTTCGGGTGATCGGGCCGGCCCGGGCCGGGCGAGATCACGACGTTGTCGAACTCGCCGCCGGCCAGCTCCGCCCAGGTGGCGCCGTCGTTGCGGACCACCGTCGGCTCCTCGCCGTTCGCCTCTGCCAGCAGCTGGAAGAGGTTGTACGTGAAGGAGTCGTAGTTGTCGATCAGGAGCGTCTTCAAGAGATCAGAGTACGTCGCTTTTTCAGATCAGATACTTGCGCAGGATCTTTCCGAGTGGACTCTTCGGGATTTCCTCCCGAAACTCGACAACCTGGGGCACCTTGAAGTTCGCCAGCCGCTGCTGGCAGAACCCGATCAGGTCCCGTTCGTCCATCTCGGCCTTCGGCACGACGACGGCCTTGACCAGCTCCTCGCCCTGCACCTTCGTCTCGACCCCGACGACGACGGCCTCGGCCACGCTGGGGTGAGCCACGACCACGTCCTCGACCTCGATCGGGTCGACCTTGTATCCGCCCACCTCGATCAGGAGCTTCTTGCGCCCGGTGATGGTCAGGCGGCCGTCCTCGTCGAGCATGCCGAGATCGCCACTGAGGAAGAAGCCGTCGCGGAACGCCTCGCGGTTCAGCTCCTCCATGTCGGCGTAGCCGCTGGTCAGGCCGGGGCTGCGCACGGCGATCTCGCCGACGGTGCCCGGGGCGACCTGCTCGCCTTCGTCGTCCTCGACCAGCACCTCCACGCCGTCCACCGGTCCGCCGACCGACTCGAAGCTGGCGACCGGGTCGTCGTCCATGTTCGCCGTGAGCGTCCCCGCCTCGGTGCAGCCGTAGAGCTGGCGCACCGGCACGCCGAAGCGGTCGAGGAAGGCGTCGAAGAAGGGGCGCGGCAGCGCGGTGCCCGCCGAGAAGGCGAGCCGCAGCGAGGACAGGTCAGCCGAGGCCGGCGCCTCGGCCAGCAGCCGGAAGTTGAACGGCACGCCGGGGAAGATGGTGACCCGCTCGCCCTCGAGCAGCTCGAGCGCGCGCTGGCGGCGCAGCAGGAACGGGTTCGGGTCCTCGAGCAGCACGAGCGTGGCGCCGGTGCGGGTCGCCGCGATCATGCAGCAGCCCATGCCGTAGGTGTGGAACAGCGGAATCGTGCAGAAGATGCTGTCCTCGGGGCCGATCCCCATCCAGTCGTAGTAGTCCGACTCGCCGCGCAGCTGCCCGTGCGTGCGGGCCACGCGCTTGGGGCGGCCGGTCGAGCCCGACGAGAACATGTTCACGAGCGGCTCGTCCGGCGAGCGGCGCTCGAGCTTCGCCGGCTCAGCCGCCATCAGCATGTCGATCGTGAGCGCCTGGCCGTGGGCGGCGCTGGTCGCGATCACCTTCGCGGGCTCGTCCCAGGCGGCCACGATGCGCTCGCAGACGCCGGCGCCGCGGTCGTCGCTGATCACGGCGCGCACGCCGCACTGGCGGAAGTAGAACTCGAGCTCGTCCTGCTTGAAGGCGGGGTTGACCGGCACGACAACGCCGCCCAGGGCCGAGATCGCGTAGTAGCTCGCCACGAAGGTCGGGTCGTTGGGGAGCAGCAGGGCGACCGCGTCGCCGGCCCCGATGCCCTCGGCCGCCAGCCCGGCGGCCAGGCGCTCGACCCGGTCGGCCAGCTCCGCATGCGTCACGCGCTCGTCGCGGTAGACGAGGGCAGGGTCGTCCGGACGTCCGGAAGCGTTTTGGTACAGCAACTCCATCAACATGGCGGCCCTTAGGTCTGCCCGTTTTGCTTGCGCTCGACGAACGCCTCGATGTTGGAGACGCTCTCGAAGTTCTCCGGGCTGAGGTCCTCGTCTCCGACGGAGATGCCGTAGCGCTCCTCGAGGAAGCCGACAAGCTCCATCACTCCGTGCGAGTCCACGATGCCTTTGCTGAGCAGGTTCTCGGCGGGATCTATCTCCGTGATGCCCCGGCCCTGGGTGAGCTCACTCAGGATGAACTGCTCGATATCGGCGGAAACGCTCATGCGACGAAGGTATCGACAAAAAGCGCCGGGGGCTTCAACCTGGCGTTACCCGGCTAGCCGTGCGGCGCCCAAGGATCCGCCGGGATGCGACCTTGCGCACCGGCTTGTACCCGCGCAGGGAGTAGAGCCAGCGCGCCGGCTTGTTGCCGGCGACCACGTAGCCCCACAGCAGCGTGTACCCGAGCTCGCTCAGCGCGGTCTCGATCTTGTGCAGGAACTCCATCGACTTGCCATCGCCCCGGTGCTCCTCGAGCAGGAAGAAGTCGAAGCCATAGACCTCGCCCGGCTGCAGCTCGATGCCGAGCCCGTAGTGGTCGATGTCGCTGTGGTTGGGGTCGATGTCGGCGTCGACCCACCAGTAGTAGCCGACCAGCTCGTCGTCCACGAAGCCCACGAAGCCGCGGTAGCCCCGCTCCAGGTCGGCTGCTGCGCGCGCGTCGGCCTTCGAGAAGCAGCGCTTGCGGTTGAACTCGTAGAGCGCGGGCAGGTGCTCGGGCTCGAGCTCCTCGATGCGGAGCTTCTCCTCGGTGGCGAGCTCGGTGACGTCGTTGAGGTCCTTGGCAAGCACCACGACCTCGAGCCGAGTGTGCAGCGCGCGGCGCGCGCGCGCGGTCACCTTGGCGATCAGCGGCCCCAGCCCGTTGCGCCGGAAGCTGCACCAGAGATCGGCTACCTTCACCGAGAAGCCGGCTTTCGCGGGTGCGGTTGTCGTCTGAGTGCTCATGAGGCGCGCATCCCAGGCTAGCCCCGAATGACGATCTCCGCGCCCCGATTCGATAGTCCGCTGCCCGACCCCGCGCGGGGAGTGTTCGAGACGACCCTCGTCACGAGTGGCCGGCCGGTCGCGCTGGACGCGCACCTGGCGCGGCTCGGGGCGAGCCTGACCGCGCTGTACGGACTGGCCGTGCCGGAGGGCGCGCGCGCTCAGGTCGAGCAGGCGGCCGCGGGGGTGGAGCTGGGGCGGCTGCGTCTGACGGTCGGGTCGGACGGGGAGGCCAGCGTGCGGGTGGCGGACGTGGACCCGGCCCTGGTCTTTCCCTCGGACGGCATCGCGGTCGCGTTGGTGGCGGTGCCCGGCGGCATTGGCGCGCACAAATGGGCCGACCGCCGGCTGCTCGAGCAGGCGGAGGCGCAGGTGGAGCCGGCGGTGCCGCTCGTGGTCGACGCGGACGACGGCGCGCCGCTGGAGAGCTCGCGCGGCAGCCTGTTCGTCGTTCGCGAGGGCGTCGTAGTGACCCCGCCCGCCGACGGGCGGCTGCTTCCCGGCATCACGCGGGCGCAGGCGATCGACGTGGTTCGCGGGCTCGGCGTGGAGCTGCGCGAGGAGGCCGTCGACCTGGCCGCGGCGGACGAGGTCTTCATGACCGGAGCGGTTCGCGGGGTTGAGCCGGTCGCCCGCTGCGCGGGCGTGGCGGAGTGGGATTCGGGCGAGCTCACGGCGCGAGTCGCTGCGGAGCTGCGCGCGATCTGGTTCAGCTAGCGAGTTGGTCCTACACTCGTCGGATGCCCGTCGACGAATCGGCAGAGCTCCAGCAGCTGATCATGATGAGCGGCGAGGCGCCCGACGACCAGGTCGAGGACGTCCTCCTGCGGCTCAGCGAGGCCGGCTCCTACGGCCGCGTGGCGCCCGGCCGCGACTCGATCGTGATCAGCGCGTTCGGCGACCCGCAGATGATCCACAGCCTCGGGCTCGAGAGCGTGCCCGGCGTTGAGCGGGTGCTGCCGGTCAGCAAGCCCTACAAGCTGGCGTCGCACGAGTCGCAGCCTGAGCGCACGGTCATCCAGACGCGCGGGCGGCGCATCGGCGGCGACTACTTCGGCCTGATCGCGGGACCGTGCACCGTGGAGTCGCGCGAGCAGACGCTGGAGACAGCGCGGGCGGTGAACGCCGCGGGCGCGACGATGCTGCGCGGCGGCGCGTTCAAGCCGCGCACCTCCCCCTACAGCTTCCAGGGGCTTGGCTCCGAGGCGCTGAAGATCCTGGCCGAGGCGCGCGAGGACACCGGACTGCCGCTGGTGACGGAGGTGCTCGACCCGCGCCAGCTGGAGGAGGTAGCGGAGACCGCCGACGTGCTTCAGATCGGCGCGCGCAACATGCAGAACTTCCTGCTGCTGGCGGAGTGCGGCAAGACCGACAAGCCGGTGCTGCTCAAGCGCGGCGCCTCCGCTTCGCTGGAGGAGCTGCTGATGGCGGCGGAGTACATCCTCAAGGAGGGCAACCCGCGCGTGATCCTGTGCGAGCGGGGCATCAAGACGTTCGAGCGCTCGACGCGCTTCACGCTCGACATCAGCGCGGTGCCGGTGCTCCAGGAGGAGACGCACCTGCCGGTGATCGTCGACCCCTCCCACCCGGCCGGGCGGCGCGAGCTGGTGCCGGCGCTGGCGCGAGCCGCGGTGGCCGCGGGCGCGGACGGCATCATCGTCGAGGCGCACCCGGCCCCCGAGGAAGCCCTCTGCGACGCGGCCCACCTGATCCCAACGTCCCGCTTCGGCGCATTCGCCGAGGAGATCACGCGGCTGGTCGACGTGATGGGGAAGAAGGTCGGTTAGACGCCGCTCCAGGCGGCGTCTCGGGCTCGTCCTCGTCCCGCTCCTCGACCTCCGCCTCGACCTGGTCCTCCCGCTCCTTGTCGCGAAGCGCTTCGCGAGCCCGCTCGATCTTCGTATCCCTGTCGGCCATGCGCCCCGGAGTTCCCGGGCGGCTCAAACGGAAACCCGGTCAGGGTTCCAGCTGTACGCGTAGTCCGGCTTGTCCAGCTCCTCCCAGAGCGCGGCCAGGCGTAGCGGCCGGAAGGTGTCCCACATCACCGCCAGCTCGTCCGTCGACGCCTTGCCCAGCGCCTTCTCGACCGCCCCCGGCTGCGGGCCGTGCGGCAGGCCCGAGGGGTGCAGCGTGATGAAGCCGACGTCCACGCCCTTGCGCGCGGCGTAGTCGCCGGCGGCGTAGAACATGACCTCCTCGGACTGGATGTTCGAGTGGTGGTAGGGCAGCGTCACCGCCTGCGGGTCCCAGTCGAGCATCCGCGGCGCGAACGTGCAGATCACGAAGTTCGGGCCCTGGAACGTCTGGTGCGCCGGCGGCGGCAGGTGGAAGCGCCCGGCGCGCGGCTCGAAGTCGTCCGCGTTGAACGTGTAGGGCCAGACGTAGCCGTCCCACCCGACGACGTCGAACGGATGACGGTCCAGCACGTAATCCTGGTAGCCGTCGCGCACGCGCACCGTGACCCCGTACTCGCCGCTCTCGTCGTAGGTCTCGAGCTCGGCGGGCGCATGGAAGTCGCGCTGCGAGAACGGCGCGTGCTCGAGCAGCTGGCCGTAGCGGTTGCGGTAGCGGTTCGGCGTCTCGATCTCGCCCGGGGTGTGGAAGCAGATCCAGAACTGCTCCTCGCCCTGCGCGAGCTCGAACGCGTGCGTGGTCCCGCGCGGGATCACGACGTAGTCGCGTTCGCGGAACGGCACGCGGCCGAACACCGTCCGCAGCACGCCTCGCCCGCGGTGGACGTAGATGACCTCGTCGCCCTCGCCGTTGCGGTAGAAGCGGTCGAGCTCCTCGGTCGGCTTGCAGACCGAGACCTCGATGTCGCTGTTCCACATCAGCAGGCGGCGCGCCGAGATCGGATCGCCGCCCGGCTCGACCAGGTTGGCGTCGGCGAGGCGGTGCACGTGGGCGCCGGGCACCCACTCGGTGCGCTCGATCGGGCGGAACTCGCCCACGCCGTCGAGCCGGCAGGGCGACTGGAGGTGAAGCAGGATCGACTCGTTGCCCGAGAAGCCCTCGTAGCCCATTACCTCCTCGACCAGCAGCGGCGAGCCGTCGCCGTTGCGGCGTACCTGTACGTGGCGCTTGGCGGGTACCTCCCCCAGGCCGGCGTAGCGCATCAGAGGTTCCCCCTGCGATCCTGCTCGCGCTCGATCGCCTCGAACAGCGCCTTGAAGTTGCCCTCGCCGAAGCCGCGCGCGCCGTGGCGCTCGATGATCTCGAAGAAGACCGTGGGCCGGTCGCCGATCGGCTTCGTGAAGATCTGGAGCAGGTAGCCGTCGTCGTCGCTGTCGATCAGGATGCCCAGCCGGCGCAGGTCCTCCAGCTGCTCCTCGATCTCGCCGATTCGCTCCGGCACGTCGTCGTAGTACTCGTCTGGGATCGTCAGGAACTCGACCCCGCGCGCGCTCAGCTCCGTCACGCAGCGCACGATGTCGCGCGTGGCCATGGCGATGTGCTGCGCGCCCGCGCCGCGGTAGTACTCGATGTACTCCTCGATCTGCGACTTGCGCTTGCCCTCGGCCGGCTCGTTGATCGGGAACTTGATCTTGCCGCTCCCGTCGGTGACCACCTTCGACATCAGCGCCGAGTACTCGGTCGAGATCGCCTCGTCGGAGAAGTGGATCATCTCGGTCATCCCGAAGACGCGCTCGTAGTAGCCGACCCACTCCTCCATGTGGCCGAGCTCGACGTTGCCGACGATGTGGTCGATGCCCATCAGCAGCATCTCGTCGGGGTCGGCCGGCGCCCTGGTGCGCTCGACGAAGCCCGGCAGGAACGGCCCGTCGTAGTCCTCGCGCTGGACGAACAGGTGCAGCGTGTCGCCGTACGTCTCGATCGACGAGAGCTGCACGCGGCCGTGCTCGTCCATGACCCACTGGGGGGTGTGCACCCCGCGCGCACCGTGGGCGACGGCGTGCTCGTAGGCGGCGGCGGCATCCGGCACGCTGAGCGCGATCTTGTGGACGCCGTCGCCGTGACGGGCGTGGTGGGTGGCGATCTCGTCGTCACCCTTCAGCGTTCCGGTCAGCACCAGGCGGATGCGACCCGACTCGAGCACGTGCGACACGCGGTCGCGGCGCCCCGTCTCGAGGCCCGCGTAGGCGGTCTCGGTGAACCCGTACGCGCGCGTGAGGAAGTAGGCGGCCTGCGCGGCGTTGCCGACGTAGAGCTCGACGTGGTCGATGCCGTGGACCGGCATGCGGTCGTTGGCTTGGGGCTGGGCTGCTGGAACGCTCGTTGTCGCCATGTGTTACATGATCACGGCATAAATGCGGCCGGACAACGCCGATTCGTTGCGTACGTGAGAGACTTCGCCCCCAAATGGACGACATCGACCGCAGAATCGTTGCGCTGTTGCGCGAAAACGCCCGCCGCTCGTTCAAGGACATCGGCGAGGACGTCCACCTGACCGCTCCGGCCGTCAAGCGCCGCGTGGACCGCCTGGAGCGCGACGGGGTGATCCTCGGCTACACGACGATCGTCGACCCCCCGGCCTTCGGCTGGCATACCGAGGCGTTCGTCGACCTCTACTGCGACGGCCGCATGCCGGCCGAGTCGATCAAGCGCGCGGTCGAGAACGAGCCCGGCGTGGTCGCGGCTCACACGGTCGCCGGCGAGGCGAGCGCGATGCTCCACCTGCGGGCCGAGGACACCAAGGACCTGGAGGACGCGCTCGAGCGGATCCGCTCGACCGACGGCATCACCCGGACGGTGACCGAGGTGGTGCTGTCGACACTGCTGCGGCGCTGACTCGAGCGCTACGGCGCCACCCGCGCGGCGGCTGCCTCCGCGCCGCGCGTGGCGGCCCTGCTCGGCCGCTGCGGGACCAGACGGCGCAGCGTCAGCACCGGCCGCTCGAGCAGGTACCAGCTCAGCGCGCCCGCCGCGATGCAGGCGGCGAACCCGAACGGGATCCACCAGAGCGAAGGATCGAGGATCGGGCCCGGCAGCGGAGTCAGGTCGATCAGCCCCTGGATCGCGGCCGACTGCCACAGGTAGATGCCGTAGGAGACCATTCCGAGCCAGAGCAGGACCGGCCAGGCGAGCAGCGCCCGGACCAACCCGCGGCCGCTCTCCGCGAACACCGCCGGGAGGATCAGCCCGAGCGCGCAGACCGCCTCGGTCACGTGCACGGCCATCAGGTTGAAGTCCGACTGGGCGCCGCCCAGGTAGCGCCGGTCCCAGACCCAGGCGTTCGCGGCGAGGGCCGCGGCGGCGACCATCCAGCAGACTCCCGGCGCCCGCTCCACGAACCGCACGAACGCCGGCGGCGGGCCGCCCTCGCTCAGCCAGGCGGAGGTGACGGCGAGGGTCATGCCGACCGCGAACCAGGCGAGGTACGCGGGCAGCGTGTTCACCGAGGTGTTGAGCACCTGGCTGTCGGAGCCGAGCGCCACCGCGCGCCAGGCGAGCCCGCCGAAGAACAGGACCGCGAGCGCCACGACCTCCACCCGCCAGACCGACGGGCGGCCGCGCGCGAGGCGCCGCAGCACGAGCGCGTAGACCGGCAAGAAGGCGTAGAAGCTGACCTCGATGCAGAGCGTCCAGGCGAGCGGGATGCCCTCGAAGACCGCTCCCGGCGAGTAGATCTGGGCGAAGCCGTAGAACAGCAGCGGCCGGTCGAACACCTCGGGCGCGATCAGGATGCCGGTCAGCGTCAGGGCCGCCCAGTAGGCGGGGACGATCCGCAGGAAGCGCCGCCACGCGTAGGCGCGCACGGACGGGAAGGGCTCGCCGGTGGAGTGCGTGAGCACGAAGGGCCGGTAGAGCAGGAAGCCGGAGATCAGGAAGAAGAGCGCGACGCCGCTGCTGAGCTGCGCGGAGATCGCCGTCGTGATCTCGTTGCGGAACGCGCCGGCGTGGGGAGCGACGTGGTAGCCGACGATCGCGAGCGCCGCGATCGCGCGCAGCGAGTCCATCAGCGGGAACCGGCCGCTCCGGGCGGACATCAAGCCACGTTATTGCAGGTTCGGCCGGCCGGGATGCCGATTGCTAGCTGTCCGGCTCCTCGACGTCGTCGGCCTCGCCGTAGACCGAGTCGGCCACATCCGACTCCAGCTCCGGCGTGAAGGCGTCGGCCTCGGGGCTGCGCTTCTCCTCGCCGTGCGAGGCCTCCTCGATCAGGTCCTCCTCGGCCAGCTCGAAGCCCTCGGCCTCGCCCTCGCCCGACTCCTCGAGCGCGCGGTGGCTCTCGTCGGTGTAGTAGTCGGGCTTGGCGCCGCCAATGCCCGCGGCCTCGGCCGCCGCGGCCTCGGCCTCCTCGTCGACGAGGGGATCGTCCGGGGTCTCTTCAGTCATGGGCTGGAGGTTCCCAGGTCCGTCCCGAAGATGCGCACCTCGAACTGCCCGTCGACGATCCGGGTGCGCCCCTCGACCGTCATGCCGAGCTTCTCCGCCACGCGGGCGGAACGCACGTTGTCGTCCTCGATCAGGCTGATGATGTGGTCGGCGCCCAGCTCCTCGCGGGCCCACTCGATCGACGCCTTCCCGGCCTCGGGCGCGAACCCGCGGCCCCAATGCTCGCGCGCGACGAGCCAGCCCACCTCGAGTCCGGGCCACCCCTCCGGCCGGAGCAGGCCGGCGCGGCCGACCAGCTTGGCGCTGTCGCGCTCGACAAGCGCCCACTGCCCGAACCCGCGCAGCTCCCAGTGCCCGAGGAAGTACGCGATCCGGCGCCAGGACTCCTCGCGGGTCAGCCCGTTGTCGTCGCCGACCCAGCGCGTGACCTCGGGGTCCGCGTTGATCGCGGCCAGCTCGTCGAGGTCGTCGTCGGTGAAGCCGCGCATCACCAGCCGCTCGGTCTGGAGCTCGGGAATGATCACGTGGGCCTGCGCTCCTCGGCGAGCGGCTTGCCGGCGTCGTCGGTGAGCCCGCCCGGCGGCCAGCTCCCGAGCCAGTTGTCGCGCGCGCCGTCGATGGTCAGGATCGCCCCCGACAGGTAGTCGCCGGCCGGGCTGGCCAGGTAGGCGACGAGCCAGGCGAACTCCTCCTCGGTGCCGAGCCGCCCGAGCGGGACGGTGCCGGCCACGCCCTCGACGACCTGCTTCGGGTACTTCGTCCGCAGGGTCTCGGTGGCGAAGTGCCCGGCCGCCAGCGCGGTGAGCCTGATCCCGAAGCGCGCCCACTCGATCGACAGCACGCGCGTGAGGTTCTCGACCGCCGCCCTCGCCGCGGACGAGTGGGCCATGCCGGGCAGGCCGTGGTGGGGCGAGAGCGTGACGTTGACGATCTTGCCGCCGCGCGAGCCCGGAATCATCGCCCGCGTCGCGACCGTGTGCGACATCAACCAGGTCCCCTCGACGTTCAGGCGCAGCACGGTCCTAAAGCCCTTGGGCGTGATGTCCTCGGCGGGCGTCATGTACTGGCCGCCGGCGTTGTTCACGAGCAGGTCGATCTGGCCGTGGCGCTCGAGCACGGAATCCACGAGCGCCCCGACCTCGGCCTCCTCGCGGATGTCGCAGACCTGCGCCTCGACGCGGCCGCCCTCGGCTTGGGCGGCGGTCTCGTCGAGCGGGTCCTGGCGCCGCCCGCAGACGACGACCTGGGCGCCGAGCGAGGCGAGCTCGAGGGCGGTTGCGCGGCCCAGCCCAGAGCCGCCACCGCTGACGATTGCGACCTGCCCGTCGAGGAGACCGGGCTGGAAGAGCTTCGAGGGCATGGCGGCCGCTCAGCCTACCGCCGCAGGTTGTTAGGCCCCCCTAAGAGACGTGATAACGTGCCGGTCGCAGTGAAGTGCTGCCGCTCAACCCCCCGCTGCCGCGACTGTCCGGCTCGCAAGATCGCCGACGATCAGCTGCTGCGGGCGCTCGGGATTCCCGTCGAGGCACCGCTGCCGCCGCACCTGCAAGGCGTGCCGCCGAGCCTGCACAAGTACGAGCCGCTGCTGCGCCGGACCTACGACCAGCGCGTCGTCGAAACCGCCTAGTCGTCCCCGCCGAGCTCGGCCCCGTCGCGCGCCAGGAACTCCTCGAGCATCATCGGGTACTCGCGGACGCGCTCGGCGACCTGGAGCAGGTCGTCCATCGTGGACTCCTCCTCCACCTGCTCGTCGACGAACCACTGCATGAAGCTCTCGCTCGCGTAGTCGTTGGTGTCGCGCGCGATCTCGAACAGCTCCGAGATCGAGACGGTCACCTTCTTCTCGTGCTCCAGGGCGAGCTTGATCGGCTCGACGTGGTCGGCGAAGTCGGTCTTGGGGGCCTTGACCTCGCCCAGCCGCAGCTCGGCGCCGGTGTCGCGCAGGTAGTCGACCATCTTCATGGCGTGCCCGCGCTCCTCCTCGGCCTGCCCGAAGAAGAACTTGGCCAGGCGCGGGAAGGTCAGCCGGTCGTAGTAGGCGGCCAGCGCCGTGTACTGATGAGCGGCGTTGAACTCGCGGCCGATCTGGTCGTTGAGGGCGTCGACGAAGCGTTCCGAGGGCACGCCGCGGAAGCCTACCTGCCGCGGGCTAGCGCAGGAACTGCCCGTGGAACCCGAACGGGATGTGGTGCGGCGCCTCCGCTCGGGCGAGCTCCTCGAAGTTGCGGGCGTCCAGCACCACCAGCGACGAGCGGCCCGCCGTCGCGTCCAGCACCACCGACAACACCACGCCCGCGTCCTCGTCCTCGGCTCCCGGCTCGCGCACGAAGATCGGCTCGCCCGGGTGACAGCCGGGCGAGGACCAGACGGTCTCGCGTCCCTCGGAGACGTCCACCTTCACCAGCTGGTCGAACCAGGCGTCGGCGCTGCGCGAGCAGTAGGCGTAGCGATACGGCTGCGTGTTGCGCCGGCCGTAGTCGATGCGCGGCAGCTCCACGTCCTCGGCGAGCTTCTCCCAGCTCACCCCACCGCCGTCCAGGTCGATCACGTAGCGGCGCAGCTCAGTCGACGGGATCGCGCCGCGCGGCCCGTCGGCGTCCAGATAGAGCGAGTCGATGATCGTCGGGTCGTCGTAGGCGATCAGGTCGACCACCAGCTCGCTCCCGCCCGCGCGCTCGAACGCGTTGACGTGGTGGAAGCAGAAGAACGCCTCCGTCTCGTAGGCCCCGCGCAGCGCGCCGGTCTCACGGTCGAAGACCTGGAAGACGGTCGGCTCGTCCGGCCGCCACGTGTAGTTCTGGATGAACGGCTTGCCGGAGAACAGCATCTTCAGCGGGTTCACGCGCAGCGGGTACTCCGCCAGGATCAGGTGCCGGCCGCTCATGCCGAACGCGTGCATGTAGGACGGCTCCTTGACCGGCAGCTGGGCGATCACGCGCCGCTCCGACGAGCCGCCGGGCAACCCGTAGAGCACGTACTTGCTCACGCGCGAGAGGTAGGCGTGGTAGTTGACCAGCTCGTTTCGCTCCGGATCGTGGTGCGGGTGCGCGGTCGTGACGTGCGCCTTGAGCTGGTCCGCGTACTCGAGCCGCCCGACCGTCTCGAGCGTCTCCGCGTCGAACTCGATCGGCATCGGCGTCTCGGTCATCGCGATGTAGCGCTCGCCGATACGGGCCAGGTTCACGTTCGGGTTGTCGGTCGCATCGGGCGAGAACATCGACTGCACGCGCTTGAAGAGCGACCGGCACGGGTCGGTGGCAAAGCCGCCGTGGCGCCACTCGCCCTCCTGCGAGTCGCGGTAGGCGACGCTGTCGATGAAGCGGCTCTTGTAGGACACGCGCCCATCGGCGATGCCGAAGCGATTGAGCATGGCGATGCCGTCGAACCAGTGGTCCAGCCGCCTCCCGCCGACCTCGAGGCGGGCGGGCGTCACGCGCACCAGCGCTCCGCTCAGCCAGCGCGGCAGCTCGCCCACAACAGGGAGGCTGTCGACCGCCGTCTCCTCGTCGAGGCTCGTGAAGCCGAGCCGCGTGTCCGTCGTCGACGTCTGCGACATTGCGGTAGCCATGGTCGAGAATGTACCGTCTAGTTTGGACTAATGCAAGAGCTGCGCCTCACACCCATCTCGTTCATCGTGCTCGGCCTCGTGAACTGGTCGGGCGAGGCGACGCCCTACCAGCTCAAGCAGCTGGTCGCCGCCTCCGTCGGCAACTTCTGGACGCTCCAGCATGCCCAGCTCTACAGCGAGCCAGAGCGCCTCGCCAAGGCGGGCTATCTGACCGAGAAGCGCGAGCGCAGCGGGCGCCGGCGCAAGGTCTACTCGATCACCGACAAGGGCCGCCAGACGCTCGAGGAGTGGCGCTCCGAGCCGACCGACGCGATCTTCGAGCTGCGCGCGCCCGCGCTGCTGAAGCTCTTCTTCGGCGCCGACCCGGTCGAGCTGGCCACCGTCCAGATCGAAGCCCACCGGCGCAAGCTCGCCGAGTACGAAGCGATCCGCGACACGATGCCCGACGACGTCCCGGCGGGCCCGCGGCTCGCGCTCGACGCCGGCATCGCGTCGGAGCGTCACCAGATCGAGTGGTGGGAGGCGGTTAAGGTCCCCGTCGATGGCCACGGCAGCAGAACCGCGCCCCGCTGAACTGCCGCTGCCCGGCGGCCGCGAGGGCGCCCGCGTCAAGCTGCATCCGCTGCTGACCGGCCAGATGATCGGCCCCGAGGCGTGGTTCCTGCGCGAGGAGGGCCGCTTCGCGTGGCGACGCGCGTTCGGGCTCGGGGTCAAGAGGGAGGACTGGCTGGACGTGCCCGTGCCGGCCTTCCTCGTCGAGCACCCCGGCGTGGGGCCGATCCTGATCGACACGGGCTTCCACCCCTCCGTCGCGGCGAACCCGCAGGCCAACCTCGGGCGGCTCTCGCAGTTCACGTTCAAGGACGTGCAGATGAAGCCCGAGCAGGCCGTCTCGGCGCAGCTGCGCGCGCGCGGCATCGAGCCGGCGCAGGTGAAGGTGGTCGTGATGACGCACCTCCACGTCGACCACGCCAGCGCGGTCTCGGAGTACCCGGAGTCGACGTTCGTCGTCAGCGCCGCCGAGTGGGCGGCGGCCTCGGAGCACGGTCAGTTCCACGGCTACGTCAAGCGCCAGTTCGACCACGGCTTCGACTGGCGGCTGCTCGACTTCGAGGGGCGCGACGCCGAGTCGTTCTCGGGCTTCGCACGCTCCTTCGACCTGTTCGGCGACGGCAGCGTTCGCACCGTCTACACGCCCGGCCACACGCTCGGGCACATGTCGGTGGTGCTGCGCACGGCGCGCGCGGAGGTGCTGATCGCCGGGGACGCCATCTACATGAACCGGACGCTCGACGACACGCATCTCCCCTACCGCACCGAGGACGAGCACCTGTTCCGCCGGTCGCTGCGCGAGATCCGCCAGTACCGGACCGAGACGCCCGAGGCCGTGATCGTGCCGGGCCACGACTGGGACGCCTGGCAGGAGCTCGAGGCCGTCTATTGAGCGCGGGCGCGCCGACGGTCGGCCTGTTCGCCGTCAACTCGCACGCCTGCGCCGAGCCCGAGGCAGCCGCCCGGGTGGGCTCGCTTGCCGAGCGGCTCGGCTACGACTCGCTCTGGACCGGCGAGCACGTGGTGGTGCCGAGCCCGCGCGTCGAGCCGTCGCCGATGGAGCCGGAGGAGCCGATCCTCGACCCGCTGGTGGCGCTCGCCCACCTCGCCGCACACACCGAGCGCGTCCGGCTCGGCACCGGGCTGATCGTGCTTCCGCAGCGCAACCCGCTGGTGCTGGCCAAGCAGGCGGCCAGCCTCGACGTGCTGTCGGGCGGGCGGCTGATCCTCGGAATCGGCGTCGGCTACCTGGAGCCCGAGATGACGGCGATCGGCGTGCCGATGGAGGCGCGCGGCTCGCGCGCCGACGAGTACGTCGCCGCCATGCGCAGCCTCTGGCAGGACGACGCGCCCGCCTACCACGGCAAGTACGTCGACTTCGAGGGGGTCGACGCCTACCCGAAGCCCGTCCAGCGCCCGCTGCCGATCGTCGTGGGCGGCCACACCGAGCGCGCGTTCCTGCGCGCGGCGCGCCACGCGGACGGCTGGTACGGCTTCATGGTCGGGCTGCGCGCGATGGCCCAGCACCGCGAGGGGCTGCGCGCGGCGATCGAGCGCACCGGACGCAGCGAGCCGCTGCACATCTCCGTCTCGCCGTCGCGGCGGATGGACGCCGAGACGGTGGGCGCCTACGCCGACCTCGGCGTCGAGCGGCTGATCCTGGTTCCGCCGATCGACCTCGACCTGGAGGGCGTGGTCGAGTTCGTCGAGAGCAACGCGCCCGAGCGGATCGGCGCGCGGCCCGCCTAGGGGCTCGTGGTGCGCGCGCCGCGCGCCGCCCGGACCGCTTCGCGACGGCCCTCGGTGCGCAACCGCCCGTGGATCTCGCGGACGCGATCGAAGACGATCTCGGAGGCCGCCTGGGCCTGGTCGCGCGAGGGCTCCGAGACCTGCTCGAAGCGGACCGGCTCGTCGAACTGCACGGTGACCTTGGGGAACTGCAGGCGCCGCCAGTTGCGCACCCGCTCGGTCCCGGCGATCGCCGTCGGCACGACCGTCGCCCCCGTCTCGAGCGCCAGCCGCCCGAGCCCGTGGCGCGGCTTGCCGAGCTCGCCCGTGCGCGACCGCCCGGCCTCCGCGTACATGACCACGATGTCGCCGCGGCCCAGCACCGTCTCGGCCGTCACGAACGCCTCCTCGTCCTGGTGGCCGCGCCGGACCGGGAACACGCCGCCGTGGGTGTAGATGAACTGCATCGGCGGCTTGAACAGCTGCGACTTCGCCATGAAGTGCACCTTGCGGCGCAGGTAGACCGCGACGAAGAAGTGGTCCAGGAACGAGAAGTGGTTTGGCGCGATGATCACGGGCCCGTCCGGCGGGACGTGGCGCGAGTCGATGCAGCGCGCGCGGTAGAAGAGCAGCAGGTAGGGCGTGAGCACGATGCGCACCAGCTCGTAGACCCAGTCGGGGCGGCGCGACCGAGTGCGCTCGTGGAACCGGTCGAAGTGCTCGGCCGGTCGCGGATCCTTGTAGACCTGCGCCTTCACCTCTGCCCTTTACCCGCCGCGCTCGGCTTCGTTACTGGCCGCCCGCTCGAGCGCGCGGGCCCAGCCGGCGAGCAGCGTCTCGCGCTCGTCCGCCGACATGGACGGCTCGTAGCTGGCAGCCTGGCGCCACATCGAGCGCACGTCCGCCTCGGTCCAGGTTCCGGTGGCCACGCCGGCGAGGTAGGCGGCGCCCAGCGCGGTCGTCTCCGACACCTCCGGCACGACCACCGGCACGCCGAGCACGTCGGCCTGGAACTTCATCAGCCAGCCGTTGACCACCGCCCCGCCGTCCGCCTTCAGCTCCTTCAGCACGACGCCCGAGGCGCTCTCCATCGCCCGCAGCGCGTCGACCGTCTGGTAGGCCATCGCCTCCAGCGCGGCGCGCGCCAGGTGGGCGCGGCCGGCGCCGCGGGTCAGCCCGACGATCGTCCCGCGCGCGTAGGGATCCCAGTGCGGCGAGCCGAGCCCGGTGAAGGCGGGCACCAGGTAGACGCCGTCGTTGGAGTCGAGCGAGCGGGCCAGCTCCTCGGTCTCTGCGGCGGCGCTGATGATGCCGAGCCCGTCGCGCAGCCACTGCACCGCGGCGCCGGTGGCGAAGATGGCGGCCTCGAGCGCGTAGTCCACGCGCCCTTCGACTCCCCAGGCGATCGTCGTCAGCAGGCCCTCGAACGGCTCCGGCACGTCGCCGCCGGCGTTCTGCAGCACGAAGCTCCCGGTGCCGTAGGTGTTCTTGCCGAGCCCGGCCTGGTGGCAGGCCTGGCCGTAGAGCGCCGCCTGCTGGTCGCCGGCGATGCCGGCCACGGGCACCGAGCCGCCGAACTCCGCGGTCTCCCCGTACACCTCCGCGCTCGGGCGCGGCTCCGGCAGGCTCGCCGGCGGCACCCCCAGCAGCTCGCACAGGTCGGGATCCCAGCGCAGGCGGCCGATGTCGAACAGCAGCGTGCGCGAGGCGTTCGAGTAGTCCGTCACGTGGGCGCCGGTGAGCTTGTGGACGAGCCACGAGTCGATCGTGCCGAAGGCCGCCGTGGGCGGCACGTCGCCCTCCCGCAGCAGCCACTCGATCTTGGTGCCGGAGAAGTAGGGGTCGAGCACGAGCCCCGTGCGCTCGCGGACGAGCGGCTCGTGGCCGGCCGCGCGCAGCTCGTCGCAGCGCGCCGCGGTGCGGCGGTCCTGCCAGACGATCGCGCGGTGCAGCGGCTCGCCGGTGTCGCGGTCCCAGGCGACCACCGTCTCGCGCTGGTTGGTGATGCCGACCCCGGCGAGCTTGCGCCCGTCGACCCCGGCCGCGTCCAGCGCCTCGTGTGCGACCGCGCGCGTCACGTCCCAGATCTCGGCGGCGTCGTGCTCGACCCAGCCGGGGCGCGGGAAGTGCTGTGTGAACTCGCGATAGGCGCGGCCGGTGATCTGGCCGCGCTCGCCGAACACGATGCAGGTGGTGCCGGAGGTGCCCTGGTCGATGGCGAGGATCATCCGCAGGTCGGTATCTTGCCCGCACCCGCAGCCCCGCAGCAAACTCAGGAGGAGCGCACTTGCCCGACGTCGAGGCTCACATCACAGGAACGGTCTGGAAGGTGGAGTGTGAGATCGGGCAGGCCGTGACCGAGGGCGACACGCTCGTGATCATCGAGTCGATGAAGATGGAGATGCCGGTCGAGGCCGAGGACGACGGGGTCGTCAAGGAGATCGTCTGCACCGAGGGCCAGTCGGTCTCGGAAGGCGACAAGCTCGTCGTCCTGGAGTGAGCAGCAACAAGCTGATCCTCGACGAGCCGGCCGAGGACGTCGCCCGGCTCACGATCGCCAACCCCGAGCGTCGCGGCGCTCTCGATCACGAGCTGCTCGACGCGCTCGGCGAGCACACGCGCACGCTCGAGGCGCGCTGTCTCGTGATCCGCGGGACCGGGCCGGTCTTCTCGGCCGGGTACGACATCGGCGGCTTCGAGGAGGGTCAGTTCGAGCAGGCGGCCGAGCGGCTCATCGCGCACCCCTTCCAAGAGGCGATCGAAGCGCTCGACGCGTACCCCTACCCCGTGGTCGGTCAGCTCAACGGCCATGCGATCGGCGGCGGTCTCGAGCTGGCGCTGGCCTGCGACATGCGCATCGCCGCGCGCGGCATAAAGGTCGGCATGCCGCCCGCGAAGCTCGGCCTGATCTACTCGCACACCGGGCTGCGCCGGTTCATCGACGTGTGCGGCGTGGCCAACACCGCGGAGCTGTTCTACGTCGGCCGCAACGTCGACGCCGAGCGCGCCGAGCGGATGGGGCTCGTCAACGAGGTCGTCGCGCCGGAGGAGCTGGACGATCACGTGCTGGGCCTGGCGGCCGAGATCGCCGCCAACGCTCCCCTATCGCTGACCGGGAACAAGCGCGTCATCCGCACCCTGCGCGACCAGCCGCTCCCGCCCGACGTCGAGCGCGCGCTGATCGAGCTGCGCGAGTCGTGCTTCCGCTCGGAGGACTTCCGCGAGGGCGTGCGCGCTTTCGCGGAGAAGCGCAAACCGCGCTGGCAAGGGCGCTAGGTCCCGCACGCCTCGCCGGGCCCGGCGCAAGACAGCTGCTGGGGAGGTGAGCTGCGAGGAAAGCCGCCCCACCCCCGACTCCCGGAGCCGTGGGTCCCGCGTCGCCCCGCTCGCGCGCGCCAAGGCAGCCCACCCCGCCGGACCAGCCGCGCGTGGGTCCGGGTTGGGACCGCTCCTCGCGGTCGCGCCGAGCCCACCCTCGCGGGCGAAGGGGTGTGCGGCGGCTTCTTGATCCTCTCTTTGCCGTCGTTGGCCCGGTGACGAGGCCAAGCGCTCCGTCCGAGCACCCACCTACCTTCACGCCAGGTGCCGCCGCTCATCTCCCAGGAAGAGGCGCTCCAGCTCGGCGAGATCGAGGACCACGCCGAGATCGAGGCGCTGATCGAGCGCGCCTGGAACGCGCGCGTCGAACGCTTCGGCGACTCGACCGATATGTGCTCGCTGGTCAACGCCAA
This sequence comes from uncultured Thermoleophilaceae bacterium, assembly GCA_963706635.1. Taxonomy (GTDB): domain Bacteria; phylum Actinomycetota; class Thermoleophilia; order Solirubrobacterales; family Thermoleophilaceae; genus JACVRW01. The sequence goes on from OY970162.1 coordinate 2,212,556, forward strand.
GTCGGGTGGATGCGCCGAGGACTGCGGCTTCTGCGCCCAGTCGCGCTTCGCGGAGGCCGACACGCCGATGCACGCGATGATGACCGCCGAGCAGATCCTCGAGCACGCCCAGGCCGCCGAGGCCGCCGGCGCACACCGCTTCTGCATGGTCACCCAGGGCCAGGGCCTCTCCAAGCGCGACTTCCAGCGCATCCTCGACGGCGCCCGGCTCGTCTCCGAGCACACCAACCTCAAGCGCTGCGCCTCGATCGGCCACATGTCGGTGGAGCGCGCCAAGCAGCTCAAGGACGCTGGGATCCAGCGCGTGCACCACAACGTCGAGACGGCCGAGAGCTACTACCCGGAGGTCTCCACGACCGTCCGCTACGAGGGCCGGCTGCGCACGATCGACGCGGTCGAGGAGGCCGGCCTCGAGACCTGCGTCGGCGGCATCCTCAACCTCGGCGAGTCGCGCGAGCAGCGCGTCGAGATGGCCTTCCAGCTGGCGCGCATCAACCCGACGAGCGTGCCGATCAACATGCTCAACCCGCGCCCCGGCACGAAGTTCGGCGACCGCGACTACATGGATCCCTGGGAGGCGGTCAAGTGGATCGCGATCTTCCGGCTGATCCTCCCGGAGGCGCTGTTCCGGCTCTGCGGGGGGCGCGTCGAGAACCTCGGCGAGCTCCACTCGCTGGCCGTCAAGGCCGGCGTCAACGGCGTGATGATGGGCAACTTCCTCACCACGCTCGGCTCCGAGCCGGAGGACGACCGGGCGATGTTCGAGGAGCTGGGGCTGAACGTGGCGCGCCAGCCCGACAACGGCTCCAACCCCCGCCCCGACAACCGCTCCGGGTGGCTCGACGGTGAGTCACCGAGGACGCCGATCGACGAGCTCGTCGACTCGCAGGACGAGGCGAACTTCTGGAACCCGGCGACCCAGCTGCGCCACCGTCGCAAGACCTCCGTGCCGCCCAGGCCCGACGGCGCGGAGAACACGTTTCCCGAGGTGGTGCAAGTGAACCCGGAGGCCGCATGAGCGAAATCGAAGAGCGACTCGACGACATCCGCGCGCGCGGGCTCTACCGCAAGCTGCGCTGCGTGTCCGGCCCGCAGGGGCCGCGCGTGCTGCTCGACGGTCGGCCGGTCCTGCTGCTGTGCTCGAACAACTACCTCGGGCTGGCCGATCACCCGCGCGTGCGTGAGGCGGCCGCCGAGGCCGCGATGCGCTACGGCGCCGGCTCCGGCGCCTCGCGGTTGATCTCGGGCAACATGACGATCCACCGCCGCCTCGAGGAGCAGCTGCTCGACTTCAAGGGGGCCGACGCGTGCCTGCTGTTCGGCTCCGGCTTCCTCGCCAACGCCGGAGTGGTGTCCGCGCTCGCGCGCGAGGGCGACGTCGTCTTCTCCGACGCGCTCAACCACGCCTCGATCATCGACGGCTGCCGGCTCTCGCGGGCCGAGACCTTCGTCTACGACCACTGCGACGTCGACCACCTCGAGTGGGGGCTGCGCCAGGCCGAGGGCCGCGGCGCGCTGATCGTGACCGACGGGGTGTTCTCGATGGACGGCGACCTGGCGCCGCTGCCCGAGATCGTTGCGCTGGCGCAACGCTACGACGTGCGCGTGATGGTCGACGAGGCCCACGGCATCGGCTGCGTCGGGCCGGGTGGGCGCGGACTGGTCGCCGAGTACGGCCTCGAGGACGAGGTCGACGTGATCGTCGGGACGCTCGGCAAGGCGCTCGGCTCCTACGGCGCCTACGTGCTGTGCGACACGCCGATGGCCAAGTACCTGATCAACACCGCCCGCACGCTGATCTTCTCGACTGCGCTGCCGCCCCCGGCGGTGGCCGCCGCCATGGCTGCGCTCGAGCTGCTGCGCGAGCAGCCGCGCCGGGTCGAGAAGCTGCAGCGCAACTCGGCGGTGCTCCGCGAGGCGCTGACGGAGGCCGCCCTGCCGGTCGAGGCCGGCGAGACGCCGATCGTGCCGCTGATCGTGGGCGACGCCGACGCCGCAATGGCCGCCTGCGAGCGCGCGCTCGAGCGGGGCGTGTTCGCCCAGGCGATCCGGCCGCCGACCGTCCCGGCGGGGACGTCGCGGCTGCGGCTCGCGGTGATGGCCTCGCACACCAAGTCCGAGCTGCGCGAGGCGGGGCGGCTGCTCGCCGCGGCGCTGCCGGGGTCGGCACGCGCCACGGCGGTCGCGACCGTCGACCGCCCAGCCGTGTTCGACGGCCTCGCCGACGCCGCCTAAACGCTGCGCGGCCTCTTCGTCACCGGCACCGACACGGGCGTCGGGAAGTCCGTGCTTGCCGCGGCCGTCTGCGCCGCTCTCGTCGCGCGCGGCGAGGAGGTGGCGGCGTTCAAGCCGGTGGTCACGGGGCTGGACGAGCCGGCCGAAGGCTGGCCGCGCGATCACGAGCTGCTCGCGAGCGCGGCGGGCGGCTGGCAGGCACCGGAAGAGGTCGCGCCCTATCTCTTCGGCCCTCCGCTGTCGCCCCACTACGCGGCTGAGCTCGCCGGCGAGACGATCGAGCCGGCTCGGCTGCTGGACGCGGCCCGCACCGAGCGGCTGCTGGTGGCCGAGGGCGTGGGCGGTCTGATGGTGCCGATCACGCCCGGCTACCTTGTGCGCGACCTGGCGGTCGACCTAGGCCTGCCCGTCGTGATCGCCGCCCGCACGGGGCTGGGCACTATCAACCACACGCTGCTGAGCATCGACGCGGCGCGCGCGGCCGGTCTGCGGGTCGCGGGCGTAGCGATGACGCCCTGGCCCGCCGAGCCCGAGCCGATCGAGGCCTCCAACCGCGCGACGGTGGAGCGGCTGGGCGGAGTGCCGGTCAGCGGGCTCCCCCCGACGGACCCGGGATCGCTCGCCGACGCCGGCGCCCGGCTGCCGCTCGACGACTGGCTGCCCTAGGCGTGACACCATCCGGCCATGCGCCGAGTCAGCCTCTCCAAGCCCGACTTCGAATACGACGAGACCGACCCCGAGGGCTTTCGCTCCGGCATGTTCCGCTGCGGCCCGCAGCTCGGCGCGACAGACACCGGAGCGTCCCTCTACGAGATCCCACCGGGCCAGGCGGTCTGCCCCTACCACTACGAGTACGGCGAGGAGGAGTGGGTGCTGGCCCTGACCGGCCGCCCGTCCGTCCGGACGCCGGAGGGCACCGAGCAGCTGGACCCGCTCGAGCTGGCGTTCTTCCCCAAGGGGCCGGAGGGCGCGCACCAGATCCGCAACGACACCGACGAGCCGGTACGGGTGCTGATGTGGTCGACCGTCCTCGTCCCGACCGCCACGGCCTACCCGGACAGCGACAAGGTGGGCGTCTGGACCGGCGACAAGGCGGAGGACCTCATGGCCCGGCGCTCCAGCGCCGTGGACTACTGGGACGGCGAGGTCGACCAGCGATGAGTCTCGACCCGCTCTCTGGTCTCATGCGTACTTAACCGCTGAAAGGAGACCGAATGGGCCAGGCAGTAGTTCACTTCGAGATCGCAGGCAAGGACGCGGAGAAGCTCCAGAGCTACTTCGCCGAGCTGTTCGGCTGGGACATCGACGCCGACAACGAGTTCAAGTACGGGATCGTCGCGCGCGAGGGCAACACCAACGCCGACGGCATCGGGATCGGCGGAGGCATCTCCGGCGGGCCCGAGGGCTACGACGGGCACGTGACGTTCTACGTCGAGGTGCCCGACGTCGAGGCGGCGCTCGCCAAGGCCGAGAGCCTGGGCGGAGCCCGCGTCATGGGCCCGGAGGACGTCATGGAGAGCCTGACGATCGGGCTCTTCACCGACCCCGAGGGCCACGTGATCGGCGTGATGAACGGTCGCGGATCCGGCACCTAGCCGATGCGCCACGGCGCGGGCGCGGCCTAGCGGTCGCGCTCGCGCTCGCGCAGCTCGACGCGCCGGATCTTGCCCGTCAGCGTCTTCGGCAGGTCGTCGACGAACTCGATCTCGCGCGGATAGGCGTACGCCGAGTGGCGCTCGCGCACGTGCTTCTTGATCTGGTCGGCCAGCTCGTCCGAGGGCGAGTGCCCGCCGGCCAGCACGATGAACGCCTTGACGATGTCCCCGCGCCGCTCGTCCGGTGAGGCCACGGCCGCCGCCTCCTTGACGGCCGGGTGCTCGACGCAGGCCGACTCGACCTCGAACGGGCCGATGCGGTAGCCGGCGGAGATGATCACGTCGTCGGCGCGGCCGGCGTACCAGACGTAGCCGTCCTCGTCCGTCTGCGCGGCGTCCTTCGTGTGGAACCAGTCGCCCCCGAATACCTCCTGGGTGTCCTCGGGGCGGTTCCAGTAGCCGATCGGGTAGTGCGGGTTCGAGCGCGCGCGCAGGCAGATCTCGCCGCGCTCGCCCGCCGGCAGCGGCTGCTCGTCCTCGTCGAGGATCGCGATGTCCCAGCCGGGCATCGGCAGCCCCATCGAGCCCTCGCGCACCTCGACGGTCGGGTAGTTCCCGCAGAGCGGGTAGCTCTCGGTGAGCCCGTAGAAGTCGAGCACGGTGATGCCGTACTGGTCGCGGAACCAGCGGATCACCTCGGGGTTGAGCGGCTCGCCCGCCGAGCAGGTCACGCGCAGCTCCGGCAGCGGGTAGCGCGAGCCCGCGTCCGCCACTCCCGTCATCGAGCGCAGCGCCGTCGGCGTGGTGAACATGTTCTGGACGCCGTGCTTGGCGAGGAAGGCGAGGTGCTCCTCGGGGTCGTAGCCGCCCTTGCGCGCCTGGACCAGGGCCACCGCTCCGTAGCGCCAGGGCCCGAGCAGCGGGCAGATCCCGGCGGCCCAGGCCCACTCGCCCGAGCCGTGAAACAGCTCGCCGTCGCGCACGTCGTGGCAGAACTCGAACTCCTCGTGCGCGAGCAGGTAGCGATGGGCGTGGAGGATTCCCTTCGCCATGCCGGTCGTGCCGGAGGAGTAGTAGAGCTGGGCGGGATCGTCGGCCGCCGTGTCGACCACGTCGTAGTCGGGCGAGGCGGATGCCATGGCGGGCTCGAAGTCGTCGCCGAGGACGAGCACCCGCTCGACGATCCCCTCCGGTATCCGATCGCGGTTGGCCGTATCCGTGACGACCAGCCGCGCGCCCGAGTCGCGCAGCCGGTGCTCGATCCCCTCGTCGCCGTACAGCACCGACATCGAGAGCAGGATCGCGCCGCGCTTGTATGTGCCCAGGAAGACGGCGGCCGTCTCGGGCAGCGACGGCAGCAGCGTGGCCACCCGGTCCTCGCGCTCCACGCCGAGCGCCTCGAGCACGTTCGCGAACCGGTTCGACATCTCCTGAAGCTCTCCGAAAGTGACCCGCCGCTCGTTGCCCTGCCAGTCCTCCCACACCATCGCGAGCCGCTCGCGGTCGTGCTTGTCGCAGACGTCGCTGGCGATGTTGTAGCGCTGCGGCACGTCCCAGCTGTGCGCCGCGCGCATCTCCTCGTAGCTGCCGAGCTGGTACTTGCGAAAGCTCATGCCGCTCCTCTCTCTCGAGCGCCGGAGCCTAGTCCCCGCCCGCGGCGTAGTCCACGATCGACTTGTCGATCAGCCACTCCACCGGCGCTCGGTCGTCGGTGTAGACCTCGCCCCCGCTCAGCGGGGGTTCCACTTGGCGGGCGGCCCTCGACGCGATTGGCCGAAGCGCGGCCGGCAGCCCGCGCGCGGCGCGCCGCAGCCGCGCGGGGCTGAGATTGACGCGGGCCGCCACCAGCAGCGTGTTGGTCGACTCGATCGGGTGGCGCGCGACGTGCGGGAAGACGGCGCCGAGCGTCGCCGACAGGACCTTCTCGAGGCCATCCTCGCCCTCCGGATGGCCGACGTTGACTATCAGCGCACCGGCAGGCCGCAGCCGCTCTCGGACCGTCTCGAAGAACTCGCGGGTAGTCAGGTAGAACGGGATGTAGGGCTGCCGGTAGGTGTCCAGCGAGATCTGGTCGTAGAGCGCGTCGCTGCGGCGTACAAACGGGCGCGCGTCCTCGTGGTAGAGGTGCAGCCGCGGGTTGCTCATGTCGAAGAAGCGGCGCCCGATCTCCGACAGCTCGGGGTCGATCTCCACGCCGTCCACGCGCGTGCGCGGGAAGAACTCCTCGAAGGCGCGCGAGGTCGTGCCGGCCGCGTTGCCAAGGATCGCGATTCGCCGCGGTCGCTGCTCGGCGGCGAGGAAACCGAGCACCAGGTGACCGTCCCAGTAGCCGTCGGTCAGCACCGACTTCTGGTCGCGCGGCCCGGCCGGGCCGGCGTCGCACTCGGCAGCGCACAAGGAGTGCCGCGCCTCGCCCTCGTTCAGCTCGAGCACACGCGCCCCGTTGTCGCGCTGCACCACGCGCGCGTACTGGTACTCGGTCTCAGCCTCGTGGATCACCTTGCCGGAGCCGGTCTCTGCCTTGAGCGTCCCCACCGGCAGGGCGATGAGCGCGACGATGCCCATCGGCGCAAGGGCCCAGCGCGACGTGGGCCTCAGCCCCCAGACGGCCACGACCGCAATCGCCAGGGCGAAGATCAGGAAGGTCCGCCGCGTGCCTACGAGCGGGATCAGCAGCAGCGCCGACAGGAGGGTGCCGGCCAGCGAGCCGGCCGTAGACACCGCGTATAGCCGCCCGGCGACCGTTCCCGCCTCCTCGATCGTCGAGACCGCAAGCCGGACCGCGTAGGGCGACACGGCGCCGAGCAGCAGAACCGGGACCGCCACCAGCACGAGAACCGCAAGCAGGGAGCCGAGGAAGGCGCCCGCCGAGACGTCGTCGAGCGCCCTCACGGCTACGTCGAGCAACGGGTCGGCGGCGAACGGCACGAGCGCCAGCAGCGTCGCGGCGGTCAGCGCCAGAAGGCAGAGGCCGCGCAGCTGCGGATGGCGGTCGGCCAGTCGCCCGCCGAGCCAGTAGCCGAGCGAGAGCGCCACCAGTACGACACCGATCGTGTTCGCCCAGATCACCGTCGAGGCCCCGAAGTACGGGGCGAGCAAGCGCACCGCCGCGATCTCGGCACCGAGCGACCCCGCCCCGACTACGAACAGGAGCAGCGGCAATGGCGGCATCGCAGCCGCAGCGTAGCTAGGCGGTGGCTATGGCACGGCGTGGCAGGGCATGCCGCCGCAGACGTCGACCACGTGCCCGTTGATCTTCAGGAACTCGGACTTCTGCGTGCGTGCTGCCGGCGTGGAGCGCGGGCGCGAGTGCGGATCGTCCCCGCCGCGGTTGGGCGTGTTGGTGATGGGCGGAGCGGGCGTGCCCGAGTCCCAGAACACGATCGCGGAGCCCCCGAACGGGAACTTCCCGATCGCCGGGATCAGCTGGAGGCGCGGCCAGGGCGAGCGACCCGGGTCGAGCACCGGCTGGTAGCCGCGAGCGCCGATCGTGCGCGCCTCGACCTCGGCCGTGGTGTCGGAGACCTGGTGGTCGCCGAAGGCCACATGCATCAACACCGTGTGCGGCGGCGTGTTCGGCAGCGGGTCGGTCGTTATGTGCTGCGCGTAGCCGTCGGCCTCGCCGCGATCCCAGAGCAGCTGGACCACCGCGAGCATCAGCTGGCGTGTCGACTCGGTCGGATAGGCGGGATAGATCAGCTGGGCGTAGGTGTCGAAGTCGGTGCTGCGCTGCAGCAGGGTCGAGTAGTTCATCCCAGGCACGCCCAGCACCGCACGGTTGAAGTCCGGCGCCACGGCCGTCAGGCCGCCGCCCATGATGCCGCCCTGGCTGTTGCCGTCATAGAACAGGCGACGCGTGTCGATGACGCTCTTGCCGTTCTTCTGGAACGCCGCGTTGGACGACAGCCCGTTGGGGTGGATCATCAGCCGCCCCAGCAGGAGCATGTTGAGGAAGCCCTGCTGCATGCGGTCGGCCACGGTGTGGAAGTTCGAGAAGTCGTTGATCGAGGCGACGATGTTCCCGAGGTCGCCTGAGGCGAAGCCCGCCCAGGCCGTGGCGCAGAACACGAAGTTGTGCTCGTTCGCCATGTCGCGGACGTTGCCGGCGTTCACCTCGTCGGGGTCGCCGAGCAGGCCGTGCCCGTACAGCGACGGGCGCGCCTTCGGCGGGTTGGCCGGGTCGAGCGCCGAGCGCGGGATGCGGCAAGTGAATGTGGCCGTGGTCGTGCCGTGGCGCTGCGGGAGGCCGTGCTTGTCGAACGTGAACTCGCCGCCCGGCGCGCACGCCGTGGTCAGGTAGCACGGCACGGTCATCGTGCCGTCGACCTGGCGGGCGATGTCGGAGTCCTGCACCGCCGTCAGGTCCGTGACCTTGTCGATCGTGAACTTGGGCGCCTTGCCGGCGACCTTCAGGTCGCGCAGGTTGCGGTCGCCGAGCTGGGCGAACGCGTCGTTGCGGATGTGGAGCATGCGCCCGGCCAGGCTGCGCTCGCTCGCCACCGTGAACGACCAGGCGCGGTAGATGCCCCGGCGCTTGATGCCCGCGCGCCGCAGCGCCGCCCGCAGGCCACGCCCGAGGCGGTGGTGCTTGCGCGTGATCGCCCCGCCGCTGGCGTTCTTGAGGTGGCGCAGCACGACGACGTAGCGCTGGCCCTCCGTGAAGTTCTTGGCGGGTCGGATCAGCAGCATGCGCGCCGCGTCGGTGGTCACGTTCGAGTCGAGCTCGGCCCAGATCGGGTGGCGCTGCCCCGTGCGAGCGTTGAAGACGACGACCGGCGAGTTCTTGCGCAGGCCGGCGCGCAGGTCGGCGAGCCCGGGCAGGTTGCTGTTCGCGAGCGCGGCCGGGTTGTCGAGCCCGGGGACCTTGACGATGATCAGCGACCCGGGGCTGAAGCCGTCCGCCCTGTTCATGTCGGTCGGGTCGATCGGCACGTTGTTCTTGTTGCGCGGCATCAGCGCCTTCGGCAGGTTCAGCCGCCGACCGGTGTCCGTCGTCCTGTCGCGCTTGGTCAGCGCGTCGTTCGGCCACGGCAGCAGGCTCTGCTTGGCCTGTGCGGCGGTCGGCGTGATCAGCAGTGCAGTGAGCAGCGCGGCGGCCGCGAGTCCTCTCCCCATAGCGCCGATCCTACATCCGGCCCCCTGGTTACGGTCCAGGCGTGGATCTAGTCGCCGCCGATCGCGCTCACCTCTGGCATCCGTTCACCCAGCAGCAGGGCTGGATCGAGGAGGACCCGCTGATCGTCGAGCGCGCCGAGGGCACCGACCTGATCGACGCCGACGGCCGGCGCTACATCGACGGCGTCTCGTCGCTCTGGTGCAACGTGCACGGGCACTGCCATCCGCGTATCGACGCGGCCGTGCGCGACCAGCTCGACCGCGTGGCGCACTCGACGATGCTCGGCCTCAGCCACCGCCCCGGCATCGAGCTGGCGCAGCGGCTGGTGGAGCTGGCGCCGCCGGGGCTCACGCGGGTCTTCTACTCCGACTCGGGCTCGACCGCAGCCGAGATCGCGCTCAAGATGGCCTTCCAGTACTGGCGCCAGCGCGCCGAGCAGCGGACGAAGTTCGTCTCGCTGCGGATGGCCTACCACGGCGACACGATCGGGTCGGTGTCGGTCGGCGGGATCGACCTGTTCCACTCGGCCTACCGACCGCTGCTGTTCGACACGCTCCAGGCCGAGCCCGGCGACGCATCCAGCATGGACCGGCTGCTGTCGCACTACGGGGGCGAGGTCGCCGCCGTGATCATGGAGCCGCTCGTGCAGGGGGCCGCCGGGATGCTGGTGCACCCGGAGGGCTACCTGCGCAGGGTGCGCCAGCTGTGCGACCGCCACGGGGTGCTGCTGATCCTCGACGAGGTCGCAACCGGCTTCGGCCGGACCGGGCGGATGTTCGCCTGCGAGCACGAGGGCGTGGCGCCCGACCTGCTCTGCGTCGCGAAGGGGATCACGGGGGGCTACCTGCCGCTGGCGGCCACGCTGGCCACCGAGGAGATCTACGAGGGCTTCCTGGGCCGCTTCGAGGAGCTGCGCACCTTCTTCCACGGGCACACCTACACCGGCAACCCGCTCGCCTGCGCGGCCGCGCTGGCGTCGCTCCAGGTCTTCGAGGAAGAGCGGACGCTGGAGCGGCTGGGGCGCAAGATCGAGCTGCTGGAGCAGCTGCTGGAGCCGATCGCCGCCCGCGCCGAAGTGGCCGAGGTACGCCGCCGCGGATTCATGACCGGCATCGAGCTCGCTCCGCAGCCGCTGTCCGCTCGCATGGGGCACCAGGTCACGCTCGAGGCGCGCCGCCGCGGCGCGATCATCCGCCCGCTGGGCGACGTGGTGGTGCTGATGCCCCCGCTGTCGATCTCGGAGGGCGAGCTGACGCGCCTGGTGGCGATCACCGCGGAGGCGATCGACGCGGCGGCCGCCTCGTCAGCGGGCGCCCTGCTCGAAGCGGCCTAGGCCTCAGCCCTCGTAGGGCTCGAAGTCCTTCTTGCGCGCGCCGCAGACCGGGCAGAACCAGTCGTCGGGGATCTCCGCGAAGGGCGTGCCGGGCGGGATGCCGCCGTCGGGGTCGCCCTCATCGGGGTCGTAGATGAACCCGCACGAGGTGCAGATCCACTGCTGGACCGTCTCGACGCTCATTCGAGCGGGACACCTTAGCGACCGACTACGCTGCCCGAGTGCGGGTGGATGGCCCCCATCCCGGTGAGGAGTTCAACGACGGCGCGGTGACCGAGCCGCGCCAGGCTGCCTCGATCGTCGTGCTGCGCGACTCGGCCGACGGCCCTGAGGTGCTGCTCGTGCAGCGCAACCCCGAGCAGCGCTTCATGGGCGGCGCCTGGGTCTTCCCCGGCGGCGCGGTCCACTCAGACGACACCGATCACGCCGCCGCGGCGGTGCGCGAGCTCGACGAGGAGGCCGGCGTCGCGCTCCCCGCCGGGCACCCGGTGGTGCCGTGGTCACGCTGGATAACTCCTCCAGAGGTCGTGGTCCGCTTCGACACCTGGTTCTACGTGACCCAGGCCCCCGCCGGCGCGGAGGCGACGGTGGACGGCGCCGAGTGCGTCGACTCGCGCTGGTTGCGCCCCGCCGCCGCGCTGGAGGCACACGGGCGCGGCGAGCTGATGCTGGTCTTCCCCACGATCAAGCACCTGGAGGCGCTGGCCGGGATGGCAACCGTCGCGGAGGCACTCGACAAGGCGCGCTCTCGGGACGTCGTGCCGGTGCAGCCCCGGGTCGTGCTGCGGGACGGCAGCGCGGAGATCTTGCTGCCCGGCGAGCCCGGCTACGACGACGAACGGCTTGACCCGGGGCCGCCGCCCAAGCCATGAGCGCAACCAGTGGGGCCGCCGGTTGTTTGTACAAGCGATGAAGCGCGGCGCCACAACAGCCGTCGCGGTGCTCGCGTCCCTCTGCGCCACCGGCGCGGTCGCGGTCGCCGGGACCGGGATCGGCACCGACGGGCCCGACCAGCTCGTTGGTACCGCCGCGCCGGACCAGCTCTACGGCGAGGGCGGCGACGACCAGCTGCTCGGCCTCGGCTCGAACGACTACCTCGAGGCCGGCCCCGGCAACGACCAGATCGAAGGCGGCGACGGCCTGGATCTGATCATCGGCGGCACCGGCGACGATCACGCGGACGCGGGAGCCGGCAACGACGTCGTCTACGCGGGTGCCGGCGACGACCTCGTGCTCGGCGGCGCGGGCAAGGACACCCTGTTCGGCCAGGCCGGCTCGGACCGCCTCTTCGGCGGCTCGGGCGCCGACAAGATCTACGCAAGCCTCGGCTCCGACTTCGTGGACGCCGGCTCGGGCGCGGATCGGATCTACTCGGATCAGGGCGATGTGACGATCAGCGCCGGCGCCGGCAACGACGTGGTCAGCGCGGTTGGTGGCAAGGCGGTGGTCGCGGGGCGCAGCGGCAACGACCGCATCCGCACCGGCCCCTACGACGACCAGGTCACCGGCGGACGGGGCGCGGACTCGATTGACAGCGGCGCCGGCGACGACGTGATCAAGGTGAAAGACAGGCGCCGAGACCGCGTCCAGTGCGGCGCCGGCGACGATCGTGTGTTCGCCGATCCGGCCGATGTCTTGATCGGTTGCGAGACAGTTCGCACACGCCGCGCCCGAATCGGATAGAACCGCACTCGTGACCAACACCGGTCTCACGGTTGCCGTGACCGGACCCACGGGCGACCTCGGGCTTGGAATCGTCGACGCGCTCGAGCGCTCGCGCGCGGTCAAGCGCATCGTCGGCATGGCGCGCCGGCCCTTCGACCCCGCCGAACGCGGCTGGCGCAAGACCGAGTACCGCCAGGGCGACGTGACCGACAAGGCAAGCGTGAGCAGCCTCGTCAAGGACGCCCACGCGGTGGTGCACCTCGCCTTCGCGGTCCTCGATGCCGGCTCCGCCACCCGCGATCTGAACATCGAGGGCTCGCGGCGCGTCTTCGAGGAGTCGGTCAAGGCCGGCGTCGAGCGCATTTGCTACGCGTCGAGCGTCGCCGCCTATGGGTTCCACGACGACAACCCGGACTGGCTGACCGAGGAGATCCCGGCGCGCGGCTCGCCCGAGTTCCCCTACTCCCAGCAGAAGGCGGAGGTGGAGCAGGTGCTGGCGGCCACGCTGCTGCACCGGCGCCGCACGAGCGCCTACGTATTCCGACCCTGCATCGTCGCCGGCCCCGAGTCGCGAATGATGCTCCAGGCGATCCCCTACTTCCGCCTGGGCGAGGCGATGCCGGACGTGGTCGTGCGGCTGCTCGGCTCGCTGCCGGCGCTCAAGCCCGTCATCCCCGATCCGGGCGCCCGCTTCCAGCTCGTGCACGCCGAGGACGTGGCACGTGCCTTCGTGGCCGGCGTGCGCGGCGTCGGCGAGCCGGGGCCGTACAACCTGGCCGGCGGCGGAACGCTGACCTTCTCGCACCTGGCGATCGGAGATGGGGTGGTACTCGGTGCCGATCCCGAAGCGCGCCGCCGTGGCCACCGCCGAGGTCGCCACGCGTCTGCCGTTCATGCCCGAGGCCGCCGGCTGGCTGCACGCGGTGCGTAAGCCGGTGCTGCTGAAGACCGACCGCGCCCGCACCCTGCTCAAGTGGAAGCCGCAGCACTCGGCGCGCCGGACGCTCGCGGAGATGTGCAAGGCGCAGCGCGAGCATGAGCTCGCCGACGCGAGCCGCTAGCCCACTAGGCGAAGGCTGCGCGCCCGGCCGAGCCGGGCGCTTGCCCACTAGGGGAAGGCTGCGCGCCCGGCCGAGCCGGGCGCTTGCCCACTACAGCGCCTTGCGGTACAGCGCGGTGTAGTCGTCCTCGCCCATCTCGCGCGGGTTCAGCAGGGTCGTGCCGTCGCCCATCGCGCCTTCCACCAGGGCGGGGATCCCGTCCTCCGGCACGCCGACCTGCGACAGGCGCGTCGGCAGCCCCAGGCGCCCGATCAGGTCGGTGAGGTACGCCGCCAGCGCCGGACCCACCTCCGCGTCGGAGACGTCGAAGATGTCGGCGATGTCGCGGTAGCGGTCCGCGATGTCCGACCCGCCCGCGGCGTTGTGCTCCACGACGTGCGGCAGGTGGATGGCGTTGGCGACCCCGTGCGGCACGCCGAACTGCGCGCCGGCCGGGTGCGACATCGCGTGCACCGACCCGAGCGCGATCGTGATCGCCAGGTTGGCGGCGATCAGCATGTTGCCGCGCGCCTCCTCGTCCTGCTCGCCGCGCTCGACGGCGCGCTCGAGGTTGTCGCGGATCATGCGCAGGGCGTGCAGCGAGCGCGCGTCCTGGTGCGGGCTCCAGTCGGTCGAGACGTAGCCCTCGATGGCGTGAGTCACCGCGTCCATGCCGGTGGCCGCCGCCACGCTGGCCGGCAGCGTGCGCGTGCTCTCGGGGTCGAGGATCGCCAGGCGCGGGAACAGCGGGAAGTCCGCGATCTCGATCTTGACCTTGCGCTCGGGATCCTTGATCACGGCCGCCATCGACACCTCGCTGCCGGTGCCGGCCGTGGTGGGGATGCAGGCGAGCGGCGCGATGTCGAGCGGGCGCCCCATGCCGTCGTCCTCGCGCGGCATCAGGAAGAACCCCTCCTGCTCGGCCGCGCTGCCGCCGTGCGTGAACACGGCGTCGGCGACCTTGGCCGTGTCCATCACCGAGCCCCCGCCCACGGCGAGGAAGGAGTCGGCGCCCGCCTCCTTGGCGGCCGCGGCGCAGCTCTCGACGACCGCGGTGGACGAGTCCTGCGGCACCTGGTCGAAGATCCCGGCCAGCTCGAGTCCGCCGTCGGTCACGCCCGACTCGACGCGCTCGACCAGTCCGGTCCCGCGGATCACCTCGTCGGTCACGATGAAGACCCGCCGCGCGCCCTCCTTCTGGAACTCGAAGCCGGCCGACTCGAGCAGGTCGCGGCCGGCGATGATCCGGGTGGTCGCCGCGTACTGGTAGAAGTCCTTGAAGCCCCGCAGCGGGGCGGCGTCAAGGGCGGAGCCGGCTTCCATCAAGCGGCCTCGAGCAGATCCTGGCGGCCCTGCTCCTCGAGCTGCTGGCGATAGCGCGGGAAGACGGGCTTCACGAGCGGCACGAGCTTGAGGATCTTGGCGACGGGGCCCTTCGCCTTCATCTGCCCGCGCGCCAGCGCCACCGTGACGTTGACCTTGCCCAGCCAGAAGCGGTGCGCGGTGTCGGCGTCCATGCTCATGACGACCTCGGGCTCCATCGCGGTCATGCCGCAGTCCACCGCGCCGTCCTCGCCCTCGATCAGCTTCACGGTGATCTGCGATTCCGGGTTGCGGTACTGGTACTGGACGATCGTGTTCGCCTTCTGGAACTTCGGTGACAGCTCCTCGTCGTCGGCGAGGTCCTCGAACAGCTTGCCGATGGTGGCGTAGACCTCGTCCGCGTCCTTGAAATAGGGCATATGCGGGAAGTCTACGGCCGCGCGATCGACGTCCCCACCACGGCGTCCCAGGCGCGGTCCGGCAGAAGGGCGCGCTGGGTCATGAAGAAGCGGGCCGATGCGGTCACCGGATAGCGCGTCTTCGGCCGCCGGGCGGTGATCGCTCGCTCGATCGCCTTGGCCACCGTTTCCGGCCCGCCGCCAAGCTTTCCGAGCGCGCTGTCGTAGACGCCGGCGGTGCTCGCCTGCACCGCTCCGTTGAACTTCGCGTACGGCCCCTCGTCTTCGCTGACCGAGTCGACGGCCGTCTCGGCGAAGTTCGTCTTGATCAGCCCCGGCTCGATCACCGAGACGTGGACCCCGAACCCGCGCACCTCGAAGCGCATGGCGTCGGAGATCGCCTCGACGGCGTACTTGGTCGCGTGGTAGATCCCGCCGCCCGGGAACACCAGCTTGCCGCCCATCGAGCTGATGTTGACGATCCGGCCGCGACCCTCGCGGCGCATCCCCGGCAGCACGAGCTGGCACATGCGCAGCAGGCCGTAGACGTTGGTCTCGAA
Organism: uncultured Thermoleophilaceae bacterium; assembly: GCA_963706635.1. Lineage (GTDB taxonomy): Bacteria > Actinomycetota > Thermoleophilia > Solirubrobacterales > Thermoleophilaceae > JACVRW01. The sequence continues at coordinate 2,227,821 of OY970162.1, forward strand.
CTGCCTGCGCACCTCGTCGAGCGGAACCGTCTCGACCGCGCCGCTCTGGCTGTAGCCGGCGTTGTTGACGAGCGCGCCCACGGCGCCGTCGGCCCCCTCCACGGCCGCGACCGCGGCGCGCATCGACTCCTCGTCCGTCACGTCGAGCGCGAGCGTGCGACAGCCGGCCGCCTGGAGGTCCGCGATCGACTCGAGCTTGCGTGCGGTGGCGTAGACGGTCAGGCCGCTGCGGGCCAGCCGCTCGGCGGTCGCCCGCCCGATGCCGGTGGAGCAGCCGGTGATGAGCACTGGGTCGTTGGCCATGGACGAAGCCTCCCCGGCGCCGTCGGCCGGGTCAAGGCCGGCGGCGCACCAGCAGCGTCTGGGCGCCGCGACCGATCCGACCGCGCTCGTCGTAGAGCACGCTCTCGGCGAGCCCGAGGCCGTCGACGCGAGTGACGGCGTCGACGCCGATCCATTCTCCCTCCGGCGGTCGCACCAGGTGGACGGTCAGCTCGGTGTTGATGAAGAGGAACTCGCGCCAGTCCAGCACGGCGCTGATGCCGTTGCCGACGTCGGCGACGACCAGAAGGCGCTCGAGCGGCGTGGGTTCCTCCCCCTCGACGAGCGGACCGCGCATGCGCATCCAGACGGTCGCCGGGCCGAGCACGAGGAAGCCGCCCTTGATGAAGCTGTACTCCATCGCCGTGTGGTAGCCCACGTCCTCGCCGGTCGGGAAGAAGTCGCTCTCCTTGCCGTGCTCGGGGCCGGGCGGGGGCTTGCTGTCGCCGTCGTCGAGCCGCTGATCGCCGACGGCGACGCGCCAGGCGCTGGCGCGCATCAGCTCTCCGTCGGGCCCTTTGAGGGAGGCCTCGAGCAGCTCGACGCTGCGGCCGGGGCGCGCCACGCGTGCCTCGACCGTCAGCGGGGCGAGCGGCACCGGGCCGAGGATGTCGATGGCGATGCGCCCGAGCCGCATGCCCTCACGCGGCTGGCAGCGCTCGAGCGCCCTCCCGATCAGCGCCGACGGCGGCCCCGCGTGCTGGGCGTTCGGATCCCAGGGGCCACGGGTGAGCTCGCTCGGAATGAACCGCCCATCTTTCGACTCGTAGAAGGCGCCCGTCACGGGCGGGGACCCTAGCCTGGCGACTGCCGGTCCTAGCCCCAGCCCGCGGCCAACCCCACCCGCAGCGTCCTCCGAGCCCGCCGCCCGCCTCGATAACGCACGATCAGCCGGACCTTCGCGCTCACCGGGTGGCGGCCGGTCCAGTAGTAGCGCCCTCGATCGGGCCGGACCCGCAGCGGCCCGTCGATCAAGCCGGCGGGCCTGAGGAATCCCTCGAAGTGGTCGGTTCGCCGGTGCATCGCCAGCGGCCTGCCGGCTATCGAGGCCGCGAGTCGCTCAGTCCGTCCGGGCAGCCAGACCGCCAGCCCGACTCGGTCGCACCGGATCGAGTTGGGCCGAGGGCAGGAGACCCCCATGTAGACCCGGCTGACGGTGGGGCGCGGGCGTGGCGGATCGGTTTCGGTGTCGTTGCACGCGGCCAGGGCAAGCGCCACCATTCCGGCAACCGACATGCCTCGGACGCTCATGTGCGCTTGTACGGGCGTGGACCGCGGTCAGGTCCCGCGCGATACCGTGCCCGACGTATGCAGGCGGTCACTTTCCAGGCCCCGGGCGAGGTGCAGCTCGAGGAGCGGCCCGAGCCCGAGCTGCTCGAGCGCGACGATGCCGTCGTCCGGGTTGAGGCCACCGGCGTCTGCGGCTCGGACCTGCACATCTACCACGGGCGCGTCCAGATCGAGCCCGGCTTCACGCTCGGCCACGAGTTCGTCGGCACCGTCGTCGCGGCGGGCGATGGAGTCGCCCAGGTGGCCGAGGGCGACCGCGTGCTCGGCTGCTTCTGCTCGGCCTGCGGCAAGTGCTTCTTCTGCCGCCGCGGCCTGTTCCACAAGTGCGACGAGGGCCGCGTCTTCGGCCACGGCAAGACGCTCGGCTCGCTCCAGGGCGCCCAGGCCGACCAGGTGCTCGTCCCGCACGCCGACCTCACGCTGCGGCGCGTGCCCGAAGGCATGTCGGACGACGCCGCGCTGTTCGCCGGCGACGTGATGGGCACCGGCTGGCACGCCGTCGACCAGGCCGGCGTGCGGCCCGGGGACAGCGTCGCGGTGCTCGGCCTCGGCCCGGTCGGCCTCTGCGCCGTCCAGGCCGCCAAGGCATCCGGCGCCGCCAAGGTGATCGCCATCGACAGCGTGCCCGACCGGCTCGCGGTCGCCGCCAGCTTCGGCGCCGAGGCGGTCCACCTCACCGAGGACGACCCGCGCGCAGCCGTCAAGGCCGCCACCGAGGGCCGTGGCGTGGACGCCGCCGTCGACGCGGTCGGCCACCCCGACGCGCTCGACCTCGCCGCCCGCGTGACGCGCAAGGCCGGCACCGTGTCCGCGATCGGCGTCTACGCCGAGCGCATACAGGTCCACATGGGCGTCGTCTGGATCAAGGCGCTCACGCTCAAGACCGGCCACGCCAACGTGATCGGCCACGTCGACCGCGTGCTCGCCATGATGGCGGCCGGCGTGCTCGACCCCACTCCGCTCGTCACCCACCACATGCCGCTCGCCGATGCTCCCGAGGCCTACGCCGTCTACGACCGGCGCGAGGCGCTCAAGATCGTGATGACGCCGTGAGCGGCCGCGCGGGCACCGCGTCATGAGCGTCGAGCGCGGCACGATCGCCATGCTCGTGCGCCTCCGCGAGCAGATCGCCCAGGGCGCCCAGCCGATCGGCTGGAAGGTGGGCTTCAACATCTCGGCGGCGCAGCAGAAGCTCGGCATCGACGCCCCGCTGGCCGGCTTCCTGAGCACGGATGGGCTGCTCGAGGACGGCGCCGAGGTCTCGCTCGCGGACGGGCCGGTGGTGGTCGAGTCGGAGGTCGCCGTCGAGCTCGGCGACGACGCCCGCTCGATCGTGGCGCTGCTGCCCGCGCTCGAGATCGCCGACCCGCCCGACCTCGACCAGGACGTCGAGACGATCCTGGCCGGCAACATCTTCCACCGCGCGGTCGCGTTCGGCCCGCGCCGCGAGACGAACGAGCCCGGCGGCGCGCGCATCCTCGTCAACGGCGAGATCGAGCACGAGGTCGGACCGGCGGAGACCGCCGCCCACCTCGAGGCGATGATCGACGCCGTGGCCCGCCGCCTGCTCGCCGCCGACCAGGAGCTGTCGCCGGGCGACCGCATCATCACCGGGGTGCTCGCCCCGCCGCACGCCGCCCACCCGGGCGACCGCGTGCGGCTCGAGCTGGACGCGCTGGGCAGCATCGAGCTTGCGTTCGCGTAGTGCGCAAGCAGCCGGCTCGGCCGGCTGCGCGGCGTTCGCCTAAGTTTCGAGGCATGACGACCGCCTCAGCCCTGCCGGACGCCCTGTCCGACGCCGCCCGCTCCTTTGCGGCGGGCCCGCACCGCCTCGTAATCGGAGGCGAGCGCCTCGAAGCCGCCGACGGGCGGACCTTCGACACCGTCGACCCCTCCACCGGCAGCACGATCGCCGAGGTGCCGCAGGCCGGCGCCGAGGACGTCGATCGCGCCGTGCGCGCCGCCCGCGAGGCGTTCGAGGACGGCCGCTGGAGCGGGATCGCGCCTGCCAAGCGCACCCGTGCGCTGCTGGCGCTCGCCGACGCCATCGAGTCGCACGCGGACGAGCTGGCCGAGCTCGAGTCGCTCGACAACGGCAAACCGGTCAAGCTCGCCAGGCGGGTCGACGTGGCGCTGGCCGCCGAGCACGTGCGCTACTTCGCCGGCTGGCCGACCAAGATCGAGGGCGAGACCCTGCCGGTCGCCCAGCCCGACATGCACTGCTACACCCGCAAGGAGCCGGTGGGCGTGTGCGGGCAGATCATTCCCTGGAACTTCCCGCTGCTGATGGCCGCCTGGAAGATCTCCCCGGCGCTCGCGGCGGGCTGCACGATCGTGCTGAAGCCCGCCGAGCAGACGCCGCTGACGGCACTGCGCCTGGGTGAGCTCGCGCTCGAGGCCGGGCTGCCCGAGGGCGTGCTCAACGTGATCACGGGCGACGGCGAGACCGGCGCCGCGCTGGTCGACCACGGCGACGTCGACAAGATCGCCTTCACGGGCTCCACCGCCGTCGGCCGCGAGATCGGGGCCAAGGCTGGCCGCGCGCTCAAGCGCGTGACGCTCGAGCTGGGCGGCAAGTCGCCGAACATCATCCTGCCCGACGCCGACCTCGAGGTCGCCGTCAAGGGCGCCTACCAGGCGATCTACTACAACACGGGCCAGGCCTGCAACGCCGGCTCGCGGCTGTTCGTGCACTCCGACCAGTACGACGACGTCGTCGCCGCGCTGGTGGAGGCCGCCGGGGCGGCGCGCATGGGCCCCGGCCTCGACCCCGGCACGCAGCTGGGTCCGGTCATCTCGGCCGAGCAGGAGGAGCGCGTGCGCGGCTACATCGAGGCCGGCAAGGCCGAGGGCGCCGAGCTGGTCACCGGCGGCGGCCCGAGCGAGGGCGACGGCTACTTCGTCGAGCCGACGCTGTTCAGCGCCACCAGCGACGACCTGACGATCGCGCGCGAGGAGATCTTCGGCCCGGTGCTGGTCGCGCTGCCCTACGACTCGATCGAGGAGGTCGCGCGGCGCGCCAACGACACCGAGTACGGCCTGGCCGCCGGCGTCTGGACGCGCGACCTCGCCAAGGCGCACAAGCTGGCTGCGCTGCTGCGGGCCGGCGACGTCTGGGTGAACACCTGGAGCGCGGGTGACCCCGCGGCGCCGTTCGGCGGCTTCAAGGCCTCAGGCGTCGGCCGCGAGCACGGCCGCGAGGGCCTGAACGCCTACCTCGAGAACAAGACCGTCTGGGTCAACCTCAGGTAACGGTCACGCGGAAGCGGAACCAGACCTTCGTCTTCTTCGAGTAGCGCCGCTTCGTGTCGAACTGGACCGTGTAGAGGCCGTTCGGGGTCCCGGCGTTCAGCACGCGCTTGCGCCGCTTCAGCGTCCGGCACGGGCCCTTCAGCTTGCCGATGAAGATGTTGCGCAGGTAGCCCTTGCGCCGCACGTGCGCGTACAGCCGCTTGCCGGTCGTGAAGCCGCTGGCGTTGATGCGCAGCTTGCGCCCGGCCGCGCCGTTCTGCGGCTTCACCTTGACGAGCAGCGACGAGCCGAGGAACTGAGCGGTCGCGGTGATGGCCGGGTTCGCTGCGTCGGTGGCCACGAGGGTGCGTTTGCTGACGCCGCTCAGGTTCCCGACCTGCAGCGGCGAGCTGATGTTGCCCGCGGCGTCAGCGGTCAGGGTGCCCAGCTCGCGGCCCTCGAGCGTTACGTCGACGGGCGCACCGGGGGTGTAGCCGCTGCCGCTCAGGATGAGCGAGTCCCCGGCGCGGTAGCAGGCCTTGCCGCCCGCCACGGCAAGGGTGGCCGCTTGGGCGGAGGCCGCCGCGACGAGCAGCACCGCGGCAGCGGCGATAGCTCCGGCAATCCCTCGCCTCATCCGCGCCCTATGCGGTAGATCGGTCCGTCGATCGACACAGCGTAGACCCTTCCGCGAGCGTCCTCACCGAAGGAAACGAGGGCGGGCACCTGCAGCGGCGTGCCGCTCGTGGAGGCGCGCGGGCGCTTAAGCGACGCGAGGCGCAGCTGCGACTTGCAGGTGTCGCCGTAGATGTAGCGCCCCTCGTAGCGGCTGCCGCGCAGGGAGCGGTCCCGGATCACGTAGCCCCCGATGAGCGAGCACCAGCCGTTGTCGTGGGTCTCGGTGATCACCGGCCAGATGTGCCCGGGTGCGCTGCCCGACTCGTAGGGGCTGCGCCCCTCGAACACGTCCCAGCCGAAGTTGTAGCCCCCGCGCGGCGGGCGGCCGCCGCTGCGGCCCGGGATGTAGTCGACCTCCTCGACCGCGTCCTGGCCGACGTCGCCGATGACGAGACTCCCGCGCTTGCGGTCGAACGAGAAGCGGTACGGGTTGCGCAGGCCGTAGGCATAGATCTCCTTCAGGGCGCCGCTGCGGTGCACGAACGGGTTCGAGCGCGGGATGCGGTAGCCGCCGCCCGGGCGCGGGTCGATCCTGATCAGCTTGCCGAGCATGCGGCCGAGGTTCTGAGCGTTCTCGTCGGGATCGCCGCCGCCGCCACCGTCCCCGAAGCCGGCGTAGAGCATCCCGTCGGAGCCGAACTGAAGCTGGCCGCCCTTGTGATTGGTGCGGTGGTGCGGCACCCGGATCACCGAGCGGCGCGAATTCGGGTCGGCACGGTCGGGGTCGCTCGAGCGCCGGTACTGGTCGATCTGGATGAAGCCCTCGCGGTCCGTGTAGTAGACGTAGAAGATCCCTGAGCTCTTGTAGTTGGGCGCGAAAGCCATCGAGAGCAGGCCCTCCTCGCCGTCGAGCGAGACCCTGCTGGAGATGTCGAGGAAGGGCTGGGAGAGCTTCTTGCGGCCTTTGACGACCACGATGGTGCCGCCCCGCTGAACCACGAAGCGGCGCTTGTCGCCGCGCGGCGAGGTGATGTAGGTCGGCGCGTCGAAGTTCCCGAGCTTCAACAGCCGGACGGGTCCGCGGGCGGCGGAGGTGCTGGTTCCCGAAGCGCTCGGCTGATTCTTCGCCGGCTCGGCCCGCTGCTGGTCGCCGCTGTCGGAGTCGCAGCCGCTCAGCGCTCCAAGCATCAGGCCAAGGGCCAGCATCGATCGGCAGACGCTCACGCGGCCTCAGTATGGCAACGGCTACGCTAAGCCCTGTTCGGGCTGTGGCGCAGCTTGGTAGCGCGCTCCGTTCGGGTCGGAGAGGTCGCTGGTTCAAATCCAGTCAGCCCGATTGCTTCTCCGCTGGGCGCCCAGCGCTTAAGCGGTCCGCCCCATATCGATCGCGACCGTACGACGGAAACTTTGATCCCGCTGGCACTATTTTCGGCGGCTCGCAAGATGCACGAGATGCGCGCACCAAGCGCGCACGAACCTGCGCCATTCGGCTCTAAACAGCCGAAAACTGGACGCAGCCCCCTCCCGCGGGGCCGCGTCCAGGGCCTAAATCCGGCCGCTCACCACCACCGGTGGTGCGGCCACTCGGGCTCACCGGGCTCGAAGTCCCAGAGACCGACCGAGACGGCGTCCGTAGACGACGGGAAGTTGGGGAAATTGACCGTCCGCACCGGCCCGGCGCCGCGCGAACGCAGCGCTACGGAGACCTTGCCCGTCGGCGGCGACGCCGCCGGCATGAATAGATCCACACCGGTCAGGAACGGGAGCCCGAAGACCACCGGGATCGGCTTGGTCACGTCGCTTGCTCCATCCGAGCCCACGTCGAACGCGAACAACCCGATCGCGCGCTTGTCGATCGGCGCCGTTGCCGCGTTGATCACGTTCGTCCCGTTGATCGACAGCTGGTCGCTCTCGGCGCCCTGGTCCCCCCAGAACTCCTTGTAGCGAACGACCGTCAGCGCCGAGTGGCGAGGGCTGCGCTCGATCAGCAGGTTGACGCCCCCGTTCGGCTCCGAGGTCAGCAACCGCACCAGGTGATCGCTTCGCACGAACGGCTCGAAGTAGAGATGGTGGGTGATCTGGCCGGGTTGAAGCAGCGCGAACTCGTAGTACCTGCCGCTGCGCAGCCCGTGAACCGGCCCCCAGGAACCGTCCTCGCCGATGTCCAGCGTGGCCGCCGGGTGCTTGTGCCTGCGCTGTCCGGTCGAGCCCTTGACCTCCCAGATCTGCAGCGTGCGGTCACCCACGCCGGTGTTCTGCGGGAACAGCTGGGCCCGGCCCTCGAGGGTGATGCAGCGCTCGCGCACGATGCCGTGGGCGGGGTCGCGTCCAGTGAGGAACTTGAACATGGCCTTGAACGACTCCGGCGAGGTCGCCGACTGCACGTGCGTCTGGTTCGGGACGGTGACGTTCGTCGCGCCCACGATCGACCGCCCAGGAGTGCCGCGCCCGGCCCAGATCGCAAGCGTGGGCACCCCGCCCGGCGGCGCGCTCGCGGTCCGCCCGTCGATGTTCACGTAGTGGGCGACGTTCGCCGCCCGCGCGGGCGAGGCCAGATACGCGTGCATCACGGTCGTCCCCAGCGAGTGGCCGGCCACATCGACCTTGGCCTTGCCCGTCTCCAGCTTGACCTGGGCGATCAGCGCGTCGAGCTTTGCCTGAACCTCGTCCATCGTGTTCACGCCAAAGGTCGAGTCGTACTCGAGCACCCTGACGTAGTTGGACGGGTAGCCGTTGCTCGTGAAGCGCAGCGCCTGCGACTCGAACTGAGCGCCCGAGCCCGCCCCGCCGTGCACGAAGATCAGCGGCGTTGGGTCGAGTCTGCCGTGCTTCCAGTTCGCACCGGCCGCCGGCGCCGCCAGCAGCAGGCCGGCGAGCGCGAGGACGAGGATCGTCAGGCGTTGCTTCATTGGGCTACCTCCGGGACACCTTCTTCAGGAACGGGATGAGGTTCTTGACGAACGCGTTCCTCGGGCTCGCCGAGCTGGGATCGTTGTGCGAGTAGGTGGTGTGGCGATCGACCAGCACCAGCCGGCTCTTGGGAATGCCCGATTGCGCGGCCAGCACAGTCGCTGCGTCGAGCACCCGCTGCCCGCCGAGCGCCGCTCCGAACGCGTAGATCCGCAACTTCTTCGAGAGATCGTGGCCGTGCGTCGCGTGGACGTTGAGCACCTGCTGCGCCGGGTTGGCGTTGCCCGCGGCGACCGCTCCCGAGTCGATCGTCAGCCGCTGCGGGTGGTACCAGGCCGTGCCGTCGAGGCTCTTCAGCCGCCACCCGGAGAACATGATCGCGTAGCGCCTGATCGGCGTCAGCTCGCCGTCGCGCACCCAGCGCCGCGGCGTGCCGCTCGCGGCGAGGTGGCCGAGGTGCGCCTGGGCCGCGATCAGCGACGGGGGCGAGCTGTCGCTGTCGAGCGCATAGCCGTACTGCCCCTCGTTGGTGGGCTCCACCGGTGGCTTCAGGTTCGCCGGCAGCGCGGGCCAGGCCCAGCCGATCGAGCTCTGGTTGGGAGCGGTCAGCACGCTCAGCGCGCCGCTCGTGTTGAACAGGCCCGCGAGCGGCGCCGGGATCCCGCCGAAGGTGAGCCACGGCGTCGAGGTCGCGAGCGTGTCGAGCGACTGCTGCGCCTCCCCCGGGCCGACCGGGGTCGGGCCGCTGCCGCCGTCGATGAAGACGAGCCCGGCGAGATCGTCGGCGCCCGCCTTGCCGCCGAAATCCCAGGTCGCGTACGCGGTTGTCATCGACCCGCCGAGCGAGTGACCGCCCACGATGACCTTGCCGCCCAGCTTCTTGGCCGCCTTGACCACCCGGTGAACGTCCTGGAGCTCGGTGTTCATCCCCCAGTTGCGCGCGAACGCGACCTTGTCGGTGGGGATCGACTGGAAGTGCTTCGTGATGCTCGAGTCCGTGAGGAAGCCCAGGTAGTAGTCGAACACCTGCTGCGGAGTGGCCTTGCCGGCCTTCGCCTTGTTGAACACGGACTGGTCCTCGAGCAGGTTCTCGCGCCGCTCGACTGCCCAGACCTGCCAGTTCCGAGCGCGGCGCACCACGTCCCTGCCGAGCGGCACGAAGTAGGAGGCGCTCGCGGAGGTGCCGGGGTTGAGGACGAGGACGTTCTTCGCCCTCGACGACCCCCTGACCTTGAGCACGCCGACCTTGTCGTACTTGGACGGCGTGGACGGCTCGTTGAAGCCCTTGAGCCGCTCGAAGCTCACGTGCACCCTGGCCGACGCGCTCGGCGCCAACGCCAGCGTCACGCCGACCACCGCAACTGCAATACGACCCAGCCTCAAAGCCATCAGACGCTCCTCCTCGCTTCCAGTCCGCGGATCATTCCGACCAGAGGGCCGCCTGCACAGCGCTGCGTGAACAAACTTGGACGTCTTCGTTGTGCAGGTGCATAATCGCCGGGTGGCCGTCCAGCTGCAGGCCGGGGAGGCGATTCGCCGGATCGTGGAGCGATCCGACCTCGACGACTTCACCGAACGCGTGGTCGACAGCTTCTGGGATCGCCCCGAGTACCAGCCCTTCCGCCCGCTGCGCGAGGACCTGCGCGCATGGGTGCGCTGGAACATCGACCTGGTGATCCGCTGGCTGGTGGACGGCCAGCCGCCGACCGAGACCGATGTCGAGCGCTTCCGCGAGCGTGCCCAGACGCTGGCGACAGACGGCATGCCCGCCGACATCGTCCCGGCGAACTTCAGGCGCGGCGCGCGCTACGCGTGGACCGCGCTGCTCGAGTCCGCCCACGACGACGAGCGGCCGGCGCTGCTGGACAGCGCCGACCTGCTGTTCCAGTTCATCGACCGCGTCTCGGAGCTCTTCTCGGACACCTACGAGTCCGGCGACGCCGGCGCGATGGTCTCCCAGGAGGAGCGCCGCGCCCGCGAGCTGCTGGGACGGGCCTGCGCCGGCGACGAGCCGACCGCCGACGACCACCAGCTCGCCGAGCGGCTGGGCTTCGAGCTCGGCAGCGCCTACCTCCCCTTCGTCCTCATTGCCCCGGCCTGGCCGGCTCAGCGCCACCTCGCGCTGGCCGGACGGCTGCGCGCCCGTCACCTGCTCGCCGTGGCCGAGGGCCGCCGCGTGGCAGGCCTCGCGCACCACAAGGTCGCCTGGCACGAGCTGGGCATGGACCCACAGACGGTCTGCGCGCAGGGTCGGCGCACCCGCCGCGTGGAGCTGGGCGACGCCTTCGAGGAGCTGCGCACGGTCGCCGCCGTCGCCGCCCGCGAGGGCCGCGCCGGCGCGGTCGAGGTGGACGACCACCTCGCCGAGCTGCTGCTGCGCCGCTCGCCGCGGATCGCCGCACGCCTGCGCGGGCGCGTGTTCGATCAGCTCACGACGTACGACCCCGAGCTCACGCGCACGCTCGACTCCCTGATCGAGCACGACTTCGACCGCGGCGCCACGGCGGCGGCGCTGCCGGTGCACCGCAACACGCTGACCAACCGGCTCAGGCGCATCCGCGCGATCACCGGCCTCGACATCGACCGGCCCGACGGGCGCGCGCTGGTCTGGCTGGCCTGGCTCGAGCGCGGCGGGAAGTCGTCGGCCTAGGCCGCGACGGCGTTGTAGTAGCGCACCGCGAGCCCGGTCAGCAGTGTCTCGAAGCACGCCTCCACGGACATCCCGTGCTCGTCCGCGTATACGCGCAGCCCGGCGCGCTCGATCGCCTCGCTCTCGGCGATCACCTCGTCGAGGAGGTCGGGGTGCTCGTCGGAGAAGTAGGCGCCCATCGAGTACAGGCTGGTGTCCATGAGCGACTCGAGGAACGAGTCGGCGCCCGTCGCCCGGCTCGGCTTGGCGGCCATCGGCCGCAGGTTACCCGGGGGATAAGGTCCCGGGCCCGATGGCCCAGCGCGACGAGATCATCGCCCACCTCGACGAGCTGCTCGACATCGGCGCCTTCACCGACTACGGCCCCAACGGCCTCCAGGTGCCCGGGGCCGGGGAGGTCTCGCTGGTGGTCACCGGCGTGTCCGCGCAGCTCGAGCTGTTCGAGCGCGCCGCCGCGCAGGGCGCCCAGCTCGTGCTCTGCCACCACGGGCTGTTCTGGGACTTCCACCCGCGCGCGATCCGCCCGCCGATGAAGGAGCGCCTGCGCGTGCTGTTCGACGCCGACATCTCGCTGGCCGGCTACCACCTTCCACTCGACGCGCACCCCGAGGTCGGCAACAACGCCCTGATCTGCGCGGCGCTCGGACTGGAGCGCGCCGAGCCGTTCGCCGAGCACAAGGGTCGCGCGGTCGGATTCGTCGGGCGCTCTGCCGAGGGCATTCCGTTCGCGGAGCTGCGCGGACGCTGCGCCGAGGCATTCGGCCAGGAGCCGTTCGTCTTCGAGAACGGCCCGAAGCTCGTGCACAGCGTCGGCATCGTGTCGGGCGCCGCCGAGAGCAGCTTGGGCGAGGCGATCGAGCGCGGGCTCGACGCGTTCCTGACCGGTGAGGTGGCCGAGCACGTGATGGCCGAGGCGCGCGAGGGCGGCGTGCACTTCATCGGCGCCGGGCACTACGCGACGGAGCGGTTTGGGATTGGGCGGCTGGGCGAGCTCGTGGCCGAGCGGTTTCGCATCGAGCATCGATTTGTCGAAATTCCCAACCCGATCTAGCTTGCTTCCGACCGATCAACCGATACCCTGAGCAGTACGTCTCGGAAGCGAGGAACAGGAGTAGGTATATGGCGATCCACCTGACGCCCACCGAGCTCGGACGGGAAGCAGGGATGCACCGCCGCGACGTAATCGCGAAGTGCATGGAGCTCGGTGTGCCGATCTTTCAGGGACGGATCGACAAGACCTTGTTCATGAGCACACTCAAGGTGACCGCTCAGAACAAGGAACCCGCGCGAGCCTAAGCGCACCCGCGCAAATCCCCTTAGACTCGGCTCTACCCGCGGGCTGGCTCCGCGGCCAATAGTTTGCGGAACCCTCAGAGGAGAGCTGATCGATGGAAGCAGTGACGGCGGGTGCCGAAGCTCGTCACGCGGATGGAACGGGCTCGAAGACGATCGCCGACCTGCTGCCGCTCGCGGTCGAGAAGTACGGCGCCGCACCCGCCCAGCGCTTCAAGGTGGGCGACGAGTGGCGTGACTCCTCCTACGCGGACCTCGGCGAGGTCGTCAAGGAAATCGCTCTCGGGTTGATCGACCTGGCCATCGAGCCCGGCGAGAAGATCTCGATCCTGGCCCACACCCGCCCCGAGTGGACCCACGCCTGCTTCGGCATCCTCACCGCCGGCGGGACCCTCGTCACGATCTACCAGACCAACTCGCCGGAGGAGTGCCAGTACGTGCTGAGCCACTCCGACTCGCGGGCGGTGTTCGTGGAGGACGCCGAGCAGCTCGCCAAGGTCCGCGCGATCGAGGCCGACTGCCCCGAGCTGCAGCACGTGATCGTGCTCGATCCGGGCGACGCCGACATCGGCGACGCGATCACGCTCGAGAAGCTGCGCGAGCAGGGCCGGGGGCGCGACGCCTCCGAGTGGCGGCAGCGCTACGAGGCCGTCACCCCGGACGACATCTGCCTCTACATCTACACGTCAGGCACCACCGGCCCGCCGAAGGGGTGCCTGCTGTCGCACGGCAACTACCGCGCCATCACCGACGCAATCGTCGACGACAGCACGATCCAGGCCGGCGACAGCACCTACCTGTTCCTGCCGCTGGCGCACGCGTTCGCGATCCTGATCCAGTTCGCGACGTTCGAGCTGGGGGCGACGATCGCGTACTGGTCGCGCGACGCGAAGCTGATCATCGCGGACATCGCACAGGTGAGCCCGAGTTACTTCCCGTCGGTGCCGCGCATGTTCGAGAAGATCTACACGCTCGCCACCGCGAACGTGGAGGACAAGGAGGGCCTGAGCAAGGCGGTCGACGTGGGCGTGAAGGTGCGGCTGCTGCGCGACGCCGGCCAGCCGGTGCCCGAGGAGCTGGAGAAGGCCTTCGACGTGGCCGAAGAGCAGCTGTTCAAGAACGTCCGCGGGCTGTTCGGCAACAACATCCGCGAGTGCGTGACGGGGGCCGCCCCGATCGCGTCGGAGATCCTCGAGTTCTTCTACGCCTGTGGCGTGCCGGTCATGGAGGGCTACGGCATGACCGAGACCTCCACGAGCGCCACGGTCAACCGGCCGCACGCGGGCCAGTTCCGCTTCGGCTCCGTGGGCAAGCCCCAGCTGGGCGTCGAAGCGAAGATCGCCGACGACGGCGAGGTGCTGCTCAAGGGCCCGAACATCTTCCAGGGCTACTACAAGAACGACGCGGCGACGAAGGAGACGCTCGAGGACGGCTGGCTGCACACCGGCGACCTCGGCCGGCTCGACGAGGACGGCTTCCTCTTCATCACCGGCCGCAAGAAGGACATCATCATCACGGCCGGCGGCAAGAACATCACGCCCGCCAACCTCGAGAACGGCCTCAAGCAGACCCGCTGGATCTCGCAGGCGGTGGTGATCGGCGACCGGCGGCCTTACCTGATCGCGCTGATCACGCTCGACCCGGAGGAGGCGCCGGCGCTCGCCCAGCAGCTCGGACTCGACGAGGCCGACCTGGCGACGCTCGCCGAGAACGAGAGCGTGCGCGCCGAGGTCCAGAAGGCGATCGACGAGGTCAACGCGCTCGTGGGACCGGTCGAGCAGATCAAGCGCTTCCAGATCCTCGACCACGATCTCTCCCAGGAGACCGGCGAGCTGACGCCCACGCTGAAGGTCAAGCGCAACGTGGTTCACGAGAAGTACGCGGACCTGGTCGACAGGATCTACGACACGCCCCGCTAACGTCCCAGGGCGGCGTGGCGAGCAACGACCCCAGCGACACCGGCGGGCTGTTCATCGGCCGGCGCCCCGGAACGGGGCCGGTGCGCTATCGCGAGGTCGAGCCGGCCTCGGAGGGCCGGCGGCGCGCCGACCGCCTGCTGGCCCACGCGCTGCTGGCCGTGGAGGTCCTGCTGTGCCTGTCGCTGTTCGGCCCGCAGCCCGTCGCGTGGCTCTGGATCGGATCGCAGGTCGACTACTTGACCGGCTACGTGACCGCCGGCATCACGACCGTGATGCTGGGCTGCCTCGCGTCGCTGATGCTCACGATGGCCGCCGGCAAGCGCGTCGACCACGCCTGGAAGCTCGTCCGACGCGCGGCGGGCCACCGCCAGGAGCGGGGTGCCCTGGAGCGCATCTTCGCGATGTGCGTCGGGGTGGCGGCGGTCGCGTTCACCTTCTGGTTCCTGATCATCCAGGGCCCGGGGCCGACGTTCGCGCCGCGCAACTGAGTGTCCGGTTTCCGCGACTACTACCGCCAGTTCGAGGACCTGGACGAGCGTGAGATGAATCGCGAGCTGCGCGCGCGCCGGGAGCAGGAGAAGCGGCTGGCGCTGGAGCGCCTGCCCGACCTTGATCTGTCCGGCACCGAGTGGCCCGACCTGCCCAACTCCGAGGTCGTAAACGCGGCGATCGCCCGCGCACGCGGGCTGGTCAACCGCTACCCGGACCGCCACGCGGCCGCGGTGCGCCGGCTGCTCGCCGACCGCCACGGGATCGCGCCGGAGCGAATCGCGCTCGGCAACGGCGCGGCCGAGCTGCTGCAGGCTGCGGCGCTTGCGCTGCTGGGCCGTGGAGACGAGCTGGTCATGCCGTGGCCCTCGTACCCGCTCTACCCGCTGCTTGCCGCCCACGCGGGCGCGCGTCCGGTGATAGCCGAGCACGGCCGGCTGAGTGACGCCGTCACCGGCCGCACGCGCGTGCTGGTCGTCTGCAACCCCAACGACCCGACCGGCGACTACATGCGCGCCCACGAGCTCGGGGCGGTGCTCGCCGGGCTGCCGGCGCACGTGCACGTGCTTCTGGACGAGGCGCTCGTGCACTTCCAGGACGCCGAGGACGTGGACGCCTGCCTGCGCCTGGTCGACGCCTTCCCGCGCCTGCTCGTCGTCCGCACGTTCTCGAAGATCTACGGCCTGTCGGGGCTGCGGGCGGGCTACGCGGTCGGCTCCGACGTCGACCTGCTGGCCGCCGTCGCGCCGGTGCTCGGTGTGAACGCCCTGACCCAGGCCGCGGTCGAGCACACGCTGCGCACCAGCGACGGCGAGATCGAGCGGCGCCGGCGCACGGTCAGCCGCGAGCGGGGGCGCACCACCGAGGGGCTGCGCGAGCTGGGCGCCGACGTGAACAGCTCACAGGCGAACTTCGTCTGGGTGCGGGCGCCCGGGCTGAGCGGCGACGCGCTCGCCCAGGCGCTGCGCCGCCAGGGAGTGCTCGTGGCGCCGGGCGGCCCGCTGGGCGCCGACGACCACATCCGCGCGGCGGTGCTGGACGAGGCGGCGACGAACCGGCTCGTGCGGGCCTATGCCAACGCGGTCAGCGCGTCAGCGAACGCTTGAGGGTGAGCATGGCGAGATCCGCTGACTCGAGCAGCTCGCGTGTGTTCATGCCGTTCCGTAGCTCCGTGTGGCCGCACGACACCTGGAGCGGGACGCCGTCCGGGTCGAAGCACGACGCGAGCACCGCCTCCTGGATGCGTCGGCACAGCTCGGCGGCGCGCTTGGAGTCTGCGTTCGGCAGCAGCACGGCGAACTCGTCGCCGCCCCATCGGAAGCAGGCGTCGGTGGCCCGGACGCTGACCTGGATGGTCCGCGCCACCTGACGCAGGCACGAGTCGCCGGTCATGTGGCCGTGGTCGTCGTTGATCTGCTTGAAGAGGTCGACGTCCGCGAGCAGCACGCTGAGCGGCTGCCCGCTCGCGCGCGCGAAACCGATCTGCTCGTCGAGCGTCTCGTCGAAGGCGCGCCGGTTGTTCAGCCCGGTGAGCGGATCGAGCCGCGCCAGGAGCCTGGCGTGGTCCTCCTCGCGGCGTGACTCGATCTGCTTCTCGCGCAGCTCGCACATCAGCTTGTAGGTGATCACGGCGAGGCCGGTCCAGAGCAGCGCGCCCAGCAGGAAGGCGGCTGCCGGGCGCTCGTCCCAGCCGTCGTAGACGAGCGGCGCCGCCGCGGCAGCGAGCAGAGTGGCGAGGAAGGGGACGATCCGGCGCGGGGGGTGTACGGCCGCGATCTGAAGCGCCGGAAGGATGTACAGCTGCCGGTAGGGCGCCGTGATGCCCCCGGCCAGCCACTGCGCCAGCGCGATCTGGGCCACGCCGGCGTAGCCGCTCGCCAGCAGCAGCGAATAGCCAACGCGCCGGCGCCGCATCAGCAGGAACGCGCCGCCCAGCGAGGCGAGGCCGCTCACGCCTACCACTGCCCAGCCGGCGTCGCCGATCGCATCGGTCGGCGGCGTGAGCGGGAGCGCGGTCAGGACGAGCGCCGCGCCGACGATCCAGAACGCGGCCGCCATCCGCGTCGCGAGGCCCCTGTCGACCCCCGCGTACAAGTCGTGCTTCATCCCTACTTATTCGGCGTGGCGACTAGGAGCTTGACGATTCCTCAGCTTCTTGGCCACCGAGGTGAAGCCGGCGTAAACAGCGGCTAACAAGGGTGCGACGACTTGCCGGGCGAGTCGGCCGATCAGTGCCACCCTCGCGCCATGAACGCCCGCGCCCGTCGCCAACGCTCCGCACACCCCCGTTTTCTTGGTGGGGGGCCCGGCGTTCAACGGTCCTTGACCCCGAAGGTCGTCCACCTCTAGGCAGGCCGCGGCGGTGAGCTACTGAATGACTGAGATCGATCGGGAAGTCGACTCGCTCGCCGATAGCGACGAAGTGGGCACGGTTGTCGATCTCGAGAATGAGCGGCGAGCGCACCCCGGCCGAGACGCGCTGATAGCGAGCATTGCCACGCGGCAGTACGGCGTGGTGTCACGGGCGCAGCTGCTCGGCGCTGGGATCACCGATGGGGCGATCACCACGCGCGTCCGCAGGTTTGGGCTTCACCCGCTGCACCGGGGCGTCTACGCGGTGGGACACACAGCGCTCGTTCCGCTTGCCAGGGAAATGGCGGCCGTGTTGGCTTGCGGTGAGGGTGCCGTCGTCAGCCATCGCTCCGCGGCGAGCTCGCTCTGGCACCTGATCGCTGTGATCGACGACCTGATCGACATCACCATCCCTCGATCGAATAGACGGCGTCCGGGCCTCCGCGTCCATCGATCGCGAGCGCTCCACCCTGAGGACACGCAGGTGCTGCGCGGCATTCCGGTGACCTCCGTAGCCAGGACCTTGGTGGACCTGGCGGAAGTCGTGTCTGACCGCGAACTCGAGGCGGCGCTGGACGAAGCGACCACTCGCAGACTGACCACCACCGCCTCCGTTAGCGCGGCCGTTGAGCGCCTGCACGGCCGTCGCGGTACGAGCCGGCTCAAGCGGCTGCTCGAACGCGGCGCCGAGCCAGCCTTCACGCGCTCCGAAGCGGAGGAGCGACTCCTCGCCCTCATCCGCGCGGCCACACTTGCGCCGCCCGAGGTCAACGCCCGAGTCGGCCGGCACACCGTCGACTTCGTCTGGCGTGAGCAGCGCCTGATCGTCGAGACGGACGGCTACCGCTTCCACTCGACGCGCACTGCCTTCGAGCGCGATCGCGTCCGTGACGCCGAGCTAACCACCGCGGGCTTCCGGGTGATCCGCATCACCTGGCGTCAGCTTGCCGATGAGCCGCTTGCGATCGTTGCCCGCCTTGCGCGGGCGCTGGGGGTCTAGCTCTCTTCCGACTGCCGCAGCAGGCCGACCGTGGTCTGCTCGAGAATCCGCCGCCAGCCGGCTGAGCGCTCCTCCTCCTCCTCCTGGGCGAACTTGCTCACCACCTTGCGCACGCGGGTGGCTGAGATCTCGATCCCGTGCTTCGCGCAGATCGCCTTGAGGCTGTCGTACTCGGAGGCCAGCTTCAGCGTCACCGACTCGAAGCCGTGCCTGGCGATCTCGACCCGGCGGGTGAAGTTCAGGATGTTCGTCTCGAACATCAGCTCGTCGTTCGGGTCGGGCTCGATCAGGATGATGTCGACGCCCGGGTAGCGCTCCTTCCAGTGGCTGACCGCCTCGTGCAGTCGCTGGTGGGCCAGCAGCTTGAAGGCCTGGTAGCCGATCTGCGGGAACCCCATGTCGCGCACGCGCCGCACACGGCTCCCCCACATCGTCGGGATCACCTTCTGGAAGTCGTTCACGTAGGGGACCAGCGGGTTCACGACGATCACGAACGTCGCGCCCGCCTCCACCGCGACGTCGACGTTCGTCGTCGAGCGCAGTCCACCGTCGACCAGGTGACGGCCCTTGATCTCGACCGGCTTGTAGACCATCGGCAGCGCCGTGGACGCCGCGACGGCACGGGCGATCGGCACGTCATCCCACTCCGACCCGCCCAGCACGATCCGCTCGCAGGTGTCGAGGTCGGTCGCCGTGAGGAACAGCTCGTTCTCGAGCAGGCGGAAGTCGTTGACGCGGTCCGGGTCGCTCAGCACGTTCTCCAGGTACTCCTGGATGCCGCTCCCGTCATAGAGCCCCGACGGCAGCGCCTCGGCCAGCCCGACGGCTATGTCGATCAGCGACGCCGAGCGGATATGGCTCAGGAAGTTGCGGCCCAGGCCGAGCAGGCGCAGCGGCAGGAGCGCCGCGCTCTGGGCGAACTCGAGCGCGTTCGGGCGCATCAGGGTGTCGCGGTCGACGTCCGCGAACGGCGTCGGCACCTGCTGGTTGACCACCCGCATCATCTCCTCGGGGGTCACTCCGTTGGCCGTCAGCGCGGCCAGGAACGAGCCGGCGCTGGTGCCGACGTACACGTCGAACTCGTTCACGGTCCGGTTGACGGCCAGCAGGTCGAGCGCACGCAGCGCGCCGATCTCGTAGACGCCTCCGGTGAACCCTCCGCCCCCGAGCACCAGGGCGGTGCGCGAGCGCCGCGGCCGCTTGCGGCGCGGCTTCGGCTGGGTCTTGCCTGTCTTGGGGGCCGGCTTCTGGAGCTTGACGACGTCGCCCATCCACGGGGGATTATCGCGGATCGGGGCGGCGAACCGCTCCGGACGGGTCGCTACGGTGTTGGCCTTCTGGATGCGGCGCGCGGTCCTCACCCTGCTCGCGGTCCTGTTCCTGGTGCCCGCCGCGGCGGCTCAGGCGGACCTCAAGAGCTCGCTAACGCGCTATATGCGGCTGGCCGGGGGCCAGTCCGGCGCGTACGTGGTCAACCTCAGCACCGGCGAGAAGGTGTTCGCCTGGCGCGCCGGCACGCCCCGCATCCTCGCCTCGAACACGAAGCTGTTCACGAGCTCCGCGGCCCTGGCGCGCTTCGGGGTCGACGGCACGCTTGGCACCGAGGTGCTCGGCGACGGCAGGCTCGATGACAAGGGCGTCTGGCGCGGCAACCTCTACCTGAAGGGCGGAGGAGACCCAACCTTCGGCTCGAGCACCTACACGCGCAGGTTCTACGGCGGCGGGGCGACCGTCCAGCAGCTCGCCAAGCTGATCGACAAGGCGGGGGTCGAGCGCGTGACCGGGCGCGTCTACGGCGACGAGTCGCGCCACGACGCGCTGCGAGGAGGCCCCGACTCCGGCTACGGGGTGTCGATCTGGGTGGGACCGCTGAGCGCGCTGTCCTACAACCGCGGCTTCGCCACCGAGAGCGGCAGCGCCTTCCAGACCAATCCGCCCGCGTTCGCGGCCGCGCGGCTGGACGACGCGCTCGAGGCACGCGGCATCGCCGTGCGCCGCAAGCCGGCGGCGGGAACGGCGCCGCGCGGGCTCGACGTGCTCGCGAGCGTCGACTCGCCGCCGATGGCGCGCATCGTGAAGCTGATGAACAAGGTGTCCGACAACTTCTTCGCCGAGCTGCTCGCCAAGGACGTCGCCATGCAGGTCAACGGTCGCGGGCGCACGTCCGCGGGGGCGGCGCTGGTGGCCGGGTTCGCGCGCCGGCTGGGCTCGCGGGCGAAGCTGGTCGACGGCTCTGGGCTGTCGCGCGGCGACCGCGCCTCGCCCTACCGGATCGTGCGCCTGCTGATCTCGATGGCCCGCCGCGACGAGTACGAGGCACTGTTCGAGTCGCTGCCGATCGCCGGCCGCGACGGAACGCTGGTGGACCGCATGCGCCGCGGACCCGCGCGCGGGCGCTGTCACGCCAAGACCGGAACGCTCTCCGACGTGAGCGCGCTGTCGGGCTACTGCAAGGCGCGCTCGGGCGACGTCTACGGCTTCTCGATCCTGATGAACCGCGTCTACCCGACCGGGGCCCGCCTCCTGCAGGACCGGATGGCCCAGGCGATCGCCGGCCAGCGCTAGCGGCGCCGCCGTGGCGCAGCGGCGACCGGCGGGGCGTCCGCTGGAAGCAGCGCCAGCAGCCCGTCCTCGTCGAGGACCTCGGTGCCCAGCTCCTGGGCCTTCGTCAGCTTCGTCCCGGGGTCGTCGCCCGCGACCAGGAAGTCCGTCTTCTTCGAGACCGAGCCGGTCACCTTGCCGCCCGCGGCCTCGATGCGAGCGGTGGCATCGGGACGGGTCAGGTTCGGGAGCGTTCCGGTCAAGACCAGCGTCTTGCCCACCAGCGGCCCCTCCGCCGGCGCGGCCGGGCCCTCCTCCTCCATCTGGAGCCCGTAGTCGCGCAGGCGCTTGACCAGCTCGCGCGTGCGCTCCTCGCCAAGCGTCTCGTGAACGGTCTTGGCCATGATCGGCCCCACGCCCTCCACCTCGGCGAGCTCCTCCTCCGTGGCCGCGATCAGCTCTTCCATCGAGCGGAAGTGACGCGCCAGGTTGCGCGCGTTGACGTAGCCGATCCCGGGGATGCCGAGCGCGTACAGCGCCAGGTGGAAGGGCTGCTGCTTGGATTCCTCGATCGCGGCGACCAGGTTGCGCGCCGAGATCTCGGCGAAGCCCTCCAGCTCGGCCAGCCGCTCCACCGTGAGGTCGTAGAGGTCGGCGAAGCTCTCGATCACCCCCTCCGACAGGAAGCGGCGCGCGTTCTCCTCGCCCAGCCCGTCGATGTCCATCGCGCCCACGAAGTGCTTGACCGCCTGGAAGACCTGGCCCGGGCAGCCGGTGCGGTTCGGGCAGATCGTCCAGACGCCGCCCTCCGGCTTCACCGTGGGCGTGCCGCAGGCCGGGCACTTGGCGGGTGGCTCGGGCGGCTTGCTGCGGCCCTTGCGCTTCTGCGCCTTGGCGGTCGGCGACACCACCTGCGGGATCACGTCTCCCGCGCGCATGACGATCACCTCGTCGCCGTCGCGCACGTCCTTGCGGCGCAGGTCCTCCTCGTTGTGGAGCGTCGCGAGCTTCACCGTCACGCCCGACACCTGCACCGGCTCGAGCATCGCGAACGGCACCATGTGGCCGGTGCGGCCGACGTTCCAGGCCACGCCCTTCAGCGTCGTGGTGGCCATGGTCGGCGGGAACTTCCAGGCGATCGCCCCGCGCGGCTCGCGCCCGACCACCCCCAGCTGGCGCTGGAGATCGAGGTCGTCGACCTTCACCACCACGCCGTCGATCTCGAAGTCGAGCCGGTCGCGGCGCTCCTCCCAAGCAAGGCAGGCCGCCACCACCTCGTCGACCGTGTCGTGGATCTCCACGTCGCGGTTGACCCGGAAGCCGTGCTCGCGCAGCCACTCGAGGACCTCGCTGTGGGTGTCGAACTCGATCCCGTCGACGGCGCCGATCCCGTAGCACCACATCGACAGCGGGCGCGACGCCGCGAGCTGGGGGTCGAGCTGGCGGATCGAGCCGGCGGCGGTGTTGCGCGGGTTCGCGTAGGTCGGCTCGCCGGCCTCGGCGCGCTGCTCGTTGAGGCGGACGAAGGCCGCCAGCGGCAGGTAGACCTCCCCGCGGACCTCCAGCAGCGCGGGCGCGTCCTCGACTCGCAGCGGGATCGCGCCGATCGTGCGCAGGTTCTGGGTGACCTCCTCGCCGATCTCGCCGTTTCCGCGAGTGGCGCCGCGCACGAAGACGCCGTCTTCGTAGACGAGCGAGATCGCGAGCCCGTCGATCTTCGGCTCGGTCACGAAGCGCACGTCGCCCAGCGTGACCCCCTGGCGCCCCAGGTAGCGCTCGGAGCGCACCACCCAGGCGGCCAGCTCATCCTGGTTGCGGGCGTTGGCGAGCGACAGCATCGGCTGGGGGTGGCGGACCTGCTCGAACTTGTCGAGCGGCTCGGCGCCCACCCGCTGCGTGGGCGAGTCGGGCGTGCGCAGCTCGGGGTTCTCCGCCTCCAGGTCGCGCAGCTCGTTCAGGAGGCCGTCGTACTCGGAGTCCGAGACGTCCGGGTCGTCGAGGACGTAGTAGCGGTGGTTGTGGTGCTCGAGCACCCGCCGCAGCTCGGCCGCCCTGTTCGCCGGCTTGGTGCTCACACTTCCCGCGCCGCCGGCTCGAGCAGCGCGGCGAGGTCGAAGCCGGCGAGCTCCTTGACGCCCGCCTGGTCGGTCAGGTCGAAGTGGATGGGGGTGACGGCGATGCACTGGTCGGCGATCGCAGCGAAGTCCGTGCCGTCCTCGTGCTGGTAGCTCGGCATCTCGCCGTAGATGCGGTAGCGGCGCCGCCCGTCCTCCTCCTCGGTCAGCTCCATGCGGTCGTTGTAGATGCGCTTGCCGAGCCGCGTCGACCGCACGCCCGCCACCTTGCCGACCGGGCAGTTCACGTTCAGGAGCGTGCCGGCCGGCATCGGCACGCGCTCGAGCTCCTCGACCAGCCTGGCCACGAACGTGGCGGCGGGGGCGAACTCCTCGCGCGCCCAGGTGCCGCCCGGGCGGAAGGTCAGCTCACCGTGGTCGGCCTGCTGGGAGACGGCGATCGCCGGGATGCCCAGCACGATGCCCTCGAACGCGGCGGCAACCGTGCCGGAGTAGGTCACGTCGTCGCCGAGGTTCGAGCCGTGGTTGATCCCGGACACGATCAGCTCCGGCTCGAAGTCGATCAGCCCGAGCGCGGCGAACCGCACGCAGTCCACCGGCGTGCCGTCGGTGGCGAAGCCGCTGGTGCCGTCGCCGAACTCGACCTCGTCGACCCAGAGCGGTTGGTGGGTCGTGATGCTGCGGGCGGTCGCCGAGCGGTTGGAGTCCGGCGCGATGACGGCCAGCTCGACGCCCGGCAGCTCGAGCAACGCCCGGCGCATCGCGTTGAGCCCGGTGGCGCTGATGCCATCGTCGTTTGTCAGCAGAACCTTCATCAGTTGCCCTCGGCGAGGTTACTCAGTAGCGCACGGACTCCAGGTAGAGCCCGTGGGCCGGCGCGGTCGCCCCCGCCTCGCTGCGCGGGCGCCCCTCGAGCAGCCGCCGGAAGCCCTCCGGCTCGGCCCCGCCAAGCATCGTTCCGACCAGCACGCGCACCATGTTGCGCATGAAGGCGTCGGCCTCGATCACGAACGCGAGCACGCCGTCGTCCTCCTCGAGCCACTCGGCTCGCAGCACTTGCCGGTGGAAGTGCACGTGGCGGCTGTCGCTCGGCGTGAAGGCCGTGAAGTCGTGGCTGCCCGCCAGGGCGGCGGCACAACCGTCGAGCACCGAGCGGTCCACCGGCCGCGGCCACCAGAGCGCACGCCCGCGCTCGAACGGGCTCGGCGCCGAACGCAGCAGGAGGCGGTAGCGGTATGTACGGCTCAGCGCGTCGTGGCGGGCGTCGAAGGCGTCCGCGACCTGCTCGCTCGCCAGCACCGCGACGTCGTCGGGCAGGACCCCGTTGAGCGACCGCGCCGGCGCCGGCTCGCCGGGGTGGCTGGCCACCTGGCCGAGCGCGTGCACGCCGCGGTCGGTGCGCCCGGCCACGGTCAGCCGCTCCTCTCGCCGCAGCACCGTGGCGAGGGCCTCCTCCAGCACGCCCTCGACGGTTCGCCGGCCCGGCTGGGCCGCCCAGCCGGCGAACTCGGAGCCGTCGTACTCGAGCAGCAGCCTGGCGGTCAGCGGCCTACCCGCGCTTGCGCGCGACGATCACGACGTAGTCGGCGTGAATGCTCGCGCTGCCATCGTCCGCGCGGTTCTCGCGTCGCAGCAGCTCGAGCGTCCCGTCGCGCAGCTCCCCGAACTGCTCGTCCGACAGCTCCTCACGGGCCGCCGCGTAGCTGGGGGCGCTGTCGACGAGCTGCGCCTCGAGCTCCTCCGGCGAGCCGGCGGTCCAGACGAGGGTGCGTCGCTCGAACTCCACGCGCGCGGCCAGGCCGGCCAGGCGCTCGCGAACCGTCGCCTCGTCGCCCCACTGCTCTGGGAGGGCACCGCCTGGAGGCGGCGCCACGAACCGGCGCGCAACTTCGAACAGCTGGATGAAGACGCTGTCGGGCGCCCAGGCGGTCAGCCCGACGGTGTTCCCCGGGCGAACGACCCGGAACAGCTCGCTGGCCGTCACGTCGGGTTGCGGCGTCAGGAAGGCCCCGAACACGGAGCCGGCGCAATCGAACCGCCCGTCTTCGAAGGGCAGCGCCTCGGCGTCCGCCTCCACCCATTCCACGTCATAGCCCTCGGCCTCGGTGCGCGCGCGGCCCAGCTCCACCATGCGCGGCGTGAGGTCCGAGGCCACCACGCCGGCGCCCTCGCGCGCGCAGGCGGCCGCGAAGTTGCCGTCACCGGCCGCCACGTCCAGCACCTCCTGGCCCGCGGAGACCGCACACGCGTCGCAGAGCTCCACCGCCGCGGGGGCAAGCTGCCGCGACAGGACTGAGTAGTCGCCGAGCCCCCAGGCGTAGCGCTGGCGCTGCTTGATCGCGTCCGGATCGACCATCGGTTCCGAAGTCCAGCACAATGGGGCGCGTGAAGGTCACGGCGAAGGCGGACTACGCGGTGCGGGCGGTGCTCGAGCTGGCGACGGTGGACGAGGGACTGGTCAAGGGCGAGCGCATCTCGCAGGCCCAGGGCATCCCGCTCAAGTTCCTCGAGAACATCCTGATCGACCTGCGCCACGCGGGCATCGTGCACGCCCAGCGCGGTGCCGAGGGCGGCTACCGCCTCGCCCGCGACCCGCGCGAGGTGACGATCGGACAGGTCATCCGGGCCGTCGAGGGACCGCTCGCCAGCGTGCGCGGAGAGCCGCCCGAGTCGGTCTCATACGTAGGCGCGGCCGAGCACCTGCAGACCGTCTGGGTCGCCGTCCGCGCGAGCCTGCGCAGCGTGCTTGACGACCTGACGCTCGCGGAAGTGGTCGACGGCCGCCTGCCGTCGCGGGTGCGCAAGCTGACCGAGCAGCCCGACGCCTGGTCTAGACGCTGACCGGCTCGGACTCGGGCCGCAGCCAGACGATCTGACCCTCGACCAGCTCGAGCTCCTCGACCCGGCCGCGAGTGGCCTGCACCCAGGTCGACTCACCGTCGCCCAGCGACAGCTCGACGCGCACCTCGTAGCACAAACCCCATAAAGCAAGTAGGAATTGCGATAGATCAAGGCTGGGGGTGGCGCGCCGATAGGTATCTGGTGCGCCGCACGCTCTTCGCCGCCGCGATGTTGATGCTGCTCGCCGCCTTGGCGGCGCCTGCCGCGCACGCCAAACCGGCCTCCGAGATCGCGGGAGTCGTGCTCCACCCCTGGCAGCTCCAGGACAATCGCTCGCGCGATCGGATCTTCGCCGGCATCGCGGCGACCGGCGCGCACTGGGTGCGGGTGGACATGCCGTGGGCCTGGGTCGAGCCCGACGATCCGGCGAACCACGGTCACCCGCACTGGGGTGCCCTGGACCCGATCGTCAACGCCGCGGATCGCTACGGCCTGAAGCTGATCGGGCTGGTGGCCTACACCCCCGATTGGGCGAGCGACTCGGGCGAGCTCTGGGCCTACCCCGACGACGCCGCCGCCTTCGAGGACTTCTTCGCGGCCGCGCTACGCCGCTATCCGCAGATCCCGGCCTGGGAGCTGTGGAACGAGCCCAACTTCGAGCGCTTCAGCAAGCCGCAGGCCGACCCCGCCCGCTTCGTCGACTTCCTCCGCAGCGCCCGGCGGGCGCACGACCGCGTCGGATCGAAGGCCAAGCTGATCTCCGGGGGAGTGGCCCCCGGCGGCGACATCGACATCCTCTCCTGGGTCGAAGAGGTGGCGATGCGGGGCGGCCTGAACCTGATCGACGGCCTGGGCGTGCACCCCTACAGCCCTGCGCAGCCGGACGATCCGCACAGCTGGATGATGCAGCTCGAGGCTCTGCACACGCGGCTCGGGCAGCTGGGCCGACCCGACCTTCCGCTATGGCTGACCGAGTACGGGGCGCCGAGCGTGCCGGTGGCGAGCGGCTACGGCCCGGCCCTCACGGAGCAGCAGCAGGCCGATCGCCTGCGGACCGCTTTCGCGCTCGCCGCGCACTTCGACTGGATCGAGAACCTGACCTGGTACGAGTACCGCGACAGCGACACCGGCTCGCGCGACCCGGAGTCCAACTTCGGCATCGTGCACTCCGACCTGTCGCTCAAGCCGGCCTACACGGCGCTGCGAGATGTCGTGGCCGGCGCCACCGCGAAGCTGCGACCGCAACTCTCGCTCGCCTCACGCTTCAGCCAGGCGCGGGTGAGGGTGAAGGTGTCGCGTAGCGCTCGCGCGGCGGCGCGGCCGAAGCGGCACTCGCGCAAGCATCACAAGCGCAAGCACCCCAAGCGCAAGCACCACAAGCGCAAGGCGATCAAGCGGAAGCTGGTCAACCGGGTCGCCGTCACCGGCAGGCTGGTGCTCCCCGGCACGGCCTGGCCAGACGCGCCGATCACCGTGCTGCTGCCGCGCCACGGCGCCCCGCCGAAGGCGGTGACGGTGGTCGTGAAGGAGGGCTACTTCTGGGCTCGCTTCGAGGGCCCCGCCCTGACCTCGGGCACGGTCGAAGTGCGCTACGGCGGCTCGACCGCGTACCTGCCCGTGGTCGCCAAGGCTCAGGTCGTCAGCTCGGCGACCACCAGGCGGTAGCCCAGGTCCAGCTCGTCGAGCTCGAGCAGGGCGCGATTGCGCCGCTCCCACTCGCCGCTGTCGAGATCCGCGGCGAGCGTCGCGACCATCTGATCGACCTCCGCCGGGTCGAGCAGCGCGAGCACCGAGATCCCCGCCCGAACCCGCGCGTCGAGGTAGGCGCGTGGGCGGCGCCAGTAGGCGTGCAGGAAGCCGTCGCGGCAGTCGTGCGGAATCGGCACCGGCTCCAGGCGCCCACCGCCGAGCGCCTCGAGGGTCTGCTCGAGCGAGTAGTCGGGCGCCACGAGTCCGGCAAAGCCGGGGAGGTAGTCGCGCACCAGCCACGATTCGGCCACCAGCTGCGGCTGCGCGTTGAAGAGCACCACGCGCCGGCGGGCAACCCGGCGCAGCTCGGCCAGGCCGCGCGGGTGGTCGTCCCAGTGATGGTCGGACAGGATCGCCATCGCGGCATCGAACGAGTCGTCCTCGAAGGGGAGCTGCTCGGCCCGACCGTCGACCACCGGGGCGGCGCCGGCGGGTCGTTGGGCGCGCATGACGGCCGAGGGCTCGACGGCAGTCACATCGAGGTCGGCGGGCTCGTAGGACCCCGCGCCGGCGCCGACGTTCAGGACCGAGCGGGCGTCGCCGAGCGCCGCGCGAATGCGAGCGGCCAGGCGCGGGTCCTCTTGGCGCACCGCGGTGTAGCCCACGCCGAGCGTGTCGTAGCGCATGCCGATCCGCTCATTGTCCTAGAGGCCGCGCGGGTGGCGGGCGACGTAGCCCGCCGAGGAGCGATGCGTCCTGGTCCAGCGCGACCCGGTCTCGCGGACCGCGCTGGTGTCGAAGCGCCGGCCGTCCACGACCATGTAGGCGTGGCCGGCGTTGGCGTAGATCGTGATGTGACGGCCGCGGCCCGGCAGGCCATAGCTCATGAAGCCGGTCGAGTCGAGCGGCGTGCGCAGCAGGCCGGCGAAGTGCAGGGCGAAGGAGACCGAGCCCGAGCAGTCGTAACCGGTGTCGTGATAGCGCCCGTGGCCGCCGCCGTACTTGTAGGGCATGGTGGCGATTCGGTTGCCCGACGAGATCACGCGCCAGACGGCGCCGTGGCCGCCGCCTCCCCCGCCGTGCGAGCCCTTGCGCTTGAGGAGCCCTCCGGGCGGAAGCCCGAGCGCGCGGCGCGTCTGGGGGCCGACGACGCCGTCGGGCGTCAGCCCGTGGCTGCTCTGGAAGCGCTTGACGGCCGCCTCGGTCTGGGGGCCGAACACGCCGTCGGAGGGGAGGCCGAGCGCGTGCTGCAGGGCGCGCACGCCGCTGCTGCGGTGCGAGGCGTGCTTGCCCCCGCGCGCCGCGTGGCTGCGATGGTGCCCGTGCTTTCGCTTCAGGGCCGGGCCGGCGCCAAGGCCGAGCGCCTGCCGCGTCTGCGGCCCGACGACGCCGTCGACGGTGAGCCCGTGACGGCGCTGATAGCGCTTGACGGCCTTCTCGGTCTGGGGCCCGAAGACGCCGTCGGCGGGCACGCCAAGCGCCTGCTGAAGCGCGCGGACCTGGTCCTTGGACTGGGCCGCGTGAGCGCGAACCTGGGCGCCGGCCTCTGCGGGGCGAATCGCCGAAAACCCCGCAGAGGCTGCGACCAAGGCAAGGACGACCAGCACCGCCCTGGTTCGGGCGGCCGGCATCCGCAGTGAGTACGTGTGGGCTTCCGGCATTTGGCTTGACGCCTACGAGGTGAGCTGACGGGCTCGCGCTGTGCGCTACTCCCGGGCACCCGGCCCGGGCGATTCGCCCCCGCGGTCTTGCTCGACCGCACTGGTTCCCCCGCTCGCCCGGCCATGGGCCAGGGCGATTCGGCATACGAAGAGCGTCTTTCTATCAACCAAAAGTCCTGCACGTTGCAGGATTTCTTGCAGTAGGGTCGCGCCCTATGCAGGAGCTAACACGAG
The DNA here is from genome assembly GCA_963706635.1 of uncultured Thermoleophilaceae bacterium. Lineage (GTDB taxonomy): Bacteria > Actinomycetota > Thermoleophilia > Solirubrobacterales > Thermoleophilaceae > JACVRW01. Next base: position 2,256,935 of record OY970162.1, read on the forward strand.
GAATCCGCCACTGGAGCGCAGTTCACCCCAATCTCGGGATGGAGGTCAGCTCGTACTGGTTGCCCGACCTGAAGGTCCTTCTCGACCCCCTGGCCGTGCCCGAAGAGGTCACCGACATCGATGAGATCCTGCTCTCCAACCGCCACCACAGGCGCTCCGCCTTCGAGGCGCGCGAGCGCTTCGACGCGGTCTTGCGCGTGCCCCGAACGGGTCTTCACGACTACTCCCCGGACGACCCCGTAGAGCCATACGAGTACGGCGAGCCGCTGGTAGGGGGAGCGATGACGCCCTACCTGGTGACCGAGCTGTGGCCCGACGACGGCGCGCTGCACATCCCGTCGCTGGACGCGCTGGAGATCGCGGACACGGTCGTGAACTACGGCGACCGCTTGGCGCTGGTGCCGGACAACCTGATGGGCGACGACCCCGAGGCCGACCGCGCGGGAATCCTGAGCGGCCTGGCCCGCCTCGCGGCGGAGCTGGACTTCAAGCACCTGCTGGTCGCGCACGGAACGCCGATCGCAAACGATGGCCGCGAGCGCCTGCGCGACTTCGCGGCAGCATCGGCACGGGGCTCGTGAACGAGCGCTAGCGCTCGACTTTCGGCGCCAGATCATCCCTCGCAGGTGATGTGCGGTAGTACCGGGACCGCATAGCGTCAGCCCGTGATCGAGGTGCGGCCGTGATAGGCCATGCGCTGACCGTCGTCCCCGCGCCGAGCGCAAGGGCGCTCTGGGACCGCTGGATCGCGATTGGCTTCGCGATCGGATCGGCCTGCTTCTTCATCGGCCCGTTCCCGGGCTTCGTCCAACTGGTCGGCGAGGGCGCCGACGGGGTCGTCTTCTTCGTGGGGTCGGTGTTCTTCACGCTCGCCGCGGCTCTCGAGCTGCGTGAGGGGACGCTGCGCCTGGGCCGCTGGGCCTCGAACCCGTCCTGGTGGAGCGCGGCGATTCAATTCGCCGGCACCCTCCTGTTCAACGTGAACACCTTCGAGGCGCTGCAGGACGGCCTCTCGACGAAGCAGGAGAACCGGCTGGTGTTCGCCCCCGATCTGTTCGGCTCAGCCTGCTTCCTGATCTCGGGCGTGCTCGCCTATCGAGCCGCCACCGGACCCGAGTCGACCATGGCTGCCGTGAACCTCGCGGGGTGCGTGCTGTTCGGACTATCCGCCCTCGCATCTTTCGTCGTGCCCTCGAGCGGCTCGGTGCTCGACCTCGCCGCGGTGAACTGGTGCACCGCGCTTGGAGCACTCTGCTTCTTCATCGGCGCCCTGATGCTCTTGCCACGCAAATCGACTGTCCTCAAGGAGGCATGACAGATGTCGGAGACTGACCTGACCACACAACTCGACGAGCTTGCGAGGCGCTACGGAAACCGCTTTCTGCTCGAGCCCTCACCGGACGAGGAGCTGCCCGAGCACGGCATGCGCGGCGTCGACGCGATGCGGCTGATCGACGAGGAGCTGGTGCTCGACGGGATCCCGATGCGCAATCTCGCGACGTTCGTGACGACCTGGATGGAGCCCGAGGCCCAGCGGATCATCGCCGAGAACCTCTACCGCAACTTCATCGACCACGCGGAATACCCGCAGACGGCGGAGATCGAGCAGCGCTGCATCCGCATGATCGCCCACCTGTTCCATGCGCCCGGGGAGACGACCGGCGCGCGCACGCAGGGCTCGTCGGAGGCGATCATGCTCGGCGCCCTGTCGCTGAAGTGGAAGTGGCGCGGGCGCCGCGAGCAGGCCGGCCAGGGCACGGATCGGCCGAACCTCGTGTTCGGCGGCGACGTGCACGTGGTGTGGGAGAAGTTCTGCCGCTACTTCGACGTCGAGCCGCGCATCATTCCCCTCCAGCCCGACAAGTACACGATCGGTCCGGAGGACGTGGAGCCGCACGTCGACGAGAACACGATCGGTGTCGCGGCAGTGCTCGGGACCACCTTCACGGGCCACGCCGACGACATCGTGGGCATCAACGACATGCTCTTGCGCCTGAAGCACGACCGCGGGATCGACGTGCCGCTGCACGTGGACGCCGCCAGCGGCGGCTTCGTGTGGCCCTTCCTCTACCCGCACTCGGAATGGGACTTCCGACTCGAGCAGGTGCGCTCGATCAACGTGTCGGGCCACAAGTTCGGCCTCGTGTACCCCGGCATCGGGTGGCTCGTGTTCAGGGAGCGCAGCGATCTCCCCGAGGACCTCGTCTTCTACGAGAACTACCTCGGCAAGACGGACGCGACGTTCACCCTGAACTTCTCGACCGGCTCGTCGATGGTGCTGGCCCAGTACTACAACTTCGTGCGCTTCGGGCACGCCGGCTACCGCTACATCATGGAGACGATGCAGGCAAACACCCGCGTGCTCGCGAAACGGATCGCCGACGGAGGCGTGTTCCGCCTGATCGGCGACGGGGACGAGGAGCAGCTCCCGCTGGTCGCCTTCCAGCTGGCCGAGGAGCAGAACTACGACGAGTTCGACGTGGCGTCGCAGCTGGCGGCCGAGCGCGGCTGGATGGTGCCCGCCTACACCCTGCCGCCCAACGCCGACCACGTGAGGATCATGCGAGCGCTGGTGAAGCTGACCCTGGGCCACTCGCTCGTGACCACGCTCGCGGACGACATCGCGGCGGCGTGTGACACCCTGGCCAAGAAGGGGGGCCTACACGAGATCGACCGCCAGCGGGTGAAGACCGGGACCGGCTACTAGACCAGCTCTAGGAAGACCATCTCGGTCGAGTCCGACCGGCGCGGGCCCAGCTTGAGGATGCGGGTATAGCCGCCCTCCCGCTCCGCGTAACGGGGGGCGATCTCCTCGAACAGCTTGTAGACGACGAACTTGTCCTGCCCCAGGCGGGCCATCGCCAGGCGGCGGGAGTGGCCGTCGCCCTTCTTGGCGAGGGTGATCAGGCGCTCCAGCTCTGGCTTGACGGCCTTGGCCTTGGCCTCGGTCGTCTGGATGCGCTCGTGGTCGATCACCTCGCGGCAGAGGTTCATGAACAGTGCCTTGCGGTGCGCCGGGTCGCGCGACAGCTTGCCCTTTTGCTTGCGGTGACGCATGGCCGGCGAACCTTACCCAGGCTTAGCCTGCGCGCAGCCCCAGGCCGCGGGCGTCGAGGGTCTCCTTGACCTCCTCGATCGACTTGCGGCCGAAGTTGGGGATCGCCGCCAGCTCGGACTCGGACTTCTGGACCAGGTCTCCGACCGTCTGGATGCCCGCCCGCTTCAGGCAGTTGTACGAGCGCACGCCCAGCTCGAGCTCCTCGATCAGGATGTCGTCCATCCCGCCGGCGCCGGGCGCTCCCACGCCGTTGCCACCGAGGCCCTCGGCGCCGGCAACCAGCGCCGCGCCCTGATCGCGCAGCGCCTCGACACGGTCGGCGTCGGTGAAGATCGCCAGGTACTTGATGAGGATCTCGGCGGCCTCGCGCAGCGCCGTCTGGGGGTCGAGCGAGCCGTCCGTCTCGATGTCCAGCGTGAGCTTGTCGTAGTCGGTCTTCTGGCCGACGCGGGCGGAGTCGACCGAGTACGCCACGCGCTTCACCGGCGAGAAGATCGAGTCGATCGGGATCACGCCGATCGGCTGATCGGGGGTCTTGTTGTCCTCGGCCGGGGAGTAGCCGCGGCCGTGCCCGATCGTCAGGTACATCTCGAGCTTGGTCTTCTTCTCGAGCGTGGCGATGCGGGTCTCGGGGTTGAGGATCTCGACGCCCGAGGGGAGGTCGATGTCACCCGCGGTCACGTCGCCGGGGCCGGTGACCACCAGCGGTGCCTCGATCTCGGCCGCCTCGGAGTGCATGCGGCAGACGATCTCCTTGAGGTTCAGGACGAGGTCGGTGACGTCCTCCTTGACGCCGTTGATCGTCGAGAACTCGTGGGCCACGCCCTCGATGCGCACGCTCGTGACCGCCGCGCCGGCCAGCGACGACAGCAGCACACGCCGCAGCGAGTTGCCGAAGGTGTAACCGAAGCCGCGGTCAAGCGGCTCGATGGTGAAGGTGCCGCGGTTGTCCTCAACCTTCTCGGCGGAGATTTGCGGAGTCTGAAACTCGATCATGGGGATGCTTCCTTCTTATTGGGCGCGCTCCGCCCGCCAGGGCCGGCGCGCTCGCGTTCACTACTTCGAGTAAAGCTCGACGATGAGCTGCTCCTGGACCGGCGTGGTGATCTCGGCGCGCTCCGGGAGGCGCAGCACCTTCGCCGTCAGGCCGTCGTGGTCGGCCTGGAGCCAGGCCGGCACGACGGAGGTCAGCTCTGTCGCTTCGCGGACGACGGGCTCGACCGGCGCGCTCGGCCTCATCGTGATCACGTCTTCCTCACGCAACTGGTACGAGGGGATGTTCACGCGCTTGCCGTTGATAGCCCAGTGTCCGTGCAAGATCATCTGTCGCGCCTGGCGCCGGGAGGCGGCAAAGCCGAGGCGGACCAAAACGTTGTCGAAGCGGGACTCCAGGAGGCGAAGCAGGTTCTCGCCGGTCACGCCCGACTGGCGGCTGGCCTTGGCGTAGTAGTTGCGGAACTGCTTCTCCAGCACGCCGTAGTAGCGGCGGGCCTTCTGCTTCTCGCGCAGCTGCACCCGGTACTCCGACTGGCGCGCGCGGCCGCGGCCGTGGTCGCCCGGCGGGTAGGCGCGCCGCTCGACGCCGCACTTGTCCGTCAGGCAGCGCTCGCCCTTCAGGAAGAGCTTGATGCCCTCGCGGCGACACTGCTTGCACGCGGGTCCGGTATCGCGCGCCATCTCAGACCCTCCGGCGCTTGCGCGGCCGGCAGCCGTTGTGCGCCTGCGGGGTCACGTCCTTGATCGACGTGATCTCGAGGCCGGCCGCCTGCAGCGAGCGAATCGCGGTCTCACGTCCCGAGCCGGGACCCTTCACGAACACCTCGACCTTCTGGAGGCCGTGCTCCATGCCCTTGCGAGCCGCCGCGTCGGCGGTCACCTGGGCCGCGAACGGGGTGGACTTGCGCGAGCCCTTGAAGCCGGCGCCGCCGGCGGACTCCCAGGCAATCACGTTGCCGTCCTTGTCACTCAGCGAAACGATGGTGTTGTTGAAGCTCGTCTTGATGTGGGCCTGGCCGAAAGGCACGTTCTTCCGTACCCGCCGGCGGCCGCGTGGGCGTCGTGGCTGTGGCATCTAGTGCTTCCTGATCTTCTTCTTGCCGCCGCCCATCGCAGACCCGCGCTTCGGTCCCTTGCGCGAGCGCGCGTTGGTCTTTGTGCGCTGGCCGTTCACCGGCAGGCCGCGCCGGTGGCGCAGGCCCTTGTACGTCCCGATCTCCATGAGCCGCTTGATGTTCTGCGACGTCTCACGGCGCAGGTCGCCCTCGACGAGCAGGTCATCGACCTTCTCGCGAAGCCTGCGGACCTCGTCCTCGGTCAGGTCCTTGACCTTGCGATCGGGCTCGACATCCGCCTCGACCAGGACCTTCTTAGCGGTCGAGCGGCCGATGCCGTAGATGTACGTGAGCCCTATCTCAGCCCTCTTGTTGAGGGGAATGTTGATGCCGGCGATTCGTGCCATCTAGCCCGCCGTCACCCCTGACGCTGCTTGTGACGCGGGTTCTGGCAGATCACGAGAACCGCACCGCCGCGGCGGATGACCTTGCACTTCTCGCACATTGGCTTGACTGAGGCGCGGACCTTCATAGCTCCGTTCGGACCGTATCGAAACGAGGACCAGCGCGGAGCCCAGGAAACGGCTCCACGCCGACGGGCAAATATAGCAGGCGCGCTCAGGCCGAAGCCGTGGCCGGAGCGACTCCGTTGCCGACCAATTCGTGCCACGGGGTGAGGATGCGGGGGCCGTCGGCGGTCACGGCCACGGTGTGCTCGAAATGGGCCGCCAGCGAGCCGTCCTGCGAGTAGACGGCCCAGTTGTCCTGGCCCATCCGCACGTGGTGGGTGCCCGCGTTCACCATCGGCTCGATCGCCAGCACCATGCCCTCCTCCAGCTCTGGGCCGGTGCCCGGCTCGCCGAAGTTCGGGATCTGCGGGTCCTCGTGCATCTCGCGGCCGATGCCGTGACCCACGAGCGAGCGGATCACCGCGAAGCCGTCGCTCTCGACACGCGCCTGGACCGCGTGTGAGACGTCCCCGAGCCGGTTCCCCGCGCGGGTCTGCTCGACCGCGTCGAACAGCGCCGCCCGGGTCGTGTTCAGCAGGCGCCCGGCGATCGGCGTGGGGTTGCCGATCGCGTGCGTGATCGCCGCGTCCGCCACCCAGCCGTCGAGCACCACGCCGATGTCGATCGAGAGGATGTCGCCGCGCTGGAGCTCGTACGAGCCCGGGATGCCGTGCACGACCATCGAGTTCGGCGAGGCGCAGATGGAGCCCGGAAAGCCGCGGTAGCCCTTGAAGGCGGGCTCGGCTCCCTGCGAGCGGATGAAGCGCTCGGCGGCCGCGTCGAGGTCGGCTGTGGTGACTCCCGGGCGGGCCTTCGAGTGCAGGATCGCGTGGCAGCGGGCGAGGATCCGGCCCGCGGCCGCCATCTGCTCGATCTCGTCTGGAGTCTTGAGCTTGATCACTAGATCTCGGCCTCCAGGGCCAACGTAGCCAGTGTGGCACGTATGTGGCTGTTGACCTCGTCGGGCGTGCGCGTCCCCTCGAAGCGCCGCAGCAGGCCGCGCTCCTCGTACCACTCGATCAGCGGCTCGGTCTGCTCGTGGTAGACCTCGAGCCGCTTCTTGATGGTCTCCGGCTTGTCGTCGTCGCGCTGCACGAGCCGCGAGCCGTCCTGATCGCACACGCCCTCGCGCTTGGGCGGGTCGAACTCCACGTGATAGACGTGGCCGTTCTTGACGCAGGTGCGGCGGCCGGACAGCCGCCGCACGACCTCCTCGTCGGGCGCGTCGATCAGCAGGGCCGCCGTGAGCCGCCGCCCGCGATTGTCCAGCGCCCGCTCGAGCATCTCGGCCTGGCCGATCGTGCGCGGAAAGCCGTCGAGCAGGAAGCCATCGTCGGCCTCGCCCGAATCGAGCTTTGCCTCGATCACCTTGAAGATCAGGTCGTCGGGCACGAGCTCGCCCGCGTCGACGAGCTCCTTCGCCTGCTTGCCGAGCTCGGAGCCGGAGGCAATCGCCTCGCGCAGGATGTTCCCGGTCGCGTAGTAGGGCAGGGCGAAGTCGGCGACCAGCCGTTCGGCCTGCGTGCCCTTCCCGGCCCCGGGGGGGCCGAGCAGGACCAGGTTGCGCTCAGTCACTTGAGGAAGCCCTCGTAGTTGCGCATCATCAACTGCGCTTCGAGCTGCTTCATCGTGTCCAGCGCCACGCCCACCACGATCAGGATCGAGGTGCCTCCGAAGTAGAAGTTCGCGCTGGTTTGGTTGAACAGGATCGTCGGTAACGCCGCGACCGCGGCCAGGTATAAGGCGCCCGGGAAGGTCAGCCGGGCGAGGATGCGGTCGAGGAACTCCGCCGTCGGTCTGCCTGGCCTCACGCCCGGGATGAAGCCGCCGTACTTCTTGAGGTTGTCGGCCTGCTCGACCGGGTTGAACGTGACCGCGGTGTAGAAGTACGTGAAGACGATGATGAAGAAGCACTCGCCGACCAGGTAGGGCCACTTCCCCGGGTTGAAGAACGCGGACAGGTCCCGGGCCCAGTTGGCGTGGATCAGCTGGCCGACGGTCGGCGGGAAGGCCATCAGCGAGGCGGCGAAGATGACGGGGATGACGCCCGCCATGTTCACGCGCAGCGGCAGGTAGGTCGAGCCGCCGCCGGCCATTCGCCGGCCGACCACGCGCTTGGCGTACTGGACCGGGATGCGCCGCTGGCCCTCCTGCATGAAGACGATCGCGGCGATCACCGCCAGGGCGACGAAGGGCATCATCACCTTGAAGACCTGATCGGGGTTGGTCCACCACTTCGAGATCCCGTCCGGCAGGCGCGATGCGATCGAGGCGAAGATCATCAGCGAGATCCCGTTGCCGATCCCGCGCTGGGTGATCAGCTCGCCGAGCCACATCAGCAGCACACAGCCGGTGGTGAGCGTCATCACGATCACGAAGACGCGCCCGAAAGTGAAGTTGTCCACCACCGCGGCGCTGCCGGTCGAGAACTGGCGGAACAGGAACACGTAGCCGATCGACTGGCCGAAGGCGAGGCCCACGGTCAGGTAGCGCGTGTACTGGGTGATCTTCTGCTGCCCGACCTCGCCCTCCTTGCGGAGCTTGTCGAGCGAGGGGATCACGACCGTCAGCAGCTGCAGCATGATCGAGGCCGTGATGTAGGGCATGATCCCGAGCGCGAAGATGGCGAAGCGCGACAGCGAGCCGCCCGAGAACGTGTTGAGGAAGCCCAGGATGTTCTGGCCGCCGAAGTTGTCGGAGATCTGCTTGACGGCGTCTACGTTGATCCCCGGGGCGGGGATGTAGGCCCCGGCCCGGTAGAGCAGGAGCATCGCCGCCGTGAAGGCGAGCTTCTTCCGGATGTCGGCGACCCGAAACGCGTTCAGGAACGTCCGTAGCACCGGGCTAGCCCTCTAGTAGCTGGCAGGTCCCGCCCGCGGCCTCGATCTTCTCGCGGGCTGTCTTCGAGAAACCGTGCGCGTGCACGGTGAGCCCCTTGCTGAGCTCGCCGTTGCCGAGCACCTTGACCGGGATGGCGCGGCGGGTCGCCAGGCCCGCTTCGCGCAGCGACTCGGGTGTGACCTCGGCGCCCGCGTCGAAGCGCGCCTCGAGATCGGACATGTTCACCGGCTGCGTGCGCGTGCGGAAGTTCTCGAACGGCATCGACTTCTTCATCGTCGGGCCGCGCAGCTTGCGCATCCGCATGTGGATCGGGTTCTGGCCACCCTCGAAGCCCACGCGCTTGCGCGCGCCACTGCGTGACCCGGCGCCCTTGTGGCCGCGGCCGGACGTCTTGCCGGTGCCCGAGCCGTGCCCGCGGCCGACGCGCTTGCGGCTCTTGCGAGCGCCCTTCGCAGGGGCGAGCGAGTGGAGGCCGATGCGCTCCTCAGCCATCGTCGACCTCCACGAGGTGGCGCACGGAGTTGATCAGGCCGCGCACGGTCGGGTGGTCATCGCGCTCGGCGGTGCGGCCGATCTTGCCGAGCCCGAGCGTGCGCAGCGACTCGCGCTGCTTGCGGTTGGAGCCGTTCGCCGAGCGAACCTGGGTGATTCGCAGGGCGGCCATCAAGCGGGCGTCTCCTCCGCGGCGGGCGCCTCCTCCGCGACCGGGGCGGGCCTGGTGTCGTCCAGACCCAGCACCTGAGCGACGGTCAGGCCGCGCAGCTCCGCCACCTGGCGCGGGTCGCGCAGCGCCTGCAGCGCCGCGACGGTCGCCTTGACCAGGTTGATCGGGTTCTGGCTGCCGAGCGACTTCGAGAGGACGTCGTGGATCCCGGCCAGCTCGAGCACCGCTCGGACGCCGCCGCCGGCGATCACGCCGGTACCGGGCGAGGCCGGCTTGAGCAGCACGCGCGACGCCGAGTGCACGCCGATCACCTCGTGGGTGATCGTGGAGCCGTGCATCGGCACCTTGAAGAGGCTCTTGCGGGCGCGCTCGACGCCCTTCTGGATCGCAACCGGGACCTCGTTGGCCTTGCCGTAGCCGACGCCGACCTGCGACTTCTCGTCGCCCACCACGACAAGCGCGGTGAACGAGAAGCGCCGGCCGCCCTTGACGACCTTGGCGACGCGGTTGATCTCGACGACCCGCTCCTGCAGGTCGGAGCCGCCGTCGCGGCCGCGTGTCCGGTCTCTAGAGGCCATGGGGAAGACTCACCGTAGCGATCGCGATACCCATCAGAACTTCAGCCCGCCCTCGCGCGCGCCGTCGGCCAGCGCCTTGACCTTGCCGTGGTAGCGGTAGCCGCCGCGATCGAAGACGCATTCCTCGACGCCCGCGTCCTTGGCCCGCTGCGCCAGCAGCTCGCCGGCGCGCTTGGCCTGCTCCATGCGGGCGAGCGCCTTGAGGTCGGCCTCGACCCAGTTGACCGCGGCCACGGTGTGGCCCTGCACGTCGTCGATCAGCTGCGCCTGGATGCCCTTGTTGGAGCGGAACACCGACAGCCGCGGGCGCTCCGCGGTGCCGTTCACCTTCGCGCGCACGCGCCGGCGGCGGCGCAACCGCGCCTGGCGCGTCGTCTTGACGGGGCTCACGACTGAACCTCCGACGGTGATTCGGCGAGCGAAAAGCAAGCCCGGCTAGGACGCAGGGCGCAGTCGATGCCGGAGGCATCGACGAGCACCGAGGACGACGCCGGGCGCGGCTTTGCAGCCGCCGAAGCCCGGCGGAGGTGAAGGAGTGAGCCCATTCGAGTCATGCGCGCTTCCCGACCTTCCGGGCCACGTGCTCGCCCTCGTAGCGGATGCCCTTGCCCTTGTAGGGCTCCGGCGGGCGCTGCTTGCGGATGATCGCGGCCACCTCGCCGACGGCCTGCTTGGAGATGCCGCGCACCGTGATGCGGGTGGGCTGCGGAACCTCGAACTCGATGCCCGACGGAGCGTTCACCTCGACCGGGTGCGAGTAGCCGAGCGCGAGGACGATCTTGTTGCCCTGGAGCTGTGCGCGGTAGCCGACGCCCTGGATCTCGAGGCGCTTCTCGTACCCGCTCGTCACGCCCTCGACCATGTTCGCGATCAAGCTCCGGGTCAGTCCGTGCAGAGCGCGATGTTCGCCGCGGTCGGTCGGGCGGGTGACGACGATCTCGCCGTTCTCCTGCGCCACGCCGATCTCGCGCGAGACGCGCTCTTCGAGCTCGCCCTTCGGGCCCTTGACCTTGACGAGCTCGGGCTCGATCGTGATCTCCACGCCGTCCGGCACGGCGATGGGCTGCTTGCCGATCCGGGACACGGCGCTACCAGACCCTCGCGACCAGCTCGCCGCCGACGCCGGCGCGCCGGGCGTCGTGACCGGTCATGACGCCCCTGGACGTCGACACGATCGCCGTGCCCATGCCGCCGTAGATCTTCGGGACCTCCGAGGCGTCCACGTACTGGCGCCGGCCCGGCTTGGACAGGCGCTCCAGGCCGAGGATCACCGGCCTGCGGTCCTCCGTGTACTTGAGCTTCACGCGCAGCGTGCGCCCGACGCGGGCGGGCTCGACCTCGAAGCCGTCGATGTAGCCCTGCTCGGCGAGGATCCGGGCCAGCTCCGCCTTGAACGTGGATGCCGGCATCGCGACCTCGTCGTGGTCGGCGCGCAACCCGTTCCGGATGCGGGTCAGGAAGTCGGCGATTGGATCCGTTTGCATCGCGTTACCAGCTGGACTTGGTGAGCCCCGGGATCATGCCCTCGTGGGCGATGTTCCGCAGGCAGATGCGGCACAGCCCGAACTTGCGCAGGTAGGCGCGCGGGCGGCCGCAGTTCTTGCACCGGTGGTAGTTCCTCGTCTTGTACTTCGATCCGCGCTTCTGGCGGACCCACTGTGAAGTCTTTGCCATTTACTCCTGTGCCTCTTCCTTGGGGGCTTCGCCGCCCTCTTCCTCCGACTCATCGTCCTCGCGAGTCGGCTTCTCATACGCCTCGGGGTTCTCCTCCTTGAGCGTCTCGAGCGCGGCCTGCTCGGCCTCCGCCCGGGCGCGCGCTTCCTCCTTGCGCTGCTCCTCCTCGGCTGCCTCGCGCGCCGCGGCGCCGTCACCCGGCGCACCTTCGCGCGAGAACGGCATCCCGAGCTCGAGCAGAAGAGCATAGGCCTCTTCGTCGGTAGTGGCCGACGTGGTGATCGTCACGTCCAGGCCGCGCACCTGGTCGATGGCGTCGTAGTCGACCTCCGGGAAGATGATCTGCTCGCGCACGCCGATCGAGTAATTGCCGCGGCCGTCGAACGAGCGCGGGTTCAGCCCGCGGAAGTCGCGGATCCGCGGGATCGCGACCGACATCAGCCGGTCGAGGAACTCGTACATGTACGCGCGCCGCAGCGTGACGCTCACGCCGACGGGCATGCCCTCGCGCAGCTTGAAGTTGGCGATCGACTTGCGGGCGAGCCGCACGCTCGGCGCCTGGCCGGCGATCGTGGCCAGCTGCTCCTTCGCCGCGTCGAGCATGTTCGAGTCCTGCTTGGCGTCGCCCACGCCCATGTTGAGCGTGACCTTCTCGACGCGCGGGACCTCCATGACGGAGGAGTAGCTGAACTGCTGCTGCAGCTTCGCCCGGATCTCCTGCTCGTAGCGTTCCTTGAGCCGCGGCGGAACCGCGGCCTGCGCCGAGGCTTCCATCAGTCGATCTCCTTGCCGGACTTCTTGGCCACGCGCACGCGGCGACCGCCCTCGCGCTTGACGCTGACGCGGGTCGGCTCGTTGGACTCGGGGTCGATCAGCATCACGTTGGAGATGTGGATCGGGCCCTCCATCTCCACGATGCCGCCGATCTCCTGAGCGCGCTGGGTGTCGCGCAGAGTGCGCGGCTTGGTGTGGCGCTTGATGATGTTGGCGCCCTCGACGTAGACCTTCTGCTTGACGGGGTCGACGCGCAGCACGCGGCCGGTGCGGCCCTTGTCCTTGCCCGTGATCACGCGGACGTGGTCGTCGCGGCGGATCTTCATCGCACCCATGGCTAGAGCACCTCCGGTGCAAGCGAGACGATCTTCATGAAGTTTCGGTCGCGCAGCTCGCGCGCGACGGGGCCGAAGATGCGCGTGCCGCGCGGGTTCTTCTGCGCATCGATCAGGACGGCCGCGTTCTCGTCGAAGGCGATGTAGGTGCCGTCGTCGCGGCCGAACCCCTTCTTCGTGCGAACCACGACGGCCTGCACGACCTCGCCCTTCTTCACGGAGCCATGCGGGATCGCCTGCTTGACGGTGCAGACGATCACGTCACCGACGCCGGCGTAGCGGCGGTGCGACCCACCGGAGACGCGGATGCAGAGCACCTCGCGCGCGCCGGTGTTGTCGGCGACCTTCAGCCTGGACTCCTGCTGGATCATCGGGCGACCACTCTTACTTGGCCCTCTCCAGGACCTCGATCAGGCGCCAGCGCTTGGTGCGGCTGAGCGGGCGGCTCTCCACCAGGCGAACGGTGTCGCCGATGTGCGCCTCGTTCTGCTCGTCGTGCGCGTGCAGCGTCGAGCTGCTGCGGATGATCTTCTTGTACTTGCGGTGCCGGCTCGCGGTGTCGATGCGGACGGTGATCGTCTTGTCGGCCCGGTCGGAGACGACGATGCCCTGGCGCACCTTGATCTTGCCGGTCGCGCTCGGCTCGGGCGCCGGCGCCTCGGCGCGCGGCTCGCTGCCGCGACGCTCTTTCTGCTTGGCGCGGTAGGCGCGCCGGTCGGCGGCCTTCTTTGCGCGCTCGGCAGTCCGCTCCTGAATGCGCTCCTCGACGGAGCGCGGCGGCCTGGCCTCGCCGGTATGAGTCGAGCGGGCGCGCCTGCGGCGCTCCTTGGGAGAGGGCTGCTCCTCGGGCTCGGCGTCGGCGGCCTCCTGCGCGGGGGCCGCGGGCGCGGCCTCCTCGGCGGGAGCCTCCTCTTCAGGAGCAGCTTCGGCCTCCGGCGCCGCCTCTTCCTCGGCGGGGGCCTCCTCGGCGGGAGCCTCCGCTTCAGGAGCAGCTTCGGGCTCCGGCGCAGCTTCTTCCTCGGCGGGGGCCTCCTCGGCGGGAGCCTCCGCTTCGGGCGCAGCCTCTTCCGCGGCCGCCTCCTCTTCGGGGGCGGCCTCCGCCTCGGGCGCGGCCTCTTCCGGGGCGGTCTCCTCGACCGCCTCCTCCGGCGCCTGCTCCTCGTTCACGTTGTCTTCGGTCTCAGCCATTTCAACTCTGTCTGCGGGTCTCGGTCTCTATGTCTACGCCGCGCTGGCGCGCCACGGTCAGGGCACGCGCGAGGTCGGCCTTCGCCGCGCTCAGCCGCGCGGTGTTCTCCAGCTGGCCGGTGGCGTGCTGGAAGCGCAGGTTGAACAACTCCTTGCGCGCGGTGTCAGCGAACTCCACGAGCTGAGCGTCCTCAAGGTTATGCACCTCGACAGCCTTCATCCCTGCCCGCCCTCGCGCTGGACGAACTTGGTCTTCAACGGCAGCTTGTGGCCGGCCAGCCGCATCGCCTCGCGGGCCAGCGGCTCCGGCACGCCGGACAGCTCGAACATGACGCGCCCGGGCTTGACCACGGCGACCCAGCCCTCGGGGGTGCCCTTGCCCGAGCCCATGCGGGTCTCGGCGGGCTTCTGCGTGAACGGCTTGTCCGGAAAGATGTTGATCCAGACCTTGCCGCCGCGCTTGATCTTGCGCGTCATCGCGATACGCGCGGCCTCGATCTGGCGGTTGGTCACCCAGCCGCGCTCGAGCGACTTCAGGCCGTACTCGCCGAACTCCACGCGCGTGCCGCCCTTGGCGTTGCCGCGCATGCGACCGCGGTGCTCCTTGCGCCACTTGACTCGCTTGGGCTGCAGCATCAGAGCCGACCTCCCTGCGGGGGCCCACCCTGACCGCCGCGACCGCCACGGCCACCGCCGCCGGGGCCACCGCGACCGCCGCCGCCCGGACCGCGACCGCCGCCGCCCGGACCGCGTCCGCCACCCGGCCCGCGCCCGCCGCCACCGGGGCCGACGGCCTGCGGTGCCTCGAGCTCGGTCAGGTCCTGAGCGAAGCCCTTGGGCATGATCTCGCCCTTGTTGATCCAGACCTTCACGCCGATGCGGCCGAAGGTCGTGCGCGCCTCGTAGAAGCCGTAGTCGATGTCCGCGCGCAGCGTGTGCAGCGGCACGCGCCCGTCCGAGTAGCCCTCGGTACGCGCCATCTCGGCACCGCCCAAGCGGCCGGACACCTGGATCTTCACGCCCTTGGCGCCCGAGCGCATGGCGCTCGTGAGCGCGCGCTTCATGGCGCGCCGGAACGCGACGCGGTTCTGCAGCTGCTCGGCGATCGACTGGGCCACGAGCTTCGCGTCCAGCTCGGGGCGCTTGATCTCGAGGATGTTGACCTTCACGGCCTTGCCGGTCATGCGGTGGAGCTCCCTGCGCAGGGCGTCCACCTCCGAGCCGGACTTGCCGATCACGATCCCCGGGCGGGCCGTGTGGATGTTGACCTCGACCTCGTTCTTGTTCTTCTTGATCGTGATCGTCGACAGGCCTGCGTGAGCGAGCTTGTTCTCGATGTGCCGCCGGATGCCGATGTCCTCCAGCAGGTAGTCGGAGAACTCGCGCTCGTTGAACCAGGTCGACTTCCAGTCGTGGATGTAGCCGACCCTCAGAGCTTCCGGATGAACCTTCTGGCCCATGGCGGCTACCTCCCGTTCGTGGTGGTCGTGAGTTCGATCGTCATGTGGCTCGTGCGCTTGTGGATCGGGGTGGCGCGCCCGAGCGCCCGCGGCCGAAAGCGCTTGATCGTGGGGCCCTCGTCGACGAAGGCCTTGACGATCCGCAGCTCGTCGGAGCCGAGCTCGTAGGCCGACTCCGCGTTGGCGACGGCCGAGTTGAGCAGCTTGAGGATGTCGGCGGCGGCGTGCCGGGGGGTGTGGTTGAGGATCGCGCGGGCCTGCTCGACCTCCTTGCCGCGAATGTGGTCCATCACCAGGCGCGCCTTGCGCGGGGCGCTGCGCACGTAACGCGAGCGAGCGCGCACGACCACGTCGCCGTTGACGTCGCGACGGGGAGCGCGCTTCGTGCTCTCCGCGGGGGCAGAGGTCTCGGCGGAGCCACGGCGGCGCGCCGGCTTGGGCGCCTCCTGCTCGGCGGCAGGAGCCTCTTCCACCTCCGGCGCCTCCTCGGCTGGCGCCTCGACGACGTTGCCCTTCTGCGCCAGGTCGTCGTCGGCGAGCCGAGCAATCAGCTCATCCTTCTTGCCCGACTTGGGCAGGCCGCGAGCCTCGAGCTCGGCCTTGAGCTCATCGACCTTGAGCGACTCCCATCCGCCCTCGGGCGGCTTGTGCATCTCGGGGCTCATCGCATCCTCACCCGGTCGCTGCCGGCGTGCCCGCGGAAGACGCGGGTGGGCGCGAACTCGCCGAGCTTGTGACCGACCATGGACTCCGAGATGAACACCGGCACGTGCTTGCGGCCGTCGTGGACGGCGATGGTGTGTCCAACCATCTCCGGGAAGATCACCGAGGTGCGCGACCAGGTCTTCACCATCTGCTTGTCGCCCGATGCGTTCATCGCCTCGATGCGACCCAGCAGGCGCTCCTGGACGAACGGCCCCTTCTTCGACGAGCGCGACACCTAGCGCCTCCCCTTCTTGCCGCGCCGGCGGCCACGGACGATGAACTTGTCGGATCCCTTCCGCTTCTTGCGCGTGCGGTAGCCGAGCGTCGGGACGCCCCAGGGCGTGACCGGGTGGCCACCGGGCGTGTGGTGCGCCTCGCCGCCGCCGTGCGGGTGGTCGACCGGGTTCATGGCCACGCCGCGCGTCTGCGGCCGCTTGCCGCGGTGGCGCGAGCGCCCGGCCTTGCCCAGCTCGACCAGCTCGTGCTCGGCGTTGCCGAGCACCCCGATGGTGGCGCGGCAGTCGAGCTCGACCATGCGCATCTCGCCCGAGGGCAGCCGCAGGGTCGCGTAGCGCCCCTCCTTGGCCACCAGCTGGATCGACGTGCCGGCGCTGCGGCCGAGCTGGCCGCCGCGACCGGGGGTCAGCTCGACGCTGTGCACGGTCGTGCCGGTCGGGATGTTGGCGAGCGGGAGCGCGTTCCCGGGAGCGATGTCGGCGTCCGGGCCGCTCGAGATCTCGGCGCCGACCGCCATCCGCGCCGGCGCGAGGATGTAGCGCTTCTCGCCGTCCGCGTAGTGGAGCAGCGCGATGTGCGCCGAGCGGTTCGGGTCGTACTCGATCGCGGCCACCTTGGCCGGCACGCCGTCCTTGCGGCGCTTGAAGTCGATCTTGCGGAAGAGGCGCTTGTTCCCCCCGCCGCGGTGCCGCGAGGTAACGCGGCCGCGGTTGTTGCGTCCGCCCGACTTGGTGAGGCCCTCCGTCAGCGACTTCTCCGGCTGGCCCTTGGTGACGGCCTCGTGCCGGAGGTAGGTCGCGAACCGGCGGCCCGGCGACGTCGGCTTGTATTTCTTGATGGCCATCGGCTAGGCCTCCTGGCCTTCGAAGAGCTCGATCGAATCCTCGGCGTGCAGCGTCACGATCGCCTTCTTCCAGCGCCGGCGCTGCCCCTTCGTGACGCCGCGGCGCTTCGGCTTGGACTTGACCCAGGCGGTGCTCACGCCGGTCACGCGCACGCCGAAGATCTCCTCGACCGCCTGGCGCACCTGCGTCTTGTTCGAGCCCTCGTGCACGCGGAACGTGTACTTGTTGGCCGCCAGCAGCGCGTAGCTCTTCTCGGAGATCACGGGGCGCAGGATGACCTGGCGGGCGTTCACTTCGCCGCCGCCTTCTCGGTCAGGCGCGCGAGCGCAGCCTCGGATACGACGAGCCGGCCCGCGCCGACCAGATCCGCGACGCCGACCTGGTCGGCGTGCAGCACGATCACGTCCGCGAGGTTGCGGAACGACTTGAGACAGGTCTCCTCGCCGTCGGTGAGCACGATCAGCACGCGGCCCTCGCCTTCGAACTTGGCGAGCGCCGCGGCGGCTGCCTTCGTCGAAGGGGTGTCGAACTTGGACGGGTCGACCGCGGCCATCGAGCCGCGCTCGGCGTGCAGCGAGAGCGCGGCGCGCAGCGCGCGGCGGCGCGCTTTGCGGTTGACCTTGACCGTGTAGCCGCGCGGCTTGGGCCCGAAGGCCACGCCGCCGCCCACGCGGTTGGGCGTAGACAGCGCGCCCACGCGCGCACGGCCGGTGCCCTTCTGGCGCCAGGCCTTGGCCCCGGTCATGGCGACCTCGCCGCGCGTCTTGGTCGACGCGGTGCCGCGCCGGCGCGCGGCCAGATCGGCGCGCGCGGCCTCGTGGACCAGCGGCCCGTGGAAGCGCTCGCCGAAGACGGCGTCGTCGAGCGCGAGCGTCCCGGTACCGCCGCCGATGTACTTGATGGCGGCGGCCATCAGGCGTCGCTCCTTATCTCCACGACCGAGCCCTTGGCGCCGGGCACCGAGCCGCGCACGAGCAGCAGGTGCTCGTCCGCTCGCACGTCGACGATCTCGAGCCCGCGCTGGGTGACGCGCTTGTTGCCCATCTGGCCGGGGCCGCGGATGCCCTTGAACACGCGGGCGGGGTCGGCGGAGGCGCCGATCGAGCCCGGCGCGCGCACGTTGTGCGATCCGTGCGAGACCGGCCCGCGCGAGAAGTTGTGGCGCTTGATGGTGCCGGCGAATCCCTTGCCCTTCGAGACCCCCGACACCTTGACCGTCTGCCCGGCCTCGAAGACGGCGTCGATCTTCAGCTCGGCGCCCACCTCGAGCTCGCCCGGCTCGCCGCGGAACTCGCGCAGATGACGCAGGTTGCCGACGCCGGCCTTCTTGAGCAGGCCGAGCTTGGGCTTGTTGAGGTGCTTCTCGGTCGTCTCGCCGAAGCCGATCTGGACGGCGTCGTAGCCGTCACGGTCGGCCCGCCGGATGCCGGTCACGAAGCACGGGCCGGCCTGGATCACGGTCACGCGCTCGACGTGACCGTCCTCGGGGTCGAAGACCTGTGTCATGCCGATTTTCCGTCCGAGGAGCCCAGCCATCGCGCTACACCAGCTGGATCTGGATGTCGACGCCCGCCGGGAGGTGGTCGAGTCGCTGGAGCGAGTCAACCGTCTTCGGCGTGGGCTGAAGGATGTCGATCAGCCGCTTGTGCGTGCGGATCTCGAAGTGCTCGCGTGAGTCCTTGTCCTTGAACGGCCCGCGGATCACGCAGTAGACGTTCTTCTCGGTCGGCAGCGGCACCGGACCGGACACCGACGCACCCGTGCGCACGGCCGTGTCGACGATCTCCTTGGCGGCCGTCTCGATCGCCGAGTGGTCGTAGGCCTTGAGCCGGATCCGGATCTTGTTCTGAGTGAGTGTCGCCATGGTGCTAGAGACAGATTCGGGGGCGAGCCGACTCCTGCTCGCCCCCGTGTAGGTCCTCTGTCGGAGGTGCTCCTACTCGATTACCGACGTCACCACCCCCGACCCGACGGTGCGGCCGCCCTCGCGGATGGCGAAGCGAAGCCCCTCGTCCATGGCGATGGGCTGAATCAGCTCCACCGTCATCTCGACGTTGTCTCCCGGCATGACCATCTCGGTGCCCTCGGGGAGGTTGGACACCCCGGTCACGTCGGTCGTGCGGAAGTAGAACTGCGGCCGGTAGCCGTTGAAGAACGGGGTGTGACGGCCACCCTCCTCCTTCTTGAGGCAGTAGACCTGCGCCTTGAACTTCGTGTGCGGAGTGATCGACTTCGGCTTGCAGAGCACCTGCCCGCGCTCGATGTCCTCGCGGCCGACGCCGCGCAGCAGGCAGCCGACGTTGTCGCCCGCCTGACCCTCGTCGAGGATCTTGCGGAACATCTCGACGCCGGTGACGACCGTGGAGTTGGTCTGCTCGTGGATGCCGACGATCTCGACGGTGTCGCCCGTGTGGACGATGCCCTGCTCGATGCGGCCGGTCGCGACCGTGCCGCGGCCGGTGATCGAGAAGACGTCCTCGACCGGCATCAGGAACGGCTTGTCGAGCGGGCGCTCGGGCTCCGGGATGTAGGTGTCCAGGTGCCCGGCCAGCTCGAGGATCTTCTCCACGTGGCCCTCGTCGCCCTCGAGCGCCTTCAGCGCCGAGCCGAGGACGAACGGGATGTCGTCACCCGGGAACTCGTACTCGGAGAGCAGCTCGCGGACCTCGACCTCTACGAGCTCGAGCAGCTCCTCGTCGTCGACCATGTCGACCTTGTTGAGGAACACGACGATGTAGGGAACGCCGACCTGACGGGCGAGCAGGATGTGCTCGCGCGTCTGCGGCATCGGGCCATCGGCGGCCGAGACCACGAGAATGGCGCCGTCCATCTGGGCGGCGCCGGTGATCATGTTCTTGACGTAGTCCGCGTGACCGGGACAGTCGACGTGGGCGTAGTGACGGTTCTCCGTCTCGTACTCCACGTGCGAGGTGGCGATCGTGATGCCACGCTCCTTCTCCTCAGGAGCGTTGTCGATCTCCTCGAAGCTCTTCGCCTGGCCGCCGACCTTCTCGGCGAGCACCTTCGTGATCGCCGCGGTCAGCGTGGTCTTGCCGTGGTCGATATGACCGATCGTGCCGACGTTGACGTGCGGCTTATTGCGCTCGAACTTCTCCTTCGCCACTCCGAACTACCCCTTTCTCAAAGACCTATGCGGGCGCGGAGGCCCGAACTTGCGAAACATACTCCTTACGCGCTGGCTCCGACCGGCTCGCCGGTGCGGTGCTCGACGATCTCCTCCGCGATGCTCGCCGGGACCTCGTCGTAGCGATCGAACTGCATCGTGTAGGTCGCACGCCCCTGTGTAGACGATCGCAGGTCGGTCGCGTACCCGAACATAGCCGACAGCGGCACGCTTGCCTTGACGGCGATCGCGTTGCCGCGCGGCTCCTGGCCCTCGACATGACCGCGGCGGCGCGACAGATCGCCGATCACGTCCCCGATGAAGTCCTGGGGCGTGACGACCTCGACCGCCATGATCGGCTCGAGCAGCACCGGGTTGGCCCGGCGCGCCGCCTCCTTGAGCGCCAGCGAGCCGGCGATCTTGAAGGCGATCTCGGATGAGTCCGTGTCGTGGTACTTGCCGTCCGTCAGCGTGGCGCGCACGTCGACCATCGGGTAGCCGGCCTTGACGCCCGACTCGAGAGCCTCCTCGATGCCCTTCTCGACAGCGGGGATGAACTCCGACGGCACGGAGCCGCCCTTGACCTTGTTCACGAAGTCGAAGCCCTCGCCCGGGACGGGCTCGAGGTCGATGTAGACCACGCCGTACTGGCCCGATCCGCCGGTCTGGCGGATGAACTTGCCCTCGATCTTGTGGACGCTGCTGCGCACGGTCTCGCGGTAGGCCACCTGAGGCCGGCCGACGGCCGCCTCGACCTTGAACTCGCGCTTGAGGCGATCGACGATCACCTCGAGGTGCAGCTCGCCCATGCCGGAGATGACGGTCTGGCCGGTCTCCTCGTCGGAGCGCACCTGGAAAGTGGGGTCCTCCTCGCCGAGCCGCTGAAGCGCGATCGACAGCTTCTCCTGGTCGACCTTCGTCTTCGGCTCGATCGAGAGGTGCACTACCGGATCGTCGAACGTGATCGCCTCGAGGACGACCGGGGCATCCGGAGCGCTGAGCGTGTCGCCGGTCGAGGTCTGCTTGATGCCGACGCCGGCGGCGATGTCGCCCGCGTAGACCTCCTCGACCTCCTCCCGGCTGTTCGCGTGCATCATCAGGATGCGCCCGACGCGCTCGGTGCGGCCGGTGACCGAGTTGAGCACGCGGCCACCCGCCTGCAGCTTGCCGGAGTAGACGCGGAAGTAGGTGAGCTTGCCGACGTAGGGGTCGGCCATGACCTTGAAGGCCAGGGCGGCGAAGGGGGCGTCGTCGGACGCTTCGCGCACGACGGTCTTGGCGTCGCCGTCGCTGACCTGGGTGCCCTCGAGGCCCTCGACGGGGGGCACGTCGAGCGGGCTCGGCAGGTAGTCGATGACCGCGTCGAGCAGCGGCTGAACGCCCTTGTTCTTGAAGGCGGAGCCGACCAGCACCGGGGTCATCGAGATGTCCAGCGTGGCCTTGCGGATGTCCGCGATCAGGCGCTCGGCCTCGATCGGCTTCTCCTCGAGGTAGTCCTCCATCAGCTTCTCGTCGTACTCGGCCACGGCCTCGATCAGCTCGGTGCGCGCCTGGGCGGCGGCCTCCTGGAGCTCGGCTGGGATCTCGGTGACCTCCCACTCCTGGCCGAGGTCGTCCTTGTAGACGATCGCCTTCATGTTCACGAGGTCGACGACCCCGCGGAAGTCGGCCTCGGCCCCGATCGGCAGCTGGACCGGAACCGCGTGGGCGGCGAGACGCTCGATCATCGTCTGGACGCTGCCCTCGAAGTTGGCCCCGATGCGGTCCATCTTGTTGATGAAGGCGATGCGCGGCACGCGGTACTTGTCGGCCTGGCGCCAGACGGTCTCGGACTGCGGCTCGACGCCGGCGACGGAGTCGAAGACGGCGATGGCGCCATCGAGCACGCGCAGCGAGCGCTCGACCTCGACGGTGAAGTCGACGTGTCCGGGCGTGTCGAGGATGTTGATGCGGTGATCGCGCCAGGCGGCGGTGGTCGCCGCAGACGTGATGGTGATTCCGCGCTCCTGCTCCTGCTCCATCCAGTCCATCACGGCAGCGCCCTCGTGGACCTCGCCCATCTTGTGGGTGCGCCCGGTGTAAAAGAGGATGCGCTCGGTCGTCGTCGTCTTACCGGCGTCGATGTGCGCCATGATCCCGATGTTGCGCGTCTTGTCTAGTGAAAACTCTCGTGCCATGCCTAGTCCTGAATGGTCCCCGGTTGCGAGCAGAAAAAAGGCCCTGTCCGGGCCCGGTGCTGCGTCACGTGCTCGCCCGGAAGTGCTCTATGTCGTAGGGGTATCCATCGCCGTGACTTGCGACACCGCCCGCGGCTGAGCACCACGTGACGGAACCAGATCGCGAGCAAAGGAGGGCTGCCCGCGAAACGACCGCTGATGGTAGCAGGCGTTTGGCGGGATTCACGGGCCGTTTTCCGGGCGCAACCCCGCTTGCCATCGGCATCGTGGCGGCCTCGCTCGCCGCCGCCGTGCTGCTGTTGGCGACCGAGTTCTCGACGGTGGCTTCGGTTGACGTGGCGTCGGGATCCTGCGAGGTCATCCACGACACGGACCCGGCGCTGGCCGACCGCTGCGAGCTGAGCGGATTCGAGCGCAACGGCGGGTCGTTCCTGCTGGTCGCGGCCCTGATCGTGGCGATGGGCTGGGGAGCCGGCTTGGGTCGCTCGCGGCCCGCCGCGGTCGCGCTGGTCGCGATCGGAGCCGCGGTCCTGCTGTGGGCGCTGCTGGTCGACCTGCCCGTGACCAACGAGACCGGGGCGCTCGGCGAGAGCTTCGAGGGCGCCCGAGGCCAGGCGGGCACGGGACTGTGGCTGGAGATCCTGGCCGGGGTGCTGGCGGCGGGGGCGGGGGCTTTACGGTTACTCGCGCCCGCGCGTGAATAGCGCGGCGGGCGGACGGAGGTCTGTGCTCAGCCGTCGGCGGCTTCGCGCGCGGCGGCGTGGTTGAAGAAGCGGAGCCACGCGAGTGCGGGCCCCGGTTACAGGCATATTGCTTGTAAGTAGGGCCCACAGGACGGCGCCACCCCGTCCTGACAGCGAACCGCTGGTTGCGGGACGGCGAGAGCCAAGCCTGGCAAGGACGCAGGGAGGCCGTAGTGCTTCGCACACGGCCGACCGAGGACGCCGCCAGGCGCCGGCTATCGCCGTCCCGCTACCAGCGGTAGTGCGCGAAGGCCTTGTTGGCCTGTGCCATGCGGAAGATGTCGTCCTTGCGCTTGTAGGCGCCGCCCTGCTGCGATTGGGCGTCGGACAGCTCTCCCGCCAGGCGCTCGGACATCGACTTCTCGCGGCGCTGCCGCGCGAACTCGACCAGCCAGCGCACCGCCAGCGTCCGAGCCCGCGGTGAGGGCACCTCGACCGGCACCTGGTAGGTCGCTCCGCCGACGCGGCGGGAGCGGACCTCGAGCACCGGGGTGAGGATCTTGATCGACTCCTCCAGCGCGGGCACCGGCTCGCTGTTGGTGCGCTTGGAGAGCATGTCGAGCGCGTCGTAGACGATCTTCTCGGCGGTCGACTTCTTACCGTCGACCATCACCTTGTTGATCACCTGCTGCACGAGCTTCGACCCGTAGAGCGAGTCGTTCTCGACCTGACGAACACCGGGGGAGGCGCGGCGCGGCATCGCTAGCGGGCCTTCGCCCCGTACTGGGAGCGCGCTTTCTTGCGCTCGGACACCCCGGCCGCGTCGAGCGTCCCGCGCACGACCTTGTAGCGCACGCCCGGCAGGTCCTTCACCCGGCCACCACGCACGAGCACCACCGAGTGCTCCTGCAGATTGTGACCCTCGCCCGGGATGTAGCAGGTGACTTCCATGCCGTTGGTCAGCCTGACCCGCGCGACCTTGCGCAGCGCCGAGTTCGGCTTCTTCGGCGTGATCGTCTGCACGCGCGTGCAGACGCCGCGCCGCTGCGGAGCCGCGATGCGCTTCTTGCTCCCCTGGCCGGACTTCAGACCGGGGGTCGAGACCTTCTTCTTGGGCTTTGCGCGGCCCTTGCGGACGAGCTGATTGATGCTTGGCATGCGGCGCGTGATGGTAGCAGCGGCCATGGCATAGGCTGACGCGCATGGCGCTCCTCGACTCGCATCGCGGCGGCTCGGGTGAGCCGCTCGTCCTCGTCCACGGCATCGGCCACACCTGGCGCGGCTGGAAGCCGATGCTCCCGCTGCTCGAGCGGAGCTTCGACGTGCTCGCCCCCGACCTGCCCGGTTTCGGCCACTCGCCCCCGCTGCCGGAGGGCACCGCGCCGACAGCCGAGGCGCTCGCGGACGCGGTCGAGAGGGAGATGGACGCCGCCGGCTTCGAGTCCGCTCACCTCGCCGGCAACTCGCTGGGCGGATGGATCGTCCTCGAGCTGGCGCGGCGCGGCCGCGCCCGCACGGTCACCGCGATCTCCCCCGCCGGCCTCACGCTCCCGCGCGAGTTGGCCTGGGGCCGCGCCGTGCTGCTCGGAATGCGGTGGGTGGCGCGCAACTCGCCGGCCCCCGAGCCGCTGCTGCGCAACCCCGTCGGCCGCACGCTGTTCGCCGGCCCGGCCTTCGGCAAGCCCTGGCGCGCCGATCCCGCCGACTTGGTCGAGCAGGCGGAGCTGTTCGGCAACGCACCCGGCATGCTCGCCACGTTTGCGGCCCTCGAGGGCCGCCAGCCGCTCGGCCTGACCGAGCTGCGAGCGCCCGTGCTCCTGCTCTGGGGCACCAAGGACCTGATCCTGCTGCCCCGCCAGGGCCGGCGCTTCGAGCGCCTGATTCCTGGAGCCGACCTGCGCTACCTAAAGGGACTCGGGCACACGCCGATGTCCGACGACCCCGAGGGGCTCGTCGAGCAGATCTCGGAGTTCGCGCTCAGGCGTTCGCCTGCGCCGCACGCAGCGGCGCCGGCGTAAGCGCGGCGGCCACGATCACGAGCACGAAGGCGAAGCTCTGCATGACGATCCCGACCGGGTCGCTCGGCATCGGGTCGCCGAACACGAGGATCCCGCCGCTGATTGCGCTGACGTTCGCCGCGGCGCTGGTCAGCGTGATCACCGGAACCGCCTCGCCCTTCTGAAGCCCGCGCGCGGAAGCGAAGAAGGCGAGCACCGAGGCGAGCACGCAGGTGACCAGCCAGGGCGAGAGCAGGCCGATCACACCGAGATCCCCAACGGCGCCCGTCAGGGCCTTGATCGCCACGTCGGAGACGCCGAACAGGATGCCGGCCGCGACGCCGAGCATCACGCCGTGGTGCTCGTGGGAGTCGAGCTGGGGCGAGAGCACCAGGAACGTGCCGATCGCGAGCAGGGCCGACTCGAAGACGATCATCGCCGCCAGCGAGTAGCTCGAGTGCGCCCCGCTGCCGTGCGGAAGCGTTGCGGCGAGCAGCACCAGGCCGAGCGCCGTCAGGCCGACGCCGGCCCACTGACGCGTGCCGACGGTGCAGCCGAAGAATCGCTCGGCCATCACGGTCAGGAAGACGAGCCCACCGGAGATGACCGCCTGGACCAGCGACAGCGGCGCCATGGCGAGGGCGGCGACGTGCAGGCACCACGCGCCCAGAGCCACGAGCATGCCGAACGTGAACCACTTGGAGCGGAACAGCCCGATTGCGCTGGCCAGCGGGTGCCGCAGCGACACGTCCGGCGCCGCGCAGGCCCCGCGATGCTTCAGCAGGAAGCCCACGTTCGTCGCGAGCGCGCAAAACAGCGAAAGAAGGATTCCGAGTTGGATCGTCAACTAAGGAAATAAGTCGGGTGTGAAGGCGGCTTCCCCGAAGCTCTCTTTCGAGCTATCGGCCCCCGCGCCTTCCCCTTTAGCGGGAACCGTCCCCCGCCGTCAGTCTGCCTATCGTTCCCAAGTAGGAGCGCCACCACACCTTGGTAACGAACGAAACAAAACCGATCCTCTTTGTCGACGTCGACGGAGTGATCAGCTTGTTCGGATTCGCACCCGGTGTGGGCGAGCTCCCCGGCCCTCTGCACTGGATCGACGGCGTCGCCCACTGCATCCCCTCGACCGTCGGGGAACGACTGGTCAGGCTAGCGGAAGACTTCGAGCTCGTTTGGGCAACCGGCTGGGAGGAACGCGCCAATGAGCATCTCCCCTTCCTGCTCAAGCTGCCCTTCAAGGACCTGCCCTCCCTGACCTTCGACGGGCGGGCGATGTTCGGGTCCTCGCACTGGAAGGTCGACGCGATCGACGAATACGCCGCCGACCGGGCCGCGGCCTGGATCGACGACAACATGAACGAGGAGTGCCACGCCTGGGCGGACCGTCGCCCGGCGCCCACGCTCCTGGTCGAAACCAGCCCCTCCGAGGGCCTGACCGACGGGCACGTCGATCAGCTGCGCGGCTGGGCGGAGAAGCTGCGCACCGGAGTTATGTAACCCAATAGGGTCCGCCCCCGTGCTGCCTGGTGGGGGGAGGAGTGGCCGTTGTCGACTCGTTGTCGTCGCCATCCTGGTTGCGGCCGCCCTCGCGGGCTGTGCGACTCAGACCAACGCCCCCTCCTCGGTCGGGACCACCACCGCCACCCTCAACGGCGTCCTGAGCTGCAGCGCCGATGTCGACGGCCGCTGGGCCTGGCAGTGGCGCGAGCTCGGTACCCGAGGCTGGGTTAGCGGCGGGGGCCTCCAGGTCGACTGTCCCCACCGGCTCATGCGGCTCTCCTACCCGGCCGCCGGCCTCAAGCCCGACACGACCTACGAGTACCGGCTGCTCGTCGACGTCGGGCGGCGCTGCGATCTGAAGGCGCCGGCGACGTGCCGCGACGTCGCTTCGATCGACGGGGCCGGCGCGCTCAACGGCACCAGCTGGAACACGGTGACCACGCAGCCGCACTGCGACGACGTCCAGGGCGCCGGCGAGTCGCTCGCGGCGTTCGTCGACTCGGCCACCCCCGGGACCCCCACCGGCCGCAGGGTGCTCTGCCTGCGCGCCGGGATCCAGGACATCGGCCAGGTGAACGGCATCCCCGCGTGGACGACGCTGACACCGCGGGGCGAGGCCAACGGCACCAAGCAGACCGCCGTGCTGATCGGCAACATCGGCCTCGACCACCCCGGCGCCACGCTCGAGGACGTGAAGGTCGTCGGGTGCTACGGCTCGTCCGGCTGCGCCGGCTCGCGCGACAAGGTGGTGGACGTCACCGCCGACGACACGGCGCTGATCCACGTCGACCTGACCCAGCGCAGAGAGCGCTCAGACCGGATCCAGTGCGTCCACGTCGGCTCGGACCACGGCCAGCTGACCGGGGTGCGGATGGAGTACTCCAAGGCGCACGCCTGCGGGCCGCAGTCGGACGACCACCACTACCACGGGCTCTACTGCCGGGACGCGATCGGCATGCGCGTGACCGGCAACTGGTTCTACGACAACGAGGGCTTCGGCGTGCAGATGTACCCCAACTGCGACGGCGCCGTGGCGATGGGCAACGTGATCGCGATGAACGGCGGCTCCTGCGACCTGTCGGGGACCGGCTCCTCGACACAGACCACCGGCGCGGTCTACCGCAACGGCTTCTGCGGGCTCGCCCGCGACAGCGGGTTGTTCCCGCCGGTCCACTGCTACAACGCCGGCTCGAACCAGGTCGTGGACATGGTCGTCTACGACGTGCTCCAGCCGCGCGGAGTGACCGACTGCAACTCGGGCCAGCTACGCCAAAGCGGCACCTACAACGCCAACCCGCAGTTCGTCGATCTGGGCAGGCGCGACTTCCGCATGCGCAACCCGTTCGCGCGGGCCAAGCTCGGGATCTACGCCGAGATCGTGCCTGGCCCGCGCTGGTAGGGCTTAGGTCCTAGGAAGCGTCGCCGCCGCCGTCGCCGTCGGCGGGGGCGGGCAGGTCGGCGAGGTCGCCGAAGGCGTCCGCACCCTCCCCATCCCCGCCAAAGCCGAAGCCCTCGATCTCCCCGCCGTCGCCGAGGCCAAGCTCGGCAGCGAGCTCGGACTCGTCCAGCAGGCCGATCTCGTCCGGCGTCGAGCGCCGGATCGGCTCCGTGGGCTCGATCTCGAGCCGGCGGTAGCGCCTCAGGCCCGTGGCCGCCGGGATCAGCTTCCCGATGATCACGTTCTCCTTGAGGCCCAGAAGCCGGTCGGTCTTGCCCTCGAGCGCCGCGTCGGTCAGCACCTTGGTCGTCTCCTGGAAGGAGGCGGCCGACAGGAAGGAGTCGGTCGCGAGCGAGGCCTTGGTGATCCCGAGGATGATCTCCTCGGTCTCGGCCTGCTCCTTCTTCCCCTTCTTGAGACCGACGTTGACCTCGAGCATCTCGTTGCGGTCGACGAACGCGCCCGGGAGGTAGGTGGTGTCGCCCTTCTGGTCCACCCGGACCTTCTTCATCATCTGCCGAACGATGATCTCGATGTGCTTGTCGTCGATGTCGACGCCCTGCGACTGGTAGACCTTCTGAACCTCGCGCACCAGGTACTGCTCGGTCTTGGTGCGCCGATCCAGCTGGTTGTCGCCGCCGTAGGCGAGGATGTCGTGCGGGTAGATCGAGCCCTCGTTCAGCTGGTCGCCGACCTTGACCTTCTGGCCGGCCTCGACCAGCAGCCGCGTGCGGCGCGGGAACGAGTAGGCGTGCTCCTCGCCTGAGGCGTCGGTGACCATGACCTTCAGGCCCTTCTCGGTGTCCTCCACCGAGACGGTGCCCTCGACGGTCGCGAGCTCCGCCAGGCCCTTCGGCTTGCGCGCCTCGAACAGCTCCACCACGCGCGGCAGACCGTGCGTGATGTCCGCGCCGGCCACACCGCCGGTGTGGAACGTGCGCAGCGTGAGCTGCGTACCGGGCTCGCCGATCGACTGGGCGGCGATGATGCCGACCGCGTCGCCGATCGCCACGACCTTGCCGGTCGCGGGCGCGACCCCGTAGCAGTGCTGGCACACACCCTCCGCGCGGCACTTGAGCACCGAGCGGACCGGCACGCCGACCTGCTCGTCGCCGAACTCCTCGACGAGGCCCTCGATCTCGGCCTCCGTGACCAGGGTGTTCTTCGGGAGCAGGCTGCGGCCGCGCTTGGTCTTGAACTCCACCGCGATGTAGCGCCCCTCGAGCTGGCCGTTCGGCCGGCCACCCTCGTCGAGGAGCGGCATCTCGATGAACTCCTTGGTGCCGCAGTCCTCCTCGCGCACGATCACGTCCTGTGCCACGTCCACGAGCCGCCTGGTCAGGTAGCCCGAGTCCGCCGTGCGGAGCGCGGTGTCCGCGAGGCCCTTGCGGGCGCCGTGGGTCGAGATGAAGTACTCGAGCACCGTCAGGCCCTCCATGAAGTTGGCCTTGATCGGGCGCTCGATGATCTCGCCCTTCGGGTTGGCCATCAGCCCTCGCATACCGGCCAGCTGCCGGATCTGCTTGAAGGAGCCGCGGGCGCCGGAGTTGGCCATCATGAAGATGGGGTTGAGGTGGTGGAGGTTGCGCTGCATCGCCTCGCCCACGTCATCCGTCGCGGCGGTCCACTTCTCGACCACCGCCTCCTTGCGCTCCTCGTCGGTGATCAGGCCCATGTCGTACTGGTCCTGGATCTCGGCGACGTGCTTCTCGTAGCCCTCGAGGATCTGATCCTTGTCCGGCGGGATCACGACGTCGTTCTTGGAGATCGTGATGCCGGCCCGCGTGGCGAAGTGGAACCCGAGGTCCTTGAAGGCGTCGAGCACCAGCGCCGTCGCGTACGGACCGTGCACGTCCACCAGGTGCTCGATCACGTCAGCCATGTCGCGCTTCTTCAGCGGCTTGTTGACGAACTCGTAGGTCTCGGGGTCGTACTCCCCGCCCAGCGCATCCTCGAGCGCGCGCTCGACGCGCTCGTTGAAGATGATCCGCCCGACGGTCGTCAACGTGTGCTCGGTGCGGTGACGGCGCCGGTACTCGGCGAGGTCGTGCAGCGAGACCATGCCGTGCTCGTATGAGAGCTCGGCCTCCTGGGCGGAGCGGAACGTGTGCGGGCGCTTGCCGTGCTTGCGCTCGCTCCACTTGCCCGCCACGACGACTTCCTCGAGCTCGTCCAACTCCTTGGCGTCCGGACCGTAGGTCAGGTAGTAGGAGCCCAGCACCATGTCCTGGGAGGGCGTGGCGAGCGGCTTGCCGTGCGCCGGCGACAGGATGTTGTTCGCCGACAGCATCAGCAGGCGCGCCTCGGCCTGGGCCTCCGCGGACAGCGGCACGTGGACGGCCATCTGGTCGCCGTCGAAGTCCGCGTTGAACGCGTGACAGACGAGCGGGTGGACCTGGATGGCCTTGCCCTCGACCAGCACCGGCTCGAAGGCCTGCAGCCCGAGGCGGTGGAGCGTCGGCGCGCGGTTGAGCAGCACCGGGTGCTCCTGGATGACCTCCTCGAGCACGTCCCAGACCTCGGGGATCATCGAGTCCACCATCTTCTTGGCGGCCTTGATGTTCTGCACCGACTTGCGCTCGACGAGCCGCGCCATGATGAACGGCTTGAACAGCTCCAGCGCCATCAGCTTGGGCAGCCCGCACTGGTGGATGCGCAGCTCGGGGCCGGCCACGATGACCGAGCGGCCCGAGTAGTCCACGCGCTTGCCGAGCAGGTTCTGGCGGAAGCGGCCCTGCTTGCCCTTGAGCATGTCGCTGAGCGACTTGAGCGGGCGGTTGCCCGGCCCGGTCACGGGCCGGCCGCGGCGGCCGTTGTCGAACAGGGCGTCGACGGCCTCCTGCAGCATCCGCTTCTCGTTGTTGACGATGATCTCGGGCGCGCCGAGGTCGAGCAGGCGCTTCAGCCGGTTGTTCCGGTTGATCACGCGCCGGTAGAGGTCGTTGAGGTCGGAGGTGGCGAAGCGACCGCCGTCCAGCTGCACCATCGGGCGCAGCTCCGGCGGGATCACGGGCACCGCCTCGAGGACCATGTCCTCGGGCCGGTTGTCCGAGTGGATGAAGGCCGACACGACCTTCAGCCGCTTGACCGCGCGCGACTGCTTCTGGCCCTTGGCCGTCTTGACCTGGTCCTCGAGCTCCTCGCGCTCGGAGTCGAGATCGACCTGCTGGAGCAGGTCGCGCACGGACTCCGCGCCCATGCCGCCACGGAAGTACTCGCCCCAGCCGAACGGGGACCCGAAGCGGTCCTTCAGCTCGCGGAACAGCGTCTCGTCCGCGATCACGTTCTTGGGCTCCATCGTCTGGAACAGCTCCCAGACCTGGCGCATCCGCTCGGAGGCGTCCTCGATGTAGGCCTCGGTGTCGGAGATGTCCGCGTCGAACTGCTTGCGGATCTCCTTCTCCATCTTGTCGCGGTCCTCGTCGGACAGCTTCTTGAGGTCCACGTCGAGCGTGTCCGCCCAGAGGATGTCGTCGTCGGTGAAGCCGGTCTGCTTGCCGCTCTTGAGGTGCTCGAGGCGACGCTCGAGCGACTCCTTCAGCTCGAGCACGCGCTCCTCGCGCTCCGCGTCGTAGGCGTCGATCGTCTTCTGGACTTCCTTCTCGAGCTTCGAGACGTCCTTCTGGCGCGCCTCGTCGTCGACCCAGGTGACGATCGATGCCGCGAAGTAGAGGACCTTCTCGAGCTCCTTGGGCGCCATGTCGAGCAGGTAGCCGATGCGCGACGGCACGCCCTTGAAGAACCAGATGTGCGAGACCGGGGCGGCCAGGTCGACGTGCCCCATGCGCTCACGGCGCACCTTGGAGCGCGTGACCTCGACGCCGCAGCGCTCGCAGACGATGCCCTTGTAGCGGACGCGCTTGTACTTGCCGCAGTAGCACTCCCAGTCCTTGGTGGGACCGAAGATGCGCTCGCAGAAGAGACCGTCCTTCTCCGGCTTGAGCGTCCGGTAGTTGATGGTTTCCGGCTTGGTGACCTCGCCCGAGGACCAGGACCGGATCTGCTTCGACGACGCCAGTCCGATCTTGATGGCGTCGAAGTTGTTGATGTCAATCACGAATTCGGTCCCTTACTCCTCGATGTATTCCGCGTCCTGGGCTTCCTTGGGCTCATCCGTCTGCCCGCCTTCGCCCTGGGCCTCAACCTTGTCCTCGGACTCGTCCGCCGCCTCGCCGTCGGTGGCGCGCACGCCTGACAGGTCGATACCGAGCTCCTCGGCCGCCCGCAGCAGGTCGTCGTCCTCGTCGCGCATCTCGACGCCGCCGCCCTCCTCGGAGCGGACGTCCACGTCGAGCGCGAGCGACTGCATCTCCTTCAGCAGCACCTTGAACGACTCCGGGATGGAGGGCTCGGCGATGTTCTCGCCCTTGACGATCGCCTCGTAGGCCTTCACGCGGCCGACCGTGTCGTCGGACTTGATCGTGAGCATCTCCTGGAGGGTGTACGCCGCGCCGTAGGCCTCGAGCGCCCACACCTCCATCTCGCCGAAGCGCTGGCCGCCGAACTGCGCCTTGCCGCCCAGCGGCTGCTGGGTGACGAGCGAGTAGGGGCCGGTGCTGCGCGCGTGGATCTTGTCGTCGACCAGGTGCAGCAGCTTCAGGATGTACATGAAGCCGATCGTCACGGTCTGCTCGTAGGGCTCGCCGGTGCGGCCGTTGTAGAGCTGCACCTTGCCCGAGCAGCGCCGTCCGGCCCGCTCCGACTTGTCGATCTCGAAGTTGATCCCGCGGGCAGCGCCGTGCTCCTCCTGCCAGCGGACCAGGGCCTCGTCGACATCCTCGACCGTCGCGCCGTCGAAGACGGGCGTGGCCACGTGCACGCGGCCGCCGTTCTCCTGGGCGTGCCGGTAGGCCTCCGAGCCGTCGTCGTACCAGCCGCTCCCGGCGACCCACCCGAGGTGCGTCTCCAGGATCTGGCCCAGGTTCATGCGGCTCGGCACGCCGAGCGGGTTGAGGATCACGTCGACCGGGGTGCCGTCCTCGAGGTGCGGCATGTCGGCCTCGGGCACGATCTTCGAGATCACGCCCTTGTTGCCGTGGCGGCCGGCGAGCTTGTCGCCCTCGGCGATCTTGCGCTTCTTGGCCACGTACACGCGCACGAGGTCGTTGACCCCGGGCGGCAGGTCGTCGTCGTTGTCGCGGCTGAAGGTCTTGACGTCGATGACGACGCCGCCCTCGCCGTGCGGCACCTTGAGCGAGGTGTCGCGGACCTCGCGCGCCTTCTCCTTGAAGATCGCGCGGATCAGCTTCTCCTCGGCCGTCAGCTCGGTCTCGCCCTTGGGCGTGACCTTGCCGACCAGCAGGTCGCCGGAGCCGACCTCGGCGCCGATGCGGACGATGCCGCGGTCGTCGAGGTTGCGCAGCGACTCCTCCGAGCGGTTCGGGATGTCGCGGGTGATCTCCTCGTCGCCCAGCTTGGTCGTGCGGGCGTCGATCTCGTACTCCTCGATGTGGATCGAGGTGAGCTCGTCGTCCTTGACCAGCCGCTCCGAGATGATGATCGCGTCCTCGAAGTTGTAGCCCTCCCAGGACATGAAGGCGACCAGGCAGTTCTTGCCGAGCGCCAGCTCGCCGTTGTCGGTCGAGGAGCCGTCGGCCAGCACCTGGCCCTTCTTGACCTTCTCGCCCGCGTCGACCAGCGGCTTCTGGTGGATCAGCGTGCCCTGGTTGGAGCGCATGTACTTCTCGAGCTCGTGCTCCTCCTTGCCGTCGCCGGTCTCGACGACGATGCGCTCGGCGTCGACGTAGTCGACCGTGCCGGCGTTGCCGGCGAGCACCACGTCACCCGTGTCGACGGCGGTGCGGATCTCCATGCCGGTGCCGACCAGCGGCGACTCGGTCTTGAGCAGCGGCACGGCCTGCGCCTGCATGTTCGAGCCCATCAGCGCCCGGTTGGCGTCGTCGTGCTCGAGGAACGGGATCAGGGCGGTCGTGACCGACCAGATCTGCACGGGAGACACGTCCATCAGGTCGACGCTCTTGGGCGGCGCCAGGACGCTCTCCTCCTCGCGCGTGCGGCACTCGACTCCCGGGCCCTTGAGCTTGCCGCTCTTCCCGTCGAACTCGGCGTTCGCCTGCGCGATCACCTTGTCCTCCTCCTGGGTGGCGTCCAGGTGGACGATCTCGTCGGTGACCACGCCGTCCTTGACGACCCGGTAGGGCGTCGTGACGAAGCCGTGCTCGGAGATCTCGGCGAAGCTCGACAGCGAGCCGATCAGGCCGATGTTCGGCCCCTCCGGCGTCTCGATCGGGCACATGCGGCCGTAGTGGGTGGGGTGCACGTCGCGCACCTCGATCGGCGCGCGCTCGCGCGTGAGGCCGCCGGCGCCGAGCGCCGACAGGCGGCGCCGGTGCCGCAGGCCGGCCAGCGAGTTCGTCTGATCCATGAACTGGCTCAGCTGCGAGGACCCGAAGAACTCCTTCAGGGCCGCCACGACCGGCCGGATGTTGATGATCGTCTGCGGCGTGATCGTGTCCGAGTCCTCGGTGGTGAGGCGCTCGCGTACGACCCGCTCCATGCGGTAGAGGCCGATCCGGAAGGCCTCCTGGATCAGCTCGCCGACGGTGCGCAGGCGCCGGTTGCCGAAGTGCTCGTACTCGTCGAGGCGGTCCGCGATCGGGGTCCGCTCGATGATGATCGCCTCGGCGGCGAAGTCCTTGATCGGCTCGCCCTCGTCCTCGAACATGCCCGACTCGGGGATGCCGAGCTCGCGCGGCAGCGCGATCAGCTCCTTGATCAGCTCGATGATGTCCCGCGGCGTGAGCGTGCGGGTGTCGAGCGGCTCGTCGATGTGCAGGCGCGAGTTGAGCTTGTAGCGCCCCACGCGCGTGAGGTCGTAGCGCTTGGGATCGAAGAACAGCTGGTTGAGCAGGTTCTTCGCGGCGTCGATCGACGGCGGCTCGCCCGGGCGCTGCTTCTTGAAGAGCTCGATCAGCGAGCCCTCTTCGGACTTCGTGACCTCGGTGTCCGACTCGAGCGTGAGGCGGATGTAGAGGGACTCGTCGAAGAGGTTGAGGATCTCCTCGTCGGTGCCGGTCCAGGTCTCGGGCACGTAGCCGCCCTCGCGGAGCGTGTCGCCCATGGCGCGCAGGAGCACCGACACGGGCAGCTTGCGCTTGCGGTCGATGCGGACGAAGACCTTGCCCTTCTTGTCGATCTCGAGCTCGAGCCAGGAGCCGCGGGCGGGCATCAGGTTCGCGATGAAGACCTGCTTCTCGCGGTCCTTCGGCTCCATCACGTAGGCGCCCGGGCTGCGAACGAGCTGCGTGACGACCACGCGCTCGGTGCCGTTGATGATGAACGTGCCCCAGTCGGTCATCCACGGGAAGTCGCCCATGAAGACCGACTGCTCGCGGATCTCGCCCGTCTCGCGGTTCTGGAACGCGACCTTGACGGTCAGCGGGCGGGCGTAGGTGAGGTCCTTCTCGCGGCACTCCGAGATCGGAGCGACCGGCTCGTCGAAGTGGATGTCCTCGAAGACCACGGCGAGGTTGCCGGTGTAGTCCTCGATCGGCGACACGTCATCGATGGTCTCCCTGAGACCACCCTTGGCCGTGTCGACCAGCCACTCGAACGAGCGCCGCTGGATATCAATGAGGTTCGGAAGTTCTAGGGCGTTCTCGAGACGCGAGAACGAGCGACGTGTACGAGCAGCATCAACGCGTGCCAAAGCAGCGGACTCCTTCGAATACTGGATGAGAGGTGCGGCGGGCAGGGCGCAAAGCGCGACCGACCAGAATAGCAGACAAAGACCCTCCCCCGAAAGGGGAGGGTGCCGGCCCCGCAAATTGCGGGCGGCGTGGCCATCACGGACCCCGTCCCGAGGCGCCAGGAATATGTGCCGGCGCGGCTCTACAAGAACGGCTGCGGCTATAGGCCGATGCGAAGGCTAGCACGGCAAGCGCGACGCAACCGCCTGCATAGAGCACATACGGCACCCTGAACGAGCGCCGCGATATCGGCCAGAACAGCGCCACCCCGCTGCCGACGCCGAGGTCGCGGGCGAAGTGGATGAGCATCCCGGTCGCGGTCCCGTGGAGGCGCTCGCTCTGGGTCATCGCAGCCGCTGCGGCGACCGGGGCGATCGCGGCGAGGCAGTGGGTGGCCGGCCGAGCGTCGCCGTGGTTGGGTCGTTCGGTGCCCAGCGCCAGCGGGATGTGGTCGAGGTCGGGCAGCAGCGAGCCGACCAGCACGCCGTGGGTCCAGCGGGCCGGACGGTCATGGACGTTCAGGGCCACGAGTCCGCCGGTCGCGAGGTGGGCGGGGTGGTCGAAGATCCCGATCGCGAGCCAGGGCATTCGCTTGCGGTGGAGCACGGCGTCGGCCGCCACGATCGCGGCCAGGCAGCCGACGGCTCGCGTCCACGCCTTCACGGCGGCGGAACTCTAGGGCTGCTCGGTGACCACGGCACGTGGATAACCCACGTGATCGACCCGGACGCGCACGACAACTGCCTTGCGGCTGGGCCCGGCCGCGCTACTTCAGCTCGACGGTGCCGCCGGCCTCCTCGATCTCGCCCTTGAGGCGCTCGCCCTCCTCGCGATCCACGCCCTCGCGGATCGGCTTGGGCGCCTCGTCGACGAGCGCCTTGGCCTCCTTGAGGCCGAGGCCGGTGGCAGCGCGGACGACCTTGATCACCTGGATCTTCTTCTCGCCCGAGCCGGTCAGCACCACGTCGACGGTGCTGGACTCCTCCTCCTCGGCGGCGCCGTCACCGGCCCCCGCTGCGGCCGGAGCCGCGGCGGCGACCGCGGTGGCGGACACGCCGAACTCCTCCTCGAGCGCCTTGATCAGCTCGGACAGCTCGAGGACGGACATCTTCTTGATCTCTTCGATCAGCTCAGTTGCTGTGGCCATTGCTAGCCCTCCTTCTCTTCGTTCTCGTCACCCTCGGAGGGCGCGTCAGGTTCTCCTGCTTGGTCAGCTGCGGGTTCTTCGACCTCGGCTTGCTCGGCCTCGGCTTCCTCAGGCTCGGCCGCTTCAGCCTCGGCCTCTGCTTCCGCCGGCGCTGGCGCTGCCGCCTCTTCGGCGGGCGCCGGCTCCTCTGCGGGCGCCGGCTCCTCGGCGGGTGCCGGCTCCTCTGCTCCGCCGCCCACCAGGCCCTGCTCGGCGATCTGCTGGAGCTGGATAGCCAGGCCGGCGATCAGCGCGTTCAGCCCGCGGATCAATCCGGTGATCGGCGATGCGATCACGCCGACCAGCTGCCCGTGCAGCACGTCGAGGGCGGGCAGGCGCGAGAGCTCGATGAGCTGGTCGACGGTGAGGACGTCGCCTCCCATCACGCCGCCCTTGAACTCGAGCAGCTCCGTCTCGCGGCGGAACTGGGCGAGCGCCTTGGCGGCCAGGGCGACGTCGCCGTCGGCCGAGACGAAGGTGAACGCGGTCGGGCCTTCGAGCAGCTCCTTGAGCGACTCCGCGCCGGCGCTGTCCGCCGACAGCTGGGTCAGCGTGTTCTTGACGACGCGGAAGCGCGCCCCCGCCTCGTTCAGCTTGCTGCGCAGCTCGGCCGCCTGGGGCACGGAGATCCCGCGGTAGTCGACGGCGAAGACCGCCTCCGACTCCTTGATCTGCGTGGCCACCTCTTCGACGGCGGCTGCTTTCTGGTCTCTATTCATAGGTCCCTTGGAACGATTTGAGCCCGCACGCAGGCGGGCTCACGGAGGGACCTCGACGGTCCGGCTCGGCGGGCTCCACCTGCCCCGGACTTACTGGACGCCGGGGGTCTCGGGCAGAAACTCTCTGAGGTCAGGCTACAGCTGCGGGCTCCTCGACGATGTCGCGGGTCCGGCCCGGGTCGATCCTCACGCCCGGGTTGGTCGTGGTCGTGAGGGTGACCGTGTGGAGGTAGCGCCCCTTCGCGGCGGCGGGCTTGGCCTTGACGATCTCGTCGATCAGCGCCGCGTAGTTCTCGAGCAGCACGTTCCCCTCGAAGCTCAGCTTGCCGATCGGCAGGTGGACGATCGCGTTGCGGTCGGTGCGGTACTCGATCTTGCCGGCCTTCGACTCCGACACCGCCTTGGCCACGTCCATCGTCACCGTGCCGACCTTCGGGTTGGGCATCTTGCCCTGCGGTCCGAGGACGCGCCCGAGCTTGCCGACGACAGGCATCAGGTCAGGGGTGGCGATCGCCACGTCGAAGTCGGTGAAGCCGCCCTCGACGCGCTCGGCCAGGTCCTCGGCGCCAACCACGTCGGCACCGGCCTCCTCGGCCTCGCGAGCCTTGTCGCCCTTGGCGAACACGGCCACGGTCATCTCCTTGCCTAGCCCGTGCGGGAGCGAGATCGTCCCGCGCAGCTGCTGCTCGGCGTGGCGGACGTTCAGCCCGGTCCGGATATGCACCTCGACCGTCTCGTCGAACTTGGCCGTCTCGAACTCCTTGATGATCGCCACCGCCTCCGCGGGCTGGTAGGCGTGCTCGCGATCGACCTT
This sequence comes from uncultured Thermoleophilaceae bacterium, assembly GCA_963706635.1. Lineage (GTDB taxonomy): Bacteria > Actinomycetota > Thermoleophilia > Solirubrobacterales > Thermoleophilaceae > JACVRW01. The sequence continues at coordinate 2,295,201 of OY970162.1, forward strand.
CTCGAGGTTCGCGCGGTAGCGCTTGCCATGTTTCATGGATTACCCCCGCGGGGCCTCCGGCCCCGCGCTCTGATGATCTTGTTCGGCGTCCCGCCTCACTTTACGGGCTCACCTCCACACCCATCGAGCGCGCTGTGCCCTCGATGATCTTGCTGGCCTGGTCGACGTCGTGCGCGTTGAGGTCGGGCAGCTTCTGCTCGGCGATCTGGCGCACCTGGGCGCGGCTGATCTTCCCAACCTTGTTGCGGTTCGGCTCGCCCGAGCCCTTGTCGATTCCGATCGCCTGCTTGATGAGCACCGCGGCGGGCGGCGTCTTCGTGATGAAGGTGAACGAGCGGTCCTCGTAGACCGTGATCTCGACCGGGATGATCGTGCCGGCGTCCTGCTGGGTCTGCGCGTTGAACGCCTTGCAGAACTCCATGATGTTGACGCCGTGCTGGCCCAGCGCGGGGCCGACCGGCGGCGCGGGGTTCGCCGCCGCGCCGGGCACTTGAAGCTTGATGAGGGTGAGGACTTTGCGGGCCATCAGATCTTCTTCACCTGGTCGAAGCCGACCTCGACGGGGGTCTCCCGCCCGAAGATCGACACGAGGACCTTGAGCTTAGCCGCGTCCTCGTTGATCTCGGAGATCTCGCCCGAGAAGTCTGAGAGCGGCCCGGAGACGACCTTGACGGACTCGCCGATCGAGAACTGCGCGCGGGTGCGCGGGCGCTCGGCGGTCTCGCGATGGAGCAGGCGATCGACCTCTCCCTGGTTGAGCGGGACCGGGTTGTTCGACGCGCCGACGAAACCGGTCACGCCCGGGGTGTTCTTGACGAGCTGCCAGGAGTCGTCGGTGAGGTTCATGTTCACGAGCAGGTAGCCGGGCATGGTGCGCTGCTCCTTCATCTGCTTCTGCCCGTCCTTGACCTCCTGCACCTGCTCGGTGGGGATGACGATCTGGCGGATGCTGTTCTCCTGGCCGAGCGAGATGCGGCGGTGCTCAAGGTTCTGTTTGACCTTGTTCTCGTGACCGGAGTATGTGTTTACGGCGTACCAGCGAAACATTTGTTCAGGGCCTCTTCTAGAGGATGCGTTTGATGATTTCGGAGAAGATCGCGTCCAGCAGGCCGAGATAGCCGCCCATGATCAGCACGAAGCCGAGCACGACACCGGTGAGCGTGACCAGGGCCTGACGGTTAGGCCACTGGACGCGCTGGAGCTCGGCCCAGACGGCGACGAGGAACTGTACGACACGCGGGCGCCTCCTGTGGGCCTCGGTCTCCTCGCGGCCGCGCCGGCCGCGCACTTCGTAGCCCGCCTCGCCCACTCCGCCCGCGGCGATCGCGTCCTCGGGATCCTCGACTTCCCAGTCCTCGATCTTCTCGTAGGCCGCCTCCTCGGCGATCTCCTCCTCGGTGAGCTCCCCCTCGCCGAGATCGTCCTCGGTGAGCGCCGGCTCTTCCCCGAGCGACGGCCGATCGCCCAGCACCGGGTCGTGCGCCACAAGCCGCTCCGAGAAGCCCTCGTCCTGCGGCGGCGCGCCCGTCGCCAGCTCCGGCGGTACTGCAGGCGACGGGTCGACCGTGGTGGGGTCGTCGATCAGGCGATCGTCGCCGCCCTGATCGGCCAGGCGGCGCGCACGGCGCTCAGCCTGGCGCTGCTTGGACCGCTGCCGATTACGTGCCATCGGGGCGTCGGAGCCCGCCGCTCAGCGGGTCTCCTTGTGCGGCGTGTGCCGGCCACACCAGCGGCAGTACTTGCGGAACTCGATCCGGTCCGGATGATTCCGCTTGGACTTCTCGGTTTGGTAGTTACGCCGCTTGCATTCCTCACACGCGAGGGTGACGGCGATTCGAACGTCTCCGCGAGCCATGGCTCCTTCGGAAGGTAGAGGCGGGCGTGCAACACAAAGACCCCGCCCGCCGCGAGGTCGAAGCCAGTCTAGCGTCAGCTATTCCAAGGGGGTTGGCAGCGCGGCCGGCCCGACCTAGACTGCGCTCAGCATGGACTCGCTGGCAGATCGGACGCGGCCGACCGAAGGACTGACGGACTCGTCGAACCTGCGGATGATCCGCGAAGCGTTCGAGGTCTCGGAGTCGGAGGGATTCATGGCCGGGCTCGAGGCGCTGCTGAAGTTCGCGCGCGAGGACTGCGAGTTCCGCCCCTACATCGCCTCGGGCCACATCATCAGCGGCCACGACGCGATCCGCGCCTTCTACGGCGCCGCCATGACGGCCGGCACCGACATGCGGCTGCGGGCGACGAGCTTCCACGAGGACGGCGACTCCGTGATCGTGCGCGGCTCGATGCGGGTGGGCCGCCCGAGCGGCGGCTTCTCCGAGAGCCAGATCACCTGGAGCTACACCTTCCGGGACGGCCGGCTGGCCGAGGCGTCCTGGAGCCCGCGGGGCGCGGCTTAGCTACGCGCCGGCCGGTTCAGCGTCCGCGACAACGCTAGGCCCTCCGCGAGCTCCTTCTCCCGCTCGATCTCCGCGTTGAGCTCCGCTCCGAACAGGAGGGCGACGTTGGTCAGCCAGAGCACACGCCGACGACGGCTCCCGGCGTGAGCCAGTGAAGACCTCGCTGCCGCACGTCTGGCGTCACGTAGTACACGAGCGCGAATACCGGCATCGCCACTCAGATGGCGCCCGGCCAGCGCACCACGCTCCAGACCTGGGGCCCCGGTGTCGCCAAGCCCGATGAACCCGAACAAGTCCTCGGCGAAGCGACCGCCGATGAACACCATCACGAGGCTCGCCAGCACGATGCTGACCAGGACGCGGTCGTGGCCGTGCGCTCGCTCTGACAGGCCCGCTGCAGCGATTGGTCGAGCGGGTCGACCACGGACGCCGGCGCCGCGTCGCGCAGGTAGCCAACGATCGCGTCATAGGTGTCGGGGTACTGCCCGAGCAGGGAAACCGCGAGCAGGCCGGTAGCGCCTGATGACCGCCATTGCGCGACCCACCGGCCCCGCGTACCCAACCCGAGCTCTCTACGGTCGTTTGTCAGCTGGCTGACAATCGACCGTTACGCGCGCGCGAGAGGCTTGGCGGCGATCCCCACGCCGGTATACGGTCGATCGACATGCCGCAGGTGCAGGGGAGACACCGGCTGAGGGGGATTCTGCGAACGCTTCCGATCGTCTGCGTCCTCGCGGCCTCGTTCGGGGTCTGGGCCGACAGCGCGGGAGCCGATCCCACGTTGACCCTGCTCTCCCCGGCCGACGGCGCCTCGGTCACCGTCACGCCGCCGCCGGGCTTCGGGAACGGCGACGTGCCGCTGCGCTGGTCGATCGCCTACGACTGCCCCGGACCTCGGACGGGCGGGTTCCACACCTCCAACCCGGAGTACCGTGAAGTCGGCGGCTCCTACTGGCAGCCGACCGCGCGCGGTGGCCCGTTCGACGGGGACGGCACCTTCTCGGCTCCGGCCAACGTGTTCCCCCAGTCCAGCCCGGTCGACTACGAGTGGCGGATCTTCTGGAGCTGCGGCGCGGCGGGCACCTTCGCGGGAGACCAGGGCTATTCCGAGGTCCGCAGGTTCACCCTGCTGCCGATCGGCGCGAAGCCACCGTCGACCCACTCCTGCGCGGGGCTGTCCGGCAAGCGGCTCGCCAGGTGCAAGCTCAAGCGTGCGGTGGAGCGCAAGTGCGGCTCGATCAAGAAGAAGTCCAAGCGGGCCAGGTGTGGCAAGCGCGTCCGGGCGCTGTCCAAATGCCACTCCATCAAGAAGCGAAGCAAGCGCATCGCCTGCACCCGGAAGGCAAGGAAGATCGGCCGCTAGCCCGGCTCTCCGCGACCGCTCCGAAGCCGACGAGGGGACTCGAACCCCTGACCCCCTCCTTACCATGGAGGTGCTCTACCAGCTGAGCTACGTCGGCGTGTTTTCCGGCAGTGGGGGGAGCAGGATTCGAACCTGCGTAGGCAGAGCCATGGCGTTTACAGCGCCACTCCTTTAGCCACTCGGACATCCCCCCGAGCGTCAAGGGGGACGATTGTAGACGCGGGTCTGGCGAGGAGAACATTGATCAGGTATGCCATGTCGAATGTTCCCCTCGACGCGTGAGCTCGAGCCGGCCGAGTACGACGAGGCCGCTCGAATCATCACCGACGCCCTCGTGGACGATCCCGGCTGGCGGGCCGTTGGACCCGACAATCGCAAGCGGCGCCGCAAGGTGCTGCTCGGCTACCACCGCGCGGTGGTCGAGGTGACCCATCGCCACGGCAGGCCGATCTACGCCGCCTTCCGGGATGGGTGCCTGGGCGGCGTCGCGGTCACCTTCGCGGCCGGGCGCTATCCGCCCCCGGCCCACACGTTCCTTCGCTACGTCCCGAGCTTCCTGAGGGCCGGGCCGGCCACGATCGTGCGAGGCCTGCGCGCCTCAGCCGTCCAGGACAAGGGCCACCCGCCCGAGGAGCACCACTTCGTCTGGCAACTCGCCGTCGACCCGGACCATCAGCGCAGCGGACTCGGCCGCGCTCTCCTGACCCGGGTGGCCGAGGAGAACCCCGACGTCCCCATGTACCTCGACACCGCCAACCCGGACAACGTCCCGTACTACGCCAGCTTCGGCTTCGAGGAGATCGGTCGCGCCCCCCTCCCGAGGGGCGCGACGATGTGGTTTATGAGGCGTCCCTGAGACGCTGCGCCTCGGGCAACCCCTCCAGCTTCTTGAGCGTGTTGTTCTCGATCTGGCGGATGCGCTCGCGAGTGACTCCGAAAGCGCGACCGACCTCCTCGAGCGTCCGTGCCTTGTGGCCCTTCAGCCCGTAGCGCATCTCGATCACCTCGCGCTCGCGCGGGGGCAGCGCCTCGAGCGCCCGGCGCACGTTCTCGCGGCGCAGGTTCTCGCTCGCCCGCTCGAAGGGTGACTCGGCCGCCTCGTCCTCGACGAAGTCGCCCAGCTCCGAGTCCTCCTCCTCGCCGATCGGCTTCTCCAGCGACACCGGCAGCTGCGCGATCCGCAGGATGTCCTTCACCTCACGGGCGGTCCACTGCAGCTCGGCCGCGATCTCCTCAGGGACCGGCTCGCGGCCGAACTCCTGCACGAGCTGCCTCTCCACGTGCACGACCTTGTTGAGCTTCTCGACCATGTGCACCGGGATCCGGATCGTCCGGGCCTTGTCCGCGATCGCTCGCGTCACGGCCTGGCGGATCCACCAGGTGGCGTAGGTCGAGAACTTGTAGCCGCGCCGGTAGTCGAACTTCTCCACCGCACGGATCAGCCCGAGCGACCCCTCCTGGATCAGGTCCAGGAACGAAAGCCCACGGCCGAGGTAGCCCTTCGCGATGGAGACGACCAGCCGTAGGTTCGCCTCGATCATCTGCTGCTTGGCGACCATGTCGCCGCGCTCGATCCGCTTGGCCAGGAAGACCTCCTGGTCGGCGGTCAGCAGCTCGACCCGCCCGATCGACCGCAGGTAGAGCCGCAGCGAGTCCAGGCTCGGCTCCACGGTGAGGTCGATCGTCGGCTTGCGCGGCGCCGGTTCGGCGCCGTCCCCGTTGATCTCGATCAGTCCGGGCGGGCGGTCGTCGCTCGCGACGATCTCCACGCCGTTTTCCTGCAGGTGGGCGTGGAGTTCGACGATCTGCTCTTTGGTGAGCTCGACCTCCTCGAACGTTGCCGTGATCTCCTCGAACGTGAGGTAGCCACGGTCCTTGCCCACAGATACGAGTCCCCGCACCTCGTCGACCTCGAGAAACGGTGCATCGTCGCTCGGGTCAACCAGCAGCGCTACTCCCTCATGCTTCTCCTCCGTCAACCGCGCGCTCCCTTGATACGAACACGCCCGCGACCGGGGCGGGTCGGGTGGACTAGATGAAGTTGTAAGCCGCGGGGGCGCCGCGAGGGGCTGAGCCGATCGGGTCAGTGATCTGGTGGCGTCGAGCCGGCGGCCAGTGTACACCCGCTCGTGCGTTTTGTCCCAAGGTGCAACCTGGCTACAGTTGGCGGTCGGCATGAGCCAGCCAAGCACGGCCCTCGGCAGCGACGTCCAGGCCCGCCGGCCCGCGACCGGCGTCAGCCTCTCGCGCGTGGGTGTAACGGGGGTCGAGAAGGTCATCCGGATCGGCTCGAACGGCAAGGAGCAGCTCTTCTATGCCGAGCTCGAGTGCTTCGTCGATCTCGCGCCCGAGCAGAAGGGCGCGCACATGTCGCGCTTCGAGGAGATCGTCAACGAGGCGATCGACGAGGTCATCCTGGGCGAGGCCTTCAAGGCCGAGACGCTGGCCTCGCACATCGCCGAGCGCGTGCGCGACCGCCAGGACGGTCACCGCGCCGAGGTCACGATCGCCGCGCGCTATCCCGAGACCAGGCCGGCACCGGCGTCGGGCACGCCGACCCAGGAGATCTACACGCTGTTCGGCTCGGCGGTGGCGTCGAGTCGGGGCACGCGGCGGCTCGTCGGCGTCCAGGCGCAGGGCATGACCGCGTGTCCGTGCGCGCAGGAGATGGTCACCGAGCGCTCGCGCGAGCGACTGCGCGACCAGGGCTTCACCGACGACGAGATCGCCCGTGTGTTCGACGCGGTTCCCGTGGCCACGCACAACCAGCGCGGCATCGGGACGCTCTACATCGGCTGCCCCGAGGGCTGCAACCAGTCGCTCGAGGCCGAGGCGCTGCTGGAGATCGTCGAGGCCTCGATGAGCTCGGAGATCTACGAGCTGATGAAGCGCCCCGACGAGGTCGAGGTGGTCGAGAAGGCGCACCGCAACCCGCGCTTCGTCGAGGACTGCGTGCGCGAGATGGTGCGCATGGCGACCGAGCGCTTCGGCGAGCTCGGCGAGGACGCCTTCGTCTCGGCCCGCCAGGAGAACCTCGAGACGATCCACAAGCACAACGTCGTCGCCGAGCGTCACGGGCTCATGGGCGAGCTGCTGCACGAGATCGAAACCGGCGAGCGCGCCGCGCGTCAGGTGACGATGCGCGAGTGGCTCGAGTCCAGCCCGCCCGCCTAGATCAAACGTCCACCTAGCGGGTGCGCGAGCGTCGGCGGTCGTCCGGCGGCCGATGGACATCGTGTGAGGCAGAAGCACCTCCCCCTCTCCCAGGACGCTGCGCTGGTCGTTGCGCTGGCCGGTACGGCCATGCCGTTCGCGCACTCGGCCGAGGACGAGGCGGAACGCTGGCTGCGTGCCCTGCGCCTTCACGGTCAGGTGGGCGCCGCGCTGCAGGCGCTCGGCGTCGGCGAATCCCCGCTCATGACTGGCTCGGCCGACGACGAGGACGGCCCCGGCACCCCGCCGCTGGGCGTCGAGGTGCTCGACGAGGTCACGGCCCGTGCAACCGAGTTCGCCGAGGCCCGCCACGCCGAGACGATCGGCACGCCCGACCTGCTCTTCGCCGTGCTCCACGTGTACGGCCGCCTGTTCGACCGAGTGCTCTACCTGCGCGGCACCAGCCGCGAGGAGCTCGCCGAGCGGCTGCCGGACCCCAGCGCGGCGCCCGGTTAGACCGTCGACGTTTCGCGCGAGCGCGAGGCTTCCTCGAGCTTGCGCCTGAAGTTGAGGAAGTAGTCCGCCCCGGACACGACGGTCACGAGGACCATCGCGTAGACGAGTGCCTGCACCCACGCGGCGTGGTGATCGGGCGCAGCGATCAGGGCGAGCACCGCGGCCACCTGCACGATCGTCTTGAGCTTGCCGAGGCCGCTCGCCGGGATGACCACGCCCTGCTGCCCGGCGGCGATGCGCAGGCCGCTGACTGCGAACTCGCGCGCGATGATCACCATCGCCACCCAGGCGGCCAGCCGGTCGAGGCTGACGAGCGAGATCAGCGCGGCGGCGATCATCAGCTTGTCGGCGACCGGGTCCATCACCTTGCCGAACGTGGTGACTGCCTGGCGCGAGCGCGCGATGTAGCCGTCGAGCCCGTCGGTGAGCGCGGCGATTGCGAAGACGACCGCGGCGATCGTGGAGCCGCCCGGCGACTCGACCGTCAGCGCGACCACCAGCACCGGCACCAGCAGGATGCGGATCAGGGTGAGCGCGTTCGGGAGGTTGAGCGGGAACACGCGGCGCCTAGTGCTTCCGGGGGTGGGCAGGGTCGTGCTCTGGCATGCGAAAACCGAGCATGTCAAGGACGCAGGGAGGTCGCGTACATGAAATGTACGTGACCGACCGAGGACGAAGACATGTGAAGGTTTGCAGCTGCCAGAGTGCGGCCCTGTCCGCCCCCGGGAGCACCTACGGTACCCGCCGCCGCCGTCGTGCCAGATACTCGAGCCCGGCCGTGCTCCCCACCGGCCCGAGCGGGGAGACCGTGGCGGCCAGCAGGGGCCACGGGAACGTGCCGCGCCGGCAACCGTGCGCGACCAGCAGACAGAGCAGGATCCAGCCGAATCCGTGAGTCCAGCCCAGCGCGCGCACGGTGGAGTCGCCCAGCCCTCCCACGGCGGACACGACCAGCGCCGTGAAGATGCAAACCTCCACCAGCGAGTAGAGCCGGACGGCTTGGAAGTACGACACGCGCGGGAGGTTAGGCGCGCCCGAGGGCGATGCGGCGCCTGACGACCAGGCCGCCCAGCAGGGCGAAGATCACGAGCAGCGAGACCGCGACGATCGCCTCGGGTGAGCCGAGGTTGGAGAGGCTGCCGCCGAGTGCGACGTAGGCGAACACCTTCGGCCCGGCGCCCACGACGGTGCCCAGCGCCAGGTCGCGGTAGGGCAGCCGCGTCAGGCCGGCGCTGAAGTTCACGATCCCGAACGGCAGCACCGGCACGATGCGCGACTCCATCACCGCGACCGCCCCGTGCTCGGTCAGGAACTCCTCGATGCCGCGCGTGCGCTGCGGGAGCAGCGAGCCGTGGTGGCCTGCCGCGAGCCGGCGCGCCACGAACATCTGCGTGACTCCCGCGGCGGTCACGCCCGCGAGCGCCAGCGGCGTGCCGACGGCCGTACCGAACAGCAGGCCCGCCGCGCCGGCCAGGATCGGCCACGTGATCGCGAAGTTGCAGACGACGAACAGCGGAACGAATGCCAGGTAGGCAAACGCGCCGAGGTCCTCGCCGAAGTTGCGGGCCTCGTCAGGTGAGGGGAGCGAGCCCGTCGCCGCGAGGACCGTGAACACGGTGGCGAGCACTACTCCGTAGGCCACCAGGCGGCGAATCGCTATGCGGCGGCTCGGGCCAGGGTCACCGGCGCCGGGCGGGTCCATGCGTCGAGGTTAGAGCGCGTGCACGCCTTACCAACTCCTAACCCTGGCCTGGGCTCCCGCTGGGTGGACGGTGCCGATCCTGGGGCCATGCGAAAGCTGATCACAATCTCAATGGCGGTCCTCCTGATGGGCCTTTCAGCCGCGGTCGTGTACGCGGCGGTCCAGTCGGGCGACGCGACGAGCCCGACCACCGGCACCACGGAGACGACCGAGACCACCACGACCCCGCAGCACCAGCAGCGTGAGCGGCATCGCGACCGCGAGCGTGAGCGAGAGCGCGGCGACGATCGCGGTGCGGAGAACCATGCCGACGATGTCCGGCACAACGACGATCCGGCCACCGGCGCTGTGGACGTGTCAGGCCCCTGCGACGAGGCCGAGCACGCCAACGACCCGCGCTGTGTGGGCGGCCTCGTGCCGCGCGTCGAGGACAACCATCGGTCCGGTGACGACGCCGTCAGCCATGACCAGGGCGACGACCACGGCGGCCGCAACCAGGTCGAGGACAACTCCGGTCCGGGCCACGGCGGTGACGACGGCGGAGCCGACGATCACTCGGGTTCCGGCCACGGCGGGGGCGGTCACGGGGAGGACGACTGAATCGCCCCTACCCTCTGATCGATGCCCGGCAGACGGACCATCCTCATGGTCGAGGACGAGCAGTCGATCACCGAGCCGTTGTCCGAAGCCCTCGCTCGCGAGGGCTTCGACACGCAGGTGACCGGCACCGCCGCAGGGGCGATCGAGCTCGCGGCGCGGGTCGAGCCCGACCTCGTGCTGCTCGACGTGATGCTGCCCGACGGCTCTGGCTACGACGTCTGCCGCGAGTTGCGGGCGGGGTCGGCGGTACCGATCATCATGCTCACCGCCCGCGGCGAGGAGACCGACCGCATCGTGGGCCTCGAGCTGGGCGCCGACGACTACATCGTCAAGCCGTTCAGCGCACGCGAGGTGGTGGCGCGCATCCGGGCTGTCCTGCGGCGCGCCGGCGATCACGGCGCGCCGTCCAACGAGCCGATCGAGATCGGCCCGCTGCGCCTGGACCGGGCCAGGCGCTCCGCCGCGCTGGGCGCCGAGGAGCTCGACCTCACCCGCAAGGAGTACGAGCTGCTCGAGCTGCTGATGTCCGAGGCCGGCTCAGTGGTCACTCGCGAACGACTGATCGACGAGGTCTGGGACGTGAACTGGTTCGGCTCCACGAAGACGCTCGACGTGCACGTGTCCGGTCTGCGCCGCAAGCTCGGCGACAGCTCGAGCTCGCCGCGCTTCATCCACACCGTTCGCGGCGTGGGCTTCCGCTTTGCCGGCGCGGAGGAGCTGGAGTGAGCCTGCGCGCGCGGTTGCTCGCCGCCTTCGCCTACGTGCTTGTGCTCGTCATCGTCGCGTTGCTGGTGCCGCTCGCGCTCAACCTCTCGCGCCGCGTGGATGCCGAGATCAAGAGCGAGGCGCAGGGCCAAGCCCAGCTGCTGGGCTCGCTCGTGGGCGGGCGTCTCGGCGACCGCCCGCAGCTGGAGCGGGTGGCGAGCCGCTCGGCGCGTGATCTCGGCGGGCGCGTGATCGTGGTCGGCCGGCGCGGCCGCCTGCTCGCGGACTCCGAGGGACCCGGCCGCGGGTCGAGCTCGTACGCCTCGCGCCCGGAGATCGCCACGGCGCTGAGCGGCCGGCCCAGCCAGGGCGAGCGGCACAGCGATTCGCTCGACGAGGACCTGCTCTTCACCGCCGTCCCGGTGGTCGACGGCGGGCAGACCGTGGGCGCGGTGCGCGTCACGCAGAGCGTCGCCGCGGTGCACCGGGAGGTCCGCGACGACGTGCTCGCGCTGATAGGAGTTGCGGCGGTCGTGCTGCTGCTCGGGCTCGGTGTCGCCTGGCTGCTGGCGAGCTCGCTCGCGCGGCCGCTGCGGCGACTCGCGGGCACCGCCCGCACCGTTGCCGAGGGCGACCTCGACGCGCGGGCGCAGGTGGAGGGCTCGTCGGAGCAGCGCGAGGTGGCGGCCGCGTTCAACGACATGACAGGTCAGCTCGCCCGGGCGCTACGCGCGCAGCGCGAGTTCGTCGCGAACGCGTCCCACCAGCTGCGCACCCCGCTCACCGGCTTGCGGCTGCGGCTCGAGGCCGCCTCGCTGAAGGCCGAGGATGCCGAGGTCGAGCGTGAGCTGGTGGCGGCGGAGCGGGAGACGGTCCGGCTGGCGCGGCTGCTCACCGAGCTGCTCACTCTCGCGCGCGAGCGCGAGCGTCCCGAGCCGGAGGAGGTGTCGCTGGCCGAGGTCGCCCGGGCGGCCCACGAGCGGTGGGAGGGCCCAGCGGAGACCGGCGGGCGGCGGCTGGTCGTGCGCGGGGAGGGCGAGCCGCTGATCGCCGCCACGGAGGCGGACCTGGCCGTGATCCTCGACAACCTGGTGGAGAACGCGCTCAACTACTCGCCGGTCGACACCACGGTCGCGATCGAGTGGGGGCTCGACGGAGCGTCGGCCCGGCTGGCGGTGCTCGACGAGGGACCCGGCGTCGATCCGGCCGAGCGGGAGCGCGTCTTCGAGCGCTTCTACCGCGGCGAGGCCAGCCGCGACGGCGCGCCCGGCACCGGTCTTGGGCTGTCGGTGGTGGAGACGCTTGCCGAACGCTGGGATGGGTCGATCGAGCTGAGCGAGCGCGCGTCGGGCGGGACGGCTGCCGAGGTCGTCCTGCCGCTGCTGGAGCGCGAGTCGGTGGTGACAAGCCGATGAGCGCGCGCACAGCGGCAACCGGCGCCGTGCTGGCAGTGCTGGGGCTGGCCGCCGCGGTGGGGATCGGGCTGGCCGCAAATGCGATCTCCGACGACAGCGTCGGCCTGTCGGCGCAGTCGCTGAGCGCCGGCGACACGCTGGCGCCCAAGGCCACGGCGGAGAAGCCCAAGGCGCGCTCGCGGCGCTCCAAGCGCCGCGAGCAGACCGACAGCTCGTCGTCGACGCCACCCGCGCCGACCTCGCCCGCCGTGCCCCAGGACGACCACGGCGGCGGCTCGGGCGACAACTCGGGATCGGAGGGCTCGGGCTCCTCCGGCTCGGGCTCGTCCGGCTCCTCCGGCTCGGGCTCGTCCGGCTCCAACTCCGGCTCATCGGGCTCCGGCTCCTCAGGCGGCGGCGACGACAACCCCAGCGGGGACGACGACTGACACGTAGGCTCGCCCCCCGCGAAGGCGCAGGTGACCGCGCGCGCCCGGCGCTGCTGCCCTGCGCGAACTAGGGCCTTACTTGGCAGACTGACGCCCCCTCAGCCCCCGCCCGGCACAGGCGGGGGAGGTCACGCCCTTGGTCTTCACCTCCATCGAGTTCCTGTGGTTCTTCCTGCCGGCGGTGATCGCGCTGTATCTGCTGTTGCCGCCGCGCGCCCGCAACGCGCTGCTGGCGGCGGTGAGCCTGTTCTTCTACGCCTCCGGCGCGCACGCCCTCGTCTTCATGTTCCTGGCGAGCATCGCGGCCAACTACGCGGCCGGGCTGCTGATCGCCCGCTACAAGGACGCCGGCGAGGCGAGCCGGGCGCTCTGGACGACACGGATCGCGGTCGCCGCCAACCTGCTCTGCCTCTTCTTCTGGAAGTACGCCGTCTTCGCCGCGGGCCAGGTCGGAGTGGACGACCTCGGCATCACCCTGCCGCTCGGCATCTCCTTCTTCACGTTCCACGGGATCAGCTACGTGGTCGACGTGCACAGGGGCGCGGCGCGGCCCATGCGCCGGGTCACGGACTACGGGCAGTACATGGCCTTCTTCCCGCAGCTGATCGCCGGGCCGATCATCCGCTACCACGAGATCGACGATCAGATTCGCAACCCTCCGCCGCGCTCGCAGCGGCTCACCGACATCGCGGACGGGTTTCCGCGCTTCGCGCTCGGCCTGACCAAGAAGGTGGTGATCGCCGACCCGCTCGGGCCGGTTGCCGGCGTCGCGTTCAACCTCCCCGGGAACCCCAACTCGGCCACGGCCTGGCTGGGCGCGCTGGCCTACACGGTCCAGATCTACTTCGACTTCTCGGGCTACACCGACATGGCGATCGGCATGGCGCGCATGTTCGGCCTGCATTTCCCCGAGAACTTCAACCGGCCCTACTCGTCGGTCTCGCTGACGGACTTCTGGCGGCGCTGGCACATGACGCTGTCGCGCTGGTTTCGCGACTACGTCTACATCCCGCTGGGCGGCTCGCGCGGGAGCCAGAGCGAGACGGTCCGCAACCTCTGGTTCGTCTTCCTGTTGACCGGCGCCTGGCACGGCGCGGCGTGGACGTTCGTGCTGTGGGGCATCTACCACGGCACGCTGATCGTGGTCGAGCGCGTCAGCGGCATCGCCGCCCTCCCGGACAACCGTCTGCAGCCGCTGCGGCGGCTGATCACGTTCGGGCTCGTGGTCGGCGGCTGGGTGATGTTCCGCGCCAAGGACCCCTCGCAGGCCTTCAGCTTCTGGAAGGCCATGATCGTTCCCCACTCCTACCACCTGGATCCGTTCCTCAAGGCGACGATCACGCCGCAGGCCTGGTTTGCCCTCGCGGTCGGGCTCGCCACCGTCCTGATGCCCCGCGACCTCGTGCTCGGCCGCCTGATGGACCGCGGCTGGTCCGGCGCCCCGCTGGCGGCCCGCGCGTTCGCGGTCGCGGCGTTGCCCTACGCGGCCTTGCTGGTGGCCGCCGGATCCTTCAGCCCCTTCCTCTACTTCCGCTTCTAGCCGATGGCCACGACCCACGAGACTCCAGACCCGCTCGCGCCCGAGTCGCCGCTCGCCCAAACGGACGACCGCGGCCGGACCGGGCTGAGATACACGTTCGCCGCCCTGGCGTTGGCCTTCCTGATGCTGCCGCCGCTGATCGCGATCGCCGGCGGCTCGGGCGGCCCGCTGGAGCGTGAGCGGCTCGCCAAGGCGCCCAAGATCGGGGACGGGTGGAAGGCGTTCGACTCGGCGACCAACTACGTGACCCAGAAGTTGCCGTTCCGCGCCGAGGGCGTCGACGCGAATACCTGGATCGCCAAGAACATCTGGGGCCGCGCGCCGGACTATGGCCGTGGCGGTCCCGACCGCGCGCTGCCGTTCGAGGGAGTCCGTACCGGTAGCGGCGGCGGCTACAACCAGACCGGCGGAGCCGCCAAGGCCAACCCCGTGGTCTCGACCGGCCCGAACGGCTGGTACTTCCTACAGGGCGAGATCGACACGCTCTGCGATCCCCCGGTCGACTTCGCCACCGCGATCGACCGCTGGACCAGCCTGCTGCGCGAGATCCGCGCGAGCGGCCGCAAGGTCGTGCTGCTTGTGGTGCCGGAGAAGTCGACGATCTACCCGGAGCAGGTCGATCCCAAGGACCCCGACTGGCCCTGCGCGCAGCGCAACAAGCAGCGGCTCTGGTCGCTGCTCGAGGCCAACCCGGATCCCGACCTCGTGCCGCTCCGCCAGCCGCTGCTCGCGCTCAAGCGCAGCGACCCAAGCCACCTGATCTACCTGCGCTACAACTCGCACTGGAACCCCGCCGGGGCGATCCTGCTCCCAACGAAGGCGCTCGAGCGACTGGGCGGTCCCGTCCAGGTCCGCCCCGGCGACGTGCAGCGTGGCGTCCGGCGCTACAAGACCGACCTGGGCGCGTTCATCGGTCACCCCGACGCCAGCGAGCGAAGTCCGTTCCGCCAAATCACGCGGCCCGGCGACGCCGACCTGCGCTCGAGGAACGTTCCCGGCGCGACCGTGTTCACGCACCCGGGGGACGCCCGAACCGTGCTCCAGGGCCGCACGTTGTTCCTGCACGATTCGTTCGGCGACCTGGCGCTGCCGATGTTCCCGCACTACGCGGCACAGATCGCGATCGCCTCGTGGATCGACCACACGCCGGCGGCCATCCTCACCCTGATGCGCTTCTCGCACACGCTGATCATCGAGACCGTCGAGCGAGACTTCCTGAACCGGGCGGCGGCGGGTCACGAGGGGGCGGTGCTGACGCCCGAGTTCCTGCGCTCGCTGCGGCAGAAGCTGGGCCCGCCGCCGCGCTGAGCCGGCGAAAGCCGCCACCCGGACTCGAACCGGGGACCCCTTCTTTACGAGAGAAGTGCTCTACCAGCTGAGCTATGGCGGCGAGGCAGGGCTCAAAGATAGCCCGCCGCTCTTAGGGGAGCATGGAGATCCTCGTCGCGCGCTCGCCCTGGAAGCGCCTGGTCGGCTTGGCGCTCCGCCGGCGGCCTGCGCCGGACACGGCGCTGCTGCTCCCGGGCTGCCGCTCGGTCCACACCTTCGGGATGCGGTTCGCGCTCGATCTGGTCTGGCTGGACGCCGCCGGGCGCGTGCTGGCCGTCGACGAGGGCGTCCGGCCCTGGCGCGTTCGCGTGCGCCGCGACGCGGTTGCCGTGGTCGAGGTCGCGGCGGGCAACTCTGGAACAATCCGGGCCATGGCCGAGCCTCAGCGCAACCGGTTGGCCGTCGCGCTCGATCCGCGCGTGCCGATCTACCGCGACACCTACAACGAGTACTTCGTGCTCGTCCTGTCCGCGGGCGGCGCCGCCGCCGGGACGCAGGTGCCGCTCTACCTCGTCATGGCGCTCACGGGCATCTGGAGCGTGGGCATCTTCGTGGCGGCCTGCGTCGTGTTCGAGCTGGTCGTGATCTTCGGGCTGGCCCGGCCGCAGATGCAGCCGCAGGAGCGCGCCGGCTGGGTGGTCCTCTGGGGAGCGACAACGGCGATCCTGGCGCTCGCCTTCTACTACCTCGTGGCGCAACCGACGCTTTGATCGTTTCCGGTTGGACGGCGAGCGCACGAAACCGTCCACGGGTTGTGCCAGCGCGATTTAGCCCGAACAAAGACGCGCGGCGCTCCGTAGTTCTCCGTTCGCAGAGCCGCCGGCGACCCGACGGCTCGGACACCCGTCTGCTTGTCCGCGGTGGCCAGGCATCGGCGCCGGACTGGCAGCCGCGGCGCTGACGTCCGCGGCGACACCGACAGCGGTCAGGCAGAGCGCCTCGTCACCAGTCCCGACATCGACGCGAGCCGCTTCGGGCCGTACCACGCCCCAGTGAAGCCGTGGGCGGCTTGGCCGTGCCAGCGTGTTTGGTCCACGACGTTCGCTGGAGTGGTGGAGCGTGCTTGAAAGTCGCACCGCAAGGGGTGGACCTCGGCGCACGACAACTCATACACGGGGGACATAGTCCCCCCTCTCTAGACGCGTCCCGAATCGGCGACTCGGAACGACTCCGTCGCAGACGCCAGACTCTCCTCCGATTCCCTGGGATGTCAAGGCACGTCGTGCGCGGCCCTGGACGGAGCACCAGACGGGGGTACGCTACGACCCGATCAATGTCCCAGGAGAACGTCGACAAGGCCCGGGACTTCATCGACGCGTACAACGAGCGCGACTTCGAGCGGGCCACAGCCAACTTCGATCCCGACATCGACTGGGTGCTGCCCGAGCACCAGGCCTCCGACTCGGCGCGTGGCATCCCCGGCGTGATGCGCTTCTTCGAGGGCATCGACGAGACCATGGAGGAGCTGCGCCTCGAGCCGCAGGAGTACGTCGACGAGGGGGACATGGTTGCCACCCGGCTGCGCCACTTCGGCCGCGGCAGGGGCAGCGGCGTCGAGATCGACACCGAGCTGTACCACCAGGTCGCGACCTTCCGCGACGGGGTGATCGTCCGGATGGAGTACGTCACCTCGTGGCCCGAGGCGCTGGAGGCGCTAGCCCGGGGAGCCCGTCAGCGCAGCGAGACGAAGCCCTAGCGCGCTCAGCGCCAGGTCCTCGCTGACGTTCAGCTCCAGCGCCTGGCGCACGTCCTCGCAGCGCTCGGCCGCCTCGCGCAGCCGGCGCGGGTCGCGGCCGCGGGCGCGCTCTGCCAGCGAGGCCGCCCGGTCGCTCGCCAGCACGGCCGCGGGGGCCTCTTCGGCGAGGCAGACCAGGTCGCGGAACGCCAGGCCGGTCAGCGTCAGGGCGAGGTCGAGCACCTCGGTGCGCGCGCGCCGGCCGTCGCGCTTCGCCGCCTCCTCGAGCTCGCGCTCGATCGCCTTGCGCTCGCGCCCCTTGGGCTCCATCTCCAGTCGCTCGACGCCCGCTGCGACCACGGCGTCCTCGGCCTCGGCGCGGCGCGCCTCCGCCCGCTCCAGCAGCGGCCGCCACGACTCGCCCGGCTCGCCGTCGAGCGCGGCCCTTGCGAAGGCCTCGACCTCTGCCCGCAGCGAGGCGCCCACGGGGGACGCCAGCAGCCGCGCCCGCGCGGCGTTGCCCAGCGCAAGCCGCGCGCAGGCGTCTGCCACCTCGGCCTCGACTCCCTCGGCCTCCAGCGCCGCGGCGATCCGCGCCGCCGGCAGCGGGTCGAAGCGCACCAGCTGGCAGCGCGAGATCACCGTGTCGAGCACCCGCCCGAGCGAATCGGTCAGCAGGATCAGGTGCACGAAGGACGCCGGCTCCTCCAGCGTCTTCAGCAGCCGGTTGGCCACCTCGTCGTTCATCGTGTCGACGCGCTCGAGCACGAACACCCGCCGCGACGCCTCGAAGGGCGTGCGCGTGGCGGCCGAGACCACCGCCTGGTCGACGTCCTCCACGCGCATCACGTGCGCGCCGCTCGGGCGCACCCAGGTCAGGTCCGGGTGGCTGCCGTGGTCCACGCGCAGGCGCACCGCGTCGGGATCGGGCTGACCCTCGGCGAGCAGCTCCGCCGCGAACGCTCGTGCGACGGTCCGCTTGCCCGTCCCGGCCGGCCCGTGGAAGAGGTAGGCGTGCGACGGACCGGCCTCCAGGCCCGCGGACAGGACTATCCGGGCCTGGGGATGGTCCTCGGTGCCGGCCAGCGCGGCGCTCATGCGCGGGCGCCGCTGCGGGCGGCGTCGACCTCGGCGAGCACGCCGGCGTGCACCTCGTCGGGCGGGCGCGTGGCGTCGACTCGGCGCCAGCGTCCCGGCTCGGCCGCGACCAGCCGCTCGTAGGCGGCCAGCACCGCCTCCTGGAGCTCGGCGCCCTCGTCCTCGAAGCGGTCGCTCTCGCCGGCGCGCCGCGCCGCCGCGGCCGGGTCGATCTCGAGCAGGAAGGTCAGGTCGGGCACCAGCCCGCCGGTCGCGAAGCGGTTGATCCGCTCGACCTCGTCCACCCCGAGCCCGCGGGCTCCGCCCTGGTAGGCGAGCGAGGAATCCAGGAAGCGATCCGACACCACGACGCGCCCATCCTCCAGCGCGGGCCGGATGACCCGGGCCACGAGCTCGGCGCGGGCGGCGGCGAACAGCAGCGCCTCGGCCTCGCCCCCGAGCGGCACTGCTGCGTCCTTGAGCAGGTCCCGCACGCGCTCCCCGGCCGGTGTGCCGCCGGGCTCGCGCACCGCCAGGGCCTCGTCGCCGAGGGCGTCGGCGAGCAGGCGCGCCTGGGTGGTCTTGCCGGAGCGATCGATCCCCTCGAACGTGACAAACAGGCCGCTCATGCGCGAGCGACCGTAGCAAGGGCCGACACGGGCTAATCTGCGGCGCCGTATGAAGACTCTCGTCACAGGAGGCGCCGGCTTCATCGGATCGAACCTCGTCGACGCGCTCGTCGCCCGCGGCGACGAGGTGGCCGTCGTCGACGACATCTCGACCGGGAGGCGCGAGAACCTCGACCAAGCTCTATCCAAGGGCGCCGAGCTGATCGAGCTCGACATCCGCGACGCCCAGGCGGTGGCCGCCGCCGTGGAGCGCGTCGGCCCGGAGGTGATCTTCCACCTCGCGGCTCAGATCGACGTGCGCAGGTCAGTGGCCGACCCGGCCAACGACTCGCGCGTGAACGTAGAGGGCACGATCAACGTGCTGAGCGCCGCCCAGGCGAGCGGGGTGCGGCGCCTGATCAACACCTCGACCGGCGGCGCGATCTACGGCGAGGGCCAGATCATCCCGGCGCCCGAGAACCACCCGGTGGCGCCCGAGTCGCCCTACGGGCTCTCGAAGTTCTGCGCCGAGAACTACTGCGCGCTGTTCACCCGGCTGCACGGGCTGTCGACCGTCTCGCTGCGCTACGGCAACGTCTACGGGCCGCGCCAGGACCCGCTCGGCGAGGCCGGCGTGATCGCGATCTTCTGCGGCAAGTTGCTCGAGGGCGGGCGGCCCAAGATCTTCGGCGACGGCAAGCAGACGCGCGACTACGTCTTCGTCGGCGACGTGGTGGACGCCAACCTGCGCGCCGCCGAGTTGGACGTGACCGGCGCCTACAACGTCGGGCGCGGCGTCCAGACGAGCGTGCTCGACATCGTCAACGCGCTCGCCGCCCACTCGAGCAACGGCTTCGAGGCCGACCACGCCCCGGCGCGCTCCGGCGAGGTGCAGCACATCGCGCTGGACCCCTCGCGCACCCGCGAGGAGCTCGGCTGGGAGGCCCAGGTGGACCTGGACCAGGGCCTGGCGCGCACGCTCGACTCACTGCGTTGAGGGTGGGTGATCCCATCCCTCTGGGAGCTACCTAGAATGCCGCGGCTCGTAACCCATCCGTAAGGGGGAACGAGCCGGCGGCGTGCAAGCCGTACGCCAGGCCGTACCTGTTCCTCGAGCCGCATGCGTCGCCGATGGGCATCGGCGCGATCGGCAAGACGATCTACGTCGCGCTGTTCGGCAAGCAGGAGGTCGACCGCTTCAAGGTCGGCGGCAAGCCGAAGCCGTTCCTGACCGGCTTCGCCGCTCCCGTAACCGGGGTCGGCATCCACAACGGCACGGTCTACGCGAGTGACCTGACCGGCGCCGTCTACCGGGCCAAGCCCTAATCCGATTCGCGCAGATTCCGGCCCCGCCGCTCGTGGCGGGGCCGGAGTCGCGCTACCTTCGCCGGCGTGAGCGTGCTTGCGCCCGGCGAGGGCGAGACGATCCGGCCCGGCTTCGAGATCAAGGTCGGCCGGCCCGAGCTGGTGCTGACCGAGGCCATCTACGCCGTGGGCGACGCCGGACCGGACCCGCACGTCCACCACGACCACGTCGACTCCTTCTTCGTGCTCGAAGGCCAGCTCGAGTGGCGAGTCGGCCCCGACCTCGAGCCGCACACCGGCGCGGCCGGGAGCTTCGTGTCGGTCCCGCGCGACGTGCTGCACACGTTTCGCAACCCCGGCCCGGGCGAGGCGCGCTTCCTCAATCTGCACGCCCCCGGGCTCGGCTTCGAGCGCTATCTCCGCGGCGACTTCCCGGAGTTCGACCAGCACTACCTGCCGGAGGGCAGCGGGCTCGCGCCGGACGGCGTGACCGTGCTCGGCCCCGGTGAGGGCGAGCGGCTCGAGCTCGGCGAGTCGAGCGCGACGATCAAGGTCGGCCTCGCGGAGATCGGCGTGTTCGAGGCGGAGATCGACAGCGACTTCCCGCACCCGCCGCCGCACCGCCACCCGAAGTCGATGGAGAGCTTCTACGTGATCGAGGGCGAGCTCGGGCTGATCCTCGATGACAGCGAGTCCACGCTCGAGGCCGGCGCTTTCGGCGCGGTCACGCCGGGCGGCGTCCACACCTCCCCGCCGTCGGCGGCGCCCGTCCGGTTCCTCAACGTGTTCACGCCCGGCGGCATGGTGGACTACCTCCGCGAGGCCGTGCGCCTGGGCGAGCCGCCGGACCCCGCCGGCTACGACATCGAGTTCGTCTAAAGACCCCGCTAACTCCGAGCACAAGATGTTGTGTTCAGAGGAGGAATCGAGCACTACGGGTAGTAGTATTGGCTGTGTGCTTTGCCCGTTCTGCTCGGCCGATTCCACCCAGGTGATCGACACCCGCCCGATCCCGGACGGCGTGCGCCGGCGGCGCCAGTGCAGCGACTGCGGCGAGCGCTTCACGACCTACGAGCGCGTCGAGGAACCGCGGCTCGACGTGGTCAAGCGCGACGGCCGGCGCGAGCGCTTCGATCGTCAGAAGCTGCTGCGCGGTCTCGCCCGGGCGGCCGGCGGCCGGCCGGTCAGCACCGACCAGCTCGAGGCCGTCGCCACCTGGATCGCCGAGGAGGCTCGCCGCGGCGGCAGCGAGGCGGAGGCCGCCCGCATCGGCGACCTCGCCGAGCGCGGCCTCGCGCGTGTGGATCCAGTGAGCGCGATCCAGTTCGCCTCGGTCTACCGCAACCTCGCCGACCTCGACGAGCTCATGGCCGTCGTCAACCGCTTCAGGGACGACCCGCTGCCGGGCGAGGACCAGCTCGCCATCGACGGATCCATTCCGTCCGGCCCGAGGAGCAGCATCGACCGTTCCCGCAAAATCAGTCCGAGTAGGAGGAGAGGTCATGTCCCACAGCCGTAGTGCCGCCGCCCCGAGCGTCACCGCAAGCGGTGCCGGGGTCAGCATTCCGCGGCGCTTCACGGAGGCGGGCAAGCACCCCTTCGACTGCGTCGAATGGGAGATCCGCGACGCGCTGATCGGCGACCCGGAGAAGCCGGCCTTCGAGCAGAAGGGCCTCGAGTTCCCGGTCACCTGGTCGCAGAACGCCACCAACATCGTCGCCCAGAAGTACTTCCGCGGCCGGCTCGACTCGCCCGAGCGCGAGTCGTCGGTCAAGCAGATGATCGGTCGCGTGGCCGGCACGATCGCCGGCTGGGGTCGCGAGGGCGGCTACTTCGCCACCGAGGACGACGCTCAGACCTTCGAGGACGAGCTCACCCACATCCTGCTCAACCAGATGGCCGCGTTCAACTCGCCGGTCTGGTTCAACGTGGGCTTCGAGGAGCACCCCCAGTGCTCGGCCTGCTTCATCCTCTCCGTCGAGGACACGCTCGAGTCGATCCTCGACTGGAACACCAGGGAAGGGAAGATCTTCCGCGGCGGCTCGGGCTCCGGGATCAACCTCTCCCGCATCCGCTCGTCCAAGGAGCACCTCTCCAAGGGCGGGCTCGCCTCCGGCCCGGTCAGCTTCATGCGCGGGGCCGATGCCTGGGCCGGCACGATCAAGTCCGGTGGCAAGACGCGCCGAGCGGCCAAGATGGTCGTGCTCGACGTCGACCACCCGGACATCCTCGACTTCATCTGGTGCAAGGCGCGCGAGGAGGAGAAGGCGGCCGCGCTGCGTGACGCCGGCTTCGACATGCGGCTCGACTCCGAGTCGTTCGCGTCGATCCAGTACCAGAACGCGAACAACTCCGTGCGCGTGACCGACGAGTTCATGCAGCGCGCCGAGCGCGGCGAGGAGTGGGAGCTCACCGCCCGCGTGGACGGCACGGTGGTCGACCACGTCGACGCACGCGACCTGCTCGGGCAGATCGCCGACGCCGCCTGGCGCTGCGCCGATCCGGGCGTCCAGTACGACACCACGATCAACGAGTGGCACACCTGCCCGAACTCGGGTCGCATCAACGCGTCGAACCCGTGCTCGGAGTACATGCACGTCGACGACTCGGCCTGCAACCTCGCCTCGCTCAACCTCATGAAGTTCCGCCGCCCCGACGGCAGCTTCGACGTCGAGTCGTTCGAGCACGCGGTCGACGTGGTGATCCTGGCTCAGGAGATCGTCGTCTCGCCCTCGAGCTACCCCACCGAGGCGATCGGCGAGAACGCGCGCGCGTTCCGCCAGCTCGGCCTGGGCTACGCCAACCTCGGCGCGCTGCTGATGGCGAACGGCCTCGCCTACGACTCGGACGAGGGCCGGGCGCTCGGCGGCGCGATCACCGCGCTGATGACCGGGCGCGCCTACCGCACCTCGGCCGAGGTGGCCGGGGCGATCGGCCCCTACGAGCGCTACGCGGAGAACCGCGACCCGCACAACCACGTGATGCGCAAGCACCGCGCGGCGGCCTACTCGATCGACGACTCGCTCTCGACCGACGGCGAGCTGCTGGCCGCGGCCCGCCGGGTCTGGGACGAGGCGGTCGAGGTCGGCGACCGCAACGGCTACCGCAACGCCCAGGCGACGGTGCTCGCCCCCACCGGGACGATCTCGTTCCTGATGGACTGCGACACGACCGGCGTCGAGCCCGACTTCTCGCTGGTCAAGTTCAAGGAGCTGGTCGGCGGCGGGCAGATGATGATCGTCAACCGCACGGTGCCGCTGGCGCTGCAGACGCTCGGCTACGCGGGCGAGCAGATCGAGGCGATCGAGGCCCACCTGGCCGAGCACGCGACGATCGTGGGCGCGCCGGGGCTGCGCGACGAGCACCTGTCGGTGTTCGACGTGGCGGTGGGCGAGCGCGCGATCTCGCCGATGGGCCACATCAAGATGATGGCCGCGGCGCAGCCGTTCATCTCGGGCGCGATCTCGAAGACGGTGAACCTGCCCGAGTCGGTGTCGGTCGAGGACATCGCGGGCGTGTACACGGACGGCTGGAAGCTCGGCCTGAAGGCGCTGGCGATCTACCGCGACGGGTCGAAGACGGCGCAGGCGCTGAAGACCGACGCGGGTGAGAAGAAGAACGCGTCCGCCGCGGCCGCGGCGGAGGAGCCGACCCGCCCCGTGCGGCGGCGCATGCCGCGCGAGCGCCAGTCGCTCACCCACAAGTTCTCGGTGGGCGGCCACGAGGGCTACATCACCGCGGGCGAGTACGAGGACGGATCGCTGGGCGAGGTCTTCCTGACCGACGTGGGCAAGGAAGGCTCGACGATCAAGGGCCTGATGAACGCGTTCGCCACGGCGATCTCGATCGGGCTCCAGTACGGCGTGCCGCTCGAGACGTTCGCGCGCAAGTTCGCCTACGTGCGCTTCGAGCCGGAGGGCTACACGGGCAACCCGGAGATCCCGTTCGCGAAGTCGATGCCCGACTACATCATGCGCTGGCTGGCCGCCCGCTACGGCGACGCCGACCTGCACGAGGAGCTGGGCATCCTCACGCCCGAGGTGCGGGCGCGGAAGGCCTCGGAGGAGGCGCTGATGCGCGGCGACACGGCCACCCCGCCGCCACCCGCGGCGGAGGCGGACCAGCCGGCCAACGGAAACGGCAGCGGCAACGGGTCCGGCAACGGAGCCCCGAAGGGGTCACCCGCGCGGCCGGCCGGCGGCCACGCGTCGGGCGCCTCGGAGGCCAAGCCACCGACGTCCGCGCTCACCGACGAGCCGCCGGCCATCCCGGCGAAGCTGCAGGGCCTGGAGCTGGGCCCGGCCTGCGCGCAGTGCGGAGGCATGATGCAGCGCACCGGCTCGTGCTACACGTGCTCGAGCTGCGGCAACAACACGGGCTGCGGCTAGCGTAGAACGTCACCCGGGTGTCAGCCGGAAACGTCACTGCCTGACAGACTCTCGCGCTCGCTCGTGCGCTCCGCCCGGTAGCCGTACGCGGCCTCGCGCACGGCCTCGTCGCTCTCGAGGCCGGCGCCCAGGCCGCCCGCGATCGTACCGAGCGAGCTCGCCATCCAGGCGAGCGCCGCGTAGTCGCCGATGCCCGCGTCATGCCCAAGCGCCTGCGCCATGACACCGCTGTCGATGACCAGCGCCGCCCCCAAGAGCGTCATCGCGAACAGCGCCGCGTACAGGAACGCGGCGCCCAGCAGTAGCGTGAGCGTCGTTGCGAGGTTGAAGAGCACGGTCTGCTCGCGGCTGGCCCGTTCCAGCGGCGGCTCCCACAGGCGGTGCGACACGATCAGCCAGAGCACCGTCGCGCCGACCGACAGCACCATGAGCGTGAGCAGGCGAATCCAGTCGAGCGCATCCGAGAGCTTCCAGAGGTCTGAGGTCACGAGCGCCAGCGCCACCGCCGCGGCAGCGGCCGCGAGCGCGCGCGAGAGGCGTGCGATCAGCCGCCAGGGCCGGTTGGCGCGGATCATGCCGGTCAGTAGCCGAAGGTTCCCGCGCGCGACCGCGGCGACGAAGCGCAGGTCCACCTCGTCGACATCCGGCGCCTCGACCGCGCGGATCGGTGCCGCGAGCTCGGCGAGCCGCCGCCCGACGCGCGCGCGTCGTCCCGCCATGCCGTGTCCTGTCTCGAGGCTCTCGCCGACCAAGCCGTCGACGAGCCGGATCACCGCGTCGCGAGCTCGCCGGCGCGTCTGGATCGCCCCGAGCGCCGGGAGCGAGATCAGCGCAACCCCGTGCGTGGCGCTCGCATCGGCCACGATCGGCCGCCTCTCTATGCGGAGCGGGGCGTCGGTAACGCAGACGGCGAGATCCCATCCGTGGCGCAGCATGCGCTCGCGACCCAGGTCGATCGCGTCCACGCCGCTCGTCAAATGCGTTGCCTCGGGCTCCGTGAGGACGGGGACGCGCCACGAGACCGCGTCGGTGACGTGCTCCGCGAGCAGGGGCGGCAGGTCGGCCGCGAGCTCCTCCGCGATCTCGGTGGGCAGCCCTGGAGCGGCCAGCAGGCCCAGCACCAGCTCGTCCTTGTCGAGCGGAACCTGGGTGCGGGCCAGCGTGACGGTGTCCTCGCCTACGAGAGCACCAGCCCTGGCCTACGTCACGCTTCCTGCCGCTTCGGCATGGCTGGTCGCTCGGGGACCGGACGCCTCCACGTGCAGCCGCCCGTCTCGCAGCTCGACGCGCACACCCTGCTCCGGCTCGATGTCGCCGGCCAGGAGCCGCTCCGAGAGCTCGTCCTCGAGCAGGCGCTGGATCGCCCGCCTGAGCGGCCGCGCACCGTACTGCGGGTCGAAGCCCGCGTTCGCGAGGAACTCGACCGCCTCGTCCGACACCTCGAGGTCGACACCCTGCGCGTGCATGCGCCGCTCCACCTTGGTGAGCAGCAGACGCGTGATCTGCTTCAGCTGCTCGCGGTCGAGGGCGCGGAACACGATGATCTCGTCGATCCGGTTGAGCAGCTCCGGCCGGAAGCTCTGGCGGAGCAGCTCCATCAGGTCGTCCTTCAGCTCCTCGAACGACTCGTCGCGGCGGGCGTGTGCCTGGATCCGGTCGGCGCCGAGGTTCGACGTCATGATCACGACGGTGTGCCTGAAGTTGACCGTCCGTCCCTGACCATCCGTCAGGCGACCGTCCTCGAGCAGCTGGAGCAGCAGGTTGAAGACGTCGGGATGCGCCTTCTCGATCTCGTCCAGCAGCAGCACCGAGTACGGGCGCCGGCGCACGGTCTCCGTGAGCTGGCCCGCCTCCTCGTAGCCGACGTAGCCCGGCGGAGCTCCCACCAGGCGCGACACGGTGTGGCGCTCCTGGAACTCGCTCATGTCGAGCCTGACCATCGCCTGCTCGTCTCCGAATAGCGTCTCGGCGAGCGCCCGCGCCAGCTCGGTCTTGCCGACGCCGGTCGGCCCCAGGAAGAGGAACGAGCCGACCGGCCGATTCGGGTCGCCCAGCCCCGCCCGCCCGCGCCGGACGGCGCGCGCGACCGCGTCGACCGCCTCGTCCTGCCCGACCACGCGCTCGTGCAGCTGCCCCTCCAGGCCGAGCAGGCGCGCGCGTTCCTCCTGCGTCAGCTGCGCGACCGGAATGCCGGTGCGGCGTGACACTACCTCCGCGACATCGTCGGCGAGCACCTCCGCGGCGCGCCCCCGGCCGCCCGAGCGAGCCGCCTCGATGTCCTCGCGCAGCTCGTCGATGCGCGGCTTCAGCTCGTTTGCGCGCTCGTAGTCCTCGGCCGCGATCGCCTGGTCGCGCTCGCGTTCGTTGCGAGCCAGGTCGTCCTCGAGCGCGCGCCGGTCCGCCGGCTTCGTCTTGGCGCGCAGCCGCACACGCGCGGCCGCCTGGTCGATCAGGTCGATCGCCTTGTCGGGCAGGTAGCGGTCGGTGATGTAACGGTCCGACAGCTCCGCGGCCGCCACGATCGCCTCTGGGCTGATGCGAACGCGGTGATAGGCCTCGTAGCGGTCCCTGAGGCCGCTTAGGATCTCGATCGTCTCCTCAACCGACGGCTCGTCGATCAGGACCGGCTGGAAGCGCCGCTCGAGCGCCGCGTCCTTCTCGATGTTCCGCCGGTACTCGTCGAGCGTCGTCGCGCCGATCATCCTCAGATCGCCGCGGGCCAGTGCCGGTTTGAGCATGTTGGAGGCGTCCATCGAGCCCTCGGCCGCGCCGGCACCCACGACCGTGTGCAGCTCGTCGATGAACAGGATCAGGTCGTCGCCGTGGTCGCTGACCTCGTCGATCACCGACTTGAGCCGCTCCTCGAACTCGCCGCGGTACTTCGTGCCGGCCACCATGCCGGCCAGGTCGAGCACGAGCAGGCGCTTGCCCGCCAGCGTCTCCGGCACCTCGTCGTTCACGATCCGCTGTGCGATGCCCTCCGCGATCGCAGTCTTGCCGACGCCGGGGTCGCCGATCAGGACAGGGTTGTTCTTGGTACGGCGGGAGAGGATCTCGATCGTCTCCTCGATCTCGTCTGCGCGCCCGATGACCGGGTCGAGCCTGCCCTCGCGCGCAGCCTCGGTGAGATCGCGGCTGTACTCGTCGAGCGTCTTCGTTTGGCTCGCCGCCCGCCCGCCCTCCTCGGTAGGCGTCACGCCCCGGATGACGGCACCCCGAAGCGCGGTGTGCGAGAGCCCGAAGCGTGCCAGGAGTCGCCCGGCGTCCGACTCCGTGTCGCGTGCCAGCGCGAGCAGCACGTGCTCGGGCCCGAGGTACGACGAGCCCAGCTCACGCATCTCGTCGAAAGCCCCCAAGAGCGCGCCCTTGGCCTCGGGCGAGAGCGAGGGCGCCACGTCGGTCCGCCCTCCCCGCTCCGCCTCGTCCTCGACCTGAGCCGCGATCGCCTGGGGATCCCCATCCGCGTTACGCACGATCTGCGCAACCAGGTCGTCCTGCATCGCAGCCCAGAGGAGGTGCTCGGTGTCAAGGTCGAGGGAGCCCCACTCGAGCGCACGCTGCGCGGCGCGTTGAAGGAGCTCGCGCGTGGCGTCCGAGAAGAAGTCCGTGATGTCGACCTGTTCCACCGGGCGACGCGCAGCCGGCGCCGCCGTTCGCACACCGGGCGGACGCGTGCCCGGGTCGGCCCCGAAGGGGCGGTCGAAGAAGTCCGAGAAGAACTCGTCGAACAGGCTTCCGCGCCGACGGGCGAAGTCGCCGAATGGATCAGGGGTAGCCATATCACGGAGGTACCCAGGGTTGCTTCGCGCGTACCGAGGTCGGCCGAGGTCGTCATCCGCGTCCGAGCAATGCGACCACCGCTGACATCGCGTTGTTCGGCACCGCCGCCCGACGCGCACAGGAGCGCTCAAGCAGACGCCGCTCCGTCGCATGGAAAGCAGAACGCAGCCACCACCAACACGGCTGTTGCTGATCGCGCACAGCGGCGTCAGCGGATTGGCTGACGCGGCGGTTGCTCGTGGTCCAGCGCAGGAGCGCGCCACCGCTGGACAGGTCGGCCCCTTTGACGGAAACCGCCAGCGCTTCGTATACCTACCCGCGAATACCTGGCTGTCCGGCGACACCCACGAGCGCGATTGACGCGACGTGCCTCTAGGCCCCCGCGATCGGTGCCGGACGTCCGAGGTAGAACCCCTGAGCGAAGTCGACGCCGTAGTCCCTGAGAAGCGCGAGCGTCTCGGCGTCCTCTACTCCCTCGGCGATCGTCTTATAACCAAAGCCGTCGGCCAGCCCCACGATTGCCCTGACCAGGTGCTGGTTGGCCGGATTGGACCCTAGGTCCCGCACGAAGTCGATGTCGATCTTCAAGTAGCTGACGGGCACGGTCTTCAGGTAGGTGAAGCTGCCAAACCCTGTCCCGAAGTCATCAAGAGCGAGCTGACAGCCGATGCCAGCCAGCCCATGCGCGAACGCCGTGCCGGCCTCGACGTCCTCCATTAGTGCCGTCTCTGTGATCTCGAAGATGAGATTTGATGGATCAGCGCCAGCAGCGCCCAGTTGTCGCTCGATCAAAGCCAGGAGATCGAGGTTGCCGATCGATGCTGCCGACAGGTTCGCCTCCACGCGCAGGCCGCTGGCGGCCAAACGGACCGCTTCGCCGATTACCCAGCGATCGATCTCGCCGATTTGCCCGTACTTCTCAGCCACTGGCAGGAAACTCCCGGGCGCGATGATCTCGCCGCGCTGTCCGCGCATCCGCAGTAGCAGCTCTTGCCTGGGCTGGCCCCCTGCAAGGGGAACGATCGGCTGTGAGTAGAGGACAAACCGGTCTTGTTCGAGCGCGTCCTGAATGCGACCAACCCAGGCGAGCGTGTCCAACTCGCGCCTGGTTCGGTCCTCCTCGGCGTGCTCGACGCTGGTGTCGCGAAACACGACAACGACCCCACGAACGTGCGTCCCGCTCACCAGAGGCGCTGCCGAGTAGGCGACGGGGAAGATCGTGCCGTCCTTGCGGGTAAACGCGTCATGCATCATCCGCACGGGGCGGCCTTTCACCCTGACCTTCAACAACTCGCATTCATCGTCCGCGTACGGTGATCCGTCCGCATGCTGGAAATGGATGGCGGCGTGCATCGGCTTCCCACGCAGTTCTTCCTCGCTCCAGCCGAGGAGCTTTGAAGCTGCCGGGTTCATAAACGTCAGGCGGCCTTGGTCATCGAGTGCGTAGAGCCCCTCCACCATGGTGTCCATCACGGCGGCGCGAAAGTGCTCCGCTTCTTGGCGCTCGGTTATGTCGGTCACGATGACGCCGACCCCGAGCACATCTCCATCGACCCGAACTGGGTAGTAACTCGCAAGCCAGTGTCGAAAGTCGGGCTCACCTTGCCTCTGACGCTCGACCTCAATGTTCGTCGCAGGCTCGCCGGTTTCCAGCACGCGACGGTACACGTGCTCCATTTGGGCCCACACGTCCGGGACCATTTCGGCGATGGTCCGGCCGATGTGCTCATGCGGCGAAGCTCCGTTGACTTCGGCAAGCGTCTCGTTGATTCGAACGATGCGGCAATCGCGATCGACAAAGGCAAAGCCGACCGGCGCGGCCTCCTGGAGTGTCTCCATGAGTTTCAACGACTCAGCTGTGTGCTGCTGCGACTCGGAAAGAGCCGTCACGTCCTGGACGGCACCGACGATACGGCGCGGACGACCCTCGTGCACGTCCGGCACAGCCGGAAAGGAGCGCAGGACGTGGAGGGTGCCGTCAGGCCAGATCGTGCGATAGACAGGGGCGGGCAGGCTCCCATCCCGTCTGGCGAATTCAACCTCCCGCTCAACACGATCGCGGTCGTCTGGGTGTACGCGCCCGATCACGTACTCAGGGGTGGGAGCGACCGAACCCGGCTCGACACCAAGGAGACGAAACATGTTGTCCGACCACAACAGGACGTCGGTATCGAGGTCCCACTCCCAAGTACCGGTTTGCGCGAGTTCCTCCGCTCGCTCGAGCGCCGCTCGGTCGGGGCGCCCTCGGGAAGCTTCAAGTCTGTCCGTTAGAGGATCCCCGCCAGCGCTCCGGCGAGCGAGGCGCTGGGATCGTTGGCGGGTGCTGGGCTTCGGCGGCATGGGGCCTGCTGCAAGTATCGGCCGAAAACGCGACTTCCGTGAATACGCGCTGATGCAGCAGCGACCAGCCCGGCAGTCCGCCACCTCGTCGTCGATAACACGTGGAAGCCTCGAGCGTCGCCGCCGTTTCTCAACGTGTGTTCGCTCACGCTTCTGCGCTCCTCGTGGCGTTCTACGACTGTGGCAGACGCTACACATATGATCCCGGCGACATGGGTGAGGACTCGCTCGCCTTGTGCCGCCGGGCATATGACCTCTACGGCCAGGGCCGCTTCGACGAGATGCTGGAGCTGTTCGCGGTCGACGTGGAGGTCTACGTGGGACCGCCCAACATCGAGTCGGGCACCTACACCGGCCGCGACTCCTATCGCGAGCTGATCGAGCGCTGGGGCGGCGCGTGGACCCAGATGGTGATCGAGCCGCAGT
The DNA here is from genome assembly GCA_963706635.1 of uncultured Thermoleophilaceae bacterium. GTDB lineage: Bacteria > Actinomycetota > Thermoleophilia > Solirubrobacterales > Thermoleophilaceae > JACVRW01. The sequence goes on from OY970162.1 coordinate 2,325,953, forward strand.
CGATGGAGCTCGCCGGCGAATGGGTGCTCGCCATGGTCGAGTACCACGGACGCACACGCGACGACGACCTCGAGGTGCGGCAGATGTCGTGGGAGCTGTCGCTCTGGCGTGACGGGCAGGTGCAGCGCTACGAGGTCTACTGGGATCCCGGGCAGGGCCGCGCCGCGTTCGCGGAGCGAGCTGCAGCCAGCGCATAGCGGCCCGCCCCGGGGGCGAGCTCGTCACCGCGGCTATCCCTCGAACGCACCGTTATGCCTGAAATGGAGGAATAACGGTGCGCTCGCGGCAAGTGGGGTCCTCCCGGCGCGGGTTAGAGTCTCCCGACAGCCAACCAGGAGGCATGGTGCACGTTCGCCGGGCGGCGGTGATAGCGGGGATGGCGCTGGCAGCCGCGGCCGGCAGCGCTTCCCCGGCGCTCGCGGCCCGGACGATCAAGGCCAAGCCGGCCCGCTCCTGGGCGGTCACCTACCTCGGGGGCTGGCACGTGGGGGCGCATCCCGAGTACCCGAAGGCGGTGTACGCGCTCGGGACGCCCAGCCACGTCAAGAACCCCGACATTCCGGGATGCGCCGCGACTTGGGCCAACCTCGGGCTGAAGATCCAGTTCGAGAGCTTCGGCGGCGGACAGTCCTGCGCCGACGGCCGCGCCCAGTCGGCGGTCGTCAAGGGTCACCGGGGGCGGGTCACCTGGCGGACGCAGCGTGGGCTGAGGGTGGGCGACAGCTACCGGAAGCTCAAGCGGCTCTACCCCAACGCCCGCCGCAAGCCCGGCGCTCGGGTGATCGTGTACCAGCGCGAGCCCGCGATCGGCGACGGCTCGATCATCATCGCGGTGCTGCGCCACCACAGGGTGGCCAGCTTCCGGCTGTGGCTGGGCGGCGCCGGCGACTGACCGGCCTCTAGGCCTTACCAACTCTTATCCATGGGCTAGCCGGGCCCTATCTGCCTCCGGGCCACCATGGATCCATGAAGCCGACCAGATACATCCTTGTCCTGGCAGCAGCGCTGCTGACCCTCTCCTCAGCGATCGGCGGCCTTGCGAGCGCCGCCCCTGAGCGCACCGCTACCGCGGCCGTCCGGCAGTTCGAGGGCACCGTCGTTTCGGTCAACCGCGACGCGAAGACGTTCCGCCTGCGCGACGCCGAGCGCGGCAGCGTGCGCATCAAGGTGACCCCCAACACGCGCTTCCAGCGCATCGACGGGTTCGCCGGCCTCAAGAAGGGGGCCAAGAACATCGAGGCGACGGTGAAGCGCAAGAACGGAGCCTGGATCGCCGTCCTGGTGGAGCGCTCCGGCGGCGGCGGCGCGCACGGCGGCGGTGGCAACGACAACCGCGGCGGCAACGACAACCGCGGCGGTGGCAACGACAACCGCGGCGGCAACGACGACCCCGCCGGGGACGACCACGGCGGTCGCTGACCGCTCCGCGACCCACGGGTCGCTCACCCCACGGCGGTCGCGTTGACCGCTCCGCGCGGCGCCCGCGTCCCGGTTCGGACGGCGGGCGCCGCCGCGTCTCATAGACTTCGGTCCGCTCACTATGGACCATAGTCTTGGCAAGGGATGAGCTGAGCCTGTTCTCCTACGAGATCCTCGGTCTCGTAGGACGCGAGGGCGCCGGCGCCCATGACCTGCGGCTGATGGCCCGGCGCGCCCGCATGCTCGATTGGGCCGGCGAGAGCCAGTACTACGTCGAGCCGAAGCGGCTCGCGAAGCTCGGCTACCTGGAGGCGCGCAAGGAGCCGGGGAAGACCCGCGAGCGCACGGTGTACGCGCTGACGGACAAGGGGCTTAAGGCTCTGCGCGAGTACGCCCGGACGCCGGTGACGCTCGTGCCGCTGAAGAGCGACGCGCTCTTGCGGCTGCTGATCGCCGACCTGGTCGGGGAGAAGGTCACCCGGGACAGCATGCTCACGCTGCGCGACGACGTCGCCGACCTCAAGGAGCGCGTGGCCGAGGCAGCCGAGCGGGCCGAGGACATCCCGCACCGGCGCAAGTCCCTGCGCCTTGTGTACGGCTTCATGGACCAGCTGCTCGACCTGCACCTCGAACTGGTGAACGACGTGGAGCGGGAGCTGAAGCCCTGAGCAGGCGCGGCCGCGCGATCGCCGCCGGCGCAGCAGTGGCGGTGCTCATCGGGCTGGGCGTTGTCGTGCTGGAGCGCGGCGACTCGGCTTCCCCGGCGAGGCGCCCGGACGCGCGGCCGGAGCGCGCGCCGCCGGAACATTCCCCGACGCTCCGCGAGCTGGCCGCGCGGGCGAAGCCCCCGCGCGCCGTCGTCATGGTCGTCTTCGACGAGCTGCCGCTCACCTCGCTGCTCGGGCCCGGCGAGGAGATCGACGGCGAGCGCTATCCGGCGTTTGCCCGGCTCGCCAGCGAGGCCATCTGGTTCCGCGGCGCCACCGCCGTGCACGACAGCACCGCCCTCGCCGTCCCGGCCATCCTCGAGGGCCGCTACCCGCGGCCGGGGTTGAGCTCCGACTACGCCTCGCACCCGCGCAATCTCTTCACCCTGCTCGCCCCGCGCTACCAGCTTCACGTCTCCGAGGAGGCCACCGGGCTCTGCCCGCCGTCGCTGTGCGAGCCGACGCCCGGCAGCACGCTCAGCCACATCGGCCACGGCCGGGTAAAGCGCTTCGAGGCCTGGCTGCGCACCATCTCCCCGCGGCCGGGGCGCGCCCTCTGGTTCAAGCACGTGCTCTTCCCCCACGTCCCGTGGCAGTACCTGCCGTCGGGGCTCAGCTACCACCGCCGGCCCTCCGAGCCGATCCCCGGCCTCAACGGCCAGAAGAGCTTCGGCGACCCCTGGCTTGTCGAGCTGTCCTACCAGCGCCACCTCCTCCAGCTCGGCTTTGCCGACCGCCTGCTCGGCCAGGTGGCCGCACGGCTCAAGCGCACCGGCCTCTGGCGGCGCTCGCTGTTCGTCGTGGTGGCCGACCACGGGATCGGCTTCCACGTCGGCGCCGACCGCCGCACCGTGACCAGGCGCAACCTCCAGGACCTCGCCCCCGTCCCGCTGTTCGTAAAGCTGCCCGGGCAGCCGCGTGGCCTGACGGTCGACAAGCAAGTCGAGACGATCGACCTGCTGCCGACGATCCTCCACGCGGCGGAGGTGCCGCTCCCGGCGGACCTGGACGGTCGCACGCTATTGCGCCCGGCGCCCGCGCGGCAGCAGCGGGTGACGATGTTCCACCGCATCGGCAACCGGCTCAACACGATCGGCGGCCGCTACAGCTTCGGCATGCGCGAGCTCGAGCGGCGCCGCCGGGCCGCGCTGCGCCGCAAGCTCGCCCTGTTCGGCAGCGGCGGCGGGCGCGAGCCGAGACGACTGTTCGAGGTCGGCCCCTACGCGGCGCTCGTCGGCACAGAGCTGGCCGACCTCGACCGGGTCCCCGGACGACCCAGGACGGGAATCGATCAAGCCGCGCAGCTGCGCAAGGTCGACCCGCGCTCCGGCTTCGTCCCGGCGGAGCTCACCGGCACGCTGCCGCGCGGACGACCGGGCGGCGGGCGCCCCGTCGCGATCGCGGTCAACGGCCGCATCGCGGCTGTCGGGCGCACGTTCTCGCTCGCCGGCTCGCGCGCCGAGAGCTTTGCCGTGATCGTTCCCGACTGGGCTCTGCGGCGCGGAGCCAACGATGTGCGCGCCTTCGAAATCGTGCCGCGCGCGGGCAAGCCCGCGCTGCGGCCGTTATGACGCGGCGGCCCCTACGAGCAGTGCAGCTTCAGGTCCTTGCGCACCGACTTCGGCGCCCGCGGGTGCGAGCAGCCAACCCCGGAGGTCCCGACCGACTTCAGTCGCCAGTGACCGTGGCGGCGCTTGAACAGCCCGATGGTGGGGTCGAACGGGTCGCTGTAGACCCCTGAGGAGATGATCGCGGCCTTCGCCCACGGTCCCTTCGTGGAGATGCGCGACTTCTTGAGGGTGAAGTGACCCTGGCGGATCTTCTTCGGGACGAGCTTCGAGCCCTTGACGGCGCTGCGCAGCTGCTTCTTCTCGGAATGGCTCGGTGTGCGGCTCGCGAGCGCTACGGCGGGCAGCGCGGCGGCGAGCAGGACGACGGCAATGGTGAACAACGTTCGCATAGGTTCTCAGCGTAGACATGTGCGCCGGCGCGCACGCTAGTTCCCCGTGACGCGCTCGGCGAAGTCCGCGACCAGCCCGATCGTCTCGTCCTGGTCCAGCTCGTTGAATACCTCGTGGCGCGCCTCGGGCACGATCCGCTCGGTGAAGTCGCTGCCGCGCAGGCGCTCGACGGCCGGCCGGGCGAGCGCCAGCGGCACCAGCTGATCGACCTCGCCGTGGATGTAGAGCACCGGCAGCTCGCCGAAGTTCGGGCCGGCGTCGACCGCCTCGTTCGCCCGGTGGAACGCCTCGAGCGTCACGCGCTTCCAGCCGCCGTGCCAGACGAGCGGGTCGTTCGCGTACGCCTCGCCGACCGAGAGGTCACGCGAGAGCACGGTCGGATCGATCGGATCGTCGGGCAGCTCCGTGCCCTCGGGCAGCTGAACCAGCACCGGGGCGAGCACCGGCGCCAGCCCGATCGACGGCGCCGACAGCACCAGGCCCGCGAGCTCGCCGCCGTGGGCCTGGGCGTAGCGGGTCGCGACCAGGCCACCCATCGAGTGGCCGACCATCACGACCGGCAGGCCCGGGTGCTGTTCGCGGGTGCGCTCGACGACCGCGTGCAGATCCTCGACGAGCTGCTCGAGGTCCTCTATCAGCACGCGCTCGCCCTCGGACTCGCCGTGCCCGATGTGATCGGGGCCGACCACGATCGCGCCGCGCTCGACAAGCGCCCCGGCGACGTGGTCGTAGCGCCCGATGTGCTCGCCGTAGCCGTGCACCAGGACGACGATGCGCTCAGCGTCGGGGTTCGGCCAGATGCACACGCTGATCCGCTCGCCGAGCATGGTGCGCTTGCTCACGGGGCGCCATGCTATTCGCGGCTGGTGCCCGGGAGCCCGACCGCCAGCCGCCAGAGGGCCAGAGCGCCGACCATGAGGCCGAAGTCGCGCAGCGCGATGTCGTAGTAGCCCGAGTAGGTGAGCAGGTTGAAGACGATGCCGCCCAACCACGCCGCCACCAACGGAGCGCCAAAGCGCGGCGCCACGGCGACCAGCACACCGGCGGCCACCTCGACAACCCCGATCACGTGCATCGCGTTCTGCGCGCTGCCCGGCAGGATGTCGTTGAGCCATGGGGCGAGGTACTGGTTCCAGTCGGTCAGGACATCGGCGAACTTGTCGAGCCCCGCGACGACCGGCGCGACCACGAACACGATCCGGAGCAGCAGGAAGGCCTGATAGGCGGGTTCGGCAAGCCGTGCCGAGTCCACGAAGCGGGTTGACGGAAACGTATGTGCATGTGAGGTCATGCCGGGCTTAGCGTCAGCCGAGTGGCCGTCCTTACGTAAGAAATGCGTCCGAGCGGTCGCTGAACGTGTGTGGCCACCTTGGCCGAGCCATTCCTCGACCTGAACGCCAGCGACTCGCTCGACGCCCTGCGCGAGGACGGTCCGCGCCATCACGCGGCCATCGCCGAGCTGCACGCGCTTCTGGTTCGGGCCGCGCGCTTCGAGGTCGCGCGGCGGCGAGCGAGCATGCCGGAGCTGCGTGGCGAGGACCTCGAGGATCTCGCCACCCAGAGCGCGGACGACGCGCTCGTGGCCGTGCTGGGCAAGCTCGACGACTACCGAGGCGAGAGCCGGTTCACGACCTGGGCATACAAGTTCGCCCTGCTCGAGGCTGCCGTCCGGCTGCGCCGCCTCGCCTGGCAGGGTCGCGAGGTGCCGCTCGAGCCGGACGCCTGGAAGTTGCTTGCGGCCACCGGTTCGTCGCCGCACATCGATGTGGAGATGCGCGAGCTGATCGATGCCGTTCAGGTCGCGATCAAGGAACACCTGACCCCACGCCAGCGTGAGGTGCTTCTCACGACGACCGTCGCCGGGGTGCCCATCGACGTACTGGCCGATCGACTCGATACGAGCCGGGGCGCGCTGTACAAGATGCTGCACGACGCGCGGCAGAAGCTGCGCGCCCACCTGCGGGAACAGGGCTTCGACTTGGAGGCATTGCCATGAGCGATGACAGGGACGTGCTCCGCGCGCTGCTCGGGCCGGCCGGGCCCGAGTTCACCTGCGATCAGTGCTTCGACGAGCTCGACCGCTTCGTCGAGCTGGAGCTCGGCGGCCGGGACGCCGAGCTCCTCATGCCGGGTATGCGCGCTCATCTCGAGGGATGTCCCGCCTGCCGCGAAGAGCACGAGAGCCTGCTCGCTCTCGCCCGCGAGTCCTGAGCCGCGATTAGCATCGCCCTCCATGTCCGACGACCTCCAGCGGGAGGCGGTGGAGGTGCTCCAGCGCCTGGTGCGCATGGACACCACCAACCCGCCCGGCAACGAGCGACCCGCGCAGGAGTACCTCGCCGGCCTGCTCGAGCCCGCCGGGTTCGAGGTCGAGCTCGCCGGGCCGGACCCCGAGCGCCCGAACCTCGTCGCCCGGTTGCGCGGGCAGGCGGACGGTCCCGTGCTCGGGTTGCTGTCTCACGTCGACACGGTGGTCGCCGACCCGGCCGGGTGGCGCCACGACCCCTGGTCGGGCGCACTCGACGAGGACTGCGTCTGGGGGCGCGGCGCCCTCGACATGAAGTCGCAGACGGCCGCCGAGGTGGTCGCGGCCTGCTCGCTGGCGCGTACGGGCTGGCGCCCGGCGCGCGGCGACCTGCTGGTGATCTCCGTGTCGGACGAGGAGGTCGACGGCAGCGGCGCCGACTGGCTGACCAGCGAGCGCCCGGACCTGGCCCGCTGCGACTACCTGCTCAACGAGGGTGGCGGCGAGTCGTTCGAGGTCTCCGGCGAGCGCTTCTACAGCGTGTCCGCCGGCGAGAAGGGCGTGTTCCGCTTCACGATCACGACCGAGGGCGCGGCCGGCCACGCGTCGATGCCGGCGATCGCCGACAACGCATTGCTCAAGCTCGCCCCGCTGCTCCAGGCCCTGGCCGAGCGCCGGCCCGATTGGGACGTCACACCCGCCGCGCGCGACCTCCTGGCGGCGCTCGGGCTCGACGGCGATCCGGCGGCGGCGGTGGCGGCCCTGGCGCAGCGAGCGCCCGACTTCGCGCCGGACGTGGAGGCGATGATGCGCGTCACGCTCGCCCCCACGATGGTCGACGCGTCGGAGCAGCTGAACATCATCCCGGCGGCAGCGCACCTGCACGTCGACTGCCGCGTGCCGCCCGGAATGGAGGAGCCGGCCGTGCTGGAACGGGTGCGCGAGGTGCTCGGCACGGACGGCTACGGCATCGAGTTCACCGAGTGCGTGGTCGGCAACGCCTCGCCGCCGCAATCGCCGCTGCAGGACGCGCTTGACGGCTGGGTCGAGCGCAGCGATCCGGGTGCGCGCTGCCTGCCCACCATCTCGGTGGGCTACTCGGACTCGCGCGCGTTCCGCGACGCGTTTCCGGAGTGCGTGGCCTACGGCTTCTTCCCGTACCGCCACATGAGCCTGGAGCTGCTCGGCGAGCTCGCCCACGGGCGCGACGAGCGCATCGACGTACGCGACCTCGCGCTGGCGGTCGATTGCTACCGCGAGGTGGTGACCGAGCTGCTCGGCTGATCTGCCGCGAGCCCGAACGCCCCGGCGATCAGCTCATACGAGCGCCGGCGCGCGGCGTGATCGTGGGTGATCGTCAGCACGAGCACCTCCTCGGCTCCGTACTCGGAGGCGACCTGCTCGATTCCGGCCCGCACCGTCTCGGGCGCGCCGATCACCGCGCGCCGCCCGCCCGACGAGCGCTCGCGCGTCTCGAGGTAGCGCAGCGCCTTGTCGACCGGCGGGATCTCGATCAGCCGGCCCTGGCGCAGCAGCGACAGCATCATGCGGCTGGACGCCGCGAGCCGCTCGGCCTCCTCGTCCGAGTCGGCGCAGACCGCGATCACGCCCACGGACACGAACGGAGCGCCGAGGCGCTCGGAGTCGATGAAGCGGCCGCGGTAGTCGGCCGCGATCGCCGCGCCCTGCGGGTTGATGAAGTCGGCGAACGAGTACGGCAGACCGAGCTCGGCCGCCCAGAGCGCGCTCTGTGGGGACGACCCGAGCAGCCACGGCTCGGGGCGCTCCGGCAAGCCCGGCAGCGTGCGGGCATGACGGGCGAACGGGTGACTCGGGGGCAGACGATCCTCGAGCAGCCCGAGCAGCTCGACCAGTTGCTCGATGAAGTCGTCCGGCGCGGCCTGACGGCGGTCGCGCTGGAGCGCGAGCATCGTCATCGGGTCGGTGCCGGGAGCGCGCCCCAGGCCGAGGTCGACGCGCTCGGGGTAGAGGCCGCTGAGCGAGCTGAAGGTCTCGGCGACCTTCAGCGGGCTGTAGTGCGGCAGCATCACGCCGCCGCTCCCGACCCTGATGCGGGACGTGCGCGCGGCGATCGCTCCGATCAGCACCTCTGGCGCCGCGCAGGCGAGCGCGGGCGTGGCGTGATGCTCGGCGACCCAGTAGCGGTGGTAGCCGAGCGCCTCGGCCAGCTCGGCGAGGTCGAGCGTGCGATGCAGCGCCTGTGCGGGCGTCGAGCCCTCCGGGATCGGAGATTGGTCGAGGACGCTCAGCAGCACGGTTAGCGGCGCAGCGCGGCGGGCGCCAGCGCGGGGTTCTCGTAGCCGGCGTCGGCCGGGTTGACGTTCAGGCCCGGAGGCACGATCTCGTCGATGCGGTCGAGCACGTCGGCGCTCAGCTCGACGTCGGCCCCGCTGAGCTGCGACTCGAGGTGCTCCATCGTGCGCGGCCCGATGATGGCGGCCGTGATCGCCGGGTGGCGCAGCACGAACGCCAGCGCCAACTCGATCAGCGTGATCCCGGCCTCGTCGGCGAGCTCGGCGAGTGCGTCGGCGGCGTCCAGCTTGCGCTGGTTGGCCGGAATCGAGAGGTCGTAGCGGGCGGGGATCATCGCCGAGCGCCGCGAGGTCAGGTCGCCGGCGTCCTTGCGCCACTTGCCGGACAGCCAGCCGCCCGCGAGCGGACTCCACGCGATCACGCCCATCCGGTGGCGCCGGCAGGTCGGCAGCACGTCCGCCTCGATGCCGCGCACGAGCGCGGAGTAGGGCGGCTGCTCGCAGACGAAGCGCTCGCGGTTGCGGCGCTCGGCGGTCCACTGGGCCTCGACTATCCGGCTCGCGGGGAAGGTCGACGAGCCGATGTAGCGCACCTTGCCCTGCCGGACGAGGTCGGTCAGCGCGCCGAGCGTCTCGTCGATGTCCGTGTCGTCCTCGGGGCGGTGGATCTGGTAGAGGTCGATCCAGTCGGTGCCGAGCCGGCGCAGGCTGTCTTCGACCTCGCGCACGATCCAGCGCCGCGAGTTGCCGAACTGGTTGGGGTCGTCGCCCATCGTGCCGTGCACCTTGGTGGCGAGGACGACGTTGTCGCGGCGGCCGCCGGCCAGCGCCTTGCCGACGATCTCCTCGGACTCGCCGCGCGCGTAGACGTCGGCCGTGTCGACGAAGTTGACGCCGGCGTCGAGCGCCCGGTGGATGATGCGAATCGACTCGTCGTGGTCGGTCTCGCCCCAGGCGCCGAACATCATCGCGCCGAGGCAGAGCGGGCTCACCTTGACTCCGGTCTCGCCCAGCGTGCGCAGCTCCATGGCCGACGAGACTAGTGACTGGAATCATCCGGCCGATGGCGCTGAACCACGTGTCGCTGACGGTCGCGGATCGAGAGCGTTCGGCCGGCTTCTACGCCGAGCACTTCGGGATGACTCGACGGCTTCACGACGACGACCACCTGCTGATCCTCGGTGCCGACGACGGGTCCGTGCTGGCTCTGTCGACCGGCCCGGTCCCGGAGCTGCCACGCACGAACCACTTCGGCTTCCAGGTCGCCGACGGTGATGCGGTTCGCGCCGCCCGCGAGCGCTTCCGCGCGGCGGGCGTCGAGGAGACCGAGTGGCAGGACGACGGGCGCTTTGTTCGCGTCCAAGTGGCGGACCCGGACGGATACCGGGTAGAGCTTTATGTCTTCTGACTCGATCGAGATCGTGCGGGCCGGGAACGGGAGCATCGAGGACCTCCGGCCGCTCTGGGAGTCGCTCTCCGAGCATCACGCGGCGGTGGCGCCTCACCTGGAGACGCTCGGGCCTCTGCGCTCGCCTCCCGAGTCGTGGCGCGTGCGCCGTGCGCTATACGAGGAATGGCTCGCCGAACCCGGCGCCTTCGTGCTGATGGCGGAGGCCGGGGGGCGGCCCGTCGGCTACGCGCTGGTTCGCGTGCGCGGGCCCGAGGAGACCTGGGAGACGGGCGACCGCATCGCGGTGCTGGAGACGCTTGCGGTGCTTCCCGGCCACCGCAGCCGCGGGATCGGGAGCGCCCTGCTCGAGCGGCTGTACGACGAGCTGCGCGGGGCGGGCATCGGCGAGCTCGAGGTCGCCGTGATCTCCACGAACAGCGACGCCCGGCGCTTCTACGAGCGCCAGGGGCTGCTGCCCTTCACGGTCTCCTATCTCGGCAGGCTCCCTAAAGCAGCCACACGATGATCAGCACGATCAGCGCGATTCCCACGCCCGTCGCCGTGATGCTGATCGGCGCCCGCATCTGACGCCAGTAGGCGGGATTCGCGCTCGAGGCGGGGTGGCGTCCCTCCGGCGGCTCGCCGGTCCAATCGTCGTCGTCGTCCCAGCTGCTCATGTCTCTCCGGTTCCCCATAGCGCCGCCGGGTACTCTCGTCGCGGTGCCGGCTGAACGCGATCCCGGAAGCGGCCGCGACGAGACCGAGCTGATGCGGCTCGACCGCAACCTCCAGGAGATGCTCGGGGAGCTGCGCGTCGCGCTGCCCGGGGTGCAGGTGCTGTTCGCCTTCCTGCTGGTCGTCCCGTTCAACCAGCGCTTCGGCGAGGTGACCAACTTCCAGAAGGCGATCTACTTCGCGACGCTGATGTTCACCACCGCCTCGGCCATGTGCCTGATCGCCCCGTCGGTCCACCACCGCATCGAGTTCCGCCGCCAGCACAAGCAGCAGATCGTGGCGGCCGGCAATCGCATCGTGATCGTCGGGCTCGCCTTCCTGGCGGTCGCCATGACCGGCGCCGTCCTGTTCACCACCGACGTGCTCTACGGCGCCCCCACGTCGGCGATCGTGGCCGGTGGCGTGGCGCTCGCCTTCTCGCTGCTGTGGTTCGGGGTCCCCCTGAGGCGCCTGGGCTCGCGGCGGCGCTAGCGCAGCGAGCGGGCGATCTCCACAGCCCGCTCGCGATCGAAGGCGCCCTCGAGGCGGATCAGCAGGTTGCCGCGCTGGAGCAGCAGCACGTTCTGCGCGATCCGCAGTTCCCTGTCAACGAAGCGCCCGTCCGGCGCGCGGTAGAAGAAGTAGTGCGGCGCGCCCTCGACCCAGATCGCCCGGTCGCCGTCCACGCGCAGGCGCGCCACGCGTGTGGCCGGACCGAGGACCTTCCCCATGTACTCCGGGCTGAGGTCACCACGGAACTCGCTCACGAGCAGCCCGAGCCTGGTGCTCCGCGCGCGTGGCAGGCCTGCGCGCGGGCGGTAGGCCAGCGACAGCTCGCCGCCGGGCAGCTTGCTGCGCAGGTAGACCGCGTCGGGCTCGCCGAGGTCGGCCGGGACGAGCGGGGCGAACCCGAGCTCATCGGCGGCACGAGCGAGCGTCGTGCGGGCGCCGAGCTCGAGCGGGCGGGCGGGGGGCGCCGGCGGCAGCGTGGCGCGCCGCTCGATCGTCGCGCCCTGGAGGCCGAGGAAGTCGAGCACGGCGTCGCGCACGCCGGGAAGGGCGGCGAAGGCGGCTCCGGCGAGCAGCAGCAGGGCCACGAACGCGAGGGCGAGCGAGCGGCGTGCGATCGGGAAGGCGCGGCGGCGGCCGCGGCCAACGGCAAGGCGACGGCCCTCGGCGGGCGCCTCCTCGGCCAGGCGCGCCATGACGCGCGGCGCGAGCGCCGGCGTCGACGGCCAGTCGAGCTCGTCGCCGAGCTGCGTCAGCATCCGCTCGAGCTCAGGCATCGCCGGCCTCCATCCGCTCTCGTAGCCGGCCCAGCGCCCGCGACAGCCTCGACTTGACGGTCCCGCGCGGGCAGTCGAGTGCCGCCGCCGTCTCCTCCTCGGACAGGTCGAGGAAGTAGCGGCAGGCGATCGCCTGACGGTCGGGCTCGGGGAGGTCCGCCACCGCCGCCAGCAGCTCCTCGCGCCGCTCGAAGTCGAGGAGCGCCGCCTCGGGCGACGGGACCGCGTCACCCGGGCGGCGCTCCTCGGCCACGCGCAGAACGAGTCGCTCACGCCGTCCCGCGGCCCGGAGGCGGTTGCGGGCCTCGTTGGCGACGATCGTGAGCAGCCACGGCCGCAGCGGGGCGCCCTCGCGAAAGCGGTCCAGCGCGCGGTGGGCCTTGACGAAGGCGTCCTGGGCCGCCTCCTCGGCGTCGGCCGCGGAGCCGGTGATCACCCACGCAGTCCGGAACGCGATGTTCTGGTGCCGCCGCACGATCTCCTCATAGGCATCGCGCTCGCCGCGCTTGGCCCTCGCGACGAGCTCAGCTTCGTGTGGTGGCCGGTCCTCCACCGTGCCCGTACTACAACGCCGGGCCCGGACCGGTTCCGTTAGCCGGCCGCGACGTTCTCACGCAGGCGCGCCAGCACACGGCGAACGCTCTCGAGCTCCTTGTCCGACACGCCCTTGCGGAGGCGCTCGTCGAAACCGATCGCCGCCTTCGCCAGCCGCACGAAGAGCTGTTCGCCGGCGTCCGTGAGCTCCACGCGCACGATGCGGCGGTCGTCGGGGTCGCGCGAGCGCTCGATCAGCCCGGCCTTCGCCATCGCGTCGAGGTGGTGGGTGAGCGTGGGCCCCTCGATGCCGACGGCGGCGGCCAGGTCCTGCTGCGTGCGCCAGCGCTGCTGCTTGAGGGCAACCAGGATCAGCCAGCCCGGGCGGGTGCCGCCGGCCTCGGCGAGCTGCTGGTCGAAAGCGCGCGAGAGGAGCTTGGCGGTCGAGTCGAGGACGCGGCCGATCGGCTCTGCCGTCGGGGGACCGGTAGGGGCCTTGGTTGGCGCTTTGGCCATGGCGGAAGAATATCAGATGTTTCGATATCTATTTATTTGGTATCTATACTTTCGACATCTATGTATCGAGAGGAGACCGACATGACTGCTGTTGCCACCAAGCCGGAGCAGGCCGCCAAGCCGGAGCAGGGCATCCGGCCCGAACAGGGCACCAAGCCAGAGCAGGGCACCAAGCCCGACCTGGGCACTCGCCCGTCGGCGGCGATCCTGCTCGCCCTCGCACTGGGCGTGCTGCTCGCTGCTCTGGACCAGACCATCGTCGCCACCGCGCTGCCCACGGTGGCCGGAGACCTGGGCGGGCTGACCGACCTCGCTTGGGTCGTGACCGCCTACCTGGTGGCCGAGACCGTCTCCACCCCGCTGTACGGGAAGCTCGGCGACGTCGTCGGGCGCAAGCGCGTGCTGATGAGCGCGATCGTCGTCTTCCTGGCCGGCTCGGCTCTGGCCGGGCTGTCGCAGTCCATGCTCGAGCTGATCCTGTTCCGGGCGCTCCAGGGCCTTGGCGCGGGCGGACTGATCGTGACCGCCATGGCGGTCGTCGCGGACCTCGTTCCGCCGCGCGAGCGGGCGCGCTACATGGGCATGATCGGCGGGGTCTTCGCCGTGGCGAGCGTGGCGGGACCGCTGCTGGGCGGCCTGTTCGTCGACCAGCTCTCCTGGCGCTGGGTCTTCTACGTGAACCTGCCGGTGGGCGCCGCCGCGCTGAGCGTGATCGCGGCCAAGCTGCCGGCGAGCCCGCGGCGCGCGCGACTGCCGGTGGACGTGGCGGGGGCGATCCTGCTCACGGTGGCTGCGGCATCGACCGTGCTGGTCACCTCATGGGGCGGATCACAGTACGCGTGGGACTCACCGACGATCGTCGGCCTGGCGGCCGCCGCCGTCCTGGCGACCGTCGGCTTCGTAGTGCGCGAGCGCCACGCGGCCGACCCGATCGTCCCGCTCCAACTGTTCGCCAACCGCGCCTTCGCGGCGGCCGGGGGCAGCGCGTTCGTGGTCGGCACCTCGCTGTTCGGCGCGGTCGTCTTCCTGCCGCTGTACCTGCAGGTCGTCGACGGCGCGAGCGCGACCACGGCCGGCCTGCGAATGCTCCCGTTTGTGATCGGCTCGCTCGTCGCGGCGACCATCTCGGGCAAGGTCATCAGCAAGTCGGAGCGCTACAAGCCGTACCCGATCGCCGGCGCGGTGCTGATGACGGCCGGCATGGCGCTGCTGTCGCGGCTGCACGAGGGCTCGTCGGACATCCTGACCGCCCTCTACATGCTGATCATCGGGATCGGCGTCGGGCTGGTCATGCAGATCGTGATCCTGGTCGCCCAGAACCACGCCCCGCGCGAGCACATCGGCGTGGCGACCTCGACGGCGACGTTCGCTCGCGCGATCGGCGCTTCCGTCGGCGTGGCGATCTTCGGCGCGATCTTCGCCAGCCGGCTGTCGTCCGAGCTGTCGTCGCTGGGCGACACCGGGGAACGCATCTCGGCGGCCGGCGCGCGGCTCGATCCCGCCCAGGTGCACGCCCTGCCGGCGACCGTCAAGCCGCAGGTGATCGACGCCTTCGCGAACGCCCTGCAGAGCACGTTCACGCTCGGCGCCGTGTTCGCCGCGGCGGCGATCGCCGTCCTGACGCTGCTGCCCCCGCAGTTGCGCGGCTAGGCGGAGCCGCGCGCAGCCGGCCGAGCCGGCTGCTTGCGCTAGACCGAGCGCAGCGCCTCGGTCGGCGGTAGCCGGGCCGCCCGCACCGCGGGATAGAGCCCGGCTACCGCCCCGATCCCAAGGGCCGCCGCGATCGCGCCACCCAGCGCCAGCGGCGGCACTACCGCCGCCCACCCGCGGCTGAACGCGTAGGCCGCGGTCACCGCCGCGCCCAACGCCGCGCCGGCCACGCCGCCCAGCGCCGCCAGCAGCAGCGACTCGGTCAGGAACTGCGCGGAGATGTGGCGGCGGGTTGCGCCCAGCGCCCGGCGCAGGCCGATCTCGGAACGGCGCTCCAGCACGGAGATGACCATCACGTTGGCGATTCCGACGCCGCCCACCAGCAGCGCCACGGCGCCCAGGCCGAGGAACAGCGCCGTGAACGCGCTCTTGGCGGCGGCGCGGGCGGCCAGCGCGTCGCTCGGGCGGCTCACGTTGACCTCCTCTGGGTGCTCGGGGTTGGCGGTCGAGCCGACCAGGTCGCGCGTCTGCCCGACCCGATCCTCGTCGGCGCGCACGTAAATGGTCGTGGGCGAGCGGCCGCTGTTCCAGAGGCGGTCCGCCGCGTCGAAGCCGACGAAGGCGGCGCTGTCGAGCTCCTCGTCGAGCGCGACCGGCCCGAGGATCCCGACGACCGTGAACCAGTGGTCGCCGAGCCAGACGTTCACGCCGGGCTGGTCGATGCCGAGCCGCCGCGCGGCGACTCTGCCGAGCACGACCGTCGGGTAGCGCGCCGTGGCCGCCGTGAGGAAGGTGCCCCGCCGGAGAGTCGCTCCGAGCGTCCGGGCGAGGTCGGGGTCGGCCGCCTCGACGATGATGCCACCGGTCTCGGCCTCGTCGATCTTGTCCGTCCGGCGGACGGTTTCCGACACCACCTTGGTCGCCGACGCCTGCTCGACTGTCCCCATGCGCCGGACCATGCCGGGCGCCGATTCCGGCAGCTCGGCATCGTCGCCCGTGAACGTCTGCCCGGGCGAGACCTCGAGCAGGTTCGTGCCGAGCCGGTCGAGCGCCGCGAGCAGGTCGGCCTTGCTCGACTCCGACACGCCCAGCACGGCCACCATCGAAGCGATCCCGATCGCCACTCCGAGTGCCGACAGCGCCGCGCGCAGCCGGCGCGAGCGCAGACCGGAGGCGCCCACGCGCAGGACGTCGGCCGGCAGCAGCCGGCTGGCGGCGAGGTCGGCGCTCATTGCGCAAGCACCCGGCTCGGCCGGGTGCGCACCGACCCGGTCATCCGCCGTCGCGCTCGTCGAGCTCGATCGCGCCGTCGCGGATGTGCACCCGGCGCGGAAGCGAGCCGGCCACCTCGAGGTCGTGGGTGATCACGAGGATCGTCGTGCCCTCGGCGTTCAGCTCGCGCAGCAACCCGATGATCTGGGCGCCCGAGCGCGTGTCGAGGTTGCCGGTGGGCTCGTCGGCGAACACGATCGACGGCCGGCCGACCAGAGCCCGCGCGATCGCGACGCGCTGGCGCTCGCCGCCGGACAGCTGCGCGGGCCGGTGCGTGAGACGGTGGCCGAGCCCGACCCGCTCGAGCTGCTGGGCCGCGCTGCGGCGGCGCTCGGGCGCCGGCACACCCGCGTAGAGCAGCCCCTGCGCCACGTTCTCCACGGCGCTGAGCCCCTCGACCAGGAAGAACTGCTGAAACACGAAGCCGATGTGGCGGGCGCGCAGCGCCGCCAGGCGGCGATCGGAAAGCGCGGCGACGTCGTGGCCCGCCACGCGCACGTCCCCGGTGGTCGGGCGGTCGAGCGTGCCCATGATGTGGAGGAGGGTCGACTTGCCCGAGCCGGACGGGCCGACCACCGCGAGCAACTCGCCCTCCTCCACGATCAGGCCCACGCCGCGAAGGGCATCCACCCCACCGGGGTAGCGCTTCGCGAGATCGCGGATCTCGAGCACGGCGCTGCCGTTCGCCGCGCTATTCACTGGGCACCACCACGCGCGTGCCCTCGCGAATGCCCGGGCCGGACACCTCGACGTAGCCGCCCGCGAACAGCCCTGGCTCCACAGCGACGATGCGGTGGCCGGCGGTCAGCTCGACGCCGTAGCCGCCACCGCGGCGCGCGAGCAGCGCGTTGACGGGCACCGACAGCACGTGGCGGCGCGATTGCTCGGCGAGGCCCACGCCGACAGGCGCCTCGTCGAGCCGGCCGACGCCGCGCTTGCTGCGCAGCTCCACCGTCACGTCGATCACGAGCTGCTTCTCGGCGTTGGGATCCCCGCTGCCGCTGTCCACCTCACGCGCCACGCGCCCGATGCTGGAGATGCGCCCGCGCACGATCCCGCCGTCCGGCAGCGTGACGGTCACTCCCGCGTTCTCGTGGGCCAGGCTCTGCTTGGTGGCGTCGAGCGGGACGGAGACGACGCGCTTGGTCGAGCTCGTGTCGAGCACCTCCGCGCCCGCGCCGAGCACGGTCCCCGTTGACGACTTGTGCGCCCCGATGCGCCGCGCCCCGGGCATGAACACCACGCGACCGAGCTCGACCGTGCCGGTCTGCTCGAGCCCGACCGACTCCTGCCAGTCGCGGACGGCGGCAGACGTGGTCGAGGTGAACGCCTCGTCGACCGTGCCCGGGTCGAAGCCGAGCGCGGCGAGGTTCTGCTCCAGCTCGCGCACGTCCGCCCCTGCGGCGACGCCCGGCTTGAGCGCGCGGTACGCGGGCGTGGAGCCGTACATCAGGAGGATCGGGTCGCCGTCGAGGCGGTAGAGGACGCCGCCGCGGTGGACGACGGACCCGGCTCGCGCCATGGCCGTAAGCGTGCCGGTGCCCTTGTACGAGTCGTCGCTGGAGCCCTCGTCGCTGGAGTCGCTGGAGTCGTTGGGCGAGGAGCTGTTCGGCGAGCTGCTGCTGGGTTGGGCGTTGTCGGGCTGCGACTTGTCGGGCCGCGAGTTCGCCGGCTTGTCGGCGTGTGGCTTCTTCTTCTTTGGCTTCCTGTCCTTGGGCTTCTTGGGCTGGTCGTCCTGTGGCTGGTCGGTCGTCGCCGGAGTCGTCGAGTCGTCGCCGGAATCGGAGTCGTCACTCGGGCTTTCCTGATCTGGCGTGAACCAGGCGGCGGGCTTGTTGGCGGCCGGCGAGTCGCCGGTGGGCGAGCCGTTTCCGCTGCTTGCCGCCAGGCGGTTGATCACAGTCCGGTGGCCGGCGTAGCCGAGCGTGCCGTCGACGGTCTCGCGCTCCACCAGCGTCCGGCGCGTCACCGTCGCGCTGCTCCCCGAGGCCGAGCGCTTGCGGGCTCCGGAGTTGCCGTCGCCGCCGAGCAGCGTCGCGGCCGCGATCCCCGCGACCGCAAGCAGCGCCAGTCCGAGGGCCAGCGGCGCGGCCCGGCGACGGCCGCGCAGGATCAGGGGCGGCGCGCTCACCTGTGTGCGCGCCTCATCCGGGACCGGCCTGGAACATCAGGCCGCCCCCGGGGCCGCGGCCGCCGGCCTTCGCGCAGGCCTTCATCGCGTCCTGGAAGCGCGGGTCCTCTGGGTTGATGCCCGAGCCCGGCCCGATCTTCTGGCGGATCTCGCCGCCCTGGCCGAACTGCGGGTCGGGGAAGTCGAAGCCCCGCTCGCGCATGCAGCGCGCCATCTTCAGCGCGGACTCGCGCGCCTTCGCCTGATCCTCCTTCGACATGGAGGGCGGCTTGACGCTCTCCATGATCTTCCGGCAGGCCTTCTGCGCCTCGTCCATCGTCGCCTTGGGGATGCGCGCGCTGCCGGGCCCGCCGATCTGCATGGACATCCCCTTGCCGTTGAACTGCGGGTCGGGCATGTCGACGCCGTGCTTGCGCATGCACTGGGCGTACTTGAGCGCGGCGTCGCGCAACTCCGCGCGGCTGTCTCCGGCGGTGGCCGTGCCGCCGCCGCCACAGGCGGCGATGAACAGCGAGGCGGCGCTCAGGGGGAGCGCCAGCAGCGTGAAGCGATTCGTGAGCATCCCGCCATCGAACGACGGCGGGCTGAAAGCTGGGTGAACGCCGCCTAGGAGCTGACTAAGAAGCGGAGTCCGGGCCGTCCAGGAACAAGGTCATGTACGCGGCGGTCGCCCGGGGGGTGTAGTCGGCGAAGGGCTCACAGGGAGTGAAGCTCGCGCTCGCGTAGAGGCGCCGCGCCGGAGCAAACGCCGGCCCGGCGCCGGTCTCGATGCTCACCCTCCGGTAGCCGCCCGCGCGGGCGACTCCGACGAGGTGATCGACCATCGCCCGGCCGATGCCCTGGCCCCGCGCCGCCTCGGCGGTGTGCATGGACTTGATCTCGGCGTGCTCATCGTCGAGATGCTTCAGGGCGCCGACGCCAAGCAGCTCGCCGTCCGCCCGGAAGCTGAAGAAGGTCACCGAGGGATCGAGCAGCGCGTCCAGGTCGAGCGCATGGACGTCCTCGGGCGCCGTGGTCTCGTGGGCGTACGCGAGGTGGCGCCGCAGCAGCTCGCGAACGTCGTCGGCGAGCGGGTCGTCGGTCGAGATCAGGCCCTGGGGCACTTCGGAGCGGAATCTACCCCTAGGTGGCGAGCTTCAGCTCGAGCTGGGCGCCGCCGCCGGCGGCATTGCCCGCGTTCACGCTGCCTCCGTGGGCCTCCGCCACCTGGCGCACGATCGCCAGGCCGAGCCCCGAGCCGGGCAGGCCGCGCGCCGAGCGGGCGCGGTAGAAGCGGTCGAACACGCGCGGCAGGTCCTCGCCCGAGAAGCCCGGACCGTGGTCGCGCACCGTCAGCTCGCCGCCGGCCAGGCGCACCTCGATCGGCGCGCCCGCCGGGCTCCACTTCTCCGCGTTGTCGAGCAGGTTCGACACCGCCCGGTCGAGCCGGGCCGGCGAGCCCATGACGAGCGTCTCGTCCAGCTCGGCGCGAATCTCGCGGCCCGGGTGCAGCCTCTCGGCCCGCGCCACCGCCTCCGCCACCAGCATGTCCAGGCGCACCGGCTCGAGCTGCTGCTCGACCTCGCCGTCGCGCGCGAGATCGACGAGGTCGCCGACCAGCCCGGTGAGCTCGTCGAGCTGGCAGGCCACGTCACCCAGCATCCGCGCGCGCTCCTCGTCGGGCAGCGCGCCGTTGGCGCTCGCCATCAGCTCGACGTTCGTGCGCAGGCTCGTCAGCGGCGTGCGGAGCTCGTGGGACGCGTCGGACACCAGCTGGCGCTGCGAGCGCATCGAGCGCTCCAGCGCGCCCAGCATCGTGTTGAACGTCTCCGCGAGCCGGCTCAGCTCGTCGCCGCCGCGCGCCTCGATGCGCCGGCTCAGGTCGCGCGTGCGCGCCACGTGCTCGGCGGCCTCGCTCAGCGCGCGCACCGGACGGGTGGCCGTCCGCGTGACCACCAGGCCGAGACCGCCGGCCAGCCCAACCCCTCCCGCGCCCAGGGCGGCGAGGATCAGGCCCAGCCGGCCGATCGCCTGATCGGTGTCGTCGACGGCCTGGGCGGCCTGGATCGCGATGCCGGGCTCGATCGCCTGCGTGAAGACGCGCGTGTGCACGCCGTCGAGGGTCACGTCCTTGTAGAAGGCGCCCTCGCCCGCCTTCGCCAGCTTCAGGGTCTGCTTGTCGGCGGGCAGCTGCGGCGGCGCGCCGGCGGGCGCGATCACGTCGCCCCCCACCACGACCTGGACGTAGCGGGTCTTGCCCTTCAGCGGCTGGTCGGAGCGGGCCAGGCTCTGGCGGATCAGCGGCACCGCGGCGGCCACCGTCGAGCCGGTGCCGGCGCCGACGGTCGGTCCTGGGGCGGAGAGCATCCGGCGCACGAACATCACGTCGTTGCCGCGGCGGCCGGCCACCTGCTCGAGCGAGTTGTCGACCTGGCCGCGCAGCTCCGAGCGCACGACAACGAACGCGGTCCCGAGCGCCGCCAGCGTGGCGATCGCCACCGCGGCGGTGCCGGCCAGCAGCAGCCGGCGGCGGAACGACATGCGGTTGATCAGCCCGCCCATCAGGTCTCCCGGAGCACGTAGCCGACGCCGCGCACGGTGTGCAGCAGGCGCGGCTCGCCCTCGGCCTCGGTCTTGCGGCGCAGGTAGCCCATGTAGACCTCGAGCGAATTCGAGCGCGGGCCGAAGTCGTAGCCCCAGACGTTCTCGAAGATGACCGACCGGGTCAGCACCTGCCGCGGGTGGCGCATGAACAGGTCGAGCAGCAGGAACTCGGTGCGGGTGAGCTCGATCATCCGGTCGCCGCGGCGCACCTCGTGGGCGAGCGGATCGACCGTCAGGTCTCCGAAGCGCAGCGGCCCGTGCTCGTCGTCAGGCCCCGCCCGGCGCAGCAGCGCCCGCACCCGCGCGAGCAGCTCCTCCAGCGCGAACGGCTTGATCAGATAGTCGTCGGCGCCCGCGTCGAGCCCCGCGACGCGGTCCGACACGGCGTCGCGCGCGGTCAGCATCAGCACCGGCGTGCGGTCGCCCCGGCGGCGCATCCGCCGGCACAGCTCGAGCCCGTCCACGCGCGGCATCAGCACGTCGAGGACGACGGCGTCGGGCGGGCGCGAATCGAGGGTGCCGAGTGCCTCGTGCCCGTCGGCCGCGAGCACCACGTCGTGCCCCTCGAGCCGCAGCGCGCGCTCGACCGCCTCCCGCACCGCCGGCTCGTCGTCGACCACGAGGATGCGCATCGCCGCAACCTTGCGCCTTCAACCTAAGAGGAAGCTGAAGCGCGGCGCCTTCGAACGAGCGCGAATCCCGCGAGTCCCGCGGCGCAGAGGAGCCCGAGCAGGCTGACGATCCAGCCCCAGCGCACGGCCGCCGACTCGTACGCGAAGCTCACCTCGTGCCGGCCGGCGTCCAGGCGGATCGCCCGGAAGGCGCCGTTCGCCGGCTCGATCTCCTCGTCGTGCCCGTCCACCTCGGCCTTCCAGCCCGGGTAGAAGGTGTCGTCCAGGACGAGATAGCCGGGCGTGCTGGCGGTGGCGGAGAGCACGACCTCGTCGTCGCTCTGGCGCTCGACGGTCGCCGGCTCGGGCGCGGGACCCGCGCGGCGGGCCGCGACACCCTCGATCACCGGGCTGGCGAACAGCTGCCGCGACGTGCTCGCCGAGACGAGGCGGAGCGCGGCGTCGAACCCGTCGGCGGCGCGCCACGAGTGCGCCACCCAGGCGCGCGGGAAGGCGTCGAGGTTCTCCACGACGTTCGACTGCCCCGTCACCGGCCGGTATCCGGGCCGCGGCGCGGCGGCAAGCGTCGGCGAGTAGAGCCAGCGCACCGCGAAGAGGTCCGCCAACCGATCGTGCCCGGGCTCCGACAGGGAGGATCTTGATCTGCGCCGTGTTGCCGATCCCGGTCCCGCCGAGCGCAAGCCAGAGCCGGTGCGTGCGCTCGACCGCCGGCAGCTCGTGCTCGCGCGGCGTCGAGCGTCTGGAAGCGCTGCGGCGAGGTTGGCGGGGTAGGTGAGGCCCTCGCCCAGCGAGCGCGATCCGTCGGCCACGGCGCGCTGCAGGAAGCGGACGCTGGGCGGAACGGGCGGGTCGACGACCGACTTGTCCACCGCCGGGTGGTAGCCGCGCCCCATGCTGACCAGGTCGACGAGCGCGACCGCCACAGCCAGCCCGGCGATCCCACGGGCCCAGCGCGGGCGCCACGCCGAGGCTGCCACCAGCGCGACGGCGACCGCGCCGAGCAGCAGCCAGTGCAGCACCGACGCGAGCTCTACTGCAAGCCGCCCCGTCACGTCGTCGCCGAGCACCGGCAGCTGGCCGAGGGCGTCGCCGAGCACGTGCCGTGAGTCCGCGTGGCGCACGAGCCACTGGCCGGCCGACCACGACGACCACCGCGGCCATGACCGCCGCCATGCGCAGGCGCTCGCGGCGATCCGCCTCGATCAGCCGCTGCAGCCCGAACGCGGCCAGCACGGCGCCGCAGAACACGATCAGGATCAGGCAGCGTCCGGTGTTGGTGCTGGAGAAGCCGGGCAGCTTGTCGATGCTTCCGGCGAGCGCCTGCCAGAACACCACGCCCGCCGCTGCGACGCCGGCGAGCGCGAAGAAGACCTGCCGGCGCGCCGGGCGCACGGTCAACCCCGCCAGGGCGAGCAGCATCGGCAGCACGCCGAAGTAGCCGGTGCGCTCCTGGAAGTTCGAAGGGCCGCCGCCGGTCTCGAACTTGTCGGGCCGCCCCCACAGCTCGGGGAACGCGAACGCGTTCGCCGCGGCGCGCGGGAGCGCCTGGCCGCCGCGCTCGCTGTTGTCGATCGTCTGGCCGAGCGCCTCGAGCAGCGGGACCATCATCACCGCGCCGATCGCGACCCCGAGAGCGACGCCGGCCGCGATCAGGACGGCGGCAAGGGGCCGCCCCGGACGGCGCCGCGACCTCGAACGCCGCGTAGGGCAGCGCCAGCAGGCCGACGAGCAGCAAGCTCGGCGGGTGGCCGGCGAGCAGCGCCAAACCGAGGACGGCGGCCAGCCCCGCCGTCGCGAGCGGGGTGCGCCGGTGGACCGTGGTCCGGATCGCCAGCAGCAGCCAGGGCAGCAGCAGGTAGACGTTGGTGTGCGGGTGGGCCAGCCAGACGACGAAGTAGGTCGAGAAGGCGAACGTGACCGCGCCCAGCAGCGCGGGCGCCCGCTGCAACGCCAGCGCGCCGCAGAACAGGAACATTCCGAAGGCCGCCAGCAGCACCTTGAGCAGGGCCGTCCACTCGAGCGAGTCCCAGAACGGCAGGACGTAGGCCGGGAAGTTCGTGGGGTACAGCGGCGCCGCCTGCTGAGCCGCGAGCATTGGCCTGCCGGCCCCGATGTCGTCGGTCCAGTCCGGCAGGTCCCAGTTGCGGATCGCCCGCCGAGCGGCGATCAGGTCGGGGTGGAAGACGTAGGCCGAGTCGTAGTTGAGCTCGTTGGACGGGTGGACCAGGCCGGCCGGCCGCACCTCCGACATGGGCGGCGTGAACAGCAGGAGGTCGTCCCCGGCGAGCACCTTGCCGCCGAAGAGAGCGCTGGAGAAGAGCCACAGGCCGCCCAGCAACAGAACGAGCACGGGGCCTGCGCGCCGCATGCTAGGGGGAACTCGGAGGCACGGCGTCGAGCTCGAGCAGCAGGTCTTCGACGAGACGCGCCGTCACGCGCGAGGCCCTGAACAGCTCGGCCTTGCGATGCCCGCGCAGCCGCACTCGCCGAAAGGCGTGCGGGTCGCGGACCGCGCTCTCCACGGCCAGGAAGAGGTCGTCGAGGTCGCGCGCCTCGAGGTAATCGATGCCGGGCTCCAACCCGCGCGCCGGCGTGAGCGTCTCGCTGACGAGCAGGCGGCCCTCCGCGAGGGCGCGTGCCGCGCGGGGCTCGAAGTCCGCTTCGCTCTCGTCGTGCATGTTGACCGCGACGAGCGCATCGGTGCCCTCCGGGGCGGGCTCCTGTGCGTGTTCGAACCAGTCCAGGTAGGCGGCGCGCCTCGGCGTGGCCGGGCCCAGCCATGCGGCTCGTGCCGGCAGCTCGGCGAGGGTGGCGGCGTAGAGCCGATCGGCCACCGGCAAGCCGACGCAGCGCCACGCCTCCCTCTGGTCGCCGGCGGAGAGCACGAGCCGCTGGGCTCGCCCAACGGGCGGCGGGCCTGGACACGTCCTCCAGAGCAGCGTCGGCAGCTCGATCCGGGCAAGCCGATCCCTAAGCGCCTCGTCCGCCTCGAAGGCCACCACGGCGTCGGGTCCGAGTGATCCCAGCCGCTCGGCGCCGGCCTCCGGCGACAGCGCGATCACCTCGATCAGACCGGTCACCGAGGACGGCGCGCACGCGTCGAGCAGCGGAGCAGGACCCAGCACGGCGACACGCGGCACCGCGAGATGGTACCCCCGGGACGGCAGGTAGGCTCACCAGCCGATGGGGCTCAGCGTGTGCTTCGTCGTCGGCTCCCTGGGCCGGTCGGGTGGGGTGCGAACGGTGGTGCAGCATGCAACCGCGCTCGCGCGTGACCATGGCATGGACGTCTGCCTCGCGATCGAGTCGGACACCGGCGCAGACCTCGACGACGTCGAGATCGTGACGTTCGCAGAGGCGCGCGAGCGGAGCTTCGACGTGGCCGTCGCGACATGGTGGCGCACGACCTACGCGCTGATGCGAATCCCCGCGCGACGCCACGGCTGCTTCGTCCAACAGCTCGACGATCGCGTCTACCGCGTCGGCGACGTGGAGCGGTTCGGTGCCGCGATCACGCACGATCTGCCCGTGCACTACCTGAGCGAGGCGCGTTGGATCGTCGAGCTGCTCGAGAAGCTTCGGCCGGGTATCGGGTGCATCCACGTGCCGAACGGGGTGGACAAGGCGCGTTTCGCACCGATGCCGGCCCGAAACGAGGGAGGGGCCCTCCGGGTGCTGGTCGAGGGCAGCCCGCACCTCTGGTTCAAGGGCGTAGAGGAGGCCATCGAGGTGCTCCGTCGGACGGACGCGCCGCTGGTCACCACCCTCGTCACCCCCGAGGAGCCGCCGCCGGGCATCCGAGCCGCCTTCGACGAGGTCGTCGGACCGCTCGAGCACGACGACATGGCGACGCTCTTCGCCCGGACTGATGTCCTGCTCAAGCTCTCGCGCGTGGAAGGCGTGTTTACGCCGCCGCTCGAGGCTTTCCACGTCGGCGCGACCTGCGTGGTCTGGCCGGTGACGGGCCACGACGAGTACGTCGAGCACGGACGCAACGGGGTCGTGTGCGACTTCGACGACGTCGCCGGCACGGCGCACTGGCTGGACCTGCTTGCGCGCGACCGGACCGTGCTCGACCGGCTTCGCCGCGGGGCGCTCGAGACGGCGAGCCGGTGGCCGTCCTGGGCCGACGCCTCGGCTCGCTTCGCGGACGCCATCGCGCAGATCCAGGCGACCGAGGCACCGCCGTCGCAAGACCCGGGTCAGCTGTTGGCCGACGTCGAGGCGGCCATGGCCGAGCAGCGGATGGCCCAGCGGCGCCTCGTGCGTGAACGGCAGCTACTGGAACGTCGGCTCGAACGGATCGAGTCCACCGTGGCCTTTCGCGCGGGGGCGCGCGCGAGGCGACTGCTAGCTTCCCTTCGCCGGTGAGCGCTACCGTCCAACACACGGTGGATCGACGTGCGAGCCGGCTTGCCGCCGCGTCCCCGGCTGTCTCCGTGCGCGGTGTGAGTAAGACCTTCCGGCTGCCGCACCAGCGCTACACGACGCTCAAAGAGCGCGCGCTGCACCCGTTCACGACGAATCGCTACGACGAGCTGGTGGCGCTGCGCGACGTCAGCTTCGAGGTCAGGCGGGGCGAGTTCTTCGGCGTGGTGGGACGCAACGGCAGCGGCAAGAGCACTCTTCTCAAGTGCGTCGCCGGGATCTTCGCCCTCGATAACGGCACGATCGAAATAAACGGGAGGCTGTCGCCATTCATCGAGCTGGGCGTCGGCTTCAACCCCGACCTCACCGCACGTGACAACGTGATCATCAATGCGATCATGCTGGGGCTCACCCGGCGCGAGGCGCAGGCTCGCTTCGACTCGATCATCGACTTCGCCGGCCTCGAGGAGTTCGTCGACCTCAAGCTGAAGAACTACTCCTCGGGCATGAGCGTTCGCCTCGGCTTCTCAGTCGCCATCCAGGTGGACGCGCACGTGCTGCTTGTCGACGAGGTCCTCGCCGTCGGCGACGCCGCCTTCCAGCGCAAGTGCTTCGACGAGTTCGACCGCATGAAGGCGGAGGGCAGGACAATCATTTTCGTCACGCATGACATGGGCAGCGTCGAGCGCTTCTGTGACCGCGGCCTGGTCCTCGAGCATGGCCGCGTCGTCGACCTCGGAGAGCCCGAGGCGATCACGCGGAAGTACTCGGAGCTGAACTTCGGCGATCCGGCGGGCGATGACCGCGAGCGCACCCCCGTCCGGGTCGCGGCCGCCTGGTGCGAGAGCCCAGGTGGCGAGCGCATCGTTACCGCCACGCAGAACGAACCCGTCGTCGCGTGCTTCGAGCTCGACGTGCTCGAGGCGGTGCACGACCCGGCCTTCGGCGTCATCTTCCGCAACGACGCCCGCCACACGATCTTCCTGCCCACGACGGAGGTGGTCGACGGCCCGACGGGCGCGTTCGAGCCCGGCGAACGCGTCACGGTCCGCTTCGGCTTCGTCAACCACCTCGCCCCTAGCCGCTACACGCTGACTCCCTGCGTAGGTCCCGGGGGGGCGGGATTTGGGAGCCACGACGCCTTCGGCCGCGGGGATGACCTCGCCGCACTGGCGGTGACCGGCCCGGTCACCGGCGGGGTAGTGGATCTGCCGCTTGAAGTGAGGATCGAGCGCGCATGAGAGAGGCCGCGACGGCGAGCCGCTACCGAGGTCCGTCGGCCCTCGGCGAGGGCGTCCGACGCGTCGCGAGCCTGACGTTCATGCTCGCCGCCACCGACTTCAAACTGCGCTGGTTCGGCTCGGCGCTGGGGTACCTGTGGACGCTGATGAAGCCGCTAATGCTGTTCGGCGTGCTCTACGTAGTGTTCACGAACGTCGTCAAATTCGGCGACGGGGTCAAGAACTACCCGGTCTACCTGCTCGCCTCGATTGTGCTGTTCACCTACTTCGCGGAGACCACCAGCCGCGGCGTAACTTCGCTCGTCGACCGCGACAACCTGCTACGCAAGATCCGGTTTCCGCGGCTGGTAATCCCGCTCGCCGTCGCCCTCCACTCGCTGTTCAACCTCGGGCTGAACATGATCGCGGTGTTCGTCTTCGTCGTAGCCGCCGGCATCGAGCCGAACGTAGACTGGCTACAGCTGCCCCTGCTCCTCGGGATGCTCGTCGTCCTTGCCATCGGCGTGACGATGCTCCTGTCGGCTCTCTACGTGCGGTACCGCGACGTCGAGCCGATCTGGGAGGTCGCCCTGCAACTGCTCTTCTACGCATCACCGATCATCTACGTGGTCACCGCCGTTCCTCCGAGCCTGCGCAAACTCGCGGTGATGAACCCGATCGGCGCCATCCTCACGCAGATGCGCCACGCGCTCATCGACCCTTCCGCGCCCACCGTGATCACCGAGCTCGGCGGCTGGCAGTGGCTGATCGTGCCGGTCGGCATCGTGGTCCTGCTCTTTGCGCTCGGTTGGTGGGTGTTCACGCGCGAGGCGCCCCGGATCGCGGAGAACCTCTGAGCACCGGGCCCGACATCGACTGGCGCGCTCGCGCGGAGGCCCTCGAAGCGGAGCTGTCGGATCGCTCCGCGCGCGCCAACGAGGCGCTGGCGGAAGCCCAGCGGCGCACGTACTGGCTGGATCGGCTGCACCTCGACCTCAACGCCCTGATGGCGCGGCCGGGCGCTCGGCGCCTGGTTGCGTTACTACCGCTGGCCCGCGAGGTGTACCGGTCAGGCTTCCACGCGCGCGAGTACAAGCGCCGACTCCGTGCTTGGACGAACTCGATGGGCACCGACGCCGCCCAGGACGTGCTCCGCGCCCGGACCCTGGCCGACCACGGCGACGGTCTCGCCGCCGCCGCCGGGGCGCTTGCGCAAGGGCCCGAGCGTCGCGTGCTGCTGCTCGGCCCGGGGTCGGCGGAGGAGGAACTGCGCGAGCTCTGGCCAAGCCTGCGGGTGGGCGATGCCGAGGGGGAGTTCGACCTCGTGGTTGTCGACGAGGAGTCGGGCGGGCTTGAGGCGGCCGGCCGCCGGCTCTCCTCTGATGGTCGTGTCCTCCTGGCAACGAAGGAGCCGGCCGAGGCGGTGGTCGATCGGGCCTCGTTCGGCTGGGCCCTGCTGGGACGGCGCCGGCTCGGCGGAGGCTGCCACCTCTACCTGTTGGCGCGCGCGTAGCGATGCCCGACGTTTCCGTCGTGATCCCCGTCAAGGACGGAGCGCGCTACCTCGCCGGCCTGTTCGCGGCTCTCGAGCGCGAGGCGCCGGACGCCGAGGTGCTTGTACTCGACTCGCGGTCGGCAGACGGTTCGGCGGCGATCGCCCGCACCGCCGGGGCGCGCGTCGTCGAGGTCGATCCCGCCCAGTTCAGGCACGGTCCGACCCGCAACCTAGGAGCCGAGCTTACGTCTGGCGAGCTGATCTGCTTCCTCACCCAGGATGCCGAGCCGCTACCGGGCTGGATGGCGGCCTATCGCGGGGCGTTCGCGCTCGGCGAGGGCATCGGGGCGGCCTTCGGGCCCCACCGCCCGCGTACCTCGACCAGTCCGATGATCGCCCGCGAGCTCGACGAGTTCTTCGCGAGCTTCTCACCGGACGGCGTCACCGGTTGTGATGGGACCCGGCGACCCGTCCTTCCTGTCGAACGTGAATGCCTGCTACAGGCGCCGGTGCTGGGCGGAGATCCGCTTCGAGGACCTCGACTACGCCGAAGACCAGGCCTTCGGCGAGGCACTGCGCGGCTCGCGCTGGCGCAAGGTCTACCACCCGGGTGCGGCCGTGCTCCACGCGCACGAGTACGGCGTGACGGGGTTCATGCGCCGCTACTTCGACGAGTACCGTGGCCTGGCGCAGTCGATCGGTCACGTGGAGCCGATCGCCCCGGGCAATTGGTTGCGCGAGGTCGCCCGGCAAACGCGCGCCGACGCGCACTGGATGGGCGATCGCGGGTGGTCCGCACCCCGGCGCGCCGCCTGGACCGTCCGCGCCGCCGCACACCACGGCGGACGCAGGGTCTTCTCGGCGCTCGGGGCGCGCGCCGAGGGGCTGCCGGCGCCCGTCCAGCGCGCGCTCTCACTCGAGCGGACCGTCCCCGAGCGGCGGACCGCCACCGTCCACGGGGCTCCGCCCGAGCACGGAAGGACGTCCTGCTCCTCAAGCGCGAGGGTCCGGCTCCGCTACTCGACGTCCAGGCGGGCACGGCCGACCGCGGCCGGCTCCACGTCGCGATCGTCGTGCCTCCCTTCGGGCGCGGCAGTGGCGGCCACGCGGCGATTTTCACGCTGATGGCGGGCCTCGAGAGGCTCGGCCACAGCTGCTCAGCCTGGGTCCACGATCCGGGCGACCGGCTCGGTCGCGCGGGCTCGGGGTGTGCTGCGCCAGCGGGTGACCGACTGGTTCGCCCCGGTGCAGGCGCCGGTGACGAGAGGCTTCGACGGCTGGCACGGCGCGGACGTCGTCGTCGCGACTGGCTGGGAGACCGTCTACCCCGTGCTGCGTCTGCCCGGCTGCCACGCCCGGGTCTACCTCGTCCATGACCACGAACCCGACTTCTTCGCGGTGTCCGCCGAGTCGCCTGTGGGCGGAGCGACACCTACTCGCCACGGCCTCTACCCGATCTCCGGCAGCCGTCTGGCTGCGGGACCTGCTCGCACGAGCGCTACGGACGCTCACGGCAGCTGGTACCGCTTCGGGGTCGACGCGCGACGTCTACCGGCAGGCTCCCGGCAGCGGCGCGACCAGCGACACGGTCGTTGTTCTACTGCGCGTGCCGGCCACTCCCCGGCGCGCGGTGCCGCTTGGCCTGTTGGCGCTCGAGGAGCTGGTGGCGGCGCCGGCCCGACGACACGGGTCGTGCTCGTTCGGACAGGACCGAGCCGCTGCGCACGGACCGCCTTCGGCTACGAGCACGCTCGGCGTGGCGCCGCCGGCCACGCTGGCGCGCCGCGTACGCGCGCGCGAACGATCGGGCTGTGCGCTGTCGCTGACCAACTACTCCCTGATCCCACAGGAGATGATGGCCTGCGGCCTGCCGTCGGTGGACGTCGCTCGGCGGCAGCGCGGAGACGGAGTTCGGACGCGACGGCGGGGTTGAGTTCGCGGCTGCCGACCCCTTGGCCCTCGCCGACGCGATGGGGGCACTCCTCGACGATCCGCACGCTATGGAGGCGCCGCTCGGAAGCCGGGCTGGCGCTTCGTCGCCGACACCAGCTGGGCGGCCGCCACCCGCCAAGTCGAGGACGGGCTGCGTGAAGCACTACGGCGACGCGAGACCGGAGGCACGAGGTGAACCGGCGGCGCCCGCCGGCGCCGTTGGTCGTGCTGCTCGCCGCGAGCCTGCTGAGCGGCGTGACGTGGGCGCTGGTGGTCCCGCCTTTCCAGGCTCCCGACGAGCCCGCGCACGTGGCCTACGTGCAGTCGATCGCCGAACGCGGCGCGCTGCCAGGGGACACCGGCCGGCCGAGCTACTCCACCGAGCAGATACTCGCCTCCGATTTCGCGAACTCCGACCAGACAGCGGCGGTGCCGGCAACCAAGCCCACCTGGAGCAAGGGCGCCTACGAGCGCTGGCGGAGGCGGGCGGCGAAGCTCCCGGACTCAGCTCGCGAGGACGGCGGCGGGCCCAACTTCGCCAGCTCCAACCCGCCGCTCTACTACGTCTGGAGCGTGCTGCCCTATCGGCTCGCGAGCGGCGGCGACCTGTTCGCCCGGATCTCCGCGATGCGCATCGGATCGATCGTGTTTCTACTGGTCACGGTGGCGGCCACCTGGCTGCTCGCCGGAACCGTCTTCGGACCGCGCCGCGACCTGCAGTTGGCAGCCGCCGCAGTGCCGGCGCTACTGCCGATGCTTGGCTTCATCTCGGCATCGGTGTCGCCCGACTCGCTCCTGTACGCGCTCTGGACGGTCGGGCTGTGGCTCGGCGCCCGCGTCCTGCGCGGCCGCGGCGGGCCGTTCGAGCTCGTCGCCCTGGTCGCCGTGGCAGGCCTGGCGGTGGCGACGAAGGCAACCAGCTACGCGCTGGCCGTCCCAGTGGCTTTCGTGATCGGCGTATCGCTTTGGCGTCTGCGCCATCGCCGCCGCCTCGTGGCCGGGATCGCGGCGGCGGGCCTCGCCACGCTCGTGCTCACGGCGGGCGCCTGGTTCCTGGTCGCGAGCCACTCGGACCGTCCGGCGGCGGCACAGCTGAGCGATGCCCTGCACGTGCCGAGTGGCGCCAGTCCGGCCGGCGCCGCGAGCTACCTGTGGCAGTTCTACCTGCCGCGGCTGCCGTTCCAGCGGCCTTTCGCCGGCAACGAGTGGCCGCCGCCGGCATACGATCTGTGGATCAAGTACGGCTGGGGCGCTTTCGGCTGGCTCGAGGTGGTATGGCCCGAGCCGGTCTATTGGATGCTGGGACTTCTGGCGCTCGCGGTCGCGGTGGTTGCCGGTGTCGTGCTCGTCCGAAGCCGCGCTCGCGTGGACCGGACGCTGTTCGCGTTCTTTGCGATCGCAGCACTGGCGCTGATGATCGGCCTCCATTGGAACGAGTACAAGCTCGCCCAGGAGCGGGGCGTCCTGATCAACCAGGGCCGGTACCTGTTCCCACTGATTGGCCTGGCCGGGGTGACCACGGCGACGGCTCTCAGCGCGCTGCCTCCTCGCTCGCGCGGGGTCGTGCTCGGCGTGCTCGTCGGCGGCCTGGCCGTGCTCGACCTGTTTGCGATCGCATTGGTCGCGACCCGCTTCTATGTCTAGCCCGGTCCGGTCATTTGCCCTTGTTTTCGCGCTCGGCGTCGCGGCCCTGCTCTTCATCGGCCTGGTCGAGCGCCGCTCGGAGGCCTTCACGCTCGGTGTAGTGCCCGCCATCCCTACCTACGTCGGTGCGGGGCACACGCTCTGCCAGTCCCCGGTGGACGTGGCCGAGGACTTCACCGCGCTCCGGCTGACCGTCGCCGCACCGGTCGTCTCCAGCGACCCCGCGCGGGTGGACGTCGTGGCATTGCCGCGCGGGCGCCGGCTCGCGAGCGGCGTCCTCCACGGCGGGTACCCCTCGCGCATGACAACCGCGACGGTGCGGCTCCCGCGCGTGCGCTCCGGGGAGCGCGTCCGTGTCTGCGTGCGGACCTCGCGGCGCGGCGGGCTGCTGGTGTTTGGTAACGCCTCGGCTGCCGTTCGGGGGAGCTCCGCTAGCCTCGACGGCCGGCGCCGCAAGGGCGACATCGACCTCGTCTTTCTGCGCGAGCACCGCACCAGCGTGATCGAGACACTCGGCGAGATCGCGCGGCGAGCATCGCTCTTCCACGGCGGCTGGGCCGGTCCCTGGACCATCTGGGCCCTGGCGCTGCTGATGCTCACCGCGTTTCCCGTGCTGCTCGGCCTCGCGCTCGCGCGAGCGGGCGAGCGACCGGACGGTCAGCCGAGCGCTTCGGCGTCCGAGTAGCCCGGCGCGTCGTCGAGTGAGCGCTGGAGCTCTTCGAGCACCCGCACCACCCGCAGGCCGCTCTCGCCGTCGGAGCGCGGGCCGGCCCGGCCCGGGATCGACTCCACGAAATGGGCGCATTCGAGGCGGAGGGGCTCGCCGTTCGGCTCACTGCGGGGCTCCAGACCGCGCCGGAGCGAGCCACATACTCACCGTAGCTGTTGTAGTGTGCTGGTCAAAAGCCCTTGTCGTAGATGGTGAGCTTCTGATCCAGGGGCCATGTCGTCGAAGGTGGCCATTCGCCGCGAGCCCACGACGGTGAAGCGGCGCTCCTTGTGCGGGTCCAGCCAGGAGAGGTGGAGGTGAGCCGTGAGCCCGGAGGGGAAAGCGGAGGAAGCAAAAGACGACGTCCTCGATGCCCGTCCCGCATGTACCGACTCGCCGTGGGCGTGGCACTTCGACGGCTCCTCACCTGCCAGGCGCAGCACAACCGACTAGGTCGTGCGCGCCCAGCGACCAGAGCGCATTTTCATCGGAGCGCAGCTTGCCGAGGTTCAGGCGGTTGCCGTAGATGTAATGAACCTCGCCGAGCTCGCCCGCATTCCACCAGCTCCTTGAGCTGGACCAGGCCCGGGCGGTACTCAAGAAGGCGGCCCTACCATCAGCGTCTTTCCAGCGTCCGCGGCGGCCTCCCCACCACCGACTCCGCGTCGGCCACCCGACTGGGCCAGAGGCTTCTCGACGAACACGTGCTTGCCCGCCTCGAGGGCGCGCCGGGCGAGATCCGGCGTGGGTGGGCAGCGGGCGTGGCAATCGCCACCGCGTCGAGCTGCGGCATCGGCCAGCACCCACGTCCATCGAACGAACGGTGGAGGCGCGCAGACGGAAGGGCTGTCGCTGGCCCGCTCCAGCTGCTCCTCCCCGCCCGTCGCAGACCCACGTCAGCTCGGACTCCGGCAGGGCGGCGAAGTTACGGGCCGAATATCGGTCCCCCAATACCCAAGGCCCACCACTAAAAGGCGACGGAGGTGCTCACGCCATCGTCCTCTCGCGCGGCAGGCATCCTCAACCACGGCTCGCCACCTGGTGGGTCCCTGAGCTCGGGCCCCATCGGCAGGGCGAGGATCGTGGCGCGCCAACTCGTCGGTGGTCGGGCAGCTCCTCCTCCGCGGAACTGAGCTCATCGCTCCGGCTGCCGGTGCACCTGGCGTGCGGTAATAGCCCCGCGTCTCCGACGCCTCGTGGCGTTCAGGGTCTGTGCCTCGAGCTCGTCCGGCATGCTCAGAGCGCACCACGTAGAGATGATGGACGTGCTCCTGCCCCCTCCGTGGGTGGGTGAGCGGGCGTCACCAGCTCGGCCAGCCCGGCGCGCTCGTAGGCCGCCGCCGCCTCGCGGCTCGACGTGCGGTTCCAGCCGTCGAGCTCCGGTAGGAGCACGCGCAGCACGGCGGCCTGGTAGCGAGTCGAGTAGTCGGGAGTTGTAGCCCACCTCGGTGTGCGTAAGCTTGTCCTTGGGAGCCGTGGAAGCGCAGCACCCGGGCCCGCTCGGCCACCTCGTCGGAACCGGTGGCGATCGCGCCGCCGTCGCCTAGGCAGGGGAGGTTCTTGGATGGGAAGAAGCTGAAGGTGGCGGCCTCCCCGAGAGCGCCTTCGCTCATGGTTCCTACCGAGCGAGGCCCCCGCCGCCTGCGCGGCATCCTCCACCGACCGGCAGGCCCAGCTCGCGCAGCTCGCCGACGGGGGCCACGTTGCCGAACAGGTGCACTGCCACGATGGCTTTCGTCCGCGGCGTCAGGTGCGGGCTGGTACCGTGTCGGCGGTGGCGCAGGCCGTGTCAGCGGGTCCACGTCGCAGAACACGGGGCGGGCGCCCGCGTTCACGATCGACTCGGCTGTCGCGTAAAAGGTGAAGGAGGGACAGACCACCTCGTCGCCGGGCCCCACGCCGATCGCCCTCAGCGCGATGGTGAGTGCATCGGTGCCGTTCCCCACCCCGACGGCATGGCTCCGTCCCGAGATATTCGGCGAACTCCTCCTCAAAGGCCTCGGACCTCGGGGCCGAGGATGTAGGCGCCCGACTCCGTGCCACCTCCGGCCAGCCGGCCGGCGAGGCGTTCCCAATGTAGGGGGCGAGAGAGGCGGCGAAGAGCGGTACCGGCACTGTTGGTGGACGCTGTAGCGACGTGCGCGGCGGGTTTAGAGATGGCGCGGGCAGGGTCACAACTTCGCGGTCGGGGTGTGCGTTGTACCGTAGTCGGCTGCGCCTGCGTCTCACGCGCGTGCGCATCCCTCACCCCATGTGCGGAATCTGCGGAGCCATAAACCTCAAGGGTCAACCGATCCCCGACCTCGCCACGCCGCCTCGAGGTGATGAGCGACCTGATCGCGCACCGCGGCCCGGACGACGACGGGCGCCGGGACCCACGATCGTGGGCACGTGGGCTTGGGGCACCGCCGGCTCAGCGTCATCGACCCCTCACCCGCCGGCCATCAGCCCATGTGGGACGAGGCCGGGCGCTGGCTCACGTTCAACGGCGAGGTCTACAACTTCAGGAGCTGCGGGAACCGAGCTCGGTATCGGTTCTGTACCGGCTGTGACACCGAGGTCGTCCTGACGCGCCCATGACCAGGTTGGGCGCCGAGACGGTCGACCGCCTGCGCGGCATGTTCGCCTTCGCGATCTGGGACGAGGAGTACGCGTGTTCTGTGCTCGCGACCGCTTCGGTATCAAGCCCTTCTACTACGCCCGGTCGGGCGACGTCCTCTGTTCGCCTCGGAGATCAAGGCGCTACGCCCTCTTGCCCCCGAGCGAAGCGCCGACCTGGACGGCCGCGTCGACTATCTTGCCTTCCAGTACTGCCGCCGGCAGACGTTCTTCAAGGGCGTGCGCGAACTGCCCGGGCCATTGGCTGGATGTACGAAACTGGCGAGCCATGCCGGAGCGGTGGTGGGAGGCTACTAGGACCTCGACTTCGACCACACGGTCCCGATTTCGAGGAGCGGATCGAGGCCCTGCTGCGCGATCGGTGGCCTGCACCTACGCAGCGACGTGCCGGTCGGGGCATATCTGACCGGCGGTCTCGACTCCAGCGCGGTGGCCTCGCTGGCCAGCGACCTGACGGGGAGGAGCGTATGAAGGCGTTCACCGGCCTGTTCCCGGAGGACCCGCGCTACGACGAGAGCCAGTACGCGCGCGAGGTGGCATCGTTTCGAAGAACCTCGACCTTCGCGAGGTGGAGATCGATGTTCAGGACTTTCTGGGCTCGATTGAGCATGTGGTGTACCACCTCGACTACCCCACCGCGGGACCCGGTTCGTTCCCGCAGTACATGGTCTCCGAGGCCGCCGCACGGGAGAGCAAGGTCATCCTCGGCGGCCAGGGCGGGGACGAGATCTTCGGCGGGTACACCCGCTACCTGATCGCGTACTTCGAGCAGTGCATCAAGGCCGCAATCGACGGCACGGTCCACGGTGGAAACTTCGTGGTCACCTACGAGTCGATCATCCCCAACCTCGTCTCGCTCCAGAACTACAAGCCGCTGATGAAGGAGTTCTGGCGGGATGGGCTCTTCGACGATCTCGACGCGCGCTACTTCCGGCTGATAAATCGCTCCCCGCACCTGGCCGGCGAGGTGGACCTGGAGCGCGCTCGGCGATACGCGCCGTTCGAGACCTTCCGGGAGATCTTCAACGGCGACAACGTGGGCCACGAGTCCTACTTCGACAAGATGACCCACTTTGATTTCAAGACCCTTCTCCCGGCGCTGCTGCAGGTTGAGGACCGGGTGAGCATGGCCCATGGACTCGAGTCGCGAGTGCCGCTGCTCGACCACGAGCTGGTCGAGCTGGCGGCCACCATCCCCGCTGATATCAAGTTTCGCAACGGGACCATGAACACGTGTACAAAGAGGCGACTCGGGGCTGGTGCCCGAGGGCATCGCCGCGCGCAAGGACAAGATGGGATTTCCCGTGCCTCTGCAAGAGTGGATGCGGGGCCCGGCCCGCGAGTACGTGGCGGACGTCTTCTCGAGCCGTGTGGCCCGGGAGCGCGAGATCTTCGACAACGGAAGGGTCCTGGACGGCTTGGAGCGAGAGAACCGCTTCGGCCGCCAGACGTGGGGCCTGCTGTGCCTGGAGCTTTGGCAGCGGGCCTTCCACGACCGCGAGCAGGATTTCAAGGAACTGGTGACGACGAAAGGACGTAACGGTGAAGGTGCTGATCACGGGCGGGAGCGGGTTCATCGGCTCGCACCTAGCCGATCGGCTGTTGGCTAGGACACCAGGTCCTCGTTATCGACAATTACGCCACCGGTCGACGGGATAACCTCGAGGAGCGCGAGGGCCTCTCGATCGTGGAGGACACGATCGAGGATGCCGAAGCGGTGATCGCGGTTTTGAGGCTTCGGCCCCGAGTTCGTGGTGCATGCCGCCGCCTCCTATAAGGATCCCGATGCCTGGGCGTCCGACGTCCTCACAAACGCGCTGGGCACGGCCAATGTCGTCCGCGCATCCCGGGAAGCCGGCGTGACACGCCTCCTCTACTTCCAGACGGCGCTCTGATCGGCACCACACCCACCGAACAGCCGGTGACCCTTGATCACCCGATCAGGCCCGATTCGAGCTATGCGATCTCCAAGACGGCCGGTGAGCAGTACATCGAGCTGTCGGGGATCGACTTCCTGTCGTTCCGGCTCGCTAATGCCTAGGACCCCGGAACATCTCGGGCCCGCTGCCGACCTTCTACCAGCGCCTGACCGAGGACAAGCCGGTCTTCGTGATGGACACTCGCCGGGACTTCATCTACGTGGACGACCTCATCGACGTGGTGAGGCAGGCGGTGGTCGACGGGACCGGCCACGGGCACTATCACGTGTCGTCGGGCTCGGACTTCGCCATCAAGGAGCTGCTCGACGCCACCCTGGCCGCACTCCCCGAGGTCCAGCTGGACGCGCAGCCGGAGGTGCGCCCGAAGGGCGAGGACGACGCCTTCACGATCCTGCTCGACCCGTCGCGCATCCAGCAGGACTTCGGCTGGACGCCCAAGACGCCGCTCGAGGAGGGCGTGCGCCGGGCTATCGACTATTACCGCGACCGCGGCATCACCGAGACCTACACGCACCTCAAGGTGGGCGAGTGAGCGTCGCCGCCTAACGAACGGTCGCCTGCCACCAGCGGCTCCGGTAGCGCTGGAGCCGCGGTGAGGGGCGCAGGTAGTCGATCGCGCCCAGTAGGTCGACGTGAACCTTGTTGTAGTAGCCGGAAGCCGGCAGCCCCGGCAGATACGAGCTGCCGGACGGCTGGTCGAAACGCCCTATGCGAGCGCGAAGCGAGCTGACGCCCCGGCGGAACAGGCGCGATGCCCTGGCTCGACCACGGTGCGATGTCGTAGAGCCCGAGCAGCGAGAACAGATAGCCGTTGAGTACGTGAGAGCCCGGCCTGGTCGGGTACTCCTCGTACCAGGGCACGCCGTCGAAGTCTACGACGACCCCACCCGATCCGATCGAACGCGAGAAGACCCCCACTACCCTGACCGCGGCCGCTCGAAAGGCCGGCGCCGGATGCAGGCGATATGCGCGCCACAGCAGCGACATGGCCTGTCCTTGCGCCATCGCCGAAACCCAACCCGGGTGGAGCGCTGGGAAGCCCTGGACGGTGAAACGAAAGCGGTACCGCCAGCCCCACCGCCTGAAGATTGGTGATGCACCAGCCAGCGCGCGGCCAACAGCGCATCAGCGCGATAGGCACGATCTCCGGTGACCGTGAGGGATTTTGCGGCTGCCTGGAGCCCGTACTGGGAGACGGTGACCGGCGTGTAGTAGGTGCCGAAGGAGTACTCCGAGCGCGGGACGACGCCGTGGGCGCCGAGCGCGAATGTCGTCGAGTAGTCGAGGTACGGCCCGTTGCGCCCGTAAGCGGCGAAGGCGGGACGGCACGAAGAGCAGCCCCGTTAGCCAGACGAGCGGCAGAATCAGCAGGCGCAGGAACGCATGAAAGCCGCACGCATGGTGGCAGTGGGGGAGTCGGCCACCTGAACCGCCCTGCCCGGGACTACACTCAGCCGTCGGTGCTCGATCAGGGAAAAAAGATTCTTGGTGGTGGGGGGCGCAGGCTTCGTGGGCTCCAACTTCGTCCGCGAGCTGCTGGAGAGCGAGCCGGCGGACGTGCTGGTGGTGGACAACCTGCTCTCCGCCGAGCGGGAGAACCTGCCCGACGACCCCCGCGTGCGGTTGGTGGAGGCCTCGATGAACGACGACGACGTGCTCGCCTCGCTTCCGCGGGGACCTGGACTACGTGTTCCACCTGTCCACCTATCACGGCAACCGGAGCTCGATGGCCGACCCGCTGGCCGACCATGAGCACAACGCGCTCACCACGCTGAAGCTCTACGAGGCCCTCAAGGGTCAGCGACCGGCCTGCGCCGCGTGGTGTACGCGTCGGCGGGCTGCACGGTGGCGGAGAAGACCTCGAGGGAGCGGAGGCCACGCAGGAGGACGCGCCGGTCTCGCTCCACTTGGACAGCCCGTACCAGATCTCCAAGATCGTGGGCGAGTACTACTCGGACTCTTACCACTCGCGCTTCGGGCTGCCGGTGGTGAAGGCGCGCTTTCAGAACGTCTACGGCCCGGGAGAGGTACTGGGCGCCGGCCGCTGGCGCGGCACGGTCAACACCGTGTGGCGCAACGTCACCCCGACGTTCGTCTACAAGGCGCTTCGCCAGGAGGCCCTCCCGGTTGAGAACGGGGGGATCGCCTCGCGCGACCTGATCTACGTCGGCGACATGGCCCGCGGGCTGATGGCGTGCGCCACCGCGGGGGAGCCGGGTGGGGTCTACAACCTCGCCAGCGGGGTGGAGACCACGATCCGCGAGCTGGCTGAGCTGGTGAACGAGCTGACCGGCAACCCCCCCCCGATCGCGCTCACCCCGGCGCGCGACTGGGATCACTCGGGGCAGCGCTTCGGCTCGACCGACAAGGCCCGGCGCGAGCTCGGCTTCGAGGCCGCGATGCCGCTTCGCGAAGGTCTCGAGCGCACGATCGAGTGGACGCGCGAGAACCTCGACCGGATCGAGCGCTGCATGGCCCGCCACGCAGACCGGGTGCCTGACCTGCCCATGCCGCTGGCCGGTCGGTAGGTCCTGGGCGCCGACCCGATGGAGTCGTCCGCCAGATCGCTCCCAGCGATCCGGATCGAGCCCAGATCGAGGGTACCAGCGCCCGCGGCTCCGGGAGCTTTGGGAGTACCGCGACCTCGTCTACTTCCTGGTGCGACGGGACATCGCCGTCCGCTACAAGCAGTCGGCCGTCGGCGCACTGGGCGATCCTCCAGCCGATCTGCACGAAATCGTGTTCAGCGTCTTCTAGGGTCGGTGGCGAAGGTGCCCTCGGAAGGGATCCCTTACCCGGTGTTCGCGTTCTCGGGGCTCGTGTGTGGCACCTCTTCGCGAACGCGTCTCGCTCGCCTCTCAGAGCACCGTCGCCAACTCGGAGCTGATCTCCAAGGTCTATTTCCCGCGTGTCTTCCTCCCAGTTCCCTCAGCTTTCCAGCGGGTTTTCGACCTGGGCTCGCGATGGTCGTGGTGTTCGCCCCAGGGCGAACTACGGGGTCACGTCGGCGTAGATCTGCTCGTCCCCTGCTGGTGCCGTCGCGATCGCCATGGCGATCGGTCTCGGCCGTGGCTCTCGGCGCTGAACGTCAGGTATCGGGACATGCAGGTCATGTACCGTTCGCCATCCAGATCGGGCTCTTCGTCACTCCGGTCGTCTACTCGTTCCGCCTCGTGCACAACCCTGCGGACCCTC
Organism: uncultured Thermoleophilaceae bacterium; assembly: GCA_963706635.1. Taxonomy (GTDB): domain Bacteria; phylum Actinomycetota; class Thermoleophilia; order Solirubrobacterales; family Thermoleophilaceae; genus JACVRW01. The sequence continues at coordinate 2,366,388 of OY970162.1, forward strand.
TACGCGCTCAACCCGATGGTCGGGGCCCTCGAGGTTTCCGCTGGTGCTGTTCGCGGGAGCGCCTGGCCGGGCGCGATCGAGCTGATGCCGGTGGCCGGCGCGAGCGTGCTGCTGATCACCGGCGCGCGGTACTTCCGGCGGGCCGAGCGGAATTCGCGGACGTCATCTAGCCCGTGGACGCGACGTCGCCATCGGGTCGAGGCCGTATCAAAGCCGTACCGGCTCGGCGCGAGCGCCCCGCCATGCGGGCTGCTCTCGGAGCCTGGCGCGCGCCTTCGCGCTCCGTGGCGGCGCGGACGGCGGTCTCCCGACGAGCGCGAGGAGTTCTGGGCGCTGCGCGACGTCTCGCTCGAGGTCCCGCGGGGCGAGGTCGTCGGGCTCATCGGCGCCAACGGCGCCGGCAAGAGCACGCTGCTGAAGCTGCTCTCGCGGATCACCGAGCCCACGGCGGACGGATCAGATGCGCGGCCGGGTCGGGGACCCTGCTCGAGGTCGGCACCGGCTTCCACCCCGAGCTCACCGGCCGCGAGAACGTGTACCTGAACGGCGTCGATCCTCGGGATGCGTCGCGCGAGATCGACCGCCGCTTCGACGAGATCGTCGACGTTCTCGGGAATCGAGCGGTTCATCGACACGCCGGTGAAGCGCTACTCCAGCGGCATGTACGTGCGGCTCGCGTTCGCCGTCGCAGCCCACCTCGAGCCCGAGATCCTGCTGATCGACGAGGTCCTCGCCGTCGGCGACGCCGCATTCCAGCGCAAGTGCCTCGGCAGGATGCACGACGTCGGCGACGCCGCGGCCGGACGGTCGTCTTCGTCAGCCACAACCTCTCCGCCGTCCACGCCTCTGCAACCGCGCACTCTGGATGACCGACGGCCATCGCGGCAGCGGTCGACCAGCCGACGTGATCGGCGACTACCTCAAGGGCGTCGGGCCGCAGAAGCACGGCACGGCGACGACGAGGACGACACGATCCGCGCAGGGCAACGGGGATGCCCGGCTGCGGCGTCGAGCTCGCAACGGTGGACGGCGACCCGCTCGACCGCTGGTGGTCGGCCAACCGTTCGGGCTACGCCTGGGAATCGAGGTCCGCCGATCCCCGAGGCGTCGTCGAGGTGGGCTCTAGCCGCCGATGGGACGCGGTTCGTCACGGCGCTGAACACCGACCACGGCGGCCCGCTGGAGCTGGGGCCGGCAGGGGCATCGAGGTCGCGATCGAAGCGCGCTGCTCCCGGGCGAGTTCGCGATGGACGTCGGCATCCAAGCGGACGGTCTCACCACGACTCGGTCGAGCGGGTCCTCACCTTCGGGGGCTCAACGTGGCCGAGCCGGGCGAGGCGTTACCCATGGGACGTCGTCCGGGGATACGTGCGAGCGCACTGGGAGTGGACGGGGCCGCCGTGAGCGCCGTTGCGCGGCGGGGCCGCGTCCTCTTCGTCGGCCAGTCCTACTACCACGCCTGGTATCTGTCGCGGGAGCTCCGCAAGCTGGGCTGGCGGGCGGACGTCCTCAACTGGGACTCCAACCCCGCGCACACATGTACTACCACGGCGAGGACTACCGGCTGGGCCGCGAGGGGCCGGCGACGCCCAGCGCACCTCCCCTTCTACCGCTGGGCGCTGCAGAACTACGACATCTTCCACTTCAGCAACACCCACGGGATGGGCTTCGGCGCGACCCTGCACCACTGGGTTGCGGAGCGCTACTCGGCGGGCGCCGAGATCAGGCTGCTGAAGCGGCTGGGCAAGAAGATCGTCTACTCGAACAACGGCTGCCTGGACGGCGTCTCGCAGAGCTCCTTCGCCAGCTGGGGCGACGTCCCGGTCTGCGTCGACTGCCCGTGGCGCGAGGGCCCGGAGATCTGCAGCGACGAGCGCAACCTCGCCTGGGGCAAGTTCCGGAACGGAATCGCCGACTTCCAGGTCCTGATCGGGGGGAACCGGATCGACTTCAACGACGACCCGCCCGTCCACGAGGTCCCCGAGTTCTACTGCCTCGACCCCGAGCGGTGGCGCCCGGACCTGGAGATCCCGGCGGACTTCCGCCTGACATCCCGAGGACACGGTGAAGATCTACCACGCGGTCGGGAACTTCGAGAGCGCAGCGAGGCCGGGACCAACCGCAACATCAAGTCGACCCACATCTACGTCCCGCTGATCGAGCAGCTGAAGCGGGAGGGTCCCGACGTCGAGCTGATCTACTTCGAAGCGTGCCCAACAAGCAGTTGCGCTACTACCAGGCCCAGGCCGACATCGTGGTCGACATGCTCACCTATGGCTGGTTCGGCGCCAACGTCCGCGAGGCGATGATGCTCGGCAAGCCGGTCGTCTGCTACCTCCGACAGGAGTGGCTGGACCAGATGCGCGGGAGATCCCCGGCTACGTGGAGGAGCTGCCGATCGTCAGCGCGACGCCCGAGACGGTCCACGACGTGCTGGTGGACCTGATCGAGCATCCCGGAGAAGCGGCATGAGATCGGCCGGCGCGGCCGCGAGTTCGCCGTCAAGTGGCACTCCGCCGAGGCGGGCGCGCCGCTTCGACGGGATCTACAGCGGCCTGCTCGCCGGCCGCCCCGGCTCGGACTCGTTTCGCTGATTGGCGGGTCGCAGGTGTCGCTCGCTCCACTTCGCGAGGACGACCGCGGCCCTGTTCCGGTGGATCAACGACCGTGACCTGGTGATCCTCAACGCCCCGTTCAAGCCCGTGCACGAACGCGACCACGACGCTGGTTCGACTCGATCCGCGGGCGCGACGACGTGGCGATCTTCGGGATCCGCCTGAAGGAGGACGACCGGCTGATCGGCTCCTGCCAGCTGAACGAGATCGACCCGGAGCAGCGCTCGCCGAGCTCCAGATCCGGATCGGCACGCACGAGCGGCGGGCAAGGGGTACGGGACCGAGGCGGTCGGCAGCTGCTGCGCCACGCCTTGGCGAGCTGGGCCTGCACAGGGTCGGGCTCCAGGTATTCGCCGACAACGAGCGCGCCATGAGGGCCTACGAGAAGGGCGGCTTCGAGCTGGAGGGGGTGCTGCCGGGCGACCGTCGTCGAGGGCGAGCCAAGGGACGTCGTGGCGATGAGGCGGAGCGCGACGGATGCCAAAGCTCGTCGCGATCCACCAGCCGAACTTCCTGCCGTGGCTGGGCTACTTCGACAAGCTCGCCCGCGCCGACGTATTCGTGCTGCTGGACAACGTCCAGTTCCCGAAGAAGGGCGGACCTGGGTGAATCGCGTGAGGTGCTCGCTCCGGCAAGCCGGCCTGGCTGACGGTGCCGGTGGAGCGGGCGACAGGGGGAATGCGGACATCGGGAGATGATGATCGGGCCGACCGCTGGCGCGAGAAGCTGACCCGCACGATCGACCAGTCCTATGCGCGCGCCCCGCACTTCGAGCAGATGGGCCGGTGGTCGAGCTCGTGATCGAGGAGGCGAGCGACCGCTGGCCGACCTCAACGAGTCGAACATGCGCGAGCTCGCCGCGCGGATCGGCCTGGAGCGAGGCGAAGCTGGTCTCCAGCCTCGACGCAGGGGTCGGCGCCAGCGACGACTGCTGGTCGAGATGTCCAGGGCGGTCGAGGGCGACGCGTACCTGAGCGGCGGCGGGGCGGGCGGGTACCAGGAGGACGAGAAGTTCGCCGAGGCCGGGGTCGAGCTCGTCTCGGCTTCGAGCATCCGACGTATCCGCAGCTGGTCGATCCCCCGGTTCAGGGCCTGTCGATCGTGGACGCCCTGATGAACTGCGGCTTCGACGGCGTCCGGGCGCTGCTCGCGCCGACGGCTGAGCGCCGGCGCCGTCGAGGAAGTGCGGCACCACTGCTCGAGCGAGAGCAGCGACCAGATCAGCAGCCGGCGGTTCGCGCCGCCCTCGAGGTGCTCGTCGACCAGGCGCGGACGACGTCGCGGTCGAGGAAGTCGTAGATCGCGCGCGTCGCCGTCGACAGCCGGCGGCGCACGTAGTCGATGCTCTCGCCGCGGAACCAGCTCGCGTCGGGCGCGGAGAAGCCCTGCTTCTCGCGCCTCGGTGACCTCGGCCGGGACGTGGCGCTCCATCACCTGGCGCAGGAGCAGCTTGCCGTCGCGGGTCTGCTGGAAGAAGCGCTGGGTCTTCGGGCCCGGGCTCGTTCTCGTTGAGCCGCACGACCTCGCCGAGGTTGCCGAGCTTCAGCCCGACCGGCACGCGCTGCGCGAAGTCGACCAGGTCGTTGTCGAGGAACGGCAGCGCGCGTCTCGAGGCCGTGCGCCATCGAGAGCTTGTCCTCGACGACCAGCAGGCCGTGCAGGAAGGTCTTCGCCTCGAGGTAGAGCGAGTGGTTGATGTAGTCCTCCGGGCGCGTCGAGCTCGGCGCGCATGGTCGGGGAAGACGTCGCGGAAGATGTCGCGCGTCGAGACGTGCGTCGACGTCGCGGCCAGATCGGCGCGAGCAGCGCTCGAGCTCGTCGCTCGGGGACCAGCCGCTGCCAGAAGGCGTAGTACTTGTCGACGTAGTCGCTCGAAGTCGTCGTTGACGACGGCGCGGTAGTAGCGCCACGGATAGCCGCCGAAGAGCTCGTCGCCGCCGGCGCCCGACAGCACGACCTTGCCGAACTTGCTGGCGAGCTGCGCGGCGTAGAAGTTCGGATAGCTCTGGCCGACGCGCGGCTCCTCGAGGTGCCAGGCCAGCCGCGGCATGACGCGCTCCATGTCGCCGGCCTTAGCACCATCTCGTAGTGCTCGGTGCCGAACAGGTAGGACATGTGCTCGGCGCTTGCGCGCTCGTCGAAGCCGAGCTCGATGCCCGAGGCCGAGTGCAGGTCGAAGCCGACGGTGAAGGTCTGCAGGTCGCTGGAGCTGGCGCGCCGCGACCGCGGTGATCGAGCCGGAGTCCATGCCGCCGCTCAGGTAGGAGCCGACCGGCACGTCGCTGACGAGCTGGCGGTTGACCGCCTGGCGGAACAGGCGGTCAGCTCCTCGAGGTACTCGCCGCGGTCGACCGGCCTCGTCGGGCTCGGCGAAGTCGAAGTCCCAGTAGCGCCTCGGGGCGCCGACGCCTCCGGCGTCGACGCGCGTCAGCGACCCGGCCGGCAGCAGGCGGACGCCCGCGAACAGCGTGCGGTCGGTGAAGAAGTTCTGGAAGGTGAGGTACTCGAGCAGCGCCTCGGGTCGAGCTCGCGCGCGCAGCGCCGGGTGGGCGAGCAGCGCCTTGACCTCCGAGCCGAACAGGAACGCTGTCGCCGCGGCGCGCCCAGTAGAGCGGCTTGATCCCGAAGCGGTCGCGCGCGAGCAGCAGCTCGCGGCGCTCGCGCGTCCCAGAGCGCGAGGGCGAACATGCCGTTGAAGCGCTCCAGCGCGCCTCGCGCCCCACTCGGCGCAGCGCGTGCGAGCACGACCTCGGTGTCGCTGCGCGAGCGGAAGCGGTGGCCGAGCGCCTCAGCTCGGCGCGCAGCTCGTGGAAGTTGTAGACCTCGCCGTTGTAGGTGAGCACGAAGCGGCCGTCGGCGCGTCAGCCATCGGCTGGCTGGCCGGCCGGGCTAGGTCGATGATCGCCAGGCGCCGGTGGCCGAGGCCGAGCGGCCCGTCGGTGTAGAGGCCCTCGCCGTCGGGGCCGCGGTGGGCGAGGCGTCGGCCATCGCGCGCAGCACCCCGGCGAGGCCGGCTCGCCGTCGAGGTTGAGCATGCCGGCGATGCCGCACATGAGCGGTCGCAACAGATGATACCCTTGCCGGCGTGGATGCTCCGCCGGAAGCCCGCACTGCACGTCTCTGGACCCCGGAAGAGCTAGCTTGGCGATCCTCGCGTGTCCGAATTGCCGTGGCAGTCTAGCGGTCGACGACGGCGTCGATGGGCGTTCTGTGAGGCGTGTGGGGGTTACTATCGGCGCCTCGCGTACGGCTGGGACCTCACGCCACCCCCGGAGCGGCTGGACTCCGCGGAGTGGCGCGCGTGGGAGGTGCTCCAGGAGAACGGCGTGGCCGGCTAGACGAGGCCGATCCGGAGCACAACACTGGGGTCGGAGAACGCGAGGACGCGATGCTTTCGCCCGCTTCGCCGATCTGCGCGGGCGGGTGCTCGACATCGGCTGCGGGCCGCAGGCGTGGCCGGCCTATTTCGGCACCGCGGCGACCGCAACCCGCTTCGTGGGCGTCGATCCGCTGGTCGGCGTGCGCCAGGCCGAGTACGTGCAGGTGCGGGGCCTCGCGGAGCACCTGCCGTTCGCCCCGGGGGCTTCGACCACGTGCTGTTCGCGACGACGATCGACCACTTCGTCGCGCCGGAGGCCGCGAAGGAGGCCGTCGTGTACTCAGGACGACGGGGCGATCGTGGCCTGGGTCGGGCACAAGCACCCCGCCGCGCCGCCGCCCGAGCACTCGCCCGAGTGGTATCGAGGCTCGAGCCGCCGGACGGCCCCGAGGACATGTTCCACATCAAGCGCCTCGATCCGACCGAGGCGGAGGAGCTGTTTGCACGCCGGACTGACGGTCGTGAAGCGCGAGGACCTGCGGTCGACGAGTACCGGCAAACCACTTCTTCAGGCTGGCGCCCGCGTGGTGACGGTCCTCGTCAGGGGCGCCGCCGGGCTGCTCGGGGCCGAGCTCCTGCCAGCGCGGCGTCCGACACCGAGCCGGTCGCCCTGACGCGCGGGACCGGCCGGCCCCCCAGGCGGGCGCGCGGCAGGTCGCGTGGGTGCAGGCCGACCTCGCGGGCGGGCTTCCGAGCACGCTGCCCGCGCACGTCGAGGCGATCGTCCATCTGGCCCAGTCGCGCCGGATCGGAGCTGCCGGGGCAGCTGACGACGTCGTCGACGTCAACCTCGGCGCCACCGCGCGGCTGCTCGACTACGCGCGCAGCGCGGGTGGCGCCGCTTCGTGTTCGCGTCGAGCGCGACGGTGTACCGGGCCAGAGCCGAGCCGCTCGGTGAGGACTCCCCACCGACCCGCACTCGTCTATGGCGCCTCCAAGCGCAGCGCCGAGCTCCTCATCGAGGCCTTCTCGGCGACGTGCCGTGCATGGCTCTGCGGATCTTCACCGTCTACGGGGCGGGCCAGCGCGGCCGGCTCGTCGCCGACCTCATCCAGCGCGTGCGCGACGGGCGCCCCGTAACTGTCAGGGCCGCTAGGGGCTGCCGCTCAGCCCGATCCATGCCAGCGACGTGGCCGCTGTCCCGTCGCGGCGGCCGGGCGCGACGGGGCGGCTGCGAGTCGTGAACGTCGGTGGGCCGAGCTCCTGGGGGTCCGCGGGCTCGCCGAGGCGATCGGGAGGTGCTCGGGCGCGAGGTTAACCTGTCGCAGGGCGACGATCCGAGCCCGGGGTGGGTGGCAGACCGGTCGAGTTCGCGCGAGCTGTTCGGACTCTTCGAGCCGCTCCCGTTCGCCGAAGGGATCCGCGCGACGTGACCGTCGAGCCCTTCACGCTGGAGTAACGAGAGCCATCTGCGCGCCGGACTCGACGCGGGTACCGCTTCGTGGGCTTCGAGGACTCGATCCGCGCCGCCGCTCGGGGTGCTGCGCCACGACGTCGACTACTCGCCGACGCATGCCCGAGATGCGCGGCGTCGAGCGCCGGCCGGCGTGATGGCGACCTACTGCGTCCACGTCGAGTCCCCCTGTAGAGCGTCGCGCCCCCGAATCGCGCGGCGATCGACGCCGCGCTCGGCCAGGCCACGGGCTCGGCCTGCACTTCGACGCCAGCGACATCGAGGACGACGGCGCGGTCGCGCCGGCGTGGTCGCGGAGGCCCAGCGCCTCGAGTCCCTGTTCGGTACGAGTCACGTGGTCTCCTTCCACATGCCGGGGCGCCTGCCGGTCGGTCACATCGAGCCGCCGGCGCCGCTGCTGAACACCTACGCCGCGCGCTTCTTCGACGAGCTCGCCTACGTCTCGGACTCCAACCGGGACTGGCGCGGCAACGACGACCGGCCGACCTGCTGGGGCGCGCTTCGCCGAGCGCGTGCAGATGCTGGTCCACCCGTTCTGGTGGCGCGACCGCGACGGGACCATCGGCGACAAGTCAGCGAACTCGCCGCGAGCCTAAGCGTCCCGTCGAGCAGATCGCGACCTGCGAGCAAACGGAGCTGTTCCGGGGGGCCGCTAAAGGTCGACGAGCGCCGCGCGGCGCAGTTCGTCGACCTTGGCGCCGCGCTCCGTGCGCCAGCGGATCAGTTCTCCCAGACCCTCCTCGAGCCCGACCGTCGCCCGGAAGCCGATCTCGCGCGCCGCCCGCTCGGGGTCGCCGATCCGGTTCTTGACGAAGGTCAGCCCGGCGGGCTCGTAGCGGATCCCGACATCGGAGCCGGTGATCTCGAGCAGCGCTCGGCCAGCTCCTTGATCGTGGTGCGCACGCCGGTGCCGACGTTGTAGAAGCGGTCGACGGCGTCGGCCTTCATGGCGCAGACGTTGGCGGCGGCGCAGTCGCCGACGTAGACGAAGTCGTAGGCCTGGCTGCCGTCGCCGTAGACGACCAGCGGCTCGCCGCGGTCGATCGAGTCGAGCATCTTCATGATCACCGCGATGTAGGCGCCGCGGTAGTCCTGGCGCGGCGCCGTAGACGTTCATGTAGCGCAGACCGACATAGTCGAGGCCGTAGCGGTGGTGATAGGCGCGCGCCATCGCCTCGCCGGCGATCTTGGTCGCGCCGTAGAAGTTCTCGTTGTTGAACGGGTGGTCCTCGGTCATCGGCTCCTCGACCGCGTCGCCGTAGACCGAGGCCGAGGAGGAGTAGACGAGCCGCTCGACGCCGTTGCGCACGCAGGCCTCGAGCACGTTGAACGTGCCGCGGACGTTGACGTCGAAGGCGGAGCGCGGGAACTCGTGGCAGTGCAGCAGCCACAGCGCCGCGAGGTGGAAGACGCCGTCGGCGCCCTTCAGCGCGGCGTCGAGGATGTCGGTCTGCGTGATGTCCCCGCCGAGCTCGAAGATCGAGACCCGCGGATCCTCGAGCGCCTCGTCGAGGTTCTCGTGCGTGCCGCGGCAGAAGTTGTCGAAGACGACGATCTCGCCGACGTCCTCGCGCAGCAGCGCGTCGACGACGTGCGAGCCGATCAGGCCCGCGCCGCCGATCACCACCAGCCTCTTTCCGGCAAGCAGCATAAGGCGGGCAATTATGACGGCCCGGCCAGGCGGCTAAGGTGGCGGCCATGCCGCAGGCGAGCGATCTCGACGCCCGCAACGCGAGCTTCTGGGACGAGCTCTGCGGATCGGCGCTGGCTCGACAGGTGGGCGTCGAGGACGCCTCGGCCGAGAGCCTGGCCCGGTTCGACGCCGCCTACATGGCGGCCTACCCCTACCTCGAGCCGTACGTGCCGGCGAGCTTCGACGGCGCCGAGCTGCTCGAGATCGGGCTCGGCTACGGCACCCTCAGCGCGCTCCTGATCGCTCGCGGCGGCGAACTACCACGGAGTCGACATCGCCCCCGGCCCCGTCGACATGGTGCGCCACCGGCTGCGTTTGGCCGGCCGGGGCAAGGACGCCGAGGCGCAGGTGATCCAGGCTTCCGCGCTCGACCTGCCCTATGACGACCAGCGCTTCGACTTCGTCTACACGATCGGGTGCCTGCATCACACGGGCAACACACCGCGCGCCGTCACCGAGGTCCACCGAGTGCTGCGCCCGGGTGGTACCGCGGTGGTGATGCTCTACAACGCCAGGTCGCTGCGCCAGCTGCTCAAGGTGCGCATCCCGGAACTCCTGCGCCGAGCACGCTCCGCCGAGCAACACGCAGCGATGTACGACACGAACAGCGCCGGCGAGGCGGCCCCGCATGTCGACTACTGGACGCGCGGACAGGTCCGAGGCATGTTTGGCGCGTTCTCCAGCGTTCACATCGACGCGCGCAACTTCGACAACACTCGCTTCGTCCCGCGCGAGCGCCTGCTGGGCAACCTCGACCGGATCCTCGGCCTCGACCTGTACATCACGGCACGCAAGTAGTCGCGTGATCGACGGCGTTCTCTTGGTCTACCACCGGCCGGACGCGCCCTGGATCAAGGACGCGTCGACCGTGATGGAGCACGTCGGCGCGTTCGCAGCGCACTCGCGTTACAAGACCTGGGAGGTCAACACCGACCTCGGCTTCCCGGCCGCAATGGCGGACCTCGACTTCCGCGCGGTGATCGTCCACTACTGCGTCTTCGGCATGGGGCCGTACCGCCTGGACGAGCGTTGGCTCGAGTGGCTGGACCGCTCAAGCGCGTACAAGATCGCCTTCTTCCAGGATGAGTGCACCCGCTGCCAGCGGCGCTTTCGGTTCTTGAACGAGCACAGGTTCGACTGCGTCTACACCTGTCTGGAACCGTCTGAGTTCGAGAAGGTCTACGGCCGCTATACGAACGTCCCGAAGCTGGTCTCGAACGTGCCCGGGTACGTGCCGGAGCACCTGGCTGAGGTGGGCAGGCGGTTCGCCAGGCCCGATCTCGAACGCAAGATCGACGTCGGCTACCGGGGACGCCCGCTACCGGCCTACCTTGGTCGCGGAGCCATGGAGAAGCACCTGATCGGCGTGCGCTTCGCACAGGCGGCCGCCGGCAGCGGCTTGCGCCTGGACGTGGCAACCGGAGAAGGGGACCGGCTCTACGGCGATGACTGGTATCGCTTCATGGCTGACTGCCGCTGCGTCCTCGGGGTGGAGTCGGGTGTGTCGGCTTTCGACCTCGAAGACGAGGTGTTCGGCGAGTGGCAGGAGCGGTCCGCGAGCGGACAGGAGGTCGGCGTCGAGGACTTGACCACGCTGCCGCGCTGGGAGGACGTCGTCTACTACCGCACGATCAGTCCTCGCCACTTCGAGGCCGCGGCCCTCCGCGTTTGCCAGGTGCTCTTCGAGGGGCGCTACTCCGGTGCGATGGAGCCGATGGTGCACTACATCCCGCTCGCCAAGGACTTCTCGAACATCGACCATGTCTTGGAGCTGATCCGCGATCCCGACGTGCGTCGCGAGCTCACCGAGAACGCCTATCGCGACCTGATCGGCTCGGGCGAGTGGAGCTACTCCCGGCTGATCGCAAGCGTGGACGAGACGCTCGCCGATGCGGGGTTGAACGGGCGGCCGGAGCCCGCGGCGATCTCCAAGGTCGAAGAGGGGCTCGCTGACCGATTCCGCAGGCGCCGATTCCGCAGGCGCGCCGAGTGGGTGGTCTTCTGGGTGCTCTCGCCCAAGGCCGTGCAGCGGCTGATCCGCTTCGTCCACCCGGTGACGATCCGGGTGAGGCGCTTGCTCGGCATCCGCAGCCCGGACGGCGTCGTCTAGCCATGATCCTCGTCGCCTACTGCGCCCTCCAGTGGCCGTGGCGCAAGACGATCGAGGACCACCTCTACTCGTTCCGCCGCTACGGCAAGGCCGACTACCTCTACGTCAACCTGGCCGTGCCCTGGCTCGCGAACGCGTACCTCCCGCTGAGCTTCGACGCGGTGATCTGGCACACGACCTTCCTCGGCTGGGTGCGCTGGACGCCGCCGGCGCAGCGGATCGGCGTGATGAAGCGCGCGCGCCGGCTGGCCGAGCGCTCCTCGCGCCAGCTCGCGCTCCCGCAGGACGAGTTCCTCGGCACCGACCAGGTGTCGGAGCTGATCCGCGAGTTCGGCATCGACCACGTCTTCTCGGTGGCGCCCGAGTCCGAGTGGCCGCTGATCTACGACGGGGTCGACCGCGAGCGGGTCGGCTTCTCGCGTGTGCTGACCGGCTACCTCGACGAGGACACCGTACGGCGCGTCGACGCGATCGTGGCCGGCGGCGGCGAGCGCACGATCGACATCGGCTACCGCACCGGCCCGCCGAAGCCGTTCCTCGGCCGCCAGGCGATGCTCAAGACGGAGATCGCGGACGTCGTCCGCGAGCGGGCGCTGGCGCGCGGGCTGCGCGTGGACATCACGACCCGGCCCCAGGACACGCTGCTCGGCGACGACTGGTACCGCTGGCTGGCGCGCTGCCGCTACACGATCGGCGTGGAGGGCGGCGCGAGCGTGCTCGACCGCGACGGCTCGATCCTCGCCTGCACCGAGCGCCTCGCGGCGCAGCGCCCGGACGTGACGTTCGAGGAGCTGGAGGCGGCGTGCTTCCCCGGCCAGGACGGCAAGCTGGCGCTGACTGCGCTGTCCCCCCGCCATCTGGAGGCGTGCGCCACGCGAACGGCCCAGGTGCTCGTGGAGGGCGACTACAACGGCGTGCTCGAGGCGGGCCGCCACTACATCCCGCTGCGGCGCGACTTCTCGAACCTCGACGAGGTGCTCGACCTCGTCGCCTCCGACGCCGAACGCGAGCGGGTCGCGGCGGCGGCCTACGCCGACGTGGTGGAGCCCGGGCGCTGGACCTACCGCCGCCTCGTGGAGGACGTCGAGGCGACGCTGCCCGCCGCGGGCCGGCGTGCGGCAGGCCGGCCGGCGCTGGCGGCCTCGCGCGTGCTCGACCAGGCCTCCAAGCCGCTGCTGCCGCTGGCCACCCGCGTGCTGATGCCGCTGCGGCGGTGGCTGTACGGGCTGCTGCGGCTGCGCGGCTACGGGGCTGCGGAGCAGAAGGCTTGAGCCGCAACGACGACGTCACCGTCGTCATCCCCTGCTTCGCGTACGGCGAGTACCTGGCCGAGGCGGTCGGCAGCGCGCTCGCCCAGGAGGGCGGGGCGCCGCGGGTGATCGTCGTGGACGACGGCGCGACGGACGAGCGGACGCTGCGGGCGTTCGGCGAGCTTCCCGACGGCGTCGAGCTGCTGCGCCGGGAGAACGCCGGCGTGTCGGCGGCCCGCAACGCGGGCGCGGCGGCCGCCCGGACGCCCTACCTGCTGATGCTCGACGCCGACGACCGCCTGCGCCCGGGCGCTTTGGCCACGCTGCGCGCGCCGCTCGAGGCGGACCCGTCGCTCGGCTTCGCCTACGGGGACGCGGAGTTCTTCGGCGCCTGGTCGGGCCGGCTCGCCTTCCCCGACTACGACCCCTACCGGCTGCTGTACCGCTCGATCGTCACGGTCACCAGCCTGATGCGCCGCGAGGTGTTCGAGGCGGTCGGAGGCTTCGACGCGGCGCTCCCCGGCTACGAGGACTGGGACCTCTACCTCGGCGCGCTCGAGCAGGGCTGGCGCGGCCGGCGCGTGCCCGAGCTGGTGCTCGACTACCGCCGCCACGAGAGCTCGCGCGTGGCGGGCGACCGCAGCGACTACCGCCGCCGCTACCGCGCCCTCAGGGCGAAGCACGAGGCGCTCTACGCGCGCGCCGGCGAGCTTGCCCGCGACAGCGCCCTCGGGCCGGCCGGGCGGCTCGTCTACCGGACCTGGTGGGCCTGGCGCCCGCTCCCAGGCCCCGTCGAGCAGGCGCTCTACCGCGTGCTGTTTCGGTTAGCCGCGCGGCTGCGGGCCAGCTCCACCAGCTCGGCGAAGCGGCGCGCGATCTCGGGGTAGGCGTACGCGCCCGGCGCGGCCGCCGGGACGCTCTGCGGCAGGTGCTCGAGCGCCGCGGCGATCGCCTCGGGATCGTCGCTGGGAGCGGTCACCCCCGCGCCGCTGTCGCGAACGATGCGAGCCGCCTCGCTGCGGTCGCCGAGCACGAGCACCGGCCGCTCGGCGCCGAGGTACTCGAACAGCTTGCCGGTCGCCTCACCGCGGCGGGTGCCGGCGGTGAGCAGCAGCAGACCGTCGGCCTCGCGCTGGAGTCGCAGCGCGTCGGCGCGCTCGAGGTTGCCGACGTGACGCACGACGCCGGCCAGGTCGGGCGCCTCGAGCAGGCGGCGCTCGTCGGGGGTCAGCGGGCCGGCGAACACCAGCTCCAGCCGCTGCGCGACCGTAGACCCGCGCGCCCGCAGCAGCCGCACCGCGTCCAGGAGCGGGGCGGGCGAGCGCTGGCTCGAAGCCATCCGGCCGGTGTGGACGAGGGTGCGCTTGAGGAGGTCCAGCTGCGGGTGGGAGCCGGTGCGCGGCGGCACTTCCTCGGGATCGAACCCGTTGGTGACCGTGTGGGCGTCGGCGCCGAGGCGGTCGCGCAGGTCCGCTGCCATCGGCTCGCTCACGGCGGTCATCAGATCCGCCCGGCGGGCCACCCGCCGCTCGAGCGCCCGGTCGAGCTTCGCCTGCGCCGCCGTCGGCCACGAGTGGAGCGTCTCGAAGCCCCAGCCGTCGCGCAGGTCGGCGATCCAGGCCGTCCGCCGTGCCAGTGCCAGGCCGGCCAGATGGACCGACTCCGGCCCCGATGTCGTGATCACGCAGTCGAAGCGCTCGCGCCGCGCCAGGCGCAGCGCACCCGGAACCAGGTAAGGGAGCCAGGTCACGAGCGCCGTGTCCGGCACCACCACCTGGGCCAGGCGGCTGGCGCCGGACTCGTAGTCGGCCTGGCCGCCCCCGGTCCAGGCGCGCATGTTGTCGCGGCGCCAGTTCAGCCGGCTCGCCATCAGGTCGCCGGTGCGCACGACGCCGGCTTCGCGGTCCTCCCCCGGCGGAGCGTCGACCCACGCGCACGAGGTCAGGACGGTCACCCGGTAGCCGAGCCGCCGCAGGTACTTCGCCAGCCCGGCCGGGCGCCGCGCCGCCACCATGGCGCTCGGGGGGTAGAAGTGCGTCACGATCAGCAGCGACCCCGTCACGAGGCGGCCACTGTAATCGGCGCGTGGCGTGTTGCCGGGGGAGGCCGTCGCTATCCTCGGCCGGCCCGGGCGCAACCTGAGCGCGACCGCGGGTTTCAGTGCACGACCGATGAGCCTCGCCTCAACAGCAACCAAGCTCGCCGTAGTGCCGTCGTACAACGAGGCCGCCTGCGTGGGCGAAGTCGTGCGGCGCCTCTACCGCGCGGCCCCCGACTTCGACGTGCTCGTGGTCGACGACGGCTCGACGGACAACACCGCCGCCGTCGCAGACCAGGCCGGCGCGCGCGTCGTCCGCCACCCGTTCAACCTCGGCATCGGGGGCGCCGTGCAGAGCGGCTTCACGTTCGCCCAGCAGCACGGGTACGAGTACCTGGTGCAGGTGGACGGCGACCTCCAGCACGATCCGGCCGAGATCGGGCGCCTGGAGCACGCCATGGCGGAGCACGAGGTCGACATGGTCTGCGGCTCGCGCTTCCTCAGCGAGAACCACAACTACCCCGCGCCGATCAGCCGCCGCACCGGCATCCACCTGTTCGCGTTCCTGCTCTCGCGGATCGTCGGCCAGCGCGTCAGCGACCCGACCTCGGGCTTCCGGCTCTACAACCGGCGGGCGATCGGCGTGTTCGCGCGCGACTACCCGCACGACTACCCGGAGGTCGAGGCGATCCTGATGGTCCACGCGCACCGGCTGCGGATGTGCGAGGTACCGGCGCGCATGTACTCGCGCGGCGGCGGCGTGTCCTCGCTGAAGGGCACCGGCAAGTCGACCTACTACATGGTCAAGGTCCTGCTCGCGCTGCTGGTCGGGCTGGCCCGCAAGCGACCGACGGTGGAACCCGGCGAGGACGCGGCCGTGGTGGCCGCGCACGGGATCTGATGGACGCGCGGATTCAGGTCGTCGCGATCGTCGCCGCCGCTGGGCTGATCCTCGTGCTGCTCGACCTCGTGCGCCGGCGGCGCCTGCTCGAGCGCTACGCGCTGCTCTGGCTGTTCAGCGGCGTGATCCTGCTGGGGCTGGCGATCTGGCGCGACCTGCTGGCGAACGTCGCGGATCTGATCGGCGTCGCCTACCCGCCCAACGCCCTCTTCTTGATCGCGTTCGGGTTCGTGCTCGTGCTGCTGCTGCACTTCTCGCTGGCCGTCTCGCGGATGTCCGATCAGATCAAGGTGCTGGCCCAGCGGCTGGCGCTGCTGGACGAGCACGTGCGCAATCAGGAGCGGGGAGCAGCGGCGGAGCGCGACCGCAGTGACGCGGAAGCGTTCATCCGCGATTAGGGTGTTTCCGCACCCGTGAGCTCACCCAAGCGCGCACTCATCACTGGAATCACCGGTCAGGACGGCTCGTACCTGGCCGAACTGCTGCTCGAGAAGGGCTACGAGGTCCACGGCATGGTCCGGCGCTCCTCCACCGAGACCTTCCAGCGGCTCGAGGGAATCCGCGACGCGATCACCCTGCACACCGGCGACCTGCTGGACCAGCGCTCGCTCGTCGACGTTCTGCGCGCCTGCGAGCCTCAGGAGATCTACAACCTCGCCGCCATGTCGTTCGTGGCGGCGTCCTGGTCGCAGCCGGTCCTGACCGCCGAGTTCACCGCCACCGGCGTCACGCGGATGCTCGAGGCGATGCGCGAGACGGCGCGCGAGGCGCGCTTCTACCAGGCCTCCTCGTCGGAGATGTTCGGGATGGTCCGCGAGGTGCCGCAGCGCGAGACGACCCCCTTCTACCCGCGCTCGCCCTACGGCGTGGCCAAGTGCTACGGGCACTTCATCACCGTCAACTACCGCGAGTCCTACGACCTGTTCGCGGCCTCGGGCATCCTCTTCAACCACGAGAGCGAGCGGCGCGGGCTTGAGTTCGTGACGCGCAAGGTCACCCACGCGGCGGCCGCGATCAAGCTGGGGCTCCAGGACGAGCTGCGGCTCGGCAACCTCGACGCCGAACGCGATTGGGGCTACGCCAAGGACTACGTCGAGGCGATGTGGCTGATGCTTCAGCACGACGAGCCCGACGACTTCGTCGTGGCCACCGGCGAGGCGCACTCGGTGCGCGAGCTGGTCGACCTCGCCTTCGCGCACGTGGGGCTGGATCCCGCCGACCACGTCCGCATCGACGAGCGCTTCCTGCGCCCGGCGGAGGTCGAGCACCTGATCGGCGACCCGAGCAAGGCGCGCGACAAGCTCGGCTGGACGCCGCAGACCTCGTTCGAAGAGATGGTCAAGCTGATGGTCGACTCCGACCTGGAGCTGCTGGCCAGAGGCGTGCCCCAGAAGCAAGCGGGCTGAGATGGCGGTCGCGCCGGAGGAGTGCGACCTGGCCGTCGTGGGCGGCGGCATCGTCGGACTGGCGGTGGCGCGCGAGCTGACGCGGCGCCGGCCCGGGCTGAGCGCGGTCGTGCTCGAGGCTGGATCCGCGGTGGCGGGCGGTCAGACGGGCGCCAACAGCGGGGTCATCCACGCGGGCATCTACTACATGCCCGGGTCGCTCAAGGCGCGCCTGTGCGTGGAGGGCGCGCGCGAGATGTACGAGTTCTGCGACGAGCACGGGATCCGCTACGACCGCTGCGGGAAGGTGATCGTGGCGCGCGATTCGAGCGAACTGCCTGCCTTGGACGAGCTGGAGCGGCGCGGACGGGAGAACGAGGTACCCGGGCTGCGGCGGCTGTCGGCCTCCGAGCTCGCCGACGTGGAGCCGCATTGCCGGGGGGTCGCCGCCCTGCACTCGCCCGCGACGGGGATCATCGACTTCTCCGACGTGGCCCGGGCGCTTGCTTCGGACCTGTCCGGCGCGGGCACGCCGGTGGTCACGAACTGCGGCATTGACGGGGTGGAGTCCAGGCCCGGCCGGCTGGCCCTGCTTCGCCACGACGCGTCCGGCGCGGGGCCATCCGAGGTGCGCGCCCGCTTCGCGGTGTGCTGCGCCGGGGTGGGCGCCGATCGCCTGGCCGTCGCCGCCGGCGCCTCGCCCGATCCGCGAATCGTCCCCTTCCGCGGTGCCTACCTCTACCTGCGGCCGGAGAAGCGCGACCTCGTCAAGTCGCTGATCTATCCGGTGCCCGACCCCGCGCTGCCCTTCCTCGGCGTGCACCTGACCCGGCACATCGACGGCAACGTGTCGCTCGGGCCGACGGCCCTGCTGGCACCGCGAGGCGTCGGCGACCTGGTCTGGCCGGGGACGATCCGGATGGGGCTGAAGTGGTGGCGAACGGGGATCACCGAGATCCGCCACAGGCTGAGCAAGCGCACGCTCGCCCGAGCGGCCGCGGACTACGTCCCGGAGCTGGGCCCGGGCGACTTCGAGGGCGGCTTCGCCGGCAAGCGCGCGCAAGCGCTCGGCCGCGACGGCAAGCTCGTGGACGACTTCGTGGTGTCGGAGACCGAACGTGCCCTGCACGTCCGCAACGCCCCATCCCCGGCGGCCACCTCCGCGCTGGCGCTGGCCCGGCTGATCGCCGACCGCGCCGAGCCGGGGCTGGATAGCTTGTCCGCCCGGAGCCGAGTGATTGGTGCGAGGGGCGTCATGCGCCGCTGGTCGACCACCCTCCGGCTGACGCGCCTCCCTCGCCTAGGCGGGCCGGATGCTCTGCTCGAGGCCGGTCTGTGCTCTGCATGGCGATGCGCGGGGCTTCTTCCAGGAGACCTATCGGAAGGCCGTCTTTGCCGACCTGGGCGTTCACGAGGAATTCGTCCAGGACAACCACTCGCGCTCGCGGCTGGGCGTGCTGCGCGGCATGCACTTCCAGCCCGGTCAGGCCAAGCTCGTTCGCTGCGCGCGCGGGTCGATCCTCGACGTGGTCGTCGACATCCGGCCGGGCTCGGCGTCCTTCGGGCAGTGGGAGCCGTTTCCGCTCGACGACGACAGCCACCGCCAGCTCTACGTGCCCGACGGATTCGCTCACGGGTTCTGCGTGACGTCCGAGCTGGCCGACGTCGTCTACAAGGTCTCGACCTACTACGACCCGGAGGCCGAGTCGGGCTTTCGCTTCGACGACCCGGAGGTCGGCATCGAGTGGCCGGAGGGGATCGAGCTCCAGGTCTCCGACCGCGACCGGACCGCCCCGCTGCTCAGCGAGCTTGGCCTGAACGTCTGAGCAGCCCGCGGACCAGGGCGCGCTCGTCGGAAGCGAGCACGAACCCGTAGAAGGCGCCCCAGAACAGCAGCAGGCAGGAGGCCGCCAGTCCCATTACCGCTGCGGTCGAGTCCATCGGCAGCAGCGCCCGGCCCGCGATGAGCACGATCGCGAGCACAGCCCCGAGCACGTAGTTCGGCGCCCAGGCCCGCCGCGCGAGCTCGCCAACCGAGGCGTCCGAGGCGCGCAAGCCGAGCCGCAGCAGGAACGGGAAGGCGGCGAAGAACGGCACGGCGGTCGCCACCGCCGGCCCCTCGATGCCCAGCTCGGGCGTGAGCACCAGCGACAGCGCCAGGTTCGACGCCGCCACGACCATCATCACCCGCGCCACGTCCCGCGCCAGCCCCGCGCCGACGAGGAACCCTGGCGTCACGATTAGCCCTCCGTACACGAGCCAGTAGGAGACGAGGATCGCCAGCGCCACGTCGCCGTCGGCGTAGCGATCGCCCAGCCAGGCGTTCAGGATCGGCCCGGCCAGCACTATCAGCGTCACGCAGACCGGCACGAACAGCGCCAGCGTGTAGCGCGTGCCGCGCACGGCCAGGTCGCGCAGCCGGCGCTTGTCGCCGGTCGCCACGTAGCGCGAGCCGGTCGGCACCACCGGCACCGCGAGCGCCCCGCCGAGCGCGTAGAGCAAGTTGTGGGCTCGCACGGGGCCCTCGAACAGGCCGACCGCGCGCGGCGTGCGGTAGGCGCCCAGGATCACCCGGCCGGACGCGTACATCGCGAGGTTGCACAGCTCGACGACCAGCAGCCAGCCGGCCGTCGGCACGATCCCCATCAGCCGTGGACGAGTCGCGGCCCGCGGGCGCCAGCGCAGCCCGAGGCCGAGCCGCCGCGCGGCCAGGGCGGACAGCGTGCCGCTGTAGAGCGGCAGCGCGCCGCTCATTGCGATGAGCAGGGCGAGACCCGCCCCGGCGAAAATCAGCACCAGCATCGTCACCAGGTAGAGCGCCACGGAGGCGATCTCGATTCCGGCCGCCCGCACGAACTGGCGCTCGGCCCGCAGCGCGTCCAGCCAGACGCTTGCGGTCACCCCCGCCGCCGTCAGAGCGCCAAGCCCCAGCGCACCCGCGCGCGCGTCGCTCGCCAGCGACCCGTCCAGGATCAGGGCCGCGATCAGCAGCCCGGCTCCGGCGATCAGCACGCCGGTCACCAGCCCGGCCGCCGTGTAGAGAGCGGCGGCGGCGCAGAAGACCAGCCGCCGCTCGTCGCGATCCACGGCGCCCGCCATCGCACGCACCGCCGAGCTCGCCACGCTGTTGCGCAGAACGAGCAGGTAGCCCGCCAGCGACGCCACCAGCCCGTACGCCCCGAGCTCGGCCACCGTGTTCAGGCGCCGGGCCAGGATCGTGACGATCGTCAGCAGCGCAATGAGGCCGGCGCCCTGCGCGGCCTGCTGGAGCAGCGCCCCCGATGCGAGCAGGCGAGCCTCCGACTGCGCAACCCCGGCGGGACGCACGGGTTGAGACCTTACGGCAGCATTCGGCGAGGCAGCGCCCGCTGCCATGGGTACGCTCCCGTCGATTCCAATGCACTCCCACCAGCCCGAGCCGCATCCCGCCCCGGCGGCGGAGGCAGATTTCGCCACACGCGAGATCCTCGGCGTGCCGGTGGCGATGGTGGACTACGACCGCGCCATCGCTGTCATGGACCGCTTGATCGACCGCGACCAGCGCGGCTACGTCTGCGCCGCGCCGGTTCACGCGCTGATGGTCGCCCAGGAGGACGCCGAGATGCTCGCGGCGCTGCGCGGCTCGACCATGGTCGTGCCCGACGGCATGCCGGTCGTCTGGGCGGCCAACCTGCTCGGGGAGAAGCTCGACGATCGCGTCTACGGCCCCGAGCTGATGCTGCGCTACTCGGAGCACTCGGCCGCCCGCGGGCACCGCGTCTGGCTGTACGGCGGGCGCGATCAGGGCTCGCTCGTCCAGCTCGCGCTGTCGCTGCGCCGCCGCAATCCGGGCATCCAGGTCGTCGGCGGCTACTCGCCCCCGTTCCGGCCGCTGGGTGGCGACGAGGAGGAAACGATCGCCCGCCAGATCAACGAGGCGCGGCCGGACGTGCTCTGGGTCGGAATCGGCGTCCCCAAGCAGGAGAAGTGGATGGCGCGGATGCGCGAGCGGCTCGACGTGCCGGTGATGGCCGGCGTCGGAGCCGCCTTCGACTTCCACGCGGGCCGCGTGTCGATGGCGCCGGGCTGGATGCAGGAGCGCGGGCTCGAGTGGATCTACCGCACCCTGCAGGAACCGCGCCGCCTGCTGGGCCGCTACCTGAGCACGAATCCGCGCTTCGTGGCCGCCTTCGCCCGCCAGTACGTGGGCGAGCGGCGCCGCAGACGGTGAGGATGTGGCGAAGCCAGATCCGTTCACGGGCGCCCGGAGGGCGATCGTCGCCATCAAGGCGCGGGCAGGATGCCCGCGCGGTCTAATCTGCGAACGATGAACGTCGCGGTTGTCGGCCTCGGCCGGGTTGGCCTGCCGCTCGCGCTGTCCTTCGCGGACCGCGGCCTCGACGTGATCGGCGTCGAGCGCGAGCAGACGGTGCTGGACCAGGTCACTGCCGGGCAGATGCCCTACCGCGAGACCGGCACCCAGAAGCTGCTCGAGCGCGTGCTGGAAGGGAATCGCGCGACGGGCCGCCTCGAGCTCACGCGCTCGGTCCAGGACGCCGCCGGCGCCGACCACATCGTGCTCACGCTCGGCACCCCCGCGCACGTCCACATCGAGATCGACATGTCACAGATCAAGCAGGTGGTGGACGACCTGCTGCCGGTGCTGCGCGAGGGCCAGTCGCTGATCCTGCGCTCGACGGTCGCGCCGGGCACCACCGACTGGGTGGCCGGCTACATCGAGCAGCGCCGCGGCTTCCGCGTCGGCGAGGACCTGTTCGTCGCGCACGTCCCCGAGCGCATCGCCGAGAACCACTTCCTCGAGGAGATCGCCTCGCTGCCCTGCATCGTCGGCGGCGTCGGCGAGGGCTCGGGCGCCAAGGCGGCCGAGCTGTTCGAGGCCTTCGGGGCCGAGATCGTCCAGACCACCCCGGTGCAGGCGGAGCTGGCCAAGATCTGGACGAACATCCTGCGCTACACGCAGTTCGCGCTGCCGAACCTCCTGATGATGGAGGCCGAGCAGTACGGCGCGAACGTGTTCGACGTGATCGAGCTGATCAACCGCGACTACCCGCGCGGGGGTATCGCCCCGCCCGGGCTGACCGCCGGCGCCTGCCTGCGCAAGGACTTCACCTTCTCCGAGGAGCGCTCGAGCTCGCCCGGCATGCTGCTGGCCGTCTCGCGCGTGCACGAGACAGTGCCGCTGTTCCTCGTCAAGGGCCTGAAAGCGCGGCTGGGCGAGCTGCGCGACCGCAAGATCGCGGTGCTGGGGCTCACCTTCAAGCGCGACTCCGACGACCTGCGCGACTCGCTCTCCTTCAAGCTGGTGCGGCTGCTGGAGCGAGAGCTGGCGCACGTCGCCCGTCACGACCCGCACGTCGCGGCCGGCAGCGACCCGCTCGACGCGGCGCTCGACGGCGCCGAGGCGGTCGTCATCGCCACCAACCACTCCGCCTTCGAGGATCTGCTCGGCCGGCTGCCCGAGGGCATGCTGCTCGTGGATCCCTGGAACGTCACCGGCTCCGGGCGCGTGTTCGGCACCGCGCACGAGCGCGCGGCGGTCGAGTGAGCAAGGTCCTCGTCACCGGCGGCGCCGGCACGATCGGCGCGGCGGTGGTACGCCGCCTGGTCGGCGATCCGGCCTGGGAGGTCCGCGTGTCCGACCAGCGCGAGGCGCCGGCCTGGATGCGCGAGGCCTGCGAGGTCCACACCGGCAACCTGCTCCTGCCCGACGAGGCGCGCGCGGCCGTCAGCGACTGCACGCACGTCATCCACCTCGCCGCGATCGTCGGCGGGATCGCCAACTTCCACAAGCTCCCGCACACGCTGCTGGAGGTGAACAACGGGCTCTACAACGCGGTCTTCCGCGCCGCTCTGGACGTGCGCGTGGAGCGGCTCGTGTACGTGTCCTCGTCGATGGTGTTCGAGCGCGCGACCGAGTTCCCGACCACCGAGGAGCACCTGCTCGACTGCCCCGCGCCGCGCTCCGCCTACGGCTTCTCGAAGCTCGCGGGCGAGGTCTACTGCCGCGCGCTGCACGACGAGCACGGCCTGCCCTACACGATCTGCCGCCCCTTCAACGCCTACGGACCGGGCGAGCTGCCCGACGACGAGCCCGGCATCGCGCACATGGTTCCGGACGTGATCCGCAAGGTCCTGGGGGGCGCCCGGCCGCTGCCGATCTTCGGCTCCGGCGAGCAAACCCGCACCCTCACGCACGTGGACGACATAGCCTCCGGGGTCGTGACTGCCATGGGACACCCCGCGGGCGAGAATCAGGACTTCAACGTGTCCGCCTCCGAGGAGCACACCGTCGCCGAGATCGCGCGCATGATCTGGGAGGCCTGCGGGGAGGACCCCGGCATGTTCGAGCTGGAGCACCTGCCCTCGTTCGAGGTCGACGTGCAGCGCCGCTGGCCGTCGGTCGAGAAGGCCCGCCGGCTGCTCGGCTGGGAGGCTCAGGTGGACCTGCGCGAGGGGATCGCCGGAACCGTCGAATGGCTGCGTGAGCGGGAGCTTGCACCCCGCCGCGCGTGAGCAAGAGGCGCGCGAGCGCGCCGCCCAGGTGAACGGAGCCGCTTTCGTCACGGGCGGCGCCGGCTTCGCGGGCGCTCACCTGCTCGGGCTGCTGCCCGGCGCGACCGCGCCCTCGCGCGACGAGCTCGACCTCCTGGACGCCGAGGCCGTGCGCGCCGCCGTGCGCGACGCGACCCCGGACGCCGTCTGGCACCTGGCCGCGCAGGCGTCCGTCGGGCGCTCGTGGGAGGCGCCGGCCGAGACGATCGCCGAGAACGTGACGATGACGGCCAACCTGCTGGAGGCGGTCCGCCACGAGGCGCCGGGCGCCACCGTCGTGCTGATCAGCTCCGGCGAGATCTACGGACCGCCCGACCGCCTGCCGGTGGACGAGGACGCGCCGCTGCGCCCCCAGAACCCGTACGCGGTCTCCAAGGCCGCCGCGGACCTGCTGGGCGGCCAGTACGCGGATGCCACCGGGCTGCGCGTCGTGCGGCTGCGGCCCTTCAACCACACCGGCCCCGGCCAGAGCGACGACTACGTGGTCGGCACGCTCACCCGCCAGGTCGCCGAGGCCGAGGCGGCCGGCCGGGCCGAGGCGGTCGTGCGCACCGGCAACCCCGACTCCGCCCGCGACTTCTCCGACGTGCGCGACGTCGTCCGCGCCTACGTGGCGGCGGCGCGCCTGGAGCCGGGCGTCTACAACGTCGCGAGCGGCCGGGCCGTCAGCGTGCGCGAGCTGATCGAGCTGGTGCGGGCGGCGGCGCGGATCCCCGTCCGCCACGAGATCGACCCGGCGCGCGTGCGCGCCCACGACGTTCCCGAGGTGCGCGCGTCGGCCGACCGGCTGCGCGAGGCGACCGGATGGACGCCCGAGATCCCGCTCGAGCAGACCGTGGCGGACGCGCTCGAGGCGTGGCGCGCGGCGCTCGGAGCCGCACGGTGACGGCTGACGCCGTCGCCGTTGTCATCGTCACCCACGAGAGCGCCGGCCAGATCGGCCACGCGCTCAACGCGATCGTCCCCCAGCTGCGCCCGGACGACGAGCTGATCGTGGTCGACAACGACTCGAGCGACGCCAGGGTCACGATCGGGTCCGTGCGCGCCGCGGCGCCGAAGGCCCGCGTCGTGCAGCAGGACAACAGCGGGTTCGCGGGCGGGGCTGTCGCGGGGGCCGCCCTGGCCACAGCGCCGCTGCTTCTGTTCCTCAACCCGGACGCCCGGCCGGCTCCGGGCTGCCTCGACGAGCTGCGCCGCCCCGCCGGCGAGCGGCCGGGCTGGGGTGCCTGGCAGGCGCTCGTGACGATGGACGGAGGCACCCGCATCAACACGGCCGGGAACGTGGCCCACTTCCTCGGCGTCAGCTGGGCGGGGCGCTGCGGCCGGCCGCTGTCGGACGCGCCGATCGGCTTCGAGGAGGTCGCGTTCGCCTCGGGCGCGGCGCTGGTCGTGCGGCGCGAAGCCTGGGAGCAGGTCGGCGGCTTCGACGAGCGCTACTTCATGTACTGCGAGGACCTCGACCTGTCGCTGCGGCTGTGGCTCGCCGGCTGGGAGGTGGGGATCGCCCCGGCCGCCCGCGTCGAGCACGACTACGACTTCGAGAAGGGCGGCCGCAAGTGGTTCCTGCTCGAGCGCAATCGCTGGTGGACGATCCTGGCCGACTACCCGACCCGGCTGCTGGTGCTGCTGGCGCCGGCGCTGCTCGCGCAGGAGCTCGCGCTGCTTGGAGTCGCCGCCCGAGGTGGCTGGCTCGTTCAGAAGCTGCGCGCGCAGCTGGCCGTGCTGCGCGCGCTGCCGGCTATCCGCGCCCGGCGCCGCGCCGTGCAGGCCGGCAGCCGCATCGGCGCTGCGGAGTTCGCCCGCCGGCTGACCGCGGACGTCGACAGCCCCTTCCTCGGGCCGCTGGCCGAGGTGGCTCCGCTCGTCACCGCCCAGCGCGCCTACTGGGCCGGCGTGCTGCGGCTGCTGGCGTAGATCGCCAGCAGGTCGTGCAGGTAGCGCTGCTCGGAGTGGCGCTCGCGGACGCGCGCGAGCAGCTCCTCCCCCTCGCGGCGGCGGCGCTCCGGATCGCTCCAGTGGGCTCGAAGGAGCTCCGCCAGCGCCGCGGCGTCGGCCATCGGCACGCAGCGCTCGGCGCCGATCAACTCGGGCACGCCCCCGCTGCGCGTGGCGACCACCGGCACTCCGGCGCCCATCGCCTCCAGCACCGAGAAGGGCGAGAACTCGTGGCTGCGCGAGCTCAGCACGAGCGCCGCGGCGCCGCGCAGCAGGTCCGGCATCTGGTCGCGCGGAACCGGACCGAGCAGCTCGACGGGCGCGTTCAGGCGCCGTGCCTGCTCCTCGAGCTCGATCCTGGCGGGGCCCTCACCCGCGATCCAGAGCGGCACCCGCGCCTGGGTGGCCGCGTCGATCGCGAGATCGAGCCCCTTCTCCGCCGACAGCCGGCCCGCCGCGAGCACGTAGCGGCCCTGGTGGGCGCGCGACTCGGCGGCCGTCTCCTCGGCCGGCAGGTAGTGGGTCAGCACGTCGAGCCGGTCGGCGGGCACGCCGAGACGTGCCAGCTGTCCGGCGGCCCAGCGGCTGGGCGCGACGAAGCGGTCGGCCGAGTCGAGCGCGAGCGGCTGGTGCAGCGCCAGGCCGGCGGCGTAGGCGACCGCCTCGGGCAGCGACTCGCGGCAGTTGAGCACCAGCCCCGGCAGGGTGTTGCGGCCGCGGCAGCGAAAGCAGGGCGCGCCGTCGCGAGCCGCGACGCCGATCGCGCAGAACAGGCGCGCATTGTGGAGGTGGAGCACCACCCGGGCGCCGGCGGCGCGCGCCGCGGCCAGCCCGCGCGGACCGATCAGGGGCTGCGTGTTGTGGGCGTGGACGACGTCGGCGCCCAGCTCGCCGACCGCCGCCGCGACCTCGTCCTCCGCGGCTCCTCCGCGCAGCAGCGCGGCCGCCGCCCGCATGCGCGGTATGCCGGCGGAGCGGCGCTCGAGCAGGCGGTTGGCGACACCGGCGTTCGTCAGGGCGCGCTGCTGCAGCGCGACGGAACGCTCCTCGCCGCCCTCGAAGCGATAGCGGTTGTGGAGCAGGAGGACGCGAGGCTGGCCCGGTGCGCTCATGGGGCCGGGCTACGCTATCGACCCGGATGGACCCGCCCGCGGTGTCAGTCGTGGTCCCCACGCGCGGCCGCGCGGCGTACCTCGAGGTGACGCTCGACTCGCTGCTCGCCCAGAGCGCCGGGATCGAGCACGAGATCCTCGTCGTCGACGACGGCGGCGGGGTGCCCCAGCGCGCCGGCATCCGCTACGTGGTCCACCCGCGGCGGCGCGGTCTCAACGCGGCGCGCAACGCCGGCATCCGGGAGAGCCGCGCGCCGCTGATCGCGTTCGTCGACGACGACGTGCTGGTTCCGCCCGGCTGGCTGGCCGCGCTCGTCGAGGGCGCCGAGCGCCACCCGGAGGCCGAGGCGTTCGGGGGCCCGATTCGCGCGCGCTTCGAGGGCCGGGCGCCGCGCGGCTGCGGGCGCGAGGACCCGCCGATCACGACGCTGGACCTGGGAGCCGCGGATCGCGAGACCGACTTCGTCTGGGGAGCCAACTTCGCCGTCGGGCGCGGGGCGATCGAGCGCATCGGGCCGTTCGACGAGGCCATCGTGCTCCCCCACGGCGACGAGGAGGACTGGCTCGAGCGCCTGCGTGCCGCCGGTGGGCGGATCGTCTACCTCGCGGCGGCGGGGCTGGAGCACCGCCGGACGGCCGAGGACGGGCGCCTGCGACCGCTGGCGCGCGCCGCCTACGCCCGCGGGCGAGCGGCCCGCGCGAGCGACCGCCGCCGCGGCCGCGCGCCGTCGCTGCCGGGCGAGCTGCGCGTGCTCGCCGGCTGCGGCTGGCACACGCTGCGGCGCGCCTGCCCCCAGGGCGTGATCATGGGCGCGCACTCCGCCGGACGAGTGGTGGAGGCACTGCGCGAGTGACCGCACCCGACCACCTCTCTGGAGACGCCGGCGACGTCACCAATCCCTGGCGGCGCGCCAAGCGGACGCTCGGCGAGCTGGCCTTCGACGCGGCCGACCGCGCGACCGGCGTCGGGCGCCGGGCCGATGCGCTGGCGCGGACCACGCCGGCGCGACGCGTGCTCGTCGCCGGCGTCTACCGGCCGGATTCGCTGCTTGCCCTCGGTTCGCTCGGCTCGGAGCGGCACGAGCTGCGCTGCGTCCTGGGCGCCACGGGCGCGGCCGACCCCGCGCTCACCGAGCACACCGTGGCCGAGCACCTCAGCGGCGGCAAGTTCGAGAACCTCAACCGGGTGCTCGCCGGTGCCGGGGAGTTCGACTGGCTGCTGGTCGTGGACGACGACCTTCGCCTGCCCGCACGCTTCCTCGACCGCTTCATCGCGGTCTGCGAGCACTTCGCGCTCGACCTCGCCCAGCCGGCGCAGACCCAGCGCAGCCACTCAGCCTGGCGGGTCACGCGGCGGCGGCCGGCGTCGCTGATGCGCGAGACGCGCTTCGTCGAGATCGGGCCGCTGACGGCTTTCGGGCGCCGCGCCGCCGCCGAGCTGCTGCCGTTTCCCGAGCTGCGCTTCGGCTGGGGGCTCGACCTCCACTGGGCGGCCGTCGCCGCCGAGCGCGGCTGGCGCCTCGGCGTGGTCGACGCCACACCGGTCCGCCACGAGGCCGCGCCGGTGGGGTCCGCG
Source organism: uncultured Thermoleophilaceae bacterium (assembly GCA_963706635.1). Classification (GTDB taxonomy): domain Bacteria; phylum Actinomycetota; class Thermoleophilia; order Solirubrobacterales; family Thermoleophilaceae; genus JACVRW01. The sequence continues at coordinate 2,394,348 of OY970162.1, forward strand.
TACGAGGTGGAGGAGGCCCAGGCCGAGGCGGCCGGCTTCCTGGCCGACCGCGCCTACCTGCCGGCCGCGCGGGCCGGCGACGTGCTTGCTACCCACAGGCGCGCCTGATGCGGCTGCTGTTCATCGCACCCGACATGCACCGCGGCGGCGCGGAGCGCCACTGGGCGACGCTGATCCCTGCGCTGGCGCGGCGCGGCGCCGAGGTGCGGCTGCTCTGCCTGAACGACGAGGGCCCGCTGTTCGACGCGGTGCGCGCCGCCGGGGTGCCCGCGAGCTGCCTGCACCTGGACGGCCGTAGCGACGCCCTGGCCCTGCGCCGCGCGCTCACCGAGGCGGGCGCGCACCCGGGCGCCGTGGTCACCCGCGGCGTGAGCCCGCAGCTCGTGGGCGAGGCGATCGCCCGGCGGGCCGGCGCCGCGCACGTCCTGAACGAGCACACGCCGCTCACGCCCGAGGGCGAGCTGCTGCCGTTGCGCCCGCACCAGCAGGGCCTGACCCGGCTCGTGGCGTCGCGAGTGGACCGGGTGATCGCGGTGAGCGAGCGCCAGATCGAGCCGCTGGGCCGGCGCGGTTACCGCACGGAGCGGATCGTGGTGGTCCCGAACGGCCTGTTCGAGGCCGACGTCGCCGTGCGGGCGCGTCGCGAGGACACGCGCCTCGCCCTCGGCTTGGACGAACCCGATTTCGCCGTCTTGTGCGTGGCTAACCTGCGGCCTGAGAAGGGCGTGCGCGCGTTCGTGGAGGCGATCGCCGCGGCGCGCCGCCAGGTCCCGGGCCTGCGCGGGCTGCTGGCGGGCGACGGGCCCGAGCGAGAGGCGCTCGAGGCGCTGACCGCCGGCGGTGAGGACGTCCGGCTGCTCGGCTCGCGCGGCGACGTTCCCGACCTGCTCGCCGCCTGCGACGCGTTCTGCCTGCTCAGCGAGGCCGAGGCGCTGCCGATGAGCATCCTCGAGGCGATGGCGGTGGGCCTCCCGGTGGTGACCGCCAACGTCGGGGGCACGGCCGAGGCGGTGGCCCACGCCCAGACCGGACTTGTCGTGGCGCCGCGTGACACGCCCGCGGCCGCGGCCGCCCTGGCTCGGCTGGCAGCGCAGCCGGAGTGGGCGCGCCAGCTCGGCGAGCGCGGGCAGGATCGCCGGCGTGAGCACTTCGGCGGCGAGGCGATGGTGGACGGGTACGAGCGGGCGCTCGCCGAGGTGGCCACCCGGTGAGCGACCGGCCCGACGTGCTGCTGCTGTCGCTCGGCACGACGCTCGGCTGGCACCTGGCCGACGAGCAGTTCGCGGATCAGCTGCGCGCGGCGGGCGTCAGCGTGGCGGCCGAATCGGTCCGGATCGGCGCGAGCGGGCGCCTGCGGCGGGCTTACCCGGTCACGGACCTCGTCGAGGCCGTCGCGGCGCGGCGCACACTCGCCGGCGCGCTCGATCGCCACTCGCCGCGGGCACTCGTGATCTCGACCACCACGGCGGCGCTGCTGGCCCGCCCGCGCGGGCTCCCCTACGCCGTGCGCCTGGATGCGCCCGCGCGCCTGAACCGGCCCGGAGCGCGCAACCTCATCGTGCACGGGCTCGAACGGCGCTCGCTCGCGCGCGCCCGGCTGGTGCTCCCGTGGAGCCGCGCGGCCGCGATCGCGCTGCCCGCGTCCGCGGCTCGCGCCGTCGTCGTGCCACCGACGCTGACGCCCTCCGGCGCGACGCCGCCCGAGCGCGAGCGCACGGCCGTGGCCTACACCCCCGACGTGAAGGCGAAGGGGCTGGACGTGGTCTGCGGCGCGTGGGCGGCGGCGGCGCTGGACAACGCCCGGTTGGAGGTGTTCGGCGTGGAGCGCGAGGCGGCGCTCGCCCACCTGGACCGCACCGCAACGCCGGTGCCGCAGGGTGTCCGCTTCCTCGGCAAGACGCCGCCCGAGCAGTTCCGGGCGGCGCTGCGCCGCAGCCGCGTCTACGTCGGCGGCGCGCGCTGGGAGGACTACGGCCTGGCGCCACTCGAGGCGCTGGCGGACGGCGCGCTGCTGGTGACCGTGCCGTCGGAAGGCCCATTCGAGGCGCTCGCGCTGGCGCGCGAGCTGGCGCATGAGCTGGTCACCCACGAGATCGACGCCGGGGCGCTCGCCGCGGCGATTCGGACCGCCTTCGAGCTGCCGGAGGAGCGTCTGCGGAGCTACCGCGAGCGCGCCGCGACGCTGGTGGAGCGCTTCCGCCCCGAGGACGTGCAACGCACGGTCGGGGAGGACGTTGTCCCGGCGCTGCTCGGCACTGCGTAGCGCCGGCGAACGGCAGCAACAAGGGGTGGCACGGTCGCCGACGGCGCTCCAATAGGCGCCCCACGCCCCGTCCCACAGGGGGTTGGACGAGTTTCTTTCGGTATGCGCAAGAAACTCGTCCCACCCCGGAACCAACGGGGGGAACCTAGCCCTCCGCGGCCCGCAGCACCGCCCGCTCGAACGCCTCGGCGTCCGCCTCCAGCGGGTGGCGCTCGGTCACCGCCAGGCTCCCCGCCGCCAGGCGCGAGCGCAGCTCCGGCTCGCGCACCAGCCGGCCGAGCGCCGAGGCGATCGCCGACCGGTCGGCCGGGTCCACCAGCAGCGCGTTCTCGCCGTCGACGGCGACGTCGCCCGCCGCTCCGGCCCGAACCGAGCAGATCAGCGGCAGCCCCGCGGCCGCGGCCTCGCGCACGGTCACCCCGAACGGCTCGTAGGTGCTGACCAGGGCGAGCGCGTCGGCCTCGCGGTAAAGGGCCGGCAGCTCCTCCGGCGCGATGTAGCCGTGCAGCCGCAGCGGCACGCCGAGTTGCTCGGCCAACCCGCTCAGCTCCACGTCGAGCGGCCCCGTTCCGCACAGCTCGAGCTCGGCCTCGCCCTCGGCGAATCCGGCCTCCGCGAAGGCCTCGATCAGAGCGACGAAGTTCTTGTCCGGCACGAGCCGCCCGACCGCGAGCACGCGCACCGGCGCGCCCCCACCGCGGACGCCCGCCGAGGCGCGCACGCGCTCGAGGGCCGCGCTCTGGATGCTCACCTCGATGCGCTCGGGCGGCACCCCCAGCGACGCCAGCCGGTCGGCGCCCTGCGAGCTGAACACGACGAACCCGTCGACGCGTGGAGCGAGCCGCCGGTGCACGAAACGTTGCAGCGCCGACAGCATCGGATCGCTCCAGGGAGTCAGCTCGCTCATGATCACCAGCCGCCGTCCGTGCCGCCGGCACCAGGCCAGCGCACGCCAGGTGGCCAGGCCGTACTCCGAGCTCACCACGACAGCGGGATCGACACGGCTCACCGCCGCCCGGAGGCCGCGCGCGACCATCAGAGGGGTACGCCCGGGGCGGCGCCGCTGCCAGGCGCGCAGCACCTCGCTTTCGTAGCCGCTCGGCTCCGTGAACCAATCCTGGCGCTGGTCCCAGCCGGGCTGACCGCCCGCCAGATAGATCACGTGCGGGTCGATCCGTCCCCGCGCCGCCAGCCGCTCGAAGAGGGGCTCGCGGTACGGCACGGGGACTGGAGCGACGATTGCGCAGCGCACCGGCACACCGCAACTTTGCACCAAAGCCAGGGTCGGAAGCGTTTAGCGATGACCCGTTCCCGGGGAACACTTCAGGCTGACACGCCACGCGTCGCGGCGGACGCCGTACCGGTTGCTAGCCTGCGCGGCGCGGCGTGGGAGGTGCCAAGCCCGATTCCCACCCGCCCCACTCCTCCTGTGCCGCCGCCCGCCTCGAGGAGGAATTGCTCACTGTGATTCGAGTCGTACGACAGCTCTTCTTGCTGAGCGCGCTTGCGCTCTTGATGCTGCCTGCCGGCGCGCAGGCCAGCGCGCTGACCGACTGCACGCGCGACAACGACCTGGACCACACGTACTCGAACTCCGAGCTCCAGAAAGCGCTCGACAGCCTGCCGACCGACAGTGACGAGTACAGCAACTGCCGCGAGGTCCTGGCCGGCGCTATCCACGACGGCTCGGACAAGGGCGGCGGTCGACCGAAGAACACCGGCCCGAACGGGGAGCCCCTCTCCGCGGCCGAGAAGTCCAAGCGCGCCAAGGACGGAGCCGCCCTCGCGGCGCTGACCGGGAGTGACCGGCGCCCGCCGAGCGTGGACGTCGGCGGCCAGACGGTGCAGCCCGGCGACGACGGCCTGTACGACCTCGCCAGCGCCAGCAACGACCTCCCGGTGCCGCTGCTGCTGGCCCTGATCGCGCTCGGCCTGCTGGCCTTGACCGGCGCACTCGTGGCGCTGCGAACCCGTATCCCTGCGCTCGCGCGCTTGCCGCTGCTGTCCAAGATCCCGACCCCGCGTGTCCCGAGCCCACGCTCCTCGCGTCGCTGAAGTAGTAATCGGCGCTGCCCTCGCGGGCGTCGCCTTCGGTGCCGCCGGTGGCAGCGAGTTGTCCCGGACGACCATCGTCGAGGTGCTGCTGGTGATCGTGGGCGGGGCGATGGTCGCCGCGGCGATCGCCTGGGGCGGCGCCGGTAACCAGTACGGCGCGGTCTGCGTCGCCCTGTTCGCCGCGCTGGCCGCGTTCACCGCGCTGTCGGTGACCTGGGCGCAGGTGCCCTCGCTCGCCTATATCGAGGCGGGCCGGACGCTGGCCTACCTCGCGGTGTTCGCCGCGGCGGTCGCCGGCGCCCGGCTGGCGCCGCGGGCGACCCCCGCCGTGGTGACCGGGATCGTGCTCGCGGCGACGGCCGCCGTGCTGTACGCGCTCGCCGCCCGGATCTGGCCGGCGTCGATCGGCGAGAACGAGATCTCAAACCGGATCGGCCAGCCGTTCCAGTACTGGAACGCCGTCGGCACCACCGCGGCGCTGGCGATCCCCGGCCTGCTCTGGCTCGGGACGCGCCGGGGCGCCGCCGTCGCCGGCCGCGTGCTGGCCTACCCCGCGCTGGGCGCCGCCATCCTCGCCCTGCTGCTGACTCAGTCGCGCGGCGCGCTGGCGGCCGCGATCGTCGGCACGCTGCTGTGGCTGGTCATCGTCCCGCTGCGCCTGCGGGCGCTCCCGCTGATCGCGCTGTCGGCCGCCGCGGCCGGTCTGGTCGGAGCCTGGGCGCTCTCGAAGGACGCCTTCTCGATCGCCGCCGAACCGCTCGCCGTCAAGCAGAGCGTGGCCGGAGAGTTCGGGCTGCTGGTGCTGCTGATGGTCCTCGGGCTGGTGGTCGCGGGCGTGCTCGTCAACGTCGGGCTGACGCGAGGCGTGCCGCCGCTCCACGTGCGGCGCAGGGTCGGCATCGTCGCGCTCGCGGTCGCCTGCGCGGCCCCGCTGGTGGCCTTCACGTCGGTCGCGTTCAGCGACGGGGGCATCGGCGGCGCGATCGGGGACCGCGTCGACCAGCTGACCAGCGAGTCCCAGACCTCGCCCACGGACCAGGGCGCTGGGCGGCTCACCCAGGCGTCGTCCACGCGCGGGAAGTACTGGCGCGAGGCGGGCCGGGTGTTCGAGGACCGGCCGGCGGTCGGGCTCGGCGCCGGCAACTTCCAGACGGCCAGGCTGCGCCACCGCACCGACGCCAGCGTGACCCGGCACGCGCACGGCTTCGTGCCCCAGACGCTCGCCGACCTCGGCATCGTGGGCGTGGCGATCATCACGGCGCTGCTGCTCGCCTGGCTGGTCGCGGCCGCGCGTGTGACCGGGCTGCATCCGCGCCGCAACGGCGCTCGGCGCGACTGGGACGCCGACCGGCTCGCGCTGGTGGCGGCGACGCTCATAGCGGTTGTGTTCGGGCTGCAGTCGGCCATCGACTGGACCTGGTTCGTCCCCGGGCCGACGGCCATGGCGCTGGTCGCGGCGGGCTTCGTGGCGGGACGAGCGCCGCTGGGCGAGGCCGCCCTCACCCTCAGTCCACCCGTTCCGTCGCCGCAGCGGCTGCTCGCCGCCGCAGCCGTGCTGGTCGTGGCGATCCTGACCGCGTGGGCGGTGTGGCAGCCCGAGGCGTCGGATCGCGCGATCGGCGACGCCCTGCGGCTGTCCGACGCCGGCCAGCTGGACGCGGCGATCGCGAAGACCAACGACGCCGCGGACTCGAACCCGCTCAGCTCCGACCCGCTGCTCACCCGCGCGGCCATCGAGACCGAGGCCGGGCAGGAAGGCGCCGCTCAAGACACGCTCGAGGAGGCGGTGCTCAAGTTCCCGGGCGAGCCCCAGACCTGGTACCGCCTCGCCGCCTTCCAGCTGGGCACGCTCGACCAACCGGCGAAGGCCGCCGCGACCGTGCGGGCCGCGATCTTCCTCGACCCCAGGTCGGCTCTGAACCAGGCGCTGTTCCTGCAGGCGAAGGCGCGCGCCCGCGAGCTAGCGGCTCGCTCGCGCCAGTAGCGTCCCGGAGCGCCGGCGCAGCGAGCGGACCTCGAAGCCGAGCGCGTCGAGCACCACGCGCAGCGAGCGCCGAGTGAAGCGGCGCAGGTGCGGCGAGAGCGGATTCCCCGGCCGCACCAGCGGCCCGCCGGCCGGCGTGGTCAGGGCCAGCTCGCCCCCAGGGGCAAGCACGCGGCGGATCTCAGACAGGAACAGCTGCAGATCGCGCACGTGCTCGGCGGTCTCAGCGGCCAGGACCAGGTCGAAGGCGCCGTCGGCGAACGGCAGCGCCGCATCGGGCTCGAGCTCGACCAGCGTCGCGTCCGGCAGGCGCGCGCGCACCCGGTCGAGCGCCACCCGCGACACGTCGGCCGCCGTCAGCTCGCCCGCGTCCAGCTCCGAGCTGAGGCGGCCGTCGCCGCAGCCGAGGTCGAGCGCCCGGCCGACATGGCCCAGCGCGCGCACGAACTCGACCAGATGAGCGGGCGGCGGGCCGGGCTCGGCGGGCACCAGCTCCCACAGCTCGTCGTCGAAGCGACTGGCCATGTCCGTATCCTCGCCGCCTTCATGGCATGGATGCTGCGACCCGCCAGGGCGGCGGACGCCGAGCGGCTCGCACGGAGCGTCACCGACGGCTTCGCCGCCTACAGCGAGTTCGCCCCACCGGACTGGAGGCCGCCCGCCTACGAGCAGCAGGTGGCGCTGCTCGAGCAGGCTCTGCCCGAGCCGGATGTGTGGTGCCTGCTCGCCGAGGCGGACGACGCGCTGGCCGGGCTCGTCGTGATCCGCTCAGCCGCCGAGCCTCCGCTGAGCTCGCCCGAGCCCGGCATGGCGTTCCTCTGGCGGCTGTTCGTCGAGCCGCCGTGGTTCGGGTCGGGGCTGGCGCTGCAGCTCCACGACGAGGCCCTGCGCGAGGCGCGCGAGCGCGGCTATAGCTCGATCCGCTTGTTCGCCGCCGCGGGTCAGGCCCGCGCGCGGCGCTTCTACGAGCGCGAGGGCTGGGTGGCCGCCGGGCCGCCGTTCATGCAGGAGAGCTTCGGGATGGACGTGGTGGACTACCGGCGCTCGCTCACCACGCCCCCCGCGTCTTGAAGACCGCGGGGATTGTCTTGAGCAGGATCGTCAGGTCGAGGAAGACCGACCAGCGCTCGAGGTAGAGGAAGTCGAGCCGGACGAGCTCGTCGAAGTCGAGCTCCGAGCGCCCGGACACCTGCCAGAGGCCCGTCATCCCGGGCAGCACCAGGTAGCGCTTGCGGTGCCAGTCGTCGAGGCGGTCGTAGTCGCGCTGCGGCAGCGGGCGCGGACCCACGAGTGACATCTGGCCGCCGATCACGTTGAAGAGCTGGGGCAGCTCGTCGAGCGACCAGCGCCGCAGGAAACGGCCGGCGCGGGTCACGCGCGGGTCGTCGCGCATCTTGAAGATCGCTCCGCCGACCTCGTTGTGCTCCTCGAGCCGATCCTGCAGGTCCTCTGCCCCGTGGACCATCGTCCGGAACTTGAGGCAGGGGAACGACCGGCCGCCGATCCCGGGCCGCATCGACCGGTACAGCACCGGCCCGCGCGAGGTCAGCTTGATCGCGAGCGCCGCGAGCGTCATCAGCGGCGACAGGGCGATGATCAGGAGCGTCCCGCCGACGAGGTCGAAGCTCCGCTTGATCGCGAAGTCGACCCCCTCGAAGACCGGCGGCTTGAGCTCGAACAGCGGCAGCGCCTGGCCGGGGACGAACTCGACCCGGTCCATCAGGATCTCCATGGTCGACGGCGCCACCCGGACGCGCACCCCGTTCTGGTGGCACTGGTCGACCAGCTCGATGGCCGCCGCCTGGGGGAAGTCGGCGTCGGTGATCAGCACCTCGTCGATGGCGTCGAAGTGGCGCTCGAGCTGCTCGAGCGAGCGGAAGTCGCGCAGGCCGTCGAGCAGCGCCACCGGCGTGCGCGTGACGAACCCGTAGGGCTCGATCTCGCGCGAGTCGCGTAGGGCGTGGGCCACGGCCTGGATGTTCGAGCCCGAGCCGACCAGCACCGCGCGGCGCCGGTAGCCGGCCGCGCGCAGGACGATGCCCGAGACCCGCTCGAACACCCAGCGCAGCGACGACACGTACAGCAGCGCGAAGAAGAGCGACGCGTAGAAGATGTAGTACGACTGGAACGGCTCGCCCTCGATCTCCGCGTAGATCAGGACCACGATCGTCACCTGGAACAGCGAGGCGATCACGCGCGAGAAGCCGGGCCGCTGCGAGCGGTCGCGGTAGAGATCCGAGCGGGCGAACAGCAGCAGCATCACGAGGCCGCCGAGCGGGAAGTAGTCCTTCGCCTGGGCCCACATCTGGCCGATTTGATCGGGCGCCACGATCGCCGCCTTCAGGACGAGCGCCGTGTAGATCGCGAGGAAGAGGCCGATCAGGTCGAGCGCGCCGAGGATCCCGACCCGAGTCAGGGCGCGCAGCGTGTCGAACCGGAGAACGCTGCTCAGGACCAGCGGATTGCCCGCGCGTACGTCGCGGTCGGGCAGCGGAGTGGTCGGCGCGACCTCTCTGAGCTCTTTGACTAGACCTTCAGGCACAGCGTGGTCCCCGGGGCACCAATACAAACAGGCGAACCGGGCGAATGTAGCGGGGCAAAGTTGGAATCACAGTTCTCGTTCGGCGAGCGGGAAGACGTCTGTAATGACGAACGCCTTGATGCGGGCCGGCAGGGGCGTCCCGGCGGGAATCTTCAGGCGCACCTGGCTGATCGCGCCGCGGCGCAGCTCCAGGGAAATCGCCTTGCGGTAATCGAGCGACACAACCTCTCCGCTGTCGGCGTCAGTCAGGAGGATGGCAGCCGCGTGGCGGTCGGCGCGGAGCGGTGTCCCCGCCAGGCGGGCGACCACGGTGCCCGCCGCGCGATCCAGCCGCAGGCTCGCGAGGCGGACGCCGCGCGGGCGCTTGTTCGCCGGGCCGCGGTAGGGGCCGGTGATGAACGTCCCGCTCGAGGCGAGGACGTGGTCGCCGTTGCACAGCCCGATCGCCTCGATGGCCGCTCCGTAGACCGGCACCTCGGGGCAGTGCACCTCCGCCGTCAGGCTGGCGCCGCGGGCGCGGCGGTCGGCACCCATCTGCATGCGCAGGTCGAAGCGGCGCAGCGGGACGTCACCGAACGAGAACGTGAGGTTGAGGCCGCTCTGTGAGAGCAGCAGCGAGTCGTCGCGGTAGCGCCCCTGGAGCGGGAAGGCGAAGGCCCCGCGGCGGTCGGCCGTCGCGGTGCCCGGCTTCGTGCTCACCGCCCAGAGCAGCAGCCTGCCCTTCGCCGCCTCGAGCGCGCCCACGACCATCTCGTAGGAGTCGAAGCCGATTTGGTTGAGGCTCGGGAGGATCGGCGGCAGCGGCACGGCCAGCCGGCGGAGCCGGAAGGCGTCGCCCCTGTGCAGCGGCGGGCCGCGGCGGCGCACCTTGGCGGTCCGGAAGCGGATCGTGTCGTCGACGGTCCCAGAGCGATCGGATGCCGTCCAGCCGCCGTTGACGTGCAGCGAAAACGTGCGGCCCGGCGCGAGGAAGCCGGTGGGCGTGATGTGCAGGAAGTGACCGTCGCCGGAGGGCTGGACGGTGAACGGGAACGGCGGGTCGGCGGTCACGCTGGCAGGCGCGCTGAAACCGGCGTCGACCGTGCTTCCGAGCTGGCGCACGACCAGCCTGGCGACGATGGCCGTGGCGGCGGGCAGCGGCGCGGCCGGACCGCTCAGGCGCGTGCTGCCGCCCGGGGTCACGTAGGCCATCTGCGTGAGGTTTCCGCCGAACGCCTCGCCCGGGCTGCGGTTGCAGCGCGGATCGGTGTGGTGCAGGCACCAGTCGTAGGGCACGAACACGATGCGCCCGTGCTCACCGCCGATGTACACGCCGCGCCGGCCCAGCGCGGGCGATGAGTTGAGGTCGTTGCGGTCCCTCAGGACCGGGTCCCGCGGCGTGGTGTCGAAGGACCAGCGCCGGCGGCCTGTGCCGGAGTCGAGCGCGTACAGGGTTCCGTTGGCGGAGCCCACGTAGAGGATGCGGCGGTTGCCGCTGGGCGCCTTCCCGAGCACGGGCGACGAGCGGACGGTGTCGCCGGTGTCGTAGCGCCAGCGCGGGACCCCGCGAAGGTCGAACGCGTAGATCGAGCCGTCGGCCGAGGCGACGTAGACGCTGCCCTCGCCCAGTGCCGGCGAGGCGTAGACGTGGTCGTTGGTGGTGTAGGTCCAGCGGTCCTGGCCCGTCTTGGTGTCGAGGGCGTGCAGCTGGCCGTCGAAGGAGCCGATGTAGACGGTGCCCCGCGGGCCGACCGTCGGCGAGGAGGTGACGAAGCCGAACGTGCCGCGCTTCCACTTGAGCTTGCCGCGCGAGTTGAGCGCGTAGATGTTGAGGTCGAGCGAGCCGAAGTAGACGCTGCCGTCCGGGCCGATGGCGGCGTTCGACCAGACCGAGTTGCCGGCCGGGTGGAGCCAGCGCAGCCGGCCGTCGGGGTTGAGCGCGTACTCGGCGCCGCCGGTGTTCCCCGCGTAGAGCACACCCCCGGGGCCCATTGTCACGTTGCCCTCCCACCAGTTGACGAGCTGGCCCTGAGCGGGCCGGCGCGTGGCCCGGTAGCGCCAGAGCACGTGGGCGTCCTTGGTCCGCAGCCGGTAGACGTGCTCGTCGCCGGAGCCGAAGGTGACGGTGCCGCCGCGGCCGAGGACGCCGGCCGAGTCGATGATCTCGCCGGTCTTGAAGCGCCACTTCAACCGGCCCCCGTGGATGGCGTAGAACCAGGAGTCGGCCGAGCCGGCGTAGACCGTCTCGTGCTTGTCGACGATCGGGGTGCTGAAGACGCCCTTGCCGGTCTTGAACGCCCAGGGCCGATCGCCGGGGTGGTAGTGGGCGCGAATCGGGCTGCGCGCGGTGTTGAAGCGGTCGTGGCGCATGGAGGGCCAGGGAGCGCCCTTCTCGGTGGGGACGGCCGCGCTCGCGTTGGGCGCGCCGGTGGCCGCGAGAACTGCGGCAGCGAGGAGCAGGCGACGCACGGCGGGGAGGCTAACCGTGGGGTCCGTTGCCGGCGGTGCGGGTTTCGAATCGGTCGCAATTTGCGCCCTTTGCGAGTGGCGGACAGGGGCGAGCCGGTGGAGCATTCTTCTCCAAACGGTGCTGATGCTCGAGCGGCGCAGGCAGGGGCCCTCCCGGGAGGAGGTCGAACAGGCGGCCATGCAGCTGCTTGCGCGCCACGGGAGCCAGGTGCTGGCGACCGCGCGGCGGTACGCCGCGACCCCCGAGGACGCCGAGGACGCCTACCAGCGCTCGCTCGAGATCCTGCTGACGAAGGCGCCGACCACGCGCGAGGAGGAGCTGCTGCCGTGGCTGCGGACGGTGGTCAAGCACGAGGCGTTCGCGCTGCGCCGCCAGCGCGACCGACTCACGCCGGTCAGCGGTGACGGCGAGCCGGTCGAGCGCGGCACGCATTCGACCGTCACGCACGAGCAGGCCGAGCGCTACGAGCGGCTGCGCCAGAGCGCCGAGGCGCTGCGGCGGCTCAAGCCCCAGGAGATCCGCTGCCTCGTCCTGAAGGCGCGCGGGCTGTCGTACCGCGAGATCTGCGAGGTGACCGGGTTCACCTACACGAAGGTGAACCGCTGCTTGACCGAGGGCAGGCAGGCGCTCGCGGCGCGCCTGGCGGGAATCGAGGGCGGCCTGGAGTGCGACCGGCTCGCGCCGCTCGTGTCGGCGCTGGCGGACGGAGAGGCGACCGCGGAGCAGCTCGCGGTGCTGCGACCGCACATGAAGACCTGCCTGGCCTGCCGAGCCCGGCTGCGCGAGTTCCGGGCGGCGCCGGCGCGGGTGGCGGCGTTGATGCCGGCCACCCTGCTCGCGGCCGGCGACGGTCACCGGATGACGGAGTCCACGCTGCATGCGGTCCTCGATGCGGCGCACCACAAGGCAGCCGCGCTCGCGGAGCGAGCCCATACGGCAGCCGAGCTGGTGACCGGCCAGAAGGTGGCGGCGCTGGCGGCAAGCGCGGCGGCGCTGGCGGGTGGAGGCACGGCGGTCGACCAGCTCGCGAACCACCACGGGCCGCCGCGCCCGGCCGTCGCTCGCCAGGCGTCGCCGCCGGCGACCGACCAAGCCACCGCGACCGAGCCCTCACCCTCATCGCCGCCGTTGACGACCGAACAGCAGGCAACCACGGGGGAGCCCGCTGCGTCTGCGTCACCTCCGCCGGAGCCTTCCCCGCCCCCGCCCGACCCGGCAAACGAGTTCGCGCCGGCGCCCTCGCCCGAGCCTTCGGAGGCCTCGAGCGCGGCCGCGCCCCACGCCGCCGCGCCCCACGCCGCCGCGCCCCACGCCGCCGCGCCGTCCGCGACCGCGCCTCCACCCGCCGCGGCGGCAGCGCGCCCCGCCCGCACCGCCTCGTCCGCCGGAGAGTTCGGCCCGTAGGCCTGCGCGGCACGGTCTGTGGGCCCTCGTGGCGGGCATATTTCTTGTAGCCAGGGCCCGCAGCCACTGGATCGGGGTCGCGCAGCGACGCTGGGCTAGCAGCCGCGGGCCAGCAGCGTTGCGTGCCGGGCCCGGAACGTTGCGTGCAGCACCCGCGTCTTCGCGTCGTAGCGCCAGCTCGCCACCTTGCCGCCCGTGGCGCTCACCGCGCACGGGCGGAATGGGCGCGCCAGCGTTGCCAGCGACGCTGAGATCGTCCACACGCGCCGGCGCTTTCCGCGGATCGTCAAGGACCAGCCGTCCGGGCGCTCGCGTGAGACAAGCGACCCGCCGTCCTCCAGAGCTGCCGCAGAGCGGCCGCGCGGGAACGCCAGCAGCACCCGCTCGCCCTGGCGCTCGTGCAGCGACACCGCCGGTGCCCGGTCGCCGTAGGCGGCGAGCGTGTCCACGTCCGGCGAGAGCAGCGGCAGCAGCGCGCCCGCGCGGGCCAGCAGCGGCAGCTCGTCGAGCGGCGCCGGCAGCGTCACCGACCGCCCGCCGCGAAGGACTCGCGCGCGCCCCAGGGACAGCCCGCCGTCGCCCGAGCGGTAGCGCGCCGACCGCCACAGATCCACCCACTCGCCGCGCGGCAGGTAGACCGAGCGGCGCCGGGCGCCCGGCGACAGCACGGGCGCCGCCAGCAGGTCCGGGCCGAACAGGAACTCGTCGTCCTGGCGCACCGCGCGCCGGTCGCCCGGATAGGCCAGCGCCAGGTGGCGCATCAGCGGCAGCCCGGTCCGGCGATACGAAGCGTCGGCCGCCGCCAGGTACGGGTAGAGCTGCGTGCGCAGCTTCGCCCAGCGCCGCCAGCGCTGGACCATGCCGGAATCCCAGATCTGGGGGCGCGGGCTGTCGGGGATCCGGATGCCGTTGGCCTGCGTGCGCATCACGCCCGACACCGCCCCGACCTCGATCCAGCGCGTGAGCAGCTCCGGCGTCAGCTTGTTCTCGAACAGCGCGAAGTAGCCGCCGATGTCGGAGCCCCAGCGGCTGACTCCGGACAGGCCCATCGTCAGCCCGTTGGTGACGACGGAGCGCAGGCCGTCGAAGCCCCAGTCGACGGTCGGGTCGCCGCCCCACACCACCGGTGCGCAGCGTGCCGTGCCGATCCAGCCCGACCGGATGAAGCGAACCGCGCGCGGCGCCGAGGCAAACGCGCTGCAGTGGTACTGGGTCGGATAGAGGTTGTGCAGCGCGCTGCCGCTGAGACCGGAAGCCGCCCGCGCGTCCAGCGGCGTGTACTCCCCGAAGTCCTCCATCCAGCCGTCGTGCCCGTCCGCCAGCGCCTCGTCGAGCAGCTGCCCGTAGAGCGACCGTCCCGCCGCCGCCGTGAAATCGAACTGGGCGACCATGAACGCCTGCAGGGTCGAGTAGCGGAACACGTAGGGAGCGCCCGCCGGGTTGAGCTGCAGCGTCCCCGACCGGCCGAAGCGCGTGTGGGTCGTGCAGATCATCGGGTTGAAGTAGGTGGTGATCGCCAGGCCGGCGCCGTGGAAGAAGGCGGCCCGGGCACGCTCGGCGTCGCGCTTGCCGAGCTGCGCCTCGCAGGGCAGGTAGTGGGTGTAGGTCTGCGCGAGGGACAGCGGCACGTCGCGCCGCTGCATGCCGGCCAGGACCGCCTGCTCGTCGTCCCCCTGCGGCTGGTACCAGGGGCCGAACACGTACGGCGCCGGCGGAGCCGGTTGCCGGCCGATGGCCGCGCTCATCCGACGTAGGGCATCGGCCGGGCGCGGTCCGGCGAACGTCCGCAGGCGCAGGCGCGCCGAGTCCACCGAGACGCTCCACAGCCGCCGCCCGTCGAGGCGCCACAGGCTCGTCTCGGGGCTGTCGACCAGCACGCCGTAGCCCGCCGTCGACAGCAGCCACGGCATGGGGAAGTAGGTCGCGTCGCTGCGCGGGTGAAAGCCCCAGGCCGGCACGAAGCTCGGAATGACGCCGCGCTCGTCCTTCTCGTAAGGACCCTCGGCGACGTAGTCCTCGACCTGGTGCCCGCGCTGGTCGACCGAGTTGGAGCGCTCGCCGAAGCCGAGGTAGCGCTCGCCGCGGCGGGCCGGCAAGGAGATGCGCATGCGCGCGACGGCCGCACCTGAAGCGGAGGCATCCAAGACGGCGATGCCCTTGCCGCCCGGCGCGATCCGGACCCGCAGCCGCCGCCCCGCGGGATCGTTCGTGGCGTAGGTGCGAACCGCACCGTGATGGGAGAGCTGCCGCGTCGCGTGGAACCAGCGGCCGCCAACCTGGAAGCTCAGCTTGGCGGCCCCGAGATGCGGTGCCCCAGCCGAGGCCGGGGCCGCGCAGAGCGCGAACACCACCGCGGCGATCAGTGAGCGGGCGGGCACGGGCGCACGCTATAGCGTCCCGCCGGTGGCAGACCCGGCCTACACGCGCATGCCGGTCGACGAGCGCCGCCGCCAGCTCCTGAAGCTGAGCACCGAGCTGTTTGCCAGGAACTCCTTCGCCGAGCTGTCGATGGCGCGGATCGCCAAGGAGGCCGGCATCTCCAAGGCGCTGCTCTACCACTACTTCCCCAGCAAGCAGGACCTCTTCCTGGCGACCCTCGCCGAGGCCGCCGCCGAGGTGAGCAGGCGGACCGAGCCCGACCCGGACCTGCCGCCCGCCGAGGCGCTGGCGGCAAGCCTCGACGCCTTCCTCGCCTGGGTCGACGAGAACGAGCAGGCCTACCGCAAGCTGCTCGAGAGCGCCGGCAGCGTCCCCGAGGTGGGCGCGCTGATCACCCAGGTCCGCGACCGCACCTCGACGCGCATCCTGGAGGGTGTCGGCGCGAGCACGCCCCAGGAGCGCGCCGCCGTACGGGCCTGGCTCTGGTACATGGACGGCGCGATCCTCGACTGGTTCGAGCACCGCGACCTGACCCGCCAGGAGCTGTGCGGGCTCCTGCTCGGCTCGCTTGCGGGCGCGCTCAGCGCGGCGGGGTGGGCGGGGACCCTTTCACCCAGCGCTCCCCCTCCTCCTTCTTCCAGATAGGCGCCTCGGCCTTGACCCGGTCGATGATCTCGCGCGCTCCCGCGAAGGCCTCGCCGCGGTGGGGCGCCGACGCCGCCACGATCACGCTCGGCTCCGACAGCGGCACCTCGCCGACGCGGTGCTCGACTGCCGCCGCGCACAGCCCGTGCCGCGCCACCGCCTCGGCTGCGATCGCGGCCATGCGCTCGCAGGCCATCTCCGCGTAGGCCTCGTAGTCGAGGTGCGTGACCTCGCGCGTCACGCCCGAGAAGGTCACCACCGCCCCCGCACGCGGGTCGCGCACGCGGGCGGCGAGCGAATCGAGCGACAACGGCTCCTCGCTGACCCGCGCCCAGGGCGCCTCGCCGCCCGACACCGGCGGGATCAGCGCCAGCTCGTCGCCCGCGTCGAGCACCTGGTCCTCGGAGGCGTACTCGCGGTTGACGGCCATCACGAGCGGGATCCCCTCGGCCAGCCCGGCGAGCGAGTCGAGGGCGTCGCGGACGCGCGCGCCCTCGGGCAGCGTGAGCGTCACGGAGCCCGATCCGGCGCGCTCGCGCAGCATCGCGAACAGGAGAACCGTGACCTCCACCCCCCGGATGCTACGTATCCTTCGGCCCATGGCGACCACGCCGGACCACAAGCCCAGCATCGCTCCGGTCGTCGGCCCGGACGACCCGCGCCGCTTCACCGACTCAGGAATCGAGATCAAGCACAGCTACGACGAGAGCGACGTCGGGCCGGGCCTCGAGCAGCGCCTCGGCGAGCCGGGCGAGTACCCCTACACGCGCGGCATCCACCCGGACATGTACCGCGGGCGCAAGTGGACGATGCGCCAGTACGCCGGCTACGCGACCGCCGCCGAGACGAACCAGCGCTTCCGCTACCTGATCGAGCACGGGTCGACGGGCCTGTCGATGGCCTTCGACCTGCCCACCCAGCTCGGTCGCGACTCCGACGACCCGCTCTGCATGGGCGAGGTCGGGCGCACCGGCGTCGCCATCGACACGATCGACGACATGCGCCGGGTGTTCGACCAGATCCCACTGGCCGACGTCTCGACCTCGATGACGATCAACGCCCCCGCGGGGGTGCTGCTGCTGCTCTACGAGCTGGTCGGCGAGGAGCAGGGCGTGCCCGCGGAGCAGCTGCGCGGCACGACCCAGAACGACATCCTCAAGGAGTACATCGCGCGCGGGAACTTCATCTATCCGCCCGAGCCGGCGATGCGCCTGACCACGGACCTGTTCGCCTACTGCCGCGAGCGCGTTCCGCAGTGGAACACGATCTCGATCTCCGGCTACCACATGCGCGAGAAGGGCTGCTCGGCCGTCCAGGAGGTGGGCTTCACGCTCGCCAATGCAATTGCGTACGTGCAAGCAGCTATTGACGCCGGCCTGGAGGTCGACGAGTTCGGCCCGCGCCTCGCCTTCTTCTTCAACGGCCACAACAACGTCTTCCAGGAGGTGGCCAAGTTCCGCGCCGTGCGGCGCATGTGGGCGCGCATCATGCGCGAGCGCTTCGGCGCCAAGGACGAGCGGTCGGTGAAGATCCGCTTCCACACGCAGACCGGCGGCGTGACCCTGGCCGCCCAGCAGCCCCACAACAACATCGTGCGCGTGGCGCTGCAGGGCTTCGCGGCCGTCTGCGGCGGAACGCAGTCGCTGCACACCAACGGCTTCGACGAGGCGCTCGCGCTGCCGAGCGAGACCTCCGCGCGGATCGCGCTGCGCACCCAGCAGATCCTCGCCCACGAGTCCGGCGCCGCCGACACCGCCGACCCGTTTGCCGGCTCCTACTTCGTCGAGGCGCTCACCGACGAGATCGAGGACGCCGCCCAGGCGCTGATCGACAAGGTCGACGAGATGGGCGGCTCGGTGCAGTGCATCCCGTTCATCCGCGCCGAAGTGGAGGAGTCCGCCTGGGGCTACGAGGAGCGCTACAAGCAGAAGCAGGACATCGTGGTCGGCGTGAACGAGTACGAGACCGAGAGCGTCGACGAGGTCGAGATCCTGCGCGTGGACCCGGAGTCCGAGCGCCAGCAGGTCGAGCGCCTCAAGGCGTTCAAGGAGGACCGCGACCAGGACGCCGTGAACGCCCGGCTCGAGGAGCTGCGGGCGGCCGCTCAGGGCACCGACAACCTGCTCGTCCCGATGCGCGCGGCGCTCAAGGAGCGCGCCAGCCTCGGCGAGGTCTGCGGCGTGATGCGCGAGGAGTTCGGCGAGTACTCCGAGGCCTGAGCAGTACAGCCCACCCCGCTCCCCCCGGATGTGAGACGGCTCACAGCGCGGCGTGTCCGGGATCTGTCCTAGATTGGCGGCCGTGAGTCGGTACGACTGGCTGCTCTTCCTTCACCTGCTCGGCGCCTTCGCGGCGATGGGCTCGGTCGTGGTGTTCTCGGTGCTGTTCGTCGCGGGCAACCGCGTCGCCGGGGCGCAGCTCACGTTCCTGGGCCGGCGGCTCTGGGACGTCGGTGGCCTGCTCACCCTGGTTTTCGGCGTCTGGCTCGCGCTCGACGACTACAGCATCGGCGACGGGTGGATCCTCACCGCGCTGGTGCTCTGGGTGATCGCGGCCGGCACGGGCGTGCGGGTCGGGATGGCGTACGACGCCGGCGAGGCCGAGCGCGCCCGGCCGCTGTACGCGGTCATGACGATCGCCGTGCTGGCCCTGCTCCTCGTGATGATCTACAAGCCCGGCGCATGAGCTTCGCCGCCGTCCGCCCAGACGCCTGGAACTTCCCGCTCTTCCTCCACGTGCTGGGCGCGATGGTCCTCGTCGCGCTGCTGGCGACCGCGGCGGTCGTTCTGGTCGTGTCGCTGAGCTCGGACGACCGCCCCGCGGCCCTGCGGCTCGCCTTCCGCACCCTGCTGATCGGCGGGATCCCCGCCTACCTGGTCATGCGCGTGGGCGCCGAGTGGATCGCCTCGAAGGAGCACCTAGAGGACTCGGACGCCAGCTGGATCGGCATCGGCTACGGGGTCGCGGACGGCGGGCTCCTGCTCCTGCTCGTGCTGACGATCCTCGCGGGCCTGGCGCTGCGCCGAGCTCGGCGCGGCGGCGAGCCGCGCGCACTCGTGCGCTGGACCACCGGCCTGACGCTGCTGCTGATCGTCGCTTACGGCGTCGCCATCTGGGCGATGGCCACCAAGCCGGCCTAGCGGCAGCGCTCGCGCACGACCCCGGTCGAGCCCGGCTCGACCCAGATCGGAGTCGAGACGTCCTGGATCAGGGATCCGTTCATCACCTGGAGGCGCCAGCGTCCGGTGCCGGTTCCGTCGAAGCGGTAGACGAAGTCGTCGCTCGTCACCGGCACGGTCGCGATCGTCGTGCCGTCCTTGACGATCAACAGCTGGTCGCCGTTGCCCCCAAGCACGCGCGCCTTGAAGCTGGCGCCGGAGGCGTGGATGGTGTCGCCGATGATCGCGCGCTGCGACGAGTTCGCCCCCTGCGGACGGGCCACGAAGCGGATGTCGGGCGCGATCGCGCCGGACACCTTCGCGTAGGTGTGGCGGTTGAGAACGCCGCAGCGAATGCCGTGCATCGACAGGTCCCTCGCACGCACCACGGTGCGCGCCTCGCCGATCGGCGCGTCGAGCGCGCCCGTGGCGTCGCCGGCCTTGTGCGAGTCGCTCGAGCCGACGGCGGCGATCTTGTAGCCGACTGTCAGCAGCTGCTCGTAGCGGGCGATCGCCGTGACCGTGAACGGGTTCTGGGTGCCGCCGATGTCGGCCGGTCCGGTGGCCACCTCGAAGGCGTCCACCTGGGAGTAGTCGGTCTGCGTGCTCGTGTACTCCCAGAAGCAGCCGCGGCAGAGCGCCGCCGCGGCCGCGTCGACGGGCGGGAAGATCGTCGGATGGTTGATCTGGGTCCAGCCGCCGAAGCGGTGGACCTCGTCGAAGATCTGGCGCGGGTCGCGCGTGCCGCGGATCTGCTTGACGGTGCCGTTCGCTTGCAGCTCGTAGATCGGCCCGGTGCGGTAGTCGACGAAGTGCAGGCTGCCGTGGTTGTTGGTGTGGCCCTTGTAGGTGATGATCTCCGCGCTCGGGATGATCAGGTTGTGGGGGAACCAGGGCTGGAACTTCCCGATCTCCCCCCAGGCGCTGCCCGAGACGTAGTCGGAGAGCGTGATGAAGTCGAGCCCCCCACCGCCCTTCGAGACGGGCGTGAAGGCGTAGTTGAAGCTGTCGATCATCGTCGCGTTGCCGTAGGCCGAGTGCTCGGCGTGCACGTGCATGTCGCCCGAGTACCAGCCCGGCGTGGTGCGTACGGGGTTCTTGTTGTACGGGGTCGGCTGGTACGGCTCGTCGGCGAACGCGGGATCGTCGGCGAACTCGATCTCGACGCGCCAGGCGACCTTGCCGTCGGCGTCGCCGTCCGACTGCGGGATGACCGCGCCCACGCCCAGCTCGGCCGCCCACTTGCCCGCCCGGATCGGTCCCGGCAGGAAGCCGCGCGTGGTCTTGCCGGGCGGCTCGATGCGCGGGTTGGCGCGGTAGTCGGCCTCGCTGGAGAAGCCCTCGGCCGACAGGGTCACGTCGGGGTGGCTCGAGCCCCCCCAGCCGCGGAACTCGCGCTCGCCCCAGACCGAGTCGCCCGGCTTGCGCGGCTCGTAGAGCCCGAGGTCGACGGTGTGCCGCTGGTTGCCCGACTCGGGGCGGTCCCAGCAGTACTTGACGCGGACGGCCGTGGTCCCCGCCGGCACGTCGAAGGGCACCATCACATAGGTCTTGTTCAGGTCCGTGCCGAACTCGCCCGTGACCACCTTGTCCGGAGTGATCGCGCGACCCCCGCAGGGAGTCGTCAGCGGCACCGCCTGCGCCGACGCTGCCGGCACGAGCACCAGTAGCGCTACGAGTGCGGGGCGGAGCACGCGAGTCACCGGCCGATCCTATTCGGGCAGGGAGCGCCGGTGCGCCACAAAGGCGAACTGCCCGCTCAGCGTCAGCTTGGCGGTGTTCACCGTCCGGTGGTCCCAGCCGGTGACGCGCGCGAGTGCCGAGATCGCCCTGTAGGGCGGCGACTCGTGCGCCCACCAGCGGTGGAAGAAGCGCGGCGTGCCGAGCGCCCGCCAGGCGACGAGCGTGAACGCGTCGATCACGGGCCGCACCTCGATCAGCTCGAGCCCCGCCTCCTCGAGCAGGAGCATCAGCCCGTAGGGCGTGTAGTTCCAGACGCTGCGCGAGTGGAAGGCCTCGAGGTGCGAGGTGGACCCGGCCAGCACGCCGTCGGGCCTCAGCACCCGCGTCACCTCCGCGAGCAGCGGCTGGGGCCGGCGGACGTGCTCGAGCACCTGCTTGCAGTAGACGAGGTCGAAGCTGCCGTCGCCGAACGGCAGCCGCTCGCCGTCGAACGTCACGAAGCGCGCGTCGGCGCGCGTGCGCGCGTCGACCTCGGGCGAGCTGGCGAGGTCGGCGCCGACCCAGCGCACGCTCGGCTCGAGCGCGCGGAACAGGTCGACGGAGTCGCCGGCGCCGCAACCGAGGTCGAGGACTTCGGGGGCCGGCGGGCGGCCGGGCCGGTCCAGGTACTCCCGCGCGTAGGCGTCGGCCAGCTGCGCCCGGCTGCGATCGGCGGGAATGCGGCTTCCCAACAGGGCTTCGAGGTCGGCTCCCAGCACTGCAACACATCTTTCACGAAGGACTCCGGAAGGGCCGGGCGAACGGGGAGGCGATGCAGTCCCTAACCGCCAAGCGCACGCTGGTCAAGTCCCCGCCGGAGCTCTGGAGCGAGCTCAGCGAGGTCGAGCGGCTGGCCAAGCATCTCGATGTCTTCGGCGAGATCAAGATCACTCGTCTGGAGCCTGAGACCACGGTTGCCTGGGAGGGCGAAGGTGCCAGCGGCACCGTGTCGATCGAGCCGTCCGGGTGGGGCACGAAGGTCACCCTGATCGCGCGCGTGGAGGGCGAGGAGCCGGAGCCCGAGCCCGAGCCCGAGCCGCAGCCGCAGCCCGAGCCCGTCCCCGAGCCGGCCGGCGCGGAGTCGCGCCGCGGCTGGCTCGTGCGCCTGTTCGGACGCGAGCGCCGCCGGCCCGCGCCCGCGGCGGACGCCCCGGTGTGGGTCGCGGGCGCGCCGGCGAAGGCCGAGCCCGTCGCCGAGGAGCCCGTCGCCGAGGAGCCCGTCGCCGAGGAGCCCGTCGCCGTGAGCGAGCCGGCTCCGCTCGACGAGTCCGAGCTCACGCCGACCACTGCACAGGCCGCCTTGGAGAGCGCTCTCGAGGCGCTCGGCTCGGCGCACCACCGTCCCTTCTCCCGCGGCTAACGCAAGAAAGCCCTGGTAGTGCTGCACTAGAGACGTGAGGCGGACAACAACACGTCGCCGCTTCATCCAAGCGTCCGCAGCCGCCGCGACCGGCACGCTGCTCGGCGACGCGGGTGCCTTCGCGCGCAAGCCGGACGGGCCGAACCTCGTCCTGATCATCATCGACTCGCTGCGCGCGGACGCCGTGTACGACAAGGCGATTCGCACGCCCAACATGGACGAGCTGGTGCGCCAGGGCATCCGCTTCACGAGCGCGTACCCCGAGGCGATGCCGACGGTCCCGGCGCGCAACTCGATCCTCGCCGGCCACCGCACCTTCCCCTTCCACGGCTGGCACGACTACCCGGGGCTGCTCTACTCGCCCGGCTGGGCGCCGCTGCACGACGTCAAGAACTCGCTGCCGGGCGTGCTGCGGCGGGCCGGCTACTGGACGGCCTACGTAACCGACAATCCGTTTCTCGGCTTCGCGCGCCCCTACGCGCCTCTTCGCCAGAGCGTGCACAGCTTCGTTCGGACCGGCGGCCAGATCGGCGGCAGTCGCCCGATCTCAAGCGTGCCGAAGAAGGTCCTCCACCACTGGCTGCATCCGGCCATCTACCCGGAGAAGCTCCAGCGCGTCGGCAAGTACCTCGCCAACAGCCGCTACTGGCACGACGAGCGCCGCTCGTTCGCGGCCAAGGTGATGACCGACGCGGTGCGCACCCTCGAGGCCGGGGCCTGGCACCGGCCGTTCGCGATGGTCGTCGACTGCTACGAGCCACACGAGCCCTGGACGCCGCCGCCCAAGTACGCCGACATGTACGGAGAATGGAAGGGCCCTGAGCCGGCGATGCCGATCTACGGCAAGGTCGAGAACTGGCTCACCCCGGAGCAGCGCGGCCCGGTCGTGCGCCGGCTGCGCGAGCTGTACGCGGGGGAGGTCACGATGACCGACCGCTGGCTGGGCGTCTTCCTCGACCGCCTCCACGACCTCAACCTCGAGCGCGAGACCGTTATCGCGTTCGTGTCAGATCACGGCATCCTGCTCGGAGAGCACGGCTGGACCGGCAAGATCTCGACGGCGCTTCACCCCGCGCTGACCAACGTGCCGATGGTCCTCATCGACCCCTCCCGGCGCCGTGCGGGGACGCACACCGACTGGTACGCGTCGACGCACGACCTGGCCCCCACGCTGCTCTCGATGATGGACGTCGACGCGCCGGACAAGATGACCGGCGTGGACATGTCGCCGCTGTTCGACCGCAAGCGCCTGCCGCGCCGGGAGTACGCCTTCGGTGGATACGGCAACTCCTTCTACTTCCGGAGCCGCGGCTGGGCGATGTGGGCGCGGACGAAGCCCAAGGGCTTCCACCTGTTCGACCGGCGCCACGACAGGGGCGAGGGGACGAACCTCGCGTCACGCCGGCCGCAGGTGGTCCACCGCCTCTACCGGACCGTGCTCAAGCAGGCGGGCGGGCGACTCCCCTACTACGACGGCGTGGACCGCGACTAGCGCTTGACGGGCGCCACCTGCTCACCCTCGTAGTAGGGCGGCAGGCCGCCGATCGTCTCGACAAGCCTCGCGTGCAGCTCCTCCTCGACCTCGCGGTTGTCCGCGAGGACGTCGTTCAGCTCCTCGGGGTCGAGGGTCAGGTCGTATAGCTCCCTGTTCTCGCCGCGGTTGTCGGCGATGTACGACCAGCGGTCGTTCCGGATGTAGAAGTGGTTGAAGTAGCCGCCGTAGGCGAACGGCCGGTGCGGCAAGTCGTCGCCGTCGAAGACCGGCGACAGGTCCGTTCCATCCATTCCGGCCGGGGGGCGGACTCCGGCCATCGCGAGCAGAGTCGTGGCGACGTCATGAGTGGAAGCGAACCAGGGGCTGGTCGAGCCGGCGGCCTTCCCCGCCGGGTGCACGAGGATGAACGGGACCTGGATCAGCTCGGGATGGAGCTCCTGAGCGATCTTGCCGGTCCAGCCACGGTCTCCGAGCAGGATGCCGTGGTCGCTGACCAGCGCCAGCACGGTGTTCTCGTGCAAGCCGAGGTCGTAGAAGCGGTCGAGGAACTCCCCGAGCCACTTGTCGGCGATGGTCAGGGCCGCGGCGTAGATGGCTCGCATCTGGCGAAGCTCGGCCGCGGACAGGTAGGTGTCCGCCCGCGTGTAGAGCGCCGTGCCGGGGTTGGGGCCGTGGTAGGCCGGGTCGGCGTACATGTCGATGAACTCGCCGGACGGGCTCCAGGGCTCGTGCGGGTCGAACGAGTCGACGACGAGCGCGAAGGGCTGGTGCCCGGCCGCCTCCTCGAGCAGCTTGATGCCCTCCTGGTAGACATGCGCCGCGCTCGAAAGGGCGTCGTCCCGGCCCGCGCCGGTGTTGGCGAGGTACTTGCGCA
This sequence comes from uncultured Thermoleophilaceae bacterium, assembly GCA_963706635.1. Lineage (GTDB taxonomy): Bacteria > Actinomycetota > Thermoleophilia > Solirubrobacterales > Thermoleophilaceae > JACVRW01. The sequence goes on from OY970162.1 coordinate 2,418,678, forward strand.
TGCCCTCGACATAGCGGTCGTCATCGCGCAGCCCCTCGGGCAGCCAGTGGGCGAGCTGTGCGTCGCTCACCTTGGCCGGGTTGCGGCTGAAGCCGCTGTGGCCGACGACCGAGACGTAGCGGTCGAAACTGAGGCGGAACGGGCGAAAGGACGTCGTGAAGCCCAGGAACGGGTTGTCGCTTGCGGAGGCCGTCCAGTAGCCCGCGCGCTGGAGATGGCTTGTGAACACCTGCCCGACGTCCTCGATCGGCGCCGCACCGGGCCCCCGACCCAGGTCCGGCGCCCGGTGCCAGTCGCGGAACGGGAAGATCCGGCGCCCCGTCATGATCGTCCGGCGGGCCGGGACGGTCGGCATCGCTTCGGGGAAGAAGCGCGTGAAGCGCACTCCAGCGGCGGCCAGGCGATCGAAGTTCGGCGTCTGCACCCGGGGCGCCCCGTAGGCGGACACGAAGTCGCTGCGGACCGAGTCGACGATCAACAGCAACACGTTGGGACGATCGGCGGAGGCGGCGCCGCCCGACCTGCACGACGCCTGTCCGAGCAGGGCAGCGCCGGCCGCGGCCGTGCCGGCGGCCCCAACGAAGCTGCGGCGCGTGAGACCTTGTCTGGGCTCGGCAGGCGTCATCGAGGTGACCGGGCACAGTAATGGACGTCCCCCTGCTGGAAGAATCACCGCGTGCCGAGCACAAGACGGCAGTTAGTGGCGGGTGCTGCGGCGCTGGGAGCAGCGGCCTACCTCGGGGGACGCACGTCGCGGACCGCGCCGGAAGACGCCCCCAATCTCCTGCTCGTGATCATCGACTCGCTCCGGTTCGACCACGCGTTCGGGGCGCGCGCCGAAACTCCCAATATCGACGCCCTCGCGGAGCGCGGGATGCAGTTCACCCGCTTCTTCCCGGAGGCGATGCCGACGGTCCCCGCACGAAACTCGATCCTCGAGGGGCGGCGGATGTTCCCGTTCCGGGATTGGCATGACTACAAGGGGTTGATCGCGAAGCCGGGCTGGGAGCCTCTGCCGGACCTGGACGCCGCCTTCCCGGTGGTGCTCTCGCGCGCCGGCTGGTGGACGGGCATGGTCACCGACAACCCGTTCCTGGGCTTCTCGTCCCCGTATGAGCCGTTTCGCCGGAGCTTCGACCTGTTCGTGCGCCACGGCGGTCAGATCGGCGGGCGGGACGGCCCGGTCGCGCGGGCCAAGCTCGACCACTGGATCCATCCCGCTGTCCGCCGGGCGGGGATGGAGGAGCGCGTGCGGCGGTACATCGCGAACGCCGACTACTCGGGTGACGAGCGTCGCTCATTCGCGTCACAGGTATTCCGCTCCGGTGCCAACGCGCTGACCGCCGCGGCGCGGAGGCGCCCGTTTCTCCTGATCGTGGATGCCTACGAGCCCCACGAACCCTGGACTCCTCCGCGCGACTACGTCGACCGCTACGGCGACCCCGACTACCGCGGGGCCGAGCCCGCGATGCCCCGCTATGGGCATGTCGAGAACTGGCTCACCTCCGACGAAGCCGAGCTCCTGCTGCCGCGGATGCGCGCACTCTACGCAGCAGAGGTCTCGATGACCGACCGCTGGCTCGGGGCGCTGCTCGAGCGTCTGTACGAGCTCGACCTGGAACGCGAGACGGCGATCGCCTTCGTCAGCGACCACGGCATTCAGCTCGGCGAGCACGGCTGGGTGGGCAAGATCTCTGCCGCGCTCCATCCCGAGCTGATCCAGACGCCGATGCTGCTGGTCCATCCCGAGGGCCTGGGGGCCGGCAGGAGCAGCGACTGGCGAGCCTCGACGCACGACATCGCTCCGACGCTGCTGGAGCTGGCCGGCGTGAGCCCGACAGGTGGTGGCGGCGTCAGCCTGCTGCCCCTGCTCGCGGGGAGGGCGTTGCCGAAGCGCCCCCACTCGTACGGCGGCTACTCCGACCACCACTTCGTGCGCACCGACAGCTGGGCCTACATGGCCGACAACCGCCGCTCGCGCACCCGTCTGTTCGACGTTCGAGCGGACGGCGGGGAGGCTCGCGACGTCTCGGCGCTGCACCCGGACGTCGTCGACGAGCTCTACGAGCTCGTACGCAGTCAGGCGGGCGGCGATCTGCCCTCCTACGAGTAGTCTGCCCCGCGATGAGGCAGAAGTCGCCCGAGACCTACGAGGAGAAGCTGGAGCAGCTTCAGGAGCTGCGCGAGCAGGCGGCCCACACCAATCCGCAGGCGGAGGAGAAGCAGCACGCCAAGGGCAAGCTCACGGCCCGCGAGCGGATCGAGAAGCTGCTCGACCCGGGCTCGTTCGAGGAGCTCGACACGTTCGTCCGCCACCGCACGGCCGACTTCGACATGCTGCGCAACCGGCCCTGGGGCGACGCGGTCGTCACCGGCCACGGGACCATCGACGGCCGCCCCGTCTGCGTCTTCTCGCAGGACTTCACCGTCTTCGGCGGGTCGCTGGGCGAGGTGATGGGCGAGAAGATGGTCAAGGTGATGGACCTGGCGGCCCGGATCGGCTGCCCGATCATCGGCATCAACGACTCGGGCGGCGCGCGCATCCAGGAGGGGGTCGTGTCGCTGGGCGCCTACGGCGACGTCTTCGTCCGCAACGTCCAGTGCTCCGGCGTCATCCCGCAGATCTCGCTGGTCATGGGCCCGTGCGCGGGCGGCGCCGTCTACTCCCCGGCCATGACGGACTTCATCTTCATGGTCAAGGAGACCTCGCACATGTTCATCACCGGCCCCGACGTGATCAGGACGGTCACCGGCGAGGAGGTCGAGTTCGAGGAGCTCGGCGGCGCGATGACCCACAACTCGAAGTCCGGCGTGGCGCACTTCGCCGCCGACGACGAGGAGAGCTGCCTCGAGGACGCGCGCTACCTGATGTCGTTCCTCCCCCAGAACAACCTCGAGCTTCCGCCGCGCATGGACACTGGCGACGACCCCGAGCGCCAGGACGAGGAGCTCGACCACGTCGTCCCGGACAACCCGAACAAGCCCTACGACATGCGCGACGTGGTGCACCTGCTCGTCGACAACGGCGAGTTCTTCGAGGTGCAGGAGCACTTCGCGCGCAACATCATCGTGGGCTTCTCGCGGCTGAACGGGCGGCCGATCGGCGTGGTGGGCAACCAGCCCGCGCAGCTCGCCGGCGTGCTCGATATCAACGCGTCCGAGAAGGCCGCCCGCTTCGTGCGCTTCTGCGACGCCTTCAACATCCCGCTGCTGACGCTCATGGACGTGCCCGGCTTCCTGCCCGGCACGTCGCAGGAGTGGGGCGGGATCATCCGCCACGGGGCGAAGCTGCTGTACGCGTTCACGGAGGCGACGGTGCCGAAGCTGACGGTCATCACGCGCAAGGCCTACGGCGGCGCGTACGACGTCATGAACTCCAAGCACATGCTGGCCGACTTCGTCTTCGCCTGGCCGACGGCGGAGGTCGCGGTGATGGGGCCGGAGGGCGCGGTGAACATCATCCACCGCCGCGACATCCAGACCTCGCCCACGCCCGAGGAGCGCCGCGAGAAGCTGATCGGCGACTACAAGGCCCGCTTCGCGAACCCCTACTCGGCGGCCGAGCGCGGCTACATCGACGACGTGATCGTGCCCCACGAGACGCGCCCGAAGCTGATCCGCGCGCTCGAGACGCTGCAGACGAAGCGCGTCGACACGCCGAAGCGCAAGCACGGGAACATTCCGCTGTAGGGTCGCGCCATGCGCGGCTGCCTTCTGGCTGCGGGTCTGCTGCTCCTCGCTGCGCCTGCGGCGCAGGCCGGCTCGCTGCCCAGCGTCAGCTCGGGCGAGCTCCCCGGTCCGCCGCTGCTCTACGCGAAGGCGCCCCACGTCCCGCAGCTCGAGAACCGGGCGCCGTTCCGGGCGCGGCCGCTGCTGGTGTCCGGCACCGACGCATACCGCGGCGGCGAGTACCTGTACCAGGACTACCTGTTCGACGACCACGGGGCCGATACGGGCGCCAACGTGTCGCCGCCGGGTGTGAGCGGCTTCTCCCCGGCCAGCGGCGACCTGCTCTACCCGCCCGCGCCTCGCTACGCGAACAACGCGGCGGACCTGGTCGAGCTGCGCATCAAGCCGACCTCCAAGGCGATCGTCTACCGCGTGACGCTCGGCGCCGTGCTCGCGGACGACGCCACCGTGGTCGGGATAGGCATCGACACCGATCGCAGCGGCGGCGCGCCGGTCGCGTGGCCGGGGGACGCCGGCGTCAGCTCGCCCGGGCTGGATCGCTTCATCACCGCGTGGGGCACCGGCGGCCGGGTCGCCAGCCTCCCCGGCGGGGCGGCCCGGGCACTGCCCGCCGGCGCCGTGACGATCAGCAAGCGCACCAACCAGATGACGATCCGCGTCCCGCGCTCGCTGATGAACCCGGGACGGGCGACGTGGCGCTATGTCGCCGGAACGGGCGTCCGGTCCGGCACCGGCTTCGAGCGCGCTGCGCCCGGCGCGCCGGGCATCTACAACCTCGCCTTCCGCTTCGACGAGGGCCAGCCGCGCGGCATCGGCGCCTGGTTCGAGGCCGACCAGGCGAGGGCGCTGGGCGGCGCCACCAGCGGCCGCTTCCACGCCGACGTCAGCTTCGCCCGCCTGGCGGACCGGACGGACCGCTGGATCCACGCGCCGGGGCGCAAGCAGGCTCGCATCTACCCCTCGCGAGTGAAGCTCCACGAGGGCGTGCGCAACAAGTTCCCCGAGTTCGGCGGCCGCCTGCAGCCCTACCTCGTGATCGTGCCGAAGACCCACTCGCGGACGCATCGGCCCGGCATCACGTGGGCGCTCCACTCGCTGTCGGCGACCTACACCCAGTACGCCGTCTTCTCGCCCCACCAGCAGGAGCAGCTCGGCAGCGACGAGGGACGCTTCTACGTCTCGCCGCTCGGACGGGGGCCCGACGGCTGGTACACCGACGAGGCCGAGGTCGACTTCTTCGAGGTCTGGGCTGACCTGGCCCGCCACTTCCGGCTCGATCCGACGCGCGTCGCGCTGAGCGGCTACTCGATGGGCGGCTACGGCACCTACAAGCTGGGGATGCAGTGGCCCGACCTGTTCGGCGCGGCCTTCACGACGGTCGGGCCACCGCTGGCGCCGGGCTACCTCGACACGCGGCAGCTGATCGAGAACGCGCGCTGGCTGCCCTACCTGAACTGGGCCGGCCGCACCGACACGCAGGTGCCGATCGCCGTGGTGCGCGCCCAGCAGCAGCGCTTCGACGCCCTCGGGCTGCGCAGCCAGCTCTGGACCTATCCCGGCGGCCACCTCGACCTGGCCGGGACCGACGAGTGGGAGGGCGCCCGGGCGTTCCTGGTCGCCTCGGTGGTGCAGCCCGACCCGCGCCGGGTCGACTACGCCTTCGTGCCCCAAGCCGACAACGAGCGGCTCGGCCTCGTCCACGACCACGCCTACTGGGTCTCCCACCTGCGCGCCCGGACGCCGGCGCGCGCTGAGATCAGTGCGGTGAGCAGCGTCCCCCCGCGCCGAACCGGCCGCGCCGGCGAGCTGTTCGGCCGCGCCGGCGACCCCATCGGCGAGCCGGTCACGTCCGCGGACGGCCATCGCCCCACGCCCGAGTCGGTGACCGGCACCGAGTGGAACGGGTTCCGTGCGACGCCCAGCCGCAACGCGCTCTCGCTGCAGCTGGACAACGTGCGCCGCGCGCAGATCGACGGGCGCCGCGCGGGGCTGCGCGGCGGGCGCTGCCTGCGGGTGTCGGTGGCAGGCGACGGTCGCGCGCTCGTGCGGCTAACGCTCCCCTTCCCCGCGGGCGCGGTTGCGCACCGCGGCCGCTCCTGTGCGGGCGGCGCTCCGCTGGCTCGCGAGGTGCTGCTGACGCGCGCAGGAGCGACCATCCTGGCGCCGTCGGGCACCCACAGCTGGGTCATCCGCGCGGGGGGCTAGGGGCGTGGTTTCCGAGGCGCGACTGGAGCAGACCGGGGCCGGGCTGGTTCCCGCCAGCGAGGGCTGGTTCGTGATGAACGCCCGCGACGCTCGCTGGATCGAGCAGCCGGGGCGGGGCTGGAGCCTGCCGCTGACGGGAGTCGACGAGTACGAGGCCGAGACGTTCTTCGCGATGCTCGGCATGGCGATCAGAGTGCTCGAGCCCGGCAAGCCCAGCGATACCTACCACTGGGAGACCGAGCAGGAGGACTTCCTGGTCCTCCACGGCGAGGCGATCCTGATCGTCGAGGGTCAGGAGCGCCGGCTCGGTCAGTGGGACTTCGTGCACTGTCCGCCCGAGGCCAAGCACGCCTTCGTCGGCGCGGGCGACGGCCCCTGCGTGCTGCTCTGCGCGAGCTCGCGCCAGTTCCAGAAGGACGGCCCGTGGGGCTGGTACTGCGCCGACGAGACGGCCGCGCGCTACAACGCGAGCCCTCCCGAGGACACGCAGGACAACTCCCTCGCGTACGGGCGCTTTGAGCAGAGGCGCCCGGCGCGCTACCGCGACGGCCTGCTGCCGGACTCGTAGGCCGCCGATGCTCGAGCAGTTGAGGCAGCCGATCGTCCAGGCGCCGCTGTCAGGCGGCCCGTCCACGCCGGAGCTGGCCGCGGCCGTCTGCGAGGCCGGCGGGCTCGGGTTCGTCGCCGCGGGCTACAAGTCCCCGGAGGCGATGGCGGGCGACATCTCCGCCACGCGGGCGCTGACCGACCAACCGTTCGGCGTGAACCTGTTCTCGCCGCAGCAGCGCCCTGCGGACCCGGACGCGCTGCGTCGCTTCGTGCAGCTCATCGAGCCCGAGGCCGAGCGGGTCGGCGTCGAGCTCGGCGCCCCGGTCTTCAACGACGACGGCTACGCAGCGAAGCTCGACCACCTCCGGCGCGAGCCGGTTGCCGTCGTCTCCTTCACCTTTGGCTGCCCGGCTCCGTCCGTCGTCGAGGAGCTGCGAGCCATCGGCACATCGGTCTGGGTCACGGTCACGAGCCCGTCCGAGGCCGCCGAGGCGGCTGCGGCCGGCGCCGACGCGCTGGTGGCGCAGGGCGTCGAGGCCGGCGGCCATCGGGGCTCATTCGCCGACGTCGAGGACCGCGTCGACTACGGCCTGCTGGCACTGCTCGAGCTGGTCCGGGCGGAGGTCGACCTGCCGCTGGTCGCCACCGGCGGAATCGCCACCGGCGCGGCGGTCGCCGCAGTGCTGGCGGCGGGCGCGGAGCTCGCCCAGATCGGCACGGCGTTCATGCTCTGCCCCGAGGCGGGCACCTCCGCCGCCCACAGGCAAGCGTTCGCCTCGGGCCGGCCCACCGGCCTGACCCGCGCCTTCTCGGGCCGCCTGGCGCGCGGCATCGTCAACCGCTGGCAGTCGAGCTACAGCGACGCGGCGCCGATCGCCTACCCGGAGATCCACCACGTGACGGCGCCGCTGCGCGCCCAGGCACGCCAGGCCGGCGACGCCGAGCTGATCAACCTCTGGGCCGGCCAGGCCTATCCGCTGGCACGTGAGGCGCCGGCGGCCGAGATCGTCGCCCGGCTCACGGCGTAGCTGGGTCATCCGCGCGGAGTAGGCGAGCCGGCTCGGGTCGGCCGTCCGGACGACGGAAGATCACCCGCCCGGCGTAGGCCGAAATCGTCAGCGCGGCCGATTTCAGAACGGCCGCCAAAACGGAGCATGTCCGCACCGATTCAGCGACGACTCAAGGAGCGGACATGGCATACGCAGGACAGATTCTCGACAACCCGGTTTCAGGCGAGCGCATCATCTTCCGGCAGACGGCAGCCGACACCAACGGCGAGCTGCTGGAGATCGACCTGGAGCTCGCCCCCGACGGCCACGTGCCCGGCAAGCACGTCCACCCCGCCCAGGAGGAGCGCTTCGAGGTCATCAGCGGCACCATGAAGTTCAAGATGGGCCGCAAGACCGTCGTCGCCGAGGCCGGCGACGTGGTCACGGTTCCCGCCGGCACGTCCCACAAGTTCGAGAACGGCGGCGAGGAGACCGCCTACGTCCGGGTGCAGGTCCGCCCGGCGCTCAAGATGGAGCAGCTCTTCGAGACGACCGTGGCGCTGGCCGAGGAGGGTCGCACCACCTCCAAGGGCATGCCCAAGCCGCTCGACCTGGCCCTGTTCGTGCGCGAGTACGCCGACGAGGTCCAGGGTGCCTTCCCGCCCGTGTGGGTCCAGCAGGCCACCATGGCGCCGCTCGCCTGGATCGCGCGCAAGCGCGGCCACGCCGAGCGCTACGCCCCGGTCCGCCCGGCCTACGCGGTCTAGCCCCGCCTCCGCCAATCCGCCGGGTCCGCCTTCGGGCGGGCCCGCGCGGCGGCGGTCTACTTGACGGTGATGCCGAACGCCGAGCGCAGGTCGTCGCCTTCCTTCTTGGCTCCAGCGGCCAGCGCGCCGAGCGGCTCGAGGTAGGGCTTGATCTTCTGCCAGGTCTCGTCGTCGTGGGCGCCGGTCGAGTCGACCAGTTGCAGGATCGGCGGTAGGGCGAGGTAGAAGGCCAGGTCGTAGCCGCCGCCGAGCGCCTCCTGTGCGTCCTTGTAGCCATGCGTATCGCCCAGGCGCGCGGCAGGGTGGAGAGCGTCCTGAGCCGCGGCGTCGCCGTAGGCGAGCACGACCTTGCCCTCGCTCTGGAACAGGTGGATCGGCTGGGGCAGCCCCGAGGCGTCGAGCTTGTAGCCGCCGGGCCTGCGGCTCACCTGGCCGCTCTTGCCGACCAGCCTCGCGATCGTGTCGATGAAGCGCTTCGAGGCCGCCTCGTCGCTGGTCTCCACGACGAGCGCACCATTCAGCTGGCGCACGCTCGTGCCGCGGACGAACAGGCTGGCGTCCCCCATCCAGGACAGGACGTCCTTGTCGAGGTCGAGCCCGGTAACCGCCTCGAGTTGCTGTCCGAGTGCCGCGGTGCCCCCGCCCGCTGACGCGAAGGCATCCAACACGCCCTGGATCGTGTCACCGAGGTCGGGTACCGAGAACGCCAGCCACGAGTCGGCCGGCAGCTCCCCGGCGAGCTTGCCGCCCTGGCCGAAGAACGGGACCGCCGAGCTGAACGACTTCGGCAGCTTCGACTCGATCCGCACGCCCTGCTCGGTGACGTTGACGGTCGCCACGATCGGGTCCTTGAGGGCGTCCTTGAAGGGCCCCAGCGCGGCGCCCCCCGGCACCTGCTTGACGACACCCGACAGGTCGACGTAGACGAAGCCGAGCCGATCCTCGGCCGCGTCGGCGAGCGCCTTCTGGTAGCGATCCTCGTTCTCGAGCGACTTGCCGCCCTCGGCGGTGTCGACCGCCGACTTGAAGGCGCTCTGCGTGCCGATCACGACCCACCCGTCCACGACACCCGCCGCGGTGTCACCGTCGAACGTGCGGTAGGCGTGGCCCTTGTAGGACGCGTCCCTGCCGCCCTTGGCCTTGTCGATGGCGTCCTTGGCCTTGTCCTCGTCCTCCGTGGCGACGATCGCCGCGGCGCTCACCTTCGTGCCCATCGGGAGCGACGAGACGAGGAAGCCCACCTGGTCGCCCAGCCAGGGCGCGATGTCCTTGGAGTAGGAGAGGCCGAGGTCCGACTCGCTGAACGCCTTCTCGAGCAGGCCTCGGATGCGGTCCTGCGCGCTCCCCTCGCCGGGGAACTTCTCGATCAGGCTGTTGACAGCCGCCCGCTGGTCCGCGCTCGGGTGCAGGTTGGCCTCGGCGTAGACGAGCGCGCCCGCCGGCACCAGCGAGGCCGCGCTCGACGAGGACGAGCGGTCGCTGCCGCAGCCGGCGGTGACGACGAGCGTGGAGAGCAACGCGGTGATGGTGAGGAGAATTCGAGGCATCGAGGGCAGTATCGGCTGAGCGCCGGTAGCGCTTCAATCTGGACCGCTAGAGACGGACGACGGCTCCGGAGCGCGCGCCGCCCAGCAGTGCCAGGCAGAGAGCGAGATCCTGGATGGCAAGCCCCGTGGAGTCGAACAGCGTGATCGCCTGAGGAGAGCTGCGGCCTTCCGCGGCGCCCGTCATGACATCCCCCAGCTCGCGGACGTCTGCACGGCCGACGAGGCCGGCCGCGGCCGCGCCGGTCAGCTCGCCGCCGTGGCTGGCCTGCTGCCATTCGTCGCAGAAGAGCTCCGCCTTGGTGACGGCCGCCACCTCGGCCTCGGCCTTACCCGGGCCGTCGGCGCCGAGCATGTTGAGGTGCAGGCCGGGGCGCAGGTCGGCCTCGAGCACCACCGGCTCGGCACCCGGGGTGACGCACGTGACCACGTCGCACCCCAGCGCGTCCTCGCGCGTGCCGGCTTCCCAGCCGAGCTCGCCGGCCAGACGCCCGGCGGCCTCGGGGTCGGGGTCGAAGCAGACGCCCGGGCCGTACTCGGCCGCCGCCAGGCAGCGCGCCGCCCACGCGCCGTGCAGGCCGCAGCCGACGATGCCGGCGCTGCGGGCGTCCTCGCGGGCGAGCTCCTGGGCGGCCAGCGCGGCCACGGCGCCCGTGCGCAGCGCGGTGACCGCGCGGACGTCCACGAGCGCGAGCGGGCGGCCGTCCTCGGCGGAGGAGACGCAGATCATCCCCATCACCACAGGCAGGCCGGCGCGCGGGTTGCCGGGAAACGAGGTGACCCACTTGAGGATCGCGATGCCGCCGCCCTTGGCCGGCATGGCACGGAAGTCCCCGTTGGGCGGCGCCTCGAGGTAGATCTTCGGCGGCATCTCCCAGTCGCCCGCGGCGTACTCGACGAACCCCTCGCGGACGCGGTCGATCGCCTCGCTCGGCGAGATCGCGGCGAACACGTCGGCCTCGCTGAAGACGGGCAGCTCGGGCACCGCCGGTACGCTATCCAGCCCGTGAGCCGCAACGGAAAGCACCACCCGACGCGCCCGCGCATCGAGCTGGAGGGCGCAACGGCATCGCCCCAGGAGGCGGCGGCAATCGCCGCGGCGATCGAGCAGTTCCTGCGCGACACCGCGCCGCCACCCGCGCCGGCCGGCGTTTCAATGTCGCCCTGGCTGCGGGCCGGGCTGCTGGAGGCGACCGGCGCGCGCCAGCTTTGGGGCGCCTAGAAGCAGCAACCAGGGCGGGCTGCCCACGAGGGTGGCCACTCAACGTCACGGATAGGGTGCATCTGGGTGACCACCCCACCCCGGGCCGCACCTTATTGCTGCCGTTGGCCGGGGCTCTGGCTAACGCCTAGGCCGCCGCGAACGCCGGCGGCCGCCGCTCCGCCCACGGCTGTGCCTCCTCCAGCTGCGCTGCCACGCGCAGCAGCAGGTCCTCGCCGCCCAGGTCGGCCACCAGCTGCACCCCGATCGGCAGCCCGGCCTCCGACCAGTGCAGCGGCAGCGAGATCGCCGGCTGTCCGGTCGCGTTGAATCCGGCCGTGAAGGCCGCGTAGGGCACCGCGCGCTCGATCGGCGCCAGCGGCTCCTCGCCGTGCCCGTTGCCGATCGTCCCCAGCTCCGCCGGCGGCAGCGCCATCGTCGGGGTCAGCAGCAGGTCGTAGTCCTGCCACCAGGCCAGCACGCCGCGGGCCACGATCTGCGAGTAGCCGATCGCCGTCACCAGGGCGGCAGCGGAGTTGCTCCAGCCCTGCTCGGCCAGCGCCCAGGTGGTCGGCTCCACGTCGTCCTTGGCGATCTGCTTCCCGGTGCGCATGCCCCAGAAGTCGAGCCCGGCGGCCACGCCCGCCGTCCAGCGCAAGAGGAACTGCGGGATGTAGCCCTCGTCGTCGAGCGCGGTCGGGTGCGCCACGTCCACCGAGTGCCCGAGCGACTCCAGCAGCCGAGCGGCCGACTCGGCGGCCGCCACACACTCCGGATCCGCCGGCTCCAGTGCCCCCGGCGTTGCCGTCATCAGCCCGATGCGCAGCTTGCCCGGGTCGGCCCCGACCTCCTCGGTGTAGGGCCGCGCCTTCGCGGGCGGGAAGTAGGGCTCGCCGGGCGGCGCCCCCTCGGAGGCGAACTCGAGGACCGCCGCGGTGTCACGGACCGAGCGCGACACCACCAGCTCGGTCGCGAGACCGCCGATGAAGTCGCCGAGCGGCGCCATCGACACCCGCGCGCGCGTCGCCTTCAGCCCGACCAGGCCGTTGCAGGACGCCGGGATCCGGATCGACCCGCCGCCGTCATTGGCGTGCCCGATCGAGACCATGCCCGAGGCCACGGCCGAGCCCGAGCCGCCGCTCGATCCGCCGGGCGAGTGGTTGGTGTTCCAGGGATTGCGCGACGGCCCGTAGGCCTCGGGCTCGGTGGTCGGCAGGATGCCGAGCTCGGGCGTGTTGGTCTTGCCGACGAACACGAAGCCCATCTCGCGGAAGCGCGACGCCAGCCACGAGTCGGCGTCGGCGTGGAAGTCCAGGTCGCGCAGGAAGCGCATGCCCTCGTGGTGCGGCGTGTCCTTGACGGCGCAAACGAGGTCCTTCACCACGAACGGCACGCCCTTGAAGGGCCCGTCGGCCGGCTCGGTCGCGAGCGCCTGCTCGAACAGCGGATGGATGACCGCGTTGAGCTCGCCGTTCAGCGCCTCGATCCGCTCGATAGCGCCCTCCGCGAGCTCTTTGGCCGTCACCTCCCCGGAGCGAACGAGTTCGGCCTGTGCGGTTGCGTCGAGATGCGGATCCATAGCGCCCGAGCGTAACTGGCCGCGCGGCCAGGGTCTATCCTCGGAAACCCGGCCGGGTTTTGGTACTTTCCACGCAATGGAACCGACCTCCACCGCGTCCCGGCAAGGCAAGAGCGGCTCGCTCGACAACCCCGAGGTCCTGGAGAACGTCCCCGGTCACCTCATTCCCATCATCGAGCGGGAGTTCGACGACTTCGACAACGAGGCCGAGAAGTTCCTCGGCGGGGAGATCGCCGAGGACCAGTTCATCGGCTTCCGCCTCAAGCAGGGCGTCTATGGCCAGCGCCAGGCCGACGTCCAGATGTGCCGCATCAAGCTGCCGATGGGCGGCGTCACGCCCGAGCAGATGGACAAGTTCGCGGACGTGGTCGAGGAGTACGCCCCGCTCAACAAGGGCCACATCACCACCCGCCAGAACATCCAGATCCACCACATCCCGCTGCGCCAGGTCGCCCAGCTGATCCGCAAGATCTCCGACGTCGGGCTGTCCTCGCGCGAGGGCTGCGGCAACACCGTCCGCAACGTGACCGGCGACCCCTGGGCGGGCGTGTCCGAGGGCGAGCTGTTCGACCCCACGCCCTGGGCCGGCGCCTACGTGCGCTACTTCGTGCGCCACCCCGAGACGCAGCTGATGCCGCGCAAGGTGAAGACCGCCTTCACCGCCACCGATGAGGACCGCGCGATCACCGGCATCCACGACATCGCCTACATCCCGCGCGTGCGCGACGGCGTCAAGGGGTTCGAGCTGCGGGTCGGCGGCGGCACGTCGATCATGCCGCGCATCGCGCCCACACTGAGCGACTTCGTGCGCGCCGACGACGGCGAGTACCTCAAGGTCGCCGAGGCGGTCTTCCGCATCTTCAACCGCCAGGACTGGCTGCGCGCCAACCGCGCGCGGGCGCGCATCAAGGTGTTCGTCGACAAGTTCGGCATCGAGGAGCTGCGCAGCCAGGTCGAGGAGGAGCTCAAGGGCGACTGGGTCGCCGAGCGCGACTTCGACCCCACGCCGCTGCTGTTCGAGCACGACGAGGAGGCCAACGCCCCGGCGCCGCTGCCGAACTACGCCAGCTCGAACGGCGACGGCGGCGAGTTCGAGCGCTTCCGTGCCTCGAACGTCAAGCCGCAGCGCCAGAAGGGCTTCTCGACCGTCCAGGTGAAGGTGATCCGCGGCGACCTCACGCCCGAGCAGTTCCGCGGGCTGGCCGACGTGATGCGCCGCTACTCGGGCGGCTACGCCCGCACCACGGTGGAGCAGAACCTGCTCCTGCGCTGGGTGCGCGACGAGAGCGTCTACGAGGTCTGGACTGCCCTGCAGGAGCTCGGCCTCGGCGACGCCGGCGCCGACGAGATCAACGACGTCGTGTCGTGCCCCGGTACTGACTCCTGCAAGCTCGGCATCACCAGCTCGATGGGGCTCAACCACGCGGTGCGCGAGCGCGTCGAGTCGATGGACATCGACGACCCGCTAACGCGCCGCGTCCACATCAAGATGTCCGGCTGCCCGAACGGCTGCAGCCAGCACCACATCGCGAACATTGGGTTCTACGGCGCGTCGATCAAGGCGGGCGAGAACACGATCCCCGCCTACGTCGCCCACATCGGCGGCAGCTACGAGGGCGGCGACGTCGTCTACGGCACGCGCCTGAAGGTGCGCCTGCCCGCCAAGCGGGTGCCGGACGCGGTGGAGCGCTGGCTGCGCATGTACGAGGCCGAGCGCCAGGACGGTGAGGCGTTCAACCCGTTCGCCGAGCGCGTCGGCGGCGTGCGCTTCGAGGACGAGGTCCGCGATCTCGCGCTGCCGATCGAGTTCTCGCTCGAGAACATGAGCCACTTCATCGACTGGCAGCGCAAGGAACCCTTCCAGGTGATCAGGGGGGAGGGCGAATGCGCGGTCTAGCCGACGTGACCGCCGAAGAGGTGGTCGCCGTCGCCCTCGAGCACCACCACCCCAACCTCGTGCTCGCCTGCTCCTTCCAGAAGGAGGAGTCGGTGCTGATCGACATGCTGATGGACATCGAACCGGCTGCTCGCGTGTTCACGATCGATACCGGTGTGCTCTTCCCCGAGACCTACGAGACCTGGCGCAAGATCGAGGACCGCTACGGCCTGCACGTGGAGGTCATGGACGCGACGCCCCCGAACGGCACTCCCTGGGGCGCCTCCAACTGCTGCGGGCAGCGCAAGGTCGACGCGCTCGACCGGGCGCTCGTCGGCGCCACCGGCTGGATCACCGGCATCCGGCGCGAGCAGTCGCCCACTCGCGCTGACGCCGAGAAGGTCGAGTTTCAGGACTCGCGGGGCCTCTGGAAGTTCAATCCGCTCGCCGACTGGAGCGACGCCGACGTCTGGCGTTACGTGCACGACCACGACCTCCCCTACCATCCGCTCCACGACCAGGGGTACGCTTCCATCGGCTGCGCGCCCTGCACTTTGCCCGGCAACGGCCGCGAGGGGCGCTGGGCCGGCCAAGAGAAGACGGAGTGCGGACTGCACGTATGAGCGTGCTTGACAGGCCGAGGGACGTCCACGGCGATCAGATGACCTACGAGATCTCAGACCTCGGCGCACTTGAGTCGGAGGCGATTCACGTGATCCGCGAGGTGGCCGCCGAGCCGGGCCGCGGCGTACTCCTGTTCTCCGGCGGCAAGGACTCGGCCGTCCTGCTGCGCCTGGCGCGCAAGGCCTTCCACCCCGGAGCGCTGCCGTTCCCGGTCATGCACGTCGACACCGGGCACAACTTCCCCGAGGTAATCGAGTACCGCGATCGGGTGATCGCCGACGTGGGCGCCGAGCTGATCGTGGCGAGCGTCCAGGACTCGATCGACAAGGGCCGGGTGACCGAGGAGACCGGCCCGCGCGCCTCGCGCAACCGGCTGCAGTCGGTGACGCTGCTCGACGCGATCGAGGAGCACGGCTTCAAGGCGGCCTTCGGCGGCGCCCGCCGCGACGAGGAGCGCGCCCGCGCGAAGGAGCGGATCATGTCCTTCCGCGACGACTTCGGGCAGTGGGACCCCAAGGTCCAGCGGCCCGAGCTCTGGAACCTCTACAACGGCTTCATCAAGCCGGGCGAGCACGTGCGCGTGTTCCCGCTCTCCAACTGGACCGAGCTCGACGTCTGGCAGTACATCCACGAGGAGAAGATCGACCTTCCGGAGATCTATTTCGCCCACCAGCGCGAGGTCTTCCGCCGCGACGGGATGCTCTACGCGATCTCCGACTTCATCGAGCGGCTGCCGGGAGAGGATCCGTTCACCGAGTCGGTCCGCTTCCGAACGGTCGGCGACATGAGCTGCACCGGCGCCATCGCATCGCGGGCCGCGACGCTTCCCGAGGTCGTGGCCGAGATCGCCGCGACTCGGATCACCGAGCGCGGCGAGACGCGGGCGGACGACCGGGTGACCGAGGCGGCGATGGAGGACCGCAAGAAGGAGGGCTACTTCTGACGGGCGCCGCCACCAACGGGCACCCGCCAGAGTCCGCCGCCACATCCGAGCTGGTCCGCTTTGCCACCGCGGGCTCGGTGGACGACGGCAAGTCCACCCTGATCGGGCGCCTGCTCTACGACACCAAGTCGATCTTCGAGGACCAGCTCGAGCAAGTCGAGCTGAGCTCCAAGCGGCGCGGCGACAGCTACACGAACCTCGCGCTGCTGACCGACGGATTGCGCGCCGAACGCGAGCAGGGCATCACGATCGACGTCGCCTACCGCTACTTCCACACGCCGCGGCGCAAGTTCATCATCGCCGACACGCCCGGCCACGAGCAGTACACGCGCAACATGGTCACGGGCGCGTCCACCGCCGACCTCGCTCTGGTGCTGGTCGACGCGCGCAAGGGCGTCCTCGAGCAGTCACGCCGGCACGCGTTCATCGCGTCGCTGCTGCGCATCCCGCACCTCGTCGTGTGCGTGAACAAGATGGACCTGGTCGACCACGACCAGTCGGTCTTCGACCGGATCGTCACCGACTTCACCGGCTGGCTGGCGAAGCTCGACATCCACGACGTCACCTTCATCCCGATCTCTGCGCTGCACGGCGACAACGTCGTCGAGCGCTCGGAGAACCTGCCCTGGTACGACGGGCCGTCGTTGCTCTACCACCTCGAGCACGTGCACGTGGCGTCCGACCGCAACCTGCGCGACCCGCGCTTCCCCGTGCAGTGGGTGGTGCGCCCGATGTCCGACGAGCACCACGACTACCGCGGCTACGCGGGCGAGGTCGCCTCGGGCGTGTTCCGCCAGGGCGACGAGGTCGTAGTGCTGCCGTCCGGGCGGACCTCGCGGATCGCCGGGATCGACACGTTCGAGGGCGAGCTCGACGAGGCCTACCCGCCCCTGTCGGTGACGCTGCGCCTGGAGGACGACGTTGACGTGTCGCGCGGCGACATGATCTGCCGCCCGGAGAACCGGCCGACCGAGGCACGCGAGGTCGACGCGATGATCTGCTGGATGTCGGAGCGGCCGCTGTCGCCGTCGGCGCGCTATCGGATCAAGCACACCACGCGGGCGGCGCTGGCGAAGGTCGACGAGGTGCGCTACCGCATCGACGTCAACTCGCTGCACCGCGACAAGGAGCCCGACGCCCTCGAGCTGAACGAGATCGGGCGCGTGCGCCTGCGGCTGTCGACGCCGCTGTTCGTCGACGAGTACCGGCGCAACCGCGCCACCGGCAGCTTCATCCTCATCGACGAGTCGACGAACGACACCGTCGGTGCGGGCATGGTTCTTTAGCCTCCCGGGCGCATGGACATCGCCCTCATCGGTTTTGGCCTGGGCGTGGGTGTGCTCGTCGGCATGACCGGGATCGGAGGCGGCTCGCTCATGACGCCGATGCTGATCCTCGTGTTCGGCGTGACCCCGGTCACCGCGATCGGCAGCGACCTGGCCTACGCGGCCGTGACCAAGACGGTCGGCGGCTTCAAGCACTGGCGCCAGCACACGGTCGATGTCCGGCTGTCGACCTGGATGGCGATCGGCTCGGTGCCGGCAGCGGTGACGGGTGTCTACGTGCTCGACCTGCTCGAGGGCTGGGCCGGTCGCGATTTCAACGACCTGCTGATCACGATCCTCGCCTTCGCCCTGCTGCTGACGGGCATCGCCACCCTCGTCCGGAGCTTCCTCAAGAGCATGCAGGAGCGCGAGCGCGACACGATCCCGATGGAGCGCCGGCACAAGATCGCCGCGGTGGCGCTCGGAGCATCCGTGGGCTTCGTGCTGGGCGTGACCTCGGCGGGCAGCGGCGCGCTGATCGCCGTCGGTCTGATCCTGTTCTTCCGCCTGTCGCCCCAGCGCGTCGTGGGCACCGACGTGTTCCATGCCGCGATCCTGCTCTGGGCGGCCGGCCTGGCGCACGTGAGCGCCGGCAACGTCGACTTCGGGCTGGTCGGCAACATCCTGATCGGCTCTATCCCCGGGGTCTGGATCGGGAGCCACTGGTCGGTGCGGGTCGACCCGTCAGTGCTGCGCGCAACGCTGGCGGTGGTCTTGATCGGCGCCGGGCTGGCGTTGCTGATCAAGGCCGGTCTGGGCATCCCGATCGTCGTTATCGTTCCCTTCCCGGTGGCTGTGCTTGTCCTGCTGGTGGTCACGATGGCCCGGGAGCGACGGGCGCGCGAGCAGGTGCCGTGATCCCGCCCGGCCCGACCACCTCGCGCCCGCTTCAGACGCTGCGCTGGATCTACCGGCCGGGTGCGATGCTCGAGGATTGCCAGCGGCGCTACGGCGACATGTTCACGCTGCGCATCGCGCACGAGGGAACCTGGGTCTTCCTCGCCCATCCGGACATGGTCAAGCAGGTCTTCACGGGCGACCCGCGCGTGCTGCACGCGGGCGAGGCGAACATCGTCGTGCAGCCGTTCCTCGGCAACAACTCCGTGCTGCTGCTCGACGAGGCGGCGCACATGTCGCAGCGCAAGCTGATGCTGCCCTCGTTCCACGGCGAGCGCATGCGCGGCTACGAGCAGACGATGGCGGAGGTGGCCGCGGCGGAGATCGACAGCTGGCCCACCGGTGAGCCCTACGCGGTGCGGCCCGCGATGCAGCGGATCACGCTCGAGGTGATCATGCGAACCGTCTTCGGGGTGCAGCAGGGCGAGCGCAGCGAGCTGCTGCGCCAGAGGCTGTCGAACCTGCTCGAGTGGGGCTCGGACCCGCGCCGGATGGCGATGCTGGCCACGCTGGGCCCGGAGCGGATCGGGCGCACACGGCTGTTTCGGCGGGTGCGCCAACCCGCCGACGAGCTGATCTACGAGGAGATCCGTTCGCGCCGCGCGGCCGCCGACCTGGCGGAGCGCGACGACGTGCTGTCGCTGCTGCTGCAGGCCCGCCACGAGGACGGCAGCCCGATGAGCGACGAGGAGCTGCGCGACGAGCTGATGACGCTGCTGGTGGCGGGACACGAGACGACCGCGTCGTCCCTGGCCTGGGCCGTCGAGCGCTCCGTTCGAACGCCGGGGGTCTTGGAGCGCCTGCGCGATGGCGACGAGGACTACGTCGACGCGGTCTGCAAGGAGACGCTGCGGCTGCGGCCGATTCTCGCCCTGGTTCTGCGGCGGCTGACCGAGCCGATGGAGATCGGCGGCGTCGAGCTGCCGGCGGGCGTGAACCTGGCGCCCTGCATCTATCTGATCCACCGGCGCCCGGACGTCTACCCCGATCCGTACGCCTTCCGCCCCGAGCGCTTCATCGAGCAGCCGGCCGGCACGTACACCTGGATCCCGTTCGGTGGCGGAGTACGGCGCTGCCTGGGCGCGAGCTTCGCGCTGTTCGAGATGCGGGTGGTGCTGCGCGAGCTGGTGGCGCGGGTGGAGCTGCGCGCCGCGGACGCCCGCCCCGAGCGAATCACCCGCCGAGCGATCACGCTGGTGCCCGAGCGCGGCGGCGAGGTAGTGGTGTCGCGCCGGGCGGCGCGAGCGGCGGGCCGGATGCCCGCGGCAGCCTGAGGCGGCGCCCAACGGCAGCATGAGGCGTCGGGGCCCCTGCCGGGCGGCTTGGCCTGGGCCACCTGCGCCACGCGCCTGAGCTTTACGTTGTATGTCAACGTCAACCTCAGTCGCGTGAGCGAGGGACCGCTCAGCGCAGGCGCAGGCGCCGCTCGAGCTGCCAGGCGACCCGCGTGAGCTCCGCGCGCGACGCCGCCGGCGCATAGCGCGCCGCGACCGCCGCGGAGGCGCCGGGCAGGCGAGCGCGTACGTCCCTGCCGTCGAGCCGGCCTTGGATCCACTTGCCGCCGATGCGCAGGACCCCGTGGGGAGCGCGCGGGCCGGACAGCCGCAGGACCGAGCGCTCCTTGCGCGACCCGAGCCCGCGGATCATCCCGCTCACCCGGATGCCGGGCATGTACTCGACGTCGTCCAGGCGCAGGAATGCCGACCGCTTGCCGAGCGTCAGCGCCCAGCGCCCGCCGCGCAGCCCTCCCCCGCGCACCGTGTTGTCGTTCGCGCTGATCAGCGTCGACAGGAACTCGACCGTCACGTCGAAGAGGGTCAGCTCGACCGCGTTGATCGCCGCGCCGCGCTCGCCCGGCACGCCGGGAACCGCGCGCAGCTGGCGCAGCGCGACCGGCGCCGGCGGGAGCGCCGCGAGCAGCGGTGCGCCGCGCCGGCAGGTGGCCGCGACCGCGTGTCCGCGGAAGAAGTTGCGAACGGCCCGCGACGTGCAATTGGTGAGGTCCGCGGTCAGCACGGAGTGGCCCGTGTTCGGCACCACCAGCACCTGCGCGTTGGGCCAGTCGGCGGCCGCGCTACGGGCCGTCTCGTTCGGGGTGCGCAGATCGACCTCTCCGGACAGCATCAACACCGGCACGTCCGGCAGCGAGCCGGCCGCCGGAGCGGCGTAGGGCGCCGGCGAGGCCTCCGGCCAGCGGCGGCACATCCGCATGAAGTCGTTGCCCGCGGTCGTGGCGCGGTCGAACGGGTAGAAGGCCGACTCGGGGAACTGATCGACCGCCGCGGCGATCGACCCGTAGCGGCTGTCGACCGGTGAGAAGCGCGTCCACGGGAACGGGATCTCCTCGCAGGTGTTGGCCGCGTACTCCCCGCTGCTGAACTCGCGGGCCGAGCCGGCGCCCTCGGTGTAGACGGCGTGGCGCTCGAGGCGCAGGATCGGGGCGGTGTCGCCCCCGAGCGCCGACAGGACCGCGCCCGGGAACTGGGCCCGGCCGAGCTCGTCCAGGTCGCCCGCGATGAGCGTGAACAACAGCTGCTGGCGGGTGAGGCCATATGCGCGCCGGTGACCGTTGGGCAGCGTCACCTTCCCGCGCAGCTTCCCTCGCTCGAGCCGCGTGACCAGCGCGCCGAGGTCGTTCACGGGGTCGTCCGTGAAGTCAGAGCAGCTGCCGCGGCAGACCGCTCGCAGCACGCGCGGCACCGCGGCGAAGGTGTCGAGGTAGAAGGGGTCCCAGCCCGATACGTCGAGCACCGAGTCGAGCAGCACGCGGTCGACGTGCGTCGGGTAGCGGGCGGCGTAGGCCTGGGCGAGGAAGGTGCCGTACGAGACGCCGATCAGGCTCAGCTTGTCCACGCCGAGCGCCGCGCGGACGGCCTCGATGTCGTCCACCGAGTCTGTGGTGCGGTAGAAGCCCCGGCGCGCGCCGAGCCGCCGGGCGCAGGCGGCGGCCTCGGGCCCGGCGTCGACGAGATTGGCGCGTTCGAGCTCGGGGCAGCGCAGCAAGCCCGACCGGCCGGTGCCGCGCCCGTCGAAGACGACGATGTCGTTGCCCGGCGTCAGGCCGCTGAACTCGTCGTACTTGAGGGCGTCGCCGCTGTCGTAGGCAAAGGTGGCGGACTGCCCCGGCCCACCGGCGAGCAGCATCGTCGCGCCCAGGGCCGGCCGCTGCTGCGCCCGCTGGCGCTCGACATAGAGCGAGACCGATCCCGGCGTCGCGCCGGTTCGGTCGAGCGGGACCGACAGCCGGCCGCACTGGATCTTGCCGCACGAGTGAAGGCTCAGCTGCGCGTGGGCCGCGTCCGGGAGCGTAAGAACGGCGGTGGCGACCGCCAGCGCTACGAGCCTGCGGCCGCGCGTCATTGCCCGACGATAACCTCTTCGCCCCTCGATGTTCTCCAAGGTCCTCGTCGCCAACCGGGGCGAGATCGCTATCCGCGTCATCCGCACGCTCGACGAGTTGGGCGTGGGAAGCGTGGCGGTCTACTCCGAGCCCGATCGCGACGCGCCCCACGTGCGGCGCGCCGCCGAGGCCTACCTGCTCGGGCCCGGTCCGGCCGCCGAGAGCTACCTGAACGTCGAGAAGATCATCGAGGTGGCTCAGCAGGCGGACGCCGAGGCGATCCACCCCGGCTACGGGTTCCTCGCCGAGAACGCCACCTTTGCCCGCGCCTGCGAGAAGGCCGGAATCGTGTTCATCGGACCGCCGGCGAGCGCGATCGACGCCATGGGCTCGAAGACCAAGGCGCGCGAGATCATGAGCGACGCGGGCGTGCCGATCGTCCCGGGCACCACCGAGCCGGTCGAGTCGGTCGAGGACGCCAAGGTCGTCATCGACGAGTCCGTCGGCTATCCCGTCGCCATCAAGGCGGCCGGCGGCGGCGGCGGCAAGGGCTTCCGCGTCGCCCAGTCCGAGGACGAGCTCGAGAAGGCGTTCGAGGGCGCCGCGCGCGAGGGCGAGAAGTTCTTCTCGGACGCCACCGTCTACGTCGAGCGCTACCTCCCCGACCCGCGCCACGTCGAGGTGCAGATCCTCGCCGACGGCGAGGGCAACGTCATCCATCTGTTCGAGCGCGACTGCTCGGTGCAGCGCCGCCACCAGAAGCTGATCGAGGAGAGCCCCGCGCCGGCGGTCGACCCGGAGCTGCGCGAGCGCATCGGCAAGATCGGCACCGACGCCGCGCGCGCCGTCGGCTACCGCTCGGCGGGCACGATCGAGGGCCTGCTCCAGGACGGCGAGTACTTCTTCCTCGAGATGAACACGCGCGTGCAGGTCGAGCACTGCGTGACCGAGATGGTCACCGGCATCGACATCGTGCGCGAGCAGCTCAAGATCGCGGCCGGCGAGCCGCTCGCCTACGCCCAGGAGGACGTGGTGCTGCGAGGGCACGCGATCGAGTGCCGCATCAACGCCGAGGACGCCTCCAAGAACTTCGCCCCCGCCCCGGGCCGGATCACCTCCTACCGCGAGCCGGCCGGCCCGTTCGTGCGGGTCGACTCCGGTGCCGAGGCCGGCTACGAGGTACTCCCGCTGTACGACCCGATGATCGGCAAGCTGATCGTCTGGGACGTCGACCGCGAGGCCTCCACCAAGCGCATGCTGCGCGCGCTCGGCGAGTTCGAGATCGGCGGCCTGAAGTCGCTGATCCCGTTCCACAAGGCCCTGCTGGCCACGGAGCAGTGGCGCAACGGCGAGACCTGCCGCGACCTGGTCGAGGACAAGGACTGGCTCAAGCAGCTGGCCTTCCCGGCGCCGGCGCCGGCCTCGGAGGACGAGGAGCCGGCCGAGACGGTCGAGCGCAAGTACGCGGTCGAGGTGTCCGGACGCAAGTTCGACGTGAAGGTCATCGGCGCCGCTGGAGCGCCCAATGGCGCCTCGCCCGCGGCCAAGCAGGCGCCGCGCCGCGAGCGCAAGGCCGGCGGGGGCGGAGGCGGCGCGCCCGGCCAGCTTGTGTCGCCGATCCAGGGGACCGTGCTCAAGGTCGCCGTCAAGCAGGGTGCCCAGGTCGAGGAGGGCGCCCTGATCTGCGTGATCGAGGCGATGAAGATGGAGAACGAGATCACCGCCCCGTCGTCCGGGACAATCGAGGAGCTCGGCGTGTCCGAGGGCGGCTCGATCGCCACCGGCGACACGATCGCCGTAATCAAGTGATGCCCGCCGGGGGCTCGCGCCCCCGGACCCCCGCGAAGATTGGCTTGCCGTGGCGACCTCGGCCATAGTCGTCGGCGCTGGCGTGTTCGGTGCTGCGCTGGCCGACCGCCTGGTCGCGCGCGGCTGGGAGGTCACGCTGGTCGAGCAGTTCGACCCCGGCGACCAGCGCTCGGAGTCGGGCGGCGAGACGCGCATGCTGCGCTACTCACACGGCGCCGACGGCTTCTACACCGCGCTGGCCTGGCGCGCAGCCGACCTCTGGCGCGAACTCGGCGTTCTGGAGGAGTTGGGCGTTATCTGGTTCGCACGCCGTGAGGACGGCTGGGAGAGCGACAGCGAGCGGGTCCTGCGCGACCAGGGCATCCCGGTCGAGCGGGTCGAGCCGGACGCGGCGGCCCGGCTCTACCCGAGCCTCGCGGTGGATGACCTCGCCTTCGGGCTCCTGGAGCCTGCGGCCGGGGTCCTGCGAGCGGGCGACGGCGTGCGCGCGCTGGTCGACCGAGCCCTGTCTGGAGGCCTGCGCCTCGAGCGGGGCGAGGCGCGCCCATCCGGAGCTGCAGTGGCCGTGGGCGATCGGGTGCTCGAGGCCGACCAGGTGGTGTGGGCCTGCGGCGCCTGGCTCGGGAGGCTGTTTCCCTCTGTCCAGCTGCGCGTCACGCGCCAGGACGTCGTCATGTTCGACGCCGGCCCCGAGTGGGTCGGGGTCCCCGGCTGGCTCGACTTCGACGCGAGCGCCTACGGGCACGGGCTGATCGAGCCGCACGGGCTGAAGGTCGCGTCGGACCGCGAGGGCGCCGAGGTCGAGCCGGGCCTGCGCCCGCCCCAGGCTCCCGACGCCAGCCTGGTTGCGGCGCGGGACTACCTGGCGACGCGCTTCCCGGCGCTCGCGGGAGCGCCCGTGCGCTCCTCGCCCTCGTGCCACTACTCGCTCACGGCCGACGCCAACTTCCTGTTCGCGCGCCACCCGGAGCACGAGCGCGTCTGGCTGCTGGGCGGCGGCTCGGGCCACGGTTACAAGCACGGACCGGCGCTGGCCGAGCACGTGGCCGACGTGCTGGCCGGAGCAGTCGAGCCCGAGCCGCGCTTCGCGCTGGGCGACCGCACGCCCTCGCGCGCGCTGCGCACAGCCGGCTCGTAGCGGGATACTGGGATCCGCCGTGTCCCAAGAGAGAGTTGAGATCGTGCGCGAGGGCATCGAGGCGTGGAATCGGCACGACTTCGAGTTGGGCGTCCGCCACCTGGCGCCGGACGTCGAATGGGTACCGGCCAGCCCCGCCGCCGTGGAGCGCTCCGTCTATCGCGGGGTCGACGAGGTCGCCCGCGGCTTCAACGCGATCTGGGAGACCTGGGACGTCTTCGAGTTCGAGGAGGAGGAGGTCCGCGACCTGGGCGACTCGGTGCTCTGGCTCGGGACCGTGCACATGCGCGGCCGCGCCAGCGGACTCGCCCTCGACCAGGAGTTCGCCAACCACCTCGTCTTCTCCGGCGACCAGGTGGTGCGGGTGCAGGGCTTCCGCTCGTGGCAGGACGCCTTCGCCGCCGTGGCGCCCTAGTTCAGATGTGCTCGAGGTTCTCGGCGTGGATGCCGCGCTGGGCCTTCGTGTCGCGCCCCTCGGGCAGCCGCTGCTCGCCCGCCTCGAGCGCGTCGAGGTAGGCCACGTCCTCGTCGAGGATGCGCAGCGTGGTGTCGCGGTCGTGCGGGGCGCCGTGGCCCGGGACCACCGTTTCCGCCTGCTCCACCAGCGGCGACAGGCGGGCCAGCGTCGCGCGGTAGTCGGCCAGCGAGCCGTGGATCCACGGGATCTCGACGTCGGACAGGTAGTCGCCGACCACCAGCAGGCCCAGGGCGCGGTCGAAGATCGCCATGCCGTCGTCGGTGTGGCCCTCGGCCGCGTGCAACTCCAGCTCGCGATCGCCGATCTCGACGCTGCCCGGCACCGGCAGCCCCTGCACCTGGCCCAGCGCCAGCGGCGTCGAGCGGATGACGTAGAACTCGTCGTCGTACTGGCGCAGCGCGCGCTGGGCCTCCCCCGGGGAACGGTGCAGCCGCTCGACCGAGCTCTCGCAGAGGCCGAGCGTCATGCCGGGGTAGGCGATCCGGCCGAGCAGGTGGTCGAAGTCCGCGTGCGTGGCCAGCAGCCCGTCCGGCTCGAACCCGGCGCCGGCCAGCACATCGGGCAGCGCGTCGAGCTCGCCGGGCAGGTAGGGGGAGTCGATCAGCATCGCCTCCTCGCCCGAGCGCAGCGCGACCGCGTTGGTCTGCCAGAAGGCGCTTGTCACGACCAGCGCGTCAGGGCTGACCGAGACGGCCCGCAAGGCCCGCTACGCGGCCTTGAGCAGCTTGCCGGCGTCCCGGAAGGTCTTGACCTCGGCGTCCGGCTTGCGGGTGCCCTCGGCCTCCTCGCCGTGCCGGTTGACCCAGATGACCGCGATCCGCTCCTTGACGGCCGGCTCGATGTCGGTCGGGTAGCCGGACGCGATGTGGACCCAGTTCTTCTTGGTCGACCCGATCCGGCGCGCGCATTCCTTGAAGTGGGCCGGGTCGGGCTTGTAGGAGCGCACCTGCTGGGCGGTCACGACGAGGTCCAGGTCCGTACGGAAGTGGCGCCGGGTCGACCCGAGCAGCTTGTCGTCGATGTTCGACAGGATGCCCAGCTCGTACTTCTTGGCGAAGCGCTCGAGCTGCGCGTTGGTCTCGCGAAACGGGAACCAGTTGGGCACGCTGTTGGGCAGGAAGTTGGACCGCGAGGGCTCGAGGTCCCAGCCCAGCTCGGCCGCCACGCGGACGGCCGTGCGGCGCAGAACCTCGGCGTAGAGCTCGTACGAGCCGCGCTGGATATCGCGCTGGATCTCGATGAAGCGCGGGATCAGAACGTCGCGATCGATCGTGAATCCGTCGCGGTCGGCCTCCTTCTGGAATGCGTCGTACACACCGGTTTCCCAGTCGATCAGCGTGCCGTAGCAGTCGAAGGTGACGAACTTGACGTCTTTGGGGATTGCCATTCAGTCGTTTCGATAGGGTGCGCGACCCCGCAGCGGCGCAGCACTCTATCTACCTCGAATGGATCTCCTCGAATACCAGGGCAAACAGCTCTTCGCCAAGCACGGAGTTCCCGTGCCGGAGGGCCGTCACGCGACCACGGTGGAGGAGGCGGTCAAGGCCGCCGACGAGCTCGGCTACCCAGTCGTGATCAAGGCCCAGGTGCAGATCGGCGGGCGCGGCAAGGCGGGCGGAATCCAGCTCGCCGCCGACGGCCCCTCGGCCGAGCAGCACGCCCAGGCGATCCTCGGAATGGACATCCGCGGCTTCGAGGTCCATGAGGTCTGGGTGGAGAAGGCGAGCGAGATCGACGAGGAGTACTACGCGGCGGTCGTGTTCGACCGCTCGGCGAAAAAGCCGATGGCGATGCTCTCGCGGATGGGCGGGATGGACGTCGAGGAGGTCGCCGAGACCGACCCCGAGGCCATGCGCATGCTCCACGTGGATCCCCTGATCGGCTTCCAGGATTTCCACGGGCGCCGGCTTGCATACGAGGCCGGGATCGCCGCCGACGTGATCCGGCCGGTTGGGGCGATGCTCGGCAAGCTGTACGACGTGTTCGTCGCCGAGGACGCGACCCTCGTCGAGGTCAACCCGCTGCTGATCACCAAGGCGCGCGAGGTGGTCGCGCTCGACGCCAAGGTCACGATCGACGACAACGCGCTGTTCCGGCACCCCGACGTGGCCGAGCTGCGCGACGTGTCCGGCGAGGACGAGCAGGAGCGGATGGCCAAGGAGCGCGGCCTCACGTACGTGAAGCTAGACGGGAACGTCGGGATCCTCGGCAACGGCGCCGGGCTGGTGATGTCGACTCTGGACGTCGTCGCCCAGGCGGGCGGCCGTCCGGCCAACTTCCTCGACGCCGGCGGCGGCTCGAAGGCCGAGGCGATCACAAGCGCCGTCGAGGTCATCCTCTCCGACGAGAAGGTCACGGCCGTCCTGTTCAACATCTTCGGCGGGATCACGCGCTGCGACGAGGTCGCGCGCGGGCTGATCGAGGCGTTCGACCAGATCAAGCCGACGGTCCCGTTCGTGGTGCGGCTCGACGGGACCAACGACGTCGAGGGACGCCAGCTGCTGGCCGACGCCGCGCTGCCGAACGTGCACGCCGAGGCGACGATGCTGGGCGCCGCCGAGAAGGTCGTGGAGCTGGCCGGCTGATGGCGATCCTGGTCGACTCTTCGACTCGCCTGTGCGTCTCCGGGATCACCGGTCGCGAGGGGACGTTCCACAGCCTGCGCAACCGCGAGTACGGGACCGCCGTCGTGGCGGGCGTGACGCCCGGCAAGGGCGGCCAGGACGTCGAGGGCGTACCGGTGTTCGACACCTTTCATGAAGCCGTCGCCGAGACCGGCGCCAACACGGCGATGATCTTTGTGCCGCCGCGCTTCGCGGCCGACTCGATTCTCGAGGCCGAGGACGCGGGGATCGCCCTGATCATCGCGATCACCGAGGGGATCCCGGCCCACGACGAGCTGAAGGTCTACAACCACCTGCGCCACGGCTCGTCTCGCCTGATCGGGCCGAACTGCCCCGGGATCCTGTCGCCGGGCAAGGGGAACGTGGGGATCATCCCGGCGCAGTTCTTCAAGGAAGGGAACGTCGGCCTGGTGTCCCGCTCGGGGACGCTGACCTATCAGATCGGAAACGAGCTGGCCCAGAGCGGGTTCGGCAACTCGTCGATCGTGGGAATCGGCGGCGACCCCGTGCCCGGCTCGAGCTTCATCGACATCATCTCGCTGTTCGAAGCCGATCCTGAGACGGAGCTGATCGTGATGTGCGGGGAGATCGGCGGGTCGGCGGAGGAGGAGGCGGCGGACTACATCGCCTCTTCGGTTTCCAAGCCGGTGCTGGCCTACATCGCGGGGTTCACGGCGCCGCCCGGAAAGACGATGGGCCACGCCGGGGCGATCGTTTCCGGCACGAAGGGCACGGCGGCGGCGAAGGCCGAGGCTTTGGAAGCCCACGGCGTGCGCGTGGGGCGCAACCCGACGCAGGTGGCGGAGATAGCGGTAGAGATCCTGGGCGCGCGGGTCTAGAGCGATTCGTTTCATCGCCGTGGGGGCCGACGCCGCCGCGGTCACCCGGCCGCAGACTTATGTCGCTCGCTGCGCTCGCTCCCGTACGGTCGCCTTCCAGGCTCCCTCCTTTACGGTCTGCGGCCGGGTGTCCGCGGCGTCGTCGGCACAGACCGTGGTGTGGGCCAGAGGGCTTGCGCTTTCACGCGAAAGCGAAAGCGCCGCGTGTCGGTGGGCGTCGGAAACGGTTAGCTTGTGGTCGGCTCAAGCCTGACGTCCATGGCCGCGCCTCATCGTCTTCCTCATGTCGACCCACACGCCCGCCGTGGCCGGGTCTACCGCCTCTTCGTCGGCTTCGTCAGCACAAGGTTCATGACGTGGTTGGCCAGAACCCGTGCGTGGGGGCTTGTCATCTGGAGAATCGATCCCGCCTTGATGCGGGTGACCCGCGGCCGCCTGCGAACAGGCGCCCTCCTGCCGACCGCATTGCTCGAGACACGCGGCGCGCGAACGGGTCGCGTACGCCGCAATGCCGTCGTCTACTTCCACGACGGAGAGCGGGTGACGATCATCGCCTCGCAAGCGGGCCGACCTGAGAACCCCTCATGGTTCTACAACGCCCGCGCGAACCCGGACGTCCTTCTCGCCGGCCGGCCGTTCCAAGCGGAGGTGATCCAGGATGAGGCGGAGCGTGCCCGGCTCTGGCAACTCGCCGACCGCGTCCTCCCGGCGTTCGCCCGCTACAGGGAGACGGCGGCCCGGGCGGGCCGCAGCATTCCCATCCTCCGGCTCACCCCCGACGGGCATCACTGAGGCGTCACGCGGCCCGCAGAAAGGGACCGGCGAAGGGCCAGACGACGCTATAGCTTCGCGCGACTTGCGGGGAGCCGACTCACGCACCGACCACTAAGTTCCGATCGCAACCCCGAAGGAGCGCCTGTGACAACGATTCGTGTGGTTTGCGAGACCACCATCGCGCCGGATCGAGTCCTTTACGCCGCCCGCGACTTCACCGGGCGACGCGCGGAAATCTTCCCCGCCGTCTCTGTCCCCAAGCTCGAGGTCCACGCCGAAGGCGAGACCTCCGCCGATGTGACCGAGGGCACCTCAGCTGGCATCGGCGACAACTGGGAGCGCTGCAGCTACGACTGGTCGCGGCCGGACTCGGTGATCGCGACCGTAACGGAATCGAACGTCTACGCGGTCCCCGGGAGCAGCTGGGAGATAAAGGCGACCGCGAGCGACAGCGGCAGCCGGGTCGAACCCGACGCAGGTGGCGGAGATAGCGGTAGAGATCCTGGGCGCGCGGGTCTAGGGAGTTTCCTTGCCGTGGGGGCCGACGCCGCCGCGGACACCCGGCTGAGCCGACCGGCGAAGGCGAGCTCGGGAGCGATGGATCAGCGCTCAGCCATTTTCAACCGTGATCGCGCGCGTACGCTCGGAGAATGTCTGCGGTTGCCTCCGACCGCGCGTCATGGAAGCGGGTGGACATCGTGACCGCAAAGTCGTCGACGACGTGGCGCAGCACGGCAGCCCGGAGGCGGGTAGGACCTTCAACGCTCGAATCGCGACCGTGCTCGGCCAGCTGCTGGAGGTACGGCATAACCACCGCAAGCGAGAACCGCTCATCGGCCTCGGCAAAGTAATAGGTGACGGGGAAGTTCACGAGGTCGCGCTCGACCGCCACCAGCCGTGAGATCAGCTCGGCGTAGATCTGCTCGATGGGCGCGGTGTCGAGCTCTAGGAGCCGGGTGCCTGTCTCCTCCTCGGCCTTGCGCAGCAGCCCGACCTCGTAGGCGAGCGAGCGCCGGCGAGCGAGCGCGGGGTGGATCAGCAGCAGCCACGAAATGCTTGCGCTCAGCAGGCCGAAGCCCACCAGCGCCTCGATGGGAACGATCACTCGCAACCACGCGTCGTCCGGCGTTACGTCCCCGAACCCAAGCGTCGTGAGGGTGACCAGCGAGACGTTGAGCGCCTCGACGAGATCGCTATCGGCTGCGCCTCCGGTTGCCCGATGGAAGCCTTCGGGCACATGCGGGAGGAAGACGAGCGTCCAGCCCGCCACGAGCAAGCCAGCCCAGCTGGCGAACACCAGCACCAGCCCGAGAGGGCCCGCGAGGACAAAGGCTCGGCTCTCGCGTCCCCGTCGGCCGAGCAGTCCCCAGACGCCGCGCATTATCGCGCGGGCCAGGGTGCTGCGGCCCTCGGGGTGAAACAGCGCATCGAAAACGTCGCGCCCAGCCAGCGCGATCAAACCCACCCCGGCGGCGGTCGCAGCAACGCTCGCTACAGACGACACGCTTGGATTGGTACCCGACCCCTAGGACGGCCCGACCGGATGGTGGCCGCCCAGGCGCGAGGCGGGGCTTCACTCCACTCCTCGGGGCAACCCGTGTCGGGGCCCTGCCGCTGCGCGATGCGGTCGCCCCGTGACGGGCGGGTCCTTACCTCTCCTCGATCCCGGCTGCCTCGAGCGCCTCGGATCGGTCTCTGAACTCGCGTTTGTGGACGCACTTCCCCTCGCTGAACGTGTAGACGTCGAAGAGGCGCTCTTCGAACTCGATCCCGCTGCCGCGGCCGCGGGTGCAGTAGTGGACGGTGACGAGGACGTGGTCTCCCGCGTCGATGAGCTCTTCGGGGACCGTCTCGAGCTCGTCCCAGGTGCTGTCCCACCGCTCCCACATGGCGCGAACCGCCGCTCGCCCGAGTGCGGGGAGCTCTTGCCCGACTTCGTACACGACGTCGGGGGCCAGGCACTCGCTTGCCTCCGAGTAGTCACCACGGCTGTAGCTCTCGAACAGCCGCCGGACGATCTCGACGTTTGCCTGCGACATGGTGAGGCAGTATCGCCCTGCGGCGCAAGAGGATCGTGAAGCGGGCTCGTCACGGGTCCGCTAGCGTCGGCCTGTGTGAGCAGTCAGCGAGTGCCCGGTGGAGTAGTACACGACCTACCAGCAGACCTGCGCGAGGCGCTGATCGCCAACACCACGGCACTCGATGCCTGGGAGGACATCACGCCCCTGGCGCGCAACGAGTTCATCTGCTGGGTCGAGGATGCCAAGCAGGACTCGACCAGAGAACGCCGCATCAGGCGGACCCAGGAGGAGCTGGAGGATGGCCAGCGCCGGCCCTGCTGCTGGCCGGGGTGCAAGCACCGCGAGCGCACCGGCAGCTAGCCGAAGCCGCCAGGGATGCCCGCAGCGAGCTACACGACGAACGTCTCTTCCTGGTCGGCATGAACGTGACGGCGTCCGCGGGCGCCCGGCTCGTAGCGCCAGAGGTTGGCCCGCGTGTGGAGAAACCCAGCAAGCTCGGACAGCTCGGCTGTGTGACGAGCCGGCTCATCGGGTGCGTGCGGACGAGTGGTCCACGTGACGTCCTCGGGGGCGACGACGCGATAGCGCACGGTCCGAGAATAGAGTCGCCCCATGAAGGCAGCGGTGATCTACGAGAACGGCGGCCCGGACGTCCTGCGCTACGAGGACGTCCCCGATCCCGAATGCCCCGAGGGTTGCGTGCTGATCGACGTCGAGGCGATCAGCATCGAGGGTGGGGACCTGTTGGCCCGGGCTGGGTCGCCGCCGCCGTCGGTTCCGCACATCGTGGGGTACCTCGCCGCGGGCGTCGTCGCCGAGGTCGGCCCCGGTGTCGAGGACCGCGCCGTTGGCGACCGGGTCGTGGCCCTGAGCGCGGCTGGATCGCACGCGTCCAAGCGGGTGGTGCCGGCGATGGTGACCTGGCCGATCCCCGCCGGGTTGGACGCGGCTCGGGCCGCGGCTGTCCCGGTGGCCTTGGGCACCGCTCAGGAGTGCCTGTTCACCGCCGGCAACCTCGAGGCCGGCCAGACGGCCCTGATCCACGCCGGGGCGGGCGGCGTCGGGATGGCCGCTATCCAGCTCGCCAAGCAGGCCGGTGCGACCGTGCTCTCGACCGCGTCCAGCGACGAGAAGCTCGAGCGCCTCAAGGAGTTCGGGCTCGACCACGGCATCAACTACGCCAGCGAGAACTTCGTCGAGCGAACGCGCGAGCTGACCGACGGGCGCGGAGCCGACGTGATCCTCGATTCGGTCGGCGGCCAGAACCTGGTCGACAGCATCGGCGCTCTCGCCTACCGCGGGACGCTCATCAGCGTGGGGGTCGCAGGCCGCGCCGGCTCCAGCGTCGAGGCGAGGGAGCTGTGGGCTCAGAACAACACGCTGCGCGGTGTCTTCCTCGGTGGAGCGCTGCTGAACGAGTACCCGCGCGTCCACGCGATGATCGCCGACCTGCTGGAACGAGTCGCAAGCGGCGAGGTGCGCGTCGAGATCGCCCAGACGTTCCCGCTCGCCGAGGCCGCGGCCGCGCACGCGTTCATCGAGAGCCGCCAGGCCTTCGGTCGCGTCGTGATGACGCCCTAAGCGGGATCGGCGGCTCCGTAAGATCGCGGAGCAGCTTTCCCGAGACGAGGATCACCCGATGGCAGTCGAAGCAGTGACCGCGGATGGGCGCGCGCGCGTGCTCGCCGATGGCAACGAGATGCCCCTATTGGGCCTCGGTGTTTGGCAGGTGCCGAACGGGCCGGAGTGCGAGAACACGGTTCGCTCCGCCCTCGAGCTCGGCTACCGCCACCTCGACACCGCGCAGGCCTACGGCAACGAGGAGAGCGTTGGTCGTGCGCTGCGTGACAGCGGCGTCCCGCGCGACGAGGTCTTCATCACCACCAAGTTCTTTCCGGCCCTCGAGGATCCGGTCGCCGAGGCCGAAGCAAGCCTCGAACGGTTGGGCGTCGATCAGGTCGACCTCTACATCATCCACTGGCCGCAGGGCGGCCCGACCTGGGCGTGGGCCGGGATGGAAGGCGCGCGCGAGCGCGGCCATGCGCGCTCGATCGGCGTGTCGAATTTCAGCGTCGGCGAGCTCGACGAGCTGATGTCGGTCGCCGACACCCCGCCGGTCGTTAATCAGGTGCAGTTCAGCCCGTTCGAGTACCGACGCCGACTGCTCGAGGCGTGCCGGGAACGCGGTGTGGCGCTCGAGGCCTACAGCCCCCTCGGCACCGGGCGGCACCTGTCAGACGAGCGGGTGAAGAAGGTCGCGGACCGCGTGGGCCGCACGCCTGCCCAGGTGCTTCTGCGCTGGTGCGTGCAGCGGGATCTCGTGGTCATCCCGAAGTCGACGCACCGCGACCGGATCGAGGAGAACGCACTGATCTTCGACTTCACGTTGTCGGACGAGGACATGGCCGCGCTCGACGCGCTCGACGCAACCGGTGGCACCGAGCGCGCCCTCGAACGCTCGTGGTGGTGAGGCGCGCCGCCGGCCGGGGACCTACGCCCGGCCGCTGACGCCCTGGAACTCCGGCGGGCGGCCCTCCACGAACGAGGCCACTCCCTCCGCGAAGTCCGGGCGTTCGAACGACTCGTCCATGAGCCGGTTGGACTCGTCCAGCGCTTCCGCCGCGCCCTGCTCCATGTGCTCGTAGACCTGGCGCTTCATCACCGCCATCGACGTCGGCGATGACTTGGTCGCCAGCTCGCGTGCGTACTCAAGCGTTCGGTCGAGCAGCTCCTCGCCCGGGTGCACGGCGTTCACGAGACCCATCGTGGCCGCCTCCTCGGCGAGCACCACTCGCCCTGAGAAGAGCAGGTCCAGCGCGTGCGCGCTGCCCACCAGGCGCGGCAGCACCCAGGAGATCCCGTGCTCGGCGATCAGTCCGCGCCGGGCGAACGCCGTCGTGAGCTTCGCGCCGCTCGCCGCGAACCGGATGTCGCACATCAGCGCCATCACGAGCCCGAGACCCGCCGCGGGCCCGTTGACCGCCGCGATCACCGGCTTGGGGATCGTCAGCGGGAAGGTCTGGGGACGGTCGTCCGACTCCTCGCCGGAGTCGCCCGCTTGCAGGATCTCCATATCCGCGCCGGCGCAGAAGCCGCGACCGGCGCCCGTGACGACGATCGCCTTGACCTCCGGATCGGCGGCGGCCTCCTCGAGCAGGTCGAAGTAGCGCACCTGCATCGCCGGGATCCAGGCGTTCAGGCGATCAGGGCGGTTGAGCGTGAGGACGGCGACGCCGTCGCGCACGTCGCGGGTGACGACATCGGTCGCTGACGTAACGGTCATGTGCGCACCGTAACGCGGTAGCGTCGCCCGGTGCTTCGTTTACGACAGGCGGTGCTGGCGGCGCGCGACCTCGACGCTGCGGTGGAGGAGCTGCGCTCGGCGCTGCCGCTGGGCGAGCCGTATGCCGATCCGGGAGTCGGTTACTTCGGGCTGCGCAACGCGGTGATGCCGTTGGGGGACACGTTCGTCGAGGTCGTCTCCCCTGTGCAAGAGGGCACCGCCGCGGGCCGTTTCCTCGACCGCCGCGGCGACGGCGCCTACATGGCGATGTTCCAGATCGACGACCTCGCCGGCGCCCGCGGGCGCGCCGCCGCGCTGGGCGTGCGCGAGGTCTGGTCCGGGGACTTCGACGACATCTCCGCCGTGCACCTCCATCCGGCCGACATCGGGGCCGCCATCGTCTCGCTCGACCGCCCTGTGCCGCCGGAGTCCTGGCGCTGGGGCGGCCCCTGGCACCCGCATGGCGACGCCCACACCACCGGCCTGACGCTCTCGGCGCGCGACGCCGACGCGCTTGGCGCCCGCTGGCGCGAGGTCCTGGGCACCCTCGAGCTCGACGACGGCCGGGTCGACGTCCAGCCGGGCGACGAGGACGCGATCGTCGCCTTCCACGTCAGCGGCCTGGGCGCGGACGAGATCCACGCCGCGGGCGCGGCGTTCTTCGGCACGCTCGTCTAGCTCCCGCCGGCCAGATGCCGCACAGGACCGCGCTTTTGCGGTCTTTGCGCGCGCCAAGCGCGGGCAAAGACCTACGCGAGGAGCGGACTGCCACGGATGCCGGCGGCAAGCGGTGCGGCTTGAATCGGGAGCGATGACACAGATCCCAGGAAGGGGCAGTCCATGTCAACCGAGTTGAGGGAAAGCAATCAATCGGAGCTCCCGGCTTCGAGCGCGAACGGCGCGCCGGTCTCCGGGTCCCGCATCGACGAGCGCCTCATGGGAATCGAGCGCGAATTGCGCACGCAAGGACGCGAGGCGAAGAAGACGCGCCAGGCCTACGGGCTCTTCGCCCTCGTGGCCGTGGTGGTGGCGGTCGCCACCCTCGTGGTGGTAGCGGCCAAGCTCGACAAGAAGGACAGCGCCGCAGCCACTTCCGGAACGTCCGTTTCCGCCGGCGCGGCCACCCCCGCTCCGCTTGGCCACTCGAGCGCCGCGACGCTGAAGGAGTACTCGATCGCGCCCAAGCCGTCAGAGGTGGCGGCCGGCAAGGTGGCCTTCAAGGTCCACAACGCCGGCAGCATCAAGCACGAGTTCGTCGTGCTGCGGACCAACAAGAAGGCGTCCGACCTTCTGAAGGGCAACGAGGCCGACGAGGCCGGCAACGTGGGTGAGATCGGCAATCTCAACCCTGGCCAGACGAAGACGCTCTCGCTGAACCTGAAGGCCGGCCACTACGCGCTGATCTGCAACCTGGCCGGGCACTACAAGCTGGGCCAGCACGCGGACTTCACGGTGCGCTGACCGCCCGCTCATAGTGCGGCGGCGCCTTGCAAGCGGCCGGGCTGCGGGCATAGGCTCGCCGGCCTGAGGCTCCAACACACTCCAAGGGAGAGCAACCGGTGGCGCTTGCACGAGTAGTGACTTTCGAGGGTGGTACGGCCGACGGCATCCGTGCCGCGCTCGAGCAGCTGAAGACCGACATCGACAAGGGCCCGCCGGAGGGAGTCAAGAGCACCGGCCTGACGTTCCTCGTCGATCCAGACGGTGGCCGCGCGATGTTCGTCGGCCTCTTCGCCAGCGAGGACGACCTGCGCGAGAGCGCCGCCGTCCTCGAGGAGATGAGCCCGCCCGAGGGGATGGGAACGCGCTCGTCGGTGGACGTCTACGAGGTCGGAGCCGACGTTCGGATGTAGCGGCCGCGCCGCGCCTGCGAGCGCCTAGACGAAGCGCTTCACGAACTCGAGCGCCGTCTCGGCCACCTCGCGCCAGCCGCTGTCGATCGTCAGCGAGTGCCCGCGGTTCGGGATCTTCTGGATCTCGGTCACGCCCTGGTTGCGCTTCTGCCTCTTGAAGGACGCGTTGGCGATCGCCCAGGGGACCGTGTGGTCCTTCTCGCCGTCGATGATCAGGAGCGGTCCGCGGTTGGGATTCTTGGGGTCGAGCTTCGCCTCGGTGAAGGGATTGAGGTTGGCGTTCGCCATCTGCATCAGAGCCACCCCCGGCGCCGCCACGTGGTAGGTCTCGTACAGCTGCCCGGCCTCCTCGTCGCTCAGCGCGTTCGCCCACCCGTACTTGAACTGATCCAGCGTGAGCGTGACGGCGCGTCCGCGGTTGAGCGGGTTGGCGAGCACCGGGCCCGCCGACCGCAGCGCAGAGAGCGGGAGCGGCAGCACGCCGCGGAACGGTCCGGGGTCGATCGCCACCGTGGCGCCGGACAGGCCGCGGTCCGCGATGATCTGAGCGAGCAGGCCTCCCGTCGAGTGGCCCATCACCGCCGGCTTCTTGTCCAGCTTCCCGATCACCTCGGCCGTGTGGTCGGCGATCTGGGAGAGCGTCTTCTTCGCGAACACGTCCGGGTTGGCGCGAGCCTCCTCGATGGTCTCCGGATCATCCGGCCATGACGGAGTGACTGCCGCGTACCCGGCTTCCTCGAACAGCTGGGCCCAGTTGTTCCAGCTGCTCGGCAGCAGCCAGAGCCCGTGGATGAAGACGACCGGTGTCCGTCCGCCGGCGTTTGCCTGCTCCGTCTGCTGGGTTTCGCGCTGCGTCATGGCCAT
The DNA here is from genome assembly GCA_963706635.1 of uncultured Thermoleophilaceae bacterium. Taxonomy (GTDB): domain Bacteria; phylum Actinomycetota; class Thermoleophilia; order Solirubrobacterales; family Thermoleophilaceae; genus JACVRW01. The sequence continues at coordinate 2,455,890 of OY970162.1, forward strand.
GGAGAGCTCCTGCGAGTCGAGGGTCGCGTCAGTATGTCGGCAGTGCGGCTCACCCACATCGGCGGTCCAACGGTCCTGATCGAGGTCGGAGGTTGGCGTCTGCTGACCGACCCGACGTTCGATCCGGCCGGTCAGAGCTACCGGTTCGGCTGGGGCACGGGCTCGCGCAAGCTGACCGGGCCGGCGATCGCCGGCTCCGAGCTCGGGCCGATCGACGCGGTGCTGCTCAGCCACGATCACCACGACGACAACCTCGACCCCGCCGGCCGCGCGTTGCTGCCATACGCGGGTACCGTGATCACCACCGTCTCGGGCGCGAAACGGCTCGGGGGTGATGCTCAAGGTCTCGAGCCATGGGCGAGCACCCGCCTCGAGGCCCCGGGACGGTCGCCGATCGAGATCACGGCCACGCCGTGTCGACATGGGCCCCCGCTGAGTCGCCCGATCGTCGGGGACGTGATCGGGTTCGCGCTCCAGTGGGAGGGACAGACGGACGGCGTGCTCTGGATCTCGGGCGACACGGTGCTCTACGACGGTGTGCGCCAGGTCGCGGACCGCCTGCGGGTCGGCACCGCGATCCTGCACCTCGGCGGCGTGCGCTTCCCGATCTCAGGCCCGCTGCACTACACGATGACTGCCAAGGAGGCCGTGGAGCTGTGCGGGCTTGTCAAGCCGAGCACCGTCATCCCGATCCACTACGAGGGCTGGAAGCACTTTCGAGAAGGGCGCGACGCGATCGAGCGCGAGTTCGCGAGCGCTCCCGAGGACCTGCGCGAGCGCACCCACTGGTTGCCGATCGGCGTCGCGACCGAGCTGCCCGGCTGAGCCGGGGCTACTCCCAGACGAACGGCGGATAGCGGTCCGTCATGAAGTAGGCGTAGGCGCCGCCGCGCACGTTCCACCGCAGGCCGGGCACCATGAGGTCGAAGACGCCGCGCGGGATCTGCTTCGTGAACAGCACCGTGAAGAAGGCGATGATCGTCAGGATTCCCGTCAGCCAATAGAGCACGCCGGCGACGATCAGGTACGGGATCGCGAGCAGCCACTGCACGAGCGGGCGCCAGCGGGCCATCTGCTCCGGATACTCGATGTTCACCCGCACCGGGTAGTCGGGGTCGTCGGCCAGCGAGAACGGCGGATAGGCATCGACCATCAGGTGGTAGTAGGCGGCCACGCGATAGGCCCATCGCAGCGTGCCGACCAGGTAGTCGAACGCACCCCGTGGCCAGCGGCCGGTGAACAGCACCGCGAAGAACGCGAAGATCGCCACGAAGAACGCCCCGATGGCGACGAAGAACAAGACGATGAAGTGGGGAATGACGAGCAGCCACTTGACGAGCGGCAGCCAGCGGTTGAGCTCGGACGGATAGGCGATCTCGAGGCCGGCGGGGTAATCCGGCGCGGGCGGGCCTGCGGGAGACTGCTCGGGAACGTTCACGCGCCCACCCTATCCGGGGTTCAAGAACCGCCCGTAGGGGTACGCATGCGTTTATGATGCGCGCGAGGGGGATCCGGGGCTTCATCTCGGTGCTGGTGGTGGGTGGCGTTGTGGCTCTGTGGAACGCATTGCCGGCTGCGGCGCAGGTTGCCGACCCGCCCCTCGCGACGTCCAGCAACGTCCAGCTCCTCGATCACATTCCGGGCAGCGCCGCCGGGATGAACTTCAAGGGTCACTACGCCTACGTGACCGGCTGGGCGGGCGTGACCGTGCTCGACATCTCGAACGCCGCCTCGCCGAAGCTGGCCGGCGCTCTTCCGCTGCCGCACTTCGAGAACGAGGACGTCGACCTGTGCGGGAACACGCTGATCGTCGTCAACGACCGCGAGGTGCAGGACCTCGGGTCGGTCATGTACGTGGTGAGCATCGCCAACCCGACCGCGCCCGTGGTCCAGGCGGTCCTTCCGCTGGGCCTGACCGGCAGTGGCCGCGGCTCGGGCCACATCGCCAACTTCGTGAAGTCCGACTGCACGCAGGTCTGGGTCGACGGCGGGAACCTGGTCGAGGTAGTCGACCTCACCATCCCGACCGCGCCCAGGTCGCTCGGCAAGTTCGAGTCGGCCGCCTCGCTCAGCGACGCGTTCAAGGTCTCCCACGACACCGAGCTCGACAAGAGCACGGGCACCGTGTGGAACGTCGGTGGCGGCGGCGCGGCCGGCTACAGGCTGACCGCAAATCCGCTCAAGCCTCAGCTGCTCGGGACGACCGGCACGGCGGGGCGCAACCCGTCGCCCTACAACGACTTCATCCTCCACAACTCGCAGCGGCGCGGGAAGACCCTGCTCGTGACCGAGGAGGACTACATCGACACCGACGAGACCCCGCCGGGCGGCTGTCGCGGCCAGGGCAAGTTCGAGACCTGGGATCTCTCGCGGCTGAGCAAGGGTGCGATCACGCCGCAGGGCACGTGGGAGACCGAGCTGAACGGGATGTTCACCGGCGGAGCGGTCGACTCCAAGGCGCCGGTGACCGTCAACTGCTCGTCGCACTGGTTCGACGCCAAGGACGGCGTGGCGGCGGTCGGCTGGTACGAGCAGGGCGTTCGCTTCCTCGACTACCGCAACCCGGCGCAGATCACCCAGGTCGGCTACTACATCCCGGCCGCCGGATCAACGTGGGCGGCGTACTGGTCGCCGACCGACCCGCGCGGCGAAGTCGCCTACACGGCGGACGCCTACCGCGGCGTGGACGTGCTCAAGATCAAGGACGGCGGCCTGACCGGCAAGAAGGTGAGGGCGCCGGTCCGCGACGAGTGGCTGGGCAGCCCGGCCGCCGACGCGGCGACCTTCCAGCCGCACCCCACCTTCGGCTTCGTGTGCCCGGTGTTGAAGCCGGGCGTGAACCTGCCCTAGACCCCGCCGGCCGGCTCGCGCGGCTACGGTCATGCCGTGCGGACACAGCTGTCACCGGCGGTCGTCGTCTGGCGGGCGGCGCACGGCCTGATCGCGCTCGGGTTCCTGGCCTCGATCGGATACGTGTGGTGGTGTGCTCTCAGCGGTCGTCGAGGGCCGTTGTTGCGGCCTGCGATCGTGGCCCTGGTGGGCGAAGGTGCAGTGGTGGCGATCAACGGCGGCGACTGCCCGTTGGGACCCCTGGGCGACCGCGTTGGCGACGCCACGCCGCTGTTCGAGCTGGTGCTCTCCCCGCCCGCCGCGCGCCGCGCGATTCCCGCGCTGGGAGCCGTGACCGCGGTGGGCCTGGGCCTTCTGGCCGCGCGATCGCGGGGCGAGGCGACCCATGTCTGATCGGGACTTCGAGGTGGTCCGGCATGCCTGGGCGGCCTTCAGCCGCGGCGACGAGGAGGCGCTGTTCGACTACTGCCATGACGACGTCGTGACGATCCCCTTCGGCGCCTTCATGGAGGGCAGGGCGTACCGCGGGCGAGACGAGGTCCTGGGCTGGTGGCGCACTGAGATCCAGGTCACCTGGGAGGTCTTCGAGGTGCACCCGAGATCGTTCCAGCGAGTGGGCGACAAGCTGCTGGTCAGCGGTCACTGGAAGGCCCGCGGAAGGGAGAGCGGCGTGGATCTCGACACGCCGGCCACCTGGATCGTCGAGGTGCGCGACGGCAAGATCGCCTACTGGCAGACCTACACCGATGACGCCCAGGCGCGCCGCGACATCGGGCTCGAGGACTGACTCAGCCGGTCTCGAGGTTGGCGACCTCCGCCCCGCGCTCCTCCGGCTGGCCTTCGAAGCCTCCTTCGACCGGCATGCTGGGGATGAGCGTCTCGCTCAGGAAGCGGTCGGCGGTTTCCTTGGAGTCCCACAGGACCGCGATCAGATAGCCGCCCTCGGTCGGCCCGGCGGCGTGCGAGAGCTGGCCTTCCGGCAACCCGTCCGCCGGATGCACGGCTCCGAGGGTCGCGCGGTACTGCTCCTCGGTCCCGCCTGGCCAGAAATGCGTCAAGAGGTAGGGCATGGCGCGACCCTAACCGCTCGCTGCTCAGAAGCGCCAGCCGACCCGCTTCCCCTCCCGCTTCGCCACGTAGCCGTCCGTCGCGCCGCGGATGTCGCCGGTCACCTTCCAGCCGTGCCACCTGAAGTGCCGCACGCCGGTCGCTGGTGGCGTCAGCCCCAGCGCCTTTCGGTGCGCCCCCCGAGCCACCTGGCGAGCCCGGTGGCAGCTCACTCCGGTTGCTCGGATCCGGCGCAGGTCCACCCCCTCGTAGCGCGTGCCGGGATACGGGTTCACCACGCGGCCGCACGACTTGGCCGCGGCTCCCGACTCTGCCGGCGCGGCAGCGAAGGCGGCGGCAGCGCACAGCGCGATTACCAGGGGCCATCTCATGCGCCAGCAGACTACGCCGGCCGCGGGCGCTAGACTCGTCCACGACGGGTCGGGCATCCGCTCGACCGAAAAGCAGTGCTCCGCGTTTCCGCAGTTGTTGCCTTCGTGCACCCTTTGCGTTTCGAGGTGCACGTACCCCAGAGGGGGACCAAGCAATGGCAACAGGAACCGTCAAGTGGTTCAACGACGACAAGGGTTTCGGCTTCATCACTCCCGATGAGCCCGGCAAGGACCTTTTCGTCCACTTCAACGCGATCCAGGGCAGCGGCTTCAAGTCGCTTGCCGAGGGCGCGAAGGTGAGCTACGACACCGAGCAGGGTCCGAAGGGCCCCGCGGCCGCCAACGTCCAGACGCTCTAAGGCCCGCCTGTGGCCTCCAGCGGCAAACGGAAGACCACGATGGCGAAGCTGAACCGCGAGCGCAGGCTCGTGGAGAAGCGCCTCGAGAAGGCGGCGCGGAAGGTCGCCCGCAAGCGGGCGGCCGCCGAAGGCGAGCCGTATGGGGCGGAAGCCGCCCCGCCGTATGAGGCGGACGCCGCTCCGCCGTATGAGGCGGAAGCCGCTCCGCCTCAGTCCTAGGGCGCACGCAGCGAGACAGACCCGGGCCGGATGCTCACGATCGTGAGTAGTCCGGCCCATTCGCTTGCTCGACCAGGTAGTGGTCGGCCACCGGCCGGTATCTTGGCTCACGTGGCCGAGCTCACCAACATCTCGCTGTCGCGCGGCGCTCCGTCGCTCGACATCATCGCCGTCGACGAGCTGGCTGCCGCGGCCCAGCGCGCGCTCGAGCGCGACCCGGGCGGCGCTCTGGCCTACGGCACCTCGGCGGGCTATCCGCGGCTGCTCGACTGGCTCTCCAAGAAGCACGACGTGCCGCCCGAGCAGCTGCTCGCCACCAACGGCTCGATGCAGGCGGACGCCTTCCTCTTCCAGGAGCTCGTCGGCCCCGGCGACGTAGTCGTGGTCGAGGCGCCCACCTACGACCGCACGCTCCTGTCGCTGACCAAGCTCGGCGCCGAGATTCTGGCGATCCCGCTCGAGGCGGACGGCGTCGACGTCGGCGCGCTCGAGGCCGCGCTCGAAGAGGGCGCGCGGCCGAAGCTCGCCCACATCATCCCCAACTTCCAGAACCCGGCCGGCTGCACGCTGTCGCTCGAGAAGCGCGAGCGGCTCGTGGCGCTGGCGCGCACCTACGGCTTCATGCTGTTCGAGGACGACCCCTACGTCGAGCTGCGCTTCGAGGGCGACCCGCACCCGCGGATGTTCGAGCTCGACGAGGGCGGCGGCGCGGTGGTCTACGCCTCCTCCTTCTCGAAGACGGTGGCGCCCGGCATCCGGGTCGGCTACCTGGTCGGTCCGCAGGACCTGATCGCCGCGCTGCGCAAGCGCGCGACCGAGACCTACATCTCGCCCAACATGGTCGCCCAGGCGATCGTTGCCGAGTTCTGCGACTCGGGCGCGGTCGACCGCTCCATCGCCACCGTCAAGACGGCCCTGCGCGAGCGTCGCGACGCGACCTGCGCCGCGCTCGACCGGCACCTGCCCGACGCCCGCTACGTGACTCCCGAGGGCGGCTACTTCCTCTGGGTCGACCTGCCCGAGGGCACCGACGTCGCGGCTCTGGCCGCCGGCGCAGCCAAGCGCGGCGTGGTCTTCGAGAAGGGCACCGGCTTCATGATCGAGGGCGGCGAGAGCTCGCTCCGGCTCGCCTACTCCGCCGTGCCGCCCGACCAGATCGAGGAGGGCGTCGCGCGCATCGCCGAGGCATACCGGGAGCTTCACGCCCCCGCGCGTGCGTGATCGAGCTCGAGCGCACGCGCGACACGGGCGCGCTGCTGCGGGACTCGCTGGTCGTCTACCTCGGGCACTTCTGGACCTTCCTCGCGCTCGGAGCGCTGGTGGTGATCCCATCCGAGCTGATCGTGAGCGGCGTCGGCCTGGACCAGCTGAGCGGCGGCTACGACAGCTCGGTCACGTTCGCCGAGACCGCCATCCCAGCCCTCGTGTCCTACCTCGTGGTCGCGCCGCTGATCACCGCGATCTGCGTCTACGCGCTGCGATCGGTCGCGGCCGGGGGCTCGCCCGGAGCGCGAGAGGCGGTCGTGAAGGGGTTCGAGCAGTTCAGCCCGATCTTCTTCGCGGTGCTGCTCGCGGCGCTAGGCATCCTGCTCGGGGCGGTGCTGATCGTGCCCGGCATCTATCTATTCGTGCGCTGGTACTTCGTGCCGCAGACGGTCGTGCTGGAGAGCACGCAGGGCGCGGCGGCGCTGCGCTCCAGCGCCCGGCTCGTCGAGGGGTTCTGGTGGCGGACGTTTGGCCTGATCGTGCTGGTGAACGTGCTGGCCCTGATCGTCGTGGTGATTCTCGGCGCGCCGTTCACGGCGGCGGCCGACAGCGCGGACCGAGCCGTGTGGGCGCTGGTCGGCGAGATCATCGCGAGCAGCGTGGTGCAGCCGTTCGGCGCGCTCTTCTCGACGTTTCTCTATTTCGACCTGCGCGCCCGTCGAACGTCCGTCCAGCTTTGAGGCAATCCCTTGCATGGGTTTGTCCGAGCGCGTCGAATCCTTGGCCACAATCGGAGGAGGCCCCACTGTGGACACATCAAAGCTGAGCCTCGGCGACCAGATCGCCGCGGTTAGCGGAATTGCGCTGATCATCATCCTGTTCCTGCCCTGGTACGGAGTCGACGTGAGCGTCGGTCCGGTCTCGGTCAGCGAGAGCGCGAGTGGTTGGGAGGCGCTCAGCTTCATCGACATCCTGCTCTTCCTGATCGGGCTCGTCGCCATCGGCGTGCCGGTCGCGAAGGCGATGGGCTCGCTGCCGGATGACTTGCCCGGAGCGATGCTCGTGCTCGCCGCGGGCGGCCTCGGGGTCCTGCTGGTGCTGTTCCGGATCATCGATCTGCCGACCCCCGACCTGAGCGCCTCGGGAGTCGACTTCAGCCGCAAGATCGGCGTCTTCCTGGGCCTGATCGCGACGGCCGGGATCGCCTACGGTGGCTGGCGAGCGAACGAGGAGAGCACGGTCAGCTCGACTCCGGCCTCAGCACCCCCGCCGCCCCCGCCGGCGCCGGAGCCCCCAGCCGCAACGAGCTAACTCTCGCTTGAGGGGTTCACCACGCTCTGGTGTGGTGAACCCCTCGAGAGCCGGCTAGCGCCCGTAGCGCTCCTTGCCCAGCACCAGCTGGTCCGGCAGCGCCACACGCACCGGCGGCGACGGGTCGGCCACCACCGACACCGTCTCGGCCACGCTCCGGGTGATCGCGTGCTCCGCTCCGCCGGCGACGATCACGATCTCGTCGTCTCCGGACTGATCGAGCTTGCCCTCCAGGCCGGGGTGCAGCCCCGTGTCCTTCAGGTAGTGGAGCAGGTCCTCCGCCTCGTTCTCGAAGCGCAGCACGCGCACGGTGGCGCCCTCCTCCACGTCCGCGAGCGGCACGCCCTGCTCGCGTTCGCCTTCGAAGATCGGGTGCCCGTGCGGGCAGGTCTTGGCGTCGCCGATCGCGCGCAGCATGCGCTCCTCGACGACGGGCGACATCCAGTGCTCGAGCTTCTCGGCCTCCTCGTGCACCTGGTCCCAGGGGATGTCGAACACGTCGGTCAGGAAGCGCTCGATCAGCCGGTGGCGACGGACGATCTGGGCGGCGTGCCCGCGGCCGCTCTTGGTGAAGCTCAGCGACTTGTCCTCGGCGCGGGTGACGTAGCCGTCGTCCTCGAGGCGCCCGATCATCTCGTGGACCGTCGGAGCGGACACCTGCATCGCGCGCGCGAGGTTGGCGCCGGTCATCGGCAGCCTGGCCTCCTGGAGCCAGTAGAGGATCTGGAGGTACTCCTCCTCCGCGACGGTCGCCTGATCGGAAGACATCGGAGGGCCATCCTATCCGGCCGTCTATTCTGGCCCGGGTGCAGCTCAGCCCAGGGACCCGCGTGCTCGTGACCGGCGCCTCACGCGGTATCGGAGCGGCGGTGGCGGACGCCTTCGAGGAGCGCGGCTGCACCGTGGGGCGGGTGGCGCGGTCGGGCGAGCTGTCGGCCGACGTCGGCGACCGCGAGTCGATCACGGCGGCCGTCGAGCGCTTCGGTCAGGTCGACGTGCTCGTCGCCAACGCGGGCATCGCCCACTACATGCCCTTCACCGAGATGCCCACCGAGCTGATCGAGCAGCTGACGCAGGTCAACTGGCTCGGCACCGTCTACACGGTGAAGGCCGCGCTGCCCGGCATGCTCGAGCGCCGGCGCGGCCACGTGGTCATCGTCTCCTCGGGCGCCGGCATCCGCTCCTTCCCCGGTGCCGCCGCCTACGGCGCCACGAAGTCCGCCCAGCGCGGCTTCGGCGAGGCGCTCCGGCACGAGCTCAAGGGAACCGGGGTCGGCCTGACGCTGGTCTACCCCGGCCAGGTGCGCAGCTCGCTCCACGCGCACGAGAAGGAGCGCATGCCGGACTGGTACGACCTGGACGGCGCCGCCCCGGCCGAGCCGCTCGGGAAGGCGATCGTCGAGGGCGTCGAGAAGGACAGGCGCGAGGTCTTCTATCCGTCCAACGTGCGCCTGCTGCGGATCATGCACGGGCTCCGGCCCACGCTCGCCGACGCGATGCTGCGCCGCATCATGCACCGGAGCGCCGCCCCGTGAGCCTGCCGCTCTCGCCACCGCTCAAGCCGCAGCTTGCCAAGAGCTCGCGCGAGCTGCCCACCGGCGACGGCTGGTGCTACGAGCCCAAGTGGGACGGCTTCCGCACGATCGTGTTCCGCGACGGCGACGAGGTGCACCTCCAGAGCCGCAACGGAAAGCCGATGAACCGCTACTTCCCGGACATCGTCGAGCAGGCGCTGGCGCTGAAGGCGAAGCGCTACGTGCTCGACGGCGAGATGGTCGTCACCGTCGACGGCATCCAGGAGTTCGACCTGCTCTCGCAGCGCATCCACCCGGCGGCCTCGCGCGTCGAGCGCCTGCGCGCGGAGACGCCCGCGACGCTGGTCGCCTTCGACCTGCTGGCCGAGGGCGACGACACGCTGCTGGAGCTTCCCTACACCGAGCGCCGCAAGCGGCTGGCCAAGCTCGTCCATGACCCGGTCGAGCTGACCGCAGCGACCGACGACGCCGACGCCGCCGGCCAGTGGCTCGCGGGCACGGGCGAGGGCGTGATCGCCAAGCAGTCCGACGCGCCCTACCGGCCCGGCGAGCGCGTCGGCATGGTCAAGGTCAAGCGCGTGCGCACCGCCGACGCCGTCGTGGCCGCCTTCCGCTTCGGCAAGGAGCCGGACACCGTGGGCTCGCTGATCCTCGGCATGTACGCCGACGGCGGCGAGCTGCAGATCGTCGGCCACACCTCGAGCTTCAAGGCCAAGGAGAAGCGCGAGCTGCTCGGCCTGCTCGAGCCGTACCGCACCGGCGAGCGCGGCTCCGGCGAGCCCAGCCGCTGGAAGTCGGACGAGGAGCTGGTCTGGGAGGGCTTGCGGCCGGAGCTGGTCTGCGAGGTGGCGTTCGATCACATCACCGGCCGAAGGATCCGTCACGGCGCTAAGTTCCTGCGCTGGCGCACCGACAAGGACCCGCAGGAATGCCTCACCGCTCAACTGCGCGACTGACCCTCATCCTGATCGTCCTGGCCGGCCTGCTCGCGCCGGCGGCGCACGCGGCGTACACGATCCCGTCCGACAACCCGTTCGTCGGCCAGGCAGGGGCTCGCGGCGAGATCTACGTGTACGGCATGCGCAACCCCTATCGCTGGTCCTTCGACCGCGCCAACGGCGACATGTGGATCGGCGACGTGGGCGGCAGCTTCACCGAGGACGACTTCGAGGAGGTCGACCACCTCAGCGCCGCGAGCATCGCCGGCGCCAACCTGGGCTGGAACTGCGTCTCGGGCAACGCCTTCAACGAGCCCTGCATCCCGCTGAGCTACCACGCGCCCGTCTACACCTATCCGAGCGACTCCGACGTCGTCATCGGCGGCTACGTCGTGCGCGACAGCTCGCTCCCCGCGTTCGCCGGCCGCTACCTGTTCGCCAAGTTCAACACGGGCGTCTACCGCTTCGAGACGGGCGGGACGGCCACCAAGCTCGCGGACGCCGCCGCGCTGTCGGGCTTCGGCGAGGACGGCGCGGGCCACCTCTACGCCGCGAGCCTGAACGGCCCCGTCTACCGGCTCACTCAGAGCGGCTCGGCGCTCGCCCTGTCGAGCATCGGCAACTTCACCCAGCCGCTGGCCATCGCCGCGGCGCCGGGCGACACCAACCGCCTGTTCATCGTCGAGAAGACCGGCCACGTGATGATCCGCCAGGGCGGCGTGGCCAGCGAGTTCCTGAACCTGACCAGCCTCGTCACCACGGCGAGCGGCGAGCAGGGCCTGCTCGCGTTCGCGGTCGCCCCCGACTACGCCACCAGCGGGCGCGTCTTCGCGTACTACACGAACAAGTCGAACGACCTGCAGCTCGACGAGTTCCGCCGCACCGGCGAGGGGCCCGACCGCTCCGACATCGCGACGCGGCGTCCGCTGCTGACGATCCCGCACGACCAGGCGCAGAACCACAACGGCGGCCAGCTGCTGTTCGGGGGCGACAAGCGCCTCTACCTGTCGACCGGCGACGGCGGAACCCAGGGCGACCCCGAGGGCGACGCCCAGAGCCTGGCCTCGCTGCTGGGCAAGATCCTCCGGATCGACGTCGGCATCCCGCAGATCACCGGCGACAAGGCCGCCCCGCGGCTGCGGACGCTGGTCAAGGGTCGCCAGCGCGTCCTGCACCTGCGTGGCGCCATCGTCTACGTGCGCTGCAGCGAGGCCTGCGGCGTCGTGGCCGGCGGCCGGCTGCGGATCGGCAAGCGCCTCTACAAGCTGCGCCGCGAGAACAAGCTGGCGCGGGCCGACAGGCGCACCCGGGTGAAGGTCGTGCTCGGCCCGAAGGGGCGCCGGCTGCTCGCGCGCGCTCTCAAGCACCACCGCCACCCGACCGTGCGGCTGAACGTCCGCGCCGTGGACGGCGCGGGCAACCGCTCGACGCTCGCGGCGAAGTCCCTGCGCGTCACCCGCTGAGCTCGGCCAGGCGCCGCTCCAGGAAGGCGCGCTCGGTCGGGTTGGCGGTGAGCTCGCGCGCGCGCCGGTAGGCAGCGGCCGCCTCCTCGTCCCGGCCGAGCCGGCGCAGCAGGTCCGCTCGCGTCGCGTGCAGCAGGTGGTAGCCCTCGAGGCGACCGCCCTCGAGCGGCTCGATCAGCTCGAGGCCCGCCTGCGGTCCCTCGGCCATCGCCACGGCCACCGCCCGGTTGAGCTCGACCACCGGCGAGCGCTCGAACGCGGCCAGCCGCGCGTAGAGAGCCGCCACGCGCGCCCAGTCGGTCGAGTCGGCCACGTGCTCGGCTGCGATCGCGGCCTGGAGGCCGAACGGTCCGTCAAGACCGGCGAACGCGACCAGCCGCACGCCCTCGCCGATCTCGTCGGCGTGCCAGCGCGAGCGGTCCTGGTCCTCGAGCAGCACAAGCTCGCCGCCCTCGTCGACGCGGGCGTCGCGGCGCGAGTTGTGCAGCAGCATCAGCGCCAGCAGACCGCGCACCTCGCGCTCGTCCGGCATCAGCTCGCTGAGCAGCCTGGCGAGCCGGATCGCCTCGTCGCACAGCTCGCGGCGGACGAGGGCGTCGTCGGTCGTAGCCAGGTAGCCCTCGTTGAAGATCAGGTAGAGCACGGTGAGCAGCGAGCGCAGCCGGTCGGGCAGCTCGTGGTCGGGGGGCACCTGGTACGGGATGCGCGCCTCGCGGATCTTGCGCTTCGCGCGCACCAGGCGCTGCTGCATGGCGGCCTCGCCGCTCAGGAACGCGCGCGCCACCTCGGGGGTCGACAGCCCGCCCAGGTTGCGCAGCGTCAGGGCCACGCGCGCCTCCGGCGCCAGCGCCGGGTGGCAGCAGGTGAAGAACAGTCGCAGCCGATCGTCCGGCAGGGACGTGTCGACAGGGTCGTCAGGAAGGCCTGGCATGAGCAGCTCCAGCTCCCGCAGCTTGTCCTCGTAGCGGCGCTCACGGCGCAGGCGATCGATCGCGCGGTTGCGCGCGGTGCGCACGATCCAGGCGCCCGGGCTGTCCGGCACGCCATCGCGCGGCCAGCGCTCGATCGCGATCACGAAGGCCTCCTGAACCGCCTCCTCGGCGAGGTCGAAGTCCCCGAGGATGCGGATCAGGGTCGCCACGGCGCGTCCCGACTCCTCCCGGAACGCCGCCGCGACGACCGAATCCGTGGCGGCGCGCTCTACGAGGCCGCTCCCTCTGCCTGCCCGTGCAGCTCGGCGAGCCGCGGGTCCTCGTACTCCATGACGGGCCGGATCTCGGTGGTGCCGTGTTCGGCGTGGGGCAGCTTGGCCGCCCAATCGATGGCCTCGTCGAGGTCCTTGCACTCGATCACGTAGAAGCCGCCGATCTGCTCCTTGGTCTCGGCGAACGGGCCGTCGGTCAGCACGCGCTCGCCGTTCTGGACGCGCAGCGTCGTCGCGGTGGTCACGGACTGAAGACCGTCGCCGGACACGAACGCGCCCGACTCCACGAGCTCCTTCGTGTAGTCGGCCCAGCGAGCGCCGTTGGCCGCCCGCTCCTCGTCGGACAGGCTCGCGAACCGGCTCTCGTCGCCGAGGATGATGAGCATGTACCGCATCGCTGCTCCCTTCGGTAGTGCGGCGCGTTTCGCCGCTTCAACCTAACGACGAACGGGAAACGCGCAAATCGACGTGCTCGCGCTCCAGTTCGTCAGCATATGCCCGGTGCCGCAGTTGGAAGTCATCGCTGCCGACGTGACGAAGCTCGAGGTCGACGCGATCGCCAACGCCGCGAACACCCGGCTCATGCACGGCGGGGGTGTGGCGGGAGCGATCTCACGGGCCGGCGGGCCCTCGATCCAGAGCGAGTCCGACGAGAAGGCGCCGATCGGGCTGGGCGAGGCGGTCGCGACGACAGCCGGTGACATGCCCGCCCGCTGGGTCATCCACGCGGCGACGATGGAGCTGGGCGGCCCGACCTCGGGTCCGATCATCGAACAGGCGACGCGCTCGACGCTGGCCGCCGCCGAGGAGCTGGGCTGCCGCTCGCTGGCGCTGGTGGCGTTCGGGACCGGCGTGGGCGGCTTCCCGCTGGACGAGGCGGCGCGTCTGATGACCGGCGTGGCCCGCTCGCACGACGGCGGGCTGGAGCGAATCGTGTTCGCGGTCCACGGCTCCGAGGCGGAGCAGGCGTTCCGCGCGGCCGTTGGCTGAGCTGCCGGCGCTGGTCGCGCCGGACGCCTTCAAGGGGACGTTCACGGCACGCGAGGTGGCGGCCGCGGTGGGACGCGGGCTGCGCGCCGCCGGCCGCGATGCCGAGGAGCTGCCGGTGGCCGATGGCGGCGAGGGGACGCTCGACGCGCTGATGTCGACGCTTCCGGGCTCGCTCTCCCAGGCGCGGGTCGGCGATCCGCTGGGACGGCCCGTGGACGGGAGCTTCGGTCTGATCGACGACGGTCGCACGGCCATCGTCGAGATGGCGCAGGCCAGCGGGCTGGGTCTGGTCGCGGAGGACGAGCGCGACGCCTGGGCGGCATCCACGCGCGGGACCGGCGAGCTGATCGCCGCGGCGGTGGAGGCGGGGGCGACGCGGGTGATCGTGACGGTGGGCGGCTCGGCGACGACGGACGGCGGCGAGGGAGCGCTCGCGGCGCTGGCCGACGCCGGGGTTACCGTCGACATGGATGTGCTCTGCGACGTGCGCACGCCGTTCGAGGACGCCGCCCGGGTGTTCGCGCCACAGAAGGGCGCCGACCCTTCGATGGTGCGCAAGCTGACCGAGCGGCTGGGGCGGCAGGCCGCCCAGATGCGCCGCGACCCGCGCGGCGAGCCGATGACCGGCGCCGCCGGCGGGCTGTCCGGGGCGCTCTGGAGCGAGCACGGAGCCCGCCTGCACGACGGGGCGGCCTTCGTCCTCGGCGCCCTGGGATTCGACGAGCGGATGCGGGCGGCCGCTTTCGTGGTCACCGGGGAGGGGCGCATCGACGAGCAGACGCTCCAGGGCAAGCTGGTCGGCGAGGTGGCCACCCGCTGCCGGCAGTCCGGGGTGCCGTGCCACGGGGTGGTCGGCAAGATCGAGCTGGACCCTTTCTTGGAGCGCGTGCTGGACTTCGCGTCGCTGACGGAGGCGACGACACTCGCGGAGCTGGAGGAAGCGGGGCGATCGCTTGTCAGGTAGATGGCAATGAGCAAGCTCGTCGTCGTCAACCACCTGACTCTCGATGGAGTCATGCAGGCGCCCGCCCGCCCGGACGAGGACCCTCGCGGCGGTTTCGAGCACGGCGGCTGGGGGACCCCGAACATCGACGAGGTCATGTTCCGCGCGCTCGGAGTGGGGACGGGAGGAGGCGGGCCGCTGCTGCTCGGGCGCCGGACCTACGAGGACTTCTACGGGTACTGGCCCAACCAGACGGACAACCCGTTCACCGAGGTGCTCGACAACGCGCCCAAGTACGTCGCCTCTCGATCGCTGAGCGAGCCCCTCCCGTGGAGCAACTCGACCCTGCTCCAGGGCGACGTCCCGCAGGCGGTCGCCGCGCTCAAGCAGCAGTCGGACGGGAAGATCACGATGCTCGGCAGCGGCGAGCTGATCCGGTCGCTGATACCGCACGGTCTGATCGACGAGTACGTGCTGATGATCCATCCGCTGGTCCTCGGCACGGGCCGCCGGCTGTTCGGCGAGGGCAGCACACTCGGCGCCCTGCGGCTGCTCGACAGCGTGACGACCACCAAGGGCGTGCTGATCGCCACCTACGGGAGTTCCGGCCCCGCGAAGAGCTAACTTGGCCTGGTGACTCGCGCGATCGTGGTGGTGGGTCGATCGCTGAGGGCGTTCTACGACGACCAGATGACCCACCACGCCGCGGCGCTCACCTACTACGCGCTGATGTCGCTGTTTCCGGCCGTCCTGCTCGCCCTGTCGCTGCTGGGCCTGATCGGCCAGTACCCCGAGACCTACAACGCGATCGTGCACTACCTGCGCGACGTCGCTCCGGCTTCGGTGGTCGACCCGGTGGACCGCTCGCTGCGCGGCGCGCTCCAGAGCAAGGGGACGGCGGCGACGACCCTGGCAATCGGCATCGTGGTGGCCTTCTACGGGATGACCGGAGCTCTCGAGGCCGCCCGCCGCGCGCTGAACGTCGTGTTCGAGCTGGACGGGAGCGGGCGCAGCTTCCTGCGCCGCAAGAGCATCGACGTGCTGCTGGCGATCGTGTTGATGGTCCTGGTCCTGGCGAGCCTGGTCATGGTCTTCGTCGGCGGGCGCCTCAGCCACGACCTGCTCGGGTTCGCCGGGCTCGGCTCCACGGCCGCCGACATCTGGGACGTCGCCCGCTGGCCGGGAGCCGTGCTGGTGGCGATGCTGGTCTTCACGCTGATCTACTACGTGACCCCCGACGTCAAGCACCGCGGGTTCGGCTGGCTGATCCCCGGATCGGCCGCCGGCGTGGTGCTGTGGCTGCTCGCCTCGCTGGCGTTCTCCCAGTACGTGTCGCGAGTCGCGGACGTGGGCGCCGTCTACGGGGCGTTCACCGGAGCCATCCTGCTCGTGGCGTGGCTGTGGCTCACGAACGTGGCGCTGCTCTACGGGGCCGAGCTCAACGCCGAGATCGAGCGCCACAAGGAGCTCGGCGAGGGCGTACCGAGGCGCGAGACGCTCAACCGGCCGGCGCGGGGCTGACGCGGCGCCCGACGGACACGCGGTAGGCCTCGCTGCGGAAGCGCAGGATCGGATCGTCCGACAGCTCGATTCCGGCGATGACCCGGGTTGGGTCGAACACCAGCACGTCGTCGCCCTGCTCGCGCTCCAGCTCGGGGCCGTCGACCACCAGGCGGCCCACCTCCACGCGCGAGCGCTCGGCCGGCCACTCGACCGTCGGGTCGTCCACGGCGTCCGACTCGTCCGCGATCACCACGAGCAGCCGGAAGGCGCTCTCGCCGCGCGCGAGGATGTCCTCCTGCAGGTAGTCGCGGCCGCGCGCCTTGGCGTCCTCGGCCGACAGCGTCTCCTCACCCGCCTCGGGCTCCCAGCGGTAGCGCACGAACCGCGACGCGCCGTCCGCGTCGATCCAGCGGAACGCGTGGATCGAGTTGTAGGTGCGGGTCGCGTAGCTCGCCGGCAGCCCCGACGCGAGGAAGGCCTGGAGCGCCGGCAGCGCCTCGGGGTGAGCGCCGATCCAGTCCGGCATCCGCTTCTCCGGGTCCTGGCGCGCGTGGGTGAACGACAGGAAGTCCTCCGGCGTTCGCACGAAGAAGGAGGGCATCGTGAGCGCCACGATGTCGGTCTTCTCGCCGTCCGGCGCGTAGAACTTGACCGCCATCCCGCGGCCTTCGTGGGCGTAGTCGGGGATGGCCGGGTCACCGCCGCCGTTCGAGAAGCGCACCGTCACTCGCGAGGGCGTGTCCTGCATGTGCGCGGCCGTCGTCAAACCGCTCGCATTGGGGGTGAACGTGCCGGTCAGCAGCGTCCCCTTCGAGTGTGCCGCGCGATGCCCCGGATGCGTCCCCGAGATCGCGTTGATCGCGTCGACCACTTCCTCCGCTAGCGAGCTCATGGGCGGACCCTAAGCGACGGGCGCCCCTGTCGGAGCGCCCGTGCTGCCTCACCCGTGCGACGGCTTGCGCCGCCGCGGTGCTGGGACCGGAGTCCCGGCAGTCGATACACGCGATTGTAACGTCGGTTACGAGCTAGCGCGACTCGGAAAGGGAGCGGATTACGGCCTCGTAGAAGCCCTCGCTCATCGCCGCCTCGGTGCGCTCGACGCCGGGCCCGCCGGCGACATCCGCATTGGCCACGAGGAAGAAACGACCCACCACCTCGGCGACGTCGAGGTCCTCGGCGGAGTCCCCCACGCCGATGCACTCCTCCGGCTCGTAGCCGCGGGCGCGCATGTGGGTCGCGACAGCCGCCGCCTTCGACGAGACGGCGGGGATCAGGTGAAAGGCATGCCGCCCGTCCTCGATCTCGCCGTTGTCGACCAACCGCAGGTTCTCGTGCCCTTCCGCTGCCAGCAGCTCGTTGGCCTCGCCGACCTCGATCGCTCCCCGGAACAGGTGCGACACCTCGCGGTCGACGTGCCAGGGCGAGTGGTGCTCGAGCCGGCCGGCGAAGCGCTCGAGCAGCAGCGCGGGCGCGCCCGACTCCTCGACCTGGGCGTGGATCGTCTTGCCCTCGAGCGGCTGGAGGTCGCCGGTCAGGAAGGTCAGCTCGCCGTCGATCACCATGCCCGAGCCGACCTCGAAGATGTAGGAGCGCTGGCCGATCAGGCGCGCGTCCTCCATCACCTGCGCACGCCGGCGGCCGGACTTGATCACGACCTCGGCGCCGGCCCGGTGGCACGCCTCGAGCGCGCGCGCCGCAAGCAGGGTGAACTCGCCCTCCGCCGTGTGGAAGAGCGACGCCCCCTTACCGAGGAGCGTCCCGTCCAGGTCCGTGTACACGCATCTGATCGCCACGCTCGCGCAGCGTGCCATACGGGGGCCGCTCGACGAGCTCGACCTGGATCAGCCGGCCGTCCGCGGTCTGGAACGGCGGCGCGTGGTCGTCGAGCAATCGCCCCTCGGCGCGCAGGCGCTCGAGGATCACCCGCAGCACGGCGTACGCCATCGGGCCCAGCGCGGACAGCGGCTGATGGCGGTTCTGGCGCTCCTCCAGGTCGACCTGCGCCATGCCGTCGGTCCCGCCCAGCACGTCGCGCGCGTGCAGCAGCATCGAGGTCTCGATGGCATAGCCGATGGCAAACGGCAGCTGATCGAAGAACGAGCGCCGCGCGGCGACCTCTCCCGCCAGCGGCTGGACGAACGCCGCCAGCTCTGGATAGAAGGCCGACAGCAGCGGGCGGGCGGTGAGCTCGGTCACGCGCCCGCCGTCGACCGGAACCTGCGTCCCGGCCTCCCCCGCGTACGGCCGCCGGAAGTGACCCTTCACGAACGAAACGTCGCCCTCCTCGCAGATCAGCGGACCCAGCAGCCCGGTCGCGAAGTGCGGCGAGAAGTCGCGCGTGTCCGAGTCGAGGTAGACGATCAGCTCGCCGTCGGCCACCGCGAGCGCGCGCCACATCGCGTCGCCCTTCCCGAGCACCTGGCCGAACTCTGGGAGTAGCTCGGACTCCTGGAACACGTCGGCGCCGAGCGACGCCGCGATCTCCGCCGTGCCGTCCTGTGAGGCGGCGTCGACCACCAGGACCTGGTCCACCAGGCCCTCGAGCGACAACAGCCGCTCCACGATCGGGCCGATGGTGTCCGCCTCCTCGCGCGTCGGGAGCACGACGGTCGCCGGCTCGCGCTTCAGCTCCCTCAGCAGCTCCACCGGGAACTGCGAGTGATGGAAGGGGCGGATCACGTTCGTACTATGGCAAGCCGTGAGCGCGGTCCAGGCGGGATACCCATGGCAGTCGGTGCTCGAGACGGCGGGCGAGGGCGAGGTGGTCGCGACCTCCCGCGCCAAGGCGAGCCCAGGCGTGACCGCTCCCCTGCCCGAGGACATCCATCCCGCGCTCTACGAGGCGCTTTCGGCCACCGGGATCGAGGCGCTCTGGTCCCACCAGGCGGACGCCCTCGAGAGCGCCCGCCGAGGTCACACGATCGTGACCACCGGGACCGCCAGCGGCAAGTCGCTGGCCTTCAACCTGCCGGTGCTCGACACGCTCGCGAGCGACCCCTCGGCGCGCGCCTTCTACCTCTACCCCACCAAGGCGCTGGCCCAGGACCAGGCGCGCAAGCTGT
Organism: uncultured Thermoleophilaceae bacterium; assembly: GCA_963706635.1. Taxonomy (GTDB): domain Bacteria; phylum Actinomycetota; class Thermoleophilia; order Solirubrobacterales; family Thermoleophilaceae; genus JACVRW01. The sequence continues at coordinate 2,474,912 of OY970162.1, forward strand.
CCGAGCTGGGCGGCCGCTTCCTGCGTCACGCGATCTACGACGGCGACACGCCGCGCGAGGAGCGCCGCGCGATCCGCCAGCGCTCGAACCTGATCCTCACCAACCCCGACATGCTGCACGTCGGGGTGCTGCCCAACCACCGCTCGTGGGGCGACGTGCTGGCCAACCTCGCCTGGGTCGTGGTGGACGAGGCGCACGTGTACCGCGGTGTGTTCGGCTCACACGTGGCCAACGTGCTGCGCCGTTTGAGGCGGCTCGCCCGTGCCTACGGCGCGGAGCCGCGCTTCGTGCTCACGAGCGCGACGATCGCCAACCCGCGCCAGCTCGGCGAGGGGCTGACCGGGCTCGAGATGCTGCTGGTCGACCGCGACGGCGCCCCGCATGCCGAGCGCGAGGTCGTGATGTGGAACCCGCCGCTCGTGGACGAGAAGCTCGGCAAGCGCGCGTCGGCGCTCTCGGAGGCGGCCAAGCTGCTGGCCGAGCTGGTCTCGCGCGACGTGCGCACGATCTGCTTCTTGAAGTCGCGCCGCGGGGTCGAGCTGATCCAGCGCTTCGCCAGGCTGCGCCTCGAGGACATGGGCCGCGCCGACGCCGCCGAGCGCATCGCCCCCTACCGCGCCGGCTACACGCCGACCCAGCGGCGCGAGATCGAGCGGCGCCTGGCGGCGGGGGAGCTCCTCGGGGTCGTGGCGACCGACGCGCTGGAGCTCGGCATCGACATCGGCGACCTCGACGCCGCCGTCTGCGTGACCTTCCCCGGCACGGTCGCGAGCCTGCGCCAGATGTGGGGGCGCGCCGGGCGGCGCGAGGCCGGGCTGGCCATGTACGTGGCCGGCGAGGACGCCCTCGACCAGTTCTTCTGCCGCCACCCCGACGAGTTCCTCGAGCGGCCGGTCGAACGGGCGATCCTCGACCACGAGTCCGAGGAGATCCACCTGGCCCACCTGACGGCCGCCGCCTACGAGCTGCCACTGACGCCCGAGGACGAGGACGTGTTCGGCGAGCGCTGGGAGCAGAGCGCTCAGCGGCTCGTCAAGCAGGGGCGGCTGCGCGAGCGCGGCGGACGCTACCTGCCGCGCGGGCCGGGCTACCCCGCTGCCGACATCGCGCTGCGCTCCGCCTCGCCCGACTCGGTGGCGATCGTCGAGGCGGTCGGCGGCGAGCTGATCGGGAACGTCGAGACCGCGCGCTCGCACACGGCCGTCCACCCCGGCGCGATCTACCTGCACATGGGGCTGCCCTACGAGGTCGAGGACCTCGACTTGGCCGGTCGCCGGGCGCTGGTCCGGCCCTTCGAGGGCGACTGGTACACGCAGCCGAAGAAGGAGTCCGAGACCTGGATCGAGCAGGTGCGCGAGCGGCGCGACTGCTGCGGCGTGGAGCTCTCGTTCGGGATCGTGTCGGTGACCGAGCAGGTGGTCGCCTACCAGAAGAAGCGCATCGCGGACCACGCGGTGCTCGACCTGCTCGCGCTCGACATGCCCGAGCAGGAGTTCGTCACCCAGGCGCTCTGGTACGAGCTGCCCGACGAGCTGCTGCGCGAGGAGTTCCCGCTGGATGTCCTGCAGGGGTCGCTCCACGCGGCCGAGCACGGCCAGATCGCGGTGCTGCCGCTGATCGCGATGTGCGACCGCTGGGACATCGGCGGCCTGTCCACGGCGTTCCACCAGCAGACGGGACGCGCGACGATCTTCATCTACGACGGCCACCCCGGCGGCGTCGGCATCACGCGGGTGGGCTACGAGCGCTTCGAGTCGCTGGTAGGCGACGCCCTGCGGCTGATCTCGGAGTGCCGCTGCCAGGCCGGCTGCCCGTCGTGCGTGCAGTCGCCGAAGTGCGGCAACCTCAACGAGCCGCTCAACAAGCGCGGCGCCGTCGAGATGCTCAGCCGGATGGCCGAGCGCTAGCCGGTCGGGCGCAAGCGCGGTTGCAGCCCGCCAGCCTTCGGGTGAGGCCGCCGATGCGAGAAGGGAGATGCGACCTACCCGCATCATCTCCCTCCTCGCCGTGGCGCTCGCCGCGGCAGCAGCAATGGGGCCGCCTGCCGCGGCGGCGCCCGGTGAGGGCGGGGGAGCGGTTGCCGGGGCGCCCGCGCCTTCCGGCACCAGCGGCGGGGCCACCTACGGACAGCCGGTGCCGGCGCGCAAGCGTCACAAGCAGCGCTCCAGCCGCGCGTCGAGGAGCGACCCCGGGCACCGCTTCCCGATCGCCGGCGGCTTCGACTGGGGCGGCCGCGACGCCCGCTTCGGCGCCAGGCGCAAGGGCCACCGCCACCAGGGTCAGGACCTGGCCGCCGCCCTCGGCACGCCGGTCGTGGCGCCGCACGCGGGCGTCGTCGAGGCGGTCGCCCACCAGGTCAAGGCGGCCGGGAACTACGTGGTGCTCCGCAGCGACCGCGAGGGCTACGACTACGTCTTCATGCACCTGCGCAGCGGCTCGACCGCCGTCGTGGTGGGCCAGCGCGTGCGCGCCGGCCAGCGCATCGGCGAGGTCGGCAATACCGGCCAGTCGACCGGCCCGCACCTGCACTTCGAGATCTGGGTCGGCGGCTGGTACGTCGGCGGGCACCCGATCGACCCGCTGCCGCTGCTCAAGGCCTGGGCCTAGTCGAGCGTCAGGCTGAGCTTGCCCTTCAGGCCATCGGTGCTGGTCGTGACCCAGCCGTTCAGCTCGTTGAACGGGCGCGCGAAGACCGGCACGACCGGATCCGGGATCCCGAACTGCGGAGCGATCTTCGCGAGGATCTGGCGGGCGATGCCCTCGGCGTCCGCGCTCAGGACGAGCGACCCGCTGGCGCCGGGCACGGCCTCCGGCTGCGTCGCCGCCATCGAGTGCGCGCGGGCGGCGTCGCTCGCCACGACAAGCGAGTCCTGGGCCATCCCGAACACGAAGCTGCTGCCGCCGGACAGGCGCGCCTCGTAGAGGTCGCCGCTGCGGCGCACGCTCTCGATGCCCAGCGTCGAGCCGAGCTCGGGCAGCGCCTTCGCGACCTTGTCCACGGTCTTGGTGAACGCGGCCGGGTCCTTGACCTCGGCGCGAGCGGCGAAGTCGCCCTCGATGGTCGCCGACACCGACAGGTTGCCGGTCAGCTGGGCGATCAGATCCTTGTCGATGTCGAGGTCGAGCTTGGCCGCGATCGCGCGCTTGCCCTGCTCGTAGTCGCCGAAGGTCTGAGGGTCGACCGCCTGCAGGGCGGACTCGAAGAACGCCACGAGCTGCCTCGGGTTGCGCAGGCCGACACCGATCTCGCCCTTGCGCTTGACCACCTTGGCCGCCTCGTCGCCCGACGCGAACGGAAGGTCCGCCTCGGTCAGGTCGCCGCCCTTGGTCACCGCGTTGAACTCGACGTCGATCGACTTCTTCTGCGCCGAGACCGTCAGGCCGAGCGTGCGCAGCGCGCCGACCCACTCGATCCTGCGGGCCGCGCGGGCGCCCTGGCTCTGACTGAGCAGGCCCTGAACGTCGACGTACACGCGGGCGAGGGCGTCGGAGGGCAGGCCCTCCAGGCCCGCCTCGAAGTCGCTCTCGGACAGGTGGTCGCCGCCGTCGGCGCGCTTGAGCGCGTCCTCGAGCAGCGAGCGCGACCCGGCGAGCACGACCACGTCGTCCTTGACCCCGAAGAAGGTGTCCCCGTCCTGGTAGACGGTGGCGCCGCCGACCTCGCCGCGCTTCTGCGGCTTGGTCTTGTCGATCACCGACTGAAGTGCGTCCTTGTCCTTGACCTGGAGCGCCGCGACGAAGCCGGCCTCCTCCGAGGAGGACAGGAACGAGCCGACGTCGGTCGCGCTGATCACCGCCGGGTTGCCCAGCAGCGGCTTGACGTCGTTGTCGAAGTTGACGCCCTTGACGCCGCTCGTCAGCTGCGCCTTGATCAAGCTCTTGATCGTGTCGGCGCCGGGGAAGCGGTTCAGGAGCGCGTCGAGCGCCTTGTACTGGCTGTCGCCGAGGTCGGTGTCCAGCTCGAGCGCGAAGGGAGTGTTGGCCGGGACGTAGGCGAGCACGTTCCCGAGGTCGCTGGAGCTGCCGCTGTCGCCGCCGCAGCCGGCGGTCGCGAACGCGACGGCGGCAAGGCAGGCGAACAGGGCAGCGAGGTAGCGGAGCGGCCTCACGCGGCGCGAGTCTAGCTAGCCGTGTCCGAGCTCAAGCCAGCGGCGAGGGCGGGATGCTCGTCTCCCCGTGAACCTCGGGGATAAGCATCGCCACCTCGTCGACGAAGCACCACGACCAGTCCTCGCCCGGCTCGAGCGAGCGCATGATCGGATGGTCGCTCGCGTTCGCGTGCGCGCTGGCGTGACGGTGCGGCGAGCTGTCGCAGCAGCCGACGTGCCCGCACTCGAGGCAGATGCGCAGGTGCAGCCAACCCGTGCCGGCGGCTAGACAGTCGACACAGCCGTCGACGGCGTCGGGCAGCTCGGTGATCTGGATGTGATCGAGGTGTGTGCAGGGGGTGGCCATGGTGCTAGGCCGCCGCGCGCTCGTGCGTCAGGCGCAGCGCGTCCAGCGCGGCGCCGACGAGTTGTGCCAGCTCGCCGAGGCGGAGCCCGTCCTCCTCGTCGAAGTTCGCGCCTCCGGCCTTGTCGGACAGCTGCAGCAGGCCGTAGCGATAGCCGCCCTCACCGCATACCGGGGTCGCCAGCCAGCCGCGCATCGGCGGGTGCTCGGCCGCCTGATCGCCGAACGCCTGCCAGGCCGGATGGGCCTCGACCTCCTCCTGGGTGAGGCGGACGACCTCACCGGGCGGCAGCTCCAGGCCGTGCAGGCCCAGCCCCTTGGGGTCAGGGCGGTAGTCGCGCCAGGGCTCGTAGGCGGCACTGAGGCTGAAGTACTTGCGCGGAGCGTCGTCGGCGGTGGCGTTCAGAGCCAGGGCGGCCTGCTCGGCGCCGGTCAGGCAGCGTGCGAGATGGCAGACCTGCCGCAGCAGGGCGTCGACTCGGGTCGCGGCGTCCGGGTCGCGGACGATCTCCGGCGCGATCTCCGTTCCGACCTCACCCAGCTTGTGGTCCGCGGCCACTCACGGATTGTAAGCAGTCGCTCAAGCCGCCTTCGGCGCGTAGCGGTGGTGGATGGCCAGCCGGTTGCCGTCAGGGTCTGAGAAGAACGCCTGGTGGCAGACGCCGCTGTCGAGCGTCTCCCCGGCGAACTCGACGCCGCGTGACTCGAGCTCGGCCCGCGCCGCCGCGACGTCGTCGACCCTGAACTCGATCGGGTGGTTGTTGGTCTGGAAGTCGATGCCGAACGCATCCGACTGCATGACGGCGAGGGTGAGGTTGCCGGTCTCGAACTCGCCGGCCGGCATGTCCCCCCAGCGCTTGCCGAAGGGCAGGCCGAGCACGTCGCCGTAGAACTTCGCGGCGGCGTCGTAGTCCGTGGTTGCGATCGTGATGAAATCGGTGCCCGTGACGAGGGGCGCGGAGGCGGTCATGCCCCAGAAGGTCGCACAAACCAGGGAGCCAGGAATGTCGGAGCAACCGCAGCGCACGACGCCGGCGGAGATCACCGCCTCGGTGGTGGAGCGCTTCGAGGCGTGCCCGGACGAGCGCCTGCGGGAGATCGTGCAGAGCCTCGCCAGGCACCTGCACGCCTTCGCCACGGAGGTCGGGCTGACCGAAGAGGAGTGGCAGGTCGCGATCAGGATGCTGACCGAGACCGGGCAGATCACCGACGAGCGACGCCAGGAGTTCATCCTCTGGTCGGACACGATGGGGCTGTCGATGCTCGTCGACGCGATTGCCCACGAGCTTCCCGCGGGCGCGACCGAGTCGACGGTCCTGGGGCCGTTCTACGTGCCGGGCTCCCCGCTGCGCGAGTACGGGGCGAACATCGCCGAGCAGGAGGCCGGGCTGCCCGCCTGGGTGCACGGCCGGATCCTCTCGGCCGACGGCTCGCCGATCGCGGCGGCCGAGCTCGACATCTGGCAGAACGGCGACAACCGCCTCTACGCCGTGCAGGACCCGGAGGCACCCGAGCACCACCTGCGCGGCCGCTTCAGGACCCGCGACGACGGCTCGTACGCCTTCCTGGCCGTGCGCCCCGTGCCCTATCCGATCCCCGCTGACGGGCCGGTGGGCGAGATGCTCGCCGCGACCGGTCGGCACCCCTGGCGCCCGGCCCACATCCACGTGATCGCGCGCGCCGCGGGCTTCAGGACGGTGACCACGCACATCTTCGACGAGGACAGCGCCTACCTCGACTCGGACACCGTCTTCGCGGTCAAGCGCTCGCTGCTGCGTCATTTCGAGCTGCGCTCCGCCGCCGATCCGCAGCGGCCCGACGGGGTCGAGGGCGACTGGTGCTCGCTCGAGTGCGACCTGGTGCTCACGCCCGGCGACGCGCCCGGGGAGCCAGTGGACCGCGGGCGTACGGCGTGACATCGACATGAGGGGGGCTGGATGAGCGACGACGGCATGCTCGACCGGCTTGCGATCCGCGAGCTGGTCGACAACTGGAGCCTCTACCGCGACAACCGCGACTGGGAGCGCTTCTTCACGGTCTGGCACGAGGGCGGGGCGATGATGACCACCTGGGGCGGCAAGGCCACCCCGCAGCAGTTCGCCGAGGCGGCCAGCGAGGGCTTCGAGCGCGGCGACCGGATGCTGCACGCGCCCGGAGGGGTGACGGTCGAGGTCAACGGCGACCGGGCGGTCGCGCAGTCGAAGCTCCGGATCATGCAGCGCGGCCCCGTCGAGGGGGTGCTCTGCGACGTCACCTGCATCGGCATCAACTACGACTTCTTCGAGCGCCGCGACGGGCGCTGGGGGCTGGTGCTGCGCCAGCCGGTCTACGAGCGCGACTTCATCGTCCCGACCAACCCGCACGAGAGCGTCGAGCTCGATCCCGAGATCCTGGCCCGGCGCCCCGACGGCTACCAGCGGCTGTCGTACCTGCAGGAGGGGCTCGGCTACACGATCAAGCCGGACATGCCGACCGAGGTCGGGGCCGAGCGCGAGGCGCTGGTCGAGCAGGGCGCCGCCTGGCTGCGCGGGGAGCCGCTCGACTGGCCGCGGACCTGAGCTCGGATTCGGCTAGCCGCCCACCCGCACCGGAGCTGACCTGCCGACGATCTGGCCGCCCGCGTCCAGGGCGTCGACCGCCACCCAGCTCGCGTGCGTCCGCAGGTGAGCCTTCGTGTCGAGACCGTCCCAGGCGACCGACCCCACCCGCTTGAGCTCGCTCGGGCCCGCACCGCCGAGGATGCGCCAGCGGGCGACGTCCGTCGCGCCGTTCCAGAAGGCCTGGATCGCCACGTCCGGTCCGTCCCGGTGTGCCGCGGCTGCCGGTCCGGTCGAGGGTTCGCCGGTCCAGGGGAAGCGGTAGGCGCGGTAGCTGTCGTAGCCGGGCGGGAAGGTCGCGTCGAGCAGCAGCCTCCCGCCCGGGCCGAACTCCGAGAACCTTCCGAGCCGCCCCCACCCCACGAACAGGTCGCCGTCGGGCTGCAGCTGCGCGTTGCCCTGCGAGGGCGCCGACAGGTGCGCCGGGTGCTCGATCGACTGGACCAGCGTGGCCGTCTTGCGCTGGGCGTCGAGCCGCAGCGTGATCACCCGCGACTCCGGCTTGACGGGCGTCCCGTTCGACTCGTTGTCGAAGATCCGCAGCAGGTCGCTTCCCACCGGCACCGGGTTGTGCTGCCAGGCGAACCTGGCGCCCGGCCCGAGCCGGAAGTCGCTGTGCTTGCCGCCGAGCCGCCAGATGATGCGGCCCGTATGGCGGTCGATCTCGTAGACGGTCCAGGTGTGGCGGCTCGAGACGATCAGGTTGCCGTCGGGAGCGAGACCGACCGAGTTGATGTGGAAGTAGTCGTAGGGAGTGGCCGGGTCGCGCGGGACGGGCACGTAGCTGTCGGCGACGGGGACGTGGTCCAGGCTGTGCCACTCGAACAGCACGCGGCCCGTGCTCAGGTCGATCTCCTGGACGATCCCGTCGTAGACCATGCCGTTGGGCGCGCCACCGGCCGACGTGAGATCGCGGGGCGTCGCGTGGTAGGCCTCGATCAGCGCCGTGTTCTGCGGGGTGAGGAGGAACGTGTGCTGGTCGGCGAAGTAACCGTGGCCGGCATGCACGTGGGCGATCACGTGGTAGGAGGAGTCGGCGATCACTCCCTCGCCGTGGCCGTGCCCCGCACCGCCGAGGGTCGTGCCCTGCCACCAGGTGAGCACCGGCCGCCCCTGGTAGCGCTGCACGCGAACGTCGCTGGCGACCTGCCCCGGCGGGAGCGGCCGGAACCACACCGGCCGGCCGAGATCGTCGACGATCAGCGGGCCGGCCTGCTCGCCGGGCCCCGGCGAGCGGTTCTTGGCACCAAGCACGATCAGCCCCGACCCGAGCCCGGAGACGTGGTGGAGGACGGTGAGCCGAGGCGGGCGCAGGTCAGGGACGCCCGGCGCGCTCGCGCTCGCTGCCCCGGAGTCGCCGAAGTCGCCGGTGACGACAAGCGCCGCGAGGGCCGCAACCGCCAGCGCGCTGAACGCGCCCAGGCCGTGGCGTACCAGGCGACGGCGACGATCGGGGGCGTTCATGCGGGCGAGCGTCGCCCGCGCAAATGAACGCACGATGAGACCGTAGGCTTCGAGCATCGGCTGTCCGCCTCATTCGCCCGGCGTGATCGTCCTCTACGACGGGAACTGCGGCTTCTGTCGCTGGACCGTCGCCTGGGCGCTGAAGCGCGACCGTGATCGCGTGCTCACCGTTGCTCCGATCCAGTCGCCAACGGGTGACCGCCTGCTCGCCGGCATGGACGCCGCCGAGCGGCTGCGCGCGGCGCACGTCGTGCACGACGACGGCCGGCACGAGTCCGGCGGCGCGGCAGCGCAGGCAGTCCTGCGTGTGAGCGCCCGTCGGCTGGCGCGCCTGGCCAGCATCTCGCCGCGCCTGGTCGAGCTCGTCTACCGGCTGGTCGCCGGGAACCGCGCCCGGCTCAGCCGGCTGGTGCCGGCCGGCGCAAAGCAACGCGCCGACCGGCTGCTCGCCCAGAGCCAGCCGTAATGTCGACGGCTATGCCGCAGTTGGCCTGCGGCGGCGCAGGTTGACTTGCCAGTTGGCCAGCGGCAGCAGGAACAGGACGCCGCCGATGAGGATCAGGGCGATTCCGGCGATGGTTGCGATCGAGCCGACCACCGACCAGCCCCATGCGTTGAGCAGGAGCCCGCGAAGGGTCTCACCTTGGAACAGCGCGGTCTTCTGCGCGGCGAGCGTCGCGTTCTTGGGGTGGGCCAGCGCCTTGGTGGACACCTCGGCGTAGGTCTGCCCGTTGGCGATCTTGGTCACGTGGACGCCGATGAAGTCGTTCGCATACGCCTTCGCCTGCGCGCCACTCAAGAGCTGCTGCCCGGCGTACTGCTTGACCCCCGGGAGCATCGCGGGGCTACCGGCGGGCGGGAAGAAGATCTTCTGGGGCGCCAGCTGGTCGTGAACCACGTCCTTCGTGTAGTTACCGGCGACGAGAGCGCACACCCCTAGGAAGATCATGGCCGCAGCGGCCATGGTTGTGACCGAAGTCAGGCTCGTGACGCTGGCCAGCAGCCGATTTCGCGGCGCCGGTGAAGTCGACACCGCAGGGGGCGTGCCGTTGCCGATCGCAACCGGCTCCGGGGAGACTGTCGTGGGCATGATGTTTCCTTGTCCTCGTGGGTGATCGTTAGGAATTCGGTCACGCCGCAGGTGTCCGCCAGGCGCGCTCGGCAGTGTCGGAAGGCGCTCGCCGTCCGTCTCAAGGAAGCTACGACCGCCCGCTCCCCCGGTCATCCGTAACGAGTGCGTGATCGCCTGCGGCGTACTACCCGCTCAGCTTCCGGGCTCGCGACCTGGATGTAGCCCCGCTTGACGATCTGGCCTGTCGAGGGCGACCTCCCTGGTGACACCCCAGCCGTCCGGGACACGCGTCAAGCAACTCCTGCTCATCGCGGTCCTCCTGGTTGGAGGGCTGACCTTGCGAACCACCACGCAAGAGGACCCACCGGTCGCGATTCCCCCCGCGCCGGGCACGGCCCTCACCTGCTTCCGCCAAGGCGGTGAGCACGACTACTGCGACTGCTTGGACCGCCTCGAGTCCGCTCGCACGGCTGCGGGACAGACCACGACCGAGCTTCCCCCGCTCGATCATCCGCTGATCCGCTACGCGCTAGAGCATCCGCGCCTGTACCCCGTCATCACCGCGGATACCGAGCGGTGCCTGAGGCCAATGTTGCCGCGGCCGACTCCGCCCGGTGATCCGGCGTGAGTCGCGCATCGGTCCCGCGAGGGCGAGGGCGAAGCACTCGCCAGTTCCGGAGCCAGGCGCTGAACGGTCGGTGACGCCCGGAGCGACTCGCCTTCACTGTCCTCTGCAGGTTTCAGTCCGAGCCGAGCGTGGCGACTAGCACGGCCTAATGGTGTGCAGCCGGTTCTCGGCCTGGTCGAGGACGATGCTGGCGGGCGACTCGAACACGTCGTCGGTCACCTCGAGCCCGTCATTCATGCCGGTCTTGTCCATGACCGACCGGAACTCCCCGAGCCACTCGTACAGCTCGGCCTCGCCTCCCGGTGCCGGCAGCGCGGCGTGGTGCAGGTGGGCGTCGAGGTCGAACGATCCCGCCGGTTCCCAAGTCAGCCACCTCAGGGGTCCGGCATGGGGGCCGGAGAGCTGCTGCGAAAACCGCGGCAGGGCCCCAACCCGTGCGCGCATGTGGTCGCGCAGCTCGGTGATGTCCGGGGTTCCCTCGCTGGGCAGCCATGGCTCCTTGCATCCTCCCGGCGTGGCGCCCAGCAGGACGTTATCTCAGGTCGCTCGGCGCCGCCCACGCAGCTGTTCCGGGCGCGTAGTTGAGTGCGATCACGTCCGGGTTCTGTACCGATGGCAGCGTTGCCGGGGTGGCCTACGGTCCGCAGTAAAGGCGGTGGCCGGCGGCGGAGCCCGCGGCTCGCGAGTCCGTGCAAACGGCTTCCGCGAAGTGTCTGTGTCGGGACCCACGTCCCGCAAAGGAGGCAAATCCCATGCCAGAGACCAAGGCTCAGCGCAGCGCGGCGGCACGCAAAGGTGCGGCCACTCGCAAGCGTCACGCCGCGGAGGCTGCAGAGCCCCCGCGGGGGCGCGCAGTCGAGCGCACCGCGGAGCTCTCCGAAGACGTGCTCAAGTCACTCGAGGCGGGGCAGCGCGCCGCGATCGAGGCGGTTACCAAGTTCGTCGACACCGTCGACCAGACGCTCCCGGCGCTCGGTGAGCGTCCGTCCAAGCGGCAGGAGATCATCGACGCCGCCATGGAGATGGCCGACGGGCTGGTTCACACGCAGTACGACTTCCTTCGCAAGGTCGTGAAGAGCGCCGGAACGACGCTGAGCAGAGCGGAGGACAGGAAGTAGGGCCGTTTTCGGGCGGCGGCCGGCGCCCAGGTGGAGCAGTTGGTTACCCGCCCCGGCTCCGGGCCTCGATCGGCAGCCCGAGCGAGATCCAGTCGTGCATCCCGCCGCGGTAGTAGAGCATCAGCGCGGGTGCGCGGCCGGCGGCGAGGAGCCGGCGCACGGCGTCGGGGGTGGCGGCGCATTGCGGACCGTTGCAGAAGAGCACGATCGGGCGGCACGGGTCGAGCTCGCCGAGGCGCTCAGCGATCTCGGTGTGCGGGATCGCGACCGCGCCGGGGATCGTGCCCTGCTCGACGAAGCCGGGCTGGCGCGTGTCGATGAGCTGACGACCGGCGCGCAGATGCTCGATCAGCTCGAGCTCGCCGACCGTCTCGACGCCGGGCGCCGCGGCGATCGGCTGGATCGTGCCCCAGGTCGCGTCGACGACCACAAGCCCGGGATCGAGCTCGTGCGGCTTCGGGACCATGCATGTCTGCGCCCGCCGCGACAATCGCTCGAAGCTCGTCGATACGGCCGGAGTGCTCATCAGTCCGCCAGTACCCCGGCCATGCCCTTGAGCCCGACGTCCATCATCTGCCAGGCCATACCGGCGTGGAAGGGCTCGCCTGCATGGAAGCGCATCGGCACCGAGAAGCCGAGCATCTTCTTTCCGAGGCGCCAAAGTGGCGAGGTGCCGACCTTGTAGGCGGCGTCGGCGCCGGCCCGGACGCGCACCGGCGACTGCGGGTCGCCGGTGAGCTCGAGCGGCACCTGGGCGAAGGTCGCCTTGTCGAACATCTCCATCACGCACATGCTCACCGGGTCGAAGGGCGCCTCGAAGGCGTGTCCCGTCACGTCGGCGCCGATGTGCTCGGCCACGGTGTCGGCTTGGAGAAAGGCCAGGAAGGCCTGCTTTACGGGGAAGTCGCCGGCATCGCCGGGCGCATAGATGTCGGGGTGGCCATTCACCTGCCGGGTGGCGGCGTCGGTGATCAGGAAGCCGCGCTCGTCGGAGGGCAGCGCCTGATAGCGAACCGCGGATATGTACGGCGGGAAGGCGATCAGCTCGTCGAAACTACGTGTCGTTCCGTCCGCGTAGCAAGCCTCGCCGGGGAGGACCTGGGTGACCACCTCGGCGGTGTGTCCGTCGATCCCGCGCTCGGCGAACTCGTCGGTCACCATTTCATGCAGGCGTGGGCCGAAGGCCTGGATAAACGACTTCTCCACGGTCGACCAGGTGATCTCCACGTTGTCGCGGACGTGCTCCCGCCGCAGCCAGGTCTCGAGCATCATCACGATCTCGTAGAGCGGTCCGGCGCACTTGTTGTTCGGCGGTATCAGGAACAGCACACGTGGCCGCTCGCCGGCCCGAGCCCGGTCGCGGATGCGCTCGAAGCGCTCACGCACGCCGAGCATCTCGTGCGCCGTCCAGACCGTGGCAGCGTGCTCCGTCAGCCCCGGGACCTCGCCGGCCGCGGTCGCCGCGCCTGTGGCGATCACGAGCTTGTCATAGCCGAGCTGGCGCCCGTCGGCGAGGCTGACCCGGTGCAGGTCGGGATCGACCTCGGCGACCCGTCCGCGCTCGAACACGACATCCCGCCGTCGCAGCGGCCGCTCGAGGTCCACCAGAAGCGACTGCGGATCAGCGCCGAACGGGATGTAGATCGTGTTCGGGCGAAAGACGAACGAGTCACTGTCGGAGACCAGCGTCAGGTCGACCTGATCGCGCATCCGCATCCGCATCAGGAACACGCTCTCCAGAGCGGCGAAACCTCCACCGAGAACTACGACGCGCGGCTTGACGGACATGGCCAAATCTCCTGTGTCTGGGCACACGAAGCCTGGATCACGGGAGGCCCGCCGACATCCGTCGGAGTCCGAAGACCGGCTCCGGGATTACCCGCTGCATTCAGCCGGGGGAGGTCAATGAAGTAGCCAGCCGACGACTTCACTCTCTCGGCGGAAGTGCGCCAAGCGGGGGCGGGCCGGCGCATTTTTGGCGCTACCGTCGCCGCGTGATCGGTGGATCGGTGGCTCCCGGATTCGGAGAGGTGCGGCGTGAGTTCGCGCGCAACTTCGCCGAGCGGCGCGAGCTTGGCGCCGCGTGCGCCGCCTACGTCGGGGGCGAGAAGGTGGTGGACTTGTGGGGGGGCGTGCGCGACGCGCGCAACGGCTCTCCCTGGGAGGAGCACACGCTCGTGCTGGTCTACTCGACCTCCAAGGGGCTCTCCGCGATGACTCTCGCCCTGGCCCACTCGCGGGGCTGGCTCGACTACGACGAGCGGGTCACCACCTACTGGCCGGAGTTCGGTCAGGCCGGCAAGGAGGAGGTCACGCTGCGACAGCTGCTGGGCCACGAGGCCGGCCTGCCGGTGATCGACGCCCCACTCGACCCTGGCGTGCTCACGGACTTCGATCGGCTGGCCACGGTCATCGCCCGGCAGCGGCCGGCCTGGCGCCCCGGCGCCCGCCACGGATATCACGGGGTCAGCCTCGGCTGGTACGAGGGGGAGCTGATCCGGCGAGTTGATCCGGAGAGGCGCACGCTGGGGCGCTTCTTCGCCGAGGAGATTGCGGCGCCCCTCGGGCTCGACATCCATTTCGGCGTGCCCGACGAGGTGGGCCCCGAGCGGATCGCCCGCATAGAGCGCATCTCACCGCTGAAGGCCCTGCCGCAGCTCCGCCACCTGCCGCCGGCGATGGCGCTGGCGATGCTCAACCCGCGCTCACTGAGCTTCCGGGCCTTCGCCAACCCGCGCCTCCGCTCGCCGGCCGACCTCGACGTCAGCGAGTACCGGCGGATCGAGTTCCCGGCGGGCGGGGCCGTCGGCGGCGCGCGTGACATCGCGCGCGCCTACGCCGCGTTCTCGGCGCCCCGGGCGGAGCTCGGCCTGGCGCCCGCGACGCTGGACGAGCTGGTGCGTCCCCCCTCGCCGCCGGAGCGCGGCTGGCATGACGAGGTGCTGAAGGTGGACACCGCCTTCTCGCTCGGCTTCGTGAGGCCCCACGACACCTTCCTCTTCGGGTCGAGCGAGCGCGCCTTCGGCCACCCCGGCGCGGGCGGCTCGTTCGCCTTCGCCGACCGCGACCGCGACGTGTCCTTCGCGTACGTGATGAACAGGCTCGGCTTCCACCTGAACAACGACCCGCGCGAGAAGGCGCTGCGAGACGCCCTCTACCGCTGTCTCTGATCCGCGCCGGACCCGCGGTGAGATCCGTAGCTTCCCGCGATGGCGGGAGGGCTCGGGTGGCGTAGGTTGCGTTTGAGGAGCCGACATGGCCGACCACCTGACGCCACTGGACGCAGCGTTCCTGGAGCTCGAGGACGGTGACCAGTCCTCGCACATGCACGTCGGCTGGACGCTCGTGTTCGACCCGCTTCCCGGTGGCGCTCCCGGCGTCGAGCAGCTCGTTTGCCTCCTCGAGGAGCGCCTCGCGCTTCTTCCCCACTTCCGACGGCGGCTCTCGTCGCCGCGCGTGGGCCGCGTCTCCTGGCCCGAGTGGGTCGAGGATCCCGCCTTCGACGTGGCGAACCAGGTGCGATCCGCGAGCCTGCCGGCGCCGGGCGGCGACACCGAGTTACTCGACTGGCTCGGCGACTTCTACTCGCACCGGCTCGACCGAGCCCACCCGCTGTGGGAGATCACTCTGCTCGACGGGCTCGAGGAGGGCCGCTGGGCACTTGCCTGCAAGGTGCATCACTGCCTGGTTGACGGGGTCAGCGGCGCGCTCGTAACCACCGTGCTGCTCGACGCCGAGCGCGAGCCGCCGGCCGGCTCCCTGGGGCTGCTCGAGACGCTTCCGCCCGCGCCGGAGGGCGATCCGGGGGGGTCGCCGCTGGCGCTGCTGGCGCGCGGCGCGCGGGCGGGCATGGACGTGGCGCTTCACCCGCGCCGTCTCGCGGGGATGCTCCAGCGCTCGCGGGCGCTCGCCGACTTCGTCGTCCACGACGAGCTCGTGGCCGCGCCGCGCTCGAGCCTCAACGTCGACGTCGGGGCCACGCGGCGGATGGCCGCGTTCACCGTCCCGCTGGCCAATCTCAAAGTGGTCAAGAACTCGCTCGGCGGCACCGTCAACGACGTGGTGCTGGCCGCGTGCGCAGGCGGGCTGCGCGGACTCCTGGCCAGCCGCGGCGAGCCGCTGCCGGCGGCGGGCATCCGGGCGCAGGTCCCGGTCAGCGTGCGCGATGCGAGCGAGCTGCTGGCGCTCGGCAACCGCGTCAGCTCGCTGTTCGTGGATTTGCCCGTGGACGCGCGCACGCCGCTCTCGCGCTACCGCAGGACGGTGAGCGCGACCAAGCGGCTCAAGGCCGGCCGCCGCCGCGCCGGCGCCGACACGATGGTCGACCTCGCGGGGCTGTCGCCGCCGGTGCTGCACGCGCTCCTGGCCCGGCTCTCGTTCGCGCCCCGGCTCTTCAACGTCACGATCACCAACGTGCCCGGCGCGCAGACGCCGCTGTACGCCTTCGGCGCGCGCATGCAGAGGGCGATCCCGCTCGTCCCGATCTTCGCTCGCCATTCCGTGGGGATCGCCGCGGTGAGCTACAACGGCGAGCTGACCTTCGGGCTGAACGCCGACCGAGCCACCATGCCGGACCTCGACGAGCTCGAGCGCGGCATCGACGAGGCGCTGTCCGAGCTGGTCGAGCTCGCGCGGCGCCAGGGCCGGCGGCCCGCGCCGGCGCACGCGTAGCCGGGGCGATGCACCGGTGACCACCACGACCACCGCACGTGCGCGAGCACTGGACATCGAGCGGGTCGACCGCGCCGTCGAGGAGGCGATCCGCGCCGGCGAGCCACGGGGGCTTCGGGTGCTCGGCTACGGCGAGGTCACGCTGGTGTTCGGCTGGCCCCGCGAGCGGCCCGAGTTTGCCGTCAAGCGGCTGCCGCCCTTCCGCGACCGCGCGCAGCTCGCCCGCTACGGCGATCTGCTCGAGCGCTATACGGCGGCGCTCCGCGCTCGGGGCGTCCGGGTGGTGCCCACGGAGCTGCGCGCCGCAGAACCGACCGGCGGCAGCCCGCGCGCCTATCTGGTCCAGCCGCTCGTGCCGCGCGAACGTCAGCTCAACGTGCTGTTACGGGAGGCCGTGTCGGAGAGGGGCGCCGCGCTACTGGACACGCTGGTCGAGCAGGTCGCGGTGGTCGTCGATCGTGAGCTGGGGCTCGACGCGCAGGCATCGAACTGGGCCGTGGAGGACAGCGGGCTCGCCTGCTTCGACCTCTCGACACCGCTGATGCGCTCGCCCGACGGCAGCCACGGGCTCGACCTGGAGCTCTTCCTGTCGATCTACCCCTGGGCGCTCCGTGCCGTGCTGGTGCCGGTGGCGCACGGAGTCATGTCCCAGTACCACGACGCCCGCACCGTGCTCGTCGACGTGGCCTCGAATCTCGTCAAGGAGCGCCTCGACCGCTGGCTGCCGACCTTCCTCAGGGCCACGAGCGCCCGCGTGTCGCCGCCGATCGAGGAGGGTGAGGTGCGTCGCTATTTCGCCCGCGACAAGAAGCTCTGGCTGCTGATGCAGCGGTTGCGCCGCGCCGACCGCGCCTGGCAGCGACGGGTGCGGCACCGGCCGTACCCGTTCCTGCTGCCGCCCCCTTACCGCTACGGACCCCCCGAGCTACCCGAGAGCGAGGCCGAATGACCAGCGCCCACGACCATCCGACAACCGGCGCCGAGGCCTTCGCGCTGATCGCGCGCCACCTCTCGCCGCACAAGGCCGAGGCCTTCCACGAGCTCGGCATCGACCTCGTCCAGCACCGGCGAGAGGGCGTGCGGGTCTGGGGGCTCGACGGCCGCGAGTACATCAACTGCCGCAGCTCCGGAGGGGTGTTCAACTTCGGTCACCACCCCAGCTTCGCGGTCGAGGCGCTGACGACGGCCGTGCGCGAGCACGACATGGGCGACTGGCTGCTGCCCTCGCTGCGGCGCGCCGAAGGCGCGGCCGCGCTTGCCCGCCTACTGCCCGAGCCGCTGCGCTTCACGTTCTTCACGGCCTCGGGCGCCGAGGCCGTCGAGGTGGCCTGCAAGCTTGCCCGCTCGGTCACCGGCAGGACCGAGCTCGTCTGCGCCGAGCACGGCTACCACGGCCATGTGGGCTTCTCGCTCGCGATGGACGATCCGCACCTCTCGGACCGGTACCGCCCCCTCACGCCCGGCATCGTGCGCGTGCCCTTCGGCGATGCTGCGGCGCTCGAGCACGCTATCGGCGCCGGTACGGCGGCGGTGATCATGGAGACCATCCCCGCCACCGGTGGCTACCTCGTGCCGCCCGAGCGCTACTTCGAGGGCATGCGCCGGCTCTGCGACGCGCACGGGGCGCTGCTGATCCTCGACGAGGTGCAGGCGGGACTCGGTCGCACCGGTCGCCTCTGGGCCTTCGAGCACTTCGGCGTGACACCCGACGTGCTCGTGACCGGTAAGGGCACGAGCGCCGGCGTCTATCCCATCGCCGCCTGCTGCTTCGGCGACCGCGTCGAAGCTCACTTCGCTCAGGATCCCTTCTTCCACCCGTCGAGCTACGCCGGCTCCGAGCTAGGCACGCGCGTGATCGAGGCCGTGGTCGAGCGCTACCAGGACCCAGGGCTGCTGCCGCACGTCAGCGAGATGGGCACACGGCTTCGGACCGGCTTGGAGGCGCTCGTGGAGCGCCATCCCGACCGGCTCGTGGAGGTGCGCGGACTCGGCCTGATGCTCGCGCTCGAGACGCGCTCGGACGCGCTCGGGTTCGAGCTCACCAAGGAGTGCTTCCGGCACGGCCTGCTCGCCATCTTCGCCTTCAACCGGCAGTCGGCGCTGCAGGTGATGCCGCCGCTCACGATCGAGCCGGAGGAGATCGACGAAGTGCTCCAGCGCCTCGGTGCGGCCGTCGCGGCGCTGCCGCCGCAAGAGGACCGGGAGACGCCCGGAGAGTCGCGGTCGGCCGCCGGCAGTCGATGACGCACCGGCGACTCGAACGCCTCGCTCCGCTCCTCGTGAGGGCTCTCGGGAGACTGCCCGCCTCGCTGCAGTTGCTGCTTGCCGGGGGCCGGCCGGTGCGGCTCGACGGACAGCTGCTCGAGCCCGAGGTGCAGCTCCTGCTGCGGCTGGTGAGCCTCCTGGAGGAGAAGCCCTTCGAGACGCTGCCGGTGACCGAGGCGCGGGAATCGCTTCGGGCGGAGGCCGCGCTGGTCGCGCCGCGTGTCCCGCTGCCGATGTCGCGCGTAGAAGAGCTCGTTGTGAGGGGGCCGGCTGGCCCGCTGCCGGCGCGGCTCTACGTCCCGCCCGGGATGCGCGGCCTCTCGCCGCTGCTCGTCTACTTCCATGGCGGTGGCTTCGTCTGCGGCGACCTCGACACCCATGATGCGCCTTGCCGCTTCCTGGCGCGCCAGGCGGCGCTGCGGGTGCTCTCCGTGGACTACCGGCGAGCGCCCGAGCACCCGTTTCCGGCGCCCGTCGAGGATGGGCTGGCCGCGTTGCGCTTCGCCTTCGAGGAGGCGGAGCGCCTCGGCGCCGACCCCACGGCGATCGCCGTGGGCGGCGACAGTGCGGGTGGAAACCTCGCGGCAGTCGTCGCGCAGATCGCACGCGATGAGGGGCTGCCGCCGGCCCTCCAACTGCTGATCTACCCGGTCACGGACTGGTCGCGACAAGCTGGCTCCTACCGCCAGTTCGGGGACGGCTTCTTCCTGACCCAGGCGCAGATGACCTGGTATCGGGCCCACTACCTCGGTGGTGACGCCGAGGCGGCTCGCGACCCGCGCGCGTCTCCGCTGCTCGCGGACGACCTCGGCGGCGTGGCTGCCGCCCACGTCGTCGTAGCAGGGTTCGATCCGCTGCGCGACGAGGGAATCGCATACGCCAGACGCCTCGAGGAGGCCGGCGTTGAGGTCACCTTGCGCCCCTTCTGGGGCCTCGTGCACGGCTTCGTCAACGCCACGGCTGTGAGCCCCAGTTCGGCGCACGCGCTCGGCGAGGTGGCGCAGGCTTTGCGGGAGGCGCTGGCCGGCGCGCAGGCGCCGCCGTGGATCAGGTCGCCATCCTCTTGACGGCAGCGGCGCTGAACGTTCGGGAAGTCATGCGGTCTGGGTCTGGCCTGGGCTTGGGTCCTCGATCGAGCGGGTGCTGCCGGGACCGCTACGGCGCCGGCCGTCGCAGCTCCGCGAACGAGCGCTCGATGCCCTTCGCGAGGACCGCGACGTCGGGCGCGGACATGCGGTCCGCGTTGAGGCCGAAGACCATCTGCCCGGCGTAGGTGACGGCGGCGATGCCGATCGTGTGGCCGGCGAACAGCGGCACGAGCGGCAGGACCTCGACGAGTGGGGCCCCGAACGCGTAAAGCCGCTCCTGCGGCCCGGCGACGTTCGTGATCGTCAGGTTGAACATCCGCGTACCGCCGAACATCGATCGGGCGATCAGGTTGCCCGCGAGCGGCGGCCCCATGTCGGCGAGGTCGACGATTGTCTTGCCGCCGGCCCTCTGCGAGCCGGCTTTGAGCTCCTGCGCGCGCTCCTGGACGCGGCGATAACGTGCGAGCGGGTCGGCCTCGGTCAGCGGCAGCTCGACGAACAGCGAGGTCAGCTCGTTGCCGAGCGAGTGCTCCCGGTCCTGCGCTCGGATATTCACCGGCACCTGCGCCCGCAGGCCCTCGGGCAGCGCATCGCCGCGTGCGAGCAGTAGGTGCCGCAGCCCGCCCGCGCAGATCGCGAGCACGACGTCGTTGACCGTGCCCCCGAGGTGCGACTTCACCGCCTTGACGTCGGCGAGGTCCAGTCGCACGGTGGCGAACTGCCGCGTCCCGCTCATGGGCCCGTTCAGGCTCGTATGCGGCGCCCCGATCACCTCGTCGCGCACGACGAGCTCGACGGCGGCGCGCGCGCGGTCGAAGGACTCGCGCGGGTGGGCCGCGGCGCCGAGGCCCGCCCGAGCGCCGCGCAGGACGAGGCCGGGCGAGAGCCAGAACCGGCCATGGGCGTGTTCGCCGTCCTGCCCGTCACCTGCGGCCAGCGGCTGCGCGGGCGGCGGCGGAGCGTCCGGGGAGGCGTCGAGCAGCAGATGCCCGATGTCGAGCGATCCGACGCCGTCGACGAGGCAATGGTGCGTCTTGCTCACCAGCGCCCAGCGCCCGCCCTCCAGCCCGTCGAGCAGCGTCATCTCCCAGAGCGGCCGGTGGCGGTCCAGGCGGTGCGACCAGAACTCCCCGAGCCACTCGTACAGCTCGGCCTCGCCTCCCGGTGCCGGCAGCGCGGCGTGGTGCAGGTGGGCGTCGAGGTCGAACGATCCCGCCGGTTCCCAAGTCAGCCACCTCAGGGGTCCGGCATGGGGGCCGGAGAGCTGCTGCGAAAACCGCGGCAGGGCCCCAACCCGTGCGCGCATGTGGTCGCGCAGCTCGGTGATGTCCGGGGTTCCCTCGCGGGGCAGCGAATCGAAGACGAGCGCCGCGCCAATGTGCATGTGCGCGCTCTCGTCGCGCTGCTCCAGCTCGAGGAACATCGTGTCCAGCATGCTGAGCTGCTCACCCATGGCTCCTTGCATCCTCCCTCGTCCCGCTTCCGGCCCCGGACTACCCGGCCCCGGCAGCGACCAACCGGTTCCGCCGGTGGGCCTCGATGAAGCGGCCGTTGGCCAGGGCCGCGCAGATCGCGAGCTCGCCGGCGACGAGGGTCGCCCCCACGATCTCGGCGAACTTCCGGGCCGTGCCTTCGCCGTCGCAGCCGAGCAGGGCCAGGCACTCGCGCTGCGTAGGGAGGCTGCTCCCACCGCCGACCGTGCCGACCACGAGGCTCGGCAGCCGGGCTGCGACGTAGAGGTCGTCCGCGCCGACGAGCTCGAAGTCCATGAAGCCGATGCTCGCGTTGACGATCTGCGCGACGTCCTGTCCGCAGGCGATGTAGATGGCGGCCAGGCCGTTTGCGAAGTGGGCGTTCGCGCCGAGTGCGCCAGCCTGCATAGTTCCGAGTCGACCAGAGGCCGCGAACTCGACCAGATCGGCCGGCGATACGCCGAGGTGCGTTTCGACGACGTTCGCCGGCATGGTCAGGTCGATCGCCACTTCCTTGCCATAGGGCCGGAACAAGTTGATGGCGGCGGGCTTCTTGTCGCTCGAGTAGTTGCAGCGGAGGTACCACCGCTCGCACGGCACCGCCTCCGCGACCTCACGGCAGATCCGGTCGACCGCGAGATTGACCATGTTGAGGCCCATTGCATCGCCCGTGCCGAACACGAACTGAGCGAACACGCGCCGGCCGAACACATGCGGGCGGATCTCGACCAGACGGCCGTGAGCGGTGGTCTCGGCGGCCAGCGCCTGAAGCTCGGGCAGGTGTTCATCGAGCCAGCTCGCGAGGGCGAGCGCGTCCCGCGTCGTCGCCACCACGAAGCAGGGGGCGATGTCGAGCTCGTCCGCCAACACGTACGCGTTGGCGCCGCCCGCCTCGGTGATTGCGCGCATGCCGTACTGGTAGGTCGTGACGAGGGTTCCCTCGGTGGTCGCGAAAGGCACGTAGAACAGACCGTCGGCGTGCTGACCCTTGACGCGGATGGGTCCGCCTATGCCGAGCGGGACATGCGTCGCGCCCACCAGGTTCTCGATGCTCCCGCGGGTCTCCTCGGGCGCGAACGCCATCTCCGCGGTCGCATCGAGGGCATGCCCGGTGTTGTGCGCGAGCCAGGCTCGTCGCATCGCCGGATTGGCTCCGAGGATCTGGGGCATGAAGCATCGTCTCCCGGTTGAACGCTTGGCAGCGAAGGACACCACCACAGGCCCCGGTGCGCCAGCGGGAAAACCACCCATCGGGAGGCGGACTTGCCGCAACGCGGGGATCGGAGCGGGCCGCCCGAGCGTGGGCCCAGCCGCGCGCGGTCACTGGGCCAGGCCGCCGGCGGGGATGGTGAACATGGAGCCCTCGCCGGGGCGCAGTTCCCGCACCTCTTCGCCGAAGCCAACCTTGATGGGCAGGTCGTAGCCTCCAGGCAGAGCGACGATCGTGAGCTCGCTGCCCTCGAGTGTCACCCTGAGCGGCGTGCCGCGGAGCTGCAACGGGAACGACAACCCGTCGAGCCGCTCGGCCAGCCTCGGGCTGAAGTAGAGCACCCCGTCGCGGATCTCCGCGCCGAGGTAGATCCGCTGGACCAGGTCCAGCGTGCCGGCCATCACCCCCATGTGGATGCCCTCCGAGGTCGTGCCACCCTGGATGTCGCCGATGTCGCTCTCGAGGGCGGCCAAGAACCGCTCCCACGAGCTCTCGGGATCGATGCCCGCCAGGACGCCGGCGTGGACGATCAAGCTCAACGTCGACCCGTGGGAGGTCCGCTGGTCGTAGTACTCGATCGTCTTGCGGGCGGTGTCGGGCGAGAACTCGTAGCCGAGCTGCTCGAAGAGCTGTTGTAGCTCGGCGTCGGGGAACAGGAAGAACAGCATTAGCGTGTCGGCTTGCTTGGCCACCTTGTAGCGGTCTGGGGTGTCTCCTTCCGCCCGCAGGATCCGATCGAGCCGGTGGATGTCGCCGTGCGTTGCACGGTAGGCCTCCCAGTCGAGCTCCTCGAGGTCCCCGTAGCCCTCGAACTGGCTGATGATGCCGTCGCCGTGGAAGGGCACGAACATCTTGCGGCTGATCTCCTGCCACCGGCCGATCTCCTCGTCGGTGAGACCCATCCGGGCCCGCAGGGCGTCGCGGCGGCTGGCCGGGAGGAGCTCCAGCACCTTCTGCGCGATCTGGCAGATCCAGGCCGCCATCACGTTCGTGTAGGCGTTGTTGCGCAGGCCTCCCTCGGCGGCGCCCGGGTACCGCTCGTGGAACTCGTCCGGGCCCATGACGCCGTGGATCTCCCACCGATCGCGGTGAGGGTTGAAGTGGGCGATGGACCCCCAGAAGCGCGCGATCTCCAGCATCATCTCGGCCCCGCAGTCGCGCAAGAAGTCGAGGTCGTGCGTCGCCTCGTGGAAATGCCAAACGTTGTAGAAGATCGCCGCGCCGATGTGCCGCTGGTTGCGGCTGAGATCCGGGTCCCAGCGCCCCGAGAGCGGGTTGAGGTGGACGACCTGGGTTTCCTCCCGCCCGTCGCTGCCGCTCTGCCAGGGGTACATCGCCCCCTGGTAGCCGCACGCGCGGGCCGCCGCGCGGGCCTCGCCGATCCGCCGGAAGCGATACACGATCAGCGCCCGCGTTATCAGCGGCAGCCGGAGGTTGAGGAAGGGATAGACGAAGAGCTCGTCCCAGAAGACGTGCCCGCGGTATGCCTCGCCGTTGAGGCCGCGAGCCGGGACGCCGGCGTCGTGGTGGGGGGTGAGCCGCGAGCAGACCTGGAGGAGGTGCGAGGTATGGAACCGCAGCAGGAACTGGACGCGCTCCTCCCGCGGGAGCTGCGGGTCGCAGACCTCCCAGAGCTCGTCCCACGCCCGGGATTGGCCGGCGAGGGCGCTGTCGAAGGCCGGATAGCGGGTGGCGCTCTTGGCCGCGGCCTCCAGCGGCTCGCTGATGCCGCGGTCGTACGAGCTGTAGAACGCCGCGATCTTCTCGACCCGCACGGGCGCGCCCTCGTCCACGTCGAACGCCAGCACCTGCTGTATGTAGTCCTCGCTCTGGTAGGTGCTGCGAGCGACCTCGACCTCCTCGCCGCCGCGATAGACGCGCGTGCGCGCGGCCTCGGCGACTTCAATCCTCGACTGACGGGTTCGCGCCTTCAGCGCGATCACATCGGCGCTGTGGATCCGGGGGCCCTGCGGATCGAGGTGACGGCCATCGAGCTGCCGGTAGCGGGCGACGCCTTGGTTCACGACCCGCCCGTCGAGCGCCGACACGACCTCGACGGCCCCCGACCAGTTCTCCGGCGTCAGGTCCCAGGCGAGCGCGGCCTGGTGCATGCGGTGCATGCTCACGAAGCGGCGGCTCCTCAATCTGGTCTCCCGGCCCGCTCGATCCCGAAAGCGCAGCTCGCGCATGACCAGCGCGTTGCGGAAGTCGTACTCGTGCCGGTAGGAGAGGAGCTCGACGTTGCCGAACCCACAGGGCTCCTCTCCCTCGATGCGGAGCTTGAGCACGAGCCAATTCGGAAGGTTGACCAGATCCTCGTTGGCCACCGGATGAACGCCCATGACGGTCGTCCTCCTGTTGTAGATGCCGTGCGCGTAGGTGCCCGGGTAGTGCGTCTCGTCCGCGTCCTCCCACTCCGCGCAGCCCCGCGTGCAGAAGTAGCCGTTGCCCGTCGAGGTCAGGGCTTCCCGCAGCCCTTCTTCGGCGGGATCGAAACGGTCGTAGACGAGCAGAAAGTCGTTCACAAATCGCTCGCCGGGCGCTGCGTTCGGCTCATCCGGGGATCCTGCGGGGGAGTGGGCACACGCCCGGCGTACGGCCCTGCACGGCCGGGTCACCCTAGCGCTCCGCCGTCGTGCCATCGCGTGCGCTGCCTCCCACCTCGACGACAAGCCGCGGGTCGAAGGCGGCGACCGGCTCGTGCGGGTAGCCGCGCGGGTTGCTGATCACGCGCGTTCCGTCGACCTCGAGGTCGGCCGCGCGGTGCGTATGGCCGTGGATCCAGAGCGCGACGTGGTCGCCGTTCATCAGCGCGGTCAGGTCGCTGGCGAAGGCACCGAGCAGCGCCCGGTGCACCGGCGACGGCGGCCGGACGCGCACGAGTGGGGCGTGATGGGTGATCACGACGGTCGGCCCGTGGAAGGGGACCGCGAGCCGTTCGGCGAGCCAGCGGCGGCTTGCCTCGTGTAACGCGCGCGTGTCGTCTGGCCGGAGCCTGCGCCCCTCCTCGCTCCAGGTGATGACTTCGTAGTCGTTGAGCAGGCGGGCGCAGACCGCCATGGAACGCTCCAGCTCCTCTGCGCCGGCGGCCAGGAAGTCGCTCCACAGTGTGCAGCCGAGAAAGCGCACGCCGTCGAGCACCAGCTCGTCGTTCTCGAGCACGTGCACCGTGCTGTCCATCACCGCCGCGCGCAGCTCGCCGGTGAGCGCCGGAAGGGCGTGGCGATAGTACTCGTGGTTGCCGGCCACGAACAGCACGGGTCGGCCGTTCGACCACCGGCGCGCCAGCCGCACGCCCGCCGTCCCCAGGTCGATGTCGCCCGCGAGCACGACGGCATCGGCGTCGACCACCGGGAGTTCGAAGGCGCCGAACTCGACGTGGAGGTCGCTGATGACGTGCAGGCGCACGAGCCCTTGGCGCGCTACCCGCTCGAGGCCGTCGCGCTCCACGGCGTCCCAGGGTCAGCCCTCGCGCTCGAGTCGACTTGCGCTCGTGAGGAGAAGAGTCGGGAGGTGCGCCGGCCTTGACGCGGATATTCTGGCTTCACGCTTGAATCGATCCGGATCTTCGGTGCGCCGAGGCGCCGTGGGGGGAGGCGCGCGTGAGTCACGTCGTCTTTCCAATCCTCTGGGGGATCGGGCTGCTGGTGTTTGCGGGGATCATGGCCGTAAGGACGCGGCTGTTGCTGGCCGCACGTCCCTCGGCGCGCCTGGATCGGATCCCGGAGCGGATCAGGCGGACGGTCGTCTATGGCCTTGGCCAGAAGAAGTTCCTGGTCGGCGAGCAGCCATCGGGGATCATGCACGCACTGGTCTTCTGGGGCTTCGTCGTTCTGATGCTCCAGGTGATCATGTTGTTCGGTCGGGCCTTCGACCCGGACTGGTCCCTTCCCGGGTTTGGGGCAGGCGAGCCGCTCGGCCCGCCGTTCTTCGTCGCCCGCGATCTGCTCGAGGCGATCGTGATCGTCGGCGTCGTCTACATGCTCTATCGGCGAGTGGTCCTCCACACACCGCGGCTGTTCGGGATCGGCCGCGCCGAGCAGCGCTATCGCGACGCTGCTCATTGGGAGGGCGTCCTGATACTCGTCTTCATTCTGTTGATCATGGTTGGCGGGCTGCTGTACGACGCCGGCCGCCTGGTCGCGGACGACCTCCACGGCAACGAGCGCGACTTCGCGCCGCTGGCCGCGATGGTGGCCACGGCGCTGGGTGGCCTCAGTCGCTCCACGGCGAGCACCGTCAGCGAGGTCGGGTGGTGGCTGCACTGCGTCACGGTCCTGGTGTTCCTGTGCGTGCTGCCGCTCTCGAAGCACTTCCACATCATCACCGCGATCCCGAACGTGTTCTTCGGCAAGCTCCCGCCGCGTGGGGCCGAGCGGCCGCTGGCGATCACTCACGTGCCGCCCGCTCCGATCGCCGCGCTAGACGGTCCGCCCGAGGGCTTGGTCGGGATCGCCTCTTTGGCCGACGTCAGCTGGAAACAGGTGCTCGACGCCTTCTCGTGCACCGAGTGCGGCCGCTGTACGGATGTCTGTCCCGCAACCGCCATCGGCACGCCGCTGGCGCCGCGGCAGGTGATCCTCGACATCCGCGATCGCCTGTACCAGCACCCCGAGGAGCAGCGGAATGGCAGCGGTTCCCCCGAGCCGCTCATCTCGGATGAGGCCCTGTGGGCGTGCACCACCTGCATGGCCTGCGTCGAGGCATGCCCGGTGGGGATCGAGCACGTGCCGACGATCGTCGACATGCGCCGCAGCCTGGTCGACCAGGGCGAGCTGGATCCGCTCCTTCAGCAGACGCTCCAGAACTTCGGCACGCAGGGCAACTCCTACGGGAAGTCAGCCCGCATGCGCGCCCGCTGGGCCAAGGGCCTCGAGTTCAAGATCCCGGACGCGCGCAAGGAGCCCGTGGAGTACGTGTGGTTCGTGGGTGACTTCGCCTCTTTCGACGAGCGCGTGCAGCTTGCTTCACAGAGCGTGGCGCGGATCCTGCACGACGCCGGCGTGTCGTTCGGGTTGCTGTACGAGGGTGAGCGCAACTCGGGCAACGACGTGCGAAGGATCGGGGAGGAGGGGCTGTTCGAGATGCTGGTCGAGCAGAACATGGACGCGCTCGCCGGCGCGCAGTTCGAGGCGATCTTCACGACCGACCCGCACTCGCTGAATGCCCTGCGCAACGAGTATCCCCAGTTCGGGCTCGACAAGCCGGTCTATCACTACACAGAGCTGCTCGCCGACCTTGTGGCGCAGGGCTCGATCTCGCTGCGCACCCCGCTCTCCGGCACGCGCGTCACCTACCACGACCCCTGCTATCTGGCGCGCTACAACCGGATCACCGAGGCGCCACGAAAGCTGATCGAGGCGACCGGCGCGGAGCTCGTGGAGATGCCGCGCAACGGGACGAACACGTTCTGCTGCGGCGCCGGCGGCGGCCGGATCTGGATGATGGACGACGCGGAGATCGAGGAACGGCCAAGCGAGCAGCGAATCCGCGAAGCGCAGACGCTGGGCGACCTCGACTACTTCCTCGTCAGCTGCCCGAAGGACCTGGCGATGTATTCAGATGCGGCCAAGGTGGTCGGTGCCGACCTCGAGGTCGCGGAGCTGACCGCGCTGATCGAGCGGGCGCTCGCCCAGGCCGAGCCTGCTGGCGTCACTCGCCGATGAGGCTCGTCAGCTCGTCCGCGACGTCGAAGAGATCGGCGACCACCCCGTAGTGGGCGATGTGGAAGATCGCCGCTGCGGGATCCGTGTTGACGGCGATGATCAGCTCAGCCCCTTGCATCCCCTCGACATGCTCCGGCGCGCCCGAGACTCCGAGCGACAGGTACAGCTTCGGTGCAACCCTCGCGCCCGATTTTCCGACTTGCCGCACCTTGGGTAGCCAGCCCGAATCAATGACCGGCCGCGACGCCCCCAACTCGGCGTCCAGCGCGGTGGCCAGGTCCTCCGCGATGGGGATGTTCTCGGCGCCCCCGATGCCACGGCCGACGCAGACGATCCGATCGGCCTTCGTGAGGTCGACGCCCTCGTCCGGGGGCACGACCGGCTCGACGAACGTCGTCCTCAGGCTCTCCAGCTCGGCCGGCGGCGGGAGCTGGATGCGCTCGCCGCGCCCGGCAGACTCGGGCTCTTCGTGCAGGGCCACGGTGTTGACCGCAAACACCGCCGGCAGCGGCGTGCGCACGGTGGCCTGGAGCTGCCCCCCGTAGATCCCGCTCGTCGACTGCGCCTCTCCGTCCTCCAGCGACAGCCCGACGCAGTAGCTCACAAATGGAAGGCCGGCTGCGGCTGCGGCTGCGGCCCCGAGGTCCAAGCCGGCCGTGGTGTTCTCAAGCACGACCAGGTCGGGCGTGCGCTCCCTGATCGCGGCCGCGAGCACCGCCTGATGCGCTTCCGGGAGGTAGGGCGAGAGCGACGGATGCGATACCTCGAGCACCACGTCTGCCGCGGTCAGCCCTTCCCCACCGGTCGGATCACCGCTTGCGAGAAGGACCACGAGGTCGCCGCCTGCCGCGTCTGCCAGCGGGCGGGCGAAAGCCAGCAGCCGGTCGTTGACCGGCGACTCAACGTAGACAAGCACGTCGCCCATCAGCCCGTCAGGACTCCCCGTTCGCGCAGCACTTCGGCAATCTGCGCGGCCGCCTTTTCGGCATCGCCCTCGAGCATCGTCGCCTGAGTCTGCGGCGTCGGCCGAGCCAGCGAGATGAGCCTCGACGCCATAGCGGGCGCCTCGACGCTGACGTTGATCGTCTCGGCAGCCGCTTCGGTCATCGCCTGGCGGAGCCGGGCCATCGCCACGTACCGAGGCGGCGAGCTTGCGGATTGCACGCCAACGACAGCGGGCAGTTGGAGGCTGAGCACGGCGAGCCGCCCACCGGCGTACTCCTGCCGGACACGCACGGTTCCGTCGGCGAGAATGACTTCGACGACAACGCTTGCCTGCGGCCAGCCGAGCGTCGCAGCTAGGTAGGGCGCCGTTTGGCCGAACACGTCGGTTGGCGTCTGGACGCCGGTCAGCACGAGGTCAGGCGCCAGCTGGCGGAACGCCTCCGCGAACGCGAGCGCCGACGTCCGCGAGTCGTACGCGTCGATCTCGCCCGCCTCCACGACGACCACTCGGTCGGCCCCACGCGCATACGCCACGCGAAGCGCTTGGTCGATCCCGTCCGACCGCAGCCCCACCGCGGTGACGGTGGCACCGGTGGCCTCCTTGATCAGCACCGCCTCTTCGAGCGCGTGGTCGTCGAACTCGTTGATCACCAAGTCGACCAGCTCACGGTCGATGTCCGCGCCGCTCTCGTCGACTTCGAGCTCATCACCAGCTTGGGGCATCAGCCGTAGCGCAACCGCGATGTTCACTGAGCGAGACCTTAGTCCGAGGCCACCCCCCGATGGATCCGTAGTTAACCCACTACAACCGGGGGTCAACAGCCGATGGATTGGCCGTCATGCGGTGGGATCCTGCGAGCGGGCAGTTGAGGAGAGGAGTTGCTTCATGGCGAACGAGCTCGACGCTGAGACGTTGAATATCGCGCTCAAGTCGATTGACGAGTTCGCGGCGCGCGAGCTTCCGGATTCGCTGCTGGTCGAGCTCGACGAGCGCGACGAGTTCCCGGAGGCGCTGGTGCGCCGGATGTCGTCCGGCGAGGAGCTGGGTATCCAGCTGCTGTTCGTGCCGTACGAGTACGGGGGCATGGGAGGCGGCGCGTTCGACGTGTATCGCGTCTGCGAGCGGATGGCGGCGATCGACCTGGGGCTCGCGACGTCGGAGCTCGCAACGTTCCTCGGCAGCGACCCGATCAGGGTCGGCGGGACGGAGGACCAGAAGCGCGAGTACATGGGCCGGGTCGCCAAGGAGGGAGTCCTGTTCGCTTACGGTGCCACCGAGCCGGAGGCGGGCAGCGACCTGGGAGCGCTGAAGACGACCGCCGAGCAGGTCAGCGACAACGGGACCGTGACCGGCTATCGGATCAGCGGCACCAAGCAGTGGATCAGTAACGGCGGCGTGGCAGACCTGTTCACGATTCTGGCTCTAGCTCCCGGCGGGCCGAGCTGGTTCGTGCTCGAAGCGGGCGCGGAGGGGTTCACGCACGGCGAGCATGAGGACAAGCACGGCATCAGGCTGAGCAACACCGCGGCGCTCTTCATGGACAAGGTCTACGTCGACGCCGACCGGCTGGTCGGGGGCGTCGAGGGCCAGGGTCTCGTCCAGGCCCAGCAGGTTTTCGGCTACACGAGGCTGATGGTGGCCGCGTTCGGGCTCGGCGCGGGCTGGGCGGCGCTCGACCGCGCGATCCCGTACTCCCGCAAGCGCATCCAGGCCGGCGGGCCGTTGTCCGAGAAGGAGGGGTACACCCACAAGCTGATCGTGCCCCATGCGGTCGCGTTGGAAGCGTCGAGGGCGGCAATCGAGGAGACCGCCGAGCGGCTGGATGCGGGCGAAGGCAGCTTGAACGTCGAGGGGGCGATCGCCAAGTACCTCGCGACCGAGGCCGGGGACGCAGCGGCCGACGCTGCGATCCAGGCCCACGGCGGCTACGGCTACACGCACGACTACGTCGTCGAGAAGATCAAGCGCGACGTTCGCATCACCAGGATCTACGAGGGCACCTCGGAGATCATGGAGATGACGATCGCGCGCGGGCGCTGGCAGGAGCACCTGAAATCCGGCGGCGACTACTACCACGCGAGAGCGCGTGAACTCGAAGCGCTCCACGGCGAGCACCCGACCGTCGGCGCGGACATCGCCGCGCTCGCCCACCATTCGCTTGCGGAGCTGCTCGAGCGGTGCCGTGTCGAGAAATTGACCCGCCACCAGCACATCCTGCTGCGGCTTGGCGCGTTGATCGCTCAGGGAGAGGGCGCGGCCGCGCTCGCAAGGCGGGCGCAGAGGGCGGCGGACAAGCAGCTGAATCCGAAGGCGTCGCGGCGCCTGCGCGCGGGCGCGCTGGCGGCCGCGAGCCGCGTGTACTCCCGCGGCGCGGCCCTGACCATCGCGACCGAGGCGGTCCGCTGGGTGGCGGGAGCCGACGGCGAGCTCGGCGAGCTCGAGCAGCGTCTCGACCTCGCATCGATCTATCGCGCCCAGGGCGGCCTGCTCGCCGACCTTGGGGCGGTCACTGAGGCGGTCTACGGGCGCATGCGACCTTGACCCAGAGGACGAGAGAAGAGAGCTGAGCCCGGAATGCCCGATTCACCCGACAACACCGCCGCGATCGTTGGCGTGAGCGCGATCCTGCCCGATGCCCCTGATGCCACGGCCTTTTGGAACAACGTCAAGACCGGCCGCTACGCAATCAGCGAGGTCGACCCCGAGCGCTGGGACCCGGCGCTGTACTACGACCCGGACCCCAAGGCGCCCGAGAAGACCTACTCGAAGATCGGCGGCTGGGTGCGCGACTGGGAATGGGACCCGCTCGCCTGGCGCCTTCCGATCCCGCCGAAGGTGGCGGATGGAATGGACGACGGCCAGAAGTGGGCCGTCGCCGCCACGCGCATGGCGCTGGCCGACTACGGGTGGCCCGAGCGGGAGCTGGATCTCGAGCGCACGGCGGTCATCCTCGGCAACGCGATGGGCGGCGAGAAGCACTACCTGACCACGCTGCGCATCACCTTCCCGGAGCTGGCGCGCGAACTGGAGCGGGCAGAGAGCTTCGCGGCGCTGCCCGCCGACGTCCGGGCGGCGGTGGCGGGCGAGCTGAGGGCGAACGTGGAGGCCCGGCTGCCGGAGATCACCGAGGACACCATGCCCGGAGAGCTGGCCAACTGCACCGCCGGCCGGGTCGCCAACCTCTTCAATCTCCACGGGCCCAACTTCACCGTGGACGCCGCGTGTGCGTCGGCGATGGCGGCCATGGACGCGGTGGTCGAGGGGCTGACCGAGCGCCGCTTTGACGTGGCGATCACCGGCGGCGTCGATCGCAACATGGGTGTCTCGAGCTTCGTGAAGTTCTGTGCGATCGGCGCACTCTCGCCGACCGGCACCCGCCCCTATGCGGACGGCGCTGACGGCTTCGTGATGGGCGAGGGGGCCGGCCTGCTCGTGCTCAAGCGACTCGGTGACGCCGAGCGCGACGGCGACCGCATCTACGCGGTCGTGCGCGGCGTCGGAGGGGCAAGCGACGGCAGGGGCAAGGGCATTGCCGCGCCGAACCCGGTCGGTCAGCGCCTCGCAGTGGAGCGCGCGTGGCGCAACGCGGGCCTCTCGCCCGCCGAGTGCACGCTCGTGGAGGGCCACGGCACGTCCACACGCGTAGGCGACGTCGTCGAGGTCGGCAGCCTCGCCGAGGCGTTCGCGGGCGCGCAGCTCGACCGGGGCTCGGTGGCGCTGGGGTCTGTCAAGTCCAACATCGGCCACCTGAAAGGCGCCGCGGGGGCGGCGGGCATCCTCAAGACCGCGCTCGCCCTGCACCACAAGGTGCTACCCCCGAGCCTGAACTTCGAGCGGCCCAACCCGAACGTCAACTGGTCGGCCTCTCCGTTCGCAGTGAACACCGAGTTGCGCGAGTGGGAGGTCCCCGACGGCCAGGCCCGGGTCGCCGGCGTGAGCGCCTTCGGGTTCGGCGGAACCAATTTCCACATCGTCATGGAGGAGTACGTGCCCGGACGACTGAGCTCCAACGGCCACACCTCGATCGCCGTGCCGGCCGCCATGCCGGCGACGGCGTCCGCATCCAGCAGACGCCGAGTTTCGACCGAGCGCCCGGGGCCCGCTCCCGCACGTGCCCTGGCGACCGCGGGCAAGGCGCCGCTGCGCGGTGCGCTCGTGCTCGGCGCCTCCGATGAGGCTTGTCTGGTCAACGAGCTGCGCACCGCGCTGGCCGAGGCGCGCCAAGGGCGCCATCTCGACCCCGCACCGCCGGGCGCGGCGGCGCTGCGCTCGCCCGAGCGGCTTGCCATCGATTACGCCGACGGCAACGAGCTGGTGGCCAAGGCCGAGATCGCGCTGCGCGCTCTGCAGGGCGGCAATCCCGCCGCCTGGCCGGCGCTGCGCGCTCGCGGCATCTTCCGCGGCGGCGGCGCGCCGGGCAAGATCGCCTTTCTCTACACGGGCCAGGGCTCCCAGTACGCCAACATGCTCGCCGACCTGCGCGGCCGTGAGCCGATCGTGGCCGAGGTCTTCGAGGAGGCCGACGCGATCATGACGCCCCTGCTGGAGGGGCGCCGCCTGTCCGACATCATCTTCGCCGACCCAGCCGACGCGGCTGCCGTCGCGCGCGCCGAGGAGGAGCTGCGCCGCACGGAGATCACCCAGCCCGCGGTGCTCACCGTGGACATGGCCCTTACGCGGCTGCTGGGCGCCTACGGGATCGCCCCGGACCTCGTGATGGGTCACTCGCTCGGCGAGTACGCCGCGCTGGTCGCGGCGGGAGCGATGTCCTTTGAGGCGGCGCTCGAGGCGGTGAGCGCGCGCGGACATGAGATGGCGAGCCTGGAGCTCGAGGACCCCGGCGCGATGGCCGCGGTCATGGCCCCCGTCGAGGAGGTCGAGGAGATCGTGGCGGGGACGGATGGCTACGTCGTGCTCGCCAACGTCAACTCAACCCACCAGGTCGTCCTGGGCGGCGCGTCCGTGGCCGTCGGCGCGGTCGTCGAGGCCCTGCAGGAGCGTGGGCACCAAGCGATGCTGTTGCCGGTCAGCCACGCCTTCCACACCGAGATCGTGGCCCCCGCGAGCGACCCGCTGCGGGCGGCGCTCAAGCGGCTGGGGCTGCACACGCCGCGACTGCCGATCGTGGCCAACGTCAACGGCGAGCTCTACCCGACCGGCGAGGGCGTCGAGGAGAAGATGCTCGACATCCTCGCCCGCCAGGTCGCCTCCCCCGTGCAGTTCGTCAAGGGCCTGCGGACGCTCTATGACGCGGGCGCGAGAGTCTTCGTCGAGGTCGGGCCCAAGCACGCGCTGCGGGGCTTCGCGGCCGACGTGCTCGGCGAGGACAAGGTGATGGCCCTGGCCTCCAACCACCCGAAGCCCGGCGACGTGCCGTCCTTCAACAACGCGCTGTGCGGCGTCTACGCCTCGGGCCTCGGGGCGGGTGTGGAGCCGCCCCGGCGCGAGGCAGCCGCGCTGCGCGCGGGCGCGACGGCGCAGCCGCGCTTCCCGGCGCGACCGCCGGCAGCCCGGGCCGCGACGTCGCCCCCCGCGGCAACCGGAGCCCCCGCGCCAGGCGGCGACGGCCTCGACGAGGCGACCTACGGCAACCTCGGGCGGCTCTTCGCCGAGTTCCTCGAGCGCGGCCGCGAGCTGATGGGCGCCCCCGGCGACGGGGGCCCGCGAAGGACCGAGCCGGTGGTCATCACCGGTGCCGCACTCGGGCTGCCGGGCGCCGAGCGGCTGTTCGACGACGCCAACATCGTGCGCCTGCTGGGCGGGCAGCAGGGAATCGACGTGATCCCCGGCCGGCTGCGTCGGGAGATGCTCGACAAGCACATCACGCGCCTGGTCAAGGGCGACGACGGCGGCGCCACATTCGAGACGATCGACCAGCCCGAGGACGTCATCAAGCTGGCGGGGCGCGCCGGCGCCTTCGACATCGTCGAGGAGTTCGGCGTGGACGCCGACCGCGTGGCCGCGCTGGGGCGCGACACCCAGCTGGCGATCGCCGCGGGCATCGACGCGCTGCGCGACGCCGGCCTACCGCTCGTGCGCCACTACAAGACCACGACGGTGGGCTCGAAGCTGCCCGATCGCTGGGGGTTGCCCGGCGTGCTCCGCGACGACACCGGCGTCATCTTCGCCTCGGCCTTCCCGGGCCTGGAGGAGATGACGGACGAGGTCGCTCGCCAGACCGAGGACCGCATGCGCCGGGAGCGGCTGGCGGCGCTTGACTCGCTTCGCGACCGCATGCTGGACCACGAGCACCACGACCCGGTGACGCTCGGCGAGGTCGAGCGGCGCATCCATGAGGTCTCCCTGCAGATCGAGCAGCAGGCCTACACGTTCGACCGCCGCTTCGTCTTCCGGGTGCTCTCGATGGGGCACTCCCAGCTCGCCGAGCTGATCGGCGCGCGCGGGCCCAACACCCAGGTCAATGCTGCGTGCGCGAGCACGACGCAGGCCGTGGCCGTCGCGGAGGACTGGATCCGCGTGGGGCGCTGCCGGCGCGTGGTGGTCGTGGCGGCCGACGACGCGACCTCGGACACCATGCTCGGCTGGCTGGGCGCCGGCTTCCTTGCCTCGGGCGCGGCGGCGACCGACGAGGTCGTCGAGGAGGCCGCGCTGCCGTTCGACCGGCGCCGCCACGGCATGATCCTCGGCATGGGCGCCGCGGCGCTCGTGGTCGAGAGCGCCGAGGCGGCCCGCGAACGCGGGATCACGCCGATCTGCGAGGTGCTCGGGTCGGTCACCGCCAACTCCGCGTTTCACGGCACCCGCCTCGACGTGGAGCACATCGGTGGGGTCATGGAGCAGCTCGTCGCCCAGGCCGAGGCGCGCGGGGCGCGCCGGCACGACATGGCGCCGGAGATGCTGTTCGTCTCGCACGAGACCTACACCCCCGCGCGTGGCGGAAGCGCCGCGGCGGAGATCAACGCGTTGCGCCAGGTCTTCGGCGACGACGCCGAACACATCGTCATCGCCAACACGAAGGGCTACACGGGCCATCCCATGGGCGTCGGGCTCGAGGACGTCATGGCCGTCAGGGCGCTGGAGACCGGCATCGTCCCGCCCGTGCCGAACTTCCGCGACCCCGACCCTGAGCTCGGGAACCTCAACCTGTCGCACGGTGGGCTCTACCCGGTGCGCTACGCGCTGCGCCTGGCGGCGGGCTTCGGCTCGCAGATCAGCATGCTGTTGCTGCGCTGGACGCCGGTGGCCGACGGCCGGCGGCGCAACCCCGAGGAGCTCGGCTTCGCCTACCGGATCGCCGACCCCGCGGCCTGGACGGCGTGGCTGAGGAGCCTGAGCGGCTACGAGGAGCCGAAGCTCGAGGTCGTACAGCACCGCCTGCGCGTCGCCGACCAGGGACCGGCGGCCACGGTGTCGCGGGAGCCCGAGGAGGTCGCCGTGCCGCTCGGCGCGCCGGTGGAAGAGCCGCCGGAGGCGCCCGCGCCCACCGCTCCCGCTCCCGCGACGGCACCCGTGGCTCCTGCTCCTGCTGCCGTCGCTCCCGTCCCGGCGGGTGATGTCGAGACGCGGGTGCTAGGGCTGGTCGCGGAGCAGACGGGCTATCCCGAGGATCTGCTCGACATGGACCTCGATCTCGAGGCCGACCTGGGGATCGACACGGTGAAGCAGGCCGAGGTGTTCGCCGCGATCCGCGAGGCCTACGGGATCGAGCGCGATGACACGCTCAAGCTGCGCGACTACCCGACCATCAACCACGTCGTGGGCTTCGTCCGCGAACGCGCTCCCGGCGAGGGCAGCGCGACTGCTGCCGGGGCGCCGCCGGCCGCTCCCGCGACGGCACCCGTGGCTCCTGCTCCTGCTGCCGTCGCTCCCGTCCCGGCGGGTGATGTCGAGACGCGGGTGCTGGGGCTGGTCGCGGAGCAGACGGGCTATCCCGAGGATCTGCTCGACATGGACCTCGATCTCGAGGCCGACCTGGGGATCGACACGGTGAAGCAGGCCGAGGTGTTCGCCGCGATCCGCGAGGCCTACGGGATCGAGCGCGATGACACGCTCAAGCTGCGCGACTACCCGACCATCAACCACGTCGTGGGCTTCGTCCGCGAACGCGCTCCCGGCGAGGGCAGCGCGACTGCTGCCGGGGCGCCGCCGGCCGCTCCCGCGACGGCACCCGTGGCTCCTGCTCCTGCTGCTGTCGCTCCCGTCCCGGCGGGTGATGTCGAGACGCGGGTGCTGGGGCTGGTCGCGGAGCAGACGGGCTATCCCGAGGATCTGCTCGACATGGACCTCGATCTCGAGGCCGACCTGGGGATCGACACGGTGAAGCAGGCCGAGGTGTTCGCCGCGATCCGCGAGGCCTACGGGATCGAGCGCGATGACACGCTCAAGCTGCGCGACTACCCGACCATCAACCACGTCGTGGGCTTCGTCCGCGAACGCGCCGGAGGGGGTGCCGACGCGCCGGACGTCGCCGACGCCGCCGAAGAGGAGGCCGAACCCGCCGAGGCCGTACCGGAGCGTGCTGAGCTCCCCGGCGAGACGGCCACCGCCGACGCGCAATCCGCGCACGAGGGCTACCCGCGCCGCGTTCCGGAGCCGGTCCTGCGCCCGCCCCTCGACGTGTGCGTCGAAACGGGAGTGAAGCTCGGCGAGGGCAACCGCGTCGTCGTGATGCCGGATCGGGGCGGCGTGGCCAAGGCGCTCGCCAAGCGGCTCGCCACATCGGGTGTGGAGGTGCTCGCGATCAAGGGCGCGCCCGAGGTCGAGCAACTCGAGCAGCAAATCGAGGAGTGGAAGGCGGCCGGCCCGATCCAGGGCGTCTACTGGCTCCCCGCCCTAGACGAAGAGGGCGACATCGGCTCGCTGGAGCCCGCGGATTGGAGACAGGCTCTCCACATCCGGGTCAAGCTGCTCGCCACGACCATGCGCGCCCTGGCCGACCAGGTCGAGGAGCCGGGCACCTTCCTCGTCAGCGCCACCCGGCTCGGCGGGCGCCACGGCTACGACCGGGCGGGATCCACATCCGTGCTGGGCGGCGCGGTCAGCGGCTTCAACAAGGCGCTGGCGCGTGAGCGCGAGAAGGTGCTCGTGAAGGTCGTGGACTTCGCGGTCAGCCGCAAGAAGGCGGCGCTCGCCGACATCCTGGTGGAGGAGACGCTGCGCGATCCGGGGGCGGTCGAGATCGGCTATGCCGACGACCTGCGCTGGAGCGTCGCGCTGGTCGAGCGGGACGCGGAGGCCGATCCGGCACGCAAGCTCTCGGGCGACACGGTGTTCGTGATCACCGGGGCAGCGGGCAGCATCGTCTCCGCGATCACGGCGGACCTCGCCGCGGCCTCGGGCGGCACGTTCCATCTGCTCGACCTGGTTCCCGAGCCCGATTCCGGCGATCCCGATCTGGACCGCTCCGTCTCCGATCCCGACGGCCTGAAGCGCGAGCTCGCCGAACGCATCCAGCAGCGCGGTGAGCGGCCGACGCCGAAGCTCGTCGAGCGCGAGCTTGCGCGCATCGAGCGCGCCCGCGCCGCACGGGACGGGATGCAGGCCGTTCGGGCGGCCGGCGGCACGGCCCACTGGCACCAGTGCGATCTCACCGACCCGAAGGCGGTCGAGGGGGCGCTGGCTGACGTGCGCGACGCCGGTCGTGTGGACGTGCTGATGCACTGTGCGGGCCTCGAGGTCAGCCACTTCCTCCCGGACAAGCCCCAGCGCGAGTACGACTTGGTATTCGACGTGAAGGTGGACGGCTGGCTATCCCTGCTGCGAGCCCTACGCGCAACGGAGATCGGTACGGCGGTCGTGTTCAGCTCCATAGCCGGCCGCTTCGGGAACGCCGGACAGACCGACTACTCGGCCGCCAATGACCTGCTCTGCAAGAGCATTTCGAACCTGCGTCACTCGGCGGGCACGCGCGGGATCGCGATCGACTGGACGGCCTGGGCCAGCATCGGCATGGCGAGCCGCGGCTCCGTTCCCAAGATGATGGAGATGGCGGGCATCGACATGCTGCCGCCCGAGCTCGGCGTTCCAGTGGTCCGGCGCGAGATAACGGCCGCAGGCGACGGCGGCGAGGTGCTGGTCGGCAGCTCGCTCGGCGTGCTCGCCGACGAGCGCCACCCGACCGGGGGCATCGACCCCGACGCCGCAAGCGAGAAGGTGGCGGCTCCGCCGGGGCCGATGAGCGGGCGAATCGTCTCCATGCCGTTGGGACAGGGCTTGACCGTGCTGATCGACCTCGATCCCAGCCGCCAGCCGTTCCTCTACGACCACCGCATCGACGGCATCCCGGTGCTGCCCGGCGTGATGGGGATGGAGGCGTTCGCCGAGGCAGCGCACGCACTGCTGCCCGGATGGCACCTCAGCGCGCTCGAGGACGTCGATCTCCAAGCCCCTTTCAAGTTCTACCGCGACGAACCGCGCACGCTCGAGCTGCACGCGCTGCTGCGCGAAGGCGGCGAGGGCACGATCGTGGCCGACTGCCGCCTGATCGGGCGTCGAGCGCTGCCCGGGCGCGGCGAAGAGGAGACCGTGCACTTCACCGGCCGCGCGCGCCTGACGAAGGCGCCGCCGCCCGCCCCCCACGGGCGCGAGAGCCCGAGCGCATCAGCGCGTGAGAGTGGCGAGGTGGACCGCGAGGCCGTCTACCGCGTGTACTTCCACGGCCCCGCCTACCAGGTGCTCGAGCGCGCCTGGCGAGCGAACGGCGCAATCGTGGGGGCACTGGCGCCGAACCTGCCACCCGCGTACGAGCCGCCCGGACAGCCGACGGAGATCGCTCCGCGCCTGATCGAGCTCTGCTTCCAGACCGCCGGCGTGTGGGAGCTCGGGAGGTTCGGCCGCATGGGCCTGCCGACCCACGTGGACCGTGTCGTCCGCTTCGAGGGTGCGGACGAGGGCGGCGCGCTGTTCGCCGTGGTCCACCCGCGCGACGGCGACGGCGTCGATGCCGAGGTGATCGACGAGAGCGGGACCGTACGCGTCCGCCTCGAGGGCTACCGGACCACCGCGCTGCCGGGCGGACTCGATTCGGAGGCGCTCGATCCGATCCGCGCCGCGATGGAATAGGAGCGTTGCCGCGGACGTGGCCCAGCAACGACCGTTCACCCGGCTTGCGATCGTCAACCGCGGCGAAGCGGCGATGCGGGTCGTGCACGCCGCTCGCGAGCTGAACGAGGAACGCGAGGAGCAGCTCCACCTGATCGCGCTCTACACCGAGCCGGAGGCCCAGGCGATGTTCGTGCGTCGCTCCGACGAGGGCTACTGCCTGGGACCCGCCACCTACACCGCCGCGGACGGCAGCCACCGCGCCGGCTACCTCGACTACGGGGCCCTGGAACGAGCCCTGATCGAAACCGAAGCAGAGGCCGCCTGGGTCGGCTGGGGCTTCGTCGCCGAGCATCCGGACTTCGCGCAGCTGTGCGAGCGGCTCGGGGTCGTGTTCGTGGGACCGAGCTCCGAGACCATGCGGCTCCTGGGCGACAAGATCCGCTCAAAGCGGCTGGCCGAATCCATGGGCGTCCCGGTAGCCCCCTGGAGCGGAGGTCCGGTCGACACGCTCGCTGAGGCCGTGCGCCATGCCGAGACGATCGGCTATCCGCTGATGATCAAGGCCACCGCGGGCGGCGGCGGGCGCGGGATCCGCCGTGTCGACGCGGCAGACCAGCTCGCCCCGGCGTTCGAGCGGGCCCGGGCGGAGGCCGAGCAGGCCTTCGGGGACCCGACGGTTCTCCTGGAGCGTCTTGTGACGCCGGCCCGCCACATCGAAGTCCAGGCGATCGCCGACGGCGCGGGCGGCGCCTGGGCGGTGGGCGTGCGCGACTGCAGCCTGCAACGGCGCCACCAGAAGGTGATCGAGGAGTCGGCCAGCACGGCGCTGACGCAGGCGCAGGAGGATGAAGTCAAGGAGGCGGCGCGGCGCCTGGTTCTCGAGGCGGGCTACCGCGGCGCGGCGACGGTGGAGTTCCTTTACGAGCCGGCGGAACGGCGCTTCTCCTTCATGGAGGTCAACGCCCGCCTCCAGGTGGAGCACCCGGTGACCGAGATGACGACCGGGCTCGACCTGGTCAAACTCCAGCTCCACGTCGCCGCGGGCGGGACGCTTGGGGGCGAGCCGCCGCCCGCCGCAGGCCACGCGATCGAGGCGCGGCTGAACGCCGAGGATCCCGCCATGGACTTCGCTCCGGCAC
Organism: uncultured Thermoleophilaceae bacterium; assembly: GCA_963706635.1. Classification (GTDB taxonomy): domain Bacteria; phylum Actinomycetota; class Thermoleophilia; order Solirubrobacterales; family Thermoleophilaceae; genus JACVRW01. The sequence goes on from OY970162.1 coordinate 2,515,704, forward strand.
CCGGGCGCGTGGAGCTGCTGACCCTGCCGAGCGGCCCGGGGCTGCGCTTCGACCGGGGCGTGGAGACCGGCGACGTCATCCCGCCCGAATTCGACTCGATGATTGCGAAGGTGATCGCTGTCGGCCGTGATCGGAAAGAGGCCATCGCACGTCTGCGCCGCGCGCTGCGCGAGACGACCGCTCTGATCGAGGACGGCAGCACGAACCGGAACTTCCTGCTCAGGCTGCTGGAGCACCCCGACGTCGTGGCCGGCCGCGTGGACACCACCTGGCTCGACCGGCATCGGATCGGTGCCGATGCGGACCGGCTCGCCCACGCCGACGTCGCGCTGCTCCAGGCCGTGATCGAGCTCGGCGGAGCAGAGGACGCCGCCGACCGGGCGCGCTTCTATGCCTACGCCCGACGCGGGAGGCCCGAGGCCCGTGACGAGGTGGGCCGCACCGTCGATCTTGCCTACGAGGGACAGAGCTACCGCTTCCGGGTGCTTCAGGTCGCGCCGGGGTGCTTCCGCGTCACGGTCGACGGCGCCACCGTTGAGGTGGACGTCGATCAGCTCAGCGCGCACGAGCGCCGACTGGCCGCGAGCGGCCGCAGCCACCGGACGATGATCTCCGAGCATGGCAGCCACCTGCTCGTCGAGGTCGACGGCGTGCCGCACCGCGTCTCCCACGACGAGGGCGGCATCGTGCGCAGCCACGCCCCCGGGATCGTCGTGTCGCTCCCGGTGGCAGAGGGCGACGAGGTGGACGCCGGGGACGTGGTGGCCGTGCTCGAGAGCATGAAGATGGAGTCGTCGCTCACTGCGCCGCGCGCGGGCCGGGTGCGCCGGGTGCTGGTGGGCCCGAACACACAGGTCGGCGCGCGCACGCCGCTGGTCCAGATCGACGAGGCGAAGCGCGGCCCGGCGCAGGACGGCGGAGAGCGGATCCGGTTCGAGGCCGGCGACGCCGAGCTGCCCGAGTCGCCGCAGCGATGCGTGGACAACCTGCGCCGGCTGGAGTGGCTCATCCTGGGCTACGACGTGACCGACGCCGACGTTCGGCGCATCGTCGCGGATCTGCACGGCGCCTGCTCCGACCTTTCGTGCAGCCCGGAGCTGATACCCGGCGAGCACCGGCTGCTGCGGCTGTTCGCGGACCTGCGAGCGCTGACGCGGCCGCGTCACGAGGAGGACCCGGAGGGCGAGCCGCTGCGCAGCCCGCAGGAGTACCTGCACGCGTTTCTGCGCTCGCTTGACGCGGAGTCCGAGGGCTTGCCCGACCGGTTCGTTGCGCTGCTCGAGCGCGCGCTCGCGCATTACGGGATCACAGAGCTCGACCGCACGCCCGCGCTCGAGGATGCCTGCTACCGCATCGCACTCTCCCAACAGCGCGCGCCCGCCCAGCGCGTCGCGATTACCGCGGTCCTCGACCGCCGCCTCGAGCTAGCCGACGAGCTCGCCGGCAACGTTCCCGGCGACTTCCGCGAGGTGCTCGACCACCTCGAGAAGACGATGGAGGGCCGCGACCCGGCGCTGGCCGACCTCGCTCGCCAGGTGCGCTACCGCTACTTCGACGAGCCGGTGATCGCGGCTGGCCGCGACGCGACGTACCGCGAGGTGGCGGACCAGCTGGCGGCGCTCGCGTCGGCGCCCGACGCACCAGACGGCGCCGACCGGATCCGCGCTCTGGTCGAGTGTCCCCAGCCGCTGGCGCCGCTGCTCTCGACCCGCATGCGCGCGGCTGATCCACCCTTGCGCCGGGCGCTGATCGAAACAATGGCGCGCCGCTACCACCGCCTGGGCACACTGTCCCCGTTCACCGAGGCGAGTGCAGGAGGAGTGTCCTTCGTGTGCTCCGACCACGAGCGCGACGGCAACACACGGCGCCTCGCCGCCGCCTTCGTGGAACTCGATCAGGTCGGCGCGGCCGGCCACGCGCTGGCCGAGCTCGCGGGCGAGACCGACGAGTCGATCGAGTTCGTGGCCGACTTCTACGCCGCCCACCCCGAGCCCGCCGAGTCGCACGACGAGCTTCGCGCCCGGCTGCGGCAGGGGATCGCGGAGGCCGCCCTGCCGACGCGGGTGGAAAGCGTGGTGTTCGCGTTCGCCGAGCCCGCGCGCGGGCGCGGCATGTCCGCTGTCGACTTCGTCAGCTTCCAGCGGACTGCCGACGGTGCCCTCGCGGAGGACGACTCGTTGCGCGACCTCCATCCGATGATGGCGGAGCGCCTGCGGCTCTGGCGCCTTGCCGAGTTCGACCTGACGCAGCTTCCCTCCGCCGAGGATGTCTACCTCTACGGCGGCGTGTCGAGGGCCAACCCGAACGACGAGCGCCTCTTCGCGCTCGCCGAGGTGCGCGACCTGACACCGGTCAACGACGAGACAGGCCGTCTACACGGGCTGCCCGAGCTGGAGCGCGTGCTGGTCGAGGCGCTCGAGGCGATGCGTGCCTTCCAGGCTCCCCGCGGGCCGCGCCGGCGCCTGCTCTGGAACCGAGTCTTCCTCTACGCCTGGCCCACGATCGACTTCGCCCCTGACGACGTGCGCCGCGTCATCGAGCGCTATGCCCGCGCGCTCGGGGGCCTCGGCATCGAGATGGTCGAGCTGCGCGGCACGATGCGCGATGAGGCCGGCGGGGAGTCGGAGCGCGAGCTGCGCTTCTTCAGCCCCACCGGACGCGGCGTGGTGGTGGAGGTGGACGATCCGCCCACCCGGCCGCTTCAGCCGCTCGACGAGGGCGCGCAACGGATTGTGCAGGCGCGGCGCCGCGGCACGGTCCATCCCGCCGAGCTCGTGAAGCTGCTCGCCCCTGCGCGCGGGGACCGCGACCACGGGGGCCAGCCCCCCGGCGCTTTTGTCGAGCATGACTTTGACGCTGGCGGCCGACTCGCGCCCGTGAGCCGCGGCCCAGCCCTGAATGAGGCCAGCGTCGTGGTGGGAGTGGTGAGCAACTACACCGATCGCTATCCCGATGGCATGCAACGCGTCGCCCTGCTGAGCGACCCCACACACGCGCTGGGCTCGCTGGCCGAACCGGAATGCACCAGGATCATCGCCGCGCTCGATCTCGCCGAGAAACTCGGGGTGCCCGTCGAATGGTTCGCCCTGTCGGCTGGCGCCAAGATCGCGATGGACTCCGGGACGGAGAACATGGACTGGATCGCCGCAGTGCTGCGCCGGATCATCGAGTTCACCCAGCGCGGGGGTGAGCTGAACGTCGTGGTGACCGGCATCAACGTCGGCGCTCAGCCGTACTGGAACGCCGAGGCGACGATGCTCATGCACACGCGAGGAATCCTCGTGATGACGCCCGACAGCGCGATGGTGCTGACAGGCAAACAGGCGCTCGACTACTCGGGCGGCGTCTCAGCCGAGGACAACTTCGGCATCGGCGGCTACGAGCGGGTCATGGGACCCAATGGGCAGGCCCAGTACTGGGCGCCTGACCTGGCGGCCGCCTGCAGGGTGCTGCTGTCGCACTACGAGCACACCTACGTTGCGCCCGGCGAACGCTTCCCGCGCCGCGCTCAGACCTCCGACCCGATCGAGCGCGACGTGTGCGGCTCGCCCCACTTCGCACCGGGATCGGACCTGCGCGAGGTGGGCGAGATCTTCTCGGACGAGACCAACCCCGGCCGTAAGAAGCCGTTCGACATCCGCTCCGTGATGCTGGCGACGGTCGACCGCGACCATCCTCCGCTCGAGCGCTGGGCCGGGTGGCGCGAAGCGGAGGTCGCCGTGGTCTGGGACGCCCATCTGGGCGGCTGGCCGATCTCGGTGCTAGGTATCGAGTCCCGGCCCCTGTCGCGCCACGGGGCGCTGCCGGCCGACGGCCCTGAGCAGTGGACCTCGGGCACGCTCTTCCCCCAGGCGTCGCGCAAGATCGCCCGTGCGATCAACGCCGCCAGCGGTCGCCGCCCGGTCGTGGTGGTCGCAAACCTCGCCGGCTTCGACGGCTCACCCGAGTCGATGAGCCGCTGGCAGCTGGAGTACGGCGCCGAGATCGGCCGTGCCGTCGTGAACTTCAGCGGGCCGATCGTGTTCTGCGTCGTCTCGCGCTATCACGGCGGCGCGTTCGTGGTGTTCTCGCAGCGGCTGAACGACGATCTCGAGGCAGTGGCGCTCGAGGGCTCACGCGCCTCGGTGATCGGAGGGGCACCGGCGGCGGCCGTCGTGTTCGCCCAGCAGGTGAAGCGGCGCACGGCGCACGATCCCCGGATCGTCGAGCTGGACGAGCGGATCGAGGCGGCCGAGGGGGCCGAGCGCCAGCGGCTGCGCGCGCAGCGTGCCGACGCCTGGTCTGAGGTCCACGCGCAGCAGCTCGGAGAGCTGGCCGCGGAGTTCGACTCGATCCACTCGGTGGAGCGAGCGCTTCGGATGGGGTCGGTCAGCCGCATCATCGAGCCGGGCAACATGCGGCCGTTCCTGATCGACGCAGTCGAGCGCGGCATGGAGCGAACGCTCAAGCGAGACCACCCTGGTCATGACCTCGCCGGGCTGGCTGACCCGCTCCATCGCTGACGTCCCGGCGGACGACGGCTGGCTCGGTCCGGGCGAGCGCGAGGTCCTCGCCCGACTTCGGTTCGAGAGGCGCCGCCTGGACTGGCGGCTCGGCCGCTTCACGGCGAAGGCCGCCGTGGCGGCCTGGCTGGGCCTACCCGCCGCCGGCGTGGTGATCGCGGCCGCATCCGACGGCGCGCCAGAGGCCCGCGTCGGCAACGACCCAGCCCCGGTGTCGCTGTCGCTGAGCCATCGGGGCGGGCGCGCGCTCGCTGTAGTGGGCGAGGCAGGCATTGCGATTGGATGTGATCTCGAGCTAATCGAGCCGCGCAGCCGGGCCTTCGTGGCGGACTGGCTTGCGCCGGCCGAGCAGGCCCTGGTGGCCGATGCCTGCGCCTCCGACCGCGACCTGCTCACGAACCTCCTGTGGACCGCGAAGGAGGCCGCCGCCAAGGCACGGCGGGAGGGGCTCCGCCTTGATCCCCGGCACGCCGTGGCGACGCCCACCGGGATCGGTTCCACGACCCCCGGCTGGCGCCGGCTCGAAGTCGTCTGGAGCGACGGCGGCGGGTGCGCCGCGGGCTGGTGGCGAGGCGAGCCGGGTTGGGTGATGGCAATCGCCGGCGAGCCGGCGCCCGGTGTCCCGCGGGCGCTCGACGCCGTGGCGACCGAGCCTGCTTAGGGCCTGGGTCACGCTACGGCTGCACCTGATGGCGAGGGCCGGAATCGAACCGGCGACACCACGATTTTCAGTCGTGTGCTCTACCAACTGAGCTACCTCGCCGCGCTCGGGGAGCCTAGCGGCGAGACAGCCGCCGGAGCTAGGCCAGCCCCTCGCTCTTGTACTCCCGCAGGAAGCCCTCGAACAGGCGGTGGTGGCCTTCCTCGTCGTGGAGGATCGCCGTGACCATGTCCTGGGTCACCGGGTCCTTGCCTTCGCAGAACTCGATGATCTGGTTGTAGTACTCGATCGCGCCGGCCTCGGCCTCGATTACGCCCTTGATGACGTGGACGACGTCGATCTGGTCGTCGGGCGGCTGCAGGTAGGACTGCTCGGACTGGAAGTCAGCGGAGCCCGGCACGACGCCGTAGAGCTCCTTGATCCGCTCGCCGAACTGGCGGGCGTGACCGAGCTCCTCCTGGATGTCGTTCTCGAGCGACTCGATGATCTCCTGGGCGCGCACGCCCTCGGGGTTGATCGAGTTGGCGAGATAGCTCATCACCGTCTCGACCTCCATCCAGTACGCCTTGGTGAGCATTTCGATGAGCTGCCCACGGTCCTCGCTGAGCTCGTCGCTGAGGATGCCGTGGCGCAGGGAAGTGTTGGTATCCGTGGCCATACCAGGCTGGTCCCCCACGCACGGCCCAGCCAAACTAGGCTGCGCATATGAGAATTCGCGCGAAGCTCGCTCTGGCCGTCGTCTTGCTCCTGGCCCTGGCCGTTCCCGCCCTTGCCTCCACGGTCCCAACCGACAAGACCGCGGGTCAGATCAACACGTACTACGACTCCGGTCTGTGGCGAAAGGCGGTCAAGAAGAAGGTCAACCGCGCGAAGGGGTACATCATCAAGCGCACGGAGGGCCGCCACAAGGCGAAGAAGCCCGCGCTCGTCCTCGACATCGACGAGACGAGCTTGAACAACTACCCGTGCTTCAAGGCCAAGGGCGGCATCCCGTACGACGCGGTCGTGAACGTGCAGTGCGTGACCGCGTACAACGCGCCCGCGATCAATCCCGTGCACTCGCTCTTCATCTTCGCGAAGCAGCACGGCGTGAAGGTGTTCTTCATAACCGCGCGCCCCGAGCAGATCACGGACGGCACCCTGAAGAACCTGCGCTCGGCGGGGTACAAGGGGAAGTACCAGGTCTTCTTCCAGCCGGCGAACTACGCGCAGGACTCGAAGGTCCCGTACAAGAGCGGTGCCCGGAAGCAGATCCAGGATCGCGGCTTCCACATCATCGCCAACGTCGGCGATCAGCGGAGCGACCTCGCGGGCGGGTACTCGGAGCGCACATTCAAATTGCCGAACCCGATCTACACGACCTCCTAGACGACCGGCCCCCGCGCTCGCTCTGGGACCGCCTGCTGGCGGAGCCGGAGCGAGCGCCGGAGCACATCGCCCTGGCGGCGGCGGAGCGGTTCGGCCCGCAGGCGGCGCAGTGGGTGCGTGTGGCCGGCGCCGGCCACACGCCCGAGCAGCTCGCCAAGGTCGCCTACCGCAAGCACGTGCGCCTGGCCCGGCTCGAGGGTGGCGCGCTCGGCATCGGCGGCGCGTTCACCGCGGCGCCCGACGTAGTGGCGCTGCTCTGGATCCAGAGCCGGCTGGTCTTCTACATCGCCGCGGCCTACGGCTACGACCCGCTCCACCCGATGCGACCGGCCGAGCTGCTCGCGCTCCAGGGCGTGTACGAGACGCCCGCCGAGGCGCGCCGCGCGCTCGACGGGATGGGCAAGCTCATGGCCCAGGCCATTGCCGAGAAGGCGTTCGCCTCGCGCCAGACCGACCACCTGCACCGGCGCCTGCTCAAGTACCTGGCGAAGCGAATGGCGCGTCGCTACGCCGGCCGGTGGGTCCCGCTGATCGGCGCCCCGATCGGGGCCATACAGAACGCCGCGGCCACGAAGCAGATCGGCCGCGCCGCGCTCACCTATTACGCGCGCCCGTAGACCGGCACGGCGGCGCCGCTGATCGGCTCGGAGTCCTCGGAGACGAGGAAGCGCACGACCTTGGCGATCGCCGCCGGCTGCACCCACTTCGAGTGATCGGCGTCCGGCTCGGCCTCGCGGTTGGCGGGCGTGTCGATCACGCTCGGCACGATCGCGTTGCAGCGGATGCCGTGGCGCTTGTACTCGGCGTCGAGCGCCTGGACGAGGGCCAGCAGCGCGGCCTTGGAGGCGATGTAGCCGGCGGCGCCCGGGAACGGCCGCAGCGCTGCGCGCGCCGACACCCCCACGAACGCCCCGGCGCCGCGCTCGATCAACCGGGGCATCGCCGCGCGCGCGAGGAGGAAGGCGGGCGTGACGTTGAGCCGCATCAGCCGCTCGAACTGGTCGGGCTCGGTCTCGTGGACGTGCGGCCCGACCGCGTAGCCGCCGACGAGGTTGACCACCGCCTCGAGATCGTCGACCGCGGCCACCGCGGCCTCCGTCGCGGCCGGGTCGAACAGGTCGGCCTCGACCAGCTCGACCTGCTCGGAGGCCAGCCGCTCGCGCTCGCGCGGGACGATCCAGGTGACCGTCACGGAGTAGCCGGAAGCCACCAGCTCGCGCACGACGGCGGAGCCGAGGTAGCCCGTGCCACCGGCGACCAGGACGCTCATGAACCGGGGGGCGACTCCATGGGTTTGCAGGCTATCCCGTCCGGGTCCAGTTCTAAGTTGGCGAAGCAGATGGAGCAGCCCACTCTCACCCCCGCGAAGTGCTACGTGCGCGACCTCGCGGACGGCCAGGAGGTCGACGCGATCTTCGTCGTGCGCGCCCGCGCGCACCGCCAGAAGCGCAACGGCGAGGCGTTCCTGAAGCTCCAGCTGGGCGATGTCACCGGGGTAGTCGAGGCGCTGGTCTGGGACGGCGTCGAGGAGCTCGCGGGCGTCTGCGACGCCGGCGCCGTGGTGCGCGTGCTCGGCCGCTACTCGGTCGACGAGCGCTACGGCGGGACGATCACCATCCGGCGCATGCGCGCCGCCGCCGAGGGCGAGTACCAGCTCGTCGACCTCACCGAGGCGGCGCCGATCCCCTACCGCCAGATGGCCGCCGACCTGACCTCGCTGGTCGAGACCGTCCAGCGCCCCCATTTGCGCCAGCTGCTGGAGCGCCTGATCGACGACGACTACCACGAGGCCCCGGCGGCCAAGTACTACCACCAGGCCTACCGCCACGGGCTGCTCGAGCACTGCCTGTCGGTCGCCCAGGGCGTGAGCGCGCTGGCCGCGACGTTCCAGGGCCTCGACCGCGACATCGCCGTCGCGGGAGCGCTGCTGCACGACATCGGCAAGGTCGAGACCTACGCCTGTCGCAACGGCGCGATCGAGCTGACCGACGCCGGCAAGCTGCTCGGCGAGATCCCGCTCGGCTACTACAGGGTGCGCCGGGCGATCGAGGAGATCGAGGCCTTCCCGACGACCGACGCGGACTCGCTGCTGCACATCATCCTCAGCCACCACGGCAAGCTCGAGCACGGCAGCCCGGTGGTGCCGTGCACGCGCGAGGCGACGCTGGTCCACTTCATCGACAACCTGGGCGGCAACCTCGGCAGCTTCGACCGGATCGAGAAAGCACTCGCCGAGGGCGTCAGCTGGTCGGACTTCGACCGCGGGATCGCGACCGCGGCCTACTTCGGCGGGCGCGAGCAGCAACCGCGCGAAGCGGCCTAGCAGCGGCGGCCGGCGGCGGTGGCCGAACGCGCGGGCTGGGCCTTCCTCCCGACCCTCGGCGGCGCGTTCGCTCATGCCCCGCTGCTCCGCTACGACCTTCTCCCCTCGCTCAAGCGCCCGCTCGACCTCGGGGCCGCTCCCGGCGGCACGCGCCTCTTCGGCGACAACAAGACCATCCGCGGCGCGCTCGCGATGGCCGGCGGCACGCTGGCGGCGACGGCGCTGCTTCACCGCTTCGAGCCCTACCGGCGCCGCCTGCCGGCCGACCTGCGCGAGGCCGGCCCGCTGCGTCACGGTGCGCTGCTGGGCGCCGCCGTGGTGCTCGGCGAGCTGCCCAACAGCGTGCTTAAGCGCCGGCTCGGCATCGAGCCCGGCCGGCGCGCCGGCTCTCCGCTCGGAGTGGCGCTCGCCATCCACGACCAGGCCGACTTCGTGCTCGGCGCCTGGCCGCTGCTGGCGCCGATCTGGCGCATGTCGGCACCCGAGCTGGCTGAGGCGTTCGCCATCGTGGCGGGCGCTCACATGGGTGTGAACCTGGCCGGCTACGCGCTCGGAGCCCGCACGAGCCCGCTCTGAAAGCGCAAATAGCGGAGCTGCGGAGGAAAGGGGGCGGCCCTTTGCGAGTTTCCTCCTTATTCTCGGAGGCACCCGTGGCGAAAGACACAGAGAAGCTCATACGACAGCTGTCGCTGATCTCGTTCCTGATGGCGGAGCGGCGGCCCGTGTCCGCGCTCGAGATCAAGCAGGACGTCGAGGGCTATTCGCAGATGAACGACGAGGCGTTCGCGCGCCGCTTCTACGCGGACCGCGCGGAGCTGGAGTCGCTCGGCATCCACCTCAAGGTCGACAAGCCGGCCGAGGGCTACTACGAGGCCGAGAACTACTCGCTGCCGCCGGAGAACTTCTACCTGCCGGCGATCGAGTTCACCGACGAGGACCTCGGCGCCCTGCGCATGTCGCTCTCGCTGCTCGACGGCGAGTTCGCCTACGCGGAGCCGCTGCGCCTCGCGCTGCAGCAGCTCTCCTGGGGCAAGCCCTCGCCGCTCGACGCGCCCGAGGAGCTGTCGGTGGCGCTCGCGGTTACGGCGGGCGCCGGCGGGCGCGACCTGTCGCACCGCCTCTCCAAGGTGGAGACCGCGATCTTCCGGCGCAAGACGATCGTCTTCGACTACTACACGATCGGCCGCGACGCCACGGAGTCGCGCAAGGTCGACCCCTTCCACCTGCTCTACAAGGGCGGGCAGTTCTACCTGATCGGGTACTCGCACGAGCGCGACGCCACGCGCGTGTTCCGCGTCTCGCGCATCCGCGGCAAGGTCGGCTACTCGTCCAAGGCCGAGCACGACTTCAACCGCCCGGAGGACTTCGAGCCGCGCGAGTACGCGGTCCGCACCGATTGGCAGCTCGGCGACCCGATCGGTCGCGCGCGCATCTCGCTGTCGAACCGGATCGACTGGCTCGCGCGACGCCACTTCGGCCACGCGGGCGAGGTGACCGAGGTCGACGGCGGCGTGATCTTCGAGACCGACTACGCCAACGCCCGCCAGATGGTCTCCTGGGTGCTCGGGCTCGGCGAGCACGCGCGCGTCGAGGGCCCGCCGGAGCTCGTCGAGGAATGGCGCAACCGCCTCGAGCTGGTCATCGAGCGCCACACGAACCCACCCGAGCTGGCCAAGGTGGTCGAGCCCAAGGTCGAGGAGGTCGAGGAGGACGAGGATCGCGAGAGCTCCCCGATCCGCCCGGAGCGCTTCGCCCGGTTGGTCACGCTCGCGGGCATCCTGATCGAGACCGCGCGTGAGGGAGAGAAGCTCGACGTCTCAGTTCTCTGCGAGCGCCTCCAGGTGTCGGAGACGGAGCTGCGCCAGGACGTCGACGTTCTGAATGTCGTGAACTTCGGCGGCGGCTCCTACGTGCTCTACGCGGAGGTGCAGGGCGACCAGATCGAGGTCGACCCCGAGCCCTACGGCGACAACTTCGCCCGCCCCGCCCGGCTGCTGCCGCTCGAGGCCAAGGCGCTCGTGGCGGCGATCGACCTGATCGGCGAGCACCTGCCGGAGGGCTCGCTTGCGAGCGCGCGCCAGAAGATCGTCGACGCGCTCGGCCAGGATCCGGCCGAGGAGGGCCTGCAGATCACGACCGCGAAGGGCGACGACTCGGAGATCGCGCGCGTGGTCAGCGGCGCGATCTCGGAGCACCGGCTGCTGGAGATCGAGCACTACAAGGAGGAGCTCGACGAGTTCACGAAGCGCCGGATCGAGCCCTACAAGCTGATGAACGGCCAGGAGGGCTGGTACGTCCACTCCTGGGATCCCGAGAAGGACGACACGCGCTCGTTTCGGTTGGACCGGATCCGCTCGGCGACCGTGCTGGACGAGAGCTTCGAGCCCCGGCCGGGCATCGAGCCCGACATCCAGGGCTGGCCGCGCACCGGCGAGGTAGCCGATGCCCGCAGGGCCCGCGTCTGGATGGCGCCCGACCGCGCCCGCTGGGCGCGCGAGGACAAGCGCGTGGTGGCCGAGCTGGCCGACGGCGCGGTGATCGTCGAGCTGCCCTATGCGGGGCACCGCTACCTGGCGCGCGAGCTGCTCAAGGAAGCGGGCGACGCTGTCGTGCTGGAGCCCGACGACGCGCGCCAGGCGGTCCTCGAGGCCGCCGAGGTCCTGGCGGGCGCCGTCAAGCGCTAAGCCCGGGCGCTGGCCAACTGCCCGGCCAACTGCAGCAATAAGGGATCAGCCGGGGGGCTGGACGAGTTTCTTGCGGATAGCGCTAGAAATTCGTCCCACCCCCGCCGCGCGCGGGGGTGGGATCCCCCTTCATTGCTGTCGTTCGCCCGCGCTACCGCGCGGCGGCCTTCTTCGCCGCCGCCAGCGCGCCGCTGCCGCACACGTTCCCCACGTTCACGCGGTCGCCGCGGTCCACGACCACGTTGCGGGTTGCGCGCACCTTGCCCTTCTTGTCCTGGCAGGTGAGGTGCCAGGCCTCCTTGGCGTCCTCGTGCCTGGGCGTCGGGGCGAGGAACGTCACGTGGCCGCCCGACCAGTCGTCGTACGGGGCGCCGTCCACCTGGTCGAAGTTGACCACGTGGGCCACGTAGTTCCCGGGCGGCGGGTCGACGAGCACCGCGTCCTCGGTCGTGTCCCCGAACGAGGCGGACTGGGTCACGACAAGACCGGTGTCGACGTTGACCACATAGAGGTCCCAGTCGGTGTCCGGGTTGGTCCACTCGATGTGGACGGTCATCCGCCCGTTGTCCGCGGCGGGCGGTCCCTGGACCGTGAACGGGATGGCCTCGTACGCGCCGTCGGCGTAGTTGCCCTCTGTGTTCTCGGCGGGCTGGCCGGGCGGGTTGGCGAAAGTGATGTCCGCCTGCTTGGGCGCAACCGGGTCGCGTCCGTCGCGGCCGGCCACGACGGGCCGGGTCGACGGGTTCACGTTCCAGTCGAAGTGCCCGCCCTTCGACCTGTACTTGTAGTCGAGCACGTCCGGGAACAGGATCGGGTCGCCGACGTCAGTGCCGAAGTCGTTCTGCCACACCGGCGAGGTGGTCGTCATGAAGCTCTTGTGGATCCCCAGCGTCCACCCCCTCGGCGCCCTGCCCGTGATCACCGAGTGATCGCGAGCGTTGGCGGTTGACTTCAGCATCTCGTAGTACGCCTCGCGGTTGCCGCCCTTGCCGGCGCCCGCCGCGTCGCCGAGGCCGAGGTACTCGTTGACCACTCCCACCTCGTACGGCGGGTGGAAGTCGACGTCCCCGATCTCGAACGTGTAGCCCAGGCTGCCGGCCGCCCAGAACGTCCAATCCTCGGTCGAGCCGGTCGTGTCGTAGAGCCCGTAGCCCGGGATGTTCGAGTAGCCGTTGTGGCTCGCCATGCGAGCGCCGAGGTCCTTCAGCAGCGGCTCGTCGAGCGGCGCCCCGACGTCGACGACGCCCGGGGGCCGCAGCACCAGGTTCGAGAACGTGTGGTTGGTGATCAGGTTGGTTATCGCGCGAGTGGACTGCAGCTCGCGGATGTTCTGAGACTCGGGCTCCGAGAACGGGCCGGTGCCGCGATAGGTGTCGTCGAGCGGGTCGACGCTGGCGCCCGAGCCGCCCCAGAACGCGCCGTAGTTGCGGTTCACGTCCACGCCCAGCAGCCGGCCCGCCGTGCTGTTGTTGCACGGCCCGGTGAACGCCGGGTTGGGCCAGCAGTTCTTGCGCTTCATCTCATACGAGAACTGGCCGAACTCGGTCTCGGGCGGGAAGTCCGGCGCCTCGCGCGAGATGTTGAACCCGTCCGGGTTCACCACCGGGATGACGATGTTGCGCGTGGCCTTGACCAAGCGCGTGGTGCGCGCCTGCTTGCCGTAGTTGGTGAGCAGGTCGTACGCCCACTCGAGCGTGCTCTCCGCCGCCGGCCACTCCCTGGCGTGATGCGTGCCGATGTTGGCGAAGATCGGCTTGCCGTCGTTCACCTTGTAGGGGTGGGTCGCGATCTCGATCCCGACGACGTCGCGCCCCTCGTGCGTCTTGTGCGCGAGCGTGATCGGCTTCACCAGCTTCGGGTACTGGCCCGCGAGCTGCTTGAGCTCCAGCTCGTAGTCGGCAAGGTGACGGTAGGTCGTGCGACCGCTCGGCAGCGCGCTGCCGCCGGCCTGCGCGGCGCTGGCCGCGTAGCGGCGGTCGGCGCGGCGGTTGGCCTGGGCCCGCTTGTCGAGGTCGGCCACCCGCACCGTGTAGCGGAACTTCGCCTTCTGCAGCTTCTGCACGTCCTGCAGGCCGTAGAGCACGACCTCGATCGAGTTGGCGTCGCCGCTCTCGGTGAGGTCCAGGCCGAGCGTCTGCAGGCGCCGCTTGTCCGCGCGCGTCGGAGTCGAGACGCTGACGATCTGGGTCTTGCCGACCTGGTGGTCGGGCGACTCGGCGATGAACGAGACCGCGACGTGCGCCTTGGAGGCGCGCCCGCTGAAGCGGCAGGCCTGGACCAGCAGGCGCTGGCCCTTGCGGACGAAGCCCTCGGCCAGCTCGTTGCCGTGGAAGGCCGACGAGGCGGCCACGAGCCGCTTGGTCCGAGCATCGAAGACCGCGACGTCCCAGTCGCCGCGGCTGGTGAGCCGCGCGCGCACCAGGCCGGTTGCCCCGGAGGTCGCGCGGACTACGTCCGTGTGCCGGCTGGTACCGGCGAAGTTGTTCTGACATCCCTTCGCGAGCGACGTCGGGGCAGTGACGGTCGCGCGCTTCGCCGCGGGGGCGGTCGTGGCGAACGCGAGCATGGATACCAGCGCGCAAACGAGCGCCAGGACCGCTTTCCTCATGAGACCCCCCTCAATAGTATGTGAAAACCGCCAGGGGCATACCCGGATACCCTGCCCGCCATGCGTGGCCTGATCCTCTCTGGCGGGAAGGGCACCCGCCTGCGCCCGCTCACCCACACGAGCGCGAAGCAGCTGGTGCCGGTGGCGAACAAGCCCGTTCTCTTCTACGGCATCGAGGCCATGGCCGCCGCCGGCATCGACGAGGTCGGGATCATCATCGCCCCCGAGACCGGCGCCGAGATCCGGGAGGCCGCCGGCGACGGAACGGCGTTCGGCATCAAGATCGAGTACATCGAGCAGGACGAGCCGCTCGGCCTGGCCCACGCGCTGCTCACCGCCGAGTCGTTCCTGGGCGACTCGCCGTTCGTGATGTACCTCGGCGACAACCTGCTGCGCGACGGGATCGTCGACCTCGTCGCGACGTTCCGCACCGACCAGCCCGATGCGCTGATCCTGCTCACGCCGGTGCCCGACCCGGAGCACTACGGCGTGGCGGAGCTGAGCGACGGCCGGGTGGCTCGCCTGGTCGAGAAGCCGAAGGAGCCGCAGACCAACCTCGCGCTCGTGGGCGTCTACATGTTCACGCCGGCCATCTTCGACGCGGCGCGCTCGATCGAGCCCTCCTGGCGCGGCGAGCTGGAGATCACCGACGCGATCCAGACACTCGTCGACCGGGGCATGCGCGTCGACCCCCACATCGTGCACGGCTGGTGGAAGGACACCGGCCAGGTGCAGGACATGCTCGAGGCCAACCAGCTGATCCTCGACGACCTGACCGAGAGCGTCGAGGGCGAGCTGATCGACTCGAAGGTGGAGGGGCGCGTCGTGATCGCGGAGGGAGCGCGGCTGGAGCGCGCCACCGTGCGCGGCCCGGCGATCGTGGGCCGCGGCACGACCATCACCGACGCGTATATCGGCCCCTACACGGCGATCGGGGACGACGTCACGATCGACCACGCCGAGCTGGAGCACTCGATCGTGCTGTCCGGCTCGTCGATCTCGGACCTCGAGTACCGCATCGAGGCGAGCCTGATCGGCAAGAACGTGCGGATCGGCCGCGGCCCGGCGCTGCCGAAGGCGTACCGCTTCGTCGTCGGCGACAACGCCGACGTGCAGATCCTGTAGAGCCTTCGGTCTAGAAGCGGATCGCGAGCACGTAGAGCAGCTGCGGCAGCACGACGCTGCCCACGACGCCGCGCCCGCGCGGCGCGCGCAGGCGCCGCGCGCCCAGCCGGCGCCGCTCCGAGGTGTCGATTCCCCACAGCCAGGGCGGCGGCTCGTAGCCGGCCGGGCCCTTCAGCCCACCGCGCTGGCTGCGCTCGCTGAGCCAGCGCGGGATCGCGTCGAAGATCAGGCCGCCGCCCGGGAAGCGCTTCCGGCAGGCATCGATCAGCCCGTGCACCTGGTCGTGCGTGAAGTACATGAGCAGGCCCTGGGCCGTGAGCAGGACGCCGCGCGCGGCATCGACCTCGTCCATCCAGGTCTCGTCGAGCGCCGAGCGCTCGATCAGGCGCAGGTTGGGCGCCTCCGGCAGCAGCTCGCGGCGCAGCTCGGCCAGCTCGGGCAGCTCGACGCTCAGCCAGTTGACGCGGCCGTTGTCGACTCGCCAGAACCCGGTCTCGAGCCCCTCGCCGAGGGCGACCACCGTTCCCTCCGGGTTCGCCGCCAGGAAGCGCGAGACCTCGTCGTCGAAGGCGCGCGCCCGCAGCGCCTGCCACTGGCCCGCGCGGGGCGGGCCGAAGCGCTCCTCGAAGGGGAAGTCGATCAGCTCGAGCAGCCGGACGGCCTGCGGATCGTCGATGACCGAGTCTGGGTGGCCCGCTTCGACCGCGCGCATGTAGAGGGTCCACAGCGCCGTCTCTGGGATGCCTTGAAGCTGCACGCCCGTCGAAGCTAGCTGACATCCTCTGCCCCGATGAGGCTCGTGGTCGTGGGGGCCGGCGGCATGCTCGGCCAGGACGTGGTGCGCGCTGCGAGCGCGACGGGTTACGCGCGCGCGCAGCTCGACGTGACCGATCGCGACGCGGTGCGCGCGATCGTCGGGGCCGATGACGTCGTCATCAACTGCGCCGCCTGGACCGACGTGGACGGCGCGGAGGAGCACGAGGACGAGGCGCTGCGCATCAACCGCGACGGCGCCCGCAACGTCGCCGAGGCCGCCGGCGCGGTGCTGTACGTGTCGAGCGACTACGTGTTCGACGGGACCAAGGGCGAGCCGTACCTGGAGTCGGATCCGGTGAACCCGCTGTCGGCCTACGGCCGCACCAAGCTGGCGGGCGAGCAGGCCACGGCCGAGGCCAACCCGCGCCACTTCATCGTCCGCTCCTCCTGGCTGTTCGGCCCGGGCGGGCGCAACTTCGTGGAGACCATGCTCGGGCTCGGGCCGGAGGTGCGCGTGGTCGACGACCAGGTCGGGTCGCCGACGTTCACCGGCCACCTGGCCGGGGCGCTGGCCGAGCTCGCCCAGACCGAGGACTTCGGGGTCCACCACATCTCCGCCGCCGGGTCGTGCTCCTGGTTCGAGTTCGCCCGCGAGATCTTCGCCCGGACGGGCTCGGACACCCGTGTGGAGCCGTGCACCACCGCCGAGTTCCTCCGGCCGGCGCCGCGCCCGGCCTACTCCGTGCTCGGCAGCGAGCGCGGCCATCGCCTGCCCAGCTGGCAGGACGGGCTGGACGACTACCTCGGGGTGCGCGTGTGAAGCTGCTCGTCACCGGCGCCGCCGGCTTCATCGGCTCGGCCTACGTCCGGCTCGTCAAGGACGACCACGAGGTCGTCGTGCTGGACAAGCTCACCTATGCCGGCCGGCGCGAGAACCTGCCCGAGGACGTCGAGCTGGTGGTGGGCGCCATCGAGGACCGCGACCTCGTGCTGCAGCTGGTCGACGGCGTCGACGCCATCGTCAACTTCGCCGCGGAGTCGCACGTCGACCGCTCGATCGCCGATCAGAACGCGTTCGCGCGCACGCACGTGATCGGCACGAGCGTGCTGCTCGACGCCGTGCGAGAGCGCGGCGTGCCGCGCTACCTCCAGGTGTCGACCGACGAGGTCTACGGCTCGATCGCCGAGGGGTCGTTCACCGAGGAGTCGCCGCTGGACCCGTCGTCGCCCTACTCGGCGACCAAGGCCGCGGGCGACCTGCTGGTGTCGGCCCACGCGCACACGTACGGCGTCGAGGCGGTGATCTGCCGCGGCTCCAACAACTACGGCCACCACCAGTACCCCGAGAAGCTGATCCCGCTGTGCGTCCTCAACGCGCTGCACGGCGACAAGCTGCCCGTGTACGGCGACGGGCGACAGGTGCGCAACTGGCTCTACGTCGAGGACTTCGCCCGCGGGATTCACGCGGTACTCGAGGGCGGGCGCCCCGGCCAGGCATACAACGTCGGCGGGCCCGACGAGTGCGAGAACATCGACGTCGTCCGCCGTATCGTCGAGCTGACCGGTGCCGACGAGTCGCTGATCGAGTACGTCACGGACCGGCCCGGCCACGACCGCCGCTACTCGCTGGCGAGCGACAAGATCCGGGCCGAGCTGGGCTGGGAGCCGCAGGTGCGCTTTGACGACGGCATCGCCCGAACGGTCGACTGGTACCGGGACAACGAGGCCTGGTGGCAGCCGATCCGCTCGGGCGAGTACCGCGAGTACTACGAGCGGCAGTACGGTCGCGCGCTCGGATGAAGCGCAGCCTGCGCAGCCGGCCGAGCCGGCTGCTTGGCTAACCGCCAGCCGCGGGCACGACGTTGTTGTTGATCCGGAAGAAGTTCTCCGGGTCGTACTTGGCCTTGATCTCGGCGAGCCGCCCCAGGTTGCGGCCGAGGGCGCTGTCCACGCCCGCGGTCGCGTCCTCGTCGGCCAGGCCGGTGAAGTTCAGGTAGACCTCACCGGTCCCGTACTCGCCGACCTCGCCCCACGCGGAGCGCACCCACGCCACGTTGGCGTCGTCGTCGCCGGCCTCGGTCCACATTCCGTCGATCGAGACCATGTACGGCGAGGTGCGGGTGGCAAACGCCGTGTCCTCCTCGCCGACGCTCGCGATCGCGCCCCCCATGTGGAAGGTGTTCACGAGCGTGAGCGGCGCCGGGCGATCCTGAGCCTTCGCGGCGATCGTGTCGATCGCCTCGTCGGTCAACTCGTCCACGTACTGCGACTTCCAGTACGCGCGCAGCGTGTCGCGCGGGAACAGCGGGTCGAAGCCGGTCTGCACCCCGACGAACGGGGTCGGTCCCGACATGTCGAACAGCGGGGTGCCGAGCTCACGCAGCGGCTGCATCTCCGCCAGACCGGCGTCGACGTCGCCGACGTAGACGCCGCCGACGATGATCACCGGCCGGTCGTGGATCGCCTCCGGCAGCTCGGGGTTGGCGGGGAACGTGAGCGTGACGCACGCCGAGGTGACCTCATCGGGCGCGCCTTGCACGTACTCGCGCCAGCCGCGCATGATCTGGCCGGCGTCCTCGAGCGGGTAGAACGTGGCTGCGAACGCGACCTCGGGCCCGACCTCGTGGAGCTTGAACGTGAAGGTCGTGACGATGCCGAAGTTGCCACCGCCGCCGCGGATCGCCCAGAACAGGTCCGGGTTCTCGTCCGCGGAGGCCTTCACGACGCTGCCGTCCGCCGTCACCAGCTCGGCCTCGACGAGGCTGTCGCAGGAGAGCCCGAACTTGCGCCGCAGCCAGCCGTAGCCGCCACCGAGCGTCAGCCCGGCGACTCCGGTGTCGGACACGACACCGCCCGGAACGGCAAGGCCGTGTTGCTGCGTCGCGCCGTCGAGGTCGCTCCACAGCGCGCCGCCGCCGACCTTGGCGATGCGGCGCTCGGCATCCACCTCGACGCCATTCATGGGGGCGAGATCGATCAGCATCCCGCCCTCGATCGCCGACAGGCCCGCTACCGAGTGGCCGCCGCCGCGCACCGCGACGCGCAGGTTCTGCCCGCGCGCACGGTCGACTGCCGCCACCACGTCTTCGGTCGTCGAACAGCTCGCGATCACATCTGGCCGGCTCCGGTGCATCGCGTTGAAGACCTCGCGAGCCGCGGCGCCCTGGCCAGACTGGGCCGCCTGTATGGACATGAACCGTCCTCCTTGTTTGAGGGGTTGCGTCAACCCTCTCGCACTCGGGATGCCCCGTGTGTGAAGAAGCTCACGGCGTCGGCGGGCCGCCGAAGCTAGTGGAGTAGGTCGCGCCCGGGTCGGTGCCCGGCGGCTCCTGCTTCGGCACATCGAAGGCGACACCGATGCCGATCTCGGTGAACGCCGCGCGCAAGACGTTCTCCTTGTGGCCCGGGCTGTGCATCCAGCGATCCACGATCTCGGCGGGCGCGCCCTCGGGGCCGGTTCCGTACGCCAGGTTCTCGCCGGTCCACGCGTTCGTCGCCGGGTAGCCGGCCATCAGGATCCGGTCCTGCGGGTCGAGGCCGCCTGGGTCTACGTGGTCGAAGAAGCGTTGCTCGACCATCTCGCCCACGTAGCGCTGAGCCGCCAGCTGCAGCCGCAACTCGTTGCGCAGCGGCGCCAGTCCACGCCGCGCGCGCTGCTCGTTGAGCAGGCAGAGCGTCAGCTCGCGCGTGCGGTCCAGGCCGAGGTCGCTAGGCCAGTCGCTCACGTCGGAGCCGCAGGCGGAGCTGCCCAGCGGCGTGTCCTGCGCGTGGGAGCGCGACTGGCGCAAGGCGAAAGCCCCGAGGAGCAGCGCCAGAACGACGGGGACGAGCAGGAGCCGGTTGCCCACGGGAGTCTCATCGGCAGTTGAGCACCGGTCGATAGCCTCGATGCGGTGTACCGCGACCTCCCAGCGCTGAAGCTGAGCGGCCTCACCAAGCGCTACGGCGACGGGACGCTCGCGCTCGAGGACTTCGAGCTCGAGATCCCGGCGGGCGCGTTCTTCGGCCTGCTCGGGCCCAACGGCGCGGGCAAGACGACGCTGATCAGCGCCGTCTGCAACCTGCTGCGGATCACCGACGGCGAGATCGCCGTGTTCGGCGAGCCACACGACTCGCTGGAGGCGCGCTCGTGGGTCGGCCTGGCCGAGCAGGACATCAACCTGGATCGCTTCCTGACGGTGCGCGAGACGCTCACCTACCACGGCGGCTACTTCGGGATGCATGCGCCCGAGGCGCGCGCCGACGAGCTGATCGAGGCGTTCGGGCTGACCCACAAGCGCGATACCCGCGCGCCGCGGCTGTCGGGCGGCCAGCGGCGGCGATTGCTGCTGGCGCGTGCGCTCATGCACGAGCCGCGGCTCGTGATCCTCGACGAGCCGACCGCGGGCGTGGACTTCGAGCTGCGCCAGGAGCTGTGGCGCTATATCCGCGCCCTGCACGAGGCCGGCACCACGATCCTGCTCACCACGCACTACCTCGAGGAGGCCGAGGAGCTCTGCGACGAGATCGCTCTGATCCGCGACGGCCGGCTGATCGCGCGCGACAACGCCGAGGGGCTGCGCTCGCACTTCGGGGTCGAGCGCCTCCAGGACGTGTACGTGAAGGCGATGGCGCTGTGACCCCCCTGGTCTGGCTCTGCAAGCGCGAGACCCTGCGCGTGTCCAAGCTGTGGACGCAGACGGTGCTCGCCCCGGTCGTCTCCTCGATGCTGTTCATCCTCGTGTTCGGGCTGTCGCTCGGCGGGCGGATCAAGCAGGTCGGCAACGTCGACTACGACGTGTTCATCGTGCCCGGCCTGATCACGATGGCGATGGCCCAGGCCGCCTACGCCAACAACGCCTCGACGATCTTCCAGGCGCGCTTCGACCGCTACGTCAACGACGTCCTGTCCGCGCCGATGCGGCCGTGGCAGATGACGCTCGGCTACACGGTGGGCGGCGTGGTGCGCGCGCTGGCGATCGGCCTGTCGCTGCTGGTGCTCGGGCTCGTGGTGGTGGACGTCCCGGTCCACCATCCGCTCGAGCTGGCGGCGGCGATGGCGTTGGGCCTGATGCTGTTCGCCTCGCTCGGGCTGGTGGTCGGCATCTACGCCGAGGTGTGGGACCACACCACGTTCATCCAGAACATCGTGATCCTGCCGCTCACGTTCGTCGGCGGCGTCTTCTACTCGGTCGACGTCCTGCCCTCCCCCTGGGAGGAGCTGTCGCACTTCAACCCGATCTTCTACCTCGTCAACGCGGTGCGCTACGGCTTCCTGGGCGAGAGCGACGTGTCGATCTGGCTCTCGCTGGGCGTGATCGCCGCGCTCGCCATTCCGGTCTACGCGTGGTCCCAGTGGCTGTTCAGCAGCGGCAGGCGCTTGAAGGACTAGAAGCCCGCGTCGTCGGCTGCCGGCGCTGCCCGCGGCTGGTCGAGTGGCGCGAGCGCGTGGCGCGCGAGAAGCGCGCCGCCTTTCGCGACGAGGAGTACTGGGGCCGGCCCGTGCCGGGCTTCGGGGACCCGCGCGCACGCGTGTACGTGCTCGGCCTGGCCCCTGCCGCCCACGGCGGCAACCGCACGGGCCGCGTGTTCACGGGCGACCGCTCGGGCGACTGGCTGTTCGGGTCGCTGCACCGCACCGGCTTCGCCAACCAGCCGACCTCGGTTCGCGCGGATGACGGTCTGCGGCTGAACGACGCCTTCGTGGCCGCGGCGGTGCGCTGCGCGCCGCCCGCCAACAAGCCGCTGCCGAGCGAGCGCGACAACTGCCTCCCCTACGCGGCGGAGGAGCTCGAGCTGCTGCGGCCGACCGTGATCGTGTGCCTGGGCGCCTTTGCCTGGGACACCGCCTGCCGGCTGCACGGGCTGCGCCCGCGGCCGCGCTTCGGGCACGGCGCGGAGCACGCGATCGAGGGCGGTCCGGTGCTGCTCGGCACCTACCACCCGAGCCAGCAGAACACCTTCACGGGGAAGTTGACCGAGCCTATGCTCGACGCCGTGTTCGAGAAGGCTCGCCAGCTCGCCGAGGCCCTTGCTAAGGTGCCGCGGCGTAAGGAGCCATAGCCGAGTCCCTGGGCGTCAATCGTCTGGGGAGCGGGGGAACCACTTCTTTCGGGGCGAATTCGCGGTCCCGGCCGCATAGCGCCGCTCTTCTGGCGCGAGCCCGTCAGCTAACCCCGTAGGCGCCAAAGAAGAGATCGGAGCACCTACGCATGCACAGGATGCTGCGCGCAGGACTTGTCGCTGTCGCGCTGGCGCTGATACCGGCCGCTAACGCCGCGGCAGCGCCGTACGCCAGCAGGACGCTGGCGGTCGGAACCAGCGGAAGCGATGTGAAGGCGCTGCAGCGCTATCTCGACCGCGCCGGCTATGACACGACCGCCGACGGCGAGTTCGGCCCGGCCACGGCCGACAGCATGCGCGGCTTCGAGTCCGCCGAGCATCGGAGCCGGAACGGGCGCGCGACGCGCTACGAGCAGCGCCTGCTGCGGGCACAGGCGAAGACGTCCTCCGCCTCCTCGGGAGGAGGAGCGTCGTCGGATGCCACCGAAACACCCACCAGCACGGCCGGCGACGCCTACGTGGACGACAGCGGGTCGGCCGTCGCGCCGGACTCGGCGCCCGAGGAGGTCAAGCAGATCATCGCGGCCGGCAACAAGATCGCCAGCAAGCCCTACCGCTACGGCGGCGGCCACGGACGCTGGCGCGACAGCGGCTATGACTGCTCCGGCTCCGTCTCCTTCGCGCTCCACGGCGCGAGCCTGCTCAGCGCGCCGCTCGACTCGACCGGCTTCATGCGCTGGGGCGACCGCGGCCGCGGCGAGTGGGTGAGCATCTACGCCAACGCCGGGCACGCCTACATGGTGGTCGCCGGCCTGCGCTTCGACACCAGCTCGAGCAAGGTGTCCGGCAGTCGCTGGACCGAAACGATGCGGTCGTCACGCGGCTACCGCGTCAGGCATCCGGAGGGACTCTGATGGCTCTCGTGGCACTGCTGGCATTGATGCTCGGCTCGTTCGCCGGGCTGCTGATCGGCCGCTGGGCGGCGGCGCTGCCGCTGGCCGCGGCAGCCCTCGCGGGCGCGGTCGTAGCCGGCCCGGAGGCCGGCGCGGTGGGAGCGCTGGCGGCAGCCGGGCTGCTGGCGGGCGTGCACCTGCACCGCGTGGTGGCTGAGATCACGCCGGGCCCACCGGCGCGCTAGCGGCGGCAGGCGCGCCAGGGCCGCGCTAGCGGCCGGGGCGAGCCCGAGCTGCCCGCACCGTCCACGCGGTACGCTCGTGGGTCGCTTGGCTTCCGCTCCGCTCGCATCGTTCACCCCGCAGGTCCGTGACTGGTTCAACCGCTCCTTCGAGGGCCCGACGGAGGCTCAGGCTCAGGCCTGGCCCGCGATCGCCGGCGGCGAGAACGTGCTCGTCTCGGCGCCCACCGGATCGGGCAAGACGCTCGCCGCCTTCCTCTGGGGCCTCGACCGGCTCGTGGCCGAGCCGGGCAAGGGGCGGCTCGTCTACGTCTCGCCGCTGAAGGCGCTCTCCTACGACGTCGAGAAGAACCTGCGTGCGCCGCTGCGCGGCATCGGCGGCGACATCTCGGTCGCGATTCGCACCGGCGACACCCCGCAGAAGGAGCGCCAGGCGATGCTCCGCAAGCCGCCGGACGTGCTGATCACCACGCCCGAGTCGCTCTACCTGATGCTCACCTCCCGCGCGCGCGAGTTCCTCGCCGAGACCGATTCGGTGATCGTCGACGAGATCCACGCTGTGGCGCAGACCAAGCGCGGCGCCCACCTGGCGCTCACGCTCGAGCGGCTCGAGCACGTGGCCGGCCGCCCGCTCCAGCGGATCGGCCTGTCGGCCACCCAGCGACCGCTCGAGGAGGTGGCTCGCTTCCTCGTCGGCCCCGGCCGCAAGTGCAAGATCGTCGACACCGGCCTGCGCAAGCCGCTCGACCTCAAGATCCACGTTCCCGTCGACGACATGAGCGAGCCCGGAGCCCACGACGTGACCGATCCAGCGGTCGGCGGGCAGGGCACGGCGGCAGGAGGCGGCGACCTCGTCGGCGACGGTCTGGGCGGCGGCGCCCCGCTTGCGCCCTCACGCTCGATCTGGCCGGCGATCTACCCGGAGCTGCTCGAGCTGGTCAAGCAGCACCGCTCGACGATCGTCTTCGTCAACAGCCGCCGCGGCGCGGAGCGCCTCGCGGTACGCCTCAACGAGCTGGCGGCGGAGCAGAACGGCGACGACTCCGCCTACATCGCCCGCGCCCACCACGGCTCGCTCGCGCGCGAGGAGCGGCTCATCGTCGAGGACCTGCTCAAGTCAGGCGAGCTGCCCTGCCTCGTCGCCACCAGCTCGCTCGAGCTCGGGATCGACATGGGCGCGGTCGACCTTGTGATCCAGGTCGAGTCGCCGAAGTCCGTCACCGCCGGGCTTCAGCGCATCGGGCGCGCCGGCCACGGCGTGGGCGAGGTCTCGCGCGGCCGCATCTTCCCCAAGTTCCGCGCCGACCTGGTCGAGTGCGCGGTGGTCGTGAAGCGCATGCGCGACGGCGACATCGAGCCGACGGTCGTCCCGCGCAACCCGCTCGACGTGCTCGCCCAGCAGATCGTCGCCGCCACGGCCACCGGGGACGACTGGAAGGTGCCCGAGCTGCACGACCTCGTCCGGCGCGCGTACCCGTTCGCGGAGCTGTCCCGCGAGCTGCTCGACTCGGTGCTCGACATGCTCGACGGGCGCTACCCGTCCGAGGAGTTCTCCGAGCTGCGGCCGCGCATCGTCTGGGACCGGGTCGAGGACACGATCCGCGCGCGCAAGGGCGCACTGCAGCTCGCCGTGACCAACGCCGGGACGATCCCGGACCGCGGCCTCTACGGCGTCCACCTCCCCGACGGCCGGCGCGTGGGCGAGCTGGACGAGGAGATGGTCTACGAGGCCCGCCCGGGTCAGACGTTTCTGCTCGGCGCGTCGACCTGGCGAATCGAGGAGATCACCCGCGACCGAGTGATCGTCACGCCCGCGCCCGGCGCGCCCGGCGCCCTGCCGTTCTGGAAGGGCGACGGCGTCGGCAGGCCGAAGGAGCTGGGCGAGGCGATCGGCGCCTTCGTGCGCGAGGCGGTCGACCGCGAGCCGGCCGAGCTGGCCGGTGAGTACGACCTCGACGAACGCGCGGCGCGCAATCTGGTCGCCTTCCTGCGCGAGCAGCGGGACGCGACCCGGGTGGTGCCGAGCGACCGCACGATCGTGATCGAGCGCTTCCGCGACGAGATCGGCGACTGGCGCCTGTGCGTGCTGTCCCCCTACGGCGGCCGGCTGCACGCCGCCTGGGCGCTGGCTCTGTCGGCGCGCATCCGCGACGAGTTCGGCCTCGAGTCCGACGCGATCTGGTCGGACGACGGCATCATCGTCCACCTCCCCGACGCGGATGAGGCGCCCGCCGCCGACCTGGTGCTGGTTCAGCCGGACGAGCTGGAGGAATTGGTCGTGCGCGAGCTGTCCGGCTCGGCGCTGTTCGGGGCGCGCTTCCGCGAGAACGCCGCCCGGGCGTTGCTGCTGCCGCGCGCCCGGCCCGGCATGCGCACGCCGCTCTGGCAGCAGCGGCTCAAGGCGCAGTCGCTGCTCGAGGTGGCCAAGCGCTACGGGCAGTTCCCGATCGTGCTCGAGACCTACCGCGAGTGCCTGCGCGACGTGTTCGACCTGCCCGGGCTCGAGGCGTTGCTGCGCGGGCTCCATACCCGCGAGCTGTCGCTGGTCGAGGTCGAGACCCAGCGCGCCTCGCCATTCGCCTCGTCGCTGCTGTTCGACTACGTGGCGACCTACATGTACGAGGGCGACACGCCCAACGCCGAGCGGCGTGCCGCGGCGCTGTCGCTCGACCGCGACCTGCTGCGCGAGCTGCTCGGCCAGGAAGAGCTGCGCGAGCTGATCGACCCGGCGGCGCTCGAGGAGGTCGAGTCCGACCTGCAGCGCACGAGCGAGCGCACGCGCGCCGCCAATGCCGACGGCCTGCACGACGTGCTGCGCGCGGTCGGCGACCTGACCGCCGACGAGGCCCAGGCGCGCTGCCTGCCCGCGGTGTCGGCCCAGCGCATCCTGGACGAGCTGGAGAAGCAGCGCCGCGCGATCGCGATGCGGATCGGCGGCGAGGAGCGCTGGCTGTCCGCCGAGGACGCCGGCCTCTACCGCGACGCCCTCGGGGCAGTGCCGCCCGGCGGGTTGCCCGAGGTCTTCCTGGAGACGGTCGAGGAGCCGCTGCTCCGCCTCACGCGCCGCTACGCCCGCACCCACGGGCCGTTCACGACGGCCGAGCTGTCGGAGCGCTACGGCATCGACCTCGGCCCGGTGCTGCGCGAGCTCGAGCGCGCCGGCGACCTGATCCAGGGCGAGCTGCGTCCCGGCGGACACGGTCGCGAGTGGTGCGACCCCGAGGTGCTGCGGCGCCTGCGCCGCGCCTCGCTGGCCACGCTGCGCAAGGAGGTCGAGCCGGCCGAGCAGCGGGCGCTTGCACGCTTCCTGCCGGCCTGGCAGGGAGTGGACCCGGGCGGGGCGGCGGGAGTCGACCGCCTGCGTGAGCTGCTCGTGCCGCTGCAGGGCCTCGCCCTCGCTCCCGAGGTGTGGGAGCGCGACGTGCTGCCGCGCCGCGTGGGCTCGTACTCGCAGGCCTGGATGGATCAGCTCTGCGCGAGCGGCGAGCTGGTCTGGGTCGGCGCCGGCTCGCTCGGCCGCAGATCGGGCCGCGTGGCCCTCTACTTCCGCGAGGACGCGCGCTTCCTCGGGCCTCCGCCCTTCAAAGGCGAGCCGCCCTCGGAACCGCTCCACGACTTGCTGCGCGAGCGCCTCGGCCGCGGTGCCGCATTCTGGACCGACCTGCTCGTGGACATGGACGAGGTCGAGCCAGTCGAGCTGCAGGAGGCGCTCTGGGACCTCGTCTGGGCCGGCGAGGTGACGAACGACGCGTTCGCCCCGCTGCGCGCGCCACGGCTGACGCTGGCCGGTCGCAAGCACGACGCGGGGCGCCGCCGCGGGCAAGCGGCCGGACGCGCAGCGACCGCCTTGGCTCGCCGCCGGCGGCCGGGAGCACCCGCCGTGCAGGGGCGCTGGTCGCTGACCGCGCCGCTGTTCGCCGACGCGCCGGCGCACGGCCCGCGCATGCGCGCGGTCGGCGAGCTGCTGCTGGAGCGCTACGGGATCGTCACGCGCGAGACCGTCCTCGCCGAGGGCATCCCGGGCGGGTTTGCCGGGCTCTACGGCGAGCTGACGAACCTGGAGACGCTCGGCACCGCCCGGCGCGGCTACTTCGTCGAGGGGCTCGGCGGAGCTCAGTTCGCTCTGCCCGCCGCCATCGAGCGGCTGCGCACCATGCGGACGGACGAGCCGGCGGGCGGCCTGGTGCTCGCCGCCACCGACCCCGCCAACCCCTACGGGGCGACGCTGCCCTGGCCGAAGCGCGAGGACGACTCGGGCCGCCGCCCCTCGCGCGTGCCCGGCGCCTACGTGGTCACGCTCGACGCCGAGCCGGTCCTCTACGTCGAGCGCGGCGGCAAGGGCCTGGTGCCGCTGCGCGAGCCGGACCCCGACTGGCTGCGGCCCGCGCTGGAGGCCCTCGCCGAGGCCGTGCGCCGCGGGCGCGTGACGCGCCTGGGCATCGAGCGCTTCGACGGCGAGCCCGTCGTCGGGTCGCTCACCGCCGAGCTGCTGATCGAGCTCGGCTTCCGCCAGGGCCCGCGGCGGCTCACACTGAGCGCCTGATGTCGAGCGAGAACGTGGAGATCGTCCGGCGCGCCTACGAGGCCTTCAATCGCGACGACCCGGAGGCGGCGATCGCCCTGCTCGACCAGGAGGTCGAGTGGACGCTGCCGGCGCATTTTCCCGATGCGGAGACGTGGCGCGGCCGCGAACGGGTCGTCGATGGGCTGCGCGCCATGGCGGCATCGTGGGAGTCGCTCCACCTCGAGGTCCAAGAGCTGATCGACGCCGGCGACCGCGTCGTCGCGCTGGTCCACATCCAGGGCCGCGCGGCGGTCACCGGACTGGATCTCTCGGGGATGGGCGTGGACGGGCACCTGTGGACGCTGCACGGCGGCCGGGTCACGGCCGTCCGCATGTACGGCGGCACGGCGGACGCCCTCAAGGAGATAGGACGGTGAGCGAGCTGAACCGCGCCTGGTGGGACGAGCGCGTTCCGCTCCACGTCGCGAGCGACTTCTACGACGTCGCCGGCTTCAAGGAGGGTGCGAACACGTTGCGGCCCTTCGAGGTCGATGAGGTCGGCGACGTGGCCGGACGCACGCTGGTTCACCTCCAATGCCACTTCGGGCTCGACACGCTCTCATGGGCCCGTCGCGGGGCCCGCGTCACAGGTCTCGACTTCTCCGAGCCGGCGATCGAGGCGGCCCGGTCGCTGGCCGCGGACACCGGGATCGACGCGGAGTTCGTGGTCGCGAACGTCCACGATGCCGCAGCCGCGCTCGAGGGGAGGCGCTTCGACGTCGTCTACACCGGCCTGGGCGCGCTCAACTGGCTAGCGGACCTCCAGGCCTGGGCCCAGGTGGTGGCGACCCTCGTCACGCCCGGGGGCTTCCTTTACCTCAGCGAGTTTCACCCCTTCAGCTCGGTCTTCGCCGACGACGACCTCACCGTGGAGCGCGATTACTTCCAGGGGGCGTTCCTCTACGACGATCCAGGCACGTACGCCGACTTGGAGGCGAAGACCGAGCACAACCGCACGGAGGAATGGGAGCACCCGCTCGGCGATGTCGTATCCGCGGTGATCGACGCCGGCCTTCAAATCGAGCTGCTGCACGAGCACGACTACACCCTGTTCGCACGCTGGCCGTTCCTGGAGGGGCGCGAAGGCCTCTACCGCCAGCCCGAGGGCAAGCCGCGCCTGCCGCTGATGTACTCGCTCAGGGCCCGGGCGTAGGTCCTTCCGTGCGGCTCGCACTGGCCTTCCTCACCCTGTTCCTCGCCGGCGCGGCCACGGCGCAAGCGACCCCGGCGGTGATCCACGGCGCCGATCCGGAGTCCTACTCGCTCGACCTGCGCTACCTGCGCCACGGCAACGGCGTGCTCGAGGGCAGCGAGCGGGTCCAGTTCGCCAACCGCGGCCCCGCCCCGCTTGCCAGCGTCTGGCTGCGGCTGTGGGCCAACGGCCCCGATCGCTGCCGGCCACGCCGGATCGTCGTCCGGATCGAGGCGCCGGCGAGGGCGGGGACCGAGAGCGTGCGCTGCTCGGCGCTCCAGGTGCGCCTGCCAGCGGCGCTGGCGCCGGGCGCGACCAGCTCGCTGTCGCTGACGTTCAGAGTCGACGTGCGCAAGACCGACGACCGCTTCGGTCACGCGGGCAAGATCGCCCTGCTCGGCAACGTGATCCCGGTGCTCGCGGTGGAGGACGACCACGGGCTGCACCTCGAGCGCTACTCGCCCAACGGCGAGAGCTTCTACTCGCTGGCGGCGCGCTGGGACGCGAAGCTCCGTTTCCCCGCGCACCTGCGCGCGGCCACGACCGGCGCCGTGCTGTCCGAGCACGTCCGACACGGCCTGCGCACCTTGCACGTCGGCACTAGCCGGGCGCGCGACTTCGGGCTCGCCATCGGCCCGCTGCGCGTGAGGACCACGACCGCCCGCGGCGTCCGGATCCGCGCCTTCGCTCGAGCGGGCGCCCGCAACGTGGAGGGAAGCCTGCGCGCCGCCCGCCGGACCGTCGACGCGCTCTCGCGCCGCCTGGCGCCCTACGGCGGACGAGAGCTGGACATGGTGCTGCTCGGCGGCGGGGTCGGCGGCTTTGGCGGGATGGAGTACCCCGAGCTGATCTTCACGATGCCGTTCGACAACGTGGTCGCCCACGAGATCGCCCACCAGTGGTGGTACGGGCTGGTCGGCGACGACCAGTTCCACGAGCCGTGGCTCGACGAGAGCTTCGCGAGCTTCTTCGAGGAGCGGCTATACCCGCTCTTCGACCTCTGCGACCCGCGGCGCCCCTACGGCCTGGTCAGCCGGCGCCATCGCGGCCTGGCGCTCGACTCCTCGATGGAGGTGTGGGACCGCTCGCCGGTCGCGTACGGCGAGGTGGTCTACCTGGCCGGGTCCTGCGCGCTGCAGAGCCTGGAGCGCGACCTCGGCCGCTCGCGCATGACCGCGGTCCTGCGGCTGCTGCAGAGCCGCTTCCGCTTCGGCGTCATGCGCGAGTCGGACGTGCTCGACGCGATCCGCCAGGTCGCGCCGGGCTACGACCTGGCGCGCTGGCTGCGGCTCGCGCACCTCGGCTCGCCGTAGATTTGAGCTCGTGCCCGAGGGCGACACCATCCACTCGGCCGCGCGGCGCGTGGGGGCCGCCCTGGTCGGCAAGCCGATCGTGGCGATCGAGACGCCGCAGCCGCGCCACGCGCTGGACCGCTGGGACGAGCGCCTCGGCGGGCGCAACGTGCGCTCGGTCGACGCGCGCGGGAAGCACCTGTTCATCCGCTTCGACGGCGACCTGACCCTGCACTCCCACCTGCGCATGACCGGGCACTGGGGCGTCTACCGGCGCGGCGAGCGCTGGCGTCGGTCGGCGCGGCGCGCCTGGCTCGTGATCCGCACCGAGCGGCACGAGGTTGTCGAGTTCGACGGCCCGGTGCTCGAGCTGATGACCGACTCGCGCACGCGCTTCGACCGCCGCCTGACGGCGCTCGGCCCGGACATCCTCGATCCGGACTTCGACGAGCGCCGCCTGCTGGAGCGCTTGCGGCGCGAGGCGCCTACGCGCGCGCTCGGAGACGCCCTGCTCGACCAGCGCAACCTCGCGGGCGTCGGCAACATGTGGAAGGCCGAGGGCTGCTTCCTGACGGGCGTCGACCCGTGGCGGCCGCTGCGCGAGCTGTCCGACGACGACCTGCTTGCGGTCGTACGCGCGGTCCGCCCGCTGATGCTGGCCTCCGCCGAGGGGCGCCGGGCGCCGCGCAGGTGGGTCTACGGACGCGCGGGGCTGCCCTGCCGCCGCTGCGCGACCCCGATCCGGGCGCGCGGCCAGGGCGACGACAACCGCACGACCTACTGGTGTCCGCGGTGCCAGGCCTGATCCGGGTCGGCCACAAGGGCGCCGACCACGTCGCCCCCGGCAACACGATCGAGAGCTTCGAGGCCGCGCTCGAGCACGGCGTGGACATGATCGAGTTCGACGTGCTGCGCACCCGCGACGGCCGCCTCGTGCTCGCTCACGACTACAAGGACGCGGAGGCGCGCGAGTGCCTGACGCTGGCGGAGGGGCTCGATCACTTCGCCGGTGGGGCGTACGCCGGCGTCGAGCTCGACGTGGACATGAAGCTGCCGGGCTACGAGCGCGAGGTCGCGGACGGGCTGGCCGAGCGCGGGCTGGGCGAGCGCTCGCTGGTGTCGTCGATGTACCCCGAGAGCCTCGACCGGCTCGGCGAGCTGGCGCCGGGGCTGCGGCGCGGCTGGTCGGTGCCGCGCGTGCGGCGTGACTACACGCGCTCGGCGCTGGCGCTGCCCGCCTACGCGGTCGCCCGCGTCTGGCGAGCCCGGCTGCCGGGCCAGGCGGCGGCGCGTATGCGGGCCGGCGGCTGCGAGGCGGTGATGGCCCACCGCATCCTGGTGAGCCGGCGCCTGGTGCGGGCGGTGCACGCGGCCGGCGGTCAGGTTTACGTCTGGACGGTCGACGACGCCGATCGCATCAAGGCATTGGAGGCGCTCGGCGTGGACGGCGTGATCACGAACGACCCGCGGTTGTTCGACTAGTCCCTAGACCCAGCGCATCATCACCATCTTGCGGTGACGGAAGGCCAGACGCAGCGCCTGCAGCACCGCGCCGGGCGTCTTGGGCAGGCCGTGCCGGGTGAGCTTGCCCTCGCGCGCCATCGCGGCCGCCTCGGTCAGGAACTCCTCGAGGCTCTGCGGCGGGCTGGCGCGGCAGACGCCGTGGGCCGGCTGGGTGCCGCTGTTGCGGTAGGCGTGGCGGGTGCCCGCCGGCACGACGACCTTCTCCCCGGGCGTGGCCGATTGCCACTTGCGTCCCGAGAGGAAGCTCAGCTCGCCCTCGAGCACCTCGAAGCGCTCCTCCATCGAGGGATGGACGTGCGGCGGCACGCCCCCGCCGGGCTCGACCCACATCTCGACGATCACAGCCTCGCCGTCGTCGGAGGGCCGGAAGGCGAGCCTCTGCTTCAGAACCGGGTCCTCGACGATCTTCTGCTCCACGTCTGCCTCCTCGGATAACCTAACGACCGTTAGGATGAAGCGTACTCGTCTGACTGCAGCGGAGCGGCGCGAGGTGATCGAGCGCGCGGCGACCGAGGTGTTCGCGGAGCGCGGCTACCACGGCGCGGGCATGGACGAGATCGCGCGGCGCTCGGGCGTGACGCCCCCCGTGCTGTACGACCACTTCGACTCGAAGCTCGACCTCCACCGCCGGCTGCTCGAACGCACCCGCGAAGAGCTGCTGGCGATGTGGCGCGAGGAGCTGGGCGGCGACGAGCCGGCGGAGCAGCGCGTGCCACGGGCGCTCGACGCCTGGGCGCGCTACGTGGAGGAGCACCCCTACGCCGCGCGCATGTACTTCCAGGAGCCGACCGGCGATCCGGAGGTGCGCGCGGTGCACGCCGAGGTCACCGGCCCGGCCCGGGCGGCGCTGGGGGCGATCCTCGGCGACGAGCAGGGCGGAGCCAACATCGCGGGCGCCGACGAGCTGTCGCTGGAGATGGCCGCGGAGGTGATCCGCGCGGGCCTGACCGGACTGGCGATCTGGTGGATCGACCACCCAGACGTGCCACGCGAGCGGATCGTCGAGACCGCGATCAACGCGGTCTGGATCGGCTTCGAGCGGGTGAGTCGCGGCGAGAGGTGGACGGCCGGCGGCTAGCTGCCGATGGTGCAGCTGGCGGTGGTGTGGCTCTCGTTGCGGTTGGTAGCGCCGCTCCAGCGCAGCTCCGCGACCGCCCGCAGCTGGTACTGGTGGCCCGGCGGGACGCTGATGCTGAACGTCCAGCCGGCCTGGCCCCAGGTGTACTCGGCCGAGCCGGCCGACTGCCAGGGCGAGGTCGCGGCTCCCTGAAGCGGCACCCAGCCGCTCGGGGAGAGCCACTGCGCCGTGAAGCGCACCGCTAGGTCCGACTTGGAGCCGTCGCCCGCGAGCTGTGCCCGCGCGCCGAGCTGAGTGGCGCTGCAAATGTTCGTCTGCGCCCAGGAGGAGCTGAGTTGCTCCCCTGTTTGGGCGTGCGCCACGCCGGTGCAGACCAGCACCGCGCAGATGGCAGTCAATGTGAGGGTCCTACGCGCCATCAAGGCTCTTGTCGGTCCACGGCTCCTCCCGCTTGAGCGCAGACTACCGTTTCCCGCGGGGATCATTGCCCATATGAGGCCGTGATGAACCCCCGCCTCGCGCGTAGTACAGGCGTGAGCGAAGTGCTCGTGGAGCAGATGGCGGTCCCCGCAACCGATACGGAGACGTTCGCCGCTCTGTACGAGCGGACCTTCCCGCGCGTGTACGCGTACGTGGCGTCGCTGCTGCGCGACCGCTCGACGGCCGAGGACGTGACCGCGCAGGCCTTCGAGCGCGCCTACAGCCGGCGGGCCGGCTACCGCGCCCGGCGCGGCAGCCGCGAGGCCTGGCTGTTCGGCATCGCACGCAACGCGGCGCTCGACGAGCTGAGGCGGCGCAAGCGGCGCGCGGGGCTCGAGGCCGAGCCCGCCGACGCCGAGCCAGTGGACGCCGACGAGCAGGTCGAGCTCACGCTGCGCCGCGAGACCGTTCGCGCGGCGATGGGCGCCCTCGACGGGCGCGAGCGCGACCTGCTCGCCCTCAAGTTCTCGGCGGGGCTTTCGAACGCGGAGATCGCGGCCGTGCTCGGCCTCTCCGAGACAGCCGCCGGCACGCGGCTCCACCGCACCCTGACCAAGCTGCGAAAGGCCTGCGATGACTCATCCCGATGACACCCCAACCATCGACCGCGACCTCGACGCCGTGGACACGGCGCTCGCAAGCGGCGCCGCCGGACACGACGAGCCGGCGGCGCGCGAGCTGCAGGAGCTGGCGCTCGTGCTGGCCGCCGAGGCGCCGCACCCGCGGCCGGAGTTCGCCGAGAAGCTGAGCGGGCGAGTGGAGCAGGGCTTTCCGCGCCCCGCGCGCGCCCACCGAAGCGCCCGGACCGGCCGCGGGCGCGTCCGGACCCGCCGCGCCGCGTTCGGCTCGCTCGCACACGACCTCGCGCCGCTCGCGGGCGTCGTCGCGACGATCCTTCTGATCGCGGGCGTGACACTGGTCGCCGGCGGCGGAGGATCGGACGACAACTCCGCCGACAGCGGCGCCTCGAGCGCCGGAGGAGGCGCGGGCGCCGCGGAGTCCGCGACCAGCGGCGATCAAAGCAGCCGCGCGGTCGACAGCGCGCCCGGCGGCGCGGCGGTGGACGCCCTACCCCAGAAGAAGCTCGCTCTCACGGCGCCGTTTGCCGGCGCGGGCGGCTTCGCCCCCGGGCAGCCCAACCGCCGCATCGAGCGCACCTTCTCGATGGAGCTGTCGGTCCCGGTCAAGGAGATGACGCGGGTGGCGGACAAGGTGACGGCGGTGGCCTACCGCCACGGCGGCTTCGTGCTCAGCTCCTCGGTCGACTCCGGCGACACCGGCGGCGGAGGCGACTTCTCGCTGCGCATCCCCAGCGCGCAGCTGCGCCCGGCGCTGCGCGACCTGGGCGAGCTGGCGCCCGTAACCAACCAGAGCCAGGAGGGTCGCGACGTCACCCGCCAGCACGTGACCGCCAAGGACCGGCTGCAGGCCGCGCGCGCCGAGCGCCAGAGCCTGCTGCGGCGCCTCGCGGAAGCCGGCACGGACGCGGAGGCGGAGGCGATTCGCCGCCGGCTCGACCTGGTCTCCGGCGAGATCAGCGGGCTGCGCTCGCAGCTGCGCAATCTGCGCCTGCGCACCGACTACGCGGTGGTCAACGTGACACTGAGCGAAGCCAAGAAGGACAGCGGCGGGCTCGGCTCGTTCGGCGACTCGCTCGACGACGCGGGCAACCTGCTCGCCGGCTTCGCGGGGATCACGATCCGCGTGCTGGCGCTCGCCCTGCCGCTCGGCGTGATCGCGCTGCTCGCCTGGCTCGCGGCCCGGGTGGTGCGCCGCCGGCGACGCGAGTCCGCGCTGGTCTGAGCCCCGCCGGGCGGCGGTCGCGGAGTGATTGGCATGCGGGTGGCCATATGCGCAACCCGTGTCGACCACCCTCGGGCCGCGCGGCTCGAGCGCTGCGGCTCGAGGGCTGCGGCTCAGGGTGCGGGGCGGGCGCCCCGCGTGGTCACCGCCCGCGCGGCCAGATCACACGCGGCGGTCATCGCCTCCGCCGGATTCGCGCCTCCCACCCGGGCGGCCAGCAGACCCGCGGCGAAGGCGTCGCCGGCCCCGGTGGTGTCCAGCGCCGCGCGCGACCTCGGCGCCATGGCCGCCACGCGCGCCTCGCCGGTCCCGTCGGTCCAGAGCGCCCCGTCAGACCCGAGCTTCACGATCACCTCCGGGAAGCGCTCCGCCAGCAAGCCGCACGGCCGCCGCCGGGTCACGCTCGCCCGTCAGCGCCGCCGCCTCGGCCGCGTTCGGCAGCAGGAGGTCCGCGCCCTCCGCCAGGTCGAGGAACTCCGGCGAGAGCAGCGCCGCCGACGACGGGTCCACCGAGACGGTCATGCCCGCGGCTCTCGCGCGCGCGATCGCCGTCCGGGCAGCCTCGCGCGATCCGCTTCGCAGCAGCGCGTACCCCGCCACGTGCAGATGGCCGCCGCTGACCAGCACCGAGTCCGGCAGATCCTCGGGACGCAGAGCCTCGTTGGCCCCCGCGTCCGGCAGCATCGAGCGCTCGCCGCCCGGCGTGACGAGGACGATGCAGGTGCCGGTGGCACGCTCGGCGTCGATCGCCAGCCGGGCGTCCACGCCCGCCTCGGCGAGCTGCGCGGCGGCCGCCTTTCCCTGCGGGTCATCGCCCACCCGCCCGACGAGCACCGGACGCTCGCCCGTCGCCGCGGCCCACGCGGCCACGTTCGCCGCCGATCCGCCGAAGCCCCAGTCGATCAGCGCCGCGGAGTCGCTCCCAACCGCCACCGGGCCCGACAGCCGGGCGACGACGTCGACCATCACGTCGCCGAGGGCGACGATCACGTCGCCGCCGCGATGCGCGCGGCAAGCGAGGCGTTGCGCAGCACCAGGCGCACGTTCGCGTCCAGGCTCGCGCCACCGGTCTCGCGGTGGAGGTAGTCGAGCAGGAACGGCGTGATCTCCTTGCCGCTCAGGGCGGCCTCAGCCGCGGCCGCCACACCTGCGTCGACGACCCGGTCGTGCAGCTCCGGATCGAGCTGCTCCTCGACCGGCAGCGGATTGGCCACCACGACGGCGCGCCCCTCGGTGCCGAGCGACCACCGCGCGGCCAGCACAGCCGCGACCTCCTCCGGCGTGTCGACTCGCCAGGGCACCGGGTGGCCCGAGTCGTGGAGATAGAAGCCGGGGAAGCGGTCGGTGCCGTAGCCGAGCACCGTCACGCCCAGCGTCTCGAGCCGCTCGAGCGTCGCCGCCACGTCGAGGATGGACTTGACCCCCGAGCACACCACCGCGATGCCAACCCGGGCGAGCGTCTCCAGGTCCGCCGATTCGTCCCAGGTCTCGCGCGCGCCGCGGTGCACGCCACCCAGCCCGCCGGTCGCGAAGACGCCGATGCCCGCTCGCGCCGCCAGCCACGCCGTGGACGCCACGGTGGTCGCGCCGTGACCGCCTCGCGCCGCGACCACGGCGAGATCGCGCACACCGCATTTGACGACCTCGGCGCCCGACGCCACCAGCTCCAGGGCATCCTCGTCGAGCCCGACCCGGGCCTCCCCCGCCACGACCGCGATCGTCGCCGGCACCGCCCCCGCGGCGCGCACGGCCGCCTCGAGCTCACGAGCCACCTCGAGGTTGCGCGGCCGCGGCAGCCCATGCGCGATCAGCGTGCTCTCGAGCGCCACGACGGCGCGCCCACCGGCGAGCGCCTCGGCGACCTCGGGGGCGATCCGCATGGGTGAAGGTCTACCGTGTCCGCCCATGAAGCAGCGCACACTCCGCGACCTGACCGTTTCCGCCATCGGCCTCGGCTGCATGGGGATGTCCGAGTTCTACGGGCCGTCCGACGAGCAGGAGTCGACGGCCACCATCCACCGCGCGCTCGACCTCGGGGTGACCTTCCTCGACACCGCAGACATGTACGGCTCGGGCCACAACGAGCGGCTGGTGGGCCGCGCCATCGCCGGCCGCCGCGACGAGGTGCAGCTCGCCACCAAGTTCGCCAACCGGCGCGAGGACGGCAAGCGCTGGGTCGACAACACCCCGGAGTGGATCCGCGAGGCGGTCGAGGGCTCGCTCGAGCGGCTCGGCGTGGAGCAGATCGACCTCTACTACATGCACCGCCGCAACCCGGAGGTGCCGATCGAGGAGAGCGTCGGCGCGATGGCGGAGCTGGTCCAGCAGGGCAAGGTGGCGCACATCGGCCTGAGCGAGGTGAGCGCCGACACCCTGCGCGCGGCCAACGCCGTCCACCCGATCACGGCGCTTCAGAGCGAGTGGTCTCTGTTCACGCGCGGGCTCGAGGCCGAGATCGTCCCGACCGCGCGCGAGCTGGGCGTCGGCATCGTGCCTTACAGCCCGCTCGGGCGCGGCGAGCTGACCGGGTCGGTGGACATCAGCGCCGACGACGACTTCCGGCGCAACTCGCCGCGCTTTCAGGAGGGCAACCGCGAGCGCAACCTGGAGCTGGTCGAGCGCTTCAAGGCGATCGCCGGCGAGTGGGGGCACACCCCCGCCCAGCTGGCGCTCGCCTGGCTGCTGCGTCAGGGCGACGACGTTGCGCCGATCCCCGGCACGCGCAGGGTCGGCCGCCTCGAGGAGAACGCCGCGGCGGCCGACATCGAGCTCGGCGACGACCAACTGGCGACGCTGGACGAGCTCTTTCCGCCGGGCGTCACCGCGGGCGACCGCTACGCGGACATGACGGTGATCGAGCGCTGATGCGCTACATCGAGCTTGGCAAGAGCGGCCTGAGCGTCTCGCGCATCTGCTTCGGGACCTGGCAATTCGGCGGCGACTGGGGATCTGTCGAGCGCGACGACGCGATCGCGGCCGTCCGCGCGGCGCTCGACCAGGGAGTCACGTTCTTCGACACCGCCCAGGCGTACGGCTTCGGCGCCTCCGAGGCGCTGCTGGCCGAGGCGCTGGGCGACGACATCCACCGCGACGACGTGGTCGTCGCCACCAAGGGCGGCCTGCGCCGCGGGGGCGGCGGCGTCGAGCGCGACTCGAGCCGCGCGTTCCTGCGCGACGGGGTCGAGCAGAGCCTCCGTCACCTGGGCGTCGAGGCGATCGACCTCTACCAGGTGCACTGGCCCGACCACGACACGCCCTTCGAGGAGACCGGGGCCGCGCTGGCGGAGCTGGTCGACGAGGGCAAGATCCGCCACGTCGGCGTGTCCAACTTCAGCCCGTCCGAGATGGAGGCTCTGTCGCGCGCGATCGAGGTGGAGAGCGACCAGCCCCCGTACAACCTGTTCAACCGCGGCATCGAGGAAGACGTCCTGCCCTGGTGCCACGAGCACGACGTCGGGCTGCTCGTCTACGGCCCGCTCTCGCACGGCCTCCTGAGCGGCCGCTTCGACCCGTCCACGCTGGCCGAGGACGACTGGCGTCGCGGCCACGAGCCGTTCGAGGGCGAGGCGCTCGAACGCAACCTCGCGGCCGTCGAGCGGCTGACCGCGTTCGCCGAGGAGCGCGGGCACTCGCTGCCCCAGCTGGCGGTGGCCTGGGTGCTCGCCCAGCCGGGCGTGCACGTGGCGATCGTAGGCGCCCGCCGCCCGGCGCACGTGGAGGGCGTCGCGCCGGCCGCCGAGATCGAGCTGAGCGCGGACGAGCTCGCCGAGATCGACGAGCTGACCGGCGCCGCGCGAGCGTGGGGGCTGACGCCGGAGGGGTAGCCCCGGCCGGCCGGGCCGCCGGCTAATCGACAAGACGCCAGTCGCCGCGCGATGGCAGGGGTGGGTCCCCACCGCCCCCTTCCACGCGATCAAAACCGGCGCGCATGGCCACGGGCTCACAGGTGGGCCGAGTTGGCGTTCAAATGGAGCCGAACGCGCGCCCACAGGCCGGCAGAGAACGATGTGTGGCGCCTTGTGCTCCCCACGCCTTCCCCAGCCGCTGTTTACGCGCCGCGCCCAAACAACCCGCCTAGGCCTGCCTCTCCACGCGCACCGCAAACCCCTCGGCGACCGCCGCATCGACGATCTCGCGGCTGGCCTCGTGCCCGCGCGTCTGCAGCACCAGCTTGATGGCGGTCTCGCGCACGTGGAGATCGATCCCGTCGCGCAGGTGCTCGACGTCCACGACGTTGCCGCCGTGCTCGGCCACCACGCGCAGCAGCCCGGCCAGCGCGCCGGGCCGGTCGGGCACCACGGTCGACAGGACCACGCGCCGGCCGGCCGCCGTCTCACCGAGCCGGATGCACTCGGACAGCAGCGAAGCGTCGACGTTGCCGCCCGACAGCACGGCGCAGACCGCTCCTTCCGCGGGCGCGGCCACGCGCCCCTGCATCAGCGCCGCCACCGCCACCGCGCCGGCCCCCTCGACGACGAGCTTGCTGCGTTCCAGCAGCAGCACCATGGCCTCGGCGACCTCGTCGTCGGACACGGTCACGACCTCGTCCACGTAGCGCTCGACCAGCGGCAGCGTGAAGTCGCCTGGCCGCTTTACCGCGATGCCGTCGCAGATCGTGTTCGCCGAGCGGGCGCCGATCGGCTTGTGGGCCGCCAGCGAGTCGATGTAGGGGGCACACGCCTCGGCCTGCACGCCGACGACGCGCGCGTCGGGCAGCAGATCCGAGACCGCCAGCGCCACTCCGCTGGCCAGGCCGCCGCCGCCGAGCGGCACGACCACCAGCCGCACGTCGGGCGCCTGGTGCGCCAGCTCCAGGCCGACGGTCCCCTGACCGGCCACGACCTCAGCGGCGTCGAAGGCGTGCACCGGCGTCAAACCCTCCTCCTGAGCGAGCCGCATGCCCTCGGCGTGCGCGTCGTCGAAGGTGGCGCCGTGCATGCGCACCTCGCCGCCGTACTGGCGCACCGCCGCCACCTTTGACACCGGCGCCCCCTCGGGCATCACGAGCACGGCACGCGCGCCCGCGTCGCGAGCTGCCCAGGCGACCGCCTGGGCGTGGTTGCCGGCGCTGGCCGCGACCACCCCGGCGCGCAGCGCCTCCGCCGACAGCCCGCGGATCACGTTGGTCGCTCCGCGCGCCTTGAACGAGCCGGTGATCTGCAGGTTCTCGGCCTTCAGAACCACCGGCGCGCCCAGCCGGCGCGACAGCTCGCCGGCCGCGAGAGTGGGCGTCTCGCGCACCCGGCCGGCGATCGTCCGCGCAGCTTCCTCGATGTCTCGCGCGCTCACGGCTTCACCTGCGACTGCCATGCGGTCATTATCCGCACATGCCCACGGGGGAGGAGACCGCCCGACTGCTGGCGCGCACCGAGGTGTTCGCCGGCCTGGAGCCACGCGAGCTGCTCGCGATCGCCCAGGTCGCCGTGCCGCGCCACTGGGATCGCGGCGAGGTCATCTTCCGCGAGGGCGACACCGGCGACACCTGCTACCTGCTGCGCTCGGGAGCGGTGGTGCTCACGCGCGAGCACCAGGACGGGCGCATGGTCGCGCTCGCCGAGCTGCGCGGTGGAGCCCTGTTCGGAGAGCTCGCGATGTTCCGCGGCGAGACGCGCTCCGCCACGGCCGAGGCGATCGAGCCCTGCAGCGCCGTGGCGCTGCTGGCCGGCGACGTCTCACGCCTGATCAAGCGCAACCCCGACCTCGCGCTGAAGTTGCTCGCGACGCTGGCGGAGCGGGTCAGCCGCACCAACGAGCGGCTGCTCCAGCAGTCGTTCCAGACGGTCGCCGGGCGAGTGGCGAGCGCGCTGCTCGCCCAGACGGTCGCGCGCCAGGCCGAGGGCGCGCCGGAGGAGGACGTCTTGATCCGCGCGACGCAGGCCGAGATCGCGCACCTGGCTGGCACCTCGCGAGAGAGCGCGAGCCGGTTCCTCGCCACACTGGAGCGCGCCGGGGTCGTCACCCTGGGTCGGGGAAAGGTGACCGTGCATGACCCGGGACGGCTCCGCAACTACATCCACTGACGCGCGTGCCCGCATGGTGGAGCGCCAGCTGCGGCGGCGCGGGATCGATGACGTGCGGGTGCTGGCCGCCATGAACGAGGTGCCGCGCGAGCTCT
The DNA here is from genome assembly GCA_963706635.1 of uncultured Thermoleophilaceae bacterium. GTDB lineage: Bacteria > Actinomycetota > Thermoleophilia > Solirubrobacterales > Thermoleophilaceae > JACVRW01. The sequence goes on from OY970162.1 coordinate 2,556,956, forward strand.
TCGTCCCAGCGGACCAGCGCCGGCGCGCCTACCGCGACGGCGCCCTGAGAATCGGCGAGGGGCAGACGATCTCCCAGCCCTGGATCGTCGCCTGCATGGCGCAGCTGCTGGAGCTGCGCGGGGGCGAGACCGTGCTCGAGGTCGGCACCGGGTCGGGCTACGCGGCGGCCGTGCTGTCGCGGCTGTGCGCCCAGGTGATCACGATCGAGCGCTACGCGAGCCTGGCCGAGGGCGCCGCCGCCGCGCTGGCCGAGCTCGACTACGACAACGTCGAGGTGAGGGTCGGCGACGGTGCACAGGGGGCGCCTGACCGGGCGCCGTTCGGCGGCATCTCGGTGACCGCCACCGCGCGCGACGAGCCGCCGCGAGCGCTGTTCGAGCAGCTTGCGCCCGGCGCCTCGCTCGTCTGCCCGGTCGCGCGCGGGCGCCGCGAGCATTTGATCCGCTTCCGCGACGGCGAGCAGGAGGCGGTGGCGGCGGTCCGCTTCGTGCCGCTCGTGAGCGAAGACGAGTGATCCGCGAGTTCTCGGCTGGGGGCGTCGTGATACGGCGCATGCAGGGGCGGCCGTTCGTCGCGGTCGTGCGCGTCCGCGCCGAGATCCTGGCGCTGCCCAAGGGCCATCCGGACGGCGAGGAGTCGGCCGCGGAGGCCGCCCAGCGCGAGGTCCGCGAGGAGACCGGGATAGAGGCCGAGGTCGTGGAGCGGCTCGGCGACGTCAAGTACTGGTACGTCCGCGGCGGCGAGCGGGTGATGAAGATCGTGGCCTTCTTCTTGTTCCGCTACCGCTCGGGAAGCGTCGAGAACCACGACCACGAGGTGGAGGAGGCGCTCTGGATACCGCTCGACGAGGCGCCCCGGCGGCTGGCCTACAAGGGCGAGCGGGAGATGGCCGAGGCCGCCATCTCACGGCTGGATCAGGGCCGCTAGTCTGCCGAAGCCGTGTTCGTCCTGAACTTCTACTCGCCCATCTTCGTCGACCAGCTCAAGCGTGGCCGCAAGACCGCCACGATCCGGCTGGGCGACAAGAGCAACAAGTACCGCAAGGGCGAGGTCGTGCTGATCACGGTGGGCTTCCAGCACTCCCCGCGGGAGAAGATCTTCGAGGCGGTGATCGACTCGGTCGAGGTCAAGCGCGTGCGTGACCTGTCGCCGCGCGACATCGAGCACGACAATCCGGAGTTCCGCCGGCTCGACGAGATGGTTCATTTCCTCGAGCAGATCTACGGCCGCAAGATCGAGCCCGACGACACCGTCACGGTCGTGCGCTTCTCGCAGATCTCGGACCGCCCGTCCGAGATGCAGGAGCGCCTCCGCCCCTCGGGCCCGCGCCAGAATTAGCGGAATTTCCACATGGCCTTGGCACTCTGACTGCTAGAGTGCCAGCCTGGCACTCGCACCCCGGGAGTGCCAAAGAACTGCACTCGATGGAGGTATGCCCATGAATCTCAAGCCTCTCGGAGACCGCCTGATCGTTCAGGCGCTCGAGGAAGAGGAGACCACGGCGAGCGGAATCGTCCTCCCAGACACGGCCAAGGAGAAGCCGCAGCGCGGCAAGGTCCTAGCGGTCGGAGACGGGAAGTGGGACGAGGACGGCGCGAAGCGCATTCCGCTCGACGTCGCCGAAGGCGACGAGGTCCTGTACTCGAAGTACGGCGGCACCGAGGTCCAGGTTGAGGGAGAAGATCTCCTCGTCCTGCGTGAGTCGGACGTGCTCGCCAAGGTCGCGGGCTAGGAGGAACACCGCATATGGCTCATAAGGAACTGAAGTACGACGTGGAAGCACGTCGTTCACTGGAGGACGGCGTCAACGCCGTCGCGGACGCCGTCAAGGTCACGCTCGGCCCCAAGGGTCGTTATGTCGTGATCGACAAGAAGTTCGGCGCGCCGACAATCACCAACGACGGCGTCTCGATCGCTCGTGAAATCGAGATCGAGGACCCGTTCGCCAACCAGGGCGCTCAGCTCGTACGCGAGGTGGCCACGGCCACCAACGACGTGGCGGGCGACGGCACCACCACCGCAACCGTGCTGGCACAGCGGATCGTGCGCGACGGCCTCAAGAACGTCGCCGCCGGCGCGAACCCGCTTGCGCTGAAGCGCGGCATCGAGAAGGCGGTCGATCAGGTCGTCGACTCGATCAAGGAGCTCTCCACGGAGATCTCCGGCAAGGACCAGATCGCTCGTGTGGCTGCCATCTCGGCCGCCGACGACGAGATCGGCGACGTGATCGCCGACGCGATCGACAAGGTCGGCAAGGACGGCGTGGTCAACGTCGAGGAGGGCCAGACGTTCGGCATGGACCTCGAGTTCACCGAGGGCATGCAGTTCGACAAGGGCTACATCTCGCCGTACATGGTCACCGACCAGGACCGCATGGAGGCCACTCTCGAGGACCCCTACATCCTGATCGCCAACCAGAAGATCGGCTCCGTGCGTGACGTGCTGCCGGTCCTGGAGCAGGTGATCCAGTCGGGCAAGCCGATCCTGATCATCGCCGAGGACGTGGAGGGCGAGTCGCTCGCCACGCTCGTGGTGAACAAGCTCCGCGGCACCTTCACGGGCGTCGCGGTCAAGGCTCCCGGCTTCGGCGACCGCCGCAAGCGCATGCTCGAGGACATCGCGATCCTCACGGGCGGCGAGGTGATCACCGAGGAGATGGGCCTCAAGCTCGAGAACACGCAGATCTCGCAGCTCGGCCGGGCCCGCCGCGTAGTGGTCGCGAAGGACACGACCACCATCGTGGACGGCGCCGGTGAGTCCGACGCCATCAAGGGTCGCATCAACCAGATCAAGACCGAGATCGAGAACACCGACTCGGACTTCGACCGCGAGAAGCTGCAGGAGCGGCTGGCCAAGCTGGCCGGCGGCGTGGCGGTCGTGAAGGTCGGAGCGGCCACCGAGACCGAGATGAAGGAAAAGAAGCACCGCGTGGAGGACGCGCTGCAGGCCACCCGGGCCGCCCTCGAGGAGGGCATCGTTCCGGGCGGCGGCGTGGCGCTGCTGCGCGCGCAGGACGCCATCCAGCTCGACGGCTTCGCAGGCGACGAGCTCACGGGCGCCCAGATCATCTACCGGGCGCTGGAGGAGCCGCTGCGTCAGATCGCCGACAACGCGGGCCTCGAAGGCTCCGTGGTGGTCAACGACGTGCGCAGGTCGAAGGGCAAGAACCAGGGCCTCAACGCCGACACCGGCGAGATCGTGGACCTGGTCGCCGACGGGGTCATCGACCCCGCCATGGTGACGCGCTCCGCGCTGCAGAACGCCGCGTCGATCGGGAAGAACATCCTGACGACCGAGGCAATCATCGCCGAGATGCCGGAGCAGAACGGCGGCGGCGGCGGCATGCCGGGCGGTATGGGCGGCATGGACGGAATGATGTAGCCAGCGGCACTGCCGCAGGCTTTGCGAGGGCCCGCTTCGGCGGGCCCTCGTCGTTCTAGGCCGTTCCCAGAACCGCCGCCATCGACCGCGGGCGCACGCCCAGCGTCTCCGCGTCCGCCGTGCCGTGGGCGGTCGTCATCGGCTCCTCCATCAGCTCGGCCTCCTCCCAGGTGGCGAAGACCTTGGGGCCGACGGCCACTCGCAGCGCGCGCAGCGAGGCGCGCACCACGGGCAGGGGCACGTGCAGCAGCGGGCGGCGGCGGCCGACCGCCGCCAGCGCCTCGCGCACGATCTCGTCGTAGGTGAGCGTGTCGGGGCCGCCCAACTCGAAGGCCCGCCGGCGCGGGCCGCTGGCCCTCAGGGCCGACACCACGCAGTCCGCCACGTCCTCTGCCCAGATCGGCTGGTAGCGCGCGCGGCCGGAGCCCGAGATCGGCAGCGCCGGCAGGTAGGAGAACCGCTCCAGCAGCTTCAGCCAGGGGTCGCCCGGCGTGTAGACGATCGAGGGCCGGAACACCATCGTCTCGAGCCCCGAGGCCTGAACGGCCTCCTGAGCCAGCGCCTTGGCGCGGAAGAAGCGCGTGCGCGAGTGGTGGCCCGCGCACATCGCCGAGAAGAACAGGAAGCGGCGCGCCCCGGCCCGCTCGGCGGCGCGGACGAGCCGCAGCGTCGCCACCGCGTTCAGCTCCTCGATCGAGCCGCCGGGCTGGTCGCGAATGGAGGCCGCCAGGTGGACGACCGTCCCCACGCCGCGCAGCGCGTTGCGAAACGAGGGCGGGTCGGCCAGGTCGCCCAGGGCGATCTGCACGCGCACGCGCTGGTCGCCGAGGCGGCGCGGGTCGCGCACCAGGCAGCGCACCGGCTCACCCGCTGCCGTCAGCCGGCGCAGCAGCGCCGAGCCGACCGTGCCCGTGGCGCCCGTCAGCAGGATCACCGCCCGACCACCACCATCCGCCAGAGCGAGCGGACGTTCTGGTGGACCTGGACGTCCTCGAAGCCCGCGTCCTCCATCCAGCCGCGTACCTCGGAAGGCGAGAAGTTGCGGCTGTGGCTCCAGGCGTAGAAGAGCAGGCTGGAGACCGCGCCGTGCGCGGACATCTGGCCGCCGGGCTCGGGGCGGGCCGAGTCCCCGATCACGAGCTCGCCGCCGGGCCGCAGCGCCGCGCGTGCCATGCGGACCAGCTCGCGGTCGCGCTCCTCGGGCAGGTGGTGGACCAGGTTGAAGACCGACACGACGTCGAGGTTTCCCCCAAGGCCCAGCTCGAACACATCGCCCTCGCGGAACTCGACCCGATCCTCGAAGCCCTGCTCGGCCACGATCTTGCGGCCGACGGCCGCGCTTGGCGGCAGGTCGAGCACAGTGGCCCGAAGGCCCGGGTGGCGGCGGCACATCGCCATCGCGAAGCCCCCGTGACCGCCCGCGACATCTACGAGGCGCGCCGGCGACTCCACCCCGACCAGCGCCGCGTTCGCGTCGTGCTCGGGCCGTGAGATCTCGAACAGGCCACGGATGTAGGCCTCCCAGCGCTCGGCGTCGTCGTGGCGCTCCTCGTGCAGCGCGAAGGCGCGCCCGTCGCGGACGGCCTCGGGCAGCAAGGCGAGCACCTGCCAGTGGAGGTCGCCCTGGTGGCCGATGAAGGTCGCGATCGACTCCGGCGACGAGGCGACCAGCAGGCGGTCGGTGACCTCCGTGTTGCGTGCCAGCTCGCCGCGGTAGTCGACGTAGCCGAGCGCAGCGAGCGCGGTGAGCAGCGTCTCCGCGCCAAGCGGGTCCAGCCCGAGGCGCTCCGCCAGCTCCGCCGGCGCCGCCGGCGCTTCGTGCAGCGCGTCGAAGACGCCGAGCATCACCGCGGTCGTCACCGCGCGGGCCGCCACGAGGCCGGTGAACGTGTCGAGGAATGGGTCTGGCGCCGAACGCTCCGCCAACAAGAGTCGGAGCCTACGCAGCTACGACGGCCTGCGGTGCGCCAGCCCCGACCACACGGTTGCGCCCCTCGCGCTTGGCCTCCAGCAGCGCGAGGTCCGCCGCGCGGAACAGCGAGTCGTAGGAGACGTCCTCGCCGGTGGCGGCGGCCACCCCCGCCGAGACGGTCAGCTGGATGTCCCCGGGGCGCGCCAGCGCAAGCCTGGCCCGGATGCGCTCCGCGATGTCCAGCCCGCTCTCGAAGTCGGTGCCCGGCAGCAGCAGCAGGAACTCCTCGCCGCCGATCCGGTAGGCGAGCTCGAAGGTGCGCAGCGACTTGCGCATCTCGTAGGCGGCGTCGCGCAGGACCGCGTCGCCGCGCTCGTGGCCGTGCTCGTCGTTGACGCGCTTGAAGTGGTCGAGGTCGAGCAGCACCAGCGCCACCGCCTCGTTGGTGAGGCGGGCCTGCTGCTCGATCTCGGCGACGCGCGAGCCCAGCGAGGCGCGGTTCAGCAGCCCGGTGAGCGGATCGAGGACGGCTCGGTCGCGGTGCTCGAGCTCGCCCTGCATCAGCGCCGTGCAGACGCCGACGATGTTGGCGACCATCACCAGCGCGCCGATCATCGTCACCGGGTAGTCCAGGGCGCGGGTGGGATCGACCGCAAAGCTGACCGAGATGATCAGCAGCGCGGCGGCCCCCGACAGCGCGACGCTCACCGCCAGGCGGAAGCGCAATGTAGCCATGGCCGGAACCAGGGCGAACCAGGGCAGGGCCGCGCTGTCCGGGCCGCCGGTGCCGGCGGCGGCGACCACCAGCACGAGCAGCATCGTCAGCAGGGTCCCGAACGCGACCAGCTCCGGGGTCTCGCTGCGCTCCATCCAGCGGTCCATCGTGATCAGGTGCAGTCCGGCCGGAACGAAGAGCGCGACCGTCCACCAACCGTTCCAGGGCGCACCCGCCACCACCCCCACCCCGATCGCACCGGCGATGACCACGCGCGCCTTGCCTATGCGCGCGCTCGCCTCGATGACGCGCACGCGATGCGCGGGAGTCGGGCAGAGCCACGCCCGCAGCGAGTCCATGGGACCTACGTCGGCACGGCGCCGCGGGTGCTGAAGAGGACCGCAGCGAACATTCGTCCGCTGGATACAATGCCCGCTCTTCATGGCCTACGTAATCGCAGAGCCCTGCATCGATACCAAGGACAACTCGTGCGTCGAGGTGTGTCCCGTCGACTGCATCCACCCGACCCCCGACGAGCCTGACTACGACCAGGTCAAGCAGCTCTACATCGATCCGGAGGAGTGCATCGACTGCGACGCCTGCGTCGAGGCCTGCCCGGTAGACGCCTGCTTCGCCGAGGATCAGCTGCCCGACGAGTGGCAGAACTTCATCCAGATCAACGTCGACTACTACAAGCAGGCGAGCTGAGTAGTGGGCAAGCGCCCGGCTCGGCCGGGTGCGCAGCCTTTTTTGCCTTCAGCGGCGGCAGGTCGCGTAGCCCCAGGCGGTAGCGACCTGAGTCAGCCCCACCAGCGGCACGACGGCTGGTGAGCGGGCCTGGCGCGAAACGCGCAGGGTCGCGCGCGCCAGCGCGCCCGGGAAGCCACGGCCGGCCCGGAACGGGGGCTTCCCGGCACTCTTGCGCCGCCGGGCGAGCCGGCGAGCGCCGCGCCCGTACTCGGCGTGCTGGCGCCAGAGCTGGAGCGGCGTCGACGACCGGTGGTGCAGCACGACCGCGGCGTCCAGCTGGACCACGCGCATCCCGCGATCGAGCGCCCGAGCGCACAGGTCCCGATCCTCGGCCGCGGCCGTCGGGAAGGTCTCGTCGAAGCCGCCTAGGGCCTCGAAGCGGTCGCGCCGCAGCGCGAGGTTCGCCGAGGGCAGGAAGTTCTCGGCAGCGCACTCGTAGAGCGCCTCGACGACCGCGTGCGAGGCGGCTGCCGAGGAGTCGCGCGGAAACGCGTTGAGGATCGGTCCGCCGGCCAGCGCGTGCGGATCACGCTCGAGCGCGCCGCTCAGCGCGGTGGCCCAGCCGGCGTCGGCCTCGCAGTCGTCGTCGACGAAGGCCAGCAGCGCCTTCGTCGCCGCGGCGGCACCTCGGTTGCGCGCCCCGGCCGGGCCGGTTCGCGCGGCCTGGACGACCTGGAGGGCGAGCCCGTCCGGGGCCACGTCGCGAAGGGCGGACTCCGTGGGATGGGGGCCGTCGATCGACACGACGACCTCCAGCCCGCCGGCGACCGGCTCCTGCACCGCGAGTGCCGCCAGGCATCTCTGCAGGGCCTCCGTCCGGCCGCAGGCCGGCACCACCACGCTCATCCCCGGCCCCGCGGCAATCACGGTGGGGTAGTGTCGCGCGCCCGATGGCGCCGCTCAAGGTGGGACTCGTCGGCTGCGGGCGCCTGGCCGAGCGGGGCTGGATCCCCGCGCTGAAGCTGGCCGCCGCCGCCGGGACGGCTGAGCTGGTCGCGCTGGCCGAGCCCGACGCCGGCCGGCGCGAGGCGTCCGCACAGGCCGCCGGCCTCGACCGCGACGCCGCATTCGGGGACTGGCGCGACCTCCTCGCCACCGGCTGGGCCGACACGCTCGTGCTCGCTCTGGGAGGCCGCGCGCAGGTCGAGCCTGCCGCCGCGGCCTCGGCGGCAGGGCTCCAGGTGCTGGTGGAGAAGCCGCCGGGCGGGGACCTCGCCGGGGCCCGTGAGCTCGCCCGCCTGACCCCCGCCCCGGCGGTCGGCTTCAGCCGCCGCTTCGACCCCGCTTGGCGCGCGCTGCGCGACGCCGCGGCTCAGGCGGCCCCGCCGCATGTGCTGGAGCTCCGCCTCGCCTTCCGCCGCAGCGCGTGGGCGCCGCACGTCGTCGGCGACGACGCGCTCACCGACCTGGGCACCCACATCGCCGACCTGACCGGCTGGATCGCAGACGGAACGGTCGAGCGCGCCCGCTGCGAGTTGCTGGCGTCGGAGGCCGCAAAGGGCGAGCTGCAGCTGGTCGGCGGCCTCGGCAGCGCTCGCTTCGAGGTGAGGCACGACGGCAGCTATGCGGAGCTGGGCCGCCTGGCCGGCGCCGGTGCGACGGTGCGCCGCGGGGGCTGGTGGCGCAACGCGCTCGGCCGTTTCGGCGCGGGGCCCGACGCGGCGGTCCTCCCGCGGTCGCTCGAAGCCGAGCTGAGCGCCTTTGCCGCGGGCGGCGAGGAGGTCGGGACCGCCGGCGACGGGGTGCGCTCCCATCTGGTGCTGGAGGCGCTGCGCGCCTCGGCGGCCGCGGGTGGTGTATGGGTGGACGTCGGATGATCGCCGTCGTCTCACTGGACGCCCTCTCGCTCCCGCGCACCGAGCGCCTGCTCGCGGAGGGGCGCATGCCGGTGCTCGCCGGCCTGCGCGAGCGCGGGTCGACGCAGCCCATCGTGGACGGCGGCGGGATCGAGCTGATGCACGGGGCGATCTTCTTCACGATGCCCACCGGTCTGTGGCCGGCTCGCCACGGCCGCTTCTACCCGTTCGTGTGGGATCCCGCGACCCAGCAGGTCGTCCCGGACCTCCGCCCGATCGAGCACAGCGTCTGGCAGGCCGCATCGGAGGCCGGCCGGCGGGTGGTGCTGATCGACCCCTACGAGGGCTGGCCGGCAGGCGAGATCAACGGAGCCGTGATGTGCGGCTGGCAGCTGCACAACCGGGTCACGATGAGAAGGCTCGGCGCTCCGGCGAAGCTGGCCGCCGAGCTGCGGCGCGAGCAGGGCGCCTCGCGCACGCTCGACGAGGTCTACGGCCGGCCCAGCCTGCGGATGCTCAAGCGGGTCATGTCGACTCTGTCCGCCGGCCCCGAGCGTGTGGCGGTCACGGCTGAGCGGCTTGTCGAGCGCGTCCGACCCGATCTGCTCTGGTGTCACCTCGTCGCCGCCCACGTCGGCGGCCACATGCTCTGGGACGGCTCACAGGTGAGCCGCGGGCGCAGGCTCGAGGAGGCCGGGCTGGAGGGTGCCCTCGACCGTCTCTACGAGCTGACCGACGTTGCGCTCGGCCGGATCGTGGCCGCGGCCGGGGACGGCGCGACCCTGATCGTCACCTGCCCGGTCGGGATGGCCGCCAACGCGAGCCGCAGCGACATGCTGCCGGGGATGGTCGACGCCGTACTCCGCGACGGAGCGCCGGCGGACGAGGCCGAGCCTTCGGGCCTGTGGCGGCTGCGCGCGGCGGTGCCGACAGGGCTGCGAGCGGGGGTGGCAAGGGCGCTCCCGGATCGCCTCGCGCTGAGCCTGGCGAGCGGGCTGGCCACGCGCGAAGCCGGGCCCGAGACCCCGGCGTTTGCAATCCCGGGTGAGCCGGTCGGCGCCGTTCAGCTGAACGTGCGCGGGCGAGAGCGGGACGGCTGCGTCGAGCCGAGCGAGGTCGATGCGTTGATCGCGCGGCTGCGCGAGGGGTTGTGCGGGTTTTCCGACCGCCCCAGCGGCGGGCCGTCGGTAAAGGCCGTGCACGAGGCTCGCGCGGCCGTCGGCGAGGGGCCCCAGGCGGGCCGCTTCCCCGACCTCCTCGTCGAGTGGAGCCCGGAGTCGGCCACGGCCGTCGATGGCGCCGTGTCCCCCGCGCACGGCGTGGTGCGGCGGCCCGGCGGCGCGGGCGGCGCAACCGGGAGGTCGGCCAACCACGTCTCCGGCGAGGGCTGGGTGACGGCAGTCCCCGGCACGGGAGCGGCCGTAGGCGGGAACGATGGCTGGCGTCACGTCGACATCGCCCCTACCGTCGCCGCGCTCCTGGGCGTGGACTTTCCCGACGTGGACGGGGTCGCCCGGCTGCGGCCGGCCTAGCCGACCAGAGAGCCGACGGTCCAGACCAGCCCCGCCGCGCCGGCGCCGGCGAGCGTCAGCGCAAGCGGCGGCCGGGCGTAGACCGTGGCCGCGAGGGAGGCGCCCACCGCTCCCGCGAGCGTCGCCAGCGCCACGTCGTAGGCGTCGCCGCCCGAGGAAAGCAAAAGCACCGCGGCGAGCCCGAATGCGGCAGCACCGACGGCGGAAAGCGCGATTCTCGTGTTCGGCCGCCCGGCAAGCAGCGCTTGGTTGACCCCAAGGGCCGCGACCGGAGCCAGCGGCACCGCCGCCAGGGCCGGCCCGAGCGCGTCGCCGGCGTCCGCGAAGCGGTCGCCGAGCAGCCAGTCGATCAGCGGCGGGCCGGCGAGGACGCCCGCCAGTGCGATGGCGCCCGCCACGCCAACCGACCCCAGCGCCAGCCGCGTAGCGCGGTCGTGCACGAGAGCGTGATGGCCTGCGGCCACCCGGCGAGCGGCGCCGGGCAGCTCCACCTGAAAGAGCTGTACCACGACCAAGATCAGCGCCACCGCCGCGCCGACGGCGATAGCCGCGTTGCCGGTCTGGACGCTGCTCACGCCGAGCGCCGCCGCCACCGGAACCGACCCGCGCTGCTGGAGCTGCTGGAGCCCGCCGGCCAGGCCCAGCCGCCAGGCGAGCGCGCCCGCCCCCAATCCCGCCACAGCGCGCCCGGCCCCGCGCAGCAGCCGCAGGGCGGCGCTGCCCGCGAAGGCCGCCGCGGCGGCCGTGGACAGCGCCAGGGTGGCGGCCGCAGCCGCAGCGCTGCTCGGACGCAGAGCCAGCACGGCCACGACCAGCGTGCAGTTCTGCACGGGCCAGCGCAGGGCAAAGCTCCACGGACGGCCGGCGGCGAGCGCCGCCTGGGCCGCACTGGTAGCCGCCCCGTCGAGCCCGGCCGCCACGCCGAGCAGCAGCGCGGCGTCGGCGGGAGCGCCCGCGGCAAGCGCGATCGCAAGCGCGACGACCACCGCCAGCTCGCGCCAGGCCAGCCCGCGCAGCGCCAGCGTGCGAGCGGTCGCGAGGTGCTGGTCGGCCGGCGCGGCGCTCACCAGCAGCGACACGGCCGCGGGACCGCCCAGGGCCAGGGCGGCGGACGCCACCGTCGCGACCCCGAGCATCAGCGCCAGCGTGCCGTAGTCGGCCGGCCCGAGTGCGGCGGGCACGGCTGTGATCAGCAGCGCCTGGCTCAGCAGCTCGACGGCCTTGCCGCCGAGGGCCGGCCGTACGACGGGCGTCGCCGGCGCGCTCATCGGGTCCGGTACCAGTCGACGTACCGCCCGCAGGCGCGGGCGAGCGGGACGACGCGCCCCCGGCTGTCAGCGCGCGTCGCCGCGAGAGTGCCCAGCTCCACCATCCGCAGGGTTGCGAGGCGCCGGCGGGGCGGAACGTCCACCCTTACGCTCAGCGGCCCCCCGCGGCTGCGCACGCGCCCGGCCGTCGCAAACGTCGACGTGTCGGCGAGGTACCCGGGCAGGCGAGCGTCCAGCGAGCCGGCGCGCAGTCGCAGGGGCACGTCGCTGAACCAGCGCAGCGAGATGTCCCACCGCCCGGGGGGCAGTTGAAGGACCTGGGTGCGCGCCTGGCCGTTGAGCGCGCTGGGTGGGCTCCACGCCGCGGCGGGGCCCACCACCGGCCGCGGTCGCACGAGGGCCACGCCGCGACTGCGCGCCAGCCGGCGCCCATCCGGCGTTCCGCAGTCCAGCACCCGGCCGGGCGCCTCGCCCTCACCGAGGGTCTGGCGCGGGCGGTAGCCCGCAGTCCGCTCCCACAACTCGTGCCAGCGTGTCAGCCGGATCAAGTCGAATCCGGCCGGAGGGACCGAGGCGTAGGCCGTCCGGGGGAGGATGAGGAAGCGCGCCGACGCGAGCACCAGCGGGTCGACCGAGTCGCTGTCCACCGCCGGCTTGGGAGCATCGGCGGGAGAGGCCTTGGCCGGCACCGGCGTCAGCTCGCGTGCCAAGCGCGAGTTGTAGCTCTGGAAGCCCGACAGCTCGGCGCCACGCAGCTCCCAGCGCGCCCAGTTGTCGCGCGCGAGGTAGAGCGTGGGCTGCCCCTGGACGAGCGACCGGAAGGCAGCCAGGTCGCCCCCGCGGTCGTGCGGCCGAATGTGCGCTCCCCGCAGCGCGAGCGCGCTCGACGAGCCGGCCACCACGACGTATGCCGCCAGGCCTATGGCGGCGGCGGCGGGCGCTGGGCGGACCCTCGCCCAGCGCAGGTCGGAGGCCGACAGCGCGAGCGCCCTGACGGCGATCAGCGTCAGCAGCGGCGCGACCACGGCCAGTGCCTTGCCGCTGAAGTAGGCGAGGGTCAGTGGGCGCGCCACGGCGTAGATCGAGCAGCCCGCGAGCGCACCTGCGACCAGCGTCCACTCGCGCCGACGCCAGCACCACACGAGCCCGAATCCCACCGCCGCGCAGGCGAGCAGGACGCCGGGCTCGAGCAGCGGGTTGGCTATGCCGAGCCGGAAATCCTCCTGACGCCACACGCCCAGCGCCTCGAGCGGCGAGAGCTGCCCCTGGAAGTTGCCGCCGACCCCCTGGTGCGTGACGTTCTGCCCGGGGCCCCGGTCGAAGAAGGCGACCGCGCCGAGGGCGAGCGCCGTGGCGGCGGCCACAGCCGCGGCGGCGAGCCCGACCGCGCGGCGCCGGTCGGGTCGCCAGCGCCCGAGGTCGAGCCGGCGACCGTGCAGCAGCTGCAGGATGCCCAGCCACACCAGCGCTGCGGCGGGCCACGCGAGCCCCGATACGCCGAACACCGCGACGCACGCGCCGGCCATCAGCAGCAGCGGCAGGGCCCGCCGCTCGCTCAGGGCGAGCACGAAGCCCAGGAACAGCAGGGCGAGCAGCGGCTCCTTGAAGGCGCCCTCGGCCAGGTAGGAGACGGCCAGATAGGCGACGCCGGTGAGCGCCGCCGCCGGCACGCGCAGGTACCAGCGCGTGCCCCCGAGCAGGCCCAGCGCCGTGAGCGCGGTCAGGACGGGAGCGGCGAGCAACAAGCCGGTGAAGCCCGGTCCGGCGCCGACCCCCAGACCGGCCTCCAGGGCCGCGACCACGGCGTGCGGTCCGGTCGGGTAGCCCGCCGACGTCAGGTGCGCGCCGCCTCCGAGCGTTCGCATGGCGTCGGCCTGCGCCATGTGCCCGGCGAGGTCGTCGAGGACGTACGCCCCCAGCTCGCCCACGCGGTCGTTGGCGAGGAACGGCAGCGAGCAGATCGCCAGCACCGCCACCGCGGTCGGGAGCGCGTCGAGCAGCGGGCGGCGATCGACGCCACGCCGGGCGACCACCACCGCGGCGCCGGCGGTGGCGAGCGCCAGCGTCACCGCCGCCGTAGCGCCGTGTCCGGGCAGCCTGATCGCGACCAGCGCCAGCAGCACGACGGCGGCCAGGCCGGCCGCCGGGGCGCTCCACGACCAGCTCCCGGGACGGCAGCAGAGCGCGGCCCCCATCACCAGCGCGGCGGCGCAAACCGCCAGCGCGCTGAGATAGGCGGTCACCCGATCACGTTAACCGCCGCCGGGCGGGCGGCCAAGGGGTGGCGCCCTAGGGCGCCATGGGCAGCGCCGTTCCGGTGACCTCCGGGACGGGCGGACCGGAGGGCGGCTGGAACACCGCTAGCTGCTGCGGGGTGGCCGCGATCAGGCCGCGCGCCGCGTGGTAGATCGCCTGCGCCGCCGGCGCGTCCGGATCTTCGAGCACGAGCGGGCGACCCTCATCGGCCCCTACTCGCAGCTCCTCCTGGATCGGGATCTTGCCGAGCAGCGGAACGTCGAGCTCGTCGGCAAGCAGCTGGCCGCCGCCCTCGCCGAAGATCGTGAAGCGTTCGCCGTCGGGCGTGGTGAAGCCGGACATGTTCTCGATCACGCCGGCGATCTCGAGGTCGAAGCGCAGGGCGCTCTCCGCAGCGCGCTTGGCCACCTTCTGGGCGGCCGGCTGCGGCGTGGTCACGATCACGAACTTGGCCTGGGGCAGCAGCTGCGCGAGCGTCATCGACACGTCGCCGGTACCGGGCGGCAGGTCGATCAGCAGGTAGTCGAGCTCTCCCCAGTCGACGTCCTCGAGGAACTGCCGGATCGCCTTGTGCAGCATCGGCCCGCGCCAGGTGATCGCCTGGTCCTGCTCGTTGAGGAAGAACTCGATCGAGATCGCCCTCACGCCCCCTGCCGCGTCGAGCGGCAGGATCTTGCGCTCGGCAGACACCATCGGGCGGCCGTGCACGCCGAGCATGCGCGGGAGCGAGTAGCCCCAGACGTCGGCGTCGAGCGCGGCTGCCCGGTACCCGTCGGCCACGAGCGCGGCGGCGAGGTTGGCGGTGACGGTGGACTTGCCCACACCGCCCTTGCCCGATCCGATGCAGATGACGTTCTTGACCGCGGCGAGCGCGCCCTCGGGGAGCCCGCCCTGGCGGCCGAGGCGCTGAGCCAGGCCCGACTTCTCCTGGTCGGAGAGAACGTCGAACCCGACCGTGACCGTCTGGACCCCGAGCGCCTGGACGCTCTCGACGACGGCCTTCTCGAAGTGGGCGCGGATCGGGCAGCCGGCCGTGGTGAGCGAGACGATCACGTCGACCCGCCCCTCCTCGGGCTGCTCGATCGAGCGCACCATGCCGAGGGAGACGATGTCCTTGCGCAGCTCTGGGTCGATGACCTTGCGCAGGGCGTCCTGGATCTCTTCGCGTGAAGGCATCGCATTCGATGATGCCAGAAAGGCCAACGCCGCCCCCGAGGGGACGGCGCCGGCTGAGGGAGGAGAGATACTGCACTGGCGGCGAGATATGTGGCCGCCAGCCTTACCCCGGGTCCGGTCTCCTCGCCGGTCGGGGGGAAGCTTCGAGTCGCCTTAGGCGATCGACGCGACCCGCGAGACGATGGTCTCGGCCTGGTCCTGCACCTCGCGGCGCGTGGCCTTGACCTGCTTCTCGACCTCGCGGCGGTTCTGCTTCACCGTGCGCACGGCCTTCGTGCGACGCTGACGCAGCTCACGCTCCACGCGGGTCCGGGTGCGCTTGATCTCGCGGACCGCACGGTTGCGGGCCGTCGAGCCACGGCGCTCGAACTTGCGGAGGTTCGTGTTGACGCGCTTCTGCAGGCCCTTGAGCTCCTTCTCCGCGCTCTCGCGACCGTCGACGTACGGCTTGGTCGCGTCGATCACGGCGTCGCGCGCCTCGAGGGCGGCGCCCACCGGGATCAGCAGGGCACGCTCGGCCTGGGCCTGAACGACCTGAAGGGTGTTCAGCTCGGCCTGCGCGCGAGTCTCGGCCGCCTTGCGGGCGGCGGTGCTGCGCTTGGCGGCGTTGCGACGACGAGTCGCAGCGGCCTTCTGGGCGGTCGCCTTGCGCTGTGTAGCGGTCTGTGTAGTGGTCTGTGCAGCCATTCTTGACGCTCCTTCCCCTTCGCTTCACGCCCGGTCGGCTGGGCGTCTGTGGGGACATCGGGAATCTTATTAGTTCTAAGTTAGGTAGAACTATACCACCGAACACATGTACGTAAACCCACGGTCGGCGAGGGTTACACGGCAGGCATGAAACGGCAGCAGGAGAGGGCGCCGCGAAGCGGCGAAGCGGCGCCGGGGGGGCGGCCGCTGCCGCGGCCCAGGAAAGCGCCACACCCCCCTGCCGATTGGCGGGCGGGTCCCGCCTGACCCCCTGTGCGCTCGCCAAGCCGACCCAGCTCGGACACGCCGCGCGCGTGTGGCGTCTTCGGGGGCCGAGTAGTCGCCGAAGGCGACAACCCTGGCCAGCGCACTCCCTGAGTGCTGCTTTTTGAGTGCTGCTTTTTGGGAGGCCGGGGAGGCCGGGGCCGAGGACCCGAACGCCAGGGCCGCAGGCTCGGGCGCCTGGCGCCCGATCCCTAGGCAGCGGCGGCGGGCGCGGAGCCGACCCGCTCGAGCCAGTCGGCCGGGCGATCGAGCTCGGCCTCCGAGGGCAGTGCCTCCGGCGACCGCCAGACCCGGTTCAGGACCTCGACCCCGTTGGCCTCGGCCACCGCGTCGCAGAAGGTCTTGCCGAGCTCGTACTGGCGCATCTTTAGGTGCAGCCCGAGCAGGCGCTCGATCAGCTTCTCCGGCGCCGAGCGGCTGCGCCTTCGAGCGTCCATCGCCTCGCGCAGGCGTTCGTGGCCGGGGATCGCCTCGGCGGCGATCGCGTCCATCACGTGCTCCGAGTAGCCCTCGACCACCGCCATCGTCGCCTGCATCCGGCTCATCAGC
Source organism: uncultured Thermoleophilaceae bacterium (assembly GCA_963706635.1). Lineage (GTDB taxonomy): Bacteria > Actinomycetota > Thermoleophilia > Solirubrobacterales > Thermoleophilaceae > JACVRW01. The sequence continues at coordinate 2,573,264 of OY970162.1, forward strand.
GCGCGCTGCTCCTTCGTCTGCACCAGCGCCGCCAGCCCACCGTCGCGGAACGCCTCGACGATCCGGGCCGGATCGGGCAGCGACGGCAGTCCGCCGGCCGCGCCGCGGTCGATGCGCACCTCGACCGTGGACAGGAACTCGCGCACCATCCCGCGCAGGTGGTCGCGCAGCCAGTCGACGCCCTGGAACTGGAACACGTGCGTCAGCTCGTGGGCGCAGATCCAGCGGTGGAAGGCCACCGGCTCGACGTCCAGCTCGCGCACCGCCTTGCGCAGGTTGGGCGCGACGAACAGCAGCCGCGGCGGAGCGTCGCCGCCCAGCAGCGACAGCTCGTACTGCCCGAGCACGCGCTGGGCGACGTACCCGATCACGAGGCCCGCCTCGGCGGCCACCGTGGCCGCGGCGCCGGCCTTCAAGGCGCCCGCCAGCGGGCCTGCGAACTCGAGCCGCTTCTCGAGCCGGGCGGCCACCGGGTCGAGCATGGTCGCGAGGGAGTCCAGGTTGACCCCGACCCAGTCGGCGCGACTCACCAGCTCGGGGCCCGGGACAGGAGTGGCCAGCGTCAGCTTCGTGTACGCCGCCACGTGGCTCTCCATCTCCGCGCACAGCGCGACCACGTCCGCCTGCGGCGAGCCCTCGTCTCCGGAGCCGGCCGCGAGGCGGGCCACCTGCCGGGCAAGCGACCAGTCGACCATCGTCACCCAGGCTACGCCAAAGGCTGCGCCCCCGGCCGAGCCGGGCGCTTGCCCACTACGCCAAAGGCTGCGCCCCCGGCCGAGCCGGGCGCTCGCCCACTACCTCGATGACATGGGATGAGCCAGGCAACGCGAGCTCGCGTGGGGCGTCGCCCTCGATCGTCACACGCACCGGAGCGTCCGCGGCGGGCCGGTCGGTGAACAGCCAGGCGCGGCCCACCGGCACGAGGATGAACAGCCCGCGATCATCGCCGACCGCGCTGAAGTTCTCGCGGTCGCCGCTGAAGTGCGGCAGGCCGAGCTCGGACTCGAGGAACTCGACCGCGGCCCCGACGTCCGCCACGGGCAGCCCCACCTCGCTGACCTCGATCAGCAGCTCGTCGCCGGGCGCGCGCTCGCGCGCGATCAGCTCGACCAGGTTGCCGACCGGGTCGAAGTAGTAGGCGGCGCGGGCGCGCCACATCTCGAACGGGACGTCCTCCTGGATCAGCTCGGCCTGCGTGCGCGCCCAGGCGACCGCCTCCTCGAAGCGCCCCGGCGGGACGTTGACCGCGAAGTGCGAGCAGACCTCGGGGCCGGGCTCGAAGCGAACCCGCGACGCGCCGTACGCGGAGGGATGGAAGGCGGCCGCCGCCTCCGGGTCGGCCGCCGGCAGCACGACCTCGCGGATCCTCACAGGGACGGCAGCTCCTGCTGGAGCTCGGCCACGGGAGCGAACAGGTCGCCGTGCTCGTCCACCCGCTCGAGCACGTCGGCGGCATCGAACACGAGTGCCTCCGGGTCTTCCAGCTCCGCCCAGGCCAGCGGCGTGGAGACCGTCGGCCGGTCACGCGCGCGCAGGGAGTACACCCCCACGGTCGTCTTGTGCTCGTCGTTCTGGCTCCAGTCGATCAGCACCTTGCCCTTGCGCAGCTCCTTGCGCTGCTGCGACACGATCAGCTTCGGATGCTGGGCCTCGAGGTGGCGCGCCAGTGCGTGCGAGAGCGCCTTGCTGCCCTTGTCGTAGTCCACGTCCGCCACGTTCAACGGCACGTAGATCTGGATCCCCTTCGAGCCCGACGTCTTCGGAAAGCACTCGAGGCCGAGCTGCGAGAGCGCATCGCGCAGCAGGAAGGCGACCTCGCAGCACTCGGGCAGGCCGGCGCCCGGGCCGGGGTCGAGGTCGAACGCCATCACGGTGGGGCGGTTGATGTCGTCGACGAGCGAGAGCGACGGGTGCAGCTCCAGGTCCGCGAGGTTGGCCAGCCAGACGAGCGTCGCCAGGTCGTCGCAGACGACGAAGTGGATCGTCTTGCTGCGCAGCTCGATCGGCTCGGCGCGTACCCACTCGGGACGGTGCGACGGGGCCTGCTTCTCGTAGAAGTGGCCACCCTCGACCCCGTTCGGGTAGCGCTTGAGAGTCAGCGGCCGGTCGCGCAGGTGGGGCAGCACGGCCGGGGCGATGCGCGTGTAGTAGTCGATCACCTGCCCCTTGGTGAAGCCCACCTCGGGGTACATGACCTTGTCCAGGTTGGAGAGCGAGAGCCGGCGGCCCTCGACCTCGACCTCGACGCGCGTGGCCGCCACTAGATGGTTGATTCCATCTAGGTCTTGGCGGCTGCCTTCTTCTTGGCCGGCGCCTTGCGCTTCTTGGCGGGGGCCGGCTTCGACGCGGCGATGCTCGCCTCGAGCGCCGCCATCAGGTCCGGAACCTTCTCCGGCTCCTTCGTGGGCTCCTCGATCACGATCGTCTCGCCCTGCGCCTTGCGCTCGATCAGGTCGAGCACCCGCTCGCGGTACTCGTCGTGGTACTTCTCGGGCTCGAAGTCGGATGAGAGCGAGTCGATCAGCTGGCGCGCCATCGTCAGCTCGCGGTCGGTGGTCTTGACCTCGCCGTCGGAGCTCAGCTCCTCGAGCGTGTCGGTCGGCACCACCTCGTCCGCGAACAGCATCGTCTCCATCGCGAGCACGCCCTCGCGCGGGCGGATCGCGACCAGGTTCTCCTTGGAGCGGATCACCACGCGGGCGATCGCGACCTTGCCCGCGTCCTCCATGGCGTCGACCAGCAGCTGGTAGGCCTTGGCCGCGCCGGTGTCGGGCGCCAGGTAGTAGGGGTGGTCGTAGTAGATCGGGTCGATCTCCTCGAGGTCGACGAAGTCCTCGATGTCGATCGTGCGCGTCTTGTCGGGCGCGAGACCGTCGAGCTCCTCGGGCGTGATCGTCACGTAGCGATCGGGACCGATCTCATAGCCCTTGATGATCTGCTCGTAGGGGATCTCCTCGTCGTCGGGGCCCACGCGCTTCTGGCGCACGCGCGCGCCCGACTCGGCGTCGATCTGGTGGAAACGCACGGTCTTCTTGGAGACCGCGCTGAACAGCTTTACCGGGATATTGACCAGCCCGAAGCTGATCGCACCGCTCCAAATTGCCCTTGCCATTGCTCCTCCAAAGTACAGCCCTCAGGCTGAAGGCCCTTCCTCACGAATGCAATCCTGCGGGTCCACGTCGTCTCTTAGACCCTTGAAAGACGGCGCTCTCATCGTTCCGCTGCGAGTCCATTCGCGCAGCTCCACGCGCGCGACGAGCTTCGGCTCCACGAACACGGTGCCCTTGGGCGGCTGGCGGCCCTCGAACGGCGAGCTGTCGCGGCGCAGCGGCTCGAGCTCGCGCTGGACGAGCGCCAGCGTCTTCTCGGTGAAGCCGGTGCCGACCTTCCCGGCGTAGATCAGCTTCCCGTCCTCCATCACGCCGGCGGCCAGCGCGCCCAGCGTCGAGCTGCGCCCGCCCTCGCCCGGGGTCCAGCCCCCGATCACCACGTCCTGCTCGGCGACGTTCTTGACCTTCAGCCAGCCGGAGCTGCGCCGGCCGAGCTCGTACGCGCCGTCGAGCCGCTTGGCGACGATCCCCTCGATGCCCAGCTTGCGGGTGGCCGCCAGCAGCGCGCTGCCCTCGCCGCGGTGGTAGGCCGGCGCCCGCCAGGCGGGGCCCTCCAGCTCGAGCGCCTCGAGCAGCTCGCGGCGCTGCTCGTAGGCGAGCGGCAGCGTCGAGTGGCCGTCGAGGTAGAGCAGGTCGAAGATCACGTAGGTCACGGGCGTGTCTTTGGCGCGACGCCGAACCGCGGAGTCCGAGGCGAGGTGCATCCGCGTCTGGAGGCGCTCGAAGCTGGGCCGTCCCTCGGCGTCGAAAGCCACGACCTCGCCGTCGAGGATGACCCGGCGCGCCCCCAGCTCCCGGGCAAGCTCGCGCACCTCGGGGTAGCGCGGCGTGAAGTCCGTGAAGTTGCGTCCCTGGAGCGTGATGTGGCCGTGATCGAGGAACGCGACCGTGCGGATGCCGTCCCACTTGACCTCGAAGGCCCACTTCGCCTCGTCGCGCGGCAGCTCACCGGGCCGGGCCAGCATCGGCGCGAGCTTGTCCGGCATCGGCTCGTAGCTCGGGTCCTCCGGCGGGTCCATGCGGTGGATCAGCCAGTCCTTGCCGCGCGTGGCGAACAGCGCGTAGCGACCCCGCATGCGCTCGCCGTGGAAGGTCGCGATCACCTCGCCCTCGCGGAACTTCTCCGCCTCGTAGGTGCCTCTGTCCCAGACCTCCATCGTGCCCGCGCCGTACTCCCCTTTCGGGATCTCGCCGTGGAAGTCGAGGTACTCGAGCGGGTGGTCCTCGGTGTGCACAGCGAGCCGGTTCTCGTCCGGGTGCTGGGGGACGCCGCGCGGCAGCGCCCACGAGACGAGCACGCCGTCGTGCTCGAGGCGCAGGTCCCAGTGGAGGCGGCGGGCGCTGTGCTCCTGTATTACGAAGCGGCCCTCGCCCGCGGCGCCCTCGTCGCCGAGCGGCTCGGCCGTCCTGTCGAAGTCACGCTTGGCGCGGTAGCTCTCGAGCCGCTTCGCCATCAAGAGGAGTTTCGCTGACGCGGTCGCGCAGCTCGTCGATCGAGCTGAACACGGCCACCGCTCCCGCCTCGCGCAGCTCCGCCTCCGAGAAGCCGCCCGTCAGCACCGCGACGGTCTGGATGCCCGCCCGGGAGGCGGCCTCGCAGTCCCAGGTCGAGTCGCCGACCATGACGGCCTCGCTGACGCCTGCCTTGCCGATGGCCGCGTGCACCAGGTCGGGCTCGGGCTTGGTGGCCTCGACGTCGCCGGAGTCCGTCCAGGCGTCGACCACCTCGCGGGCGCCGAGCAGCTCGAGGTAGTGCTCGATTTCGTCCGGCTTGGCCGAACTGGCCAGCACCACCGGGTGACCACGCTGCTTGAGCCCGTGGATCAGCTCGCACGCGCCCGAGAACGGGACGACCTCGTCGATCAGCGCCTTGTAGAGCTCCTTCTCCGAGGCGCGGATGTCGTCGCCCTTCTCCTCCTCGACCTCCTCGCCGCAGAGCGACTCGACGAGGTGGTCGCCCCCCATGCCGATGTGGCGGTGGATCCGCCAGACCGGCGTCGCCTCGCCGTGCCGCCGGAAGGCACGGAACCAGGCGATGGCGTGGTGGTAGTTGGTGTCGACGAGGGTGCCGTCGATGTCGAGGATCGCCGCGGGACGCATGTAGTCCTTTTGCCCTCGTACATCCGTCCGTAACCAGCGAACGGTAGGCGCCGACAGGCGTTCCGGGGGCGACATGACACAAGCAGGTCGGATCCATGGGCGACTCCTCTCCGCGCCATCTTGCTCTCGTGCTCGCCGTCGTGGCAGTGGCCCTGATCGCTGCGCCGACGGCGGTGGCGAGGCAGGGCTGCGTCGCCGCGAACGCCACGACCGCGCACGCCAGCAAGCGCGCGATCGTGCGCGCGACCCTGTGCGCGCTCAACCGCACGCGCCACCACCACGGCCTCGGCCGGCTCAAGCTGAACAAGCGCCTCTCCAGGGCGGCCCGCCGGCACGCCCGCGACATGGCCCGGCGCAACTACTTCTCGCACGACACCCTCGGCGGCGGCTCCTTCCTCGACCGCATCCGGCGCACCGGCTACCTGCGCGGCGCGCACAGCTGGATAGTCGGCGAGAACCTCGCCTGGGGCAGCAAGGGCTACTCGCGGCCGCAGGTGATCATGCGGATGTGGATGCACAGCCCGGGCCACCGCTCGAACATCCTCAACGGCTCGTTCCGCGAGATCGGGATCGGCGTGGCCTACGACGCGCCCGTGCCGCACGGGGGGCGTCCCGCGGGCACCTACGCGACGGACTTCGGCGCGAAGCACTAGGGCGCATACAAGTCGGCGCCGCCGGGCAGAACCGAGGCGTGAAGCGCGTCGCCCTTGCCGCCGTCCTGGCGCTGCTGCTCGCCGCCCCGACCGCCTCCGCCCACCAGCGCGGCGATCTCTGGGGCGCCTATGACAGCGCGCTGCAGTCCGCGAAGTACATCGACCTCTCGCACGTCCTCACGCCGCAGATCCCGGTCTGGAAGGGCTTCGGCCCGTCGTTCTTCACGCCGGCGGTCGATCCGTCCACCGGAAGCCCCTACACCTACGCCAACGACGGCTTCGAGGCGACCGCCTACCAGCTCTCGACCGACCAGTTCGGCACACAGCTCGACCCGCCGGCGCACTGGGCGCCCGAGTACGCGGCGATCGACGAGCTGCCGCCGACGTTCGCGGTCCGCAAGCTGATCGTGATCTCGATCGTTCGCCAGGTGCGCCAGAACTTCAACTACGCGCTGCAGGTATCGGACATCCTGCGCTTCGAGCGCCACCACGGCCGCATCCCGGCCGGCAGCGTGGTGTTCGTCCGCTCGGACTGGTCGAAGCGTTGGCCCGATCCGGCGCTCAGCGGGCTCACCGAATTCCCCGGCGTCTCGCTCGACGCGCTGAAGTTCCTGCAGCTCAAACGCCACATCCTGTTCCACGGGCACGAGCCGCTCGACACCGACTCCACCCCGACGCTCGAGGGTGAAGCCTGGCTGATGCACCATGGCTTCGCGCAGGCGGAGGGGGTCGCTGACCTGTCCGGCGTCCCCTCCACCGGCTGCCTGGTGAACATGGGCTTCCCGCGCTTCGGCGGCGGGGTCGGTGGCTTCGTCCGGTTCGTGGCGATCTGCCCGCCGGACACCAAGCGCGGCGTGAGCATCGGCGAGGTGCCGGAGTCGCCGCTGCAGCGCTACGACACGCCTCTGCACTGGGACCCCGCGCTCGGGATGCGAGTCCGCTAGCTACAGCTAGGCCGCGATCTTCTCGATCGCCGGCGAGGAGGTGTCCTTGGCGATCAGGTCGAGCACGGCCTCCTCGATCGTCCCCTGGAGGTCCGGCCACGCGGACGTGTCCTCGACCAGCTCTGGCAGCACGCCCGCGATCGTCAGCCCGGCGTCGAAGCGGTCGAACACGCGTGGGTCGATGTAGGAGGTGCGGGCGACCGCCGGGGTGTTGCCGAGGTAGCGCGCCACCTCCTTGACGGCCCACGCCTTCGCACGCTTGCGCGAGCTCTGCGTGCCGTGCGCAGGGCCCGACACGGCCAGCGCCACCGACGCCAGGACCGTCCCGCTCCAGGTACGGAAGTCCTTCGCGCTGAACTCGCCGCCCGCCGTGCGCTTTACGTACTCGTTGATGTCGGGCGACTTCACGTCGACCCAGCGGCGGCCGTCCTTGTACGCGAGCAGCTCGTCGCCGCCGCCGCGGCGCTGCTTGAGCGCCTTGACGAGCGCGGCGACCTCGGGGTCCCCGATCGTCTGCAGGCGGCGATGTCCACCCTTGGCCTCGTAGTCGAAGGTGATCTCGTCGCCGGAGATCGTCACGTGGCGCTTCTTCATCGTCGCGATGCCGTACGTGTCGTTCTCCTCCGCGTAGTCCTCCGAGCCGATGCGGAAGAAGCCGCGGTCGAGCAGCCGCACCGCACAGGCGAGCGCCTTGTCGCGGGGCATCCCGGGCTGGGCCAGATCCTTCGATACGCGCCGCCGCAGCTTTCCCAGCGAGCGGGCGAACCGGATCATCGACTCGAACTTCTCGGCGTCACGGCGCTCGCGCCAGCGGTCGTGATAGCGGTACTGCTTACGGCCTGCCGCGTCGGTTCCGGTGGCCTGGATGTGGCCCATCGGATAGGGACAGATCCACACGTCCTGCCAGGCCGGGGGAATGGCGAGCTCGCGGATGCGCTGCAGGACGCTGGGCTCGGTGATACGCCGCCCGTCGCCGTCGATGTACTCGAAGCCCTTGCCGCGGCCCCGGCGCCTGATGCCCGTCCCGGAGCAGTCGACTCGCCTCAAACCAGGGCTCATACGGCATTCACGCCGCGCCGGTACCCATTCGGCGCCCGCTTTTACTCATCCGGGCGCTTGGAGACGAAAAGTTGCGGAAGATCCATCGATCGGTGGATCTTTCGACAGTTCATCCCGCTGTTTACGCGGGTTAGTCCCAAGTACCCCAGAGTTGCCGGGGATCCCCCCCGTACAATTACGCCCGTCGTCATTTTGAAGTACACCCACATTGACTCGCAAGTGCAGACAGGCGTGATGAGATAGGACGAGAGCCAACACCGAGCTCTCCGCTCTACTGTCCCTCGAGCGTGAGATCGCGTACCTGACATGCGGCTCAGCTCGCCTCTGACCCTCACGCAGCGCGGTTCGGCGGCGAGTTGATGACTGTTCGATCTGCATTGGAACCCGCGGTGCGAGCGAGAGCCGTACCGAGGGCGGGGGGCGTTGCCGCGGGTGCGAGCATGAGCTTTGCGGCTGCGGCGGCCGTCGTGGCGATCAGCGCGGGAGTGGTGGTCGTAACCCTCCTCGTGGTCGCCGAGCCGAGGGATGCGCTCGCGTACCTGCTCGCTTTTCCGATCTGGATCATCGCCAAGGACCTGGGCGCGCGCGCCGGCACCGTCGCCGCGACCTGCGCGTTCCTGTTCGTCGCCATCGGCGCCGAGCTCGGTCCGCTTGGCTTCCTCGGCTGCGGAGTCCTCTTCTTCGGAACGGTCGCTGCCGGCGCTCAGGCGATGGCGCGCAACGACGGCCGTGAGAGGCGCTGGAGGCCGCTGCTACCGCTGCTCACCGAGCGCCCCGCGGTCACGCGGCGAGCCGAGGGTCTGAGCCGGCGCGAGCTCCAGGTCCTGGAGATGATCGCCACCGGCGCCAAGAACGCGCAGATCGCCGAACGGTTCGTCATCTCGGAGAACACGGTCAAGTCTCACGTCAGCCGGATACTTCAGAAGCTCCCCGCCACGAATCGCACCGAGGCGGCCTTCCGCTACCTAGAGCTGTACGGGGCGCCCGCCTCTCCGAACGGGGACGCCGCGGCGGCAGACGGCGCGATCCCGCGAACGGATCACATCTCCGCGGCAAGCGCGATAAGGGCGACCGTCTCGGACGTGCCCCGCGGCGACGGCCTGATGCTGACGCTGCAGGACGGTCGAGAGGTGGACGTCCCCGTGCTCGAGCAGATACGCGGTCGCGTGAGCGTCGGGGCCTCCGCGATCGTCTACTTCGATCACCAGGATCGCGCGGTCGGCTGGTACCTGCCCGACGAAGAGATCGGTGTCGACCTCCGGCACTGGTCGCCCTAGGGCTTACTCGACCAGGCCGCGGCGCATCCCCTCGGCGACCGCCGCTGCCCGCTCTGAGACACCCAGCTTCTCGTAGATGTTCTGCAGGTGGGTCTTGACCGTCGAGGTCTCTATGTACAGCCGCGTTGCGATGTCGGGAGCGGACTCGCCCTCGGCGACGAGGCGCAGCACCTCCTGCTCCCGCGGCGTGAGCTTGGTGCCCACGTCCGCGGCCCGGACGCGTATCTGCTGAAGCACCTCCGCTTCGATGCTCGCGGACAGGACCGTCTCCCCACGCGAGGCCGCTGCGATCGCATCGCACACCTCGTCCGCGGAAGCGGCCTTGTCGAGGTATCCGGAGGCGCCGCGGGCCAACAGGTCGTAGACCATGCCGCTGTCGGTATGCGTGGAGAGGAACAGGACGCGCGTGGGGATGGCGTCGCGCACTACCGCGTTCAACACCTGCGCGCCGTCGAGCTCCGGCATGCGCATGTCGACCAGTGCGACTTCCGGCTGAAGGCGCCGGATCTCCTCGATCGCCACGCGCCCGTCTTCCGCGGTTCCCACCAGCTCGAGGTCGGCCCGGGCCTTGATCGCCTCCACGAGCGCGCCCCTGAACATCGGGTGGTCCTCCGCAACCAGCACTCGAGTCCTCTCCGTCACGCGAGCCCTCCGGAGCCATTCGCACCGTTGTGCCGGACATCCGGCAGCCAAACCCGGAGAAGGGTCCCGGAACCGGGATCGCTCTCGAGCTTCAGGCGTCCTCCGCTGGTCTCGATCTGCTCGCGCATCGCCGGGAGACCGAGGTGTCCGGGCCGCACGCGCAGTCCCTGCTCCGCATCGAAGCCCTTGCCGTCATCGCGGAACTCCAGGGAAAACCCCTCGCTGTCGTCGTCGAGCTGCACGTCGACGCGCGTGGCCTCGGCATGCTTGCGGACGTTCGCCAGCGCCTCACGCCCCACCCGGTAGAGAAGCGCTCGGACGGTCTGCGTTGGCCGGCGAGTCGTGCGGTCGTCGAGCTCGTATGCCAGGCCAGACTCCGCGCTCGCCTGCTCGAGGCAGACCCTGAGCGCCACCCCCAAGCCGGTCCTGTCGAGCTCCACCGGCTGTATCTCGAACAGGAGGCGACGCAGGCCCTCGGCCGCCGCCGCGGCGTCCTCCTTCAGCCCGTTCAGCTCGCGTGCCAGCTCGGGTTGAGAAGTACGGCCGGCGAGCGTCTCCAGGCGCATCCGCAGGGCCACCACCGCCTGGACGGGGTCGTCGTGCAGATCCTCGACGATCCGCCTCCGCTCCTCCTCGTGCGCATGGATGAGCTGGCCGAACAGCTTCCTGCGCTCCCGTTCGCGAACTCCAGCTCGCCGACCTTCTCGACCAGCTTGTCGTTCACGAGCCGGAGCTGCGCGCGATCGAACTCATCGCGCAGGACCGGCGGCGGCAGGACCCTGGGAGAGCCGAGCACCTCCCCGACCGTGCGCACGATCGTCTTCGGATCGGAAGGCTTGCCGATGAAATCGGACACGCCACAGGCGGCGGCCAGCTGCTTGACCTCAGCCACTCCGTAGTTCGCTGTGTAGAACACCACCGGAGTCCCGGCGGTCTCGGGCTGCGTTCTCAGGCGTCGGACGAACTCGTAGCCGTTCATCGTCGGCATCACGATGTCCGTAATCACCAGGTCCGGCCGTTCGGTGCGCGCGAGGACCAGCGCCTCTTCCCCCGTGGCCGCTTCGCGCACTGAGTAGCCCGCAAGGCCGAGCAGTGTCGCAAGCAACTCTCGATCCACGGCGCTGATCGTCCAGCACCAGGATCGAGTTCATGGACCCCCCGGCGCCGCGCCCTTGGCGGCATGCAGCTCCGGCGCGAGAAAGTTCTCGACCTGCGCCACGAAGCTCCCGGGAGCGATCGGCTTCGATATGTAGCCGTCGAATCCGGCCGCAAGAATTCGCTCCTGGTCGCCGAGCATGGCGAAGGCCGTGACGGCGACGATCGTGCAGCGCTCGAGCCCGGGCTGCTTCCTGATCTCGTCCCGGGCCTCATGCCCGTCCATCTCCGGCATCTGCAGGTCCATCAGGATCAGGTCCGGCGGGCACTCCCGCGCGGAGCGAACCGCCTCAGCGCCGCCGTTGGCGAGCATCGGCGTGTAGCCGAACGCCTTCAGCAGATATTCCATCAGCTCCATGTTGTCGCGGTTGTCCTCGACGACGAGGATCGCGGCCTCCATCTCAGCTCGGCTCCTGGAGCTCGAGCGTGAAGGTGCTGCCTTCGCCGTACTCGCTCACGAAGCTGATCTTGCCGTCGATCAGCAGCGCCAGCTTCTGGCTGATGTAGAGGCCCAGACCAGTCCCTTCGAAGCGTCGTGTGGCAGAGAGCTCAACTTGCTGGAAAGCGGTGAACAGCTTCTCGCGGTCTTCCGGCTTGATGCCGATGCCCGAGTCCACCACCGAAAAACGGGTCGGCGAGCCGCCGCCCTCGTGGCTGTCGAGCTCGACGCGGACCTTTCCCTGCTCCGTGAACTTGATGGCGTTGTTGGTGAAGTTGAAGAGGATCTGGCTGACCGAGCGGCGGTCGGTCTGCACCGTGACGTCGTGATCCGGCACGGCCATCTCCAAGGCGATCCCCTTGTCCTCGGCCAGCGGTCGCATGGCCGACACGACCTCTTCCAGGACCTCGCGGCAGTCCACGGGAACGAACTCGACCTTCACCTCGCCGGACTCGATCTTGGCGACGTCGAGCAGGTCGTTGATGATCGAGAGCAGGTGCTTGCCGCTCGCTTGGACGATCTCGAGCTGGTGCTTCTGCGTGGGGGTCAACGGACCGCTCAGCCCCAGGAGGATCGTCCCGGTGAACCCGAGCACGGCGTTGAGCGGCGTGCGCAGCTCGTGGCTCATGCTCGCGAGGAATCGGTCCTTGGCCTGGCTGGCGGCCTCCAGCTGAACATTCGTCTCGCGTAGCTCGTCCTCGAAGCGCTTGCTCTCGGTGACGTCCCGGATGGCGGCGATCACGAGCATGTCCGGCTCGTTCTCGAGCGGGCTGAGGCTCATCTCGACCGGAAACTCGGTTCCGTCCTTACGCAGCCCGGACAGCTCCGCGCCGGCGTCCATCGCGCGCGCCCGCGGGTCGCGGAAGAAGCTCGTCTTGTCGTCGGGATCCTGCGGGCGGTAACGCTCCGGGATCAGCGTTTCGATGCCGCGGCCCACGAGCTCCTGGCGTGTGTGGCCAAACAGCTTCTCGGTCTGGGCGTTCGCGAGGACGATCTCGCCGCCCTCGTCGACAATCACCATCGCGTCCGGGGCGGACTCGAGCAGTCCGATGAACCGACCGTCCGCCAAGTGGTCGGTCATGGCGGGTGCGTGCGAGCGGGGCGAGCGGCCCGCATCTCCAGCCTTGCGCACCGATCAACTAAAGCGCCTTGGGCTCTCCGTGGCAATAGCTCCTTAGGACGATTCGTGTCATTCCAACGCTGACACTGCCCTCACCCACCGATCGGAGGAGGCGCGGCTCCTCCTAGGAAACCCCTTGAACGCTGGATGGTCAGCACAACCGGCGGAGCGCATGATTGGTAGAGCCCGAAGTGGTTTCAGAGGAGCTCAGCCCGAAATGCGGACGATTCTTTGCCTTGACTGACTCTGCCGGCGACGGCACGGTCGAATGCACGTCCTGCGGGGCGGTGTGGATCATCGCGTCCACCCAGACAGGCCAGGACAGTTCCAATGGCCTCCCCCGGCTCCGATGAATGCCTTCAATGCGGAGGCGAGTTGCTGCCGATGGATGGGACCGGGGCCGACCATACGTAGCTAGCGCCGGCGAGGACGCGGGGGCGTTAGTCGCCCCCGCGCCTGCCGACGTCGGGTCAGACCTCTCGCGTGCGACGGAACAGGAAGCCGCCGCCCATGAGGGAGAGCCCTCCCAGGATGACCTGGAACAGGGCGTTGAAACCCGTCAGGGGGAGCTGTCCAGCGCCCCCGGACGTGTCGGCCGTGAACTCGGCCACGGGCGTGGTGGGCACCTCTTCCCTGGTTCCGATCTCGCCCTTGACGCCCCGCTTCTCGACCTTGGGCGACACGGGTGAGGATTCCGGCTTCTTCGCGACGGGTGCAGGCGCCGGCGCAACCGGTGCCGGTGCCGGCAGGACCGGCGTCGGAGCCGGCGTCGGTGGCGGTGTTGGTGCCGGTGCCGGTGCCGGTGTTGGTGCCGGTGCCGGTGCCGGTGCCGGTGCCGGTGTTGGTGCCGGTGCCGGTGTCGGTGCCGGTGCCGGTGCCGGTGTTGGTGCCGGTGCCGGTGTTGGTGCCGGTGTCGGTGCCGGTGCCGGCGGCGGTGTCGGTGCCGGCGGCGGCGCGGTGTAGGGGCCGGTGCCGGTGCCGGTGCCGGCGGCGGTGTTGGTGCCGGTGCAGGCGGCGGAACCGGTGCAGGCGGCGGCGGCTGACAGTCGGGGTGGGCGGTGCCGTGCTCCTCGAACCAGGCGGCGCACTCCTGATCGTTCCACGCCATCGCGGCGGGAGCGAACACGGCTAGCAGAACCGCTACGGCCCCTATAAAGCCCGCTGCCCGGGTGGATGCTCTCTTGACGGACACTTGACCTCCTGTTGTCGACGGTCGAGCCACTCGCCGTCGGGATGGGTGCAATCCGGCCTTTTTCGGCGCGGAACGCCCCACACCCGTCCTACCAAGGGACGAAAAGGCTGGTCGTTTTGGAGGAATTTCCGGCTCTAGCCCGGGAATCGCCGGGTCATCTGCGTCAACAGCTCCGGTGAGCGGGCGGCGAAGGCCCGCGAGCGCATCTGCAGGTCGAGCGCGTCGCCGCCCGGCAGCGCCACGGCCCCGCCGGCCTCGGCCACAATCAGCTGAGCGGCCGCCACGTCCACGGAGCGCACCTCCCGCAGGGTGAGCATCGCGTCCAGGCGGCCGCCGGCGACCAGGCACATCGAGGCCGCCACCGACCCCAGCGCGCGCAGCCGCCGCGCACCCAGCGACCCGAGTGCCTCCGAGGCGGCCGCCACACGTTCCGGGCGGGCGGTCTCCAGGCCGAGCATCTCCAGCGGGCCCGGCTGGAGCGCGGGGAGCCGGTCGCCGTCGCAGAAGGCGCCCTCGCCGCGCACGGCCCACCAGTCGCGGGCGGGGGTGAGCTCGGCTACGAATCCCACCTCCACCTCGCCCATGCGCGTCCCGTGCGCGACGGCGATCGAGACACAGGCGAACGGCAGCCGGCGCTTCGCGTTGACCGACCCGTCGACCGGGTCAACCACCACGCGCGTGTCGGACCCGCCCCCGATCGCCACCTCGCCGCGCTCCTCGGAGACCGCGACGAGCGGCACACCGAACGCCTCGAGCTCCGCGAACACCGCATCCTCGGCGGCCTTGTCGACGGCCAGAGTCGTGTCGCCGCCCTCGCCGCGGCCGTGCTGCACCGATCGCTCGGCGGTGCTCGTCAGGCGCGCCACCGCCTCCCGCGCCGCGTGTGCGGCGCGGCGGCAGAGGCCCAGCCAGTCGGCCTCGGGAAGCGCCATGGCGAGCGTATCCTAGGACCGTGCCCGACCTCCTCGACGGCCTGAACGCGAATCAGCGCGCGGTCGTCACGCATGCCGAGGGGCCGCTGCTCGTGGTGGCCGGCGCGGGCACCGGCAAAACCCACACGCTGACGCGCCGCTTCGCGTGGCTGGTCGAACAGGGCGTGCCGGCCGAGGCGATCCTCGCGCTGACCTTCTCGAGCCCCGCCGCGGCGGAGATGCGCGAGCGGCTCGAGACGCTGCTCGACGCCCCCTATGAGGAGCTGAACGTCGCGACCTTCCACTCCTTCTGCGTGAAGCTCCTGCGCGACGAGGCGCTGGAGGCCTGCGTGGACCCGTTCCTCTCGCCGGTGACGCCGGCCGACCGGCTCGCCCTGCTGCTCGAGCGGATCGGCGACCTGTCGCTGCGCCACCACGAGATTCGCGGCAACCCGGCGCCACTGCTGGCCAGCTTCGTCTCGCGCATCGATCGGCTCAAGGACGAGCTGATCTCGGCCGAGGAGCTGCGCGAGTGGGCCGAGGAGCTGCCCACCGGCACAGACGCCGAGCGCGCCCACGCCAACCGCGAGCGCGAGTTCGCCCGCCTGTACGCCGACCACGACCGCCTGCTGGCCGACCGCGGCGCGCTCGACTTCGGCGACCTGATCGTGCAGGCCTTCAAGCTGCTCCACGAGCGCCCGCACGTGCGCGAGCGCACCGCTCGCCGCTTCCGGCACGTGCTCGTCGACGAGTACCAGGACACGAACTTCGCTCAGGGGATGCTGCTGCGGCTGCTGGTAGAGGACCACTCGAACGTCACGGTCGTCGGCGACGACGACCAGGCGATCTACCGCTTCCGCGGGGCGTCGCAGAAGAACCTGCTCGAGTTCGAGCGCGAGCTGCCGGACGTGACGACGATCAAGCTGGAGCGCAACTTCCGCTCCGGGCGGCGCATCCTCGACGCGGCGGCCGCGGTCGTGGCGCCGATCCAGGCGCGGGTGCCGAAGAAGCTCACCGGCGCGAGCGGCGGGCGGGTGCGCTTCTGGCGCTGCAGCTCCGAGCGCGCGCAGGCGCAGGCCGTCGCCGCCGAGGCGGAGAAGCTGATCGCCGGCGGCGTTCCGCCCCAGGAGATCTGCGTGCTGGTGCGCTCGGTCAAGGGCGAGGGCGCGGTGATGGCCTCGGCTCTGGAGGAGCGCGCCATCCCGTTCCGGACACTCGGCGCCGCCGCCTACTTCCAGCGCGCCGAGGTCCGCGACGTGCTCGCCTGGCTGCGCGCGCTGGCCGACCCGGGCGACTCGGGCGCCGTCGTGCGTGCGCTCAGCCGCCCGCCGATCGAGCTGCGCTCGGTGGACGTCGCGCGGCTGACGCAGCTGGCGCGCCGGCGCAAGCTGGACATGCCCTCGGCTGTGGCAGCCGCGCTCGAGGGGCCGCAGCTGTCCGAGGAGGGCCGCGACCGGGCGCGCGCCTTCTTGCGCCTCTACCGCTCCGCCTCCAGCGCCTTCGAGGACCGTCGCCCGGATGCGTTCGTGATGCGGCTGATCGAACGCACCGGCCTGCGCCGCCAGCAGGTGTTCGCCACCCAGGCGGACACGGTCGAGCGCCTGCGCAACATCGCCAAGCTGCCGGAGCTGGCCACCGCCTACATGCGCCGCGAGCCCCAGGCCACGGCGCGCGACTTCGCCCGCTACCTGGCCGCGGTCGCGGAGTCGGGCCTGCGCGAGGACGAGGCCGTCGATCAGCCCTCGACGCCAGCCGTGCCCGTGATGACGATGCACGCCGCGAAGGGGCTCGAGTTCGACCACGTCTTCGTGCTCGGGCTCTCGGCCGGCGCGATGCCGGGCCCGTTCCGCAGCCCCAACGGCGACGTGCCCGACGAGCTGCTCAAGGAGCGGCTCGACCCGGAGTCGCCGCGCGCGGTGCACGAGGCCGAGATGCGCCGGCTGCTGCACGTGGCGCTGACGCGGGCGCGCAAGGGGCTCGTGCTGGCCTGGGCGGAGGCCGGGCCGCCCGGCACCACGCCACGCCCGTCGCCGTTCTACGAGGAGGCGCGCGCCGCACTCGACCTGGAGGAGGAGCCGTTCGAGGAGGAGCTGTTCGGGCCGGCCGAGGGGCTCCACTCCACGTTCCGGATCATGCGCGACGAGCTGCTCGACACCGTCGCGCGCGTGGGTGGGCGGCTGGGCGAGATGCGCCTCGACACCTACCTGGACGTGGACCAGGCGGTCTCGCGCTACCTCGAGCTGATCAAGGTGGCGGCGCTGATCGAGCGCGCCCGCGAGGGCCAGGCGCTCGACACCGCGCTGCCCGAGGTGAACGAGATCCTCGCCCAGTGCGCCACGCCCGAGCAGCGCGAGATATTCCTGGAGTCCGGGCTAGACAGCTGGCTGCACGACACCGGGCGCGACCCGGCCGAGCGGCCGGCGGGCTCGGAGAACGGGGCCGATGCCTCGCTCGACCCGTTCATCCCGCGCCGCGGCCGCGGGCTGATGCTGTCGGCATCGGACATCGACACCTACCGGATCTGCCCGCTCAAGTACAAGTTCGCGCGCGTCTTCCGGATCCCGCAGGAGCCGACCATCAACCAGCGCTTCGGCATCGTCATGCACCAGGTGCTGGAGCGCTTCCACACCGAGGGCGGCGGCTCGCTCGAGCGCCTGCGCGAGCTGTTCGAGATCTCCTGGCGCCGCTCCGGCTTCGGAGACTCGGACGACGAGCTGCAGTTCCGCGAGCGCGCGGTCGAGTCGCTCGAGAGCTACTGGCGCCAGAACGAGGCGTCCGACGCCGAGCCGGTCTGGTTCGAGCGCTCCTTCGCGTTCAAGATCGGCCCACACCTGCTGCGCGGGCGCGTCGACCGCGTCGACCGCCACCCCGACGGCTCGTTCGAGCTGATCGACTACAAGACCGGCAAGGCCAAGACCGCCGACGAGCTGCGCGAGGACGTGCAGCTGTCCGTCTACCAGATGGGCGCGCGCGAGTCGTGGCGGCTGGAGACCTCGGCGCAGAGCTACTTCTACGTGCTGAGCGGCGAGAAGGTGCCCGTCGAGCACTCGGCCGAGGAGCTGGAGCGCGTGCGCGCGACGGTGTCCGAGATCGCGGGCGGAATCCTGAAACAGCGCTTCGAGCCGACGCCCTCGCCCGAGATCTGCAGCTTCTGCGACTACCGCATCATCTGTCCAGCTGCCGAGAAGTAGCGTTTGACCTTCCGCCCAGGGGGAACCCGAGGGACATGACGATTGGAACGTCGCTATTCCTGATCGCGGTCGGGGCGATCCTCAAGTACGCCGTCACGGCAACCGTGGCCGGCGTCAATGTGCATACGGCCGGGCTGATCCTGATGATCGTCGGCGTGGTCGGGCTCGTGATCGGGCTCTTCCTGATCACGCAGGACCGCGGCAGCGGGCCGGTCGTCGACGATCCCCGGTATCGCTAGAACTGCAGCAGCCAGGGGCGGGCAGGGGGTCACAATCCGCCCCACACCGGGTCCGCCGCGGGGGCGGGTCCTTCCGGGCAGCGCCTCCGTCGTCAATTGCGTCCACCCCGGCTGGCCCTGCACCCCTGGGCCGGCTTCTCGTGGATCCTGTTGGCTAGGCGCGCCCACAGCCCTGATTGGACCGGGGTGGGGCGGGTTGTCGCGCGCGGCTGAGCTCGGTCCTAGCGGTCTTCGGGCCCGTCGGGTCCGCGCTGGCGCAGGAAGCGCTGGAAGTCGCGCGCGATCGTGTCGGCTGAGGGGATGTCCTGCTCGTCGGGCGTGTCCGCGCCGATCTCGTCGGCTGCGGTCTCGAGCCGCTCGACGAACGCCTTGACCTCCGGGTCGGTGGCCACGGCGGCGCTCACCTGCCGCTCGTAGTCCTCGGCGGCGGTCTCCAGCTCGCCCGCGTCGACCATCACGCCCGCGATTCCCTCGAACGCCCGCACGAGGGCGAGCGCCACCTTCGGGTTGGGCGCCGCCGCGACGTAGTGCGGCACCGACGCCCACAGGCTCGCGGACGGTATGCCGGCTTTCGAGCAGCTGTTGTGCAGCACGCCGACGATCCCGGTCGGGCCCTCGTAGCTCGTGTGCTGGAAGCCGAGCCGATCGACGAGCGCGCGCTCCGACGCCAGGCCGGTGATCGATACCGGCCGCGTGTGAGGCACGTCGGCCAGCAGCGCGCCGAGGGTTATCACCATGCGCACGTCCAGCTCGCGCGCGGTCGCAACCAGGTTCTCCGTGTAGCGGCGCCAGCGCAGCGACGGCTCGGTCGCCTGGAACAGGACCAGGTCGCCCTCCGCGCCGGGGACGGCGGCGACCGAGACGCGGCCGACGGGCCAGTCGATCTCGCGCGTGACGCCGTCGGTCAGGCGCACGGTCGGGCGCACCGCGGTGAAGTCGAAGAACTCCTCCGGGTCGATCGAGGCGACCTCCTCCGCGTCGAAGCTCGCGTGGATGAAGGAGACCGCCGCCGACGCCGCCTCGCCGGCGTCGTTCCAGCCGTTGAAGGCGCACAGCATGACCGGCTTGCGCAAAATGGGCCGGTCGTTCCAGATCACGTCCTGCATGCCACCTCACGGTACCCGACCGCGTCCGGCTCACCCATCACGATGAATCCGTGGCCACCGTGGAGCAGACCGAGGGCAAGCCTGCGCAGCCGGCCGAGCCGGCTGCTTGGCAAACGACAGTCGCGGAGCTGCGCGCCGGCAGCGAGATCGAGGGCGTCTTCGCCTGCACGCGCAAGGACCGCCTGACCGCCCGCAGCGGCACTCCCTACCTCGCGCTCGAGCTGCGCGACCGCAGCGGCGCGATCCAGGCGCGCGCCTTCCGCAACGCCGACTTCCTCGCCGGGCAGTTCGAGCGCGGCGACCTGGTTGCGGTCAGCGGGCGAGTGGAGCGGTTCCGCGACGAGCTGCAGATCGAGCTGACCTCGATCAAGCGCGCGGAGGCAGCCGACCCGGCCTCCTTCCTGCCCACGGCCTACCGCGATCTGGACGAGCTCGACGGCTTTCTGGAGCACCTCGCGCGCGAGGTCTACGACGCCGACCTGCGCGCGCTGCTCGGCGCCTTCCTGGGCGACGCGAGCTTCCGCGCGGACCTGCGCCGGGCCCCCTGCACCCGCTCGGGTCACCACGCCTACCTGGGCGGGCTGCTCGAGCACACGGTGGCGGTGGCCACGCTGGCGCTGGAGACCTGCGCCCTGCACCCCCGGCTCAACTCGGATGTGCTGATCACCGCGGCCCTGCTCCACGACGTGGGCAAGCTGCGCGAGTTCGAGCTGGGCGCCGAGATCGCCTTCAGCGAGGCGGGCACGCTCGTCGGACACGTCGTGCTCGGCCAGCAGATGATTCTGGAGCGCGCCGCCGGTTTGGACGGGTTTCCCGAGGAGAAGCTCAACCCGCTGCTGCACTGCGTGCTGGCCCACCACGG
Organism: uncultured Thermoleophilaceae bacterium; assembly: GCA_963706635.1. Taxonomy (GTDB): domain Bacteria; phylum Actinomycetota; class Thermoleophilia; order Solirubrobacterales; family Thermoleophilaceae; genus JACVRW01. Next base: position 2,593,264 of record OY970162.1, read on the forward strand.
CGCCGACGCCCTGCCTGGCCGCCGTTTCCGCACGCCCGAGGCGCTGGCGCTGGCACGTCTGAATGCGGTCGACGCGGCCGTCAAGGGCGCGCTCGAACACGGCCTGGACTGAGCTTCTAGCCGCTCGACGCATGTCCGAAGCCGGTGGCTGGCCGGTCGTGTTCGGGGTCCCCTGGGCCGACCAGAAGAGGACGGATGTACGAGGACCGGGTCATCTCGCAGGCCTCCACCGCGGAGGTCGTTGAGGAGCTGCTGCGCCAGCTCGTCGATGCCCGCTTCGTGCTGACCGACCGCGACGGCTCGGTCACCCGCTGGAGCCGCCCTGCCGAGCAGCTGTTCGGCTGGCCGGCGCCGCGCATGCTCGGGCGCCCGCTGCCGGAGACGCTGCGCCTCGGGGTCGAGCTGCCCGAGTCCGGCGGCCAGGTCGAAACCACGGTCCGGCGCAAGGACGGGTACGAGCTCGAGGTCGGGCTGACTCTCGTGCCCGTGAGCATGAGCCAGAGCCTCGAGTTCAACGGCTTCCTAGAGGCCCTGGAGATCGCCGCGCCGCGCGGCAACCTGATGGCGCAGCTGCGGGAGAGCCACCACACGGTGGTCGAGTGGATTCACGCGGCCATCGAGGGCCGCGCGGAGCTGGAGCAGGACGGGCTGAGCGCGGGGACGATCGTGGCCTTCCGGGCCATCGGCGCTCCCCCGCCGCCGCTGCCGAGCGACGAACCTGCGCCGCCGGAGGGCGGCGTGGCGCTCGTCGAGGTCGAGCCTGCGGAGCGTTCCGAGGACGCCGAGCAGGCGCGCGAGCAGACAGCGGCCGACCTGGCCGAGGCGCGCGCCGACGCCGGGCTGGCGAAGACACAGGCCGCCGAGGCGACGGCGCGGCTGGCCGAGCTGGAGCAGGCCGGCGCGGGCCTCGTATCGGGCCTCTCCGAGGCACGCAGCTCACTCGACGAGATGCGCGCGCAGGTCGACGGACTGCGCGAGCGGCTGGAGCAGACCGGCGGCGCGAACGTCGACCAAGTGCGCGAGGAGGGCGAGCGCCTGCAGCGCGAGGCCGAGCAGGGGCGCGCCGAGCGCGAGCGGCTGCGCAACGAGCTGGAGGCCGTCCGCACGGCGGTCGACGGCATCCGGCGCGACCTCGCGGGCGCTCCGGAGGCCCAAGAGCACCTGCGCGGCCAGGTCGAGCAGACTCGCGCCAAGGTCACAGCTCTCGAGGCGGCGGCTGCTGACAAGCAGGGGCTGGCCGCCTGGGCCGACGAGGTCAAGGCGCGCATGGCCGCGCTCGAGACGGCGCTGGCCGACAGCGGCCCGGCGGACTCGGTCGAGCGCGCGGCAAGCGCGCTGCGCGCCGACCTGACCGAGGCACGCGGGCGGATCGAGCAGATCGAGGCCGAGCGCTCCGCCGAGCGCGAGCGCTTCGAGCAGGAGCTGCAGGCCATCCGCGAGCGACTGCGCGAGGAGTTCGAGGAGACCCGCGAGCGGCTGCACCAGGAGCTGCGCGGCACGCGCGAGCGCATCGACGAGCTGAGCGGGGCGCACTCGCGTCTGCAGGACGAGCTGGGCGGCCACGCGGAGCTCCAGGAACAGCTCGGCGCCAGCGAGCACCTACGCGAGGAGCTGGGAGGCGCGCGCGAGCAACTCGACGAGGAGCTGGGCAGCGTGCGCGCGCAGGTCCAGGACGAGCTCGGCCGGGCGCGCGAGCAGCTCCGGCAGGAGCTCGAAGGCACTCGCGAACAGCTCGAGAAGCAAATGGGTGGCCCGAGCGAGCGGCTCGAGCGCAAGCTCGAGGAGGCGCACCAGCAGCTGCGCGAGCAGCTGGCCGCGATGCGCGAGCGCCTGGACACGGAGCTCGGCCTCACGCGCGGGCGGTTGGACGCGATCGAGGGCGGGCAGTCCGGCGGCGGCGGGTTCGAGCTCGCCGAGGAGCGCGCACGCGTGCAGGCCGACTTCGCGCAGGAGCGCACCCGGATCGAAACGGAGTTCGCCGCGCAGCGCTCACGGATCGAGTCCGAGTTCGGCGAACAGCGGGCCCGCCTCGAGGCCGAAGTGGCCGAGACGCGCACGCGGGTCGAGCAGCTCGAGGGCTCGCTGACCACCGACCGCGAGGTGCTCGAGGTGCAGCTCGGCTTCGCGCGCGAGCGGCTCGAGGAGCTGGCCGGCGAGCGCGCCAACGCCACCGACGCCCTCGTCGAGCAGATGGCCGAGACCCGCGCGCGACTGCAGGAGATCCAGCACGCCGGCGAGCGGGACCGCCGCGACCTGACCGACGAGCACGCCGCCACTCGCGCGAAGCTCGAAGCGCTGGAGCAGGCGCTGGCCGCGCAGCGGGACCGCGGCGAGGGCGAGGGGCGCCTGCGCGGTGAGCTCGACGAGTTGCGCGAGCGCGTCGGCGACCTGTCGGACAACGCCGTCAAGGGCAAACGCCTGCGGCGCGAGCTGGACGAGACGCGCTCGCTCGTGGAGCGACTCGGCGCGCGCATCGAGCAGGTCCAAGTCGAGGCGGTTGGCGACGAGGAGGCGCGCCGGCTGCTCAGCAACCTGCGCGAGGAGCTGGCGGAGCTGCGCTCGGGGGCCGCCGCGGGAGCGGTCGACTCGGCCGAGCTGCTCGCCACGGCGCAGGAGGTGCGCGACGCGGCGGCCGCCGTCGGCGAGACGCAGTCCACCGTCGAGCGGCTGGCCCACGCGGCGGAGGAAGCGGTCGAGCTCGCGCGCGGGCACTCGTCCGAGGCCGCCCGGGCGGCGGACACCCTCTCCGAGCGGCTGTCCGGGGCCCAGCAGGCGATCGCGGCGATCGAGACCGGCGCTTCCCGCGCGGAGCAGGTCGAGCGCGACGCCGAACGGGCCCAGGAGCTGGCGCGCGAGACGCTTGCCGCGATCGACTCACGCGCCGCCGAGGTCAGGGAGGCGCTGGCCGCGATCGAGTCGGGCGCCGCCGAGGCGCGCGAGGCCGCCGGCGCCGCCCAGGCCAGGGCCGGCGAGGCACTGGCCGCCGCCGCCGACGCGGCAGGGCAGGTGCGCGAGCGGGTGGGCGAGGTCGAGGCGCACGCGGAGCGCGCGGAGCAGGCCGCCGACAGCGCCGGACGGGCGGCGCGCGCGGCCGAGCAGGGCTCCGCCTCGGTGGCCGAGGATGCTGCGCGCGCGGAGCGGGTGGCGGGCGGCGTCGAAGAGCAGGTTGCGCTGGTCGAGGCGGCGGTCAAGGCCGGGCAGGACCAGGTCGCGCAGGCGGAGGCCGTCGCAGGCGGGGTCAAGGAGGGTGTGCGCCGCGCCGAGGCGGCGGCGGCGGGCGTAGAGGAACAGGCCCGGCGCGCGGAGGCCGCGGCCCGGACCGGGCACGAGCAGGCCGAGCGAGCGCAGGCCGCGGCGCAGGGCGTCGATGAGGGAGCGCAGCGGGCCGAGACGGCCGCGCGCGCCGGCGAGGCCCAGGCGGAGCGCGCCGAGGCCGCCGCCGGAGGGGTCGAGGAGCACCTCGACCGGGCCGGGCAGCACGCGGCGCGCGCCGAGGCCGCCGCGAGCGGGACCGAGGAGCACGCGGCGCGCGCCGAGGCCGCCGCTCGTGCCGGCGAGGAGAGCGTCACCCGGGTGCAGGCCGCCGCCGGCGCGGCGGAGCAGCAGATCGAGCGGGCCGCGGCGGCGGCGGGCGCCGTCGAGCACCAGGTCGGCCGCGCCGAGGAGGCGGTCGAGGCCGTCGAGGAGGGCGCGTTGCGCGCCGAGGCCGCTGTGGACTCGGTCAGCCAGCTCGCGGGTCGCGCCGAGTACGCCACCCAGGCCGGAGAGGAGTACGCGACCCGTGCCGAGACGGCCGTCAAGAACGCGCACGAGCGGGCCGCGCGCGTCGAGCACTGGGCCGCCGCCGCCGAGGAGCAGGCCTCGCGCTCGGCGGACTCGGCAAGCTCCTCCGCGGAGCGGGCAGCCCGCGCCGATGCGGCAGCCACTGCCGCGGGTGAGCGCGCCGGCCGCGCGCAGGAGGCGGCCACCGCCGCGGATAGCCACGCCGACCGCGCGCTCGAGGCGTCCACTGCCGCCGACACCAGCGCCGACCGCGCGCGCGAGGCCTCCAGCGCCGCCGAGGGACACGCGGGACGGTCCCGCGACTCGGCCTGGGCCGCCGAGCGCCACGCCGGTCGCGCGGACGAGGCGTCGGTCAACTCCGAGCGCCACGCGGGCCGCGCCGGCGAGCACGCCCGCAGCGCCGAGACGGCCGCCTCACGGGTCGCGGCCGCGGTCGAGGCCGCCGAGCGGTGCGCCCAGCAGGCCGAGCAGGCCGCCGCGGCGGCTGCCGAAGCCGCGGCCCTCGCGCGCGAGTCCGCACAGGCGGCGGGTACCGATGCCGCACACGCGCGCTCCGCGCTGGAGCAGGGCGACCGGTTCGCTGACCTCAGCCCGCTGCGTCTCGGCAGGAACGGCGAAACCGCCCGGCACGAGACGCCCGAGGGCGAGCCGGACCGCTCCACGCGACCCGGCTTCGACGACGCGACCGCGGCTATGGCGCGGATCGGCCTCGACGGTCACTTCCGCGAGCTCAACCAGGCGTTCAGCGACCTGGTCGGTTACTCCGAGGCGGAGTTCGAGGCCGCCACCTGGCCGCCGGTCATGGACCGCGCCAACCTGCCCAAGCACCGCGAGCAGATCGACCGCATGCTCCGGGGCGAGATCGACGAGGCCGAGGTCAACACCGGGTACGTCCACGCGCAAGGCCTGCTGGTTCCGGTCGCCGGCCGCATCAAGCTCGTCAAGGAGGGCGACGAGCCCGACCACTTCCTGCTCGAGGTCGGCTGAGGCTCAGCTCACGCGGACGGTGAAGTCCGCCCGGAAGCTGCCGCCGGGCGGGACGCTGCGCAGCCCGTCGCCGCTGATCAGCGCGTTGATGGGGGCCGTCATCGGCTCGAAGCAGACGTAGGGCTCGTCGCCGGTCCCCAGCGGCGCGTAGACCTGGGCGACGGGGTAGCCGTCGCCGAACTGGACCTCGATCCGGCGCCCGCCGCCCTCGAGCGCGAACGTCGCGGGGTGCTCGAGCTGGACGTAGTGGTCGTCGTAGGTGCGGTCACCGAGTGGGCCGGGCTCGATCGCGACGGGCTCGCTTGCACCGGTCGGCAGGCCGCGCTCGTCGAGCAGGGCGCGCCGGCGCACAGGCAGCTCGACGCGCCACTCGGAGCGCGGGACACCCGGCAGGCGCAGGTACGGATGCCATCCGAACGCGACGGGCACGGCCACGTCCTCCGTCGGAAGCAGGATCGTGCCGACCCTGAGCGTCCCCTCCTCGAGCTCGGCCTCGACGTGCAGCTCGTGCGGGAAGGGGAAGGCGGACATCAGGTCCTCGTGGGCCGCGTAGTCGAGCCGGGCTCCGATCGCGGCGCTGCCGTTACCCGGCGTGCGACCCGTCTCGCGCCAGTAGGGCGACGCGGCCACAAGGCCGTGGATCGGCAGCCCGTTCCCATCGAGGTGCACCGGCGCATGCCCGTCCAGCTCGACGCTGCGACCCCCGACCGCGTAGCTCAGGGCGGACAGGCGGTTCGCCCAGGGGTGCAGCAGCGGGATGCCGAAGCTGGACCCGCGCTCGCGGTAGGCCGTAAGGCCGCCGCGCAGCCCGAGCAGCTCTTCGCCGCGATGGGTCAGGGAATAGGCGACCATGCCCGCCGCTGGGGCGAACGCCACCCGCAGGTCGCGGGCGTGCGAGAGCAGAGCCAGTCCGTCGAGGCCGTCGACGCGCTCGTCGCGGACCTCGTGGTCAGCCATGTTGCCTACGACTCCTCGAGCCGGGGGCGAGTCCGTCTCACACCCTACCGCTAGGCTGGCCGGCCCATGGTCTCGGACAGCGGCCTCCTGCCCTGGTACGAGCGCCTGCGCCAGGCGGTGCCCGTCGACGACGTCTTCGACGTCCACACGCACCTGGGCTCCAACGATCCGGACGGCTACAGGTGCTCCCGAGAGGAGCTGGTCGGGTCCCTCGAACGCGTCGACGCGAGCGCGTTCGTGTTCGCGATGCAGGAGCCCGGCGGGTATCCGCCCGCCAACGACATGGTGCTCGCGGAGGCGCACGCCTCCGGCGGGCGGCTGCTCCCGTTCTGCCGGCTCGACCCGCACGACTCCCCGCTCGCCGAGCTGCGCCGCTGCCTCGACGCCGGCGCGCGCGGGATCAAGTTCCACCCGCGCGCCGAGGGCTTCAACCTCGACCACCCGGCTCTCCAGGACGTCTTTGCCCTCGCCGACGCGGAGCGCCTCCCGATCCTCTGCCACGCCGGACGCGGCATCCCCGCGCTCGGCCGCCACTCGATCGAGGTTTGCGCCCGCTACCCGAACCTGCGCCTGATCCTCGCCCACGCGGGGATCTCCGACCTCGCCTGGATCTGGCGCGAGGCGCCGGCCCACCCCAACCTCTTCTTCGACACCGCCTGGTGGTCGCCCAGCGACATCCAGGCGCTGTTCGCGCTCGTCCCGCCCGGCCAGATCCTCATGGCCAGCGACGCCCCCTACGGGACGCCGGCGTTCGCGGCGACGATGGCGATGCGCCACGGGCTGCAGGTCGGCCTCGCGCCCGACGCGCTGCGCGGAGTGCTGGGCGCACAGGCGCACCGGCTGGCCGAGCGCGAGCCGACCCTCGACCTCGGACCGCCCCCCGGCGAGGCCTCGCTCTCACGCGACCCGCTGATGGAGCGCGTCTACTCGTTCCTGCTGAGCGCGATCGGCCAGATGTTCGCCGGGGTGGACCCCACGGAGACGCTGGCGCTGGCCGCACTCGCATGCCACGTTCGCGACGGCGATCCGCACGCGCCGATCTATGAGTCGATCATGGCGCTGCTCGACGCGCGCGCCCACTACGACCCGACCGGTGACGGGCGGCCGGCCCGCTTCGCCCCAGGCCTGCACCTGATCGTCGTCGCAGCGGCGCTCGCGAGGACTCCAGACGTGCCGCTCCCGGACGAACCTGCGTTTTCAGGGGCGCGGGCCGGGTAGCGACTGAAAGAGGGTCGACCGGAGCTGGTCGCCGGACCTCGCGGGACCCCGACTGGCGACGGTCGGCCCCTGCCCTTATCCGTCAGGCGGCCGCGCCGCTCGCCACCGACAGCCTGTCGAGCGATCGCCGCAGCAGGCGCGACACGTGCATCTGCGAGACGCCGACGCGCTCCGCGATCTCGGCCTGGGTCAGGTCGTACTCGAAGCGCAGCTTGAGGATCAGCCGCTCGCGCGGCGGGAGGGCGTCAAGCGTGCCGCGCAGCGCCTGCTCCAGCTCCACGAGCTCGTACCCGGGCTCATCGTCGCCGAGCGTCTCCACGCGCGTCCAGTCCTCGCCGTCCGCCCTGGTGGCGCACGGCGCGTCGAGCGAGGTGGCCTCGTACGCGGTCGCGGTCTCCATCGCCTCGAGCACGTCCTCAACCGACACGCCGAGCGCGTCGGCGACGTCACGCGGCCGCGCCGATCGCCCCAGCCGCGCGGGCAGGGCGCCGAGCGCCTCGCTGACCTTGAGCACCAGCTCCTGGGTCGCGCGCGGAACCCGAACGGCCCAGCCCTTGTCGCGGAAGTGGCGCTTGAGCTCGCCGAGCATCGTCGGCACCGCGTAGCGGGCGAAGCCCGTCCCGCGCTCGGTGTCGTAGCGGTCGATGGCCTTCAGCAGGCCGACACACGCCACCTGCACGAGGTCCTCGAACTGCTCGCCGGCGTGGCGGTAGCGCGAGGCGAGCTGACGCGCCAGCGGCATGCAGCTCACCACGAGCTGCTCGCGGGCGCTCAGGTCACCGTCCTGGTGGTAGCGCCGCAGGAGGCGCTCTTCCTCAACCTCCAGCTCGGCAACGGCCACAGGGCCAATATCACCCTTCTGGCAGGCGGCGAAACTCGAACGGGTGGCGCTTAGCCGGCGGCGCCGGCGTCGTCGACTATCTCGAGCCGTTCCTCGAGGCGGGTGATCGCAAACACTCGCTGAACGGCGTCGGGACCGCGAACGATCACGATCCGGCGACCTGCCTCGCGTGCGCGCTCGTCGGCGGTGACGATGCAGCGCAGGCCGGTCGAATCGAGGAAGCTGAGCTTCGACAGGTCGACCACGAGCGTGGGCGGGGAGCCGGCCTCAATGCGCCGCAACTCCTCCTGCACCTTCGCCACCGAGGACAGGTCGAGCTCGCCCACCAGAGCCATGTGCACGAGTCCGTCGCGGTCCTCGGTCCTTACATCGAGGATCTCCACCGTTCGGGAACCTAGCGGAGTCCCGCCTTCTTGGCGAGTTGCCAGGCGAACAGCAGCTGGACGGTGGCAAAGGACAGCTCGAGCGCGCGCTCCGGAACGGCGTTGGCCAATCCGACGCCGAAGACCACCCCGATGGGGGACAGCACGCCGACGATAAGCCCGTCGCGTGGGCGCACGTTGCCGTAGCCGCGCTGCCGCCAGGCCCCGACGACGGCGACCAGGACGATGGCCACGAGCGAGGTGGCCTCGGCCCCCAGCTGGGACTGGTCGGCGAACACGACCAGCGCCGGAACGAACAGGACGCCGCCCCCAACGCCGAGCAACCCGCCCGCCATGCCTGCGGCAAACCCGAGACCGATCAGGCCGGACCACTCGACCGCGGTCATCTCAGAAGATCAGCACCGCGGCCGAGGTGACCAGCAGCGCGACGAACGCGCCCGCGACGGCCCGGTCCGAGATGCGCTGCTGCAGGGCGGTCCCGGCAACCACCCCCGCCACGCCGGGCACGCCGATCGCCAGGCCGAGCCCCAGGTCCACGTTGCCGTAGAGCGCCTGGGCGCCGGCGGCCAGCGCGCCGATCACGATGATCGCCGCCAGCGACGTACCGGTCGCCTCCTTCTGCTCGTAGCCCATCCAGAGGACGAGCAGGGGCACGATGATGGTGCCGCCGCCGACCCCGAACAGCCCGCTGAAGGCGCCGCCCGCCGTCCCGATCCCGGCGAGCCGAAGTAACCGCGGCGACATCGCGGGGCATACTACGGCCGGTGTCCGCTCACACCTCAGCAGCGCTCGCGGAGGCGCTCGCCGGCCTGACCGCGGACCCCTCGCGTGCGGGGATCTTCTGCGACATCGATGGCGTGCTGGCGCCGATCGTGCAGCGCGCCGAGGACTCCCAGGTGCGTCCCGAGACCGCCCTGCTGCTGGGACGGCTCGCCCGCCGCTATGCCTGCGTCGGCTGTATCTCCGGCCGCTCGGCCACCGAGGCGCGCCGGCTGGTCGGCGTCGGCGGGATCGCCTACGCCGGGTCGCACGGCGCCGAGCTGCTCGCGCCCGGCGCGGCCGAGCCGCGGACGAACGAGGCGTTCAAGAGCTGGGAGGGCCGCGTGAAGGCGTTCGTCGCCGAGCGCGACCGGCCCGACCTGCGCCGGCTGCGCGTGCGCATCGAGGACAAGGGGCCGATCGTCGCCCTGCACTGGCGCGGGGCGCCCGACGAGGAAACGGCGCGGCTGCGCATCGAGGAGATCGCCGGCGAGGCGGAGGAGGGCGGCCTGGCCACCCACTGGGGGCGCAAGGTGCTCGAGCTGCGCCCGCCGGTCGAGTTCGACAAGGGCCTCGCGCTGCGCGAGCTGGTCGAGCTGTGCGGCGCACGCGTCGCGCTCTTCGGAGGCGACGACGTAACCGACCTCGACGCCTTCGACGCGCTCGTAGCGCTCGTGGAGGAGGGCACGCTGGAGTCGGCCGTGCGCGTGGGCGTCCGCTCCGACGAAGGCCCGCCGGCGATCGTCGAGCGCGCCGACCTCGTCGTCGAAGGCGTGCGCGGGTTCGCCGGCGTGCTGGCGGCGCTGGCCGAGGCGTGAGGTTCCGCGACCTCCTGCGGGTGTCCGTGCTGCTCTTCGGCGGCACGGCCACGGCCCTGGCCGTCGTCTCGGTCGTTGGCGCCGCCCAGCAGGACACCAACACGCTCGTGTACGTGGCGGCCATCTGGTGGTGCGGGGCGACGCTGGTCGGCTTCTGGCTGGGTCGCCGGCCCGCGACCACGCCGGGAATCGCGACGCTGCTGGCCGACTCGCGCCCCTCGAACACGCTGCCCGAGCTGGAGCCCGGCACCGTGATCTTCAACCGGCTCTGGCCGCTGATAGTGCTCGGGCTCGGCTCCGCGGTCCTCGGCTTCTTCCTGCCCCAGGTGCCGGCCATCGCCACCGGCTACTGCCTGGGGGTCGCACTCCTGTGGCGCCACCAGTCGCGCGCGGTGGAGGCGATCGAGGGCCGCGACGGCGTGGAGTTCTGGCTCGACCGCAGCTCGCCGTTCGGGCGCCCGCAGCTGCTGCGGCTGCCGGGACTGCGGAAGATCGAGCCGGTCTAGCTGCTCCCAGGCGAACGACAGCCGGGGAGAGCCGTCGGCCCGGTTTGGGGGGTCGACTATTCAGCCCACCCCCGGCTCTAGCCGACGGTGGGCCCCTCTGTCAGCCGGCGAGCAAGGTCAACCGGACCCGCCGTTTCGGCAAGCCCGGAGGTGGCTCGCTTTCCGGACTAAGACCGACCGCGAACCGGGCCCAGTCCAGAGGTGGGCGGCATTTTCAACCGGGCCCCACCCTGGTTGCCGCAGTGAGGTGAGCCGGCTAGCGCCCGCGCTTGCGGAGCTTGTCCAGCTTCGGCCACGGGCGCGTGTTCGCCACCTGCTCGGCGGTCAGCCAGGCGCGTCGCGCGGTCGCCACGCCGTAGCGCATGTTCGCCATCGTGCGCGGCCAGTGGGCGTCGGAGTCGATCACCAGCGTCACGCCCGCCTCGCCGGCCGCCTTGGCGTACACGTCGTTGAGGTCGCGCCGGTCTGGGTTGCCGTTGATCTCGAGGAACGTGCCGGTCTCGACGGCCTTCTCGATCACGCGGTCGAGGTCGATCGCGTAGGCCGCGCGGCGCTCGATCAGGCGGCCGGTCGGGTGGCCGATCGCGTCGACGAGCGGGTGCTCCATCGCGGTCATCATCCGCTTGGTCTGCTCCTTCTCGGCCGTGCGGAAGGAGGTGTGCAGGCTGGCCACGACCCAGTCGAGCTGCTCCAGGACCGAGTCGTCGTAGTCGAGCGAGCCGTCCAGCAGCACGTTCGTCTCCGTGCCGGCCAGCACCGTCATGCCGTCCAGCTCGAGTCCGCGGATGCGCTCGACCTGGCGCAGCAGCTCGTCGGGCTGCACGTCGTTGCCGAAGCCGTGGCTGGCCGAGTGGTCGGTGATCGCGATGTAGTCGTAGCCGCGCTCGCGGGCGGCGGCCGCCATCTCCTCGATCGTCGCGTGCCCGTCCGAGGCGATCGTGTGCATGTGCAGGTCGCCGCGGATGTCGCCGGGCTCGATCAGCTTCGGCAGGCGGTCCTCGCGCGCGGCCGCGAGCTCGCCGCGGTCTTCGCGCAGCTCCGGCGGGATCCACTTCATGCCGAGCCGCTCGTAGACCTCCTCCTCGGTTGTGAAGGCGAGCGAGTCGCCGCTCTCGTCGTCGGCGATCCCGTACTCGCTCACGTGCAGGCCGCGCTTGACCGCCGCCGTTCGCAGCGCCTCGTTGTGGCGGCCCGAGCCCGTGAAGTGCTGGAGCAGGTTGCCGAACGCCTCCTCGGGGACGATGCGCAGATCGACGGGGAGGCCCGAGTGGGTCAGCACCTTGGCGCCGGCCACGCCGGAGGAGTGGACGACGTCGATCGCGGGCGAGGCGCAGAAGGCCTCGACCAGCGCGCCCGGGTCGCTCGAGGCGGCCACGATGTCGAGGTCCTTGACGGCGTCCGCCTGGCGGCGGGCGCTGCCGGCGAGCTCGACCTTGATGGCGGCCGGATGGTCGCGCAGGCTCGCGACCAGCTCGTCGCCGACGGCCAGCGCCTTCGAGAGCAGCATGCGCACCTTGGGGCGCCCGTCCGCGCCCGCGGCGAGCGCCGCGCGCACGTTCTCCTCGGCCTTCGCTCCGAAGCCGGGAACGTCCTTGAGCGTGCCGTCCTCCGCGGCCTTGCGCAGGTCGTCGAGCGACTCGACGCCGAGCGTGTCGTAGAGCAGCCGCGCGCGCTTGGGGCCTAGCCCGGGAATGCGCGTGATGGCGATCAGGCCCGAGGGGATTCGCCCCTTCAGCTTGTCGGCCGCCGGGATCGAGCCGCTCTCGAGCAGGGCGTCGATCTTCTCGGCGATCGTCTTGCCCACCCCCGACAGTTCCTCGACGCGACCCTGGCGCGCCATGTCGGCCACGGACACCCCCGCCTCGCGGATCGCCTTCGCCGCGTTGCGGTACGCGCCGACCCGGTAGACGACGGCGCCGTCGAGCTCGTAGAGGCTGGCCAGCTCCTCGAAAGCCTCCGCTATCTCACCGTTGCGCACCGGAGCTAGGGTACGCGCCTCGTGGCGAGCGCCTGGCTGATCCTCCCCACCTACAACGAGGCGCAGAACCTCGAGCCGATGGTGCACGCGGTCCTGCCGCAGCTCTCGCACAGCGGGGTGACGCCGACGATCCTCGTGGTGGACGACGCCTCGCCGGACGGCACCGGCGCGATCGCCGACCGGCTCGCGACCGAGCTCGACGAGGTGCGCGTGCTGCACCGGGAGAGCAAGGACGGCCTCGGGCGCGCCTACCTGGCCGGCTTCCAGGCCGCGCTCGACGGCGGCGCGGACCTGATCCTCCAGATGGACTGCGACTTCTCCCACGACCCCGCGGACGTGCCGCAGCTGATCGAGGCGGCCGGCGCCGCTGACGTGGTGCTCGGCTCGCGCTACGTGCCCGGCGGCGGTGTCGAGAACTGGGCGCTGCGGCGGCGCATCCAGAGCCGCGGCGGCTGCGCCTACGCGCGCATGATCCTGCGCGTGCCGGTGCGAGACCTCACCGGCGGGTTCAAGTGCTGGAACAGGGGCGCGCTGGAGGCGCTCGACTTCGACGGCGTCGACGCGCACGGCTACGGCTTCCAGATCGAGATGACCTACCGCGCGATCCGGGCCGGCCTGAGCGTCGCCGAGGTTCCAATCGTGTTTCGCGAACGCCGCGAGGGGCAATCCAAGATGACCGCGTGGATTACGCTGGAGGCGGTCTGGAAGGTGCCCGCGCTGCGACTCCGCGGGTGACGCTATACTTTGTGAAGCATTGGGGAAGCGACAAGGAGCTCAAATGGCAGGCGCGATCAACGAAGTAACGGACAGCAACTTCCAGGCCGAAGTGCTGGAAGCCGACAAGCCGGTTCTGGTCGACTTCTGGGCGCCTTGGTGCGGTCCGTGCCGGATCGTCGCCCCCCATCTCGAGGAGCTCGCCTCTGAGCGAGACGACCTCCGGATCGTGAAGCTGAACACCGACGAGAACCCGCAGGTGTCGGCTCAGTACAACGTCATGTCGATCCCGACGCTGCTGCTCTTCAAGCACGGCCAGGTCGCCCACCAGATCATCGGCGCCCTGCCGAAGAGCCGGCTCCTCCAGGAGATCGAGCCGGCTCTCGCCGCGGCCTAGCGGCCAGGTAGTTCCCCGCATCGAGAGGGCGGCGTACTACTGCGTTGCCGCTGCCGGCGGCGGTCGATTCAAACGCGGATGAGACAGTGGCTCCGCCGGAACGCGCTGATGGCGGTGACCGCGCTGGCGGTCATGGCAACCCTGCTGGGCAGCGGAAAGCTGATCCTCAGCGTGGCCGAGCGTGAGGACGCCGCCCGCGAGGCGCAAGTCAAGGTCGCCCAGATCGAGCCACTCGCGCTGGGCCTCACAGCCCTGCCGGCCGGTCCTCTAGGGGGCGCGTCGGTCGACCCGGCGCTTGCGGTGACGATCGAGCAGGCCCGGACCGCGCTCCAGACTCAGTCGGCGCAACTTGCCTCGGATTGGCCATCGCCGGCGGCGGAGTCGACGCGACTGGCTGCGCAGCGGCTCAGCGACGCCTCGGAGCGCCTCATGGATCTCCTTGCCACGGGCGAGCTACCCGCCGCGCGGCGGCTGGAGGCGAGCGCCGCGCAGCCTGCGGCCGCTGCCCTGGACCGGGCGCTGCGGGCAGAGCAACGGCTGCTCGAGGATCAGGCCCGCGGTGCGCGCCGCCGGGCGCAGCTCGGCACGATCGCCATCACAGCGATCGTTGGCCTGCTGCTCGTGGTCGGCGTGTTCGCGCTCGTGGCGACGCGGCGGCGGCGCGAGCGCGCCGACACCGAGCAACGCGTGACCCACGACAGCGAGCAGCGGTTGCGCGCACTCGTCGAGCACGGGTCCGACATGATCACCGTCATCGCCCCCGATGGCACGGTGCTCTACCAGGCGGGCGCGATCATCGAGATGCTCGGCCACCAGCCCGAGGCTCTCGAGGGCACCAAGCTGAGCGACTGGGTGCACCCCGACGACGTATTCGCGCTGACGGCGCTCAGCGCCTCCGGTGGCGGCTCGGCGCGCGAGCTTCGCCTGCGCTCGAGCGACCGGCGCTTCGTCACGTGCGAGGCGCGCGCGAGCAGCCTGCTCGAGGACGCGCACTGGCGCGGGATCGTCCTGAACATCAGGGACGTGAGCGACCGCAAGGCCCTCGAGGAGCGACTGCGCTACCAAGCATTCCACGACAACCTCACGGGCCTGGCCAACGGCGGAGTCTTCCGCGATCGCCTCGAGAACGCGCTCGGACGGGCAGATCGGCGCGACGAGCCCGTCACCGTCTTTCTGATCGATGTCGACGATTTCAAGTCCGTCAACGACAGCTTCGGGCACGCGGCCGGCGACGAGTTGCTGGAGACGATCGCGGAGCGCCTGCGTTCCTCGGTCCGTGAGGCGGACACGATCGCTCGGCTAGGCGGAGACGAATTCGGCGTGATCCTCGAGGGTGGCCGCGCTAGTCCGCATCCGGAGGAGGTGGCCGAGCGGCTGGTCGCTGCCGTGGCGGAGCCGGTCGAGGTCGACGGCGGACGGCTGACCGCGACCGTCAGCGTCGGGATCGCCCGCTCGGTCCGCGGGGACCGCGACGCCGACAGCGCCATCCTCCACGCCGACATCGCGATGTACTCCGCGAAGGCCCAAGGCAAGGGGGGCTGGGCGGTCTACGGCAGCCACATGCACAAAGACCTGCAACGGCGGCTCGAGCTCAAGGCGGACCTGCTCCGAGCAGTCGTGGATGCGGACCAGTTCGAGCTGTACTACCAGCCGATCGTGACGATCGACGACGGTCTCATGGTCGGCCTCGAGGCGCTGCTGCGCTGGAACCATCCGACGTACGGCCAGATCGCGCCCGGCGAGTTCATCCCGCTGGCGGAGGAGAGCGTCGCGATCGTCCAGATCGGCCGCTGGGTGCTCGAGGAGGCTTGCCGTGAAGGCAAGCGCTGGGTCGACATGTCAGGCGACCTCACGATCGCCGTCAACGTGTCGGTGCGCCAGCTCGAGTCCACCCGCCTCGTCGATGACGTCCGCCGAGCCCTGGAGCAGACGTCCTTCCCGGCGGACCGGCTGGTGCTCGAAGTCACCGAGAGCGCCGTCGTGACCGACATCGAGGGAAGTGTGTCGGTCCTGCGCGAGCTCAAGGAGCTCGGCATCCAGATCGCGATCGACGACTTCGGCACCGGTTACTCGTCGCTCAGCCAGCTCGACTACCTCCCGGTGGACATCATCAAGGTCGACCGCTCGTTCGTCCTCCACTCACACGACCGAGAGGAGCAGACCGCGCTCTTCCGCGCCATCAGGGACATCGGCGAGTCGCTCCACCTGAAGACGATCGCCGAGGGAATCGAGAGCCCGGAGCAGCTGCACGAGCTGCAGTCGCTGCACTGGTCGCTCGGTCAGGGCTTCCTGTTCTCGCGCCCGAAGCCGGCGGCGGAGATCGACCGGCTGGTCCGTGAGCGCGAGGTCGCTGCGACCTAGGCGCCGGGCCCAGCGCGCGCTCGCGGCGCACGCGATAGCTCGCGCCGAGCGCACCGATAATGCCGCCCACGATCGTCGTCACGAAGACCAGGCCTGACTGCGGGTCCCCCAGGTAGGCCTTGGGATCGGTGTTGAGGATCTCGAGGCCGAGCAGGATGAAGCTGCCGAAGACGAGCCCCGCCAGCGCGCCGCGCACCGCGCCCTCGTCGGCGCTGCGGTGCTCCATCCCGCCGACGAAGCCGCCCGCCAGGGCGATCGGGCCGACCAGGATGTAGTAGACGATCTCGTTCCAGCCGAGCGCGAAGCCGCTGATCAGCCCGAACACCATCGTCACAACGACGACGCCGATGATCTGCTCCACCGCGCTGCGGTCCTCGAAGGCCGGTGGCAACGGCATGGTGGCGCCAGCCTAGCGCCGGTTGACGGAGATCAGCAACCGCCTACCTTCGATTTCGGCGCTTGCCGCACCGGCATCCGCTCCGTCGTAGACGACCGAGGTGGCGAGCGTTTCGCCGGCCACGTAGTCCTCGTGGTCGCGGGTCGCGGCCAGCAGCTCCTCGTCCCCGCCCAGCGTCAGCTCGATGCGGTCCTCGACCTCGAGCCCGGCGTTCTTGCGCGCCGCCTGCACCGCGTGCACGACCTCGCGCGCGAGCCCCTCGCGGCGGAGCCCGTCGTCGAGCTCGAGGTTCAGCGCGACCGCGTGGGTGCCCGAGCGCTCGACCTGGTAGCCGTCGAGCGGCTGCAGCACGATCTGGACCTCCTCCGGCCCGATCTCGTACTCCTTGCCGTCGACGTTGATGCCGGCCCGGCCACCGTCGCGTAGCCGCACGGGGTCGAGCGAGCCGATCGCGCCGGCCACCTGCGGCATCTGCTTGCCGAAGCGCGGGCCGAGCGCCCGGTAGTTGGGCTTCAACTCGAAGTGGCCCAGCTCGTCGGCCTCCGAGACGTAGCGGACCGCCTTCACGTTCAGCTCCTCGGCGACCAGACGTTCCAGCCGCTCGATCGCCTCGCGCTCACGGCCCGCGGCCACCACCACGGCCTCGCGCAGCGGCTGGCGCACCTTGAGCTTCGCGTGAGCGCGGGCGGCGCGGCCGAGCTCGACGGCGTCGCGCACCACCTGCATGTCGGCCTCGAGCTGCTCGTCGCGCTCGCCCGGCTCGGGGAAGTCGCACAGGTGCACGGACGGCTCCGAGCCGTCGAGGTTCTCGTAGATCGCGTCGGACACGAACGGGGTGAGCGGCGCCAGCAGCTTGGCGACGGTGGTCAGGCAGCGGTGCAGCACCGCGAACGCGGTCGGATCGCCGTCCCAGAAGCGCCGCCGCGACAGGCGCACGTACCAGTTCGACAGGTCGTCGACGAACTCCGCGACACCCCGGCCGGCGAAGGTCGTGTCGTAATCCTCCATGCGCTCGATCACACGTTCGGTCGTGGCGGCGAGGCGCGACTCGATCCAGCGGTCGAGGTCGGTCCGGTCGCCGGGATCCCCGCCCCGCTCGACCCCGTTCACGTTCGCGTACAGCACGAAGAAGGCGTAGGTGTTCCAGAGCGGCTTGAGGAACTGGCGCACCGACTCGCCGACGGTGTCGAGCGAGAAGCGGTAGCCGTCCCAGGGCTGCTTCGAGGTGAAGTAGTACCAGCGGAAGGCGTCCGCGCCGTGGGCATCCAGGACCTCCCAGGGCACCACGACGTTGCCCTTCGACTTGGACATCTTCTGCCCGTCGGGATCGAGGATCAGGCCGAGGCAGAGGCACGTCTCATACGAGCTGCGGCCGAACAGCAGCGTCGACACCGCCAGCAGCGAGTAGAACCAGCCGCGCGTCTGGTCGAGCGCCTCGCAGATGTAGTCCGCCGGGAAGTTCTCCTCGAACGTCTCCTCGTTCTCGAAGGGCGCGTGCCACTGGGCGAAGGGCATGCAGCCGGAGTCCCACCAGACGTCGATCAGCTCGGGCACGCGGCGCATCGCCCCGCCGCACTCCTCGCAGGTCAGCTCCACCTCGTCGACGTAGGGGCGGTGCACGTCGTCGGGCGGGGTGCCGCCGCGCTCGCGGATCTCGTCGAGCGAGCCGACGCAGACGAGGTGATCGGGGTCGTCGGCGCAGCGCCAGATCGGCAGCGGCGTGCCCCAGTAGCGCTCGCGCGACAGGGCCCAGTCCACGTTGTTCTCGAGCCACTTGCCGAAGCGGCCGTGCTTGATGTGCTCGGGGTGCCAGTCGATCGTCTCGTTGGCGGCGAGCAGTTCGTCCTTCATCGCCGTCGTGCGGACGTACCAGTTCGTCTTGGCGTAGTAGATGAGCGGGGTGTCGCAGCGCCAGCAGTGCGGGTAGGCGTGCTCGTACTCCCCGGCGCGGAACAGCCGGCCCGACTGGCGCAGTGCCTCGACGATCGGCGCGTCCGCGTCGCGCACGTACATGCCGGCGAAGGGGCCGGCGCGGTCGTCGAAGGTCCCGTCGGGCCGGACCGGGTTGTGGATCGTCAGCCCGTTGTCGGTGGCCAGCCGGAAGTCGTCCTCGCCGAAGGCGGCGCCCGTGTGGACCACGCCGGTTCCGTCCTCGATCGACACGAAGTCGCCGGGCAGGACGGTGTGGCCCTTCTCGCCGTAGCCGGCGATGTACGGAAAGGGCGGGTCGTAGCGCAGGCCGAGCAGCTCGGAGCCGGGGAAGCGGCTCTCGATCTCTGCCTCCTCGCCCAGCACCCGCTCGACCAGCGCCTCGGCGAGGATCAACAGCTCGTCGCCGAGCCGGGCGCGGACGTACGTCACCTCCGGGTCGACCGCGATCGCGGCGTGCGGGACCAGCGTCCAGGGCATCGTGGTCCAGGCGAGCAGCGACACGTCCGGTTCGTCGAGCAGCGGGAAGCGCACGAAGACGCTCGGGTCGACCACGTCGCGGTAGCCGAGCGCCACCTCGTGCGACGAGAGCGCGGTGCCGTCGCGGGTGCAGTACGGAACCACCTTGTAGCCCTCGACCAGCAGCCCCTTCTCCCACACCTGCTTGAGCGACCACCAGACGGACTCGACGTACTCGTTGCTGAGCGTGAAGTAGGCGTCGTCGGTGTCGATCCAGAAGCCGATCCGCTCCGTCAGCCGCCCGAACTCGTCGACGTAGCGCAACACCGACTCGCGGCACTTGGCGTTGAACTCGGCCACGCCGTAGCGCTCGATGTCCGCCTTGGACGCGATGCCGAGCTCCTTCTCGACCTCCAGCTCGACGGGCAGGCCGTGGCAATCCCAGCCGCCCTTGCGCGTGACGAGGTGCCCGCGCATCGTCTTGTAGCGCGGAAAGACGTCCTTGAAGACGCGCGCCAGCACGTGGTGGGTCCCGGGCGGACCGTTCGCCGTGGGCGGTCCCTCGTAGAACACGAAGCGCGGCGAACCCTCGCGGCGACGCATCGACTCGTGGAAGACATCGCGCTCGCGCCAGCGCTCGAGAATCGTCTGCTCGAGATCCGGGAAGTTCTGTCCTGAGTCAACGGGGGTATAGCTGGCCACGAGGTGCGTCGATTCTAGGCGCGACCTGATAACACTTCAGTTGAATCGCCGAATCCGCTCCGGCACCCGGCCGGAGGGGAGCGGGGGACCCAAGTAGTGCGGGGCTAACCGACCACTCGTGGCCGGCGCGCAACCCTTCCTGTGCGAGCCCGACAGCTAACTCCGTAGGCCGTTGGAAAAGGGGAATAGCTTTGCGCCGCCTCCCGGTTGCCGTCCTGACCGGCCTGCTCGTCGTCGCGCTCCTGCCTGCCGCGAAAGCCGCGGCAAATGCCCAGCGCGACGCCATCGACCAGCTCAACCAGATTCGCCGTGCGCACGGTCTCAAGGACCTGCACGCATCGCGCTCGCTGCACCGTTCGTCAACCCGCTACGCCGAGCACATGGTCGACACGGGCTACTTCGGGCACGCCTCGCGGATCGCCGTCAGCAGCCAGTTCGGCCGGGCGGGCGAGACGCTCGAGCTCCATTCCGGGTGGAGGCCCGAGCCCGGCCTCGCGATCTCCGGCTGGATGAACTCGCCGACTCACCGCGCCGTGCTCCTGTCCTCACAGTTCAGGTTCGTGGGGATGGGGATCGCCCGCGGGCGCAACGCGAACGGGCCCTACACCGTCTGGGTGGCCCACGTGGGCGGGGAGCGGCGCTAGGCCGCGAGCTTCCGGCAGAGCTCGGCGAGCGAGCGCTTCTCGGTCTCGTCGAGGGCGCCGAATGCCTGCGTGACGCGGTCGGAGTGCTCGGGGAAGAGGCGCTCGACCAGATCGCGGCCGCTGTAGGTGAGGTCGACCACGACAAGGCGCCGGTCGCTCGGATCGCGCCGGCGCCGTACGAAGCCGCGCTCCTGAAGCGTGGCGGTGACCTCGGTGGCGTTCGCCTTGGACCAGCCGAGCCGGCGCCGGAGCGTCTTCAGCTCGGTGGAGCCGCCGGCGGTGGTGAGGACCACCAGAACGGAGAAGCCGGCCGGCGAAACGCCCTCGCGATTCAGCTCAGCAGCGACCCGTCTGCGCACCGCCGCCTCGGCGCGCAGCAACGCCTGAAGTGCACGATGTGCGAGCGGATCGCCCAATTCGAGCGGCATCCCCTCTGGAATCTAGGGGCGGTGCCGGATGCCGCGGGGCAAAGCGGCGGCGCCCGCTACCCGGCTCGGCGCACGCCGGCCGCGGGGACTCGGCGCGGTGGCGCTTCCGCTGCGGCATCCGTCACGACCGCGGCTTGGTCGATCCGGCCGCTGTCCACGTAGCCCTTCAGCCGCTCGACCGCCTCGATCGGCGTCGAGCCCAGCGACGGGATTCCGTGGTCGCCGGTGACCGGCATGGCCTCGCGGTACTCGAAGACCGGGGCGGCGGAGCCGACCTGGCGCACCGTGTACACGAGCCGGCCGACCACGTCGAGCGTGGCCTCGCCGCCGCAGAACACGAACGCGGTCGGGTCCAGTGCCCGGATTGCGCGCACCACGCGCTCGGGCGGCAGGTCGAAGGCCAGCAGCAGCGTCCGGAACCCGGCGCGGCGCAGTCCCAGCTCGACCGCCTGCACGTGCAGGGACTCGAGGTCGAGACGCGGCGAAGAGTCGAACAGGAGCACGCCCTGCGAGCGGCTCGCGGGCGGCGTGACCCGCCTCGAGGCGTACAGCCAGCCGGTCGCCCAGCGGAAGGCCAGCTCACGCTCGGCCTCGCGGTTCTCGCGGTCGGAGGCCAGCTCCAGCGCGGGCAGCAGCACCTCCTCGACGCTGCGCTCGATCGAGCGCACGGCAAGGCTCTCCTCCATGACCCGATCGGCAAGTCCCTCGTCGAAGTGGTCCCACGCGTCCAGCAGGCGGCTGGGCGTGCTCGGCCCCTCGCCGCGCTGGCGCGCCAGCTCGATCGCCGAGGAGATGTTGTGGGTCTCCAGCAGCGCGCGTCGCAGCGACTCGAGCTCGGCCAGGTCGTACTGGCGGTGTCCGCCCTGAGTGCGGCGGGGCTTCGGGTAGCTGAACCGGCGCTCCCAACTGCGCAGCGTGTTCGGGCTCACCCCGAGCAGTTCCGCTGCTGCATTTGTTCTGATTCCGGACACTTCGCCTCCGTCCCGTGTGAAGCGCACCTATTGCGCATCCTGCGTTCTTGCACGGGTTTTCGGCCGGAGCGCCAGCATCTTGAGTGATTCTTTGTGCCGTCTGGACGTTTGTTGCGCAAGCAGTGCAGCGGTTCTTGCACTTGAACCGCGTGAACCGGTACTTGCGAGCTAGCGTCGGCCGAAGCCCGTGGGCTTGACCGTGACCAGAGCGGCGCGCGGGGGCCCGCAGGTGGTGATCCGGGCCGCGAGCATGCCCAGGGCGTCGCCCTCATTCGAGAGCAGGCGCAGTGGCACGACCACGGGGTCCTGCGGCCGCGCGGCGGCAAGCGCCACGTGACGGGCGAGCTGATCGTCGCCGAGCGGGCAGGTGGCCAGGTCGAGCAGGTGCGAGCCGACGAGGCCGTCCTGCTCCCCGAAGACCTCCTCGCCCGCCTCGCTGACGGCGCTGACCTGGAGCTCGTAGTTGCAGATCAGGAATGCGTTGCCCGGCAGCGCCTCGTGGCGGCAGGTGAGCAGCACGCCGCTCTCGCAGCGGCCGCACACGCGGGTGGGCCGCTCAGACCGGTGACCGCAGCGCGAGCAGAAGCGGACCGACGCCGGCCGGTCGTCGCCGGCCGGCGTCGGGAAGGGTTCGATACGAGTCAGCGCAGCCACAACTCGATCAGAACACGGAAAGCCGCAGCCCGCCTGCTCCATGCGGCCACTGCACGGCTTGCCGCCCGATAGCCTCCATTGGCGATGGCGATACAGCAAGAACTGTGGGGGTCGGAGACGGTGAAAGCGGTTGGGAACTTCCCCGTCTCGGGCGAGCACGTGCCTACGCCTGTGGTGCGCTGGCTGGGACGGATCAAGGCCGCTGCCGCACGGGTGAACGCCGAGCTCGGGCTGCTCGACGCCGAGCTCGCCGAGCGGGTCGCGCGGGCCGGCGACGAGGTCGCCAACGGCGAGCACGACGACCAGTTTCCGATCGACGTCTTCCAGACCGGCTCGGGGACCTCGTCGAACATGAACGCCAACGAGGTGATCGCCAACCTCGCCGGCGAGGGGGTCCACCCCAACGACCACGTCAACATGGGCCAGTCGTCAAACGACGTGTTCCCCTCGGCCGTGCACCTCGCCGCGGTCGACTCGATCCGCTCCGAGCTGCTGCCCGCGCTGGAGCGGCTGGCCGGCTCGTTCGAGCGCAAGGCCGAGGAGTGGGCCGACGTCGTCAAGGCCGGCCGCACTCACATGATGGACGCGGTGCCGGTCACGCTCGGCCAGGAGTTCGGCGGCTACGCGGCCCAGATCACGCTCGGCCGCGACCGCGTGCGCGACGCCCTCGGACGCGCCGCGGAGATCCCGCTGGGCGGGACCGCGACCGGCACCGGCCTGAACACGCACCCCGAGTTCGCGGAGCGCGTGCGGGAGAAGCTCGGCTTCGGCGAGGCCCCGCGCGACCGCTTCGAGGCGCAGGCCAACCGCGACGCGCTGGTCGAGCTGCACGGCGCGCTCAAGGTGGTCGCCGTGTCGCTCACCAAGATCGCCAACGACCTGGTGCTGATGGGGTCGGGCCCGCGCACCGGGCTGGTCGAGCTCCAGCTTCCGGAGCTGCAGAAGGGCTCGTCGATCATGCCCGGCAAGGTCAACCCGGTCATCCCCGAGGTGGTGCTGCAGGTGGCCGCTCAGGTGATCGGCAACGACACCGCGGTCACGGTCGCCGGGACACAGGGCGCGTTCGAGCTGAACGTGCGCGTGCCGGTGATCGCTCGCAACCTGTTCGATTCGATCCGCATCCTCACCTCGGCGAGCCGCCTGCTGGCCGAGAAGTGCATCGACGACCTACAGGCCAACGAGGACGTGCTGCTCAGCCACGCGGAGTCCACGCCGGCGATCGCCACCGCGCTCAACCCGCACATCGGTTACGACCGCGGCACGGAGATCGTCAACGAGGCGGTCGCCTCGAAGCGCACGATCCGCGAGGTCGCGCTCGAGAAGGGCGTGGACGAGGAGACGCTCGACAAGGCGCTCGACCTGCGCGCGATGGCGCGCGGGTCCAAGACGTAGCGAGCGGCGCCTGCCCGCTAGCGGCAGTCGTCGATACGAGCGCTGCGATACGCGTTCGGGTCGCCGCAGCTCGCCTTCGCGCCCCCGCCGCTCCACTTCGCGGCGGTGCCGGCCAGCAGGTAGGGCACCGGGTCGATCGGCACGTTGTTGAGGCGCACCTCGAAGTGCAGGTGCGGGCCGGTCGAGTGCCCCGTCGAGCCGACGTAGCCGATGCGCCTGCCGCCCTCGACCCGCGCGCCGGCGTAGGTCGCGATGCGCGACATGTGGGCGTACCAGGTGCTGTAGCCGAGCCGGTGCTGGACCACGACGAGGTTGCCGTAGCCGCCGCTGTTGTAGCCGGCGAACACGACCGTGCCGACGCCGGCAGCCTCGATGGGCGTGCCGTAGGCGACCGGGAAGTCCACCCCCGAGTGCTTGCGCCCGCCCTCGCGCGGCGCGCCGAAGCCGTCGCCGATCCCGCCGGGGACGGGATGGTAGAAGCGCACCGGGCCGGTCGGCGTGCGGCTCGGACCGCCGAAGCGGTGCCGTAGCGCGTGGAGGGTGGCGCCGCCGGCCAGGCCGTCGGCGGTCAGGCCGGCCGCGCGCTGGAAGGACAACAGCGCGTTCTGCGTGCCCGCCCCGAAGCCGCCGTCGAGCCCGCCCGGGCTGTAGCCGCGCCGCTGGAGCAGGAACTGGAGCGCCGCGACGTCCCAGCCGCGCTGGCCCTTGTGCATCACCCGCGAGCCCAGTGCTGGGCGGCCGCGCCGGCCGAGCGCGTGGCGCGTCTGCGGGCCGGCGATGCCGTCGACGCCCAGCCGCCGGTGCTGCTGGAAGGCGCGCACCCCGCCGTGCGTCAGCGGGCCCGTGACGCCGTCGACGGCGACCGGGTAGAGCCCCATGGCCTTCAGTGCAACCTGCAGCGCGGCGACGTTGGCGCTGCTCGCAGCTGCCTGCTGTACGGGAATCAGGACGAGGGCGCCGGCGATCAGAGCGAGGCCGGCGAGATGGCGCACATTACGCATAGGTTCGCTGTCGGAACCTCCCGCCAGGCCTGCAAAAGGCGCAACCCATCTTGCATCTCGCCTGCTGCGGAGCGGCCTAGCGGCGCAAGCTGGCCGTCTGGGCGCCCGTGGCGGCGGCCGCGGTGCGCGCGTCCGGGCCGGCCACGATCAGGCGATAGCCCTGCGCGGCGAGGTAGCGCAGGTCGGTCTCGGCCTCCGCCTCAGTGCGCGGCAGCCGCAGCTCGGCGTCCAGCGCGCGCAGGCGCGCAGCGACCAGCTCGCGGCCATCCCGGCCCAGGCCGGCGTCGATGACGAGCGCGGTGCGTGCCGGCTGGTCCGACCCGCCGGACCAGCGATCGGCGAGCCCGCCCACGAGGCCGGCGGCGGCGATGGCCGCGGCGGCGCCCGCCGAGGCTATTGTCGTTCCAAATCCCGTCATACGTATGAACATAGTACGTATGACTATGGGAACTTGTCAACCCTCGGAGGCCTGGCGTGCTTGCATTCCGCTCCATCGAAGGCTCGACCCGACACCGCGTGACCAGCGTGGACGTCGCCAGGCACGCCGGCGTGTCGCAGTCGACCGTCTCGCTCGTGTTCTCCGGGAAGGGCCGCGGGCGGGTGTCGGAGGCGACCCAGGACCGGGTCCGCCGCGCCGCGCGCGATCTGGGCTATCGCCCGAACGTGGCCGCGCAGGCGCTGCGGCTCGGGACATCCCGCGCGGTCGCGCTGCTGGTGCCCGACGTGACCAACCCGTTCTTCAGCCGCGTGCTGCGCGGCGCCCAGCGCGCGGCCGCTGCTGCCGGTTACACGGTGGCGCTCGTGGACACCGCCAACGACCGGCGCTGGGAGGAGCAGTCGTTCGAGGCCCTGCGCGCCGGCCCGGTGGACGGCTACCTGCTGTTCGAGGTGAGCGCGCCGGACGCGCTCGGCGGCGACGAACCGGTCGTCCTGATGGAAGCCGAGGCCTCGGGCCGACCGTCGGTCCGCTTCGACGCCGAGGCCGGAGCCGCGGCCGCGTTCGAGCACCTGGTCGGGCTGGGCCATCGCCGCATCGGCCACTTGGCCGCGGCGTTCGACGCGCCGACGTTCCAGCTGCGTGAGGCGGCCCGCCGAAGCGTGCTGGCGAAGGCCGGCATCGACCCCGACGAGCAGCCGCGAGCGCTGACGCCGATCACCATCGACGACGCCCGCGACGCGGCGCTGTCGCTCCTCGAGGAGAAGCCGACCGCCGTGATGTGCGACGACGACATCATCGCCGCCGGGCTCTACCTCGCCGCCCGGGAGCGCGGCGTGCGCATCCCGAAGGACCTGTCGGTGGTCGGCTTCGACGACATGGACTTCGCGCGCGTGCTGGAGCCGCCGCTGACGACGGTCGCCCTCGACGCCGAGCAGCTCGGCGCCAGCTCGTTCGAGCTGCTGGAGGCACGGATGGCCGGCAAGCGGGTGCGGCGGCGGGTGGTCCTGCCGGCGGAGCTGCTGGTGCGCGGGTCGACGGGCCCGCCGCGCTGATTCGTCCTACTTGATCCCGACGACCATCGAGTCGGGCCCGGCGAGGTGCTCGACGTAGCTGTCGCGGAATCCGACCTCCTGCATCCAGCCGCAACAGTCGCTGCCGGTGTAGTCGAATCCGCTCGGGGTCTCGATCAGCATGTTGAGGCTCATGAGCAGCCCGAAAGCGTTGTCGCGGCGCTCGTCGTCGATGATCGCGTCGTAGACGATCAGGGCGCCGCCATCGGGCAGCGCGGTGTGCGCCTTCTCGAGCAGAACGCGTTTCTCGTCGAGGCCCCAGTCGTGCAGGATGTGCCCCATCACCAGGACGTCGGCGTCCGGAAGCGGGCCGTCGAAGAAGTCGCCGGCGGTGAAGCTGAGGCGGTCAGACAGCCCGAACTGCTCCACATGGGCGTCGAAGATGGGCTCCAGCTGCGGCAGGTCGAAGCCACCGCCGCTGATGTGCTCGTGCGCGAGCGCGACCTGGACCGGCACCGCTCCCTCGGCGCAGCCCACGTCGATCACCGTCTTGTGCCCGTCCCAGGGGAACTTGGCCGCGATCGCGTGGGCAGCGCCGGTGCTGATCGCGCTCATGGCCCGGGCGAACTGAGCGAGGCGGGCCGGGTCGGAGTAGAGCTTCTCGAAGAAGTGTTCGCCGCCGCCCTTTGCCTCGTTCTGGAGCTCACCGGTCTGCAGCCCCTCCGTGAGCGAGCCCCAGAACGGGTAGAGACGCGCGTTGGCCATCTCGAGGATGCCCCCGATGTAGGACGGCTTGGAGCGGTCGAGGAAGAGCTCGGTGGAGGGTGTGTTGGCGTACCGCCCGTCTTGGCGCTCGAGCATCCCGAGCGCGACGAGCGCGTCGAAGAAGTCGGTGGCGCTGCGCTCGTGCAGGCCGAGCTCTCCTCGCAGGGCCTCGCCGTCGAGCGGACCTTGATCGGCGAGCTTGCTGAACAGGCCCAGCTCGACGGCGCTCAGGAGCGCCTTGGACCCCCAGAAACCGAAGCCGAGTTGCAGGATCCCTTCAGGGGACACGTCGTTCATGTGTCCGGAACCTAACCGACCCGCGCAGCCGCGGCGGCTGAGCCGACCACCGGCACCACCTCGAATTCGACGAGGTCGTCCCAGGCGGCGATCCACTCGTCGAACAGGGACCGGTCCTCCGTGCGCATCAGCTGGAAGCAGCGGTCGAGCGCGCGCTCGTCGACCCAGCTGTCCACGTACTCGAGCCCCTCCGGCAGCATCCGCCCGCGCTCCGCGGCGCGCTCGTAGACCGGCGCGGCGCCCTTCCGGTAGGTCTCGATGACCATGTAGAGCACGGCGGCCATACTAGGCCCGTGCCGACGCCACGGGTTGGAGCCACGGCCTCGCGGACGCGCGCGATCAGCGGGCGCGACATCGAGCTGTTCACCGAGCTGACCGGTGATCGCAATCCGCTGCACTACGACGCCGACGCCGCGGCGGCGAGCCGCTTCGGCGGGATCATCGTGCAGGGCGGAGTGACCTCGGGGCTGCTGAACGCGGTCGTCGCCGAGGACCTGCCCGGGCCAGGGACGGTCTTCCTGCACGTCGACTGGGACTTCAAGGCGCCGGTGCGGCCCGGCGACGAGATCACCGCCGAGGTGGAGGTCCTGGAGGCACGCGACGACAAGCCGCTCACGAAGCTGCGCACGACGATCACCAACCAGGACGGGACGATCGTGCTGGACGGCTCGGCGCTGGTCTGGACCGAGCCGGTCTAGGAGCTCGTCGAGTCGAGCAGCTGGATCAGGTCGTGCGCGGCCAGCTCGATCTCCTTGTGGCGCCACTCCGCCGCGCGGTAGTGGCAGGCGATCAGCCCGGAGCGGTGGAGGCGGCGGAAGTCCCCGTAGACGAACGCGTAGCGCGCCTTGGTCTCCTCACCGGGCCCCTCGGTCAGCCCGAGGTGCCACTCGCCGTAGTCCTCCCAGGAGTGCGACTCGAGGAAGGAGTTCTCGTCGGCGGCCTTGGGCTGCACCTCGCCCCACTCGCTGTCGAGCACGTACTGGCGAGCCTCGATCAGCTGGCGGGCGCGCGCGACACCGCGCTCGTTGACGATGTAGCTGGCCAACGTCAGCGCACCGACCAGAGCGACCCGTCGCCTATCGGCCGCCGCTCGGCCCGGCCCTCCCCGACCGCCGCGATCAGCGCGGCTTCAATGCCCTTGAAGTCGGTTGGCGCCAGGTGGGCGCACATGACGCCGGCGACCTCCGCGGTCGTCAGCGGATACGCGAAGGCGGCCAAGACGTCGACGACGTCATCCGGCGGCTCGCGCCGATCCAGCGTCGGATCGAGATTCGCGATCACCACGTCGTAAGCCTCGATCGGCTGGAATCCGCCGGCCTCCAGGCACTGTCCGTTCGATCGGAAGACGAGTGACGGCGCCGTATAGCGGACCGGGCCGTCCGTGCTCGCGGCACGTCCCTGGAACTCCGTCGGAGACCCTTCGGCGGTGCGCGCGCGGGCCCGATCGGCCTCGTAGGCCTCGCGGACATCCGGGTCGTCGATGCGCCCAACCAGGGCGTCTGCGTCGAGGCCGGCCACCGTCGCGAGCGCAGAGCGCAGCGTCTCGGGATCGTCGAGCGTGCCGGTCGTGGTGAACTGGGCGAACTGGAGCGCCCGCAGCGCCGGGATCTCGAGCTCCGGCTCGGCCAGGCGCGTCGCGACGATCGCCCGGCAAGCCGGCGAGGTGGCGCTGAGCCGCGCCTTCGGGGTGATCTGGAAGGGCATCCCGAAGCGGCGGAAGCGCTCGTAGCCGAGAGCCGAGCGCGTGGGCGTGTAGCCGCGCGCCTCGTACTGCGCCGCGTCCTCGGTGAGGCCGATCATCACGTTGGTCCAGCGCAGCGCGTCGCCGTAGCGCCAGCGCAGAGTGGCGTGCGCCGGCCAGGCCGAATAGGCCCAGGGGCAGCCGGGGTCGGTGAAGTGGGTGACCTCGATCACCTAGAGGTTCACCGCGACGTACTTCGTCTCGAGAAACTCCTCGAGCCCCTCATGGCCGCCCTCGCGGCCGATGCCTGATTGCTTCACGCCTCCGAACGGCGCGCCCGCGTTCGAGACCATCCCCTGGTTCAGGCCGACCATCCCGGTCTCGAGGCCCTCGCACACGCGGATCGCCCGCTTGATGTCGCGCGTGAACACGTAGGCGACCAGGCCGTACTCGGTGTCGTTGGCGCGGGCGATCGCCTCCTCCTCGGAGGAGAACATCCCCACCGGCGCCACCGGGCCGAAGATCTCCTCGCTGAACACGCGCGCCTCCTCGGGCACGTCGTCCAGAACGGTGGGCGTGTAGAAGTAGCCGCGCCCGTCGGGGATCTCCCCGCCGACGATGCGGGTCGCGCCCTTGTCGATCGCGTCCTGCACCAGCTCGGCGACCTTCTCGCGCGAGGGCTCGTCGATCAGCGGCCCGACCTTCACGTCCTGCTCGGTCCCGCGCCCGATCTTGAGCCCGCCCATCTTCTCCGCCAGCCGCTTCGCGAACTCCTCGCGCACCGGCTCCGCCACGTGGAAGCGGTTGGCGGACGTGCAGGCCTCGCCGATGTTGCGCATCTTTGCCAGCAGCGCGCCCTCGACGGCGGCGTCGAGGTCGGCGTCCTCGAAGATCAGGAACGGCGCGTTCCCGCCCAGCTCCATCGACACCTTCAGCACGTTCTCGGCGGCCGCCGAGATCAGCTTGCGCCCCACCTCGGTCGAGCCCGTGAAGGAGAGCTTGCGCAGGCGCGGATCCTCGATCAGCGGCCCCGTCGTCGAGCCCGACGACGAAGTGGTCAGGATGTTGAAGACGCCGCCCGGCAGCCCGGCCTCCTCGAGGATCTGGCCCAGCGCGAGCATCGACAGCGGCGTCTGCTGCGCCGGCTTCATCACGATCGTGCAGCCCGCGGCCACGGCGGGACCGACCTTGCGCGTGCCCATCGCCATCGGGAAGTTCCAGGGCGTGATCATCAGGCTCGGCCCGACCGGCTGCTTCATCACGAGCACGCGGCTCGTGCCGTTGGCGAACTGCTTGTAGTTGCCGTCGATCCGCAGCGCCTCGCCCGAGTACCAGCGGAAGAAGTCGGCCGCGTAGACGATCTCGGACTTCGACTCGGCGACCGGCTTGCCCATCTCGAGCGTCATCAGGAGCGCCAGCTCGTCGGCGCGATCCATGAGCAGCTCGAACGCCTTCCAGAGGATCCCGGCGCGGTCGTTGGGCGGCGTGGCCGCCCACTCGGCCCGCTTCTCGACGGCGGCGTCGAGAGCCGCGGCGGCGTCCTCAGGCGTGCCGTCGGCCACCTCGCAGAGCGGCTCCTCGGTGGCGGGGTCGATGACCGCGAGAGTGCCGCCGCCGGACGCGTCGCGCCACTCGCCTCCGATGTAGAGCTTCTTCTGAACCTTGTCTACGACTGTCTGTTCCTCAGTGGCGATGCTCATGTCGCAACGGTCTCCGTTCCCAGTTCCTCGGATATGGCCACGTCCAGCGAGTAGTCGATCGGCAGCACGATCAGCGAGGGCAGATCGAGGCTGAGCGCGTGGCGCAGGCGCTCGCCGAACTCGTCGGCCGAGCCGACCCGCCACGCCGGCAGCCCGAAGCTCTCGGCCAGCTTCACGAAGTCCGGGTTCGTGAAGTCGGTGCCGAAGTGGGTGCCGAACTTCTTGTCCTGCTTCCAGACGATCGAGCCGTACTGCTGGTTCTCCCAGATCACGTTCACGAATGCCGTCTTCAGCCGCACCGCCGTCTCGAGCTCCTGGGCGTTCATCAGGAAGCCGCCGTCGCCGTTGACGGTGACCACGTGGCGGTCCGGGTGGACGAGCTTGGCCGCCACGGCCGCCGGTACCGCGAAGCCCATCCCGGCGAGCCCGTTCGCGATCAGCACGGTGTTCGGCTCGTAGGCCGGGAACATGCGCCCGATCCACAGCTTGTGCAGGCCGACGTCCGAGATCAGGATGTCCTCGCGGCCGAGCGCCTGGCGGATCTCGTAGAGCGCGCGCGGCGGCTGCACCGGGAAGGCGTCGTCGTCGCGGGCCTGCTCGAAGCGGCCCAGCACCACGTCGCGCAGCCGCGTCGAACCGCCCTGGTGGGGCACGTGCCGGCACTCCTCGCCGAGCCGGGTGAGCACGTGGTAGATGTCGCCGGTCAGCTCGACCTCGGGGATGAAGTACTCGTCGATCTCCGCGGGCACCGAGTCGATGCAGATGATCTTCTTGTCGCGCTTCGGGTTCCAGTGCTCGGGCGAGTGCTCGACCAGGTCGTAGCCGATCGCGAGCACCAGGTCGGCCTCGTCGAAGCCGGCCATGCTGTAGTCGCCCGACTGCAGCCCTACCGAGCCGAGCGCCTTGTCGTTGTCCGGCGGGATCAGCCCCTTGCCCATGAACGTCTCGGCCACCGGGATGCCCGTCGCGCGCACGAACTCGCGCAGCGCCGGCGCGGCGTTGCCGCGCACGACCCCGTTGCCCGCCAGCGCGACCGGGCTGATCGCGCCCCGGACCAGGTCGGCCGCGCGCAAGAGCTCGCGGGCGGCGGGCTCGGAGCGGATCTGGCGCGTGCGCGGCAGCGGCTGAGCGTCGATCTGCTCCTCCATCACGTCCTCGGGCAGCTCGATGTGGGTGGCGCCCGGCTTCTCGCCCTCGGCGAGCTTGAACGCCTTGCGCACGACCTCGGGGATGATCGCGGCGTCGGACACGCGCGCGTTCCACTTGGTGATGGGGCGCATCACGCGCAGCAGGTCGATGTACTGGTGGGACTCCTTGTGCATGCGCTCGAGGTCCCCCTGGCCGGTCAGCGCCACCAGCGGCGCCCGGTCGAGGTAGGCGTCCGCGACCGCCGTGACGAGGTTGAGCGCGCCCGGCCCGAGCGTGCCCAGGCAGACGCCGGCGTGCCCGGTCAGGCGCCCGTAGACGTCGGCCATGTAGGCGCCGCCCTGCTCGTGCCGGACCGGGATGAACTCGATGGACGAGTGCGAGAGCGACTCGTTGAGGTCGAGCGTCTCCTCCCCAGGTATCCCGAACACGTGCTTGACGCCTTCGGCCTCGAGGCACTCAACGAAGACGTCGGATGCCTTGCGCGTGGCCATGGCAAAGGACGATACCCACGACCGGTAACTTCAATGGCGTGCCGCCGATCGCCCGCTACGCCAAGAGCGGGGACCTGAACATCGCGTATGTCGTAGAGGGCGACGGTCCGCTGGACCTCGTCTGGATCCCGCCCTGGATCTCGCAGGTCGAGTACCTCTGGGCCGAGGACTCGCTCAGCCGCGTGATGGACCGTCTGACCACGTTCGCTCGCGTGATCACGTTCGACCGGCGCGGCTCGGGCCTGTCGGACCCGTTGGCGGGCGCGCCGACGCTCGAGGAGCAGATGGACGACGTGATCGCCGTGATGGACGCCGCGGGCTCGCAGCGGGCCGCGGTGGCCGGCACGCTCGAGGGCGGGCCGATGGCCGCTCTGTTCGCGGCCACCCACCCGGACCGCGTCAGCTCGCTGGTCCTGTACGCGACGTTCGCCCGCGCCACCTGGGCGCCCGGCTACGAGTGGGCATGGAAGGCGGAGGAGCGCACGGCCGCCATGGACCAGGCCGTCGAGCACTGGGGCGAGGGGCTGGTGGCCGGCAGCGTCGCCCCGAGCCTGGTGGACGACCGCGACTTCATGGAATGGGCCGGGCGGCTCGAGCGGCTGGCCGCGAGCCCGTCGACGATCAAGCGCATCTTCGACCTGATCGGCGAGTTCGACGTGCGCGACATCCTGCCCTCGATCCGCGTGCCGACGCTCGTCATGCACCGCCGCGACGACAGCTTCATCAACCTCGAGCACTCGCGCTACATGGCCGAGCGGATCCCGGATGCCCGGCTCGTCGAGCTCGAGGGCGGCGACAACATGTTCTCGATCGGCGACAGCGAGGGCCTGCTCGGGGAGATCGAGGAGTTCCTCACGGGCGAGCGGCACCAGCTCGAGTCCGACCGCATGCTCGCCACGGTGCTGTTCACGGACATCTGCGGCTCGACCGAGCGCGCCGCGCAGCTGGGCGACCGCAGCTGGCGCTACATGCTCGAGCGCCACGACGCGCTGTTCCGGCGCGCGCTCGAGCGCCACCGCGGCCGCGAGGTCAAGCGCACCGGGGACGGCTTCCTCGCCACCTTCGACGGTCCGGCGCGCGCGATTCGCTGTGCCGCCGACCTGACCGGCTCGATCGGCTCGATCGGCATCCAGATCAGGGCCGGGCTGCACACCGGCGAGCTGGAGGTGATGGACGGCGATCTGGGCGGGCTGGCGGTGCACATCGCCGCGCGGGTGATGGGTCGGGCCGCCCCCAGCGAGGTGCTCGTATCCAGCACCGTGAAGGACTTGGTGGTCGGCTCCGGAATCGAGTTCGAGGAGCGCGGCGAGCACGAGCTGCGCGGCGTGCCCGGGGAGTGGCGGCTTTTTTCCGTTAGTTGAGTCCCGCTACCTTCCGTCGATAGGAGCGTTGTAGGGACTTATGCGCCGCGCCTTGCTTGTCACAGCCTCATTGCTGCTTCTTGCCGCCGCTCCGGCGGCGAATGCTGCCGTGCGCACGGTCATCAGCGGCGCCGGGTTCGGCCACGGCATCGGGCTGAGCCAGTACGGCGCGTACGGCTACGCGCTGCACGGGCGCAGCTATCAGGCGATCCTGGCCCACTACTACAAGGGCACACGGCTTTCGACCGCGGCCTCGCGGCCGGTGCGCGTGCTGCTCCAGCCCGAGGACGCGTACATGCGCGTGCGCGGCGCCACCCGCATCAGCGGCCACGCCTTGCGGCCCTCGCGGACCTACATCGCGCGCCAGTCGGGCAGCGCGATCGTGATCCGCACCACCTCGGGCAAGCGGGTGGCGCGCGTGGGCAACGGCGCTCGCTTCACGGGCCGCGATCCGCTGCGGCTGCTCGGCCCGGCCCTGAACGGCGTGAGCAGCGGGCTCTACCGCGGCGCGGTCGAGCTGCGCACCGAGGGCAGGGGCCTCACCTCCATCAACGTGCTCGACCTCGACAGCTACGTGCGCGGAGTGGTCGCTGGCGAGATGCCCAGCTCGTGGCCACTCGAGGCGCTCAAGAGCCAGGCGGTGGCGGCGCGAACGTACGCGCTGACCACGCGCAAGACCGACGGGCTGTTCGACCAGTACCCCGACACCCGCTCGCAGGTGTACCGCGGGGTCACCGGGGAGAGCGTGCGCAGCGACGCCGCCGTCCGGGCGACCGCGGGGCGGATCGTCACGTATGGCGGCGTGCCGGCGGTGACCTACTACTTCTCCACCTCCGGCGGCTACACGGAGGACATCGAGTTCTCGTTCGTCGGAGCTCTGTCCAAGCCGTGGCTGGTCGGGGTGCCGGATCCCTACGACGGGCTGTCGCCCTACCACCGCTGGAAGGTCAGGGACAGCGCCGCCACGCTCGACCGGGCGCTTGGCGCTCCCGGGTCGTTCAAGCGGGTGAAGGTGCTCAAGCGCGGCGTGTCGCCGCGCGTGGTGCGGGCACGCGTGATCGGAAGCAAGGGCTCGGTCACGCTGAGCGGGCCGACGATCCGCTCGCGGCTCGGGCTGCGCGACACGTGGTTCACCTTCATTCGGATTTCCAGCAGCGCTCGCTACGCGCGTTCGGCGCGGCCGGCGAGCTGGGGCGCGCGCCTGTCCGCCGACGCCCTGGCGGGCGAGTTCTCGCCGGCGCCGCGTTCGCGCCTGCTCGTGCTCGAGCGGCGTGCCGGTGCGCGCTGGGTGGTCGTGCGGCGAGTCCGCACCACGGCCTCCGGCCGCTACCGGGTATCGATCGCTCGCGCCGGTAGCTACCGCGTGCGCTCCGGCGGTGTCGCCGGCCCGGCCGTACGGGTGCGGTGAGCCGCGGCGCGGCGCTCAGCCTGCTGCTCTTCGTTCTCCTCGCCGCCCCTGCCTCAGCGGACCTGAGCCTGCGCGCGAGCGCCGGTCAGACCGGGAGGATCGCGCTGCGCGTGCATGCGCAGCCGGGGGTCGAAGTCGTCCTGAACGACGAGCTGACGGGGGCGACGCGCTCGTTCACGCCGTCGCGTGCGGACACCCTGGTTCGCCGGTTTGCCTTGTGGAGCTGCGCCGGCGCCACGCGGAGCTTCAGCGCTATGCAGGCTGGAGCGAGCGCCACGGCACAGGTGCGCACCCCGACCTGTGAGCGCCGGCTTGCCCTCACCGGCCGGCGGACGCTGCGCGCGCCGCGGCGGGTCGCGCTGGTGCTGCGCGATCGCTGGCGGATCGGGAACGTGGCGGCGCGCTTCTGCGTGCGCGCGCCGGGCGAACGCCGGCGCTGCCACCGGGTCCGGGTGCCGGCGGGCGGGCGCGCGGCAAAGCTGCCCCTGAGGGCGCTGCGGCCCGGGGCCTACCGGCTGTTCGTCGCGAACCGGTTTCAGCGCCTGCACGGGACGCTGCGCGCGCGGCCGCCGGCCGGCCATCTGCGGCTGCTCGCCACCGGCGACTCGATGATCCAGATCGTCGACTCCTTCCTCGCGCAGGGGCTGCCGCGGGACCGGGTGCGCAGCGACGCCCGGATCTCCACCGGGATCTCCAAGCCATCGCTGCTCGACTGGGGCGCGCACTCGCGCGAGCAGGCCGGCGGCATCCGCCCGGACGTAACGGTGGTGTTCCTGGGAGCGAACGACGGCTTCCCGATGGCGGGCGCGGCCTGCTGCGGGATGCCCTGGATCGCCGAGTACGCGCGGCGGACGCGCGAGATGATGCGCGCCTACGCCCGCGGCGGGCGCGGGCGGGTGTACTGGCTGCTGCTGCCCGCGGCGCGGAGCGGGTTCTTCAGGCAGGTCTACCCCGCGGTCAACACGGCGGTGCGCCAGGCGGCCGAGGGGCTGGAGAACGACGTGCGGGTGATCGGGCTGGACGAGCTGTTCACGCCGGGCGGCCGCTACCGGCCCTCGATCAGGATCGGCGGCAAGCGAGTGCGGGTCCGCCAGCGCGACGGCATCCACCTGAACACCAAGGGCGCCTCGCTGGCGGCGGACCAGGTGATACGGGCGCTGCACGAGGACCGGATGCTGCCCTGACCCGGCTCGCCTGGGAGGCCTGCCTGAACGTGCGCGACCTGGGCGGCCTGCCCGCGGGGGACGGCCGGGTCACACGCGCGGGCGCGATCGTCCGGGGGGATTCGCCCGACCGCCTGACAACTGCCGGCTGGGCGGCGCTCCGCGAATACGGCGTCCGGACGATCGTGGACCTGCGCAACGAGGACGAGCTGGGCGCCGTGGAGCGCCGCACGGGCGCGGCCGTCATCCACTTGCCGCTGGACGGCAGCGACGAGGACCCGGTGTTCTGGGAGCGCTGGGGCAGCGGGCCGCAGTTCGGGACGCCGCTTTACTACCGCCCTCACTTGGAGCGCTTCCCCGAGCGAAGCGCGCGAGTGATCTCAGCGATCGCGAACGCGCAGCCCGGCGGCGTGCTGATCCACTGCGTGGGCGGCCGCGACCGCACGGGCCAGATCGCGATGCTGCTGCTGTCGCTCGTGGGCGCGACGCCCGAGACGATCGCCGCCGACTACTCGCTGAGTGGCCCCGCGGACGCCGACGTCGAGAGCTTCCTCACCGACCGCGGCACGTCAGCGGCGGACCTGATCGTGACGACGCTCGCCGAGCTCGACGTGGAAGCCCACCTCAGAGCGGCCGGCCTGACGGGCACAGATCTGTCCGCCCTGCGAGCCCGGCTGCTCGCCGAACCGGAGTGATTGTTGCGCGAGGCGTCATATGCGCGCCGCTCGTCGACCACCCCCGGGCTCAAGCCGACAAATGGTCCGCCGGCTCCTTGGCCGCTGCCTTTCGCACCGAGAGCTCGAGACGAGGGATCGGCCACCGGAACGCCCGCGACAAGAGCCGCGCGTAGGCCACCGCGCCCTCCGGCCGCAGGTGCATCCCGTCCCACGTCCAGGCGTGGCCGCTGCTGTACGCCACCCAGTCCAGCACCTTGACCCGCAGCCGCCAGCGGCGGCCTGCCGCGCGCATCACCCGCTGATCCGAGCTGGCCACCCCGCCGACCTCGGGCGGCGTGACCAGGCCCAGCACGCGGTTGGGGCCGAGGATCCGCAGGGCCGCTCGGATCTGCGACGTGCTGACGGTCCAGTTCGTGCCGAGCGCGATGACGACCACCTGCGGCAGCGATTTCCGGGCGGAGAGCAACTGGAGCCCCTCGCTCATCTGCCGGCAGCCGCGCACGTCGATCTCGAAGCCGCGCCGGCGCAGCTGGGGCGCGGCGCCGAGCATCACCGAGTCGCCCACGGCGAGCGGCGGCGCGCCCGGCCGGCGCAGCTTCGTCGGCGAGAAGTGCTGCACGCCGCCGCACGCGGCTTCGGCCGCGGGGGCCGCGCCCGCCACGGCCGCCGCCAGCGCGCCTACTATCGCCGCGCGCAGTGGTCTTCCCCTCGTTCGAGTTCGCATTCTTCTTCCCGGTGGTGCTGGCCCTGTCGTGGGCCCTCATGCCGCGTCCGCGGCTCTGGAAGCCATTCGTACTGGCGGCGAGCTATGTCTTCTACGCGGCCGCCAGCCCTCGCTATTGCATCCTGCTCGCCGGACTGACCCTGGCAAACCAGGCCGGGGCCGTGCTGGTCCACCGGACGGCTGACGAGCGCCGGCGCAACTGGATCGTCGGCGCGACGGTGGCGGTCGACCTCGGCACCCTCGGCGTCTTCAAGTACTACGGCTTCTTCGCCGACGAGATCGGCGCCTTCCTCGACGGCCTGGGCCTGGGGATGCCGCTGCCGCTGCTCACCATCGCCCTGCCGATCGGGCTCTCGTTCATCACGTTCCAGGCCATCTCCTACGTGGTCGACGTCAAGCGCCGCTTGCTGCCGCCCGCCGCCCCGCTCGACTTCGCGCTCTACCTGAGCTTCTTCCCCCACGTCGTGGCGGGCCCGATCGTGCGCGCCCGCGAGTTCATCCCCCAGCTCGCCAAGCCGCGCGACCCGCGCGACGTGGCGGTGGGCAGCGGAGTCGTCCTGATCGCGCTCGGGCTCGTGAAGAAGGTGGCCCTCGCGGACTACCTGGCGCGCACGGTCGTCGACCCGGTCTTCGGCGTGCCCGAGGCCTACTCGGCGCCCGACATCGCGCTGGCCGCGTACTCCTACGCAGCCCAGATCTACTGCGACTTCTCGGGCTACACCGACATCGCGATCGGCGTGGCGCTGCTGATGGGCTTCGTGTTCCCGCAGAACTTCAACAGCCCCTACCGCGCCACCAGCTTCCGCGACTTCTGGCGGCGCTGGCACATGACGCTGTCGCGCTTCCTGCGCGACTTCCTCTACATCCCGCTCGGCGGCAACCGGGGCGGCCGCTGGCGGACCGCGCGCAACCTGATGATCACGATGGTGCTCGGCGGGCTCTGGCACGGCGCGGCCTGGGGGTTCGTCCTCTGGGGCGGGCTCCACGGCGCCGGCCTCGTGATCGAGCGCTTCCTGCGCGGTCGAATCGACGCCCCCGCCTGGCTGCGCTGGCTGATCGTCTTCCACCTCGTCGTGCTCGGCTGGATCCTGTTCCGCGCCGAGAACCTCGACCTGGCCGGGACGATGCTGTCGCGGCTGTTCACACCCGGACCGGCCACGCTCTTCACGCCGGTCACGCTGGCCGTCCTGATCGGCGTGATCGGCTTCCAGCTGCTGCCGCCCGACCCGCTCGAACGCCTGCGCCTGCGCGTGGTCGGCCTGCCCGACTACGCGCTCGGCTTCGGCCTGGCCGCGGTGGTGGCGGTCGTCGGCGCTACGGTGCCCAGCCAGGGCGTCCCGCCCTTCATCTACTTCCAGTTTTGAGCGGCGAGCAGACACCCCGGTTGCCCCAGCCGCCGCCCGGACCGCATCGGCGTGCCCGCGACGCCCTGGTCGTCGTGTTCGTGGCGGTGCTGCTGCTCGTGCTGTTCGAGGGCTCGTCGGTCCGCACCGCCGGCGACGAGATGCAGCCCGGCTTCGAGCGCGACGTCGTGGTGGCCGTCGGCAAGCCGTCCGGCTGGGTCGCGGACCGCCTGCCCTTCGACGAGTGGGGCGACGACGCGCTCGCCTTCCTCGGCGATGAGGACGTGGGTGACGCGGGCGGCTTCGAGTCGACGCCCGACCCCACCCAGCGCGGCGTGCCCGCCGTGACGCCCGACTCGTTCGACCCGGCCGAGCTGGGCGCCAAGCCAAAGCCGCCGCCACCGCTGAAGACGCTGCTCGTGACCGGTGACTCGCTCTCGATGCCGCTCGACACGGAGACCGCGCGCCGGATGGCCGACAGCGACCCGGACGTCGACGTCCAGCGCGACCCTCACGTGGGCACCGGCATCTCCAAGAGCGGGCTGGTCGACTGGGGCAAGCTCTCGACCCAGCACGTCCGCGAGCGCCATCCAGACGCGGTGGTGGTGTTCATCGGCGCCAACGAGGGCTTCCCGCTGCCCGGTCCCGGCGGCGCCAACGTCGACTGCTGCGGGCCCGACTGGGCGGCCGCCTACGCGAACCGCGTCCGGCGCATGATGGACACCTACCGCCAGGGCGGGCGAGCGCGCGTCTACTGGCTGACCCTGCCGATCCCGCGCGACGGTGACCTCGCCGAGGTGGCGCGCGCGGTCAACGCGGCGATCGACGTGGCCGCGCAGCCCTTCCGCGCGCAGGTGCGCGTGCTCGACATGACCTCGCTGTTCACGCCGGGCGGGCGCTACCGGGACGCCATGACCGTCGACGGGCGGCGCCGGATCGTTCGCGACCCGGACGGGATCCACCTCAACACGACGGGTGCGGGAGTCGCCGCCGACAAGGTGCTGCAGGCGATCCGGCGCGA
The DNA here is from genome assembly GCA_963706635.1 of uncultured Thermoleophilaceae bacterium. Lineage (GTDB taxonomy): Bacteria > Actinomycetota > Thermoleophilia > Solirubrobacterales > Thermoleophilaceae > JACVRW01. The sequence continues at coordinate 2,632,772 of OY970162.1, forward strand.
CTTCGGCGGCTAGATGAACTGGGTGTACTGATGCTTGACGGTCCTGCCGCCCTTGCGGCAGGTGACGTTCGAGTCGTATGAGGTCTTGCTCTTGTTGAAGCGCTTCTCCGAGCAGGAGTAGCCCTTGACGCTCGGGCACTTGCCCGCCTTGCCGCGACGGCAGGCGTGGTAGGCGCGGATCAGCTTGCGGCCGTTGCGGCAGCTGGTGCCGCGGACGTGGATGGTGAGCACGTAGGTGGTGCCGTAGCTGCGCGAGTCGCCAACCCTGCACGTCTTGGCGGCCGCGCCGGCTACGGGTCCGGCAGCGGCGCCCTGGGCGAGCGCGGCGAGGGTGGCGGCAAGGACGGCGACAGCGATGGTCAGGCGCATGCCCGCATGCTAGCCCGCAAGCCGGGTGCCGAGATCGGCGATCGCCGGCGGCTGCAACGCGAGCTCCTGGAGGTCCACCGCCGTGCGAATCAGGACGTCCTCGCTCCGCGGCGGGCCGATCAGCGACACGCCGGCCGGAAGGCCGCTGCTCGCGCCGATCCCGACCGGCAGCGACACCACCGGGAAGCCGGTCGCGTCCCAGAGGGCGTCGAGCGGGACCAGCCCCGCCAGCTGCGGATAGCCGGTCGTGTAGCCGGCCCCGCGGACCGGCGCGACCACCGGCGAGGTCGCCTCGAGGATCATGTTCACGCCCCGGGTGCGAAACCACTGAACCCAGGTGTCCGTGGTGCGGGCCCGATCGACCTGAGCGGTCGCATAGCCGCGGCCGGCGTCCGCCTTCGCCCCAAGGATCAGCTCGGCGATGGCCGGCCGGTAGAGAGCGGCGCGGTCCGCGAAGCGCTGGTGGTAGGCCCACAGGTCGGTGCTGAACAGGGCGGCGTAGCCGGCCTCGGCGACGCTGGCCGCAGGCGGCGCCGGCACCTGGACGACCGCCGCCCCCAGCAGCTCGAGAGCCTTGCCCGCGAGGTCCACGGCCCTGACGGAGTCCGGGTCGAAGGGGAACCCGGACGGACGGTTGGTGAGCGCCACGCGCAGGCCCTTGAGCGGTTGCCGGCCCGAGCGCGGGTGGATCGCGAGCCGGGGCAGCCACGCGCCGGCGCCCATGGTCTGCAGCAGCGCAGCGCAATCGGCCACCGTGCGGGCCATCGGCCCGGCGTGATCCAGGCTGACGGCCACCGGGATGATGCCGGCGGTTGGGACAAGGCCGCGCGTCGGCTTGATCGCGCTCACGCCGCAGAGGCTGGCAGGGAAGCGCAGTGAGCCGCCGGTGTCCGTGCCGACTGCCGCCGGCACCATGCGCGCGGCCACGGCCGCGGCGGAGCCGCCGCTGGAGCCGCCCGCCAGGCGCGCCAGCCGCCAGGGGTTCCCGACCTGGTCGGTGGTCGCCCCGGCGCCGAACTCGTGCGTGTGCGTGTGGCCGATCAGGACCACGCCCGCATCGCGCAGGCGCGCCCAGACCGTACTGTTCTGCGAGGCCACGTTGCCGGCGAGCACACGGCTCGACGCCGTCAGCGGCAGGCCGTGGACCCCGTAGAGGTCCTTCAAGCCGATCGGTATGCCGCACAGCAGCGGCGCGGGCCGCTTGGCCGCCAGGCGCCGGTCGGCGGCGTGCGCCTGGCGCAGCGCGAGCCCGGGATAGAGACGGACCCAGGCGTTGATGGCGTTGGGCGCCCCGTCGAAGCTCGGCGGGCCGCCGTTGATCGACTCGATCCGGCGCAGGCAGGCGCGGGTCAGCTCGACCGACGAGAGCCGCCGGCGCCGCAGCAGCGCCGCCGCCTCGACCAAGCCGAGGTCGGCGGGATCGGTGACGTGCTCCCAGCGCGCCTTCGCCAGCGCCCGGCTGGGGCTGACGGCCAGCGCCCCCGCAGCCGCCAGCAGCTCCCTGCGGCGGATCGTGACGGGGGCGCGCACCGTTTACATGCTAGGTGCGGGCGGCAGCCACCCCGCGCACCAGCTCGACGATCTCGGCCGGCGCCTTCTCGACCGAGCCGACATCGAACGGCGGCTGCGGGTCGTATTCGATCCCAAGCTGGATCGCCTGGGCGATCTCGGGCCCGGCGATCTTCGCCGCGAGCGTCAGGGCCATGTCGATCCCCGACGACACGCCGGCCCCCGTGATCACCTTGCCCTGCTCGACGACGCGGCGCCCGGTCGGGCTGGCGCCGTAGCGCTCGAGGTCCTCCAGGTCGAGCCAGTGGCTGGTCGCCTCGAGCCCGTTGAGCACGCCCGCGGCGCCGAGCAGCAGCGAGCCGGTGCAGACCGACGTGGTCCACTGCGAGGTCTCGTGCGCGCGCCGGATCCAGCCGACGAGGCGCTCGTCGTCGAGCACGGCGTTCGTGCCGGTGCCGCCCGGCACGACCACGATCTCCGGATCGGGGAGGTCCTCGAAGGCGGCGTCGGCGACCAGGTGCAGCTGGCCGGTGTCGGTGCCGACCGGTCCCGGCTCCGAGGCGAGCCAGGTGATCTGGGCGCCCGGGAGGCGCTGCAGCACCTCGTAGGGCCCGACGGCGTCGAGGGCGGTGAAGCGGTCGTACAGCGGGATGGCGATCCTCATGGCTTGAGCTCCTTCGGGGTCGTTCGGGTCACGCCGCCTCCGAGCGGAAGCGGCTGCGGTAGCCGGCCGGGCTGACGCCGACCCGCCGTCTGAACGCCCGCCGCATGGTCTCGACCGTGCCGAAGCCGGTCTGGCGGGCGATCGTCTCCACCGGCAGGTCGCCGGAATCCAGCGCGATGCGGGCGCGCTCGACACGCGCGGCCTCCACGTAGACCGCCGGTGTCATGCCGGTCTCGTCGCGGAAGGCGCGGGCGAAGTTGCGCTCGCTCATGGACGCGCGCCGGGCGAGGGCGGGCACGGACAGGTCCTCCTCGAGGTGGTCCGGCAGCCACTCCTGGAGGTCGCGCAGCGGCTCGCGATCGGCCGTCTGGGCCTCGAGCTGAGCGCTGAACTGGGCCTGGCCGCCGGGGCGCTTCACGAACATCACCAGCCAGCGGGCCGTCTCGAGCGCGAGCTCGCGCCCGAGGTCCTCCTCGACCAGCGCCAGGGCGAGGTCCATCCCCGAGGTCACCCCGGCGGACGTGAACACGTTGCCGTCGCGCACGAAGATCGGGTCGGGCTCTACCTCGACGCCCGGGTAGCTGCGCGCGAGCAGGGCGCACGATGCCCAGTGGGTCGTGGCGCGGCGCCCGTCGAGGAGGCCGGCCTCGGCGAGCAGGAAGGCCCCGGTGCAGACCGAGGTCACGCGGCGCGAGCGGCGCGCGGCCGCCTTCAGCCAGGCGACGAGCCGCTCGTCCTGAGCGGCCGCCCGCACACCGCGACCGCCGGCCACGACCAGTGTGTCGATCGGGCCGCGGCAGCGGTCGATCGTGCGGTCGGGGTAGAGCGCGATGCTGGACGTGGGGAGCGGCCCCGGCCTGGCGGCGACCACCTCGACCGTGTAGCCGCCGCGCTCCGACAGCTGCGTGGCGGTGGTGAAGACCTCCGCCGGGCCGTGCACGTCGAGGGTCTGCACGCGCGGGAACGTGACGATGACGACGCGTCGCATGCCGGCATCGTGACCCCTCCCGCACTTGGCCGCAAGGACACGAACCGGACGATTTCTGCCACGGCTAGGCGGGCGTGAAGCGGAACGTCATCACGTCGCCGTCGCGAACGACGTAGTCGCGACCCTCAACCCGCGTCAGCGCCTGCTCGCGCGCGGCGGCGTAGCCACCAGCTCGCACGAGGTCCTCCCAGGAGGTCACCTCCGCCGCCACGAAGCCGCGCTCCATGTCCGTGTGGACCGACCCTGCCGCCCGCCGGGCGGACGTGCCGCGCTCGATCGCCCACGCGCGCGCCTCCTTGCCCTGCCCGGCCGTGAAGAACGAGATCAGGTGCAGCAGCTCGAACGACTCGCGGATCACCCTGGCGAGCCCGGACTCGTGCACGCCAAGCTCCTCGCGCATCGTCGCGGCCTCGTCGTCGGCCAGCTCTGCCAGCTCGGCATCGAGGCGGGCGCTGATCGCCGTCGCGCGCGCGCCGCGCGCTTGGGCGTGCTCCACCAGCGCCGGCGGCGGCTCCAGCGGCTCGCCCTCCGCCACGTTGGCCACGTAGAGGACCGGCTTCGAGGTCAGCGCAGCCAGGCGCGTGGTCGCCCCCCGGGCCGCGTCCGGCACCGGCACGGTGCGCACGGTGCGGCCTTCGCGCAGCGCGTCGACCACGTCGCGCAGCCAGCGCTCCTCGGCTACCAGCTCCTTGTCGCCGGCCTTGGCCTGCTTGGCCACGCGCTCCAGCCGCCGCTCGGCCTGCTCCAGGTCCGCGTACAGCAGCTCGGTCTCGACCGTCTCGACGTCGGCCAGCGGGTCCACCCTCCCCTCCGGGTGGACGACCTGAGCGTCGTCGTGCACGCGCACGACGTGCAGGATCGCGTCGGTCTCGCGGATGTTGCCCAGGAACTGGTTGCCGAGGCCCTCACCCTGGTGCGCGCCGCGCACCAGCCCGGCGATGTCGTGGAACTGGATCACCTCGTGCACGATCGGCGTGGCGCCGACCGTCTCGGCCACGCGCTCGAGCCGCTCGTCCGGAACCCCGACCACCGCGACGTTGGGCTCGAGCGTCGTGAACGGATAGTTGGCCGCGGGGGCGTCAGCCCGTGTCAGCGCGTTGAACAACGAGGACTTGCCCGCGTTGGGCAGCCCGACGATGCCGATTTTCACGCGTTCCCGCCCGAAGAGTCGGCCGTGGCTCGGCGAGCGAGAACCGAGCATGGCGAGGAGCCGAGCGCAGTCGATGCCGGAGGCATCGGCGAGCACCGGGGACGTGGCCAGGCGAAGGTTCGCAGCCGCCGAACGCGGCCGACTCTGAGGAAGGGAACGCTCAAGACAGCCTTTCGACGGCCCAGCCCAGCGCGGCTCCCGCCACCACGTCGCTCGGGTAGTGCACGCCCAGGTACGGCCGGCTCAGGGCCATCGCCCCGGCAGCCGCGTAGAGCGGCGGCGCGGGGAGTGCCCGGCCGAGCGCGCCGGCCGCCGCGAACGACGTGGCGGCGTGCGCGGACGGATAGGAGAGCGACGAGATCGTCGAGGAGAGCGGTGGCAGCTCCGAGCCGAGATCGGGGCGCGACCGGCGGACCACCTGCTTCACGGCCGTGTTCGCGAACAGCGCGGTCAGCACGACTCGGAAGGCGCGCCGATCGCGCGCGAGGGCGGCCAGCGCCAGCCAGAGCGCGCCGTTCTCCCCGGCCCGCGCGTAGCCCCGGGCGGCTCGCTCGAGCGCCGGCCAGTGGCCGCGCGTGCGCAGCAGTCGCAGTAGAGCCAGATCCACGGGCGGCCTAGAAGCCGACCCGCTGCTCTTCGGTGTCGATGCGCACGTACACGATCTGCGAGAGGTCGACCGAGATCTTCGAGTCCAGCGTCTCCAGCTCGTACCAGCGGTCGCCGCGGTCCTTGGCGAGCGCCTTGTGCAGGTCGTCGTACGCGCTCTGCTTTACGCGCGCGGGCAGCACGGGGCCGCCCTGGAAGCCGATGTCGATTCGCCTGCTCTCGTCAGCCATCAATGCCCTTCCGCAGCTTGCACTAGTTCGGTCAGCACGCCGCCGGTCGACTTCGGGTGAAGAAACGCCACGCTGCTGCCCCGGATGCCGGCGCGCGGACTCTCGTCGATCAGCCGCAGCCCGGCGGCGCGCACCGAGTCCAGGGCCGACTCGATGTCGTCCGTCGAGTACGCCACGTGGTGCATGCCCGGGCCGTTGCGCTCGAGGAACTTCCCGACGGCCGTGTCCGGGGCCAAGGGCCGCAACAGCTCGACGTGATTCACGCCGACGCCGAGCAGCACGGCCTCCACGCCCTGCTCCGCGACGATCTCGCGGTGCTCCACGGGCATGCCCAGCCGCTCCGAGTACAGCGCGATGGCCTCGTCGAGGTCATGCACCGCCACTCCGATGTGATCTATCCGCCCGAACACGCGGGCGGAGTCTAGTTACGAGGCTATGGCGCTTCGGCGGCGGCGATACGCGCCGGGCCGGGCTCGGCACCGTTGAACGGCTCGGCCTGGCCCTTGTACGTGCCCACCAGCCGCTCGATGTCCTCGCGCTCCAGCACCTCGTTCTCGAGCAGCGTGAACGCGAGGGCCTCCAGCAGCGTGCGGTTCTCCGCAACCAGCTTGGCCGCGCGCCGGTGGGCCATGTCGGTCAGGTACTGCTGCTCCTCGTCCACCATCCGCCGCGTGTGGTCGGACATCGAGTAGTCGTCTGCCGGCAGCTGCTTGGACGCCAGCTCGGTGCCCATGCCGTACAGGGTGATCATCGAGCGGCTGATGTCGTGCACCTTGCGCAGGTCGTCCGACGCGCCGGTGGTCACCGAGCCGAACACGAGCTGCTCGGTCACGCGCCCGCCGAGCAGCACGACCAGGTAGTCGAGCAGCTCGTCCTTGGTCTTCAGGTAGCGGTCCTCCTCGGGCAGGTTGAGCGTGTAGCCGAGCGCCTTGCCGCGCGGGATGATCGAGATCCGGTGGACCTTCTCCACCGACGGGAGCAGCTCCGAGCAGAGCGCGTGCCCGGCTTCGTGGTAGGCCACGACGCGCTTCTCGTGCTCGGTGATCACGCGACGCGACTGGACCCCGGCGATCACGCGCTCGAGCGCCGCCTGGAAGTCGCGCGTGAGCAGCTGCGAGCGACGGTCGCGCCCCGCGAAGATCGCCGCCTCGTTGCAGAGGTTGGCCAGGTCGGCCCCGGTCAGGCCGCTGGTCTGGCGCGCCACGATGTCCAGGTCCACCTTCTCGGCGAGCGGCTTGTTGCGCGTGTGCACGTCGAGGATCGCGCGGCGCCCCTTCAGGTCCGGGGGTGACACGAAGATCTGCCGGTCGAAACGACCGGGCCGCAGCAGCGCGGTGTCGAGCTTCTCGAGCAGGTTGGAGGCGGCGATCACGACGACCTCGTCGCGCGCGGAGAACCCGTCGAGCTCCACCAGCAGCTGGTTGAGCGTCTGGTCCTTCTCCCCCGAGATGTCCTTGCCGCGCGTGGCGCCGACCGCGTCGAGCTCGTCGATGAAGATGATCGCCGGGCTCTCCTTGCGCGCCTGGCGGAACAGGCGCCGGATCCGCGCCGCGCCGAGCCCGGCGAACATCTCGACGAACGAGGAGGCCGACTGCGCGAAGAAGGTGGCGTTCGACTCGTGGGCGACCGCCTTCGCGAGCATCGTCTTGCCGGTGCCGGGCGGACCGTGCAGCAGGATCCCGCGCGGGACGCGGGCGCCGAGGCTGCGGAAGCGCTTCGGATCGCGCAGGAACTCGACGACCTCGCGAAGCTCGTCCTTCGACTCCTCCACCCCGGCGACGTCCTCCCAGCTCACCGCCGCCGACGAGGAGGGCTTGATCTCCTGCGGCTTGGTGCGCGGCATCAGCCGGAGCATCCAGAGGATCGCGAACGAGACGAGCCCGAGGAAGATGAGCGGCAGCCACAGGAGCGCCCAGTCCTGGATGCCCTTCCAGGAGAGGCCGCCGCCCGAGTCGGCCGGCGGCGGCACGAAGGCGACGCTGAACGCGTCGCTGCCGTCCTTGCGCATGAAGGTCTGGCCCGCGACGTCGACCTGCCAGCCCGTGGGCAGGGTGCCGCCGGGCGCGGCGAGGATCTCGCGGAAGTACCGGCGCGCCTCGTCGCAGGTGAGGTCGCCCGTCTCCTGGACCCCGATGCGGTAGCGGCCCTTCTGGAGGACCAGGCTCGACACCCGCTGCTTGCCGGTCAGATTGACGGTCTGGCGGCATTGGGCGGCACCGCCCTGCGCGAGAGCGGGCGGCGCGGCGCACAGCAGCGCCGCGAAGGCGCAAAGGAGGGTGGTCCGCCTCATCTCTTCACCCAATCGGATGGTCTCGTCAACTAGTTGAGTTTCAATCCACCCGCTCTAGCCGCGGGTTGGGATTGAAATGACGCCCCACCTTGGCGGTGGGGCGTCCCTCCAGACGTACCACGTCCGCGGTGAAATCGTTCTCGCCTCGCACCAGCGAGGAGCCCACGCCGTACGCGTCCACCGGCGCGCCGACCTCCTCGAAGTCGCGGATCTTGGCGGCGTCGAACCCCCCCGAGACGACGATCTGCACCCGTTCGTGCCCCGCCTCGTCGAGCGCGTTGCGCACCAGCTTCGCCAGCTCGGTGTTCACGCCGGTCGGCGTGAAGTCGCCCATCCGATTCCAGAGCGCCTTGTCGACCATGCGTTCCGAGGTGTCGAGGCGCACGCCCCAGAGGCTGTCGCCCAGAGCGTCGGCCACCTCGATCGCCGTCCTGACCGAGTCGTTCTCGAAGTCGACCAGGACGGTCACGTTCATCTCGTCCGCGAAGCGGTCGGTAAAGGCGCGAGCGGCCGCGACCGTGTCGCCGCCGAACGCGGCGATCAGCCCGTGCGGCACCGTGCCCACCCCGCGGCCGCCCCACCACGAGGCCTGGGCGTCCGTGGACACGCCGATCGCCCCGGCCACGTGCGCCGCCCAGCCGTCGCCCGTCTGGACGAGCCAGTGGTCGTGTCGAGCCGGGAAGAACAGGATCGGCTTGCCGCGCGCGGCCTCGACGACCTCGCTGACGTTGCGCATGATCAGGCTGCGCCGCGCCATGCAGCCGAGGTAGACGGTCTCGAGGTGGGCGAACAGCGAGTAGTCGCCCTCGATCGTCAGCACCGTCTCCATCGGCGCGATCTCGTCGCCCTCGTACAGCGCGTGCACCTCGAGCTGGTCCCAGTCGTCGCTGCACAGCTTCAGGACCGCGAGCGCCTCGTCGATGCCGCCGAGGATCGACTGGCGCTTCTGGAACACCTGCATCGTCACGCGCGGGTGCTGGTCGCGCTCCTGCAGGAGCTGGCGCGTGAAGTTGAAGTAGGCGTCCGAGTAGTCGCCGGCGCGGATGCGATCCACCGGCAGGCGGAACACCTCGGGGTCGAGGCGCGTGCGCCCACCGGTCTCGGTTGCCATGCGGGGATGGTACGGACGGCTAGCGGGCGCGGACGACCTTGAAGGAGACCCGGCTCTCGCGCGAGCGCGCGCCGGCGCGGTCCCTTGCGACCACCCGGGCGCGGTAACGGCCCGGCTTGAGCGCGCGGCCCTTGAAGCGGCCGCTGAACGGCGTGCCCTGCGAGCCGGCCTGCTCGAGCGCCTTCAGGACGCCGGCCCTCAGCCAGCGCACGCAGGGCTTGCCCTTGACGTTGCGGTGGCGGTGGCTCGGCTTCGTGCAGCGCCTGACCCCGCGGGCGCGTGCGCGGGCTCGCCGTCCGCGGGCGCGCCGCTCGATGGCGATCGTGACCGTCGCGGGCTCCGAGAGCAGGTAGCGGAAGATCGTGCCGCGCTTGACCCGGGCCCGGGCGCGGTTCCGATCCCGGGCGCGATCGCGATCCCGGGCGCGATCGCGGTCCGCCGCGGTGGCGGCCGCGGCGTGCGCGGCCTCCGGAGCGAAGACCTTGTTCGTCATCGACACCTTGCCGACGCTGGGCCGCTTGTTGGTGGGCGGCGGCGGGGGCGGGGGCTGGACCGCCGGCGCTGCCGGCAGCTCGTAGGCGCCGATGTCCGGCTCCGCCACGCCGTCCCCGTCGTAGTCCACGGCGCGCGGACGGCCGGCCAGGTCGCGCTCGCCGGGTGTGACGACCGCGGGATCGCCGCGGTCGACCAGCGGTGAGCTCGACTGCAGCGTGAAGGCGCCGGAGCTGAACAGCGGGAGCGCCGACAGGATCGTGCCGGTCAGCCCGGTGACCGTGCCGCCGTTGAGCTGCAGGGACTTCGCGAGGTCCGAGTGGGAGGCCGTCACGATGCCGCGATCGGCGGCCACGTCGGCCTCGTCGGACTCGGCTCCGCCCTCCAGCCGGGCGATCGTGTTGCGCAGGTCGATCGTCGCCATCGGGCTGCCGACGCCGGGACGCGCCACCACCGCGTACTGCGGGTCGACCCCGCGCGCCACGATCGTCGAGCCGCGCACGTTCACCGCGGCGGCCGCGGCGGAGCCCGTCGTGACGGCCGAGAGCGCCGCAGCGTTCACGGCCGAGGTCGGCGTGGCGGTGATCAAGTCGTCGCTCAGGTTGACCGTGGTCGGCGTGGCCGCAACGAAGTCGTACACGGCGGCGCCGCTTCGCACGCCGTCCAGGACGCTGCGCCGCACGGTGACGGTCGAGTCGGCGAGGGTGGCCGCGTCGTACCCCTGGGCGGTGAGCGCGGTGACGTCGACGGTCGAGCCACCCCCTGCGGCGAGACCGTCGCCGCCCGGGCTGGCCGGACCGATGGCGCTGGTGTTGGCGACGATCGCCGTGAGGCCGCGCCCGTTGAGCGCGAGCGCGGTGCCCTGGAAGCTCGCCGACGCGCCCGCACGGAAGCCGCCGCCGCTCAGCGAGAGGTTCACGATCCGCGCCGCCGAGCTGCTCGAGACCGACACGCCGGCCCCGCCCAGCCCGAAGAAGGGGTCTGTGGCGTCCCCGCCGCTGCCGACCACGTCCGTCACGGTGTACGCGAACGTCCCGTCGATGTCGGGCTGGAGGACCAGCGCGGTCGACCCGACGAAGCCGGCCGCTCCGACCGCCCGCAGCGAGCGCACCGAGCCCCCGCGCGACAGGCTGAGCGCCGAGCCCGACGCGGGCGAGATGATCGTGGCGCCGGATCCGGCGCCCACGAAGTTCAGGCGCTTGGCGGTCGAGATCGACTCACCGTAGGTCCCCGCCGCGATCCGGATCGTGTCGTCGTTCGAGGCGGCGCCGACGGCCGCGCCGATCGTCGCGTGCGACGAGCTGCAGCCCGGCCCGCTGACGGGCACGCAGCGCACGGCCGCCTGCGCGGCCGAGGGCAAGGCCAGCACAGCGACCAGCAGCGCCAGGAACAGCCCGCGGCGCGAGTCCATTCTCGGTGTATCGGAACTCCGCTAGCCGACCTGAGACACGGGTGTCACAAGAGACGGATCGACTACGCCGCGGCGGCCTCTACCCGGAGGATCTCGGCCAGCGCCGCCCGGCCCACGTCGAGCTGGTCGTCGGTGGGCTCGCGGGTGCCGACGACGCGCTGGATCTCGTGGCCGGGGCGGCGCAGCAGGCGCGCGAGGCTGCTCTGGGGATGGCGCTCCGACCAGGAGAAGACCTCGACGGCGACGGCCGCGCTGCCGAGGCCCACAACCGCCTCGGCGCCCCGACCGCGCAGGCCCGCCTTGCGCACCGCGACGTTGCCGAGGGTGGCGGCGGTCAGCATCGGCGCGACCAGGTGCGACCCGCAGCGGTCGTGCTCCTTGACCGCCTCGGCGGCGTCGCCGTCGGACTCGTAGGCCGCGATCGCCTTGTGCTCGACGCCGTGGTAGGCGGCCAGGTCGCCGCTGCGCAGCGCCATCAGCGCCGGGGCGATGCTGATGAAGGCGACCATCGTCTCGCGCGCGGCGACCGAGCGCGCGGCGCTGCGCACCGCCTGGCCGGCGAGCGCGGCCGCGCCCATCGCGCCGAGCGTCCGGACGTCCTGCATCGGCAGGCGCGCCTCCGGCAGCGCCCGCTTGACGAGCGGGATCACCAGCATCGCCTCCGCCAGCTTGGCCACCCCGCGCACGCCCGGGACCCGCTCGGCGGCACCCGACCCGAGGTCGGGCTTGCGCCCCGAAGCGACCTTGATCGTGCCGCCGCCGGTACGGATAGCGGCCGCCCAGTGCGTGGGGCCGTGGACGAGCAGGCCGTTGCGAAGCGCCATGCCTCCGAGACGCAGCTTGTCGTCGGGCACCGGAGCGGTCATCGCAGGGTCTCCACGATGAGCTCAGAGTAGAAGGTCGCCGCGAGCCCGAGATCGGCCACGGGAATGCGCTCGTCGGGAGCGTGCACCAGCGTGTAGGCCTCGAGCCCGTCCATCGCGCGCATCGGGAAGAAGCCGTAGGCGACGCAATCCGGGAACGCGCGCCGCCACCAGTGCGAGTCCGAGAAGCCGGGCAGCACGACCGGGGCGACATGGGCGCCGGGGTCCTCGCGCTCGATGAAGCGGCGGATCGAGTCCATCAGCGGCGTGTCCGGCGGCGAGCGATTGCCGACCACCGTGTCGTGGAACTCCACCGCGTAGCCGTTCTCGCCGAGCACCTCGCGGATGGCGCGCATAACGTGCTCCTCGTCCAGCTCGGGCGGCACGCGACAGTCGACGTCGAGCGTCGCGCGCGAGGGGATCACGTTGATCTTCTCGCCGGCGCGCATGATCGTCGGCGCCAGGCTGACGCCGAGCATGGATTCCAGGAGGATCGCTACCCGCGGATCCTCGGCGGCGATCGCGCGCAGGGCCGCCTCGGGGTCCGACGGGTCGTGGCCGAGCGCGTGGATGAGCGCCTCGGGCTCGGGCGTTGGGTGCATGGTCGGACGCCGCGTGCGCAGCGCCTCGAGCACCGGGCCCATCTTCTCGAGCGCGTTGTCGGCCACGCGCGGCACCGAGGCGTGGCCGGCGCGCCCCTCGGTGGTGAGCGTGAAGCGGAACACCCCCTTCTCGGCTACGCACACTGAGTAGATCCGCCGGTCGCCGAAGTGGAGCACGGCGCCCGCGCCCTCGTTCACGACCATGTCGCAGCGCACGCGATCGGGGTGTTCGCGGCAGAGCCACTGGGCGCCCTCGGCGGCGCCGGTCTCCTCGTCGGCGGTGAACACCAGCATCAGCTCGCCCGCCTCGGGCCGCCAGCCCTCCTCGACGAGAGCGACCGCGGCCGCTGCCTCGGCGGCGACCTGGCTCTTCATGTCGAGCGCGCCGCGCCCCCAGAGGCAGCCGTCGCGGAGCTCGCCCGACCACGGGTCGACGCTCCACTCGGACGGGTCGGCGAGCACCGTGTCGACGTGGCCGAGCAGACACAGCGCCGGCCCGTCGGAGCCGGAGCGCAGCCGGGCGATCAGGTTGGGGCGACCGGGGACCGCGGCCAGCAGCTCGCAGTCGAAGCCGGCCCGCTCGAGCAGCTCGCGGAGCCACTCCTGCGCCTGCTCCTCGTTGCCGGGCGGGTTGACGGTGTTGAACTGGACGAGCTGCTGAAGCAGCTCCGTGGTGCGGCGCTCGAGGTCCTCCCGGTCCGGCACCGGGCGAGTATGTCAACCGTCTCAACCGGCCGGGGCGCCCCGCCCGAGGCGCGGGCCGGGGGTCGGACAAACGCGCCCACCTTCAACGTGGGCCCATTCGCCTCGTTAGCCAGGCCTCAACGCAACCTACGGGCAGGCCGGCGTGAGGGGTGGGACCCATTCGCCCGTCTTGGCCGGCGGCAAGATCGCCCACCGCGTCAAACGACCGGGGGTGTGGCGACTTGTGCATCGACCCCCTCCGCAGCTGCTGTTCACGCGGACGGAGCCCCCAGGCGCGAGGCTACTGCGGGAACATGCGCCGGGCGCGCCACAGCCAGCGCAGGTCGCCCTTCGGGCGCAGCCGGCGCAGCGCGGCCAGCTTGAGCGGGTGCTCGCGGCCGCCGAGCAGGTCGGTCCAGTCCTCGTAGCGGCACTCGATCGTCACCGTCGGCGCCTCCACGCGTCCGGGCGACACGCGCGTGTCGCCGTTCGCCACCACCAGATGCCACGGCTCCGCGTCGGCGAAGTCCCACTGGATCGTGCCCGGGTCGGGCGGCGCCGCGCGGTGGTCGAGCCCGCCGCGCAGCATCGTGAAGAGCGCCTCCATCGTCTGCTCGTCGCGCAGCGGCGGACCGGTCTTCTCGCCGAGCACGCCGCCGTAGACGAGCCGCTGCCCGAGCCGGGCGCGCTCCATCGGATCCAGGTCGGGCGAGAAGATCGGCGGGCCCGGCAGCTCCTCCATCGGCAGCCCGGCGCTGCGCAGCTTGGTCTCCAGCGACGCCGCGCCCTCGGCGCCGATCTCCTCGAGCGTGAAGCCGAACACCTCCGTGTAGCGGCGATCCCAGTCCGGCGGCACGAGCACCGCCGCCGTGTACGGGATCACCTCGCGCAGCATGTCCGCAACGGCGTACTTGCAGTCGGGGTCCTCGCGGCAGAGGTCCGACAGCAGCTTCACGCCGAAGCCGATGTGGCGCTGCTCGTCGAGCGCGACGTTCTCCATCCCCGCGCGGAAGCCCGGCATCAGGTCGCGCCGCTCGAGGTAGCTCGTGATGAAGTGCTGCCCCGGCTGCGCCAGGGTCGCCTCGATGACGATGTGGTAGAGCGTGATCGCGGCGGCGAGGTTGGGGATCGTCGGCTTGCGGCGCAGCTGCTCGGACATCGTCTCGAGCCGCTCGAACACCTTGCGAAAGCCCCAGGTGAGCTGCGGCTCGATGGCGGTCAGCCGCGCGCCGACGTCATTGCCGTCGACGCCCGCGACCTCTCCCATGAAGCGCGAGAAGAAGACCGCGTGGCGGACCTCATCGACCTGCTGGGTCGCGAGGAAGTACTTCTGCTCCTCGCGCGGCGCGGCGTCGATGTAGGGCGACAGCCCGTCGGCCACCGCGTCCTCGCCCCAGAAGAAGAGCGCGTAGTTCCAGAGCGCGGCCGTGCGCTCGAACTCGGTGAACTCCTCCTGCCACTGGCGGGCGTCCTCCGAGAAGTCGAGCGCCGTTGCGCTCCAGTTGCCCTTCTCCCAGCGCGCGTACAGGTCGTCGTAGCTGATGACGTCCGCGGCCGTGCGCATCGGTACATTTGTCCTCATGGGCGGAACAAATGTACCGAAAGGTGCGGCTCGGCGCGAGCACATATTGCGCGCGACGCTGGAGCTGATCGGCGAGCACGGTTCCGACGCGGTCACCCACCGGGCCGTGGCCGAGCGCGCCGCCCTGCCGCTGTCCGCCACGACCTACTGGTTCGACTCCAAGGAGGAGCTGCTCCAGGAGACGCTGCTGCTCGCCGCCCGCGAGGAGGTCGAGCGGCTCGAGCGGCTGGTGCTCGAGCTCGCGCCGCGCGAGTTCGACGTGCGCGAATGGGCGGCCGCGGTCGCAGCGGTGATCGCGGCGGACCTTGCCGAGGACCCCATCCGCCACGTCGCGTTCACGGAGCTCGCGCTCGAGGGCACGCGCCGCTCGTGGCTCGCCGAGGAGGTCGCGCGCTGGCACGGCGCCCACCTGCGCCTGGCCGAGCTGGGGCTGCGCGCGGCGGGCGCGCCCGATCCGCAGGCGGACGCGCCATTGCTTGTGGCTGCGATAACCGGTTTCATGCTCGGCCAGCTGGTGACCCCGATCGAGGATTTCGAGGAGCGCGTGTTCCGCCCCGCGCTGGAGCGGCTGTTCACCAAGCTCGTGGAGCCGGTGCCGGCGTGAGCGTCGCGGCCGGGCTCGCCTACCGCGAGGCGGGTCCGGCGGATGGGCCGGTCGCACTGCTCCTCCACGGCTTCCCGCAGAGCTCGTACATGTGGCGCGAGGCGCTGCCGCCCCTGGCCGAAGCCGGCTGGCGCGGCGTGGCCCCCGACCTCGCCGGCTTCGGCGACTCGCCGCCCGACCCGCCCGGGACCTGGGAACGCCAGGTCGAGGTGCTCGAGCGCTTTCGCCGCACCGTCGGAGTCGAGCGCTGCGTGCCCGTCGTGCACGACTGGGGCGGGCTGATCGGCCTGCGCTGGGCCTGCGAGCACCCCGAGGCGATCGCGGGGCTCGTGATCAGCTCGAGCGGGTTCTTCCCGGACGGCAAGTGGCACGGCATGGCGCAGGCGATGCGCACGCCCGAGGTCGGCGAGCAGGCGCTCGCGGGGCTGGACCGCGAGGGCTTCGGCGGCCTGCTGCGCGCGACCAACCCCGGGTTCAGCGACGACGAGCTCGACGAGTACTGGAAGAGCGTCGACGGCGACGCCCGCAAGCGCAACGCGCTCGAGCTGTACCGCTCGGGCGACTTCGAGAAGCTGGCCGGCTACCGGCTGGCCGACCTGGACGTGCCGGTGCTCCTGATCTGGGGCGCGACCGACGAGTTCGCGCCGATCGCCAGCGCGCACCGCTTCGAGCGCGAGCTGGCCAATACCGAGCTGGTCGTGCTCGAGGGCGCGGGCCACTTCGTCTGGGACGAGCAGCCGGCGCGCTGCGCCGCGGCGCTCCTCGACTTCCTCGGGCGCCTGGGCTAGGCCCCGACCGAGAAGAGCGCCTCGAGGTCGTGGCGCGAGAACACCTGGAAGGCGACCATCGTGTACGTGTCGGCGATGCCGTTCAGGCTCGCGAGCCGGCCCGTGACCGCCTCGGCGAGCTCGTCGTGCTCGCCGACCCGCAGCATCGCCACGAAGTCCCACTCGCCCGTGACCGAGTAAGCCTCGGCAACCCCGTCGACGTCAGCGAGCCGTTCGCCGAGCGTCGCCAGGGCGCCCCGCTCCGCCTTGATCAGCACCACCGCATGGGTCATGCCTGCACCGTACCCGCGCGCTGCCAGAATCCCCCCATCGAGCGGCTCTTCGATCTAGAGGACGCGCCCGGCGGCCGGTCCGGCGCCCGGGCCGGCACCCTGCCGCTCGCCGCGCGCATGCGACCCGCGTCGCTCGGCGAGTTCGTCGGCCAGGAGCACCTGCTCGGGCGCGGCTCGGCGCTGCGCACCGCGATCGAGGAGGGCCGCCCGCACTCGATGATCCTGTACGGGCCGCCGGGCACCGGCAAGACCACGCTCGCCCGGCTGCTGGCGGTGAACTCACGCGCCGCCTTCGAGGAGGCGTCGGCGGTCAACGCCGGGCGCGCCGAGGTTCGCGCCGTGCTCGAACGCGCGCAGCACCGTCGCGACACGAGCGGCGAGCGCACGATCTTCTTCCTCGACGAGATCCACCGCTTCAACAAGGCCCAGCAGGACACGCTGCTGCCGGCGGTCGAGGAGGCACTCGTCTTTCTCGTCGGCGCGACGACCGAGAACCCCTACTTCGAGGTCAACTCGGCGCTGCTGTCGCGCTGCCGCATCTACGAGCTGCGCGCGCTCGAGGACGAGCACGTGCTCGCCCTGCTGCGCCGTTCCCTGGGCGACGAGCGCGGCATCGCCGCCGCGCCCGCCGTCGACGACGACGCACTGGAGTTCCTGGCCGCGCGCTCGGCGGGCGACGCCCGCACCGCGCTGTCCGCGCTGGAGCTGGCGTGCGAGACCGTCGGCGGCGGCACCGTGTCCCTGCGCGTGGCCGAGGACGCGCTCCAGCGCAGCGCGATCCTCTACGACAAGGGCGGCGACCTCCACTACGACCTGATCTCGGCCTGGATCAAGTCGACGCGCGGCTCGGATCCGGACGCGTCGCTGCTTTACCTGGCCGCCATGCTCGAGGGCGGCGAGGACCCGCGCTTCATCGCGCGGCGGATGGTCATCCTGGCGAGCGAGGACATCGGCAACGCGGACCCGCGCGCGCTCAACGTGGCGGTCAACGCCGCGCACGCGGTCGAGCACGTCGGGATGCCGGAGTGCGCCCTGAACCTCTCCCAGGCGGCGATCTACCTCGCGCTGGCGCCCAAGTCGAACGCGTCGACTAAGGCGCTCGGCCGCGCGCGCGAGTGGGTGCGCGACAACGGCACGCCGGAGCCGCCGCCGCCCCTGCGCAGCGCCGCCTACCCGGGCGCGAAGAAGCTCGGCCGCGGGCTCGACTACGACTACCCGCACGACCGCGTCGAGGGCGTCTCCGACCAGGAGCTGATGCCGGAGGAGGCGGTCGGCGAGCGCTTCCTCGAGCTGAGCGAGCACGGCGAGGAGAGCGACCTGCGCGAGCGGCTGGAACGGATCCGCAAGGCGCGCAAGCGCGACGCCGACTAGCGCCGCCGGCTCACGATCAACGTCCCGTCGCGGACGTCGCAGCGCGACGTGCTGCACAATCCCAGGCCATGGAAGCCGCGGTCACGCCCATCACGCCCGAGCTCGAGTCGTACAGCCCCCTCGACGGCGCCCGAGTCGGGGGCGTCGAGACGATCCGGCCGGACGCGGTCCAGGCGGTGGTCGACGACGTGGCGACCGTCCAACCGTTCTGGGCGCAGCTCCCGCTCAAGGACCGCGCGCGCTACATGCGCCGCGCGGCGCAGGCGATCATCGACCAGGTCGACGACCTCGCCGAGCTGCTCAGCCGCGAGCAGGGCAAGCCCATCAACGAGGCGTACGTGATGGAGCTGCTGCCGACGATCGATTCGCTGCGCTGGCTGGCGGAGACGGGTCCGGGGGTCCTCGAGGACGAGCGCATCCCGCTGCCGGTCTTCATCAAGCAGAAGCGCGCGCGCTTCACGTTCGAGCCGCTGGGCGTGGTCGGCGTCATCGCTCCCTGGAACTACCCCTGGTCGATCCCCTTCGGCGAGGTGGCCATCGCGCTGATGGCGGGCAACGGCGTGGTCCTCAAGCCGGCGTCGCTCACGCCGCTGATCGGCCAGCGCATCCAGGAGACCTTCGAGCGCGCCGGCGTCCCGGAGGGGCTCGTGCGCACCGTGCACGGCGGCGGGGCGGTCGGTCAGGCGCTGGTGGAGTCGAGCGCCGCCAAGATCTTCTTCACCGGATCGGTGGACGTCGGCCGGCGCGTGGGCGAGGAGTGCGCGCGGCGGCTGAAGGGCTCTGTGCTGGAGCTGGGCGGCAAGGACCCGATGGTGGTCTGCGCGGACGCCAACCTCCCCAACGCGATCTCCGGCTGCCTCTGGGGCGGGTTCGCGAACGCCGGTCAGACCTGCTCGGGCATCGAGCGCGTCTACGTCGTCGACGAGGTCGCCGAGCGCTTCGTCGAGGGCGTCGTCGAGGGCGCGCGCGCCCTCCGCGTGGGCGACCCGCTCGACTACGAGACGGAGATCGGGCCGATGGTCTCGCGCGAGCAGTTCGAGCTCGTGCGCGAGCTGGTCGACGACGCCGTCGCCAACGGCGCGACGCTCCAGTGCGGCGGTCCCGTCGACGTCGCCGCCCACCCGAGCGGGAACTTCTACGCGCCGGCCGTGCTGACCGGGGTCACGCCCGAGATGCGCATCATGAACGAGGAGATCTTCGGCCCGGTCGTGCCGATCGTGACGGTGCAGTCCGAGGACGAGGCGATCGCGCTCGCGAACACGTCTGAGTTCGGGCTCGGAGCTTCCGTGTGGACCATGAACCGGGCCAAGGGCGAGCGCATCGCCGAGCGCCTGCAGTCCGGCATGGTCTGGATCAACGACCACATGTTCAGCCACGGCGCCTGCTCCTGCTCCTGGGGCGGCGTGAAGGAATCCGGCCTCGGCCGATCGCACTCGAAGTTCGGGCTCTGGGAGTGCGTGAACATCAAGCTGGTCACCTGGGAGCCCTCGCGCACTCGCGACTTCTGGTGGCACCCGTACGACGAGTCGCTCGGCAAGGCGATGAGCGCGTCGGCGCGCCTGCTCTACGGGCGCGACGCCGACAAGCCGGCCGCGCTGCGGCGCGGCCTGTTCCCGCTGCTGAAGGTGGGCCGGCGCTCGCTGAAGGACGTCTTCAAGCGCTAAGGCTCAAGTCGGCGCGGATTGCCGATGTCGGGCCATACGCCTTAGCCGTAGCTTCGGCTCCATGAACGGAGCCCTCACATACGCAGTCACGGCGATCCACGCGGCCGAGCTGCGCGCGGCCGCCGAGCGCAACCGGCGCGCGCCGCGCAAGCCGCGCCGCGAGCGGCGGCTGCCCGCCCTGCCGTGGCGCCGCCGCCCGCGCCGTGCCTTTGCCTGAAGCCCACTCCCCGTAAGGCCTAATCGGAGGCGAATGCCCGATGTAAGGGGTGCTCCTTAGCCGTAATTTGCAACCCATGACAGGACTTCTCTCACAAGCGGCCGCCAGCGAGCACCTCAACGAACTGCGCGCGGCCGCCGGGAACCGCGGCCATCGGTCGCGGGAGCAGCGCAGGCGCCTCCCCCGGGCGTTCGCGCTGCACCGCCCGCGCCGTGCCCTCGCCGCCTGAATAGCGCCTCTTCCCTCGGGCGTCAGGCGGCGGGGGCACCCCCGGCGCCCGCGCTGACAGGTGCCTAGACTCTGGGCGATGCCAGCACAGGCTTATGCCGGCAAGGAATGCGTCTGCCAGCTGCGCAGGGGCGTCTGCGACCAGTCGTGCGTCCAGGGGATGCTCGATACGCCCTTCTACATCGCCTGCCTGCGGCTGAGCGGGCGGCGCTGCGTGGTGGTCGGAGGCGGCGACGTCGGCCTGGAGAAGGTCGAGGGCCTGCTTGCCTGCGACGGCGAAGTGACACTGATCGCCCCGGAGGCCATCGAGCCGCTCGAGCGGCTGGCGGAGGAGGGCTCGATCCGCTGGGAGCGGCGCGAGTACGCCGGCAGAGCGGACCTCGAGGGCGTGTTCATCGTGATAGCCGCGACCGGCGACACGGACGTGAACATCGCGATCTTCGAGGACGCCGAGCGGCGCGCGATGCTCGTGAACGTTGTCGACGTGCCACCGCTCTGCAACTTCATCCTGCCGGCGATCATCCGCACCGGGCCGCTGGCGATCGCGATCTCGACGGCGGGCGCCTCGCCGGCGCTGGCCAAGCGCATCCGTGACGAGATCGCCGACGAGTACGGCGAGCCCTACGCCCGCCTGGCCGTGCTTCTGAACGAGGTGCGCGGCTGGGCCAAGGCGACCCTGCCGACCTATCGGGACCGCAAGGTCTTCTTCGAATCGATCGTGAACGGCGAGCCCGATCCGGTCGAGCTGCTGCGACGCGGCGACGAGCCGGCGGTGCGCGACCTGATCGAAGCCGCGCGGCAGTCCCACCAGCCTGTCTGACGACCTGACACACCTCGACGAGGCCGGGCGAGCCCGGATGGTCGACGTCGGCGGCAAGGCGGTGACCGACCGGCGCGCGCGGGCGCGCGCGACCGTGCGGATGTCGGCCGAGACCGCGGCCGCGGTCGCCCGCGGCGACGCTCCCAAGGGCGACGTGGTGGGGACCGCGCGCCTCGCGGGCATCCAGGCGGCCAAGCGCACCGCCGAGCTGGTGCCGCTCTGCCACCCATTGCCGCTGTCGTTCGTGGACGTCGAGGCCGAGCTGCGCGAGACCGAGGTCGTGCTGACCGCCGAGGCGCGCACCAGCGCCCAGACCGGCGTGGAGATGGAGGCGATGACCGCCGCCGCGGTGGCCGCGCTGACCGTCTACGACATGGTCAAGGGGCTGGAGCGCGGCGTGGAGATCGTCGAGGTGGTGCTGCTCGAGAAGTCGGGCGGCCGCCACGACTGGCGTCGATGAAGGCCGCCGTGGTCACGGTGTCCAGCTCGCTCGCGCGCGGCGAGGGCGAGGACGTCTCGGGTGTGCGCCTGGCTGACCTCTGCAAGGCCGCGGGGCTCGAGGTGTCGCACGAGACGGTGGCGGACGACCGCGAGGCGATCGCCGGCGTCCTGAAGCGGCTCGCCGACCAGGAGCAGGTGCGCTTCGTGTTCACCACCGGCGGCACGGGGCTGACCATCGACGACGTCACGCCGGAGGCCACGCGCGACGTGATCGAGCGCGAGGCGCCCGGCTACGCGGAGGCGATCCGCAGCGACTCGCGCGGCCACACCCCACTCGGCATCCTCACGCGGGGAGTCTCCGGGGTGCGCGGGCGCACGCTGATCGTGAACTTCCCCGGCAATCCGAAGGCGATCGACCAATCCTGGCCGGTCGTCGCTCCCACCCTCGAGCACGCGGCCGCCACCCTCGAGCGCGACTGACAGGACCCCCGACCCCGCCGGAGGTGGGAGGAGGGAGGTCTGAAGCCACCCCCGGCGGGTCACGGGTCTGGGCCGAGGTTCTCTGCGTTCGATGAGAGGGAGGTGAGAGTTGCCAAGCTTCGAGGGGACGTGCGCGTACTTGTCGTCGAGGACGAGCTGAAGCTCGCGGGCCTGATCCGCAGGGGGCTCCGCGAGGAGGGCGTGCTGGCCGATGTGGCCATCAAGGGCGAGGACGCCCTCTGGATGGCGCAGGCGACCGCCTACGACGTTGTCGTCCTCGACCTGATGCTGCCGGGCATCGACGGCTTCGAGACCTGCCGGCGGCTGCGCGGCGACGGCGTCCGCACCCCGATCCTGATGCTGACCGCGCGCGACGCGGTGGAGGACCGGATCGCGGGGCTCGACACCGGAGCCGACGACTATCTCGCCAAGCCGTTCGACTTCGGGGAGCTGCTCGCGAGGCTGCGCGCGCTGGCGCGGCGCGGCCCGGCGGAGCACGGACCGGTGCTGCGCGTGGGCGACCTGGAGCTCGACCCCGCCGCCCGCCGGGTGAGCCGCTCCGGCACCGAGATACCGCTGTCGACGAAGGAGTTCCAGCTGCTCGAGGTGTTCATGCGCCACGCGGGCGAGGTGCTGTCGCGCTTCCAGCTGCTGGAGGGCGCGTGGGACACCGAGTACGAGCACCGCTCGAACGTGATCGACGTCTACGTGCGCTACCTGCGCGAGAAGGTGGACAGGCCGTTCGGGGTCACCACGCTCGAGACGGTCCGCGGCGCCGGCTACCGGCTCAAGCGGGGCTGAGCCCGGCCGCTCATCGTCCTCTCATGGCTCGCGCCGAGGATCGCGGCCATGCCAGTGACCGAATCCGTCCCGCGTGCCACCGGCCTGAACGGCGGGGCGCCAATACCCGTCATCCAGGTGCGAGGGCTGCGCAAGAGCTACGGGCCGGTCGAGGCAGTCAGGAGCGTCGACCTCACGGTCGGCGCCGGGGAGATCGTCGCCTTCCTGGGGCCCAACGGCGCCGGCAAGACGACGACACTGGAGATCCTCGCCGGCCACCGGCAAAGAGATGCCGGCGAGGTCTCCGTCCTCGGCTTCGATCCCGGGACCGCGCCGCGCGCGTTTCGCGAGCGGATCGGGATCGTGCCCCAGGAGACCGCGGTCGAGCCGGTGCTGACCGTCACTGAGACCATCCGCCTCTACTCGGCCGCCTACCCACACCCGCTGGAGGCCGGCGACGTGCTCGAGCTCGTCGGGCTCGATGCGCAGCGCAACGCTCGCGTGAGCACGCTGTCGGGCGGCCAGCAACGCCGGCTCGACCTCGCGATCGGCATCGCCGGCGACCCCGAGCTGCTCTTTCTCGACGAGCCCACCACCGGGTTCGACCCCGCTGCCCGACGCCGGTCGTGGGAGCTGATCCGTCGCCTTCGCTCGCTCGGGAAGACGATCCTGCTGACGACTCACTACATGGAAGAGGCTCAGCGGCTCGCCGACCGCGTCGTGGTGATCGGCTCCGGCCGGGTCATCGCGACCGGTACCCCCGACGACCTCGCCCGCGAGCGTCCGGCGGTCATCAGCTTCCGCGTGCCGGCGCCCGGCATGCCGCTCCCGCAGTCACCGCAGCAGGGCGAGACCGTGACGCTGAGCACCGAATCCCCGACCAAGACGCTGCTGCCGCTGCTCACCTGGGCGGACGTCCACGGCTACGAGCTGGAGGCCCTGTCGGTGACCCAGCCGTCGCTGGAGGACGTGTACCTGCAGCTCACGCGAGAGGAGCACCGATGAGGCTGTTCGCGCTCTGGGTGCAGGCCGGCCTGAAGACGCTGATCCGCACGCCGCGGTCCGCGTTCTTCACGCTCGCGTTCCCGATGATCCTGCTGCTGCTGATCGACTCCACCAACAGCGGCAGCGTCACCGCCGCGGGCGGGAAGGTCGACTTCGCCCAGTACTTCACGCCCTCGCTTGCGATCTTCGGGCTCTCCTTCGCCTGCTACACCAGCCTGGTCTTCTCGATCCCGCGCGCCCGCGAGCAGGGGATCCTCAAGCGCATCCGCGGCACGCCGCTCGAGCCCTCGATCTACCTGTCGGCCCTGATCGCCGTCGCTCTGCTCGCGGGACTGGCCTCCGTGACGCTGATGGTGATCGTCGGCGTGGCCGCGTTCGGAGTGCACCTCTACCTGCACCTGCTGCCGGCTGCGTTCGTCACCTTGCTGCTCGGCGGCCTGTGCCTGGCCGCGCTCGGCATCGCGGTGTCGTCGTTCGTCGTGCGAGCTGATACCGCGCCGGTCGTCGCGAACGTCACGCTGCTGCCGCTCACCTTCATCTCGGGCGTCTTCGCACCGCTCCACGGCGCGCCCGACTGGGTGACCAAGCTCGCCCACTTCTTCCCGCTCAGCCACCTGGTCGACGCGTTCTACGGGACGTTCAGCCCGCACACCACGGGCAGCGGCTTCGCCTGGGGCGACCTGGCGGTGCTGGCCGTCTGGACGGCGGTGGGCGCCCGGATCGCCGTGCGCCGCTTCCGCTGGGACCCGGTCGCGCCCGGCTCACGCGGCCGGCAGCGAGAGCCAGACGTCCGCCCCGCCACCGGCTAGGTTGCGCGCGCCGGCGTCGCCGCCGTGCGCCGCCGCTATCGCCGCGACGATCGCGAGCCCCAGCCCGGTGCCCTCGCCCGACCGCGCCGGGTCGCCCTGGCTGAAGCGCTCGAAGGCACGCCCGAGCAGCTCTTCGGAGAAGCCCTCACCCTGATCTGTCACGTGCAGCTGCACGCGGCCGTCATCGGCGCGCGCGCTCAGCCGGACGTCGCCCCCGCCGTGCTTGAGCGCGTTGACCACCAGGTTGTCGAGCGCCTGCGCCGCACGGTCGGGGTCCGCGGCGACCACCAGGCCGAAGGCCTCGTCCTCCGCGACGACCTGACGTCCTTCGGCGCCGGAGCGAGCAGCCGCGGCCCGGAGCAGCTCCCCGCTGTCGAGCGGCTCGGGGCGGATCGGCAGTCCGCCCTGATCGGAGCGGGCGAGCACGAGCAGGTCGTCTGCGAGACGAGACAGTCGGTCGGTCTCGTGGCCGACCGACTCGAGGGCGGCGCGCAGCGCCTGAGGGTCGCGCTCGCCCCGCAGCGCCAGCTGGACCTCGGCGCGCAGCACGGCCAGCGGCGTGCGCAGCTCGTGGCTGGCGTCGGCGAGCAGCCGCCGCTCGCGCGCGAGCGCGGCGTCGAGCCGCCCCAGCAGGTCGTTGAGCGTTCGTCCGAGGGCCTCGATCTCGTCGTGCGTCTGGGGGACCGGGAGTCGCGCCGAGGTGTCGCGCTCGGTGAGCAGCGCGGCGCGGGCGCGCATGCGCTCGACCGGCCCCAGGGCGGCGCCGGCCACCTGATAGCCGGCATAGGTCGCCAGGAGCAGCGCCAGCGGAAAGAAGATCAGCAGCAGTTCGCGGAGCCGGTCCAGCGCGTGGTCGCGGCGCTTGAGCTGCTCGCCGACCGCGACGACCAGCGGCGCCACGGCCGCGCGGCCGGCCTCGACGCGGGTTTCGCCGACCGGCGTCTGCGCGCGCGCGATCCGGATCCGGCCACCCGCTGCCCGGCGCACCTGTGTGGGCGTGAGGAAGCGGATGCCCCTGATCCCCCTGGACGAGCCGAGCAGGCGGCCGTCCGCGCGGTAGACCTGGACGAGCCCGTCACCACTGGCCGACGGGACGCGCCGGGGCTCGTCCTCGCTCGTGCGCGCCGCGGCATCCGCCAGGCGCGTGACGTCCACGAGCCGCGTGTCCAGGTCGTGGTCGATCTGGGCGTCGAAGTCGTGCGCGAACACGGTGTAGAGCGCCACGCCGCCGACGATGAGGACCGCGGCCAGCACGCCCGCGAACGCCAGCGTCAGCCGCACGCGGATCGGGAGGCGCCGGAAGGCCGGAACAGGCGCGCGCATCTCGCTCCTCACGGTAGGCGAAGGCCGCGCGCCGGAGCGCTCATCGAGCGTTCATGCGACCCGGCGATGCTGGACCCATGCCGCAGCCCCGGATCCTGATCGCAGCCAGCGCATGCGTCATCGCGACGGCGGTCGCCATCTCGCGCGGCGGCGTGGGTGGCGGCGCCACCGTGATCGTCGTGGTGGCGCTGCTGGTCTTCGTCCGCGTCGCCTTCCGGCTGGTGGATGCCTCGGAGCGGCGCGAGGAGGACCGCGCCGGACGCCGGCTGCGCTAGTGGGCAAGCGCCCGGCTCGGCCGGGCGCGCAGCCTCAGCCTCGCCTAGCCCAGGCCCTTTTCGCGCAGCTCCTGCAGGGCGGACTCCGACTTCTCGAGCCCCTCCAGGCCCATGCCGGCGAGGACGGCATCCGTCTTGGAGAACTGGATCTCCGAGTACTGGACGACCTGGACGTGGTTGCCCCAGGGGTCGTGGAAGTCGCGCTCGGGCAGCTTTGTGGCGTCGTCCACCACGAGGCCGAAGTGCCGGGCGCCGTCGGGCGGCTGCGAGCGGCCCTCGGCGAGGACGAGGAACTGGTCGCCCATGTCGAGGAACGCCATCAGGCGCAGCCGGCCGCGCAACTCGAACTCGAACCGGCCGCCGTAGAACTCGAGCGCCTCGTCGAGGTCGCCCACCTCCAGAACGACGTGGTTGATCCCCACCAGACGAGCGCGATCGGCCATCGGCTGAGGATAGGGTCCCCCGCGCGCAGCCGGCCGAGCCGGCTGCTTGCGGCTTAGGCTTCGGCCCGTGGCGGCGATCGAGCTCGACGGCCTCGAGCGGCGGTACGGCGAGCGCGTCGCGCTCTCCGGCGTCTCCGTGCGCGTGGAGGCGGGTCAGACGCTTGCCGTGCTGGGCGGCAACGGCGCCGGCAAGACCACGCTGCTGCGCGTGCTCGCCGGCCTGCTGCGCCCGCACGGGGGTCACGCGAGCGTGCTCGACGCCGAGCTGCCGCGTGAGCGGTGGCGGCTGCCCGGGCAGATCGGCTACCTCGGACACGACCCGCTGCTCTACCGCGACCTGAGCGGCCGCGAGAACCTCCGCTACCACGCCCGGCTGCACGGGGTGGCCGAGGAGCGGGTGGCGACCGTGCTCGGGGCGGTCGGGATGGAGCGCCGGGCCGACGACCCGGTGCGCGAGCTGTCGCGCGGCATGGTGCAGCGCCTGGCAGCCGCCCGGGCCGTGCTGCACGACCCGCCGCTGCTCCTGCTCGACGAGCCGCGCGCCAACCTGGACCCCGCCGCCGCCGAGCTGCTCGAGCCGCTGATCGGGCGCCCGTCCGGGCGCACGCGTGTGCTCGTCAGCCACGACGTGGCGGGCGCACTCGCCGAGGCGGACGTGGTGCTGCGCCTGCGGCGCGGCAAGCCGGTCGGCGCTGACGAGGAGCTGTACCGGTGATCCGCCCGGCCGCGACGATCCTGCGCAAGGACCTGCTGCTCGAGCTGCGCACGAAGGAGTCGGTCCCGGCCATGACGCTGTTCTCGATCACCGTCTACGTCCTGTTCCACTTCGGGCTCGACCGCAACTCGCTCGACGGCGAGCTGGCCGCCGGCGTGCTCTGGGTGACGCTCCTGCTCGCCGCGGTCATCGGCGTCACGCGGCTGTTCGCGGTCGAGCGCGAGCAGGGCGGCATCGACGCTCTGCTGCTGGCACCGGTGGATCGCACGGCGCTGTTCCTGGCCAAGGCCGGCGCGCTGTTCCTGTTCCTGGTGGCGGTCGAGATCGTCGCCGTGCCGGCCTTCGGGCTGATGCTGCTCGGGCCCGGCCTCGGCGGGACCCTGCCCGAGCTGCCGGTCATCCTCCTGCTGGGCGACCTCGGCATCGCCGCGGTCGGCGCGCTGGTGGCGGCGCTGGCGGCCGAGACGCGCGCCCGCGAGCTGATCGTGCCGCTGCTGCTCCTGCCGCTGCTGGTTCCCCTGCTGATCTCCTGCGCCCAGGCCACCGAGCCGCTGCTGCGCCCCGACCAGGGTCCCGAGGACCTGGGTCGCTGGCTTGGGCTTCTCACGCTTTACGATGTGGTGTTCGTGCTTGTCTCGATCGCTGTCTTCGATTTCTTGCTCGAGGACTGATGTATTCGAAGGGCCTCGCCCCGCTGGCCGCAGCCACCGTCGTGGCGCTCACGACGGCGCTCGCCCTCGTCTTCTTCTACGCGCCGCTCGACGCCGACCAGGGCTTCGTCCAGAAGATCTTCTACATCCACGTGCCGATGGCGATCGTGGCGCTCTGCGGCTGGGTGGCGGGGGGCATCTTCGGCATCCGTCACCTGCGCTCCGGCGACCCGTCGTGGGACATGCGCTCCTACGTCGCGATCCACCTGTCGATCATCCTCGGCCTCGGCGTGCTCGTGACAGGCTCGATCTGGGCCCGGGCCTCCTGGGGCCACTGGTGGGTCTGGGACGAGCCGGTGCTGGTGTCGTTCCTCGTGACCTTCCTGCTGTATTGCGTCTACTACCCGCTGCGCTTCGCGATCGAGGACCCGGAGCGCCAAGCGCGCTACTCGTCGGTGTTCGCCATCGCGGCCGGGGCGTTCGTGCCGCTCAACTTCACCGCGGTGCGGCTGGCGCAGGCGTACACGCACCCGCGCGTGCTCTCGGAGACCGGCGGCAGCATGCCCGGCGAGATGCGGCTGACGTTCCTCGTGACGCTGGTGGCAATGACGCTGCTGGCCGTCACGCTCTGGAAGCTCGAGCTGACCGCCAAGCACGCGTCCATGCAGCTCAAGCGGCTGCGCCGGCAGCGGGCCGAGCGCGAGGCGGTGGCGGCCTGATGTGGTTCGCGGCCCCGGCCCTCCCGCTCGACGAGGCAGGCAAGTACGTGGCCGGCGCCTACGTCGTGTTCCTGGCGCTGATCCTGATCTACGTGGCGATCATGGCCGCGAAGCTCGCGCGCATCGACCGCGAGCTGACCCAGCTCGCTGAGGAGGACGAGTGAAGGGCGAGCTGCTCGCTCTGGGGGCGTCGCACAAGACGGCGTCGCTGCCGCTGCGCGAGAAGCTTGCGCTGCCGACGGCCCGGGCCGCGCGCGTGCTCGGCGAGCTGACCGACCACGACGGCGTGCACGAGGCCGTCGCGCTGTTCACCTGCAACCGCACGGAGCTATACCTCGTCACCGACGACGCGCTGGAGGCCGAGAACGCGGCGCTCGCGATCCTGTCCCGCCAGGCGGAGCTGCGCCCGACCGAGCTGATCGGCTCGCTCTACTCGCTGCACGGGCGCGAGGCGGTCGAGCACCTGTTCGCGGTCACCGCCGGGCTCGACTCGATGATCGTCGGCGAGGCCGAGATCCAGGGGCAGGTCAAGCGCGCCTACGAGATGGCCCTTGTCGAGGGCGTCAGCGGGCCGATCTCGAACCGGCTGTTCCGCGACGCGCTCGCGGCCGGCAAGCGAGCGCGCACGGAGACCGGGATCGCCCGGACCAACGTGTCGATCTCGACGGTGGCGGTCCAGCTGGCGGCCGACTTCCTCGGCGACCTGGCCGACCGGCGCGTGCTGGTGATCGGCGCCGGCGAGAACGCCGAGCTGACCGCGCGTGCGCTGCGCGACCGCGGCGTGGACACGCTGTTCGTCGCCAACCGCCGCTACGACCGTGCGCTCGGCCTGGCCCAGCGCTTCGGCGGCCGCGCGGTGACGTTCGAGGACATGCCGCGCGAGCTGGAAGCGGCCGACATCGTCGTCACCTCGACCGGCGCGCCGCACCAGATCGTCGGCCGCGAGGAGCTGGAGTTCGTGGCCGCCTCGCGCATGGGGCGGCCGCTCGTGATGATCGACCTGGCGGTGCCGCGCGACATCGAGCCCAGCGTGCGCGAGTGCCCGGGGATCGCGCTGTACGACATGGACGACCTCCAGCGCGCCGTGGCGCGCAACCTCGACGCGCGCGAGGCGGAGGCCGAGGAGGCGTTCGTGCTGGTGCGGGAGGACGTCGCGCGCTTCGAGGCCTGGCTCGCGACCCTGGACGTGGTGCCGACGATCTCGGCGCTGCGCCGGCGCGCCGACGAGGTGGTCCGCCAGGTGCTGGCCGAGAACGAGCCGCGCTGGGAGTCGCTCTCGCTGGCCGACCGCGAGCGCGTAGAGGTAATGGCCCGGGCCGTGGTCTCGCGACTGCTGCACGAGCCGACGGTGCGACTCAAGGACCGCAGCTCCTACCACCACATGCACGCGCTGCGCGAGCTGTTCGGGCTCGACCCAGCCCCCGTCGAGGAGGCTCCCGCCGCGGAGGTCACGCGCCTCGACGCCCGCCGCCGTCCGGCGTGATCCGCCTGGGCACGCGCGGAAGCGCGCTCGCGCTGGCACAGGCGAGCTGGGTGGCGGAGCGACTGCCCGGAGAGGTCGAGCTGGTCACGATCACGACGTCCGGCGACCGCGGCTCGCAGACCGACAAGTCGCGCTTCGTGAAGGAGATCGAGGAGGCGCTGCTCGCCGGTGAGATCGACCTGGCGGTGCACTCCGCCAAGGACGTGCCGGCCGAGCTGCCGGCCGGCCTGTCGATCGTGGGCGTGCCGGAGCGCGCCGACCCCCTCGACGCGCTCTGCGGCGCCGGCTCGCTCGACGAGCTGAGCGACGGCGCGGTGATCGGCACGGCCAGCATCCGCCGGCGCGCCCAGCTCGCGGCCCTGCGACCGGGGCTCGACGTGCGTGACCTGCGCGGCAACGTGGACACCAGGCTGAGGCGGCTTGCCGAGGGCGACCTCGACGCGATCGTGCTCGCGCGCGCGGGACTGGCGCGGCTCGGGCGCGGGGACGAGGGCGCAGCGCTGCCGGAGCTCGTGCCGGCGGCGGGTCAGGGCTGTCTCGCGCTCGAGGCGCGCAGCGACGACGCTGCCGTCGCGGAGGCCGCCGCCGCGCTGACGGACCGCGATGCGCTGACGGCGCTCACCGCGGAGCGCGCGCTGGTCACGGCGCTCGGCGCGACCTGCGACACCCCCATGGGCGCCCTGGCCGAGCCGGCCGCGGGGGCGCTGCGGCTGACGGCCTTCATCGGGCATCCCGACGGTTCGCACTGGATCAGCGACGAGCTGGACGGCGATCCGGCCGCGCCGGCCGCCCTCGGGCAGGCCGTTGCAGAGCGCCTGGCAAGGGCAGGCGCGAGCGCACTTCTCGAATAAGCCGGCCGGTGCGCACCCGGCCGAGCCGGGTGCTTCCGCAATACGCTGAGCCGGATGACCACCCCCGAGGGAGGGCGCGAGACCGTCTGCGCCTGCATCATCGCCCGCGACGAGGAGGAGCGCCTGCCCGGCGCGCTCGAGAGCGTGGCGTTCTGCGACGAGCTGGTCGTCGTGGACTCCGGCTCGCGCGACCGTACCGCCGAGATCGCCCGCGCGGCGGGGGCGAACCTGGTCGTGCACCCGTTCCGCACCTTCGGCAAGCAGCGCAACGTGGCGATCGACCACGCGACCTCGAACTGGATCCTCGAGGTGGACGCCGACGAGCGCGTCACGCCGCGACTGCGGGCGGAGATCGAGGCCTTCCTCGCCGCCGTGCCGGCCGGCGTAGACATCTGCGGCGTGCCCTGCCGCGACCTGCTGCTCGGCGGCCGGCTCGGTCCGTCCGCAAAGTACCCCAAGTACCGGCTGCGGCTGTTCCGGCGCGGGCGCTACTACCACGACGAGACCGTGAAGGTCCACGAGGGCCTGTGGGCGTTTGGACGCACCTGGGCGTTCGGCGGCGACCTCGAGCACCTGCTTGCGGCAACCCCCGCGGAGGCGATCCGCGACGCCTGGCGCTACGCGGGGCTTGAGGCGCAGCAGCTGCGCGGGCCGATCTCGGCGGCCGACCGCGCGCGCGGCATCGTGCTGCGGCCGGCCGCGAAGTTCGCCTACCGGCTGGTCGTGGACGGCGGCTGGCGCGACGGCTGGCGCGGCCTGGCCAAGATCTCGCTCGACTGCGCCGCCGACGCGCTCGTCTGGGTGCGGGCGCGCGGCGACGACTCGGCCTCCTCGGCGCCCGCCCACTACGCCAAGCCGCGCGAGCGGCGCGGCTCGGTGCGGTTGCTCGCGATCGCTTCCGGCCCCGACCACGCGGCGCGGGCGGCCGGCTGGCTGAACGCGGCGCGCGAGGCGGGCGCCGACGTGGCGCTGGTCACCGACGCCCCACCGGAGGCCGCGCACGGCCTCCACGTGCGCGAGCTGCCCCGGCTGACGCCGCTGCACCTGATCCGCGCGCTCGACGCCGAAGTGCAGCTGCGCGGCGTCGACGCGCTGGTGCCGTGCGGGCCGCGCGAGCGCCGGCTGGCCCGCCTGCTCCCGCCCGAGCTGCGCGCGCCCTACGGCGCGCTCGACCCCTCCCTCGACCCGGCCGAGGCGGAGCGGCTGGTGCGGGCGGCGACTCGATGACCCTCGAGGGGCGGTCCATCGTCTGCCTCGGCTTCGGGGAGTGGGACGCCGAGCTGTGGACCAATCAGCAGCACCTGATGTCGCGCCTGGCGCGGCGCAACCGCGTCCTGTTCGTGGAGTCGCTCGGGCTGCGCCAGCCGCGCCTCGCCGGCCGCGACCTGAGGCGGATGGCGCGCAGGGCGCGCCGAGCGGCTGCGGGCCCGCGGGCGGTGGACGGCCTGCACGTGCTGTCGCCGCTGGTGGTCCCGCTGCACGGGCGCCGCGGCATCGCCGCCGTCAACGCCAAGCTGCTGCGCGCCCAGGTCGGCCGCGCGGCCCGCTCGCTGGACATGGAGCGCCCGCTGCTGTGGAGCTACGTCCCGCAGGCGGAGTGGCTCGTGGAGGCGCTGAATCCGTCGACGATCGTCTACCACTGCGTCGACGACATCGCGGCCCAGAAGGGCGTGCGGTCGGATGCCTTCCGGGTCGCCGAGGGGCGCTTCGCAGCCCGCGCCGACCTCGTGCTCGCCTCGGCCCCGGCGCTGGTCGAGCGCATGCGCGCGCTCAACGAACGTGTCGTCTACGCCCCCAACGTCGCGGACACCGAGCGCTTCGCCACCGCGCTCGGCGAAGGACCCACCGACCCCGCACTGGCCGCGCTTCCGCGGCCGCGGATCGTCTTCACGGGCGCGGTGGTGGCCACCAAGCTCGACCTCGACCTGCTGGAGGGCGTCGCTCGGGCGCGGCCGGACTGGTCGATCGCGCTGGTAGGGCCGGTTGGCGCGGGCGACCCGCGCACGAACATCTCGCGGCTGGAGCGCCTGCCCAACGTCCACCTGCTCGGGTCGCGCCTCTACGACCAGCTGCCGGAGATCCTGCGCGGTGCCGACGCGGCGCTCGTGCCCTACGCGATCAACGACCTGACCCGCTCGGTGTTCCCGATGAAGGTGTTCGAGTACCTGGCCGCCGGCCTGCCGGTGGTGACGACCCCGCTGCCCGCTCTGGCCGAGACCCCCGGCGTGGTCGTGGCCGCCGACGCCCCCGCCACGGTCGCCGCGCTGGAGCGCGCGCTGGCCGACGACGGGCCCGCCGCGCGGCGAGCGCGCTCGCAAGCCGTGCTGGGCAACTCCTGGGACGCCCGGCTCGACGAGATCGCCTCGTATCTTTTGGACCTTGCGTGAGCGCCTGAGGCAGCTCGCCCGCCGAGCGGGCTACGAGGTGCGGCAGTACACGCCGCTGCGCTCGTTCGCGGCCGCGCGCGACGCGCTGATGGAGAGCCGCGGCGTGGGCGTGGTGCTCGACGTCGGCGCCAACGCCGGCCAGTACGGCGAGCTGCTGCGCGAGCGCGGGTACGCCGGGCGCATCGTCTCGCTGGAGCCGGTCGCCGAGGCGTTCGCCGAGCTCGAGCGGCGAGCGCGCACCGACGGGAACTGGGAGGCGGTCTGCGTGGCCGCCTCGGACACGGACGGAGAGCTGACCCTCAACGTGACCGGGGACTCGCGCAGCAGCTCCGCCCTGCCCCGCAACGAGCGCTTCGCCGGCGTCCCCGGCTGGGAGCCGAAGGAGAGCCGGACCGTGCCGGCGCGGAGGCTCGAAGGCCTGGTGCCGGAGCTGGTGCGCGAGGGCGAGCCTGCCTACCTGAAGATCGACGTCCAGGGCTACGAGCACCACGTGCTGACCGGAGCCGGAGCGGCGATCGACCGCTTCGAAGCGATCGAGCTGGAGCTGAGCGTGACGCCGCTCTACGAGGGGCAGCCCGGGCTCGCCGAGATGCTCCCGCTGCTGGCCGAGCGCGGCTTTCGGCCCGTCTCGCTGGAGCCGATCCTGCTCGACGAGGACGGCATGCTCATGGAGCTGGACGGGCTGTTCGCGCAAACTCGTCCCACGGCCTCGCGTGGCTGGACAGGCGAAGCGCCAGCCGCTTGAGGTCCGCCCAGTCGCTGTCGGCCTCCCAGGACAGGTGCAGCACCACCGGAATCCAGAGGGCGGCCTGCGCGGCGACGGCGCGGTCCACGGCCTCGGCCACGGCGGCCGCGCGGCCGTAGAAGGGCTCGTAGGCGGGCATGTACACGGCCTCTCCGCGCCACAGCGGCGTGCGGTGGTAGCCCAGCATCGCGATGCTCTCCGGCCCGCCGCAGACGACGTCGAAGCGCTCCGCCAGGACGTCGTACTGGCTCGCGTCGAAGCGGTTGAACGGCGGAACGAACACGTCGGGCCGGATTCCGGCCTCGGCCAGGACGGCCGCGCCGGCGTCGAGGAGCTCGTGCAGGCGCTCGGGGTCGAGGCCGGCGAGCTCCGCGCGGTGGCGAGGGCGGGCGTCTCGGGTCCGATGGTCGAAGCCGTGCTGCGCGAACGCGACCGAGTCGCCGCGCAGGCGCTCGAGCGCCGCCAGCTCGCGGTCCGAGAGCGAGCGGCTGCCGCTCGCCGCCGGGTCGAGGTAGTCGCGCGCCACGCCCGAGCTGACGGCCATCAGATAGGGGACGCCCGCCTCACTCATGACCGCGTGGAAGCGATCGAGATCCTCGATGTGGCGCGGGTTCTCGTCGTAGGCCCCGGCGATGGGAAACTCGTCGACGCGCACGAGGAAGCGCGGCGGGCCGGCGGCCGCCTCACCCAGAACGGCCTCGCGGGCGGCCGCGAGCGGGCGCAGGTTGCGCCGCTCGAAGTCGTAGGCCCCGCGCTTCATGGCAACCCGCTGGAGCTTGCGAACCGGCCCCGGCGGCACGGCCCGGCCGGCAACGGCCCTGCTCACCTCCGGGCGCTCGAGGGCGCTCTCGTCGACGCGGCCGGCACGGAGCTCCTCGGCGAACAGGAGCCGTGCGCTGCGCTGCCAGTCGCTTATCCTCGCCCCATCGCGCATGTCGCATTTTACGAGCAAGGGCTCCGCCGGCGCAGGTGAGCACCCTCGTCGTCTCCTCGTATATGCCCGTGCGGGACAGCGGGCGGGCCGCCCGCACCTACGGGATCGTGCGCGCGCTTGCCGTCAACGGGCCGGTGGACCTGCTGCACACGCGCTTCGGCGCCAGTGAGCCCGACCCCGCCTATCAGCGCCTCGACGGGCTCCGTCTGCACGGCGTCTCGAGCTCGCGTGGCGCCCGCCGCGGCCTCGCGTGGGCGCGCGCACGGGCGAGCGGGGTACCCAGGGCGGTCGCGCGCGGCGTCTCACCCGAGCTGGCGAGCGCGGCCGAGACGCTCGCCGGCGACGCCGAGCGGGTGATCGCCGAAGACCCGATGGCGGCGGTGGCGCTGCTGCCGCTGGCGCGCCGGCGACCGGTGATCTACAGCGCCGGCAACCTCGAGTCCAGCTTCCGGCCGGGGCGCGATCGCGACTGGGGCTCGCGCCGCAGCCTGGAGGCGTTCGAGCGCCGCCTGCTGGAGACCGCCGCCGAGGGCTGGCTCGCCAGCCCGGCCGACCTCGACGGCGCGCGCGAGCTCGCCCCGGGTGCCGAGCTGCGCTACGTGCCGAACGTCGTGGACGTGGCGGCGATCGAACCGCTGCGCGCGCCTGCCGACCCGCCCCGGGCGCTGCTCGTGGCGAACTTCGCCTACGCCCCCAATCACGAGGGGCTCGACTTCCTGCTCGAGGACGTGATGCCGCTCGTCTGGGCCGCTCAGCCCCGGCTGCGGCTCAGCGTGGCGGGGCGCGGCTACGAGCCGCAGCCCGGTGTCGACGAGCGCGTGGACCTGCTCGGCTTCGTCGAGGACCTCGAGCCTCTGTACACGGCGGCGACCTGCGCTCTGGTGCCGCTGCTGAGCGGGGCCGGCTCGCCCGTGAAGTTCATCGAGGCACTCGCGCACGGGCTCCCCGTGGTGGCCACGCCGCGCGCCGCAGCCGGCATCGACGCCGAGAGCGGCCGCGACTACCTGGAGGGCGACGGAGTGGAGGGCTTCGCCGCCGCCCTGCTGGCCGCCCTGGAGCCGGCGCGCGCCGCGGCGGTCGGCGCGGCCGGCCGTGCGCTCGCGGAGAGCGAGCACTCGATCGAGGCCCTGGCTCGCCGGCTCGCCGCATGAGGATCGTCTCGGTGATGACCTCCAGCACGCGCGGCGGCGCCGAGTACGCGGCCGTGCGGCTGCTGGACGCGCTGGCCGCGCGCGGCCACGAGGCGATCCTCCTGACGAGTCACCCCGACACGGCGGAGGGCACGCGAGTGACCGCTCGCCACGTCGACCTCGGCCCCAAGCTCGGCGCCCGCAGCTGGCCGCGGCTCGCGCTCCAGTGGCCGCTGCTGCGGCGCCGCCTGCGCCGCGAGCTGGCGCGCGAGGCGCCCTTCGACGTCCTCCTCCTGCACTTCAAGAAGGAGCAGCTGCTGGCCCCCCGGCTGCCCGAGCAGCTGCGCCCCCGCTTGGCCTGGGCGGAGTGGGGGCCGGTGCCGCCGCCGATGCGCGGCGGGCCGCCCGGCCGGCTGTACCGAAGCGCCGCGCGAGGCGTCGACGCGGTGCTCGCGGTGTCGGCGGGCACCCGCGAGTCGCTGATCGCGGCGGGCGTGCCCGCCGGCCGCGTCGGCGTCGTGCCGAACGCGATTGACCCGGAGCGCTTCCGGCCTCTGCCCGACGCCGGCGCCGCGCACCGGCGCAGGCTCGGGATTCCCGCCGACGCGTTCCTGATCGGCTGCCTGACCCGCTTCAACGTCCGCAAGCGCAACGAGGTGGCAATCGACGCCGCGGTGCGGCTCGCGACCCAACCGGGCCGCGACGTGCACCTGTTGATGATCGGCGAGGGCGACACCGAGGCCGACCTGCGCACCCGGGCAACCCCGCTCGGCGGCGCCGCCCACTTCGTGCCCACGACCGGCGCCGAGCCGGCCGAGCTGCTGTCCGGCTGCGACGTCGTCGTCTTCTGCCCGTCGGCCACCGAGGGCGAGCCGCTGGCGATCTCGATGGGCATGCTCACCGAGCGGCCGGTTGTGGCAACCGCCGCCGAGGGCGCCACCGGCCTGATCCAGCCGGGTACCGGCGCGATCGCGACGCCGGACCACGACGCCGTGGCCGTAGCGGCGCTGCTGGCGGGCTACCGGGCCGACCCGGCGCTGGTCCGGACCGAGGGCCGCGCGGCCCGCGAGCTGGCCGCAAGCCGCCACGACCCGGGCGCCGTGGCGGCGCGGGCCGAGGCGCTCCTGTTCGGCGGCGGTGTCAGCGCGGAGCGCGAACAACGGCAATGAGGGGTTGGACGAGTTTCTTGCGCATACCGCTAGAAATTCGTCCCACCCTCGTCTAAGCCGGTCGCAGCGCCAGCCGGCGCATCACCGCGAGCAGCCCGGCGACCGCGCCCACGAGCGTGGTGAAGCGCGGATCGATCCCGGTGAAGGAGCCGACCGTCTCCACGATCGCAAGCGCGAGCAATCCGCAGAAGATCGCCAGCCCCGCGGCGGACTGAAGCGGATCCGCGCTGCGCCGCCAGACCTGCCAGCCCATCGCCAGCATCGTGCCCATCAGCGACAGGTAGGCGATCAGGCCGAGGATGCCCAGCTTCATCCACCACCAGAACGCGACCACGTGCGTGTAGCCGCGACCGTTCTCATGCT
Source organism: uncultured Thermoleophilaceae bacterium (assembly GCA_963706635.1). GTDB lineage: Bacteria > Actinomycetota > Thermoleophilia > Solirubrobacterales > Thermoleophilaceae > JACVRW01. The sequence goes on from OY970162.1 coordinate 2,669,989, forward strand.
CGATGCCGAGCGGGTGGGTCGCCGCCCACTTGCCGCCGAGCCCCAGCCCGGTGATCGGCTCTCTGCGGATCTCCTCGGTCACGTTCCGCAGCTCATCGAGCCGGTAGCGATCCTGGGCGTTGCTCTCCACCTTCGAGGGCTGGAGCGAGCGGGCGCGCTCGACGATGGGCGTCTCCGTCTGAACCGTCTGGAACGAGACCGTCCAAGCCGCGAGCCCCAGCAACGCGACGGCCACCACGGCGATCCGGCGGCCGAGCGGCCTCGAGCCCAGCAGGAAGACCAGGAGGATCCCCAGCGCCGCGCCGATCCAGAACGAACGGCGGAACGACAGGGCCAGCGACAGCACCAGCAGTGGCGCGCCGGCCACCGCCCAGACCGGCGGGCGGGCACGCATGAGCACGGCGGCGCCGACACCGAGGATCGCGAGCAGGACGAGCCAGTTGGCGGTCGGCTCGTAGTAGGTGATCGTCGCTCCGTCCACGACGAGGCCGACGCCGGCCACGACGCCGGCCACGCCGATCGCGGCCTTGACGATGGCCATGCCCGTGGCAAGGGCCAGCGCACCGCGCAGCTGGCGATCGGTCTCGATGACGTTCACGACGAGCAGCGGAACGATCGGCAGCCAGACGAGCTGGCGGGCGGCGAACTGCATGTCGTGCACGCCGACGCCCCGGAAGGCGCCGGTCGCGGCGCCCGCCGCCGTGGCGAGCACAACCAGCAGCAGCGGCACTGTGAGCGGCCCTGGCAGCCGCACCGGGCGCTCGGCGCGCATGCGGTCGAGCAGCACGGCCAGGACGGCCAGGCCCAGCAGGCACTCCATCGGGGTGACGCCAAACCGCACCGGGTCGTACAGCCCCCTGTAGCCCAGGAAGTTGTCGGTGCTGCCCTCGACCAGGACCATCAGCCCGACCACCAGAGCCACGGTCAGCCGGGCCCGCTGCAGCAGGGCCAGAGCGACGACCCCGGCCAGCGGCAGGCCGAGCGCCACCGGGCCGTAGCGAACGGCGGCGAGCGTGAGCACGGCAAGCGCGGCAGCCGCCGACGCGACCGCCAGCCGCTGCGCTCCCGGAGCGCGGATGCTCTGAGCGGACATCTCGTCCGAGTGTAAGACGGCACAAGCCAACTTCGTTCGAAAAAACGTCACCCATCCGGCGAAAATCGTGAGAGGCTGGTGGCTGAACTCGCATGAGTGCGGTCTCTCAACTAGATCCGCACGCCTCCGCTTCGCCGCCGATCACCAATCCGGCGCCCACTCGCGGCTCGGCGTGGAACTACGCCCTCGAAAGGGAGGGCTGGACTTCCCTGCTCGTGCTCTCCGACGCGCTCGCCTCGTTCGCCGCCGTGCTGCTGGCACTGGCGATGACGGACACCCCCGAGCTGACCTCGGCCCAGTACGCCCCGCTGTTCGCGCTCCCGGCCTTGGTCCCCGCGATGCTCCACGTCCGCGGCGTGTACCGCCGCCGGGTGCGCATAGCACTGCGCGCCCTGTCGCCCATGCTCGGCGCCATCTCGGTGGCGGTGATGGTGGTCCTCGCCTTCGACGTGATCGTGCTCAACGGCATCAGCATCGGCCCGGTGATCGGCTGGGCCTGGGTGCTCACCGCCGTGTTCCTCGCCGGGGGCCGCTGCGCCCTGGCGCTGGCGCGCCGGCAGGCGCGCATCAAGGGCATGGCGGGCAAGCCGACCCTGATCGTCGGCTCCGGCGTCGTCGGGACGGCGATCGCCCAGCGCCTGGCTTCACAGCCCGAGTACGGGCTGCTGCCGGTCGGCTTCCTGGACGACGATCCGCCCACGAACGGGAACGGCAACGGCCACCGCGTCCCGGCGCTTCGCACGCTGCCGATCCTCGGCGCGCCCGACGACCTCGCCCAGGTCGCCAGGGAGCAGGGCGCCCAGCACGTGCTGTTCGCCTTCACCCACGGCCGTGACCAAACCCTGCTCGCGCTCGCGGAGCGCTGCGAGGAGCTCGGCCTCGAGGTCTCGCTCGTGCCGCGCCTGTTCGAGTCGATGAACGACCGCGTCGCGCTCGACTGGGTGGGCAGCCTCCCGGTTCTCGGCATCCGCCCGCTCGACCCCAAGGGCTGGCAGTTCCGCGTCAAGTACGCGATCGACAGGCCGATCGCCGCGCTCGCCCTGATCGCGCTGGCCCCGGTCATGGCCGTCGTGGCGATGGCCGTGAAGCTGAGCTCGCCGGGGCCCATGCTGTTCCGCCAGCGCCGCATCGGCCAGGACGGACAGGTCTTCGAGATGCTCAAGTTCCGCTCGATGCACATCCCCGATGACGACGTCGAGTACGTGCCGCCGCCGGGATTCGCGCCCGGTGGCGTGGAGGGTCCGGACCGGCGCACGTCGATCGGGCGCTTCCTGCGCCGCAGCGGGCTCGACGAGCTCCCCCAGCTGATCAACGTCCTGCGCGGCGAGATGACCCTCGTCGGCCCCCGTCCCGAGCGCCCGGAGTTCGCGATCGCCTTCGGCGCCGAGCTCGCGCGCTACACGGACCGGCACCGCGTGAAGTCCGGCATCACCGGGTGGGCCCAGGTCTCCGGCCTGCGCGGTCAGACCTCGCTGGTCGACCGCGTCGACATGGACAACTACTACATCCGCAACTGGTCGCTCTCGCTCGATCTCAAGATCGCTCTCCTGACGGTCCCGGCTGTGCTGCGGACCGGCAATGACGCCTGACGAGGCCCTGCGCGGCAGCTTCCGCCGGTCGGCCATCGTGCACGACTGGCTGACGATCCCTGGCGGGTCGGAGAAGGTGCTGTTCGAGCTGATGGAGCTGCTGCCCGAGGCTGACCTGTTCACCTCGGTCTTCGACCCGTCCCGCTGGCCGGTCTCGCTGCGCGACCGCGTGGTCAACGTCTCGTTCCTCGACCGCCTGCCCGGCGCGCACCGGCACTACCCGAAGCTGCTGCCGTTCATGAACCTGGCCTTCGAGTCGTTCGACCTGTCCGATTACGACCTGGTCGTGTCCTCGAGCCACTCCTGCGCCAAGAACGTGCTCACGGGCAGCGAGACTCTGCACCTCTGCTACTGCCACACGCCGATGCGCCACGCCTGGGAGCCGCGCCACCTGGCGGGCGAGCTGGGGGCCGGCTCGGCCTTCGCGGCCCGGATGCTGCTGGGCCGGCTGCGCCGCAACGACCTGGCCGGGGCGAGCCGGCCGGACGTGTTCGTGGCGAACTCCAATCACGTCGCCGCACGCATCCGCAAGCACTACCGGCGTGACGCGATCGTCATACATCCGCCTGTTGAGGTGGAGCGCCACCTACACCGTCCGCGCCGAGAGGCCGACTACTACCTCGTGTTCGGCCGCGTGGTCCCCTACAAGAAGGTCGACCTAGCGGTCGGAGCCTGCGCCACGCTCGGCCGGCCCGTGAAGGTCGTCGGCGAAGGCCGCGGCCTGGACGCCGCCCGCGCCGCGGCGGGCGCGGACGCCGAGTTTCTCGGCTATGTCCCCGACTACGACATGGCCGAGCTGCTCTCGGGAGCGCGGGCGCTGCTGTTCCCGGGCGAGGAGGACTTCGGCATCGTCCCGGTCGAGGCGCAGGCGGCCGGAGTGCCCGTGATCGCCTTCGGCGAGGGCGGCGTGCGCGACACCGTGGTCGAGAACGAAACCGGTGTCTTTCATGCAGAGCAGACCGTGACCTCTGTCGCTTCCGCCATCCTTCAGTTCGAGAGCATGCAGTTCGACGAGTACCGGATCAGGGCCAACGCGCGCCGCTTCGGTCCGGCGCGCTTCCGCGCCGAGATCACGGACGTGCTGCTCGAGCACGCGCCCGAGAGGGCCGCGAGGTGAGCGCGACCCCGGACCTGCGCTTCGAGAGCGACCGCGAGCGCGACTCGGTCGCCTACGCGCTCGGCGTGCTGCGCCGGCGCTGGCTGGTCGTGGTCGCCGCGGTCGCGATCTGCCTGGCCGCCGGCTTCGTCATCGCCGGGGTCAACTCCGACAAGCGCTACGAGAGCAGCGCGCGCGTGCTGTTCGGGACCTCCTCGCTGTCGAATGCCGTGCTGCAGGTGAACAGCTCGGCCGACGACCCCGAGCGCGAGGCAGCCACGAACGTGCTGCTGGCCGGCTCCGAGGCGGTAGCCGGCAGCGTGCGCAGCGACCTTGCGCTGTCGACCTCGGTCAGCGACCTGCTCGACAAGGTCCAGGTCGAGGCCGAGCAGAACGCCAACGTCCTGAGGATCACCGCCACCGACAAGGACCCGCGCCAGGCCGCCTCGATCGCGAACGCCTTCGCGCGCGAGTTCATCGCCTTCCGCACGCGCGGCGACCGCCAGAGCATCGACGCCGCCGAACGCGACCTCCAGTCGCAGATGGACGGGCTGCCGGTCGACGCCCCCGAGCGCGCCGACCTGCGCGACTCCCTCAACCGGCTGCACTCGCTGCGAGCCGTGACCACCGGTGACGCGCGCGTGATCGCGCAGGCCGAGCCGGCCACAAGCCCCTCCAACCTCGGCCTCAAGCAGGTGCTCGCGCTGGCCGCCATCCTCGGCCTGGCGCTCGGCCTGGTCGGCGCGCTGGTCGTCGAGTCGATGGACAAGCGCATCGCCGACGTGGCGAGCTTCGAGCGCGAGTACCGGCTGCGCGCCCTGACGGTCGTGCCGCAGAAGTCGTTCCGCCGCGGTCCCCGCTCCGGATCGGGCGATCTCGAGCCGTTCCGCATCCTGCGAACGGCGGTCGACTTCGCGCAGGTGACCCGTCCCGTCCGGACGGTGATGGTCACAAGCGCCGTGCGCGGCGAGGGCAAGACCAGCGTGGCGATCGGGCTGGCGCAGGCGATCGCGCTCAGCGGCCGCCCCGTGATCCTCGTCGAGCTCGACCTGCGTCATCCGACGCTGGCGCGCGCGTTCCGCGTGTCCGACCGCGAGGGCGTGACCAGCGCGCTGCTCGGCACGGATCCGAACGAGCTGCTGCACAGCCCGCTGAGCGAGCTGCCCAACCTGGAGCTGCTTGCCGCCGGCGTGCTCCCGCCGAACCCCGCCGAGCTGCTGGAGGCGCCCGCGCTCGACGTGATGCTGCGCAACCTGCTCCAGGACGGCCGCAAGACGCTCGTGATCGACGCGGCGCCGCTGCTGCCCGTGGCGGACGCCCAGATTCTCCTCAACAAGCCGGCGGTCGATGCCAGCGTCGTGGTGGCCCGCCAGGGAGTGACCACGCGCGACCACGCCCGCCGCGCGCGGCTCGTGCTCGAGGGCCACAACGCCGCCGCAATCGGGCTGGTGGTGACCGGCCACACGGGCCGCGACGCCTACGGCTACGGGTACGGCGAGATCTGGCAGCCCGGTGCGCCGGCGGACGAGCAGGCCACGCGCAACGAGCCCACGCCCGTTCCCGTGCCGCTCCCGCCGCGCAGCCAGCCGCCGCGCGAGCGCACACGGACGCGCACGCGCCTGTCCTGGCTGCGCTAGCCGGCGTCTGGCCGGCCGGCGCGGCGAGGGTGGTCGACGCGGGTGGCGCATATGGCCACCCGCGCGCCAATCACTCGCTGATCCCGGCCGCGTCGCGCAGCACCTCGCGGACCGCGGCGGCCACCTGCGGCCAGCGGTGCCGGGCCGCGCGCTCCAGCCCCTTCGGGATGAGCTCCTCGCGGCGCTCGCGCGCCGCGGCGATCCCGCGCGTCCAGGCCTCCGGCCTGCGCTCCCGGACCTGGATCGCCGCGTCTCCGGCGACCTCCGCCAGCGCGCCCGCGTCCGCCGCCACGACCGCCGGAGTGCCGCTTGCCATCGCCTCGAGCGGCACCATCCCGAACCCCTCGTAGAGCGACGGCACGGCAACGACCTCGGCCGCGCGGTAGAGGCGGGCGAGCGAGTCGTCGTCCACGTCGGGCAGCAGGATCGCCCCGGCCTCGCGCGCGTCAGCCGCGATCCGCTCGCCCTCGTGCCCCGGCCGGCCGGCCAGCACCAGCCGCCAGCCCGGCTGGGCGGCCGCGGCGGCGATCAGCACGCCCAGCCCCTTGCGCGGCTCCAGCGACCCGACGTGCAGGACGAACGGGCTCTCGATACCCAGCGTCCGCGACGCCCAGCGCCGCTCGGCCTCCGCGTCGCCCGGTGCGAAGGCGTCATCCACGCCGTTGCCGATCACCGTCGTCTGCCGGACGCCCCAGTGCCTCGCGACGTCGCGGGCCGTAGTCTCGGACACGCAGATCACGCGAGTCGCCGAGCGCACCGAGCGCGGCACCGACGTGCGGAAGGCCCGCTCCACCGCCGGCGGCTTGCTGCCCGGGAACAACAGGGGCGCGAGGTCGTGGACCGTCACGACCGTGGGCACGCCGATGTGCCGCGGCAGGACCGTCTCCGGCGCCCACAGCACATCCGGCCGGTGGCGCGCGGCCCAGACCGGCAGGGCGAGGTCGCGCCAGAGGCCGCGCCCGCGCAGGCGCAGCGGCGCCGCTCGCCCGCCCGGGACCGGCGACTCCCAGCTGCGCAGGTTCACGAGCAGGTCAACCCGGTCGCCGCCCGCCGTCAGCTCGGACACCACCCGGAAGAGGTGCTTCGGGATCCCGCCCCAGGACGCCTCGAGCACGTTGGCGTCCACCGCGACGTGCAGCGTCACGCGGCGCTCCGGCGCGTCAGGGTCCGCAGCTCTTCCAGACTGACCGCGCCGAGCACGACCACCAGCCCCGCGTAGAACGCGCCGCCGGCGGCCACCCAGACGAGCGTCGGCGCACCGGCCTGGTTGAGCCCCCACGCGAGCAGCCAGGTCGCGACGGACGCCATGACGATGCGGCCGAGGTGGTCTCCTCCGGGCGCGATCCCCATGCGCCCGCAGACGATCCACATCGACAGCGACATGACCATGATCTCGGTGGCGAGCGTGAGCCACGCGGCGGCCATGAAGCCATAGCTGGGCACCAGCGCGAGGTTGGCGCCGACGTTGAACGCGAGCGCCCCGACCGCGATCACGAGGAAGCGGCGCTGAAGGTCGTACGCGACGATCAGGTAGCCGGTCAGGTAGCCGAGCGAGACCACTACGAAGGTCGCCATCAGCAGCGGCAGGGCCGGCGCGGCGTCGACGAAGTCCTCCCCGAACAGCAGGCGGGTGATCGGCCTGGCGCCCGCCAGCGTGATCGCAAGCGCCGGCAGCGAGGTGAGCATCAGGAAGTCCACCGACGTGCGAAACAGGCGCCGGACGCGCTCGGGGTCTGTGTCGCGCGCCGCGACGAACAGCGGGAACAGGGTCGTCATGATCGCCGCCGGCAGGAACTGGATGCGCTCGTAGATGCGGTAGACGGCCCCGTAGAGGCCCGCGTCGCGAACGCCCGCGACCTCGAAGACGATCACCTGGTCGATGTAGCCGTAGCCGAGCGTAAGCAGTCCGCCGATGCCGACCGGCAGTCCCTGCCGGACCAGCGCCGGCCAGAGCGAGCGCGAGTTGCGAAAGCGCACCGGTGAGGCGCGCAGCGCGAGCACGATGTAGGCGACGTTGCTGATCGTCGAGACCACCAGGAAGGCGGCGGCGAAGGCGACCAGTCCGCCGTCCAGCAGCGCCACGACGGCGACGGCGGCGGCCCACAGGATGCCGTTGCCGACCTCGATCGCAGTCACCACCACGTTGCGCACCTGCAGCTGGAAGACCACCTTCAGGGCGCTCAGCACCGAGATCGGCAGCTCGGCGCAGACGAGCGCGGCGGCCACGCGCATGGATGCGTCGTCGGAGATCGCGAGGCAGACGGCCAGCGACAGCAGCGTGACCGGCCCCATCAGGGCAAGCCGCAGCGTGACCAGCGCGCCGAACCAGTGCGGGGCGCGGTCGGGGTCGGCGGCGGCGCGCTCGACGGTCACCTGGGCCAGGCCGAGGCTGCCGAAATACGACACGAAGCCGAACACCGCAAGCAGCACCGACCAGCGTCCGAAGCCCTCGGTGCCGAGCGCCCGGACCAGCAGCAGGGTGACGCCCACGCCCAGCACGAGGTTGAGCGCGCGCAGCACCATCTGCCCGGCGATGTCGCGGCCGGCGACGGCGCGGGTGGCGGCCGGTCCGGACGAAGAGGCTCGCACGAGGCTCCATTATCGAGCGCCGTTAGCGTTTCCGGGCGTGGAGGGCGGCATCGTGTACCTCGTCGGGGCCGGACCGGGCGATCCCGGGCTGATGACCAGGCGTGCGCTGGAGCTGATCGCGAGCGCCGATGTGGTGCTCTACGACCGGCTGATCCCGCCCGGCGCGCTGGACGGCGCCCGGCCCGAGGCGGAGCTCCGCTACGTCGGCAAGGAGCCGGGACGGCCCGCCGTCGAGCAGGACCAGATCAACGCTCAGCTGGTCGAGCTGGGCCTGGCCGGGCGCCGTGTCGTGAGGCTGAAGGGCGGCGATCCGTTCGTGTTCGGGCGCGGCGGCGAAGAGGCCGAGGCGCTCGCGCAGGCCGGTGTGCGGTTCGAGGTGGTGCCGGGGGTCACGGCCGGCGTGGCGGCGCCCGCCTACGCCGGGATCCCGGTGACCCATCGCGACTCGACCTCGGCGGTCGCATTCGTGACCGGTCACGAGGACCCGTCCAAGGACGGCTCGGCGCTGGACTGGGACGCGCTCGCGCGCTTCCCGGGAACGCTCGTCTTCTATATGGGGATCAAGAACCTGCCGCTGATCGCGGAGCGGCTGGTCGCGGCGGGCCGCGACGCCTCGGAGGCGGCGGCCGTGGTGGCGCGCGGGACGCTCGCGGGCCAGACGACCGTCGGCGGCACGCTCGCCGACATCGCCGCCCGGGTGGAAGCCGCCGGCGTGCGGCCCCCCGCGATCACGGTGGTGGGACCGGTGGCCCAGCTGCGCGAGACGCTCGCCTGGCTAGACCAGCGGCCGCTGCACGGCCAGGTGGTGGCGGTAACCCGCGCGCGGGCGCAGGCCAGCGAACTGGCGCAGCGGCTGCGCGAGCTCGGCGCGGACGTGGTGGAGGCGCCGGCGATCCGCATCGAGGCGCTCGCGGTCGAGCTGCCGGCACTCGATGGCTACGCGCTGCTCTGCTTCACGAGCCCGAACGGCGTGCACCTCTTCTTCGACGCCCTCCCCGGCGACGCCCGCGCACTCGCCGGAGCTCGCGTCGCCGCCATCGGCCCGGGCACGGCTGCGGCGCTGCGCTCGCACGGCATCGAGGCCGACGTTGTGCCGGAGCGCTCCGTGGCCGAAGGGCTGCTGGAAGCTCTTGCCGAGGAGCCGCTCACCGGCAAGCGTGTGCTGCTCGCCCGCGCGGCCTCGGCTCGCGACGTGCTCCCCGATGGCCTCCGTGAGCTGGGCGCCGAGGTTGACGTGGTCGCTCTGTATGAGACCGTGGCGGAGCCCGTGGACCCGGAGCCGCTGAGCGCCGCCACCTACCTCACGTTCACGTCGTCCTCGACCGTGAACTTCTTCCTGTCCGGCGGCGGCGTGGTCGCCAACGGGGCACGCGTCGTCTCGATCGGGCCGGTGACGACCGAGACGCTGCGCTCGCATGGGATCGAGCCGGACGTGGAGGCCGAGCGACACGACATCGACGGGCTGGTAGCGGCCCTGCTCGCGGACGTGTCGTGATCATCACGCTGCTCACCGACTACGGGCGCGACGACGACTTCGTGGGCGTCTGCCACGGCGTCATCCGGACGATCCACCCGGAGGCGCAGATCGTCGACCTCACGCACGGCGTGCGCCGCTACGCCATCCGCCAGGGCGCCCTGGTGCTGCGCAACACGCTGCCCTACACACCGGTCGGCGTTCACGTGGGGATCGTCGACCCCCAGGTCGGGACCGAGCGCCGCGCGGTCGCGCTGCGGACGGCGGACGGGCGGCTGCTCGTCGGCCCCGACAACGGGCTGCTGAGCCTGGCCTGGGAGCGCTGCGGCGGCGTGGACGTGGCGGTGGACGTGACCCGCTCGCCGCACCGCCTCGAGCCCGTGTCGGCCACGTTCCACGGCCGCGACATCTTCTCCCCGGTCGCCGCGCACCTGGCCCGCGGAGCGGCGCTGGAGGACGCCGGCGACCCGCTCGACCCCGGCGAGCTCGCCACGGTCGAGCTGCCCCAGCCGCGCGTGGAGGACGGCGCGGTCGTGGGACACGCGCTCGTGATCGACCGCTTCGGCAACGCCGCGCTCAACGTGGGGCACGAGGACATGGCCGGCACCGGGATCACGCTGGGCGGCACCGTCGAGCTCGAGGTGGCGGGCGAGCGCTACCTCGCCACCTACGCGCAGACGTTCGCCGACGTCCGGCCGGGCGAGCTGATCGTCTACGAGGACGCCTACCGCACGCTCGCGGTGGCGATCAACCGGGGCGACGCGGCCGCGACGCTCGCGCTGCGCCCGGACGCGGAGCTGCGCCTGCGGCCGCGATGATCGGCCGGCCGCGCGTCCACTTCCGGCTGACCGACTCGACGAACGAGCGCGCCCGGGAGCTGGCAGCAGCCGGAGCCCCGCACGGAACGCTGGTGACCGCCGACGAGCAACAAGCCGGCCGCGGACGCCAGGGACGAGCCTGGAGCGCACCGGCGCGCTCGGCGGTGCTGATGTCGGTGGTGCTGCGCGAGCTGAGCGAGACGCTTCCGCTGGCGGCGGCGGTGGCCGTGTGCGAGGCGCTGCCCGTCGAGTCGCAGATCAAGTGGCCCAACGACGTGTGGATCAACGGGCGCAAGGTGGCGGGAATCCTCGTGGAGGCGCGGCCGCAGGAAGGCTGGGCCGTGCTGGGGATCGGGCTCAACGTGACAACCGAGGCCTTCCCGGCGCCGCTCGACGAGACGGCGACTTCGCTGCGGCTAGCGGGCGCCGCGCTTTCGGTCGACGAGGCGCTCGCGGCCCTTGTCGCGTCTCTGGACGAGTGGCTCCCCCGCCCGCCGGCGGAGGTCCTCGCGGCCTGGCGCCCACGCGACGCGCTTGTTGGTCGCCCGGTGCGCTGGCAGAACGGCGGCAAAGAGGGGACCGCGGCCGGGATCGACTCTTCGGGCGCCCTGATCGTCGATACCGCGGGCGGGCAGATCACCCTGGACGCCGGCGAAGTGCACCTGGAGCGCTAGCCCCGACGCACGAGGGCGCTTCAGCCGTCAGGCGGCGTCGCGCTCGTCGTGGGGCTCGCCGGGCGCGTCCTGCTCCTCGCCCGGGGCGTCCTGATCGTCGTCCGGGGTGTCGTCGTCGTCAGGCGTGTCGTCGTCAGGCGTGTGGTCGTCGTCGGACGTGTCGTCGTCGTCGAAGTCCGGCGCGTCCTCTTCCCGCTCCTCGTCGGGCGCCAACTCCGGCTGAGGCTTCTCCTGCGCCTTCCCTCGTCCCCGCGCGGTCTTCACCTCCGCGCCCTCCGCGTCGCCTCCGCCGCCCTTCTTGCGGCGGCGCCGGCCGCCGCGGCGGCGCTTGCCCTTCGGGAAGTTCTTCAGCAGCTCACGCGCCAGCGCGCTGGGCTTGCGGGCCATCCGCATCCGCGCTCCGTCGAGTACCTGCTGCGCCTCCGGGGTGTGCGCCAGCGCCGCGGCAAGAAGGGCCGCCGAGAGCCGCCGGTCCTGCTTGCGCGCAGCCTGCACCAGCCGTCGCGCGTTGCGCGCGTGGGCCGCTCCCGCCGAGTTCACCAGCAGCCCCAGCAGCCGCTTGGTCTCCGGCCAGCGCTGCACCGCGTACTCCTCGTGCACCTCGCGCGAGTACTCGGCCAGGTGCCAGAGCCAGCGGGCGGCCTGGTCGCGCCGGCCGATCTGCCGCTCCGTCAGCGCCTGGAGGAGCACCTTGACGCCCTCGCGGCGCTCGTCGCGCGACCAGCTGCCCACGATCTCGACGGCGTCGTCGAATGCCTCCGGGTCGCGCAGGCTGCCGATCTCGCCCAGCGCGCGCACGCGCAGCTGCGTGTTGCGGTTGCGTCGCAGACAGGTGACGAGGAACAGGCGGCGCAGCTCGCCGGTCGAGTCGAAGTGCAGCATCGCCTTCGCGCGCCGCCAGTTGTTCGACGCCACCCGTGCGCCCGCCAGCATGGCCCACGCCTGCTGCTCGCCCCAGCTCAGGTGCTCCACGGCGATCCGCCACAGCTCGCGCTCGAACACCTGCGCGCGCCGCTCCGGATCCGCCGTCACCGGCACCACGCGGCGCTCCACGCGCAGCCGCCGCCCGCGCCCGCGCCGCACGGGGCCGACCACGATGGCGCCACCGCGGTAGACGTCGCGATCCAGCAGCGAGTGCAGCGTCACGACCGGGTCGTCGTTCGGCGTGGCCGGGTGCACGAAGTCGACGACGATCCCGGCCTCCTTGCCGGGAGTCCGCCGGGTCACCCGGCCCACGCGCTGCTGGTAGATCCGCTTGGAGGCGGTCGGCGCGAGGTGCATGCAGACCGTCGCCCGCGGCGAGTTCCAGCCTTCGGCCAGCAGCTGCGCATTGACCAGCACGTCGATCTCGCCGCGCTCGTAGGCCGCCAGGATCCGGGTGAGCTCGCGCTTGGGTGTCTCACCCGAGACGGCCTTCGCCTTCATCCCGGCGTCGACGAACGCCTTCGCCACGTTGTGCGCGTGCTTGACACCGGCGGAGTAGACGACGCCCGGAACGTCCTTGAAGCGCGTCTTGTAGAGATCGGCGACGGCAAGGTTGAAGGGCGTCTGGTCGAGCAGCGCGGCCAGCTCTTCCTGGTCGAAGTCCTGGTCCACCTCGCCCTTGCGAAGCGGCACGTTGGCGATCGAGCGCACACCCACTCCGGGTGGGATGCGCACGCAGCGCAGCGGTGCGATCACGCCGCGGCGGGCGGCCTGGGCGAGGTCGAAGCGCGAGGTCTGCGTCGGGAACAGGTCCGTGACGTGACGCGCGATCAGCGCGCCGGTCGCGGTCATCCCGATGAACACCGGCCCGAGCCACTGCCGGATCGAGGCGCTGGTCTTCTCGCCGAGCGCGGTGTGGGCCTCGTCGCAGATGACGATCGTGTAGGCGTCCGAGATCTTGCCGCCGTTGCGCACGAACCACTGGTAGGTCTCGACCGTCACCGGCCCGCCCGCCGGCGGCTCGTCGCCGTTCTTCTTCAGCAGCGGGCCCGCGATGCGGTCGCGGTAGCCGCGCGCGCGCAGCTCGCCGAGGAACTGGTCCACCAGGTTGCGCCGGTGGGTGAGGATCAGGATGCCGCCGGTGCGCGAAGCCTCCACGAAGCCCAGCGCCGCCACGGTCTTGCCGGCGCCGGTGGCGTGCTCGAACCAGAAGCGGCGGGCGGCTCCCGCGTCCTCGACGGCCGCGTCGGCGGCTGCCTCCTCCTCGGCCTCTTCGGCCGGATCCCAGTCGAGCGGCTCCTCGTCGATCAGCTCGTCGCCCTCGATCTCGACCTCGACGGACGGCAGTTCGGCGATCGGTGCGCGGCCGTTGGTGCTCTTGGCCGACTGCAGCTCGGTGGTGAGCGCGATCAGCGTTCCGGACAGGGCGTCGACCTGGTGGGCGTTCAGGGTGGTGCCGTCGGCGAGGTGCGGCTCCTCGTCGCTCAGCAGCCGCTCGAGGCCGAGCATGAGCGAGTAGCGCCGGCGCCACTCGACCGAGGGCTCGCTGCGCCCGGCATCCAGCTCGGCCAGCGCGTCGTCGAGCGCGGCGCGCCGGGCGCTGCCCGGGGCGAGCGCCTGCGCAGCCTCCTCGCCGGGCAGCACGAAGGCCTCGCGCGCGAATTCCTCGGCGCGCGAAAGGACATCGCCGGACACCGGCGAGTCCGCAAGAGCAGAGCTTGTCTCAGCCACGTTCGGCGTACTCGTGATGGGGAAGGGACGAACCGAGCCGCTCGTACGGGAGTCAGCGGGGTGCGTCCGTCGTGCCCGTCGCTCTAAGAGAGTCCCGCGAGCGCCGGGGTGCCGGTCCGAAGGGAACGGTCGGCGTTCATCTATTACAGCACACCGGAGCCGAAATGGCTTCTGCCAATGTTCCCACCGTGCGCCGCGTCGCGATAGTGGCCATCGCCCTCCTTTTCGCCGCCTGTGGCTCCAATGACGGCGGCAAGCCCCCGAAGGGCCCCGACCCGCTCCTCGACGGCGGCAAGACCGCGTTCGACGCGTTCATCGAGAAGCAGCGGGGCAAGCCGGTGGTGGTCAACAAGTGGGCCTCGTGGTGCGGCCCCTGTCGCGTGGAGTTCCCGCTGCTGCGCAAGGTCGCCCAGCACGACAAGGACGTCGTGTTCATCGGCGTGAACTCGAACGACAACGACGGCAACGCGCGCAGGTTCCTCGCCGAGGAGCCGGTGCCGTACAAGCACTTCAAGGATCCGCAGCTCGAGATCGCGTCCGAGTTCCACGGCGTGCAGGCGTTCCCGACCACGGCCTTCTACGACGCCAAGGGCGAGCTGGCGTTCGTCCACGTCGGTCCGTACACGTCGGAGAGCGCCCTCACGGCGGACATCGACCGATACGCTCGCGGATCTGGAAGTTAGGCCCGCACAGAGCGACCCGGAGATCGCCGCCGCGCTCGAGCTGCGCGAGCGCGTGTTCAGCGGCGAGCAGGGCGTGTCCATCGCCGCCGACCGCGACGGCCGCGACCACGAGGCGACGCACCTCGTGGCCATCGACGACGGGCGCGTCATCGGGACCTGCCGGCTGCTGTTCCGCGGGCGGGTTGCCCGGCTGGGCCGACTGTCGGTCGACCCCGACCGCCGCGGCGAGGGGATCGCGGCGGCTCTGCTGACGCTCGCGGACCAGGTCGCTGTCGAGGACGGTGCGGACGCCATCTCCCTGCACGCGCAGACCTACGCGCGCCGGCTCTATCTCGACGCCGGATACGAGGAGCGCGGGCCCGCGTTCGTCGAAGAGGGGATCGAGCACGTCGCGATGGGCAAACGGCTGCAGCCGACGCGCGCCTCGCGGTGAGCCCCGAGCTGCGCATCGACCCGCTCTCCGGGCTGCGGGTGATCGTGGCCGGTGAGCGCGGCTCGCGGCCGGGCGCGTTCCTGGACTACCCCGAGCGGGAGCCGATCGATCCCGAGCGCGACCCGTTCGCGGCCGGGAACGAGGAGCGCACGCCGCCCGAGCTCTACCGGCTCCTGGGGGACGGCGGGGCGTGGCGCGTGCGCGTGGTGCCGAACCTCTATCCGGCGCTCTCACCGGGCGATTCGCCGCCCGGTGAGGACCCGCTCGCGCTCGGGCGCGGCGAGCCGGACCTGTTCGCCTCCCAGCCGGCGCACGGCGACCACGAGGTGATCGTCAACGCGCCCGACCCGGTGCACTCGCTGGCCGAGGTAGCTCCGGCGCAGGTCGAGGCGGCGATGTCGGTCTGGCGCGAGCGGATGCGGGCCCATGCCGACGCGGCCTACGTCCACGTGATCGTCAACGAGGGCAAGGAGGCGGGGGCATCCCTGCCGCACACCCACGCGCAGCTCTACGCCCTGCCGTTCGTGCCCGCGACCGTGGCGCGCGAGCGCGAGCGCTTCACGGCCTACTCCGACCGCACCCAGGGCCGCAACCTGCTGGAGGACGTGCTGCAGGAGGAAGTCCGCCGGCGCGATCGGATCGTGGCGATCGACGACGAGGCGGTCGCGCTCTGCCCGTTCGCGGCGCGAGTGCCCTTCCACCTCCAGATCGTGCCGCGCCGCCCGCTGGCGCGCTTCTCGGACGACGGCCCGCTGGGCGCGGGAGTGCTGCACGAGTCGCTGGTCCGCCTCGGCTCCGTGCTCGGCCGCCTGCCTCCGCTGAACATGTGGGTGCGCACGGCCCCGCGTGACGCCGAGCGCTTCTGCTGGCGCATCGAAGTGATGCCGCGCCTCGCCCAGCTGGCCGGCCTCGAGCTCGGCACCGGCCTGCACCTGAACGTGCTGGCGCCGGAGGACGCGGCGAAGCGGCTGCGCGGCGCTTAGATGCTCGACATCGCCTCCCGCTCCGAGCTGCCGACGGCGCTGATCCGCCAGCCGGACGCGGCCGCAGCCTAAAAACAGGGGGTTTCTCAGGGGGTCATCCCCGTTGCGGGGGGTTCGCCGCAAGGCGATCCTGCCTGCATGGAAATGGCCGTCGACACGAGGGGAGACCGGGGATGTCCAGCTTCCGCCACTAGCGCAGAGAACGAGCAGAGCCAACACCCACTGAGAGGAGCCGGCGATGTCGGGATATCACCACTAGTAACCGGAACGCGGAGAGACCGAGATGACCGTACGCAGAGGTTGAACCCGACAACGGCACGATCGCCAGAGAGGAGCCACACATGGCTTTCAGGCACTAGCCCCGACGAGATCCCGACCCTACCGACAGGAGACCGCAATGAAGCGCGACTTTCGCAAGGGCTAATCCAGCTCACCTCCTGGCGGCGAGAGGCGCCCTAGCCATGTCTCTCGCCGCCCCGTTCGCCCCAACCCTCGACCTGCTTCGGCGTGAGCCACGTACGCGCGGGTTCTTTGCCGCTCACGCCCAGTCCTCGCTCGGCAACGGAGCGGCTTACGTCGCTCTTCTCGTCCTCGCCTACGACCGGCTGCGCTCGCCCTGGGCGATCACCCTCATCCTGCTCGCTGACATGGTCCCGCCCATGGTCCTCGGGCCCTTCTGCGGCGCGGCGGCCGACCGCTGGTCGCGGCGGCGCTGTGCCGTCGTCGCCGATGCCGTGCGGGCCGTGGCCTTCGTGGGCATCGCACTGATTGGCGGCTTCGTTCCGATGCTGGCGCTGGCGCTGCTCGCCGGCACCGGCACCGCGCTGTTCCGGCCGGCGATTCTCGCCGGACTTCCGGGCCTTGTCGACGAGCGCCGCCTCCCGGCCGCCACCTCGCTCTACGGCGCGCTGGACGACTTCGGCCACACGCTCGGCCCGGTGCTGGCCGCGGGCTTGCTGCTCCTCGCCGCGCCCGAGACCGCGATGCTCGCCAACGGCGCCACCTTCGTGATCTCGGCCGTCGTCCTCGCCCGCATTCCGCTCGGCGATGCGCCCACGAGCGAGAACGAGCCAAGGACCTCCCTCCTGCGCGAAACGCGCGAGGGTCTCCGAGCCGCCGCTTCGAGCCGCTGCCTGCGCTGCCTGATCGCGGCCTCGAGCAGCATCCTGCTGTTCGCCGGCCTCTTCAACGTCGGCGAGCTCCTGCTGGCCAAGGACACCCTTGGCGCCGGATCGTCGGGCTACTCCGTGCTTGTCGCCGTCTTCGGCGTCGGCGTCGTTGCCGGTTCGCTTGCAGGCTCCAAGGGCGGCTCGGTCAACGAGATCGGCTCGCGCTACCTCGCGGGTCTACTCCTCGTGGCCGTGGCCTTCATCGCATGCGGGCTGGCGCCCGGCTACGGCGCCGCCCTTGCCGCCTTCGCCGCATGCGGCGTCGGCAACGGCCTCGTCATGGTGCACGAGCGCCTCCTGCTTCAGCAGCTCGTGCCCGACCGGCTGATGGGCCGCGTGTTCGGTGTCAAGGACGCGCTCGCTTCGTGGGCGTTCGGGGCGGGATTCGTCGGCGCCGGCGTGCTGCTGCCGCTGATCGACACCCGCGCCCTGTTCGTGCTCGCGGGCGCCGGCGTGCTGGTCGTGTGGTGCGTCGCTTCGCTTGCGCTGCGGCCGGTCTGGAACACCGGCCGCGCCGTCCCGGCGCCTGCCGTCTAGTAGCTTCTCCGCCCCTCCATGCCGCCGGTCCCCCGCCAAGTCCCGATGTTCGCTGCCGAGTCGCCGCAGGAGCCCCTGCCGTACGGGCGCTGGGCCGAGGCGCTCGGCGAGCAGTTCGCCGCCGCCGCTCCGGACGGGGTCGAGATCGAGGTCGCCGACATCGCCTGGTTCCCCGAGCGCACCTGGGGCAGCCGCACCTACGTGCCCGCCACGGCACCGGCCGCCGACGGCGAAGTGTTCGGCTACGTCTCCTACACGCGCGAGCACGAAGGCGCCCAGGCGGCCGACTTCGCCGCCACCTCCGACTTCACCGAGGAGACCGCGGCCGAGAATCCCGACTGGACGCTCGACCTCTCCGACGAGGAGATCGGCCAGTGGCGCGGCACCGAGGGACGGCGCGGGGTCGTGACGCTCGTCTGGGGCGTGGCGCTGGTGCCCAACGGCGTGGTGGCCACCACCGAGCTCGGCCCGACGACCACGGACCAGTGCGAGCTGGTCGACAACCGCTTCACGCTCGTGTCGCTCGACGCCTACACGGGCGACTACGTCGAGGTCCGCCTCTTCGGCGCCCGCGGGGCCGAGCTGGCCCGCGAGTCGCTGTACGAGGACGAGTAGCGCCTATACCGTCTCGCTCGTGATGGAGCCGCAAGCCTGCGTGCTGCTCAAGTTCGGGGAGCTCGCGCTCAAGGGCCGGAACCGGCCTCGCTTCGTCGGCGCGCTGGAGCGCAACCTGCGCCGGCTGACCGCCGACTTCGGCCCGCTCGAGGTGCGTCACCGCGGCGGCGTGTTCATCGTGACCAGCGGCAACCGGCAGGAGGCTCTGGTCGAGCGCTGCCTGCGCCTGCCCGGCGTGAGCGTGGTGCAGCCAGCCCTGCGCTGCGAGCGCGACGCCACGGCAGCGGCCGATGCGGCGGTGGAGCTGCTGCGCGAGCTGCCCGGTCGGACGTTTGCCGTGCGCGCCTCGCGGCGCGACAAGACCTTTCCGCTGCGCTCGATGGAGCTGGCGCGACTGCTGGGCGACGCCGTGCGCGTGCGACTCGGGCTGACGGTGGACCTGGACGACCCCGACCTCGAGCTGTTCGTCGAGGTCGACAGCAAGGAGCTGCTGGTGGCCGTGGAGCGCCTGCGCGGCGCCGGCGGGCTGCCGGTCGGGACCAGCGGGCGCGCGCTCGTGCTGCTCTCCGGGGGGATCGACTCGCCGGTCGCCGCCTACCGGATGATGAAGCGCGGGCTGCGCTGCGACTTCATCCACTTCTCCGGCCGGCCGTTCACAAGCCCGGAGTCGATCTACAAGGCCTACGCGCTGGCGGGGCGGCTGGACGGATTCCAGGGCGACTCGCGGCTCTACGTGGTCACCTTCGGCCCGGCGCAGCGGCGGCTGGCGACCGCGGGAGCGGGGCGGCTTCAGGTGCTGTCGCAGCGGCGGCTGATGATGCGCGTGGCGTCCGCGCTGGGCGAGCGCCTCGGAGCCGACGCACTGGTCACCGGGGACTCGCTCGGCCAGGTCGCCTCCCAGACCCTGCCCAACCTGGCCGTGGTCGAGGAGGCGGCCGGCCTACCGCTGCTGCGGCCGCTGATCGACCGCGACAAGGCGGAGATCGTGGAGGTCGCGCGCGAGCTCGGCACCTACGACATCTCGATCCTGCCCGACGAGGACTGCTGCCAGCTGTTCTCGTCGAAGCTGGCGGCCACTCGCGGCCACTCCGACGACCTGCGCCGGATCGAGCGCACGGCCGACGTTGAGGAGCTGGTGGAGCAGCTGGCCGAGTCGGCCGAGCTGTTCCACCCGACGCTCGAGGAGCGCCACCCCCAGCCCGTCCGCAGCGGCTGACGTTCCAACCCGGGGTCGCTCATCGAGCCGGTCTAGGCCCGAAAAAAGGGCCACAGCGCATCAATCCTCCCAAGCAATGAGTTTTTTCATCCCTTGGAGGGATCTTTCGCTCCGTCTAGAACGCCGAAACAGCCAGGGATCGGAGACCCCCCGGCGAGCAACCCTGGCCCGCCGCCCGTACCAAAGGAGATCAATGTCCGTCAAGCACACACTCACCCGCGCAGGAGGCGTTTTCGGGCTCGTGGCCATCCTGCTGGGCATGTTCGCCGGCACCGCCGCCGCCTGGAATCATCCGGATTGCAACGGTGGAGGCTCGCACGAGAGCTCGCCGCCGCCTGAGCACCACTGGCCGGCGTCACCGCCGCCGCCGGCTCCAACTCCGCCGGCTCCGGCCCCTGCTCCTACGCCTACGCCTGCGCCCACTCCGGCCCCTGCTCCTACGCCTACGCCTGCGCCCACTCCGGCTCCGGCACCGGCTCCGGCCCCCTCGGCGACCCCGGCGCCCACGCCGGCCCCGACGCCGGCGGCACCCAAGGAGAATGCTGCTCCCAAGACACCGGCGTCGACTGAGACGCACGTCAAGGGACGCATCGGCACCCGCCAGATCCCGGAGAACACACCAGTCTCGGTGGTCAACGCGAGCGTTGAGACCGGCAAGCTCCCCGTGACGGGCTTCAACGTCCTCTTCCAGGTCATCCTGGGAGGGCTCGCCCTGGCCGGCGGGGCAATGCTGTTCCGGCGCACGTCCAACCTGGCCTGACGAAACTACGGCGGTGTGGGGGCCGATACGCGCCCCCGCACCGTCGCCAGGCTTAGCCGCAGCGCTGCTTGGAGCGCATCCCGAACAGGGCGACCATCGTCATCCCGTTGGGATCGCCCCCAGGCGAGCTGTGCACGATGCCGACGCCGAAGTCGCGCCAGCCCGGGTGAAGGATGCTCTGACGGTGCTCCGGGCTGCTCATCCACGCGAGGAGCAGCTGAAGCGGAGCCGGTGAGCTGTTCGACTCCAGCAGGTTCTCGGCCGCGGTCCAGCAGCCAAAGATGGGGGGATAACCGCTCGCGGCGATCCGGTCCATGTGATCGCCGCCCCCGGGCGATATGTGGCGGAAGTAGTGGCGCGACGTCATATCGCGTGCGTGTGCGAGCGCGACGCGCGACAGCGATGGGCTCCAGCGAAGCCGGCTCAGCCCGTGGCGGCGCCGCTCCACGTTGTGCAGGCAGAGCATTGCCTTCTTGATCTGTCCCACGTCGGTGCCGGCGGCCCCCGAGCCCGGACACGCGTCTATCGCCCGCCGGGTGTGCCGGAGTCCGCGATGGCCGGCGGCGGCTATCGGAGCGCACACCAGAGCGGCGGCTAGCGCTGCAAGCGAGATCCACACCGTTGTGCCCCGAACCAGCCGCACGCGTCAGCCCCCCAGGCCTTCGAGTTAGTTCGAACGGATGGCTTGAGAAAAAACTGCTTCCCGAGCCGGCCAGGCCTGGGTTGTTCCCGTCCGAAAGAACCAATATCGACGCGCGCTGGTATTGCAGCGCTTTCGCCCAAGGAGGCCGCGCGCTATGCGACCGGTGGCCGGATGTTCCGCCACGTCGCCCTGCGGCCTACCGGCGCGTCCTCGGCGCCGTACATACGTCCGTAGCGGGTGCAGCCTCGGCCTGCGGCTGCCGAAGCTCGCCAGGGTGGACAGAACGAACGTAGTTGAAACGTGGTCGTTGATCGTGGTCGCGCCCGCGCTTTTTGCCGGTGTCGCTTGCGTGGGAGGGGTACGTCGCGCTGAGGTGTGGCGGCCCGACTGGAAGGCGATCGGCATCGGCTTCGCTTTCAGCGTGGCCGTCGCCGCGTTGGTCTTCAGCGCGCGGGAGCCCGGTGTCGAGAGCGGCCCCCTCGTCTTCGGCGTGATCCTGGCCGGCGGCGGTCTGGGAGCCATCCCCGCGTGGGCGTTCTTCGCAATTGGCCGGTCGCTTGCAGGCCACCGAGTCGCGCTTCCCCTGCTCTTCGTCCTCAGCCTTGCCGCTCTCTACGTGTACTGCACGGTGATCCTGTTCGGCGTGCTTGACCTGGTCACGTGCCCGCCCGATTCGTACGAGTGCCCGCTCTGAGCGACGCGCCAGGGGCGCGGTGTTGCCCCATCCCGTGCCCCAAGCCGATCGGCTGCCGAGCCGCGGTCCTCGGGAACCGCTCTACAGAGCTATGCTCGGCCCCGGCCCCGATAGCTCAGCACGGATAGAGCGACTCCCTCCTAAGGAGTAGGCCGCTGGTTCGAATCCAGCTCGGGGCGCTTCTAGGTCGCCGGGGCCCGGCGGATGCGACCCGAGCCGCGGCCGCGCTGCTCGGGGGGGTCGGGCTCGATCGGCCGCAGGAGTGCCCACGCGATCATCAGGCCGGCGAAAACGAGCATCGCGATGCCGGCCCAGAGGTCGATGTTCAGCCCGGCGGCCTTGTTCTTCACGTGGGAGGAGCCGAAGACGCCCAGGGCGGTCAGGATGAGCCCGTAGAGCAGGAACAGGCCGCCGATCAGCCGACGGATGTCGAACCGGTTGGCGAGCCGCGCGGCGCGGGCTTCCTCTTCGTCTGAGATGGGCTTGGGCTCGTCCACTTGCTCCCCCTAGATGAAGATGATGTTCAGGACGATCAGCAGCGCGATCGCGCCGGCGGCAAGCAGGGCCGGCGAGCGCCACCAGAGCTTGTCGCGTGGGTCCTCTTCGATGTCCGGATCGGGCTCGCGCGTGAGGCCCCAGACCAGCCCGCGCAGCTCCTCCTCGGGCTTGGGCTTCGTGAACAGCGACACGACCACCAGCACGACCGCGCAGGCCAGGAAGGCGATGATCGCCTGCCAGAAGCTCGCGCTCAGCGGCGAGCCGAAGTTGAAGATGAAGTCGTATGCGTCCATCCGGTTCACGCCGTACGCAGCCGCCGTGCCGGCGACGAGGCTCCAGAAACCGCCCCAGGGCGTCGCCCGCCGCCAGAACATGGCGATGATGAAAGTGGCGAATAGCGGCGCGTTGAAGATCGAGAACAGCGTCTGGATGTAGTTCATGACGTTCGAGTAGCCCTTGGCGATGAACGCCGTCCCCACCGAGATCAAGATCCCCACGACCGTCACGAGCCGGCCCATGCGCAGGTAGTACTGGTCCTCGCGGTCGCGCGCGAAGTAGGACTGGATCAGGTCATAGGTGACGACCGTGTTGAACGATGTGACGTTGGCCGCCACGCCCGCCATGAACGCCGCGACCAAGCCGGTCACCGCGACGCCGAGCATGCCCTCGGGCAGGAAGTCGCCCATCAGGTGCGGGATCGCGGTGTTGTACTGCTGGTTGACGGCGTCGCCGCCGAGCCCCTTGACCGTCACGGCGGCGATCAACCCCGGCAGGATGATGACCGCCGGCAGGAAGATCTTCGGGTAGGCGCCGATCAGCGGCGTGCGCCGCGCCGCCGACATGTTGCGCGCCGAGAGCGCTCGCTGCACCTCCGCGAAGTTGGTCGTCCAATAGCCGAAGCTGAGCACGAAGCCGAGGCCGAACACCAGGCCCACCCAGTCCGATCCGAGCGGGTTCGTGATGTTGCCGATCCCGAGGCCCTGCCACGCGTGCAGAGCGGGGTCGCCGAGCGGCTTGAAGTCGCGGACCCGGTCCTGGAGGCCGTCGACGCCACCGACCGAGTGCAGCGCCACGATCGTCAGCGGCAGCAGGCTCGCGACGATGATGAAGAACTGGAGCACCTCGTTGTAGATCGCCGAGGTCAGACCGCCGAGCGTGATGTAGACCAGGACGATCGCGGCGGCGACGAGGATGGCGATCGACACCGACCAACCGAGCATCAGGTGGATGATCAACGCGAGCGCGAACAGGTTGACGCCCGAGATGAGCACCGTTGCCACGGCGAACGTCGCCGCGTTGAAGGCGTGGGCCGCCTCGCCGAAGCGCAGGCGCAGGTACTCGGGCACCGAGCGGACCTTGGCCCCGTAGTAGAAGGGCATCATCACGAGCCCGAGGAACACCATCGCGGGCACGGCGCCGAGCCAGTAGTAGTGGACGGCGGGGACGCCGTATTGGGCCCCGTTCGCCGCCTGGCCGAGGATCTCGAGCGCCCCCAGGTTGGCCGCGATGAACGCGAGGCCTGTGATCCAGGCGGGCAGCGAGCGGCCCGACAGGAAGAAGTCGATGTCCGTCTTGATCGACACCCGGGCGACGAACCCGATTCCGAGCACCACCACGAAGTAGGTGCCGAGGATCGCGTAGTCGATGGCGCTCAGGTCGAGTCTCAGCACATCGTGCCTCTTCCCGAGAACTCCCGGCTTAGTCAGCCACGAGCGGCACGCTTCCGTAGTGCCCCGCGCCGGGTCCGCGGGCAGTTACGGTCACCGCGGACCCGCGCCCAGCCGACGAAGGGAGCATGAAACGCCTCATTCTCATCATCTGCGTCCTTGCCCTCGCCGGGACCGGCACCGCGCTCGCTCAGTCGTCGAGCGAGCAGGGCTACAGCGGTGCGGGTGGCACCAGCCGCCAGACCCCACCGCCGAACGCTGACGCCGGCAACGATGACGGCGGAGGGCTGCCGTTCACCGGCGCCGACCTGATCGTCATGGGCGGCGCGGGCGCGGTGCTCCTGCTCATCGGCTTCGGGTTGCGCCGCCTCACGCACCATCCCACGGAGACGGCTCGCGGCTCCCACCCGTAGGCTCTGCTCTCGCGCTGAACACAATCACCCTCACCGAAAGAGACGGGGTGACGGTCCTGACCGCGGATCGTCCGCCGGTCAACGGCATGAACCTCGAGCTGCTCGACGAGCTCGTCACGACCGTCGAGCAGCTGGCGACGGAGGTCCCGCCGGCGCTGGTGCTCGCGGGGCGTCCGGGCGCGTTCTCGGCGGGTCTCGACCTCAAGGCGGTGCCCGCCTACGGGCCGGCCGAGCAGAAGCGGATGGTCGAGGACATCAACCGGATGGCTCTCGGGGTGTACGGACTGCCCTGCCCGGTCGTCTGCGCCATCACGGGCCACGCGATCGCGGGCGGGTTCGTGCTTGCCGTCTGCGGCGATCACCGCGTCGCCGTCGAGCGAAGGGCGCTACGGGCTCACCGAGGTCAAGGTCGGTGTGCCGTATCCGAAGGGTGCGATCGGGGTGGTACGAGCCGAGCTCACGACGGCGGCGGCCCGGATCCTGGTGCTGGGCAACCGGCTCGTGGACGCGGGCGAGTGCGTGCGGCTCGGCGCTTTCGACGAGGTGGCGAAGCCCGACGAGGTCGTCGACCGGGCCATCGAGGTCGCCAAGGAGCTGGCCGAGCTCCCGGCTGACGTCTACGCGCGCACGAAGTCCGACCTGCGCGACGACACGCTTGCCGCCCTGCGCGCCGCGACAGTGGTCGACCCGCTGCTCCAGCGCTGGGTCTAGATGGGCGACCGGCTCACCTTCTCGGGCGCCGTGCTCGACCGTGCCCCCGAGAAGCGCCGCGACCCGGACTGGCTCGCTCACCTGCGCGAGCGCCGCGACGCCCAGGCGCTCGTGATGTCCGAGCGCGGGCTCTGGATGGAGAACGGCCGGCTGCTGCTGCTTCCGCCCGGCCCCGACGCGGTCTTCCTCGGGCTGAGCGGCGATCGTCCTCTGTTCGCCATGGACACCGAGCCGGCGAGCGGCCATCCGGCCGGCCTGCGCGAGGCGGCCAGCGAGCTGCCGGCCGAGCAGGCCGCCCTGGGCGCTTACGCGGCGTCGCTGCTGTCCTGGCACCGGCGGCACCGCTTCTGCGCGAACTGCGGGGCCGCGACCGAGCCCGTCGACGGCGGGCACGAGCGCCGCTGCCCCGAATGCGACGCGCACCACTTCCCGCGCACCGACCCGGCCGTGATCGTGCGCGTGGTCGACGATCGCGACCGGCTGCTGCTGGGCCGGCAGGCGAGCTGGCCGGAGGGCCGCTTCTCGGTGCTGGCCGGCTTCGTCGAGCCCGGCGAGACGCTGGAGGAAGCGGTCCGGCGCGAGGTGCTGGAGGAGTCCGGCGTCGTGGTCGGGGAAGTCGCCTACGTGGCCTCCCAGCCCTGGCCGTTCCCGAGCTCGCTGATGATCGGCTTCAACGCGCTGGCGACCGGCGGCGAGCCGCGCCCCGGCGACGACGAGCTGACGGACGTGCGCTGGTTCGAGCGGGCCGAGGTCGAGGCGGCCGCCGCCGGCGAGGGCGACGTGCTTCTGTCGCCGCCGTACTCGATCGCCCGCCGGCTGATCGACGCCTGGCTGAGCGCGCCGCCTGCCGCTCTCTAGTCGGGCCGGTCCGGGTAGACGTCGTCGATCGTCGTCAGCGGCCTGTAGGGCGCGTCCGCGGCCGCCTCGATCGCCGCCGCGCCGCCGGCCAGGCGGTCGAGCACGCTCGTGACGGCCGCCACCTCGAAGCCCTCCTCGCGCACCCGCTCGATCGCCTTGACGGTCGAGCCGCCGGTGGTCACCACGTCCTCGACGATCAGACAGCGCTCCCCCTCGTCGAGCAGCGGCCCCTCGACCCAGCGCTGCAGCCCGTGCTCCTTGCGCTCCTTGCGCACGAAGAACGCCTTGACGTCGGCGCCGGCGGCCAGCGCCGCGCAGGCGATCGGGTCGGCGCCCATCGTCATGCCGCCCACTGCGGTCGCGCCGACACGCTCCGCTTCCTCGCGGACCAGCTCGCCCAGCGCCCGAAACCCGGCCGGCAGCAGGATCGCCCGTTTTGCGTCGACGTAGTAGTGCGCCGTCCGGCCGCTCGTGAGCGTGACCTCGCCGATGACCAGGGCGTGCTCGCGCAGCTGCGCGACCAGCGTCTCTCTGGGGTCAGGGTTCGGCACGCGGCTGCCGATAGTAGACAGCAATGGGGTCGCTGATTCGCTTCGTTGCCATAGCCATATCGGGCGTCGTGATGCTCGGCTTCGTGCTGTTCGCCGTCAACGAGGCCGACAAGGGCTCGCAGACCCAGCAGGACAAGGTGGAGCACGAGCTCGGCCATGCGCCCAACGACCTGGTCGCGCCCAACGCGCGCGACGAGGCGTTCCGCGAGGCGCATCAGGGCAAGTTCCACGAGGCCGTGGACGACGTCAACGACGTCCTGCTGCGCCCGTTCGTCGACCTGGTCGACTCGGACAGCGCGTGGGTCAACCACGGCATCCCGACCCTGCTGGCCCTGCTGATCTACGGCTTCGGCCTGGGCATGCTCGCGAACATGCTGCCCAAGCAGCGCAGCCACAGCGGCGACTGGCGCACCGCCGGTAGTTAGCCCAGGCTCCGAGCGCTGGCGAACAGCAGCCGGGGAGGGGCCGCCTGCACACGAGGCGGATTGTCGAATGAGCGCCCCGGATGAAGAGGACGGGGTGGTCCCTCAAATGCACCATATGCGTGACGTTGGGTAGCCACCCGCGCCGGAGCGGCGCCGCGCGTGTCCGCTCGGAAGCGCTCGAAGCGCCCGCTACTCGTACAGGAAGATCGGATCGCCGATGTCGATCCAGTTGTAGATCTGGATCGCGTTCGGGATCGGCACGCGCAGGCAGCCGTGGCTCGCCGGATAGTTGGGCACGTCGGCGTACCCGTGGATCGCGTACCCGCCGATGAAGTAGGACGAGTAGACCATGCCGTGGGAGTTGGTCCCCGGCGTCTTCGAGTAGAAGTGGTAGGTCCCGAACACCGTCGGCGTGGACGGCTTTCCGGACGAGACGTGGTAGGTGCGGTAGGGCTTGCCGTTCCTGGCGAGCACGAGCACCTGGCGCGACCAGTCGAACTCGACGTGCTTGCCGTTCTTGCCGGCCGTCGGGTAGCGCAGGTGGAAGGCGCCCTGGTTGCGGAGCAGCTTGGCGTAGACGTCGCCGGTCGCGTAGCCGTCCCAGCCGAGGCCGTTCGCCTTGCGGAACGTGAACACCGCGCGCGCGGTGGCGTCGTCGAAGTAGCCCGTGACCGGAGTGGCATAGCCCTGCTGGAGCAGCGTGCGCTGAAGCAGCAGCACCTTCACGCCGCGCTCGCCCGCGCCGGCGTGCCAGTTGACCACGGTGATGGCCCTGGCGTGCGTGCGGAACGCCTGCTGGAGCGCGGTCGCCTTGTGCTTGATGACGAGCCGCAGCCGCCCCGCGTTGCCGACCTTGAAGCGGAACTCGAAGCGCCCGCCCGCCTTGACCTTGCGGCGGACGGTCTTGCTCGCCTTGCTGCCCCGGATGGCGTAGAGAGTGAGCACCTCGCCCGCGACGGCGGTCTTGACGCGACCGCGCACCACGACCTGCTGCGCCGGCGCGTAGTAGCGCATCTTCTGGGTCGCCAGTCCGCCGTCGAGCGCGTAGGTCGCCTTGCCGGGCGCGGGCGGGACGGGCGTGGGAGTCGGGGGAGTCGGCGTCTGCGCGAAGGCGGGAGCGGCCGTGAGCAAGGCCGCCACCGCAACGCAGAGGGCCAGAAGCGGGGCTTTCACAACGCGCACTATGCCATTGATATCGGCGAGGGGGCCGGCCGCTGTAGTCGTGGGCCGAGCGCGCAGGCCAGCACCACGAGCGGACCGAGCACCGCCGAAACCGCTCCGCCATCCGCCTGAGCGGCGTAGGCGATCGAGTTGTTGATCGAGTGCAGCGCGATCACCGTGTACAGCGAGCGCGTGCGTTCGTAGACCAGGCAGAAGATGAAGCCGAGCACGGCGAGGGGCGGCACGATCAGCAAGCCGTCGCTGCCGCCCTCGAAGTGAATCGCGCCGAACAGCAGGCCGTCGATCAGCGCGGCCACGATCACACCGAACCGCGTCCGCAACGCCCCGTAGAAGAAGCCGCGGAAGAAGAACTCCTCCGCGAACGGCGCCACGCAGATGATCATCACCCCGGCGGTGATCAGCCCGAAGCTGCTCTGGTCGGCCCCGAGGTCCTTCGCGACGTTCTGCTGGACGTCCGGGTTGAGGAGCTGCGTGTACACGGCCGCGAACACGTAGAAGCTGAGCAGGCCGAGCGCGGCCCAGCCGACTGCGGGCCAGAAGGTCGTCCGCCGCAGCCCGAAGTGCCAGCCCCGCGGCGGGCGCACGAACGACGCGAACAGCAGCGCCGCGCCGACCAGCGAGCCGTCCAGCAGGACCGTTCCCGCGACGATCGCGCCGGGCGAGTCCGACGGGTCGTCGACGCCGAGCGCCGCCCAGACTATGCCCGCGCTGACGAAGCCGCAGACCGCGCCTGCGATGAAGCCGAGGGGCCCGTACCACCACGGCCACGGGGGCCGGACATCCTCCGAAGCGGTGGTCTGCACCTGCCTCAGAGTAGGGCGGGCAGCTCGGCGAGCGAGCCCACCGCCTCCACTCCCTCCGGCGCCGCGCCGTCGCGGACCACGAGCACCGGGCGAATCCCCAGCGCGCGAGCTCCCGCCACGTCGTTCTCGACCGAGTCGCCGACGTGCACCGCCTGCTCGGGCCGCGCGCCCGCCACCTCCAGACCGAGCTCGAAGATGCGGGGGGCGGGCTTGCCGACCCCCGCCTCGGCGGACGTGACGACGCCGGCCACGTGCTCCAGCAGCCCGGGCGGGCCGAGCCAATCGGGCAGCGAGCAGTCCCAGTTGCTGACGATCACGACGACGTGGCCGTCCTCGGCGAGCCGGGCCAGTGCCGGGAGCGCATCCGGGAACGGCTTGAACTCGAGCGACCCGAGCATCGCCTCGCGGGCGTGCGCGTGATCGAGGCCCGGAAGGTCGAGCGCGCTCCTCATCGCCTCGGCGCAGCGGTCGCGCAGGTCGTCGAGCCGCTCGCGGTCCGACCCCTCGAGATGGTGCTGGAGGTAGTAGCCGATCTCGGCGGCAAAGCCTTGCGCCGCACGCTCCTCGTCGACCTCGAAGCCGCGCTCGGCCAGCAGGCGCCGCAGGCGCGGAGCCGGCGGCTGGAGCTCGACCAGCGTGCCGAGCGCGTCGAGGAGAACGGCTGTGGGCGAGCGCCCGGCTCGGCCGGGCGCGAAGCGTCCCGCTTTCATCACGAGATCCAGTGCCAGGTGGCGAACTCGGCCGTGAACAGCCCCAGCCCGATGGCGGATACGGCGGCCACTCGCGCGGTGGCGGCGCGCTCCTCGCACCAGAGCGCGAGCCACATGAAGATCGGGAACAGCACGGCCAGGAAGCGTGGCAGGGACATCAGCGGCTCGGGCTCGGCCGGCTCGCTCAGCGGGAGCAACAGCGACACGGCCACCCACGCGCCGTAAGCGGGCGGCAGTCGCCTGAAGACGCCGACGCAAGCGGCCACCCCGAACACGAGCGACGAGAACAGGATCAGGTTGACGGCGGCGATCCGGATCGGGTCACCGCCGGCCTTGTCGAAGTAGACGACCTCGCGCTGGTTCGATGCGATCTGGCGCAGGCCGTCGAACGCCGCGACGAGCCCGTCCCAGGCGCCGGCGAGCGGCCCCTTCAGGTCCCGGTACCACGCCTCGTGCGCGTGCACGAAGCGCAGAGCGTCGCCCTCCGCCAGGCCGAGGTAGAGCGCGAAGGCCGCCAGCCCGAGCGGCGCGAGCAGGATCCACGCGCCATCGCGCGGGCGGCGCTCGCGCGAGCTCCACCAGATCAGAGCGAGCGGCAGCATCAGCAGAACGCCCGCATTGCGGGTGGCGGCCGCGGCGGCGGCGCACGCCCCGGCCCAGGCCCAGCGTCCGGTCCGAGCCGCGTAGAAGGCGCCCACGGACAGCAGCAGGAACAGGCTCTCCGCATAGGGCGCGCCGAAGTAGAGCGCCGCCGGGAACACGGCCAGCAGCAGCAACGTCGGGTGCGCGAGCGGCCGGCCGAGCTCCAGCGACACGAGGCGGTGCACCAGCGTCAGGGCACCCAGGAAGGCGCTCAGGGCGATCGCGTACGCCGCCGCCAGCAGCGCCGCCGGGGAGGCGCCGAACGGGGTGGCCAGCGCCCGCACCAGCAGCGGGTAGAGCGGGAAGAAGGCGGCGCGCGCCTCGCTGTCGCCGTACCCGGTTTCGGCCACGCGCAGGTACCAGACGGCATCCCAACGCGCGAGCGGGGCCAGCAGCGGATCGGCGACCGCGTGCGTGAGGTGCGGCGTGTCGAACTTGACGGCGTTCTCCCCCGCCAGACCGCCCGTCGCAGGACCGAAGGAGAGGGCGGCGAAGACGGCAACCAGCAGCACTGCCGCCCGGGTCGGCCAGAAGACGCGCCACGCGGCCCGGAGCGCGGGGGTAGCTTGAGAGGCCATGGCCGGAGGCGAGTTGTACACAGCGGCGGTAGAGACGAGCGACTGGATCACCGCGGGCGCCTACATCGTCGGCGCCCTGGTGATCGCAGAGATCGTCGATCGGGCGCTGTCGCGGCGCGGCAGGAAGCTCACGTCGGCCGTTGGCGTCGGCGACCTGTCGCCGGTGACCGCCACGCGACTGCGGCTGGTCCGCCGGCTCATCTTCGCCACGATCATCCTGATCGGCATCGCGCTGGCGGCCGCGCAGATCCCGTCGATCAGCAAGCTGGCCACCGGCATCCTGGCCTCCTCGGCGGTGCTCGGCCTGGTCGTGGGCTTCGCCGCGCGCCAGACGCTCGCGAACGCGATCGCCGGGATCCTGCTCGCGATCACGCAGCCGATCCGCATCGGCGACCGGGTCACCTTCGAGGAGGAGACCGGCGAGGTGGAGGACGTCAAGCTCACGTACACCTACATCCGCCTCGACGACGGTCGCCGCATGATCGTCCCCAACGAGCGGCTGGCGCAGAGCTCGGTCGAGAACCACACGATCATCGACCCGCAGGTGCAGGTCGAGGTTTCGGTCTGGCTGGCGGCCGATGCCGATCTCGACCGCGCCATCGAGCTGATCGAGGACGACGGGGCGGGCATCTCCGCCGTCGTCGCCGAGTCGGCCAAGGAGGGCGTGCGCGTCAGCGCCACGACCTGGGTTGCGACGCCCGAGGCGCGCGGCAAGACGGCCGCCGATCTGCGCCGGCGCTGGCTGCGGCTGCTCCGCGAGCACGGTCTATCCTCAGTCGAGGCCTCCTAGCCCTCAGCAGGCCACCTTCCCGATGACCTACCGCCAGCGAAAGTCGAGGAGGCGAAGGCGCGGCGGTGTTCGCAGCAGGGTGCTGCTGGCGCTCGGCGTGCTCGCCACGATCGCGGTGATCGGCGTGCTCTCGCTCGCCGGCTACGTCCTGGCGATCGCCTCCACCGCGCCCGACCTGAGCGAGCTCAAGCCGGCCGACAAGGGCCAGATCTCGGTCGTTTACGCCGCCGACGGGTCGCGGCTCGGGTTCGTGCAGTCGGACATCCTGCGCCGCGTGATTCCGTGGAGCGAGGTCCCGGTCGACCTGCGCCGGGCCACGGTCGCCATCGAGGACGAGCGCTTCTACAAGCACAAGGGCGTCGACGTCAACGCGATCGTCCGCGCCGGCATCAAGAACCTCGAGTCCGGTGAGACCGTGCAGGGCGGCTCCACGATCACGCAGCAGCTCGTGCGCGCCCTCTACATCAAGGACCCGAAGCGCAACTTCGCGCGCAAGATCCGCGAGGCCAAGCTGGCCTCCGAGCTCGAGGAAAAGCACTCCAAGAGCTGGGTCCTGCACAGCTACCTGAACTCGGTCCCCTACGGAACGGTCCAGGGCCGTACCGCGATCGGCGCCGAGGCGGCGGCCGTCACGTTCTTCGACAAGCACGCCAAGAACCTCAACCTGGAGGAGTCGGCCCTGCTGGCGGGCCTGACCCAGGCGCCCTCGGAGTACAACCCGTTCCGCAACCCGCAGGCTGCGATCGAGCGGCGCAACGAGGTCCTCAAGAAGATGCTGGACAACGGCTACATCACGGACGCCGAATACCAGGAGGCGGCCAGCGCGCCGCTCGAGCTCAAGCGCGGCCGGCGCTACGAGGAGCGCCGTGAGCCCTACTTCTTCGACTACATGCAGGAGCAGCTGATCGAGCGCTACGGCGTCGGGGTCGTGCGCACCGGCGGGCTGCGCATCCACACGACGATCGACCCGAAGATGCAGGACCAGGCCCGGGAGGCCATCAACTCCTACTACGCCGACCCGAGCGGACCGTCGTCGGCGGTCGTTGCGATCGACCCTTCCAACGGGAAGATCCGCGCCATGGCGTCGAGCGGCACCTACCGCGACCGCACCTTCAACCTCGCCGCGGACGGCCACCGCCAGCCGGGCTCCTCCTTCAAGACGTTCGTGCTGACCGCCGCGATCCGCAAGGGGATCGACCCTGACACGACCTACTACACCTCGAAGCCGCTCCACCTCGACGACCCCCTGTACGGGAAGTGGGACGTCAAGACGTTCGGCAACAGCTACATCGGCACAGTCAGCCTCACGCGCGCGACGCTGTCGTCGGACAACACCGTCTACGCGCAGCTGATCCTCGACATCGGCCCGAAGGCCGTCTGCGAGACCGCCAAGCTGCTCGGGATCAGGACGAAGCTCGACTGCTATCCGGCCGAGGGCCTGGGCGGCCTCACGCGCGGGGTGACCACGCTGGAGATGGCCGACGCGTACGCGACGCTCGCCAGCGGCGGCGTGCGCCATCGGCCCGCGGCCATCGAGCGGGTGGTGTTCCCCGACGGCAAGAGCGAGGACCTGAGCGGCGCCGAGGGCAAGCGCGTGCTCACCGACGGGGAGGCGGCGGAGGTCACGAAGGTGCTCAAGATGAACGTGCAGGCGGGCACCGGCACCGCCGCCAACTACGGCTGCCCGGCGGCCGGCAAGACCGGAACGACCGACGAGGCCAAGGACGCCTGGTTCGTCGGCTACACACCGCAGCTGTCCGCGGCCGTCTGGGTCGGCTATCCCGATGCCGGCATCGCCATGCCGGGCGCCCAGGGCGGGACCTACGCCGCGCCGGTCTGGCACGCCTTCATGCTCGCCGCGCACGGCGACCACTGCGACGACTTCCCGCTGCCCGAGCACCCCGCGGAGTTCCACCCGTTCTTCGGCAAGTACGCCACCACCGGCAAGCCGACGACGACCTACCCGCCCGACAAGAACGGGGACACCACCACGCCCTCGACCGGCGGCGCCAGCCCCGACCAGAAGTTCGACCCGCGCTACTACGAGCAGGCCCCGCAGAACGCCCCGAACGTCCAGGTGCCACCGGCCACGCCGCCGCAGGACAACCAGCAGGGCGGCAACGCGCCCGGCGCCCAGTAGCGGCACGGGCGCGTGCGCGAGCTCGAGCTGATCGGCGCGATTCGGGCGGCGCTGACCGATCGCGGCGGGCGCACGGTCCGCTGGAGCGGCGACGACGCAGCGGTGGTGCGCGCCCGGCCGCTCGCGGTGACCTCGATCGACACGGTGGTGGACGGCGTCCACTTCAGGGCGGCGACGCACAGCCCGGCGGACGTGGGCTGGAAGGCGTTGGCCAGCGCCTTGTCCGACATCGCGGCGATGGGTGCGGAGGCCGGCGAGGCCTACGTGGCGCTGGTGCTGCCGGCGGGCTTCGAAGGCGCGCTCGAGCTGGTCGGCGCGATGGAGCAGCTGGCGGAGCGCTCAGGGGTGACGATCGCGGGCGGCGACGTCGTGCGCGGGCCGGTGCTGACCGTGACGGTCACGGTGGTCGGCTGGGCCGACCGCGAGGACGAGCTGGTCGGTCGCGACGGCGCTCGCCCGGGCGAGCTGGTCGGTGTGACCGGGGAGCTGGGCGGGTCGGAGGCCGGGCGCGAGCTGCTCGAGCAGGGGCTGCGCGAGCCGGCGGACCTCGTGCGGCGCCACCTGCGCCCGTCGCCGCGCCTGGACGAGGGGCGGGCGCTGGCGGTCGCGGGCGCCGCGGCGATGATCGACCTCAGCGACGGCCTCGCCACGGACGCGGCGCACCTGGCGGAGGCGAGCGGCGTCGAGCTGCGCCTGCGACTCGACGCGCTGCCCTGCGCGCCGGGGGTGGAGCCGGAGGCCGCGGCTCGCGGCGGCGACGACTACGAGCTGCTGTTCACGATCGCGCCCGAGCGGCGCGAGGCGGCCGAGGCCGCGGCGCCGGTGAGCTGGCTAGGTGAGGTCCACGCCGGGAGCGGGCTCGTCCTGCTCGGGGCCGGCGGCGTCCCCGTCGACGGGCTTCGGGGCTACGAGCATTGACGAGGGCGGATGGCGGCGCACCCGGCCGAGCCGGGTGCTTGCCCACGGCTCGCGCCTCAGCATGGCGGCGGCGACCTCCTTGGGGTCGATCCTGTACTCGCCCCTTTCGATGCGCCGTGCCAGCTCGTCCTTGTCCGTCTCGCCCATGCGCTGACAACGTACCTAGCGGCGCAGAGCGAAGCCAGGCCCGAGCGGCGTCGGCCCGGCGGCCGGCGACTCCGCAGCCTCGGCGGGTGAGCGGTAGACCAGCTCGGCCGCCGCGCAGAGCACGCCCAGCATCACGCACCCGACCAGCGCGGTGAGCAGCCCGACCGTGTGC
This sequence comes from uncultured Thermoleophilaceae bacterium, assembly GCA_963706635.1. Classification (GTDB taxonomy): domain Bacteria; phylum Actinomycetota; class Thermoleophilia; order Solirubrobacterales; family Thermoleophilaceae; genus JACVRW01. The sequence goes on from OY970162.1 coordinate 2,704,552, forward strand.
CCGGTCACGAGCATCAGCAGGTACCAGGCGCCGCTGAGCGGGTCCATCGACAGGGCGAACCAGTAGTAGGTCGCCACCAGCAGGGCGGGCAGCGCTCCCAGTCCCAGCAGCAGGCCGCGCACGCGCCGGCGTGGCTGCGTGCTCGCCAGCAGGACGACCAGCCAGAGGTGGGCGGCGGGGACCGTCAGGAGCCCGGCGTAGGGGTTCGCCAGCCAGAGCAGCAGGGCGCCGGCGCTCGCCACCAGCGCAAGCGCGACCCCGGCGCCGGGCGACTCGGGCTGCACGAGGCCGGGGTCCGGCCGTGCCGCCAGGGAGCGCGCGACCACCAGCGCGATCGCCATGGCCGCGGCCACCCCGGCCAGGACCCCGAGAGCCGGGCCATCGAGTGGGAGCAGCTCGGGCGGGACCGGCGCCGGCGGTGGCGACGGCGTCGCCTCGATCAGCGCCAGCAGCTCGGTGAGCGCCAGAGCCGCCAGGAACGGAGCGACCCACGCGGCCACCCAGCGCAGCCAGGCAAGCACCTCGACCTGCTGGCGGCGGGCACGGGCGAAGGCGTCGACGGCCGCCACGAGCGCCGGGAGGAGGAACGTGATGGCCAGCAGCGACAGCAGCCAGCCGGGCACGACCTGGCTGACGACGGTCAGGTAGCTGCGCGGCCCGTGCTCCGGGCGCGAGCCCCGGTCGAGCGCGGTGAGCGTGCGCAGCGTGGCGCGGCCGAGCGCGCCCAGCCTGTCCTCGTCGATCGAGCTCACCGGCCCGGCGCCTCCCGGTGGCAGCTCGCCCGAGCCGGCGATCCGCACGGCGTCGTAGCCGCCGTCCAGCAGGACCGCCTGCGCGCCGATGCCGATCGGGAACGACAGCCGCGCCAGCTGCCCGAAGGCGCCCACGCCGCCGGGGCTGGAGTTGAGCTCGTGCCGGATCGACTCCGCAACCGTGCGCTGCAGCCCGATGCCCGCGCGCCGCTCGTCGGTCGACCAGGCCTGCACGTAGGGCCCGCGCCGGCGCGGCGCCGCCAGGTCCGACACCGCGAGCACGCCGTCCACCAGCCCCGGACCGGGAAGCTCCGAGAGCAGCTCGCGCGCGCCCACCTCCCCGAGCGTCCCGCCGTCGAGCGAGGCGAGCACCAGCGTCTTGCGCGTCGGGCGCCCCTCCAGCGCACGCGCCAACTCGATCAGCGCGGCGGTGTCAGCGGCACTCCCCGGAGCGTCGGGCACGGCCCGCGCGTCGCGATCCGCGACGACCACGATCTGGCGGCGGGAGGTTCCGGCCCGCCGGGCGATCACGTTCACGAGGCTGTGTTCGGCGTGCGAGAAACGCTGCAGCTCGACCCGGAAGCCGCTTCCGCCGAACGCACTCTTCACGTGCTGGGCCGTGAGCCGGTCACCCGCGCCGCCGGCCCGCCGATCCGGGGCGGCAGCAGCGATCCGGCCCGCCTCGGCGGCCGCCACGCGCCCGTCGAACAGCACGTCTGCCGCCAGCCCCTGCGCCAGCGGCCGCGGCCGGCTCTGCAACGAGAACATCGTCAGAACGACCGCTAGCAGGGCCGGCACGAAGGCCGCTCTGTACACACGCGGCTCGAACACTCGGTGGCCCCTACCGTGAGATTGGTCGAGACACGGCGAGTTCGCAGCCGCCGGGTCGGACCAAGATCGAGGGAGGGGCCACGTAACCAACCTACAATTCCGAAGGTGACGGCTTCAGCACCCCGGATCCTCCTGGTGGACGACGAGCTGTCGGTCCAGAAGCTGCTGACCTACCCGCTGCGCAAGGAGGGCTATGACGTCGTGCCGGCTCTCGACGGCCGCGAGGCGCTCGACCGGCTGCGCGAGGACAGCTTCGACCTCGTCGTGCTCGACGTGATGATGCCCAAGCAGGACGGCTTCGACGTGTGCCGCCAGATTCGCGCCCGCAGCACCGTGCCGATCATCATGCTCACGGCCAAGACCGAGGAGATCGACAAGGTGCTCGGCCTCGAGCTGGGCGCCGACGACTACATCACCAAGCCCTTCTCGGTCCGCGAGTTCCGCAGCCGCGTGAAGGCTGTGCTGCGCCGTGCGGCCCTCGCGCATCCAGACGACCAGTTCGAGGAGGCGATCCACCAGGGCGAGCTGATCATCGACTTCGAGCGCCGGCAGGTCACCGCGCGCGCCGAGCCGGTGCGCCTGACCTATGTCGAGTTCGAGGTGCTGGCGGCGCTGGCCCGTAACCCGGGGCGCGTGTTCAGCCGCACGATGCTGCTCGAGCGCGTCTGGGGCGACTCCTCCTATCGCGACCCGCGCACCATCGACGTGCACATCAGGCATCTGCGCGAGAAGCTCGAGGCCGAGCCCAAGCACCCCGAGCTGATCCTGACCGTGCGCGGCGTGGGATACCGCTTCCAGGACTGATGACCCGCCAGCTGCGCTCCGTGCGCACAAAGCTCGCCCTGGTGTTCTTCGCGATCATCGCGGCCGCCTTCGGGCTCCTCTACGTCATCGCGACCCCGCCGCTGCAGTCGAAGCTCGAGCAGCGCCAGCTCGACGACATCGGCATCGCGGCACAGAACATGCACCCGCGCTTGCGGGCCGTGATCAGCGAGGACCTGCTCGAGAAGCAGCTGAACGAGAAGGTGCGCGCGTTCGGCGAGGCCACCGACGCGCGTGTGACGCTGCTGGGCATCGACAAGCACGGGATCATGTGGGCGCAGTCGGACTCACGCACCGACAAGGCCGCCCCCTTCGACAGCGCGCTCGCGCGCAGCTCGATCCGCGCACGGCACCCGCGCAGCCAGATCGCGCCGCTGGCCGGCGTGGAAGTCGCAGAGGTCGCCCAGCCGTTCTTCAGCCAGGGCAAGCAGCAGCGACCGATCGCGGTCGCCTTCTACGCGCGCGACCTCAACGACGTGGCCGAGGCCGTCCATCTGGTGCGCAACCGCGTGCTGGTGGCGATGGGCGTGGCGCTGGCGCTCGCGCTGGCCGGCGCCTTCCTCGTGGCACAGGCGCTCGCGCGCCGCGTGCGGCGGCTCGAGGTCGCGGCCGACGAGGTCGCTCACGGCCGCTTCATCGACCCGATCCCGGTTGACTCGGACGACGAGCTCGGCCAGCTCACGCGCACGTTCAACCAGATGCAGGCGCAGCTGCGCCAGCTGGACGTGGCGCGCAAGGAGTTCATCGCGACCGCCTCGCACGAGCTGCGCACGCCGATCTTCTCGCTGGCCGGGTTCGTCGAACTGCTCCAGTCCGAGGAGCTCGACGAAGCCACCCGGCGCGAGTTCCTGGACACCATGGGCGAGCAGGTGGCGCGCCTGCAGAAGCTGTCGGTCGACCTGCTCGACCTGTCGCGCCTGGACGCGGGCTCGGTCGAGCTCCACGCCGAGCCGGTCGACCTCTCCGAGCTCGCGCGCAGCGTGGTGAACGAGTTCACCCCGGCGCTCGCCGAGCACGGCACCGACCTGGACGTCCGGCTACCGGATCAGGGGCCGGAGGCGCTCTGCGACCCTGTGCGGGTGGCGCAGATCGTGAGGATCCTGCTCGACAACGCGCTCCGGCATACGCCGGCGGGGACGCACGTCAGCGTCGGCGCGGCGCGCAGCAACGGCACGGCCGGGCTTACGGTGACCGACGCCGGTCCCGGCCTGCCGGATCACAGCGACACCAAGGTCTTCGAGCGCTTCTACACCGGCGACGCCGGTCGCGGGGCCGGTCTTGGCCTGGCGATCGCCCGCGAGCTGGCCGAGCGCATGCACGGACAGCTGCGCGTCAAGTCCGCCGACCGAGGCACCGCGTTCACCCTCGAGCTGCCGTCCAACGGGAACGGCGCGTGAGGCGCGCTGCGGCGCTGCTGCTGGCCGTCGCCGGCCTCGTCACGGTCGGCTGCAGCTCCGGCAGCGACGACAACGGCGGCAGCGCCTCCCCGCGCGAGGTCACCACCACGCGCGTCAAGGTCGTGGAGGGCATCGGCCAGCAGGGCGGCTTCGACCCCGCGCAGATCTACCACCGGCTGTCGCCCGGAGTGGTCACGATCCTCTCGGTCTTCCAGGGCGCGAGCAACCTGCTCGACCCCAACGCCGAGGGCGGCCAGGGCTCCGGCTTCGTGCTGGACGGCAAGGGCTACATCGCCACCAACGCGCACGTGGTCACAAGCGAGTCCGGCAAGCGCGCCGAGCAGGTGTTCGTCGAGTTCTCGGACGGCAACCGCGTGTCGGCGCACGTGGTCGGCGCCGACCTCAACGCGGACGTCGCCCTGGTGAAGGTCGACCCGGATGGCCTCTCGCTCACGCCGCTCGAGCTTGGCCATTCCCACAACATCGAGGTCGGCCAGCCGGTCGCGGCGATCGGAAGCCCGTTCGGCGAGCGGCAGTCGCTCTCGATCGGCGTGATCTCGGCGATCGACCGCAACATCGACTCTCTGACGCGCTTCAAGATCGGCGACGCGATCCAGACAGACGCCGCGATCAACCCGGGCAACTCCGGCGGCCCGCTGCTCGACGCCCACGGCCGCGTGCTCGGCATCAACGCACAGATCAAGTCGCAGTCCGGCGGCGGCGAGGGGGTGGGGTTCGCGATCCCGGTCGACGCGGTTCGGCGCTCGCTGGACGCGCTGCGCGCTCACGGTCGCGTGGACTACGGCTACCTGGGCGTGTCCGCGCTGGCGCTCTGGCCCCAGCTGGCCGAGCGGCTCAACCTCGACGTGCGCGACGGCGCGTTCATCCAGGAGATCGAGAAGGGCAGCCCGGCCGAGAAGTCGGGGCTGCGCGCGGGAGACCACGAGATCGACTTCCAGGCGCAGCGCATCACTGTCGGCGGCGACCTGATCGTGGCCGTCGACGGGCGGCCGCTGTCGCGCACGGAGGACCTTGCCGACCGCATCAGCTCGCTGAACACCGGCGACGACGTCGCGCTGGACGTCGTGCGCGACGGCAAGCACCGGACGGTGCACGTCCGCCTCGGCCAGCGGCCGCGCGGTTCGGGCTGACGGGTGACCGGGTAGGGTGCAAAAACGTGGTCGAGGGCAGCCAGGCAACCGATAGTCGCGACGTCTCGCTGACGATTCCCGCGCGCCCGGACTACCTCGTGCTGGCCCGCCTGGCCCTGTCCGCGGTCTGCCGTCTGACCCCTCTGTCCCCCGAGGAGATCGCCGACCTCAAGCTGGCGATCACCGAGGCGGCCAACGACTTCGTGGACGACTCGGGGGACCTCGACGACGAGAGCCGGCTGAACTTCGGCTTTCACCTGCTGGACGACCGGCTCGCCATGGAGCTGGAGGGCCCGGACACGAGCGTGGCCGGCATGGAGCAGGAGCTGAGCCGCGCGATCATCGAGGCCACAGTCGACGAGGTCGATTTCGAGGTCGGCCGCACCCGCCTGGTCAAGTACCTCTCGGCTTCACAGAGCTAGGTAGGCTCCCGCGCCGTGCTTCAGCCCGTCTCGGTGGGGACCAAGAGCCTTGCCGACTACACCCACCTGGCCGGCCGGCCGTTGATCCAGGAGATCCGCGAGCTCGCGGAGCCGCTCGAGGGGCTGCGCGTCCTGCACCTGTCCGCCACGGCCTTCGGCGGGGGCGTGGCCGAGATCCTCTACACCCTGATCCCGCTGATGAACGACGTCGGCATCGACGCCCAGTGGGAGGTGATGCTGGGGCGCGAGGAGTTCTACAACGTGACCAAGCGCCTCCACAACGCGCTCCAGGGCAACCCCGACTCGCTCAGCGACGAGGAGTGGAAGATCTTCGAGCGCTACAACGCGCTGAACGCGATCGAGGTGTCAAGCGGCTGGGACGTGATCATCGTGCACGACCCGCAGCCGGTCGGCGTGCGCAGGCACGTCCCGGAAAAGGCGAAGACGTGGATCTGGCGCTGCCACATCGACCTGTCCACGCCCAACCCGGATGCGATCGACCACTTGGTGCCGTTCGTCCATGACTACGACGCGTCGGTGTGGCACGTCGACAGCTACGTGCCCCCCAGCCTGAACGGGGGTCACGCCGGCGCGACCATCTGCCCGCCGGCGATCGACCCGCTCTCGCCCAAGAACATGGCCCTGTCGCCGGAGGACGCCGCCTTCGTCTGCGACCAGTTCGGCATCGACGTCGACCGGCCGCTGCTCTGCCAGGTCTCGCGCTTCGACCCCTGGAAGGACCCGATGGGGGTGATCGACGCGTATCGCCTCGTGAAGGAGGAGATGCCGGAGGTGCAGCTGGCGCTGGTCGGCTCGATGGCCACCGACGACCCGGAGGGCTGGGAGTTCTTCAACTCGACGATGGCCTACGCCGACGGTGACCCGGACATCCATATCCTCAACAACCTGAACAGCGTCGGTGCTATCGAGGTGAACGCGTTCCAGTCGCAGGCCGACGTCGTCATCCAGAAGTCCACCCGCGAGGGCTTCGGCCTGACGGTGTCGGAGGCGCTCTGGAAGGGCCGCCCGTTCATCGGCGGCGACGTCGGCGGGATCCCGCTGCAGGTGCAGGACGGCGAGACGGGCTTCCTGGTCTCGTCGCCGGCGGAGTGCGCCGACCGCTCGCTGCGCGTGCTGCGCGAGCCGGACCTCGGCAAGCGGCTCGGGCGCGCAGGCAAGGAGCACGTGCGCAAGCACTTCCTCACGCCGCGCCTGCTGCGCGACTGGCTGCAGATCTTCCAGGCCCAGCGATGACCGGCCAGGCCGCGCTCGTCCTCGTGTCGAACCGCGGCCCCGCCACCTTCGAGGGTGGGGAGCCAAAACGCGGCGGCGGCGGGCTGGTCACCGCGCTGACCGGCTTGGTGCACCACCGCGACGCGGTCTGGATCGCCTCGACGCTGAGCGACGGCGACGTGGAGATGAGCCGTTCTCGCGGCGGCCGCTCGTTCGGGCTCGAGCTGGACGGCGCCGAGTACCAGATCCGGCTGGTCGAGTCGGACCCGGACGCCTACGACGCCTTCTACAACGTCGTTGCCAACCCGATGCTCTGGTTCATCCAGCACTACCTGTGGGACCTCTCGAACGCGCCGGACATCCGCCGCCACGAGGTCGAGGCCTACGAGCACGGGTACTGCACCGTGAACGCCGACCTGGCCCGCGCGGTGCTGGAGGAGGTCGAGGACGAGCGCGACGCGGTCGTGATGCTGCACGACTACCACCTCTACGTGGCGCCGAAGCTGATCCGGCGCGAGCGCCCTGACCTGTTCCTCCACCACTTCGTCCACATCCCGTGGACGCAACCGGACGCCTGGAGGGTGCTGCCCGCCGACATCCGCGAGGACATCTACGAGGGGATCTTGTCGAACGACATCATCGCGTTCCACACGCGCTCCTACCGGCGCAACTTCCTGCTCTGCTGCCGCGAGCTGTTCGATTTGGAGGTGGACGAGGAGGCCGGCGTGGTGCGCTTCGAGGGCCGCGACGTGTGGGTGCGGTCGTACCCGCTGCCGATCTCGGCCGCGACGTTCCGCCACACCGCGCAGCGGCCGGCCGTCCACGAGTACGAGCGCGAGATCGTGCGGCGCCGGCGCAAGCACCTGATCCTGCGCGTGGACCGGGCCGACCTGTCGAAGAACGTGCTGCGCGGGTTCACGGCGTTCGACCTGTTCCTGGAGCAGCACCCCGACTTCAAGGAGCAGGTCACCTTCATCGCCCACCTGATCCCGTCGCGTCAGGACGTGCCGGAGTACGCGGAGTACCTGGAGCGCATCGAGGCGCTGGCGGCCGTCGTGAACCACCGCCACGGGACGACCGACTGGATGCCGATCGACCTGCGCCTGCGCGAGAACCTCGAGGAGGCGATCGCGGCGTACAAGCACTACGACCTCCTGATGGTCAACGCGATGTTCGACGGGATGAACCTGATCGCCAAGGAGGGGCCGCTGGTGAACGAGCGCAACGGCGTGTCACTGCTTTCCGAGAACACGGGCGCGCACGAGGAGCTGGCGGACTTCGCACTGTCGGTGAACCCGTTCGACGTGCAGGAGCAGGCGGACGCGATCTACCGGGCCCTGTCGATGTCCGCCGAGGAGCGCTCGTGGCGGGCGCAGGGCCTGAAACGCATCGTGACGGCACGCGACCCGGGCGACTGGGTGGACGACCAACTGGCGGACATCGAGTCCAAGCGCCGCGGCGAAGCCCCGGCGCGGTCGTAGGGCCGGCGTCCCCGCCAGGGCGGCCCGCGGGACGACCCGGGCCACGCTTCGCACGTTAACGGCGATATACACGGTCAACGTGCGGCGCATGCGCCCCGGCGGGCCAAGGGCGACCCGCGCGATCATGGGGCGAATTCGCCGGGCTCGCGCGGGGGCGATCGGGGCGCCGGCGAGAACTCGGACTGTGGCGATGCCGAGGGCAACCGCGGCAAAGAGGGAGGGGTGGCCTTCGGGCCCGCCGAGCGCTCCCGGCCCGCCGCCCGCTTCGCCCGCCTCGAGCGCTTCGGGCCCGCCGCCGCCTTCCTAGCCGCCCTCGTCTTCGGCAGCCGCGCACGCCCCGCGGCCCGCCGTCTCCGCGCTGCCCCCTTCTTAGCCGCCTTTCTCCTCGACCGCCGCTCCCTGACCCCGGGCACCTCGGCGAAGCGCGGCGCGTCCTTCCCCGCCTGCGCGGGTGCGGAAACCGAAGGCGGAGTGTCCCGAGCGCCGCACCCTCTTCCCCCGCCCGCGATGAGCGCACCCGCCGCCAGCAGGGCCGCCAGCCGGCCCGCGTTTCCCCATCGCACCCGGCGCAGAAGCGCGCCCATGCAGGCCAAAGCCCGGCCCAGCCGGCTCTCGCCCCGCTGCTAACCTGCCCGCTCCATGGCAGGCGTCTACGACCTCATGCTGCTCATCGACCCGAACGCTCCGGAGGAGCGCCGCACCGCGGCGGTCTCCGAGGCCGAGTCGCTGCTCAGCTCGGGTGGCGAGATCGTCGCCCAGCAGGACTGGGGTCAGCGCCGGATGGCCTACGAGATCGACCACCGGCCCGATGCCGAGTACCGGCTCTACCAGTTCAACGGCGACAACGACCTGCTCGAGCGGCTCAACCAGCGTCTCCGCATCAACGACGCCGTGCTGCGCTTCCGCATCATCAAGAGCAAGCCCGGCGCGCCGCTGCCGCCGGCGCCGGAGACGCAGTCGGCCCGCCGGCGCGAGGAGCGCGAGCCGCAGGACACCCGCGTGGCCGCGCGCGCCGCAGCCGACGCGCCGGCAGCCTCGGACGCAGCGGAAGCGGAGGCCCCGGCTTCGGCGGAGGCGCCCGAGCTGCCAGGCGCCCCCGACGCGCCCTCCGCGGCGGACGCGCCCGACGCCCCAGCCGCGCCCCCCGCCCCAGCCGCGCCCGACGCCCCGGACCCTCCCGCCGAGCCGGACGTCGCGGACGCCGCGGACACCGCCGAGGCCCCCGCGGACACCCCCGCCGAGGCCGACGTCCCGGCGGCTGAGTAACAGCTCCGCCAAAGAACCCGCACTTTTCGGCTACTTCCCGGCGGCTTCCGCCCAGACCGCCCGGACCCCTTCGTACACTCGCTCGACAGTCATCGAGCCTCTTCGAGAGACGCCAGGAAGGGAGTAGTACCGCCTCATGGCATCAACCAACATCAACAGGGTCGTCCTTACCGGGAACCTGACCCGCGATCCGGAGCTCCGGTCGCTGCCGAGCGGCATGGCCGTCTGCAGCCTGCGGATCGCCAGCAACACCCGCCGCAAGGACAACTCCTCCGGCGAGTGGGTCGACAAGCCCAACTACTTCGACGTCACCGTCTGGGGTGCTCAGGGCGAGAACTGCGCCCAGTACCTCTCCAAGGGACGGCCGGTCGCGATCGACGGGCGCCTGGAGTGGCGCGAGTGGGACGACAGGGAAACCGGCAAGAAGCGCCAGTCGGTGGATATCATTGCCGATTCCGTCCAGTTCCTCGGTTCGCGTGAAGGTGGCGAGAACGGCGGCCGGTTCACGCCCCAGAGCGACGTTCCGGCCGACACGGGAGACTTCGAGTCGGCGCCGGTGAGCGCCGGGGGCCCGGACGACGACATCCCGTTCTGACCCCGAGTAGCGAGTACGCAGGAAGGAAGACGTGGCGAAGCAGCGTGGAGGTACCCCGACTCGTGACCGCAAGCGCGGTCGCGGACGGCCCGGCACCGGCGGCGGTGGTCGCTTCAAGCCGTGCCCGTTCTGTCGGGACAAGGTCGACATCGTCGACTACAAGGACCTCGGAGCGCTCCGGCGCGCGATCAGCGACAAGGGCAAGATCCGGTCGTCTCGCGTGACGGGCGCCTGCCGTCGCCATCAGTCCCAGCTCGCCACCGCGGTCAAGCGCGCTCGCGAGCTTGGGCTCCTGCCGTACGTCTCAGATAGGTAAGGACGGGACCCATAGTGGCCCAGGCAATTCTCTTGAAGGAAGTGGAGCAGCTCGGCGAGCGCGGCGATGTCATCGACGTCTCGCCCGGCTACCTCCGCAACTTCCTCGTTCCGCGGAAGCTCGCCCAGCCGGCCACGCCGGCGGCGATCGCGGAGTCGCAGCGCCGCCAGGAGGCGGCCGAGCGCGCCGCCGAAGAGGCGGCCGCCAAGGCCGATGAGACGGCCGCGTTGCTGCGCAAGACCGTGCTCACGATCTCCCACCAAGCGGGTGACGACGGCCGGCTGTTCGGCTCCGTCACCTCGCAGGAGATCGTCGACGCGATCCGGCAAGCACGCGGCGTCCGGCTGGACAAGCGGCGCGTGCACCTCGAGGACTCCATCAAGACAACGGGCACGCACATGGTCACCGTCGAAGTCGCGGACGGCGTGACGACGGAGATCAAGACGATCGTCACACCGCAGGCGTAACCCGCCCCAGTGGCAGTCGCCGCCCCGCCTGAGTCCGCGGGCAGCGTTCCTCCCCACAACGAGGAGGCCGAGGCTTCGGTCCTCGGAGCGATCCTGCTCACCGAGCAGGCGCTCGACGGTGTCCTGATCGAGATCGGGCTGAGGCCCGAGCACTTCTACCGCCCCCGCCACCAGCGCATCTTCGAGGGGATGATCCGCCTCAAGGAGAAGGCGGAGCCCGAGGCGGTGGACGCGCTGACGGTCTGCGACGACCTGCGCAGCCAGGGCGCGCTCGAGGAGGCCGGCGGCGAGGCCTACGTCCATTCGCTGCCGACGGTCGTGCCGGCAGTCGGAGCCGTCCTCGACTACGCCCGCATCGTGCGCGACGACGCCCTGATGCGGGGCATCCTCGACACGACCCGCCGCATCCAGGCCGAGGTGCTCGCGCACCGCGGCGAGCCACGCGAGCTGATCGAGCGCGCCGAGGCGGCTCTCTTCAAGATCGGCCACGAGGGCGGCATGGCCGAGATGCGGACGATCGAGGCCGTCCTCCACGAGGAGATCGACAAGCTCGAGGAGCTGTCCCGCTCGGACATCGGCCTCACCGGCACCCCCTCGGGCTTCGCCGACATCGACGACCTCACCGGCGGCTTCCAGCCCGGCAACCTGATCGTGCTGGCGGCGCGGCCCTCGATGGGCAAGAGCACGCTGGCCACCAACATCGCCGAGAACGCGGCCATCGACCACGGCAAGCCGGTCGCCCTGTTCTCGCTCGAGATGTCCGAGACCGAGCTGGCACACCGCTTCATCGCCTCGCAGGCCAAGGTGTCCAGCGACGAGCTGCGCAAGGGCCGCGTCAAGGCCGACCGCTGGCCGAAGGTGCTGCGGGCGGTCGAGAAGCTGGCCGCCGCGCCGATCTTCATCGACGACTCGAGCGACATCGGCGTGCTCGAGATGCGCGCCAAGGCGCGCCGGCTGCACGCGCGGCACGGCGGGCTAGGGCTGATCGTCGTCGACTACCTCCAGCTGGTGCGCCCGGATGGACGCACCGACAGCCGCGTCGAGCAGGTCGGCCAGATCAGCCGTGGGCTGAAGATCCTCGCGCGCGAGCTCGACATCCCCGTCGTGGCCGTTTCGCAGCTGTCGCGCGCGGTCGAGTCGCGCCACCCGCCGATCCCAATGCTGTCCGACCTGCGCGAGAGCGGCCAGGTCGAGCAGGACGCGGACGTGGTCATGTTCGTCTACCGCGAGGAGTACTACGACAAGGAGTCCGAGCGCCTCGGTGAGGCGGACATCATCTTCGCGAAGCACCGCAACGGACCGGTCGGCCAGGTCACGCTGACCTTCCTGCCGCGCTACCCGAGGTTTGGCAGCCACCGCCCCGACTACCAGGGCATCGCCCCGGTGCCCACCGAGGGCAACGGAGCCGGCTGACGTGCTGCGTCGAGTCGAGCCCCAGGAGTCCGTCCCGTGCCCCTTCGGCGTGTGCGACGGCTCCACCTGGGTCCTCGACGAGGAGACCAACGACGCGCGCCCCTGCCGCTGCCGCGACCAGCGCGTCCGGCAGGCCGTGAGCGGTGGCGTCGGCACCGGCATCGGGAGGCGCTTCCTCGAGGTGTCGTTCGATCGCGAGCCGATCGTCTCGCTCGACTCGATGGTGCTGCGCCAGGTGCGCACGTTCGTCCGGTCGATCGACGAGAACCTCGAGAAGGGACGCGGGCTGTGGTTCGACGGCCCGGTCGGCACCGGCAAGACGTCGCTCGCGATCCTCGTGGCCAAGGCCGCCAAGGACGAGGGGCGGTCCTACGCGGTCTATCCCGTGCCGCGTCTGCTCGCCGAGATCAAGCGAACGTTCGACCGCGACGCGAGCGACACCTACCTCGGCTTCTTCCGCCGGCTCTGCACCGTCGACGTGCTGGTGCTCGACGACCTGGGTGCCGAGAAGCAGACCGAGTGGGTGCTGGAGCAGCTCTACTCGATCGTCAACGAGCGCTGGCAGGACCGCCGCTCGATCGTGGTCACGACCAACATCCCCGACGCCGACCCGGAGGGGCCGGCGCGCCTGCTGCAGGCGAGCGCGCGCGACCTGCGCGAGGCGTCGGCCCACGTGGACGGGCGCGACCTCGAGGACCTGCGCCGGATCGTCGACCGGGTCGAGCACGTGGCGACCCGCGTCGCGGAGCTCGATGTCGACAGCAGCTACGACCCGATCCTGCGCCTGCGCAGGCAGATCGGCGCGCGCACGGTCTCACGGCTGGTCGAGATCTGCGACGACCCGATCCCGATCATGGGCCCGGACCTGCGGATGGCGGCGCAGGGCGCGTAGCGGCGGTCGGTACCTAGACTCGGGAAGGCAATGGCCGGTCTGGTAATCGTCGGCGCCCAGTGGGGCGACGAAGGGAAGGGGAAGGTCGTCGACCTGCTCGCCGAGCAGGCCGAGCTGGTGATCCGCTTTCAGGGCGGAAACAACGCCGGGCACACGATCGTCCGCGACGGCGAGACCTTCAAGTTCCACCTGATCCCGTCCGGGATCCTCTACCCCGGCAAGCTGTGCGCGATCGGCAACGGCGTGGTGGTCGACCCGAAGGTCCTGACGGAGGAGATCGCCGAGCTGTCGCGGCGGCGGATCGACCTCAGCGGCCTGCGCATCTCCGCCAACGCGCACCTGATCATGCCGTACCACAAGCTGCTCGACCACGCCGGCGAAGCCCAGCTCGGCAAGCTCCAGATCGGCACGACCCGGCGCGGCATCGGGCCCTGCTACGCCGACAAGGCGTCGCGGCTCGGCATCCGCATGCAGGACCTGCTCGACGAGAAGATCCTGCGCAAGAAGATCTACACGGCGCTCGCGCCCAAGCAGCTGATGCTGCGGCCGTTCGCCAAGGACCCCGAGCTCGACCTGCACACGATGACCGAGGAGTACCGCATCCTCGGACACCGGCTCGAGCCCTACATCGCCGACACGCCGCCGCTCGCCTGGCGCGTGCTCGACCGCGACGGGCTCGTGCTATTCGAGGGCGCGCAGGGCGCCATGCTCGACATCGACCACGGGACCTATCCGTTCGTGACGTCGTCGAACACGGTCGCGGGCGCCGCCTGCGCCGGCGCGGGCGTCGGACCGCGCTCGATCGACGAGGTCTGGGGTATCGCCAAGGCGTACGCCACGCGCGTCGGGGCCGGGCCCTTCCCCACCGAGCTCGACGAGCCGCTGGGCGAGCGCATCCGGGAGGCCGGCGGGGAGTTCGGCACCACCACCGGCCGGCCGCGGCGCACCGGGTGGATCGACCTCGTGGCGCTGCGCTACGCGGCCCGCATCAACGGCCTCACCGGCATCGTGCTCACCAAGCTCGACGTGCTGACCGGGATCGACCCGCTCCACGTCGGGGTGCGCTATCTCGGCCCCGAGGGCGCGACGTTCGACGAGTTCCCCTACCACCAGTCGATCGTCCACAAGGTGCAGGGCGACCTGATCGAGCTACCCGGCTGGCACGAGGACATCACCGGGGTGCGCTCGCTCGACGACCTGCCGGCGAACGCGCAGGCCTACCTCGAGTTCATCTCGGACTTCCTCGACATCCCGATCGTGATGGTGGGCGTCGGGGCGGCGCGCGACGAGATGATCTGGGCCGGGGCGGCCGAGCGCCTGCGTCCCGCCGCGGCCTGACTCAGCCCCTGACGACGTGGGTCTTGGCGACCATGTCGTGCAGGCAGCGGTTCTCGTCGTCCCAGAGCGGCCAGAGGTAGTCGAGCACCGTCGGAATCCCGAGGAACCAGCCCCCGACCGTGCCGAACAGCAGTCCCTTGATGACGAACTCGCGCAGGAGCGCGTTGCCGAAGTCGAACGGCTCGCCGCTGTCGCGCACCGCGCGGATGCCGACGATCTGCTTGCCCCAGCTCTGCCCGTTGCCGCCACCCGCGCGCGCCATCAGCACCGGCGCGTAGAGGACGGCCGCAACCAGGTAGGCGAGGCCGAGGAAGACGCCGAGCGCGATCGCCCCCACGTCGCTGCTGAACGCGACGACCACGATCACGACGATCACGACGGCGATCGGCACGGTCAGGATCAGCACGTCGAGCAGCGTCGCTCCGACGCGCGAGCCCCAGCTCGCCAGCGGACGCCCCTCCCAGCCCTGCCCGCCGCCGATCGGCTGGTCCCAGCCGCCCGAGGGAATCTCGCCCGCCGGCATGGGCTCGTAGGGCGGCGCCTGCGGCGATGGCGGCGGCGCCTGCGGTCCGTCCGGTGGTTGAGATCCGCTTTCCATTGGGCGAATCAAATCACTGAGTGAGCACTGCCTGCTCGCCCCGGCGCAGGAAGCGCAGCCCGAGCGCCGTCGAGGCCAGCAGCGCGGTCACCGCCAGGGTGATCTGCACGCTGAGGAGGCCCTCACGTGTCCAGTAGACGTCGTCCAGCTCCAGCAGCAGAGCGGACTCGTCGAGAGTCAGGCCCATGCCCACGCCGAATGGCACCGCGAGCCACGGGTCGACGTCCTCGTCGCGCGTGAGGATCGCCCCGGTGCCGGACGCGAACGCGAGCACGATCCCGGGAACGAAGTGGTGGACGTGCCGCCGCCCCACGCGCAGGCTGCGAAACGGCCCGACCGTCCGGCTGCGGCGCAGCCGGTACGTGACCGCCCGCGCCGCGAGGAACGTGCCCACGAACGAGCTGAGCAGGTTGAACATCGCGTTCTCGCGCGAGGACCCCTCGCGGTAGCCCACGCGCGCCACCTGCGCCGTCTCGGCCACCGCCTCCTCCGCCGCCTGCAGCAGGTTGGGTGCCTCGTGCGGCAGGGGCGCCGAGCCGCGCCGCCACACCCTGCCGATCTCGCCGGCGGCCACGGCCGCAACCGCCGCGCCCGCGGCCACTCCCAGCGCGATCGTGCCGCGATCCGGGCTCAGCCCGCGGCGGCGGCCGATCAAAGCAGCTCGTCCTCCGGTACCTCGCGCACGACTCGAGCGGGCACGCCCATGACCACGGCGCGAGCGGGCACGTCGGCGGTCACCACCGCTCCCGCCGCGACGAAGGCCTCCTCGCCGACCTCGACTCCCGGCAGCAGGACCGCCCCGGCGCCGATCCGGCATGCGCGCCGCAACACCGCGCCGCGCAGCTCCTGCCCCGGGCGGCGCCGGCCCGCCGTGGGGTCGTTGGTCGTGATCGCCCCCGGCGCGACGAACACGTCGTCCTCGACCACCGACCACGACGTGATGTACGCGTTCGTCTGCAGCCGCACGCGCTCGCCGACCCGGACGTCGTTCTCCACCGACACACCGCGGCCGACCACGCTGTCCGGTCCGATCGCCGTCCGTTCGCGCACGTGCGCCTGGTCGCCGACCACGCAGCCGGCGCCGATCACGGCACCGGCCAGCACGACGGCGCCGGCGCCCACCGACACGCCGTCGCCGAGCTGGGCCGGAGCGGGCTCCTCGCGCGCGGCGGTCGAGTGGGTCCCCAGCACCGGCGGCTTGCCCACGACGCAGCCGTCCCCCAGCCGCACGTCGTTCCCCAACTGGGTGCCGGGGTAGACGACCGGCTTCAGAGCCGAACCAGGTTCGGGGCCTCTATCCCGCGCGTGACGCCGCGGAAGTCGACCACCAGCGGCGACTCGGTCACGAGTCGCTGGACGTCCAGCCCCGGGTGGGCGGTCACGATCGCGACGCAGTCGGGGTCCTCGGGCCACTCGCTGCGCAGCCCCAGCTCGGGCAGCGCCGGCACGAACTCGTCGTAGTAGGTGACCTCGGCGCCCCGGTCGCGCAGCAGCCGCACGATCCGCAGCGCCGGCGACTCGCGCAGGTCGCCCACGCCCGGCTTGTACGACACGCCGATGATCGCGATCCGGGAGCCCTTGACCGGCTTGGTCTGCTCGTTGAGCGCCCGAGCGATCCGGTCGACGCAGAAGTAGGGCATGCGCTGGTTGACCTCGCCGGCGAGCTCGACGAACTCGGTCTGCATGTCGAACTCACGGGCGCGCCAGGCCAGGTAGAAGGGATCGACCGGCAGGCAGTGCCCGCCCATTCCCGGGCCGGGCTTGAACGACATGAAGCCGTAGGGCTTGGTCGCGGCGGCGTCGACGACCTCCCAGACGTCGATGCCCATCCGATCGCAGAGGATCGCCAGCTCGTTGACGAGCGCGATGTTCACCGAGCGGAAGATGTTCTCGAGCAGCTTGGTGAGCTCGGCCGACTCCGGCGTGGAGACCGGCACGACCTCGTCGCAGACCTCCTCGTAGAGCTCGACGGCGCGCCGCAGGCACTCGTCGGTCAGCCCGCCGACGATCTTCGGGGTGTTGCGCAGCGTGTAGTCGGTGCGGCCCGGGTCGATGCGCTCCGGGGAGAAGGCGAGGAAGAAGTCCCGCCCGGCCGCGAGGCCGGACTCCTCGAGCAGGGGCGCGAAGCGCTCGCGCGTGGTGCCCGGGTAGGTGGTCGACTCGAGCACCACGAGCTGGCCCGCCTGCAGCACGTTGGCGAGCGACGTGCCGGTGTCGATCAGCGGCTGCAGATCCGGCTCGCGGTTGGGCGTGAGGGGCGTGGGCACCGCCACCACCACCGCGTCGACCTTGGCCAGGTCGGCGTAACGAGGCGTCGGGGTGAAGCGCTCCGAGATCGCCTGGAGGCGCTCGTCGGGGACGTCCTCGATGTGCGAGGTCCCCTTGTCGAGCGCCCCGATCACGCGCGCGTCGACGTCCACGCCCACCACGTCGTGCCCCGCCTCGGCGAAGGCGACGACCAGCGGCAGGCCCACGTACCCAAGCCCGATCACTCCGATCTTCATACGCGCGCAGTGTAGGACGACACGGCGTCGCGAACCCGTTCCGCAGCGTGCCCGCCGCCGTAGAGCTCGGGGCGCTCGGCCGGCGGCGTGCGCTCCAGCGCCGCCAGCGCGGCGTCCCGATCGAGGTCCACCAGCACGTTCCAGCCGGCGTCCACGGTCTCGACCCATTCGGTGCTGTCGCGCAGGGTCACGCACGGCACTCCCAACAGGTAGGCCTCCTTCTGCACTCCGCCCGAGTCGGTCAGGACGGCGCGCGCGTGGCGGGCCAGCTCGAGGAAATCGAGGTAGCCGAGCGGCGGCGCCAGCGTCAGGCCCGCGAGGCGGTCGAGCAAGCCGCCGGCCTCCAGCCGTGCGCGGGTGCGCGGGTGAACGGGAAAGACGACCGGCCGCGGCAGGGCCTCGAGCAGCTCCACCAACCGCTCCAGCCGCTCGGGGTCGTCGACGTTGCCGGCGCGGTGGGCGGTCACCGCGAGGTAGGTGCCGGGCTCGAGGCCGAGGTCGGTCAGGATCGTCGAGCGAGCGGCGGCGATCTCGCGGAACGCCAGCGACACGTCCGCCATGACGTCGCCCACCAGGTGGGCCTCGCCGCGGACGTCTTCCTGGGCGAGGTTGTCCATGGCGGTCTGGGTCGAGCAGAGCAACAGGTCGCTGGCGTGGTCGGTGAGCACGCGGTTGAGCTCCTCCGGCATCGAGCGGTCGAAGGAGCGCATCCCGGCCTCGACGTGCCCGACCGGGATGCCCGCCTGCGCGGCGGCCAGGGCCCCGGCGAGGGTCGAGTTGGTGTCCCCGTAGACGAGCGTCAGCTGCGGCTGCAGCTCGGCCAGCACGGGCTCCAGCGCGCCCAGGATCCGAGCCGTCTGCTCGGTGTTCGTGCCCGAGCCGGCGCCGAGCTCCCGGTCGGGGGCCGGAATCCCGAGCTCGTCGAAGAAGACCCGCGAGAGCTCGTCGTCGTAGTGCTGCCCGGTGTGGACAAGCAGCTCCTCGTGTTCCTCGCGCAGCAGCCGCGAAACCGCGGCGGCCTTAACGAATTGGGGGCGATTTCCCACGATCGTGACGATCCGCACCGGATTCACCTATTCGGGCGTAGGATGGACATTCGTATGACCAAGGTGCTCGAGGACGCGCTGGGACTGGCGGCCGACGTGGCCCGCCACGTCGCCTGGTTCGTGCGACATCAGGTTCAGCCGAGCCCTCGCGAACGCGACGACTAGCCGACCCTCGCCAGCTCTGCCTCCACGTGAGCGCGGAAGGCCGCCGCCGCCTCCCGGGTGCGCGGGCCCTCCTCGAACTCGATCTCCTCGATCGCGCCGATCGACTGCACCTCGCGGATCGTCGACGACAGGAAGGCCTCGCTCGCCTGCATGATCGTCTCGGTCGGGCAGCTGCGCTCCTCGACGTCGAGCAGCCTGGTCAGCCGATCGCGGGTGATCGAGGCGAGGATGTGCTCGTCGAGCGGCGGCGTGCAGAGGGCGCCGTCGGTGTCCACCCAGAACAGGGTCGAGGTCGGCGCCTCGAGCACCCGCCCGTGCGGGGTGACCAGCAGTGCCTCGTCGAAGCCGCGTTCCTGCGCAAGCCGCGTGCAGAGCATGTTGGCGCCGTAGGAGAGCGACTTGACGCCGTCGAGCACGCGCGTGGGCGCGTAGGTGACGATGCCGAGACGCACGCCCGCCGGCTTGGGCGCCGCCGGCTCCGTCAGCAGCAGGCGGTGGCCCCCGCGCGTGATCACGATCCGCAGCACTCCGTCGAACTCGCCGCCGCCGCGCGCGTCGAGCAGCTCGGGAATCTCGCTCTCCAGCTCGGCGCGCTGGACGCCCGGCAGGCGCAGGTTGGCGCCCGAGCGCTCGAGCCGGTCGAGATGGTCGTCGAGCGCGAAGGCGGCCCCGTCGTAGACCCGAATCACCTCGAACACGCCGTCGCCGCGCAGCAGCCCCTCGTCGGTGACCGGGATGCTCAGCTCGTCCGAGGGCGCGATGCGGCCGTCGAGCGCCCCCAACTCGGCCGTCTTGGTGGCGGTGTGGTCAGCCATTGGGGGGATCTTGTCAGACGACGCCGGGGCGCTAAGCCTTCGGCCGGAAATGGCCGAAAAGACCGATATGAGCACAGATGCGGCGGATGTTCTGGAGCTGGTCGGCCGAGTCGACCGGGCCTCGACGCAGGTGGTGGCGCGCTGGCTGGCGGACAGCGAGGGGTTTGCGGACGGTGGGCCTCAGAGCCTCGCCGACCTCGGCGCCCTCGCCGGGCGCGTCCCTCCGTCGGCCCTGATCAACGCCCACCTGATGTGGCGCGGGACCACGATCGAGACGCTCGAGGACGAGGCCCGTCGCGGGACGACGGATGCGGGGCTGCTCGCGCAGGCGCGCATCGTGCTGACCGAACGCTGCGACGCCGGCCTGGTGGCCGTCTCGCGCCAGTTCGACGAGCCGCGCGACCGCCTCACGGGGCTGGCCAACCGCGCGCTGCTGGTCGAGCGGATCGAGCACGCGCTGCACGGCGCGGCCCGTTACGGGGACGCGGTCGGCGTGATCTTCATCGAGCTGAAGCCAGAGGAGGAGGACAGCGACGACCTGGAGCTGGAGGCATCGGAGCGGTTGCGCCGCGTGGCGCGCGCCTCGGACACGGTGGCCAGGCTGGGACGCCACGAGTTCGTGATCTGCTGCGAGCGCCTGCCGAGCGAGCTTGAGGCGGTGGCGATAGCCGACCGCGCGCTGATGGCCCTGCGCCAGCCCTACAGCTTTGGCGGCGCGGACCTGCACGCATCCGCAACCGCAGGGATAGCGGTCTCATCCGGGGGCGACGGCCCCGAGACGCTGCTGGCAAGCGCCAGCGCGGCAAGGCACACCGCGCTGGAGCACGCGGACGAGTCCTAGCCGAAGCGCGCGGCTAGACCGCCGAGCGCAGGCGACTCGGACTCAGTGGGTCGGCTGGGCCTGCGGAGCCGTCCGGGCGAACCGTCCCGATCCGCCACCGCCGAGGAGCTGCTTGGCGATCTCCTCGAGCCACTTGATCAGATCCTTCGGGTCGGTCGGCATGGAGCGCATGTCGCTCAGCACGTCCCAGACCTCCTCGCCCTCCTTGATCAGCGCGGTGACGTTGGGCGGACCGGCGTAGGTGTAGGGCTGCTTCGCGAACGCCGCGACCGCAGCCGCGACCGCCGCCGGCACAGCCGTGACGTCATCCACGTAGGTCCAGCTGCCCGACAGGCCCTCGACCATCGGGTTGTCCGCGCCGGCCAGCATCGTGATCGGCGAGGTCTTGTAGATGACGAGCGGCTTGCCCGCCGTGAACGCCGCGGCCGTCTCGACCACGCTGCCGTCGTCCGGGGTGCGGCCGTCGAGGTTGAACACCAGCGCCTGGCAGCGGTCGAGCAGCTGGTACATGTCGAGCGCGAACACCCACTTGCGCACCTCTTGCATGATCTTGTCGGCGATGAACCCCTCCAGCAGCGGGTGGCCCACCAGCTGCATCACCCTGCCGACCTCGATGCCGTCGCGCTGCGGCAGGTAGGTCGTAAACCCGGCGCCCTCCAGCGCGGTGGCCACCGCCAGCTGCTCCCCCTTGTCGCCCGCGCTGAACATCGGGCCGGAGCAGTAGACGGGCGATCCCTCTGCGGGCGGCTTCTGGCTGGGGTTGGTCATTGGAGCTCCTTTGCCTCGAGGGCGTCCGTTGGTGTTGGCCGGCGGTCGATCAGTTGGTGTGCCTCGCGCACGTCGGCGGTTTCCTCTCCGCCCTGGACGGCTGACAGGGCGGCGGCTACCGCGGCAGGCTCCCCGAGCGTGACCGCCGCGCGCAGGGCGAGCGATGCCGCTCCGCGGCGTTTCGCGTCGGCGAGGGCGGTACGCAGCAGGTCGTCGGCGAGCGCGCCGGCAGCGGGGTCGGATGCGCGGAGGAACACGGCCTTGAGGCGCATCAGCTCCGCATCCCAGTAGGGCTGCCCGATTTCCTGGGTCAGCTCCATGGCGAACTCGACGGTCCCGAGCGCCGCCTGGGTGTCGCCCGAGCCATGATGCGCCTCGGCCAGCGTCCCGAGCACGCTGGCGGTGCCCGTGCGGCTGTCGGCGCTGCTGAGCAGTTCGAGGCCGCGCCCGACCTCTTCCAGCCCGCCGCGGTCGCCCATCCGCCCTCGCTCGGTGCCGGCCGCCACCAGGGCGGCTCCCTCCCAGAACGAGAAGCCCAGCTCGCCGGCGAACGCGACGTTCCGCTGAGCCTGGTCCAGGGCCGCCTCGCTCTCGCGGCGCAGCTGATGGATCTGGTAGACGAAGTGGCGTGCCATCGCCAGGCTGAGGAAGGACCCGAGACGCTCGGCCTCCGCAACCGCCTCGTGGGCCGTATCGAGCGCGTCGTCGGGCCGGCCCAGCCACCAGAGGACCCACGAGCTCATCGCCCGGGCGAAGATCCCCTGGTCGTGGCCCACCCCGAACGTCACGACCTGGAAGTCGCCGCGCCGATAGTGGGCCAGCGAGGCGGTGAAGTGATCGAGCGCCTCCTGTCCGTGGCCGCGGTAGAACAGCGTCAGCCCGAGCGTTCCGTGGCCGCGCAGGCGCGCGAAACGGGATCCCGTGGTGTCGGCTATCTCGAGCTGGCGGCGTGCCAGCTCGATCGCGGCGTCGAGGTTCGCGTTGTCCGCCTCCTGCACGGCCAGCCCGTTCAGGGCCGCGGTCAGCTCGTCGGCGTCGCCGACCTGCTCGCCCAGCTCGATCGCCCTGGTCCAGACCGGCCGCAGGCTGGCGGCGCCGTGGCCCTCGAGCCCCATCAGCGCGTTGCCCAGCAGGATGCCCAGCCACATCTCGCGGCGATCGCGCTCGTGGCTCGGCTCGACCTCGGCCAGGAGCTCGATCCCGCGCCGGTAGTGCGCCGTCGCCTCGGCCAGGGCGGCTGAGGCCGCGGCGCGGCGGCCGGCAGCCTCGAAACAGCCCGCCGCCCGCAAGGGCTCGCCGCCCTGGGCCAGGTGGTGACCGAGCAGCTCGGGCTCCGTCGCGACGTACTCCGGAAACTGGTCCTCGACCACTGCGGCGACCAGCCGGTGGAGCTGCACGCGGCTGCGCCGCAGCAGCGACTCGTACGCGGCGTCGCGTATCAGCGCGTGCCTGAACTCGTAGCGGCGGCCGTCGACCGAGTCGGTCGCCTCGACGATGCCCGCGGCTGTGAGCTGCCTGAGAGCGCCGGCGAGCGAATCGGCCGGGATGTCGATGGCCGCGGCAAGCAGCCGCTCGGGGAAGCCGCGGCCGAGCACGGAGGCCATCTGAGCGACGTCGCGCGCGGGCCCGAGCCGATCGAGCCGGGCGAGCAGCGAGCTCTGCAGGGAGGTCGGCAGGCCGGTCTCGTCGTCCTCGCCCGCGGACGCCATCAGCTCCTCGAGGAAGAGCGGCACCCCGTCAGAGCGCTCCGCGGCGGCGTCGGCCACCTCCGCCGGAAGCCCGCGCGCGGCAGCGAGTCCGTGAGCGAGCGTGCGCGCATCGTCGGAATCCAGGCGGTCGAGCCCCAGCTCGACGTGCGGCGTCAGGCCCGCCTCGCCCTCGAGGCGGCGCGTGACCACGAGCAGCACGGGCACCGCCGCGAGCCGATCCTGGAGCAGGCGCATCAGCTCGAGCGTCGAGGGATCGCTCCAGTGCAGGTCCTCCCCGGCCACCACGACCGGCGTGTCGCTCGCGAGCTCGACCAGCCAGCGATGCAGGGCCTCCATCAGGTCGCGGCGGAACTTCTCCGGCGCCGGGAGACCCTCGGTCTCCAGGCCGAGCAGCGCCGCGATCGGCAGCTCGGAGTTGGCCTGCCCGGCCGGCAGCGCCGCGCGGATCAGGCCGCGTTGCTCCTCGGGCTCGTCCGTGAGCCGGATTCCCAGGGTCGTCCGCACCATGCCGGCGACCGGATGAAAGGCAGTGTTGACGCGCAGCGGCGAGCAGCGCAGCGCGAGCCAGCGATGCGACTCGCCCGCGAGCGCCTCCTGGAGGCTGGCGAGCAGCCTGGACTTGCCCACCCCCGGCTCGCCGCTGATCAGGACGGTTCGCCCGCGCCCTCCGCGCACCTCGCTCCAGGCGCCAATCAGGGAGCCCAGCTCCTCGACCCGGTCGACCAGCGGAGCGCCAAAGGCGCCGGCGGGTGCGGGGTCGTCTGCCGCACGCGCCGCTGCGACCCGATGCACACCGACCAGCTCCTTCACGCCCTTGAGGCGCTGGGCGCCGAGGTCCACGGTGTGGAAGCGAGGGCCGACGAGCTTGCGCGCCGACGCGCTCATCACAAGCGTGCCCGGCTCTGCGAAGGACTCGAGGCGAGCCGCGAGGTTCAGGGTCTCGCCGAACGCGGGCGAGTCGGGCCGGTCCGTGCGGACGACCACGAGGCCCACGTGCACCCCGGCGCGGGCCTCGATGCCCGCGTCCTGCTCCTTCAGGCCGGCAAGGATGTCCAGGCCGGCCTGCACCGCGAGCGCAGCGTCGTCCTCGTGGGCGACCGGCCAGCCGAACCAGGCGGCGACGCCGTCGCCCGCGTAGACGCCGATGCGCCCGCCAAGCGCCGTGATGGTCTCCGTGGCCAGCCTCTGGAAGTCGAGCATGAGCTCGCCGAACTCCTCGGCGTCCATGCGCTGCGACAGCGGAGTCGAGTCGACGACGTCGCAGAAGAGCACCGCGAGCTGGCGCCGCTCGCCCTGCGCGGCCGGCCGCGGACCGGCCGGGGCGGCAAGAGCCGCGCCGCACCCCTGGCAAAAAGGACCTGGCCCGCTCTCGCGGCCACAGCTGGCGCACGTGGCGCCCATAGGAGACCGACCTAAACAGGTGTCGGTTGCGAAAGCAACCTTCAGCTTGCGGCCGCCCAGGCGCCCGCCTGCAGGCCGGACTCGATCGCCCCGTCGATGAAGCCCGCCCAGCCGTTCGCCAGGTCGGAGCCGGCGAGAATCAGGTTGCCCTCGGGCCGGCGCATCGCTGCGTGGTGGTGCTCGTACCAACCCGGCCGGTGGATCGCCCAGGTTCCGCGTGAGAACTCATCGGCGAGCCAATCGTGCGCGGTGGCGTCGAGGACCTCGTAGCCGGGCAGGATCTGGTCGAGGCTGGCCTGCATCGCGACGAGGTCGGCCGGGTCGCAGCACTCGGCGTCGCCGCCGAAGCCGATCATCAGCTGCGTCCCGTCACCGAGCAGCGTCTCGCTGCCCAGGTAGCCAAACGGGTGGCGAAAGCGAATCGAGTTCTGCAGCACGTCCTCGCCGCGCGCGTGGATCATCACCTTGATGCCGCGGCTGGCCTGGGCGAGCTCGATCGCTCTCCGCTTGTCCTCCGGGAGGGGCGGGCTGAACTCGATTCCACCGAGCGCGTTCAACGCGACGGCGACGATCGCGGCGCCCGCGACGAACGCGTCGCCGTCGCGGGTCTGCACCTCCACCTGTCCCTCGTGGCGGACCACCGCCGCGACCGGGCTTGCGAGCCGGCGCTCGAAGACGGCGGCGTCCGCGATGGAGGCCAGCAGCGCCCCCGTTCCCCGCTCGATCGTCACCCGCCCTCCGGTGAACTGGGTGAGCTCGAGGCTGTAGCCCGAGAGGGCGTGCCAGCGCAGTATCGACACGGCCCCCGCCTCGGTCAGCGAGCCGTGGGCGACCGACTCGAGCTCAGCGGCCAGCACGTCGCGCTCCTCCTCGTCGAGCTCGAGCTCGTCGATCCGATCGGCGATCGTCATCCGATCGAACCGCGTGAGCTCCGGCAGCGCCGTGAGCGGCGCGTGCGGCTGGGGCAGGGCCTCGCGGACGCCCTCGACGAAGCGGTCCCAGCCGCGGCGAGCGATGGCGTCCCGTTCCGCGATCGTCCCGGCGCGTCGCTCGTCGCCGACGTGCCAATGGGCGCGACCCGTGTCGCCGCTGACGGCCACGGTGAGGCCGGCCCGGGTCAGCTCCGAGAAGGTGTGCGGCTGGTGCCAGTGCACCCAGGCGCCCCCGTACTCGATCGCGAGGTCATTCCAGCGAGCGCTCCAGGTGCGCCCTCCGAGCCGGTCACGGGCCTCGAGCAGCAACGTCCGGCGGCCCCGCAGTGCGCACTCGCGGGCGGCGGTCACACCGGCGAAGCCACCGCCGACGACGATCACGTCATAGCGCTCGGCCATTCAGAGGTGTACAAATGTACTTTACGGATGAGCCACCGCCCGGCATGAGCGCTCCGGTCAACAGCAAGCGGCAGAACCCTCGCCGCCAAGAGATCCTGGAGGCGACCCTCCGCCTGATCGGCGAGGGCGGCGTCAACAGCGTCACGCATCGCGCTGTCGCCGAGGAGGCGAACGTCGCGCTGGCCTCGACGACGTACTACTTCGACTCGAAGGGCGCGCTCGTCGAGGAGGCCCTCGAGCTGATGATCGCCCGGTCCACCGAGTACGTGCGGCTCTACACGGCCTGTCCCCCGCGGATCACGCACGAGGAGCTCGTGGATCGGGTCGTGGGGTTCGTGGACGCCCACACCAACGACCCGAACGCCTTCCTCCTGGCCCAGTGGGAGCTCATGCTCGAAGCGGGCCGGGAGGAGTACCTGCGCCCGCTCGCCCGCCGCTGGACCATCGCCTACATGGACGGGTTCGAGCGGGTGGTGCGGAGCGCCGGGCTGCCGGAGCCGGAGCAGGCGACCGAGATCATCACGAACTTCGTCGAGGGGGCTCTGCTGAATCACGTGACGACGCCCACGGACGACTTCCTCGAAGCGCGCCTGCGGCCGCTCCTTACGAACCTCGTGGCGGCCTTAGACTGCGGGCCGGCGTGAAGCATCCGAAGGATCGCTCCGGCATCACCCGTCGCCAGCTGGCGCGCGGAGCCGCCGGGGCGGTCGCGGGCGTGGGCGTAGCCGCGGGACTGGCGGCATGCGAGAACACCACGACCCCGGTCGGCGCCGACAGCGGCGGCCCCACCGGCGCCGCCGCCGATCTCGTTGTCCAGAAGCCGACCGGCCCGGCCGGGCTGCCGCTGCCGCGCACCGACAACTCCGTCACCTGGGCGATCACCGACGAGAACAAGCCGATCAAGGACGGGCGCGGCGCCGAGCCCGGCCCGCTGCGTATCTACAACTACGCCGACTACATCGACCCGGGCACGCTGAAGCGCTTCCAGAAGGAGTTCTCGACCAAGGTCGAGATCGCGACCTACAACTCGGCTGACGAGGCGGTCGCGAAGCTGGCGTCCGGAGCGGTCGACTTCGACCTGATCATGGGATTGGCCGGCTCGAACATCGTCGACCTGATCGCCCACAAGCTGCTGCTTCCGCTCAACCACTCCTACCTGCCCAACCTCGAGAAGAACGTCTGGCCGGAGCTGGCCGACCCCTTCTACGACCGCGGGAGCCGGTACACGGTGCCGTACGTGGTCTGGATGGACGGGATCGGTTGGCGCAACGACAAGGTCAAGGAGGACGTCGCCGGCATGGATGTCCCCTGGGACATCTTCTGGCACGCGCAGGCCTACCGCGGCAAGGTCGGGATCCTCGACGACCGCCGCGACGCGCTCAGCATGCCGATGCAGCGCGACGCGATGCACAAGGGGATCCGCCCCGACCTCAACACCGAGGACGCCGACACGATCTCGAAGGCGGAGAGCCAGCTCTCCGAGCTCGGAGGCATCTGCAATCCGAAGGTGACGATCACCGACTACCAGACCCTGCCCGAGGGCAAGACGGTGCTGCACCAATCGTGGTCCGGGGACCTGCTCTCGGCGGCGTTCTACTACCTGCCGAAGGGCGTCAAGGCCGACGTGCTGTCGTACTGGCGACCGAAGGAGAACGGGGTCGTCCAGAACGACTTCTTCGGCATCGGGCGAACGGCCAAGGCACCGGTGCTCGCGCACCAGTTCATCAACTTCATGCTCGACGAGAAGAACGCGTACGACAACTTCGTGAACTTCACGGGCTACACGCCGCCGCAGAACGGGATCGACGCCGACGCCCTGCTCAAGCAGGGTCTGATCCCGAAGACCCTCCAGGAGGCGGTCGTTCGCCCGGACGAGTTCGCGGCGAACCAGGAACTGCTCCAACTGAGCGTCACGGGCGAGCGGCTCTGGGACGACGCCTGGTCGAAGTTCAAGGCCGGCTGATGGGCTCTCGCTGGACCTGGCGCCTTGTGGCCCTCCCGGGCGTCGTGTGGCTCTCGGTGTTCTTCCTGTGCGCGTTCTACACCGTGATAGCCGTGGCGTTCGGCAACCAGGACACGCTCTCGCAGCCGATCGCGCACTGGAACCCGCTGGACTGGAACGTGGGCTACGTCCTCGACATGCTGCGCAACGTCTGGCACGGCGGGCCGTTCTGGACCGTCTCGCTGCGCACGATCGAGTTCGTCGCGATGGCAGTGGCCCTGTCCCTGCTGATCGGGTACCCGGTCGCCTACTTCACGGCTCGGCACGCGGGGCGCTGGAAGGGAGCCATCCTGCTCGCGCTGATCCTGCCGCTCTGGATCAACTACCTGATGCGGATGCTGGCCTGGATCAACCTGCTCGCTCCGGACGGGATCGGCTCGCGGGTCCTCCACAGCATGGGAATCGAGCGGCTGTTCCTAACCCTCGGCCTGCTCGACGAGCCGGGCGGCTGGCTCAACGGACAGCCGACGACCGTCGTCCTCGCGCTGCTCTACGGCTACATCCCGTTCTTCATCCTGCCGCTGTTCGTCGCGATCGATCGCATCGACCGCCGGCAGATCGACGCGGCCCGCGACCTTGGCGCGAGCCCGCGCAGCGCGTTCATGCGCGTGACGCTGCCGCTGTCGATGCCGGGCATCCTCGCCGGCAGCGTGCTGATCGCGCTGCCCATGTTCGGCGACTACTACACCGCGGATCTCGTCTCCGCATCGACCCAGACGAACATGATCGGCAACCAGATCGACGAGTTCATGAGACAGGGGTCCGAGAAGGTGACCGGCGCCGCGCTGACGCTGCTCCTCGCGACCTTCCTGCTCTTCCTGATGTTCTACTACCTGCGCACGACCCGCCGGGCGGGCACCAGCGCCCAGACGACATGAACCGGCTGCGCAACCCCGAGGGCAAGCCGCGCTTCCTCGCGCTGCTCACCGGCGGCTACATCCTCTGGTCGGTGCTCCCGGTGCTGCTGGCGATCGCGTTCGCGTTCAACAACGGTCGCTCGCGCACGACGTGGCAGGGATTCTCCTTCCGCTGGTTCACGGGCGAGAACGGCAGCGTCCTCCACGACGCGGCGCTGCGGGACGCGCTCGGGCACACGCTGCTGCTGGCCGTGATCTGCGTCGCGGTCGCGACACCACTCGGGGTGGCGCTGGCGCTGGGCCTCCAGCGCTGGCGTGGCCGCGGCAGCGGCACCGTCAACACGCTCATGCTGCTCCCGCTCGTCACGCCGGAGATCGTCATGGGCGTCGCGCTGCTCCTGCTGTTCCTGCGCCTCTTCCCCGGGATCGGGCTGGGAACCGACGCGCAGGCAATCGGGCAGGTGACCTTCACGCTCTCGTACGTGGTCGTGATCGTGCGCGGCCGGCTCGTCTCGATCGGCCCCGAGTTCGAGGAGGCGGCCGCCGACCTCGGCGCCCCGGCGCGCGACCAGATCTTTCGTGTCCTGCTGCCGCTGCTCGCCCCCGCGATCATCGCCAGCGCCGCCGTGGCGTTCGCGACCTCGATCGACGACTTCGTCGTGACGCAGTACCTCTCGAGCGACGCGAGCACCACGACCGTGTCGATGCTGCTCTACTCGAGCGCGCGCGGCGCGCCCACTCCGGCCCTCAACGCGATTGCGACGGTCAACTTGGTAATCACGCTCGTGACGCTCGCAGCCGCCTTCCTCGTCTACCGCCGGTTCGCGGGCGGCGAAGAAGCAACCACGATTGCGACACTGGACGTCTGATGCAGGGGGAGATCCGCCTCGAGGAGCTGTGCAAGAAGTTCGAGGACTTCGTCGCGGTCGACGGCATCGACATCGACATGCCGCCGGGCGAGTTCTTCACCCTGCTCGGCCCGTCGGGGTGCGGGAAGACGACCACGCTGCGCATGATCGCCGGCTTCGAGCGCCCGACGAGCGGGCGCATCCTGCTGGACGGGGCCGACGTCGCGCGGGTGCCACCGCATCAGCGCAACGTCAACACGGTGTTCCAGAGCTACGCGCTGTTTCCGCACCTCGACGTCGCGAAGAACGTGGCGTTCGGGCTCAAGTACCACAAGCTGGACAAGGAGGAGCGCGCCAAGCGGGTCGGCGAGGCGCTCGAGCTGGTCAGCATGTCGGATTTCGCGCGGCGCAAGGCCGATCAGCTGTCAGGCGGACAGCAGCAGCGCGTCGCGCTGGCCCGAGCTCTCGTGCTGCGCCCGCGCGTGCTGCTGCTCGACGAGCCGCTGGGCGCGCTGGATGCGCAGCTGCGCAAGAACCTCCAGGTCGAGCTCAAGACACTCCAGGCCGACCTCGGGATCACGTTCATCTTCGTCACGCACGACCAGGGCGAGGCGCTCACGATGAGCGACCGGATCGCGGTGATGAACAGGGGCCGCGTCGAGCAGGCGGCGCCGCCGAAGGCGATCTACGAGGCGCCCGAGACGGTGTTCGTCGCGGACTTCCTGGGCGTCTCGAACCTGCTGGGCGCAACGGCAATCGGACAGGATGGCGCGGCCTGCACGGTCCAGGTCGGCGACCGCACGCTGCGCGCGAGTCAGGGCGCGACCAGCGCGCGCGGCAACGTGAAGGTGATGATCCGGCCGGAGCGCATCGAGATCGAGCCCCACTCCAACACCGGCGAGCAGCGGATGCCCGGCATGGTCGAGCGGTCGGTCTTCCTGGGCGGCGCGTACGAGGTGCACGTTCGCGTGCTCGGAGGCGAGCTGCTCAAGGCGATGGTCCCGAACGACGGCGGGATCTCGTCGGCGGCCCTGGAGTCGGGCGCGGCGGTCTGCCTGCACCTACCGTCTGACGCGTTGCGCGTCCTCACGTCGACAGAGCCGGCCGACGAGGCCGGCGAGCTCGCCGAGGCCGAGGCGAGCGATGGGCCGTGAAGGAATCGAACCTTCAACCTTGAGATTAAGAGTCTCCTGCTCTGCCAATTGAGCTAACGGCCCGAGCGAAGCGAGTCTAGAGATCAGTCGGCCGGGGCTGAGAGAGCCGCCAGCGCGTCGTCGCGCGACGAGTGGATCGGGAACACGCGGTCGAGCCCGGTGATCTCGAAGATCTTCGTGATGTTCTCGTCGGTACAGACCAGCGCCAGCGAGCCGCCGGTCGGGCGCAGTCGCTTGACGCCGCCGACCAGCACGCCGAGCGTCGTCGAGTCGATGAAGGTGGCCTTCGAGAGGTCGACCACGATCTGCTTCTTGCCCGACTCGATCAGCTCCACCATGCGCTCCTTGAACTCCGGCGCGGTGTAGAGATCGACCTCGCCACCCAGCTCGATTACGTGGGTGGTGTCGTCGATCGCCTGGTCCTCGATGTGGAAGTTCACGCTTCTCCCTGGTGTAGTCCGTTGCACCGCAGCGGGTGCTGCAAGCCGAAAGGGTAAGCCAGCGCGGCCCTCACTGCTTCTGGGGGGCGGCGCTTTGCAGTTGCTTGGCCACCTTCTCGACCTGCTTGCGCTGGCCCTTGGGCGCCAGATCGACCGCTTTCTGAGCCGCCAGCTGAGCCGTGCGGGTGTCGCCCGCGGCGGTTGCCGTCTGCACCAGGAGCAGGTAGGTCTGCGAATCGTTGGACTGCGCGGCGATCACGCGCACGGCCTCCTTGGCCTTGTCCGGCTGGTTCAGGCCGGTCGTGCCGTAGATGGTGTAGGCGAACCGCGCGAGATCGGGGCTCGGCTCGCCGTTCTTGGCCTTGACATAACGGTCCCAGTACGCGCCGGCCGCGCGCAGCTCGTCCTTGGCGTCGTCGGGGAACGCCGAGCTGCCCGACGGCTGCTGCGAGACGGCCGCCTGGTAGTTGAGCCGCACGAGTCCCGCCAGCACCGCCGCGTTCGTGGGCGAGGCCGCCAATCGCTCCTTCTGGCTGTCGATCCGCTTTTGGAGCTGGTCGTTCACGTTGCCGCCGCCGGAGCTGCTGTTGCCGGTGATCGCGTCGAGGATGCCGCCGCTCGACCCGCCGATGCCGAACAGCACCAGCCCGCCGCCCATCAGGACGGCCAGGACCACGTAGGTGGCCTGCACCGCCCGGCGCCGGTGGCCTCTCAGGTCGAAGAGCATGAGCTGGGGAAGGCTACCCGGAGCCCTCGGGTGCCGTTTGATCCGAGACCTCGCCGAGCGGCGTGCCCCAGGCGGAAGCCAGCAGGATGCTGAGCTCGTAGAGCGCGTACATCGGGACCGATTCGAGGATCAGCGACAGCGGATCGACCGTCGGCAGCAGTGCCGCAAGCACGACGATCACGACGATGGCGTAGCGCCTTCCGCGGCGCAGCTTCGCCGGGGTCGTGAGGCGCAGCTTGCAGGCCACGACCACGGCCACCGGCACCTGAAACGCCAACCCCATGGCGACCATCAGCATGATGATGAACCCGTAGTAGTCGCGCGCGCGGACCTGGTTGCTGAACTGGTCGCTGTTGAAGTTGAGCAGGAAGTGCATCGCCGGGGTGAGCACGAGGAAGTAGCAGAACAGCACCCCCGCGATGAACAGCACCGGGATCATCAGCATCATCGGGAACGCCACACGCCTCTCGGCCGGCTTGAAGGCCGGCAGCAGGAACGCGTAGAGCTGGTAGAGGATCACCGGCAGCGCAATCAGCAGCCCGACGTAGGCCGAGTTCGAGATCGTCGTGTAGAAGGCCTCGGCGGGAGCCAGCGTGATCGGCTCTTTGCCGCGGGGCAGCGGCGCGTTCAGGATGTCCAGCACGCGATTGTTCTGCCAGGCGGCAAGGCTCCAGGCGACGACGAACGCCAGCGCGCAGACGATCAGCCGGCTGCGCAGCTCGTCGAGGTGATCGACGATCGAGAGCCGATCCTCGTGGGATATCGGGCGGACTCGCCGCACCTACGCGGCCTCCGCGGCTAGGACTTCTGCTCGCTGGGCGTGGCGGCGGCCTTGGCCTCGGGCGTCTCGGCGCTGCTGTCCGGAATCTCGAGCTTGTCGTCCTTGCCGGTGACCGAGTCCTTGAACTCGCGCATGCCATGTCCGAGCGAGCGTCCGAGGTCCGGCAGACGCTTCGGCCCGAAGATGACCAGCACGACCACCAGGATGATCACGAGCTCTAGAGGGCCAGGGGTCCACATGTCCACAACATGGTAGTGCCTACCTGTCGAAGTTGAGATAAAAGCGGCTGGGCGTCGGCTCCGCCTGGCCCTGGTACTTCGAACCCGTCTCGCGCGACCCGTAGGGGCTGTCGACCGGCCCGTCCATGCGCATGAAGGAGATCTGCCCGATCGGCATTCCCTGATAGATCGTGATGGGCAGGTTGGCGACGTTCGACAGCTCGAGCGTGAGGTTCCCCGAGAAGCCGGCGTCGACGAAGCCCGCGGTCGAGTGGATCAGCAGGCCGAGCCGCCCGAGGCTCGACTTGCCCTCCAGGCGCGCGACGAGGTCGTCCGGCAGCGTGACGCACTCGAGCGTCTGGCCGAGCACGAACTCGCCCGGGTGAAGGATGAACGGCTCCTGCTCCTTTACCTCGACCAGCTCGGTGAGGTCCGGCATCTGCTGGCGCACGTCGATGTACGGGTAGCGCGCGTTGTGGAAGACCCGGAAACGCGCGTCAACTCGAACGTCGACACTCGAGGGCTGCACGAGCCCGTCGTCAAAGGGGTCGATGACGATGCGGCCGGCGTCGATCTCCGACCGGATCGTCCTGTCGCTCAGCACCACGGGTGCCCGAGTCTATTGGGCAATTCAAGTTCGGCGCGGGGGTGCCGATACCGCCCTCAGAGGATGAGGAACGTGGACGGCAACGGCGAACAGACCCACTACGTGAAGCGCGTGCTGCTGCCCAGCGGGAAGACGATCGAGGTCGTCTACTTCAGGGACAGCGATGCAGCCGAGGAGGCGCTCCAGGCGCCCGGCACGACCGACTATCCGCCGGCCGAGCCCCATCAGGAGCTTCACGTCTGCATGGAGTGCGCCTCCGACCTCGTCTACCCCGTCGAGTGGGACGAGTCGGGCGACGAGAACTGGAGCGTGCTGCTCCACTGCCCGAACTGCGACATCTACCGCGAGGGCGTCTTCACCCAGCAGACGGTCGAGGTCTTCGACGAGGAGCTCGACCGCGGCGCCGACGCGCTCGTCCGCGACTACAAGCGGCTGATGCGCGCGAACATGGCCGAGGAGATCGAGCGCTTCGCCGGCGCGCTCAACACGGGCGCCATCGTGCCCGAAGACTTCTAGCCTCGGGCTTCCAGCCCCAGCGCTCTACGCGTACCTCTCCACCACGCCGTCGGCCACCAGCTCGAGTGCCTCGTGTCGCTGCGGCGGCAGGTCGAGCCGGGTCAGTGACTGCTTCGCCTCCCCGACGTGCGTGAGCGCCTGATCGCGCGCCGCTTCCAGCGCTCCGGTCGCCGCGATCCTGTCGCAGACGGACTCCGCCCCCTCGGCGGTCAGCTGCGGATCCAGCTCTCTGAGCGAAGGATCGCTCGCGCGGGCGAGGATCAGCGGCAGCGTCACGGTCCCGTCGAGCAGGTCGGTGCCGCGCGGCTTGCCGGTGCGCTCGGGCGGGCCGGAGACGTCGAGCACGTCGTCCAGCATCTGGAAGGCCAGGCCGACGCACTCGCCGAAGCGCCCCAGCGCCTCCGCCATCGTTGGCCTGCCCCCGAACAGAGCGCCGAGCCGGCACGACGCCGCGAACAGGCTCGCCGTCTTCAGACGGCAGCGCTCCAGGTAGCGCTCCTGCGTCACGGCGGCGCTCCAGGCGTCGGCGCGCTGCATCAGCTCGCCGCGGGCGAGTGCGCTGGAGGCCTCCGACAGCGCGTGCACCGCGGCGGCGCTCCCCGTCGACGCCAGCTCGGCGAACGCGCGCGAGAAGAGCAGATCGCCGGTCGCCGTCGCGGGCAGCCGTCCGCCCTCCGCAAATACCGTCGCCCGGCCGCGCCGCAGCGGCGCCCGGTCGAGCACGTCGTCGTGCACGAGCGTCGCCATGTGCAGCAGCTCGACCGCCGCGGCGGCCGCGACAAGACGGTCGTCGCCGTCACCGTTGGAACACAGGAACACGAGCATCGGGCGCAGGCGCTTGCCGCCGGCCGACAACGTCGCGCTCGAGTGCCGGGCCAGCTCAGGGCCGTGCCCCTCGGCCACCTCGGCAAGTCGCGTCTCGGTGCGGTCGAGCAGCCGGGTGAGCTCCGGCCCGGCCGCGGCAAGCACCGCGCCCAGCTGTGCCTGCGCGGTGTTCACGAGCGCTTGGCCCCCGCGTGAATCGCGATGATCCCGCCGGCCGTCAGCACCCAGCGCACGTCCTCGAGGCCCGCCGCCACGAGCTTCCCGGCCAGCTCCTGCGGGCCCGGGAAGCGGCGCACGCTCGACGGCAGGTAGGTGTAGGCGTCGGAGTCGCCGGCGAGCCGGCCGAGCGCCGGCACCGCCCGGTCGAACCAGAGCCGGAAGAACCACGAGAGCGGCGGCCGCTGCGGCGAGGTGATCTCGAGGATCACCACCCTGCCGCCCGGCCGGGTCACCCGCGCCAGCTCGCCCAGGCCGCGCTCGAGATCCGAGAAGTTGCGCGCCCCAAAACCGACCGTAACCGCGTCGAACGAGGCAGCCGGATACGGCAGCTCGAGCGCGTTGCCCTGCACGAACTCGATCCCCGGCGCCTTCTTGCGCGCCAGCTCCAGCATGCGCTCGGAGAAGTCCAGGCCGACCACCTGCGCGCCCCGCGCGCTCAGCTCGATCGCGAGGTCGCCGGTGCCCG
This sequence comes from uncultured Thermoleophilaceae bacterium, assembly GCA_963706635.1. Taxonomy (GTDB): domain Bacteria; phylum Actinomycetota; class Thermoleophilia; order Solirubrobacterales; family Thermoleophilaceae; genus JACVRW01. The sequence continues at coordinate 2,739,766 of OY970162.1, forward strand.
TAGCGACATCGAGCGCGCGCGACCCCGGCCCGACGCGCGCGAGATCCACAGCCCGCCTGCGCCAGCGGTGATGCATGCCGGCGGTCATGAGCGAGTTCATCCGGTCGTAGACGCGCGCGATGCGGTCGAACATGGCCCGCACCTGGGTCTCGGGCAGAGTGCCCGATGCGGGGGCGCCCCCGCTCACGGCGTCGTGCGCGAGCAGCGGGCTCGGCCCGCTGCGCAGCGACGCACTATTTCGCGTCGCCCTTGAGCGAGGCGACGTACTCGACGAGCTTGTTGAACTGCTCGGGCTTGTCCTTGCGCAGCGCCCGGAACGAGGGCATTGGCGACGTCGGGTTGATGAGCGTCCGGGCGATCGCGTCCTTGCCCAGGCGGTCGCCGATCTCGGTCAGGTTGGGTCCGAGCGTGTTGCCGTTCTCGCCGATCTTGTGGCAGCCCAGGCAGCCGGCCGAGGCCGTGATCTCCTTGCCCTGCTCGTATTGCGGGGAGGTGGCCAAGTCGATCTCGGTTGGAGCACCGGCGAGCGCGCCGAGCACCGTCAGGTAGGTCATGGCGGCGATGGTGGCGATGCCGGCCGTCACCGCGATCGGCCGGCGCAGCGGGTTGCGCTCCGGATTGCGGTCGAAGAACGGCAGCATCAGAAGCAGCACCAGGCAGATGGTCGGAATGCCGATGGTTGCGATGAACACCAGCGCCGGCGGCTTGACCACGCGCAGCAGCTCGAACAGGAAGAAGAAGTACCACTCAGGGCGCGGCGTGTAGGTGGTGGTCGTCGGGTCCGCCTTCGGCCCCAGCTCGGCCCCGAACAGGATCGACATCAGCATGATGACCCCGATCACGATGCAGGCCATCACGCTGTCCTTCATGATCGCGTAGGGGAAGAACGGCTTCCCCTGGTTCTTCAGGATCGAGTACTCGCGCAGGTACTCCTCTTGCTCGCGTTTATTCAAGGCGGCCTAGACCTCCTCGGTGAGAAGGTCCTTCTTCTCGGCCTTCAGCCACGGCGGCGCCGAGGTGCCGAGCTTGGCGACCAGGTAGAGGTGGGCGCCGATCAGGGCAGCGATCAGGCCCGGTATGAGGAGCATGTGCAGCGCGTAGAAGCGGCTGATCGTCGTCGGGCCGAACTCGGCGCCCGCGCGCAGGAAGTCGGCGAGGTAGGGGCCGACGATCGGGCCGGAGGCGTTGATGTTCACCGCCACGACGGTCGCCCAGAAGGAGCGCTGGTCGAACGGCAGCAGATACCCGGTCAGGCCCATCATCAGCGTGAGCACGAGCAGGAGCACGCCGATGACCCAGTTCAGCTCGCGCGGGTACTTGTAGGCACCGAAGAAGAACGTCCGGGCCATGTGGATGAAGATCAGGATGATCATCACGGACGAGCCCCACTTGTGCATGCCGCGCACGAACTCGCCGAGGAAGACGTCGTTGGTGATGTGCGACGCGGACGAGTAGGCGCGCGTCGAGTCCGGCTCGTAGTACATCGCCAGGAACACGCCGGTGATCGCCTGCGACAGGAACGCGAACATCGTGGCCGTGCCGAGCGTGTAGTACCAGTTCGTCCCCTTCGGGACCTTGCGGTAGAGGAAGCCGCGCAGGAAGGGCGTGGCGCCGGTGCGCTCGTCCAGCCAGCCGACCGCCGTGGCCACACCCTCGACCGCGTTCTCTCCCTTGGTGGGCTTGGCCGGCGGGGCGCCGTTCTTGCCGTCGCGGCCGTCCCCCGGGCGCTTGGGGGAGGGGCGCAGTGCCTTGGGGAGCGGGGGCGTCATGTGGTCGGCCTTCCGGGATACAGGTACTGCCAGAGCCCGTCAAGGTGGTTGGAGGGGTCGCGCGGGTGCGGGAAGCGCTCGAGGTGGGAGTTGAGCGAGAAGCGCTTGCCCAGAAGCACGCGATTGTTCTCGACCTTCGTGTAGAAGCGGTCGAGCGGCCGCACGGGCGGGCCGCCCTCGACCTGGCCCTCGTAGCCGTAGACGCCGCCGTGGCAGGGGCAGACGAACTTCTGGGACGCCTGGATGTAGCGGACCGGGCAGCCGAGGTGCGCGCAGCGCGTGGAGATCGCCACGTACGGGAGCGGGTCCTGACCCTTCACCTTCGTGTCGCGGCTGGGGTCGTAGGCACGCACGTAGACGGTCGTCTTCCCTGCATCCCCGACCTCGGGGGCGATGCTGATGACCTTCGGCACGTAGGTGCTCTTGTTGAAGTCGTTCTCCGGGCCGACGTCCTGCCAGCGCTCGGGCTCGGTCTCCTCGAAGAGCGGACCCAGCGCGAAACCAAGGGCCGGCAGGGCGATCATGGCCACCGCGGTGGCGCCGGCCAGCTGTGCGCCGCCCTCCATCAGGCGACGGCGGGTGACGGTCTCGCCCTCGAAGGCGCCGGCGATGCCGCGCCCCTCCGTATAGCGGGACTTCTTGTCGAACTTAGGGGGATCAGCCACGGGTGAGAGAGTGCTGCTTAGGCCCTACCAGCCTATCGTGCGCCGGAGCTGAGGGCGCTTGCCGAGGCGTCCCACAGCGCCTCCGCTTCGTCCCCGCGGCCCTCGGCGTGAGCCTGCGCCGAACGCGAGATCAGATCGCCCAGCTCGGCCACCGCTGGGAGGTCGCCGCGCTCCGCAAGGCGGGCCAGCCCGACGGCGTAGAGGGCGTCGCCGGCCAGCAGGCGCATGTCCGGGTCCATGCCCGCGAACAGACGCGACTCGCCGTAGTGGAGCAGGTACCCCTCGTACACCGCCTCCAGGACGAACAGCCGCTCCCCGAGCGCGTCCTCGAAGCGCTGCGGGCCCGGCTCGGGCCGAGCGTAGGGCTGGAGTGACGGCGCCGCCGCGGCCGCCAGATCGCCCAGCACCGTCACGCCCTGAACGCCTCGCCGGCCGCCTCGAGCGTGCGCTCGACGTGGGAGTCCGCGTGTGCCAGCGACGGGAACCACGCCTCGAACTGGGACGGCGGCAGGTAGACGCCGCGATCGAGCATCGCCCGGCAGAAGGCGGCGTAGCGCTCGGTGTCACAGGCCTTGGCGTCCTCGTAGTCACGAACCGGCTCCTCGCTGAAGAAGACGGTCAGGAGGCCCGTCGTGTGACTGACCTGGACCGGCACGCCCGCTGCCGCGGCCGCCTCGCGCAGACCGGCGGCGAGCGCCTCGGCGAGCGCGTCCAGCCGCTGGTAGGCGGCGGCGTCGAGCAGCCGCAGCGTGGCCAGGCCGGCGGCGGTGGCGAGCGGGTTGCCCGACAAGGTGCCGGCCTGGTAGACGTCGCCCGCCGGCGCCACCCGCTCCATCAGCTCGCGCGAGCCGGCGTAGGCGGCGGCCGGCAGCCCGCCGCCGATCACCTTGCCGAGGATGCTCAGGTCAGGGGTCACGCCCTCGCGCTCCTGGGCCCCGCCCGGCGCCACCCGAAAGCCCGAGATCACCTCGTCGAAGACGAGCAGCGCGCCGCTCTCGTCGGCCCGCTCGCGCAGGGCCGCGAGGAAGCCCTCCGGCGGGAGCACCAGCCCCATGTTGGCCGGGTAGGGCTCGCACAGGATCGCGGCGAGCTCGCCGTCGGGCACGGTGCCCCAGGGGACGACGACCGTGTCGGCCGCCTGCGCGGCGGTCACCCCCGGCGAGGCGGGAATGCCCTGGGTGGCGAGACCGGAGCCGGCGTCGGCGAGCAGCCCGTCGACGTGGCCGTGGTAGGCGCCGGCGAACTTGGCGATCCTGTCCCGGCCGGTGACCGCGCGCGCCAGCCGCAGCGCGCTCATCGAGGCCTCGGTGCCCGAGGAGACGAGCCGGACCATCTCGGCGCTCGGCACGCGCTCGACCACCTCGGCGGCGAGCTGCACCTCCGCCTCGGTGGGAGCGCCGAAGCTGGTGCCCGCCGCGGCGGCGGCGCTGATGGCCGCAACCACGTCCGGCTGGGCGTGGCCCGCGATCAGCGGGCCCCACGACATGACCCAGTCGACGTAGCGGTTGCCCTCGACGTCGATCAGCTCGGCGCCCTCTCCGCGGGCCACGAAGATCGGATCGCGCCCGATCGAGCGCATCGCGCGGACCGGCGAGTTGACCCCGCCCGGGAGCAGCTCCAGCGCGCGCTCGTAGAGCTCGGCGCTGGTCAGGCGTACTGCGCTTCCCACTCCTGGTGAGCGCCGGTGAAGTAGAGCATGCGGATCTTCTTGAACTCGGTCGACGAGTAGAGCGTGCGGCGCTGCTCGATCCCGGTGTCGGCGGCGATCGAGTCGAGGATGGCGTCGCACTCCTGCTTGGAGCGGCCGTGCGCCATCGTGAAGACCGAGTAGGGCCAGTCGGGGTAGGTCGGCCGCTGGTAGCAGTGCGAGATGCCGCGGAAGGAGGCCATCCGCGGCGCCAGCTCGAGGATGCGCTCCTCGGGCACCTGCCAGACGCCCATCCCGTTGGCCGAGAACCCGGCGCGGCGGTGGAACAGGATCGCCGCCACCCGGCGCAGGGCGCGGCGCTCCTTCATGGACTCGAGGTGATCGAGCAGCGCCGGCACCGGCATGCCGAGCTCGCGCGCGGCCGCCGCGAACGGCTCGGACACGGCCGCCATCGGGCCCTGCGTCGCCTTGATCACGGCGAGGTCGGTGTCCGACAGCTCGATCGGCTCGGGCTCGGAGTAGTCGACCGCCTCGGCCACGGCGGCCAGCGCGTCGGTCCCCTTCTCCATCTCGAGGTCCATGCGGATCTTGAAGAGACGCAGGGTGGGCAGCTGGCGAATGGACTGCGCCCCGGTCAGCTCGGCCAGGACGTCAAGCGTCCCGTCCACCCCGAGCTTCGAACCGGGCTCGGTGGCGATCGTGAACCAGATGTTGAAGTCGTGGTCGCGCAGGTAGTTGTGCGAGACGCCGGGGTGCGAGTTGATGATCTTGGCGGCGCGCCAGGGGTGCTCGGGATCGACCTTGGCGGCCACGAGCATCGAGCTGTAGCCGAGCACCCGCGTGTCGAAGATCGGGGTGACCTCGCGGATGATGCGCTCGTCCAGCAGGCGCTGGGTGCGGCGCAGCGTCTCGTCCTCGGTCAGCTCGGCGAGCCGGGCCACCTCGGCGTAGGGACGCTCGGCGAGCGGGAAGCTGCCCTGCATGAGGTTGAGCAGCCGCTTGTCGGTCTCATCCAGCGGGATGGCGGCGCCGTCCTTGCGGCTGCGCGTCTTCGCTACCGCAGCCACCGGGCGACGTCCTTGGCGTGGTAGGTGATCACGATGTCCGCGCCGGCGCGGTGGATGCCGGTCAGCGTCTCGAGCACGGTCTGGCGCTCGTCGAGCCAGCCGCGCTCGGCGGCGGCCTTGACCATCGCGTACTCGCCGCCGACGTTGTAGGCGGCGACCGGCACGCGGGTTGCCTCCTTGACGCGGCGGATCACGTCGAGGTAGGGCAGCGCCGGCTTGACCATCACGACGTCGGCCCCCTCGCTCACGTCGAGCAGCACCTCGCGGACGGCCTCCTCGGCGTTGGCCGGGTCCATCTGGTAGCCGCGCCGGTCGCCGAACGTGGGAGAGGAGTCGGCGGCCTCGCGGAACGGCCCGTAGTAGGCGGAGGCGAACTTGGCGGAGTAGGCGATGATCGGCAGGTCCTTGAAGCCCTCGCCGTCGAGCTGGGCGCGCAGGGCCCCGACGCGTCCGTCCATCATGTCGCTGGGCGCCACCACATCCGCGCCCGCACGCGCGTGCGAGGCGGCGGTGCGGGCGAGCAGCTCGAGTGAGCTGTCGTTATCCACGCTGCCGTCGTCGAGCAGGACGCCGCAGTGGCCGTGGCTGGTGTAGGCGCACAGGCAGACATCGGTCACGACCACCAGATCCGGATGGGCCTCCTTGAGTGCGCGGACGGCGAGCTGGACCACGCCCTCGTCGTCGTAGGCGCCGGAGCCCAGGTCGTCCTTCTCGGCCGGGAGCCCGAACAGCAGGACGGCCGGAACGCCGAGCTCATGAGCCTCGCCCGCGTCCTCGACGGCCTGCGAAATCGAAACCCGGTCGATGCCCGGCATGGCCTCGATCGGAGTACGGGCCTGCTCCCCGAGCTGAACGAACATCGGGTAGACGAGCCGGCTGGCGCTCAGCTCGGTCTCGCGCACCATGTCCCGCAGAACGCCTGTCTTGCGCAACCGGCGCATGCGTGTGGCGGGGAAGCTCACGGGTTGCAGTCTAGGGGCGGTCGTGTTGCATGGAGCGCAAACGGCAGCAACCAACGGTGGCCCGAGCTGGACCTGGCCACTCAGGTGCACTGTATGCGTGACGTTGGGTGACCACCCCACCGGGCCCGACCCCCTTGTGGCTAGGCCCTAGGTCGCGAAGCGCCGCAGCCCGAAGCGGCTCAGCGCCCCGAAGGCCACCGCGAGCGCGGCCAGGTGGAGCAGCGCGGTGCCCAGCCCCCCCGCGTTGTTCAAGGCGGCGTCGAGCGCGTCCAGGGTCGGCTTGAACGGGAAGATCGCCGAGACGGCGCGGATCACGTCATACAGAGCCGGCGCCACCGCTCCCGATGGCACGAGCGCCAGGAACGCCAGCGGCAGCGACAGCATGAAGGCCAACAAAGAGGCCGCCCGCACCTCGCGCGTGAGCGCCCCGATCGCCAGGCCCAGCGCGGCGAACGCCAGCGCTCCCGCCACCATCGCCACCACCCACAGCCCGAAGCGGCTCCATTGCAGGTGCACGAACAGGCCCAGCCCGGCCAGCATCAGCAAGCAGACGGCCGTCGAGCAGACCGCCGCGAGCCCTGCCTTCTCGGCGAGCAGCCCGGTGTGCGACACCAGCCCGCGCACCAGCCGCGAGAACGCGTTCTCCTCGCGCTCGATCGCCAGCATCCCGGCCGCCAGCAGCAGCGTGATGAACATCAGCGACACGCTCGCCGCCAGCGCCACGGCGAAGTCATCCAGCGAGGTGCGCCCGCCCTTGAGCGACTTGGCCGACACCTTGATCGGCTCTCCGACCACGTTCAGGACATCGTCCGAGAACGACAGGTTGTCGCGCGCGAGGCTGACGAAGTCGAGCACCTCGTCGACCTGCTCGCGCTTCGGCGACCCGGGCGGCAGCGTGGTGCGAGCCTCCTTGAGGATCTGCTCCGAGCGCTGCAGGCCGAGCACGTTGAAGTCCTGGCCGAGGAAGTGGTAGACGCCGCCCTTGCCGATCAGGTTGAGCAGCTTGAGCGCCTCCTGGGCAATGGCCCGCGTGAGCGTCGCGTTGGCGGCCTTCACCTGCGCGTCGATCGTGTTCTCGACGAAGGCCTGCTTGGCCGGGTCCTCGCTGTTGTAGAAGACCTGGAGCTTCCCCGACTCGAGCGTCGACTGCAGGTTCGCGGCGATGTCCTTCGGGATCACGATGCCGGCCAGTACCTCGCCGTCCTTCACCTTCTTGATCACCGCCTCGCGGCTGCCGACCTTGACGACCTTGACGTCGCTGAACAGGTCGCCCTCCTCGTCGGCCAGGTCGATCCTGCGCCCGCCCAGCTCGATCGTGCTGGCCGACACCGACAGGCCGTTGTAGAAGGCGACCTTCGGCTTGTCGGGCCCGCGCGAGAGGGCGAACCCGATCAGCACCGCGATCACGATCGGGTAGATCACGAGCAGCGAGACCATCAGCGGCGAGCGGCGCAGGATGCGCAGGTCCTTGAGCAGCAGCCAGCGCACTAGTGGCCCCGCTGGTGCAGGTACTCCACGAAGGCCCGCTCGAAGTCGAGCCCGGTCGTGCCGGTGGCCTGCTCGAGCTCGCGCGGCGAACCATCGAAGACAAGCTCGCCGTCGGCGAGGACGATCAGCCGGTTGGCATAGCGGTCGGCCTCCGGGATGTGGTGGGTCGCGTAGACGACCGTCGTGCCGTCGGCGGCCAGGCGCAGGATGAACTCCCAGAGGCGCTCGCGCTGGCGTGGGTCCAGCGCGGAGCTCGGCTCGTCCAGCAACAGCACCTCGGGCTGCGCCAGCAGGCCGATCGCGATGTTCACGCGCTGGCGGTTGCCGCCGGACAAGGTCGAGACCTGGTCGTGAGCGCGGTCGCGCAGGTCGCTCATCTCGAGCATGCGGTCCACGGTCGCCTCCGGCTCCGGCGAGCGCTCGAGCCGTGCGAACAGCATCAGGTTCTCCGCCACCGTGAGCTTGCCGTAGAGGGCCGGCTGCTGGGGCACCCAGCCGATCTTGTCCGGCTGCAGGGAGATCTCGCCCTCGTCGGGGCGCTGAATGCCGGCGAGGATCGACAGCAGGGTGGTCTTGCCGGCGCCGTTGGGGCCGATCACGGCCACCAGCTCGCCGCGCCCGGCGGACAGCGACACCCCGCGCAGCGCAACCCGATCGCCGTAGCGCTTGACCAGGTCGCGCGCGGCGAGCGTGGTGGTCAGGGTCTCCACAGGCCGCAGGTTGGCAGAATCGCTCGCCGTGAAGCTCCTGTTCGTAGGGGATGTGGTGGGAGGGACCGGCCGGCGCGCACTGGCCACGCTGCTCCCGCTGCTGGTGGAGGAACACCAGCCGGACTTCGTCGTCGTGAACGGCGAGAACGTCGCCGGCGGGGTCGGCATCACGGCCAAGACCGCCCAGGAGCTGCTCGGCCTGGGAGTCGACGCGATCACTCTCGGCAACCACGCTTACCGCCACCGCGACGTCTACGAGTACCTCGACCGCGAGCCGCGCATCGTGCGGCCGGCCAACTTCCCGAAGGGCAGCCCGGGGCGCGGCCACACCGTCGTCGAGGCGAACGGCATCCGTCTGGGCGTGGTCAACCTGTCCGGCCAGCTGTTCCTCGAGGCGGTGCGCTCGCCCTTCGCCGAGGCGGATGCGATCCTGGCCGAGCTGCGCGACTCGACCGACGCCGTGCTCGTCGACATGCACGCGGAGGCCACCAGCGAGAAGGTCGCGATCGGCTGGTACCTGGACGGGCGCGCGATGGCCGTCGTCGGGACCCACACGCACGTGCCGACCGCCGACGCTCGCGTGCTGCCCGGCGGAACCGCCTACATCACCGACGTCGGCATGACCGGCCCGCGCGGCGGCGTGATCGGCGTCAAGAAGGAGCTGGCGATCGAGCGCTTCCTGACGCTCACGCAGGTGCGCTTCGAGACGTCGCAGGAGGACCCGTGGTTGAACGGGGTGCTGGTGGAGGGCGACTCGGATGGGCGCGCGCGGTCGATTCAGCAGCTGCTGGTTCCGGCAGCGCAATAGCGCCGAAGCTCGCCACGAGCACGAACGGGACGAACCAGACGACGTACAGGTAGAACCAGTGGTTCACCGGCAGCTGCAGGGCGATCAGCACCGCGGCGCCGAGGGCGGCCACCTGCCGGACGTCGGGACGACGCGGGACGAACCCGACGAACAGCGCGAGGCCGAGCGCCGCCAGCTTGACGATCGTCTGCAGCCAGCCGAGATCGGTCTGGCCCCAGATGCTGAACGGGGAACCGCGGCCGGCCTGGTAGCCGATCGTGCGGTCGTAGACCTCGCGCACGCCCCCGTCCGGGATGAACGGCAGCACGGTCACCGCCAGGACGATCACCAGCGCGGCCGCGAACACCAGCGGCCGGCGCCGGGCGAACAGCGGCGCCAGGGCCAGCGGCGCGAACTTGGCCGCCGCCCCCAGCGCGACCGCCGCCCCGGTCGCGAGCGCGGATCGGCGCACGTAGGCGAGCAGGGCGCCCGCACACGCGAGCGCGACCAGCGTGTCATTGGCGTTCGTCTCGAGCGTGAAGGCCGTGTAGGGATAGGCCGCCCAGGCGTAGGCGAGCGCCACCCCCAGCAGGGTCCCCTCGCGTCCCGGGCGCAGCGCCCGCCCGAGCAGCAACAGGAGGCCGATCGTGCCCAGGTCGAACACGATCGCCGCGCCGTGCGCAGCCGGCAGGTCGTCCCAGCGCCCGCTCCACGGCATCGCCTGCTCGAACGGGACGTAGAGCAGGTAGTTGAGCGGCCCGTAGGTGTCCCCCTTGGGTACGTCGTCGGAGAAGCCGTCGCCGTAGAGGGCGTCGCCGTCGACGATCCGGTCGGCGCCGATCACGCCCGCGTAGCCGACGTCGATCACGTTCGAGTCCATGACGTTCAGCCCGATCCGGAAGACGGCGAGCAGCACGAGCGCGACGGCCAGCGCCGTCAGGGGCAGGTGCGGCACGAGCTTCCCCGGCCGGGCGCGCGGGCGGAACCCGGCCAGCAGCGTGCGCACCAGCAGGTAGAGCAACACCGGGTAGACGAGCGGCACCGACAGCCCGATCTCGCCCCGGTTGAAGAAGACGTGCGAGACGCCGAAGGCGAGCAGCATCACCAGATCGAGGTGCAGGAGCCGGAGCGGGCGGCGGAAGTCGATGAACGGCAGGAGGAAGAGCGCGCACAGGGGGAGCCAGACGTAGGGGGCGTTCAGCTTGCGGCCGAACGCGCCCGGATAGCCGCGCGCCATTCGCCAGGCGACCTGGTAACCGCTCCACTGCTCGAGGATCGCGCCCGATGCGTCGTCCACCTGGACCTGCACGATCTCCTTGCCGTTACGGAAGAAGCTGACCTGCCAGCGCCCGAAGCCGCGCGTGTAGGCCGTCGGCTCGACCGGGCCGTCGCGGCGGGCCTCCCGGACCTTCGAGGCCCGCTCGGCGATGCGGTCGACCTCCACCCCGCTTCGCTTGAAGAACTTCGGCGCCTCTGTCTGGGAGGGCGGGAGCTGCGGGTCGACCGCGTGCGCGGTCGCGGGGGCCAGCAGCAGGACGACGAGTGCGAGGACGACCGACCGCGCGGCGGTCAGTCGCGGTGAACCTCGATGGCGAAGCTCCACATCTTGTTCCCGATGAAGTTGAGCGGCGTGGCGGCGGCGATCGAAATCGCCTGCGCCGGCAGCTCGCCCATGCCCACGACGCTGACCAGCAGCTCGAGGATCGCGAGCGCGAACAGGAATGCCACCACACTGACCGCGAAGAAGCGCGACGCCTGGGTCTCGGGCCGGCCGGCGCCCGCGCGGAACGTCCAGTGCCGGTTCCACCAGAAGTTGTTGCTGACCCCGGCCACGAACGCGAGCGTGGCGGCAGCGATGTGGTGGATGCTGAATGCCTTGACGCATAGCGCGAAGACGCACAGGTTCACGGCGTAGCCGGACCCACCGACGATGCAGAACTTGATCAGCTCGCGCCAGTTCTTCGACTTGCGCATCCCGGCGCGCACCCGCACGTGGATCGGGTGGGCGCCGTGCCGAACGACGAGATCGAGCTCCTCGCTCATCGTGGCAACGGTACACCGAAGTGCTGGAGCACCAAGCCGGTCACGTCGCTGATCGACCACTCTTCGCGGGCGGGCGGGTCCAATCCGCAGAGGAGCAGGACGCCCTCGCTGTCATCGCGGTGCAACGAGCCGTGGCTGCCGCCCCCGACGTGGTCCGCCCCACCCCAGTCCACGAACTCGTAGCCGAGTTCCGCGGATGCGAGCACGTCGCCGGAGTGCGGGCACTCGAGCGCGGACCAGAGCCTGTTGAGCGCGTCGGGATAGGTCTCGCCGTCGAGATCGAGCGCCGCCCGCTCGCCGCTGACGCGCCAGGTCCGCCCGCGGCGGTCGCGATGGTCGCCGTCCGGGGCGAAGCGCAGCTCGCCGCGCGGGCTGTGCACGACGGCCTGCCCGTTGTCCCGGGTGGCGACCAGATCGACGCCCTCCAGGCCGCGCAGCGTCGCCACGGCGCCGGCGACCAGCTCGTCGCGACGTGCCTCGTCGAGCGCGTAGACCATCGCGGAGCGAGCCGCCGGCGACACCGCCAGCTCGGCCTCGGTCGGGGCCGGGTCGGAGGGAGTCAAGACGCGCGCGTCGGCGAAGGCCTCGGCCAGGCTCGAGCGGGCCTCGACGGTGGTCTGCGAGTGGTCCGACATCACGATCACCGCGTGGGCGTCGAGGAACGCGTCGACGCCGCCGGCCACGTGGACGATCCGCTCGAGCGCCCGGTCGGCCTCGGCGATCGAGCGCACCTGGCCGTCGGGGCCGACCTTGTGCGAGTAGGTGTCGTTGTCGGGCAGCGAGAAGAGCAGGAAGTCGAACAGGTCGTGCTCGACCAGGTAGGCACCGACGCAGCCCGTGTGCCGGTCGCGCTGCCCGGGCATGCCGAGCGCGGAGGTGCAGCCGGTGTTGCGCGAGTCGAACAGGTCGGCGTAGAAGAGCTCGCCGGCGCCGTAGACCGGGTGGCGGAACTGGGCCGCCTCGGCGATCTTGCGGTAGACGCTCAGCCCCGACGGGTCGTGGCGGGTGCGCCCGCGGTAGATCAGCCAGGTCGTGCAGGCGGTCCGCAGCCCTGCGTCGTCCAGGTGCTCGAAGACCGTCTTGTGCGCACGCGTGAGGTGCGCCATGTTCATGTTGTAGACCGTGTCGTAGAGGGAGCGGACGACGCCGAACGCGCGCGTCGCCTGGAATGAGGAGCCGTACTCGACGTAGCGCTCCTCGCCGCGGTGGTACCAGTTCATCGAGGGGATGTGGTGCTCGCCCGGGCCCTGGCCGGTGGCGATCGCCGCGCTGGCCACGGGAGTGACCGACGGGAACGTGGACAGGCAGTCCCGGACGTAGGTGCCGCGGTCGCGCAGCGCCGCCAGCGTCGGCGCGCGGCCCTCCTCGATTGCGAGGTCGAGCATGTCCGGCTTGAGCGAGTCGATGATCGCGAGGACGAGCTTCTTCACGGCCATCTACCGAAGCACGCGCAGCCCGGCGTACTTCTCGCCCTCGCGCCTGCGCCCGCCGGCAAGCAGCAGCAGGAACGCGACGATCATGAGGATCGACGCAGGCGGCAAGAAGATCGCGATGGCGGCAAGCACCAGGGCGGCGGCGTCGGCGTAGGCGCTCAGCAGCGCGGCAGCGCCGCCTTCCAAGCGGGCGCGCGTGCGCTCCAGCAGGTCCCCCACCGCGCGCCAGCCAAGCCCCGCGCAGATTGCCCCGGCGATCAACCCGGGCCAGCTGGCGCTGCCGCCGTCGGCAAGCGCGCCGGCAAACAGCATCGCGCCCAAGACCAGGCCCATGGTGCCGCTGAACAGCTCTACGGCGCGGCGGTTCGGGGCCGAACGTTCGACCACGTACATGATCACGGCCAGTGCCAGCACGGCCGCGAGGAAGCTCGTCGACTCCATGAAGTGCCAGTCGGTGCCGTCGAAGTCGATGCCCGTATCGCTGCGCGCGAGCACGCTCGCGAGCAGCGGTGGCAGGTAGGGCCGGACCCCCGTGGCGCCGGCCAGGCCCATGCCGGTCGTCGTGTCCAGAAAGACGCTCATGCCAGGCCGGTAGCCTACGCCCCGCGCTGTGAGCATCTCACGCGACCTCGAACGCTACGCGGGGCTCTTCGCCTCGCGCACCAAGGTCATGAAGTCCTCGGCCATGCGCGACCTGATGGCCGTGACTGCCCGACCGGAGGTGATCTCGCTGGCCGGCGGCCTGCCGGACACGAGCACGTTCCCGCCCGAGACGTTCGCTGCGGTCGCCCAGCGGATCGCCGCCGAGTCCTGCGCCAAGGCGCTCCAGTACGGCCCGACCGACGGGCTCGCCGAGACCAAGGACTGCATCGCGGAGGTGATGCAGGCCGAGGGGATGACGCTCGACCCCGACGACACCATCGTCACGACCGGCGGTCAGCAGGTGATCGACCTGGTCGCCAAGACGCTGATCGACCCCGGCGACGTGGTGATCGCGGAGGGGCCGACCTACCCGGGCGCCGTTCCGGTATTCCTCGCCTACCAGGCGGACGTCGTGCAGATCGAGATGGACTCCGCCGGCATGCGGGTGGACCTGCTCGAGGAGACGCTGGCGCGACTCGAGCGCGAGGGCCGTCGGCCCAAGTTCATCTACACGGTCCCTACGTTCCAGAACCCGGCGGGGGTGACGATGTCGCTGAGCCGGCGCCGGCGCCTGGTCGAGCTGGCCCACGAGCACGAGCTGCTGGTGCTGGAGGACAACCCGTACGGGTTGCTGCGCTACGAGGGCGACGGGCTGCCGCCGCTGTACGCGCTCGACGGCGGCGTGTTCGTCATGTACCTCGGCACGTTCTCCAAGATCCTCTCGCCCGGGATCCGGCTCGGCTGGGTGGTGGCGCCCCCGCCGGTGCTCGAGAAGATCAACCTCGGCAAGCAGGGCGTCGACTTGTGCACCTCGACGCTGTCCCAGCTGATGGTCCAGGCCTACTTCGAGCGCGGCCACTGGCGCGACTACGTGGACTCGCTCACCGACATCTACCGCAAGCGGCGCGACACGATGCTCGACGCGCTCGCCGAGCACTTCCCGCCGCAGGCGGAGTGGACGCGCCCGGGCGGCGGCCTGTTCGTCTGGGCGACGCTGCCCGACTTCATCGACACGACCGACCTGCTTGCTCGGGCGCTGCGCGACAACGTCGCGTTCGTGCCCGGCGAGGCGGCCTTCCTCGACGGCCGTGGGCGCAATGCCATGCGGCTCAACTTCTCGGGCTCGAACGAGGAGTCGATCCGCGAGGGCATCCGCCGCATCGGCGAGGTGGTGACCGAGCAGGTCGAGCTGTACGGAACGCTCACCGGGGAGCGCTCCGCTCCGGCGGTTCCCGGCGCAGATGTGCTGCCGATGCCCACACCGGCGGAGCGGGCACGGCGGGCTCAGTGAAGGCCAAGGCAGGGCGCCCGGCCGAGCCGGGCTCTCGCCCGCGGCGAGTAGCCGTCCTGAAGGGCGGCCGCTCGCTCGAGCGCCAGGTCTCGCTGCGTTCCGGGGCCCGGGTCGAGGACGCACTGGCTCGGCTCGGCTACGACGTGGTCGCACTCGACGTCGGGCTCGACCTGATCCAGCAGCTGCGCGAGCTGCGGCCGGACGCTGCCTTCATCGCCATGCACGGCCGCGACGGCGAGGACGGCACGGTGCAGGAGCTGCTCGAGCTGCTCGACATTCCCTACACCGGATCGGGCGTCCTGGCCTGCGTGCGCTCGACCGACAAGGTGCTGGCCAAGCACCTGATGCTCGAGGCCGGCATCCCCACGCCGGAGTTCTTCGCCTTCAACGAGACGGCCTTCCGCGAGCTGGGCGCCGCCGAGGCGCTCGGGGCGATCGAGGAGCGGCTCGACTTCCCGATCGTGGTCAAGCCGTCAAGCCAGGGCTCGGCGCTCGGGATCAAGTTCGCTCGCTCGGCGGCGGACGTGCCGGCGGCGCTTGTCGCGGCGTTCTCCTATGACTCGAAGGTGCTGCTGGAACGTCACGTGGACGGACGCGACCTGGCCGTGTCGATTCTCGACGGCGAGGCGCTGCCGGTCGTCGAGGCCGTGCCGCAGGGCGACGAGTTCTACGACTTCCAGGCGCGCTACGAGATCGGCCGCACGAGCTTCGTGTGCCCGGCCGAGCTGCCGGCCGGAGCGACCGAGCAGGCCCAGGAGCTGGCCCTGCGCACCTACCGGCTGCTGGGCTGCGAGGCGTTCGCGCGCGTGGACCTGATGCTGGACGCGGGCGGCGCGCTCACCGTCTTGGAGGCCAACCCGATCCCCGGGCTGACCGACACCAGCCTGCTGCCCCAGGCCGCGGAGGCGGCCGGGATGTCGTTCGACGAGCTGGTCGGGCGGATCCTGGAGCTGGCGCTAGCCCGGGCGCCGGCCGCCTAACGGCGACCTACCGCCCCTCTCCCTCTCCCTCTCCCTCGCCCTCTTCCTCTTCTTCCTCCTCGCCCGCGGCGAAGTCCTCAGGCGTGACGTTGTCGAGGAAGTCCTTGAACTTCTCTACGACCTCCTCGGTGTCCTCCACCTCGTGCTCGAACTCGATCGCGGACTCGGAGATCACGTCCTCGGCGGCGAAGATCGGGGCCCCGGTGCGCACGGCCAGGGCAAGCGCGTCGGAGGGGCGCGAGTCGATCGGGATCTCGCGGCCGTTGAGCTGGAGGGTCACCTCGGCGTAGAAGGTGTTCTCGCGCAGCTCGGTGACGGCCACGCGCGTGCAGGAGACGTCGAGCTCGGACAGCATCTCGCTGATCAGGTCGTGCGTCATCGGGCGGGGCGTGTTGGCTCCCTGGAGCTTCATCAGGATTGCCGCGGCTTCGGGGTGGCCGATCCAGATCGGCAGGAACTTGTTGCCGTCCCGGGTCTTCAAGAGCACGATCGGCTGCTTGCCGACCATGTCGAAGCTGACGCCATAGATGACCATCTCCTGCATGAACTCTCGACAGTCTAGAGCCGGGGGGAAGCTGTCACTACACGCGACGAGGGCCCCCGAAGGGACCCCCGCGGCACTCGCCTGTTATGGGCGATCCTGGACTCGAACCAGGGACCTCGTCCTTATCAGAGACGCGCTCTAACCGACTGAGCTAATCGCCCGCGGCCACAGCCTGGGTGGCCGTGGACACGCCGATTGTAGCGGCGGCCCGGCGCTCTCTGACGACCTTTCGGACGCCCGCCGCGAGCATCGATCGGGCCAGCTCGATCGCCTCTGCCGGGGTGTCGAATTCGATCTCCACGACGCAGTGTTCCCCGCGCGCGCGAGCGTGTACGTCGCGGCCGAGGGCGGCGGCGAGCGTGTCCTCCGCGGCGGCCAGCGCCTCGGCGAGGTCGGGGTGGATGACCTTCGGCTTGGAGGGTTCGGGCGGGCCGTTCTCGGCCTCGCGGGCGCGGCGCTCCGTCTCGCGCACCGACCAAGCGCCGTCGCGGGCCGAGCGCGCCAGGCGCTTGCGATCAGCATGGTCCTTGCAGAGCAGGATGGCGCGGCCGTGGCCCTCGCTGAGGTGGCCCGACTCGATCAGCTCGAGTGCCTCCTCGGGCAGGTCGAGCAGTCGGACGAGGTTCGAGATGGCAACCCGGCTGCGACCGACCCGGCGGCCGACCTCCTCCTTGGTGATGCCGAGGTCCTCGACGAGCATCGCGCAGGCGCGCGCCTCCTCGACCGCGTTGAGGTTCTGCCTCGCCATGTTCTCGGCGAGCGCGATGTCGAGCCGCTCCCAGTCGTCGGTCTGGCGCAGCATCGCGGGGATCAGCTGGATGCCGGCTATGCGGGCGGCGCGCAGGCGACGCTCGCCCGCGACGAGCTCGTAGCGGCCGCCGGCCAGCGGCCGGACCACGATCGGCTGGAGCACCCCGCGCGCGCGGATCGAGTCGGCGAGCTCGCCGAGCTTGGTCTCGTCGAAGCTCTGGCGAGGCTGGCGCGGGTTGGGGTCGATCAGGTCGACGGGGATCTCGCGCAGCCCGTCCTCGTCTCCGGGGCGCGGGAGGATCGCGGCAAGGCCTCGACCCATGCCCCGGCGGTCATCGGACATCTGTCGAGCTCCTATGACCTCTTCCGTCCGCATGCGCTCGGGTTAGAACTTCAACCACGGGCTGCGACCTCCTTCGCCAATTTGAGGTACGCAGCGGATCCCGCACTTTGGGGAGCGTGCTGGAGGACCGGAAGGCCGAAGCTGGGCGCCTCCCCCAGCCTCACGTTGCGCGGCACGACGGTGTCGAAGACGAGCTCGGGGAAATGCTCGCGGACTTCCCGCTCGACGTCGCGCGCGAGCCGCGTGCGCCCGTCGTACATCGTCAGGATCATCCCGGCGATCGTGAGCCGCGGGTTGAGCTCGCGCTGGATCAGCTTGAGGGTGTCGAGCAGCTGGGCGAGGCCCTCCAGGGCGAAGTACTCCGTCTGCACCGGGACGATCACCTTGTCGGCGGCGACCAGAGCGTTGACGGTCAGCGGGCCGAGCGAGGGCGGGCAGTCGAGCAGCGTGAACAGGTAGCGCTCCCGGATCGCCCCGAGCCGGCCGCGGAGGATGCCCTCGGACCCGGCGATCCGCGGAAGCTCGACCGTCGCGCCGGCCAGGTCGGTAGTGGAGGGGACGATGTGGAGGTGCTCGATGCCGGTCGGGATGGCGGCGTCGGCGAGCGTCAGGTCACCCGACAGGCACTCGTACACGTTGGGGCTGATGTCCTTGGCTAGCCCAAGTGCAACCGTAGCGTTGCACTGCGGATCGAGATCGACGAGCAACGTCGAGTAGCCGGCACCCGCGATCGAGGCGCCGAGGTTGACCGCGGTGGTGGTCTTGCCCACCCCGCCCTTCTGATTCGCGATTGCGAGAACGCTGCCCATGACGCGGTTGAAGCTACGGCGAGGGGCGGTCGGAACGGCGGCGGTCCCCCGCCGGGGGTGGTCGACAGACGGCGCGCATATGACACCTCTCGTAACAATCACTCCGGGGCCCCGCCCTTATTGCCGTCGTTGGCCTGGACGGGGAAGCCGCCGTCGTTCGCTACGAGCCCAGCGGGCGCTTCACTGCCATCCCCGGGCGCCGCGGGAACCTCGGCGGCGTCGGCGCCACCTTCCGGTACACGTGCAGGTGCCGCTCGCGCGCCCCCTCGAACGGCTCGACGCGCAGCACGTCCCCCGCCTCGAGCCCCAGCGCGTCCGCGGCGGCGCGGCCCGCCGACTCCTCCTCCGCCGAGCGGGCCCCCTTCCAGGCGACCATCACCCCATGGATACGCAACAGCGGCGCTGCGTATTCCGCCAGCACCGGTAGCGCCGCCACGGCTCGGACGACCACGGCGTCGCAGGCCTCGCGCCCGCCGCCGAGCTCCGCCGGCGTCGCCGCCCACTCCTCGGCGCGCGCGGTCACCGCCCGGGCGTTCGAGAGGCGGGCCGCCTGCGCGAGCCGCGCGATCACCGCCGTCTTGCGGCCGGCCGCCTCGATCAGGTCGATGGCGGCGCGCGGCAGCGCGATGGCCAGCGCGAGCCCCGGGAAGCCGGCGCCCGCGCCGACGTCGGCCACCCGCCGGGCAGAGGCCAGCTCCGGCACCGCCAGCCCGCTGAGGCTGTCCGCCACGTGCAGCTGCAGCGCCTCGGCCGGCGCGCTCACCGTCGTGGGCGGATCGACCTCCGCGGCCAGTGCCTCCAGCAGCAAGCGGATCTGCTCGTCCGATCCGGCCGACAATCCGAAGCGGGCGCAGACCGCCTCGATCGTTTCCCGTGAAACGTCCTCCGTCAGTGCTCGCCGAACGCCGGCGCCGGGCTGACCACCAGCCGCCGGTCCGGCTCGTCGCCCTCGGAGTGGGTCTCGACGTCGCCGCGCTCGCTCAAGTAGGTGTGGACGATCTTGCGCTCGGGCGCCCGCATCGGCTCGAGCTCCACCGGCCGGTCGTAGCGCAGCGCCTCGGCGGCCGCGCGGTCGGCCATCCGGTGCAGCGCGGTCTCGCGCCGCTCGCGGTAGCCGGCGGCATCCACGGTCACCTGCTTGCGGTCCTCGCGCCCGCGGTAGGCCGCCCGGAAGGCCAGGTGCTGCACCGCGTCGATCGTCGTGCCGTGCTTGCCGATCAGCAGCCCGAGCTCGTCGCCGTTGACGGTCGCGCGCAGCTCCTCGTCGGTCTCTTCGATGTCCACCGTCGCCCGCAGCCCGAGCGCGTGCACTATCCGCCCCACGACCGCCCGCACCCGCTCACTGGGCTCCTCCGGGATCACCTCGGCCGCCTCGCGCCAGGCGTCCTCGTCCACCTCGGCCCTCACCCGGGCGGGCCCGTCGCCCTCCGACTCCTCGACCACGTCGAAGCGCACGCTGTCCGCGGTGATGCCCGGGAAGCGCGGCTCGAGCTCCTTCATGGCGGCCCACTTGGCCTCGCCGAGGGTCTCGCCCTCGCCCTCCGCGGACAGGTCCTCGGACCGCGGCTCCTCGCTCATCGCCTTCTACCGGACCGCTTCTTCTTCTTGCGCGGAGACTGTGGCGGCGCCTTGACCGCCCCGCCGTTCCCGCCGCCGGCGCCGGACGGCTTCGCGTCGCCGCCGCCGGCACCGTCCGCCACGGCGGTCGAGCCTCCCGGCTGGCTCGGCGAGGGTGGCTTCCCTCGCGCCGGCTTGCCGCCGTCACCCGCATCGGCGGCGCTAGCCGGCCGCTCGGGCTTTGGATAGAGCTTCTTGACCAAAAGCTGCTGGCCGATCGTCCAGACGTTCGTGGTGATCCAGTACACGATCAGCCCCGCCTGGAAGTTCACGATGAAGATCGTGAACACGAACGGCATCGCGAACATGATCCGGCGCTGGGTCGGGTCCGCGCTGAAGGCCGTGACCGCGCTCGCCGCCAGCTGCGTCCCGACGTAGAGGACGATCAGGACTCCGAGCAGAACCGGGTCGCCGGTGATCTTCTCGGCCAGGTTGTCGATCGGCCCGAAGCTCGCGTTCCCGGCGATGTCCGCCTTGAACTCGGGCGAGCGCAGGAGGTAGAAGAGCGAGATGAAGAAGGGGATCTGCAGCAGCAGCGGGAGGCAGGACCCGAGCGGGTTGACCTTCTCGCGCTGGTAGAAGGCCATGACCTCCTGGTTCATGCGCTGCCGGTCGTCCTTGTAGCGCTCCTGGATCTGCTTGATCTCGGGCTGGAGCGACTGGAGCCGCTGCATCGACTTCACGCCGCGGAAGGTCAGCGGCAGGATGAACAGGCGGACCGTGAACGTCAGCAGGATGATCGCCCAGCCCCACGAGCCGCCCAGCAGGTCGTGCCAGAACTCGAGCACCCACTGGCAGGCGTCGATCAGCGGGCTGAGGATGTTCTTCATCGGCTAGGCGTCCGGTCGCGTGCGAAAGAGGGTCTGGTCCTCGACGAAGTCGACCCCGCCGTGGCTCCAGGGATTGCAGCGCAGGAGGCGCCAGCCGGCGAGGACGATTCCGCGCAGCACACCGTAGCGTCGAACCGCGTCCACTGCGTACTGGGAGCAGGACGGGTGGTACTTGCAGCGCGCGGGCAGCGCCGGCGAGATCGCTCGCTGGTAGAAGCGGATCGGCGCGACCAGGACCGTGCGCACGGGGATCACGACTCGTTCTCCCGCCCGCGCGCGAGGCCGGCCTCCGCGAGCACCGACCGCAGCGCCTGCGCGATGGCCCCGTCGCCGCCGTCGCGGGCCAGCTCTCCGGCCGCGGGCCGGGCGACGATCACGAAGTCGTGGCCGGGCGCGAGGTCGCCGGCGCCGGCCCAGAAGGCGTCGCGCAGCAGCCGCTTGATGCGGTTGCGCTCGACGGCCCCGCCCAGCTTGCGGCCGACGGAGATGCCGAGCCGCGGCTCCTCTTCCTCGTCAGAGCGCGGGAAGGCGTAGACGACCAGATGGCGGCTGGCGTGCGAGCGACCCTCGCGGTAGACGCGCTCGAACTCGCCGCTGCGCGACAGCCGGCGGCGCTTGCGGCGCGCGCGGTCGGCCATTCGCCTAGGGCGTGAGCCGCTTGCGGCCCTTGGTGCGGCGCCGCCTCAGCACGTGCCGGCCAGCGCGTGTGCTCATGCGCGCGCGGAAGCCGTGGGTACGTGCGCGCTTGCGCTTCTTGGGCTGATAGGTGCGCTTCATAAGGATCGAAACCGGCGCACTCGCGCCGGCCAGCGGAGGGTACACGACGATGCTCGAGGCGCCGCGCGGTGACCCCTCGTGGGTGGGTGGGAGAGGTTTTCTCGCGTAATGCGGGGAACCCTGCCGAGGGTGTGGCGGGGCTCTCTGGCCCCGATGTATCCTCGGATCGCCGAGGGCGGCGGGGCGTCTGTTTGGCCCAACCCTCCTTCTCTTTCAGCCTCACTCAGGACAAGGCCCCCAGGAGGGTCGCGACAGTCTGTGCCGGTGCAACTCGATCAACTCTGGGACGAAATCCGCGACGAGCTTCGTCGCGAGACTCCGGACTTCAAGTTCCACATCTGGATCGAGCCGCTCGAGCTGGCGGCGGTGTGCGCGAAGACCCTCTACGTGCGCGCGCCTGAGCACATCCGCACCTCGGTCGCCGAGCGCTACCTGCCGCTGCTGCGGCGCGCGGCCACGCGCCGCTTCGACCCGCACGCGGTAGTCGAGATCGTAGGCGTCGCCTGGTCCGAGGACGCCGCGAAAGCCGCTCCCGAGTCGCAGAACGGGACGGCGCCGCGCGGGGAGCGCCTGAACCCGAAATACAGCTTCGACCAGTTCGTGATCGGCGAGGGCAACCGCTTTGCCCACGCCGCCTCGCTGTCGGTCGCCGAGCTGCCGGCGCAGGCTTACAACCCACTCTTCCTGCACGGCCGCCCCGGGCTCGGCAAGACCCACCTGCTGCACGCCATCGGCAACTACGTCCAGCGCTTCGACGCAGGCCTGCGCGTGCGCTACGCGACGATCGAGGAGTTCACGACCGGTTTCGTGGACGCCATCCGCCGGCGCCGCACCGGTGACTTCAAGGACGACTTCCGCAGCGCCGACGTGGTCCTGATCGACGACGTCCAGTTCCTCGCCGGAAGGACCAAGACGCGCGAGGAGTTCTTCCACACCTTCAATGCGCTGCTCGACTCCGGGCGGCAACTGGTGATGTCCTCCGATCGCAGCCCAGACGACCTTCCGGGCCTCGAGGACCGGCTCGCGGAGCGATTCCGAGCCGGCCTGGTCGTCGAGCTCGAGCCGCCGCCGGCCGATCTGCGCAGGGCGATCCTCGCGAAACGGGCCTGTGTCGACGGGGTCGAGATCTCGGCGGCCGTTCTGAATGAGATCGCGCTTCGCGTCGACAGCAGCGTGCGAGCCCTCGAGGGAGCGCTGATACGGGTGATCGCGTACGCCTCGCTGAAGGGGGAAGAGCCGTCGCCTGCCCTGGTGCGCCACGTTCTGCGCCGGCTCGGCGAGGACGCTGGTCGGGACGCCTGCGGACTGTCCGAGATCATCGACGCCTCAGCGCAGGAGTTCGGCGTCCAGCCCGACTCGCTCCTGGCCCGCGACCGTCGCCCGACCGTGGCCACGGCCCGCCAGGTGGCCATGTACCTCGCCCGCGAGCTCACCGAGCACAGCCTTCCGGAGATCGGCCGCGGCATCGGCGGCCGCAACCACACAACGGTCCTGCACGCGGTCAACCGCATCAGTGCGGCCATGCACAGCGATCCGGCTGTGCGCAAAGCGGTGGACAACCTGCACCGCCGCTTGGGCCGACGCGGTTGACGGCCGGTGTCGGTGACACAATCAACAGCCGGCTTTCCGATTACGAAGCCAAATAGGCACCCCTATAGACGTGTCAACAGGCACTACAAATTCAAGGTCAGGTAGTAGAACTTGAAGCTCACCGTTTCCCGTGAAACGTTCCTCGCCAAGCTCGGGATCGCCGTGCGAGGAGCGTCGACGCGCAGTCCGATCCAAACCCTCGCGGGCGTCCTGCTGAAGGTCGACGAAGGCCGCGCCGAGCTCGAGGCCACCGACATGGAGCTCGGCGTCCGTGTCGGCCTGGCCACCGAGGAGTCGTCGCCGGGCCAGGCCGTCATCCCCGGTCGGCTCCTGCTGGACGTGGTCCGGTCGCTGCCGACCGATCAGCTCTCGCTCGAGTACCGCAGCGCGACGCAAGACGTCGAGGTGGTGGCCGGCCCGTCCAAGTTCCACCTGCGCACGCTGCCACCCGAGGACTTCCCCAAGCTGCCCGAGGCGCCCAGTGAGGGAGCGATGACCGTCCCCGCCGGCGCCTTCGTGGACACGATCGCCCGCGTCGCGCGGGCCGCCTCTCGTGACGAGACGCGTCCGCACCTGACCGGCGTGCTCGTCACCGCCAGCGGCCGTGAGCTCCGCATGGTGGCCACGGACTCGTACCGGCTCTCGGTGAAGGAAACGCAGCTCGAGGAGGCGCTCGACGGCTCGCTGGAGGCGAACATCCCGGCTCGGACGCTGCAGGAGCTCGGCCGGATCGCGGGCGGCACCGAGAGCGAGAGCATCGGCGTGGCCGCGTTGGAGAACCAGGTCGTGTTCACCGTCGACGACGTGGTGCTCTCGTCTCGTCTGGTGGAGGGCCGCTTCCCGAACTACCAGCAGCTGCTGCCGGAGTCGTACGAGCACGAGCTGCGCGTGAGCCGCAACGAGCTGCTGGAGGTCGTACGCCGCGTCGGGCTCCTGGCCCAGAAGAACGCCCCGCTGCGGCTGAGCTTCTCGGAGGGGACGCTCGACGTCTCAGCGCAAACCCCAGACGTGGGCGAGGCGAGCGAATCCCTGCCAATTCCGTTCGCCGGCGAACCGTTGGAGATCGGCTTCAACCCGGAGTTCTTCCGGGACGGCCTGGAGAGCGCCGAGTCGGAGGAGCTGATCCTGAAGCTGATCAGCCCGCTGCGGCCCGGTCTGATCCAGTCCGGCGCAGAGGGGTCCGACTTCCTCTACCTGGTCATGCCGATCCGGCTGAACGTCTGATGGCCATCAGGGCCTCGGGTTAGATCCGCGTGCAGGTCACCCGCCTCGAGCTGCGCGACTTCCGCAACTACGAGGCGGCCGAGCTTGCCCTGCCGCCCGGGCTCGCCGTCGTCGTGGGCCCCAACGGGGCCGGCAAGACCAACCTGCTCGAGGCCGCCTACTTCGGCTGCACCGGCGCCTCGCCGCGGACGTCCAACGAGCGCGAGCTCGTCCGTCGCGGCGCGACCGTGGCGCGCGTGGTGATCGAGACCCGTGACGACGAGGCGACCCACAGGATCGAGGCCGGCTTCCAGCCCGGCGAGGCCAAGCACCTGCGCGTCGACGGGCATGCTGTGCCGAGCCTCGTGCCCCTCGAGGTGCGCCCGCTCGTCAGCGTGTTCCTGCCCGAGCGGCTCGACCTCGTCAAGGGATCGCCGGCCGGCCGTCGGGCCCACATCGACCAGGTTGTCGCGGCGCTCTGGCCCGCCCGGGCGGGCACTCGCTCGGCCTACGCGCGGTCATTGGCCCAACGCAACGCCCTGCTCGCCCGCATCCGCGCGGGCGCTTCGGGGTCCGACGCGCTGGACGCCTGGGACGCTGAGCTCGCGCGCGAGGGGATCGCGCTGATGGACGACCGCGCGGGCGCTGTCGACGGCCTCCAGGCGCCGTTCGCACGGCTCGCGGACCAACTCGGGCTGCCCGGGCCGGCGGAGCTTCGCTACCGCCCGCGCTCCGCCGCGAGCGACGCCGCGGGTCTCGTCGCCGAGTTGGCCGAGCGCCGCGACGCCGACCTGGAGCGCGGCTTCACCGCGCACGGTCCGCACCGCGACGAGCTGCTGCTGGCGCTCGACGGAGCGCCGCTGCGCGCGTACGGGTCGCAGGGTCAGCAGCGCGCCGCCCTGCTCGCGCTCCTGTTCGCCGAGCGCGAGCTGCTGTCCGAGCGCCGCGACCGCCCGCCGCTGATGCTGCTCGACGACGTCATGTCCGAGCTCGACTCCGAGCGCCGCGAGCTCCTGGCCGAGCTGCTGCGCTCGGGCGGCCAGGCGATCGTCACGGCCACCGAGGCCGAGCACGTGCCGGCGGTCGAGGAGGAGGAGCTGATTCGCGTCGGTGCCGGGGCGCTGCTGGGGCCGGTGGCGGCGTGAGGCGCCTGGCCCCGCGCCCGCTGAGCCGCGCGCTCGAGGCGGCCGTCGGCCAGGCCCGCCCGGCGGGCCTGCTCGCGACCGTTCAGTCGGCCTGGCCGGAGGTCGCCGGCGCCGCTCTCGCGGCCGCCACGATGCCCGCCTCGGAGCGCGACGGGACGGTAACCGTGGCCTGCGAATCGGGTGTCTGGGCGCAGGAGCTCGAGCTGCTTGGAGGGGACCTCACGGCGCGTCTCAACGAGCGCCTGGAGGCGGCCGGCGAGCCGGCCAGGGTGGCGCGCCTGCGCTTCCGGGTCGGTTCGGTCGCGAATGGGAGCTAAAACGTCACTCGGCAGGGCTCGTTTTATCGCGATTTGCGGGCATTTTGTGACACTTCGGGGCGTCCGGCCCAAGGCGTAGCCTGCTAGTATTTGGAGCGGTCTTATGTAGCGCCCCGGTCCGTGCGCGAAGAGCCACGGAGCCGGGGTTTTTCACGGTGTGCGGGGGTTTCTCGCAGGTAGCAGTGCAACGACGGAAGGGAAGGCTTGGCAGACAAGGCTGAGAACGGCGGGAACGCCCCAAAGAAGAGCAGCAAGGGCAAGAAGCAGCAGAACGGAAGCTACGACGCGCAGGACATCACTGTCCTCGAAGGTCTAGAGGCCGTCCGCAAGCGCCCCGGCATGTACATCGGCTCCACCGGCGCGCGCGGCCTGCACCACCTGATCTACGAGGTTGTCGACAACGCTGTCGACGAGGCACTGGCAGGTGAGGCGGATCAGGTCGAGATCGTCATCCACCCGGACAACTCCGTCACGGTTACCGACAACGGCCGCGGCATCCCCGTCGACACCATGGAGAAGGAGCAGCGCCCCGCGGCCGAGGTCGTGCTCACCGTTCTCCACGCCGGCGGCAAGTTCGGCGAGGGAGGCGGCTACAAGGTCTCCGGCGGTCTTCACGGCGTCGGCGTGTCCGTGGTCAACGCGCTCTCGGAGTGGCTGCACCTGACCGTCTGGCGCGACGGCAACGAGTACACCCAGTCCTACGAGCGCGGCACCCCGACGACCGAGCTCACCGAGGGCGGCACGACCGACCAGCGCGGCACGCGCATCAGCTTCCTGCCGGACCTCGAGATCTTCGAGACGATCGAGTACGACCGCACGGTGCTCGAGCAGCGCTTCCGGGAGATGGCCTTCCTCACCAAGGGCCTCAAGATCGACTTCACCGACGAGCGTGGCGAGCGCTTCACGACGAGCTTCAAGTACGACGGCGGCATTGTCGACTTCGTCAAGTACCTGCACAGCCAGGGCACCCGCGAGCCGTTGCACCCGACGGTCGTCTACATCGAGGACTCGCGAGAGGACATGGGCGAGGTGGAGGTCGCGCTCCAGTGGAACAACTCGTACCAGGAGGCGCTGCTCTCGTTCGCGAACAACATCAACACGCACGAGGGCGGCACGCACCTCTCCGGCTTCCGCTCGGCCCTCACCGGCACCGTCAACAGGTACGCGCGCCAGGTCGGCGAGCTCAAGGAGAAGGATCCGAACCTGCAGGGCGAGGACGTGCGCGAGGGGCTCACCGCGATCATCTCGGTGAAGATCCGCGAGCCGCAGTTCGAGGGCCAGACCAAGACCAAGCTCGGCAACCCCCCGGTCGAGGGCTTCGTCCAGACCGCCGTCAACAAGGGGCTCGCCGAGTTCCTCGAGGAGAACCCAACCGAGGCGCGCGTGATGATCCGCAAGGCGGTCGACGCCGCCCGCGCCCGCGACGCGGCGCGCAAGGCGCGCGACCTCACGCGCCGCAAGTCGGCGTTGGAGAACTCGACGCTGCCCGGCAAGCTGGCCGACTGCTCCGTCCGCGATCCGGCCCTCGCCGAGATCTTCATCGTCGAGGGCGACTCCGCCGGCGGCTCGGCCAAGCAGGGCCGCGACCGCAACACGCAGGCCATCCTGCCGCTGCGCGGCAAGATCATCAACGTCGAGAAGAACCGCATCGACAAGGTGCTCTCCAACAAGGAGATCCAGGCGCTGATCACGGCGATCGGCACCGGGATCCGTGAGGAGTTCGACATCGACAAGGCCCGCTACCACAAGGTGATCGTCATGACCGACGCCGACGTGGACGGGGCGCACATCCGCACGCTGGTGCTGACCTTCCTCTACCGCGAGATGCCCGAGCTGATCGAGGCCGGCTACGTGTACATCGCGAAGCCGCCGCTCTACAAGGTCAAGTCCGGCAAGCAGGACGTCTACATCGAGAAGGAGTCGGAGCTCGAGGAGGTCCTGCTGCGCGACAAGCTCGAGAAGATGGAGGTCACGGACCGCGAGGGGAAGGCGTTCAGCCTGACCCACGCGCGCTGGCAGCGCTACGGCCGGCTGCTCAAGCAGTACGAGGGCTGGGCGACGGCGATGCGCGCGGAGTGGGGCCACGACCCGATCCAGTTCCTCGAGGAGTCGGCGCTGCTCGACGAGGGAGCCAACGACCCCGAGGCCGTGATCGAGCTGCTCAAGGGCGCCGATCCCAAGGGTGAGGCGTACGAGACGTCGTTGATCAGCGCGGACGAGCGCGAGGTCGTGGCGATGGTGATCGAGCGCAAGACCGGCACCGCAAAGACCTACAAGCTCGCGCGGGCGATGTTCTCGACCCCCGAGTACACGGGCTTCGTGAAGATCCACAAGGAGCTAGACGCCCTGGCCGGGTTCCCGCCGTTCCACGTGGTGCTGGGCAAGAAGGAGGGCGACGCGCTCTCGTTCGAGGAGCTGCGCTCCACCGTCCTGGAGATCTGCCGCGACGGCGTCCCGCTCCAGCGCTTCAAGGGACTCGGCGAGATGAACGCCGACCAGCTGTTCGACACCACCATGGACCCCGAGCGCCGGACGCTGCAGCTCGTCGGGGTCGACGACGCGAGCGCCGCCGATCAGGTCTTCTCGATGCTGATGGGCGACGCCGTCGAGCCGCGCCGCGAGTTCATCGAAGCCCACGCACGTGAAGTCACCAACCTGGATGTGTAGCCATGTCGATTGAACAGCTGACCGGAGGCAACATCGAGCCGCGCGGGCTCGAGCAGGAGATGCGCTCCTCCTACCTCGATTACGCCATGAGCGTGATCGTGGGGCGCGCGCTCCCGGACGTGCGCGACGGCCTCAAGCCGGTGCACCGGCGGGTGCTCTACTCGATGTACGAGTCGGGGCTCCAGCCGAACCGGCCGCACCGCAAGTGCTCGACGGTCGTGGGCGGTGTGATGGGCAACTACCACCCGCACGGCGACTCGGCCATCTACGACACGTTGGTGCGCATGGGCCAGAGCTTCGCCATGCGCTACCCGCTGATCGACCCGCAGGGCAACTTCGGCTCGATCGACAACGACTCGCCGGCGGCCATGCGCTACACCGAGGCCCGCCTGTCGCGGCTGGCCACGGAGATGTTGCGCGACATCGACTCCGACACGGTCGACTTCCGGCCCAACTACGACGAGTCGCGCCAGGAGCCGCTCGTCCTGCCGGCGCGCTTCCCGAACCTGCTCGTGAACGGCTCGTCGGGCATCGCCGTCGGGATGGCCACCAACATCCCGCCGCACAACCTGGGCGAGGCGATCGACGCCGTGATCGCCTACGTCGACGACCCGGCGATCGACGTCAACGGCCTGATGAAGCACATCAAGGGCCCGGACTTCCCGACCGGCGGCATCATCGTCGGCCACTCCGGCATCCGCGACGCCTACGAAACCGGGCGCGGGCGCGTGGTCGTCCGCGGGGCGGCGCACATCGAGCCGATGGAGCGCGGCAAGGAGCGCATCATCGTCACCGAGATGCCCTACCAGGTCTACAAGGGCGACGGCCGCGGCGACGGCAGCGGTCTGATGCAGAAGATCGTCGAGCAGGTCCAGAACGGGCGGCTCAAGGAGATCGCCGACCTGCGCGACGAGTCCGACAAGTCGGGCATCCGGCTCGTAATCGAGCTGAAGCGCGCCGAGAACCCGAAGATCGTCCTCAACAAGCTCTACAAGCACACCCAGCTTCAGACGACCTTCGGCGTGAACATGGTTGCCCTGGTCGACGGCGTGCCGCGCACGCTCGGCCTGCTGCCGATCGTCCGCAACTACGTCGATCACCAGCGCGACGTGATCGTCAGGCGCACGAAGTTCGAGCTGGCCCAGCGCGAGGCTCGGCTGCACATCCTCGACGGGCTGCTGATCGCAATCAGCAACATCGACGAGGTCATCGAGCTGATCCGCGGCTCGCGCGATCCCGACACCGCCCGCGACGGGCTGATCGAGCGCTTCGAGCTCTCGCGCGTCCAGGCGCAGGCGATCCTCGACCTCCGCCTCCAGCGCCTCACCGCGCTGCAGACCGACGAGATCAAGACCGAGCACGCCGAGGTGGTCGAGCGCATCAAGTACCTGCGCGACATCCTCGGCGACGAGACCAAGGTCATGGACCTGATCCGGGAGGAGCTGCTCGAGATCAAGGAGGCCTACGGCGACGAGCGGCGCACCAAGATCACGCACTCCGAGGACGAGATCGACATCGAGGACCTGATCGCCGACCAGCAGATGGTCATCTCGATCACGCACTCGGGCTACATCAAGACGCTCCCGCTGGCGACCTACCGCCAGCAGAAGCGCGGCGGCATCGGCGTGACCGGGATGGACATGAAGGACGAGGACTACATCGAGCACCTCTTCGTGTGCTCGACGCACGACTACCTCCTGTTCTTCACCAACCGCGGCAAGGTCTACCGCGAGAAGGTCTACGAGCTGCCGGAGGCGCAGCGCACCGCCAAGGGCCGCGCGCTCGTCAACATGCTGCCGCTGCGCGAGGGCGAGCGCGTGCAGGCCGTGCAGGCCACGCGCGACTTCAGCGAGGGCAAGTACCTCGTCTTCGCGACCAAGAAGGGCCAGATCAAGAAGACCGAGTTCAAGGCCTACAACACGCCGATCAAGGCGGACGGGATCATCGCGATCAAGATTCGCGACGACGACGAGCTCGTCGAGGTCCGCCGGACGAGCGGTGACGACGACATCATCATGGTCTCCCGCTCCGGCCAGGCCGCGCGCTTCAACGAGGAGCAGGTGCGCGCGATGGGCCGCGACACCGGAGGCGTGCGCGGCATGAACGTCAGCCGCGGCGACAACCGCGTGCTGTCGATGGACGTGATCCGGCCCGACATGGAGCTGCTGGTCGTGACCGAGAACGGCTACGGCAAGCGCACCGCGATCGAGGAGTATCCGGTCAAGGGGCGCGGGTCGATGGGCGTCAAGACGATCGGCCTGACCGAGAAGAAGGGCGGCCTCGCCGGAGCGCTGATGGTCCGCGACCACCACGACCTCGTGTTCATCTCGCAGAGCGGGATGGTGCAGCGCACGAGCGTGAAGGGCATCTCGAAGCAGGGCCGGCCGGCCCAGGGCGTGCGAGTGATGAACCTGCGCGAGGACGACATGGTCAGCGCGGTTGCCCTGGTGATGGAGAGCACTCAGGACACCTCGGCCGAGGTGCAGGAGGACCTGCCCGAGCTCGTGTCCGAGGACCTGCCGGAGGCGGAGGCGCCCACGGAGATCCCCGAGGCGAGCGACGAGATCGAGGACGACGAGATCGAGGACGACGCCGCCGAGGACGAGGACGCGGACGAGTAGCTCGCGCCGCCCCGCCGAGCGGCGGCGTGAACGGCTGGCTCGTCTGCTTCAATGGGTCGCCACCAGGGAAAGGAGGTGGTCCACACTTTGAGTGACAGTTTTCTTGGGACCCTGGAGGTGCCCGGCCGTTAGATCGGAGCTGGGCCCCGGCTAACGGAGTCCAACCCGAGGCACCGTCGGTGGAGAGGGCGAGGATTGGTCCCTCTGGCCGCAGTACTCGCCGCCGACAGAGTCCAGCAACCATCTGCGAAGGGCGCCCTCAGGGGCGCCCTTCGTACTTCAGGAGGGGGCGCGCCGTTAGGGCGTCGTGGTGGTGTTCGTCTGGTCGGTGTTGGTCCCCGAGCCCTGCTGTGTCTCCAGGTCGTCGACCCGCGTCTCGAGGTCGTCCACGCGGCCGCTCAGCTTGTCGAGCTTCGTGGTCGCCTTGCTCGTTTCGTCCTCGACCTTCTTGAGGCGCTTGTCGAGCCGGTCGATGTCGCTCGAAGGAGCGAGGTCGTTCATGCGGCTCTCGATGTCGTCGAGCCGTTTGTTCAGGTCGCGCTGCACGCGCCCGACCTGGCTGGCGGTCTCCTCGCCGACCTTCTGGCTCTCGTCGTTGTTGTTGGCCTGGACCAGGGCGATCACCGCGATTGCGGTCGCGGCAACCGCCCACACGCCGGCGACCAGCAGCCAGCGCCGCACCGCGCGGAGGTCGTTGGCGGTGGCCAGCTCGGGGCGGTCGGGTGGGGGGACCGCCGGCGGAGTGGGGGGAACAGGTGGTGCGGGCGGGGTGGGCGGCTGGGCGCTCAAGCCGCCACAAGGTACTGCTCCCACGCCGCCGGGATCGTCGGCGTGGCCACGTGGATGAAGATCGTCGAGTTGGGCGCCTTCGGTTTGCGCGCCGGCACCATGTTCGCCTGGCGCGGCAGGCGGTCGCCCTTGCGCCGGTTGCAGGGCGCGCAGCAGGTGACGATGTTGTCCCAGGTCGAGGCGCCGCCCTTCGAGCGCGGCACGACGTGGTCGACCGTGAGGTTGCCGCGCTCGTGGCCGCAGTACTGGCAGGTCCAGCGATCGCGGGCGAACACGGCGCGGCGAGTGATCTTGCGGCGGTGGGCGTCGCGCGGGATCCGGACGTAGGTGAGAAGCCGGATCACCACCGGACGGGCGAGCGTGAAGCTCTCGGCGTGCAGGGCCCAGTCGCCCTCCTCGAGGATCTCGGCCCGGTTCTTGAGGATCAGCACTGCGGCGCGCCGGACGGTGCAGACGTTGATCGGTTCGAAGCTCGCGTTCAGGACCAGCACCCGGCCGGACGAGCCAGAGCGCTGCGCGGGCCGGCCGGCCCCGTGCAGCGCGGGGACAGGGCCTGGTTCCGAGTCACCCGCCTCGGCTACGAGAACGCGATACCTGCTCACCGCCACGACGCCGTCAGTTTAGCCAGGCAAGCCGCTCGCACTCGTGTATGACCCGAGAACACGCAGCTCCTCCACCTGCCCGCGCAGCGCCACCAGCGCCTCGGCCACGGTGGGCTCGCCCGCGCCGCCCTCGAGGTCGATGAAGAACATGTAGTGCCCGAGCGACGTGCGCCGCGGCCGCGACTCGATCCGGGTCAGGTTCACGCCCCGGTCGGCGAGCTCCTGCAGCGCGCGGACGAGCCAGCCGGGCGACTCGTCGCCGGCGCCCCAGAACACGAGCGACGTCTTGCCGCCCTCCTCCGTGGCCTCCGCCGCCGGCGCGAGCCAGACGAAGCGGGTCACGTTGTCCGGGTGGTCCTCGACGTCGGCCACCAGGACCTGGCAGCCGTACAGGTCGGCCGCCAGCCGGGACCCGAGGGCCACGTCCGGGGCGGGGGAGTCGCGCACCGACAGCACGGCGTCCGCTGTCGAAGGAGCCACCACCAGCTCCACCCCGGTGAGCCGCTCGCGCAGGAAGCGCCGGCACTGCGCCGTTGCCTGCGGGTGAGAGATGACCCGCTTCACGTCGGCCAGGTCGAGCTGCTCCGCGGCCACCACGCAGTGGTGGATCGGGTGGACGACCTCGGCGACGATGCGCACGTCGGTGGCGTCGAGCGCGAGCGTGTCGAGGGTGACCGACACCGCTCCCTCGAGCGAGTTCTCGATCGGCACGACAGCACGGTCGACCTCGCCGTCGTGCACGGCCATCACCGCCTCGTAGATGGTGGAGTAGGGGACCTCCTCGACTCCGGCCGGCGCGGACGCTCGCAGGGCCTCCTCGCTGTAGGTCCCGGCCGGGCCGAGATACCCAACCCGGGTCAAGCGGGGGCCGCGGCCATCGCGGCCTCGATCGCCTGTAGCTCCTCGGGTGACAGCTCGAGCTCAGACTCGCCCGCGCGCACCTGCTTCACGTAGACGCGCGCCTGGTCGCGGTGCAGGATCGAGGACACCACGACGCCGGTCCGGCGCGCGTCGAGCAGCGCCATCGTGCTCGACTGCTGTCCCGACATCTCGCCCATGGCGTCGTAGCGCACCAGCGAGGTGTAGGCGACGCAGCCGTCGATCCGCTGCTCGGCCGTGGCCATCCGCTCCTCCAGCCGCGTGGCCGTCTCCTCGACCCAGTCGCGCAGTTGCACGAACGCCTCCTGGATCTGGGCGGCGTGCGCGACCAGGTCGGCCTGGCCCTCGCCCAGGACGGTCTTCTGCGCCGCACGCACGTGGCGCAGCTTCACGGCCAGCACGATCACCCACAGCAGCGCCACGACCCCGACGCCGGCCGCGGCGAGGGCGACGATGCCCTGGGTGGTTGTCAGGTCGTCCACGGGGCCAGGTTACTGAGCGATCACCGGGTGAAGATGACCGACGACTGCTGCGTGTTGTTGTCGGTCTTCTGCTCGCCGGGGACCGGCTTGACCTCGACCTTGATCGGCACGTTCTGGCCCGTGGCGGGTTGCTTGTCGAGCGGGATCGTGACCGTCTGGATCTCGCCCGGCGCGATCGTGTCGATGGTCTTCTCGCGCTGGTCGGCGTCGCCGCCGTCGCCCACGGTGACCGTCACGGTCACGTCGTTCTCGGTGTTCTCGCCCTGGTTCTGCACCTGGATCTCGAAGGCGAGGTTCCCCGTCAACTGAACGGACGCCGAACCGCCCGGCGCGAGTGCCACGCCGCCGAGCGACACCGCGGCGATGCCGTTGCCGTGCAGCCCCGGAGCCGCGCTGCTGCCGCCACCGGTGCCGGTGCGCAGGGCGTTGACCTGGTTGGCCACGAAGTCGGGCTGCAGCCACTGGATGTCGGGCACGAAGCCGGTCTTCGGCAAGGCGGGCGCCGACAGATCCTGGTCGTTGAGCACCTGGTAGAGGTCGCCGCGGTAGCGCAGCGTGTCGACCACGTCGCTGGCGAGGAAGACCTGCATCTGCTTGGCGACCTCGGTCGTGCCCTCGCGGCGGTTCTGGTCCCCGAGCGCGACGCGCAGGGCGTCGGTGATCTTCGCCAGCCCGTCGCGGCGCAGCTCCAGCACGGAGAGCAGCTCGTTCTGGGCGTCGCTGAGGTCGCCGGGCACGTCGAGCCGGTTCGCGCGGTCGACCAGCGAGGCCGACTCCGAGCGGTAGCCGTTCAGCTGGTTGATGATCGAGGTTGCCTGGTCGGCGCCGCCCTGGCCCTGGAGCAGCTGGAACAGACCGTCGCCCTCCACCTTCGAGGCGCGCAGTAACTCCGCCGAGTCGTTGGCGTAGTTCTTGATCGCATTCTCTTTGCGCGCGTTGAAGCAGCTGCGTACCAGCAGGACCAGCAGGATCAGCACGATCACACCGCCCACGATCGCGATCGTGCGGCGGGCCATCAGCGTCTGGCGGTCCGCCGAGCCGGGCGGCGGTCGCCGACGGGTGCGGGCGGGCTCGTCGGGTTCGTCGAGGAAGGACAGCTGGAGTTCCCCTCCTGGCGCCGCTGGGGACGCCTGCCAAGGTTGAGTGGGAGTATGACCGCGGGGCAGGACGAGCCCTGCGCGGACCGAAAACGGAACCTGACGTGAAACGCCCCGAATTCAGCCGCAGCTACGAGGACGGCACCTTGCCGCTAGGCGGTTCGGACCCTACACAGGTGCTCCCGGGCGCCCCGGGGCCGCGACTCGTGCTGGGCCGTTATCGCCTGGAGCGCCGCCTGGGCGCCGGCGGCTTCGGCGTGGTCTGGCTTGGCTGGGACGAGAAGCTCGAGCGCGAGGTCGCCGTCAAGGCGATCCCGCACGAGAGCGGCAGCGGGGAGCGGGTCGAGCGCGAGGCACGCGCCGCCGCCAGGCTCAACCACCCGGGGATCGTGGCCGTCTACGAGCTGGCCGCCGACGAGCACGACGTCTACCTGGTCTCGGAGCTCGTTCGGGGCCGAACCCTTGCCGAGCTGATGCGCGCGGGAGCGGTTTCGGACCGCGATGTCGCCCGCATCGGCGTCGCGCTCTGCGACGCGCTCGAGCACGCGCACGCGCACGGCGTCATCCATCGCGACGTCAAGCCGCAGAACGTGATGGTGGTCGCCGAGCCCGCGGCGGGGGCGGGCTTCGCGAAGCTGGCGGACTTCGGCGTGGCACACGTCGTGAGCGACAACCCCCTGACGCAGACCGGTGACGTCGTTGGGACGCTCGCCTACATGGCGCCCGAGCAGGCCGAGGGACACCGTCCCGGCCCGGCCAGCGACGTCTACTCGCTCGCGCTCACGCTCTACGAGGCCTGGACGGGGACCAACCCGATCCGCGCCGGCGGGCCGGCGGCGACCGCGCGCCGACTCGGCCAGCCGCTGCCGTCGCTGGGCGACCGCCGCCGCGACCTGCCGCTCGAGCTGTGCGACGCGATCGACGACGCGCTGGAGATCGACCCCGAGCGTCGCCCGCAGCCGCACGAGCTGCGCTCCGAGCTGGCCGCGGCGGAGCGCCGGCTCGATGACGCCGGTGGGCTGGTGGAGACGGCAACGCTGCGGCGGGTTGGGCTGCCGACCAGCGACAGCCGCAAACCAAGGGCGCCGCTCTCCCGCCCCGGGCTGCTCGCGCGCCGCGCCGGCGCGGGCGCGCTGGCGGGCGGCATCGTCCTCGGGGTCCTGGAGTCGCTCGGGCCCGAGCCCTCGTTCTCGGCGCCAGCCGCCGCGGGGATCGCGGCGCTGGCGGTTGCCCTGCTGCCGCGGATCGCGTGGCTGGTGGTGGCGATGGGCCTGTGCGGCTGGCTGGTCTCGCCCGAGGCCGACCGCCAGGGCACCGCGCTGATCATCGCGGCCGCGGCCCTTCCGATCCCGCTGCTCCTGCCGCGGGCGGGGCTGCTGTGGTCGGTGCCGATCCTCGCGCCGCTGCTTGGGACCGTCGCGCTGGGCCCGGCCTTCATCGGAATCGCGGCGCTTGCGCCCACGCCGTGGCGCCGCGCCGGCCTCGCCGCGGGCGGATTCCTGTGGCTCGCGTTCGGCGAGGTCATCACCGGCCACGACCTGCTGTTCGGGGTCGCGGACGGCACGCTGCAGCGCGCCAACTGGCAGGGATCGATCAGCGCGGCGGCCTCGGACGCGCTCGGCCCTCTGCTCTCCGGCCCGGCGCTGGCGCCAATGGTCGCCTGGGCGGCGTTTGCCGTGCTGCTGCCGCTGCTGGTGCGGGGCCGCTGGCTGGCCGTCGACCTGCTTGGCGCCGGGCTCTGGGCCGTCGGGCTCGTCGTGACCCTCACGGCGCTCGGCGACATGCTCGCCGCGACGACCGCGCTGGGTCAGCCGCGCGGCGCCGTTGCAGGCGCCATCGGGGCCGGGCTGATCGTCGTGGCGGCGGTCCAGATGAGGCCCGCGCCGGAACCCTTCGCACCCGCCCACGCCGAGTCCGTGAGCACGGCATAGGGCTACCCTGACCCGCGAATCATGAGCGTTCTACGCAACCTGGAGGCAAAGCTCGGAGGAATCGTCGAAGGCGCGTTCGGCCGCGCCTTCCGCACCAGCGTGCAGCCCGTCGAGCTGGCCCACAAGCTCGCGAAGGAGATGGAGGAGAACCAGATGGTCTCCGTCTCGCGGGTGTACGTGCCGAACCACTACCGGGTGTTCCTCTCGCCGGCCGACCGCGAGCAGTTCTCGAGCTACGAGCCGGCCCTCCGCAAGGAGCTGTCCGACTACCTGCTCGAGCACGCGCGCCAGGAGCGCTTCGCTCTCACCAGCCGACCGCAGATCGAGTTCGACACTGACGATCGGCTCGACCTCGGCGAGTTCGGCATCCAGGCGCAGCTCCTCGGCGAGCTGGAGGGCGACGGCGAGCTGGCGGAGGCCGGGCCGTCCGCGGGCGACTTCGGGCACACGATGGTCTACTCACCCGACCGCGCGGCGCGCCCGCTCGAGCCGATCCCGGATCGGCGGCAGGCGCTGCTGGCGACCGAGGGGCGCCGCAACGTTCTGAGCGGCGAGCGCGTCCTGATCGGCCGCAGCCGCGAGTGCGACATCGTCATGTCGGACCCGAACGTGTCTCGGCGCCACATCGAGCTGCGCCGCGGGGAGCGCGGCTGGGCCGCCGTCGACCTCGGGTCCACCAACGGCATGAAGATCAACGGGCGCCGCCTTAGCCACGCGGAGCTGGAGCCCGGCGACCGGATCACGATCGGCATCAGCGACCTGATCTTCGAGCTCGAGTAGGCATGGACGAGCCACTCGCGGTCGCGCTCAAGTTCGGCTTCCTCGCCGTGCTCTACCTGTTCCTGCTCTGGATCGCCCGCAGCGCCATGAAGGACCTCGCGCGCGGAGGCGACACGACCGCGGCCGCCGGGCCGGTCGAGCCACCGGGTCCGCGCCGGCGCGCGACCGCGGCGCCGGACCTGCGCGCCGGGGTCAGCCCGCAGCTGGTCGTCGTCGCGGCCAAGGGATACGAGCCGGGCACCAGCTGGAACATCGGCAGCGGCGCGATGATGGGGCGGTCCGACGGCGCCGAGATCCGGGTCGAGGACCCGTTCGCGTCGTCGGCCCACGCGCGCATCTTCACGCGCGGGGACTTCATGCAGGTGGAGGACATGGGCTCGACCAACGGCACCTACCTCAACGGGCGCAAGCTCCGCACGCCGGAGCGCCTGAAGCTGGGAGACGTGATCCGCATCGGCGACAGCGAGTACCGGTACCAGGAGTGACACTGCAGATCGTCGAGCAGGTGGGCCGGACCGACGTGGGCCGCCAGCGCAGCGTCAACGAGGACTCCCTCGTGCTCGACCCTCCCTTCTTCGCGGTGGCGGACGGAATGGGCGGCGCGCGAGCGGGGGAGGTCGCCTCGGCGATGGCCGCCGGCGCCTTCGAGGGGGAGAAGGACTCCGACTCCGGGGAGGCACCCGAGGCCCAGCTGACGCGCATCCTGCGCGAGGCCAACCGGCGCATCTACGACCTCGCGGTCGCGGACGACTCGCACCGCGGGATGGGCACGACCGTGACGGCGGCCAAGGTGACCGGCGACGAGGTCAGCCTCGGCCACGTCGGCGACAGCCGCGCCTACCGGCTGCGCGACGGTGAGCTCGAGCAGCTCACGCGCGACCACTCGCTGGTGGCAGAGCTGGAGCGCAGCGGGCAGATCACGCCCGAGGCCGCCGAGAACCACCCCCAGCGCTCGATCATCACGCGTGCGCTCGGGCCCGAGCCGGACGTGGAGGTCGACACCTACACGCTCGCGGGCCGGGCCGGCGACCTCTTCCTGATCTGCTCCGACGGTCTCACGAGCATGATCTCCGACGAGGAGCTGGCTGCGATCCTGCGCTCCGCCGGGACCCTCGACGAGGCCGCGGAATCGCTGGTGCGCGCCGCCAACCAGAGCGGCGGCAAGGACAACATCACCGTCGTGCTGTTCCGTCTCGGCGACGGCGACGGCGAGCCGGCCGCGTCGCCGCCCCCGCGCGAGGACGAGACGATCGCCGGGCAGGTGACCACCGCCGAGGTGCAGGAGGCGCTCGAGAACCAGCCGCCGGACGCGACGATGGTCGCCCCGCCCCGGTCGCAGCCGCTCACGCCGGCGCCGCCGCGGCGCCGCCGCGGCGCGCGCCTCAGGACGGCCGCCAAGACGTTGCTCGTGCTGGCGGTCCTGGCAGGCATCGGGACGGGCCTGTACGCCCTGTCGCGGCAGGTCTACTTCATCGGGACCAACAACGCCGGGCTCGTGACGCTCTACCGCGGCATCCCGTACGAGCTGCCCTTCGGCATCGACCTCTACCAGGCCAAGTACACGAGCGGCGTGCCGGCCGGCGCGATCCCGAGCACGCGGCGCAAGCGCGTGCTGGACCACGAGTGGCGCGGCCGCGGGGACGCGGAGGACCTCCTGCGAACCCTCGAGCGGGGCCAGCTGTCGGGCTGATGACCGCGCGCACCCGCGAGCTGTTCGGACTGATCCCGGTGTCGCTGCTGGTGGCGGCTGGGTTCGCGGCCGTCCTCTCCACCCGCAGCGAGGACATCAGCGACGCGACGCTGACCTACGGCGCGGTCTTCCTCGGCCTGTGCGTGATGGCGCACCTGTTCATCCGCGCGCGGCTGCCCGACGCCGATCCCTACCTGTTCCCGCTGGCGGCGCTGCTCGCCGCGATCGGCCTGGTGCTGATCTACCGGATCGACCCCGAGTTCGCGCGCGAGCAGGCGCAGTGGTTCGTGGTCGGGCTCCTGTTCTTCTGCGGCACGATTCTGGTGATCCACGACCACCACGTCCTGGAGCGCTACCGCTACACGATCGCGGCGGTCGGGATCGCGCTGCTGGCCTTGCCGCGGCTGCCCGGCATCGGCGACCAGGTCAACGGCGCCTTCCTTGCGATCAAGGTGGGGCCGATCCAGTTCCAGCCGGCCGAGTTCGCCAAGCTCGCGATCATCGTCTTTCTCGCGAGCTATCTGCGCGAGACGGGTGACCTGCTCGTGCGTGCGCGGCTGCGCCCGCTGCCCGGCAGCCGGCAGGCGCTGCTGTACGGGCTGCCCGCCCTGGGGACCCTCCTGGTGATCCTCCTCTTCCACCCCGGCACGGCCGGGTCGGTCCTGCTGATCGTGTTCGTCGCTTCGCTGATCGCGGTGCTGCGCGAGCGTCCCTCGCCCAAGCACTTCGGCCCGCTGCTGCTCGTCTGGGGCCTGGCGATGCTGATGCTGATCTTCATCCGCGACCTCGGCAGCTCGCTGATGTTCTTCGGCGGTTTCCTGGCGCTGCTCTACGTCGCCACGGCGCGCCTGTCCCTGGTCGGCGTGGGGGCGACGATGTTCTTCGCCGGCGCCGCCGTGCTCGCCCAGAACGTGAGCCACGTGCACGAGCGCGTCGAGATCTGGCTCGACCCGTTCAAGCCCGGCGTCGTCGACGACAAGGGCTACCAGATAGCCCAGTCCCTGTTCGCGCAGGCGGACGGAGGGTTATTCGGGCAGGGCTTCGGCAAGGCGCTGATCGAGTTCGGGGGCACTCCGATCCTGCCCGCCGCACACACGGACCTCATCTACTCCGTGCTGGTGAACGAGGTCGGGCTGTTCGGCGCCGCCGGGGTGCTCGGCGCCTACCTGCTGTTCGCCTTCCGCGGTTTCAAGACCGCCACGATCGCCAGCGACGGCTTCTCGAAGCTGCTGGCCGTCGGCCTCACCGCCGTGTTCGCGCTGCAGGTGTTCGTGATCGTCGGCGGTGTCACGCGCGTGATTCCGCTGACCGGCGTCACGCTGCCGTTCGTCTCCTACGGAGGCAGCTCGATCGTGGCGAACATGGTCCTGCTGGCGCTGCTGCTGATCGTCTCCGACCACGCGCGCGCGGAGCGGCTGCGGAGGGGCGGTCTGGTTTGAACGCCCAGATCAGGCAGGTCTACGGGCTTTTCATCGTGCTGTTCGCGCTGCTGATCGGCTTCACGTCGTACTGGGCGGTGCTCGACGCCAAGGGCCTCGAGGACAACCCCAACAACCGGCGCGCCCTGATCGAGGAGCAGACGATCCCGCGCGGGCTGATCTTCGCGAGCGACGGCAAGACGCGCATCGCGGTCAACCACGCCGAGCGGCGTGGCGACGCGCGCGTTTTCGTGCGCGACTATCCGTCGGGCGGCCTGTTCGCGCATCCGGTGGGCTACTCGTTCATCCGAAACGGGCGGCGCGGCCTCGAGGAGTCGCGCAACGACGACCTGGCCGGCAAGCGCAACGAGTTCGAGTCGATCTTCGCCGGGCTGGAGGGCCGCGACCGCGAGGGCGAGGACGTCGTGACCAACCTCGACGTGGCCGGCACGCAGGCGGCGGTGAACGGGTTGGCCGGGCGCAAGGGCGCGGTGGTCGCGATCGAACCGCAGACCGGCAAGGTGCGAGTGATGGTGTCGATCCCGGAGTACGACCCGAATCGCATCCCCAGCGACTTCCGCGCGCTCGACACCGATCCCAACCAGCCGACGCTCAACCGGAGCACCCAGCAGCTCTACCCACCCGGATCGACGTTCAAGGTCGTGACCGCGACGGCGGCGCTCGACAGCGGCAAGTTCACCCCCGACAGCGTCATCGACGGCTCGTCGCCGAGGACGATCAGCGGTCAGCCGCTGTTCAACTCCGGGGGCGAGAACTTCGGGTCGATCTCGCTGACCACGGCGCTGACCAACTCCGTCAACACCGTGTTCGCTCAGGTGGGCGAGAAGATCGGCCGAGCGACTCTCGTGGAGTACATGAAGCGCTTCGGCTTCTTCGCCGACCCCCAGCTCGACTACCCGTCCGACCAGATGGTGCCGAGCGGCATCCGCCGCAATGGCCGGGACTACGTGCAGGACGGCTTCGACGTCGGACGCGTGGCGATCGGGCAGGGTGGCCTCGAGGGCGCAATCGAAGCGTCGCCGCTGCAGATGGCCGAGGTCGCGGCGGCGATCGCCAACAAGGGACGGCTGATGAAGCCGCACCTGACCGACCGCATCGTTGCCAAGGACGGGCGCGTGACGAAGCGCATCGAGCCCGACCTGCAGTCCGAGGTGATGAAGCCGGAGACCGCGACGCAGCTGACCGAGATGATGCGCCGCGTCGTCGAGGAGGGCACCGGCACCGAAGTCCGCCTCGAGGGCGTGGAAGTGGCCGGGAAGACCGGCACCGCCGAGATCGGCGCCAACCGCGAGTTCACCCAGCCCTGGTTCATCTGCTTCGCGCCGATCGACAACCCGCGCATCGCCGTGGCGGTGACGCTAGAGCGCCAGCCCGTCGGCTCGTTCGGCGGGACGGTGGCGGCGCCGATCGCGAAGAGCGTCTTG
Organism: uncultured Thermoleophilaceae bacterium; assembly: GCA_963706635.1. Taxonomy (GTDB): domain Bacteria; phylum Actinomycetota; class Thermoleophilia; order Solirubrobacterales; family Thermoleophilaceae; genus JACVRW01. The sequence continues at coordinate 2,781,577 of OY970162.1, forward strand.
GAGGCGCTGCTGTGACCGAGGTCGCCGACAACACGCTGGTCGACAGCCGCTACCTGATCCTGCGCCGGATCGGGTCGGGCGGCATGGCCGACGTCTACTGCGCCGAGGACACCCACCTGGGCCGCCAGGTCGCCTTGAAGGTGCTCCACCGCCGCTTCGCCCAGGACCAGGAGTTCGTGGAGCGCTTCCGCCGCGAGGCAAGCGCCGCGGCCGGGCTGCAGCACCCCAACGTGGTCGGCGTCTTCGACCGCGGCCGCCACGACGGCACCTACTACATCGCGATGGAGCACCTGCCCGGGTCGCACGCTCAAGGAGATCGTGAACACGGAAGCGCCGCTCCCGCAGGAGCAGGTGGTGGACCTCGGCATCCAGATCCTCCAGGCGGCCGGCTTCGCCCATCGCCACGGCGTGATCCACCGCGACTTCAAGCCGCACAACGTGATCGTCGACGACGCTGGCTCCGCCAAGGTCACGGACTTCGGCATCGCCCGCGCGGGCGCCTCCGAGATGACGGAGACCGGCTCGATCATGGGCACGGCGCAGTACCTCTCGCCCGAGCAGGCGCAGGGACACGCGGTCACGGCCGCATCGGACCTCTACTCGATCGGCGTGATGCTCTACGAGATGCTCTCCGGGCGGCTGCCGTTCGAGGGGGACAGCGCGGTGGCGGTGGCGCTCAAGCACCTGTCCGAGCCGCCGCCGCCGATCTCGCAGCTGCGGCCCGACGTCAACCCGGCGCTCGAGTCCGTCGTGATGGCCGCGCTGGCGAAGGACCCGGCGCACCGCTGGCAGTCGGCCGACGACTTCGCGGAGGGGCTGCAGGCGGCCGGCACGCAGCTCGAGCACGGCGCCCCGCTGCCGCAGGACACGGCGGCCTTCGCGCCGGTCCCGGCGGCCCCTCCGCCCGCGCCGGTGGCACCGGCGGACGCCGGACGCGAGCGGCGCTGGCCCTGGATCGCCATCGGCCTGCTGACCGTGGCGCTGGTGGGCTTCCTGATCTACCTGGTCGTCGCCGGGTTGACGGGTGGCGCGTCGAAGGAGGTCCCGCGCGTGGTCGGCAAGCAGCTGATCGAGGCACGGCAGATCCTGGAGCACGCGGGCTTCGAGGTGGCCGAGTCGCGCGCACCGAGCGAGTTGCCTGTCGGCCAGGTCGTCGACCAGGACCCCAACCCGCACGAGAAGGCCGACGACGGCTCGACCGTGACGCTCGAGGTCTCGGAAGGGCCCGGCACGGTGCGCGTGCCGACCGTGGCCGGACAACCTCAGGCCGTGGCGATAGAGACGCTCACGAAACAGAAGATCAAGGTGAGCGTGGACCCGCGGCCGTCGTCGACGATCGAGAAGGGCATCGCGATCCGCACGATCCCGGCGGCGGGCGAGGTGGTGAACGTGGGCGAGCGGATCCAGCTGTTCGTCAGCTCGGGACCGGCCCAGGTGAAGGTGCCGGACGTGACCGGGCTTGCCCGCGACTCGGCCGAGCAGCTGCTGACCGACGCGGGGCTCGAGCCCGCGATCGTCGAGACCGAGTCGGAGAAGCCCGAGGGCGACGTGATCTCGCAGAATCCGGCTGCCGGGACCGAGGTGGACAAGGGCTCCAGGGTCACGGTCACGGTCTCGAAGGGGATCCCGATGGTCAGCGTGCCGGACGTCACGGGCCGCAGCCGTCGCGACGCCGTCGCACAGCTGCGGGCCGTGGGACTGGTCCCATCGGTGCGTGAGCAGGACGTGACCGACCCGGCTCAGGACGGCGTGGTCATCGACGAGCGTCCCGGAGCCGGCACCCAGCTCGCGAAGGGCAAGCAGGTGGTGATCGTGGTGGGCGCGCTGATCTCGGGGGACCAGCTGCAGAACCCGGGCGACCAGGGGAGCTCGCCGTGAGGGTCGCGGTCCTGGGCGGCGGGCGCTCGAGCGAGCACGAGATCTCGCTGGAGTCGGCCGCGTCCGTCCGCGAGGGGCTGGTCGAGGCGGGGCACGAGCCGGTCGAGATCCTGATCGAGCGCGACGGTCGCTGGACTCACTCCGGCGAAGCCCTTGCGCTCGAGCCCTCGGCGGGGCTGCTGGGAGTGGACGCGGTGTTCCCCGTGCTGCATGGCCCGTTCGGCGAGGACGGCACGGTGCAGGGGCTGCTCGACCTGCTGGACGTGCCCTACGTCGGGGCGGGGATGCTGTCGTCGGCGCTGTCGATGGACAAGGCGCTGTTCAAGGACCTGATGGCGGCCCACGACGTGCCGCAGGGCGACTACGCGGTGGCGCGCGCCGGCGAGGAGCCGCCGCCGTTCGGCCCGCCGGCGTTCGTGAAGCCGGCGCGGCTGGGCTCGTCCGTGGGCATCTCGAAGGCGGTCAGCGAGGTCGAGCTCGACCAGGCGCTGGCGCTGGCCTTCGAGCACGACCCGGTCGTGGTCATCGAGCGGCTGGTGGTCGGCATGGAGGTGGAGTGCTCGGTGCTCGGCAACGGCGACCCGCAGGCGTCCACGCCCGGAGAGATCGTCGTGAAGGGCCGCGACTGGTACGACTACGAGGCGAAGTACACCGACGGCGGCATGGAGCTGGTCGTGCCCGCTCGCACCCCGTTCGTCGAGGACGTCCGGCGCCTGGCGGTCGAGGTCTTCAAGCTGGTCGGCTGCTCGGGCATGGCGCGCGTGGACTTCTTCGTGACCGAGGACGGCGTGCTGGTCAACGAGCTGAACACGATCCCCGGCTTCACCGCAACGAGCGTGTACGCGAAGCTGTGGGAGGCGAGCGGCGTGGGCTATCCCGACTTGCTGGACCGGCTGCTGGACCTCGCGCTGGAGCGGCACGCGGAGGAGCGCCGGTACCGCCACTAGCTACTTCTTGAGCGCGAGCTCCTTGACGGTGACCTTGCCGCCGGGCGGCAGCTCGGTGATCCACAACAGGTAGTTGCGGAAGCGCTTGCCGGCCGTGTCGAGCGGGAACGCCTGCTCACTCTTGGCAGTGAGTGTGCCGCTCACCTTCTTCCACCCGCCGATGTCCGGCGCGACGGTGTCGGAGGCGTAGATAGCGGCCTTGTAGCCGGGCGTCGAGCTCAGCGCCTCCATCTGGCGGCCGGCGACGGGGTTGCCGGCGTTCACATAGAGGCCTACGCCGCTCTTGTTGTTCGCTTCGAAGCCGCCCTGGTAGGTCTCGGTGTTCCAGGCGGTGGTCGGCAGCCCGTCGATGGCGAACTGGACCTGGCTGCTCGACTCGTCCTCGTCGCCCTCCGGGTCGTAGTCGTGGGCCGCGTCGCCCGACAGGGTGACCGCCGACAGGTTGGGCGTGCGCGGGATCGCGGCCTGGCCGGGTCCCTTCTCGGTACGGGTTGCGAAGTAGCCGATCGTCCCGGCGCAGATGGCCAGCAGCGCGATGCTCAAGAAGAAGGTCCGGCGCGGGTGGCGCAGGCGCTGGGGCGCGAAGTCTCCGGTGTCGTCGGACAGCGAGCGCAGCACCGTGGTTGCCTCGCCGGTGGCATGGCCGGTGCGGGCGGCCTCGATCGCCAGCACCTCCTCGAGGTCGTGCACCATCTCGGCGATCGTGGCGTAACGGTTGCTCGTCTCCTTCGCGGTGGCACGCTCGACGACGGCGGCGAGCGCGGCCGAGATCTCGGGACGGCGGCGCTGCACGTCCGGCAGCGGCTCGCGCACGTGCTTCATCGCGACGGCGACCTGGGTGTCGGCCTGGAAGGGCGCCTCGCCGGTGAGCATCTCGTAGAGGACGATCCCGAGCGAGTAGACGTCGGACTGCGCGGTCACCTCGTGGCCGAGCGCCTGCTCGGGCGAGACGTAGTCGGTGGTCCCGAGCACGCGGCCGGTGGCGGTGAGGCCCTGAGCCTCCAGCGAGCGCGCGATGCCGAAGTCGGTGACCTTGGCGCGGCCGTCGGGGTCGATCAGCACGTTCTGCGGCTTGACGTCGCGGTGGACGAGCATGTGCGAGTGGGCGGACTCGAGCGCCCGGGCGATCTCGACCGCGTAGGCGACCGCCTCGGCCACGGGCAGCCGGCCCAGGCGGCGGATGCGGTCCTTGAGGGTCTCGCCCTCGACGTACTCGAAGACGATGTACGGGTTGCCGTCGTCCTCGCCGGCGTCGATCACGGTGACCACGTGCGGGTGGTTGAGCTGGGCGACGGCGCGCGCCTCGCGCCGGAAGCGCTCGAGCTGGTCCGCGTCATTCGAGATGTCGCGGTGCATCAGCTTGATCGCGACGTGACGCTCGAGCGTGGGGTCGAACGCGCGATACACGCTCGACATGCCGCCCGAGCCGACCTGCTCCTCGAGCCGGAAGCGCCCGCCGATCAGGGTCCCGATCACCGTCATCTATTTTCCGCTCTCCCTTGACGCTGCGTGTCCGGTACTACACGGATCCTGCCTGCCCGGCCTCCTGGGCCGCGGAGCCTGCCCTGCGGAAGCTAATGGTGGAGTTCGGCGACGACCTCTCCATCACCTACGTCATGGGCGGGCTCGCCCGGCAGTTCGAGGACCCCGCCGCCATGATCGTCCCATGGCTGGACACGGCGGAGCGCTCCCGCATGCCCGTCGACCCCCGGCTGTGGGCCGAGGCGCCGCTGTCGTCCAGCTACCCGGCGTGCATGGCGGTAAAAGCCGCGGAGGAGCAGGGTTCGGATGCGGCGGGTCGCTACCTGCGCGCGCTGCGCGAGGGGCTGTTCTGCTTCCGCCGCAAGCTGGACGCGAAGGAGGCGCTGGTCGAGGAGGCCCGCGGGGCCGGGCTCGACGTGCAGCGCTTCCGGTTGGCTCTGGAGTCGAACGCGATCGTGGAGGCGTTTGGGGCGGATCTGGAGGAGACGCGCTCCGCGGGCGCGGGTCTGCCCTCGCTGCGGTTCGAAGGAGCGTCCCCCGTTTCCGGCGAGTCTCCCTACGCGGAGTGGCGCGCGGCGGCGCTGGAAGCGGGCGCCACGCCTTCCTCCCAGCCGCCTCCGAGCCCCTTCGAAGCCGTCGTTCGCTTTCGGCGAACAGCGAGCATTGAGATAGAGACCATCTGCGAGCTGGCGGGTCCGCTTGCCCGCGCCGAGCTCTGGCGTCTTGCTTCCGAATGGCGGGTCAGGCCGGTGCGGGTGCTGACGGGGGTGCTGTGGGAGCCGGCGTAGCGGCAGCCCTGAGGATCCGCTCCACGTCGGCCGGCTCCTGAGTGACCTGTTCGTAGGTGAAGCGCAGCGGCTTCAGGCCGGCGGCGATGTGCGCCTGGTCGCGCCGGCGATCGCGCGCTTGCTGAGCGGGCGTGCGGTGGTAGCGCAGCCCGTCGGTTTCGACGACCAATCCCAGATCCGGCCACCAGAAATCGACCCGAAAGCCATTGACGAGCTGCTGGGTCTGTGGGAGCGGCAGCGCGGAACTGCGCACGATCGCTAGGAAGCGCCGTTCGAGCAGGGATTCGGTCACGACGAAACTGCGGCGACCAAGGAGGCGACGAAGGGCGGCGCGGCCCCTGCGACCTGGCATCCGCTCGAGCGCCTCGCGGAGGTGCTCAGGATCGATCTCGTCAAGCCGATCCGCCTCGCCGACCGCGGCCTCGAGCTCATCCGCGCTCAGCCGAGTAGCCAGATCCACGAGCGTGCGCACAACGGTCGTGACCGGAATGCCGTGGCGCTCAGCGCGCTCGTTGGGTGGAAGGACGGAGCGGTGCACGCGGATGCCGGGGCGCTTGCGAGCGACATCCGGCGGCACGGTGACCTCGATCAAGCCGCTCCGTCTACGGCGGATGCCGAGCACCTCGCCCGCGCTTTCATGGCTGAGCGCCGCGTCGGGCCCGCAGCTCAGAACTGCAGCCATGAGGGTGCCATGTCGCGTGAGCTGCGGCCTTCCGACGGCATAAACACCGCGCTGGACGACATGGAGCTTCCCCCTTCGCAGGCGATGGGTGATCGCCTCACTCGTGAAGCCGAGCTCAAGCAGCTGCGCGCGCGTAACCGCGCCATGTTGCCTCGCCGCCAGCCGAAGCACCCGCGATAGCGACACTCGAAGAGTTGTTGGGTCCATAGCCCCAACAAGGCTTCGAAACCTGGCGGTTCGCCCCCTAGGCGCCTTCGAACCCGGCGCGCGTCCCTCGCAGGCGCGCCGAGCGGAGCTCCACGGCGCCGGCGGAGGACGTTGCGGAGCCGACCACCGCGGTCCCGGGATGGTGCGCCTCGAGCAGCGAGACGGCCTGGGCGGCGTCTGCCTCCGGCACCACGCAGCAGAACCCGCAGCCCATGTTGAAGACCTCGTACAGCTCCGCCGGCTCGACGCCGCCGCGCTCCGCGATCAGCGTGAAGATCTCCGGCACCGGGAGCGGCTCGTCGATCAGGTAGCCGACTTCCGCTTCGAGGCGCAGCAGGTTCAGGAAGCCCTCGCCGGTGATGTGCGCCAGCCCGCGCACGTCCACCGAAGAGGCGAGCAGCTCCCGGATCGCGCGCACGTAGATCACCGTCGGCTCCAGCAGCAGCTGGCCGATCGTCGTCTCGCCGACGTGCTCGTCCAGGTCGGTCAGCACGCTGCGCGCCAGGCTCAGCCCGTTCGAGTGGATGCCGCTCGACGGGATTCCGATCAGGGCGTCCCCGGGCTCGATTCGTGAGCCGGTGACGATCGCGTCGAGGTCCACCAGCCCCACGCAGAAGCCGACCAGGTCGAAGCCGTTTGGAGAAGGGTGGCCGCGGATCAGGTCCGGCAGCACGGCCAGCTCACCCCCCGGGATCTCGATCTGCGCCTGCTCAGCGCCCTCCTTGAGGCCGATGCCGATCTGCTCCAGCATCTCCGGGTCCGCGTGCTCGACCGCGATGTAGTCGAGCAGCGCGATCGGGTCGGCGCCCACGCAGATCACGTCGTTGGCGTTCATCCCGATCAGGTCGAGGCCGATCGTGTCGAAGCGCCCGAGCTGCTCGCAGACGATCACCTTCGACCCCACGCTGTCGGTCGACAGAGCGAGCCCGTGCTTGTCGTCCAGCCGCAGCACGTTGGCGTAGTGGCCCGAGCCGAGCGCCGCGCGGCCGGGGCGGCCGGTCGCGATCGTGCCGAGCACCTCGACGAGCGCTCGGACGGCGCCGCCCGACTGGCCCTGGTCGACGCCGGCACGCGCGTAGGCGGATTCGCTCACGCGTCCATTCAAGCGGAGCGCGCGGCGGGGCGGCGCCGCAGTGCCAAAGCCACCACGTCGTCGCTCAGCCCGCCGGACCAGGCGGCCACCTCGTCGTGCACCGCTCGCGTCAGCCGCTGCGGGTCGAGCGAGCTCGCCAGCCGGGCGACCAGCTCCGCGAAGCGGGTGGCTCCGTAGGACTCGCCCTCGCGGCGCGCCTCCACCAGCCCGTCGGTGTACGCGAAGACCAGGTCGCCGTCGGCCAGGGCGAGTTCGCGCTCCTCGTAGTGCGCCGACTCGTCCACCCCGAGCGGCAGCCCGGTTCCGTCCAGCTCGTGGATCGATCCACCGGACAGGTGCAGCGCCGGCAGGTGGCCGGCGCTCGCCCAGCGCAGGGACCGAGGCGTCAGGACCGCCAGGAAGGCCGTGACGAACGTGTCGCTCGGCAGTCGCCCGTTCAGCATCGCGTTCGTCTGCCGCAGCGCCTGGGCGGGCGACTCCGCGTCCCAGCTGCGCGCCTCGACGAAGAAGCGCACCATCGCGCTCAGCGCCGCGGTCTCGACTCCCTTGCCGGCCACGTCGCCGACCAGCGCCGCCACGGCGCCGCTCGGCAGCTGCCACATCCCGTAGAGGTCGCCGCCGGTCGGCTCTCCGAGGGCGGGCGCGTAGAGCAGCCCGGTGTCGTAGCCGCCCAGCGCCGGCAGCGGCTCCGGCACGAAGCCGAGCGTCAGCGCGCGGGCGATATGCCGCTCGCGCTGGAAGTCGATCGCGTTCGCGATCGCCCCCGCCGAGGTGCGCGCCAGGCGAATGAGCGGATCGAGCCCGGCCTCGTCGAACGGGCGCCCCGTCACGCTCAGCACCCCGTAGAGCCGCGAGCCCAGCTCGATCGGGGCGTGCATCGCCTCGGGCTCCACCAGCGGCGAGCGGGTGCGGGCGACCTGACGGAGGCCCGCCTCGGCGATCGCCGGGCCGGCCGGGTCGTGCTTGGCGACGGTGCGCAGCTCGCCGGCCCGCGCGTCGAGCCGGGTCAGCACGGCCTGCGCCGCCCCGGTCGTAGCGGCGGCGTGCTCGACGACGCTGCGATAGACGTCGACCAGCTCGAGCGACCCCGACACCGCCTCGACGGCAAGGTCGTGGTCGAGGAAGTCGGCTCGCTCGAGCGCCAGCGCCGCCAGATCGGCGGTCACGTGGGCCAGCCGCAGCTCGGCTTCGTCGAAGCGCCGGGCCGGGTCGGCTGCGACGACTACCAGCAATCCTCCCGGCAACGGGCAGGCGATCACGGAGCAGGCCCGGTACAGGTGCCAGATCCGCCGGGCGCAGTCTGGCCCGAGCGGCGCGACCGCGGCCGCGAGCAGCGCCGGCGCCGCGGCCCACTCGTCAAGGCGAGGGAAGACGACCGGGTCGACACCGCCCGGCACGGGGGATATGTGAGCGCCGGCCGTCCGAAGCGGACCCGCCGGCTCCGCGAACCACGCCGCAAACCGCTCGCCCGTCACGACCAGCACCGCGCCCGCGGGCAGCAGGGCGCGGACGTTCTCCGTCAGCCGGACGAGGGTCCGGTCACCGGGTGGGTCGGGCGTCGCGACCGAGTCGAGTAGGGGGGAAGCGGGCATATGAGGGTCTGTGCGGGGGACATGCGGTATTTCCCGCTTGAATCCAGGGTATGGCCGGTCGGGCCGCTACGCCATAGGAACCCGCGCCCGCCGTAGCGTCCCCGCGCCAAGTAGCACTCGATAGCCCGCCAGGAGCCGCCAGCGCGTGCTGCGCGCCAGCGGAAGAGCCGCCAGAGCGGAGACCAGCGCGACGCCGGCTCCCACCGCGGCCGGTACCCGCAGCTCGCGCGGCACGCCGTCCTGCACGGCCCGCGTTCCCTTGAGCAGACCGGCGCCGACGGTCACGGGCAGGGCCGCCCGGAGCGCCAGCGTGGCGGAGGCTGGACGCGACAGGCCGCGCAGCCGCACCGCCGTCAGTGCCGCGCCCGATCGGGACACGCCCGGGATCAGCGCCGCCGCCTGTGCGAACCCCACAGCGAGGTGGTCGGCCGCGGAGGGTGACGAGCGCAGCTCCGGCCGCAGGTCCGCCAAGAACAACGCCAGGCCACCGACGATCTGTGCCACGGCCACCGAGTGCACGGTTCCGAAGCGCCGCTCGATCTGCCGCTCGAACGCGAGGCCCACCACCGCCGCCGGCAGCACGGTCAGCGCCTGCAGGTGAGGGTCGCGAAACAGCTCGCCCCGCAGCGCCAGCGCGAGCGCCGGCGCCGACCCGGCGTGCAGAGCGACCTCGAACGTCTTGCGCGCCTCCGGCGGGAGCTCGGCGTACTCCCAGCCCAGGAGTCGCGGCACGAGCGCCAGATGGCCGGAGCTCGAAATTGGCAGCAGCTCAGCCGGACCCTGCAGGGCGCCCAGGACGAGCGCCTGGTGCAGGGGGAATTCGCTCAGGCCGATTCCGGGGCCGCGTCGCCGCCGGTCTTTCCGCGCCGGCGGGCCCGCACGACCAGGTAGGCCGCCCCGATCACGATGGCGGCGAGGACGGCGTAGTCCACGTAGTGGAGCTTGTCCTTCCAGTTCTCCCAGTTGTCGCCGGCCTGCTTGCCGATGAACGTCAGCATGAACACCCACGGGATGCAGCCGGCAAGCGTGAACAGGCTGAAGCGCAGGAAGGGCATGCGAGCCACCCCGGCCGGCAGCGAGATGAACGTGCGCACGATCGGGACCATGCGGGAGAAGAAGACGGTGGCGTCGCCGTGGCGCTCGAACCAGCGGTCGGCCCAGTCGAGATGGCTCTTCTTGATGTGGAGCTTTCTGCCGTGTTTCTCGAGCAGGTCGATCCGGCCGGCGTAGCCGACCCAGTAGGCCAGCCACGAGCCGACGAGGTTGGCGAAAGAGCCCACCGCTGTGGCCGCGAGCAGGCTGTACTCGCCGTTGGAGACGTTGAACCCGGCGAACAGCATCGTGGCCTCGCTGGGGATGGGGATGCAGGCGCTTTCGGCGAGCATCAAGACGAACACTCCGGCGAGGCCCATGGCATCCACCACATCCACGGCCATCTCGACGAGAGAGTCCGTGATCGAGGCGAGCAGGATCATCGGAGCGAAGTAGGGTAGCGAGCCGATGCGGGTCTGGGTCGACCTTACGAACAGCCCGCACGTGCTCGTCATGCGGCCTCTGATCGAGATCATGCGCGCCGACGGACACGAGGTCGAGGTGACCGCGCGCGACTTCGCGCAGACGCTGGAGTTGTGCGCGCGTTTCGGCATCGAGCACACGGCCGTCGGGCGGCATCGCGGTGGCCGGCTGGCGAGCAAGGCCGTTGGACTCGTCTCGCGCAGCGTGGCCCTGACGCGCTGGGCGCGCCCGAGGCGCTTCGACGTCGCGATGGGCCACGGGTCCAACGACGTGACGGTGGCGGCGGCGATTCTGCGCGTCCCCAGCGCCACCGCGTTCGACTACGAGTGGGCGACGCTCCAGCACCAGGTCAACTGCCGGCTGGCGCGCTCCGTGGTGGTGCCCGACGCGATCCCGCCCGAGCGCCTCGAGCGCTACGGGGCGCGCGGCAAGATCCACGCCTACCCGGGGCTCAAGGAGGAGTACTACCTGGCGGACTTCGAGCCGGATCCGGCGGTGCTCGACGCGCTGGGTCTCGACAGGGAGCGCCCGCTCGTGGTGGTGCGCCCGCCGCCCGACGTGTCGCTGTACCACCGCTTCGAGAACCCGCTGTTCGGACAGGTGCTCGACCGCCTGGCGGCGAGCGAGGCGCAGACCGTGGTGCTCCCGCGCACGCCGGCCCAGCGAGCCGAGCTCGGGGCGTTCATCGTCCCCGCACACGCGATCGACGCGCAGAGCCTGGTCGCCTACGCCGACCTCATGATCTCGGCCGGCGGGACGATGAATCGCGAGGCCGTCGCCCTCGGGACGCCCGTCTTCACTACATTCGAGGGCAGGCTCGGGGCCGTCGACGAGGCATTGATGCGGGAGGGCCGGCTGCGCAAGCTCGAGGACCCGGATCAGATCCAGATCGCACGCCGGCCCGCGAACGTGGGCTTGCGCGTCCGCCGGGACCCGAGACAACTCGTCACAATGCTCCTCGCCGCGCGCAAATCATGAGATCTCTGCCCTCGTCAGTGAACGTGCGCCGCGTCGGTCAGGTCGGCGTGGACGCGGGCCTGCTCGCGCTCGCCTACTACCTCGCGTACGCGCTGCGCTTCGACGAGAGCATCCCGCACCGCTATCAGGTGCTGCTCGGGGACACGATCTGGATCACGGTGCCGATGCAGGTCGGGATCTACGCCGCCTTCGGCATCTACTCGAAGCTCTGGCGCTACGTCGATCAGAAGGACTTCGAGACGATCCTCAAGGCGACCGTCGTGGGCACGGCCGGCCTGATCGGCGTCCTGTTCCTCTTCTCGATCGGTCGCCACGACCCGCCGCGCAGCGTCATCGTCATGGACTTCCTGCTGTCGCTGGTGTTCGTCTGCGGCGCGCGCTTTGCCGTGCGCTGGGCGGTCGAGCGGCCGGCGCGGGGGACGATCCTCGAGCGCGTCTCGCACGAGGTGCTGATCGTGGGTGCCGGCAACGGCGGCCAGCAGGTCGCGGCGGAGCTGCGCCGCAACCCCGGCCTGCGCGCTGCTCCGGTCGGCTTCGTCGACGACGACCCGCGCATGCAGGGCATGCGCGTCGCGGGGCACAAGGTGCTCGGCACCACCGACGCGCTGCCACGGGTGCTGGACGCGGTCAAGCCGGACGAGGTGATCATCGCCATCCCGTCGGCGCCCGGCATCCTGCGCCAGAAGGTCGTCACGGCCTGCCGCGAGCGCGCGATCCCGGTGCGCATGCTCCCGACCACGTTCGAGTTGCTGTCGGGGGGCGTGAACCTGATGCGCCAGGTGCGCGAGGTGCAAGTCGAGGACGTCCTGGGGCGTCAGCCCGTGCGCGTGGAGATCGACCGCGTAGGCGCCTACCTGTCGGGCCAGGTCGTGCTCGTGACGGGCGCCGGCGGCTCGATCGGCGCCGAGCTGTGCCGGCAGATCGCGCGCGTCGGGCCCAAGCAACTCGTGCTGATCGAGAACTCCGAGAACGCGCTCTGGGAGATCCGCCGCGAGCTGGAGGAGGAGCGGCACTTCGCGCGCGCCGCGGCCGTGCTCGCCGACTGCAAGGACGCCACGCGCGTGCGAGAGGTGTTCGAGGAGTACTCGCCGTCGGTCGTCTTCCACGCGGCCGCCTACAAGCACGTGCCGCTGATGGAGGAGAACCCGGTCGAGGCGGTGCGCAACAACGCCGTGGCCACGCGCATCGTGGCCGCCGCGGCCGGTGAGGCGGGCGTCGAGCGGTTCGTGTTGGTGTCGACCGACAAGGCGGTCAGCCCCGCCACCGTGATGGGCGCTTCGAAGGCCCTGGCGGAGTGGGCGGTCGAGGCCGCGCAGAACCGCTGGAAGGGCACCCGCTACGCGTCGGTGCGGTTCGGCAACGTGCTCGGCTCGTCCGGCTCGGTTGTGCCGATCTTCAGGCGCCAGATCGCCAAGGGCGGGCCCGTCACGGTCACCGACGCTCGCATGACGCGCTACTTCATGACGATCCCCGAGGCGGTGCAGCTGATCATCCGCTCGGGCGAGCTGGCCACCGGCGGCGAGGTGTTCGTGCTGGAGATGGGTGAGCCGGTGAAGATCGTCGACCTCGCGGCCAACATGATCCGGCTGGCGGGCTACGAGCCCGACGTGGACATCGCGATCGAGATCATCGGCAGGCGGCCGGGCGAGAAGATCCACGAGGAGCTGTTCAACCCGGGCGAGCGCCCGCAGCCGACGCCGGCCGAGCGGATCGTCTACGCGGTCCAGCGGTCGCTCGACCCGGAGTGGGTGGAGAGCGCGTTCGCGCGGATCGAGGGGCTGGTCTACGGCGGTGACGCGGCCGCGCTGGCGAGCGCCGTGGCGGAGCTGTCGACCGAACGCGCCCTGACGGTGACCTCGGGCAGCTGACCCGCCAGCGACGCACGCCGCCAGTCGTTCTACAGTTCGACCCTTGCCGGAGATAGTCCAGGAGATCGGCGCTGCCGCGGGGTTGGCCGCGGTTGTGGGCCTGGCGGTGCTCTCGGCCCTCTATTTCTCGCAGGCGCGTGACGTGAAGCGCTTGCGCGAATGGGCCGGGCGCGCGCCCGAGCGCTCGGAGACGGGGGCGCCCGCCGTCCCGGGTCGCGTGGTGGCGCAGCCACAGGCGCCGCGGCCCGCTTCCGCGGGTCCGCCCGCCGTGCCCGTGCCGCGTCCGGCGGCGGCAGCGGCCACGGGTGCCGGCCCGGCGACCGCGCCGCAGAGCACGCCGCCCGGCGTGCCGGTGCCGGCCACGGCAGCCGCGACGGCGGCCGGCGCCGCGGGTGTCGCCGCGAAGCCGGGAGGCCCGGCCCAGCCCGGGCAAGCGGGCGCGAAGCCGAATGGAGAAGCTGCGAAGCCGGCGACTCCGGGAGGGCCCGCGCAGCCGGGTCAGGAGGGCGCGAAGGCGGCGACTCCGGGAGGGCCCGCGCAGCCGGGTCAGGAGGGCGCGAAGGCCGCCGACGGTGGGCCGGCCCAGTCCCCCGCCGGGCAGCCCGCGGGCGTCCAGGCGAGCGCCGCGTCGCCCGCGTCCGCACCGCCCGCCTCCCCACCAAAGCCCGGCACGCCGCAGCCCGGCGCCGCGCAGCCGACCGGCGCACCGCCCGCCTCCACTTCACCCTCCGCTCCCCGGCCGGCGACCTCGGCCGGCGCCTCCGGTCCGCCTCCGGTCGGTCCAGCCTCGCCGCCGGTGTCCCCTCCGGTACGCCGCAGCCCGACTCCGCACCGACCCGCCCTTCGGCCCGGTTCTCCGCGCTCAGTGCCACAGGAGACCGCCATCATCCCGCCGCGGCGCCCCGAGCCCTGGTACAGCCGCGTCGGAACCCGCTACGTCGCGGTCGTGCTCGTCGGCGTGCTCGTGCTCGGCGGCGCGGCCGCCTACGGCGTCACCCAGCTCACCGGCGACGACAGCGGCGACAGCCCGGGCGCGGCGCAGTCCGGCAGCACCGGCAAGAACGACTCCGGCAAGCCTCAGGGCAAGGGCGCCACCGTCAACCCGGCCAGTGTCACTGTGGCGGTCCTCAACGGGACCACCGTTCCCGGCCTCGCCGCCACGCTGAGCGACCAGGTCGGCGCCGCCGGCTTCAAGGTCGGCACGATCACGAACTTCTACGACCAGCAGCTCGCCGAGTCGGTCGTGCAGTTCGCGCCCGGACACGAGGCCGAGGCGAGGGCCGTCAGCCGCCGGGTGGGAATCAGCCAGCGCGAGCCGGTCAACCCGTCGAGCAAGGCGCTCGCCGGCGACGCCACCGTCGTGGTCATCGCCGGGGCCGACAAGGCGCCCTAGGGCATACCTGGGCTCCGGCGGGGTAAGCGGGCGAGATGGCCACACGCGTACAGGACGTCGAGCCGTTCGCGGGACACTCACCCGCCCAGGAGCGTCCCCTGGGCGGCTACGCGGCGCTGATGGGCACCTTCGCCGCCGCCGTGGGTGGCTTCATCGTCTGGATGCGCGCATCCAACCGCGAGCTGCCCGAGCGCGTCGAGGCGCGCGACCTCGCCCTGATGACGCTCGCCACCCACAAGGCAGCGCGGCTGCTCTCCAAGGATCGCGTGACCAGCACCGTGCGCGCTCCGTTCACCCGCTTCGAAGGTGACGCCGGCCCGGGCGAGGTCTCGGAGAAGGCGCGCGGGCGCGGCCTGCGCCGCGCCGTCGGCGAGCTGATCGTGTGCCCCTACTGCGTGGGGCTGTGGATCGCCACGTTCTTCGCGGCCGGCTTCGCCGTGGCGCCGCGGCCGACGCGCTGGGTGGCGTCGGTCCTCACCACCGCCTTCGGCTCCGACGTGCTCCAGATCGCCTACAGGAAGGCCGAGGGCGCTAGCTAGCGGTGAGCGCCCTCGCGCGCTCGGCGAGGTGGACGACCCCGAGGGCCTCGATCTCCTCGGCCGCCTCGCGCAGGACCGTCCGGCTGCGCTCCGCGTCGACCGGCGCCAACACCTGACCGCCCAGCAGCCGCGAGCGCGCGGCCTCGAGCGGGCGGTCCAGCTCCGCCCAGGCGTCGGCCGCCTGCGAGAGCAGCTCGGCGCCCTCGTGCGGGTTCTCGGCGCACACGCCCTGAGCCTCGAGCGCCGCGGCGCGGCCGATCGGGTAGTGCAGGCGCTCGGCAAGCTCGGCGGCCTCGCGCGCGGCCTCGACCGCCGCCTCGCGCCGGTGCGCGAGCATCAACACCACGGCGCGCGCCGCGGTGGCCTGGATCGACTGAGCGATCAGCCCGGCGCGCTCGCACACGTCGAGCGCGCGATCGAGCGCCACCTGCGCGCCGGGCAGGTCGCCCTCGTCGCGCAGCGAGGTCGCGAGCCCGAACAGCGCCTGGAAGGCAAGCTCGGACCAGCCGACCTGCTCGGCGAGCTCGTGGGCGCGGTGGAACAGGACCGTCGACTCGCCGAGGTCGCCCTCGCGCCAGCGCAGCAGGCCGCGCAGCGCGATCGGCAGGCACAGCTTGCCCACCAGCCCCTCGCGCTCGGCCAGCTCCGCGCTCGCCTCGGTAGAGCGTTCGACCTGCTCCCAGTCGGCGGTGTAGACGGCCAGCTGGGCGAGCGAGGCGTGCAGCTCGACCTGGGACGGAAGCGAGCCCATCTTCTCGGCAAGCGCCAGGGCCTCCTCGTAGGCGGCGCGCGCCGCGGCGACGTCCGCCTCGGCGACCTCGAGGTGACGACCGAGCGCCGACAGGGCGAGGACCGTCTCGCCGTGGTCCTCGCGCGGGCCGCCCACCTGGGGATCGAGCATCGGGGTGCGCGCCAGCTCCACGGCGCGCTCGAGGTTCTGGCGGGCCTTCTCGGTGTCGCCGATGCGGCCGAACACGCGCCCGAAGATCCCGTGCGCGCGGCTGGCCGCGCGCGTCTCGCCAAGCCGCTCGGCCAGGCGCAGCGCCTTCTCCGACGCGTAGATGGCGAGCATGTTGTCGCCCGTGTGGAGGTAGAGCCAGGCCGCTTCCTCGTAGAGGCGCACCAGCTCGAGCCGCGGCGGCCCGTCCTTGAGCAGGTTGATGCCCTTTTGGTAGTGCTCGATGGCGGTCTTGCGCTCGCCCTTGTGCGAGAGGGCGGCGCCGATCTTGCGGTGCAGGTCCGCCACTCGCTCCAGGTCCTCCTGCGTGCGGTGCCACTCGAGGCACTCGACCCAGACGGTGATCGCCTCGTCGACGCGTCCGAGCCGTAGCGACGCGTCGCCCAGCTTCTCGCCGATCCTCACCCCGTCCGCGTGCCCGTCGCGCGGGCAGATCGCACGGGCGTGGCGGTAGTGGGCCGCCGCCTCGCGGTTGGCGTAGAGGTGCGCGGCGGCGTCGCCGGCCTGCTCGAGGAAGAGCATCGCGCGCTGCTGAATCGGGTTCAGCTCGTCCACAGGGAGGCCTCCTTCGCGCCCCAGGGCGGCCGCCCGCCCGTAGTGCTCGGCGAGCAGCGAGACCACCTCGTCGGTCCGGTCGCCGGCGCGCTCCTCGATGAAGCCGCCCACCTCGAAGTGCTTGCGGGCCCGGACGACCTTGGGGAGCATCCCGTAGGCCACGTCGCGGATCAGAACGTGCTTGAACGCCAGCTCGCGCTCGCCGGCAAGGCGGCTCTCGGCGCCGGGGGCGAGGATGTCCTTCTCCTGCAGCGACACAAGCGCCTGCTCGAGCTCGCGCGGGTCGGACTCGGCGAGCGCCGCCAGCGACCCCTCCCAGAACGTGCGCCCGACGACGGCGGCCTGCTGGACGACGCGCCGCTCGAACGGCTCCAGGGCGTCGAGCCGGGCCGCCAGGACCGCCTGAACGGTGTCCGGCAGCTCGGCCTCCCGCATGCTCCCCTTCTCGGCGACCCGGCGCGCCATCTCCTCGGCGAACAGCGGGTTACCGCCCGAGCGCTCGACCAGCGCCGGCAGCACGGCCTCGCCCGGCGGCAGCAGCATGCCGACCAGCTCCTCGGTCTCCCGGGCGCTCAGCGGGTCGAGCATCAGCTGCGTTGCCGAGCCGCGCCCGCCGCCCCAGCTCGGGCGCCGGTCGAGCAGCTCGTCGCGCGCCAGGCACACCAGCAGCAGCGGCGCGCGGACCCACTGGGCCAGGTGCTCGATCGCGTCGAGCATGCCGTCGTCGGCCCAGTGGATGTCCTCGAAGGCGATCACCATCGGCCCGCGCGCGGCCATGGCCTCGATCCCGGCCCGCAGCGCCGAGAAGAACGCCTGGCGCAGGCGCTCCGGGTCCTCTCCGGCCGGGGTCAGCTCGCTCGGGACCTCGAGGCCGATCAGCCGGCCGATCAAGGCGGTCTGTCGCTCGGCCTCCTCCTCCAGGGGGGTTCCCTTGCCGCCGAAGAGGTCGAGGGCGTACTCGCGCAGCTTGACCCACGCCTCCTCGGCGGAGTCGGTGTCGACGATGCCGCACTCCTCACGCAGCACCTCGCCCAGCGCCCAGAACACGATTCCGCTGCCATACGGCAGGCAGCGGCCCGTCCGGAACGTGAGCGTCGGGGACCGGGAGCAGAGCTGGTCGTGGAGCTCGCGCAGCACGCGCGACTTGCCCACGCCGGCCTCGCCGACCAGCGTGACGAGGTGCGGCGCTCGCTCGAGCTGCACTCGTTCGAAGATCGCCTCGAGCGTCGACAGCTCGTGCCCGCGGCCGACCAGCGGCGCCTCGCGAGCGGCGGCCGCGCGGCCCACGGCCTGCTCGGCGCGCACGGCCACGGCCTCCCAGGCGGGAACGGGCTCGGCCTTGCCCTTGAGGTGGAGCGGCTCCAGCTCGTCGTAGCGGATCGCGCGTGTCGAGTAGCGCATCGTGCGCTCGCCGACGGTCACGCTCCCCGGGCGGGCGGCGCTCTGCAGCCGCGCGGCGACGTTGACCGTGTCGCCCACGACCGTGTAGTCCTGGCCGACCGCGCCGGCCAGCACCTCTCCGGTGTTGATGCCGACGCGCAGGTCGAACTCGACGCCCTCGGGGAGGTCCTCGTTCACCTCGGACATGGCCGCCTGCATGCCGAGGCCGGCGCGAACCGCGCGCTCCTCGTCGTCCTCGTGCGCGACCGGCGCGCCGAAGATCGCCATGACGTTGTCGCCGATGTACTTGTCGACCGTGCCGCCGTAGCGCCCGACCTCCTGGCCGAGGCGCATCAGCACCCGATCGATGAGCGCCTTGACGGCCTCCGGGTCCATGCGCTCGGCGACCGACGTGTACCCGGACAGGTCGGCGAACAGAACCGTCACCTGGCGGCGCTCCTCGGGTGGTCGTTCGCGGGGTCGGACGGCCGGCTTGTCGAGCGGCTCGCCGCAGCTCATGCAGAAGCGCGCCTCCGGCGGGGCCGCGGCACCGCAGCTGGGACAGTGCTGCTCGAGCGGCGCGCCGCAGGACATGCAGAAGCGTGCCCCGGGTGGGTTCTCGCTCCCGCAGCCTGCGCAGCTCATCTCCCGAGATTACCTCGGCACTCGCGCCCCGCTATGTGACGAACATCACATTTCACGGCAGCATCCCCGCGTCCCGGTAGGCAGCCGCCACTTCGGCCAGCAGCTTGTCGTCGACCAGCGTCAGGCGACGCCCGTCCAGCTCGACCACGGCGCCGGGCCAGGGCGGGTACCAGAACGCCCGCAGCTTGCGGCCCACGTCGTCCCCCGGCCGCACCATTCTCAGCTCGTCGAACTCCGCCCGCGAGACGTAGCGGCCGTCGCCCTGCGGCGTGCGCGGAAGGGACTCGCCGTCGAGGGCGCGCTGCAGCACGCGCCGAAACAGCGCCAGCAGGTGCTGCTGGCTCTTGAGGTCGAGCGAGAAGGCGGTCTCGGCCTCGTCGTCGATCGCGAAGCGCTCGACCTCCACCAGGTCGCCGGTGTCGAAGCGCTCGTCGACGAAGTGGCAGGAGACGCCCCAGGCCGGCAGCCCCTCGAGGATCGCGACGTTGTAGCCGCCGACACCGCGGTAGTCGGGCAGCGGCGCGGGGTGGAAGTTGAGGCAGCCGATGCGGCCAAGCGAGAGCAGCGGCTCGCGGATCAGGTTCCAGAACAGGAACGAGACGACCGCGTCGACGTCCTGCGGCGGGTCGCCGTAGAGCTCCTCCTCGGTCAGCAGCGTCAACCCGTGGCGGCGCGCGGCGAGGTCGAGGCGCTGCTGCTCGTGGAGCGTCTCGTCCGGCTCGGGCGCCACCACTGCCGGCACCTCCACGCCGCGCCCCACCAGCCAGTCGAGCGCCAACACCGCGGAGCGCTTGCTCTTGCCCATGAACACGACCCTCACCGCGCGAGCACCTCCTCGTACACGGCCAGCGTTCGCTCGGCAACCGAGTCCCAGGAGTAGGGGCCGGCCGCAGCGGCGCGGGCGCGCTCCGCCAGGCGGCCGCGCTCGGCCGGGTCGGCCAGCAGCGCACCGATGGCGTCGGCCAGCGCGCGCGGGTCGCCCGGCGCCACCAGGCGGCCGGCGCCGTGGTCCTCCACGACCTCGCGGAAGCCTCCCACGTCGGAGAGGACCATCGGCTTGCCGAAGGCCAGCCCGGCGAACAGCACCCCCGACACGTCGACGGTTCGGTGGGGCAGCACGAGCAGGTCGGCGCGCCGGAAGTAGGCGGGCAGCTCGGAGTCGCTGACGTAGCGCGGCACGAAGCGAACGTTCGCAGGCGCGTCGAGCGCGTCGGGCGAGACGCCCAGCGGGCGGCCGACCACCCACAGCTCCGCGCCGGCGACCGACCGGAACGCGTCCACGAGCACGTCGACGCCCTTGTAGGGCCGCACCACGCCGAAGCACAGCACCACGGGACCCTCGACGGCGGCGAGCTCGGGTGGCAGCGGTCGCTCTTCGGCCTGGTGGGTCAGGTGCTCGAACGCCCCGTGCGGGATCACGTGCACGCGCGGGCCCGCGCCGAGCAGCTCGGCGCCGTGGCGGGTGTGGACGATCACCGCATCCATGCACTCGGCCAGCCGGCTGGCGGGCCGGTCGCGCCGGATCACGTTGTGCATCGTCAGCACCTGGGGACGGTCGCGCGGCAGCAGCCGCGTGGTCAGCGCTTCGAGCCACAGCCACTGCCAGTGCACCAGGTCGGCCGAGCCGGCGTGGCGGCGCACCCGCAGCGTGTCGGGGACGTGCTCGACCAGCTTCAGGGTCCGGCGCAGGCGCGGGTGGGAGGCGGCCACGCCCGTGGCCAGCCGGTAGAACGACTCGGTCACTTCGTAGCCGTCGGGGACCGGCGCCGGGCCGTGCACGAAGCGCGATGTGACCAGCTCCACACCCGCTCCGCGGCGCGCCAGCGCGGCCGCCAGCGCGTGGTCGTAGGGGAGCACGTCGGCCGACGGATCGATGAGCTGCACGCGCATCCGGCCGACATTCTCAACCACTAGGGTCCCGCGCCCATGGCCCGTCCCGTCGTCCGCGCGGTGTTCGCGCTCCTGGTGCTGGCGACGATTGCGGCGTTCTTCGTGACGCAGCAGCTCAAGAGCGAGTTCCCGCTCGTGATTCGCTTCGCGGCCAAGCCGAAGCAGATCTCGCCGAACGGGGACCGCTTCCGCGACTCCACGCAGGTGGGCTTCGACCTCTCCCGGCCCGCCAAGGTCAGCTTCTCGATCCTGGACTCCGAGGGCAACGAGGTTCGCCGCCTCTTCGCGGATCGCCAGCTTGCCGGCGACAGCCACAACCGCTTCATCTGGAACGGCCGCAACGACGACGGCGACGTCGTGCCCGACGGGGTCTACCGCATGCGCGTCGTGCGGCGCGACGAGGGGCGCATCATCGACTCGGTCAAGGAGATCCGCGTGGACCTCCAGCCGCCGCGCGTGCGGCTTCTGTCGGCCAAGCCGAGCGTGATCGCCCCGCGCGCCCCCGGCCAGTCGCCGGAGGTGACGATCCGCTACAGCGGACCGCTCAACAGGGCGCCGGAGTTCCGCGTCTTCCGCACCGACGACGCCGCCAACCCGCACGTCGTGCGCCGCTTCCGCGGCAAGGGCCGCAGCGGCGTCTGGCACGGGGAGGTGGCCATGGGCCCCGAGCGCACCGGGCCCGCGCCCGATGGCGACTACGCCTTCACGGTGAGCGTGCGGGACAAGGCCGGCAACCTCGCCGTGGCGCCCTCGCCGATCCCGCAGGCCGGGCTGGCCGGCCCCGGGACCGGGGTGTCGGCGCGCACGTTCACGCTGACCGGGCCATTGAGCGTGGTGGCGGCCGGCTCGGTGGCGACGTTCGAGGCCGGGCCGATCGATCGCAGCCTCCAGTTCGCGCTGTCGCGCCTGGGCGACCCGACGCCGATCCGCCGTGGCGATCGCGTCGGCGGGCGCCTGCGCGTCGGCATCCCCTCGAAGGCCAAGACCGGCGTCTACCTCATGCGGGTGCGCGCCGGCCGCCAGCGGGCCGTCTGGCCGGTCGCGGTGGCCGGTCTGCCGCCGTCGAAGCGCGCCGCGGAGCGCGCCCGGCCGCTGGTCGTGCTGCCGGCGATCACGTGGCAGGGCCTCAACGCGGTCGACGACAACTTCGACGGCTTCGCGGACTCCTTCCCCAGGGCGCACTCGCTGGGGCTCGACCGCCCGTTCGCCGGCGGCGGGCTGCCGAGTGGCTTCGACTCGGAAGTGGCGCCGCTGTTGCACTATCTGGATCGCGAGGGGCTGCCGTACGACCTCACCACCGACCTCTCGCTCGCGCGCGGCGAGGGTCCGGCGCTCGGCAATGCGCCCGGCGTGGCGTTCGCCGGCAGCGCGCTGTGGGAGCCCGAGCCGCTGCTGCGCCGGCTGCGCGACGAGGTGGCCGACGGCCTGCGGGTCGCATCGTTCGGCGCCGACGCGTTCAGGCGCACGGTCCGCCTGCGCGACGACCGGCTGGTCGATCCACGCCGCCGGCGCGCGAACGCCTTCGGGGAGACCACGGCGCCGCTGCACAGCTCGAACGCGCCGCTGACCGTGTTCGAGGACGGGCTCGGCCTGTTCGAGGGGCTCGACTCGTTCATCGGCGACTTCACCGAGTTCGAGCAGTCGCAGCAGCTGCCGACCGGGGCGCGCACGATCGCCACCGCCGGCCGCGATCCGAGCCAGCCCGCCTTCGTGGCGTTCGGGCTGGGCGGCGGCATCGTGATCCGCGCGGGGACGTCGCAGTGGGCGCGGCAGCTCAACGAGTCGGCGCTGAGCGACGAGGTACCGGCGGTCACGCGGCGGATCTGGCGGCTGCTGAGCCAGGGCGCGAGATAGCCCTTGCGTGGTAGCCCGATGCGCTAGCTAGCCTGCCTCCGGTGACCAGACGACGCTTGATCGCGGGCGCCGCGCTAGTCGCTGCCGTGGTGGTCGCGGTGGGGATCTACGCCTACGAGAAGGAGAAGGAGCCGATCGAGAAGCGCGGATCGGCCAGCGAGGAGTTCGTGACCACCGAGGAGCCGAAGCCGCCACCGCCCGAGAAGAGCACCCCGCGCCCCTGGCCGACCTACGGCTACAACGTCGCGCGCGAGCACATCTCTCCCTACGACCACCGCCCGCCGTTCCGCCGGCTGTGGAAGGTCTCCGCGCACGACACGCTCGAGTTCCCGCCGTCGGTCGGCTACGGGCACGTCTACCTCGCCCAGCAGAAGGGCCTCTTCTTCGCGCTCGACGCCAAGACGGGCAGGGTCGACTGGCGCAAGAGCCTGGGGCGCTGCGCGGCGTCGTCCCCGACTGTCGGCAAGGGCGTCGTCTACCAGTCCTACATGCACCCGGTGCAGTGCCTGCAGGACCAGGCCGGCGCGAACGGCTTCGTGGTGGCCTGGGACGCCAAGACCGGCCGCGAGCGCTGGCGCTTCAACACCGCGCCGATCGAGTCGTCGCCGCTGCTGAAGAACGGGCGGCTGTACGTGGGCAGCTGGGACCACAAGGTGCACGCCCTGGACGCCGACACGGGCCATCAGATCTGGAGCTTCCAGGCGGACGACCAGGTCAACACCTCGGCGGCCTACTGGCGCGGGCGGATCTTCATCGCCACGGACGGCGGCACGCTGTACTCGCTCAGCGCCCGGACCGGGCGGCTGCTCTGGAGCGCGCAGTCGCAGTCCAAGTTCGGGTCGCGCGAGTTCTGGTACGCCACCCCGACGATCGCGTACGGGCGCGTCTACATCGGCAACACCGACGGGACGATGTACGTGTTCGGGGCGAAGAGCGGGAAGCTGCTCTGGGCGCGGCCACTGGGGACCTACATCTACGGTGCGGCGGCGGTCTACAACCGGCGCGTGTTCGTGGGGACCTACGACGGCAAGTTCTACGCGCTGGACGCGGCGACCGGCGACACGATCTGGCAGGTGAGCGCGCACGGGGCGGTGCACGCCGCGCCGACGGTGATGGACGGCCTCGTCTACTACGCGGTCTGCTCGAGCTGCGGGTCGGCGGCGGCCCGGGCGGTGGCGCGCGGCCCGGACTCGACCTACGCGGTGAGGGCCAGGGACGGCAAGACGGTCTGGCACTTCGGCGACGGGAAGTACGCGAACCCGGTGGTTGCCGACGACGAGCGGATCTACGTCACGGGCCAGTCGCACGAGTACGCGCTGGCGCCGCGGAAGTCCGGGCACGTCAAACAGCAGCAATAAAGGGTGGTCCGCCCCGCGGGGGGTGGGACGAATTTCTTGCGCATAGCGCTAGTTTCTCGTCCAACCCCCTGGCCTTGGCCGCCCCTTTATTGCCCGTCGTTCGCTTGCGGAGACGCCCGCGCCGGCGGAGACCCCGCCGCCAGCAGCGCCGCCGCCGCCACGCCCACCAGCGGCCACACGAGGTAGTAGTTGTTGAACGTGCGGCCGATGAACATCAGCCACAGCATCGAGATCGCGAAGCCCGCGGCTCCCAGCCACGCCTCGGGCGCTCGCCACTGGGCTCGCAGCAGCCACAGCGTCAGCGGCACCCAGGTCAGCAGCGTGATCAGCCCGAACGGGTAGGCCGCCTTTCGGTCGGCGACGATCCCGAGCCGGACCAGGATCGCGGACAGGCCATAGCCCACGATCCGGTAGGTGCCCGCGCCGTACTTGATGGTGTCCTTGTAGAACGCGACCGGATCGGCGATCAGGAAGGGCAGGATGCCCACCGCCAGCACTCCGCCGAACGCGAACCCGGCCCGTTTCAGCACGTCCCGGTCCGACTCCAGCTTCCAGATCATCAGCGCCAGGAACGGCGCCGCCACCAGCGCGAACTGCTTGAGCAGCACGGCTCCCGCCAGGGAGGCGGCCGCCCATCCAAACCGGCGCCGGCTCACCAGCGCGAAGGCGAGCACCAGCAGCAGCAGGCTGGGCGCGTCGTTTTGGCCGAACCACGCCGAGCGCACGAGGATCGGGTTGCAGGCGAGCGCGGCGCCCACCGCCAATCGCACCGACAGCGGCCCGCGGAACGCAAGCGCGACGGGCAGCATCAGCAGGTTGCAGATCAGCATCAGCAGCCGGTAGTCGTCGAACGGCCCGGGCAGCAGCCGCCAGGCGGCGGCGACGTACACCGTGCCCGGGAAGTACGCGAAGTGCCGGAGCGCCACCTCGCGCTCGCGCACCCGTTCCGAGACGCTCCCGTCGCGCGTGTAGAAGCGCTCCAGCCCGGACGTGCGGTAGTCGTGGCCGTAGGGGTTGTCGAGGTCCGCCAGCAGGTCGCCGCCCTGCTCGATCTGGTAGGTCGAGTCGTTGGTGAAGAACCACGGCGCGGTCGAGTCGCGCAGGCCCAGCTGGAGCAGCGTGGCGGGCGCCGTCAGCAGGAGCGCCACCACGAGGACGAAGATCACCGCGAAGCGCTTGGACCAAGCCCTGGGCCGGTAGATCAGCAGCATCGCCGCCGCGCCGCACAGCAGCCCCGCGAGGAAGCAGGGCGCGCGCGTGATCCCCAGGTCCCACTTGTTGCCGGCCGCGCGCACCAGCGGACCGAGCGGCCCGGACCCGTCGATCGGCCCGGGGCGGAAGTGCCACGGGTCGGAGCCCAGCTCGGGCAGCGTGATCGCCACGATGGCGAACAGCACACCGATCAGCGCCCATGCCGCGCGCGGGTCGAGCTCCTCCCTCATGCGCCGGCGACCGCCCGCTCGGTGGAGCGCTCCGCCGGCGATCGCTGCGCGTCCTGCCACGCGAGCCACCCGGCGCCCACCGCCAGCACGAGCCACGTGATCGGGTCCTCGAGGAAGCCGCTGTAGAAGAGCGCGTGGACGAACAGCGCGAGGAACGAGGTCGCCAGCGCCAGGCCGAGCGCCTGCTCGCGCCGCCGCACCGATTCGATCAGGCGAGCGCCGCCGACCAGCAGCCACACGTACAGCGCGACGCCCACCACCCCGAGCTCCGCGGCCACGGTCAGCGGCGTGGTGTGCGAGACGAAGTTCGGCGTCGGGCGGTCGCTGCCGGCCAGCTCGCGACTGGCCCGCGGCTGCCCTCCGATCCCCACGCCCACCACGGGGTTGTGCCTGATCACGCGCCCCGTATCCTCGACGCGCTTGGTGCGGTCGCTCGTGATGTGGTTGATCGACTCGCCGTCGATCAGCTCGTAGGTGACGAACCCGCCGGCGCCCAGCGCGGCGGCCAGCGCGAGCACCCCCACGGCCGTGCGCACGCGCCGGTCGCCCATGACGACCGCCAGCGCCAGCATCACCACCAGCAGCGCGGTCATGCTCGACTGCGAGTACGAGAACAGCAGGCCCGCCCACATCACCGCGATCAAACCGATCAACGGCCACGTGCGCCAGCGGCCGGCGACCAGCAGCGAGAGGGCGACTCCGATCCCCAGTACCACGTGACGCCCGTACAGACTCGGGTCGCCGAACAGGGAGGTCACGCGGAAGAAGTCCGTGTTCGCGTTCGACGTGGCCAGGTTCGGCGCGTAGAAGAACAGCTTGTGGGTCACCACCTGCTCGAGCCCGACCAGCGCGAACAGCGTCCCGAGCGAGAGGGCGGTCACGCCCAGCGCGCGCGGGACCCAGTCGGGGAAGTCGGCGCGCGGAACCGTCGCCAGCAGCGCCGCGAACGGCAGCGTGAAGAACACCAGCAGGTTGGCGCCGGCCTCGACGTCGTCGGCCCACAGCAGCGACAGGAACGCCACCGCGAAGAACGCCGCCGCCGGCTGCGAGATCACCTGGGGCAGCGCCCGCACCGGCCGCCCGCTCAGGGCCCGCCAGCCCAGCGCCGCCGCCGCGGCGCACAGGACGAAGTAGAGCGGCAGCAGCCGGCCGAGCCGGCCGTCCGTGGCGACCGAGACCAGGAAGCGATTCGAGCTGGAGAAGTCGATCGGCGGCCGGAACGGCGCAGCCACCAGCACGACGATCGGCACGAGCGCCGGCCGCCAGGCGAACACCGCCGCGGCGCCCGCGACCAGCAGCAGCCCCGCCACCGCCGCGGCGGCGCCCGCCGCGCTGGAGAGCTTGGAGAGCGACGCGTCGCCCAGCGACAGCGCCAGGCCCACCTCGGCGGCGGCCAGCAGCAACAGCCCGGCCAGCAGCCCCCAGCGGCCGCGCGCGAGCAGCGCGAGAACCGATCCGAGCGCGCCGCCTACCGCGGCCAGTTGGGCGGTGTCAGCGTGCGCCACCGCGCGGCACCTTAGCCGCAAGCAGGGGGCTCGGCCGCCCGCGCGCGGATGGCCTTATCGCGGCGCGAGGCGGCGGTTGTACTCATCGGCGACCTCGCGCAGGCCCTCGCCGTGATCCGGGTTGAGCTGCTGGCGCGCGTGGGCCAGGTAGCGGCGCGGGCTGTGGCCCGGCAGCACCGTCGCCGCAAGCGCGCGGGCCAGGTAGGCCCAGGTCCAGCAGACGCGCCAGAGCGCGCGCGCGACCGGCATCCGGTGCTTGCGGAAGTAGAGGTCGCGGCCGCGGTGGAACTCGACGACGCGCCGGCGCATCGCCTCGCCATCGGTGGACAGCTGGTCGTGGTGCACTGCCTCGGCTTGCGGGACGAACAGCACGCGCCAGCCGGCGTCGTGCAAGCGGCGGCAGAAGTCGGTCTCGTCCGAGTAGACGAAGAAGTCCGGGTCGAACCAGCCGATCTCCTCGGCAGCGGCCCGCCGCACCATCATCGCGCTCGACTGCACCCAGCCGACCCGGCGCACCGAGCTGCCGCGGCTCTGCACCGCGTAGCTGTCGTGCATGAACAGCGCCCCCGCCAGCGCCCACCCGGCGTTGGGCAGGCGCCACGCGCAGGCCGTCGGCTCGCCGTCGCTGGTGAGCAGCTGCGCGCCGGCCGCGCCCGCGCGCGGGTCGCCGTCGAGCGCGTCGAGCAGCGCCCGGGTTGCGCCCTCGCGCAGCTCCGTGTCCTCGTTCAGCAGCAGGCAGTGCTCGCCGCGCGCCTCCTGCAGCAGGCGCGAGTCGTTCTCCGCCTTGCCGCCGCGGCGCTCGAGCGCGATCAGCCGCGCCGCGGGGTGGGCGTCGCGCACGGCATCGGCCGACCCGTCCTCGGAGGCGTTGTCGAGCACCAGCACCTCGTACGAGACGCCCGGCGGGTGCGTCCGGTCGATCGCGGCCAAGCAGGCCAGCAGCCAGTCGCGCCCGTTGGTGTTGACCACGCAGTAGGACAGGGCGGTCAGCGCGCCGCCTCCTCGAGCACGTCGAGCACGCGGGCGGCAAGCTTGTCGCGGTCGAACTCGCGCTCGGCGAGCGCCCGGGCGTTGCGGCCCATGCGCTCGACCTCCTCGGGGTGCGCGCGCAGCCAGGCGAGCTTCTGGGCCAGGTCCTGGGCATCGCCCGCGCGCACGTACATGCCGGCGTCGTTGTCCTCGACCAGCCGGCGCATCCAGCCGTCCATGTTCACGATCGCGGGCCGGCCGGCGGCGAATGTGTCGAACAGCTTGTTGGGGGAGTTGGTGGCGAGCACGGGCACGTCCTTGAAGAAGGTGAGGCAGGCCCCCGAGCGGGCCGCGAGCGCCGCCACCTGCTCCTTGCCGGGGGCGGGACCCGGGAATTCGACGTTCGGCGGTGCCGAGCGCTCCAGCTCAGCTCGCCGCTTGCCGTCGCCCATCAGCACGAACCGCATATCGGGGAGCAGCCGCGCCGCCTCGATCGCCGCGGTCAGGTCGTTGGCCTCGCCCATGGTGCCGAAGTAGCTGACGATGAAGTCGTCCGGGTCGGGCGGCCCGGCCGGGCGGAACAGGTCGAGGTCGGCGGCGTTCGGCACGAGCTCGACCTTCTCCGGCGCTACTCCGGCGGCGATCACGCCGTCGCGGATGCCCGGCGACAGTGCGATCACCCGGCGCGCGCGCCGGTAGACGTTCTGCTCGAGCGAGCGCGCCCAGCGCTGCATGCGAGGGTCGGTCAGCGCCCCCATCTGGATCGGCGCCTCGGGCCAGAGGTCGCGCACCTCGAAGACCAGCGGCACCTGCCAGCGAGTGGCCGCCGCGAGCGCCGGGAGAGCGATCGTGAGCGGCGGCGAGGTCGCGTAGATCACGTCCGGGCGCGGCCCGCGCGCGGCGGCGGCCGTTGCCCCCGCGCCGAAGCGCGCGAAGGCGAGCATGCGCTCGCGATCGGGGGTTGCCGTGGCGCTCATGTAATCCGAGTAGGCGCCGGGAACGCCTACCACGTCGATGCCGTCCACCCGGCTGTGACCGGTCCCGGCGGTTACCATCCGCACCCCGTGCCCGGCCGCTACGAAGCGGCGCGCGAACTCGTACGAGCGCGTGCCACCCACTCCCGCGCGGGTGATGAAGAACTGGTGCAGGTAGAGGATCTGCATCGGTGAGCCCGAACGCTAGCCGCGCCCTCGATCTGCTTGTGGCCAGCCTCGCGCTGGTCGTCCTGAGCCCGCTGCTTGCCGCGGCGGCGCTGCTGATCAAGCTCGAGGGCGGCGGACCGGTGCTCTACCGCCAGCGCCGCGTCGGCCGAGCCGGGGAGCCGTTCGAGCTCTGGAAGCTGCGCACGATGGTGCCGGGCGCGGAGACCATGGGCGCCGGGGTCTACGTCGTCGCGGGCGATTCGCGCATCACGCGCGTGGGGCGCCTGCTGCGCCGCTTCTCGCTCGACGAGCTGCCCAACCTCGTCAACGTGCTGAAGGGCGAGATGGCGATCGTCGGCCCGCGCCCGACGGTCCAGGAGCAGGTCGACCGCTACAGCGAGCGCCAGCGCCGCCGCCTCGAGGTGAGGCCGGGCATCACCGGCTGGGCGCAGATCAACGGCCGCACCTCGCTGCCGTGGCCCGAGCGCATCGAGCTGGACGTCTGGTATGTCGAGCACCGCTCGCTGCGGCTCGACCTGCGCATCCTGGCGAAGACCGCGCGGATGCTCGCCACCGGCCACGGCCTCTATTCGGACGAGCTCAAGCAGGGCTGGTGATGGCTCCCGCCGAGCAGCCGACCTTCTACTACGACCTCGGCTCGCCCTACGCCTGGCTGGCTGCGGAGCGCATCCACGCGCTGCTGCCGGTCGTGCCCGTTTGGCAGCCGATCCTGCTCGGCGGCATCTGGCAGCAGACCGGCGGCGGGTCGTGGGCCCGCACCGAGCGGCGCGAGGAGGGCATGCGCGAGATCGAGCGCCGGGCGAAGGAGTACGGCCTGCTCGCAGTGAGCTGGCCCGACGACTGGCCGAGCAACACCCTCAAGGCAATGCGCGCCGCCGTCTTCGCCCAGCAGGCCGGCCGCGCCGTGGCCTACTCGCTGGCCGCCTTTCGCCAGGCGTTCGCGGCCGGCAGGGACCTCGCCGAGGTCGACAACGTCCTGATCGCGGCCGCCGCCTGCGAGCTGCATCCGAAGGCGGTGCTCAAGGGCATCGAGCTCCAGTCGACCAAGGACCGCCTGCGCGCCGCGACCGACGCCGCCTACGAGCGCGGCGTCCGCGGGGTGCCGACGGTCGCGGTGGGCGACCGGCTCTTCTACGGCGACGACCGCCTCGAGGAGGCCGCCGCGGCCCTCGGCGGTTAGCCGCCCGCGCTGATGGCCACCACGGCGCGCGCGTGCGCCGGGGCGTCCGGCTGCTGGACGAAGGCGCTGGTTTCGCAATTTGCGCAAATCCCCCCACTCGGGGGTATCGCGCTTTGAGGCCGCAGATCACCGGGTACTCTGCGACCCAATGGCGACGAGGGAGAAGACCAACGGCGACGGCTCCGCTTCGGACAGCGTCCCCGCCGCCGCCGAGATCAAGTTCGGCGAGGTCAAGCACGACCTCCCGGACAAGCAGACCTGCGAGACCGTCCTCGCGAAGATGATGCTCATCCGCCGCTTCGAGGAGCGCGCGGGCGAGATGTACGCGAAGGCCAAGGTCGGTGGCTTCCTCCACCTCTGCATCGGCGAGGAGGCGACGGTCGTCGGCGGCACTCAGGCGCTGCGTGAGACCGACTACCTCATGTCCACCTACCGCGAGCACGGCCAGGCGCTGGCGCGCGGGACCGACCCGAAGATGGTGATGGCGGAGCTGTTCGGACGGGCGACCGGCTGCTCCAAGGGCCGCGGCGGCTCGATGCACCTGTTCGACTGGGACCGCCGCTTCCTGGGCGGCTACGGCATCGTCGGCGGCAGCCTGCCGCTCAGCGCCGGCGTAGCGCTGGCCTGCGACTACCTCGAGACCGAGGACGTGATCCTCTCG
Organism: uncultured Thermoleophilaceae bacterium; assembly: GCA_963706635.1. Classification (GTDB taxonomy): domain Bacteria; phylum Actinomycetota; class Thermoleophilia; order Solirubrobacterales; family Thermoleophilaceae; genus JACVRW01. Next base: position 2,812,099 of record OY970162.1, read on the forward strand.
ATGATGGGCGACGGCGCCACCAACCAGGGCACGTTCAGCGAGACCATGAACCTCGCCGCGCTCTGGAAGCTGCCGGTCGTGTTCGTGATCATCAACAACCAGTTCGGCATGGGCACGGCGCTGCACCGGCACTCGGCGGTGACCGACCTGTCGCTTAAGTCCGAGGGCTTCGGCGTTCCGGGCACGCGCTGCGACGGCATGGACGTGCTCGACGTGCACAGCGTCGTCACCGAGGCGCTGCGCTGCGCGCGCGAGGAGCGCAGGCCGCAGCTGGTCGAGGCGGTCACCTACCGCTACCGCGGGCACTCGATGGCCGACCCTGAGGAGTACCGCACCAAGGAAGAGGTCGAGGAGTGGCGCGAGCGCGACCCGATCAAGGCGTTCGCCGACCGCGTCGTAGCCGAGGACGTGCTCAAGCAAGAGGACGTCGAGCGCTTCGACGAGGAGGCGATCGCGGCCGTCGACGAGGCCGTCAAGTTCGCCGACGAGTCGCCCTTCCCCGACCTCGACTCGCTCTACGACGACATCTACGTCTTCGACAGCGACGTGCCCGCCTGGTGGACGGTCGACGAGCGCTCGCCCGAGGTGCACCGCGGCGAGCGCGAGCGTGAGGCCGGCGAGGTGCCGCACCAGCTGGCAGAGCAGGGCGCCGCCTACGCCGGCGTGGAGCGCAGGACCCGTCCGCGCGACGAGGACGGCGAGGACGGCGAGGGCGAGCCCGGCGCCGAGGACGCGGAGGAGCGCGGAGGGGCGGGCTGATGCCCACCATGCGCTACCGCGAGGCGCTCAACCAGGCGCTGCGCGAGGAGATGCGGGAGGACGAGCGCGTCTTCCTGATGGGTGAGGACGTCGGGGTCTTCCAGGGCGCGTTCAAGGTCACCGCCGGCCTGCTGGAGGAGTTCGGTGAGAAGCGCGTGCGCGACACGCCGATCTCGGAGAACACGATCGTCGGCATGGGCGTGGGCTCGGCGATGATCGGCCTGCGGCCGGTGGTCGAGCTGATGACGATCAACTTCTCGCTGCTCGCGATGGATCAGATCGTCAACCACGCCGCGGCGATCCGCTACATGTTCGGCGGCCAGGTCAAGGTGCCGATCGTGGTGCGCATGCCTCAGGGCGCCGGGCACCAGCTGGGGCCGACTCACTCCCACTCCTTCGAGGCCTTCTACCTGCACGTCCCCGGACTGCTGGTGGCGGCGCCGTCGACTCCGGCCGACGCCAAGGGCCTGTTGAAAGCGGCCATCCGCGACGACAACCCGGTGATCTTCATCGAGCACGAGACCCTCTACGGCCAGCGCGGCGAGGTGGCCGAAAACGGCGGTCCAATGCGGTTCGGAGAGGCTGCGATCCGGCGCGAGGGGGACGATGTGACGATCATCGGCATCTCCCGCATGGCGATCACGGCCGAGAAGGCGGCCGAGAAGCTGGCCGACGAGCACGACGTCGAGGCCGAGGTCATCGACCCGCGCACGCTGCGGCCGCTCGACCTCGACACGATCGTGACGTCCGTCCAGAAGACCAACAGGGCGGTGATCGTCGAGGAGGGCTGGCCGCACGGCGGCGTCGGCGCCAACCTGGCCGCGCTGATCCAGGAGCAGGCCTTCGACTACCTCGACGCACCCGTGCAGCGGGTGACGGGGGCTGACGTGCCGATGCCCTATTCGAAGCCGCTCGAGCAGGCCGCGTTCCCGCACGAGGAGCACGTGGTCCAGGCCGCCCTCGCGACTTTCAGGGACCTGTAGTCGGTGGCCACTGACGTCACGATGCCGCGGCTGTCCGACTCCATGGAGGAGGGCACGGTCCTGAAGTGGCTGATCGAGGAGGGCGGCGAGGTCAAGCGGGGCGAGCCGCTCGTCGAGATCGAGACCGACAAGGCCAACATGACCTACGAGGCCGACACCGACGGCACGCTGATCGAGCTCGTGGCGCAGGAAGGCGACACGCTGGCCATCGGCGAGGTGATCGCGCGCATCGGCGAGGCGGGCGAGGCCGGCGGCGGGAAGCGGGCGGCGAAGAAGGAGCCGGCGGCGAAGGAGAAACCCAAGGCGGAGGACGAGGCTGCGGCGAAGGAGGACCCGGCTGGGAAGGAAGAGCCTGCGGCGGAGGAGCCGGCGGCGGAGGAGCCTGCCGCGCGGGAGCCTGCCGAGGAGGCCGAGCCCGTTGCAACCCAGACGAAGACGGCAACCAGGGAACCTGCGCCAAGCGGCAACGGGGACGGTGGTCGCGTGAAGGCTTCGCCGGTCGCGCGGCGCATGGCGCGCGAGCTGGGCGTCGAGCTGGCTCGGCTCGAGGGCTCGGGACCCGGTGGGCGGATCGTGAAGGCCGACGTGCAGGCCGCCGCCGACAGTGGCGAGGCCGCGCCCGCTGCCGAGCCGGCCGAACAGCCGGCCGAGCAGCCGGAGGAGCGCGCGCCCGCGCCGCAGAGCGACGAGGCCGGCCCCAAGGGTCAGGCCGAGGTGCACGAGCTCACCAAGCTGCAGCAGACCGTGGGCCGCCGTATGGCGGAATCGAAGGCGACCGCTCCCGACTTCTCGATATCACTCACGGTCGACATGACCCTCGCCGTCGAGCTGCGCGCGCGCCTGAAGGAAGTCACGGAGCCGGCGCCCTCGTACAACGACATGGTCGTCAAGGCGGCCGCGATGGCGCTGCGCGAGCACCCGCGTGTGAACGGCGCGTACCGCGACGGCAAGTGGGAGATCTACGAGCGCGTCAACGTCGGCGTGGCCGTGGCCGCCGCGGAGGCGCTGGTGGTGCCCACGGTGTTCGATGCCGACCGCAAGTCGCTCGGCCAGATCGCCCGCGACGCCCGCGCGCTGGCGGAGAAGGTGCGCGACAAGACGATCACGCCGCCGGAGCTGTCGGGCGCCACCTTCACGGTCTCGAACCTGGGGATGTTCGGGATCGAGCAGTTCACGGCGATCATCAACCCGCCCCAGGCGGCGATCCTGACGGTGGGCAAGCTGGCCAAGCAGCCGGCGGTCGACGACAGCGGCCGGATCGTGGCGCGCGACCAGATGCAGCTCTCACTGGTCTGCGACCACCGCATCCTCTACGGCGCGGACGGCGCGCAGTTCCTGGCACGCGTCCAAGAGCTGCTGCAGCAGCCGCTGTCGCTCGCCCTGTAGCGCCTCTAGCGGCGAGCGCACCGTTGTGCCTGAAATAGCTGCCTAACGGTGCGTTGGCGCGCCGGTGGGTGCGCTCGCGCTCCTGGGCCTCGCGCTCGGTGCGCCGCTGCTGCCGGCCCTCGCGGCCGCCGCTCCGCTGGTCCTGTTCCTGACCGCCGCCCTGACGCTCGCCGCCGCTGCCGAGGCCTCCGGTCTCGCCGATCTGGCGGCGGACGTACTGGCCCGCTGGGCCGGTGGCCGCAACTCGGTCCTGTATGCGCTGGTCTGCCTCGTCTGCGCGCTGGCGACCGCCGTCGTCTCGCTCGACGGCGCCGTCGTGTTGATGGTGCCGCTGCTGCTGGCTCTGGCCCGGCGCCACGGCGCTCCGCTGGACGCGCTGCTGCTGGGAATGGTGGCGGTCGCGAACGCCGCGTCGATCGCGGTGCCGCAAGGCAACCCCACCAACCTCGTCCTGATCGAGCGGCTCGGAATCTCGCCCATGACGTTCGCGAGCCAGATGGCCTTGCCCGGGCTCGCCGCGGCTGTCGCCTGCGCGGTTGGGGTGGCTGCGATGGAGCGCCGGGTGCTCATGCGCCCGTACGCGCCCGCGCCGCGCCGCCCCCGTTTGCCGCTGACGGGCCGCCAGCGCCACATGGCCGCGGCCCTTGCGCTCGCCGCCCTGAGCACCTGCATCGCGCCGCCGGCCGGCATCCCGATCTGGTGGTCGCTGCCGGCGATCGCGTGCCTGGCGCTCGCCGCCCATCCCAGGCCCCGGCCGCGCCCGACCGTGCCGACCCGGCTGGCGGTGCAGCTCACCGGCCTGCTCGTGCTGATCGGCTCGCTCGGTGCCCTGCCGATGGCGTCGACCGTGGTGGGGCCGGTTGCGATCGTCGCCCTGGCGGGCGTGGTCGGCATTGCCGCCGCCGTCGCCAACAACCTGCCGGTCAGCGTGTCCGCGGGAAGCCTGCTTGCGGCGGGGCCCACCGGCTTCGCGGCGACCATCGGCCTCGGGGTAGGGGCGCTCGCAACGCCTCAGGGCTCGGTCGCGACCCTGCTCGCCGCAGACCTCGCCGGGCCTGCCGGAGCGACCCTGAGCGTGCGCCGCCTGGCCCCGCTCGCCGCCGCCGGGGTGCTGGCCGCCACGCTTGTCCTCGCCGGGCTGAGCTAACGGCATTACTCTCGATGGCTATGGCGCAGCAAGAGCGCGGGCCGCGCATGCCGGCCACTTCGGACGAGGAGATCATCGCTGCCCAGGAGCAGACCGTGATCTCCACGCTCAGCGACGGCGCGCGTATCGCGCGGATCCGGCAGGAGCTCCAGATGGGCTTCAAGGCGCTCGCGCACGTCGGGCCGGCCGCGTCGTTCTTCGGGTCGGCGCGCACCCCGGTGGGCCACCCGGAGTACGTACTGGCCCGCGAGACCGCGCGCATCGCGGGCGAGGCCGGGCTGGCGATCATCACCGGCGGCGGCCCGGGCGCCATGGAGGCCGCCAACCGCGGCGCCCGTGACGCCGACACCCTCTCGATCGGGCTCAACATCGAGCTGCCCTTCGAGCAGGGTCCCAACCCGTACTGCGACATCGCCCTCGAGTTCCACTACTTCTTCACGCGCAAGGTCATGTTCGTCCGCTACGCCAGCGGCTTCGTCGCCTTCCCGGGCGGCTTCGGCACCCTCGACGAGACGTTCGAGGCGCTCACGCTGATCCAGACCGGCAAGATCCGGCACTTCCCGGTCGTGCTGGTCGGCACCGACTACTGGGCCGGGCTGATCGACTGGATCCGGGGCCGTTTGATGGCCGAGGGCAAGGTGTCGCCGCATGACCTCGACCTGCTGTGCGTGACCGACGACCCGCTCGAGGTGCGCGACCGGCTCATGTCCGCAGCGCACCGGCAGGCGCGGTCATCCGTTCGTAACGCGTCCTGACCTCGTCGATGTAAGCGGCCAGCCGGTCGGCCAGCTCGGGGTCTTGGACCTCGAGCACGTTCTCGGCGTTGCGCTCGCCCGAGCGCGACAGGTTGAACGAGCCGGCGAACACCCAGTCGTCGGCGACCGTCACCTTCGCGTGCATGAAGTCGTGAACGCTCTCGGGCGTGTAGCGCGTCGACGGCTTGCCGCGGAAGTCCGCGTGCTCGAGCACCGAGGCGAGGATCGGGATCTTCCAGGCCGAGCGCCCGTTGTCGTGCCACTGCTGGAAGACCTGCTCCAGCTGGGTCCGGTCCACGACGCCGCGCAGGTCGACCTTCGCCTCGGCGGCCACCTCGGCGAGCGTCCCGATCACGGGCCCGGCGGTGAGCACCGGCGAGGCGATCCGGACACGCTCGCGCGCCCGGCCGATCGCGTGGGCAATTCGGTGCGACAGCTCCTCGCCGTGCCCGGGCGTGAACCAGGCTCGCACCGCGCGCCCGTCGAGGGAGAGTGTGCGCGGGTCCTCGTCTCCGGAGCGGCTGACGTCGCGCTCGCGCCAGAGCTCCTCGAAGTTCTGCCCGAACTCGTTCGCCAGCTGCGGCGAGTGAGCCACCACGATCACGTTCTCCTGCAGCGTCCACGAGTCGGTCGTCCAGTTGGTCGAGCCGGTCCAGACCGACTCGCCGTCGCGCACCACGTACTTGTGGTGCATCAGGTCAGGGATCCCGGGGATGCCGCAGGTCGGGAACGGCAGCGACTCGATCAGCTCGGGCTTCGTTGCCGGCGGCGGCGGGATCATCCGCGCGTCGTGGTCGGCGTTGTAGACAAGGCGCAGCTTCACGCCGCGCGCGGCCGCGTCGCGCAGCGCGCCCGCCACCACGTCGCCGGGCTCGCCCGGCAGCCGGATGTCGTAGAGCGCGATGTCGAGCGACTTGCGCGCCTCGGCCAGGAAGGCGGAGACGCGGTGCGCGATGTCCAGTGCCGTCTGGCCGTTCGGGCTGAGCGGGTAGGCCTCGATCACTCGAAGCGAAAGCCGGTCGGAGCCGGCCGCAACTCGATCGGGCTCTCGGGCATGCCGTCCGGCAGCTGCGGCTCGTTGAAACCGCGCGGTGCCACGTCGTTGGGCGTGTCCGGGTGAAACAGCGCCGCGAGGTACTGGATGTGGTCGCGTCCCACGCCGAGCTCCGTCTGGCCGCCGCCGTAGGCGCCGATGCCGCGCTCGGCGCAGAAGTCGTAGGCGCGGCCGAGCTCCATCAAGGAGCCCACGCGCGAGGGCTTGATGTTGACCATGCGCGGCTCCCACTCGAGCGCCAGCACGTCGTCCACGGAGTGGATCGGCGCGTCCCAGGTGATCCGGTCGCGGTGAGGCTCGAGGATCGGGCGCGTCTCCTCGGTGACGTCGGGGTCCTCGAGCCAGACGTCCGGGAAGGCCTCGACCAGCTTGCGGTACAGCTCGGGATCGGTCTCGACGTCGACCGGCGTGCCCTTGTACTGCCCCTTGAGGTCCAGCGAGTCCACGGCGCCCGACGCCGCGAGCTCCTCGATCAGCTCGTCGCTCCAGGTGTTGGTCGGGTCGAGCTTGAAGCGGGTGGACGGGTAACGCTCGAGCACCCGCAGCATCCGCTCGGAGGTCTCCGGCTCGTCGCTGTCGAACCTGCCGAGCCGCATCGAGACGACGTAGTTGAGCGGCCGCAGCTCACGCCCGAGATGCTCGTGCAGCGAGCGCCCGGCCTGCCGCAGCGCGAGGTCGAGCGCGGCCGACTCGAAGGCCCAGTTGCGGTAGCGGCGCGAGACGTCGCCGCGGACGGGCGGATCGGGGAAGGTGTCGAGCTCGGACAGGTGCTTGGCGAACGAGCCCAGCGTCCACGACCCGGCCAGCGGCAGCATGCCGCCGGCCGCCTGGAACGCGACGTGGTCCAGGCCGTCGTAGACGACGTCCTCGCCGACGCCCTGTTCAGACCCGCCGTGGAGCGTGATCAGGGTGGTGTAGCGGACGAACTCCTCGCTGAACGCGAGCTCGCGCCCCTCGAGGTCGTAGCGCTCGATCTCGAGCGGCAGCGACGACAGCTGGTCCCAGGTGCCCACCGCCGGCGAGACTAGCGATGCGGCTTAGCCAGCCGGTATCACCAGCACCGGCCGCTCGGACAGGTGCGCAGGAATTGCTGGGTGCGCGCGGACAGCTCGGTGCCGAGGTAGCAGATCGGCTCGCCATCACGATCACGTCGGGCGCCGGCTCGGCTTGGGTCACCGCCACAGCTCCTCCAGGGCCTCTCCGAATGCCTCGGTGTGGCGATCGACCTGGGCCACCGTCGTCGCCGGGCACATCAACGCCATGTTGTGAAACGGCGTGATCAGCACGCCGCGATTCAGCAGGTAGAGGTGCAGGTACTCCTCGACGTCGGGGTCGCCCGCGGCGGCGGACTCCGCGCCGGTCCGGGGCGGCTCGGCGCAGAAGCGGTACTCCGCGCGCGCTCCGAGGCTCACGACGCTCCAGGGCACCGACTGGCGCTCGAGCGTCTCCTCGACGCCGGCCACGAAGCGCTCGCGCAACTCGATCATGTGCGAGAACGCCTCGTCGGTGAGCACCTCGGCGAGCGTCGCGTGCGCGGCCGCCAGCGACAGCGCGTTGCCGGCCAGCGTCCCGCCCACGCCGCCGGTGTCCTCGTAGTCGGCCTCCTCCTCGGCGGCGATGCGCTCGCCGAGCTCGGCGGTCACGCCGTAGGCGCCGATGGGCACCCCGCCGCCGATGGACTTGCCGAGCGTGACGGCATCGGGGCGCAGCCCCCACGCGGCCGTGCACCCGCCCGGGCCGGCGCTGAGCGTGTGGGTCTCGTCGATGATCAGCAGGGTTCCGGCGCGCGTGCAGGCGTCGCGAACCGCCTCGAGGAATCCCTCCTGCGGCAGCACGATCCCGATGTTGGTCAGGGCCGGCTCCATCAGCAGGCAGGCCACGTCGCCCTGGGCCAGCGCGGCCTCGACGGATTCGATGTCGTTGAACTCCGCAACGCGGGTGGTCGTCGCGGGATCGACCGCCGGGCCGACGTTGCCGGCACGCGAGCGCACGACGCCGTCCTCGCCGAGCGTGACGAACGCCTCGTCGACGGAGCCGTGGTAGCACCAGTTGAACACGAGCACCCGCGGGCGGCCGGTCACCTGGCGGCACATGCGCAGCAGCCAGCGGTTGGCGTCCGTGGCGGTGAGCGAGAACTGCCAGAGCGGCACGCCGAAGCGGCGCCCCAGCTCCTCACCGACCCAGGCCGCGTCTTCGGTCGGCAGCATCGTCGTGATGCCGGCGCGCTCGCGCAGCGCCCGCATCGTCGGCTCGGGCGAGTGCCCGGCCATGGCGCCCGTGTCTCCGAGGCAGAAGTCCGCGTACTCGTTGCCGTCGACGTCCGTGACGCGCGCGCCGCGCGCCTGCGCGAGGTAGACCGGATGCGCGCCCGCCCACATCGTCATCCAGCTCATCGGGACGCCGGCGAGCAGCGAGCCGCGGGAGCGCTCGTGGAGCTCGCGCGAGCGCGCGTGGCCCTCGGCGAACCGCGACCGCTCGCGGTCCAGGAGCGACCCGACCCCGCTGATCACGCCTGGTTCGGCTCCGGCTCGTCGGGGCGCACGGCGGCCATGAGCTCGGCGCGGCGCTGCTGCCACACGGTCAGCAGCATCATCGCCAGCGTGAACAGGAAGATCATCGAGGCGATCACGTAGATCTGCGGCGGGATCGCCACGCGCGCAGCGCCCCAGATGAACACCGGGAATGTGATCGTCGAGCCGTTGTTGAAGCTCGTGATCACGTAGTCGTCGATCGACAGCGCGAAGGCCAGTAGCGCGGCCGCGACCACCCCGGGCATGATCAGCGGCAGCGTGATCAGCCGGAAGGTCTGCCAGGGCGTGGCGCCCAGGTCCTGCCCCGCCTCCTCGAGCGAGCGGTCAAAGCCGATCAATCGCGATCTCACCGTGACGATCACGAACGACAGGTTGAACATCACGTGGGCGATCAGGACGGTCGCGAACCCGGTCGCCACGTTGAAGTTGATGAACATCGACAACAGCGCCGCGCCCAGCACGACCTCGGGCGTGGCGAGCGGGATGAAGATGAAGAAATTGACCGGCGCGCGGCCGCTGAACTCGTAGCGCACCAGCGCCAGCGCCGTGAGCGTGCCGAGCGCCGTGGCGACCAGCGTCGAGAGCGCAGCGATCTCGAGCGAGACTCGCAACGCGTCTCCGATGCCGGGCACGCCGAACGGGTCCTTCCAGGCGTCCAGCGAGAACTGCTGCCAGATGAAGTTGAAGCGTCCGTGCGGCTTGTTGAACGAGAACAGCAGGATGATCCCGATCGGCAGCAGCAGGTAGAGCAGGGCCAGGCCGGCGTACAGGTTCAGCCCGCCGTCGATCAGCTTGCCGCCAACGCGACGACGGTTGCGCCGCGGGCCGCGCGCCTCGGCGGTCCGAGCGGCGGCCCCTGGTGCGGTCGTGGCCTCCATCAGACCCCCGGTCGCTCCTCGCCCTCGGTCCCGAGCAGCGCCTCCGTGCCCGCGATGCGCGCCCAGATGAACACGAGCACGAGCATGGCGGCCATCAGGATGAACGACAGCGCCGCCGCGGTCGGGTAGTCGCCGACCTCCAGGTAGCGGCTCTGGATGACGTTGCCGATCATGTACTGCCGCGGCGTGCCGAGCAGCTTGGCGTTGATGAAGTCGCCCGCGGCAGGGATGAAGGTGAGCAGCGTTCCCGCCACCACGCCCGGCATCGAGAGCGGCAGCGTCACGCGCAGGAACACGTCGCGCCGGCGCCCATACAGGTCGTAGGCGGCTTCCTGCAGCCGCGGGTCGATCCGCTCCAGCGAGGCGTAGAGCGGCAGGACCATGAACGGCAGGAAGTTGTAGGTGATGCCCAGGACCACCGAGACGGTGGTGTCGAGCAGCCGCCCGTCGGCGCCGAGGATCCCGACGCTCTGGAGCGTGCTCACGATGAACCCGTCGTCCTCGAGGATGGTCTCCCACGACAGCGTGCGGATCAGGTAAGTGACGAAGAACGGCACGATCACGGCCAGCAGCAGCGCGTTGCGCCAGCGCCCGCCGCGGAAGGCGATCACGTACGCGAGCGGGTAGCCGATCACCAGCGACAGCAGCGTCGCCATTCCTGCGTACTCGAATGAGCGCAGGAACTGCTCGTGGAAGTCCGAGATCGCGTCGCTGTAGTTCGAGAACTCCCAGTTGAACAGGAAGCCCGTGTCGGGCGTGCCCGACTTGAGCGACTCGAACAGCATGTAGCCGAGCGGGAGGGCGAAGAACAGCACCAGCCACCCCAGCCCGGGCAGCAGGAGCAGGTACGGCAGCCCCGTCTTCTTGAGGCTCGCGCGCAAGGGCTCGGCCTAGGCGCCGATCACCTTCTGGAACGCCTCGGTCAGCTCGGTGTCCTCCTCCGGCGTCAGCTGGCGGAAGATGAACGCGTCATTCAGCGTCTTCGCGCTCGGGAAGATCAGCTGGTTGTTGCCGATCGAGGGATCGCTCTTCTGGAGGATCTCCTTGACGCCGTTCACCGGGCAGATGTAGTTGACGTAGGCCGTGATGACCGCCTGGATCTCGGGCTCGTACACGAAATCCATGAACTTCTCGGCCGTGTAGGCGTGCGGCGCGCCGACCGGGATCTCCATGTTGTCGGTCCACAGCGCCACGCCGGTCTCGGGCGGCACGAACTTGATGTTCGGGTTGTCCGCCGTGAGCTGTACGGCGTCGCCCGACCAGCCGATGATCACCCACGAGTCGCCCTTGGTGATGTCCTTCGTGTACTCGTTGCCGGTGAAGCCGCGGATCTGGCCCGAGTCGGACGCTTCGCCGATCTTGTCGATCGCCTTCATGAAGTCGTCGACAGACGCCTTCTCGGGGTCGAAGCCCATCGACGCCGCGACGAGGCCGACCGTGTCGCGCATCTCGGTCAGCATCGTGACCTTGCCCTTGTAGTCCGGGTTGAACAGGTCGTCGATCGACTTGGGCTCGCGCTTGACCTTGTCCTTGCGGTAGATGATCCCGGTCAGTCCCGACTGCCACGGCACCGAGTAGTCGCGCTTGGGGTCGAACGGCGGCGACTTGAGCCGGTCGATCAGGTTGGCGGTCACGTGCGGCAGCGCCGCGTGGTCGAGCTTCTGGACGTAGCCGCGCTGGATCATCTTGCCGGCCATCCAGTCGGTTACGACGTGGATGTCGCGCCCACCCGAGTCCCCGCGGTCGTACTGCTGGTGCACCTTGCCGAAGAACTCGTTGTTGTCGTTGACCTCCTCGACGTACTTGACGCTCGTGCCGTAGCGCTGCTCGAACTTCTTGAGCGTCTCGTGCTTCTCGTCGATGTAGAGCGGCCAGTTGGCCACGTACAGGGGCCCGGAGATCTTCCCCTTCTTGATCGCCGCGGTCTGCTTGTTCTCGCCGCTCGACCCGCCGGTCTCCTCGCCGCACGCGGCCAGGTAGGCCAGTGCGGACAGGCTCAGTGCGCCCGCCGCGCCACGGCCGAGCAGCCGCCGCCGGCTGATCTCCGCTCTGATGATCCGTTCGAAGTCGCCCTCGAGGTCGCTCACGCTGGACCTGCCTCCTTAACCATGTGAATGTTCTCTGCGGACCACACGAGTCGCGCAGTGTCCCCCGCGGCCGGCAGTCGCCGGCGCGCCTCCTCGTCGGTGTTCGGCACCAGCACGGTCATCCGCGTGTCGTCCGGCAGCCGGACGATCACCTGCGTGGCCGTGCCCAGATAGAGCGAGCTCTCGACCTGGCCTTCGACGCTGGGGCCGTCGCCGGCGGCCGCTCCGTTGGCCGAGTGCAACTGCAGCTTTTCCGGCCGTACCACCGCGTGCGCTCGCTCGCCGACGCTCGCTCCGGCGCTGCCGGCGCGCACCGTCGGGCCAGCGTCCAGGCGCAGCTCGACTGTCCCGGTCCCGGTCGCCACCACCTCGCCCGGCATCAGGTTCGAGACCCCGATGAAGCCCGCCACGAAGGTGGTGCTGGGGTGCTCGTAGATCTCCTCCGGCTCGTCGAGCTGCTCGATCACCCCGCGGTTCATCACCGCGATGCGGTCGGACATCGTGAGCGCCTCCTCCTGGTCGTGCGTCACGTACACGAACGTGATGCCGACGTCCTGCTGGATGCCCTTGAGCTCCACCTGCAGCTGCTTGCGCAGCTTGAGGTCGAGCGCGCCGAGCGGCTCGTCGAGCAGCAACACCGCCGGGCGATTGACGAGCGCGCGGGCGAGGGCGACGCGCTGCTGCTGGCCGCCCGAGAGCTGCCGCGGCTTGCGCTTCCCCTCGCGCGCCAGGCCCACGCGCTCGAGCTCTTCGCCCACCCGGCGGCGCACCTCCTCCTTCTGCACGCGCTTGCGCTCGAGTCCGAAGGCGACGTTGTTCTCCACGCTCAGGTGCGGAAACAGTGCGTAGCTCTGGAAGACGGTGTTGGTCGGGCGCCGGAAGGCCGGCAGGCCGGTCACGTCCTCGCCGTCGAGCAGCACCGTGCCCTCGCTCGGCTCCTCGAAGCCGGCGATCATCCTCAGCGTCGTGGTCTTGCCGCATCCGGACGGACCCAGCATCGTGAAGAAGTGGCCGCGCGGGATGTCGAGGTCCATTTCGCGGACGGCCGTGAAGTCGCCGAAGCGCTTCGTGACCCCGCGCAGGCTGACGCTCGGCGCTGCTGCCCCAGTCCCCCCTTGGACCCCCAGGCTCATGCTGGCGCGCAAGCTATGGCCGATCCGGCGCCGCCGCAAGGTGCGGAATGCGGAAAACACGGAGGGCTAACAGTACGAAACGTACAATCCCCCAGGGGACCGTTTCGCCTCAGGCTCCCTAGACGGCCCGACGAAGCGCCGATACCGTTGTCCGAAGCGTCTAGTCGTACCTGACTGCGAGGAGAGAGAATGGCGACCACCCCCCAAGCCGTGCATCCGAAGACCGGGGCGTCCAGCGACCTGCAGGACAAGGCTCGCCGGCACCTGTGGATGCACTTCACCCGGATGGGCGGGTACGACGAGGGCAACGAGATCCCGTTGATCGTCAAGGGGGAGGGATCCTACGTCTACGACGAGCACGGCAACCGTTACCTCGACGGGCTGTCCGCGCTCTTCTGCGTAAACGCGGGCCACGGGCGGGCGGAGCTCGGCGAGGCCGCCGCCCGCCAGGCCAAGGAGCTCGGCTTCTACACCAACTGGAGCTACGCCCACCCGATGGCGGTGGAGCTGTCGGCGCGGATCGCCAAGTTGGCGCCCGGAGACCTCAACCGCGTGTTCTTCACCTCCGGCGGCTCCGAGGCGGTCGAGTCAGCCTGGAAGCTGTCGCGCCAGTACCACAAGCTCACCGGCAACCCGAACAAGTACAAGATCATCTCGCGGGAGACCGCCTACCACGGCACCACCTTCGGGGCGCTCTCGATCACGGGCATCAACGCGCTGCGCAATCCCTTCGAGCCGCTCGTCCCGGGGGCCTACCACGTTCCCAACACCAACGAGTACCGCTGGCCGGAGGAGCGCGATCCGCTCTGGGCGGCCAACCAGATCGAGCACGCCATCGAGTTCCAGGGTCCCGACACGGTGGCCGCCGTGATCCTCGAGCCCGTACAGAACTCCGGCGGCTGCTTCGTACCCCAAGACGGCTACTGGCAGCGCGTTCGCGAGATCTGCGACGAGCACAACGTCTTGCTGATCGCCGACGAGGTGATCTGCTCCTGGGGCCGCCTCGGCCACTGGTTCGGCGTCGAGCGCTTCGGCGTGGTGCCGGACCTGATCACCACCGCGAAGGGAATCACCTCCGCGTACGCCCCGATGGGCGCGGCGATCGTGTCCGACCGCGTGGCGGAGCCGTTCATGGAGGACTCGCGCACGTTCACCCACGGCATCACGTTCGGCGGCCACCCAGTCTCGGCGGCCATTGCCATGGCGAACATCGACATCTTCGAGCGCGAGGACCTCTGCGGCCACGTCCGCGAGAAGGAGCCGGAGTTCCGCGGGATGCTCGACAAGCTCAAGGAGGACCTGCCGATCGTCGGCGACGTGCGCGGCGCGGGGTACTTCCATGCGCTCGAGCTGGTCAAGGACAAGGACACCAAGGAGAGCTTCACCGACGAGGAGTCCGAGGACCTGCTGCGCGGGTTCATGTCGGGCGAGCTCTACAAGCGCGGTCTGATCTGCCGGGCCGACGACCGTGGCGACCCGGTCATCCAGCTCTCGCCGCCGCTGATCGCGGACACGGAGGAGTTCGAGCTGATCGACAACGTGCTGCGCTCGGTCCTCACCGAGGCCTGGGAGCGGATCGTCCGCCACTGATGCTCACCGTCCGCGGCCTCGTCGCCGAGATGGGCCTCGCGCTCGCGGCAGGCGAGGACGGCGCCGACGTGCCGGTGCGGTGGGTGCACATCTCCGAGCTGACCGATCCCACGCCCTGGCTGTCGGGCGGGGAGCTGCTGCTGACGACCGGCATCCAGCTCGACTCGGCCGAGCGCCAGCGCGAGTTCGTCCGGCTGCTGTCGAACCGCCACCTGGCCGGGCTCGGCTTCGGCACGGGCTTCGACCACGCGGAGATCCCGCCCGCCATCGTGGAGGAGGCCGCCGAGGTCGCCTTCCCGGTCTTCGAGGTCCCCTACGAGCTGCCGTTCATCGCGATCACCGAGAAGGCGTTCACGCGCCTCGTCAACGAGCAGTACGAGGTGCTGCAGCGCGGGATCGCGATCCACAAGCGGCTCGAGCGGATCGTGCTCGAGGAGCGCGGCCTCGACGAGGTCGTGCGCGCGCTGGCCGCGGCGACCGGTGGCGCGGTCGCCGTGCTCTCCGCGCGCGGGGACACGATCGCGTCGAAGCAGTTCCGCCGCCAGCTTCCCGAGGAGGCCCTTCATCACGTGGCCGAGCAGGTGCGCAGGCGCAGCGTCGCGGCCGGCCAGGGGTCGGAGGCGAGCGAGTTCGCGCCCGACCACCCGGAGCTCGCGGGCCGCTCGCTGGTGCTGCCGGTCTCCACGCGCGGGCGCGGAGCGCCGCAGGCCTGGCTCGTGGCGGCGAGCGACGCCGGCGCGCTCGGCGACTTCGAGCGTCTGATCCTCCAGCAGGCCGTGACCGTGGTGGCGCTCGAGCTGATGCGCCAGCGGGCCATGCGCGACACCGAGCGCCGGCTGGCCGGCGACGTGCTGGCGGAGGCGCTCACCGGGCGACTGTCCGACGCCGAGCTGGGCGTGCGGATGCGGCCGTTCGGGGTGGGCAGCCACGCCGCGGTGCTGGTCTTCGCGGAGGACGGCAACGGCGCCCCCGAGGCCGAGGCCGACCTGGATCGCTTCCTGGCCGACGCCGGGGTGGGCGCGCTGGTCGCCTCGCGCGGACCGCTGCTGTGCTCGGTGGTCGACGCGGGCGACGGCTTCGATCCGGTCGGCCTCGCTGCCCGGGCGCGCGACGCGCTGGCACCCGAGCACGGGCAGCTGCGCGTGGCCGCGTCGCGGGTTGCGCCCGTGGGGTCGTTGCGGCGCTCGTTCCACGAGGCGCGCTGCGCGCTCGAGGCGGCGGCGCTGGCCAACGGCAGCGCGCCGCCGGTGGCGTCATACCGCGACCTGGGCGCGTTCCAGCTGCTGCTGTCGCTGCAGGACGACGACGCCCTGCGGCTCTACTGCGACAGCGTGCTGAGCCCGCTCGAGGACGCGACCGGCGAATACGGCGACGAGCTGATCCGCTCGCTCGAGGCGTTCATCGAGCAGAACGGGCAGTGGGAGCGGGCGGCACGCGAGCTTTACTGCCACAGGCATACGCTGCGCTACCGGATCCGGCGAGTGGAGCAGCTGACCGGCAGAGACCTGTCGAGCGCGCGCGACCGGATCGAGTTCTGGTTGGCGTTGAGGGCGAGGGAGTTGGTGACATGAAGGTAGGGGTTCCGACCGAGATCAAAACCGACGAGTACCGCGTGGCGCTCACGCCGGCGGGCGCGCGCGAGCTGGTCGAGCACGGACACGAGGCGATCGTCGAGGCCGGCGCGGGTGAGGGGAGCACGATCCCCGACTCCGAGTACGCCGCGCAGGGCGCTCGCATCGTGCCCGACGCGGCCGCGGTGTTCGACGAGGCCGAGTTGATCCTGGGGGTCAAGGAGCCTCAGCCCGAGGAGGTGGCGCTGCTCCGGCCCCACCACGTGCTGTTCACCTATCTGCACCTCGCGCCGAACCCCGAGCTCACGCGCGGGCTGGCCGAAAGCGGAGCCATCTGTGTGGCCTACGAGACGGTCGTCGACGAGCGTGGGCGGTTGCCCCTGCTGGCGCCGATGAGCGAGGTGGCGGGCAAGATCGCCACCCAGGCCGGCGCCTTCTTCCTCGAGCGTCCGCTGGGCGGCCGCGGCGTGCTGCTCGGCGGCGTGCCGGGTGTCGCGGCGGCGACGGTGATGATCATCGGCGGCGGCGTCGTCGGGCAGAACGCGGCGTTCATCGCGATCGGCATGGAGGCCGACGTGTTCGTCTACGACCGCAACATCGACCGCCTGCGCGAGCTGGACATCGGATTCGGCGGTCGCGCCTCGACCGTCTACTCCTCCACGCTCGCCGTCGAGCAGATGCTGCCGCAGGCGGACCTCGTGATCGGGGCGGTGCTCGTGCACGGCGCCAGGGCCCCGTACGTGATCAAGCGCGATCAGCTCGGCCTGATGAAGAAGCGCGCCGTGCTCGTCGACGTGTCGATCGACCAGGGTGGCTGTTTCGAGACCTCGCGCCCGACGACCCATTCGGACCCCGTCTACGAGGTCGACGGCGTGACCCACTACTGCGTCGCGAACATGCCCGGCGCCGTCCCGGTCACCTCGACCTTCGCGCTGACCAACGCGACGCTGCCGTACGTGCTCGCGCTCGCCGACGAGGGGCTCGTGGGAGCGTTGCAGAAGGTGCCCGGACTCAAGCCGGGCGTCAACGTCGCCGCCGGCAAGGTGACCCATCCCGCCGTCGCCGAGGGAGTCGGCGTCGAGTACACGCCCGTTGAAGATGTGCTGAGCGTCGCGGCATGAGCGCGCTTGCACGGAGATCAGGAGGAGTCCAATGAGCACCTACGCAGTCATCGACCCCGCGACCGGCGAGACCGTCGAGGAGTACCCAACGATCACCGACGACGAGCTGCGCGCAGCCATCGGGCGCGCCGACGAGGCGCATCTCGCGTGGGCCGCCTCGTCCAGCGTGGCCGATCGCGCGGCGCTCGTCCGGCGTGTGGGAGAGCTACATCTCGAGCGCCGTCAGGAGCTTGCAGAGATCATCGTGCGGGAGATGGGCAAGCCGATCGAGCAGGCCCTCGGCGAGCTCGACTTCTGCGGCGATATCTACGGCTTCTATGCCGACAACGCCGAGGCGCTGATGGCCGACGAGCCGATCAAGCTGCTCGGCGGGGAGGGGTCGGCCGTCGTGCGCCGGAGCTCTCTGGGCGCCCTGCTCGGGATCATGCCGTGGAACTTCCCCTACTACCAGGTGGCGCGCTTCGCCGGGCCGAACCACGTGATCGGCAACACGATCGTGCTCAAGCATGCGCCGCAGTGCCCTCAGTCGGCCGCCGCAATCCAGCAGATCTTCGACGACGCCGGGTTCCCGAAGGGGGCCTATGAGAACGTCTACGCGACGAACGAGCAGATCGAGTGGGTGATCGCCGACCCGAGGATCCGCGGCGTGTCCGTCACGGGCTCCGAGCGCGCTGGGGCCGCGGTCGCGGAGATCGCGGGGCGGCATCTCAAGAAGGTCGTGCTCGAGATGGGTGGCTCCGACCCCTTCATCGTGCTCGGAACGGACGACCTGGACAAGACCGTCGAGGATGCCGTCGCGGCCCGGCTCGACAACACGGGCCAGTCGTGCAACGCGGCCAAGCGCTTCATCGTGGTGGACGAGTTGTACGAGCCGTTCCTCGAGAAGTTCACCGCCGCGATGACCTCGACCAAGCCCGGTGACCCGACCTCGGCGGACACCGAGATCGGGCCGCTCTCGTCCACGACCGCTGCCGATCGCCTCGAGGAGCAGGTCAAGCGCGCGATCGACCAGGGGGCGAAGCTGGTCGCCGGCGGCAAGCGCGACGGCAACTTCTTCGAGCCGACCGTCCTAACCGAGATCGAGCCCGACAACGAGGCCTACCGCGAGGAGCTGTTCGGCCCGGTCGCGCAGGTGTATCGCGTCTCGTCGGAGGAAGAGGCGGTCGAGGTGGCCAACGACACGCCGTTCGGGCTCGGCTCATATCTCATGACCACGGACCCTCAGCAGGCTGAGCGGGTCGCGGACAAGATCGATGCCGGAATGGTCTACGTGAACATCGTCGGAGCCGACGCCGCAGAGCTCCCGTTCGGAGGGACGAAGCGATCCGGCTTCGGCCGCGAGCTGGGTGTCTACGGGGCGGATGAGTTCGTGAACAAGAAGCTCATCCGCGTCGGCTGAGGTTTCTACCGCTTCCTCACGACCTGGCTGTTGGAGACCTCCCGGGCGGCGGCCTGGGAGGTCCTCCAGGACCCGCTGCGCTGGCCCGAGTGGTGGCGCGGGGTGGTGCGCGTGACCGAGCTCGACGGCGGGGACGCGGAGCGCGTAGGCAGCCGCTACCGAGTGGCCTGGCGCAGCCGGATTCCCTACGAGCTGGAGTTCGACTTCACCGTGAGCCGGGTCGATCCGCCCTGCTGCATGGAGGGCGCCGCCGAGGGTGACCTCGCCGGCCGCGGATGCTGGCGCCTGTTCGAGCAGGGTGGGGTGACGGCGGTCCTCTACGAGTGGGAGGTGGGCACCACGAAGCCCTGGATGAACGCCGTCGGCTCGCTGGCCCGACCGGTGTTCGAGCGCAACCACAACGTGGTGATGCGCTGGGGGGGCGAGGGGCTGGCGCGCAGGTTGGGAGCGGAGCTGCTCGCGGCGGGCTAGCTGGCGTCTAGCCGCGCACGGCGGGCAGCCCGTACACGGCCGCCAACTCCTCGCGCAGCAGCTCGACCAGCGTGTGGCCCGGGATCAACTCGTTGAGCATGTCCAGGCTGGCCCGGTAGTGGTCGAGCTTGCCCTCGTCGCTTCGCTGGAAGCGCCCGTGGCGCGCGCGGGCACGAAGCTCGCGTGCCTTCGAGACCTTGTCGGCGGCGAACACCGCCGCGGCCTCGTCTCCCGCCCGCGCCACCTGCCTGCGCAGCGCGGCCTTGCGCTTGGCGCCGTCCTCGATCGACGGGTCCTCGCTCACCGCGGCGACCAGCGCGGCCACCTCGGGGCCGAAGCGTTTCTCCAGCTCCGGGCGCTCGACGTCGGTGCCCTCGAGCACGTCGTGAAGGACCCCGGCGGCCACGACCTCGTCCGCGTAACCGGTCTCGTGCAGTAGGCAGGCGACCTCGACGGGATGGGTCACGAACGGCACGTCGGCTGTGTCGCGCGTCTGTCCCTCGTGCCGGAGGGCGGCAAAGGCCAGCGCGTCGCCTGTCAGCGGCGATCCCTCAACGAAATCTGTGCGGGCCATCGCTATGAGGGTCTCGAGTCCATCCATGGAGCAAACGTGCGGATCCTATGGCTTTGTTACGCCCCGGTAAAACGTCCGGGCGGCTCCTACCATCCGGCCGGTGATCCGCACCGGGCTTGCGACGCTCATCGCCGCGTTGGTCCTGCTCCTGGGGCTTTCCTGCTCGTCGGACGGGCCGAAGGCGAGCCGCCACGCGAGCGCGTCCGTGAAACGCCCCTACGTGGTGCTGCTCGTCATGGACGAGTTCCCCGGCGACTCCCTGCTCGACCGGCGCCGGCGCATCGACCCGGTCCGCTATCCGAACTTCGCGGCCCTGGCGGGAGACGCCACGTGGTTCCGCAACGCCTTCTCGGTCTACGACTCGACCACGAAGGCGGTGCCGCTGATCCTCGACGGCGTGAAGCCGCACAGGGGAACCGCGCCCGACCGGCGCGACCACCCGCGCTCGATCTACGACATGTTCGCGAGGCACGGCTACCGCGTGGTCGACTCCGAGGAGGCCACCGCGATGTGCCCGCCGTCGATCTGCAGCGGCGCGCACACGGGCCGGCCGGCGATCATCCCGAACCTGCTGGGTGGCCGACCGCAGCGCTTCGACCGCTGGGTGCGGTCGATCAGGGCGGGGCGGCCGACGCTCTGGGTCAAGCACCTGCTGCTGCCGCACGGCCCTTACGTCTACCTCCCCGACGGTAAGAAGACGCGGCCCAAGCCCGGCGACCTGCTGCCCGGGATGAACAGCGTGCCGGGGTTCGCGGACGAGTTCGTCACGCGCCACGACGAGCAGCGCTACCTGCTCCAGCTCGGCTTCACGGATCGGCTGCTGGGCCGGCTGATCCGGCGCCTGAAGTCGCAGGGCATCTACGACAAGACCCTGATCGTGGCGACCGCCGACCACGGCATCGCCTTCCAGTTCGGGGTCCAGACACGGCGGAGCGTGAGCGACTCCAACGTGGAGGAGCTGACGCCGATCCCGTTCTTCGTAAAGAAGCCGGGGCAGCGCCACGGCCAGATCAGCGACGCGCTCGCCCGCACGCTCGACGTCACGCCCACGATCGCCGACGTGCTGGGCTGGAGGGTCGGCTACCGAACCGACGGGCACTCGGCCTTCGGCCCGATCACGCGCGATCGCAACCGGGTGATCCTCAACACACGCGACTTCTCGTCGATCGTGAACATCTCGGCCAAGCGCTGGGAGGCCCGCCGGCGGGCGGTGGTGCGACGGCGGCTGCGCCAGTTCGGCTCGGGGAACATCGCCTCGCTCTACACGGGCATCGGGCCGCACCGCGACCTGATCGGCAAGGAGGTCGGGAGCGTCGGCCGCGCGGCCGCCCTGCGCGCGTCGGTCGTCCAGTCCTCGCTGTTCGCGGACGTGGAGCCCGGCAAGGGGGTGATGCCGACGCAGATTGCCGGTGACCTCAGCGGCGGGCGCGCCGGCTCGACGCGGGACCTGGCGGTGGCGGTCAACGGGCGCATCGAGGCGGTCGGCCGCTCGTTCTACCTCACCGGCGACCCGACCGAGCACTTCGCGTTCATGGTCCCCGAGAGCTCGCTGCACCGCGGCCGCAACCCCGTCGAGGTACTCCAGGTGAGCGGCTCAGGCGGGCTCCGGCTGCTCGGGCGCAGCTAGCTCTTTACATTTCGGCGCGTGCGCCCCGCACTGCTCGTGCTGCTGCTGGCGGCCGCGGCAGCGGCCGTGATCGCGATCGGGCACGACGGTGCCGGCGCCGACCAGCGGGCCGAGCAGCGCCCGCCGGTCGTGATCGTCGTGTTCGACGAGTTCCCGAGCGACACCCTGATCGACCCGGGCGGGCACATCGACGCCGCGCGCTACCCGAACTTCGCCGCCCTTGCGGGCACGTCGACCTGGTTCCGCAACGGGCACACGATCTACGACTCGACCTTCAAGGCGGTGCCGGCCATCCTCGACGCGCGCCTGCCGCGCGAGGGCACCGCGCCGGACGTGCGCAGCCACCAGCCCAACATCTTCCACCTGATGGACCGGCTCGGCTACGACGTGATCAAGGTCGAGTCGGGGACCGCCCTGTGCCCGCCGCGCATCTGCGCGGGCGCGCGCACCAGGCGCCCGGGGGTGCTCAAGCGGCTGGCCGGCGACGGCCGGCCGTCGCGGCTGCACAAGTGGATCGGGGCGATCCGCGCCCGGCCGCGCCCGACCTTCTACTTCCAGCACGCGCTGCTGCCGCACGAGCCGTGGATCTACCTGCCGTCGGGGCACCAGAGCCGCCCCTCCGGCAACGACCCGATCGAGGGCATCAACCGGCCGGAGGGCTTCCACGACCCGCTGCTGACCGACCACAACCATCTGCGCCACCTGCTCCAGGTCGGCTACGTCGACCGCCAGCTCGGGCTGATCATGCGCCGCATGCGCCGGACCGGGATCTTCGACCGCAGCCTGTTCATCGTCGTGGCCGACCACGGCATCGCGTTCGAGGTCGGTGTGAAGGAGCGCCGCCAGGTCAGCGAGACGAACTTCGAGCAGGTCGCGGCGGTGCCGTTCTTCGTGAAGCGCCCGCATCAGACCGTGGGCCGCATCGACGACGGCCTCGTCCGCAACATCGACGTGGTGCCGACAGTCGCGGAAGTGCTCGGCATGAAGGTCTGGTGGCGGCACGACGGCCGGTCCGTGTTCTCTCCCGCCGAACGCGGGCAGCAGGAGCTGGTCATCCCGAGGCGCGACTTCAGCCGCGTTCTGACCCTGGGCCGCGCCGAGTTCGAACGCCGCCGCGCCGCGCTGCGGCTGTGGCGCGCGCGCAAGTACGGCACCGGCCTGCAGAGCCAGCTGCTGTTCGGCGACCCGTGGGCATCGGCCTACCGGATCGGCCCGCACCCGGAGCTGATCGGGCAGCGCGTGCCGGCGGCGGCGGCGGCCGCGTCGGGCGCGGTCCGCGGCACGATCGCCAACGCGCGGCTGCTCACGGACGTGGAGCGCTCGAAGCAGATCCTGCCCACGCGGGTGACCGGACGGTTGACCGGGAGCGCGCCGGGCGCGATGCGCGACCTGGCAGTCGCGGTCAACGGGCGTATCGAGGCCGTGGGCCGCAGCTTCCACCTGGACGGCCGCGCGACCGAGTTCTTCTCGCTGATCGTGCCCGAGTCGGCGCTGCGGCGCGGGCGCAACGTCGTGGACCTGCTCGAGGTGCGAGCGGACGGGCGCTTCGTCCGCTTGGCCGAGAGCTAGCCGCTAGGGCTCGCGCTTGTTGGGCAGCTGGCTCGGGTCGGGCACGAGCGTCGTCGGCTTCTTGCGGGCGTCGATGAAGTAGCAGCTCCAGCGCCGGCGGTCGTCGTGCGGGATGCAGCTGCGGTAGTACCCGTCGGCGAGGCGTGCGGTGTCGGAGGCCTCGAGGTTGCGCCGCAGCTCGCTGGTGCCGTGGACGTTCACGAAGTCCTCCAGCGCCTTGGCGCCGCGCTCGCGCTGGTCGGTCTCGACGACGATGAGCGGCCTGGCGGCAAGGCCCGCCGCGAGGATGCCGAACACGCTGGCCACCAGCAGGCCGGTGCCGATCCGGTCGGAGAGCACCTCGAGCTGCGCCTTGGGCGGGGCGCCCGGGTCGGCCGCCTCGCGGCGCTTCCACATCCGGCGCGCCAGCCACGGCGCCACGGCCCCGATCAGGATCAGGTTGCCGAACGTGGCCAGCAGGATGCCGGGGATGATCCCGATGCCCTCGCGCACCGGCGGGAGCAGGTGCAGCAGCAGGCCGTCGAGCAGAGTGAGCGCGATGAACGAGGGCCACATCCAGGCCCCGCGCAGGCGCCAGCGCATCCGCGTCGGCCAGAACCGCTCCTCGTGGTGGCTCACCGATCGCAGGGTAGCCTTGGTGGCCATGCCCGAGCTCTGGGTCACGCATCTCGGGGCGCTCCCCTACGCGGAGGCCCTCGAGCTCCAGCGGACGCTCCACGAGCGCCGCGCGGGCGGCGAGCTGCCCGACCTGCTGCTCGTCCTCGAGCACCCGCCGGTCTATACGCGCGGCAAGCGCACGCAGCCCGGCGACCTGCCGATGGGCGCGGATTGGTATCGCGAGCGCGGCATCGAGGTGGAGGACTCCGATCGCGGCGGGCGCGTGACCTACCACGGCCCCGGCCAGCTGGTCGCTTACCCGATCGTCGCGGTCGAGCGGGTGGCGGACTACGTCCACGCGCTGGAGGGCGCGATCGTGGCGGCGCTGGCCGACGAGGGCGTGACGGCTCAGGCGCGCGACGTGCCGTTCACCGGCGTCTGGGTCGGCGACGCCAAGATCGGCTCGATCGGGGTGCGGGTGCGCGACGGCGTGTCGATGCACGGGCTGGCGGTGAACGTGGACAACGACCTCCGGCCGTTCGAGTGGATCGTGCCGTGCGGAATCGACCACGTGCGCGTGACCTCGCTCGCTCGCGAGACGGGGCGCTCGCAGGCGCTGCCGTGCTTCCGCAAGCGCGTGGCATACCGGCTCGCCGGGGCGCTCGATCGCCGCCAGCGGCTGGTGTCGCTGGACCGCCTGCTCCAGCGGGAGGTCGTGCCGGCGTGAGTACGCGCGCGCGTTCCGCGCCGGGCGGCGCCCGGGTGCTCGAGATGGGTGAGGTGCGCCCCTTCCGCGACCGCAAGCCGGGGTGGTTCAAGCGCCCGGCCCCGGGCGGCCCGCGCTACCGCGAGCTGCGCGGCATGATCGAGGGCGAGGGCCTGCACACCGTCTGCCAGGAGGCGGCCTGCCCGAACATCGGCGACTGCTGGGAGCGCGGCACCGCGACGTTCATGATCCTGGGCGACACCTGCACGCGCCGCTGCGGGTTCTGCAACGTCAAGACCGGCAAGCCCACCCACGACGATCCGCTCGAGCCGCTGCGAGTCGCGCAGTCGGTGCGCAAGATGGGGCTGCGCCACGCCGTCATCACCTCGGTCGACCGCGATGACCTGCCGGACCTCGGCTCGACGGCCTTCGTCGGGGTGATCCGCTCGATTCGGCGGCTCGCGCCGGGCTGCAAGGTCGAGGTGCTCACGCCGGACTTCCGCGGCGAGGAAATGCCGCTCGCGCGCGTGATCGCCGAGCGCCCCGACGTGTTCAACCACAACGTCGAGACCGTGCCGCGGCTGTATCCGCTCGCGCGGCGCGGCTCGCGCTTCCTGCGCTCCTGCCGCGTGCTGCGCAACGCGAAGGAGATCGGCGGCGACGCGGTCGTAACCAAGTCGGGCCTGATGACTGGCCTGGGCGAGACGAAGGAGGAGCTGCTCGAGGCGTTCGGGCTGCTGCGCGGGCACGGGGTGCAGGTGCTCACCGTCGGTCAGTACCTGCGGCCCACGCGCGATCACCTGCCGGTGGTGCGCTACTGGCACCCGGAGGAGTTCGCGGAGCTCGAGCGCGAGGCGTACGCGCTGGGCTTCGAGTCGGTCGCGGCGGGGCCGCTCGTGCGCTCGAGCTACCACGCCGAGCAGACGCTCGCACAGGCGGGCGCCGGCGCCGCGCCGGCATGACGCGAGCGCTCCTCGCCGCGCTCTCCCTCCGCTAGATGATCCCGATCAAGGACGACATCCCGACGAGGCGCTTCCCGATCCTCACCGTGGCGATCATCGTGATCTGCTGCGTCGTCTACTTCGGCTTCGAGCACGGCGCCTGGAGCCTGGGCGACACCGGCAACGAACGGGTGGTCGAGTACGGGGCGATCCCCTATGAGATCACGCACCCCGGCAAGGAGTGCGGCGTGACGGCGGGCGGCGAGCTGGCCTGCGAGGGGCAGGCCGGCGTCAGCGGGCAGGCGCCGGACCAGGCGGTCTGGTGGCTGACGCTGTTCACGTCGATGTTCATGCACGGCAGCCTGCTCCACCTCGGTGGGAACATGCTGTTCCTGTGGATCTTCGGTAACAACATCGAGGACTCCATGAGCCCTTGGCGCTTCGCGCTGTTCTACTTACTGGGCGGCGTGGTGGCGGTCGCCGGGCAGGTCATCGCGGACCCGAGCTCTACGGCGCCGACCGTGGGCGCCAGCGGCGCGATCGCGGCGGTCCTGGGCGCCTACGCGCTGCTCTATCCGCGCGCCCGCGTGATAACTGTGATCTTCATCATCATCTTCTTCACGATCGTCGAGCTGCCGGCGCTGGCGGTGCTCGGCTTCTGGATCCTGCTCCAGCTGTTCCTGGGCGCGAATGACTTGCTGTCGCCCGCTGTCGGGGGCGGGGGCGGAGTCGCCTACTTCGCGCACATAGGCGGGTTCCTGTTCGGGCTGCTCGCGATCCGCTTGTTCGCAAACCGTGTCCAGGACGACTACGACCAGGCGCACCGGCTACCGGTCTACTGATGCCGCGCGTCGCCGTTCTGGCCGGAACGCTCGTGATCATCGTCGTGCTGATCGGCCTCACGATCGCGGCCGCGGCCGACGGTGGGATCAACGTCCTGGGGGTGATCGTCTCGTTGCTGGTGCTGGCGCTGCTCGGAGTGGGCGTGTTGGGCGCGCTCGGCTCACGCCCGCCGGATGAGTAGGCGGCGCACCCGCCCGCCCGGCCCCGTCCGGCTCTCCGGAGGACGCCGCCGTCAGCGCCCGATCCAGCTGATCGCGACGGCGGTGCTGCTCCTGGCCCCGCTGGCGGTCGCGGCGGCGGCCTACCTGGCCTTCGCCTCGGACGACGCGGGCGGCGGCGCCGCGGGGCTGGCGATCGCGGCGCACACGCCGCCGGTCCCGCACCGCTCGGCGCCCGCGCCCGAGTACCACGGCAAGCCGGTGCCGGGGATCGCGCTCGACCGTGTCGACGCCTTCCACCTGCAGCTGCGCAAGCCGCCGCACGCCGGGCTGGTGTTCGACGTCGACAGCGGCGACGTGCTGTGGCGCCACGACCCGACGCGCGTGCTGCCGATCGCAAGCCTGACGAAGATCATGACCGCGCTGATCGTGGTCGACCGGACCCGGCCGAACGACCCGGTGCGGATCACCCAGGCGGCGCTCGACTACCAGGGCTCCGGCGTCGGGATGCTGCCCAAGGGGCGCCGCGTGCGGGCCGAGGCGCTGCTGAACGGGCTGCTGATCGTGTCGGGCAACGACGCGGCGATCGCGCTGGCGGTGCACGTGTCGGGCAACGAGCGCCGCTTCGTGGGGCTGATGAACCGGCGCGCCCGCCGCTGGGGGCTGACCTGCACGCACTTCGTCTCCTCGCATGGCCTCGAGCCGGGCAACCGCTCGTGCGCACGCGACCTGGGAGTGCTGACCCGGCTGGCGATGGCCAAGCCGCGCATCCGCCGGATCGTGCGGCTGAGCCAGGCCGAGCTGCGCTTCCCGATCAAGGGGGGCAAGCTGTTCCTCAGCGGCCACAACCCGCTGATCCGCCTGGCCTATCCCGGGACGATCGGGCTGAAGACGGGCTACACCGACGAGGCGGGCCGCTGCTTCGTGGGGGTCGTGCGCCGGGCCGGTCACCGGCTGGGCGTGGTGCTGCTGAACTCCCGCGACCCGGCGAAGCACGCGGAGAAGCTGCTGGACGCGGCGTTCGCGACCCTGTCTGGCTAATCCACGATGGAGGCGATCGCCGCGAGCGCCTTCTGGGCGTTCAGGCGACCGTCGTAGGCGACCTTGTTCTCGAAGGCGGGCGGCTTGTCGACCTTGTGGCGGATCGCGTAGCGCAGGTTGCCGTAGGTGGCGTCGGGCTCCTGCTTGCGCAGTAGGGCGGCTACGCCGGCCGCGTAGGGTGCCGCCATCGAGGTGCCGGAGAGCACGCGGTAGCCACCGCCGAGATAGGTCGAGTAGATGCTGTCGCCGGGCGCCGCGACGTCGACTGCGGTCGAGCCGAAGTTGGAGAAGTCGGCGAGCGTGTCGTCCGAGGTCGAGGCCGCGACCGCGAGGATGTTCGAGTCGCTGTACGAAGCGGGGTAGAGCGGGTGCTTGTCGATGTTCTCGGAGTCGTTCCCGGCGGCGACAACGAGCAGCGCGTTGTGGTCCTGGGCGTAGTCGACCGCGTCGTGGAGCGACGACGAGGAGGAGCTCGACCCGAACGAGCAGTTGATGATCTTGATGCCCTGCTTGACGGCGTACTCGATGCCGGCGATCGCCTTCGACGTGGAGCCCTTGCCCTTGGAGTTCATGAACTTGACGGCGAGCAGCTTGGACGACCAGCACGTCCCTGACACGCCCGTCTCGTTGTTGCCGCGCCCGGCGACGATCCCCGCTACGTGGGTGCCGTGGCCGTTGTCGTCCTCGCCCGAGCCCTTGCCGGCGATCGCGCTCCAGCCGTAGGTGTCGTCGACGTAGCCGTTCTTGTCGTCGTCCTTGTTGTTGTTCGGCTTGTCGTCGCTCTTGTAGACGTTGGCTTTGAGGTCCGGGTGGTCCGTATCGATGCCGGTGTCGAGGATCGCGACCTTGGCGCAGCCCACGCGGGTGGCCCAGGCGGTGGGGGCGTCGATGTCGTGGCCGCTGGGAGAGTCGACGAGCGCGTACTGGCGGTAGTAGAAGGGGTCGTCGGGCGTCTTGGTGGCCGAGGCGAACTGGAAGAAGTCGGGCTCGGCATAGGCGACCTCAGAGCTGCGGTTGAGGCGCTTGCGCAGCGCGTCGACCGCGCGCCCCGAGCGTGGCCGAACAACGACCAGCCGGCCGCCCCGCACCGCCTTGAAGCGCTTGGAGATGCGCCCGTCGAAGACGCCTAGCAGGCGCTGCTGCCGATCCTTGGAGACACCTTTCTTGAAGCCGACCAGCAGCCGGCCCGAGGCCGCGGGGGCGGCAGCATCGGCAGGGACGGCGGCCACGGCACTCCCGACGAGAGCGAGAAGGAGCAGCGGCTTCCGTGCGCGTTTGCAAGTCACGAGACGGGTCGGCGAGGACCCTACCGGCAACCGGTGAGAAGCCAACACCGATGGCCTGCCTGACTGATGGAGCCAGCCGGGCTCGAACCGGCGGCCTCCGCCTTGCAAAGGCGGCGCTCTTCCAGCTGAGCTATGGCCCCTCGCGCTCAATGGTAAGCGCGTCAGATCTTCGTGTACCGCTCGGCCGGGCGGATGCGCCGCGCCTGACCGTTCCGCGCTGGGACCACCCGCAAGCTGAGCTCAGTCATGCCCTCGCCAAGTTGTGCGGCCGGAACGTAATAGCAGCGATCAAGAGTTGCGTCCCAGACCGCTAGCCAGTCGATGGTGGCTGCCGTGTAGTGCTTGGTCGCCCGGACCTTGCCGTTCGTAAGCGAGTGGGAGCGCGCCGAGACTGCGATCACGCAGCCATCGGACCGTGCGTACTTGACTTGAACCCGTTCCAGGGCTCCGCTCTCGCGACAAAGGATCAGGTCGAAGTCCCAGTCTTCCCCGTACGGGAAGGCGATCTTGTAGCCACGGTCGCGTAGATCGGTCGCGACCTTGAGCTCGGCGAGATCACCTTTCGCCTTCCTATTGAGCTCCACGCGCCCCGGACGCTACGCCCGTAAGCGCGACACGTGGGTGACGTATGTGACTTCTCTGCAAAATGCGTGTTTGCAGGGCCTGGACAGTTGTCGAGTTTTGCGCGGGAGCTCTCATGTAGCGCTTTCCACGGCCGAAAACTCCCGGTAACGACGGCACGGAGGGTTCCGTCGAGTCAGGCGGCGCTTGGCGCCGTACTGGGTTGCATCAACGCGCGAGGGTCGCCGGGGCGGGCGGCCCTCGCCGCAACTCACCCCGTTGCATCAAGCCGCGTCGAAGCGGCTCAGTCGAAGTCGAAGTCGCGCGGCGGCTTCTGCTCGAACCAGAGCCGGTCGTGCTCGGGCGTCTCCTGGAGGAAGTCCGGCGTGTCCTCGAGGAGGTCGGGATCGTCGCCCTGCGCCGGCTCGGCGTCGTCCGCCACGTCCTCGTCCGGGAGCGGCTCCTCCTGGTGCGGGAGCGGCTCCTCCTCGAGCGGCGGCTCTTCCTCGTCGAGCAGCTCCTCGTCATCGAGCTCCTCGAAGCCCTGCGGGGGCGTGTCGCCCGCCCGCGGCGGAGCCTCGTCCACCACGGACTCACCGGCCGGGACGTGGTCCTCGGTCGGCTCGGCGAGCACCGTTTGGTCCTCGCCGGCATGCGAGTGGGGAGGCTTTTCGGGGAGGGACTCGGACAGCTCCGGCTCGTCGGGCTCGTCGAGCTCATCGAGCTCATCGAGCTGTGGAGCAGACTCCGCGGCTGGCGCGGCCTCCGCCTCCGCGTCCGCGGCGTGCTCGACCTCCGCCGCCGCGCCGTTGCCGTCTTCGTCTGCCTCGGGAGCCACCTCTCGGCGTGTCGGCCCGAGCGCCTCCTCCTCCTGGCGGCGGAGCTCCTCCTCCGCCACCCCGTGGCGACGCCTCAGGTCGAGATGCTCCCGGATCGCATCATCGAGAACGCCCATCGCGCGGAAGCCTACCGAGGCAGCCGGGACGTTTCGGTGAGGCTTGCAACAGGCTCCGCACGCGCCACGCGGTTGCGTCCGCCCCGCTTCGCGCGGTACAGCGCGGCATCGGCCGCGGCGATCAGCGTCTCCCGGTCGGACGCGTTCTCTGGCGCCGCCGCAACGCCAAAGCTCGCCTGCAGGCGCAGCGATCCGTTCCCGTCCACCCGCGGCACCTCCAGCTGCTCCACCGCCTCGCGGATGCGCTCGGCCAGCTGTTCGGCGCCCTCCGAGTCGGTCTGCGGCAGCACGATCGCGAGCTCTTCGCCGCCGTAGCGCGCCGGCGCGTCGATGTCGCGTGAGAACTCGCGCAGGACGTCAGCCACCAGCTCGAGCACCTCGTCGCCCTGCTGGTGTCCGTACTCGTCGTTGATCTGCTTGAAGTGGTCGAGGTCGAGCATCACGAAGGCCAGCGGGGTGTTGAAGCGCCGGCTGCGCTCGATCTCGCTCTCAAGGATCGTGTGCAACGCGCGCAGGTTGGCCAGCCCGGTGAGCTCGTCGGTGACCGCCTGGCGCTCGACCGTCTCGTGCAGCCGCGCGTTCTCGATCGAGACCACCGCCTGGCCCGCGAGGTACTGCAGCAGCTCCTCCTCCTCGCGACTGAACTGGCGCCGGTGCCTGGCGATCGACAGCACGCCGAGGTACTCCGGCGATCCCGGCAGCCCCAGCATCGGGACCGCCAGCGCGTGGGCCGTGCCGACGCTCGCGGGCGTGGCCATCCGCGGCGGGCGGGATCCCTCGCCGGGCTGGCGCTTCGGCACCAGACGGATTCCGGACGCGCGCCGCTCGGCCGCGCGCATCGCCTCGTCGAGCTCGGGGTCTTCGCTGCCCCGGCTGCTCTCGAGAAACGCGTCGGCGCTCACCGGCTGCGCCCGGCCGGCTTCGGCCTCGCAGGCGTCCACCGCGGTGCGCACGGCCAGCGCGACGACGCCGTTGCGGTCGAGGCCCATGGCGAGCGCGTCGCCCACGCGGCGGATCGCCTCGGTCAGCTCGCCGCGCTGACGTTTGACCTCGTCGATCTTCGAGGAGAGCTGCTCGGACATGCTGTTGAACTCGCGGCCGAGCTGCGCGAACTCGTCGTGGCCCTCGAGCGGGACGGGCTGGCGGAAGTCGCCGCGGGCGAGCCGGCGAGCGGCGACGAGGAAGGTGTCGATCTGCTGCGTGAGGGCGCGGCTCACGGTCGTCGCGGCCGCCATCGCCAGGAGCAGGAAGCCCAGCAGCAGGGC